>NZ_CBDFNE010000013.1:0-8705 GCF_965249975.1 Ancylobacter sp. | reverse complement strand
CGAATAGACGCCCATGTTCCGCTTGACCGTCGGCCGCACCAGCATCCGCGTCTGCACGCCGGTGCGGCGCGAGAGCTGGCGCACGTTGACCGGCAGCGCGGCTACGCCCATGCCCGCGGCCACCATGCTGATCAGCGTGGAGGAGAAGGTCGCGACATGCGCGGGCACCGGCCGCAGGCCGACCGAATCGAAGGCCGCGTCGGCCAGTGCGCGCGACGGGCTCTGGTCGGACAGGCTGATCAGCGGATGCCTGGCCAGCTCGCGCCAGGTGACGGCGCCGCGCTCTGCGAGCGGATGGCCATCGGGCACCAGCGCCACCAGATGGTCCTGGTAGAGCGTGACCTCCGTCAGCCCCGGCTCGCCTTCGACCAGCGTGCCGACGCCGAGGTCGACCTCGCCGCGGCGCACCTGGTCGCGGATGGTCTCCTCGAAGCCGTCCTTGAGGATGCACTGGATACCCGGATGGCGCTGCTGGAACGACTGGATCACCCAGGGCAGCAGCGTGGCGGCGATCACGATGGAGGCGGCCACCGTGACCCGGCCACGCTTGACCTCGGCCAGCGCGCGCGATCCGGCGACAGCGGCCTCGAGGTCCTCGAGCGCCTTGCGCGCCAGCGGCAGGAACTCGGCGCCGGCCTCGGTCAGCTGGACCACGCGCGTGCTGCGGTAGAACAGCCGCAGGCCGATCTGCTCCTCGAGTTCCTTGACCAGCGTGGACAACGCGGAGGGCGACAGGTGCATGCGCTCGGCCGCGCGGGCGAAGGCCCCGACCTCGGCCACCGCGAGGAAGGCGCGGATCTGGCGCAGCGTAATATTCATATTTGGCGAATAATCGTTCGGATCATTCTGATTGTCCAAGCATTGAGCCGGTGCTGCAATGGCGCCGTCCATCGATCAGGAGCATCCCCCATGACGACATCCGCCACGGCGAACACGGCCCCGCGCGCCGAAGACCGGCCCGCATCCTCGACCAGTCCGCGGCGCGTCGCCGCCGCGAGCCTGGTCGGCACCACGCTGGAGTTCTACGACCACTTCGTGTTCGGCACGGCGGCGGCGCTGGTGTTTCCGAAGCTGTTCTTCCCGCAGACCGATCCCTTCGTCGCGACCATCCTGTCGCTGCTGTCGTACGGCATCGCCTTCGTCGCGCGGCCGGTGGGCGCCGCGATCTTCGGCTCGCTGGGCGACAAGCTCGGGCGGCGCTTCGTGCTGGTCTCGACCTTGCTGGTCATGGGCCTGTCGACCTTCCTGATCGGGCTGCTGCCGACCTACGAGCACGTCGGGCTGCTCGCGCCGCTGCTGCTGGCGCTGCTGCGCTTCGCGCAAGGGCTCGCGCTGGGCGGCGAGTGGGGCGGCGCGGCCCTGATGGTCAACGAGTTCGATGCCAGCGGGCGCCGCCGCGGCTTCTACGGCAGCCTGGTGCAGGTCGCGAGCCCGATCGGCGTGCTGATCGCCAACGCGATGTTCGGCTTCATGAACACGGTCACCACCGACGCGCAGTTCATGGACTGGGGCTGGCGCGTGCCCTTCCTCGCGAGCATCCTCCTGGTGGGCATCGGCTACTTCATCCGCCGCACGATCGAGGAATCCCCGGTCTTCAGGAGCCTCGAGAAGAGCGCCCACAAGGCCGAGGCGCCGCTGGCCGAGACGCTGCGCAAGCACTGGCGCCAGGTGCTGCTGGCGATCGGGGTGCGGGCCGGCGAGGGCGTCATCTGGTACGTGTTCTCGCTGCTGCTCTTGATCTACGTGCCGAACCGGCTCGGCCTGCCGCGGCAGGTGGCCTTGAACGCCGTGCTGTGGGGCGCGGCGGTCGGCGTGGTCGCGATCCCGCTGTTCGGCGCGCTGTCCGACCGCTTCGGCCGCAAGCCGATGTTGCTGCTCGGCGTGGCCGCCTCGATCGTCTGGTCGTTCGCGTACTTTCCGCTGCTGGAGACGCGCAATCCCTCGCTGGTGGTGCTGGCCTCGGTGATCGGCATGGTCTGCCAGGCTTCGCTGTGGGCGCCGCTCGCGGCCTTCATCCCCGACATGTTCGAGTCCAGGGTGCGGTGCACGGGCGCATCGCTGGGCTTCCAGCTCGCGGGCGTGTTCGGCGGCGCGCTCGCGCCCAGCATCTGCGTCTGGCTGCTCGACCGTTTCGACAGCCCGCTGTCGATCTCGATCTACTGCACCCTCGGCCTGCTGCTGATCGGGGTGTGCGTGGCGAAGGCGAAGGTGCAGCGATGAGCGAGGCGGTGCGCGACTTCATCGGCTACGGGCGCGTGCGTCCGGACTTCGAATGGCCGGGCGGGCGCCGCGTCGCGCTCAGCGTGGTCGTCAACTACGAGGAGGGCGCGGAGAACTGCGTGCTCGAGGGCGATACCTTTTCGGAGGTGCTCAACAGCGACGTGTCGGGCGCGACGGCGCGCGCCGGGCGCCGCAACCTGGTGGTGGAGTCGCACTACGAATACGGCAGCCGGGCCGGCCATTGGCGCATCCTCGACCTGCTCGCCGAATGCCGGGTGCCGGCCACCTACTTCGCGGTGTCGGGCGCGCTCGAGAAGCATCCCGAGGCCGCGCGATCGATCGTCGAGGCCGGACACGAGGTGGTCTCGCACGGCGCGCGATGGATCGACTACGACGAGGTGCCCGAGGCGACCGAGCGCGCGCACATGGTTCGTTCGCTCGACGTGCTCGAGCGCCTGTGCGGCGAACGCCCGGTCGGCTGGTACACGGGCCGCGTCAGCCCACACACGCGCGCGCTCGCCGTCGAGCAGGGACTGCAGTACGACTCGGATGCCTACAACGACGACCTGCCGTACTGGACGCGGGTCGGCGACAAGCCGCACCTGGTGCTGCCCTACAGCTTCGACTGCAACGACATGCGCTTCGCCTCGGCGCCGGGCTTCGACACGCCCGACGACTTCACCGACCACCTGCGGCGCACGCTCGCCTGCCTGCGGCGCGAGGGCCGCCGGCAGGCGTCGATGATGTCGATCGGCCTGCACCTGCGCCTGGCCGGGCGGCCCGGGCGCACGGAGGCGCTGCGCGAGTTCCTGCTCGCGGCTTCCGAATTCCCCGATGTCTGGTTCTGCCGGCGGCGCGACATCGCGCAGTTCTGGCGGCATCGCTTTCCGGCCACGCCATGACGGCGAGGACGCTGTTCCTCAATCCGAACTCGAGCCGCGAGATCACGGCCACGCTGCGGCGCCACATCGCGCGCGGCGGCTGGCCGTCCGGGTGCTGGGCCGCCGCCGAGGTCGAGGCGGCGCCACGGATCATCGGCTCCGCCGCCGACAACGCGCGGGCCGAGGCGGCGCTGGCGTGCGCGCTGCCGGGCCTGAGCGAGGGCTTCGACCGGGTGGTGGCGATGTCGTCGGTCGACACGGGCTACGAGATCGTGCGCGAGCGCTTCGGCGATGCGGCCCATGGTTTCACGCGCAGCGTGCTGGCGCTGCACCGCAAGCTCGGCCACCGGCTCGACATCGTGACCTTCGACCGCGGCATGACGGCGCTCTACGAGGCCGCCTTCGAGGCGACCGGCCATGCGGGCACGATCGACGGCTGGCAGGTGATCGATCTCGCGCCGGCCGTCATCGCCGCGCAGCCCGAGATCGCGCTGGATGCGCTGCGCGAGCGCTGCGAGGGCTTCGGCGGACGGCAGCCGGTCTTCGTGGTCGGCGTGGTCGGTCTGGCGCTTGCCGCGGGGCTGCGCGATGCCGGCATGCGGCAGGTGATCGATCCGGTGGCGGACCTGCTCGCCTGGCTCGGCGAGGGATGAAGCGCCGACGGCCCGCTCAGTCCCAGCGCGCCAGTACCTCCGCAGCCGGCGTCGCCTCGCGCGCCGCCGGCCCCTGGATTTGCGACGGCGTGCGCGAGAAACGCGGCGCCGGTGCCGGCTGCAGCACGCCTTCCACATCGACGAAGGCCTCGCGCGCACTTTGGTGCGGATGCGCGGACGCCTCGCTCAGCGCGAGCACGGGCGCGACGCAGGCATCGCTGCCGTCGAACAGCGCGGTCCATTCGTCGCGGCTGCGCGTGCGGAACAGCCGCTCGAACTCGGCGCGCAGCGCGGGCCAGCGCGCGCGGTCGTGCTGCGCGTCGCGCAGCGCGGGGTCGACGCCCAGGCGTTCGCACAGTTCGGCGAAGAACTGCGGTTCGATCGGCCCGATGCAGACATGGCGGCCGTCGCCGGTGGCGTAGCTGCCGTAGTAGGGCGCGCCGCCGTCGAGCGCGTTGGTGCCGCGTTCCTCGCGGAAGGTGCCGCGCATCGCGCTGGTGGCGAACAGGCTCATCAGCGAGTTCACGCCGTCGACGATGGCCGCGTCGACCACCTGGCCCTGTCCCGAGCGCCGGCTTTCTAGCAGCGCGGCCAGGAGGCCGACGACGAGGTAGAGGCTGCCGCCGCCGTAGTCGCCCACGAGGTTCAGCGGCGGCACCGGCGCCCCGCCGGCCGGGCCGATGGCATGCAGCGCGCCGGTCAGCGCGATGTAGTTGATGTCGTGGCCCGCGGCCTGCGCGAGCGGGCCGTGCTGGCCCCAGCCGGTCATGCGGCCGTAGACCAGCCGCGGATTGCGCCGCAGCACCTCGTCGGGGCCCAGGCCCAGGCGCTCCATCACGCCGGGCCGGAAGCCCTCGACCAGCACGTCGGCACGCGCCAGCAGGCCCAGCACCTCCTCGCGCGAGCCCGGGTCCTTGAGGTCGGCCAGCACCACGGTGCGGCCGCGGCCCGTGATGTCGCTGCGGTCGCCGAGTCGGCGCGCGGGGCGGTCGATGGTGATCACGTCGGCGCCCATGTCCGACAGCAGCATGCAGGCGAAGGGCGCGGGCCCGAGGCCGGCGAATTCGATCACGCGCAGGCCGGCGAGCGGGCCGCTGGCCTCGCGGGGAGTGGAGGTGGGATTCATCGTGGGGAGGAAGGTGTGTGGGGGTTGCGTCGTGTTGCATGCCGAGCGATGCGCCAGCCGAACACGATCGCGGGCCCGAGCGTGATGCCCGGGCCCGGATAGGCGCCGCGCATGATCGAGGCCATGTCGTTGCCGCAGGCATAGAGGCCCGCGATGGGCTGCCCGTCCGGGTCGAGCACGGCGCCGTCGGCATCGGTGGCGAGACCCGAGCTCGATGCGGCTTCGCCGGGCCAGACCGCCAGCGCGCAGAACGGCGGCTGCGCGATCGGGCCGAGACAGGGGTTCGGCGCATGCGCCGCATCGCCGTTGAAGCGGCCGAGCTCGGTGCTTCCCTTGCCGAAGTCCGGGTCCTCGCCGGCTTCGGCATGGCGGTTGTGGCGCGCGATGGTGGCGGCGAGCGTGCGTGCATCGATGCCCAGCCGTGTGGCCAGTGCGTCGATGTCGTGCGCGAGCACGAGATAGCCCGATGCCTCGTGCCGCCGCAGCGCGCTCGCGCGCGTGCCGGGCGGGATTGTGCCGAGGCCGTAGGCGCGCACGAAGGCCGCGTCGCAGACCAGCCAGGCCGGCGGCGTCGATGCGCCGGGGCGCATGCGCGCGAGCAGGGCTTCGACGAAGTGGTGGTACGAGGCGCTCTCGTCGACGAAGCGGCGCCCGTCGGCATCGACGGCGATCAGCCCGGGCTTGGCGCGGTCGAGGTACAGGTGCGGAAAGAGCCCGGGTTCACCGCCGGCGCGCGGTGCCAGCGAAACGGGCTGCCAGAAGAAGTCGCCCCGATGGCGTTCGAGCCGCGCGCCGGCGCGCAGCGCGGCATCGAGGCCCTCGCCGCGGTTGCCTTCGAAGGACTGCGGCCGCAGCGTGCGCGGAGACACGCTGGCCGGCGCCAGCTGGGCGCGCAACGCCGCATGATGGCCGACACCGCCGGTGGCGAGCACCACGCCGAGGCGGCTCGCGATGCGCCGCGTCGATCCCTCGTGTTCGAACACGCCGCCCGTGACGCAGCCCGCCGAGATATCGAGTTGCCGCAGCCGCATGCCGAAGCGCACCGGCACGCCGGCCAGCCGCAGGCTGAAGTACAGCCGCGCGACGAGGGCATTGCCCAGCACCAGGCGCGTGCCCCGCGCATACGTGAGCCGGTCGCGCGCATGGCGCAGCACCAGCCGCGCGGCATGGCGGAAGTTCGCGACGCTGCGCCAGCGGTAGGCCAGGGCCTGCACGTCGGCCTTGTTGGCCATCATGCCGCCGAGCACCATGAACTCGGGCATCGGCGCGCGGATGCGTTCGAAGTCGCGGCCCAGCCGCCGGCCGTCGAAGGGCAGCGGCGAGAGCGCGCGTCCCGCCACGGCCGCGCCGGGCAGCGCGAGGTAGTCGGGGTGGCGGCCGGCCGAGGCGAAGCGCAGTTCCGAATGCGCTTCGAGGAAGGCGATCGCCTCGGGAGCACTCGCGAGATAGGCGGCGCGCAGCCCGCGCGGATCGTCCTCGCCGAGGATCGCGTCGAGATAGCGCGCTGCCTCGGCGGCCGAGTCGGCGAAGCCCGCCGCCGCGCCCTGCGCATTGCCGGGCACCCACAGCGTGCCGGCCGAGGTGGCGGCGGTGCCGCCGACCTGTTCGCCGGCCTCGCACAGCACCACGTCGAGGCCCATGAGCGCGCCCGAAAGCGCGGCGCTCATGCCGCCCGCGCCGGCGCCGATCACGAGCAGGTCGCAGGTGTCCGCCTCCTGAGCGCCGGTGCGCGCGGGCTCAGGCACGCCGCCACTGCAGCAGCGCATACGGCGGCTTCGCATCCGGATGGCGTTCGAACACGCCCTCGACCTCGGCGCCGATCTCCACCGCCTGCATCGGATCGCCGAGCAGGTTGCCGACCATGCGCACATTGCCGGCCCCGGGGCAGCTCGACCAGCACCACGAGGTAGGGGCCGTGGTCCTTGAGCGCCGCATGCGCCGGATGCCAGACGCGTTCCCAGCTGAAGATGCGGCCGCGCGGCACGACGTCCACCCAGGCGGGATCGAAGGCATGGCAGCCGTGGCAGATCCACTCGGGGCCGAACTGCCAGGTGCCGCAGTGCGTGCAGCGCTGCACGCGCAAGACACCCTCGCGCAGGCCTTGCCAATAGGGTTCGGACAATCCGTCGGGCTCCGAAACGGGGATCGGCAGGCCCGCGGGCAGGTAGCGTTTCTCGTCGTTCGTGTCGTTCACAAGCACGTTCTCCGATGCCAGCAGCAGGTCGCTCGCGGGCGTGACCATGGGGCCGCCGATCACCAGCGCCACGTCGCTGCGCGCCGCCTGGCTGGTCGAGCTGCCGCGCACCTGGCGCACCGCCTCGAGCACCAGCTCGAAGCCGTGCATGTAGCACTCGGCGAGGTTGCCGCCACTGGTGTTGAGCGGCAGCCGGCCCGTGGGGGCGACGAGGTTCTCGAGTGTGAGGAAGTCGTTGGCCTCGCCGGGTTCGAAGAAGCCGTGCTCGGCCAATGCCATCGCCACGCCGCCGGTGAAGTTCTCGTAACTCTGCACCACGCCCACGTCGGCCGGCGCGATGCCGGCCATGGCATAGAGGTCGGGGGCCACGGTGTCGAAGCCCGCGCTCGCATAGCGCGGCGCATTGTGCGGATGGGCGCCGGCGCGAAAGCCCGAGCCCGAGGCCGCGCCGAGCAGGTAGGCGGGCTTGTGCGCGAAGTCCTTCGCGCGCTCGGCCGCCACCAGCACGATGGCGGCGGCGCCGTCGTTCTCCATGCAGCAGTCGTACAGGTGGAAGGGGCTCGGCGATCCAGCGCGAGGCGTCGTACTTCGCGGCGTCGAGCGGCTTGCCGTGCATCACGGCGCGCGGATTGGCCTGCGCATGGTGGTAGGAGGCGAGTGCGATGGCACGCAGCGCCTCCTGTTGCACGCCGTGCTCGTGCATGAAGCGGCGCACGCGCATAGCGAAGCGCTGCGGCGGCGAGAGCACGCCATGGGGCATCAGGTAGGCCTTCTCGCCGGAGATGGTGTCGATGCCGCCGACCCTGGCCGAAGCGCCCGTGCTGGCCCTGCGCGAGCGCGCGGAACACGACCACGCAGTCGGCCAGCCCGGCCGCGATGGCGGCCGCGCCATTGGCCACCGCCGCCGCGCAGCCGCCACCACCGCCGCCCCACTGCATGGTGGCCGAGCGCAGGCGGTGGATGCCCAGCGCGGCCGCCAGCCGCGAGGCCTCGCTGCGGTCGTCGCTGTACGACGCGAAGCCGTCGATCTCGCGCGGATCGAGGCCTGCGTCGGTGCAGGCGGCGAGGATGGCCTTGAGCGCGAGCTTGAACTCCGCGTCGGGCGACTGGCCGTGGCGGTAGTAGGTCGTCTCGCCGATGCCGACCACGGCGACCCGGCCGCGCAGTGTGCGGGTGGTCATGCCGGCGTGCCGGCGGGTTCGTGCCGCTCGGCGGGCGGGCCGAAGGCGCCGGCGCGCGCGAGCGCCGCGAAGCGCTGCTCGTCGTAGCCCAGCGCCTCGCGCAGCACCTCCTGCGTGTGCTGGCCGACGGTGGGCGCGGCCACCGGGTCGGCGATCGGCGTGCGCGAGTAGCGGATCGGCAGCGCCATGTTCGGCACCCAGCCCACCTGCGGATGCGGGATGCGCGTCACCAGCCGGCGCTCGCGCGCCTCGGGCGAGCGGATGGCCTCGCCGACGGAGCGCACCTGGCCGCAGGGCACGCCGGCCGCGCGCATGCGCGACTGCCAGTGCGACCAGGGCTGCTTCGCGAAGGCCTCGCCGAGCAGCGCGAACAGCACCTCGCGCCGCTGCGAGCGCTCGCGGCCGCTGGCATAGGCCGGGTCCGCGGCCACGTCGGGCCGCTCGAGCACC
>NZ_CBDFNE010000012.1:0-10888 GCF_965249975.1 Ancylobacter sp. | reverse complement strand
CAGATCGTCGAGACGCTGCCCAAGACCTATGCCGAGCGGTCCTTCATCGTCCGCACGGCGCTCGATCCCAACATCCAGAAGGCCGCCGACACCGCCATCCGCGACAGCCTGCGCCAGTTCGGCAAGGACTATGGTGCGAAGCAGTCGGCCATGGTGGTGATGGAGCCGAACGGGGCGGTGCGGGCGATGGTCGGCGGGCGGGATTATGGCGAAAGCCAGTTCAACCGCGCCACCGACGCGCTGCGCCAGCCCGGCTCGTCCTTCAAGCCCTTCGTCTACACGGCGGCGCTGATGACGGGCAAGTACAAGCCCAGCACCATCGTCGTCGACGGGCCGATCTGCATCGGTAATTGGTGCCCGCAGAATTACGGCCGCTCCTATGCCGGCTCCATTACCCTCATCAACGCCCTCACCCGCTCGCTGAACACGGTGGCGGTGAAGCTGGCCGAGAATATCGGCCGCGGGCGCATCGTCGATCTCGCCCATTCCATGGGCCTCAAGACCGAACTAAAAATCACGCGCGCCCTGCCGCTCGGCGCCGCCGAGGTGACGGTGGTGGACATGGCCACCGCCTATTCCGTCTTTGCCAATGGCGGCTATTCCGTCGACGCGCATGCCGTGGTCGAGATGCGCACGCCCAATGGCGACCCCGTATGGAGCTTCGCCCAGAACGGCCCGACGCCGAAGGAACTGATTCCGCCGGACATCATCGCCATGATCAACCCGATGCTGAACAGCGTGGTGGAAAACGGCACGGGCAGGCGCGCCATGATTCCCGGCACCAAGGTCTCGGGCAAAACCGGCACCACCAATGCCTATCGCGACGCCTGGTTCGTCGGTTTCACCGGCAATTATGTCGGCGCCATCTGGTTCGGCAATGACGACTACCAGTCCACCCGCAAGATGACCGGCGGCTCGCTGCCGGCGATGACCTGGCAGAAGGTGATGGCCTTCGCCCATCAGGGCATCGAGATGAAGCCGACGCCCGGCCTCGGCAACCAGCCCGCCCCGGTGCTCGACGGCGCGGCGGCGCAGGCCTCGGCGCTGCAGATCGACGGCGTGCAGCGTCCGGTGACGCTGTCGCCGGCCTCGGCGGCGCGGCTGATGGACCTTTCCGCCCGCCTCGGCGAGGCGGCGGCCGCGCCCCCGCCCCGGCCGAGCGCCGCCGCTTCGCCCGGCACCAGCCTCGTGGGAAGCAACTGACCCGTCGCGATTGACCTTCCCGCCGCAAGCGCCCATCCATGGGCGCCCCGCTCCACCGGAGAGCTTCCGCCTGTGCGCTCCCTGCTGTTCCTCCTGATCCTGGCCATCGGCGCCGTCGTAGGGCTCGGCCTGACCTGGGTCACCACGGTCAATGGCTATGGGCCGGGGCTGGTGCGCTCGGGCCCGTGGGAGACCTGGCCGCGCGCCGGCACCGAGACCGCCGACCCCTATGCCCGCGCCGCCCTCGCCCGCGCCGGCGAACTGCCGCTGGAACTGGCGGACGGCATCGCCTTCGTCGCCGCCACCGATTCCGCTGGCCGCGCCCTCGACGGGCGCTGCGACATCCGCATCTCGGGCAGCCTGCCGCAGGCGCGCTTCTGGACTCTCACGCTTACCGACGCGCAGGGAAGGCTGATCGACAATGCCGCCGAGCGCGGCGGCTTCACCAGCGCGGAGGTGGTGTGGAATCGCGACGGCACGCTCGACGTGGTGCTGGGGCCACGGGCGCGCGCCGGCAACTGGCTGCCCACCGGGGCCCGCGACCGCGTCACCCTCGCCTTCCGCCTCTACGACACGGCGGTCGGCCTCGCCAACCGCACCAGCGACGCTCCCGAAATGCCCCGCATCGTCACCGAGCACTGCCCCTGGGAGCGCAGCTCATGAGCCCGCGCCGATGAGCCGTTTCATTCTCGCCGCCCTGGCCGGCCTCGTGCTCGGCCTCATCGTGCATCTTGGCGCCGTGCTGGTGCTGCCCTATCTCGCCGAACGCGACGCCTATGCGCGCTTGGCGGCAATCGCGGGTCCGAACGAAGTGGTGCCGGTCGAGGATCCCTCCGACCTCGGCGCGGTTCTGCCATCCACCGATCCGGCCTTCATCTCGGCGGTCTGCCTTTACGATCTCGCCGGGGGGCCGCTGAAGGTGCGGGTGCCGACAACCGAAGACTACACCTCGGTGTCGTTCTACACCCGCTACGGCCTGCCCTTTTATGCCATCAATGACCGTTCGGCCGGCCGTTCCATCATCGAGCTGGATCTGATGAACGCCAAGCAGCGCGCGGCGCTGCCGGAAGACGACGAAGTGACCGCCGCCGACCGGCTGATCGTCGAATCGCCCAGCGAGGAGGGCATCGTGCTCATCCGCGCGCTGGTGCGCGAGCGCAGCGCCCGCGACGAGGTCCGCGCGCGCATGCAGCTGGCCAATTGCGCGCCGGCGGCCTGAATCAGGTGGCTTCAGCGTGGCTCGCAGGCGGCGCCTACGGCCGCCGGCGCCGGGGGCCGGACATATTGCACCACGGGAAGAATGATCACCTTTGCCGGCGTGTCGGAGGGCCCTTTCAGGCCCGCCGGCCGGCCCTGCGGCGTCACGCGCGGCTGCTGCGCCTTCACTGTCGGAAACGGCACTAAGGCACCCATCGCGCCCTCCCCTGTCCCGCCAAACGGCATGGGTCCAGTACGGAACAAGCATGGTTAACGGCTTTCTAACGTTCACGGGCTAATTTGGTTTCGCGCCCCCGTTCGGGTCGGCGCGACGTGCCACATGCGAGCTGTCCGCCTGCCATGCCCTCTCTTTCCGGTTCCGGCCCCACACCTGCGCACGACACGGCGCGCCGCCCGTTCCAGGACACGCGGCCGGCGATGTTGCGTCTGCTGGTGCGCGAATTCCTGCGGCAGCCAGTGCCCGGCGAAGCGGCGGAGGCCCGCTTCACCACGCTCGCCATCCGCCTGATCGAAGGCGTCGATCTCGCAGTGGCGGCGCGCCATGTGCGCGAGCTTGCCACCCATCCCGCGCTGCCGCGCGCGCTCGCCCGCCACCTCGCGGCAGGGCCGCTGTCGCTGGCCGGGCCGATCCTGCGCCTGTCGCCGGTGCTGGGGGAAAAGGATCTCAGCGAACTGGCCGAGCAGCTCGGCACCGCCCACCTCGCCGCCATGGCCGCGCGGCGCGAAGTGACCCCGGCCCTCGCCAAGCGCCTCGCCGAGCTGACCCATCGCCGCAGCCATGTCTCTCCGCCAGAGGACGCGCGCGAAGTGGCGGCGGAAATGCCCGCCCCCCTTGCCGAAGAACGCCCCGCCGTGCCCCCACAGGCCGCGTCGGTGGAAGCGCCCGCCACGGAGCCGGCCTCGCTGCCGGTGCCGGAATTCTTCCTCGCCGGGCCGGAGGAGCGCGCCGGCCTCATCGCCCGGCTCGTCACCCTGCCGCCGCTGGCCCTGTCCGAACGGCCGGCGGCAGCGGCGCCCGGTTTCATCGACGAACTGCTCGACGCCGCCAAGGCCAAGGATGCGCGCGCCCTCGCATCGCTCATGGAACGCGCGCTCCATGTCACGCCGGAGAATGCCGCGCGCATCATCGCCGACGAGACCGGACAGGCGCTGGCGGTAGTCGCCCGCGCCCTCGGCCTGTCCTTCGCCATCCTCTCCCGCGTGCTGTTCCGGCTGCACCCGGTGGCCGGCCGCTCGGCCGGCGAGATGGCGCGGCTGGCGGAAATGTTTGACGAGCTGCCCCTCGCCAGCGCCCAGCATCTGATCGCCTCATGGCGCCCCGGAAGGCGCCCGCAGCGCGAGCGCGCGGAAGAGGCGCCGTCCATGCGCAGCTTCAACGCGCCTTATGCCGCCGCAGCGGCCACCGCCTCGGCCGAAAGCCGCCAGCGCAAGAGCTGAGATGGGCTGAAAAGCTGAGCCGCTCAGTCGGCCGCCAGATCGAGGAAGCAGCGCCCGGCGCGGTCCTCGATCTCCACCAGCCAGAGATCCGAATCATAGCGCGCCTCACGCGCCATACGCGCCTCCGCCTCGCTCTCCGGGCTGCCGGGTGGCACGAGCGGGGTGAAGAGCCGCACGCCCTCCTCTGACGGCGCGGCGTCGAGCGAGGGCAGCGCCGGGCCGTAGAGCGCGGCCTTGCCATCCTGCGTCGCGACGATGACGAACACCGCGCCCGCCTCTTCCGCCCCGCGCCGGCGCACGGCCGCGAAGGCGCCGGCGCCATTTGCCCGGCGCAGCAGGGCGGAAACGAAGATCCCGCTTTTCAGCCGCATGGCACCTTACCGGATGGTGAAGCCGGAGACGGCGGTCAGTTCGCGGATCACCCGGTCGGACATCTGGCCCGTCACCGGCAGCCGGCGGTCGCGCTCGAAGCGCTGGATCGCCTCCTCGGTGGCGGCGCCGAAAATGCCGTCAATGCGGATCGGACCATAGCCCAGACGCGCCAGCGCCTTCTGAATGTCCATCACGCGCGGCGATACCGGCA
Source organism: Ancylobacter sp. (assembly GCF_965249975.1). Taxonomy (GTDB): domain Bacteria; phylum Pseudomonadota; class Alphaproteobacteria; order Rhizobiales; family Xanthobacteraceae; genus Ancylobacter. The sequence goes on along the minus strand of NZ_CBDFNE010000012.1, from coordinate 6,447 downwards.
CGTCGCCCGGCGGCAGCAGGTCGGCGGGGGACGCGGCGGCCTTCTCCGCCATCAGCGCGGCGGGGGCAGCGGCCGGCGCGGCGCGCGGCGCGGCCGGCTTGGCCGGGGGCACCGGCGTCGCCACCGGGGCGGGCGCGGCGTCGAGCGGCATCGGCGCGGCAGGAGCGGCGACGGAAGCGGCCGGCGGTGCGGCGGGTGTCACGGCCGGCGACGTTGAGGTGGGGCGCGGCGTATTGACCTGGCGGATATCGGGCGCGGCCGTCGCGCCCCGGCTGGCGGTTCCCGGCCGGCCCTGCTGCAGCGCCAGCGCGTTGAACAGCACGGCGGCACTGGCACCGGCGGCGAGAACGAGCATGAACAGGTCGGAGCGCCGCCGCCCCTGCCGGTAGGGGCGCCCCGCGACGCGCTCGCCGTGGAGGTCGATATCGTCCACCAGAAGATCGCTGGCATAGGAACGGGGCATGGAACCGTGTTCTGGAAATCCGAATCGAAGGACACGCGGCGCTGTGGGGAGACAGTGCCATGCGGGGCTTAAGCGAACCCTAAAAGCCCGCCGCGTGCTTAACATCGGCTTTCCACGAAGCCGCAATTTCGCGGTTTTTCGACACAGCTTGGGCAACCCGGAGCCTTTATCCTCCCGCATGAGACTCCCGCGAGACCGCCCATGTTTTTTCTTCTGCGCATCGGTTTCTGGCTCACCGTCGTTTTCCTGCTGCTGCCCGCCGTGGTCGGCGGGCCGGCCTCGCACGCGCCGTCCACCGGACCGGCGGCGACCAACGGCGACCCGAAGGTCAACGCCTTCGATGCGCTCTCGGCCGCCAGCGCGGCGGCGGCGGATGCGGGTGGCTTCTGTGGCCGCCAGCCGCAGGCCTGCGCCATCGGTGCCAGCCTGATCCAGCTGATCGGCGAGCGGGCCGAGGCCGGCGCCCGCTTCGCGCTGAGCTATCTCTCCGACCAGATCGTGGAGGAAAAGCGCAAGGCGGCCGCCCGCGCCAATGGCGGACGGGCCGGCGATACGCTGACCACCCACGATCTCAGCCCGGCCTGGCAGGGCCCGCGTCCCCCGGCCGGCATGGCCCCGGCGGAGCGGACCGGCGCCGCCAGCCCGGCCCCGGCGGCGACCCCGCCGAGCGCGGCTCCCGCCGCCCCCGCCGCGTCTGGCGGGACATCCGGCGGGGTGCCGCTGCCGCCGAAACGCCCCGCCTGAGCGGCAAAGCGGCCCCGCGCGCATTGCGTTCGGCCGCCCCGCGCTCCTATATGCGGCCGGAGAGGCGCGTGATGACATCCAAGATCGACAGCATCATCGAGGACTTCGAGCTCCTCGATAATTGGGACGACCGCTACCGCTACCTCATCGAGCTGGGGCGCGCTCTGCCGCCCTTTCCGGAGGAGCAGCGCAGCGACCAGTTCAAGGTTCAGGGCTGTGCCAGCCAGGTGTGGCTGGTGAGCGCGCCCGCCGGCGGCGCGGACGATCTCCGCCTCGCCTTTCACGGCGATTCGGATGCCCATATCGTGCGCGGCCTCGTCGCCATCCTGCTCGCCTTCTATTCGGACCGCACCGCCCGCGACATTCTCGCGGCGGATCCCGGCGCCGTGTTCGCACGCATCGGCCTCAAGGACCATCTGACGCCCCAGCGCTCCAACGGGCTGCGCTCCATGGTCGAGCGCATCCGCGCCGACGCCCGCGCGGCGCTGGAAGGCGCGGCCGCCTAATCCTTGCCGGCCGGTGGCTCCGGTGCCCTCCAGGCGCGGGTACGGGCGCGCGCTGGCCCCTGCGCAGCTGCGCTGAGCCCATAGTGCCGGGCCAGCCGGTCGAGCCCCAGCGCCAGCACAACTTTGGCGGTGCGCGCGGGCCAGAGGCGTTCCTGCTCCACCTGCTCCAGACCTTTCAGGAAGCAGCAGACATCGACCAGCAGGCCGGAGAATTCCGGCCCCACCGCCTCCATCGCCCGTCCTACGCGCTGGCGGGCGGCGAGCATGGCCTCGGAGGCGTTGAGCCCGGCGCCACCGCCGGCGCGGTCAGTGCGCGTCACCGCGTCCCAATTGGCGGTGAGGCGCGGCGCCATGCCGGCACGGGTGAAGTCCGCACGCAGCCGCTCCCCGGCAATGAGCTGGACCGGCGCGATGAAGCTGCGGCCGTCACGCCCGCGCCGACGGGCCAGCCAGCCGAGCGGGCTTTCGTCGAGATCGACGGCGACGGCGCGGCGCACACCGTCGATCTCCACCTCGATATGGTCGATATGACGCTCAGCCATGGGTGCCTCCCGCCGGTTGCGCGCCGGCGCCCGCGGGGGACGACAGGCGCCGCGCATCCTCTTCCAGCGCCGCGACCCAGCGGTCCCAGCCGGCGCTCTCGCGCCGCTCCTCGATGCGGCGGCAGGCATGGGCGACAGTGGAACGGTGCCGGCCGAAACCGGACGCCACGCGACTCATCGACAGGCCAAGCCCGACATGGGCGAGATACATGGCCAGCGCGCGGGCGGAGGCGCAGCGGCGATCCAGCCGGCGCGGATGCAGCACGAGCGGCAGCGGAATGGCGGTGGCATCCGCGGCGAGCCGGGCCGCGAGCAGACACGGCTCGGCGGTCGGCCGCACGGAAGGCGGGAAGGCAGGGGGCACAGGCATGGGACATCTCCGATCAAGGAATTAAAGCCTATTATCGGACTCGCCGCCTGACAAGAACAAAAGATGAACATACAATGCGAACGGATCTGTCTGGTCAGGCTGTGAGGCGGAGAAGGAGCGGCGAAAGGTCATAGGATTTTTATCCGCACCCTTCCGCCACCGGCGATACTCGCCCTGGTAGAGCGAGGTTCACTATGCGCCCCCACCTGTCCCAGCCCCTTGAATCAAACCGCCCCGCCGCCGGCCGCCGCATCCGCGCCGCGCGCTGCGAGGAGCGTGACGCCGTCATCGCCCGCCAGGCCGCGGCGCTACGGCCCTTTCTCGGGCGTGCCACCGAGGAATGCCGCACGGTGCTGCGGCGCCTGCTGCGCGCCGAGCGACGCGCGGCCGGCTCGGGCCTCGGCTATGATGCCGCCCGCCACGCCGCCTTGGCGCGGCTGCTCGCGGAGCTGGAGACGCCGCCCCGGCCCTCCGCCCTCGCCCGCAACGAAAAAGGCCGCCACCCGGGGTGACGGCCTTTCACGTCGATTCGGACTCCGACGGCGGGGTTCAGCCCGCCGTGCTGCGCCGGCGCTGCTGGCCGAGGCCCATTTCCTTCGCCAGTGCCGAACGGGCGGCGGCGTAATTGGGTGCAACCATGGGGTAGTCGGCCGGCAGGCCCCACTTCTCGCGATACGCCTCGGGGGTGAGGTTGTACTGCGTGCGCAGATGCCGCTTGAGCGATTTGAACTTCTTGCCGTCCTCCAGACACACGATGTAATCGGGCATCACGGACTTCTTCGGCGGCACGGCGGGCTTCAGCGGCTCAACCACCGTCTCCACCTCGCCCTTGTTCACGCGCTGCAGAGCACCGTGCACTTCCGCAAGGAGGGTGACAAGTTCATTGGCCGAGACCGCATTATTGCTCACATACGCCGAGACGATATCGGCGGCGAGTTCGATATAGCTGTCGGCGTCGTTGATATCGCTCATGATACATTCTTCAATTCAAGTTGCAGAATTCTCGTGCAGTCCCCGATCGCGGCACAACGACGATAGTTGTACGTCAAAATACGTCATTTTTTGACGTATTCGCGCGACAGGCAACCACAAGGACACAGATAAACTTGAAAACGGTCGGCGACAAGGTTTTTCGAGCAGCCGGGGCGCAATGCCGCGTGCAATGCGGAACACCACGGAGGCTGTCACCCACCTGTCGCAAGCTCAGTCAAAGCGTAAGCGCGCGGCGACGCGCCGAGCCCGCCGGCGATCGGGCGGGCAAAACTTCGTGAAGGGCGAGAACACTTGCCGCTGCACGCCACAGCGATTATCTCATCGGAAAACCTCAAGGATTTTCCCATGGACCAGATCTCTCGCCGTCCCCGCGTGGTGAAGTCGGACGCGGAGTGGCGTGCCCAGCTCACGCCGGAGCAGTATCGCGTCACGCGCGGCCACGGCACCGAGTGCGCCTTCAGCGGCCCGCACCTCGCGCAGAAGGAGCCGGGCGTCTACCGCTGCGTGTGCTGCGAGGCGCCGCTGTTCCGCTCCAACGCCAAATTCGAATCGGGCACGGGCTGGCCGAGCTTCTTCCAGCCGGTCGATGAAGAGGCGGTCAGCGCCTATCACGACCATTCCTACGGCATGCACCGGGTCGAGGTGCGGTGCGCCAGCTGCGACGCCCATCTCGGCCATGTTTTCCCCGACGGCCCGCCCCCGACCCGCCAGCGCTTCTGCATCAACGGTGTCGCCCTTGCCTTCGAGGCCGATGACGTGGCGCGCGAAGGAAAGCCGGCGTGAGCACCGACACCGCCGCACGGCCCGCTTCCACCCACGCGCCGCTGGTCCGCTCGTTCCACGGGCAGACGCTGAGCGACCCCTATGCCTGGCTCCGGGCGGAGAACTGGCGCGAGGTGATGCGCGACCCCGCCCTGCTCGCCCCCGACATTCGCGAGTGGCTGGAGGCCGAGAACGCCGGCGCCGAGGCGTGGCTCGCACCCCATGCCGAATTGCGGCGCCAGCTGGTGGCGGAAATGCGCGGCCGCATCAAGGAGGACGACGCCTCGGTGCCGTCCGCCGATGGTCCGTTCGCCTATTTCACCCGCTTCCGCGAAGGCGGCCAGCATCCGCTCATCTGCCGCCGCCCGGCCGGCGCCATCGCCGGGGAAACCGTGCTGCTCGACGGCGACGCGCTGGCGGAAGGCAAGGCCTATTTCCAGTTCGGCGACGCCCGGCAGTCACCCGACCACCGCCTCTATGCCTGGACCGCCGACGAGGCGGGCTCGGAATATTACACGCTGCGCATCCGCGACATCGACGTCGGCACCGACCTGCCCGATCGCGTCACCGAGACCACCGGCGACGTGCTGTGGAGCGCGGATGGCGCCTATCTCTTCTACATCCGCCGCGACGCCGAGCATCGCCCGAGCTTCGTCTACCGCCATCGGCTCGGCACCGACCCTGCCGAGGATGTGCTGGTCTATGAGGAGCCGGACAAGGGCTTCTTCGTCTCGCTCGGCCACACCCAATCGCGCCGCTTCGGCCTCATCTCCTGCGGCGACCACGACACCAGCGAAGTCTGGCTCCTCGACCTCGACGCTCCGCTTGACGCCCCCGTGCTTGTCGAGCCGCGCGAGGCCGGCCTGCGCTATGGCGTCGAGCACCATCCCGCGCTCGACGGGGTCGAGAGCCTGATCATCGAGACCAATGCCGACGGCGCCGAGGATTTCAAGATCGTCGCCGCGCCGCTCGGCACGCCCGGCCGCGCCCACTGGCGCGATCTGGTTCCGCACAAGCCCGGCCGCCTGCTGCTGTCGGTATGCGTGCTGCGTGGCCATCTCATCCGGCTGGAACGGGAGGATGGGCTACCCCGGCTCGTCATCCGCGCGCTGGCGGACGGCGCCGAACATGCCGTCGCCTTCGCCGAGGAGGCCTATTCGCTTGGCTTCGATCCGGGCTTCGGCTTCGACAAGACCGAAATCCGCTTCACCTATTCCTCCATGACCACCCCTTCCGAGGTGTGGGATTACGATGTGGCGAGCCGCGCCCGCGTGCTGCGCAAGCGCCAGGAGGTGCCCTCCGGCCATGACCCGAAGCGCTATGTCACAAGGCGGCTGATGGCGCCGGCGGCGGATGGCGAGCTTGTGCCGGTGTCGCTGCTCTACGCCGCCGACACGCCGCTCGACGGCAGCGCCCCGTGCCTGCTCTATGGCTATGGCGCTTACGGCGTCTCCATGCCGGCCAGCTTCTCCGTCTCGCGCCTGTCGCTGGTGGATCGCGGCTTCGTCTTCGCCATCGCCCATATACGCGGCGGCACGGAGAAGGGCTGGCGCTGGTACCGCGAGGGGAAGCTGGCGAAGAAGACGAACAGCTTCACCGATTTCATCGCCGCCGGCGAACACCTGATCGCCGAGAAGATCGTGGCGCCGGACCGCATCGTCGCCCATGGCGGCTCGGCCGGCGGCATGCTGATGGGGGCGGTGGCGAATATGCGGCCCGACCTGTTCGCCGGCATCGTGGCCGAGGTGCCTTTCGTCGACGTGCTCAACACCATGCTCGACGACACGCTGCCGCTCACCCCGCCGGAATGGCCGGAATGGGGCAACCCGATCACCGATGCCGAGGCCTTCGCCACCATCCGCGCCTATTCGCCCTATGACAATGTGACGGCGCAGGACTACCCCGCCCTCTTCGCCCTGGCGGGACTTACCGACCCGCGCGTGACCTATTGGGAACCGGCGAAATGGGTGGCGAAGCTGCGGGCGACCAAGACCGACCGGCGCCCCCTGCTGCTGCGCACCAATATGGAAGCCGGCCATGGCGGCGCGTCCGGCCGGTTCGACCGGC
>NZ_CBDFNE010000011.1:0-11467 GCF_965249975.1 Ancylobacter sp. | reverse complement strand
AGCGCGGCGACCGCAGCATCGCCGCCATCGTCGCCGTCATCTATCGCGAGACGCCCGCCGTCCTGCATGGCGCAGCGGCCCTGTCGGTGCTCGCCCATATCGAGGACCTCGTCGCGCGCGGCCGCGTCGCCGTTCTCTCCGGCGAGGGACTCTCCGCCGAATACGGCCCCGTCAGCGCCTGACGACCGGAGCGGGTGGCGGCAGCGGCGGCAGGGCGTCGTCCGCCGGCGCTTCCGCCTGCGGCCGTGCATCCTCGTCGGTCTCGACGATCCCTGCAGAGCCGTGTCGAGATCCTCGAAGAAGCCGCGGATGCGGCGCGCGTCGTCGCCGAGATCATGCGCGCCGATCCGCGACGCCGAGCGCATGTCGACCAGCGTGCCGGTCTCGTCGGCGATGATGCGGATGACGACGTCGGCCGGCAGCGCCAGCAGCGGCGTCGCCGCGCGCGCCTCGATCCAGCCGACCTCGTTGTCGCTGTCCGGCGCGCGCTGGTCGGTGGCCGGCCAGTCGCGCGCCGCAACCAGCGCCGCCACCGCCTGGTAGACCCGCTCCGGCGATTGCGGATAGTGCCGCGGCACGATCTCGGGATAGGCGGCAAGCTGCGCCGCGCGCTCGGCCGCGTTCGGCAGCGGCCGCATCACCACCTGGTCCGGCGCCGCCGTGAACAGCGGCGGATCGATGAGGTCGGTCGAGACATCGGCGATGCGCGGCAGGCGCACCAGTTCGACCGCGATGGCAGCCGGGATCGCGAGCACGATCAGCGCGAGGACCAGCGCGCCCACCGCCGCGCCGACGCCGCGATCGCCGCGCAGCCAGATGGCGCGGAGGGCGATGACGGCCGCGACCAGCGCCAGCGCCGCCAACAGCCAGGCGAGGGCGATGACGATCATCAGCGGCGTCAGCGTGATCATCGACGCCCGGTGCAGCAGTCCGGCCAGCAGCAACAGCGGGATCGGCAGGGCGGCGAGACGCAGCGCGGCACGCGCGGCAGGCGCCTCCCGTCGCGGCAGGCGGCCGATCATCGCGCGGCCCCGCAAGAGCGGCGCCAATAGAACCCTCGCAGCGTCATGTGTCGAAATGGCAACAGCAAACGCCTTTCAAGTCCAACGGATTGCATGTGGACCGGCCGTCCGTCGTTAACGAAATTCTAAAACACGAATCTGCCATATTGGGTAATCATATGCGGAATTCGCATGTGTCAGCCGGCGGAAGATCGGCACGGCAGTGTGAGTACGCCAAGGACAACAGCAAGATCATGACCAGAAAAGATCACTCTACATTTACGACGAAAGCACAACGTGAGCAGGAGCTCGACCTGCGCTCGAAATATGGCGAACTCGGCAACCCCGAACTGGTGGCGGTGATCCGCCAGCAGAAGCCGGGCGCCGCACCTGCCAAGGCCGCCGCGCGGTCGGAGCAGATGCAGATGGCGATCGCCGCCCGCGAACAGGACTGAGCCGGACCGCGACGTCCAGCCACTCCGCGAGACCACCGCAGCGCGTGACTTCGCACGCGCGCCTGCCCCGACGGTCATGGCCGCGACAGAGCGGTCATAGAACGCCGCGCGCATACGGCCGCGCCAAAGGCGGTGGCGCTTCAGGACTTGAGACGACGCAGGCCGCGCGCCCGTCCTCATTCCCGCAAATCCAGATTCCCGCGTCATCCATCCATCCGCCCGCAGCGGCCGCGCTCAGGCCGGTCCTGTCAGCTGCAGCAGCAGCGACACGGCGATCAGCGTCATGATCAGCGCGATCACGCCATCCAGCACCCGCCAGGCGACCGGCCGCGCGAACAGCGGCGCCAGAAACCGCGCGCCATAGCCAAGACCATAGAACCAGACCGCCGATGCGCATGCGGCGCCGACGGCAAAGGCGGCCCGAGCCCAGCCGACATGGCGGGCGGAGAGCGAACCGAGCAGCACCACCGTGTCGAGATAGACATGGGGATTGAGGAAGGTCAGCGCCGCGACGGTCATCAGCGCCGGGGCGAGCCTCGGTTCGGCCGCGCCGCGCGCCGAAAGGCCGCCCGGATGCAGCGCCCGCCTCAGCGCCATCATGCCATAGGCGAACAGGAAGGCGGATCCGGCCAGCGTCACCACGGTGAGAAGACGCGGCGACTGCTGCACCAGCGTGCCGAGCCCGGCGACCCCGGCGAGGATCAGCGTCGCATCGGCGAGGACGCAAAAGGTCGCGACGGCGAAGACATGGCGCCGGGCGAGGCCCTGACGCAGCACGAAGGCATTCTGGGCGCCGATGGCGACGATGAGGCTGGCAGCGAGGAGAAAGCCTTCGAGCGCGGGCGCGGCGAGCGACGGGATCATGCGAGGGGTTCCGATAGGGCCGTGGCGCTAGAGAAGCTTGAGCTGCCGGTCGGCGGGCGGGGCGTCGCGGCCGGGCCTTGCGGCGGCGGGCGCCACGGGCTCGGCCGGCGTCTGCAGCGCGGCGTCGTCGATGCGGGCATTGTTGAGGCGCGGATCGACCGCGATGAGCCGAAACGTGCCAGACGGGGCCGGCACCAGCAGGTCGGCGAGGTCCGTCCTGCGGTCCGCCGGCGCGAGGCCGAGCCAAAGGTCAAAGTCGGCCGGATCGATCACCACGGGCATCCGGTCATGGATCGGCGCGAGGTCGGCATTGGCTGACGTGGTGAGGATCGTCGCCGTATCGAGCAGATTGCCGTTGGCATCGGCATATTCCTCCCAGAGCCCGGCAAAGGCGAGGATCCGCCGCGTCGTCCCTTCGGCGAGAAAGGGCTGCTTGTGGCCGCCCGCCCGCTTCCATTCATAGAATCCGGTCGCCGGGATGAGGCAGCGCCGATGGCGGAACGGCCCGCGAAAGGCCGGCTTCTCGGCCGCCGTCTCGGCGCGGGCATTGAAGAACAGCGGCAGACCGGCCGGGTCCTTCGCCCAGGACGGGATCAGGCCCCACCGCACCAGGGCGGCGGCGCGGGCGCCCTTTTCGGCGCGCACGATCAGGATCGGCTGGGTCGGCGCGATGTTGTAGCGCGGCGGAAACCACTCGATCCGGACAAGCGAGAATTCCTGTTCGAGGTCCGCCGGCTCAATCGCCAGCGCATAGCGTCCGCACATCGCATCCATCCATCGGCCGGCCCCACGTCTAGCAGCCGCCGCGCCGGCCGTCATCGGGCGCGGCGCGACCCCAAAGGCGCAATCCGGCTTCCCAGCGATGCCATTTGGCGCCAGTCTCGTCTGATCGCGTGAGGACCATCCTGATGCCGCATCAAGCGCCCGTTCCGCCCGAGATCGTCGCGAGGCCCCGGCAGCCGGGCGTCGGCGTCAGCACGGCGCTGTGGCGCGCGGGACGCGTCCTGCTCGTGCGGCGGGGCAAGCCGCCCTTCGAGGGCCACTGGTCGCTGCCGGGCGGCCGCGTCGAATGGGGCGAGCGGCTGGAGGATGCGGCACGGCGCGAACTCCTCGAGGAAACCCGGCTCGCCGCCGGCCCGCTCCGCCCGGTCGTGACGCTCGACATGATCCTCGGCACCGGCGAGGCGGCGACGAGCCATTTCATCGTCGTGAGCTTTGCCGGCGAGGCCGAGGGTGAGGCGATCGCAGCGAGCGACGCGGCCGATGCCGCCTGGCTGACGCTGGAGGAAGCAGCGCTCCTGCCGACGACGCCCGATCTCCTCCGCGTCCTCGCCCTCTCCCGTCCCGCCTGATCGGCGGCGGCTTGCACGCCTCGCGACGCCGGACCATGATCCCCCGCCACGACTGACCGGGCACCACGACTGACCGGGGCCCCTCCCCATTGCGCCGGACGGCCATGCAGAGCCTTTTCCTTTCGATCCGTCGCCGTGTCCGCCGAGGCGGTGCCGCCCTTGCGATCGTGGCCGCCCTCGCCTCGCCCGCGATCGGCCAAGCCGCCGATGCGCCCTATGATGCGCCGCTCGTCCGCCTTTCCGAGATTCTCGGCGCGCTGCACTATCTCCGGCCGCTCTGCGGCGCGGCCGAGCCCAGCCTGTGGCGCGACCAGATGCAGGCCCTCGTCGAGGCCGAGGCGCCGGCGCCCGAGCGCCGGGCGCGGATGACGGCGGCGTTCAACCAGGGCTATGCGGGCTTTGCCGCGCTCTATCGCCGCTGCACGCCGGCCGCGCGCGAGGCAATCGACCGCTACAGGGCGGAAGGCGCGGCGCTGACCCGCGCGGTGGCCAGCCGCTACGGCAGTGATGCAGCGCCGCCACGTTAACCAAATTAACCGGATTCTTAGTGTTGGATTAACCCCTTCTTCAGGATAGCTGTCCCCTCGGAGTCTGTGCGTGCTAGGTTTTTTCCGTCGGCGATTCGGATCGCGCTGCAGGTCGAATCGATCCCAGGTCAACGGAAGGCACGCTGCTCATGGAACAGGACCTCGACAGCCTCGAGATCGCCGAGCAGAAGCGGGCCGCTCTCGCTTATCTGACCGAGGCATGGGACGAAGCGGTGGCCGAGGGCATCGACACCGACATCATGGCGCATGCGGCCCTGTTCGCGGCGTTGTCCGACCTCATCTTCACCTATGGCGAAGACGCCGTCGCGGACCTCACCGTCTCGCTGCCGGACCGCGTTCGCCGCGGCGAATTCTCGCTGCAGCGGACCATCCAGTAAAAGCCCCGCCTCGTCGTCGCGGAACCCGGTTCTGCCGCAATCTGCTGTTCCGATCGGATAAGCGGCACGAGCGCCATGTTTGCGCGGTGCCGATGCATTGGCTCGGCCAGGCTCGGCCGATACGGCCGGAACATCAGGGAGTACGCCATGCGCGGGCATAGTCTGGCAGCGCTGATCGGAACCGCCACCCTCGCGCTCGTCCTATCGGCGGGCGCCTCGGCCTTCGCGGCCGCCCCGATCGACGTCAAGCCGGTCCCGGATGCGAAGCAGGTTCCGACCCAGAGCATCATCGCGCCGCCCGGCGCCAGCGAGGACGGCGATGCCGACGGACCGCCGCCGAGCGGCCCGGCCCCGGACAGCCCCGCCAGCGCCGCGCCCTCCGCGGACGAGCCGACGCCGGTCGTCGAATATGATTTCAGCAAGCTGCCGCCGGCCGTGCAGAAGCTCCGCAACGACATCCTCGCCGCCGCCAAGACCGGCGACATCGAGAAGCTGAAGCCGATCATCGAATCGGGTCCGCATCCGCCCAATCTTGGCGCCGACGAGGGCGACACCAAGGACCCGATCGCCTATCTGAAGTCGCTCTCGGGCGATCCGGATGGACGCGAGATCCTCGCCATCCTCAGCGAGGTGCTCGAGGCCGGCTATGTGCATGCCGATGTCGGCACGCCGAACGAGGTCTATCTCTGGCCCTATTTCGCGCGCTATCCGCTCGACAAGCTGTCGCCGGCGCAGATGGTGGAGCTGTTCCGCCTGCTCACCGCCTCCGATTTCGACGAGATGAAGAACTACGGCGCCTATCTCTTCTATCGCGTCAGCATCACGCCGGACGGCAAATGGGCCGAGTTCCAGGCCGGCGACTGAGGTCCTTCCGAGAACCCGGTCGCAGCGCAACCGGCCGTTGACGGCGCAGTCTGTTCGTGATTTGTTCTCTTCGAGCGGAGGAGAGGACAGATGCAATTCCATCGTGGCAGGCTCATCGATCACATCCAGATCGTCAGCGCCGATTACGCTGCCAGCCGGCGCTTCTATGGCGCGGTGCTGGCGACGCTCGGCATCCCCCTTGTCGACGCCGAAGGCTTCTTCTTCGCGGATGAACTCGCCGTCTCGGGCGGCACGCCGCTGACCGGGCGCTGCCACCTCGCCTTCCAGGCCTTGGACCGCGAGAGCGTGGCTGCGTTCCATGCGGCCGGCCTCGCGGCGGGCGGGCGGGACAACGGCGCGCCGGGCGAGCGGCCCTATCACCCCGGCTATTACGCCGCGTTCCTGCTCGATCCCGACGGCAACAATATCGAGGCCGTCTATCACGGCCCGCATTGGCGCTCGGCGCCGTCCGTCGTGATCGAAGCCGATGCGCCGTGACGGCGGCTCAGCCGCGCGGCAGCGCCTCGCTGAACAGCACCGGCGCGCCGGCCGAGGGCGTCACCAGCTCGCCATCCCACATCACCTCGCGGCCGCGCACGATCGTGCCGACCGGCCAGCCGATGACGCGCTTGCCGTCATAGGGCGTCCAGGCGGCGCGCGAGGCGATCCAGCGATTGGTGATCGTGGCGCGGCGCTTCATGTCGACGATGGTGAAGTCGGCATCGTATCCGACCGCGATGCGGCCCTTGCGGGCGATGCCGAAGATGCGCGCCGGCCCGGCCGAGGAGAGATCGACCAGCCGCTCCAGCGACAGGCGGCCATTGTTGACATGGTCGAGCATGATCGGGACCAGCGTCTGCACGCCGGTCATGCCGGAGGGGCTGTCCGGATAGGGCTTCGCCTTCTCCTCCAGCGTGTGCGGCGCATGGTCGGAGCCGAGCACATCGATGACGCCGCTGGCGATGCCCTGCCAGATGCCGGCCTGGTGCGCCTTGTCGCGCACCGGCGGGTTCATCTGCAGCAGCGTGCCGAGGCGGGCATAGTCGTCGGCGGAGAGCGTCAGGTGATGCGGCGTCGCCTCGGCGGTGGCCACGTCCTTGTGGCCGGCGAGGAAGGCGATCTCCTCGGCGGTCGAAATATGGAGCACATGGATGCGCGCGCCCTGGCGGCGGGCGATGGCGACGAGGCGCTCGGTCGCCATCAGCGCCGCGGTCGCATCGCGCCAGACCGGATGCGAGGCGGCGTCGCCGGCGACGCGCAGCGGCTTGCGCGCGTTGAGGCGCGGCTCGTCCTCGGCATGGAAGGCCGCCCGGCGCCGCGTCTTGCCGAGGATCGCTTCGATGCCGCCATCGTCCTCGACGAGGAGGTCGCCGGTCGAGGAGCCGATGAACACCTTGATGCCGGCCGCCCCCGGCAGCCGTTCGAGATCGGGGATATCGGCGACATTGTCGCGCGTGCCGCCGACCCAGAAGGCGAAGTCGCAATGCATGCGGCCCGTGGCGCGCTGCACCTTGTCGGCGAGCGCCTCGGCGCTGGTCGTCGTCGGCTTGGTGTTCGGCATCTCGAAGACGGCGGTGACGCCGCCCATGACCGCGGCGCGCGACCCGCTTTCGAGGTTCTCCTTGTGTTCGGCGCCGGGTTCGCGAAAATGCACCTGGCTGTCGATCACGCCCGGCAATATATGCAGGCCCGTGCAGTCGACGACCCGGTCCGCCCGGCGCGGATCGATATCGCCGATGGCGGCGATGCGGCCGTCCCTGACGGCGATGTCGGGCGTGCCGATGCCGTCGTGATTGACGACGGTGCCGTTGCGAAACAGAAGCTCGTAGGTATTGCTCATGGCCGCCCTCCCCAGCGCTTGCCGGTGTCCCGCCCCTGCCTCGGCGGACCACCTTTCCCGGCTTAAGGAAACCGCAGCCGCCGCACAAGTTCGCGAAATGCATGGGAACCATGCCGATGCGTGAGGGGTCGTTCGCCATCCTGCCCGATCGCGCCGTGCTCCGCGTCGGCGGCCCCGAGGCCGAGAGCTTCCTGCAGAACATCATCACCACCGACATGGCGCGAGTTGTCGCGAGCGGCGCCGGCTTTGGCGCGCTGCTCTCGCCGCAGGGCAAGATCCTCGCCGACTTCCTGATCCTGAAAGAGGGCGACAGCTTCCTGATCGACCTGCCGCGCGCCGAATTCGCGAGCTTCCTCAAGCGGATGACGCTGTACCGGCTGCGGGCGAAGGTGGAGCTTACGAGCCTTGCCGAGAGCCACAAGGTCGCCGTCATCTGGGGCGGCGCGGCGCCACCGGCGCTCCCGGGCGCGGTGGCCCTCGCCGCCGACCCGCGCCTCGCCGCGCTCGGGTTCCGCGCCGTCCTTCCCGCCGACAGTGACGCCGCGTCGCCCGGCACCTCCGAGCAGCCGGCCGAGGTCTGGCATGCGCACCGGATATCCGAGGGCGTGCCGGAAGGTGGCCGCGACTTCGCCTTCGGCGAGGCCTTCCCGCATGACGCCGACATGGACGATCTCGGCGGGCTTGATTTCCGCAAGGGCTGCTATGTCGGCCAGGAGATCGTCTCGCGCATGCAGCATCGCGGCACGGCGCGGCGCCGCGCGGTGATGGTCACGGCAGAGGGCGCCCTGCCTGAGGCCGGAACGGCGGTCGAGGCCGGCGGCAAGGCCCTCGGCGTGCTCGGCAGCAGCGCCGGCGGCGCGGCGATCGCGCTGCTGCGGCTCGACCGGACGCGGCTCGCGCTCGATGGCGGCGCAACCGCGACGGCCGGCGGCGTGCCGCTTTCGATCCGCCTGCCGCCCTTCGCCAGCTTCACCTGGCCAGCGGGGGCCGAGGACGAGGGCGCGGCGTGACCCGCGCTCCCGCTGCCCCGCGCGTCTGGCAGCGCATGCTGTCCGGCCGGCGGCTCGATCTCGCCGATCCCTCGCCCTTCGACATCGAGATTACCGACATCGCGCATGGTCTCGCCCGTGTAGCGCGCTGGAACGGCCAGACGCATGGCGACCACGCCTTTTCCGTCGCCCAGCACTCGGTGCTGGTGGTCGAGATCGCCGTGCTGCTGGCGCCTGCCATGCCGGCGGCCGACCGCATGGCGGCGCTGCTGCACGATGCGCCGGAATATGTCATCGGCGACATGATCTCGCCGTTCAAGGCGCTGGTCGCGGGCGAATACAAGGCGGTCGAGGCGCGGCTGCTCGCCGCCATCCATCTTCGCTTCGGCCTGCCGGCGGAGCGGCGCGCCGAGCTTTCTCGCGCGATCAAGGCGGCCGACAAGATCGCCGCCTTCCATGAGGCGACCCGTCTCGCCGGCTTCAGCAGCGCCGAGGCGACGTCATTCTTCGGCCGGCCGCGCGGCATCGAGGCGGGCAAGCTGCCGCTCGATCCCTGGCCGACGGCGGTGGCGCAGCAGCGCTTCCTCTCCCTCTTCGAGGAACTCGCCGCCGCGATGGGAACGGCTGCGCTTTCAAGGTGACCCGGGCGGCCGCGCGCACTACATGAGTGAAGGATGGCGGCCCGCATGTCGGCGGGCCCATCGATCGACCTTCAGGAGCCCCTAATGCCGCGCGTCTACGTCTGTTCGCTGTCCCGGATCGGCGCAACGGTGGCAGAGACCGGCGCCAGTCATCTGGTGACGCTGATCAACGCCTCGACGCCGGTGCCGCGCCCGCAGGCGATCCCCGCCGAGCGCCACCTCTTTCTTGGCTTCAACGACATCCTCGAGCCGATGGACGGGCTGACGCCGCCGGCGCCGGAGCATGTCGAGCAGCTGCTCGATTTCCTCGAGAGCTGGAAGGCCGAGAAGCCGATCGTCGTCCACTGCTTCGCCGGCATCAGCCGGTCGACGGCGGCGGCCTTCATCACGGTCTGCGCGCTTCGCCCCGAACGCGACGAGGCCGAGATCGCCGCGCTCATCCGCGCCGGCTCGGCTTCAGCGACGCCGAACCTCCGCCTCGTCCGCTTCGCCGACGAGATTCTCGGGCGCCGCGGCCGCATGGTGAAGGCGATCGAGCAGATCGGCCGTGGCCACGACGCCTTCGAGGGACATCCGTTCTCGCTGGCGCTCGACCGTTAGCGGCGGGCGGCGGAATGGCAGCATGAAGCGCCCGCTCTATGCCGCCGCCGGCTGGGCGATGGTCGGGCTCGGCATCGTCGGCCTCTTCCTGCCGGTGATGCCGACGACGGTGTTCATGATCCTCGCCGCCTGGTTCTTCTCGCGCTCCTCGCCGCGCTTCGAAGCCTGGCTACTCCGCCATCCACTGTTCGGTCCGCCGATCGTCCAATGGCGCGAGACCGGCGCCGTCCCCGTGGCCGCCAAGGTATTCACCGTCGTCAGCATGGCCGGCGGCTTCGCGATGTTCGTCTATCTCGTCGGCCCGCCGCCCTGGCTCGCCGCTCTCGTCGCCGCGGCGCTGCTCGGGGCCGCCGCCTATGTGCTCAGCCGGCCGCATCGGTGAACGCAGACGATTAAATTCGTATTGCGATGCAGCAAGAGCTTGATTTAGCTAGGCGCCAGGCGCTGGTGCGCCGCAAGGAGTGCGTCGCGATGGCGAAATGGGTCTATGCGTTCGGCGGCGGTCTTGCCGAGGGCGGCCTCGCCGACCGTGACCTCTTGGGCGGCAAGGGCGCCGGACTCGCCGAAATGAGCGCGCTCGGCCTGCCCGTTCCGCCCGGCTTCACCTTGACCACCGAGATCGGCCGCCACTACCTCCGCAACGGCCATGTCTTTCCCGCCGGTCTCGATGCCGATGTCGCGGCGGCGCTGGCCGGCATCGGCCGCATCGCCGGCCGCCGCTTTGGCGATGCCGCCGATCCGCTGCTCGTCTCTGTCCGCTCCGGCGCCGCGGCCTCGATGCCCGGCATGATGGACACTGTGCTCAATCTCGGCCTCAACGACGAGACGGTCGAGGGCCTCGCGCGCGCCTCGGGCGACCGCCGCTTCGCCTTCGACAGCTATCGCCGCTTCATCCAGATGTTCGGCCATGTCGTGCTCGGGCTCGACCATGCGGTGTTCGAGGAGCGGCTGGAAGACCTGAAGCTGGCGCGCGGGTTGACGCTCGACGCCGAGCTCGGCGCCGACGACTGGCAGGAGGTCTGCGAAATCTTCAAGGGCGTCGTCATCGAGGAGACCGACAAGGCCTTTCCGCAATCGCCCGATGCGCAGCTCTGGGCGGCGGTGCGCGCCGTCTTCGCCTCCTGGAACAATCCGCGCGCCGTCGCCTATCGCCGCATCAACGGCCTCGACACCGACGCTGGCACGGCCGTGACCGTGCAGGCCATGGTGTTCGGCAATCTCGGCGAGACCTCGGCGACCGGCGTCGCCTTCACCCGCCATCCCTCGACCGGCGAGAAGATCCTCTGGGGCGAATTCCTGCCGAATGCGCAGGGCGAGGACGTCGTGGCCGGCACGCGGACGCCGCAGGACCTGACCGAACGGGCGCGGCGCGAGACCGGCTCCGAGACGGCCTCGCTCGAGCAGTTGATGCCCTCCGCCTATGCCGCCTTCGCCAGTGTGGCCGAGCGGCTCGAGCGCCATCATCGCGACATGCTCGACCTCGAATTCACCATCGAGCGCGGAAGGCTCTGGATGCTGCAGGTGCGGCCGGCCAAGCGCACGATCCGCGCGGCACTGCGCACTGCCGTGGAAATGGCCGGCGAGGGCCTGATCAGCCGCGCCGAGGCGGTGGCGCGGATCGAGCCGCGCACGCTGGAGCAATTGCTGCATCCGACCATCGATCCGGAGGATCGCGGCGACATCTTCGCCCGCGGACTGCCGGCCTCGCCGGGCGCCGCCAGCGGCGCGGTCGTGTTCACGCCCGACGAGGCGGAGACGGCGCGCGCGCAGGGTCGCAAGGTCATCCTCGTCCGCGTCGAGACGAGCCCCGAGGACGTGCACGGCATGCATGCGGCGCGCGGCATCCTGACGACGCGGGGCGGCATGACCAGCCACGCCGCCGTCGTCGCACGCGGCATGGGCAAGCCCTGCGTCTCGGGCGCCGGCACGATCCGCG
>NZ_CBDFNE010000010.1:0-48450 GCF_965249975.1 Ancylobacter sp. | reverse complement strand
CACCGCCCCGGCCGCGCCGAGCACCACGGTGCAGAGCGCGCCCGCCACCCCGGCGCCGGCGGCCACTGCACCCGCGGCGACCGCGCCGGCCCGCACCGTCACGCCGGCCCCGGCGGCCAGTGCCCCCGCGCCCGCCCCGGACAACAGCCAGACCCAGTGGATCGGCGCTCCGGCGCCCTCCACCGGCGGCTTCGCGCAATAGAAAAGCGCGGCCGACAGCAAAAAGCCCCGGGAGACCGGGGCTTTTTTTGAGCGTTTTCGAGCGAAGTGGATACCGGTTCGCGTGAAGAAAACGCGATAAAACAAAGGATTAGATCATTTCACTGTTTCCGTGAAACGGTGAAATGATCTAGGAGATGGCGCGCCGCCGGAGCGAGAGGCGGGACGAAATCAGCTCTTCTCCTCGGCGTGGCCGCGACGGATGCGGCGGACCACCGACCAGATCACCAGCACCACGATGGGCACGGCGATGGCGGTGGCGGTGCCCACATCATAGTGCAGCCCGGCTTCCTCGGCGCGGGCGTGCAGCCCTTCCAGCGCGTAGTGCAGCAGGCTGATGACGTAATAGGAGATGGCGGCGACGGAGAGCCCTTCGACCGTCTGCTGCAGGCGCAGCTGCATGCGCGCGCGCTTGTTCATGCTCTGCAGCAGGTTGCGGTTCTGCTGTTCCAGCTCGACATCGACCCGGGTGCGCAGCAGGTTGGCGGCGCTGGTGAGCTTGACCGACAGATTGGCCTGGCGCTGCTCGATCGCCTGGCAGGTGCGCATGGCCGGCTGCAGCCGGCGCAGCAGGAATTGCTGCCAGGTGGGATAGCCGGAAATCGGCCGCTCGCCGATGGTGCGCAGGCGCGAATTGACGATTTCCTCATAGGCGCGGGTGGCGCCGAAGCGGAACAGCGAGGCGGCGGCGTCCGCTTCCAGCTGGGCGGCGAGGCCGGTCAGCGCGTCGAGCAGCTTGTGATTGGCGGCGAGACCCTCGCTCTGGCGCATCTGCTCGGTGAGGCTGGAGAGTTCCTGCTCGCTATGCGCCACGGTGGGGGCGAGGCGCTGCGCCTCCGGCAGGCCGAGCAGCGCCAGCGTGCGGTAGGTCTCGATTTCCAGCACGCGCTGCACCAGCGCGCCGGCGGCGTCGTCAGTCATGCCGCGATCGCGCACCAGAATGCGCACGAAGCCGGACGGGTCGGGCTGAAAGTCGGTGGCGATCTCGGCGAAGCCGTCCTCGACATCCGAGCGGGCGAGGCTGGTGCGGTCGAACAGCCGGTCGAGCGGCAGCGCGTCCGCCGTATCGGTGACGAGGTGCAGATCCACCGCCACCAGCAGCGGGCCCGGCTGCGGCAGCTGGGTGAGCACGTCGGTCAGGCTGGCGGCGGAAGGCTGGAAGGGCAGGCCGCCCTCGACCACATCCTCGGCCGGCAGCTCCCAGGTATAGGTGGTGAATTCGGCGTGGCGCTCCCAGCGCACGACGAAGCGGCCGAAGGCGACGCGGTGCTGCTTGGCCTCGCGGTCCGGCGCCGGCTGGCCGCGCGCCATGCACAGGCTGGCGAAGGCGGCGCGGTCCGCCACCGCCTGGGCGCGGTCGACGAGAAAGGCGACATGCAGGATGCGCGCGGGCGTCGACACCGCCACGAAGGGACGGGCGTGCAGTTCCGCCATCACGGGGGCGCGCAGCGGATGGTCGTAAAAGGTCTTGCCGGCCGCCCGGGCCGTCGCGTTCGTCGTCACCGAAGCTCGCTCCTTCACCTCCCCAGCGACGTACCGTCGCTCCGGGGAACTCCGCGCGTTCGAGTGGGTTGCATGCTCGCGGCGCGCTGGCAAGGGGGCGATGGCGGACGCGCCGCGGCGTCGCGCCGCGTCGCGCCCCTTGCCTTAACGGGAGGTACTGTTGCGTCCCTGCATCAGACTTCCGGCAAAGCGGAGCGTTTCTAGAATCCATTTGCAAGGGTCAGGGCCCCAGAGCATGAAGACAGACGGTGTTTTCGGGATGTGTGACATGAAGTTCTCGCGGGTCTGGGCCGGCTGGCTCGCCATCGTCGCCGTGCTTGCCATCGCCCTGGCCGTACCGGCCCCGGCCCATGCGCAGTCGAAGCCCAACCCGAACCAGCCCCGGGTCTATCTGCTGCGCGGGCTCGCCAACATCTTCTCGCTCGGCATGGACGACCTCGCCGCCAAGATGCGCGCGCGCGGCATCGACGCCAGCGTGCATTCCTATGTCGATCTCGACACGCTGACCCGCTTCGCCATCGAGCAGGCCACGGTGGGCAAGCGCCGGCCGACGCCGGTCATCATCATCGGCCATTCGCTCGGCGCGGATGCCGCCGTCACCATGGGCAACCGGGTGAGCGACGCCGGCGTGCCGGTTCCCCTCGTGGTGACCTTCGATCCGGTGACGCCGATGACCGCCTCGCCGAAGATCGGCAAGGTGGTGAATTATTACCAGGCCGGCGGCTCGGGCAAGCCGGTGGCCGGGCGCCAGGTGGAGAATATCGACCTGACCGGCGCCGGCGCGCTGAGCCATTTCAACATCGAGAAGGCGCCGGAACTGCACAACAAGGTCATGGGCATGATCCAGCGCCCGGCCCGCCCGCGCGCCGTGGCCGCCACGCCGAAGCCGAAGCCGGTGGAAGCCCCGGCCGATGCCGCCGCTGCCCCGGCGACGCCGGCCGCCACTCCGGCCGCGGGCCCGTCCGCGACGCCGGCGGCGACCCCCGCCGTGGCGCCGGGCACCACGCCGGCTGCCGCGCCCGCGACCCAGAGCGGCACCGCCGCCCCGCTGGCGGGCGCCGAGACCGCTTCCGCCCCCAGCGCCGTGCCGACCGCGCCGGCCGGGACCGGCACGTCCAACTGACAGCCTTCGAACGGCTGACGACGGCGCGGGCCCGCGAGGGTGCCGCGCCGTTTTCGTTCATGCGGCGCTCTCAGGCCGGCTCGACCGAGAACACGACGAAAGTGTGCAGCTCGCCCTCCTCGTCGCGCAGCGAGACATATTCGCCCGGCACGAAGGCATGGTCGCCGAAGCGATAGCCGGTCTCGTCATCGTCGCTGGCCTCCGCCTCATAGTCGAACACCCAGCTCGATCCCCCCGCGCCGCCGGCGCGGTGCACCAGCCGCCCATGCTCCGGCGCCTCATTCGCCCAGAAGCGGGTGACGGTGCAGGCGGCGCGCTGGCCCTTCCACGCCTCCGCGTCGATGCGGCCCGCGCCGTCCAGCGGGGCGACGAATTCATAGCCATGGCGGGCGCTGCCCTCGGGAAATTCCTTCGAGCGGGCGAGATGCAGGCGGATGCGGCTGAGCGCTCCGGTGTCGGCATCCTCCGTGCGGGCGGTGAGCTCGTTCATGCGCGTCTCCCTGTGTGCGGCGGCCGGCATCGGGCGCGGCCGGCCTGTGGCACGTTCTTGGGCACTGGCCTATCCGGTGGAGGTGCGCACCGCCTTGATCGCGCGCAAGGGGGCCGTGCTGCGATACCGAAGCCGACGGTCGGACACGACATATTCATCCTTGGTCTAGTTTTTTTACCATAGGAAGCCGGCGCGCTTTTCCCTAGAATGGCTCGAAAGCGGAAGAGCCCCGCGCCGCGCCGTCGGCTGCCGGGGCCTCACAGACGTTCCCAGGGAGGAGTGCCATGTCCGGTCTCGTCATGCCGGCGCCGAAGGCGGATGTGCTGGCCCGCCGCGCCCGTATCGTCGCCGATCTGCGCGCCATCGTCCCCGGCGAGGGGGTGATCGATGCCGAGGCCGAGATGCGCCCCTTCGAGAGCGACGGGGTGACGGCCTATCGCCAGCTCCCGCTCGTGGTCGTGCTGCCCTCCACCACCGAGCAGGTGTCGAAGGTGCTGGCCTATGCCAATGCTAACGGCATTCCGGTGGTGCCGCGCGGGGCGGGCACCTCGCTGTCCGGCGGGGCGCTGCCGCTGGAAGACGGCATCCTGCTCGGCATGGGCAAGTTCAATCGCATCCTCGACATCGACTTCGACAACCGCACCGTGGTCGCCCAGCCGGGCGTGACCAATCTCGGCATCACCACGGCGGTGGCGCATGAGGGCTTCTATTACGCGCCCGACCCGTCCTCGCAGATCGCCTGCACCATTGGCGGCAATGTCGGCGAGAATTCCGGCGGGGTGCACTGCCTGAAATACGGGTTGACGACGAACAATGTGCTCGGCGTCGAGATGGTGCTGATCACGGGCGAGGTCATCCGCCTCGGCGGCAAGCATCTCGATTCCGGCGGGCTGGACCTGCTCGGCCTCATCGTCGGCTCGGAAGGCCTGCTCGGCGTGGTGACGGAAGTCACGGTGCGCATCCTCAAGAAGCCGGAGACGGCGCGTGCCGTGCTGGTCGGCTTCCCCTCGTCGGAGGCGGCGGGCGCCTGCGTCGCCGCCATCATCGCCGCCGGCATCATCCCCGGCGGCATGGAGATGATGGACAAGATGATGGTCCATGCCGCCGAGGCCTTTCTCGGCGCCGGCTACCCGCTCGATGTCGAGGCGCTGCTGATCGTCGAGCTGGACGGGCCGGAGGCGGAGGTGAACCACCTTATCGAGCGCGTGGCTGAGATTGCCGGCACGCTCGGCTGCCTCACGCTGCGCGCCTCCACCAGCGAGGAGGAGCGCGTCGCCTTCTGGGCCGGGCGCAAGGCCGCCTTCCCCGCCGTGGGACGGATTTCGCCGGATTATCTCTGCATGGACGGCACCATTCCGCGCAAGGCGCTGCCGCTGGTGCTGAAGCGCATGGAGGAGATGTCGGAGAAATACGGGCTGCGCTGCGGCAATGTCTTCCATGCCGGCGACGGGAATCTGCACCCGCTGATCTGCTACGACGCCAACCAGCCCGGCCAGCTTGAGAAGGCGGAGGCCTTCGGCGCCGATATTCTGCTGCTCTGCGTCGAGGTGGGCGGCGTGCTCACCGGCGAGCACGGTGTGGGGGTGGAAAAGCGCGACCTCATGCCCTCCATGTTCGACGAGACCGACCTCGCCCATCAGCAGCGGCTGAAATGCGCCTTCGATCCCGACGCGCTGCTCAACCCCGGCAAGGTGTTCCCGGTGCTGCACCGCTGCGCCGAGCTGGGCCGCATGCATGTCTCGGGCGGCAAGCTGCCCTTCCCCGACCTGCCGCGCTTCTGATGTCGACGCTCCTCGTCCGCAACGCCACGGTGCTCGTCACCATGGACGGCGCCCGCCGCGAGATATCCGGCGGCGGGCTGTTCGCGCGCGACGGGATGATCGTCGAGGTGGGGCCGAGCGCGAACCTGCCGGCCGGCGCCGACGAGGTGCTCGATCTCTCCGGCCATGTGGTGCTGCCCGGTCTGGTGAATTGCCATCACCATCTCGACCAGACGCTGACCCGCGCCTTGCCGGCGGCGCAGAACGTCAATCTGTTCCGCTGGCTTGGCGCGCATTACCGGCTGTGGGCGGCGCGCACGCCGGAGGCGTCGCGTACGGCGACGCTGGTGGGGCTGGCGGAACTGGCTCTGTCGGGCTGCACCACCTGCTTCGACCACGCCTATGTCTTCCGCAATGGCTGCGCGGTGGACGACCAGATCGCCGCCGCGCGCGAGATCGGCATGCGCTTCATGGTCTCGCGCGGCTCCATGTCGCTCGGCCAGTCCAAGGGCGGCCTGCCGCCGGACGACTGCGTGGAGGACGAGGACGCCATCCTCGCCGACAGTGAGCGCGTCATCGCCCGCTATCACGACGCCGCGCCCGGCGCGCTGCTGCAGATCGCCCTCGCCCCCTGCTCGCCCTTCTCGGTCACGCCGGAGCTGATGCGGGCGAGCGCGGCGCTGGCGCGGCAGAAGGGCGTGCGGCTGCACACCCATCTGGCCGAGACCGTGGACGAGGAGCGCTACACGCTGGAGCGCTTCGGCAAGCGGCCTGTCGCCTATATGGAAGAGCTGGGCTGGCTCGGCCGCGATGTGTGGTTCGCCCACGCGGTGCATGTGAACGCACATGAGATCGGCTGCTTTGCCGGCGCCGGGGTCGGTGTGTGCCATTGCCCGTCCTCGAATATGCGCCTCGCTTCCGGCATCGCCCCGGTGCGGGCCTATCGGGCGGCAGGGGTCAAGGTCGGGCTTGGCGTCGATGGCTCGGCTTCCAATGACGGCAACAACCTGCTCACCGAGGCACGGCAGGCCATGCTGCTGGCGCGGCTGCAGATTAGCCTGCGCCCGCCCGAGGGGCCGGACACCTCGCTCTCCACGTCGGATCCCTCGCGCGACCATGAGTGGATGAGCGCGCGCGAGGCGCTGGAGCTCGCCACGCTCGGCGGCGCTTCGGTTTTGGGGCGCAGCGATATCGGCGCGCTGGCGCCGGGCTATTGCGCGGATTTCTTCGCCCTGCGGCTCGACGATGTCGCCTTCGCCGGCGGCCTCGCCGATCCCGTCGCCGCCGCTTTGTTCTGCACGCCGGGGCGCGCCGCCTTCACCTA
Organism: Ancylobacter sp.; assembly: GCF_965249975.1. Lineage (GTDB taxonomy): Bacteria > Pseudomonadota > Alphaproteobacteria > Rhizobiales > Xanthobacteraceae > Ancylobacter. The sequence continues at coordinate 42,031 of NZ_CBDFNE010000010.1, read as the reverse complement.
TGTGCAGGGACGGCCGGTGGTGGCCCAGGGCGAGGTGGTGACCATCGACCTGCCCTCCGTGGTGGCCGAACACAACACGCATGCCGCGCGGCTCGCCGCGCTTTCGGGAGTGGCTTGAGATGAGCGAGAGGCTGTGTCCGCGCGACGAGGCGGAGGTGGTGGAGGCGGTGCGCTGGGCGGTGTCCAACGGGCGCACGCTCGATGTCGCCGGCTCCGGCGCCAAGGCCGGGCTCGGCCGCCACATCCAGACCGACGCCACGCTGGAGCTGGGCGGCCTTTCCGGCGTCACCCTCTACGAGCCGGAAGAGCTGGTGCTGAGCGCCAAGGCGGGCACGACGGTGGCCGAGATCGAGGCGCTGGTGGCGGCCTCGAAGCAGATGCTGGCCTTCGAGCCGATGGATTTCGGCCCGCTGCTCGGTGTGGCGCCGGGCGGCGGCACGCTGGGCGGGCTGATGGCCTGCAACCTCGCCGGGCCGCGCCGGCCGAGCGCCGGGGCGGCGCGCGACCACGCGCTCGGCATCCGCGCCGTCTCCGGCCGGGCGGAAGCGTTCAAGGCCGGCGGGCGGGTGGTGAAGAACGTCACCGGCTATGATCTGCCGCGCGGGCTGGCGGGGTCCTATGGCACGCTCGCCGCCTTCACCGAACTCACCATCAAGGTGCTGCCGCGCCCGGAGACGGTGGAGACGCTGCTGCTGCTCGGCCTCGACCCGGCCGCCGCCGCGGGCGCGATGAGCGCGGCGGTCGGCTCCTATTACGACGTGTCCGGCGCCGCGCATGTGCCGGAAGCGGTGGCGGCCGCCATTCCCGCCGTCGCCGGTGCGGGCGCCTCGGTGACGGCGCTGCGGCTGGAAGGGGTGGCGCCCTCGATCCGCCACCGCCGGGGCAAGCTGGAAGAGATGCTGCGCGGGCGCGGCACGCTGTCCTTTCTCGACGCGGAGGCGTCGCTCGCCTTCTGGCAGGCGGTGCGCGACGTGACGCCGTTTGCGGTGTCCCTTTCGGCCTCCCTCATGGCCGGGCTTGACCCGGCCACCCAGAGTGAAGCCGTGCGCCGGCCCCAAGGTCTGGGTCCCCGGGTCAAGCCCGGGGATGAGGGAGCCCATTTGGAAAATCACCCCGCCCTCTGGCGGGTCTCGGTGGCGCCGATGGCGGGGCCGTCCATCGGCGCGGCACTGGCGGGGCTCGGCGCGCGCTGTCTCTATGACTGGGCCGGCGGGCTCGTCTGGGTGGAGATGCCCGGCGCGGAACCGCAGACGGCGGCGGTGCGCGCGGCGGTGGCAGCAGCGGGCGGTGGCCATGCGACGCTGATCCGCGCCAGCGCGGCGGCGCGGGCGGGCGAAGAGGTGTTCCAGCCGCTCGACCCGATCACCGGCGCGCTGATCGCCCGGATGAAGAACGGCTTCGACCCCGGGCGCGTGCTGAGCCCCGGGCGCATGTATGCGGGAGTGTGAGCCATGCAGACGAACTTCTCCCTCGCCCAGCTGGCCGATCCGCAGACGGCACGTTCCGAACAAGTACTCCGCGCGTGCGTCCATTGCGGCTTCTGCACCGCCACCTGCCCGACCTATGTGCTGCTGGGGGATGAACTGGATTCCCCGCGCGGGCGCATCTACCTCATCAAGGACATGCTGGAGAACGACCGGCCGGCGACACAGGAAGTCGCCAAGCATATCGACCGCTGCCTGTCCTGCCTGTCCTGCATGACCACCTGCCCCTCGGGCGTGCATTACATGCACCTGATCGACCATGCGCGCGACCATGTGGAGGCGACCTATGACCGCCCGCTGATGGACCGGCTGACGCGGGCTCTGCTGGCGCGGGTGCTGCCGAGCCGCACGCTGTTCCGCCTGGCCATTGGCGGGGCGATGGTGGCGAAGCCCTTGGCCGGCCTGTTCGAGTCCATCCCCGGCCTCGCGCCGGTGGCCGCCATGCTGCGCCTCGCCCCGGCGCGGCCGGCCACGCGCTCGGCGGATGAAGGCGTGCGCCGTTTCGCCGCGCAAGGCTCCCGCCGCGCCCGCGTCGCCCTGCTCGATGGCTGCGCCCAGCCGGTGCTGCGGCCGGAGATCGACGCGGCGGCGATCCGCCTGCTCACCCGCCTGGGCGTGGAGATCGTCCGCCCCGTCGGCGGCGGCTGCTGCGGCTCGCTCACCCACCATATGGGCAAGGAGGATCTGGCGCTCGCCAATGCCCGCGCCAATGTCGACGCCTGGATGCGCGAGATCGAGGGCGAGGGGCTGGACGCCATCCTCGTGACCACCTCGGGCTGCGGCACGACGATCAAGGATTACGGCCACATGCTGCGCACCGACCCGGCCTATGCCGAGCGCGCGGCGAAAGTGTCGGCGCTGGCCAAGGATGTGAGCGAGTTCCTCGCCGCGCAGGAGCTTCCCGCGCCGGTCATCGCGCCGGGCATCCGCGTTGCCTATCACTCCGCCTGTTCGCTGCAGCATGGCCAGCGCGTGCGCACCGCGCCGAAGACGCTGCTGGCCAGCGCCGGTTTCACCGTGCTGGAACCGGCCGAGGGACATTTGTGCTGCGGTTCGGCCGGCACCTACAACATCCTCCAGCCGGAGATCGCCGGCCGGCTGCGCGCGCGCAAGGTCGCCAATATCGAGCGCACCGATCCGCAGGTGATCGCCGTCGGCAACATCGGCTGCATGACGCAGATCGGCGGCGGCACACGCGTGCCAGTCGTTCACACGGTGGAGCTGCTGGACTGGGCCACGGGCGGGCCGATGCCGGCCGAGCTGGCGGGGCTGCGCGCGGCGGCGTGACGGGCTGACGGCGTGGCGGCGGGCGGCTAGGGTGGAGCTTCCCCGCTGCGTCGTCAGGTCTTCCATGTCCTCTTTCCTTCCGCGTCCCCGTCTTCTCGTCCTCTCCCTCGGCGGGACCATCACCATGACCACGGCGCCCGATGGCGGCATCGCGCCGACACTGGGCGCGGCCGAGCTGGTGGCCGCCGTGCCCGGCCTCGCCGAGGTGGCGGACATCGAGGCACGCTCGCCGATGAAGGTCGGCAGCGCCTCGCTGACGCTGGAGAACATTGCCGCCGTGGCGGGCGAGATCCGCGCCGGCTTCGCCGCCGGCATCGATGGCGCGGTGGTCATTCAGGGCACCGACACCATCGAGGAAACCGCCTTCGCGCTCGATCTGCTGGTGCCGGGCGAACGGCCGGTGGTGGTGGTCGGCGCCATGCGCGGCCCGCAGCAGCCGGGCGCCGACGGGCCGGCCAACCTTCTCGCCGCCGCCCTCGTCGCCGCCAGCGACGCGGCGCGCGGGCTCGGCACGCTGGTGGTGCTGAACGACGAGATCCATGCCGCCCGCTTCGTGCGCAAGGCGCACACGGCGCTCACCTCCGCCTTCGTCTCCGACATGGCCGGCCCGCTCGGGCTGGTGGCGGAGGGGCGCGTGCGGCTCTTCACCCGCGTGACGCGCCCGGCGCTGGCCTTCGACCCCGCAGCCGCGCCGCTGCCGCCGGTGGCGCTCCTGAAGATCGCCATGGGCGACGATGGCAGGCTGCTGCGCGCCGTGCCCGCTCTCGGCTATGCCGGCCTCGTCATCGAAGGGGCGGGGGCCGGCCATGTGCCGGGCGCGCTGGCGCCGCTGGTCGGCGAGGTGGCGGCGCAGCTGCCGGTGGTGCTGGCCAGCCGGACGCTGGCCGGGCCGGTCTTCGCCCGCACCTATGGCTATCCCGGCTCGGAGATCGACCTGCTGGCGCGCGGCGCGCTCTCCGCCGGGCTGCTCACCGGGGTGAAGGCGCGGCTGCTGCTCACGCTGGCGCTGGCCGCCGGCGCCGACCGGGCGGCACTGGCGCAGGCTCTGGCCGCCTATGAATAGGGGCCCCAGCCAGCCACGCTGAGCCGGCCGCCCACAACCACCGGCAAGACTGGCGCAAGCCACATGTCCTTTTGTGCCGCGAGGTAAAAGGACATGTGGAGGTATCTCGTGGGCACGATGCGTCTTGGCATCGCGATGAAGCTCGGCATTGCGTCCGTGCTGCTCGTTCTTCTCTCCTGCGGCGTGCTGGTAAGCCGGCATTTCGCCATGGCGAGCATCGAGGAGGCGAATGACGCCGCCGAACGGCAGGCGACCATCCTCGACGAAAGCGAGGAAGTGGCCGATCTGCTGACCCGCATCCAGCTCAACGCCACGGAAATGCGCCTGTCCTTCGCCAATCCCAATAATGAGGCGCTGCTCGGCGCGGTGAACGGCGATATCGCGGCGGCGCAGGGGCGGCTCGACCGTCTGATGGTGCTGGAAACCCATGACGACGACCGCGCGGACTTCGTGAAGCTCAAGCAGCTGCTCGGCGCGTTCGGCGCCGTCACGGCGCAGGTTCACGATTCGGAGAAGACGCAGCAGCAGCTGGTCGAGGCCCGACCGGCCCTCGCCATGCGGGCGCGCACGCATTTCTCCACCCTCGCCGGCCAGATGCTCGAACTCGGCAACACCGACATGGGGAGCAATCTCCAGCCTCTGGAGCAGCTGATCGACAGCATCAATCTCGCCGCCTCCACCTACATGCTGGAAGGCGACGCCAAGCAGCTCAAGCGGCTCACCTCGATGCAGAACCGCGTCGTCACCATTCTCACCGATGTGCGCACGCAGATGGGCGACAATGCGCAGGTGGCGCAGACGGTGGACACGGCGCTGAAGGATTTCGACGCCTATAAGCAGCTGATCGACGCCAATCTCGCCCAGCTCTCCAGCCGTACTGCGCTGGTCAATGACCGCAGCGAGCCTGTGATGCGCGAGGCCAACCAGGTGCTCGACCGCGTGGTGGCGGAGACAGCCTCGCAGGCCGACGAGGCGCGCGCGCTGGCCGACCAGGCGCTGACCGACGGCATGACCCGCATTCTCGTCTTCTCCGCCATCGCCATTCTGGCGGCTGTGCTGGCCGGCGCCTATTCCTTCCTCGGCATCGCCCGGCCGGTGCGCGAGGTCAGCGCGGCCATGGAGCAGGTGTCCGCCGGCGATCTGGAAGCCGCCATCCCCCATGCCGGGCGCACCGACGAGATCGGCGAGCAGGCGCGCGCGCTGACCGTGTTCCGCGACGGTCTGCGCGAGGCGGAAGCGGCGCGTGAGGAGGCGCGCCTGCTCGCCAAGCGCGCCGCCGAGAACCGCCATGCCGAGATGCGCCAGCTGGCCGACCAGTTCGAGGCGGCGGTGGGCGCGGTGGTCGACATGGTCGCGACTGCGGCCAACGACCTGCAGGCGGCGTCCGAAGCGCTCAACGCCACGGCGGAGGAGGCGACCAACCAGGCCGGGGCGGTGGCGGCCGCCGCGCAGCTCGCCACTTCCAATGTGCAGACCGTGGCGTCGGCAATGGAGGAGCTTTCCGCCGCCGCGCAGGAGATCGGCGACCGGCTGCAGCATTCCACCGTCATGACCGAGCGGGCGGTGGGCGAAGTCGCCGCCACCAGCGGCCAGATGAACGAGCTGAAGGCCTCGGCCGAGCAGATCGGCACCATCACCGGCCTCATCGACTCGATTGCCGGCCAGACCAACCTGCTGGCGCTGAACGCCACCATCGAATCCGCCCGCGCCGGCGAGGCCGGGCGCGGCTTCGCCGTGGTGGCGCAGGAGGTGAAGGCGCTGGCCAGCCAGACCGCGCAGGCCACCGCCGGCATTTCCGAGCGCATTTCCGGCATTCAGGAATCGACCGGGGGCGTGCAGGGGGCGATTGCCGGCTTCAGTGCCACCATCACCGAGTTGCGCAACGCCGCGGCGGCGATTTCCGCCGCCATGACCGAGCAGCACGCCACCACCTCGGAAGTCGCCCGCTCGATCCAGCAGGCGGCGAGCGGGACGCAGGAAGTGACCACGAACATCTCTGCCGTCCAGCGCACGGCGCAGGCTTCCGCCGCCGCCGCGCACCGCGTCCTGACCTCGGCCCGCGACCTGTCGCTGCAGGCGGTGACGCTGCGCCGCGAGGTGCACAGCTTCGTCGACATGGTGCGGGCGGGCTAGAGCACGCGCCGATCAGCTTGCATCGCAAGCTGATCGGATAACGCGTTCTCTATCTTAGAGTTAGAGGGCGATTTGCCGATCAGATTGATTCAATCTGATCGGATCGCGCTCTAGGTCACATACCCATAAACGGGATTCCCTGCGGGCTGGTGTTCTGATTCACTTATCTCAGCCTTGGAGGTTGAGATGGCCCGCTTTGATCTGACGGATTTCGAGTGGTCGGTGATCGAGCCGCTTCTGCCGACGAAGGTGCGTGGGGTCGCGCGGGTAGATGACCGGCGCGTTCTGAATGGCATTTTCTGGCGCCTGCGCACTGGGGCGCCTTGGGCCGATATCCCGGCGCGCTATGGCCCGCATACGACGTGCGTCAACCGCTTCAACCGATGGCGCAAGGCGGGCCATTGGGCGCGCATTCTGCAAGCCGTCTCAGCCGCTTACGATGGCGATATCCAGATGATCGACGCCTCGTCGATCCGCGTTCACCAGCATGCCGCCAACGGCCAAAAAAAGATGGGCGATCCCGTTGCATGGGTCGCTCGCGTGGCGGCCTGACCACCAAGATCCACGCCCTTGTCGATGCTGAAGGCCGACCGATCCGCCTCAAGCTGACCGAAGGCCAGGCTCACGACGGGCGCTCGGCCGCCGACATGCTGGGCACGCTCGAGCCGGGAAACATCCTTCTCGCCGATAGGGCTTACGACAGCGACGCCTTGCGCAAAGAGATGAACCGGCGCGGAGCATGGGCCAATGTCCGCGCCATGCCCAACAGGGTCAAAACCTTCGCCTTCAGCGCCTGGGTCTACCGCCAACGCAACGCCGTCGAGCGGTTCTTCAACAAACTCAAACATTTCAGGGCCGTCGCCACCCGCTACGACAAGCGAGATGACAACTTTCTCGCGTCAGTCCAACTCGCTTCAATCCGCATATGGCTGCGAAGTTATGAGTCGGTCACCTAAAGGCCCGCCCACGACCGCCCGGTCACGAACTGCCGATGAGGATGCCGGCGGCCAGCACCAGCAGGCCGCCGAGCACCACCTGCACCAAGGCCGAGCCGAAGGGCGTTTCCATATAGTGGGTGCGCACATAGGCGATGGCGGCGAGCTCAACGGCGACGACGACGCCGGCGACCGCCGTGGCGGTCCAGAAATCGGGGATGAGATAGGGCAGGGTGTGGCCGAGCCCGCCCAGCATGGTCATCACCCCGCAGGCGAGGCCGCGCGGCCACGGGCTGCCGCGCCCGGTGATGGCGCCGTCGTCCGACAGGCCCTCGGTGAGGCCCATGGAGATGCCGGCGCCGATGGAGGCGGCGAGACCGACCAGGAAGGCGGCCCAGGAATCCTGCGTGGCGAAGGCGGCGGCGAAGATCGGCGCCAGGGTGGAGATCGACCCGTCGATCAGCCCGGCAAGGCCCGGCTGGACGATCTGCAGCACGAAGACCCGGTGGGCGGCCTCGTCCTCATGCACGCGGGCGCCGCTGGTCTCGATCTGCCCGCCGAGTTCCTGCGCCAGCGTCTCATGCGCGCTTTCCGCCTCGGCGAGATCGGCGAGAAGCTGGCGCGTGGCGGCGTCATGGGCGCGGGCGGCGGCCTTGATGTAGAATTGCTGCGCCTCGTATTCCATCACCTCGGCCTGCCGGCGCACCGCGTCGATGCGCAGCGTGTCCATCAGCCAGAGCGGGTTGCGCTTGAGGAAGCCCTTCACATCCTGCCGTGTGATGTAGGGCAGCGCCTCGCCGAAGCGGGCGACATAGAGCTGGTGCAGCGCGTGGCGGTGGCCGTGCTCCTCCTGGGCCATGCGCTCGAACATCGCCGCCGTGGCGGGATAGTCCGCCTTCAGCCGGCCGGCGAACTGGAGGTAGATGCGGGCATCCTCCTCCTCATTGGAGATGGCGAGGGCGAGGATTTCCGCCTCGCTGAGGTCGGAGAAGCGTTTCATGGCAGGCCCCGGGGCTAAGATTAGAAAGGTTCTAATCCTAGGGCGCCGCAGGTGTCGATTGCCTGACAGGCAGGGCAGGCTTGTGTGAAACGCGGGGACCCGCGCTCGGGTGTCCGCGGGAACAGGTTGCGTCGTCCTGCGGCGAGATGCTTCGAGGCCGGCCTGCGGCCGGCACCTCAGTATGACGGTGTTCCAAGCCCCCGAAGCCGGAAAGCCGTATGTGGAAGAGGGAAACAAGCCTGAAACGCCGAGCGTTGGCAGGGCGGTGCCTCGCGAGCCACGTCATCCTGAGGTGCGCGCCGTCAGGCGCGCCTCGAAGGATGACGCTCTGAGCGTCGTTGCGGGCGGTACCGCGCAAATGAAAACGGGGCGCCCGAAGGCGCCCCGTTCTTGTGCGGAGCTGGCGCCGAAGGCGCCCCGCTCACAATCCTCAACCGCGTGAAGCGGCGGATCACTCCGCCGAAGCGGCCTCGCCATCCTCGGCCTTGGCCTTGGCTTCGAGGTCCTCGCCGGTCGCCTGGTCGACGACCTTCATCGACAGGCGGGTCTTGCCGCGCTCGTCGAAGCCGAGCAGCTTCACCTTCACCTTGTCGCCTTCCTTGACGACATCGGAGGGCTTGGCCACGCGCTCCTTGGCGAGCTGCGAGACGTGCACGAGGCCGTCCTTGGCGCCGAAGAAGTTCACGAAGGCGCCGAAATCGACGACCTTGACCACCGTGCCCTCATAGATGTGGCCGATCTCCGGCTCGGAGGCGATGGACTTGATCCAGTTCAGCGCCGCCTTGATCGACTCGCCCGAGGCGGAGGCGACCTTCACCGTGCCGTCGTCCTCGATGTTGATCTTGGCGCCGGTCTTCTCGACGATCTCGCGGATCACCTTGCCGCCCGAGCCGATCACTTCGCGGATCTTGTCGACCGGGATCTGGATCACCTCGATGCGCGGGGCATGCTCGCCGAGCTCGGAGCGGGCGCCGGTCAGCGCCTTGCTCATCTCGCCGAGAATGTGGTGACGGCCATCCTTCGCCTGGGCGAGGGCGACCTTCATGATCTCCTCGGTGATGCCGGCGATCTTGATGTCCATCTGCAGGGCGGTGACGCCCTTGTCGGTGCCGGCCACCTTGAAGTCCATGTCGCCGAGATGATCCTCGTCGCCGAGGATGTCGGAGAGCACGGCGAACTTCTCGCCCTCAAGGATGAGGCCCATGGCGATGCCGGCCACCGGACGGCGCATCGGCACGCCGGCGTCCATCAGCGCGAGCGAGGTGCCGCAGACGGTCGCCATGGAGGAGGAGCCGTTCGACTCCAGGATCTCCGAGACGGCGCGCAGCGTGTAGGGGAACTCATGCGCCGGCGGCAGCAGCGGGCGGATGGCGCGCCAGGCGAGCTTGCCATGGCCGATTTCGCGGCGGCCGGGCGAACCCATGCGGCCGGTCTCGCCCACCGAGAAGGGGGGGAAGTTGTAGTGCAGCAGGAAGCGCTCCTTGTAGGTGCCTTCCAGGCTGTCGATGAACTGCTCGTCCTCGCCGGTGCCGAGCGTGGCGACCACGAGGGCCTGCGTCTCGCCGCGGGTGAACAGGGCGGAGCCGTGGGCGCGCGGCAGAACGCTCGCCTCGGCGACGATCTGGCGGACGGTCTTGGTGTCGCGGCCGTCGATGCGGATACCCTCGTCGAGGATGTTCCAGCGCACGATCTTGGCCTCGAGCTCCTTCAGCACCTCGGAGAGGGTCTGGGAGTCCGGCACGTCCTTGCCTTCGGCGGCGAGCGCGGCGTAATGCGCCTTGGCCTTCGCCTTGGCATTGCCGACCGCCTCGTAGCGGTCCTGCTTGCGGACGATCTTGTAGGCGGCGCGCAGATCGGCGTCGATCAGGGTGCGCAGCTCGGCTTCCAGCGCCGAATGGTCGGGAGCGGCGAAGTCGCGCGGCTCCTTGGCGGCCTTCTCCGCGAGGCGGATGATGGCGTCGATGACCGGCTGGAAGTGGCGGTGGCCGAACATGACCGCGCCGAGCATCACCTCTTCGGAGAGCTCCTTGGCTTCGGATTCGACCATCAGCACGGCGTCGGCGGTGCCGGCGACCACGAGGTCGAGCGCCGATTCCTTCAGCTCGTCGAGCGTCGGGTTCAGCACATATTCATTGTCGACGAAGCCGACGCGGGCGCCGCCGATCGGGCCCATGAACGGCACGCCGGACAGGGTGAGGGCGGCCGAGGCGGCGACCATGGCCACGATGTCGGGGTCGTTCTCAAGGTCGTGCGAGAGCACGGTGACGACGACCTGGGTGTCGTTCTTGTAGCCTTCGGCGAAGAGCGGGCGGATCGGACGGTCGATCAGGCGGGAGACGAGGGTCTCCTTCTCGCTCGGGCGGCCTTCGCGCTTGAAATAGCCACCGGGAATGCGGCCAGCCGCGTAGGTCTTTTCCTGGTAGTTGACGGTGAGCGGGAAGAAGTCCTGGCCGGGCTTCGGCGCCTTGGCGGAAACGGCGGTGGCGAGCACGGTGGTGTCGCCATAGGTCGCGAGCACGGCGCCATCAGCCTGGCGCGCCATACGGCCGGTCTCGAGGGTCAGGGTGCGCCCGCCCCAGTCGAGTTCCTCGCGGTGAATATCGAACATGTCTGTCTCTGGCTTTCCGAAGCGGGGCCATGGGCAAGACGGCGAGAGACTCGGGCGGTGGAAGCCGGCGCGGCGGGGGCGCGGACCCGTGAGTCTCCGGCGATCCTGCCATGGCGCGCCGCTTCACTATCGGTCGCGGCGAGCCCCATGCCCGCCGCATCATGCGTCTTCAGCGCGGCGGGTCCTCCGCCCGCGCCGTCTTCAATGCGCACGAGGCCCGCGCCTGTGGGGCGCGAGCCTCGCGTCGTGCCTCAGCGGCGGATGCCCAGGCGCTGGATCAGCGACTTGTAGCGGGCTTCCTCGGTCTTCTTGAGGTAGTCGAGAAGACCACGGCGCGCCGACACCATCTTGAGCAGGCCGCGACGGGAGTGGTTGTCCTTCGCGTGGCCCTTGAAGTGGCCGGTGAGGTTGGTGATCCGCTCGGTGAGGATCGCCACCTGCACTTCCGCCGAACCGGTATCGCCCGGCTTGGTGGCGTATTCCTTGATGAGCTCCTGCTTGCGCTCGGGAGTGATCGACATCGGGCAAGTCCTTTCGTGACTTCAGGTGAAAGGCGGCGCCGGGCCGGGAAGGCCGGAAGGGCGCGCCGGGGTCCGCAGATTGGCCGGGCCGGGATGTCGTCCAGCGCGGTCAAAGAACTACGGTCGCGCGGACAGGGGGTCCGCGACGCGCCGGCACCATACACGAAATCGGCGCAGGTGCTAGTGGAAGCTGTGCGGACGGCGCCCCGCGCCCCTCAGGGCGCGATCTCCAGAAGGGCGATATGCGTGCCTTCCAGCGTGAAGGCATAGCGCAGATCCACGGGGCTGCCGGGAAAAGTGCCGACGACATGCGCCGTCACGATGAGGCGATCACCGTCCGGCTCCACCCCGATCGGCTCGCTGGTGTAGTCATAGGCGGCGGACGCCTGCTTTTTCCAGGCGGCGATGGCCTCTGGCCCGCGGTGAAGGCGGCCTTCGTCCTTCACCACGCCATCCGGCGTGAAGCAGCGGGCGACGGCGGCGGGATCGTCGCGGTCGGCGCGGAAATAGGCGGCGATGGCGGGGGGAAGTTCGACACTCATCCGGGCAGGCTCCAGGCAGGGCGGCGACCGGGCGCCGCGCGGTTGCGGGACCTTCGAGATGAGCTTAGGCTAACTAAATGACAAGTACGCACGAAAAAGTAAGCCCCTTACCCCAAAGTAAGGCTGACGCCTATACGCGCGAGTCGGCGGCCTCCGGCGTCGAACAGGCGCTGAAGCTGCTGGAAGGGCGCTGGAAGCTGGTGATCCTGTTCCACCTGTTCGGCGGACGGGTGCTGCGCTTTTCCGATCTCGAACGCGCCATCCCGGCGATTTCGCAGAAGATGCTGGCGCAGCAGCTGCGGCAGATGGAGGGCGACGGCATCGTCCGGCGCATCGTCTATCCGCAGGTGCCGCCCAAGGTGGAATATGCGCTCACCGAGTGGGGGCAGGCGCTGTGCCCTGCCCTCGACGCGCTGCTGTCCTGGGCGGCGGCGCGGCCGGCGGAATGAACCGCCCGCGCCTGCTTTTTCCGTGAGGCGGACCGCCTATTTCGCGGAATGGAAGATCCGCTTGGGGTGGATCTCGCCGGCTTCGGCCTCGCCGAGGGCGATGAGGCGGCCGCCGGCGGTGATGGCGACCGGGCCTTCCAGCACCGGCGCGTCGCGCCCGCGCAGGATGATCGGCTGGCCATGGGCGAGGCGGGCGGCATCCGAGGAAGAGACGCGAAGCGCCGGCAGGCTGTCGAGGCCGATCTCGACGGGGCGCAACGCGAATAGCGGCGGGGCGTCGTCCATGGATTCGGAGACTTCGCGCAGCTTCGCCAGCGGCACCAGATCCTCTTCGGCAAAGGTACCGACACGGGTGCGGCGCAGCGCCGAGATATGGCCGCGCACGCCGAGCGCCCGGCCGAAATCGCGGGCCAGCGACCGTACATAGGTGCCCTTGCCGCATTCCGCCTCGAACACGGCGTGGTCGGCATCGGGCTGCTCGACCAGCTCCAGCGAATGGATGACCACGGTGCGGGCGGCGAGCTGCACCTCGATGCCGTCGCGGGCGAGATCATAGGCGCGCTCGCCATTGATCTTCAGCGCCGAATAGGCCGGCGGCACCTGTTCGATCTCGCCACGGAAGCCCGGCAGCAGGTCGAGGATCGCCTCGCGCGTCGGGCGCGCCTCGGAGGTCTCGACCGGCTGGCCCTCGCTGTCGTCGGTGTCGGTCTCGATGCCCCAGCGCACGGTGAAGCGATAGACCTTGCGCCCGTCCATGACGAAGGGAACGGTCTTGGTCGCTTCGCCCAGCGCGATCGGCAGGCAGCCGGAGGCGAGCGGATCGAGCGTGCCGGCGTGGCCGGCCTTCTTGGCCTGGAACAGCCATTTCACCGCGCCGACCGCCTGCGTCGAGGTCATGCCGACCGGCTTGTCGAGCAGCACCCAGCCATCGACATCGCGCTTGGGCCGGCGCTTGCGCGGGGCGTCGCGGCCGGTCTCCGCCGGCGCGGCCGGCGGCAGCTCGGCGTCCTCGGTCGGGTGGGCGGAATCGAGCGGGGCGCTCATGCCTCGTCCTCTCGGCTGTCAGGAGTGTCGGTGTCGGGGCCGTCGAGGTCGCGCTGCACCTGCGGCAGGCGCAGCAGCGCGTCGATGCGCGCGCCCTCCTCGAAGGAGGTGTCGATGCGGAAGCGCAGCTCGGGGACGAATTTCAGCTCGACGCGGCGGGCAATCTCGCCGCGCAGCGGCTTGGCATTGGTCGCCAGCGCCTCGATCGCCGCCTTCGGGTCCTTGCCGCCAAGCGGCATGACATAGCAGGTGGCGATCTTGAGGTCCGGGCTCATCCGCACTTCCGGCACGGTGATCAGCACCTTGGCCAGCGCCGGATCGGGCAGGTCGCCGCGGGCGAGAATGTCGGAGAGGGCGTGGCGCACCAGCTCGCCCACGCGCAGCTGGCGCTGGCTCGGGCCGGCGCCCGAACTCGCTTTATTCTTCATGTCATCAAACCTTCAGGGCCCCGCCCGCCTGAGGGAGCAAGGGGCCGACCGCGACCGGAGCGGGCGGGCTTGGACCGCGCGCTCCCGTGGAAAGGCCGCGCCCGCGTGCGGGAACGGCCTGAATGTGTCGTGAGCGGCGGCGTCGGCCGCACGGCCCAGAGGGAGCCCCCTCAGAGGGTGCGCTGCACCACCTCGACGCGGTAGCACTCGATGACGTCGCCGGCGCGCATGTCCTGGTAGTTCTCGAAGGACATGCCGCATTCCTGGCCGGAATGCACCGTGTTGACCGCATCCTTGAAGCGGTTGAGCGTCGCCAGCTTGCCTTCGTGGATGACCACGTTGTCGCGGATGAGGCGGACATGCTGGCCGCGTTCGACGATGCCGTCGGTGACCAGGCAGCCGGCGACCTTGCCCACCTTGGAGACCGCAAAGATCTCCTTGATGAGCGCGTTGCCGAGCATGGTTTCGCGGTTGACCGGGGCGAGCAGGCCACCCATCGCCGCCTTCACGTCATCCACGAGGTCGTAGATGATGTTGTAGTAGCGGATCTCGATGCCGGCACGCTCGGCCGCGTCACGCGCTTCCTTGTTGGCGCGCACGTTGAACGCGATGATCGCCGCGCCGGCCGTCTCGGCCAGCGTCACGTCGCTCTCGTTCACGCCGCCCGCGCCGGAGTGGATGATGCGGGCCTGCACCTCGTCGGTGCCGAGCTTCTCCAGCGAGGAGATGATCGCCTCGACCGAGCCGGACACGTCGCCCTTGATGATGAGCGGGAATTCCTTCCGGCCGGTGGTCTTGGCCTGGCTCATCATCTGCTCCAGCGAGCCGCGGACGGTGGCGGAACGGGCCGCCGCCTTCTCGCGCTTCTGGCGCTGGCGATAGTCGGTGATCTCGCGGGCGCGGGCTTCGTTCTCGACCACGGCGAGGCGGTCGCCCGCCTCCGGCGTGCCGTTGAAGCCGAGCACTTCCACCGGGAAGGACGGCCCGGCATCGCTGACATTGTTGCCCTTGTCGTCGATGAGCGCGCGCACGCGGCCCATCTCGGCGCCGGCAACGACGATGTCGCCGACATGCAGCGTGCCGCGCTGCACCAGCACGGTGGCGACAGGACCGCGACCACGGTCGAGCTTGGCCTCGATGACGGTGCCTTCCGCGTCGCGGTTGGGGTTCGCCTTGAGGTCGAGCACTTCCGCCTGCAGGCTGATGAGCTCCAGCAGCTTGTCGAGATTGGTCTGCGCCTTGGCGGAGACCTCGACTTCCAGCGTGTCGCCGCCGAGGCTTTCGACCTGAACCTCGTACTGCAGCAATTCGCTGCGCACGCGCTCGGGCTTGGCGTCCGGCTTGTCGATCTTGTTGATCGCCACGATCAGCGGCACCTTGGCGGCGCGCGCGTGATTGATGGCCTCGACCGTCTGCGGCATGACGCCGTCATCAGCCGCCACCACCAGCACCACGATGTCCGTCACCTTGGCGCCGCGCGCACGCATCGCCGTGAAGGCGGCGTGGCCGGGCGTGTCGATGAAGGTGATCTTGCCGCCGAGCGGCGAGGTCACCTGATAGGCGCCGATGTGCTGGGTGATGCCGCCGGCCTCGCCGGAGACGACATTGGCCTTGCGGATGGCGTCGAGCAGCGAGGTCTTGCCGTGGTCGACATGGCCCATGATGGTGACGACCGGCGGACGGGTCTCGAGATTCTCCTCGGTGTCCGCGGTGTCGAACAGGCCTTCTTCCACGTCCGATTCGGCGACGCGGCGCACGCTGTGGCCGAGTTCCTCGGCGATGAGCTGGGCGGTGTCGGCGTCGATCACGTCGGTGATCTTCACCATCTGGCCCTGCTTCATCAGCAGGCGGATCACGTCGACCGCGCGCTCGGCCATGCGGTTGGCCAGCTCCTGAATGGAGATGGTCTCCGGAATGGTCACTTCGCGGGCGATCTTTTCCTTCGCCTCGACATGGCGATGACCGCTCATGCGCTGGGTGCGGCGGCGGAACGAGGCAACGGAACGCTGGCGCTCGTCATCGGCCGACTGGGCGTTGACGACGGTCAGGCGGCCGCGGCTCTTTTCCGGGCCGGCGGTGCGGGTCGGCTTGGCCGGAACGGCGGGACGCGCGGGGGCGCCACCGGGGCCACGACGCGCCGGACGGCGATCGTCCTCTTCCGCATCCATCGGGCCGCGCGGCGTGGCGACACGCGGCGCGCCGGGAGCGGCGGCCGGGGTCTGCGACGGGCTGGCCGGCGTGGCGGCGCGGGACGCCGGGCTCGCCGAGGCGGCGGCCGGCTGGTCCTCGCCGAAGCGCTTGCGCGCCTCCTGCTCGGATTTGCGCTTGGCTTCCTCTTCGAAGGCGCGGCGCGCGTCTTCCTCGCGCTTGCGGGCCTCGGCGGCCTCGCGCTCGATCTTCTCGCGCGCCTCGCGCTCGGCGCGGCGGGCGGCCTCGATCTCGGCGCGCTTGCGATCCTCGACCTCGCGGATGCGGGCATCCTGCAGGGCGGCGGCGCGGGCGCGGGCCTCCTCTTCCGTCAGCGTGCGCAGCACGACGCCGCCCGGGCGGCTGCCCTGCGGCGCCGGACGGGGGCTGGAGAGATTCGCGCCCGGGGAGGGCTGGGTGCGCAGCGGCGGCCGGCCGGAAGACGAACCTGCCGGCGTGCTCGACGCGGGGGCGCTGCCCGCCGGGCGGGCGGGGGCGCTCGCGGCCGGGCGTGCAGGGGCGCTCGTCACGGGGCGTGCCGGTGCGCTCGCCGCCGGACGGGCCGGTGCGGGGGCCGCCGTTGCCGTTGCCGGCGCCGCTGCCGGTGCGCTCACCGCCGGGCGTGCCGGCGCGGCGGCAGCCGCCGGGGCGCTGGGAGCCGGACGTGCGGGCGCGGCCGGAGCGGCCGGAGCCGGACGGGCCGCCTGCGCGGCGGGCGGAGCGGATGCCGGCGGCGAAGCGGGTGCGGCCGGGGTCGGCGCCTCGGGCTTGTCGCCCGGGCCGAGCACACGGCGCTTCACCTTCTCCACCACGACGGACTTGGACCGCCCATGGCTGAAGCTCTGGCGGACGACGCCCTGCTCGACAGGTCGCTTGAGCGTGAGGGTGGTCTTGCCACCCTGTCCGACGCCCATCGTCTTCTCGCCCGGGTTCTTCGTATCGGTCATTCGGTATCCGTTCCTGTACCTTCCCGCCTCATGCGGGAAGGCCCCACTATCGTCGGCCAGCCTGCTTATTCCGCGCGCCAGCCTTCGAGCCGTTTCATTCGCGCGAGGAACCCCGCGCTCGTCGGATGCGCGAGCAGCGCAGCATGTACCACATTTGCCCGCCCAAGCGCCAAGTCCAATTGTGCTCCCGGCAGGCTGCCGATGCGGGCAATTTCCCGTCCGTCAGCCTCGCCGATCCGCCGTGCCAGCGCGTCGAGCTTTCCCACCCCGTCCGGGGCGGCTTCGCTCGCATGCACAAGCACCGCGACCTTCCCGCTCTGCAGCGCCTCGATCACCTTGGCGTTGCCCGTCACCACCTGCCCCGCCTTCTTGGCGATGCCGAGGGAGGCGAGCGCATCCTTCTCCAGGAGCTGACCGACGAGATCGGACAGTTCCGGGCCGGCACGTCCCTTGCCCTTGAAGGCGCGGGAAAACGCCTTCCGCTTCAGCGCCTCGGCCAGCACGGCACGCCGTGCGGTGAGCCAGGCGCCACGCCCGGGCAGCCGGGCGTGGATATCCGGCACCACCGTGCCGTCCGGCGCCACGACGAAGCGCAGCAATTCTTCCACTGGCCGCACCGTCCGGCTGGCGATGCACAGCCTTGTCGGCGCGCGGCCCGCATCCGGCAGGCCGGCATCGGTGAGCCCCACATCCGCCTGATCGGCGTCCGTGAAGCCCGTCTCGGGGCCGGTGTCCGCCGGTGCCGCCCCGTGAGGGGCCGTCTCGTCCGTCACCGTCGTCTTCCCTTCGGTCGCGCCGCCCTCGGCCCGGCCGCTCAGGCCCCGGCCTCGCCGGCCTCGTCCGCCTCGGCGTCGATCTCATCCTCGGCCGGGCCGGCGAGTTCCTCGGCGGTGATCCAGCCGGCCTTGACGCGGGCCTGCATGATCAGCTGCTCGGCGTCCTCGCGCGACAGTTCGAAGCCCTCCAGCGCGCCGGCGACGCGGACGGTTTCGCCGTCCTTGCGCTCGGTCCAGCCGGTGAGGTCGTCGGTGGCGCAGCCGGCGAGATCCTCAACCGTCTTGATGTCGTTCTCGCCGAACGCCACCAGCATGGGCGAGGTGACGCCCGGCACGTCGCGCAGCGCGTCCTCGACCCCGAGTTCGCGGCGGCGCGCGTCGAAGGCGGCTTCCACCTGCGCCAGATGGGCGAGGGCGCGGTTCTGCAGTTCCTGCGCCGTGTCCTCGTCGAAGCCCTCGATGCTCGCCAGTTCGTTCAGCGGCACATAGGCGATTTCCTCGACCGAGGCGAAGCCTTCCGAGGCCAGCAGCTGGCCCATCATCTCGTCGAGGTCGAGCGCCTCGGCGAACATGGTGGTGCGCTCGGCGAAGTCCTTCTGCCGCCGCTCGCTCTCTTCCGCCTCGGTCATGATGTCGATGTCCCAGCCGGTGAGCTGGGAGGCGAGGCGCACATTCTGGCCGCGGCGGCCGATGGCGAGGCTTAGTTGGGCATCCGGGACCACGACTTCAATACGCTCGCGGTCCTCGTCGAGCACCACCTTGACCACTTCGGCCGGGGCGAGGGCGTTGACGATGAAGGTCGCGACGTCCGGCGACCACGGAATGATGTCGATCTTCTCGCCCTGCAGCTCGTTCACCACCGCCTGCACGCGCGAGCCGCGCATGCCGACGCAGGCGCCGACCGGATCGACCGAGGAATCGCGCGAGGTGACGGCGATCTTGGCGCGCGAGCCGGGATCGCGGGCCACCGACTTGATCTCGACGATGCCGTCATAGATCTCCGGCACTTCCTGCGCGAACAGCTTGGCCATGAACTGCGGATGGGTGCGCGAGAGGAAGATCTGCGGCCCGCGCTGCTCGCGGCGCACGTCATAGACATAGGCGCGGATGCGGTCGCCGGTCTTGAAGACTTCGCGCGGCAGCAGCTCGTCACGGCGCAGCGAGGCTTCGCCACGGCCGAGATCGACGACGACATTGCCGTATTCGACGCGCTTGACCGCGCCGTTGACGATTTCGCCGATGCGGTCCTTGAACTCGTCATACTGACGGTCGCGCTCGGCCTCGCGCACCTTCTGCACGATGACCTGCTTGGCGGACTGCGCGGCGATGCGGCCGAAATCGAAGGGCGGAAGGGTGTCGGCGATGGAATCGCCGATCTGCGCCGCCGGGTTCAGCCGGCGCGCGCCGATGAGGTCGATCTCCACCGCCGGGTTGTCGACCTGCTCGACCACCAGAAGGTGGCGGGCTAGGCGCAGCTCGCCGGTGCGCGGGTTGATCTCGGCATGGATGTCGGTCTCGGCGCCGTAGCGCGAGCGCGCGGCCTTGGCGATCGCATCTTCCATCGCGGCGATCACGATGCCCCGGTCGATCGTCTTTTCCCGCGCGACCGCGTCGGCGATCTGCAGGAGTTCAAGCCGGTTGGCGCTGACGACGGCCATCAGTGCGTCTCCTTCGCATAGGATTTGCGTTTGGCGTTGGATTTCTTGCCGGGCTTGGCCGCGCCCTTGGGCTTCAGCATCGGCTTGGATTTCGGCTTCACCGGCATCTTCTTCGGCGGAATGACGCGCGGGGCGACGCCCTCGCCGCCGACGAACATGTCGTCGTCGCCGTTCTCGTCGTCATCCCCGTCGAGCGGCACGTCGCCGATATCGGCGGTGTCGATGTCGTCTTCCTCGATGCCCGCGCCCTCGCGCAGCGCCTTGTCGCGGCGCAGCGCGTCGCGGATCAGCGCGTCGGTCATCACCAGCCGGGCGTCGCCGATGTCGGCGATGGGCAGAGCGACGGTGCCGGGCGCATCGGCCGGGGCGTCCGGCAGGCGCACCAGCGCGTTCGTGCCTTCGGCGCCGGCGAGGATGCCGCGGAAGCGCTTGCGCCCCTCATGCGGCACGGCCATCTCGATCTTCACGTCATGGCCGGCCCAGCGCTGGAAATCGGACACCCGCACCAGCGGCCGGTCGATGCCGGGCGAGGACATTTCGAGGTTGTAGGCGCCGCTGATCGGGTCCTCGACATCGAGCACCGGCGAGATGGCGCGGCTCGCCGCCTCGCACTCGTCAATGCCGAAGGAACCGTCCGGGCGCTCGGCCATGATCTGCAGGGTCGGCGGGCTGCCGCCGGAAATCTTGGCGCGCACCAGGCGGAAGCCGAGCCCTTCCAGCACCGGGCCGACAATGGCGGCCACACGGGCGGCGGGGCCGGCCTCGATAACGAGACGCGGCTCGTCGAGCCGGCCCTCGGGCGGGGTGGTCGCGTCTATGGCGTGGGCTTCGGTGTCGCTCATCGTCCTCGTCGGATCGCCTGACGATCCGCAATGCAAAAAGAGCGGGTCCCGCCGGCCGAACCCACTCTCAACCGACCAGATGATCGTTTGTGAGATCGTTGAATGCGCTGCTTATACAGCCAAAAGGCGGTCTCGCGCAAGTCGAACCCTGCCGCGGCCTCCGGCGGCGGCGGTGCGCCGGCCTTCCGTGCCGCAGCGGCCTTCGCTTGCCGGCGGCCGGCGCGCGTCGCATAAGCGGGGCCATGCGAGCCGATCCGCCGCCCTCCGTCCTGCTGCACGAACGCGCGCCCGCCAAGGTGAATCTCACCTTGCGGGTGCTGGGCCGACGCGCGGATGGCTATCACGATTTGTCGAGCGTAGTCGCCTTTGCCGGCGCGGGCGACCGGCTGTCGCTGCTGCCGGGCGCCGAACTGAGCCTCGGGCTGGAAGGGCCCGGCGCGCCGGTGCTGGCAGGGGAGGCGGACAATCTGGTGCTGAAGGCGGCGCGGGCGCTGGCGGCGCGTGTGCCGCGGCTGGTGCTCGGCCGCTTCACCCTCGCCAAAAGGCTGCCGGTGGCGGCGGGGCTGGGCGGCGGCTCAGCCGATGCGGCGGCGGCGCTGCGGCTGCTGGCGCGGGCCAATGGGCTCGCCGTGGACGATGAACGGCTGTTCGAGGCGGCGCTCGCCACCGGTTCGGACGTGCCGGCCTGCCTGTATGGGCGCTCCTGCCTGATGGCCGGGCGCGGCGAGGCCATCTCTGCGCTCGCTCTACCCCGTTTCGGCGCCGTGCTGGTCAATCCGCGCGTCGCGGTCGCCACCGCCGAGGTGTTCCGCGCCCTGGCGCTGGCGCCGGGCACATCGCGGGACCAGGGCGGAGCGGCCTTTCCGCCCGCGCCGTCGCGGGCGGCGCTGCTGGACTGGCTCGTCCTGGAGCCGAACGACCTTGAGCCACCGGCCCGCGCGCTGGCGCCGGTGCTGGGGGATGTCGAGCGGGCGCTGGGCGCCACGGCGGGTGCGCGGCTGGTGCGCATGTCCGGCTCCGGCGCGACCATGTTCGCGCTCTATGACGATTGCCGCGCCGCCGCCGCCGCCGCGCGGCAGGTGACGGGCGCGCATCCCGGCTGGTGGGTGAAGTCCACCGTGCTGGGCTGAGCGAGGTCCAAGGAGCCACGATGCACACCGCCCCGTTCTTCGCCCTCGCGGCCTTGCTGGAAATCGCCGGCTGCTTCGCCTTCTGGGCGGTGATTCGCAACGGGGCGAGCGCGCTGTGGCTGGTGCCGGGCGGGCTGAGCCTCCTCGCCTTCGGCGCGGCGCTCACCCAGGTGGACGCTGCCGCCGCCGGGCGCGCCTTCGCCGCCTATGGCGGGGTCTATGTCGCGGCGTCGCTGGTCTGGCTATGGGCGGTGGAAGGCTTCCGCCCCGACCGATGGGACCTGATGGGCGGGGCGATCTGCCTCGCCGGCGCGGCGCTCATCCTCTACGCGCCGCGCGGCTGAATCATTTCACTGTTGGTCGCGTTTTCTTCACGCGAACCGGTATCCACTTCGCTCGAAAACGCTCTGTTCAGCGCACCCGGGCGACGCAGAAATCCACCACGTCGAGCAGCGCCTCGCGCGCCGGGCTGGCGGGGAAGACGTCGAGCGCCTGCTTGGCGGCGGCGCCATAGGCGCGGGCGCGCTCCACGGTCTGGGCGATGGCGCTGTGGCGCACGAGCAGCCCCATGGCCTGTTCGAGATCGCCCTCGCCGATCTCCCCGCGCTCCAGGCAGCGGCGCCAGAAGTCGCGCTCCGCCTCGTCGCCCTGGCGCACCGCCAGCACGATGGGCAGCGTAATCTTGCCCTCGCGGAAATCGTCGCCGACATTCTTGCCGAGATCGGCCTGCGAGCCGCCATAGTCGAGCGCGTCGTCGACCAGCTGGAAGGCGATGCCGAGATTCATGCCATAGGCGCGGCAGGCGGCCTGCTCTTCCGGCGTGCGGCCGGCCAGCACCGGGCCGACCTCGCAGGCGGCAGCGAAGAGTTCGGCCGTCTTGCCGCGAATCACCGCGAGATAGGCTTCCTCATCCGTGCCGATGTTCTTGGCGGCGGCGAGCTGGGCGACCTCGCCCTCGGCGATGACGACGGCGGCGGTGGAGAGAATGTCGAGCGCCCGCATATTGCCGACCTCGATCATCATGCGGAAGGCCTGGCCGAGCAGGAAGTCGCCCACCAGCACGCTCGCCTCATTGCCCCACAACATGCGGGCGGCGAGCTTGCCCCGGCGCATCTCGCTGTCGTCCACCACGTCGTCATGCAGCAGCGTCGCCGTGTGCATGAACTCGACCGAGGCGGCCAGCTTCACCGTGCCGTCGCCCTCATAGCCGGAGAGCGCCCCTGTCGCGAGGGTGAGCATCGGCCGCAGGCGCTTGCCGCCGGACGAGATCAGGTGCTGCGCCACCTCCGGTATCATCGTCACCTCGGAGCCGGTGCGCGAGAGGATCAGCGCGTTGACGCGGTCCATGTCGGCGCGCACGAGGCCGACGATGCCCTCCAGCGAGGCTTCGGTCGGGGTCGCGGCGGTAGCGAAGGAGTAGGCGACGGACAAAGGGGGCTCCCTCAGCAATGGCGACGGCGAGCGCCGGTGCGCGTGCAACCCGACGGGTTCTCATAGCTTACCCGGCCGGAAGGTGAAAGTTTTCGTGGAGCCACCTTTTCCGGCACGCGCGGCCAGGGTTGCGCGGCAGCGTGTCGTGCCGTTGCGGCATCGAAACCCGCTGTTGCGGAGATAACGCCGATTTGCCAGTAATCGCCATCCGTCGTTTTGCTTGGGGTCCCGGGCTTGGCCTTGGTTTCAAAAGTCCGCAAGGAGCTTGGACGCTGGCGCGCCAAGCTGCGCAGTACCCCGTATTTGTTTCTCGGCGCCGTGCGGCGGCGCGAATATGACGCAAGCCGCCACGAACGCGTGACGGTTACGCAGGGACGGCAGCCGATCGCCGACGAGGTCGCCATTCTGGTGATCTTTCCGCGTGACGGCATTCCCGCCTCCACCTTTGCCACGCTGGCGCATTTCGCCCGCAACGGGCTCGCCTGCGTCGTCGTGTCCAACACGCCGCTGCGCGACGAGGACCGCGCGCGGCTGGCGCTTGATACGCATCTGGTGATCGAACGGCCCAATATTGGCTATGATTTCGGCGGCTTCCGCGAAGGCATTCTCACCCTGTTCGAGCGCGGCGTACGTCCGCGCCTGCTGGTGGTGATGAACGACAGCCTGTGGTTTCCGCTGCGCACGGATTGCGATGCGCTGGCGCGCTGCCGGCAGGCGCCGGAAGACGTGTTCGGCTTCCTGCTCAACGGCGTGCCGCGCTTCGGCGTGAGCCGGGACTATGTGCAGTCCTATTTCCTGCGCTTTTCGCCGCGCCTGCTGGCGAGCGCGGATTTTCTCGCCTTCTGGCGCGACATGCCGCTGATCGACAACAAGCATCTGGTGGTCCGGCGGCTGGAGCGCGGCCTGTCGCGCCATTTCGCCCGCCGGGGCTATACGCTGGGGGCGCTCGTCAACTGGCGCACGGTGATCGACCGGCTGATGGCGCTGGACGACCCGGAAAAACTCGCCCGGATCTTCGCCTATCAGTGCCAGCTGAACCCGAAGGACGCGGCGAAACTCAAGCCGCTGATCGCAAAGGCATGGTCGCCGCTGCGCATCCGCGACGCGCTGGCGCGCCCGATCCGCCGCAAGCGGCTCTTCGCCTCCTTCCCGATGATGCACCCGGAATTCGTGCTGGAGCTCGGCTTCCCCGCGCTGAAGCGCAAATTGACCATTCAGTACCGTGAACTCGTCCGCCTGGGCCTCGATGAGGATTTCGACCCCGCCGTGCGCGCCGAGATGCGCCAGTGACGTCGCCCGCACGGGTCGCTTGCCAGCCGGGCGGCTTGCTGCCTCATATGGGCGATGCGTGAAATCCTGCGGACCAATGACATCGTCCTCCTCTCCGCCATCGTCGCCCTGCTCGACAGTGCCGATATCGGCCATCTCGTGCTCGACCAGCATATGAGCGTGATGGAAGGCTCGATCGGCCTGCTGCCGCGCCGGCTGCTGGTGGAGGATGAGCGCGAAGGCGCGGCGCGGGCGCTGCTGGACGGCGCCGGCTTCGGCGCCGCGCTCGTCGCGCCATGAGCGTCGGAACCGAGGCGGCGCAGGCCGGCGACGCCCTGACCGACGACGCCTTTCTTGGCGGGCGGCTTCAACTGCTGCAACCGCCGCGCGGCCACCGCGCCGGACATGACGCCATGCTGCTGGCGGCGTGCGCGCCGGGGGCGGCGCGCGTGGTCGATCTCGGCGCCGGGGTCGGCGCGGCCGGGCTGGCCTATGCCGTGCGGGTGCCGGCGGCGCAGGTGATGCTGGTCGAGATCGTGCCGGAACTCGCCGCGCTCGCCCTCCGCAACGCCGCCCGTCAGTCGCCCGACCTGTCGGCGAGGGTGCGGGTGGTGGAGGCCGATGTCGCGACGCTCGGCCGTCCCTCCGGGCCGCCGGAGCCGCCCGCCCGCGCCGCCGATCTCGTGCTGATGAACCCGCCCTTCAACGATCCCGCCCGCCACCGCCTCTCGCCGCATGCGGGCCGCGCGCTCGCCCATGCCGTCGCCGATGCCGATGTCACGATCTGGCTGCGCGCGGCGGAGCGGCTGCTGGCGCCCGGCGGGCGGCTGGCGCTGATCCACCGGCCGGAGGCGATCGAGGCGCTGCTGGCGGGGCTGAAGGGTCGTTTCGGTGCCGTGACCATCCGCCCGGTGCATCCCGGGCCCGGCGCACCGGCGCACCGGCTGCTGATCGGGGCGGTGAAGGGCCGGCGCACGCCCCCCGCCTTCCTGCCCGGCTTCGTGCTGGCGGATGAGGCCGGCCGGCCGAGCGCGGCGGCGGAACAGGTGCTACGCGAGGGGCGTGCGATCGGCCCCGGCTGACGCTGCGTCACAAGCCTGCGCGCGGTCATTGAGCAAATCCCGAACGCACCCTATCTGTAGCGTATGGCCACTTCATTCCTCTCAGATCTTCGCCGCCGCCTCGATCCCTTTCTGCCCGCCAAGCTGCGCGGCGGCACGCCTGTCGTGCCGGTGGTGCGGCTCAACGGGGCGATCGGTATGGCGAGCCCGTTCCGGCCCGGTATCACCTTCGCCAACACGGCGCGGGCGCTGGAGCGCGCCTTCGCGGTGAAGGGGGCGAAGGCGGTGGCGCTGGTGATCAATTCGCCCGGCGGCGCGCCGACCCAGTCGCACCTCGTTTACAAGCGCATCCGCGCGCTGGCGGTGGAGAAGAAGCTGCCGGTGATCGCCTTCGTCGAGGATGTCGCGGCCTCGGGCGGCTATATGCTGGCCTGCGCGGCGGACGAGATCGTCGCCGATGATTTCTCCATTCTCGGCTCCATCGGCGTGGTCAGCGCCGGCTTCGGCTTTCCCGCCGCGCTGGAAAAGCTCGGCATCGAGCGCCGCGTCTACACCGCCGGCACCCGCAAGGTGATGCTTGACCCGTTCCAGCCGGAAAAGCCGGAAGATGTCGAGCGGCTGAAAGCCCTGCAGCAGGAAATCCACGCCTCCTTCGTGGCGCTGGTGAAGGCGCGGCGCGGCGACGTGCTCTCGGGCGACGACGACACGCTGTTCTCCGGCGAGTTCTGGGCGGCGCCGCAGGCGCAGGAACTGGGCCTGGTCGACGCGCTGGGCGATCTCCGGGGCTTCCTGCGCGCCCGCTATGGCGAGAACGTGCGCACGCCGTTGATCGAGGTGAAGGCGGGCCTGTTCGGCCGCCGCTCGCCCGGCGTGGGTATCGCGGCAGCGTTGGGCGAGGGGCCGGCAGCGGAGATCGGCGCGGGGGCGGCGCAGGCCCTCATTTCCGCCGCAGAGGAGCGGGCATTATGGGCCCGCTTCGGGCTTTGACGCCCGGCAGACGCTCGGAAAACACCCGGAAAACGTCGATGCCGCCTTTGCTCATTCTCGCCCTCGGTGCGCTCGGCACCGCCGCCCTCGCGAAGGTGCTGGCGCGTGAATCGCGCCGGGTGAATGCCGAGCTCGACGCCCAGCGCCGGGCGGAGAAGGCCGGCACGCTCGACCCGCGTGCGACGCTGCGCCGCGACC
This sequence comes from Ancylobacter sp., assembly GCF_965249975.1. Taxonomy (GTDB): domain Bacteria; phylum Pseudomonadota; class Alphaproteobacteria; order Rhizobiales; family Xanthobacteraceae; genus Ancylobacter. The sequence continues at coordinate 16,051 of NZ_CBDFNE010000010.1, read as the reverse complement.
CCGCCACCGGCGAGTACCGGCCGATCGATTCCTGACCCGGCCGGGCAGCCCACCACCCCCATCATTACCGCGAATTCACTTTGATCGCCGGGACTTGGGGCTTACCCCTTTGGGCCTTACCCCTTGAGCGTGTGAGGAGGCGAGGCGCGATGCTGCAGAAGGCCGAGGCGGGCTGGACGGGGGAGAGGACGACGCGCCGGCGGCGCCGTCGCCGCTGGCCGTGGCTGCTCGCCGCCCTGCTGCTGGCCGGCGCGGGCTATGCCGCCTATACCCGCGTCGAGACCCCGGCGGCGGCGCCCGCCTTCCAGACGGCGGTGGTCGCGCTGGGCGACATCGAAACCAGCGTCAACGCCATCGCCAAGATGCAGCCCAAGACCTATGTCGATGTCGGCACGCAGGTTTCCGGCCAGCTGCGCACCATCCACCCCGATGTTGGCGATATCGTCCGCAAAGGCGACCTGCTCGCCGAGATCGACCCCACCGTCTACCAGACCCGGGTGGCCGGCGACCGCGCCAGCCTCGACAATCTGCGCGCCCAGCTGGCGCAGGCGCAGGCGCAGCTGACCCTCGACCGGCTGCGCAACGAGCGCGCCCAGCAATTGCTGAAGAACCAGTCCGGCAGCAAGGACGCGGCCGACGCCGCCGAGGCGACCGCGCGCATCAGCGAAGCCAAGATCGACGCGCTGAAGGCGCAGATCGCGCAGATGCAGGCGACGCTCGACGGCGACCTCGCCAATCTCGGCTACACCAAGATCTACGCGCCGATGGACGGCACGGTCGTCTCCATCACCGCCCGCGAGGGCGGCACGCTGAACGCCAACCAGTCGGCGCCCATCGTGCTGCGCATCGCCGATCTGCAGACCATGACGGTGACGGCCCAGGTGGCGGAAGGCGACATTCCCCGCATCAGCGTCGGCACGCCGGCCTCGTTCTCCACGCTCGGCCTGCCGGAACGGCGCTGGCGCGGCACGGTGCGGCAGATCGAGCCAACGCCCACCATCGTCAATGACGTGGTGCTCTACAATGTGCTGATCGACGTGCCGAACGACGATCTCATGCTGATGACCGACATGACGGCGCAGGTGTTCTTCCGCCTCGGCGAGGCCAAGGGCGTGCCGCTGGTGCCGACTCCGGCGATCCGCACCGCCCGCGACGGCAGCCAGAGCGTGCGCGTGCTCACCCCGCAGGGGCCGCAGGAGCGCGCGGTGAAGACCGGCCTGTCCAACCGCAGCCAGACCGAGATCACCGAAGGGCTCCAGCCCGGCGAGACGGTGATAACCGGCACCAACGCGCCGCCGGCGGCAGCGCGGCCCGGCGGCGGGCGGCCCCCCATGCCGCCGCGGCTGGGCTGAGCCGATGAGCACCAGCGCCACCCGCAGCGCGCCCGGCGCCGCCCCCGCGCGGCCGGCGCCGCCGGAGACGCCGATCATCGAGCTGGTCGAGGTGAGCCGCATCTACCCCAATGGCGAGAGCGTGGTGCGGGCGCTCGACAAGGTGTCGCTGGCGATCCAGCCCGGCGAGTTCGTCGCCATCATGGGCCAGTCGGGTTCCGGCAAATCGACGCTGATGAACATTGTCGGCTGCCTCGACCGCCCCTCCGCCGGCCTCTACCGGGTCAATGGCGTCGATGTGGAGGATCTCGGCCCGGACGAGCTGGCGGAGCTGCGCTGCTCCACCTTCGGCTTCGTGTTCCAGCGCTACAATCTGCTACCCAGCCTGACGGCGGCGGAGAATGTCGCCATTCCCGCCATCTATGCCGGCACGGGCCGCGAGGCGCGGGAGGAGCGGGCGCATGCGCTGCTCGCCCGGCTCGGCCTCGGCGCGCGCAGCGAGCACCGCCCGAGCCAGCTCTCCGGCGGCCAGCAGCAGCGCGTCTCCATCGCCCGCGCGCTGATGAACGCCGCGCCCGTCATCCTCGCCGACGAGCCGACCGGCGCGCTCGATTCGCGCTCTGGCGAAGAGGTGCTGGCGCTGCTCGGCGAACTCAATGCCGAGGGCCATACCGTCATTCTCATCACCCATGATCCCGATGTCGCCGCCCATGCCCGGCGCGTGGTGCGGTTTCAGGATGGGCGCATCGTCTCCGACGAGCGGCGCGAGGACGAGCCTTCCCGCACGCCGCTGCCCGGCACCGGCCCGGCGCGGCGTGGCGGGCTCGCGCGCTTCGTGCCGGACCTCGCGGAAGCGGTGCGCATGGCGATTGCCTCGATGACGGCGAACCTGTTCCGCACCGCGCTGACGCTGCTTGGCATCGTCATCGGCGTCGCCTCGGTCATCACCATGCTGGCGGTGGGCGATGGCGGCAAGCAGAGCGTGCTGGACCGCATCTCGCAGATCGGCACCAATCTGCTCATCGTCCGCCCCGGCGCGCCGGGCATCCGCACCGCCGGCGACAATGCCACGCTGCTGCCGGACGATGCCGAGGCGCTGAGGAGCATCCCCGGCATCGACGCCATCGCCCCCGACCGTTCCGGCCGCTACACGCTGCGCTATGGCTCGCTCGACTATTTCACCACCGTGACCGGCACCTCGCCCGACTATCTCGCCGCCCGCGACTGGACGCTCAGCCGCGGGGTAATGTTCACCCCGGCGGATGTGCGTGCCTATGCGCCGGTGGTGGTGCTGGGCGAGACGGTGGCGCAGAACCTGTTCGGCGCCGACGATCCGGTCGGGCGCTACATATTGGTGAAGAACGTGCCCTATGAGGTGATCGGCGTGCTCGCCCCGCGCGGCGCCAATGCCTTCGGCCAGGACCAGGACGATGTGGCGCTGGTGCCGCTCTCCACCGGCTTCGTCCGGGTGTTCGGCCGGCAGTTCCTCAACTCGGTCACGGTGAAGGTGGGCAATGCCGACGAGATTCCCCGCGTCGAGGCGGCGATCACCCGTATCCTGACCGAGCGCCACCAGGCCGAGGACTTCCAGGTCCGCAACACCGCGCAATTCCTGGAAACGGCGATGGAGACGCAGAACACGCTCACCCTCGTGCTCGGCTGCGTTGCCGCCATCTCGCTGCTGGTGGCCGGCATCGGGGTGATGAACATCATGCTGGTAAGCGTGACGGAGCGCACCCGCGAGATCGGCATCCGCATGGCGACCGGGGCGCGCATGAGCAACATCATGCTGCAGTTCAACACCGAGGCGCTGGTGGTGTGTTCGGTCGGCGGGGCGGTGGGCGTCGGGCTCGGCCTCGCCGCCGCGCTGGGGGTGGAGTGGATGGGCGCCACCATCGTGCTGTCGCTGATGCCGCCGCTGCTGGCCTTCGGCTGCGCTTTCCTCACCGGCCTCGTCTTCGGCTATCTCCCCGCGCGCAAGGCCGCCGGGCTCGATCCGGTGGTGGCGCTGGCCTATGAGTGAGGCGCCTGCGGGAGCCGGGCGCGTGCCGGCCGCGTGCGTCGAGGCTCGCTTCGCTCGCACCTCAGCATGACGGGCGTGGCGAACCGTCCTGGTGGAACGTCATCCTGAGGTGCGCGGGCAAAGCCCGCGCCTCGAAGGATGGTCGATGGTGTCGGGCTCGACCTCCCAATCGGCCCTCCCCCTTGCCCCCCGTCGCCCGAACGTTTAGGCGAAACGCCATGTCGGGGCGCTGGAGGTTTGCCGCATGAACGTTCTTCTGCTCGGCTCGGGGGGCCGCGAGCATGCCCTCGCCTGGAAGCTGGCGCAGAGCCCGCTCATGGGGGCTTTCTTCGCGCTTCCCGGCAATCCCGGCATCGCCGAATTCGCCACCTGTTTCGACAGCGTGCCGCTGGACGACCACGACGCCATCGTCACCCTGTGCCTCGCCGAGAAGATCGACCTCGTCGTCGTCGGGCCGGAGGCGCCGCTGGTGGACGGCATCGCCGACCGGCTGATCAGTGAGGGCATCGCCGTGTTCGGCCCGCGCCGGGTGGCGGCGCAGCTGGAAGGCTCCAAGCTGTTCACCAAGGAATTGTGCAAGGCGCACGCCATTCCCACCGCCGCCTTCGGCCGCTTCACCGATGTGGAAGGCGCCCGCGCCTTCGTCCAGCATCATGGCGCGCCGATCGTGCTCAAGGCCGACGGGCTGATGGCGGGCAAGGGCGTGATCGTGGCGATGACGCTGGACGAGGCGCTCGCCGGCATTGACGAGGTGTTTGCCATGGGCGGCGCCGGGACGGAAATTCTCATCGAGGAGTTTCTGGAGGGCGAGGAAGTCTCGTTCTTCTGCCTGGTCGATGGCGAGACCGTACTGCCCTTCGGCTCGGCGCAGGACCACAAGCGCGCCTTCGACAATGACGAGGGGCCGAACACCGGCGGCATGGGCGCCTATTCGCCCGCGCCGGTCTTCACCGCCGAGATGGAGCGGCGCACGCTGCACGACATCGTCAAGCCCACCGCCCGCGCGCTGGCCGATGCGGCGAGCCCGTTTCGCGGCGTGCTGTTCGCCGGGCTGATGATCACCAGCGAGGGGCCGAAGCTGATCGAATACAATGTCCGCTTCGGCGACCCGGAATGCCAGGTGCTGATGATGCGGATGGAGGGCGACCTGCTGCCGCTGCTCGCCGCCGTGGCGACCGGGCGGCTGGAGGACCAGCCGGTGCCGCTGAAGCCAGACGCGGCGATTTCCGTGGTCATGGCGACGAAGGGCTATCCCGGCGCCTATGGCAAGGGCTCGCGCATTGGCGGGCTGGAGGCGGCCGAGACCATTCCCGGCGTCAAGGTGTTCCATGCCGGCACGCGCCGTTCGGGCGAGGATATCGTCGCCAATGGCGGGCGGGTGCTGAACGTCACCGCGGTCGGCGCCAATGTCGCCGAGGCGCGCGAGCGGGCCTATGACGCCGTCGCCCGCATCGATTGGCCGGAAGGCTTCTGCCGCCACGACATCGCCTGGCGGGCGCTGGCGGGCTGAGCCCGGCCCGCGCCGGGCATTTTGCCCGCCGCGCGCTCTGGCGGCCCCGCATCGGCGTGCCCATGTTCAAATAATTGCCGCGCCTGCGTGGCAGAACCGGCGCGCCTTGCGGAGGAACCGCCTCCCCGGTGCGCGGCAGATGGGCAGAACGATGGACGATTTCCCTCACAGCCGGCGTCGGCGGGTGCCGGCCGATCCCGCCCCGGAGGCGGCGGCGCCTCCCTCCGCCCGGAAGGGTGGGAAGGAAGAGGCGGGCGGCGCCGTGCTGTCCTCGTCGGGCAGCCCCGTCGCTGGTGCCCCTGTCTCCCCGCCCGTGCCGGGCGTGGCCGGTCCCGGCGGGCCGACGCTGGGCGTGGCGCTGGGGTCGGGCGGGGCGCGCGGCCTCTCGCATATTCTCGTTCTGGAAGCGCTGGACGATCTCGGCCTTCGGCCCGCCGCCATGGCGGGGGCGTCCATCGGGGCGTTGTTCGCCAGCGTCTATGCCGCCGGGATGCCGGCGCGCGACATCCGCCATCTCGTCACCCATACGCTGAAGAATCGCGGCGAGGTGATGAAGCGCCTGCTCGCCGCGCGGGTGGGGCGCATCGCCGACCTGTTCGGCGCCGGGCTGGGCAATCCGGTGCTGATCGATGCCGAGCGCTTCATCGGCGGCTTCCTGCCCAAGATGGTGCCCGACACCTTCGAGGAACTGTCCATCCCGCTGCGGGTGGTGGCCACGGATTACTGGGAGCGCTGCGAGCGCACCTTTACCGAAGGCCCGATCCGCCCGGCGCTGGCGGCCTCGCTCGCCATTCCCGGCCTCATCCGCCCGGTGCAGCATGAGGGCCACACGCTGGTGGATGGCGGGGCGGTGAACCCGCTGCCCTTCGACCTTTTGCGCAGCCGCGCCGATGTGGTGATCGCGGTCGACATCACCGGCGGCCATGGCACCGAGACGCGCGGCGTTCCCGCGCCGTTCGAGGCGATGTTCGCCACGCTGCAGATCATGGCCTCGTCCATTGTCGGCGAGAAGCTGAAGGCGGGCGCGCCGGACATTCTCATCCGCCCCAACGTGCATGATTTCCGCGTGCTGGACTTCTTCCGCGCCGCGGCGATCCTCAAAGCCGCCGAGCCTGTCAAGGACGAGGTGAAGCGCCGGCTGGAGGCGGTGCTGGGCTAGGTCTTACCCCCGCCGCCCGGCGAAGAAGTCCCGCAGCAGCTGTGCCGATTCGCGCTCGCGGAAGCCGCCATAGACCTCCGGCCGGTGGTGGCAGGTGGGCTGGGCGAAGAAGCGCACGCCGCTTTCCACCGCCCCGCCCTTGGGATCGGCGGCGCCATAATAGACCCGCCGCAGCCGGGCGAAGGAAATCGCCGCCGCGCACATGGTGCAGGGCTCCAGCGTGACGTAAAGATCGCAGTCGCCGAGCCGGTCATTGCCGAGGCGCGCGGCCCCGGCGCGCAGCACCAGTATTTCCGCATGGGCGGTGGGGTCGGCCTGCTCGCGGGTGCGGTTGCCGTCGGCGGCGAGCACCTCGCCGGCGTGCACCAGCACCGCGCCCACGGGCACCTCGCCTCGGTCGGCGGCCCGCGCCGCCTCATCGAGGGCCAGCTGCATGAAGTCGCGGCGTGCCCGGCCGCTGGCGTCGCAATCGTCGCTCGTCAAGGCTCTGCTCGCCCGAAATCTCGCCAAAAGCTCGCATCCCCCCGCAGGACATGCTAGCACCCGCCGCCCGGAGACCGGATCATCCCCATGCCCAAAAACACGCCGCCCCGCAAGGAACACAACCGCGTCCCCCGCCCCGCCCGTCCGGCGGCGCCGGAGGAGGCCGGCCCGCGCGAGGCCGAGCGCGTCGCCAAGGTGGTGGCCCGCGCCGGGCTCGGCTCGCGCCGCGAGATCGAGGAATGGATCCTCGCCGGGCGCGTCGCGGTGAATGGCGAAGTGCTGGAAAGCCCCGCCCGCACCGTCACCGCCGAGGACGAGATCACCGTCGACGGCGCGAAGCTGCCCGACCGCGAGCGCACGCGGCTGTTCCTCTACCACAAGCCCAAGGGCGTGGTGACGACCAATTACGACCCGGAAGGGCGCCCGACCCTGTTCGAGATCCTGCCCGCCGGCCTGCCGCGCCTCGTCTCCGTCGGCCGGCTCGACCTCAACACCGAGGGGCTGATCCTGCTCACCAATGATGGCGGGCTCTCCCGGGTGCTGGAGCTGCCGGAAACCGGCTGGCTGCGCCGCTACCGCGTGCGCGCCAAGGGCGACATTACCCAGGACAAGCTCGACGCGCTGATCGCCGGCGTCACCGTCGACGGCGTGCAGTACGGCCCGATCGAGGCGGTGCTCGACCGCGTGCAGGGCGCCAATGTGTGGCTGACCCTGGCGCTGCGCGAGGGCAAGAACCGCGAAGTCCGCAATGTGCTGGGCTCGCTCGGGCTCGATGTGAACCGTCTGATCCGCCTTTCCTATGGCCCGTTCCAGCTCGGCGAGCTGGCGCAGGGCGAGGCGGAGGAGGTGCGCACCCGCATTCTCGCCGACCAGCTCGGTGAGGCGCTGGCCAAGCAGGCCGGCGCGGATTTCGAGGGGCCGCTGTTCAACCACGCCGAGGACGAGGCGCCCAAGCGCCCGGCGAAGCCCGGTAAGGCGCGCTACGCCAAGCCCGAAGGGGCGGAGGACCGCCATCGGCGCCTGCCCATCGACACCGAGCCGGGCGAGGGCAAGAGCGTGACCGCCGGTGTCGTTGCCGACCGCAAGGGCCGCAAGGTGCTGGTGCAGCGCGTGCGCTCCACCGACCCCGTGCCCGAGCCCGCCCCGGCCCGCGCCCGCCGCGACGAGGAGCGCGCCAGCGTGCGCACCGGAACGCGTCCCGGCGCTCCTGTCGGCGAGCGCGGCGGTGAGCGCACCTTCCGCAAGCGCCCCGAGCGGGCCGATGAGATGGAGAGTGGCGCCGAGCGCGAGGAGCGTCCCTTCCGCGAGCGTTCCGGCGAGCGTCCCGCCCGCGCCGGTGCCAAGAGCCGCGACCGCAAGGTCGGCGGGCCGCGTCCCTCCCGCCCGCGTGTCGAGCGCGAGGGCGAGGCGGGCGAACGTTCCGAGCGCCCCTTCCGCAGCCGCGACGAGGCTGGTGACCGCGCGCCGCGCCCTGAGCGTCCGTTCCGCGAACGCGCGCCCCGTCCGCAGGGCGAGCGTAGCGAGCGTCCGGCCCGCGCCGAGCGCCCGGAGGGTGGACGCCCCTTCCGCGGCGCCGGCAGCGACCGGCCCTATAGCGGTCGGGTGAAGTCCGAGCAGACGCGCAGCTTCCGCCCGCGCACTGAGGGTGATGAGCGCCCGCCCCGTCGCGAGCGTCCGGAGGGCGACCGTCCCTTCCGCGAGCGGGCACCCCGCCCCGAGGGTGAGCGCCCGGCGCGCTCCTTCCGGCCGCGTCCGGAAGGGCAGGAGCGCCCCGCCCGCCGTGAGCGGCCCGAGGGGGACCGTCCGTTCCGCGAGCGCGCGCCGCGCCCGGAAGGCGCGCGCCCGTTCCGCAGCCGCGACGACCGGCCCGCGCGCGACGACCGCCCGCCGCGCGAGGACCGTGGTGACCGCGCGCCGCGCGGGGATCGTCCGGCCCGCTCCTTCGGCGACCGGCCGGCGGGCGGCAAGAGCTACGGTGCCAAGAACTTCGCCGACCGGCCGGAAGGGCGTTCGGGAGGCGGCAAGCCTTTCGCGGGCAAGCCCGGCGGCAAGCCGGGTGGCCGATCCTTCGGTGACAAGCCCGCGGGCGGCAAATCCTTCGGCGGCAAGTCCTTCGGCGGAAAACCCGCAGGTGGCCGGCCCTCGGGCGGCAAGCCGTCCGGCAATCGTCCCTCCGGCGGCAAGCCGTCTGGTGGCAAACCGGGCGGGCGTCCGCCGCGGTCGCCGCGCGGCTGACGGGGCGCGTCGATGCGCATCGTCGGCGGGCGCTTCAAGGGTCGCGCGCTGCGCGGCCCCTCATCCAACGCCACGCGGCCGACCTCCGACCGGCTGCGTGAGGCGCTGTTCAACGTGCTCGCCCATGCCTATGGCGATGCCGCCGACGGTGCCCGCGTGCTCGACCTGTTCGCCGGCACCGGGGCGCTGGGGCTGGAAGCGCTCTCGCGTGGTGCGAAGCTCGCGGTGTTCGTCGACGAGGCGCCGGAGCCGCGCGGGCTGATCCGCGCCAATGTTGAGACGCTCGGCGTCGGCGGCATCACCCGCATCTTCCGCCGCGACGCGACGAAGCTGGGCGAGGCCTTCGCCAATGACGCCTTCGATCTCGTGTTCTGCGATCCGCCCTATGGGCGCGGGCTGGCGGAAAAGGCGCTGGCGAGCGCCCTTTCCGGCAAATGGTTGGCGCCGGAAGCGCTCGTCGTGGTGGAGGAATCGGTCGAGGCCGCCTTCACCGCCCCCGAGGGTTTCGAGGAACTGGAACGCCGCCGCTACGACAGCAGCGAGATCGTCTTCCTGCGCGCGCCCGCCTGAGCGGCGCGCAGGCGCGCCCTCACCCCACCTCCTGCACCGCCGCCAGAATCCGCTCGATATCCTCGGGGCGCGAGAGGCGGTGGTCGCCATCCTTGATCAGGCTCAGCACCACATCGTCCTCAGCGAGGCAGGTGACGAGCCGCAGCGCGTGCTGCCACGGCACATCAGGGTCGGCCACGCCCTGCAGGATGCGCACCGGGCAGCCGACCGCGAAGGGCGCGCCGAGCACCAAATTCTGTCGCCCGTCCTCGATCAGTGCCCGGGTGATGACCTGGCCGGGGCCATACTGCGAGGGGCGCACCCAGCGCCCGTCATGCAGCAGCGCGGCGCGGACATCCTCCGGCATCGCCTTCCACATCAGTTCTTCGGTGAAGTCCGGTGCCGGGGCGATCAGCACCAGCGCGGCGAGGCGGGCGCTCTCGCCCCGCGCCGCCAGCGCCCGGGCGAGCAGCAGCGCGATCCAGCCGCCCATGGAGGAGCCGACGACGATCTGCGGGCCTTCGGTCATGCGGTCGAACACGGCGAAGGCGTCCTCGGCCCAGCGCGAGATGGTGCCCTCCTCGAAGGCGCCGCCGGATTCGCCATGGCCGGAATAGTCGAAGCGCACCACGCGCCGGTCGTGCGCCGCGCCCCAATCCGCCAGCGCCTCCGCCTTGGTGCCGCGCATATCGGAGAGGAAGCCGCCGCACCAGACAATGCCGGGATGCTCGGGCGTCGCGCGGCCGGGGGTGACGCGCACCGCGATGGCGGGGGCATCCGCGCCGACGGTGAGGAAGGAAGGGGCGGCGCCCGCATCGGGACGGGTGGGGGTGGCCTCGCTCATCTCTGTCTCCTCCGGTCGGGGCACGAACGGTGCGTCACAACCTCTCGGCCGGCAAAAGCCTTGCGATTCGAGGCGCGCGCGCCATCTTGGCTTACAGGCACACCTCGCGTGGGAACAGGCCCGGCGGGCAGGGCGACGACGAAAGCCGGCCCGGCAGGCGTTATTACATGCGATCCGTGCTTTACCGCCGTTGACTTCTGACGGGTTTGTCACGATCTTCTGCGACCGTTTTACGCGCGCGGAAATCAGCCGGCCGGCGACCCTTCGAAGCGCGGTGGAAACGCCACATTCTGAAATGGCAGAGGAGAAGACGCCATTCGCCGCCCCATGAGACCCGTCGCGCCGGAAAAGGACGGTCCGCGCGTCAACGAAGATATCCGCATCCGCGAAGTTCAGCTCATCGACCAGGACGGGCAGAATCGCGGCGTCGTGCTGACGCGCGATGCGATTGCGATGGCGCAGGACGCCGGCCTCGATCTCGTCGAGATCGCGCCGAACTCGGCCCCGCCCGTCTGCAAGATTCTCGACTATGGCCGGTTCAAATACCAGAACCAGAAGAAGGCCAACGAGGCGCGCAAGAAGCAGCACGTCGTCGAGATCAAGGAAATCAAGCTGCGGCCCGGCATCGACACCCACGACTATGAGGTGAAGATGAAGGCCATCCACCGCTTCTTCGAGGAAGGCGACAAGGTGAAGATCACCCTGCGCTTCCGCGGCCGCGAGATGGCGCACCAGGAGCTCGGCTACAAGCTGCTCAACAAGGTGAAGGAAGAGCTGGCGACCATCGCCAAGGTCGAGGCCGAGCCCTCGCTGGAAGGCCGCCAGATGATCATGGTGCTGGCCCCGCGCTGAGGCGCGGCGGTCACCCTTCGACCGACATCATCCCGGAACGGCCGCGAGGCCGTGTCCGGGATTGTCGTTTGTGCGCCAACGTTCGCGCCGGCCTGCGCCCAAACCTGCGCGTCAGTCCGGCAGTGAGCCGTTCTCGCCGAGCACGGCGCCGGCGAGATAGAGCGAGCCGGCGATCAGCACGCGCGGCGCGGCCCCGACGGGAAATTCCGCCAGCCCTTCCAGCGCGGCGGCGACGCTCGGGGCGGTGGAGGCGTCGAGCCCGTGCCCCCGCGCCGCGTCCGCCAGCGCCTCCGGCGCCGCGCCCTTGTGCTCGCCCGGCACCGGCACCGCGATCAGTTCGCGGGCGAGGCCGGCGAAGGGGGCGAGGAAGGCGTCCGCATCCTTGTTGCCGAGCATGCCAACGATCAGCACCAGCGGCCGCGGCACCCGGTCTTCGAGATCGGCCAGAGCGGCGGCGAGCGCCTGACCGCCGGCGGCGTTGTGGCCGCCATCGAGCCAGATGTCGACGCCTTCCGGCGCGCGGGCGGTGAGCGGGCCGGGGCCCAGCCGCTGCAGCCGCGCGGGCCATTGCGCGCTGCGCATGCCTTCCTCGAAGGCGGCGGGCGGCAGGCCGAGATTGGCGACCCGCAGCGCTTCCACCGCGAGGCCGGCATTGACAATCTGGTGCGGGCCGACCAGGCGCGGGCGCGGCAGGTCAAGCAGGCCCGCCTCGTCGGCGACGACCAGCCGGCCGCCTTCCTCATGCGCCTGGTAGTGCTCGCCCATCACCGAGAGCGGCACGCCGAGCCGCGCCGCCTGCCGCTCGATCGTGCGCAGCGCCTCGCGCGGCTGGTGGCCGAGCACGGCGGGCACGCCGCGCTTGAGGATGCCGGCCTTCTCGCCGGCGATTTCCGCCACGGTCTCGCCGAGGAAATCGACATGGTCGATGGAGACCGGGGTGATGACGCTCACCAGCGGCCGCTCGATCACATTGGTGGCGTCGAGCCGGCCGCCGAGGCCGACTTCCAGCAGCAATATGTCGGCGGGGGTTTCCGCGAACAGCAGCAGCGCCGCCGCCGTGGTGATCTCGAAGAAGGTGATCGGCTCGCCGCCATTGGCCTCTTCCGCCCGCGCCAGCGCGCCGGTGAGGCGGGCATCGTCCACCAGCGTGCCGGCGAGGCGGATGCGCTCGTTGAAGCGCACCAGATGCGGCGAGGTGTAGACATGCACGCGCCGGCCGGCGGCTTCCAGGATCGCCCGCATGAAGGCGACGGTCGAGCCCTTGCCATTGGTGCCGGCGACATGGATCACCGGCGGCAGGCGCCGCTCGGGATGGCCGAGCCGCTCCAGCAGCCGCCACATCCGGTCGAGCGAGAGGTCGATCAGCTTCGGGTGCAGCGCCAGCAGCCGGTCGAAAATGTCGTCGACCGGCGCCCGCGGCCCCTCGGTGGGCGCGGGGCCGGCGGCGGGGAGCGCGCTCATGGGGGCCTCAGGCGCTGGCGGGCGCGGGGTTGGCGGCGGGGGCCGGCAGGGCCGGCGCCTCGGGCGCCTTGTCCTCGGCGGGCTTCACCGGCGTTTTCGCCTCGCCCGCCACGGCCGGGGCGCGCATCAGCAGGCGGCAGAGCCGCGCCAATGTCGGGCGCATCTGGTGGCGGTGGACGACGAGGTCGATCATGCCGTGGTCGCGCAGATATTCGGCGCGCTGGAAGCCCTCGGGCAGCTTTTCGCGGATGGTCTGCTCGATGACGCGCGGGCCGGCGAAGCCGATGAGCGCGCCCGGCTCGGCGATCTGGATGTCGCCCAGCATGGCATAGGAGGCGGTGACGCCGCCCGTGGTCGGGTTGGTCAGCACCACGATATAGGGGAGCTTGGCCTCGCGCAGTTCCTGGATGGCGCAGGTGGTGCGCGGCATCTGCATCAGCGAGAGGATGCCTTCCTGCATGCGGGCGCCGCCGGAGGAGGCGAACATGATGAAGGGTGTGCCGCGCGAGGCGGCGGTCTCAAGCCCGGTGACGATGGCCTCGCCCGCCGCCATGCCGAGCGAACCGCCCATGAAGCCGAAATCCTGCACCGCCACGGTGACGGGGAGGCCTTCCAGCTTGCCATAGCCGACCTTCACCGCGTCCTGTGCGCCGGTCTTGGCGCGGGCGTCCTTCAGACGGTCGACATAGCGCTTCTCGTCGCGGAACTTCAGCGGGTCGGTCGCAACCGCCGGCAGGCCGATATCGTACCATTTGCCGCCGTCGAACACCGAGCGCAGCCGCGACGCCGGGTCCATGCGCATATGGTAGCCGGAGCCTGGGACGACGTGGAGATTCGCCTCCAGATCCTTATGGAACACCATCTGCCCGGTCTCCGGGCACTTCACCCAGAGATTTTCCGGCACTTCCCGACGGTTCAGGAAGGAGCTCAGCTTGGGGACGACGTTCGAGATCCAGTTCAACGGTCGGGCTCCGGACGGTGACGCAGCGGCCGCGACGGGGGTCTCCCCGCCGCCGGCCGCCCCTCATCTAATGCCGCAGAAGGGCGATGAAAAGGCGCACGCGCGATTCGGCCGCGGCCGCGCGGGCGTGCGCCGTCCTCAAACGCTACTCGGCAGCCTGGCGGCGCACCCCGCGCACGGCCTCGGCGAGCCGGCCGACCAGATCGGTGACGGCGGTAATGGTCGCGGGCGTGGCGCGGTTCTCGGCATCGAGCGTGGCGCGCAGCGCGTCGATCAGCGCCGAGCCGACCACGACGCCATCGGCATTGGCGGCGATGGCGGCGGCGCTTTCCGGGGTCTTCACGCCGAAGCCGACCGCGACGGGCAGCGTGGTGTGGCGCTTGATGCGCGCCACCGCCCGGCCGACCGCGTCCGGGTCGGCCTGCGCCGCGCCGGTGATGCCGGTGATCGAGACGTAATAGACGAAGCCCGCCGTGTGGGCGAGCACCGCCGGGAGGCGCTTGTCGTCGGTGGTCGGGGTGGCGAGGCGGATGAAGTCGAGCCCCGCCGCCAGCGCCGGCAGGCAGAGTTCGCCGTCTTCCTCCGGCGGCAGGTCCACCACCACCAGGCCGTCCACGCCCGCCGCCTTGGCGTCGGCGAGGAAGCGCTCGACCCCATAGACATAGACCGGGTTGTAATAGCCCATCAGCACCAGCGGCGTGGTGGCGTCGCTCTCGCGGAAGGTCTTCACCATGGCGAGCGTCTTGGCCAGCGTCTGCCCGGCCGCCAGCGCACGCAGGCCCGCCGCCTGGATCGCCGGGCCGTCGGCCATCGGGTCGGTGAAGGGCACACCGAGCTCGATGATGTCGGCGCCCGCCGCCGGCAGCGCCTTGAGCAGGGCGAGCGAAGTGTCGTGGTCGGGATCGCCGGCGGTGACGAAGGTGACGAGCGCGGCCCGCCCTTCCGTGGCGCAGGCGCGGAAACGGGTTTCGATGCGGGTGCTCATAGGCTCGTTCCCAGAATGTCCGCCACCTGCGGGATGTCCTTGTCGCCACGGCCGGAGAGGTTGACCACCATCAGGTGATCTTCCGGGAAGGTGGGGGCGAGCTGCGCGACCTTGGCCAGCGCATGCGCCGGCTCCAGCGCCGGGATGATGCCTTCGAGCTTTGCCACCAGCTGGAACGCTTCCAGCGCCTCGTCATCGGTGGCGGAGATATAGGTGGCGCGGCCGGTGTCGTGCAGCCAGGAATGCTCCGGCCCGATGCCGGGATAGTCGAGGCCGGCGGAGATGGAATGCGCCTCGGCGATCTGGCCGTCGCCGTCCATCAGCAGATAGGTGCGGTTGCCGTGCAGCACGCCCGGGCGCCCGCCGGTGAGCGAGGCGGCATGCTGGCCGGAGGGGATGCCGTGGCCGGCGGCCTCGACACCGAAGATCTTCACGCTCGGGTCGTCGAGGAAGGGGTGGAACAGGCCCATGGCATTGGAGCCGCCGCCGATGCAGGCGATCAGGCTGTCCGGCAGCCGGCCTTCCATCTCCAGCATCTGCTCGCGGGTCTCGGCGCCGATGATGCTCTGGAAGTCCCGCACCATGGCGGGGTAGGGGTGCGGGCCCGCCACCGTGCCGATGCAGTAGAAGGTGTCGGAAACGTTGGTCACCCAGTCGCGCAGCGCCTCGTTCATCGCGTCCTTCAGCGTCTTCGAGCCGGACTGGACGGGAACGACGCTGGCGCCGAGCATCTTCATGCGGAACACGTTGGGCGCCTGCCGGGCGACGTCGACGGCGCCCATATAGACCACGCATTCCAGCCCGTAGCGGGCGCACAGCGTGGCGGTGGCGACGCCGTGCTGGCCGGCGCCGGTCTCGGCGATGATCCGCTTCTTGCCCATGCGGCGGGCGAGCAGGATCTGGCCGAGAACGTTGTTCACCTTGTGCGAGCCGGTGTGGTTCAGCTCTTCGCGCTTGAAATAGATCTTGGCGCCCATGCCGGCCGGCGCGCCGGCGCGCAGATGCTCGGTCAGCCGCTCGGCGTAATAGAGCGGGCTAGGGCGGCCGACATAGTGCTTCAGCCCGGCATCCATCTCCGCCTTGTAGGCGGGATCGGCCTTGGCCTCGTTATAGGCCGTCTCCAGATCGAGGATGAGCGGCATGAGCGTTTCGGCAACGAAACGGCCGCCGAAGAGGCCGAAATGCCCGTTGTCGTCGGGGCCGGTGCGGAAGGAATTGGGAGCGTTCACGACGGGCTCGTCTCTCTGGCAGGTGAAGGCGGCGTCGGCGCGGAGCCGGGGGCAGTGTTGCCGGTCGGGGCGGAAGACCCTTGCGCCTCGGCCGCCCGCGCGGCGCGCAGGAAAGCCTCGATGCGGGACGGGTCCTTGATGCCGGGTCCACGTTCGACACCGGAGGATACGTCGAGACCGGGCGGATGGATGAGCCGCACCGCGTCCGCGACGTTTTCCGGGTCGAGCCCGCCTGACAGCATGAAGGGCTGGGCGGGGTCAAGGCCGGCGATGAGGTTCCAGTCGAAGGCGACGCCATTGCCGCCGGGCAGGGTGGCGCCCTTGGGTGGCTTGGCGTCGAGCAGCAGCCGGTCGGCCACGTCTTCATAGGCGGCCAGCGCGGCAAGGTCCTCAGCTGAGGCAATGCCGAGCGCCTTCATGACCGGCAGG
>NZ_CBDFNE010000009.1:0-125528 GCF_965249975.1 Ancylobacter sp. | reverse complement strand
GATGGGCGGGCGCTGCGGGCCCTGGTGCTGCTGGGGGTGATCGCGACCTTTTTCATGGTGCCGGGCGAGCATCTGCGCCGCATCGCCTCCGCCTTCGACTGGGCGGAGCTGGTGCCGCCCAAGCCTTACCGCGTCGACGCCTGGGTGACGCCGCCCGGCTATACCGGCCGCGCGCCGATCCTGCTGCCGGGCCTGCGCTCGCAGGAGGTGGCGCAGGGAACGGCGGCCGCACTGCCGGACGCCGGCGCGACCTTTGAAGCGAGCGCGATGGCCGTGCCGGCCGGCAGCGAGCTGGTGGTGCGCATCATCGGCCTTCCCGATGCAAGGCTGGTGACGCAGGGCGGCCTCGCTGCCGCCGTGCCTAGGGAAGGCGAGGCGGCAACCGCTGCTTCCGCTCCGGCGCCTGCCGCCTCCGCTCCCGCCGCCTCCGCTGCTGCCGCGACTCCGCCCGCTTCCGGCGACGAGCGGCGCTTCGTCATCGCCGCCGATGGCAGCGCCGCATCGAAGGGCCGGACGGGCGCTTCGTCTCCTGGCATTTCCGCGCCCAGCCGGATACGCCGCCCACCATCGAGCTGACCAAGGAGCCGCAGGCCTCCGGCAACAACGCGCTCGCGCTGAGCTACAAGGCCGAGGACGATTACGGCATCGCCAGCGCCGAGGCGCGCTTCACCGCCCTGCCGCCGGCCCCGCCGCTGCACGCGCTGAAGAATGCGCCGGCGCCCGCCGCGCCGCGCCCGCTGGTGGACGCGCCGAACTTCCCGCTGCCGCTGGTCGGCGGCCGCTCCCGCGCCGCGACCGGGCAGACCACCAAGGACTTCACCGAGAATCCCTGGGCCGGCACTAAGGTGGAAATGGTGCTGGTGGCGCGTGACCAGGCCGGCAATGTCGGCCAGTCCAAGCCGCGCAGCTTCACCCTGCCGCAGCGCAGCTTCTCCAGCCCGCTGGCGCGAGCGCTGATCGAGGAGCGGCGGCGGCTGGCGCTCGACGCCAATGAGCGCGAGCGGGTGCAGGCGGCGCTCGACGCGCTCGCTATCGCGCCGGAAGTGTTCACGCCGGAACCCTCGCATTATATGGGCCTGCGCACGGCCTATTTCCGCCTCGCCAATGCCCGCAGCGACGAGGATCTGCGTGGCGTGGTGGACTATCTCTGGGAAGTCGCGGTCCGCATCGAGGATGGCGACCTCTCGGATGTCGAGAAGCGGCTGCGCGACGCGCAGCAGGCCTTGCAGAACGCGCTGGAGAACAATGCCTCCGAGGAGGAGATCGCGCGGCTGACGCAGGAACTGCGCGACGCCATGAACGAGTTCATGAAGGCGCTGGCCGAGGAGGCGCAGCGCAACCCGAACCGCGCCGACAACCAGCCGATGGACCCCAACACCCGCACGGTCCGTCCGCAGGACCTGCAGAAGATGCTCGACCGCATCGAGGACATGGCGAAGAACGGCGCCCGCGACGCGGCCAAGCAGATGCTGAGCGAGCTGCAGAACATGTTGAACGGCCTGCAGGCCGGGCGGCAGCAGCAGCGCCAGCAGCAGGGGCAGAGCCAGATGTCCCAGTCCATGGACCAGCTCGGCGATATGATCCGCCGCCAGCAGCAGCTGCGCGACCGCACCTTCAAGGAAGGGCGCGAGGGCCAGCAGGACCAGGCGTTCAACGAGCTGAAAGAGAACCAGGAAAAACTGCGCGAGCAGCTGCGCCAGCTGCGCGAGAAGATGCAGCAGGCCATGCGCGACCGGGGCCAGCAGGGCCAGCAAGGCGAAGGCGAGCAGGGTCAGGGCCAGCAAGGCCAGCAGCAGGGCCAGGACGGCAAAGGCCAGCCGGGGCAGGGTCAACAGGGCCAGCAAGGCCAGCAGGGACGCGGCCAGGGCCAAGGGCAGGGTCAGGGCATACCGGGCGACGGTGGTCTCGGCCAGGCCGAACAGGCGATGCGCGAGGCCGAGCAGGCGCTGGGCGAGGGCGACGGCACCGGCGCGGTCGACGCCCAGAGCGAGGCGCTGCAGGCGCTGCGCCGCGGCGCCCAGCAGATGGCCGAGGCGATGCAGCAACAGCAGGGTGGTCCCGGTGGCGAGGGGCCGGGCGGCCCCTCGGGCCAGACCGCCGAGCGCACCGACCCGCTCGGCCGCCCGATGCGCTCGCGCGACTATGGCGACGACAACACCGTGAAGGTGCCGGAAGAGATCGACATGCAGCGCGCCCGCCGCGTGCTGGAGGAACTGCGCCGTCGCTTCGGCGAGCCGGACCGGCCGCGCCTCGAACTCGACTATCTCGAAAGGCTGCTGCGCGACTTCTGAGACCGCGTGAAGGGCGCGTCGCCTGACGGCGCGCCCGCTGCGCAGAGGCGGCGTCCGTCTATTTCTCCGCCTCGGGGATGTAGCCGATGAAAGGCAGCTGGCGGAAGGCGTGGGAGACATCCATGCCGTAGCCGACGACGAAATAATCCGGGCATTTGAAGCCGACGAAATCGGCCTCGATCTGCACCGCGCGCTTGTGCGGCTTTTCCAGCAGCACGCACACCATCACCCGGCGCGCCCCGCGCGCCGCCAGCAGGTCCTTGGCGAAGGCCAGCGTACGGCCGGATTCGAGGATGTCGTCGATCAGCAGCACGTCGCGCCCGCGCACATCGGTTTCGATGTCGCGCAGCACGGTGACATGGCCGGAAGAGATTCGGGCGTCGCGGTAGCTCGACAGGGTGATGAATTCCACCTCCGGCGCCAGCCCGGCATGGTGCATGGAGCGGATGAGATCGGCGGCGAAGACGAAGCTGCCCTTGAGCACCGCGATCACCACCAGCTTCTCCGGCGCGGCCTCGACGATCTCCTCGACCAGCTCGCGGTTGCGCTCGGCAATGGTGGCGGCGTCGAACAGCACCTCGATCCGGGCATCGTGATAGGGGTGCCCGGCCTCGGTGGCGGTCGCGGCGGTATTTTCTTCGGTCATCGGCTTCCTCTTGCGCGGCAGGTGACGCACCCTGTGTTTTGCCGGCAGGATGAACGGGCCGTCCCCGCGCGTCCAGCCTGGTTTCCCATTACCGGCCCGCGCGGCCTGTCTTTTGCGACGCCGCGCACACGCTATGTTAGAGGTCGCGCCATCAGAATCAGCGGGCGGCATGTCCCGTCGAAGGATTGAGTCTTGGTTCGCTTCGAAAATGTCGGCCTGCGCTACGGCATGGGCCCGGAGGTTCTGCGGGATGTCACCTTCGGCATTCCCCCGCATTCCTTCCAGTTTCTCACCGGGCCGTCGGGCGCCGGCAAGACGACGCTGCTGCGCCTGCTGTTCCTTTCGCTGCGGCCGACGCGGGGGCTGATCACCATTTTCGGGCGCGATGCCGCCAAGCTGGCACCGGACGAGACCGCGGCGCTGCGCCAGCGCATCGGCATCGTGTTCCAGGACTTCCGCCTGCTCGACCATCTCAGCACCTATGAGAATGTCGCACTGCCGCTGCGCGTGCAGGGGCGCGAGGAGACGAGCTATCGCGCGGAAGTGACCGAGCTGCTGCACTGGGTGGGGCTGGGCGAGCGCATGCATGTGCTGCCGCCGGTGCTCTCGGGCGGCGAGAAGCAGCGTGCCGCCATCGCCCGCGCGCTGATCAGCCGACCGGAAATCCTGCTGGCGGACGAGCCGACGGGCAATGTCGATCCCAGCCTGGCGCGCCGTCTGCTGCGCCTGTTCCTCGAACTGCACAAGAGCGGCACCTCGGTCCTGATCGCGACCCATGATATCGGGTTGATGGACCAGTTCGACGCGCGCCGCCTCGTCATCAATCAGGGACGCCTGACCGTCTATGACTGACCAACGACCCACGTCATCCGGACGGCTGGCGGCGGTAGCCGGGCGCCTGCGGGCGCCGGCAGCGCCCGAAGCCGAGCGGGCGACCCGGCCCGGCCCCGGCGCCCCCGCGGTGAAATCGGCGGCGCAGCGCCCCATCGTGCCCAGCACGACGGTGACGACGCGGGCGCTGATCGCGGTCATCGCCATCATGACCTTTCTCGCCGGCATCACCATCGGCGCCGTCTCGGCGGTGAGCAATGTCGCGGCGGAATGGACCGCCGACATTGCCCGCGAGGCGACGATCGAGATCAAGCCGGGCGACGGGCTCGATCTCGACGCCGCACTGGCCAAGGCGGTGGAACTCGCCAAGGCGACGCCGGGAATCGCCGAGGCGAAGGCGCTCGACCCCGCCGCCACCGCCCGTCTGCTGGAGCCCTGGCTCGGCGCCGGGCTCGACCTCGCCAATCTGCCGGTGCCGCGGCTGGTCACGGTGACGCTGGCCGCCTCCGCGGATGCGCAGACCCTGCCCGCCTTGCGCGAGGCGCTGACGCGGCAGGTGCCTTCCGCCAGCCTCGACGATCACCGGCTCTGGGCCGAGCGGCTCGCCGCCACCACGCGTACCGCGATGACCATCGGCCTCGCCGTGCTGGCGCTGGTTGCCACCGCCACCGTGCTGTGCGTGACGGTGGCCACCCGCGCGGCGGTGGAGGCGGCGCGCTTCGTGGTGGAGGTGCTGCATTTCGTCGGGGCGCGTGACACTTTCATCGTGTCGGAATTCCAGCGCCATTTCCTCACCGTCGGCCTCAAGGGCGCGGCGGTCGGCGGTGGCGCGGCGGTGGCGCTGTTCTTCCTCGGCTCCACCGTGCCGGCCTGGCTGCGCGTCGACCAGCAGATCGACACCTTTGTCGGCGCGATGACCATCGACGCGCGCGGCTATGGCGGCATAGTCGGCGTGGCGGTGCTGGTGGCGCTGGTGACGACGCTGACCTCGCGGCTGACCGTCTACCGCACGCTGCGCGGCATCAGCTAGGGCGCGCCGTGTCCATGCTCTCCCCTTCCGATCCCGCTCGCGCGCCCATGCCCGGCCGCTCCCGCCGCTGGCCGTGGCTGTGGATCCTCGCGGCCGTGCCGCTGGCGGCGCTCCTCGCCTTGCTCATCGGCTTCGCTGTCTTCGTCGCCGGGATCGAGGGCCGCGAGGCGCAGGCGGGGCGGGCGGCGGACGGCATCGTCGTGCTGACCGGCGGGTCCGAGCGCATCGCGGAAGCCACCAATCTGCTGCTGGAAGGGCGGGGCAAGCGCCTGCTCATCACCGGCGTGCATCCCGACACCACGCTCAATGAGATCGTGCGCACCGTGCCGGCGACGCGCGAGGCGCTGGAATGCTGCGTCGAACTCGGCCGCTCGGCGCTGAACACGCAGGGCAACGCCATCGAGGCCGGCGAATGGGCCAAGGCGCAGCATTTCCGCTCACTGCTGGTGGTCACCTCGGCCTGGCACATGCCGCGCGCGCTGGTGGAACTGCGCCGCACCACGCCCGGCATCACGCTGGTGCCCTATCCCGTCGTGCCCCGCCGCGTGGAGGAGAACAGCGGGCCGACCTTAGCCGGCCTGCGGCTGCTGGCGGTGGAATATGTGAAGTTCCTCGCCGCCTCGCTCGGGGTGCGCGCCTGGCCTGCGGTGACATCGCAAATGCGTGAAACGGGGCGGTTACCAGCCCCTTAACGCGGCTTGTCAAGGGAACCTTCAGCATCTTCGCGGATTCCTCCACAGACAGTGTTGACGCCGCAAACAGATGTTCTAGATTTGTTCCCATGATGACACGCGACACCACCCGCTTTGATTCGCTTGAGGACGCCGGCCCGCTCAGCGCCAGCGGTTTGCTGGCGCGTCGCTTCCGCCTCTGGCGCGGCACTGATGGCCGCCGTCAGGTCTATTCCGTCTATGCCGCGGAGGAGGCGCCGGACTATCCCGCCGCCGTCGCCATAGCGGTACGGATGGAAGGCACGCGCCGCATTCCGGTGTGGGCCGGGCCGGCCGGGGCGAAGGCCCGGAGCGCCGCCATGGCCACCGGCGCGCAGGAAATCCATCTGCGCGTGCTGCCCGACGCCGAGAGCGGCACGCTGGCGCCGATGTGACCGGCCCGACCGGACCTCGATCATTTCACCGTTTCACGGAAACAGTGAAATGATCTAATTCTTTGTTTTGTCGCGTTTTCTTGACGCGAACCGGTATCCACTTCGCTCGAAAACGCTTTAGAGCCGGGCGACCAGCCAGCTGATCTCCGCGTCGCGAATGCCGAGCTCGGCCAGATGCCGGGCGGTGGCGGTGACGTAATCCGCATTTGGCCCGCCCACGCCGTGCCCCTGGCGGATGAGATGCAGCCGCTCCTCCGCCGTGATCTGCCCGGCATATTGCGCGTGCCCGCGATCGACCAGAAACACCACCGCCGGCACGGCGCGGGTGCTTCCGTCCTTCAGCCACACGCGCCGCACGGCTTCACGATAAATGTTCGTGACCTGCTCGCGCTCGCGCAGATAGGCGAGCGTCGCCTCCGCCTGTTCCGGCGCGACGCGGAAGGCGATGCCGACGCAGGCGCCGCCACGGTCGAGGCCGAGCACCAGGCCGGGCTTTTCCGGCGTTCCCCGCCAATGCACCGATTTCACGCAGAAGGAACGATGCGCGCCGATGAGCTTGCCGGGTACGCGCTCCTCATAGGCGAAGCCCGGGTTCCACATCAGTGAGCCATAGCCGAAGACCCAGAGCGGTTCGCCGGGGGTGAGGGAATGGATGGCGTGGCCGGCGGCGGGCATGGCGGGCACCTGCGAGGCTCTGACGAAGGACGCGAGCGGGGGGAATCGGCGCCGCCGCCGCTTGCCACTTCTGCTTGCCCGGCTCCGCGTTCTGGCGCAAGCGCCGCGCATGACCTAAACCCACACCGGGCCGCGTCGGGGAACCCTCGGCGTCCTCGCGCCTTAAGCCTGCCGTATCGGCGTTCGAGCCTGCGCCTGCCCGCCACTGGAGTCCGCCCATGACCTCGTCCGATGCCCGCCCCGCCCCGGCCGCCCCCCGCCGCCGGTGGCTGATCGCGCTGCCCTTCGCCGCGCTGGTGCTGCTGGGCATTGGCTGGTCCTTCTTCTGGCAATGGGGCGCCGGCCGGGCGGACGCGGAAATCGACGCCTGGATCGCCCGCGAGGCGACGGAAGGGCGGAACTGGGCCTGCGCCAGCCGCGAATTCGGCGGCTTTCCCTTCCGCTTCGAGCTGATCTGCAACGCGCCCACCGTCACCTTCACCGGCCCCGAGCCGTGGACCGCGCGCATGACCCGCGCCCATGCGGTGGCGCAGGTGTGGAACCCCCAGCACATCATCGCCGAGTTCGAGGGGCCGTCCGTGCTGACGCAGGGCACCACCGGGCGCGAGATCACCGCCAGCTGGTCGCTCCTGCAGGTGAGCGGCGTGGGTCGTGATGGCCGCGCCGAGCGTGTCTCCATCTCGGCCAAAGATTATTCGCTCGCCGAGGGCGGAACGACCGTGTTCTCCGCCCGCCATGCCGAGCTGCATGTGCGCCACCATCCCGGCGAGGCGGCCGGGACGCTCGACATCGCGCTCGGCTTTACCGGCGCCAGCGGCATGGCGCTGAGCGCCACGCCCCGCACCGCCGGCGTCGCTGCCGCCCAGGCGGCGGCGCAGGCGGCGAAGTCGGTCGATGGCGAAATGCAGGCGAGCGTGACGCAGGTGCCGCCCTTCCGTTCCATGCCCGCCGCCGAGCGGCTGGCGCTGTGGCAGCAGGCCGGCGGCCGTGTGCAGCTGCAACTGGCCCGCATCACCGGCGGCGGCGGGGCGCTGAGCGCCTCCGGTGAACTGGGGCTCGATGCCCAGCGTCGCCCGGACGGGCGGATCGATCTCGCCGTGGTGAAGGCGCAGCCCTTGTTCGCGGCGATGGCGGCGGCGGGGCTGCTGCCGGATTTCCTCGCCAATCTCGCGCCTGCGATGATGATGGCGGGGATGCCGACCACGGTTGACGGGCAGAAGGCGAGTTCCTTCCCGTTCGTGTTCCGCAACGGGCAGGTGGTGCTCGGCGTGCTGCCGCTGGGCAAGATCGGCCCGCTGTACTGAGCCACGCCCCGCGTCCTCAATCGGGGGCATACGTCATCCTGAGGCGCCGCCGAAGGCGGCCTCGAAGGATGATTTCCGCGCACCTTCTACCCATCCTTCGAGGCCCGGCCGTTGGCCGGGCACCTCAGGATGACGTTGATGCCCGATCGAGGCGCCTCACAGCGCGAAGATGCTCGCCCCCGTGTCCGCCGTGCCGACCGAGGCCCGGAAGGCGGCGAACAATTCGCGCCCGACGCCGACATGGGAGGGGGCGAGATTGGCCGGAGCCGGCGCGCGCTCCGCCCATGTTTCCGGCTCCACCAGCATGGTGAGCGTGCCGGCCACCGCGTCGAGGCGGATCAGGTCGCCATCGCGGATCAGGGCGATGGCGCCACCATCGGCGGCTTCCGGGGTGACATGGATCGCCGCCGGCACCTTGCCAGAGGCGCCGGAAAGCCGCCCATCGGTGACGAGCGCCACCTTGTGCCCGCGATCCTGCAGCACGCCGAGCGGCGGCATCAGCTTGTGCAGTTCCGGCATGCCATTGGCCTTCGGTCCCTGGAAGCGAACCACGGCGATGAAGTCGCCGGTGAGCGACCCGGCCTTGAAGGCGGCCTGAAGTTCCTCCTGGCTGTGGAAGACCCGAGCCGGCGCTTCGATGATGTGGCGTTCGGCAGCGATGGCGGAAGTCTTGATCACCGCCTTGCCGAGCTCGCCGGACAGCAGCTTGAGCCCGCCCGTGGGCTGGAAGGGCTCCCCGGCCCCGCGCAGCACGGCCGTGTCGCCGCTCGCCTCGGCGCCCTCGCGCCAGCCGAGCGTGCCGTCCTCGCGCAGCACCGGCTCCTGCGTATAGGCGCCGAGCCCACCGCCCCACACGGTTTCCACATCCGCGTGCAGCTTGCCGTTGGCGAGCAGTTCGCGGATGACGAAGCCCATGCCGCCGGCGGCGTGGAAATGGTTCACATCCGCCTTGCCGTTGGGATAGACGCGGCAGAGCAGCGGCGTCACCTCGGCGAGGTCGGAGAAGTCGTCCCAGGTGAGGGTGATGCCGCCGGCCGCCGCCATGGCGACGATGTGCAGCGTGTGGTTGGTTGAACCGCCGGTGGCGTGCAGGCCGACAATGCCGTTGACGAAGGCCTTCTCGTCCAGCATGCGGCCGACCGGGACATAATCATTGCCGAGCGCGGTCATCGCCATGGCGCGCTCCGCCGCCGCCGTGGTCAGCGCCTCGCGCAGCGGCGTGTTCGGGTTGACGAAGGAGGCGCCGGGCAGATGCAGGCCCATGATCTCCATCATCATCTGGTTGGTGTTGGCGGTGCCGTAGAAGGTGCAGGTGCCCGGCCCGTGATAGGACTGGCTTTCCGCCTCCATCAGCGCGTCGCGCCCGACCTTTCCTTCGGCGAAGAGCTGGCGGATCTTCGCCTTCTCGTCATTGGGCAGGCCCGACGTCATCGGCCCGGCGGGAATGAACACCGCCGGCAGATGGCCGAAGGCCAGCGCGCCGATGACGAGGCCGGGCACGATCTTGTCGCAGATGCCGAGGAACACGGCGGCGTCGAAGGTCTGATGCGAGAGAGCGACGGCGGTGGAGAGCGCGATCACGTCGCGCGAGAACAGCGACAATTCCATGCCGGCCTCGCCCTGGGTGACGCCGTCGCACATGGCGGGCACGCCGCCCGCCACCTGCGCCGTGCCGCCGGCGCGGCGGGCGGCGGCGCGGATCAGCGCCGGATAGGTCTCATAGGGCTGGTGGGCGGAGAGCATGTCGTTATAGGCGGTGACGATGCCTAGATTGGCGCCGGTGCCTTCGCGCAGCATGGCCTTGTCCGAGGGGCCGCAGGCGGCGAAGCCGTGCGCCTGGTTGGCGCAGCCCAGCTTCGCCCGGCTCGGCCCGCGCTGGGCGGCCTCTGCGATCCGTTCGAGATAGCGCGCACGGGCGTCGCGCGAGCGCGTGGCGATGCGCGCGGTGACCTCGCCGATGCGGGCATTCACATGGGACGGAATGGCAGTGGCCATGCGGCTCTCCTCAGGGTCGTCGGCGGCCGGCAGGTCCGGCCGGTCTTCGGTGGCGGCGGCCCGGGCGGGCCGCCGGAACGTGTGCCCGGGCTTACGGGCACCAGAAGATGTCGAGCGCGGGCTTCGCCCGCAGCACGGCGCGGATCGGCATCTCGGTCGCCGGGCCGTCGCCGAGCGCCTTTTCCAGCACCGGCTTCTTCGCCTCGCCCTCGATATGCAGAGCGAGCGCGTCGGCGGCGAGCAGCACCGGCAAGGTGAGGGTGATGCGCGGCTCGCCGGCATCGGGCGCGCGCATGGGGATGAGGCCGAGCGGCGCGTCGGGGTCGATGGCCTCGTTGAGATGGTCGCCGCCGGGGAAGAAGGAGGCGGTGTGGCCGTCGTCGCCCATGCCGAGAATGGCGCAGGCGAGCGGCCAGGAGATATCTTCCAGCGCCTCGTTGACGGCGAACAGGCCGTCCTCCGGCGTCGGCGCGTCATTTGCGAGCGGCACGAACTTGGCGGCGGCCGCCTTGTTCTGGAGGAGATGCTGGCGCACCAACCTTGCATTGGAGCGGTCGGAAGTCTCGCGCACCCAGCGCTCATCGACCAGGGTGACGGCGATCTTGTCCCAGGGCAGGTCGCGGGTGGAGAGTTCCTCGAAGAAGCGGGTGGGCGTGCGCCCGCCGGAGACGGCGAGGCTGGCCATGCCGCTGCGGGCGACGCGGGCGGCGAGCGCCGCGCTGGCGAAATCGGCGACCGCGCGCGCCACCTCGGCGCTGTCCTTCAACTCGTGCAGTTCCGGCATGCCCGGCAGTCTCCCTCTCGTGCCGGCCTGCGGCCGGCGCCTCTACGGATCGCGGCGCCCGAGGCGCCTGCGCTCAGTATAGGGCAGTTGTGCGACGACCGGAGGCCGGCCGCCGCACGTCTGGTTGAGCGCCCACGTGTCCCGGCGGGGCGCGGTGGTCATGGCTGGCGCCGCTCGGGCGCCGTCTTCCAGCCCAAGGCGCCGCTCAGGCGCCGTCTTCCAACCACGTGCGGCCGTCGCGCTCGATGAGGGCGATGGCGGCCGAGGGGCCCCAGGTGCCGGCGGTGTAGGGGCGCGGCGGCTCCTTGGCGTTGCGCCAGGCTTCCAGGATCGGATCGACCCATTTCCACGCCGCCTCGACCTCGTCGCGGCGCATGAACAGGGTCTGGTTGCCGCGCACTACATCGAGGATCAGCCGCTCATAGGCGTCCGGGTTGCGGACCTTGAACGCCTTGGCGAAGCTCATGTCGAGCGGCACATGGGTGAGGCGGATGCCGCCGGGGCCGGGGTCCTTGATCATCAGCCACAGCTTCACGCCCTCATCCGGCTGCAGGCGGATAACGAGGCGGTTGGATTCGATGGGGCCGACATTGGCGTCGAACACCGAGTGCGGCACCGGCTTGAAGCCGACCACGATCTCCGAGACGCGCGAGGCGAGGCGCTTGCCGGTGCGCAGGTAGAACGGCACGCCGGCCCAGCGCCAGTTCTCCACCTCCGCCTTCACGGCGACGAAGGTCTCGGTGCTGCTGGTGGACGAGCCGAGCTCGTCGAGATAGCCGGGCACCGCACCGCCCGCCGAGGCGCCGGCGCGGTACTGGCCACGCACGGTGACGGCGGCCATGTTCTGGTCGTCGATGGGTTTGAGCGCGCGCAGAACCTTGAGCTTCTCGTCGCGCACCGCGTCGGCGTCGAGCGAGGCGGGCGGTTCCATGGCGACGAGGCAGAGCAGCTGCAGGATATGGTTCTGCACCATGTCGCGCATGGCGCCAGCGGTGTCGTAATAGCCCGCGCGCTCCTCCACACCCAGCGCCTCGGCGACCGTGATCTGCACATGGTCGATATGGGCGTTGTTCCACAGCGGCTCGAACAGGGCGTTGGCGAAGCGCAGCGCCATCAGGTTCTGCACCGTCTCCTTTCCGAGATAGTGGTCGATGCGGTAGACGCGGTCTTCCGGGAAGATGCGGCCGACCTGCTGGTTGAGCGCCACGGCCGATTTCAGATCCTTGCCGATCGGCTTCTCGATGACGACGCGGCCCTTCTCGGCAAGACCGTATTTCCCCAGCCGCTCGCAGATCGGGCCGAAGAGATGCGGGGCGGTCGCGAGATAATAGACCGGGATATGCTCGGGGAAGGCCTCGACGCGCTGGGCCAGTTCCGACCAGCCCCCCTCGGCGTCGGCATCGGCGGCGACATAGGAAAGGCGGGCGAGGAAGCGGTCCACCTCCGGCCCTTCCAGTTCGCTGCCGGGAATGTGGTCGGTTAGCGCCTGCCGGGCGAAGGCGCGGAACTGCTCGTCGCTGAGCGCGCGGCGCGACACGCCGATAATGGTCGCGTCGTCGGGAAGCTGCCCGTCGAGATCGCGATGAAACAGGGCGGGAATCAGCTTGCGGCGCGCAAGGTCGCCCGTCGCCCCGAAGACGGTGAGGGTGAAGGGCGCCACCGGAATTACGCGGCTTGTCATATGGACTGTGTCTCCATGGCGTCCCGCGGTGGGACGGGAGGTGGGTCGGTCCGTCTCGTGCCCCTGGGGGCGGGGAGTCGTTTCACGCGACTCCTAGCAAAAACGATTCCGCGCCGCGACCGGCGCGGGTGGCCTGTTGCGGTCGTGGCACAGGAGCGGGGGAGGCGCCGATTCAGTGGTGGCCCTCCTTCCGGCCTGTGCGGAAGTCGTGTTGCAACGCAACAATATGGCGAGAAAGTGGGCAAGTTCGGGGCGAAATTGGGCGGAAGGCGGCTGTCCAAGTATTCGCGCGCCATGTCATCAGGACGATGGGGCGATGCCGACCTTTGCGGCGGGCGCCGGATGACTCACGCGAAGTGGGCCGGAATGGTGCTTAGGTGCTGATAAAAAAGGCTGTTCGGTCAATGGTTTGAGTAATAACGTATTCGCACGCACATTATAAAGTATGCCGTATGCCAGTTTTGGCATGCCAAATACATAATAATCGTAATACGTAATACCAGTTGACCTTGCGTTGCAACATTGAACTTTAGAATTATCGCTTGGCTTCGGCTTATTCTTGGTACAAGTTATTCCACAGAATAACCGGCGGAGAGACACAACAAAGTCCCCGGCTATCGAGATCTCGCCCCGCCAAACGGCGTGAGGCGGGGTCCAAGCAAAGAGCCGACCAATCAATGAGTCGGCCGTTCGCCAAAACCCTTTGGGAAGGAAACGCCAAATGAAACATCTGCACGCTCTCGGCCTCGGTGCCGTGACCGCTCTTGGCATGACGGCCCTGTCCATGCTGCCCGCGGCAGCCGCCTGGGAGCCCACCAAGCCGGTGGAGTTCATCGTTCCCGCCGGCACCGGCGGCGGCGCCGACCAGATGGCCCGCACGCTGCAGGGCATCATCGCCAAGCACGACCTGATGTCGACCCAGCTCGTCGTCATCAACAAGTCCGGCGGCGCCGGCGGCGAGGGCTTCCTCGACGTGAAGAGCAACAAGGGCAATCCGCACAAGATCGTCATCACGCTCTCCAACCTGTTCACCACCCCGCTCGCCACCGGCATTCCCTTCAACTGGAAGGACCTGACCCCGGTTGCGATGCTGGCGCTCGACGAATTCGTGCTGTGGGTGAACGCCCAGGAGCCCTACAAGACCGCGCAGGAATACGAGGCCGCGATCAAGGCGGCGCCGGAC
The DNA here is from genome assembly GCF_965249975.1 of Ancylobacter sp. Lineage (GTDB taxonomy): Bacteria > Pseudomonadota > Alphaproteobacteria > Rhizobiales > Xanthobacteraceae > Ancylobacter. Next base: position 112,003 of record NZ_CBDFNE010000009.1, on the reverse strand, counting down.
GGCACCTTCAAGATGGGCGGCACCGGCTCCAAGCAGGAAGACCAGATCATCACCGTCGCCATCGAGAAGGCGCTCGGCAAGAAGATGACCTACATCCCCTATAAGGGCGGCGGCGAGGTCGCGGTGCAGCTGGTCGGCGGCCACATCAATTCGAGCGTGAACAACCCGATCGAGGCCGTCTCCCAGTGGCGCGGCGACAAGCTGCGCCCGCTCTGCGTGTTCGATTCCAAGACGCTCCCCTACACCGACAAGATCCTCGGCGATCTGTCCTGGTCCTCGGTCCCGACCTGCAAGTCGGCCGGCCTCGACGTCGAATATCTCATGCTGCGCGGCATCTTCATGCCCCCGGGCGTGAGCCAGGAGCAGGTGGCCTACTTCGTCGATCTGTTCAAGAAGGTGCGCGAGACCCCCGAGTGGCAGCAGCTCATGAAGGACGGCGCGTTCAATCAGACCTTCATGGCCGGCGACGAGTTCAAGGCGTGGCTCGACCAGTCCGAGAAGACGCATAAGGACCTGATGACGGCGGCTGGCTTCATCGCCGGCAACTGATGCGCCTTCTGACGGCGTAGCCCCGAGCACGGCCGACCCCCTAAGGGCGATCCCTAAGAGCGATCCTCACGGGCCGGCCGCGCGATCCTCGACCGGATCGCGGCATGCGCGGCGGGAAAGCGGAGACGGCTCCTCGTCTCCGCCGGGCCGCACCCCGGCCGGGACACAACAACAATCATTCAGCGGGCTGGCGCCAGTGTGCCGTCGACGGGCCTTGTCCCGCCGGCCCGGCTTTTGCGCGGATTTTCGGAGACATCTCGATGGAACAGTCTCACCACGGAGCCGAGTCGGGGCCCAAGCAACGCGCCGTAGAAGTCGGCACGGCGCTGCTGACCCTGGTCTTCGGCCTCATCGTTCTCTACGGCAGCGTGATCGTCGGCTTCGGGTGGGGTTCCGACGGCCCGCAGGCCGGCTTCTTCCCCTTCTATGTCGGGCTCATCATCTGCGTGTGCAGCATCATCAACATGGTGTCCGGCCTGCGCGAAGATCCCGACGCGCTCTTCGCCGAGAACCAGCAGCTCGTGCAGGTGCTGAAGGTCCTCATTCCCGCCTGCATCTATGTGGCGCTGGTGCCCTTCCTCGGGATCTACCTTCCCTCGGTGGCGCTCATCGTCCTCTTCATGGTTTGGCTCGGCCATTATGGCTGGCCGCTCTCCCTGGCCGTCGCCCTCGGCGTCCCGGCCTTCTTCTACATCACGCTCGAACGGTGGTTCATGATCCCCCTCCCGAAGGGGCCGATCGAGGCCATGCTCGGTCTCTGATCCGGACAGACAAGAAGGCCACCCAAGGGGATAGCGCCCATGAACATGATTGCTGAGAATTTCACCTTCCTCTACCACGGCTTCGGCATCGCCTCCGATCCGTTCAACATCCTTTTGATGGCCATCGGCATTCTGCTGGGCGTCATCATCGGCGTGCTGCCGGGCCTCGGCGGCGCCAACGGCGTCGCCATCCTGCTGCCGCTCACCTTCTCCATGTCGCCGACCTCGGCGATTATCCTGCTGACCTGCATCTACTGGGGCGCGCTGTTCGGCGGCGCCATCACCTCCGTGCTGTTCAACATCCCGGGCGAGCCCTGGTCGGTGGCAACGACGTTCGACGGCCATCCCATGGCGCGGTCGGGGCGGGCCGGCGAGGCGCTGACGGCGGCGTTCACCTCCTCCTTCGTCGGTGCGTTCTTCGCGATCGTCATGATCACGCTGATCGCCCCGCTGGTCGCACAATTCGCGCTGCAGTTCGGGCCGGCCGAGAAGTTCGCGGTCTACTTCCTCGCCTTCGCCTCCTTCGTCGGCATGAGCAAGGAACCGCCCGCCAAGACCATCGTCTCCATGATGATCGGCTTCGCCCTCGCGGCGGTCGGCCTCGACATGGTGACCGGCCAGCTGCGCCTGACCTTCGGCATCACCGAACTGCTCAACGGCTTTGACTTCCTCATCGCGGTCATCGGTCTGTTCGGCATCGGCGAAATCCTGCTGACGATGGAAGAAGGCCTGGAGTTCCGCGGCAAGGCGGCGAAGATCGACCCGAAGGTGGTGTGGAAGACCTGGAAGACGCTGCCGCGCTTCTGGATGACCTCGCTGCGTTCCTGCATCATCGGCTGCTGGATGGGCATCACCCCGGCGGGCGCCACCCCGGCCTCCTTCATGGCCTATGGCATCGCCAAGCGCGTGTCGAAGAACGGCAAGAACTTCGGCAACGGTGAAATCGAAGGCGTCATCGCCCCCGAGACCGCCGCGCACGCCGCCGGTACCGCCGCCATGCTGCCGATGCTGGCGCTGGGCGTTCCCGGTTCGCCGACCGCCGCGGTTCTGCTCGGCGGCCTGCTGATCTGGGGTCTCCAGCCCGGCCCGATGCTCTTCGTCGAGCAGGCCGAATTCGTGTGGGGCCTCATCGCCTCCATGTATCTCGGCAACATCGTCGGCCTCATCCTCGTGCTGACCACGGTGCCGCTGTTCGCCTCGATCCTGCGCATCCCCTTCTCGATCATCGCTCCGGTGATCCTGGTGATTTGCGCCATCGGTGCCTACACGGTGAACAACAACGTGTTCGACGTGATCATGATGATGGTGTTCGGTGTCCTCGGCTACCTCTTGAAGAAGACGAACTACCCGCTGGCGCCGCTGGTGCTGGCCATCGTGCTCGGCGACAGTGCCGAGGAAGCCTTCCGCCAGGCCCTGCTGTCCTCTGGTGGTGCCGTCTCGGTGTTCTGGTCAAACGGCCTGGTGTCCTCGATCATGGGTCTCGGCCTCGTCGCCGGCCTGTGGCCGCTGATCGGCCTGGCGTTCAGCAAGCTGCGCGGCAACTCCGCCCAGCCGGCCTGAGCCCGGTAATCAACGGACCCGCCGCGCGGCAGCGTGCGGCGGGTTCAGCCGCGAGAAGGGTGACGTATTGTCATCCGCCTCGGGCGCCCAGGCGAAGGGCGGGGCCAATCGCTCTTCCGCCGAATCCCTCGCCCCCGGAGAGGGAAATCGGGCCATCAACGGTCGCGGGATATTCCGGCGCCCGAGCCACGCAGCAGAAGGTGGCCGGCGGATGGAAGCGCGAACCGACGTTTCGGGGGGACGGGAGGCAACGCCAATGATCTACGCCGATACGGAGCTTCATCGCCGATGCCCAGGGCCGACGCCCGGGCGCAGGCAGGGGATGGAAGCCTCATGATGAGCGTCGAGAGCACGATCCGCCGGGTCAATGGAGGAGCGGCCAAGCTCTCCGTGGCGCCGCTCGAAGACACCTCCACCTTCAAGAACCGCGCTTATACCGCGTTGAAGGAGGTGATCGTCTCGCTCAACATCTACGACCAGGCCGGCGAGGTGCGCCTCGACGAGCGCCAGCTGGCGCAGAGCCTCGGGGTCAGCCGCACCCCGGTGCGCGAGGCGATGGCTCAGCTGGAACGCGAGGGCTTCGTGCATTCCGTGCCCCGGCGCGGCATCTATGTGGTGCGCAAGACGCGCCGCGAAGTCATCGAGATGATCCAGGTCTGGGCGGCGCTCGAAAGCCTCGCCGCGCGGCTGATCACGGTCCATGCCAGCGACGAGGAGATCGGCCGGCTGCGGCAGATGTTCGCCTCCTTCGACGAGGCCGGCGGCCCGCATGCCAAGCTGGACGAATATTCGGAGGTGAACATCCAGTTTCACCAGACGATCATCGCCATGGGCGGCAACGGCATTCTGGTCAATCTGGCGGAAAACCTGTTCACCCATATGCGGATGATACGTCGCAAGACCATCGGCGAGGAGAACCGGGCCGACCGCTCGATCCAGGACCATCTCGCCATCATCCAGGCGCTGGAAGCGCGCGACACCGACGCGGCCGAGGTGCTGGTGCGCAACCACGCGCTGGGCCTCGCCGACCACGTCGCGCGCTACGCCGACTATCTCGAATAGGGGCCGCGCCACGGCGGCGGCGCCCGATCCCACACTCCGACCCGGCGGGTTCCTCGACCCCGCCGGGCTTTTTTGCCTGGGGGGCGGCGAGGTGTGGCGCGGCTGCACCGGCGTCGCGCCTTCGGTCGCGCGCGGCAGACCGGCCGTTGCGCCCTTGCGGTGATTGGGTTACCCACGCTTCAGGTCCACCCTCGGGCCCCATCCCATCGCCGTACCGACCGACCCGCCGCGGAGGAGCCGCCCTTCATGCTGCGCTCGCTGACCGATTTCATCGCCGAGATTGCCGGGGGCGGTCGCGAGACCTCCGCCTTTGCCGAGAATGACTACCGGCTGGCAGCGGCGGCGCTGCTGGTGCATGTCGTCACCATTGATGGCGTGATCGGCGCCGACGAGATGGACAAGCTGCGCCGCCTGCTCGCGGCGCGCTTCACCCTTTCCGAGGATGACGCGGAAAAGCTGCTGGAGGCCGCCATCGCCCGCGACGCCGAGGCGGTGGACCTCTACGCCTTCACCAGCGTGCTGAACCGCGCCATGGACGAAGAAGGCCGCCGGCGGGTGGTGGAGATGATGTTCGAAGTCGCCTATGCCGATGGCGGGCTGACCGAGTTCGAGGACAATCTGGTGTGGCGGGCGGCGGAACTGCTCAACGTCACCTCCCGCGATCGGGTGAACATCCGCAGGCGCGTGCGCGACGCCTTCGAGGGCTGAGGCCGGCACTCGCGGCGAGGTAGGCGAGGGCGGGGTTGAGGCGCGGCGCGAATCGTGGCGTCATCCTTGCTTGCGGGGATTCTCAGCACTCTCCGTCCCGTTCGTGCCGCACGAGATCATGGCTGTCGCAGAAACCCCGCTTCCCATCCTTATCGTGCTCCATCAGGAGCATTCCTCGCCCGGCCGCGTCGGGCGCCTTCTGGCCGAGCGCGGCCACAGGCTCGACATAAGGCGGCCCTGCCTCGGCGATGAACTGCCCGCCACGCTCGCCGGTCATGCCGGGGCGGTGGTGTTCGGCGGGCCGCAAAGCGCCAATGACTGCCATGATTATGTGCGGGCCGAGATCGACTGGATCGGCGTGCCGCTACGCGAGGGCAAGCCCTATCTCGGCATCTGCCTCGGCGCGCAGATGCTGGCGCGCCAGCTCGGGGCGCGCGTCGCCCCGCACCCGGACGGGCTGGTCGAGATCGGCTATTACCCGATCCGCGCCACCGAGGCGGGAACGCGGATGCTGCACGCGCCGCCCATGTCGACCTTGCCCGGCCCGGCCTGGCCCGACCATGTCTATCACTGGCACAGCGAGGGTTTTGAACTTCCCAGCGGGGCGGAGCTGCTGGCGAAGGGCCCGACCTTTCCCAACCAGGCCTTCCGCTACGGCCCGCGCGCCTTCGGCATCCAGTTTCACCCTGAGGTGACGCACCACATGATGTGCCGCTGGACGGTGCAGGGCGGCGAGCGGCTGGATCTGCCGGGCGCCCGCCCGCGCCGGGCGCATTTCACCGACCGGCTGCAGCATGATGCGCGGATCCGGCTCTGGCTGGAGGCGTTTCTCGGCCGCTGGCTGGGCGATGAGGACGCGCTGCCCGCCTCCGGCCATTAGGTCGCCGATCGCCAGCGGGCGGCAGCGCCGAGGAGCCAAGGCGAAAAAGGCCGCGCGGTTGCCCGCGCGGCCTTTTCTCATTCACTCTTATAACCTTGCGCAAACCGCCAGCGGACCGCTGACGGTGCGTCTCAGGCTACCTTCTTGGCGCGACCGCGCGGCTTGGCCACCGGGGCCGGCGCGGGCTTCTTGCGCTGCTGGCCGAGGCCCATCTTCTTGGCCAGATTGGAGCGCGCCTCGGCATAGCTGGGGGCGACCATGGGATAGTCGTTGGGCAGGCCCCATTTGGCGCGGTATTCTTCCGGCGTCATGTTGTACTTCGTGCGCAGATGACGCTTCAGCGACTTGAACTTCAGCCCGTCTTCCAGGCAGATGATATATTCCGGCGTCACCGACTTCTTCACCGGCACCGCAGGCTTCAGCACCTCTTCGACGACAGCCGGAGCGGGAGCGGAGAGGCGAAGCAGGGCGCCGTGGACCTTGGCGATCAGATCGGGAAGTTCGGCGGCGGGCACCGAGTTGTTGCCGACAAATGCCGCAACGACATCCGCAGTGAGGCCGAGATAATCAGCCGACACGCTTTCCTGCTCAGACATCTATTTTCTCCATTGAGACTGAGATCGATTTAACATCAAACGGGCAAACGTCAATAAGCAATTGACAAGCAAAGCGGCGTTCATGTGGCAGCTTTCTCGGCTCTAAATGAAAAATACCACGCCGAGCGTTGTGTTTTGGAGGCTTCCACTGACACACGGCTTTGCTGCGGCGGCTTCTGACCAAGTCGAACGAAGTGGCGCGCCGAAAAAGGTTTTTCGCCCGCGCCGGCCACGCCCGCCACCAAGACTAAATGGGTGCCCTTGTACTGCCGCAGCGTCACGGCGTGACGTCAGCAATGAAGGAATGTGGCTAAGAATAATCGGATCGGCACCCACAATTTCTTGATGAGGGTTGCCGCCAAGTACAATCTCTGAGCGGCCGGGGCACAGCGCACACTTACTCGAATCACTCATAGATGTGATCGAAGAAAGCCCGCTCCAGCGTCACGGCGCGACGGAAAAAGGCGGCGGCATCGGCCCGCCCGGCGTCGTCGATGACCGCGCCGACGCGGTCGAGTTCGCCGCGCAGCCAGGTGACGAAGCCACGGAAGCCCTCATTATTGTGCAGAGTGATCCATTCCGCATGCACGAAGTCCGGCGGCAGTGCTGCACCCGCCCGGTCGGCCCAGCTCAAATAGAGCCATTCGGCGACGGTGAGCACGGCGAGGCAATTTGCGTAGCCGCGGCTGGCGGCGGCATCCTTCATCAGGGTCTGGAAGCCGGCGGTGGGCGCGGTGAGCACAGGATGCGCCCGCTCCGCCTCCGGCACGCCGAGCGCGACGAAGGCGCGCTGGAAATAGGTGTTCTCGTCGCTGGTGATCATGGCCGCGAACTGGGCGAAGCGGATGCGCGAGTCGAAGCGGTCGGCGGTGGCGATGGCCATGCCAAGCAGAGCGACGAAACCGTCGATGAACTGATAGTCCTGCGCGAGGTAGCGGCGCATGACATTGGGCGCAACGGTACCGGCGAAGATCTCCCGGACGAAACGGTGCTCGACACAGGCCTGCCAGTCCTGTGCGTTCGCCTGCCGAAGTTCATCGCTGAAGCTCATCGTTTCCTCTCCGCCGTGTGTCCGTCGTCGGGAGTTTATCTAGAGCCCTTTGCAGACAAGTGAAATCATTGGCTGAGGAAGAGCGGCGCTATCCTTAACGCCCCCCAGCATGTCGCGTCGCCCGGGTAAGATGTGAGGCGGCGGGGTGGCGCTCACATGCGGACCGACTGTCCGCCATCGACCACGAGCACATGGCCGTTGACGAAGGAGGCCTCGTCCGAAGCCAGGAACACCGCGGCGGCGCCGATTTCCGGCGGATGGCCCCAGCGCCCGATAGGCACGCGGGTGTCGACGAAGGCGGAAAAGGCGGCGTCGGCGACCAGGCCGGCATTGGTCTCTGTCGCGAACATGCCGGGCGCGATGGCGTTGCTGGTGATGCCGACGCGGGCATAGTCCACCGCCAGCGCCCGCATCAGCCCGGAGAGCCCGGCCTTGGCGGCGGTGTAGACCGGGTCGTGCCGGTTGGCGATGTGCGCGGCGATGGAGGTGACGGTGATCAGCCGGCCGTGGCGGTGCGCCGCCATGTGCTCGGCCGCCTCGCGCGCCAGCAGCATCGGGCCGATGAGATCGGTGGCGATCAGCGCCGTGGCTTCACCGGCGGTGAAGTCTTTCAGCGGACGGCGGTCGCGGGCGCCGACATTGTTGACCAATATGTCGAGTCGGCCGTGTTCCGCCGCGATGCCGGCGATGGCCGCGCGCCCGGCGGCGGTGTCGGCGATATCGAACGGGGCAACACCGACCGGCCGTCCCGTGGCTGCGGCCAGAGCCTCCGCCGCCGCCCCCAGCCGCCCGGCATGGCGGCCATTGATGACGACATGCGCGCCGGCGGCGGCGAGCGCCTTCGCCATTTCGAAGCCGAGCCCGCGCCCGGCCCCGGTCACCAGCGCGACCCGCCCGTCAAGGCGGAAGGGGCGCGGCAGAGGATCGGGAGTCGAGGAGGCAGGCGGCGGTAAAATAGTCATGATGGACTCGGTTTGGGCAGGAGCGCGCAGTTTCGCCCGCCCGGCGGGCCGGCGCCACCCGCTTTCGCGATGCCCACGCCGCCGGCGTTTCGGTCCGGCCGGTCCGGGTCTCTTTCGCACCGCGCCGCGCGGTGCCAGACTGGCACCGGTTTCGCATAACCGATCGTTCCGAACGACCGATCCGCACGGGGGGACAGTGCCGATGCCGCTTATTTCCAACAGCTATGGCAAGGGCCGCGTGCGCATCATGCGCGTTGAGCGCGACAGCGCCCGCCACACGGTGCGCGAGCTGTCCGTGCAGGCGATGCTGACCGGCGACTTCGCCGCTGCCTACACGCAGGGCGACAACCGGCAGGTGATCGCCACCGATTCGATCAAGAACATCATCAACATCGTCGCCCGCGACCATGTCGGGGCGGAGAATGAGGTGTTCGCCGGCGCGCTGGCGCAGTATTTCCTCGATCGCTACCCCCATGTCGCCGGCGTCTCCATCACCGCCCACGAGACCAAATGGCGGCGGCTGGACGTGAACGGCGCGGCGCATGACCACGCCTTCGCGCTCGACGGTAATGGCCGCCCCGTCGTCCGGCTGGAGGCGACGCGTGAGGGCAGCCACCTCGCCTCTGGCGTCGAAGGCTTCACCTTCCTGAAGACCACGCAATCCGGCTGGGAGGATTACTGGTTCGACGAGGCCACGACGCTGAAGCCGACCGCCGACCGCCTGTTCGCCACCGCGATGGAGGCGCAGTGGCGCTGGAGCGGTGTGCCCGCGAGCTATGAAGCCGCCAATGCGGCGGTGCTCGACGCGGCGCTGAAGGTGTTCGCCACCACCTACAGCCCCGGCGTGCAGGCGACGCTGTACCAGATGGGCGAAGCGGTGCTCGCCGCCGTGCCCGAGGTGGCGGACATCTCCATGGCCTGCCCGAACAAGCATTACCTCCCCATCGACCTCTCGCCCTTCGGCCGTGCCTTTGACGGGCAGGTCTTCACCCCGACCGACGAGCCGCACGGCCAGATCGTCTGCACCATCGGTCGGGGCTGAGCGGGCGGGAAGGGCGGCGACGGGGATCGGCCGATGGACCTCAACACGGTTTCCGAGGTGCTGCGCCCGCGTGCACGGGCGGAGCTTCCGACCGCCGGTGCGGGCGACGCGGTGCTCGGCGGCGGCACCTGGCTGTTCTCCGAGCCGCAGCCTTCGGTGCGGCGGCTGGTCGATCTCTCCGGCTTCGGTTGGGAGCCTTTCCGCGCCGGGACGGGCGGGCTGAGCATTGCCGCGACCTGCACCATCGCCGAACTCGCCGGATTCGAGCCGCCGGCGGAGTGGCGGGCCGGTTTCCTCATCCGCGAATGCTGCCGCTCCTTCCTCGCCTCGTTCAAGATCTGGAACATGGCGACGGTGGGCGGCAATATCTGTCTTGGCCTACCGGCCGGGCCGATGATCTCGCTCGCCGTCGCGCTGGAAGGCGAAGGCGTGCTGTGGGGACCGGACGGGGCAGAGCGGCGGGTACGCATCGTCGATCTCGTGCGCGGCCCGCGCGAGGTGGCGCTGGTGCCGGGGGAGGTGCTGCGCGCGGTGGAACTGCCGGCGTGGGCGCTGCGCCGTCGGGCCGCCTTCCGCCGCGCCTCGCTCACCCCGCTCGGCCGCTCCGGCGTGCTGCTGATCGGCACACGCGCGGCGGACGGCGCCTTCGCGCTCACGGTGACGGCCTCCACAAGGCGGCCGGTGGAAATCGCCTTTCCCGCCTTGCCGGGCGCGGCGGAGCTGGCTGCGCGGCTGGCGGCGGCGATCCCGCAGGCGCTCTATTATGACGACATGCACGGGCGGCCCGACTGGCGCCGCCACATGACGCATCTTCTCGCGCAGGAAATCCGCGACGAACTGAGTGAACCGGGCGAGGGGCGCGCGTGAGGCTGACCGTCAATGGCCGTGCCGTCGAGACCGAGGCCCGGCCGGGCCAGTGCCTGCGCACCCTGCTGCGCGAAATGGGCTGGTTCGGCGTAAAGAAGGGCTGCGATGCCGGCGATTGCGGCGCCTGCACGGTGCATCTCGACGGGCGGCCGGTGCATAGCTGCGTCACCCCGGCCTTCCGTGCCGAGGGGCGGGTCGTCACCACCATCGAAGGGCTGGCGGACACGGCGGAAGGTGACGGCCTGCACCCGATGCAGGAGGCGTTCCTTGCGGCGCAGGGCTTCCAGTGCGGCTTCTGCACCGCCGGCATGGTGATGACATCGGCCGCACTCGACCAAGGCCAGAGGGCGGACCTGCCGGATGCGCTGAAGGGCAATCTGTGCCGCTGCACCGGCTATGCCGCCATCGCCGATGCGGTGGCCGGGATCGCGACAGTGGAGGCCGACGCGCGGCAGGGCCGCGTGGGCTGCTCCGTCGCCGCGCCGGCCGGGCCGGCCATCGTCACCGGCGCCGCGCGCTACACCATGGATGTGGCGCCGGAGGGCGAACTGGCGGGGCTGCTGCACATGAAGCTGCTGCGCTCGCCGCATCCGCATGCCCGCATCCGCGCCATCGACACGGCGGCGGCGCTCGCACTGCCGGGGGTAGTGGCCGTGCTGACGCATGAGGACGCGCCTTCCCGCCTGTTCTCCTCCGCCCGGCACCACCACGCCACCGACGATGCCGACGACACCCGCGTGCTCGACGATGTGGTGCGCCATATCGGCCAGCGTGTGGCGGCTGTGGTGGCGGTGAGCGAACAGGCGGCGGAGGCCGGCTGCGCGGCGCTGCGCGTGGATTACGAGCCGTTGCCGGCGGTGTTCGACCCGGAGGAGGCGATGCGCCCCGGCGCGCCGCTGGTGCATGGGGACAAGGGGCCGGACAGCCGCATCGCCGACGCTTCCCGCAACATCGTCGCCGCGCTGGCGGGGGAGGTCGGGGACATCGCCGCCGGCTTTGCGCTGGCCGATGTGATCCATGAGGCGACCTATGAGAGCCAGCGCGTCCAGCACGCGCATCTGGAAACCCATGGCTGCATCGGCTGGCGCGACAGCGAGGGCCGGCTGGTGATCCGCAGCTCCACCCAGACGCCCTTCCTCACCCGCGACGCGCTGGCGGCGCTGTACGACCTGCCGCGCGAAGGCGTGCGCGTCTTCGCCGCGCGGGTGGGCGGCGGTTTCGGCGGCAAGCAAGAAATGCTCACCGAGGACATCGTGGCGCTCGCCGTGCTGAAGACCGGGCGGCCGGTGAAGCTGGAATATACCCGCGCCGAGCAGTTCGCCGCCTCCACCAGCCGCCACCCGATGAAGGTGACGGTGAGGCTCGGTGCGACGCGGGACGGGCGGCTCACCGGCTTTTCCATGCGCATGCTGCTGAACACCGGCGCCTATGGCAACCATGCGGCGGGCGTGCTGTTCCACGGCTCGGGTGAGAGCGTCGCGCTGTATAATTGTCCGAACAAGCGGGTGGAGGGCTGGTCGGTCTACACCCATTCCCTGCCGAGTGGCGCCTTTCGCGGCTATGGGCTGAGCCAGACCATCTTCGCGGTGGAATCGGCCATGGACGAGCTGGCGCATAAGCTCGGCCTGGACCCCGTCGCGCTGCGCCGGCTGAACATGGTGCGGCCGGGCGACGCCATGGTCTCTTCTGGCGAGCCGCACCACGATGTCGAGATGGGCAGCTACGGCCTCGACCAATGCCTCGACCGGGTAGAGGCGGAACTGGCCAAGCCCTCGCCGGCGCGGCTGGGGGCGGAGTGGCTATTGGGGCGCGGCGTCGCGGCGGCGATGATCGACACCATTCCCCCGCGCGGCCATGTCGCCCAGACGCGGCTGACGTTGACGCCCGACGGCACCTATGAGCTGCGCACCGGCACGGCGGAATTCGGCAACGGCACCACCACCGTGCATGTGCAGATCGCCGCCACGCTGCTCGGCGCGCGGCCGGAACAGATAAGCGTGCGCCAGTCCGACACCGCCCATGTCGATCACGACACCGGCGCCTATGGCTCGACCGGCACGGTGGTGGCCGGAAGCGCGACGCAGGCGGCGGCGGAAAGGCTGGCGGTGGCGATCCGCGCGGCGGCGGCGGCACGGCTCGGCGTGCCGGCCGAGACCTGCCGGATCGACGGTGAGGCGGTGGTGGCGGGGGAGAGGCGGATCGCCCTTGCCGCGCTGGCGCCACTGGAGGCGGTGGGCGACGCGGCGGGCAGCCCGCGCTCGGTGGCGTTCAATGTGCAGGGCTTCGAGGTTGCGGTGCATGGACGCAGCGGCGAAATCCGCATCCTGCGCTCCGTCCATGCGGCGGATGCCGGAACGGTGGTCAACCCGATGCAGTGCCGGGGGCAGGTGGAGGGCGGCGTCGCTCAGGCGATCGGCGCCGCGCTCTATGAGCGGCTGAGGATGGACGAGGCGGGCGCGGTGACCAATGCGAGTTTTCGCGGCTATCATATCCCCGCCTTCGCCGATGTGCCGCGCACGCTGGTGTTCTTCGCCGAGACGTTTGACGCCATCGGCCCGCTGGGAGCGAAATCGATGAGCGAGAGCCCGTTCAATCCGGTGGCGGCGGCGCTCGCCAATGCGATCTTCGACGCCACTGGCGTGCGGTTGCGCGCCACGCCCTTCGTGGCGGATGAACTCTACGCGCTGCTGCCCGCCCAGGCGGCGGAAGAGGTGGCGTCATGAGTGGGAGCCTTCAATCGCGGGTGCTGCGCGGGCCGGCGGCGACGCTGGCGGGCAATCCATTCGAGCAGCCCTCGCGCGGCTGCCTCATCACCCATGACGACGCGCTCATCGTCATCGAGGATGGGCGGATCACCGCCTTCGGCCCCTATGCGGAGCTCAGCGACACGCTGCCCGAGGGCGTGGCGGTGGAGCATTATCCCGGCCATCTCCTCGTGCCCGGTTTCATCGACGCGCATGTGCATTACCCGCAGATGCAGGTGATCGGCGCCTTCGGCACGCAATTGCTGGAATGGCTGGAGACCTACACTTTCCCCGCCGAGATGAGCTTCTCCGATTCCGGCCATGCCGGGCGGGTGGCGCATCTGTTCCTGCGCGAATTGCTGCGTGCCGGTACCACCACGGCGATGGTGTATTGCACCGTGCATCCGCAATCGGTCGACGCTTTCTTCACCGAGGCAGCACGATTCGACGCGCGGATGATAGCCGGCAAAGTGCTGATGGACCGCCACGCGCCCGCCGGCCTGCTCGACACGGCCCAGCGTGGCTATGATGAGAGCCTCGCCTTGATCGAGCGCTGGCACGGGCGGGGGCGCGCCCTCTATTGCGTCACCCCGCGCTTCGCCCCGACCTCGACCGACGCCCAGCTCGATGCCGCCGGGGCGCTGCTGAAGACCCGTGACGGGCTCTTCCTGCAGACGCATCTGTGTGAGAACCTGGCCGAGATCGAATGGGTGCGCGAACTCTTCCCCGCACGCGCTTCCTATCTCGATGTCTATGCGCATGCCGGGCTGGTCGGGCCGCGCTCCATGTTCGGCCATGGCATCCATCTGCATGAGGGCGATTTCTGCACCTGCCACCAGGCGGGGGCGGCGCTGGCGCATTGCCCGACCTCAAACCTGTTTCTTGGCAGTGGCCTGTTCCGCCTGTTCGAGGCGGTGGACCCGCGCCGGCCGGTGAAGGTGGCGCTCGGTACCGATGTCGGCGGGGGCACGTCGCTGTCGCAGCTGCAGACGCTGAACGAGGCCTATAAGGTCGCGGCCATGGTCGGCCACAAGCTCGACGCGGTGCAGGGCTTCTATCTCGCGACGCTGGGCGGGGCGCGGGCTCTGGGGTTGGACGACCGGATCGGCCGGCTGGCGCCGGGGATGGAGGCCGATATCTGCGTGCTCGACCCGAAGGCCACCCCGTTCATGGCGTTCCGCGCCGGCTATTGCGCCTCGATGGAGGAATTGCTGTTTCTCCTGATGACGCTGGGCGACGACCGGGCCGTGCGCGCCACCTATGTCGCCGGCCGTCCCGTCTATGACCGCGACCGGCCGGGCGATCCGTTCCGGCCGGCGCATGGTGAGGAGCAACCGTGACGCATCCCGTCTCCCTCGACACGCTGAACACGCTCGACCGCGACGGCTTCATCGCCGCGCTGGACGGCATTTTCGAGCACGCGCCCTGGGTGGCGGAGGCCGCTTTCGCCCATGCGCCCTTCGCCACCGTGTCGGGACTTCACGAGGCGCTGATGGCGGCCGTGCGGGCGCGGCCGGAGGCGGAGCGCGTCGCCTTCGTCGCGGCGCATCCCGACCTCGCCGGCAAGGCCGCGCGGGCCGGCGACATCGCCCCCGCCTCGGTGTCGGAGCAGGCGGGGCTGGGGCTCGACCGGCTGTCGGAGGCCGAATTCGCCCGCTTCGAGCGGCTGAACAGCGCCTATCGCGCCCGCTTCGGCTTTCCCTTCGTCATCTGCGTGCGACGGCAGACCCGCGACGCGCTGCTCGACGCCTTCGAGGCGCGGCTCTTGCACAAGCGCGACGAGGAACTCGCCGCCGCCTTGGTCGAGATCGGCCATATCACCGCGCTGCGGCTGGTGGAGCGGGTGACGGGTCCCGGCCAGCCGAAAGTGCATGGCCGGCTCTCCACCCATGTGCTCGACACCCATAGAGGCGGGCCAGCGCAGGGCGTGCGGGTGGAGCTCTACGAGGTGGGGGCGAGCGCGCGGGCGCTTCTCACCGAGGCGGTGACCAATGCGGACGGGCGCACCGACGCGCCACTGCTCTCCGGCGCGCCGCTGCGGGCGGGGCGCTATGAGCTGGTGTTCCATGTCGGCGCCTATTTCACCGCGCGCGGGCTCGATCTGCCCGGCCCGGCCTTTCTCGACACGGTGCCGCTCCGCTTCGGTATCGCCGAGCCGGAGGGGCATTATCATGTGCCGCTTGTGGTGACGCCGTGGAGCTATTCCACCTATCGCGGCAGCTGAGGGGCGGGCCCGCGCCCGCTTCAGTCGTCGGTGGGGCCGGACAGCGTGTGGTAGCGGCGGCTGTAATAGATGAGGCTCTCATTCGAGCCACCCTCGGCGACGCCGACCACCTCGCAGAACAGCACGTCATGGGTGCCGACCTCGACCGTGCGGACGATGCGGCAGTCGAAGGCGACGACCGCGCCGTCCAGCATCGGCGCGCCGGTGACGGCCGGCCGCCAGCTGCCGCTGGCGAAGCGCTCCTCCGGGGGGGTGCGGCCGCCGAAGAGGTTGGACAGCGGCTCGTGCCCGGCGGCCAGCGTGTTGATGCAGACCACGCCATTGGCATGGACGGGAGCGGCGGCGGAGGAGCCCTTGTTGAGGCACACCAGCAGGGTCGGCGGGCTGTCGGTGACCGAGCACACCGCCGAAGCGGTGAAACCGTGTCGGCCACCGGGTCCATCTGTCGTGACGATGTTCACCGCCGCGCCGAGGCGGGCCATGGCGTTGCGAAAGCCCTGCCGGGTCACCGGCGGCGGGCCGTTATCGGGAGCGCCGTCGAGCGGCGAGCACGGGGGGGACATGCCCTTCTCCTTCCTGCCGGTTCAACGCCGGCGCCGGCGGGCGTGGGGAATCCACGCCCGATGGTTCGCGCGGGTCAGAACTCGCGCAGATTGTCGCGCAGCAGCTGGTGCTTGTATTCGGTGCGCACGAGGCCGCGGGCCTGCAGCTCCGGCACCAGCCCGTCGCAGATTTCGGTGATGTAGCGGCGGGAGACGCGCAGTACCGGGGTGGTGATGAGGAAGCCGTCGCCGCCCACTTCCGCCATCGCCTCGCCCATCTTGTCGGCGACCTGCGCCGGGGTGCCGATCAGCTCCATGGAGGAGACGAGGCCGCCGCCGCCCGAGGCGGCGAGCTCGCGCAGCGTCTTGCCCGAGCCCCATTGCTGGAACTTGTCGAGCGTGCCGGATTCGCCGTTGGTGACGAGCTTTTCCGGCAGCGGCTTGTCGAGATCGTATTTGGAGAAGTCGATCTCGGTGATGGCGGAGATGGAGATCAGCACGTCGGTGACGAAATTGTCCGACATGGTGACGTTCTCATAGCGGGCGCGCGCCTCCGCTTCGGTCTCGCCGAGGCTGGGGCAGATGCAGAAGAACACCTTGATGTCGTCCGGGTTGCGGCCGATGACTTCGGCGCGGGCGCGGATGTCGGCGCGGAACGCCTTCATGCCCTCGACGCCATTGGCCACCGAGACGATGGCGTCGGCATAGCGGGCGGCGAAATCGCGCCCGCGCGGGGAGGCGCCGGCCTGCAGATAGACCGGGCGGCGCTGCGGTGAGGGCACGGTGTTGAGCGGGCCGCGCACCTGGTAATACTTGCCCTTGTGGTCGATGGTGTGGACCTTGGAGCCATCGGCATAGATGCCGTTCTTGCGGTCCAGCACCACGGCGTCCGGCTCCCAGCTGTTGAACAGCTTGTCGCAGACTTCCATGTACTCCTCAGCCATGGCGTAGCGGTCCTCGCGCGGAGGCAGCTTGTCCATGCCGAAATTCTTCGCCATCAGGTCCTCGGCCGAGGTGACGACGTTCCAGCCGAAGCGGCCCTTGGTGAGGCTGTCGATGGTGGAGGACAGCCGCGCCAGCATGAAGGGCGGGTAGGCCATGGTCGACATGGTGGCGACGACGCCGAGATGCTGCGTCGCCATGCCCATGGCCACCGCCAGCGGAGCGGGGTCGGCCTTCGGCACCATCATGGCGTGCTTGAGCGACAGGTCGCGCGAGCCGCCATAGGTCTCCGGCACCATCAGCTTGTCCTCGATCATGATCAGATCGAAGCAGGCGCGCTCCATCGCCTGGGCCATCTCGATGTAGAAACGGCCGTCCCACGGGTTGCCGCCCTGGCCGAAAGGTTCGCGCCATTCGTCGGGCGTGAAGTTCATGAACCAGGCGAGGTGGAAGCGCTTGTCGGCCATTGTGTCAGTCCTTCACTAAAGCAGTCTCGAATGCCGGAACGGCCGGGTCGTCCCCGGTGGCGGACGCGGCGGCGAGCAGGGCGAGGCGCACACGGGCGCGCTCCGCCTCGAACAGGCGGGATTCGCGCACGCTGCGGCACTTGGCTTCGAAATCGGAGACGATGCTGGCGCCGAAGCGCTCCGGCGCCTGCGGGTCGTTGCGCCGCTTGTCGACGGCGATGACGCGGGTGCCGAGCAGGAAGGCTTCGGGCAGATCATGCGTGACCATGACGATGGTCATGCGGTTCTCTTCCCAGAGTTCGCCCACCAACTCGTGCATGGATTTGCGGGTGCCGGGGTCGAGCGCCCCGAAGGGCTCGTCGAGCAACAGCACCTTCGGCTTCATGATCAGCGCCTGCGCCAGGGCGAGGCGCTGCTGCATGCCGCCGGACAGCTGGGCGGGGTATTTGTGCGCGTGCTCGCCGAGCCCGACTCGGGTGAGCAGCGCCATCGCCTTGTCTTCCAGGGCCTTGCGGCGGGCGCCGAAAAAGCGGCCGAGGAAGGGCGCGCCGGCCCATTGCGGGCCCATCATCACATTGCCCAGCACGGTGCGGTGCGGGAACACGGAATAGCGCTGGAACACCACGCCGCGATCGGCGGTCGGCTCGCTGGCGATGGGTTCGCCATCGATCAGGATGCGCCCGCGCGTTGGCTGTTCCTGCGAGAGCAGCATGCGCAGCAGCGTGGTCTTGCCGACGCCGGACGGGCCGATGATGACGAGGAACTCATGGTCGTCGAGCGACAGGTTGACCTGTTCGAGCACGACCCGCTCGTCATATTCCTTCCAGACATTCTCGAAGGTGATGGTGGTCATTCAGGCCGCCTTTATCTGGTCCCAGGGATAGGCGGCGACGGCGAGGCGGCGCAGCGCGTAATCCATGAGGAAGGCGAGAAGGGTGATCCAGATGACGTAGGGAAGGATCACATCCATGGCGAGGTAGCGCCGCACCAGGAAGATGCGGTAGCCGAGGCCGCCCTCGGAGGTGATGGCTTCCGCCGCGATGACGAACAGCCAGGCGGCGCCGAGGGAGAGCCGCACCGAGTCGATGAGGCGCGGCATCACCTGCGGCAGCACCACGCCGGAGATCATCTGCCAGGTCGAGGCGCCGAGCGTCTGCGCCTTGATGATCTGTTCCGTCGGCAGGGCGGAGACCCGCAGCATCACGTCGCGGATGATGAAGGGAGCGATGCCGAACACGATCAGCACGATCTTCGAGGCTTCGCCGAGGCCGAACAGGATGAACAGGATGGGCAGCACCGCCAGCGGCGGGATAAGCGAGAAGGCGGCGAAGAACGGCTCGAAGGTGGCGCGCAGATAGGGCACGAAGCCGACGATGATGCCGAGCACAAGGCCGAGCAGGGCGGAAATGCCGAGGCCGAGGAACAGGCGCTGCAGGCTGAGCCAGGTGTCCCACCAGAGCAGATACTGGCTCGTCGCCTTGTCCACCGTGGTGGCCATGCGCAGCATGGTGTTCCAGAAGCTGGCGAAGCTCGGCATCAGCTTGTCGGCCGGCTCCACCGCGAGGCGGGCATTCGAGCCCAGCATGTAGATCGCCAGCACCACGACGAAGGGCAGGATGGCGAGGATGAGCCGGACGCCGGGCCGGGGGGCGTAGTTGATGATGCGGCGCATGCGGGGCCTTTCGGTTGCGATCGTCATCCAGAGGCTGATCCGCGCCCGTGATGACCGTCATCCTGAGGCGCCCGTCCGCAGGGCGGGGCCTCGAAGGATGGTTGGGTGGCGCTTGGGGAGCCCATCCTTCGGGGCGCGCCATGCTTACGCCTCAGGACGACGGTGCTGTTGAGCGGTCTCTCAGGCGTCGCCGGGAACGGGCGCAGAAACCTGCCGCTCACAGCTTCCCGTCGGCCGCGTCCTTGGTGAAGCTGGCATTGACCCGCATCTTGATGTTGGCCTTGTCGCCCAGCACGGTGCCGTCGGCGACTTCGATGCCGATGGAATCGACGCTGGTGGCGCCCTGGCCGAACAGGCCCTGCTGGAAGCAGAAGGTGCGGATGTTGTTCCAGATCTTGGCGTTGTCCGGCGAGAGCAGGAAGCTGGCGGCCTCCTGGGGGGTGTAGAAGAAATGGGTGGTGTCGAGCTGGGCCTGCAGGCCGCCGGCATCCGTGCCCATGGCGCTGGTCATCACCGCGCGCATTTCCTCGCCCGCCGCGCCGCCGGCCTTGAGGATGCCGAGCGCCTCGTACCAGGCGCCGACCACGGCCTTGGCGAAGTCCGGATTATCCTTGAGCGTGGCGGTGTTGCCGATGAACACGTCCATGATCTCGCCGGGGATCTTGGATGAGTCGAACAGGTTGGTGGTGCCGGAGACCTTAAGCATGTCCTCGGTGAGCGGCTTCCACGACACGGCGTGCTTCATGTCGGCTTGCGAGATGAAGGCGGCGGAGATTTCCGAATCCGAGATGTTCACCGTCTTGGTGGCGGTGGGGTCGTCGATGCCGGCGAGCTGAAGGCCGCGATTGAGCAGATAGTGCGAGACGCTGTACTGCAGCAGGTACACGTCCTGCCCGGCGAGTTCCTTCACGTTCTTCGCGGTCTTGGACAGTACGATGTCGTTGCCGTTGGAATAGTCGGTGATCAGCAGGATAGAGGTGTCGACGCCGCCGGCTGCCGGCATGGTGAGGCCGTCCATCGAGGCCACGCCCACCGCATCGATCTCGCCGGCGATGAACTGGTTGATCGAACCTACATAGTCGTTGGCCTGGATGATCTCGACATCGATGCCGTATTTGTCGGCCCATTTCTTCATGATGCCGGAAGACTTCATGTAGGCGAAGGGCATGAAGCCGATATAGACGGTGTAGGCGACCTTGAAACTCTTCTTCGGGGCGGCATGCGCCGCAGGCGCCCCCGCAAGAGCTGCGGCGGCGAGGCTGGCGAAGACGGCTGCAGCCCTGATTATGCGCTTCATGAGGGGTGGCTCCGGTCGCTGAAATGGCTGGACCGGGCTATTAAACGGTGACTTAATATGACGTGCAAGCCCAACAAATGGGCACGCTTAGCATATGAGCAAGGCAGAAAATTCCGTACAAATACGGAGGAAACGCATGACCGCACGCACCGCGCGCAAGCGCCTTCAGCCCGCCGAGCGGCGGGTGCTGATCCTGGAAGAAGCGTTGCGGCTGTTCGCGTCGCGCCATTTCTCCGTCGTCACGGTGCGCGACATCGCGCTGGTCTGCGACATCAATGTCGGGCTGCTCTACCACTATTTCGAGAACAAGGACGATCTGGTGCGCCGCGCGCTTGGGCACGCCATCGAGCAGCTCGTGGCCGGCTATGAGGAGCGGCGCGCTGCCGGGGCGGAACCACTGGCGGAAATCCTCGCCTGGCTCGACATCCATATGGAGCTGGCGCCGACCCTCGCCCTGATGGTCAAGCTGATGAGCGACTATGCCTCTTCCGGCCTGCGCGACGCGGAACTCGACGCGCTGATTGCCGGCTTCTACGGTCGCGAGCAGCAGCTGCTGGAGGGCGCGCTGGCGCGCGGGGTCGCGAGCGGCGCCTTTGCCCCGGTCGACATCGGCCGCACCGCCCGGCGGATTGGGCTGATGCTCGACGGCATCTTCCACGCCTCCGCCAGCCGCGGCGACGACCGTATCGTCGCCGACATCGCCGATCTCGCCGATTTCGTGCGCGAATTGCTGGCGGTGCGCCGGGGCTCGGTGGCCTGAGCGACCCTGCCTTCACGTAAGGGTGATTAGATGACGCTCATCATGAAGCGCTAGCCTCCCGCCGGGAGCGCAGACACCCCGTCCAGCCGTTGCTGTTGCGGTGGACAGGGTGCCGTTGCGCGTCCTCATCCCCGGGAAGGAGAGGGCGTTCTGATGAAATTCACACTCAATGGTCGCGAGCAGACGCTGGACGCTGACGGCGCTATGCCGCTGCTCTGGGCGATCCGCGACTTGGCCGGGCTGACCGGCACCAAGTTCGGCTGCGGCGCCGCCCTGTGTGGCGCTTGCACCGTGCATGTGGACGGGGCGCCGGTGCGCTCCTGCCAGACCTTCCTATCCGATGTCGAGGGCAAGAGCGTCACCACCATCGAGGGCGTCGCCGCCACCGGCAAGGTGGGCGCCGCAGTGGTCGACGCCTGGCGCAAGCTGGACGTGGTGCAGTGCGGCTATTGCCAGTCGGGGCAGATCATGTCGGCCGTCGGCCTGCTGAGCGAGAACCGTGCCCCGAGCGACGCCGATATCGACGCGGCCATGGACGGCAATGTCTGCCGCTGCGCCACGTATCAGCGCATCCGTGCCGCCATCCACGAAGCCGCCTCCAACCTCGGGTGATCGCCATGCACCTCCTGACACCCGACCAGTACCGGCAGATGCTCGCGGGCATGGGCGCCCCGGCGGCGGCCACGCGTCGCGGCTTCCTCAAGGGGCTCGCCGCCGCCGGCGGCGCGCTCGTCATCGGCGTGCATCTCTCCCCGCGCCTCGCGCAGGCGGAGGAAGCCGCTGCCGCCCCGCCCGCGCCGCCGATGCCCAATGCCTTTGTGCGCATCGCGCCCGACAATACGGTGACCGTCCTCATCAAGCATGTCGACATGGGGCAGGGCGTCACCACCGGCCTGCCGACCATCGTGGCGGAAGAACTCGACGCCGACTGGGGCCAGATGCGGACCGCCTTCGCCCCGGCCGATGCCAAACTCTACAACAACCTCGCTTTCGGCCCGGTCCAGGGCACGGGCGGCTCCACCTCCATCGCCAATAGCTGGGACCAGCTGCGCCGCGCCGGCGCGGCGGCCCGTGCGATGCTGGTCGAGGCGGCGGCCCGGCAGTGGGGTGTGCCGGCCGACAGCATCACGGTCGAGAAGGGCGTGCTAAAAAGCGGCACGCATTCCGGCAGCTTCGGCGACTTCGCGGAAGCCGCTGCCCGGCTGCCCGTGCCGGCCGAGGTGAAGCTGAAGGACCCCAAGGATTTCACGCTGATCGGCACGAAGCTGCCGCGGCTCGATTCCGCCACCAAAACCGACGGCACCGCCACCTATGCGCTGGACATGCGCCGGCCGGGCATGCTCACCGCCGTGGTCCGCCGGCCGGATCGCTTCGGCGCGACGGTGAAAAGCTTCGACGCCACCGCCGCGAAGAAAGTGCCTGGTGTGGTCGAGGTGGTGGCGGTGCCGTCCGGCGTCGCGGTGCTCGCGACCAATACCTGGGCGGCGATCCAGGGCCGCGACGCGCTTGCCGGCCTCGTCTGGGACGAGACCAAGGCCGAGACCCGCGGCTCTGCCGCGCTGTTCGAGGAATACGCCAAGCTGGCGAAGACGCCGGGCCTCCCCGCCGCCCGTCGGGGCGACGCGGCCAAGGGGCTGGAACGGGCGGCGAAAATCATCGAGGCCGAGTTCAGCTTCCCTTATCTCGCGCATGTGCCGATGGAGCCGCTGAACTGCGTGATCGAGAAGACCGGCGAGGGCGTCACCATCTGGACCGGCTCGCAGTTCCAGACCATCGAGCAGGCGGTGACCGCCGGCATTTTCGGCCTCAAGCCGGAGCAGGTGAAGATCGAGTCGCTCTATGCCGGCGGCTCCTTCGGCCGCCGCGCCAACCCGCCGGCGGACTATGTCGCGGAGGCCGCCACCATCCTCAAGGCGATCGACGGGCGCGCGCCTGTGCATCTCGTCTGGACCCGCGAGGACGACATCAAGGGCGGCTATTACCGGCCCATGTTCTACCACTCGGTGCGGGCCGGCCTGACGGCGGACGGCAAGATCGCCGGCTGGGACCAGCGCATCGTCGGCCAGTCCTTCATCGTTGGCACCCCGTTCGAGGCCTTCATCATCAAGGAAGGCGTCGACGGCACATCGGTGGAGGGGGCCTCCGATACCAATTACGCCATTAATGATTTCCGGGTCGACCTGCACACGGTGAAGGTCGGCGTGCCCACGTTGTGGTGGCGCTCCGTCGGCCACACCCACACCGCCCATGTGGTGGAGGTGATGATCGATGAACTCGCCCATGCGGCGGGACGCGATCCCGTGGCGTTCCGGCTGGAGCTGCTGAAGGACAAGCCGCGCCACGCGGCCGTGCTGAAGCTGCTGGCGGAGAAGGCGGAATGGGGCGGGAAGCCCGGCGCCGGCAAGGGGCGCGGCGTGGCGCTGCATGAGAGCTTCAACACCGTGGTCGGCAGCGTCATCGACGTGTCGGTGGTCGAGGGGCGGATCAAGGTCGAGCGCGTCGTCTGCGCGGTCGATTGCGGCATCGCCATCAACCCGGACGTGATCGCGGCGCAGATCGAAGGTGGGGTCGGCTTCGGCCTCGGCGCGGCGCTGCATGACGAGATCACGCTCGACGGCGGCGTGGTCGAGCAGGCCAATTTCGACACTTATGTGCCCCTGCGCATGTCGGAAATGCCCAAGGTCGAGGTGCATATCCTCCCCTCGGCCAACCCGCCGACCGGCATTGGCGAACCGGGCGTGCCTGGCGTGGCGCCCGCCCTCTCCAACGCCATCTTCGCCGCCACCGGCCAGAGGCTACGTTCGCTGCCCTTCCGCTTGGAGGACTTCAAGGTCTGACGGCGCGTCCGGCGCAACCCATCGTAAAATGAAAAGGCCGGTCGCGAGACCGGCCTTTTGACTCAAGGGTATTTTGCCGGCTTACAGGCCGCCAATGCACACATATTTCACATCGAGATATTCCTCGATGCCGTATTTCGAGCCTTCGCGGCCGACGCCGGATTCCTTCACCCCGCCGAAGGGCGCGACTTCCGTGGTGATGACGCCGGCATTGATGCCGACCTGGCCATAGCGCAGCTGCTCCGAGACCCGGAAGGCGCGGGCGAGATCGCGCGTGTAGAAATAGCAGGCGAGGCCGAACTCGGTGTCGTTGGCGAGGCGCACCGCCTCTTCCTCGGTCTCGAAGCGGAACACCGGGGCGACCGGGCCGAAGATTTCCTCGCGGGCGAAATTCATCTCCGCCGTTGCATCGGCAATGACGGTGGGCTGGAAGAACTGGCCGCCGAGGGCGTGCCGTCCGCCGCCGGTGACCACCTTGCCGCCCTTGGCGAGCGCGTCGGCGACGAAGCTCTCGGTCTTCGCCACCGCCTTGTCGTCGATCAGCGGCCCCTGCACCACGCCTTCCTCAAGGCCGGAGCCGACCTTCAGCTTGGCCGAGGCGGCGGCGAGCTTCTCGACGAAAGCGTCATAGATGCCGGCCTGGGCATAGAAGCGATTGGCGCAGACGCAGGTCTGGCCGGAGTTGCGGTATTTGGAGGCGATGGCGCCTTCCACCGCCTTGTCGAGATCGGCGTCGTCGAAGATGACGAAGGGCGCGTTGCCGCCGAGCTCCATCGACACGCGCTTCACCGTGTCGGCGGCCTGCTTCATCAAGAGCTTGCCGATGGGGGTGGAGCCAGTGAAGGTGATCTTGCGCACGATCGGGTTGGTGGTCATCTCGCCGCCAATGGCCGAGGCCGAGCCGGTGAGGATGTTGACCACGCCCTTGGGATAGCCGGCCTGTTCGCACAATACGCCCCAGGCGAGGCCGGAATAGGGGGTCTGGGTCGCCGGCTTCATCACCGAAGTGCAGCCGGTGGCGAGCGCCGGGCCGATCTTGCGCGCCGCCATGGAGGAGGGGAAGTTCCACGGCGTAATGGCCGCGACCACGCCGACAGGCTGCTTGGTCGCGAGGATGCGCCGCTCGCCCCAGGGCGAGGGAATCACGTCGCCATAGACGCGGCGGGCTTCTTCCGAGAACCACAGCACATAGGCGGCGCTGGCGCCGACCTCGCCCATGGATTCGGTAAGCGGCTTGCCCTGCTCGATGGTCAGCAGTTCGGCGAGCGCGCGCTGATTGTCCATGATGGCGGTGTAGAGGCGGCGCAGCAGCTTTGCGCGCTCATCCGCCGTGGTGCGCGAGAAGCTCTCGAACGCTCGCTCGGCGGCGGCAATGGCGCGGCGGGTTTCGTCCGTGCCGGCATTGGGCACGGTGCCGATCACTTCCCCCGTGGCCGGGTTGGTGACCTCGATCGTGCCGCCGCCATCGGCGCCGACCCACTGCCCGTCGATGAGATTCGCGTCGCGCTTGAAATCCGCCCAGCTCATGGGTTCCGCCTCTCCGTCAGGGGGAGGCTGGAGAACCCGTCAGGCGGTACGCCCTGACCGGCTCAGCCTCCCGGGGCGCGGCTCTTTTGGCCGGCGCCGGCCAAGGCTATGTAGCGCCCGGCCAGCATGGCGACAATCACTCGCCGGTCACATCCGTTGTGAAGGCGTGGGGCAAGGCTTCAGTCCGGCCGCATGTCGACCAGCGGGGTGAAGCCGCCAAAGATCATGCGGGCACCATCGAAGGGCATGTCGGTGAATTGCTTGAGCCGCGGGTCGTCCATGAACGCCTTCATGCCGGCATCGCGCGCCTCGCGCGAGGGCCATTCGATCCAGGAAAACACCACGGCTTCCTCGGGCGTCGCCTTCACCGCCCTATGGAAATCGGTCAGCTTGCCGTGCGGGACGTCGTCTTCCCAGGTCTCCATCAGCCGCAGGGCGCCGTGATCGAAGAAGATCGGCGCCGTCTTTTCCGCCATGGTGCGGTAGGCCTCCTTCTTGGCGGTCGGCACGGCGATGACGAAACCGTCGATATAGCTCATGGCGTCCTCCTCCCTTGGCCGGGTTGGACGCGATAGTAGGTCCATTCCCCTGTGGAAGAACGGTAAGCCGGGCGGGAGCTCCAACGAAAAAGCCCCGGTGCGAACCGGGGCTTCTCCTCATCTTGGTGTCGTCAGATCGCTCAGTTGTTCCGGTTGCCGAACAGCTGCAGCAGCATGAGGAACATGTTGATGAAGTCGAGATAGAGCGTCAGCGCGCCCATGATCGCCTTGCGGCCGGCCACCACGTCGTCGTCGCCGGCGAAGTACATCTCCTTGATGCGCTGGGTGTCGTAGGCGGTGAGGCCCGCGAACACCAGCACGCCCACCACCGACATGATGAACTGCAGCATCGAAGAGACGAGGAAGATGTTCACCACCATGGCGACCAGAATGCCGATCAGGCCCATGACGAGGAACGAACCGAGGCCCGACAGGCTGCGCGAGGTGGTGTAGCCATAGAGGCTGAGGCCACCGAACGCCGCCGCGGTGATGAAGAACACCCGGACGATGCTCTCATGCGTGTAGACCAGGAAGATGCTGGCCAGCGACACGCCGACAAGCGCGGCATAGACCCAAAAAATGGTCTGCGCGGTGGCGACGCTCAGCCGGTCCACCCGGAAGCTGAGGAACAGCACGGCGGCGAGCGGCGCGAACATCACGACATAGCGCAGCGGGCTGCCGAACAGCGTCGCGCCGAACTCGGTCAGGTAGATGCCGGCGAACTGGTAGGGCGTCGCCACGTCGGAGACGGCGAGCATGTAGATGCCAAGCGCCGCCGCGCCAGTGATGGCGAGGCCGAGCGTCATGTAGTTGTAGACGCGCAGCATATAGGCGCGCAGGCCCTGGTCGATCTCGGCCTGCGTCCGGGCCGCGGTCGCCCCGAAGCGCGGCACGGAGGCGTTGCGGTTAAAGTCGGACATGGTCGAATCCTCTCGCGAAATCCCGTCACTCACCCCGCCACCGGCGCTCCGCCGTGCAGTGTGGGTCAGTGCGTCGAATATGAGGGCGCGACCTTCCTGCCGCAAGTGAAGTTTGCGACAGGTTTGACGCTACGGCACGCAGCGCGTGCCGCCGGCTTGGTGCCCGGCGCGCTACAGATTGCGCAGGATGCGCGCCGGTTTCTGCCCCAGCGCCCGCCAAGTGCCGATGAGGCCGAAGCCGACGGTGAGCACCAAAGCCACCGCGACGGCGCCGAGCGCCGCGCCGGCGGACCAGGCGAAGCCGAGCTTCATCACATAGACGACCACCACATAGGCCGCCGCCGTGCCGGCACCGACAGCGACCACCGCCGTGACGAGGCCGAGCGCGGCATATTCCAGCGCATAGGCGGCCACCAGCCGCGCCCGCGTGGCGCCGAGTGTCTTCAGGATCACCGCGTCATAGACCCGGTGATGCTGGCCCGCCGCCAGCGCGCCGGCGAGCACCAGAACGCTGGAAAGCAGGGTGACGAGGCTGGCGCCGCGAATGGCGATGAGTAGGTTGCCGACGATCTCGCCGATCTGGGTCAGCGCTTCCTTCACCCGCACGGCGGTGACGGCGGGGAAATCCGCCGCCACGGCGCGGCCGAGGCTGCGCTCGGTGGCGACATCGCCGCCTTCCGGCAAGGTGAGCGTGGCCAGCGAGGTGTGCGGCGCGCCGGCGAAGGTGTTGGGCGAATAGACCATGACAAAGTTGATGGCCAGCCGCTCCCACTCCACATCGCGCAGATTGGCGATGGTGGCGGTGATGGAGCGGCCGAGCACGTTCACCGTCACCTCGTCGCCGATCTTCAGGCCGAAGGCGTCGGCGATCTCGCGCTCGAAGGAGACGAGCGGCGGGCCGGCATAATCGGCCGGCCACCATTCCCCGCTGGCGAGGACCGAGCCCTCGGGCAGGTCCTGCGCATAGGTGATGCCGCGATCGGAGGAGAGCACCCAAGCGAATTCCGCCGGCGGATCGAGGCTCTCCGCCGCCCGCCCGCCCAAAGTGAGGATGCGCCCGCGCAGCATCGGCACCACCTCGACCTCGCCCTCCGGCGCCTTCTGCTTGAGGAACTGGGTGAAGGCTTCGGTCTCGCCGTTCTGGATGTCGAGGAAGAAGAAGCTCGGCGCTTCCGTCGGCAGACGCGACGTGAGCTCGCGCGTCAGGCTGCGGTCGATCAGCGCCAGCGTCACGAGCAGCGTGAGGCCGAGGCCGAGCGAGAGCACGATGGTGGGGGTGAGCGCCGCCGGCCGGTGGATATTGGCGAGCGCGAGGCGCAGCGCCGTGGAACGCGGGCGCGGCAGCCGGCGGGCGATGGCCATGATGCCGGCGCCGACCAGCCGCAGCACCACGAGCACGCTCGCCGCCGCCGCCAGATAGATCATCGCGATGTTGCGCTGCTCCGACGCGTAGACGGCGAGTGCCGCCAGCGCCAGCACGGCGAGGCCGGTGAGCGCGACATAGACGAGGCGCGGCCGGCGGCGCCCGCCTTCCACATGCTCGCGGAACAGCGCCGACACCGGCACATCATGGGCGAGGCCCAGCGGCCAGAGCGCGAAGGCCAGGGCGATGAGCGCGCCATAGGCCAGCGCCAGCAGAATCGCCCCGGGCTGCAGGCTCGGCTCGATGGCCACCGGCAGCAGGTGGCCGAAGGCGGCATTGGCGAGGAAGGGCAGCGATGACCCCACCGCGATGCCGATGGCGATGCCGATGGCCGCGATCAGCCCCACTTCCGCGAGATAGATCGCGAACACCGTCCGCCCCGGCGCGCCGAGGCTCTTGAAGGTGGCGATGACGCCGCGCTTGGCGTCGAGATGGCTCTTCACCGCATTGGCGACGCCGACACCGCCGACGAGGAGGGCGGTGAGGCCGACGAGGGTGAGATATTCGGTGAAGCGGCGGACATTGTTTTCCAGCCGGGGAGCGGCGGCCTCGCGGGTGCGGGCTTCGAAGCCGGCCTCCGGCGCGCCCTTCTGTACCTGCTCGACAAAGGCCGAAAGCTCAGCGGGGCGGTCCATCCGCACCCGGTAATGCCAGCGCACCAGGCTGCCGGGTTGCAGCAGATCGCTGGCGCGCAGCGCGTCGATCGCGATCAGCACGCGCGGGCCGAAGCCGATGCCGGTGGAGAGCAGATCCGGCTCGTGCTCCAGCGTGCCGCGCAGGATAAGCGTCGCGGCGCCGAGCTGGAAACGGTCGCCGGTCTTCAGCTGCAGCCGGTCGGCGAGGGCGGGGTCGACCAGCGCGCCATAGGCGTCGCCGTCGCGGGCCAGCGCCGCGGCGAGCGGCTGCGGCGGGGTGATGTCGAGCGTGCCGACCGTGGGGTAGACGCCGTCCACCGCCTTCACCTCCGCCAGCGTGGCGTCGAGCGCCTCGCCGCTGCCGGCCCGCGCCATGGCGCGCAGGGTGGCCACGGTAGAGACGCGCCCGCCCGCCTCGATCAGCCGGTATTCCTCCGGGCTCGCCTCGCGCTGCACCAGGGTGAAGGCGGCATCGCCGCCGAGCAGCGTCGTGCCCTCGCGGGCCAGCCCGTCGGTCAGCGCCCGCGAGAAGGCGCCGACACCGGCGATGGCGGCGACACCGAGCGCGAGGCAGGCGAGAAACACGGCGAAGCCGCGCAGGCCGCCGCGTAATTCCCGCAGGGCGAAGCGCAGCGGCAGGGTGCGGCGGCTCGGCGCGCGCACCGGCACGGCATGGCCGGCGGCGGCCGCCGGTGTCGAGATCTGATCCGTGCTCATGCGGGGATCCCGGCGCCGGCCAAGGCGTCCGCCGTCTCGACGGCACCGGAGCGCAGCCGCACCGTGCGGTTGCAGCGGCTGGCCAGCGTCGGGTCATGGGTGACGATGACCAGCGTGGCGCCCCGCCGCGCCTGCGCCTCGAACAGCAGGTCCATGATCTGCTTGCCGGTCGCCTCGTCCAGATTGCCGGTCGGCTCGTCGGCGACGAGGATGCGCGGTTCCGGCGCCAGGGCGCGGGCCACCGCCACGCGCTGCTGCTCGCCGCCGGAGAGCTGCGAAGGGTAGTGGTCGAGCCGATGGCCGAGGCCGACGGCGGTGAGTTCGGCGGCGGCGCGGGCGAAGGCGTCGGCACGGCCGGCCAGTTCCAGCGGCACCGCCACGTTTTCCAACGCGGTCATGGTCGGGATGAGGTGAAAGGCCTGAAAGACGATGCCGACATGCCGGCCGCGGAACCGCGCCAGCGCGTCCTCGTCAAGCCCGGTGAGTTGCTGCCCCGCCACCTCGACCCGGCCGGCATCCGCCCGCTCCAGCCCGGCCAGCACCATGAGCAGGCTCGACTTGCCCGAGCCGGACGGGCCGACGAGGCCGACCGCCTCTCCCTGCTGAATCGCGAGCGAAACGCCCTTGAGGATATGCACGCGCGCCGCGCCGCTGCCGAGGGAGAGTTCGACGCCATCAAGGCGGATGGCGGTGGCCTGAGTCGTGTCAGAAGGCATGGGGCTCTTTTCGCGTCTGTTGCGGGCCGGCGGAGGCTTGCCATCTGGAGGCCGGCATCCCGTGCACCATATGTTGCGCTGCACCGTTTCCGAAAGGGTAGGCCTTTGTCACGATTGCTCCATCGGCTCTTTGCTCTGTGCGCCCTTGCGCTTGTTGGCGCGACGGCCACCGCCGGCGCCGCCACTGCCGAACCCGTGCGCCTGGTGGCGTTTGGCGACAGCCTCACCGCCGGCTATGGCCTCGCCGCCAGCCAGGCCTTTCCGGTACGGCTGCAGGCGGCGCTGCGGGCCAAGGGACACGAGGTTGTGATCGAGAATGCCGGGGTGTCCGGCGACACCACCAGCGCCGGTCTCGCCCGGCTGGACTGGTCGATCCCCGAGGGGACGGACGGGGTGATCCTTGAACTCGGCGCCAATGACGCGCTGCGCGGCCTCGATCCGGCGATCCCCGAGCGCTCGCTCGACGCCATTCTCGCGCGGCTGAAGGCGCGTGGCATTCCGGTGCTGATGGCCGGCATGCGCGCGCCGCCCAATCTCGGCAGTGCCTATCAGGCGCGCTTCGACGGGATCTATGAAAAGCTGGCGCGGAAATACGACGTGCCGCTCTATCCGTTCTTTCTCGACGGCGTGGCTGGCAAAACCGGGCTGAACCTGCCCGATGGCGTGCACCCCACGGCGGCCGGGGTGGACATCATCGTCGCGGGCATGCTGCCGGCGGTGGAGGCGTTTCTGGCGACGCTGAAGCCCCAGGCCCCTGCCGGCGCCGCCACTCCTGACTGACGTACCTCCGCTACCCCGGCGGTAGATGGCAGGATTGTGACGTTGTGTGTCCCGCCGGTTCTCGACGGGCGTGACGGGGCGGGCTAACGCTCGGTCCGGGGCATAGCGTGCATAGTCGGCCTGTGCGGGGGCACATGAAGTATCGAAGCGAGATCGACGGCCTTCGGGCCGTCGCCGTCGTTCCTGTCATCCTGTTTCATGCCGGTTTCGGAGCCTTCTCCGGCGGTTATGTCGGGGTCGACGTTTTCTTCGTCATCAGCGGCTATCTGATTACCGTCATCCTGCTCAGCGAGATCGAGGCCGGCACCTTCTCCATCGCCCGGTTCTATGAGCGGCGGGCGCGGCGCATCCTGCCGGCGCTCAGCGTGGTGATGCTGGCCTGCCTGCCCTTCGCCTGGCTGTGGATGATCCCGGACCAGCTCAAGGAGTTCGGCCAGAGCGTCACGGCGGTCGTGTTCTTCGTCTCCAACTTCCTGTTCTGGAAGGAGGAGGGCAGCTATTTCGCCGCCGCCGCCGAATTGAAGCCGCTGCTCCACACCTGGAGCCTGGCGGTGGAGGAGCAATATTACCTGTTCGCGCCGCTGACGCTGGCGGCGCTGTGGCGCTTCGGCCGCCGCCGGCTGTTCTGGATGGTGGTCGGGGTGGCGGTGCTCAGCCTGCTCGCCACCGAATGGGGCTGGCGCTACGCGCCGCGCGCCAATTTCTACCTGCCGCAATTCCGCATCTGGGAACTGCTCGCCGGGTCGATCTGCGGCTTTCTCGCCACGAGTCATGCGCCGCGTGCCAGCAATGGGCTGAGCGCGCTCGGGCTGGGGATGATCCTGTTCGCCATCTTCGCCTTTGACGAGGCGACGCCGTTCCCGAGCCTCTATGCGCTGGTGCCGGTGGGGGGCGCGGCGCTGGTGGTGCTGTTCGCGCACAAGGGCACGGTGGTGGCGCGGGTGCTGTCGGCGCGGGTGCTGGTCGGCATCGGGCTGATCAGCTACAGCGCCTATCTCTGGCACCAGCCGCTCTTCGCCTTCGCGCGCATCCGCTCGCTGGTGGAGCCGGCGCCGGCGCTGATGACGGCGCTGGCGGTGCTTTCCCTTGTGCTTGCCTATCTCAGCTGGCGCTATGTCGAGCAGCCCTTCCGCCGCCGCCCCGTGCCGCTGCTGCCGGGCCGGCGCGACCTCTTCCGGGCGAGCGCGCTGGTCGGGAGCCTGTTCGCCGTCGTCGGGATCTACGCCAATGTCTCCAAGGGCATTCCCTCGCGATTGGCCAGCATCGAGAAGGGGAGCCACGCGGAACAACTGATCACCTCGGCCAATCGTCCCACAATCGACGCCCATTGCGATCGCAGCGGCGTCCCCAACCAGGTCGGGCCGCTATGCCCGATCTTCCAGCCGGCCAATCCGCGCCACCGCATCCTCATCATCGGCGACAGCCATGCCCAGGCCACGCTGCCCGCCTTCGCCGGGGTGGGCGAAACCGACGCCGTCTACTGGATGGGCGCTGCGAGCTGCCCGCCGCTGATCGGCGTTTCGGTGCATGGCGGGATGTTCGAACTCGGCGTGTGCGAGGATCTCGCCCGGCGCCAGCTGCGCGCGGCGGAGGAGGGCGCTTTCGATATCGTCGTGTTCATCGCGCGCTGGTCGATGTACCATTTCGGCCTGAGGAACAAGGTGTTGATTTCGCTTGAGGGCGCGGGGCGCTACCCCTCGCAGGCGGACGCGCGGGACGCCTTTGCCGCCATGCTGCCCGAGACGGTGCGGCGCTATGTCGACCTGGGCGTGACGGTGGTGCTGCTGGACCAGATTCCCGAGCAGGCCGTGCTGCCGCAGAAGGTCCTGGAACAGGCGGCTCTGCTCGGGCTGCGCGGCGGGTTCGACGGGGAGGCGCTGGAACAGGCGATCTGGGAGAGTTCCCCCGCCCTGGAGACGGATGCCGCGCGCCAGGCTTTCAGCATGGGCGAGCTGCAGAAGGTGAAGGGCGAGAAGGTGTGGCTGCTGTCCTTCGACGAGGTCTTCGAGCGTAAGGGGCGCTATGTCTGGGGCGATCGCGACGGGGCCTTCTATTCCGACCGCGACCATCTCTCAGTTCATGGCAACGCGTTTCTGCGCGACAGCGTGACAAAGGCCTTCGCGGAGATCTCCCGCCCGCCGGACGGCGCGGTGACACCCGGATTGTGACGTTGTGTGTCCCGCCGGTTCTCGACGGGCGTGGCTGGGCGGGGTAACGCCCGGTCCGGGGCATAGCGTGCATAGTCGGCCTGTGCGGGGGCACATGAAGTATCGAAGCGAGATCGACGGCCTTCGGGCCGTCGCCGTCGTTCCTGTCATCCTGTTTCATGCCGGTTTCGGAGCCTTCTCCGGCGGTTATGTCGGGGTCGACGTTTTCTTCGTCATCAGCGGCTATCTGATTACCGTCATCCTGCTCAGCGAGATCGAGGCCGGCACCTTCTCCATCGCCCGGTTCTATGAGCGGCGGGCGCGGCGCATCCTGCCGGCGCTCAGCGTGGTGATGCTGGCCTGCCTGCCCTTCGCCTGGCTGTGGATGATCCCGGACCAGCTCAAGGAGTTCGGCCAGAGCGTCACGGCGGTCGTGTTCTTCGTCTCCAACTTCCTGTTCTGGAAGGAGGAGGGCAGCTATTTCGCCGCCGCCGCCGAATTGAAGCCGCTGCTCCACACCTGGAGCCTGGCGGTGGAGGAGCAATATTACCTGTTCGCGCCGCTGACGCTGGCGGCGCTGTGGCGCTTCGGCCGGCGCCGGCTGTTCTGGATGGTGGTCGGGGTGGCGGTGCTCAGCCTGCTCGCCACCGAATGGGGCTGGCGCTACGCGCCGCGCGCCAATTTCTACCTGCCGCAATTCCGCATCTGGGAACTGCTCGCCGGGTCGATCTGCGGCTTTCTCGCCACGAGTCATGCGCCGCGTGCCAGCAATGGGCTGAGCGCGCTCGGGCTGGGAATGATCCTTTTCGCCATCTTCGCCTTTGACGAGGCGACGCCGTTTCCGAGCCTCTATGCGCTGGTGCCGGTGGTCGGGGCGGCGCTGGTGGTGCTGTTCGCTCATAAGGGCACGGTGGTGGCGCGGGTGCTGTCGGCGCGGGTGCTGGTCGGCATCGGGCTGATCAGCTACAGCGCCTATCTCTGGCACCAGCCGCTCTTTGCCTTCGCGCGCATCCGCTCGCTGGTGGAGCCGGCGCCGGCGCTGATGATGGCGCTGGCGGTGCTTTCCCTTGTGCTTGCCTATCTCAGCTGGCGCTATGTCGAGCAGCCCTTCCGCCGCCGCCCCGTGCCGCTGCTGCCGAGCCGGCGCGACCTCTTCCGCGCGAGCGCGCTGGTCGGGGGCCTGTTCGCTGTCGTCGGGATCGCGATGAGCGTCTCTGGCGGCTTTCCAGGCCGGCTCGCCGGTGTTGCCCCCGGCAGCTATGCCGACACGCTTCTGGCCTCGTTCCGCCGGTCGTCGGTCAAGCTCGACTGCGCTTCAGTGCCGCCGGGCGAGAATCGGGCGCCGCTCTGCGCCGTGTTCACGCCGGAACACCCGAAGCTGCGCATCCTCATTATCGGCGACAGCCATGCCGGTTCGATCCTGCCCGCCTTTGCCGGGGTCGGACGCGACAACGCGGTCTACCAGATGGCACTGGCGAGTTGCCCGCCGATCAACCGCACCACGCTGCACCGGGCGATCTTCGACATCGGCGTATGCGAGCAGGCCACGCGTGACCAGCTGCAGGCCGCACGCGACGGGCATTTTGACGTGGTGGTGCTCGCGGCGCGCTGGTCGGTCTATGCCCGGCGCGGGCGGGGTCGCTCCTTCGCGCTGGGGCCGGAAGGCGACCCGTCCTTCCCGTCCTTCGAGACGTCGCGCGCCACCTTCTCCAGCCATCTGGCCGCGACGGTGCAGGATTATCGCGCTCTCGGCGCCGCCGTGGTGCTCATCGACCAGGTGCCCGAACACCCGGTGGTGCCGCGCAAGGTGATCGAGCAGGCGGTGCTGCTCAATCTCGACCATGGCAGCGGTCCGGCGCAGTTCGAGAAGGCGGTGGAGGAGAGTTCCACCACCGTGGAGGCGGATGGAAAACTGCAGGGCTTCGCCGAGGCGGAGCTGGACAAGCTGCGCGGGGAGAAGGTCTGGGTCCTCTCCTTCGACGCGCTCTTCGCCCATGGCGGGCGCTATCTCTGGGGCGATCGCAACGGGGCCTACTATATCGACGGCGACCACCTTTCTCCCTATGGCGCGGCGCTGGTGGAACCAGCGATGACGGCTGCGTTCTCGACGATCGCAAAGGACCTGCAGGCCGGCGGGAGCGCCCCGCCGGTGCCGTAACGGTAGCCGGTAGATGTGCCGAAGGTCAGCGGGGCGGCGGCTTGCCGCCTGGCCGGGGGCTACCTATCTTGTCCGCTCCTTCCCCCGTCTTTG
Organism: Ancylobacter sp.; assembly: GCF_965249975.1. GTDB lineage: Bacteria > Pseudomonadota > Alphaproteobacteria > Rhizobiales > Xanthobacteraceae > Ancylobacter. Next base: position 76,825 of record NZ_CBDFNE010000009.1, on the reverse strand, counting down.
CGAAAAGCTCCCCCCATGCAGTATCGCCCGCTCGGCCGCACCGGCCTCGAGGTCTCCACGATCTGTCTCGGCACCATGACCTATGGCGAACAGAACACAGAGGCCGAAGGCCACGCGCAGATGGACTATGCGCTCGACCACGGCATCAATTTCTTCGACACCGCCGAACTCTATTCCATTCCGCCGAAGCCCGAGACGCAGGGCTCGACCGAGCGCATCATCGGCAGCTGGTTCAAGGCACGCGGCAACCGCGACAAGGTGATCCTCGCCACCAAAGTGTGCGGCCTCTCGCAGATGGACTGGTTCCGCGACGACGGCGTACCTGCGCGCCCGACGCGTGGCCAGATTCGCGAGGCGGTGGAAAAGAGCCTCGCGCGGCTGCAGACCGACTATATCGACCTCTATCAGCTGCACTGGCCGGGCCGGCCGGTGGCGCTGTTCGGTGCCAACCCGACCCGCTGGGAGAGCGCGCCCGGGCCGGAGACGCCCATCGCCGAGACGCTCGATGCCTTCGCCGAACTGGTGAAGGAGGGAAAGATCCGCCATTTCGGCCTCTCCAATGAGAGCGCCTGGGGCACGATGAAATTCCTCGCCGAGGCGGAGCGGACTGGCGCGCCGCGCGTCGCCTCGCTGCAGAACGCCTATAATCTCCTGAACCGCACTTATGAGACGGCGCTCGCCGAAGTGAGCCTGCGCGAGGATGTGGCACTTCTCGCCTATTCCCCTCTCGGCCAGGGTTACCTCACCGGCAAGTACCAGAAGGGCGCCCTGCCGGTGGGCTCGCGCACCGCGCTGTTCCAGCGCGCGACCCGTTATCAGGTGCCGGGGGCGGAGGAGGCGATCGACGACTATCTCGCCATTGCGCGCGACGCCGGGCTCGATCCCTCGCAGATGGCGATCGCCTTCTGCCTGACGCGCGACTTCATGACCTCGGTCATCATCGGCGCGACGACGATGGAACAGCTCGTCACCGATATCGGCGCGGTCGACGTGACGCTGTCGCCGGAGGTGCTCAAGCGCATCGATGCCGTGCACCAGCTTCGCGGCAATCCCTGCCCCTGAGCGGGCGCGGGCGGCGGGACAACCCGCCGCCTATTTCTCGCCTGTGCTTTCGGGCGGGGCGTGGCGGGTCATCAGCGGTACCTGCGCCATGGCGAAGACGAGGGTGATCGGCAGATAGCCGAAGGTCTTGAACGCCACCCAGGTGTCGGTGGAGACGCTGCGCCAGACGATTTCGTTCAGCACCGCCATGACGAGGAAGAACATGCCCCAGCGTATCGTCAGTTCGCGCCAGCCCTGGTCGGTGAGCACGAAGACATCGCCCAGCACATAGGGCAGCAGCGGCTTGCGCAGCCACAGCCCGCCGAGCAGCGCGACGCCGAACAGTGCGTTGACCAGGGTCGGCTTCATCTTGATGAAATGGTCGTCCTGCAGCACCAGAGTGAGCGTGCCGAACACCAGCACCACGCCGGCGGAGACCAGCGGCATGACCGCGATCTTGCGGGCAATGATCCACATGACAGCCAGGGCGGCGAAGGTGGCGACCATGAAGGCACCGGTGGCGACATAGATGCCGCCGCGCCCATTGGCGATGAAGAACACCACCAGCGGGCCCATTTCCAGCGCGAATTTGAGTAGCGGGTGCATGGTGCGCAGCCGGGTGCCGGTGGCGGGGCCGGATGGTGCATCGCTCATGGGTCAGTCCTCCAGTCCGACGATGGCGCGGGCGAAATCGCGCGCCGCGAAGGGTTGTAGGTCGTCAATGCCCTCGCCGACGCCGATGAGGTGGATTGGCAGGCCGTGCTTGGCGGCGATGGCGACCAGGATGCCGCCGCGTGCCGTGCCGTCCAGCTTGGTCATGACGAGGCCGGTGACGCCGGCCACCCGCTTGAACGCGTCCACCTGCTGCAGGGCGTTCTGGCCCACCGTGGCATCGAGCGTCAGTACCACGGCATGCGGCGCGGTCAGGTCCTGCTTCTTGATCACGCGGACGATCTTTTCCAGCTCGTCCATCAGCTCGACGCGGTTTTGCAGCCGGCCGGCCGTGTCGATGATGAGCACGTCGGCGCCCTCCGCACGGGCCTGCTGCAGCCCGTCAAAGGCGACGCCGGCGGCGTCGGCGCCGGGGGCGCGGGAGACGAGGCTGGCGCCGGTGCGTTCCGCCCAGACCTTCAGCTGCTCAATGGCCGCCGCCCGGAACGTGTCGCCGGCGGCGAGCACCACCTTCTTGCCCTGCGCGCGCAGGGTGGAGGCGAGCTTGCCGATGGTCGTGGTCTTGCCCGAGCCGTTCACGCCGACCATCAGCAGGATGAACGGCTTGGTCTCACCGGCGAAGGCGAGCGGCTTCGCCACCGGCTTCAGCACCGCCTCGATCTCGGCGGCGACGAGGGCGCGCACCTCCTCGGGCTCGATGGTCTTGTCGTAGCGCCCCTTGCCGACGGCAGCGGCGATGCGGGCGGCCGTGTCCATGCCGAGATCGGCGCGGATCAGTACGTCTTCCAGGTCTTCCAGCGTGTCGGCATCGAGCTTGCGCTTGGTGAACAGGTCAGTGATGCCGGTGGATAGACCGGTGGCGGTCCGGGTCAGCCCCTGGGTCAGGCGCTTCCAGAAACCGGGGCGGGCCTTCGTCGTCTCGTCATTCATGTCGTTCATGCCGCGATCAGCCGAACGCCGTCATGGCCGGCGATGCGGATATGGGTCAGCGTTCCGGGCGCGAGCGCCGAGGCCAAGCGCACCGGGGTGAAGCTCTTGGTGCGCGCGATACCGCCACGCTCGGCCAGCACTTCGCGCCGAGCCCCGACCTCGGCGGCGAGGTGGCGCAGCAGCGCATGCGCCCCCTTTTCCCGCAAGCGGCGGGCACGCTCCTTCACGAGAGCGGGGTCGACCGCCGGCATGCGCGCCGCCGGGGTGCCGGGGCGCGGGGAGAAGGGGAAGACGTGCAGATGCGTCAGCCCGCAGGCGTCCACCAGATCGAGCGAGGCGCGGAAAGCCGTCTCCGATTCCGTGGGGAAGCCGGCGATGAGATCGGCGCCGAACACTACATCGGGACGGGCCTGGCGCAGTGCGCGGCAGAATCCGATGGCCTGCTCGCGCGAATGCCGGCGCTTCATCCGCTTGAGGATCAGATTGTCGCCCGCCTGCAGCGACAGGTGGAGATGCGGCATCAGCCGTTCCTCTTCCGCCAGCGCGCGCATCAGCTCGTCGTCGACTTCCACGGAATCGAGCGAGGAGAGCCGCAGCCGGGGCAGTTCCGGCACATGGCGCAGCAGGGTGCGTACCAGCGTGCCGAGCCGTGGCGCACCGGGAAGGCCAGCGCCATAGGAGGTGAGGTCGACCCCGGTGAGCACGATTTCGCGCGTGCCCTGTTCCACCAGCTCGCGCACCCGCGCCACGACGGCGCCCATCGGCACGGAGCGGGAGTTGCCCCGTCCATAGGGGATGACGCAGAAGGTGCAGCGGTGGTCGCAGCCATCCTGCACCTGCACGAAGGCGCGCGTGTGCCCCTCGATCGTGTCGGCGGGACCGTCGAGCAGATGCGGCGCGGTCTCGCGCACCGCCATGATGTCGCCGACGACGATCTTCGCCTCAGGACCGAGGCCGAAATCGAGCGCGGCGCGGGTCGCCTGCCATGCCTCCGGCGCGGTCTTCTCGGCCGTGCCGAGCACGCGATCGACCTCGTCCATGGCGGCGAAGCGGGCGGGCTCGGTCTGCGCGGCGCAGCCGGTGACGATGATGCGGCGGGAGGGCGCCTCGCGCTTGAGCCGGCGGATGGTCTGGCGCGCCTGCTTCACCGCCTCGGCGGTGACGGCACAGGTATTGACGATGACAGCGTTCTCCAGCCCCGCCGCGCCGGCCATCGCCTTGGCGCTGGCGGAATCGAGCGCGTTCAGCCGGCAGCCGAAACTGACGACCTCAACGGCGGACGCAGGGGCCGGGGCGGCGAGGGGCATCGTCACTCGGCTTCGCCGGACGTGATGGCAGAAGGCTCGGCTTCGCCGAGCATGGCGGCGGTGAGCCGGCCGTCGAACTCGAATTCGGCGGGGCCGGTCATCAGCATGTGGTCGTCGCTCTCGCGCCAGTCGATGACGAGATCGCCGCCGGGTAGGCTGATGGTGACGCGCCGGCCGGTGAGGCCGAGGCGCGCCGCGCAGACGGCGGTGGCGCAGGCGGCGGTGCCGCAGGCGCGGGTGAGGCCGACGCCACGCTCCCACACCTTCAGCACGATGTGGTCGGGCGAGACCACCTGCGCGGCGGAGATGTTGGCCCGCTCCGGGAAGATCGGATGGTGTTCCAGCTCCGGCCCCAGAAGGGCGAGGTCGACCGCGTTGATGTCCTCCACCCAGAAAATGGCGTGCGGGTTGCCGACATTGACCACGGCCGGCGCGCGCAGCACGGGCGCTTCCGCCGGCCCGGCCTGCAATTCGATGGCGCGGGTGTCCGCTACCGGGCCGGCGAGCGGGATGTCGTGCCAGCCGAAACGCGGCACGCCCATGTCGACGGTGATGCCTTCCGGGGAGAGAGTGCATTCCAGCGGGCCGGCGACGCTCTCGAACCGCATCTGGTGCGCGCCGGTACGCCCGGATTCATAAAGCGCGATGCAGCGCGTGCCGTTGCCGCAGGCCCCGGATTCCGAACCGTCGGCATTGATGATGCGGACAAAGGCGCGCGTGCCCTCGGTCTGGGGCGGGTAGAGCGCCATGATCTGATCGAAGGGCAGCACCTCCGGCCGGGCGAGGGCGCGCGCCTCTTCCGGCGGCACGGCGAGCGGGGCGTCGCGCAGATCGAGCACCACGATCTCGTTGCCGAGGCCGTTCATCTTGACGAAGGGGCGGTTTTCCAGCGCGGCCATGAACCCGGTTTCGCGGCAGCGGCGGACGGGCCGCCGGTGGGTTGACGAGGATGCGGTCCTTATATGGCGAAGCGCCGAGGCTTGACCAGACTTATCGCCGGCTGGTCCACCCCGGGGCGTGAGTGTCGCGGCACGGCGACAGGGGGCGGCGAAGCGGCGCGGCGGGCCGCGCGGGCCGTCGCGGGCGCGCCTGCGGAATGCTAGGAATCGCGTTGTTGCCTTGTTTCCGGCGCCGCGCCCCTTTTCCGGTGAATCGACCATGATGGTGAACGTCTCCGCCCGCCCGCTGCCGGGCCGGCTTCTCCTCCTGCTGGCGCTGCTGGCCGTGCCGGCGCTGCCGGCCACGCTGCGCGCGCAGGACGCTGCCCCGCCCGCCGCCGCCCCGCCCGCCGCCGCGCCGCCCGCGAACGCCGCGCCCGACGACCCCGCGCCGGCCGGGCCTGATGCGCGTCCGCTCGACGACGACGACATGATCGCCCCGCCGATGATCGACCCGCGCGCGGTGGAAACGCAGAATGTCGCCCCCGCGCCGGACCCCATGAAGCGGCCCGACGGGTTCGGCGAGGAATCGGTGATGAAGCCGGTGCCGGTGCTGATGAAGGCCGGCCACGCGAACTGGGACGACGCCTTCAAGACCATCGTCGAGGCGCTGAAGGAGATCGACGCCGAGATGGCGCGGCTGAAGCTGAAGCCCAACGGCGCCTCCTTCATCATCTATACCGCGACGGACGACCTCGGTTTCGATTTCGAGGCGGCGGTGCCGTTCGAGGGCGCGACGGTGGACAAGCCGCAGAACGGCATGATGTTCTCCGCCTCGCCCGCCGGTCGGGCGCTGCGCTTCACCCATCGCGGGCCCTATGATTCCATGGACCCGACCTATGAGCAGATCGCCAACCTGCTCGATGCCAAGGACCTGGAAGCGCAGGACCTTTATGTCGAGGAATACCGCTCCGACCCCCGCACCACGCCGGAGGACGACCTCGTCATCGACATCTGGGTGCCGCTGAAGTGATCATCGGCGGCACCCCACCGCATGGGTGCCCGGCGTCCCGGCCATTCGCCTCGCTCGCCGCTCTGTGCTATGAGGCGCGCAAACGGACATCTTCGATAGCGACATGAACCTCATCGATACCACAGCGGCCTCCGCCGCCGGGGCGCGTCTCCCCGTCGAGGGCGCGTCCGCCGAGACGCCGCGTGCGGAGGCGAAGCGCTCCCTTGCCGGGCTCGATCGCGCCGGGCTGGCCGAGGCGTTGGCCGAGATCGGCCTGCCGGAGCGCGAACGCCGCATGCGCGTCGCCCAGCTCTGGCACTGGATCTATCTGCGCGGGGCGCTGTCCTTCGACGAGATGACCAATGTCGGCAAGGGGCTGCGCGAAAAGCTCAGTGCTGCCTTCTCACTGGACCGTCCCGAGGTCGTGGTCGAGCAGGTGTCGAATGACGGCACCCGCAAATGGCTGCTGCGCCTGCCGCCCGACATTGCCGGCGACAAGCCGCACGATGTCGAGATGGTCTACATCCCCGAGAGCGACCGCGGCACGCTGTGCGTCTCCTCCCAGGTCGGCTGCACGCTCAACTGCTCCTTCTGCCACACCGGCACCCAGCGCCTGGTGCGCAACCTCACGGCGGCCGAGATCGTGCTCCAGGTGATGGTGGCGCGGGACCGGCTGGGCGACTATCCCGGCCGCGAGCGGGCGACGGGTCCCGGCCTTCCCACCGAAGGCGACCGGCTGGTGACCAATATCGTGTTCATGGGCATGGGCGAGCCGCTCTATGCCTATGATTCCGTCGCCAAGGCGATCGAGGTGCTGGCGGATGGCGAGGGGCTGGGCATCGGCAAGAGGCGCATCACCGTTTCCACCTCGGGCGTGGTGCCGGAGATCGAGAAGCTTGGCCGCGAGGTCGGGCCGATGCTCGCCATCTCACTGCACGCGGTGCGCGACGAGCTGCGCGACGTGCTGGTGCCGATCAACAAGAAGTACCCGCTGAAGGATCTGCTGGAGGCGTGCCGCACCTATCCGGCCGCGTCCAACGCCAAGCGCATCACCTTCGAATATGTGATGCTCAAGGGTGTCAACGACAGCCCGGCCGACGCCAAGGCGCTGGTGCGGCTCCTGGCCGGCATTCCCGCCAAGATCAACCTGATCCCGTTCAACCCCTGGCCGGGCACGAAATATGAGTGCTCGGACTGGGAGACCATCGAACAGTTCTCCGACATCGTCTTTCGCGCCGGCTATTCCAGCCCGGTGCGCACGCCGCGCGGGCGCGACATCCTCGCCGCCTGCGGCCAGCTGAAAAGCGAGACGGAGAAGCTCTCCGCCCGCGAGCGCCTCGCCTTGCGCGCGATGGCGGCGGCGGCGGAATAGGGGCGCGACATGGACAATCTGCTGCGGCTGCTGCTGCGTCTCCTCATCGTGCCGCTCGGCGGCGTGGCGGGAATGATCGCCGCGCTGGCCATCATCCTTGTCGGTTACTGGCAGCTGGGCGACCTGATCTCCGGCGCGACCGAGATCGAGGCGGTGGCGCTGGCGGATGCGCTGACCACCGCCGCCTTTGCGATGATGGCCATTGTCGTCCTGATGGGCGGTCTCGCGCTGATCGGCGTGCTCTTCGCCGAGGCGTTCGCGGTGCGCTCCTGGATGTTTCACGTCGCCAATGGCGCGGTCTCGGCCTTGATCGCGGCACAGATTTTCCCGCCCTATCCGGATGCGCCCGTGCCGTTCAACGGCATGCTCTACATTCTCGGCGCTGGCCTCGCCGGAGGGCTGGTCTATTGGGCGGTGGCGGGATGGAGCGCTGGTTTCTGGAAGCCGCTGGGCCCCGCGCAGCCCGCCGCGCCGCTGCCGCCGGCCCAGCCCGCTCCCCCCACGGCGCCCTGAGCGCTGTTGCAACGCTTGCACCGGCGCGCGCCATGCCTATAGTCCGCGCGCCCTTCCGGGCTCGGCTCCTTTCCTGCGGAACGTGATATGGCGAACGATGTGAAGAAGGTGGTGCTCGCCTATTCGGGCGGTCTCGACACCTCGGTGATCCTCAAATGGCTGCAGACCACCTATGGCTGCGAGGTGGTGACCTTCACCGCCGATCTCGGCCAGGGTGAGGAGCTGGAGCCGGCGCGCAAGAAGGCCGAGCTGCTCGGCATCAAGCCGGAAAACATCTTCATCGAGGACGTGCGCGAGGAATTCGTCTCCGAATACGTGTTCCCGATGTTTCGCGCCAATGCGCTGTATGAGGGGCTGTACCTGCTCGGCACCTCCATCGCCCGGCCGCTGATCTCGAAGAAGCAGATCGAGATCGCCCGCAAGGTGGGTGCCGATGCTGTGGCGCATGGTGCCACCGGCAAGGGCAACGACCAGGTGCGCTTCGAGCTCTCCTATTACGCGCTGGAGCCGGAGATCAAGGTGATCGCGCCGTGGCGCGAATGGGAGCTGACCTCGCGCACCCGTCTGCTGGAATTCGCCGAGACGCACCAGATTCCGATCGCCAAGGACAAGCGCGGCGAGGCGCCGTTCTCGGTCGACGCCAACCTGCTGCACTCCTCTTCCGAGGGCAAGGTGCTGGAAGACCCGGCCGAGGAAGCGCCGGAATATGTCTACCAGCGTACCATCTCGCCCGAGGCGGCGCCTGATAAGGCGACCTACATCACCGTCGGCTTCGAGAAGGGCGACGCGGTCTCCATTGATGGCGAGAAGCTCTCCCCCGCCACGCTGCTGACCAAGCTCAACGAACTCGGCAAGGCCAATGGCATCGGCCGGCTCGACCTCGTCGAGAACCGCTTCGTCGGCATGAAGTCGCGCGGCGTCTACGAGACCCCCGGCGGCACGATCCTTCTGCAGGCGCATCGCGGCATTGAGAGCATCACGCTCGACCGCGGCGCGGCGCATCTGAAAGACGACATCATGCCCCGCTATGCGGAGCTGATCTATTACGGCTTCTGGTTCTCGCCCGAGCGCGAGATGCTGCAGGCGCTGATCGACAAGAGCCAGGAATTTGTCACCGGCGAGGTTCGGCTCAAGCTCTACAAGGGCAATGTCGAGGTGGTCGGCCGCTCCTCGCCCTATTCGCTGTACAATCAGGACCTCGTGACCTTCGAAGAAGGCGCGGTGGCCTATGACCACCGCGACGCGGCCGGCTTCATCAAGCTGAACGCGCTGCGCCTGCGCACGCTGGCCAATCGCGACCGCAAGGTCCGGGGCTGAAGTTGTCGAGCGAAGTCATGCCCGGAGATACCCGGGGACCCAGAGTTTCCGGCGCGCACTGACCCTGGGTGCCCGGGTCAAGCCCGGGCATGAGGGGGTGTGAGAGACGTCCTCAGATCGCCTGACCGCCCGACACCTCGATGCGCTGGGCGGTGACCCAGCGATTGTCGGGCGACAGGAGGCTTGCCACCATCGGGCCGATATCATCAGGCACGCCGACGCGGCCGAGCGCGGTGATGCCGGCGAGCTGCTTGTTGATCTCGGCATTGTCACGCACCGCGCCGCCGCCGAAATCGGTCTCGATCGCGCCCGGCGCCACCGTGTTGACGGCGATGCTGCGCGCCCCGAGTTCCTTGGCCATATAGCGGGTGAGCACTTCCACCGCGCCCTTCATCGCCGCATAAGCGGCATAGCCGGGATAGGCGAAGCGGGTGAGGCCGGAGGAGAAATTGACGATGCGCCCGCCATCAGTGATCAGCGGCAGCAGCGTCTGGGTGAGGAAGAACACGCCTTTCACATGCACGTCGACCAGCCGGTCGAACTGCGCCTCGGTGGTGTCGGCGATGGACGCATAATCGCCATGGCCGGCATTGTTGACGAGATGGTCGAAGCTCTCGCGGCCCCAGACTTCTGAAAGGGCGGCGCGCAGCTTCTCCGCGAAGGCGGGGAAGTCGGCGATCCGCCCGGTGTCGAGCTGCAGCGCCACCGCCTTGCGGCCCAGCGCCTCGATCTCGGCCACCACGGCCTGCGCGTCCTCGGCGCGGCTGTGATAGGTCAAGACCACGTCGCCGCCGCGCCGGGCCACGCTGAGGGCGGTGTTGCGGCCGAGCCCGCGGCTCCCGCCGGTGATGAGGGTGATCGTCATGGGTCCGTCTCCTGTCATTGGGGTGAGACAGATATGACGCGCGGCGCGCGGCCGGGGTTGCCGGATCGGCGGAGCTTCTTGCCTATTTCTCCGAAGGTGCTTTCCTTTCTCGGCCGCCGGGCTAGCATGCCGGCATGACAACGCTGCTCGACATCATGGATCGGCACGGCCGGCTTCACGCCGATGCCAACGGCATCGCCACGACCCCGATCCCCGGCGTCATGTTTTTCCGCGTCACCGCCCCGTCGGGCGTCAGTCATGCCATCGCTCGGCCGCTGGTCTGCCTGGTCGTGCAGGGCGCCAAGCAGGTGACGATGGGAGGGCGGGATTTTTCTCTCGGTGCCGGCGATTCGCTCCTGATCACCGCCGACGTGCCGATCGTCAGCCAGATCACCAAGGCAGGCCCTTCCGCGCCCTATGTGTCGCTGGTGCTGGAGCTGGACCTTGCCATCGTCGCTGAGCTGGCGCGGGAAATGGGACCGGCGCTGGCCGGGGCGGCGGACCCTGTGCGGGTCGACCCGACCGATGGCGAGGTGGCGGGCGCGGCGCTGCGGCTGCTGCACTTGCTCGATCGTCCCGCCGCGCTGCCGGTGCTTCAGGCGCCGCTCATTCGCGAGATGCATTACTGGCTGCTGGCCGGGCGGCACGGCGCCGCCATTCGCCGGCTCGGCTGGCCGGACAGTCACGCCCAGCGCATCGGCCGCGCGGTGGCGCTGCTGCGCGCGGAGTTCGCCAAGCCCTTGCCGGTGAACCGACTCGCGGAGGTGGCGGGAATGAGCGTCTCCACCTTCCACCAGCATTTCCGCGCCGTCACCTCGCTGTCGCCGCTGCAATTCCAGAAGCAGCTTCGGCTGATCGAGGCGCGGCGGCTGATGGCGGCGGAAGGGGCGTCCGCCAGCATGGCGGCCTTTGCGGTTGGCTATGAAAGCGTGCCGCAATTCACCCGCGAATATGGACGCCTGTTCGGTGCGCCGCCGGTGCGGGACGTGAAGGCGGCGCGGGAGCAGATGCGCGCCGCCTGAATGTCGTGAAGCGCGGTCTCAGTCCAGCGGCACCTTGCGATTCTCACCGAGATCGGTGGTGGAGCCGGAGAGACGCGCCGCCATCATCTTGAACAGCACGCCAATGGAATTGGACGGACCGTCCCAATATTCCGCCTGGTCGGGGATGAAGCGCAGCACGCAGATATTCGGGTCGGTCTTGCCCTGCGGCCAGAACGCCTTGTTCATTTCGCTCCACAATTCGTCGATCTTGGCCCGGTCGTTGGAGACTTCGGCCTGGCCGGAGACGGAGAGGTAGTTGTTGTCGCCCGGCTTGGCGAAGGTCAGCGCGGCCTGCGGGTCCCGCTCCACCTCGTCGTCCTTGTGGCCGCGACGGTCGGAAAGGAACCAGACGCAGCCTTCCTCGCGCGAGGGATGGGCGTCCATCGGCCGGGCGCGCAGCGTTTCGCCCTCGCGGGTGACGAGCATGCAGATGCGCATATCCTCCATCATCTCCCAAACGCGGTCGATGGCTTCGGCGGTGGTCTTGTCATCCATGTAAAAAGCCTCCTCGGGTTCGAGGGGAGAACCCGGAGCCTCTGCGCTGGTTCCTCGCGTCGTGCGGCGATCCGCCTGCGGCATCCGTGCTGTTCCGCTGTCATGTGGCGGCGCTCTCGCTATGCTAGCGAACCCACGCAAGGAGACGCTCATGGCCTGGTCGCTCACCGTCGGATATGTCTATGGCACCGCGGTCCGCATTCATGTGACCTTCCTGCTGTTCCTCGCCTGGATCTGGGTCGCGTATTACCAGCGGGGCGGGGCGGGCGCGGCTTGGGACGGCGTCGCCTTTGTGGCGCTGCTTTTCCTCTGTGTGCTGCTGCACGAATTCGGCCATATCTTCGCGGCGCGGCGCTATGGGGTGAAGACGCCGGAGGTGACCCTCTGGCCCTTCGGCGGCATCGCCCGGCTGGAGCGCATCCCGGAAAAGCCGTCGGAAGAATTGGTGGTGGCGCTGGCCGGGCCGGCGGTGAATGTGGTCATCGCCGCCGTGCTGCTGCTCTTCCTCGGCGGCAATGTCGGGGTCGAGCACATTGAGAGCATCGAAAACCCGCAGGTGAGCCTGCTGGCCAAGCTCGCGGCCGCCAATATCTTTCTCGTGGTCTTCAATCTCATTCCCGCCTTTCCCATGGATGGCGGGCGGGTGCTGCGGGCGCTACTGGCAATGCGGATGAGCCACGCGCAGGCGACGCAGACGGCGGCCTCCATCGGCCAGGGCCTTGCCATCGGCCTCGGCGTGCTCGGCATTTTCGGCAACCCGATGCTGATCATCATCGCGGTCTTCGTGTTTCTCGCAGCGTCCGGCGAGGCCGGGCAGGTGCAGATGAAGCAGGTGGCGCAGGGCCTGCTGGTGGAAGACGCGATGATCACCCAGTTCGAGACGCTGGGCCCGACGGCGAGCGTCGGCGACGCGGCGGAGGCGCTGATCCGCACCACCCAGAAGGAGTTTCCCATCGTCGACGGCGCGGTCCATCTGCGCGGCGTGCTGACCCGTGACGCCATGATCCGCGCGCTGCAGGCGCAGGGCCCCGGCGCCTCGGTGCTGGAAGCGATGGCGGAGGTGCCGACGGTGGGCACCCGTACCCCGCTCGACCGTGCGCTGGCGCTGATCACCCAGCGCGGCGCGCCGGTGGTCGGCGTGGTGGATGCCGGCGGAAGGCTGGTCGGCCTGCTCTCGCCGGAGAATGTCGGCGAGATGATGATGCTGCGCGCCGCCCAGCCAGACGCCCGCTTCGGGCCGTGGGCGAAGCGCAGTCCGCCCGCGCGGCCTGTGGCGTGAAAGCGCGGGCGAGCCGTGAGGTCTAGCCGGCTTCCTTGACGCCGGTCACGCCGGTGAAGGAGGGCGGGTCGCTGGCGGGAAAGCTCTCGTCCAGCGCCTCGTCGACGTCCGCGTCGCTGGCGTGATGGGCCGGCGGGATGACCTCAGTGCCGCCGGGAACGCCGCCATCGGAGGGTGGCACGTCGCCGGTGATGCCGCCAAGTGCCGGCGGATCGCTGGCGGGGAAGGTGTCCTCGACGCTCTCGTCGATCTCGGCTTCGGTATATTCCGGCTCGCCCGGCTTGCGGCTGTCCTGAACCATGGCCCACTCCTGTGTCTGACAGCTTCAAGGTGGGGCCAAAGCGGGTGGCTTCAAGGGTTTGAGGCGGCCGCGCGCGCCGATTACCCGGCACGGAACCTTGGGCGGCCCCGCGCGTTGTCGGCAACGTCGCGCCTTGTTCCAGCGCGCGGGCGCGGCGGCGTTTCCCGATCTCTGGCGCGCCGAGGAGTAGGTTCATGACCCACGTTCACGAGCCCGTCCGGCTGCAATACTGGCCGCCCTCCCACACTGTGGATGCCCCTGACAAATGGCCCGATTCCTATGAATTCGGCTCGGTGGAAGATGCGGTCGCCTTTGCCATGACCCAGTCGCCTTCCCACCGCGAGGTGGCGTGGCTGCGCACGGCCGAGGGCGAAATCCTCAAGCCCGCGCAGATCCGCCGGCTGTGGGAATTGCGGCGCGACCATTGATCGCTTTTTCGTCCGCGACGGCGGAGCGCACCGCTTCCGTCGTTGATCTTGCGGGCTTTGTGAGTATAGTGCGCCGCAAAATTCACGCGGGTCCGAAGACTTCGGGCCCGCTTTTTGGTGTTTTCATATGAAGCTGCGCAACATCGCCATCATCGCCCACGTCGACCACGGCAAGACCACGCTGGTGGACGAACTGCTGAAGCAGTCCGGTTCCTACCGCGAGAACCAGCGCGTCGCCGAGCGTGTGATGGATTCGAACGATCTCGAAAAGGAGCGCGGCATCACCATCCTCGCCAAGGCCACCTCGGTGGTCTGGAAGGACACCCGGATCAACATCGTCGACACCCCCGGCCACGCCGATTTCGGCGGCGAGGTGGAGCGCATCCTCAACATGGTGGACGGCGCCATCGTGCTGGTCGACGCCGCCGAAGGCCCGATGCCGCAGACCAAATTCGTGGTCGGCAAGGCGCTGAAGGTCGGCCTGCGCCCGATCGTGGCGATCAACAAGGTCGACCGCTCGGACGCCCGCGCGCAGGAAGTCATCAACGAGGTGTTCGACCTCTTCGCCGCGCTCGACGCCAATGACGACCAGCTCGACTTCCCCATTCTCTACGGGTCCGGCCGCAATGGCTGGATGGCGCATTCGCCGGAAGGCCCGCAGGACGAGGGCATGGCCCCGCTGTTCGATCTCGTGCTCAAGCATGTGCCCGAGCCGACCGTCGATGATGGCCCGTTCCGCATGATCGGCACGCTGCTGGAAGCCAACCCCTTCCTCGGCCGCATGATCACCGGGCGCATCACCTCCGGTTCGATCAAGCCGAACCAGTCCATCAAGGTTCTGGCGCAGGACGGCTCGCTCGTCGAGCAGGGCCGCGTCTCCAAGATTCTCGCCTTCCGTGGTATTGAGCGCCAGCCGATCGAGGAAGGCGTGCAGGGCGACATCATCGCCATTGCCGGCCTTTCCAAGGGCACGGTGGCCGACACCTTCTGCGCGCTCGAAGTGTCCGAGCCGCTCAAGGCGCAGCCGATCGATCCGCCGACCGTCACTATGTCCTTCATCGTCAACGATTCGCCGCTCGCCGGCACCGAGGGCGACAAGGTGACGAGCCGCGTCATTCGCGACCGCCTGCTGCGCGAGGCCGAAGGCAATGTCGCGCTGAAGATCGAAGAATCCTCCGACAAGGATTCGTTCTTCGTCTCCGGTCGCGGCGAATTGCAGCTCTCGGTGCTGATCGAGACCATGCGCCGCGAAGGCTTCGAAATCGCCGTGTCGCGTCCGCGCGTGGTGTTCTCGAAGGACGAGGCGACCGGCGAGATTCTTGAGCCGATCGAAGAAGTGCTGATCGACGTCGATGAGGAATATTCCGGCGTCGTGGTGCAGAAGATGTCCGAGCGCCGGGCCGAAATGGTGGAGATGAAGCCTTCGGGCGGCAGCCGCCAGCGCCTGGTGTTCTACGCCCCCACCCGTGGCCTCATCGGCTACCAGGGCGAGCTGATGACCGACACGCGCGGCACCGCCATCATGAACCGGCTGTTCCACGCCTATCAGCCGCATCGTGGCGAGATCCCCGGCCGCCGCAACGGCGTGCTGATCTCCAACGAGGCGGGCGAAGCCGTGGCCTACGCGCTGTGGAACCTCGAGGACCGCGGCCCGATGATGATCGAGCCCGGCTGGAAGGTCTATCAGGGCATGATCGTGGGCGAGCACAACCGCGAGAACGATCTGGAAGTGAACGTTCTCAAGGGCAAGAAGCTCACCAACATCCGCACCACTTCGAAGGACGAAGCGGTGCGCCTCACCCCGCCGATCCGCATGACGCTGGAGCGCTCGCTGGCCTGGATTCAGGATGACGAGCTGGTCGAGGTGACGCCGAAGTCCATCCGCATCCGCAAGCGCTTCCTCGATCCCAATGAGCGCAAGCGCGAGGAGCGCCGCAAGGAAGCCGAAGGCGTCTGACGCCAGCGTCGGCAAGGGATGAAAGGCCTGTCCGCCTGCGCGGGCAGGCCTTTTTCATGGGGCCGGAGCGTGACCCCGGCGCCACGGTGCGGTGGAACGATCGCCCCGACGCTGCGGAAAGCCCTTGATCCCGCGGAGCGCATTTGCTCCCATCAGTTCATGAGCACGCTTCTCGTCGAGACACGCCGGGCGCGCCTGGCCGATGCAGGCGACATTGCCGATATCCACGATGCGGCATGGCGGGTGGCCTATCGCGGCCTCATCCCCGGCGCCGAGCTGGAGAAGATGATCCAGCGCCGGGGCCCCGCCTGGTGGCACACCGCGCTGAAGCGCGGTTCGCGCGTCATTGTCCTCACCTTCGGCGACGCCGTGGCCGGCTATGCCAATGTCGGGCGCAACCGGGCGCGCGGGCTGCCCTTCGAGGGCGAGATCTACGAGCTTTATCTGCGGCCGGAATATCAGGGGCTGGGCTTCGGGCGCCGCCTGTTCGAAGATGCGCGCAAGGAACTCGCCAGTGCCGGTTTTGACGGGCTGGCCGTGTGGGCGTTGGCGGCCAACGAGCCGGCCGTGGGTTTCTACCGCGCCATGGGCGGCATGGGCGTCGCGCGTTCCACCGAGAGCTTCGGCGGCCGCGCGCTGGAGAAACTGGCCTTCGGCTGGAACGCCTGACGCCTCTTCGAGCATAACTTAGAGACTGATCCACCGATCAGGTTGCTTCAACCTGATCGGATCAGGCTCCAGCGACCTTGCAGAATTGATCAGCCGGCAGCGTCGGCGAGGCGCGTCAGCCGGGCGGCGATCTCCTGCGCGTTGCCGGCAAGCCGAAAGCTCTTGGTCCGGCCCGTCGCGCCCGCCAGCAGTTCCACCCGCGAGGCCGCGAGACCGGCCGCCTTGGCCAGCAGTTTCGCTAGCGCGGCATTGGCCTTGCCGTCCTCGGCGGCGACACTGACACGCGCTTTCAGCGCGCGCCGCCCGTCGCCGAGTTCGACGATGCCGTCAATCGCATCGCGCCCGCCGCGCGGGGTGGCGCGCACCGTCACCGTCACCCCCTCGGCCGTCAGTGTCCAGGGCAGCGCCGCAAGGGGCGCGGTCACGAGCCGGCGACGAGTTCGAACACCAGGTTGCGGATGAAATAGAGCAGGATGATCAGGATGACCGGCGAGACATCAATGCCGCCGAGATTGGGCAGCACACGCCGCAGCGGCGCCAACACCGGCTCGGTCACCCGCCAGAGGAATTCGCCGATGCTGCGGACGATGGGGTTGTGCGCGTTGACCACGTTGAACACAACCAGCCAGGACAGGATGGCCGAGGCGATGAGGATCCAGACATAAAGCGTGATCAGCGTGTCGAACAGCCAGAGAATCGAATACATCGGCAGCCTCGGAACAGGGGCGGGAGCACGGCGCGGACGTGTCTCGTCAGACTGGAGACCGAGCTGCCGAGCCGGCTTTTCCACCGGCCCGGATCGGCCGCCAAAGCGCCGTCCGTCACGATGCTTAATGCTGCCGCTGCATTGCGGCAACCCTGATTCACAGCCCTGTGCGCCAAGCGCACCGAGCCGCCTTGACACAGCCCCGGCGGCGAACGTACAAGGCGCGGCCTGAGGCTTGGGGCCGTAGCTCAGTTGGGAGAGCGCTGCAATCGCACTGCAGAGGTCAGGGGTTCAAATCCCCTCGGCTCCACCAGGTCTTCTCCAGGCGACCACCTCAAAATCACATCCTTAAAACCGCCGCGCCGTCTGGTACGCCGATGGCTCTAACGCATAGGCCTCGGCCATCCGCGCTCTTGCGCGCTGGTTTAGGTGAAGAGACCTCTGCGCGCGGCTCGGGGATGTGTTCTGCAACCAGCGCATTGCCGCGTTCTGGCCGAAGGCGCGAGCGAGCTGCTGCGCGCGGGAGTCGGCATGACGTTGTTTGCGACCAGGGACGTCCAAAGCGCGGGCGTCGCCGGTGAGCGGCGGGCGGCGATTGCCCCCGAGGATCTGTCTTTTCTGATCTGCGTCGAAGGCAACGCGCTCGGTTCGCAGGCGCTTCTGCTCTGCGAGAGCCTGCGCCGCCGCGGCGGCGCCTATGCGCGCTGCGCAATCTGGGCCGTCTCGCCCCGACCCGAGTTTCCCGTGGCGCCGGATGTCGAGAAAGCTCTGCTTGGGCTCGGGGTCCACGTCGTCGCGCTCCCCCTCAACACGACCGGTAGCACCTATGGGCCGATCAACCGGATCGTTGCGGGAGCCTGGGCCGAGGGCAGCCTGACAACGCGCTACCTCTGTGTTCTCGACACCGATACCCTCTTCATCCGGCCACCGAGCTTTCTCGAAGCGGGCGCGGGTGTCCGGCCGGTGGACTGCAAGGGCACGGCAAGCGCCGGCGAGGCGGACGCCTTCGACCTCTATTGGGCCGAGATCTGCGCTCTGGCCGGCATTCCGCTCAACCGGCTGCCCATTGTCCAGACAACCTGCTGCCGCACCACCATCCGCGCCTCCTACAATGGGGGCTTTCTCGTCGCGCGGCGCTCACTTGGCATTCTGGCGGAAACGAAGCGGATCTTCTGCGTCGCTGCCGCCGCAATCTCCGCCCTGCGCCGGCAGCCACGCAGATTTATGCCTCCGGCGGCAATACCGGCCCCGAGGCGGCGAGCTGGTGGGGATCCAGCCAGGCGGCATTGTCAGCGGCGATCCGGGCCAAGACCGACGACATCCTCCTCTATGACAACGCCTACAACATTCCCCTGCACATTTTCGCCGAGGCGCGGCAGCCGCTCTTGTCTTTCCGGCCCCGCTTTCCCTTCGACCCCGGCAAGGCAGTGCTGGTGCATTACCACTATCTCGCCGCCGAGCGGCACCGGGCCGATTTCCTTAAGGTCCTGAAGCGGATTCGCTGCCCGGCGGACGTGGCCGAATGGGTGCGGCACCGCTGCGCCGAACTCGACTGGCCGATCGCCGGCGATGGTCCGGACAAATGACCGCGGGTGTCCGCGGGCCGTAAGGGCGGCCAGTGAAGAGCCGGCGCGACGTGCCGGTCACGGGGCTGTGACGGCTGGCGCAGGCTGCACGTGCCTCTGCGTCACATTGCGGGCGTAAAGCCCGGCAAAATCAGCCAAGTTTTTCCACGAAGGTTCCCTGAATGGTATCGGCTCTGCGCGAAGGCGTGTCCGGGCTCGACGTGACCATGCGCCTCACGCTTGCCGTGCTGGCGCTGGCCTCGGGTGTCTACACCTATCTCGGCGTGCGTGAACTGCTCGACGGTCCGCCCGTCATGACCGTCTTCGCCGCGATCATCTATTCGAGCGCGGTTTCCGTCGCCATCTACGCCTTCTGGTCGTTCCTGCTGCGCTTCCTGCCACATGTGCGCGATGTGGCGAGCCGGCTGTGGCTGACGGCGGCGATGCTGCTCGGCTCGTTGATGATCATTGCCATGTCGTCCTGGCTGAACGCGGCGGCGCTCGCCGGGGCGGCGGCGATCGAGCAGCACCTCGCGGTAACAGTGCAGAACTACACGCGCGACCTCGACACGGCGCACAACCGGGCGCTTGGCGCGCAAAGCCTGCTGCCCGACATCCAATTGGCGTCGACCCGCTTCGCCCGACTGGCGGAGGCCGAGCGTGGCGGCGCTCTGACCGGCACCGGCGGCTCCGGCACGGTGGTGCAGCTGCTGAGCCAGATGTCGAGCCAGCTCGATGATCTCGCGCGCGAAGTGGCGGCGAGCGGGGAGCGGGCCAAGGCGTTCTATGCCGAGGGCAGCGCGCAGATCGCCCGCATGCGCGAATTCGTTTCCGGCCAGGGTGACATCAAGGCCCGCTCGGACGCCTTCGGCGCCGAGGCGCTGGCGTTGATCGGCACCATCGCCGCGCTGGAACAGACCTCCATGGCGCCGGCGGTGCGACGGGCGGCGGACGATCTCGTCACCGGCTTCATCGCCCCCGCCGCCGATGGCCGTACCGCCGATCTCGCCGGGCGGCAGAGCACGGTCGTCGGCAGCGTCGAGAAGGCGGTGCAGGCGCAGGCGAGCGCGCTCTCGCAGGCGGCCGACAAGATCATCGGCACCGGCACGGTGGAACCCGCGCGCTTCCAGCCGCTCTCCACCGCCGAGGCGGTGGTGCGCTATGCCAGCGACTTCCTGCCGAGCTGGGCCGGGGCGATCTCCATCGACCTGCTTCCGGCGGTGCTGGTGCTGATCCTGTGTGTCGTTCACGCCGCGATTCGTCGCGAGGAGCAGCCGGCCGAGGCGGAGACGATGTCGGCGGCGCAGCTCATCGCCGCGTTGCGGCTGGCGCGGCAGGTCGGCGAGGAGCGGCGATCGGCTGAGGAGGGGGAGAGTTTCGAGGCGGTCATGGCCGAGATGTCGCCGGCCGCCACCGTGACCCCTCTGCCCGCCGGCCGGGCCAAGAAGGACTGAGCCTGTGGATGCCGCCGCCCCGCCATCCCCTCCCCCTCCGCCGGCCCGATGGCGCCGCGCCCTCGGCGACCGACCGGACGAGACCCTGCTGCGGGCGATCTTCCGCAGCCTGGTCGTGCTGTCGGTGGTGGCGGTGGCGTGGGATATCTATGACCGCGAGCAGGCGCCGCCCGTCCTCCCGGGCGCGAACCCTTCCGCCCCGGCCGAGGCGCCAGCGGTGCCCTATCTTCCTTCCGCCCGTCCGGATCGGGCGGCGCCGGAGAAGGACCGCCCCGGCCGTGCGCCCGATTCCGCGCTGCGCCAGCCGATGAGCCTCGAATTGCTGGCCGATGGCCGGCTGGAAGCGCGCGGCACCATCACGCCCGGCACGGCCGAGCGATTGACGGCCGAACTCAACAAGCGCGGCTCCTATGTGAAGACCGTCGTGCTGAACTCTCCCGGCGGGGCGGTGTCGGATGCGCTGGCCATGGGGCGGGCGATCCGCGCGCGCGGGCTCGACACCCGTGTCGAACGAACGGGCCTGTGCGCCTCTTCCTGCCCGCTCATCTTCGCGGCGGGGGTGGCGCGAACGGCGGAGCCCGGCGCGGCGATCGGCGTGCATCAGGTTTTCGCCGCGCAGCCGCCGGGAACGCCCCGCCTCGACGGCGCCGAAGGCATGGCGCAGGCGCAGCGCGTTTCCGCCGAGGCGCAGCGCCATCTCGTCGATATGGGCGTCGATCCGCGGGTGTGGATCAACGCCATGGAGACCCCGCCGCAGGAGATGTTCTATTTCACGGCGCCGGAATTGCGGGAGCTGAAGCTGGTGACATCACCGTCCTGACGGCAAGAGGTCGCAGCCTGGTGAAAAATCCGCCCCGACGCGGTCATTTTTGCAATTCATCAATGGCTTGCCCGCATGGATGCGCGTCATCCAGAAGCGGGCCGGCGCGCCTATATACAGCGCCTCACTGAACGGACGTGCCATGAGCGCTCTCGGCTTTCTCCCCATTCCCTTCGCATCGGCCCTGTTCCTCGTGGGCTTCGCCATATCCATGATGATCGCCTTCAACGTGCTGGGCGAGCGCGGCGGCAAGTCCTGACGCGTCGGGCCCTCTTTCAGCGGGCAGGGGTGTGGCGCCGCGCGGGAATAGGTGAACTGTCACCCGCTCCGCTCTATGATTGGTGAGCCGCTGCGGCGGCTGCGCTGGTGAAAGGGCCCGTCATGCTGAATCTGTCCCGCCTGTCCGAGCTCTCCCGCCGCCTCTTGGCGCCGCTGCTGCTGGTGATGCTGGCCACCGGCCTCGCCGGCTGCGGCGTGAACAACATTCCCACCAATGAGGAAAAGGCGAAGGCAGCGTGGAGCGACGTGCTGAACCAGTATCAGCGCCGCGCTGAGCTGATCCCCAACCTCGTCGAGACGGTGAAGGGCTACGCTCAGCACGAGAGCGAGGTACTGACTCAGGTGACGCAGGCGCGGGCGCAGGCGACCTCGATCAAGGTGGACGCTTCCACCATTACCGATCCCGAACAGTTCAAGCAGTTTCAGCAGGCGCAGGCGCAGCTTTCCGGTGCGCTCGGCCGGCTGATCGCGGTGTCCGAAGCCTATCCCGATCTGAAGGCCAATCAGAACTTCCTCGCCCTGCAGGCGCAGATCGAAGGCACGGAGAACCGCATCGCCGTGGCACGGCGCGATTATATCGAGGCGGTGCGCGTCTATAATACCGAGCTGCGCACCTTCCCCGGCGTGCTGTGGGCGAGCACGCTCTATCGCAGCAGCAAGCCGATGGAGACCTTCACCATCTCGGAAGAGCAGATGAAGGCGCCTCAGGTGAAGTTCAACTGACCATGTGGGTCCTCTTGCCGCGACCTCTGCGCCGTGCCGCCGCGCTTTGGCTGCTGGTGGGGCTGGCTTTCGCCGGCCTCGCACTCGGTACGGGCAGGGCGCGGGCAGAACTGACCTTTCCCGCGCTGTCCGGCCGCGTCGTCGATGCCGCGCAGGTGCTGACCGTCGACGCCCGTGCGGCGCTGGAGGCGAAGCTCGCCGCGCAGGAGGCACGCAGCACCGACCAGTTCGTCGTCGCCACCGTGCCCTCGCTTGAGGGCACATCGGTCGAGGACTACGCCAACCGTTTATTCCGGTTCTGGAAGCTCGGCCAGGCCGACAAGAACAACGGCGTGCTGCTGCTGGTCGCGCCCAATGAGCGGCGGGTGCGCATCGAGACGGGCTACGGGCTGGAAGGCGTGCTGCCCGACGCGGTGGCGAGCACCATCATCCAGACCGCGATTCTCCCCGAATTCCGCCAGGGCAATTTCGCGGGCGGCATCGAAAAGGGAGCGGACGCGGTGATCGAGGTGCTCAATCTCGACCCTGAAGAGGCGAAGGCACGGGCACGCACCGCCGCCGAGCCGGAGATGAGCGCGGAGGACTGGGCGCATCTCGTCTTCATCGTGCTGATGGTCGCCTTCTGGGCCTATGTGTTCTACCGCCAGGCCAAATCCGGCCATCTGCGCACGCGCGGGCGGCGCGGCGCGGGCGCTCTCACTGGCGGCGCCGCCGGCTGGGACTGGTCGCGCCGCAGCGGCGGTGGCGGCTGGTCCGGTGGCAGCGGTGGCGGTGGTTTTTCGGGTGGCGGAGGCTCCTCCGGCGGCGGCGGCGCCTCGGGGAGCTGGTGATGGCGGGCGGTTTGAGCGAGCCGGAACATGCGCGGGTTGCCGCTGCCATCGCCGCTGCAGAGGCGGGGACGGCGGGCGAGATTCGCGTCGTCGTGCTCACCCGGCCACTGGTGAGCCACGGCTTTTACGGGTTGATGTGGGCGGCGCTGCTGGCGCTGGTGCTGCCTTGGCCGCTGGCGCTGTTCACCGCGCTCGACACGCCGATGTTGCTGTCGCTGCAGGCCTGCGCCTTCATCCTCGCCGGCGCGGCGCTGATTTTCACCCCGCTCGGCGCTTTCACCGTACCGCGCTTCGCCCGCGAGGAAGCGGGCCGGGCGGCAGCCATCGACCATTTTCTTACACTCGGCGTGCATCAGACGCGCGGGCGAACCGGGGTGCTGATTCTGGTGGCGCCCGCCGACCATCTGGTCGAGGTCGTCGCTGACGAGGCGATCCACGGCCAGGTGGGGCATGACGCCTGGGAGGGCGTTTGCGCCGCCGTGCTGTCGGGTGCCCGCGAGGGCCGGCTCGGTGACGGGCTGGCCGACGGCGTTGCGGTGGCCGGGCGCATCCTCGCCCTTCATGTGCCATCAGTCCCCGGCGACGCCAATGAACTGCCGGACCGCATGATCGTGCTTTGAGAGCGGCACGTTGAGGCGGCTCAGTCCTGCGCCGCGCCGATCGTGTCCGCCATATGCGCGCCGCGCAGGCCGAGCGGCAAAGGCGGGCCGGTGGTGGTGTCGCGCGCGGTCTGGTGTTCGATCTCGGCGTTGAGCTCCGCGCCCAGCAGCAGTACCGACATAGAAAGCCAGATCCACACCATGAACCCGATCACCGCCCCGAGCGACCCGTAGGTCTGCTCATAGGAGGCGTAGCGGCTCACATACCAGGAGAAGCCGGCCGAGGTGGCGAGCCACAGCACGGCGGCGACGGCGCTGCCAATACTTACCCATCTCCATTGCGGCCGCTCGCGCGAGGGGCCGAAGCGGTAGACGATGGTGATGAGCAGCGCGACGATCACTGCCAGGGCCGGCCAGCGCAGCAGCGCGATCAGCCGCTCCGTTCCCTGGGGAAGATGCAGCACGTTGAGCAGCAGCGGTAGTACGACCACCGTCGCCAGGGCGATCACGACGAACAGCACGGCGCCGACGGTAAAGGTGAGCGTGATCAGCGTCAGGCGGAGGAAAGAGCGCCGCTCTTCCTCCTCATAGACGAGGTTCAGCGCTTCGATCATCGCCTTGGTCGCCGCATTCGCGCTCCACAGCGCCACGCCGAGGCTGAACAGGAAGCGCCAGCCGAGGCTCGCCGTCTCCGTTGCGGTCAGCCTCAGTATCTGGTCGCGCATCACCTCGATGGCGCCGGACGGCAGCACCCAAGCGGCCGCTTCGAGCTGGCCTTGAATGGTCGCCGGATTCAGGAATAGCCCATAGAGCGAGATGATGGCGGCAAGCGCGGGGAAGGTGGCGAGAAGCGCGTAAAAGGTGACGCTGGCCGCAAGGCTCAGCACCCGGTTGGTGAAAAAGGCCTTGCCCGTGCGCAGCACGATGTCGCGCCAGCCCCTCGCCGGAATCTCAGTGGGGCGGGTGGCGGCCCGCCCGCGCCCGGCTTCCGCCCAGGAAGCGGATGAAACGGTGTCGGAGCCCGCGCGTCCGCCTGGACGAAAAGCCATTGCGACGATGGCGCCAATCGCCGCGCCGCTAAGGGCCGCGCTCCACAGCGCGCGTTTGTCCCGGGTGTGCACGCCGCTCATCCCTCCCTGTCCTGCCGGTGGTGACTCGTGGTCACCGTATCCGCGTATGGATCGGGGAGAGAACGCGACGGGGGGGATGCCGTTCCCCGGCTCAGCTTGAAGCGAGATCGCCCCGGCCGATGCCGACATAGGTGAAGCCGCGGCGGATGAGGTCTTCGGGCGGGTAGATATTGCGCAGATCGACCACGATGGGGCTGCGCAGCTGCGCTTTCAGCCGGTCGAGATCGAGCGCGCGGAAGGCGTCCCATTCGGTGACGATGACGAGGGCGTCGGCGCCCTCGGCGCATTCATAGGCGCCGGTGGCGTAATGGATGCCCTCGGGCAGGACCTTGCGCGCCTCCTCCATGCCGGCCGGGTCATAGGCGCGGATCTTCACCCCCCGGTCGATGAGCGACTGCACGATGTTGATCGCCGGGCTGTCGCGCATGTCGTCGGTGTTCGGCTTGAAGGTGAGGCCGAGCACGGCGACGGTGGCGCCGCGCGGCGGCACGCTGAGCGCTTCCAGCACCCGGCGGCCCATGGCCGCCTTGCGGGTCTCGTTCAGCGTGGTGACGGTTTCGATGAGGCGCAGCGGCGTGCCGGCTTCCTGCGCCGTACGAGCGAGCGCCAGCGTGTCCTTCGGGAAGCAGGAGCCGCCATAGCCGGGGCCGGCATGCAGGAATTTCGACCCGATCCGGCGGTCGAGCCCGATGCCGCGCGCCACTTCCTGCACGTCGCCACCGACCTTTTCGCACAGATCCGCCATCTCGTTGATGAAGGTGATCTTCATCGCGAGGAAGGCATTGCTGGCGTATTTGATCAGTTCGGCATTGGCCCGCTCGGTGAAGAGCAGCGGCGCCGCGTTCAACGACAGCGGGCGGTAGAGCGCGGCCATCACTTCCCGCGCCCGCGAATCATCCGTGCCGACGACGATGCGGTCCGGCCGCTTGAAGTCCTCGATCGCCGCGCCTTCGCGCAGGAATTCCGGGTTGGAGACGACGGCGATATCCGCTTCCGGCACCTCCTCGCGGATGATCGCCTCAAGATCGGCGCCGGTGCCGACCGGCACGGTCGATTTGGTGACGACTACGGTGAAGCCCTTGGCCGCCCGGGCGATCTCGCGGGCGGCGGCGTGGACATAGGACAGGTCGGCATGCCCGTCGCCACGGCGCGAGGGTGTGCCCACGGCGATGAACACGACTTCGGCGTCGGCCACGGCGGCGGCAAGATCGGTGGTGAAGTGCAGCCGGCCGCCGGCCACGTTGCGGGCGACGAGGTCGTCGAGGCCGGGCTCGAAGATCGGCATGATGCCGGCTTTCAGCCGCTCGATCTTGGACGTGTCATTGTCGACGCAGGTGACGTCGTGGCCGAAGTCGGAGAAGCAGGTGCCAGAGACCAGGCCGACATAACCTGTGCCGATCATCGCGACGCGCATATGTGTTCTCAATCCGTTTGACGGTGGAGGCTCCTGCCGCCCGTCGCAAGTCTTTCATTCCTTTAGCCAATCGCGCCAGGCATTTCGAGGGTTGCGGCGGCGGTCGGTTTCGGGGGCGGGAGAATGCCAGTCTTGTGCGTCGTCCGAACGACAGAGGCGTGGCGTTGTCCGTGGCTCAGCCCGACCCGTCTCGCCGCGCTCGGCGCGCGGCGATGTGGCCACCGGCATCATCCGTCAGACGTGATGTTCGGTCCCATTTGCGCCGGCGGGGCGAGCGGCTAGTAATGGCGTCCGGCCGCTGCCCAGCGGCTTGCCAGCATGAGTGACGCGCCATGACCGCCACGTCTCCCGCCACCGTCCCTTCCGCCGACGCCCGCCGCGCGGTGCGCAGCCGGCAGCTCACTGCCGGGCTGGTGGTCGCCGCCATCGGCGCCGGAGCGCTGGGCGGGGCGTGGTATTTTCAGCTCGTGGTCGGGCTGGCGCCGTGCCCGCTCTGCCTCGAACAGCGCATTCCCTATTATATCGGCGTTCCGGTGGCGCTCATCGGCGCGCTGTGCGGGGGGCTCGGCAAGGAGGGGCTGGCGCGGGTGGCGCTGGCGCTTGCCGGCATGCTGATGGCGCTCGGCGCGTTTCTCGCCGTCTACCATGCCGGCGTGGAATGGGGCCTGTGGGCCGGCCCGGAAACCTGTTCGGGCGCTGGCCCGGCCGTGGGGGGCGGCAACCTGCTCGGCCAGTTGCAGACAGCGCGGGTGGTGCGCTGCGACGAGGCGCCCTGGCGGCTGCTGGGCCTTTCCCTCGCCGGCTACAACGCCTTCATCGCGGCGTCGCTGCTGGTGGTGGCGATGTGGGGCGCGACGGCCAAGGCGTGAGCCGTCGCGGCTCACGGGTCCAGTTCGGTGTCCCAGTAAAGATAGTCCATCCAGCTGTCGTGCAGGTAGTTCGGCGGAAAGTGGCGGCCGTTCTGGTGCAGGTCGAACACGCTGGGCTGATAGGGCTTCTGGCGCGGCACCATATGGGCGGCCTCCGGCATCAGACTGCCCTTGCGCAGATTGCAGGGCGAGCAGGCGGCGACGACGTTCTCCCAGGTGGTCTGGCCGCCGCGCGAGCGCGGGATGACGTGATCGAAGGTCAGGTCTTCGCGGGAATCGCAGTACTGGCAGGTGAAGCGGTCGCGCAGGAAGACGTTGAAGCGGGTGAAGGCCGGCTGGCGCGAGGGGCGGATGAAGGTCTTGAGCGAGACGACGCTCGGCAGCCGCATCTGGAAGGTCGCGCTGGAGACCTGCCGCTCGTAATATTCGACGATGTTCACTCGGTCGAGAAACACCGCCTTGATGGCGTCCTGCCACGCCCAGACCGAAAGGGGGTAATAGCTCAGAGGCCGGTAATCGGCATTGAGCACGAGGGCAGGCCAGGCACCCGGAGACAAAGTCGCCGTCAACGCTCGCTCCCTGTCAGGAACGTCCGCACGGTCGCTCGAGTCGGCGCCGCGTGACGCACGGCAATAGTCTATAGGGAGCGTGTCAGTCTTGTGAAGCGCCGGCCCGCAATTGGCCGCGTTTGGCCAGCTTCAGGCCAGGACCTCGGTCAGGAAAGTGCCGGCGAGAGAGAGCCCGGTGCCGTCAATGCCGTGGGCGAGGCCATTGGACAGGTGCGCGCGCACCACGACGCCCTGCTGCTGCAGGCTTTCCACCGCGCGCGGCAGCGCCATGGGCGGAATCACCTGGTCGAGGTCGCCATGGATGAGCAGCACGGGAGGGCGGGCGGTGATCTCCTCCGCGAAGGCGGCCGTCGCGCCCTCGGGCGGCAGGACATGAATGCCGGAGAAGCCGACAATGCCGGCGGGCGCGACCTTGCGGCGCAGGCCCACATGCAGCGCCATCATCGTGCCCTGGCTGAAGCCGACCAGCGCGAGGCGTGAGCCGGGCAGGTTCAGCCGCGCCAGCTCGGCGTCGAGAAAGCTGTCGAGCGCCCTCTGCGCACTCTGCACCCCGACCCAGCGCTCGCGATCATTGCGTTCGGTGTAGCCGAACCATTGCCGGCCGACCGGGGCGATGGCCAGCGGTTCCGGGGCATGGGGCGAGATGAAGGCGGTGTTCGGGAGAAGCGGCGCCCAATAGTCGCCGAGGTCGATCAGGTCACGCCCGTCGGCGCCATAACCGTGCAGCAGCACGACCAGCGAGGTGGCGGGGCCGCCGGAGCGGGGCGAAAGGCGGGGACCATCAAGCATCAATTGGTCTCGGCGTCGCCGGCAGTGCTGGAAGCCACGCGCGGCGCGCTGCTGTGGTTCAGCAGCGTGTCGATATTGGCACGCTCCTTCTCGAAGCTGGCGAGAATGCGCCCGTCCAGCGCCCGACCGCGCGGCAGGCGGATGCGCATCGGATCGACGAAACGGCCGTTCACCAGCACTTCGTAATGCAGGTGCGCGCCGGTGGAGAGGCCGGTGGAGCCGATATAGCCGATGAGCTGCCCCTGGCGCACCCGCACCCCTTCGCGGATGCCCTTGGCGAAGCCGGACTGGTGCGAATAGGTCGTGACATAGCCATTGGCGTGCTGGATCTCGATGCGGCGGCCATAGCCGGAGGTCCACGCCGCCTTCTTGATCACGCCATTGCCGGCGGCGTAGATCGGCGTGCCGGTGCGGTCGGACCAATCGACGCCCGAATGCAGGCGGCTATAGCCCAGAATCGGATGGCGGCGCATGCCGAAGCCCGAGCGCAGCTGGCCGCCGGAGAGCGGCTTGCGGACCAGGAACTTCTTCGCGCTCTTGCCCGCGTCGTCATAGAAATCGACCAGCCCGTCATCGGGGGTCTGGTAGCGGTAATAGCGCCGCTCCTCGCCGCCGACGGTGAGGCCCGCATAAAGCACGCCGCCGGCGCCGCCCGCCTCGTCGGGCTCATAGAGCACTTCGAGCGAATCGCCGGCGCGCACGCGGCGCTGGAAATCCACGTCGAAGGAATAGACGCGGATCATGCTCTCGATCACCGGGCGCGGCACCTCGTGGCGCAGTGCCGTCTCCCAGATGCTGTCATAAAGGGTGATGCGCCCGCCGCCGCTGTCCTCGTCGCCATCGTCCGGGCCGAGATCGGCGAGCTGGGTGTCGCTCGCTTCCTGAACGGGGAGGAAAGTGCCGCTGTCGGACAGCGCCACCGTGCCTTGATGACCGCTCTCGCCGAACACCGCCACGCGCAGTGGCATCGCCCCCTCGGTGGCGTTGTCGAGCAGCACCTTGAGCCGCAGGCCCGGGGCCAGCTTGCCCGAAAGCTCACGCGTGCCGAAGGCCCGCGCCGCGCCATTGGCAGCGACATCCGGCACGCCGAGGTCGATGAGGATGGAGGCGACGGTGTCGCCCGGCTTCGCCACCACCGTGCGCTCGGACCAGTCATTGCCGCCTGAGGCATCCTCGGCCGATTTGTCGACCGCCGACATGTTCTCGGGCTGATGCAGCGCGTTCAGCGGATCGGCGGCGCCGGACGGTGCATAGGCCATCATGCCGACGCTCGGGAAGGCCGGTGCGCGAGCGTCGGCCGTGGGCAAGCTGAATTCGGCAGTTTCGCGCACTTTCATCAGCACGTCTTCCATCGGCAGCTCGGCGGCGAAGCGTGTGCTGGGCGGAAGCGCGGCGATGTCGCGCAGAACGATGGTGAGGTCGCCGGTGGGTTCGGCCTGCACCGCATCGGCGTCGTCATTGGTCGATTCGGCGATCAGCTTGGCCGGGTTGAAGCGCGGCACGTCGACCGAGGCGGAGGTGACACTCTGGGCCAGGTTGGTCGCCACCTTGGTGACGGCGCGTACCTTGATGACCTCGCGGTCGCCATCCTTGACGGTGGTGGACAGGCGCAGCGTCTGCTTGGCGCTGAAGCTCTCGGAGAGGATGGACATGCGGTCGCCCTTGCGGGCGACGTTGGAGGGGCGCTCGCCCGCCGCCAGCGTGCCGCGCAGCGCCGAGCGCACCGTCTCCGGCGACTGGGCGAAGCGGTATTCGCCATCGAGCGCGGCATAGACCGCGCCGCCCATCAGCGCCGCACCGCAAATGCCGGTGAGCAGCGTCGCCATCAGCCAGCGGATGGAGATGCGGCGGCGGTTGATCGGCTCTTCGGCATCGCCATCGACGCCGAGCGGGGGCTCGTCGCCGAGATCGAACGCCGCGAGGTTCCCACGCCTCGCGCCTGCCAGTCCGCGCCTCGTCTCCAACAGGCTTCCCCGCCTTCCCTCGTGGCGCGCCGCGCGGTCGAGGACCGGGGTGCGCTCGCATGTTTCCAACGGCGCCCGGCGGCGCTCGTGCAGTCGGCCCGGCACCCCGCTGGGCGCTGGCTCTGTGATCCGGCCCGGCAAGCGGTCGCTTGCGCAAGGACGCGCCGAGAGGTTTTAAAATACCCCTGCGACCGATGGAGGGACGATGCCGCCCATGATCGCGCCCGTCAACCCGGCCCGTCATCGATTCGACGCGGACGCCGAGCGGCGAAGTCCCGATGTAAAGCGGGGCCTCGCGGCAAAAGGATGGCGGGGGGGGGGGGGGGGGGCTACTGGGCGCTGGCGGCCCGGGCGCGCAGCGGGGAGGGTGGCGGCAGCGGCACCTGCGCGAGGCGGGTCGCGGTGGCCGGTGTAGCTGCCTGCCCCGCGCCGGCCTGAACGAATCCACCCTGCCCGAAACCTGCCTGCAAAGGCAGCGGTGCGCCGGGCGCAAGCGGCCTGTGGAGCGCCGGCTTGGCCTCCGCTGCGGCAAAGGCGGTGGCGGCGGACGTGCCGGTGTCACGCGTTTCGGCTTCCGGCACGATGCCCTCCCAGGCGTTGGCGAGCGTCGTCGGCTCACGCAGGCTCGGCCGGGCAGGGGTCGCCGTGCGCGCGGGCGCTGCGGTGCGGATGTTGGAGGTGGCGGCCACGGGCGCTGCGGTGGCGGGCGCGACTGTCGCGATTTCCACTGCCGGGGTGCCGCCGAAACGCTTGAAGAAGCTCCAGATCTCTTCCGGTGCGTCGAGCCCGCTGCGCCGCGGCCCGAGCAGCACGGAGGCGAGCGCGTCCACCGCATCGGTCGACTGCGCGGGCGGCTGGTGGCCGCCGGCGATCTCGTAATAAGCGACGGCGGCGCCGGGCGCGCAATTGTTCCAGCGGGTGATGCGGGCCTGCGGGGTCCTGGAGATGTCCGGCGCGTCGCAGCCGTCGAGCCGGGCGAACAGGGCGGCGGTTGCGTCCGCCGACATCAGCCGGGCGCCGGGGGTGGGGCGGCCGAACATCGGCACGATGGGATCATAAGTGCCGTTCATCAGCAGGATCGGCACCGGCTTCGACGGACGGCAGCTCTCGGTATAGCCGACCGGCACCGTCATCATCATCGTCGCATAGGCCTGGAAGCGGTCGGCATAGTTGCAGGCGACATAGGCGGTGAGGAAGCCGCCATTGGAGAAGCCCATGAGGTAGGCGCGCGAGGGATCGGCGATGCCTTCCGCCACCAACGTGTCCAGCACGTCGAGCACGAAGCGGCCATCGTCGCGCTTGTGCAACAGCGGAATGAAGCCGGCGATCGAACTGCGGCCGTCATTCCACAGGAGGTTCATGCCCTTGGGGTAAGCGACAATGAAGCCCTCGCGGTCGGCGATAGCGTCGAGATCGAGGTAGCGCTGCATCATTCCGGCCGGCTGCAGCGCGCCGTGCAGCGCGATCACCAGCGGCAGCGGGCCGGGACCGGCGTTTGCCGGACGGTGCAGGATGAACTCGCGGGAGAGGCCGCCGGAGACCAGACTGCGTACCGAATCCCTCGGCGCGTCGTCAGCCTGGGCCTCGGCCGGGGAGCAAGCGAACCCGCCAAGGGCGAGGAACATCGCCAGGGCTGCGCCCAGCAGGCATCTGGGTTTCGCAAAAAGCATGGACGGCGCGACCTCGGATCGGCGGGTTCCGCAATACCCCTACAGACGGCGGATTTCCGTCAATTAAAAGGCAAAGATGGTTAACAGCCCGTCAGCGGCAGCTTTCGTGGAGCTTTCCTCCGCGCGCCGTGTTGGCGAAAAGGGGGGTGCGCGAGCCGGCGCGGTTGCGCTAGGGTGCGCGCGCTGCAGCGCAACCTGAAAGAGGGTGCGCGGACGAACGATAGGATTTGCCTTTGGAATGATTGCGAACTGCAATCGTTTCCGCTACGCACACTTCATCTTCCTGAGTGATCTGGGACACCGACATGGCAGGAGCGGCCGAGCGGCCCCTTTCCCCACATCTGCAAATCTACCGCCCGATGCTGACGATGATGATGTCCATCGTGCATCGCATCACCGGTATCGCGTTGTATTTCGGTACGGCGCTGCTGGTGATCTGGCTGCTGGCCGCCGCCAGTTCCGGCCAGGCCTTCAGCACCGTTAACGGGCTTTACGGCAGCTGGCTGGGGCTGCTGGTGCTGGTGGGGTACAGCTGGGCGCTGATCCATCATGCGCTGGGCGGCATCCGCCACTTTGTCTGGGATACGGGCGCGGGCTTCGGCCCCGGGCCGCGCGAATTGTTCGCCAAGCTCACCATCGGCGGCTCGGTCGCGCTGACCGTCATCATGTGGGTGGTCATCTGGCTGGTGAAGGGCTGATCATGAGCGTTTCCCCGGGTTCTTCCATGCGCACGCCGCGCCGGCGGGTCGCCGGCCTCGGCTCGGCGCGCTCCGGCACTGGCCATTTCTGGCTGCAGCGCCTTACCGCGATCGGCAATCTTCTGCTGATCCTGATCGCCCTGCCCATCGTAATAGTGGCAGCAGGTCAGGAGCAGGCGCAGGTGGTGGCCATCATCGGCCATCCGCTGGTCGCCATCGTGCTTCTGCTGCTGCTGTTCTCGATCTGCTTCCACATGCGCATCGGCATGCAGGTGGTGATCGAGGACTATGTCCACACGGAGGGGCTGAAGGTGCTCGCGCTGATCGCCAACACCTTCTTCACCATCGCGGTCGGCAGCGCCGGTGCGTTTGCCGTCCTCAAGATCAGTTTCGGAGGCTGAGACCATGGCCGGGACTTCTTCCGCCAATGGCGCCGCCAACGGGGCGTCGCCGCTCGGTGCGGCTTATCCCATCACTGACCATACCTATGACGTGGTGGTGGTGGGCGCTGGCGGCGCGGGGCTGCGCGCCGTCGTCGGCTGTTCCGAGGCGGGGCTGCGCACCGCCTGCGTCACCAAGGTGTTCCCGACGCGCTCGCACACGGTGGCGGCGCAGGGCGGCATCGCCGCCTCGCTCGGCAATATGGGCGCCGATGACTGGCGCTATCACATGTACGACACCGTGAAGGGGGCGGACTGGCTGGGCGACCAGGACGCCATCGAATATCTCGTGCGTCATGCCCCCGCCGCCGTCTATGAGCTGGAACACTGGGGCGTCCCGTTCTCGCGTACCGAGGAAGGCCGCATCTACCAGCGCCCCTTCGGCGGCATGACGGTGGACTATGGCAAGAGCCCGGCGCAGCGCACCTGCGCCGCCGCCGACCGCACCGGCCACGCCATCCTGCACACGCTGTACGGCGCCGCGCTGAAGCACTCGGCCGAGTTCTTCATCGAGTATTTCGCCCTCGACCTGATCATGGATGAGGATGGCCGGTGCCGCGGCCTCATCGCGCTGAAGATGGACGACGGCACGATCCACCGCTTCCGCGCCCAGACGGTGATCCTCGCCACCGGCGGCTATGGCCGAGCCTATTTCTCCGCCACCTCAGCCCACACCTGCACCGGCGACGGCAATGCCATGGTGCTCCGCGCCGGGCTACCGCTGCAGGACATGGAGTTCGTGCAGTTCCACCCGACCGGCATTTACGGCTCGGGTTGCCTGATCACCGAGGGCGCGCGCGGCGAGGGCGGCTACCTCACCAATGCCGAGGGTGAGCGCTTCATGGAGCGCTACGCCCCCTCGGCCAAGGACCTCGCCTCGCGCGACGTGGTCTCCCGTTCCATGACGATGGAAATCCGCGAGGGGCGCGGCGTCGGCAAGAACAAGGACCACATCTACCTGCACCTCGACCATCTCGACCCGGCGATCCTGCATGAGCGCCTGCCGGGCATTTCCGAGAGCGCGAAGATCTTCGCCGGCGTGGACGTGACCAAGGAACCGATCCCGGTCCTGCCGACCGTGCATTACAACATGGGCGGCATTCCCACGAACTTCCACGGCGAGGTCGTCACCAAGAAGCACGGCAACCCCGATCATGTCGTGCCCGGGCTGATGGCGGTGGGCGAATGCGCCTGCGTCTCCATCCATGGCGCCAACCGGCTCGGCTCCAACTCGCTGACCGATCTCGTGGTGTTCGGCCGCGCGGCGGCGCTGCGCTGCGCCGAACTGCTGACGCCGGGCGACAAGCAGCGTGAGCTGCCTCCCGGCTCCGCCGACCTCGCTCTGGCCCGCCTCGACCATTTCCGCAACGCCCAGGGCGGCACGCCGACCGCTGAACTGCGTCTGTCCATGCAGAAGGTGATGCAGAACAATTGCGCGGTCTACCGCACCGGTGAGGTGCTGGAGGAAGGGCGCAAGCTGATCGCTGGCGTGTTCGCCGGCTCGAGCGACATCCGCGTCACCGACCGCTCGCTGATCTGGAATTCCGATCTCATCGAGACTCTGGAATATGACAATCTGATCGCGCAGGCGAGCGTGACCATGGAAAGCGCCGCCGCCCGCACCGAGAGCCGCGGCGCCCATGCGCGCGAGGATTATCCCGAGCGCGACGACGCCCATTGGATGAAGCACACGCTGGCCTTCATGGATTTCGAGACGCAGTCCGTGCGGCTCGACGACCGGCCGGTGCACACCTACACGCTGTCGAACGACATCCAGTACATCGAGCCGCGCAAGCGGGTGTATTGAGCCGGAGAACGATCGCTCGCCATGGTCCAGCTCACGCTTCCCAAGAACTCGCAGCTTGTCGAAGGCAAGGTGTGGCCGAAGCCGCCCGGCGCCAACCGGCTGACGGAGTACAAGATCTACCGCTGGAACCCGGATGACGGGAAGAATCCAAGCGTCGATACCTATTATGTCGACCGCGACGATTGCGGGCCGATGGTGCTCGACGGGCTGATCTGGATCAAGAACAAGGTCGACCCGACGCTCACCTTCCGCCGCTCCTGCCGCGAGGGCATTTGCGGCTCCTGCTCGATGAATATCGACGGCACCAACACGCTCGCCTGCCTGAAGAGCATGGACGACGTGGACGCCTCGGCGGTCAAGATCTACCCGCTGCCGCACATGCCCGTGGTGAAGGACCTGGTGCCGGACCTCACCCAGTTCTACGCCCAGCACGCCTCGGTCGAGCCCTGGCTGCACACCGAGACTCCGGCGCCGGAAAAGGAATGGCGTCAGGGGCGCGGCGACCGCGAGAAGCTGGACGGGCTGTATGAGTGCATTCTCTGCGCCTGCTGCTCCACTTCCTGCCCGAGCTATTGGTGGAATGGCGACCGCTATCTCGGCCCCGCCGCGCTGCTGCAGGCCTATCGCTGGCTCATCGATTCGCGCGACGAGGCCACCGGCGACCGGCTGGACGACCTCGAAGACCCGTTTCGGCTCTATCGCTGCCACACCATCATGAACTGCGCCAAGGCCTGCCCGAAGGGGCTGAACCCGGCCAAGGCTATCGCCGAAATCAAGAAGATGATGGTGGCGCGCCAGTTCTGAGCTTAACGCCGGGCGGCGGAGCTTCTATCCTCGGCTTCCGGCGCGCCGCTGCGCCGCTGCGCCGGGGGAAGATGACCATGGATGTCTCGACGCTGCTCGCCTTCGCGGCGGCCTTCTTCGTCTTCGCCGGGAGTCCTGGCCCGGACAACATGACCATTGTCGCGCGGACGCTCGCGCATGGCGCGCCCTCTGGGCTTGCCTATGGGGCCGGCACGGTCGCCGGGGTGCTCATTTTTCTCGGTCTCGCTGCCTGCGGCCTCTCTCTGCTGGCGCAGGAAATGGGCTGGCTGATGACGGCGCTGCGCTATGCCGGCGCCGTGTGGCTGGTGTGGATGGGCGTACGGCTATGGACCGCCCCGCCGGTGGTACCGGATTTAGCGCCCATGGCGGCGCGGCGCGGGTTGCTACCGGACTTTGCCACCGGCGTCGCGCTCAATCTCGGCAATCCGAAGATGCCGTTATTCTATGTCGCGCTGCTGCCGAACGTCGTGGGGCCGTCCCTGACGCTTAGCCAACTCGCCAGCCTGTCCGTTGTCATCCTGGCCGTCGAACTCGTGGTGGTTGGCGGCCATGTGCTGCTGGCGGGTCGTGCACGCCGGCTCTTGCGGACGCCCAAGGTGGTGCGCCGCGTCAACCGCACCGCCGGCGGCGTGATGGTGGGTGCGGGCGTCGCGGTGGTGGCGGTCCGCTGACACCGTGTCCCGTCCCGTCTTCCGCTTTGCGCCGAGCCCGAACGGGCAATTGCATCTCGGCCATGCGCGCTCCGCGCTGATCAATGACGCGCTGTCGCGGGCCAGCGGGGGCCGGCTGCTGCTGCGGATCGAGGATATCGACGCCACCCGCTGCCGGCCGGAATTCGAAACCGGCATTTACGAAGACTTCGCCTGGCTCGGGCTGGACTGGGAGCAACCGGTGCGCCGGCAATCCCAACATTTTGCCGACTATCGGTCCGCACTGGCCCGGCTGGAGACGCTGGACCTGATCTATCCCAGCTTCGAGACCCGTGGCGATATCCGGCGTGCGGTAGCGGAGCGGTCGGGCTGGCCGAGCGACCCGGATGGGGCCCCGCTGTTCCCGTTCTCCCGCGCGGCGATGAGTGCGGCGGAGCGCGCACGGCGCGTGGCGGCGGGCGAGCCCTATGCGCTCCGCCTCGACATGGCGCGGGCGGTGGAGACGGCGGTGGCGGTGGCCGGGCCGCTTGGCTGGCAGGAAGTGGAGGCGGCCGGCGGCACGACCCGCCTCGTCGCCGCCGATCCGCTGGCCTGGGGCGACGTCATCCTCGCCCGCAAGGAGGTGCCCACCTCCTATCACCTGGCCGTGGTGGTGGACGATGCGCTGCAGGGCGTGACCCATGTGGTGCGCGGCGCGGACCTCAAGGCGGCAACCTCGGTGCATCGGCTGCTGCAGGTGCTGCTGGGCCTGCCCGCGCCGCTCTACACCCATCATGCGCTGCTGCTCGACGCGGAAGGGCGCAAGCTCTCCAAATCCATCGGCTCGCAGAGCCTGGCCGCGCTGCGGGCGGGGGGAATGTCGCCCGCCGAGGTGCGCCGCACGGCGCTGGAAGGTCTACGGTAGCGCGGTAATTTTTCCGCATGCTTCGCTCGCACGCGAACGAACGGGGTTGAGTTCCCCGGCATAATCGGGAAGCTTTGGCCGCCCGGCGCCGCGACATGGTGGTTGCGGGGGGGGCACAGCGACGCGCGGCCTGCGGGGGCCGCCGTGGGGGACAAGATGACGGGTTCAACCGTGCGTTCGGTCACGTATGACCTTCTGCGTGACCTTGGGCTGACGACCTTCTTCGGCAATCCGGGCTCGACCGAGGAGACCTTCCTCAAGGATTTCCCGGCCGATTTCACCTATCACCTCGCCTTGCAGGAGGCCTCCGCCATCGCCATCGCCGATGGCTATGCGCAGGCGACCGGCAAGCCGGCGATCGTCAATGTCCACACCGCCGCCGGGCTCGGCAATGCGATGGGCAACCTCATCACCGCCGCCCTCAACAAGACGCCGCTCATCGTCACCGCCGGCCAGCAGACGCGCGAAATGCTGCTGATGGAGCCGTGGCTGACCAATGTCGACGCGACGCAGCTGCCGCGCCCCTGGGTGAAGTGGGCCTATGAGCCGGCGCGGCCGGAAGACGTGCCCGCCGCCTTCATGCGCGCCTACGCCACCGCGATGCAGGCGCCGGCCGGGCCGGTGTTTCTCTCGCTGCCGCTCGATGACTGGGACAAGCCGCTGGAAGGCCGCGCGGTGGTGCGCACGGTGAGCCACCGCATCGCGCCCGACCCGGACCGGCTGAAGGAACTCGCCGACATCCTCTCCGGCGCCACCAACCCGGCGCTGATCTTCGGCGCCGCCATCGACCGCGGCGAGGGCTGGGCGGACGCGATCGCGCTGGCCGAGAAGCTCGACGCCACCGTGTTCGCGGCACCGGCGAGCGAGCGCTGCCCCTTCCCGGAGGATCACCCGCTCTATGCC
The DNA here is from genome assembly GCF_965249975.1 of Ancylobacter sp. GTDB lineage: Bacteria > Pseudomonadota > Alphaproteobacteria > Rhizobiales > Xanthobacteraceae > Ancylobacter. Next base: position 39,138 of record NZ_CBDFNE010000009.1, on the reverse strand, counting down.
GGCGGGCTGCCCTTCGCCATCGGCCCGCTCAGCGCGAAGCTGAAGGGGCACGATGTCGCCATCGTCATCGGCGCGCCGGTGTTCCGCTATTACCCCTATGTCGCCGGCGACTATTTGCCCGAGGGTCTGCGGCTGCTGCACATCAGCGACGACCCGGCGGAGACGTCGCGGGCGCCGGTCGGCGACAGCCTTGTGGGCGATGCGGTGCTGGCGACGCGCGGGCTGGCCGAGCTGGTGAGCGCGCGTGCGGCCACCGGCGCCGCCCGCGAGAAGCTGGTGCACCGCATGGCGCCGCATCCGGCGACGGAGTCTCCGGCGTCCGGGGGCGATGTACCCACTGCCGCCGAGGTATTCGCGGCGCTGGCCGAAGTGCGGCTGCCGCACACGGTGCTGGTGGAGGAATCGCCTTCCAACCTCGCCGACCTGCACACGCACTGGCCGATCACCGAGCCGGCGACCTTCTTCACTTTCGCCAGCGGCGGGCTCGGCTGGAACCTGCCGGCCTCGGTCGGCATCGCGCTGGGCGAGCGCGACACCGGGCGGAACCGGCCAGTGATGCTGATCGTCGGCGACGGCTCGTTCCAATATTCGCTGCAGGCGCTGTGGACGGCGGCGCAGAGCAAGCTGCCGCTGGTGATCCTGGCGCTGCGCAATGGTGAATATGGCATCCTCAAATCCTTCGCCGTGCTGGAGGAGACGCCCGGCGTGCCGGGGCTGGACATTCCCGGCCTCGACCTCGTCAGCCTCGCCAAGGGCTTTGGCTGCGCCGCCGAGCGGATCAGCGATCTCAGCCTTCTGAAGGAGCGGGTGGCGGCGGCCTTCACCGCCAAGGGACCGACCGTGTTCGAGGTGCCGATCAACCCGTCCATCCCGCCGCTGATTTGACCGGCGAGCAAGGTGGCGGACGGGCGTCCTTGCCCGGTGGCCCGGATCGGGGCTACCGAGGGGGACGCCCTCTGCCGAGATGACCGATGATTCCCTGGACCGTGCTCGCAACCGCCCAAGTGCCCGATGGCGGCGAGCTGCGCCTCAAGCGGCGGGGCGATGAATTCTCCATCATGGCCGGGGCCACCGAGCTGATGAACAGCCGCCTCAGTGGCTCGGAGCAGGCGCTGGCCACGCTTGTCTGCGGTCGCCTCGGGGCGCGTCGGGGGTTGTCGCTACTGATCGGCGGGCTCGGCATGGGCTTCACCCTGCGCGCCGCGCTGGGGGAGGTGGGCCCTGACGCCGAGGTCATCGTGGCGGAACTGGTGCCGGCGGTGATCGACTGGGCGCGGGGGCCGATGGCGCCGCTGTTTGGCGACAGCCTGACCGACCCCCGCGTCACCTTGGCGGAGGGGGACGTGGCCCGGCTCATCGGAGACGGGCGCGCGCGCTATGACGGCATTCTGCTCGATGTCGACAATGGGCCGGGCGGGCTGACGCGGGCGGCCAATGACGGGCTCTACAGCCCCGCAGGCCTCGGCGCGGCATGGGCGGCGCTGCGGCCGGGCGGGGTGCTGGCGGTGTGGTCCTCGGCGCCGGACAGCGGCTTCACCGCTCGCCTGCGCCGGGCCGGCTTCGCGGTGGAGGAGGCGCGGGTGCGCGCTCATGGCAAAAGCGGTGCGCGCCATGTCATCTGGCTGGCGGAGAAGCCGGCCAAGCGTGCGCCCCCCGTGGCGGCCCGTCCGCCGCGCCGCTCCTGACGCCGGCGCGCGGAGGCCATTATGGAGACCTCGCTCTATCTGCCGATCAAGCGCTTTCTCGAACAGCGCGGCTTCACCGTGAAAGGGGAGATCGGCGGCTGCGATCTGGTGGCGCTGTCCGATGACGAGACGCCGGTGGTGGTGATCGGCGAACTGAAGCTCAGCTTCAATCTGGAGCTGGTCCTTCAGGCGGTCGATCGTGCCGGCGCCAGCGACGAGGTGTGGCTGGCGGCGCGGGCCTCCGCGCGCGGCAAGGGTCGCGAGAGCGATGCGCGCTTCCGCAATCTCTGCCGCCGGCTCGGCTTCGGCATGCTTGCCGTGCTGCCCGATGGCGAGGTGACGATCCTCGTTGCCCCGGACGCGCCCATGCCGCGCAAGGACCCGCGCCGCCGCTCGCGTCTGGTCGCCGAGCACCGGCGTCGGCAGGGGGATCCGGCGGTCGGTGGCGGCTCGCGCGTGCCGGTGATGACCGCCTATCGCCAGCAGGCGCTGGCCTGCGCGGCCGCGCTCGCAGCGGGACCGGCGCGCCCGCGCGACCTGCGCCCGCACGCGCCGGATGCCGGCAAGATCCTGCTTTCCAATGTCTATGGCTGGTTCGCTCGTGCCGAGCGCGGCGTCTACGCCCTCACCCCGGCCGGGCATGAGGCGCTGGCACGCTGGCCGCAGCCGCCCCGGGAGGAGGGGGCCGGCTGACGCCGCGTCAAACCCCTGTCACCGCGGCGGGATAGCAACGCGCATCGCCCGAGCCGACAGGAGAGCTCCGTGACCTTCTTCCACGCCTTGCGCGCAACGCTGCGCCCTGCTGCCCGACCGCTTGTCCCGGTGCTGTTCGCGCTCGCGCTGGCCGCGCCGGCGGCGGCCGAGAACGGAAGCGCTGCGATAAGCGATATCGAGATCGGCCCGCGTCCGTTCTATCTCGTCGGCGAAATGAAGGATGGGGCGCTGAAGGACCAGCTGGCGCAGTGCAAGGGCCCGTTCACGGCGAAGAATTTCTCCATCTCCCATCGCGGCGCTCCGCTGCAGTTTCCCGAGCACACGCGCGAAGGCTATCTCGCCGCCGCGCGCATGGGCGCCGGCGTGATCGAGTGCGATGTCGCCTTCACCAAGGACCGCGAATTGGTGTGCCGCCATTCCCAGTGCGACCTGCACACCACGACGGACATCCTGGCCCGGCCCGAACTCGCGGCGAAATGCTCGGAAGGCTTCCAGCCCGCCGACCCCGCCACCGGGCGCAAGGCCAGCGCCAAATGCTGTACCAGCGACCTGACGCTGGCCGAGTTCAAATCGCTGCGGCCGAAGATGGACGGCTTCAATCCGCGAGGCGTCACGCCCCAGGAATATATGGACGGCACGCCGAGCTGGCGCACCGATCTCTATGTGAACCGGGCGACGCTGGTGTCTCACAAGGAGTATATCGCGCTGGTGAAGTCGCTCGGCCTGAAGTTCACCCCAGAGCTGAAGACCCCGGAAGCCGCCATGCCCTTCGAGGGTGACTACACTCAGGAGCACTACGCCCAGCAGATGATCGATGAGTACAAGGCGGCCGGCGTCGACCCGCGCGATGTCTACGCGCAGTCGTTCCGCCTCGACGACGTGCTCTACTGGCTGAAGGCCGAGCCGGCCTTCGGCGCGCAGGCGGTCTATCTCGACGGGCGCGACGAGGAGAGCAAGGGTTTCGACAATATGAAGCCCGAGACCTGGCATCCCTCCATGCAGGAACTGGCGGACAAGGGCGTGAAGATCCTCGCCCCGCCGCTGTGGATGCTGGTGACCCATAAGGACGGCCGGATCGTGCCCTCCGTCTATGCCGAGGAAGCGAAGAAGGCCGGGCTCGGCCTCATCAGCTGGTCGCTGGAGCGTTCCGGCCCGCTCAATACCGGGGGTGGCTATTACTACCAGTCGGTCAAGCCGGTGATCGACCGCGATGGCGACATGCTGACGCTGCTCGACGTGCTGGCCCGCGACATCGGCGTGATCGGCGTGTTCTCCGACTGGCCGGCAACCACCACCTTCTATGCCAACTGCATGAAGCTCAACTGAGGGCGGGCCTCTCAGCTGACACCGAGGATCAGGAACCAGAGCGTTACGGTGAACAGGCTCACCGCCGTCGACAGCGAGACCGCGCTGGCGGAGGCGGCGACGCCGGTTCCGTAACGCTGGGCCAGCAGATAGGCGTTGATGCCGCAGGGCATGGCGGCGAACACGACCGCCACATCCGCCCAGACGGGCGGCATCGGCAGCACGCGGGTCAGCGCATAGACGATGGCTGGGTGCACACCGAGCTTGAGCACGGTGATGAGCACGGCCGGACCGACATCGCCCCGCACGGGATAGCGGTGGAGAGCGAGGCCGAGCGAGACCAGCGCGCAGGGTACGGCGGAGGCGGCGAGCAGATCGAGCGTCTGCTTCAGAACGCCGCCCGGCATATAGCCCGTGAGCTTGGCGATGCCGCCGGCATAGATGCCGAGCAGGATCGGGTTGAGCGCCAGCATGCGGCCAAGCTGGCGCATCGTCTTCAGCGACAGGCCGGCCGCCGCGCCTTCGGCCAGCACGGTGGCCAGTACCATCATGATCGGCAGATGGATGGCGATGAGCAGGAAGAGCGGCACCGCGCCCTCCGGCCCGAAAGCCTGGAGGATGAGCGGCACGCCGACGAATACGGTGTTCGCCTGCCCCGAGGTGAAGCCCTGGATCACCGATTCGAGGTGGCCCCGCCCGAACAGCCGACGTGCCGCCAGCATGCCGAGGGCAAAGACGGTGAAGGCGCCGGTGAAGTAGGCGATCCAGTAGCCCCAGGGCTGACCCTCCGCCGGAAGCTGCGCCTCGGCCAGGGTCTTGAAGATGAGAACCGGCACCGCCAGCCCGAACACATATTCGGACAGGCCCTCGGCGGCGCGCTCGCGCAGATGCCCGGAGACGGAAGCGATGAAGCCGAGCCCGATGAGGCCGAAGACCGGCGCCACGACAAGGGCGATGGCGCCGAGCTGGGCCAGCATCGCTTAGGCCGCGATCTCGCCGGAGGCGCTGGAGACGAGGTGGGAGGTGCGCACCGGCACCATCACATCAATGCGCGCCCACAGCCGCTCGGCGAGCTCCGGCCCGGCGACGAAGGCGATTTCCGCCCGCAGCGTGCCAAGGCGAGCAGGGTCGATCCGGCCATCTTCCGGACCGTCCAGCCGGATGCGGGTGGGCTGCACATCGTGGATGGCGAAAGGCTCCAGCAGGCGGAGCATGAGATTGGGATGAGCGTCCGCCTCGACGACGAGGCGGTGACGGCACAGAGCGGCAGGCATGGGTACGTCCGATGATGACGAGAATTCGGGAGGGCGTGCGTTCAGAAAACCCGGCCGAACCTGTCGGCCGGGCGGCGAATTCGCCGTCCCGCGCAAAACCGCGCTGTCTCGATCGAAGCGATCATCATGGCAGGGAAACTAGGCGCCGCGCGCGCCGCCGTCAATGGCGGGCGCCCTTCCCCGTCTGCGCTCAGGGCGTCGGGGCCGGCACCGCGCCCTCAAGGAGTTGATAGCCCACCGGATCGTCCGGGCACAGGCCGCCGCCGCATTCGAGCACAGTGGAGACGCCATTGCCCAGCGCCAGCAGGGCGATGAGCGCGAAGGCGAAAAGCCCCAGCCCACCGAGTTTGTAGAGGCGCGGGGCCGGCTCGAATTGCCGGTCGAACAGCAGCAGCAGCGCGCATCCGGCAATGATGACGATGAACAGCAGCAGCGCCCAGCTGTAGAAATGCAGGCCGAGAAACGGCGCGCCGAAGGTGCCGGTGCCGGGCACGATGTGCAGCAGCACCTGCCGGGCGGCGACCGCGCCGCCGGCCATGGCGGAGAGAATGGCGAGAGCATAATGGCTCGGGCGCGGGCCGAACTTCAGGTTCAGCGCCAGGCCCACGCCGACGCCGACAAAGCCGGCGCGCTGCAAAATGCAGAGCGGGCAGGGCAGTTCACCGCCGACGAACTGGTCGTAGAACGCGACCAGCAGCACCGCGCCGACGGCGATGAGGCCGAGCGCGTTGAGCAGTCGCGACAGGTCCGGGGTCAGTACGGGGGCTTTCTCGTGAGTCATAGCCGCGTCCTCACAGCACGATGTCGAGCGCGGAGGTGACGTGCAGCTTGAACAGCGTCAGCAGCACCACGATCGACACCAGCCCCGCCGCGAGTGCGAGAGCTCGCTGGCCGGTGGCAGCGAAGCCGAGGGCGACGCAGAACCCAAAAAAGGGAAGGCTCATCATCAGGCTGCACTCCTCGCGCTGGCGCGGCTACCATCGACACACAAGAGCAGGATTATACCGCAAAGTCATGACGCAGCGCGGCAGCCTGCTCCTAGACAAAGCTCTGCGGGTCGATGTCGATATCCACGCGCAAACTGCCGGTGGCGCGTGGCGCGCCCGCCATCCAGGCGCGGACATAGGCAGAGAGGTCGAAGCCGCGTTCACAGCGGGCGAGCAGCCGGTAGCGATGACGGCCGCGAATCAGCGCCAGCGGCGCTTCGGCGGGCCCCAGCACCCGCACCTTGTCGGTGAAGGGCGAACAGGCGGCGAGCGCGCGTGCATGGGCCTGCGCCGCATGCGCGTCCGTACCGGAGACGATCAACGCGCAGAAGCGGGCGAAGGGCGGAAGATGCGCCTCCTCGCGGATGGCGATCTCGCGGTCATAGAAGGCGTCGCGATCTCCGGCCACGAGTGCCTGCATGACGGGGTGCTCGGGCATATAGGTTTGCAGGAACGCCCGCCCTTCCAGCTCGTGGCGGCCGGCGCGGCCGGCGACCTGGTGCAGAAGCTGGAATGTACGCTCGGCCGCGCGGGGATCACCGTGCCCGAGGCCGACATCGGCATCGATGACGCCGACCATGGCGAGGCCGGGGAAGTTGTGCCCCTTGGCGACGAGCTGGGTGCCGATGATGATGTCGACCTCGCCGTCCTCGATCGCCTTCAATTCGGCACGCAGCCGCTCCACCCCGCCGGCGAGATCGCTGGAGAGCACCTGCAGCCGGGCTTCCGGGAACAGCTTGGCCGCTTCCTCATGCAGCCGCTCGACGCCCGGCCCGCAGGGAATGAGCGCATTAGGCTCGTGGCAGTGCGGGCATTCATTGGGCACCGGCATGGCATAGCCGCACTGGTGACACTCCAGCCGGCGGCGGAAGCGGTGCTCGACCAGCCAGGACGAGCAGGAGGGGCATTTGATGCGGTGGCCGCAGGCGCGGCACAAAGTGAGCGGGGCATAGCCACGCCGGTTGAGGAACAGCAGCGCCTGCCCGCCGGCCTCAATGGTGCTCTGCATCTCTCGGGCCAGGCGTGGCGCGATCCACTGGCCGCGTGGTGGCCCCTCGCGGCGCAGGTCGATCGGCTCGAGTCGGGGCACTTTTGTGCCGGCAAAGCGTTCCGGCAGGGCGAGCCTCGCATAGCGCCCGCGCCGTGCGTTCACCTCGGTCTCGATCGAGGGCGTGGCAGAGACGAGAGCGATGGTCGCCGCCTCCAGCCGCGCCCGCACCACGGCCATGTCGCGGGCATGGTAGTGGACGCCATCCTCCTGCTTGTAGGCGCTGTCGTGCTCTTCGTCGACCAGGATCAGGCCGACGTCGCGGAAGGGCAAAAACAGCGCCGAGCGGGCACCGGCCACGACGGAGACCTCGCCGGACGCCACGCCGCGAAACACCCGTCCGCGTCGCTTCGACGACACGGCCGAATGCCACTCGGCCGGGCGCACGCCGAAGCGGCGGGCGAAGCGGTCGAGAAAGGCCTGGGTGAGGGCGATTTCGGGCATCAGGATCAGCGTCTGCCGCCCTTGCCGGATCGCCTGCGCCACCGCCTCGAAATAAGTCTCGGTCTTGCCTGATCCGGTGACGCCGTCGATGAGGAAGGGCTGGAAACTCCCGGATTTGACCGAGTCCACAAGCCGCGCGGCGGCCTCGGCCTGGGCCGGCAGCAGATCCGGAGCGGCATGGTCCGGGTCCGGCGTCTCGGCCGCCGGCTCGGGCGGCAGGACGACGGTTTCGAGCACGCCGTCATCTATCAGGCCGTCCACCACGGAGGGCGAGACGCCGGCTTCTTTCGCTGCCTCGCTTTTCGCGCGCACGAAGCCATCCGCCAGTGCCGCCACCACCTTCTCGCGCGCCGCCGTGCGCCGGGCTGGGCGGTGATCGGTCAGGCGCACGCCGACGCGCTCGCGGCCGATGCCAGCGCTTTCATCATGGCGCAGGGCGAGGCGCAGCACCATGCCGGGCGGGGTGACGGTGTAGTCGGCGATCCATTGTATGAACGCGATCATCCGCGCGTTCAGCGGCTCCACCTCGCAGCGGCGCTGGATCGGCTTGAGCTTGGCGGGGTCGACTGGGGTGTCCTTTTCCGGGCTCGGCCAGACGCAGCCCAGCATGTTCCGCGTTCCGAGCGGCACCACCACGATATCGCCGGGCGCCACCTCCATCCCGTCCGGCACGCGGTAGGAATAGGCGGCGCCGAGTGCGAGCGGCAGCAGCACATCCACCACACGCACCGGCGCGGGGAAGAGGGAAGGGGAATCGGCGGCGTCGGGGCTCGGCATAGGGACTTCATAGCGCCATCCCAGCCGGAGGCGTAGCCGCAGTGTCGGAAGACATCCCGCAACGCCGCGAGTGAGTATCGGCGGTCGGCAGTTCGGGATGACGAATCTTAACCGCCGGCGGATAATAGGAACGCCTGTACGGAGGGCGGCATGGCAAGCACGGACGCACAGAAGGCGGCACGCGCCGAGCGCGCTCTGCTGGCGGGAGCGGCGCCGGATGTGGCGGAGGCGCTGACAGGCTGGCTTGGGCGCCTCGGCCATGAGCGTCGGCTCTCCCCCAAAACCCGCGAGGCCTATGCCCGCGATGTCGCGGCCTTTCTCGGCCTGCTGGCGCGACAGATCGGGCACGGCCCAACACTCGGCGACCTTGACGTCCTGGAGCCGCGCCACGTGCGCGCGGTGATCGCCGCTCGTCGTGCGGAGGGTATCGAGCCCCGCACGCAGATGCGCTTTCTCGCCGCTGCCCGGTCTTTTGCCCGACATCTGGAGCGCGAGGGGCTTGGCAAGGTCGGTGCGCTCACGGCCGTGCGAGGGCCGCGCGTGCCACGCACCCTGCCGCGCCCGCTCGCGCCGAGCGACGCGCGCGCGCTGGCCGACCCCGCCACGCGGGCGGGAGACGTGCGCGAACCCTGGATTCTCGCCCGCGACGCGGCGGTGCTCGCGCTGCTCTACGGCTCGGGTCTTCGTATCTCTGAAGCGCTGGGAATGATGCGCCGGGACATGCCGGAGCCGGGGCGCGGCGACCAGATCGTCGTCCACGGCAAGGGCGGCAAGACGCGTATGGTGCCGGTGCTGCGGCCGGTGATCGAGGCGGTCGACGCCTATGCTCGCGCGTGCCCGTATGAGCTTGAACCGACCGCGCCGCTGTTTCGCGGCGCCAAGGGCGGCCCGCTCTCGCCACGCATCGTGCAATTGGCAGTGGAGCGCATGCGCGGTGCCCTTGGCCTGCCCGACAGCGCCACGCCGCACGCGCTGCGCCATTCCTTCGCGACCCATCTGCTGGGGCGCGGCGGTGATCTGCGCTCGATCCAGGAACTTCTCGGCCACGCCTCGCTTTCCACGACGCAGATCTATGCTGCTGTCGATACCGAGACGCTGATGGCGGCATGGAAAGCGGCGCATCCGCGCGCCACCGCCAAATGAGGGGCCCATGACGCCAATCCAGCCAATGATCGAGCATATGTCGATCGGGGTCAGCGACTATGCGAGCTCGCTCGCCTTTTATGATGCGGTGCTGGCGCCGCTCGGCTTCGTCCGGGTGTCGTCGCATGAGGAAGCTGAGGGGGAATCCGCCTGCTGGGGGCCGGAAGGTGAACTGCCCTCGCCCGAGGGCACGCCCGGCGCCGCGCCGTTCTGGATCCAGCACCGCGCCGACGCCATTACCCCGCCGCCGGGCTTCCACCTCTGCTTCATAGCGCCCACCCGCCGCGCTGTAGAAGCGTTCCACGCTGCCGGGCTGGCTGCGGGTGGACGCGATGCTGGCGAGCCGGGCCTGCGGCCGCATTACGGCGAAGGCTATTTCGCCGCCTTCCTGTTCGATCCGGACGGATGGAAGATCGAGGCCGTGACCTACACGGATGCGTGAGCCGGCTCGTTAAATCACCGAGGGCGGTGTTTGGAAACCGGGGCGGGGCTTTTCACGCTGGGCAAGCTGGGGGACACTTCGGGCCATTGGACCCCGACAGCAGAGGAGACATTCCATGAAGCGTCTCGTGACCGCTCTGTGTGCGCTTGCCCTCACCACGGCCGCGACTGGTGCCGCTTTCGCCGATTGCCCGGCGCATGCGGCCAAGCCGGCGCAGACCGAGGTGAAGGGTTCCTAACCCACCCTCTTCTCCACCTGGACGAAAACGGCCCGGAAGGTGACTTCCGGGCCGATTTTTTTACGCTCTGAGTGGCGAGCCGCGCGCCTCACATGTGAATGGCGCGCTTTTCTACCGCCATGGCCGCTTCCTTCACCGCCTCGGACCGGGTGGGGTGGGCGTGGCAGGTGCGGGCGAGGTCTTCCGACGAGCCGCCGAACTCCATCAGCACGGCGCATTCATGGATCAGCTCGCCGGCTTCCGAGCCGATGATATGCGCGCCGAGCACGCGGTCGGTGGCGGCGTCGGCGAGGATCTTCACGAAGCCGTCCGTCTCGTCATTGGCCTTGGCGCGGCCATTGGCGAGGAAGGGGAACTTGCCGACGGTGTAGGCGATGCCGGCCTGCTTCAGCTCCTCCTCGGTCTTGCCGACGGAGGCGACCTCGGGGAAGGTGTACACCACCGCCGGGATCACGTCGTAATTCACATGGCCGGCCTGCCCGGCGAGCAGCTCCGCCAGCGCCACGCCCTCGTCTTCGGCCTTGTGCGCCAGCATTGGGCCGGCAATGGCGTCGCCAATGGCGAAGATGCCGGGGACATTGGTGCGGTAATAATGGTCGGTGACCACGCGCCCGCGGCCGTCCTTCTCGACGCCGAGCGCCTCCAGCCCCAAGCCTTCCGTATAGGGCACGCGGCCGATGGCGACGAGCACCACATCGGCCTCCAGAGTCTGCTCATCGCCGCCGGCGGCGGGCGCGATCGCGACCTTGAGCGTGTCCCCGGAGCTGTCGACGCCGGTGACCTTGGCGCCCAGCTTGAACGCCACGCCCTGCTTTTCCAGGATGCGCTGGAACGACTTGGCGACCTCATTGTCCATGCCGGGCAGGATGCGGTCGAGATATTCGACCACGGTGACCTGTGCGCCGAGGCGCCGCCACACACTGCCGAGCTCCAGCCCGATCACGCCGGCGCCGACGACGAGTAGCTTGCCCGGCACTTTCTCCAGCGCGATGGCTCCGGTGGAGGAGACGATGCGGGTCTCGTCGATGGCGATGCCGGGGAGCTTAGCCACATCCGAGCCGGTGGCGATGACGATGGCCTTGGTCTCCAGCGTCTGCTGCGAACCGTCCGCCATGGCAACCTCGACCTTGCCCGCCGCCGGAATGCTGGCCGTGCCGTGGAAGGTGTCGATCTTGTTCTTCTTCATCAGGAAGGCGACACCCTTGGTGTTGCCTTCCACCGCCTGGTCCTTGAAGCCGAGCAGCGCTTGGTGATCGAGCTCCGGCGTGCCGACTTTGATACCCATCTTGGCGAAATGGTGCCCGGCCTCCTCGAAGCGGTGCGAGGCGTGCAGCAGCGCCTTGGAGGGAATGCAGCCAATGTTCAGGCAGGTGCCGCCGAAGGTGGCGCGCTTCTCGACCACCGCGACCTTGAGCCCGAGCTGGGCGGCGCGGATGGCGCAGACATAGCCGCCGGGGCCTGTGCCGATGACGACAAGATCGTAGGACATATTGCTACCCGTTGAGGGGAGCGGCCGGACCGGGCCGGCCGCTCGGAAGGAGAAGGCGACGACCGATCACAGATCCAGCACGAGGCGGGTCGGGTCTTCGAGGGCTTCCTTGACGCGCACGAGGAAGGTCACCGCGCCCTTGCCGTCGACGATGCGGTGATCGTAGCTGAGCGCCAGATACATCATCGGCCGGGCGACGATCTGGCCCTTCACCACCACGGGGCGCTCTTCGATGCGGTGCATGCCGAGAATGCCCGACTGCGGCGCGTTGAGGATCGGCGTCGACATCAGCGAGCCGTAAATGCCGCCATTGGTGATGGTGAAGGTGCCGCCCTGCATGTCCTCGATGCCGAGCTTGCCGTCGCGTGCCTTGCGGCCGAGGCCGGCAATGGCCTTCTCGATGCCAGCCACGGAAAGCTGGTCGGCGTCGCGCACCACGGGAACTACAAGACCCTTGTCGGTGCCGACGGCGATGCCGATGTGGTAGTAATTCTTGTAAACGAGGTCGGTGCCGTCGATCTCGGCATTGACCTCGGGCACGTCCTTCAGCGCCTGGATCACCGCCTTGGTGAAGAAGCCCATGAAGCCCAGCTTCACGCCGTGCTTCTTCTCGAACACGTCCTTGTACTGGGCGCGCAGGTTCATCACCGCCGACATGTCGACATCGTTGAAGGTGGTGAGCATCGCCGCCGTGTCCTGCGCGTCCTTCAGACGGCGGGCGATGGTCTGGCGCAGCTTGGTCATCTTCACGCGCTCTTCGCGCGCGGCGTCGTCCGGCGCAGAGGGCGCGCGCGGGGCGGCGGGGGCGCGGGCGGCGGCGGGCGCCGGCGCGGCGGCCAGAGCCGCGAGCATGTCGCCCTTGGTCACGCGCGCATCCTTGCCGGTGCCGGCGAGCATGGCCGGGTTCAGCCCGCTTTCCGCCGCCAGCTTGGCGACGGCCGGGCCGTTGGTACCGGCCGTCGCGGCAGCCGGGGCCTGAGCTTCAGCCTTGGGCGCTTCCACCTTGGGCGCCTCGGCCTTGGGGGCTTCAGCCTTGACGGGCGCCGCGGCGGGCGCTGCCTTGGCCGCGCCCGAGCCCTCGCCGATGGAGCCGAGCAGCGCGCCGACACCGACGGTCTCGCCGTCCTTGGCGATGATCTCCGAGAGTACGCCGGCCGAGGGCGCAGGCACCTCGATCGTGACCTTGTCGGTCTCCAGCTCGACGATCGGCTCGTCGGCGGCGACGGTGTCGCCGGCCTTCTTGAACCACTTGCCGATCGTTGCCTCGGTGACCGATTCGCCCAACGTCGGAACGCGGATCTCGGTGGCCATGCTCGTTCTTCCTCACCGTTTGCCGGCTACGGGGCCGGCACTCCCTCGGGTCTTGCGAATGCGGGTCGTGGGTCGGTTCAGCCCAGAGCGTCCTGCAGGAACGCCTTGAGCTGTGCCAGATGCTTGGACATCAGCCCCGTCGCCGTGGCGGCGGAGGCTGGGCGGCCGGTGTAGCGCGGCCGCGACGAGGCAGAGCCGGCCTGTTCCAGCACCCATTCCAGATAAGGCTGCACAAAGGCCCAGGCGCCCTGGTTCTTCGGCTCCTCCTGGCACCAGACGATTTCGGCCTGCTTGAAGCGGCCGATCTCCTGCGCCAGCGTCTTGAGCGGGAAGGGGAAGAGTTGCTCGACGCGCAGCAGGTAGATGTCGTCGATCCCCCGGCGCTCGCGCTCCTCATAGAGGTCATAATAGACCTTGCCCGAGCACAGCACGACGCGGCGGATCTCGCTGTCGGCCTTCAGCTTCACCGCTTCCGCCGGCAGGGCGGCGGCGAAGTTGCGGTCGGCATCGTCCCACAGCACGCGGTGGAAGGTGGTCTGCGGACCCAGTTCAGCCAGGGTCGAGACGGCGCGCTTGTGGCGCAGTAGGCTCTTCGGCGTCATCAGGATCAGCGGCTTGCGGAAGTCGCGCTTGAGCTGCCGGCGCAGGGCGTGGAAATAATTCGCTGGCGTCGTCAGGTTGGCGACCTGCATGTTGTCCTCGGCGCACATCTGCAGATAGCGCTCCAGGCGGGCGGAGGAATGCTCCGGCCCCTGACCCTCATAGCCATGCGGCAGCAGGCAGACGAGGCCGGACATGCGCAGCCACTTGCGCTCGCCAGACGACAGGAACTGATCGAAGATCACCTGCGCGCCATTGGCGAAGTCGCCGAACTGGGCTTCCCACATGGTGAGAGCATTGGGCTCGGACAGCGAGTAGCCATATTCGAAGCCGAGCACCGCCTCTTCCGAGAGCATCGAGTTGATGACCTCGTAATGGGCCTGGCCCTCCCGCACATGGTTGAACGGGGTATGGCGCTCCTCGGTTTCCTGGTCGATCAGCACCGAATGGCGCTGCGAGAAGGTGCCGCGTTCGCAATCCTGGCCGGAGAGGCGCACCGGGTGCCCTTCGAGCTGGAGCGAGGTGAAGGCGAGCGCCTCCGCCGTCGACCAGTCGATGCCAGCGCCGTCGTCGAGGATCGCCTTGCGGCGGGCATCGAGGAAACGTTGGATGGTGCGGTGGACGTGGAAGCCCTCCGGCACCGTGGTGATCCGGTCGCCGATCATGCGCAGTTCGTCGAGGGCGACGCCGGTGACGCCGCGGCGCGGGTCGTCCTCGGCGGCAGCGGCCTTGAGGCCGGCCCAGCGGCCGTCGAGCCAGTCCGCCTTGTTCGGCTTATAGGCCTGGCCGGCTTCATACTCGATATCGAGCTTCGAGCGCCATTCCGCGCGCATGGCGTCGATCTCGCCCGGCGCGATGACGCCTTCGGCCTCCAGCTTGCGCGAATACAGCTCCAGCGTGGTCGGGTGCTGCTTGATGAGCTTGTACATCAGCGGCTGGGTGAAGGCCGGCTCGTCGCCCTCGTTGTGGCCGAAGCGGCGGTAGCAGAACATGTCCACGACCACCGGCTTGCGGAAGCGCTGGCGGAATTCGGTGGCGATCTTCGCGGCGAAGGTCACGGCTTCGGGATCGTCGCCATTCACATGGAAGATCGGCGCCTCGATGGTCTTCGCGACATCGGACGGGTAGGGCGAGGAGCGCGAGAACCGCGGATAGGTGGTGAAGCCGATCTGGTTGTTGATGATGAAGTGGATCGAGCCGCCGGTGCGGTGTCCCTTCAGTCCCGACAGGCCGAGGCATTCGGCCACCACGCCCTGACCGGCGAAGGCGGCGTCGCCATGCAGCAGCAGCGGCATCACCTGAGTGCGCTCGGCGTCGCGCAGCAGGTCCTGCTTGGCGCGCGCCTTGCCCAGCACCACGGGGTCGACGATTTCGAGATGCGACGGGTTGGCGGTGAGCGACAGGTGCACCTGATTGCCGTCGAACTCGCGGTCCGACGACGCACCAAGATGGTACTTGACGTCGCCCGAACCTTCGACCTCGTCCGGCGCCCAGGAGCCGCCCTTGAACTCGTGGAACAGCGCGCGGTGGGGCTTGCCCATCACCTGCGTCAGCACGTTGAGACGGCCGCGATGGGCCATGCCGAGCACGATCTCCTTCACGCCGAGATTGCCGCCGCGCTTGATGATCTGCTCCAGCGCCGGGATCAGGCTCTCGGCGCCGTCGAGGCCGAAGCGCTTGGTGCCGGTGTAGCGGACATCGAGGAACTTCTCGAAGCCCTCGGCCTCCACCAGCTTGTTGAGGATGGCGCGCTTGCCCTCGCGGGTGAAGGTGATTTCCTTGTCCGGGCCCTCGATGCGCTCCTGGATCCACGCCTTCTCCTCGGGGGAGGAGATGTGCATGAACTCGACGCCGAGCGTCGCGCAGTAGGTCCGCTGGAGAATGGCGACCATCTGGCGGACGGTGGCGAATTCCATGCCCAGCACGTGGTCGATGAAGATCGGCCGGTCGAGATCGGCCTCGCGGAAGCCGTAGGAGGCGGGGTCGAGCTCGGGCGCGGCGCGCACCGGCTCAAGACCCAGCGGATCAAGCTTGGCGTGAAGATGACCGCGCATGCGATAGGCGCGGATCATCATCAGCGCCTTGACGGAGTCGCGGGTGGCCTGCTGCACGTCGGCAGAGGACAGCTCGACACCGGCCTTCTGCGCCTTCTCGGCCGCCTTGGCTTCGACCTTGCGGCCGATCGCCTTCTCCACCTCGATCCACTGACCGTCCATCGCCGAGACGAGTTCGCCATTGGCGTGAATTGGCCAGCCCTCCTTCTTCCAGGAGGCGCCGCGGGCGCTCTTCTCGACATCGGCCGGAGCGTCCTTCAGCCCGGCGAAGAAGGCCTGCCATTCGGCATCCACCGAATTGGGGTCGGCTTCGAAGCGGGCATAGAGGTCCTCGATCCAGGCCGCATTGGCTCCGTAGAGGAAGGAGGTATTGAGGAAGGTCTCGTTCACGTCCGCGCGCGACATCGTCGGCTCCTGGGGGGACCGCGTCGGGTCCGTTGGCAGTACTTTCGTGCCGTAGATCGCCTGCGGGCGTTGCCCGGGGCTGACTGCGGCGCCCTGCGGGGCGGGGCGAAAGTCGTAGGCTCTATATAGCCCTCGTATTCACTTCGGGAATGCCGCAGGAATGCGGCACGGGAATGCGAAAACGCGGACCATCATTCACAAGCAATAACGGCACCGGCACTTGACGCGCCAGCGGCGGGGGCTTCCCGCCGCCTCGAAACGGCCAGATCGCCGTTCACGTCCTCGCGACGGGACTGTCCGTCCCGCCGCAGGCCGCTGGAAAAGTTCACGCGCCGAGGCCGGGCGCGATCTTCTGGCATTCGGCGACGAGTTCCTTCACCGAGGCGATCGACTTGTCGAGCATGGCGCGCTCGTGTGCGTCGAGTTCGATCTCCACGACCAGCTCCACGCCGTTGGCGCCGATGATGACCGGAACGCCGAGATAGAGGTCATCAATCCCGTACTGGCCGGTGAGATAGGCGGCGCAGGGCAGGAGACGCTTCTTGTCACGCAGATAGGAGGTCGCCATCTCGATCGCCGAGGCGGCGGGCGCATAGAAGGCCGAACCGGTCTTCAGCAGATTGACGATCTCGCCGCCGCCCTTGCGGGTGCGGTCGACGATGGCGTCCACCTTGTCCTGGCTGGTCCAGCCCATCTTGACGAGGTCCGGCAGCGGGATGCCGGCGACGCCGGAATAGCGGACCAGCGGCACCATGTCGTCGCCATGGCCGCCAAGCACGAAGGCGGTGACGTCTTCCACCGACACGTTGAACTCGTCGGCGAGGAAATAGCGGAAGCGGGCGGAATCGAGCACGCCGGCCATGCCAACCACCTTGTGGGTGGGAAGGCCAGAGGCCTTCTGCAGCGCCCACACCATGGCGTCGAGCGGGTTGGTGACGCAGATGACGAAGGCGTCCGGCGCGAATTTGGCGATGCCGGCGCCGACCTGCTGCATGACCTTGAGGTTGATGTCGAGAAGGTCGGAGCGGCTCATGCCCGGCTTGCGCGGCACGCCGGCGGTGACGATCACCACATCCGCGCCCTCGATCGCCTCATAGCCATTGGTGCCCACGAGCGTGGCGTCGAAGCCGAGGACCGGGGACGCTTCTGCGATGTCGAGGCTCTTGCCCTGCGGAATACCTTCCGCCACGTCGAACATGACGACGTCGCCGAGTTCCTTGAGGCCTGCAAGAAGGGCGAGAGTACCGCCGATCTGGCCGGCCCCGATCAGTGCAATCTTTGCTCGAGCCATGAGATTTCCTGACTTTCCGAGGGAAGGGTGCGGCGCTACGCCGCGCGGGTTCCGATAGACCTTATCGCCGTGGGGTTCAAGCGAGGATGGCCATCGGGGTAAATACGACGGGTTAAGACTTTCGGACCAAGTAGCTGGTATACGAAATACCTATCGAGGATGAGTCGGCAGAGGGTCTAATGTCGCCGGCTGGCGAGATCTTCCATGAGCTCAATCTGGATTGCCTGAATCTCCGCCAGCCGCTCCCATTGCCGGGTGAGCATGTGGTCGATCTTCTCGTGCAGATGGCGGATTTCCAGCTCGGCCTTCAGATTGATGCGGTAGTCGTTCTCCGAGCGTCGCCGGTCCTTCTCCTCCTG
The DNA here is from genome assembly GCF_965249975.1 of Ancylobacter sp. Taxonomy (GTDB): domain Bacteria; phylum Pseudomonadota; class Alphaproteobacteria; order Rhizobiales; family Xanthobacteraceae; genus Ancylobacter. The sequence continues at coordinate 21,573 of NZ_CBDFNE010000009.1, read as the reverse complement.
TCGTTTCTGGCTCATCATGATGACGGGCGCTTGAAGGGCAGCGACGCAGGACAGCACAAGGTTCAGGAGAATGAACGGGTAGGGATCGAACATCCCCATCAGCCCGGCGACGTTCAGCGCCATCCAGAAGCAGATGAACCCCAGGAACGCGATGATGAAGGTCCAACTGCCGCCGAAGGAGGCGATCGCGTCGGCCGCGCGCTCGCCGAAGGTGCGTCCGCTTTCGATCTCCTCCTCAATGTTCTCGGTCAGGATGTCGTTGGCGGCCAGGCTGGCGATGACATCGTGGTCCAACTGGCTTAGGTCGCCGCGCTCCGCCATCAGCGTGTCGGCGATATAGGCGGCGCGCTCCTTCGCCAGCGCCTTGCGGGAGATGTAGGCATCAGGGGCGATGTCGGGGTGCAGCGCACGAATGTGGTCGGCGAGGCCCGGCCGCAGCATGTCGAGGCGCAGGCCGTCGCGTGCGGAAATCACATTGCCGGTGAGGGCGCAGGTGTGGTGCGCCGTTTCGTGGGATGTCTTGGGTCGGCGGCTCATGGGCGAGCGTCCGGATCAGGGCAGGGGTGTGCGGCGTAACCCGCAGAGGTTCAGTGCCGTTGGCGTATCAGGTTTCGACCAGGCCGGTGGTGTTGCCGCTCGCCTGCGAGTCACCACGGCCGTGCGGCCGAGCAATGTAGTCCTCAGAGCGCATCTCGTGCAGGCGCGAAACCGTGCGTGCCCACTCAAAGGCTTCCGCCCCCTCGGTACCGAGATAGAGCTGTTCCGGCTCGGCCTCTGCGGAGGCGACGACCTTCACGCCTTTCTCGTAGAATTCGTCGATGAGTGTGATGAAGCGCTTGGCCTCGTTGCGCCGGTCCTGGTCGAGGCGCGGAATGTGGTCGATAACGATGGTGTGATAGGTGCGCGCGAGCCGCAGGTAATCGGACGCGCCGAGCGGGACGCCGCACAGGTTCTCGAATGAAAACCGCGCCGCGCCGCCGCCCGCCCGCGGGACGGTAAGCGTGCGTCCACCCGAGGCCAGGCTGGCGGGAGCGCCGCCGTCGACGCCCGCCACGCGGTGCCAGACCTTGTCCATCTCGCGGTCGACCTCCGCCATGGTCTCGTGTGCGGCCGGCACATACCAGGTGCGTACGCCGCCGAGCTTTTCCATGCGGTAGTCGGTGGGCGATTCGATGCGCACCACTTCCATGTGCTCTTCAATCATGGCGATGAAGGGAAGGAACAGCGCGCGGTTGAGGCCGCCTTCATAGAGGTCGTGCGGGGCGACATTGGAGGTGGCGACGATCACCACGCCAAGGTCGAACAGCTTCTCGAACAACCGGCCGAGGATCATCGCATCGGCAATGTCGGTGACGTGGAACTCGTCAAAGCAGAGCAGCCATGCTTCTTCGTAAAGCGCGGCGGCGACGATGGCGATGGGGTCGCCATCCTTGATGCGGCCCGCCTTCATGTCGGTGCGCACCTGAAAGATGCGTGCATGCACATCGGCCATGAATTCGTGAAAATGCGCGCGGCGCTTACGCTTGCGGACCGCGACGCTCTCATAGAACAGGTCGACGAGCATTGTCTTGCCGCGGCCGACCGCGCCGTGGATGTAGAGGCCGCGCACGCGGGGGATGCTGTCCTCGCGTCGCGCGAACAGCCAGCCGAGCGCTGAGGATTTGCGCGCGAGACGGCGCGAGGCGATGCGCTGCTCCAGCGCCGCGAGTGCGCCCACCACCCGTGCCTGGCCGGCATCTGGAGAGATGTCGCCGGCCGCCATGCGGGCGACATATCGCGCAGCGAGCACGGATCCACCCGCCTCCGCCGCCACCGTTTCCGCCATATCGGGCACCCCGCGATGTTGCGGCGCACGCTTAGCCTCCCGGGACCGTTGCGGCAAGGGTCCCGCTGCGGCAGTGTGAGGCGAGCCAGGTTTAAGCGCCGCTTCCCCGCCTCATGCGCATGGCTGATCTGCGGGAACCAGATGGCGCGTCACAGCATTAACATCATCGCGCCTTGACGCGGTCCCTCTCCCACCGTCACACTCGCGGCTATGTGAAGAGAGCGAGGCCGAGATGGCGCGAGCGATGGGCGATCATGGGATGGCGGCGGCCCTTTGCCTCGCTCTCACGGCATTGTGTGCGGCCACCCCGGCCAAGGCCGGTCCGATCGAGAGCAAGAGCGCGGCGTCCGCCAGCCTGCCATCTTCCGCTATCATCATCGACAAGGACGACCGCCTCTCACGTGACGACTATGCCCGCAGCTTAGGCCTGACGCCGGCCGCCATGGCCTCGCGCTTCGGCGCCACCGGTCTGGTGCGCTGCGGTTCGGCGGTGGGAACTGGCCAACTCGTCGGGGCCAATAATGTGCTGGTGACCGCGGCGCATGTCCTGTTCGCACCCGGCGGCGAACCGCGCGGGCGGGGCGGGGCCTGCACCTTCGAGATCAACACGGCCGGCGGGCGCCAGAAGATCGAGGTCGATGTCGACAAGGTGGTGTGCGGCGCGCGTCAGCCCTACACCCAGCCGGCGGTGAAAGACTGGGCGGTTGTGCCGCTCGCCGCGCCGGCCAAGGGCGTGAAGCCCTATATGCCGGCTACGATGCCGGTGCCGGGCGATATCGTGCTGGCGGCGGCGGCGCGCAGTGGCGGCGTCGAGAGTTATTCGCTGCAGAACTGTCAGGCGCGAAAGGTGACCGCGACCGCACCCGGTGGCCTGCGCGAAGTGGCCATCGACTGCGACGCCGAGGGCGGGGTGTCCGGTGCGGCGATCCTTTCGCCCGAGGGCGCTTTCCTAGGTGTCTATGTCGGCTTTCGCTCGGCCCATCCGGGCAAGGTCGGACCCTTCTCGATGAGCCACTATAATTTCGGCCTGTCGGTCGAAGGCGGCCTGCGCGAGGCAATCGTCGACGTTGCGACGCGGGCGCAGAACCTCAGCGCGAGCCGCTAGCGCTCTGATCTCATCCGGACCTTGGGGTGCGGGTGCTTACCGATGGTCTCGCTGTCGCTTGGGGTGTAGATTGATCGTCTGCTCGCGACGGTCGCCTGCAATGGCGGCCTCGCTCGCGTCGCATGCAAGCCATGCAGATGCAGGAGTTCTCTCTTTGTGCAGCGCGCATATTTGTGTTGCGCCGCAATAAAGAACGCGGCGCCGCCGAGGCCAAGCCGATGACACTGCCCGTAAACGCTCCTTCTTCCGACCCCGCCGCCGAGCCTATGGCTACGCGCGCGACGGCGTCTCATGGCGCTGAGCGCGTGGCCGGCCATATCCGCAAGCTGGTCCCGGCGGAACGCGAGTTGATCCTGGCGCATCTGCTGCGCCTCGACCCGCTGAGCCGTTTCATGCGCTTCGGCGGCGTGGTGTCGGATGGCGCGCTGGCGCGCCATGCCACCCGCGTGGTGTCCGGCGATGCGAGCGCGGTGGGCTATTTCATTGATGGTGAGTTGCGGGCGCTCGCTGAGCTGCATCCGCTCGGCCGGCGCGCAGGCAAGCCGGCGGCTGCGGAGGCCGCGTTCAGCGTGGAGCGGCCGTGGCAGGGCAAGGGCATCGGTTCGGCGCTGATGCGCCATCTGGTTCTGCTGGCGCAGAATCGCGGCATCGAGGAATTGCAGGTGGTGTTCCTCCCCAATAATGGGCCGATGCGGAATCTCGCGGTCCACCATGCCGCCGATCTCCAACTCGATGACGAGGAGATGGTGGGACGCATGCGTGCCCCGCGCGCCACTTTCTTCTCTCGGACCCGCGAGTTCATCGGCGACATCTTCGCCGTATTGTTCTCCGCCGCCGACCTGCAGGAGCGGATGTTGCCGCCGCATCTCCGCGGCAATTGAGGGCGGGTGTGGGCGCCGCCGTTGCAACGCTCGCGTAGCGGCAGCTGCGCGGCCTTGACTTGGCCTTGATCGGGACTGAGACAAGTCGGCCACTGGCTCCAATCGTCCTGGCCCTATGTTTTCCAGCTTTTCTCCCGTCCTCGCTTCTGCCACCGTGCGCCGCATCGCCGCTCCGCGAGCTGGCATGATTGTCCCGCCCGTCGTGCCGCTGTTGGCGCGGCTGATGCTGGGCGCGCTTGTCGCTCTCGTCGTCTTGGTCGGCGCTGGCGCCGTCTTTGCGCAGATCCCGCCCGAACAGCAGCAGGTGCAGGAAAAGCTGGAAGGCCAGCGCGCCATTGTCGACGGCGTGGAAGCGGCGCTTGGGCGTGACGGGCTGCGCTCCATCGATCTCGACGATCTCCGCGCCCGGCTCGACCCGGTGCGGGCGGACCTTGCCACCGGCGTCGCCACGCTCGACCCGCTGCTGGCCAATCTGAACCACCGCGTGAAGGAGATTGGGCCTAAGCCCGCCGACGACGCCCCGGCCGAAAGCGCCTCCATCACCGCCGAGCGCGACGCGCTCTCCGCCCGCGCGGCCGAACTCGACGCCGTGCTCAAACAGGCCAAGCTGTTGAAGGTGCGCGCCGACCAGCTGTCGGATCGCATCACCAGCCGGCGGCGGGCACTGTTCACCGATCAATTGCTTGCACGGTCCCACAGCGTGCTCGATCCCTCGCTCTGGCTGGCGGCGGCAGCGGCGGTGCCGATTGAACTGCGCGGGATCAACTATCTCCTCAGTGATTGGGCGGCCTATGCCAATGCCCGCATGCAGCCGATCGGCCAGATCGCCATTGGCTTGGTCTCGCTGCTTATCGTCGGGCTGATCTTCTTTGCACGCAGCGTGCTGGCGCGCCCTATTCGACGCGCGGAACTCGGGGTGGACGGGGCGCCGATTTCACGGCTGCGGGCGTGCAGCCTGTCGGCGCTGGTCGCCATTCTGCGCATGGCGGCAGGGCCGCTGGCCGCCACCGCCGTTCTGGCCCTGTTGAACGGTTTTGACCTTCTGCCGCCCCGCGTGAATGAAATCGCGCAGGGGCTTCTACTCGCCATCTCCATCGTCGCCATCGGCGTCGGCCTGCTCGACGGGGCGCTGGCGCCGCGCGAGCCGCAGCGCCGCGTCGTACCCCTGTCGAATGAAATCGCGGGCCTGATCTTCCGCTTTGCCCAGATCGGCTTGTGGATTTTGGCGGTCGCGGTGACGCTGGGCGCCTTCCATCGCGCTCTGGTGGTTCCGGTACCGCTTTCGGTCGCGACCAGTGCCGCCATGTCGCTCTGCCTCGTGCTGGTCGCCTCTCGCAGCATGCGGGCGCTGAACGCACTTTCCGGCGATGGCGATGAGGATATCTCCGACGCCAAGGCCGGGGCCGCCAAGGAGACGGCCGCCCCGACGGCGGATGCCGGCGAGGCGCCGTCGACCTCCGTGCTCAACTGGATCAAGTTTCCCTTCTGGATCCTGAACCTCACCGTCGTCGGCGCGCTGGTGATCGGCTATGTGAGCTTCGCGAGCTTCCTGTCGTCGCGGGCGTTGATCGCCGTCGTCATGGCGGGCACGCTCTATCTCGTGGTCGCGCTGATCAACTCGCTGTTCATCGATGCCCTGGCGACCGGCCCGCGCGCCCGCCATGCCGCGAAGCTGATCGGCGTGCGGCCAGCGAGCCTCGAACTTCTCGCCGTGCTGACTGCGGGCCTGCTGAAGGCGGTGGCGATCATCGGTATCGTCATCCTCACGGTTGGGACCTTCGGCACCTCCACCTCCGATCTCGCCGACATTGCGAGCCGTGTCACGCTCGGCTTCACCATCGGCAATTCGACGGTCGCCATCGGCGATATTCTGAGCGCGCTGCTGTTCCTGGCGGTCGGCATCGTCATCGCCCGCGCCATCCAGCGCTGGTTCGCGGTGGCGATCCTGCCGAAGACCGCTTTCGACCAAGGTCTGCAGAATTCCATCGCCACCATCATCGGCTATATCGGCTCCATCACCGTCATCGCGATGGCGATGGGCCAGTTGGGGCTGAACCTTGAGAACATCGCCCTTGTCGCCGGTGCGCTCTCGGTCGGTATCGGCTTTGGCCTCCAGTCCATCGTGTCGAACTTCGTTTCCGGCCTGATCCTGCTTGCCGAACGGCCGATCCGGGTCGGCGATACCATCGCTGTGAAGGGTGAGGAAGGCTATGTGCGGCGCATCAGCGTGCGCGCGACCGAGATCGAGACCTTTGATCGTGCGGCGGTGCTGATCCCCAATTCCGACCTGATCACTGGCATGGTGAAGAACTTCACCCACGCCAACACCACCGGGCGGGTGATCGTCGCCGTCAACGTCGCCTATGATACGGATGCCGACGAGGTGCGCGACATTCTGATCGGATGTGCCTGCGACCACCCCCAGGTGCTGCGCTCGCCGCCGCCGCGGGTGTTCCTGATGGCGTTCGGCGACAGCTATCTCAAATTCGAGCTGCGTTGTGTGGTGGCGAATGTCGACTATGCGCTGACGGTGAAGAGCGATCTGCATTTCGCCGTGCTCGACCGGCTGAAGACGGCGAAGATCGGTATTCCCTACACGCCTTGGAGCATCTATCGCGGCGGGCGGATCGGGGAGGAACCGGCCGCCGGGGATGACGGCGCCTGATCATTCTGGTGACCAGCCCGAGCGTCGGCGTGCGCGTTAGCGATTGGTTTACCGATCCGGGCGGATCAATCGTGCCCGGATTTCCCGTCTCCGCTCCTGCTTGAGAGTGTCGCATGTCCTTGCCGCTGAAGCGCCTCGCCGGCCTCCTGCTGGTGCCCCTCCTGCTGGCGGCCTGCGCCGCCGGCCCCACCACCGTGCCGGTGGACGAGACCTTCTATGCCAATATCGCCAAGGGCGGTGCGCTCGATCCGCAGGCGGCGGCCAATCTGATCAGCGACTATCGGCGCGGGCGCGGCCTGCCGGCGGTGACGATCGACCCGGTGTTGATGACGGTGGCCGAACGGCAGGCCAAGGCGATGGCGGCGGCGGACCAGCTCTCGCACAATATCGGCGGTCGCGGCTTGACCACCCGGCTGAAGGCGGCGGGGTTCAGCGGGCTGAGGGCGGCGGAGAATGTCGGCGCCGGCTATCACACGCTGGCGGAGGCGTTCTCGGGCTGGCGCGACTCGCCCTCCCACAACAAGAACATGCTGCTGCCCGGCGCGACCCGGCTCGGCATTGCCGCCGTGCGGTCGCCGCGCAGCAAATACAGTGTCTACTGGGCGATGGTGATTGCGGTGCCCGACCCGAAGGCGGAGGCCGCCGAGGCGGCGCCAGCTGCCGGATCGCCGGCCGGCGCTACGGCCGCAGCCCCGGCACCCGGTGGCACGCAGGTTCTGCTCAACGGCGCGCCGATTTCCGGCCAGTAGGGCACAGCGCCGAAGCGTGGCCGGCCCTCGCGCTCAGCGCCTGAGCGTAGCCGGCGCGAGCGGATTGTCGGTCATCGCGACGCGGTCGGGCCGGTCGACTGCGGGAAGGCCCATGAAGGCGTCGAACAGCCGACGGATTACCGCCGGCTCGACATCGCGCACGATCATCACCAGCCGCGTGCGGCGGTCGTCGTCCGGCCAGGCGGGAAGCTGGCTCGGCGGGTGCAGCACATGCTGGACGCCATGCAGCACGAGGGGATGATCGGGGTCTTCGGCGAGTTTGACGATGCCCTTGAGCCGCAGCAGCTTCGGCCCGTGCGTGCCGCGCACCAGCTCCAGGAACATGTCGATCGCCGCCGCCGAGACCGGGGCTTCCGTTGCCACCGTGAAGGCGCGGATGCGCTCGTCATGGCGGTTCTCGTCATGGGCATGGACGCGCGAGGCTTCCTCCGCGGCCAGGATCGCCTCATCCGCCAGCCAGCGCGAAACGTCCGGAATCTTCGTCGCGGGATCATAGAGGCCGGCGCCGAACAGGGCCTCCGGTGTCGCCTGACCCTTCGCCGCCGCCAGCACCGGCGCCCCGGGCGCGAGGCGGGCGAGGCGCTGGCGCAGGGCGGCGAGGTCCTGCTCGCGCGCCGGCGTGTCGATGAGGTCGGTCTTGGTGAGCACGATGCGGTCGGAGATCGCCGCTTGCCGCACGGATTCCGGGTGGGCGTCGAGCGTGCCGAGACCGTTCACGGCGTCGACGACGGTGACGACGCCGTCCAGCCGGAAGCGCATCACCAGATAGGGATGCATCATCAGCACATGCAGGATTGGCGCGGGGTCGGCGAGGCCGGTGGTTTCGATCACCACGCGGTGAAACGGCGGGATGGCGCCATTGTCCATCCGCCGCAGCAATTGCTCCAGCCCCTCCGAAAGGTCGCCACGAATGGTGCAGCACAGGCAGCCCGAAGCCAGCAGCACGGTGGCGTCGTCGAAATGCTGCACCAGCAGATGATCGAGCCCGATCTCGCCGAACTCGTTGATCAGCACCGCGGTGTCCGCCATGCCGGGCTGCTGGAGCAGGGCGTTCAGCAGCGTCGTCTTGCCGGCGCCGAGAAAGCCGGTGAGCAGCGTGACCGGAATTGGTTCCGGCGGAAGACGGGTGGCCTCGCTCATGGGCGACATCCTTTTCGGGCGCGCCGCGGTCACGCGAGGTTGGGCGGCGCCAATACTATTGCGGCGGAGGAGGGGCGAGGTCCATCGGCGCCGGCGCGGGCGCCGGCTTCGCGGCGGGTTTCGCCGCCGGCTTGGTCGCCGCCGGCTTGGCCGCGGGCTTGGCGTCGGCGGCCTGCGCCGTTGCGGGCTTCGGCTTGGGCTTGGGTTTCGGCGCGGCGGGGGCCGAGGGATCGGCCGGGTCGATGATCGCCGTCGTCTGCCCCTTCTTCTCGCCCGGCTTCTTCGCGGTCGCGGGCTTTTTCGGGGCCGGCGGCGGCGGATAGGCGGCGGCGAGCGCCTCGGCGCTGGGGAAGGGGCCGACCCACACCTCGACCGGCGGCATGGAAGGCGGCAGCTTCTGCAGAAGGCTGGCGCCGGTCACGTTCTCGCCCAACTGGGCCATGCCGGCAGCGACGAATCCGGTGGGCGCCGGGCCGCTGTCGTCATCGGCTTCCGAGGCGGTGTTCTTGCGCTGCCCGCCGCAGACCTGCGCGCGCATGTCGGCCGGCGGGCCGGATTCATTGCGCAGCGTCTCCACCGAGGGGGCGATGGAGCCGAAAATATTGCCGGATTGCTGGAAGCCGCGTTCCAGCAGCAGCGCCGCCTCTTCCGTGCGGGCCTTGCCCGAGTCGGTGCCGAGAACGACCGCGAGGAGATGACGATTGCCGCGCGTGGCGCTGGCGACGAGATTGAAACCGGAGGCGCAGATGAAGCCGGTCTTCATGCCGTCGGCCCCGGGATAGCGGTCGATCAGCTTGTTGTAGCTGCGGATGACCGCCGGGCCGATCTTGATCGCGGGAATGCGGAACAGGTCGGCGTGTTCCGGGAAATTGAGGAAGATGGCGCGGGCGAGAATGGCGAGGTCGCGCGCGGTGGAGACTTGTCCCGGGTCCGGCAGGCCGTTCGGATTGGCGTAATGGGTGCCGGTCATGCCGAGTTCGGCGGCAGTGGCGTTCATCTCGTCGACGAAGCCGGGCAGGGAGCCGCCAACGCCCTCGGCGAGAACCACGGCCATGTCATTGGCCGACTTTACCAGCATCATCTTCAAGGCGTTGTCGACCGTGACCTGGGTGCCGACCTTGAAGCCCATCTTGGACGGCTTCTGCGCCGCCGCATTCTCCGACACGGTGATCAGCGTTTCCGGCGTCAGCCGGCCTGCCCGCAGCGCCTTGAAGGTAACATAGGCCGTCATCAGCTTGGTGATGGAGGCGGGATACCACGGTTTGGTCGCGTCTTCGGCCAGCAGCACCTTGCCGCTTTCCACGTCAATCACCAGCGAGGGCGTCGCCTGCGCCGCCACCGGGGCCAGCAGCAGCGGCATAAGCAGCAGGAGGGCCAGCAGCGGGGCCGGGCGGCGCAAGGCGCGGTGGGTAAGACGGGGGCGGAACAGGGAAAGGTTCAGCACGCTTCCAGTATCCGTTTCACGATGAGAGCGACGGCGCGCACGGCAGGACGGACCAGCCTGAAAAGGCATTGGTGCCCCTTCAATAACCCGATCGCTGCCGCGGCGCAAAAGGCAAAGCCGGGCGTGCGATCACAGCGGCGCCAGCCGGGCGCGTTTCTGCCGCGAAGCCTTCATGTAATTGGCTCTACAATCCAACCATGAGTGATTCGATACGCCGCCTGCATGCCGCCGTGGTCGCCACGCGAAAGGGGAGCAACCCTTCGCCGCGCACCGCGAAACTGTTGCGCAAGGGGCGGGCGGCGATGGCCAAGAAGGTGGCCGAAGAGGCCGTTGAGGTCGCGCTGGACGGCGTCATCGGCGACCGTGCCGGCACGGTGCGCGAGAGCGCCGACCTGATCTACAATCTTGTCGTGCTGTGGGCCGAACTCGGCATCGAGCCGGAGGACGTGTGGGCGGAAATGCGCCGGCGCGAGAAGCTGCTGGGCATGGCCGAGAAGATTCCCAAGCGCCGGTCAGGATCCGGCAAGGATTCGCCGCTATTCGAAGGCAATGCGGGCACGGGCGGGCCGCTGCTATGGGACCTTGCCGACGGTGCCGGTGCCGTCCCGCTTGCCGACCTTCCGCGCCGGCGGCCCTCGTCGTCCTAGTCTCGCGCTGCGGCGCTTCCTTCTGTCTCTTTCCGTCAGGCCTCCCATGCTGCGCCGTCTTTATCAGTGGGTGATCGACCTCGCCGAGCGCCCCTCTGCGCCCTGGGCGCTGGCCGGGGTTTCCTTCGCCGAAAGCTCGTTCTTTCCGGTGCCGCCGGATGTGATGCTGGTGCCGATGTGCCTGGCTCGACCCGCGCGCGCCTGGTGGTACGCCACCGTGTGCACGCTCGCCTCAGTGGTCGGCGGCCTGTTCGGCTACGCGATCGGCGCGCTGCTCTACGACTCGCTCGGGCTGTTTCTCATCCAGCTCTATGGCTATGGCGCCAAGGTGGACGCCTTCACCGAAGCGTATCAGCGCTACGGCCACTGGATCATCCTCATCAAGGGACTGACCCCGATCCCCTACAAGGTGGTGACCATCACCTCGGGCTTCGCCCATTACAGCCTGTTCTGGTTCGTCGTGCTCTCGGTCGTGACCCGCGGCCTGCGTTTCTTCATGGTGGCGGGCCTGCTTTACTGGATCGGGCCGAGTGCGCGCACCTTCATTGAGGAGCGGCTGGGGCTGGTGACGGCGGCCTTCGCCGTGCTGGTCGTGGGCGGTGTGCTGGCGGCTGTGTATCTGTTCTGAGCGCGTTCAATGCCCTCCGCCGCTGCGGCCAAGGCGCGCTTCCAGCACGGTCTTGGCCAGCAGGGTGACGATGGCGAGCAGGGCCAGCAGCGAGGCGACGGCGAAGGACGCCTGGAACTGGTACTCGTTGTAGAGGATCTCGACCTGCAGCGGGATGGTGTTGGTCTCGCCGCGCACATGGCCGGACACGACGGACACCGCGCCGAACTCGCCCATGGCGCGGGCGTTGCACAGCAGGACGCCGTAGAGCAGGGCCCATTTGATATTGGGCAGGGTGACGCGCGAGAACACCCGCCAGCCGCCGGCGCCAAGGGTGACGGCCGCTTCCTCCTCCGTCGTACCCTGTTCCTGCATCAGCGGAATCAGCTCCCGCGCGACGAAGGGGAAGGTGACGAAAATCGTCGCCAGCGTGATGCCCGGCCAGGAAAAAATGATCTTCCAGCCATTGTCGATCAGCCATGGGCCGAAATAGCCCTGCGCGCCGAACAGCAGCACGAAGACGAGGCCCGCCACGACAGGCGAAACCGAAAAGGGTAGGTCGATCAGGGAGATGAGAAAGCTCTTGCCGCGGAATTCGAACTTGGTGATCGCCCAGGCCATGACGAGGCCCATCACCGTGTTGGCGGTGAGCGAGAGTGCGGTGACGAGCAGAGTGAGGCGGATTGCCGCCAGCGCGTCAGGCTCGACCAGCGCGGCGAGATAGGCGTCCCAGCCCTTGGTGAAGGCCTGGGCGAAGACGGCGATCAGGGGGAGCACGATGAGCAGGCCGACGACGCCGATCGCCAGCCCGATCACCAGAGCCTTGACCAGCGCAGGCTCGTCGCGGACGGGTGAGGTGCTCATGCCAGCCTCCCGGTGCGGCTCTGCGACCAGCGCTGCAAGCCATTGACGACGAACAGCAAAAGGAAGGACGCCACCAGCATGGTCGCCGCAATGGCGGTGGCGTCGGCGTAGCGGAACTCTTCCAGCCTTATGACGATGAGCAGCGGCGCGATCTCCGACACATTGGGCAGGTTGCCGGCGATGAAGATCACCGAGCCATATTCGCCGACCGCGCGGGCGAAGGCGAGGGCGAAGCCGGTGAGGAAGGCCGGCAGCACCGCCGGGGCGATGACGCGGCGGATCGTGGTCCAGCGCCTGGCGCCGAGCGTGGCGGCGGCTTCCTCCAGATCGTGGTCAAGGTCTTCCAGCACCGGCTGGACCGTGCGCACCACAAAGGGCAAGCCTATGAAAATCAACGCGATTAATATGCCGAGCGGCGTGAAGGCGACCTTGATGCCGAAGGGCACGAGCAGGCCGCCGACCCAGCCATTCTCGGCATAGAGCGTGGTCAGCGCGATGCCGGCCACCGCGGTGGGCAGGGCGAAGGGAATGTCGATCAGCGCGTCGAGCACCCGCCGTCCGGGGAAGTCGTAGCGCACCAGCGCCCAGACGATGAGCGCGCCCAGCACGATGTTGATGCTCGCCGCCGCGAGCGAGAGGCCGAAGGAAATCTTCAGCGCATTCAACGTTCTGGGCGCGGTGAGGATGGCGAGGATCCGGTCCGGCGACAGTTCCGCCGTCTTCAGGAACAGCGCCGCCAGCGGGATGAGCACCACCAGCGACAGCCAGAGCAACGTCAGCCCCAGCGTGAGGCCGAAGCCGGGAATGACGCCCTGCGCCCGGCGCGCGGCGGGGGGCGGGGCGGTGCCGACAAGGGTGGTGCGGTCCAGCGTCGTCTCGCTCAAGGCGGTGCTCCGGGAGGGGTGGTCACGGCGAAGGCCGCGCCTTGCGGCACGGCCCGGAGAGGGGTCGAAAGCGGTGGCCGATGAGGCCGATGAGGTGGACAGTGAGGCCGATCGGACCGTTTGAGCCCGATGCGACCGGCCCCGCCGGCCCGCCTCAGTTGGAATAGATCTGGTCGAACACGCCGCCATCAGAGAAGTGGGTCTTCTGCGCCTTGCGCCAGCCGCCGAAGGCCGGGTCGTCAATGGTCACGAGTTCCACCTTGGGGAAGACGTTCGCATAGGCCTTGGCGATCTCGGGATCGCGCGGGCGATAGAAGTTCTCCGCCGCCAGCTTCTGGCCTTCCTTGGAGTAGAGCAGCTTCAGATAGGCCTCGGCCACTTCGCGCGTGCCCTTGCGCTCGACATTCTTGTCGACCACCGCCACCGGCGGTTCGGCGAGGATGGAGAGCGAGGGCACGACGATGTCGAACTTGTCGTCGCCGAATTCCTTCTTCGAGAGGAAGGCCTCGTTCTCCCAGGCGAGCAGCACGTCGCCGACGCCGCGCTCGGTGAAGGTGACGGTGGAGCCGCGCGCGCCGGTGTCGAGCACCGGGACGTGCTTGTAGATCTCGCCGACGAAGGCCTTGGCCTTTTCCGCGTCGCCGCCATTCTGCTTGAGCGCATAGGCCCAGGCGGCGAGGTAGTTCCAGCGCGCCCCGCCCGAGGTCTTCGGGTTGGGGGTGATGACCTGCACGCCCGACTTCACCAGGTCGTTCCAGTCCTTGATGCCCTTCGGGTTGCCCTTGCGCACCAGGAACACGATGGTCGAGGTGTAGGGCGAGGCGTTGTCCGGCAGGCGCTTCTGCCAGTCCTGCGCCAGGAAGCCCTTATCGGCGATGGCGTCGATGTCATAAGCCAGCGCCAGGGTGACGACATCGGCCTCAAGGCCGTCGATCACCGAGCGGGCCTGCTTGCCGGAACCGCCATGCGAGGTCTTGATCTCGACGCTCTTGCCGGTGTCCGCCTTGTAGCGCTCGGCGAACAGCTTGTTGAACTGCGAATAGAGTTCGCGGGTGGGGTCGTAGGACACGTTGAGCAGCGTCACGTCGGCGGCGCGCACCGGCGGGCTGTAGGCGAGCGGCGCCGCCAGAGCGGCCACGAGCGCGGCGACGGCCGCGGGCCTGAAATGAAACGACATGGGCAATCTCCCCCGGCAGCGCGGTGGCGCTGGTGAATGTGATGGGGAGAGGTTTCCACAGCTCCGCACCGGGGTCAACATTAATTCTACCGAATTAATAGGAAATAGTGGAAATTTACGCCGGGTCGATGGGGTTTCCCAAGTGGAGCGTTCGCGGCGGCGAGGCCGGCGGCGGCGCAAAGGTTGCCCAGCCCGCCGCGATGGCCTCTTCGCGGCCTCATGCGCGGGCGTGGCGGGGCACCCAGGCCGGGCGTGGCGGCCGGGGGCAGGAACCGCATGATATCGCGCCTGTCGGGCGACGTGGGAAGGCTGGGTCCCCGGGTCAAGCCCGGGGATGAGGGTCGAAGGCGGCCCGGCCGGCGTCGGGTGGCGCCGGAAGGCTGGGTCCGCGGGGCAGGCCCGGGCACGAGGGAGGATGCGGCGCGCGCTGTGCCGTGGGGATGAGGCGGCAGTGAGGTGGTTCGCGCCGAGCTTCTAGGGAGCATGGGCGGGCAGGGGCGTTCCGGCCGCTGCATCAGGCTGCTGGGCAGCTTCCCCCTTCCCTCATGCCCGGGCTTGACCCGGGCACCCAGGTGCTAGGCGTGGCGGGAGAGCGGATATGGCGGGCGTCGGGTGGCGCGGGAGGGCTGGGTCCCCGGGTCAAGCCCGGGGATGAGGGGGAGGGATGCGGCACGCGCCGAGCGCCGAGCTTTTAGGGAGCATGGGCGGGCAGAGGCGGGTCCGGCCGCTGCATCAGGCTGCCGGGCGGCTTCCCCCTTCCCTCATGCCCGGGCTTGACCCGGGCACCCAGGGGCCGGGCGCCGACGAACTCGGCCTCAGCGGGTGAGAGGTTCCGCGCAGTGTCGGCCGGCGGGGGAAGACTGGGACCCCGGGTCAAGCCCGGGGATGAGGGCGCGAAGGCGGCGCGGGCGAGGTTCGGGGATGAGCGGGTAGCTCGCTCGCACGCCTACGTGCCGGGCACCCGTTCAGGCGCCGACCGTGTTCAGCAGCGTGTGGATGCCGCATTCGGTCTTGCCCTTGCCGCGCCAGCGGCCGGCGCGGGCGTCTTCGCCTGCCGCCGCGCGGCTGGTGCAGGGCATGCAGCCGACCGAGGTGAAGCCCTTGGCCAGCATCGGATGGTCCGGCAGGGCGAAATCGCGCTGCGCGGCTTCCACGGCCGCGCGGTCGAGATTGACGAGCGGGTTGAACTTCAGCCGCGCGCCGTCGCGCTCCACCGCCGGAATCGCGGCACGCAGGCCGCCCTGATAGCGCTTGCGCCCGTTGAGCCAGCCGTCGAAGCCGGACAGCGCCCGCGCGAGCGGTTCCACCTTGCGGATGCGGCAGCAGGCATCGGGATCGGAAAACCACAGGTCGCGGTCGGCGTCGAGCGCCGCCACCCGTGCCGCGTCCGGCTGGATGCTGCGCACATCGGTGAGGCCGAGCTGCGCGGTGAGCGCGTCGCGATAGGAAAGCGTCTCCTCGAACAGGAAGCCGGTATCGAGGAACACCACCGGGATCGAGCGGTCGACCTTGGCGGCATAGGCCAGCAGTACCGCCGATTCCGTGCCGAAGGAGGAGACGAGGCACAGCCGGCCCAGGCCGAGCGTGCGCAGGGCGGTGGCGATGATTTCCTCCGGCCCGGCATCGGCGAGCGCGCAGGCGAGCCCGCCCACCTCGTCCGTGCATGGCGTGGCGGGGGTGAAATCGGCACCGGAACGCTGGAAGGTCATGCGCGCACTCCCGAAACCGTGCGGCCGAGGCGCTGGCGCAGAAGGCTGGGGCGCTGGTCGGTCGCCGGCTGATAGAACACGGTGTAGCGGTGGGTCGCCTCGTCGAAGGCCTCGGCGTCGGCTTCCTTCACCGCGTCGATCTGGTCGAAGCCGGAGCGCTCCATCAGCAGGAACTGGTCGCGCAGCACCTGGCCAATGGCGCGCAGCGGACCCTTCCAGCCCAGCCGCTCGCGCAGCAGGCGGGCCTGGCTATAGGCGCGGCCGTCACGGAAGGTGGGGAAGTTCAGCGCGATGAGGGAGAGCTGGCCGAGATAGGGTTCGATTTCGGCGATCGGCCGGTTGTTCGGCCAGATCACGCCGACCGGCGCCTGCCGGCCCTTCAGCGTCTCCGCCTCTTTCAGGAAGTGGTCGATGCTGATGAGCACCGCCGCGCCTTCGGGCAGCGCGTCTTCGTCGGGCACGCGGACATAGGCGTCGGCGACGATGTCACCCTTTTCAATGAGAGGCATAGACGCGCTCCTTGAAGGGCTCGACGCCGAGGCGGGCGACGGTGTCGATGAACAGTTCCTGCGGGCCGGCGCGCAGCTCCAGATAGGTGTCGACCACATCCTCGATGAGGCCCGGCACCTGCTCATAGGACACGGCCGGCCCCAGCAGCGTGCCGAGCTGGGCGTGCTCGTCGGCCCGCCCGCCCAGCGTGATCTGGTAGAATTCCTGGCCGTTCTTCTCCACGCCGAGAATGCCGATATGGCCGACATGGTGGTGGCCGCAGGCATTGATGCAGCCGGAGATGTTGATGTGCAGCCGGCCGACGCCGCGCGCCCGGTCGAGATCGGCGAAGCGCTTGGCGATTTCCTGCGCCACGGGGATGGCGCGGGCATTGGCCAGCGCGCAGTAATCGAGGCCGGGGCAGGCGATGATGTCGTTGACGAGGTTCACATTCGGCGTGGCGAGGCCGGCGGCGTCGAGCGCGGCCCATAGCGCCGGCAGGTCCTTTTGCGCCACATGCGGCAGGCAGAGATTCTGCTCATGGCCGACGCGGATCTCGCCAAAGCCGTAGCGCTCGGCGAGGTCGGCGACCACGTCCATCTGGTCCGCCGTGGCGTCCCCGGGAGGGGCGCCGACCGGCTTCAGGGAAATGGTGACGATGGAATAGCCCGGCACCTTGTGCGTCTGCACGGAATTGCGGTGCCAGGTGGCGAAGCGGCTGTCCTTCAGCGCCTCGGTGAGTTCGGCCGGCGCGTTCTCCAGCGCCGCGAAGGCGGGATAGATGAAGCGGGCGCGGATGTCGGCGATCATCTCGTCGGAGAGGTGCAGCGCGCCGTCGCGGATCGCCGCCCATTCGGCCTCGACCGCCTTGGAGAACTCTTCGGCGCCAATCTCATGCACCAGGATCTTGATGCGGGCCTTGTAGATGTTATCGCGGCGCCCGTACTGGTTGTACACGCGCATGATGGCTTCGATGTAGCTCAGCAGCTCGCGCGCCGGCAGGAAGGGGCGGATCGACTTGCCCACAAAAGGCGTGCGGCCGAGCCCGCCGCCGACCAGCACCTCGAAGCCGAGTTCGCCGGCGTCGTTGCGGTGCAGGCGCAGGCCGACATCGTGCACCTTGATCGCCGCGCGGTCATGACCGGCGGCGGTGATGGCGATCTTGAACTTGCGCGGGAGGTAGGTGAATTCCGGGTGCAGCGTGGAGTACTGGCGCAGGATTTCCGCCCAGATGCGCGGGTCGTCGCATTCTTCCGGCGTCGCGGCGGCCCACTGGTCGGTGGTGACGTTGCGGATGCAGTTGCCGGAGGTCTGGATGCCGTGGACGCCGACTTCCGCCAGCGAGGCCATGGCTTCCGGCAGTTCTTCCAGCTTGATCCAGTTGAACTGGATGTTCTGCCGCGTGGTGAAATGGCCATAGCCGCGATCATAGGTGCGGGCGACATGGGCCATGCGGCGCAGCTGGTCGGCGCTGAGCGTGCCATAGGGAATGGCGATCCGCAGCATATAGGCATGCAGCTGGAGATAGACGCCGTTCATCAGCCGCAGCGGCTTGAACTCGTCTTCCGACAGCGCGCCCGAGAGGCGGCGGCCGACCTGGTCGCGGAACTCGGCGACACGTTCGGCCAGAAAGGCGCGGTCGAATTCATCATAGGCATACATGAGCGGGGTCGGCCTTGTGCGTCTTCAGTGGGGCAGTTCGAAAGTCGGGCCGGCGACGCGGATGCGCTCGCGCAGATTGCCCGGGCCGATGGTGCCCTGGTCATCCACGGTAACCGGGGCAACATAAGGGCCGACCGCGTCGAGATCGCGCTTGCCGGCTTCCGCCAGCAGGGCGATGGCGGCTTCGGCGGTGGTGACCACGGCCGCATCCGCCAGCGCCACCGACCAGCCGCCGGCCTTGGTACGCCACACCACGGCGCCGTCGGTGAGACGGTTGGCGGTGACGGCGACGGGTCCGTTGACCTTCAGTTTCTGCTGTTGCGGCGCGGCCATGCGCGAAATCCTCATCTCAGTCGGGGTGTTTTTCTATCACACCGATTTAGAACGTACAAAAGAAATAAATGCACAAATCGGACGTGTAATTATCCCCGTGCTCTTTCGACGGCATGCGCCCCCGCGCTGAAGGAAGCGTTAAAGCCCGCGCGTTACGCCCATATGGCGATGGGCAATCCCTCGGAGTCGCGTTCGGGCGGGGAGGGGAAACTCATCGCCTGCCCCCGCGCGATGCGCCCTGCCGTCCAGGCGGCGGCGCAGGCGTCGATGAGATCGTCCTCCCCGACGCGCAGCTCCCGCGCCTTGAGAGGCGAGAGGACTTCCGGCGCGAAACCGGCCGCTTCGAGCAGCCGCCGGCGCAGCTCAAGCCCCGGCGCGGCGGCGATGCCCTTCACTTTCTTGGGAAGGTTAAGCGGCACCTGCCCGTTCATCGCCCAGAAGCTGACCTCCGGGTGACATTCGAAGACCCTCTCCTGCAGAGCCGGGTCCGCGCGCAGCCAGCGGTCGAGTTCGACGATGCGGGGAAAGAGCGCGAAACCCTGCCGCGACACCTTGCGCGGTGGCGTCGAGGTTTCGAGCGCTACAGCGCAGGCGTGGCGGTAGCGCTCTTCTTCCGCGACGGTCTCATCCAAGCTGGCATAGACGGCGGCGCGCGAGGGCATGGAGAACACGCTCGACTGACGCTGGCGCAGTTCTGGCCGCACCAGCCGCTCGGGTGCGCGGCCATTGGTCTCGATCCGTTCGGGCAGCCCGATCGGCATGTCCACGGCGACGATGTGCGGCGCCAGCGGACGCTCGAACAGTTCGGCGATCGCCCGGAGCCGGGTGGCGTGCGCGGAACCGTCCGGTTCGATGATCACCGCGACCCAACCTCCGAGGGTCTTGCCCGGATTCCGGCTGTCAACACCGTCCTTGCAGCCATCTACGCCCGCCACACGCACGTTCCGCCCCTCACTCCCACCTGCATTCAAGAACAAGCATAGTGACAGACAGCGCTCGAAACGAGGTGGAAGCTTCAAGAACGCTTCTTCTGCATTGGCGGGAGGAGGACGGCGCCCCGCACCGGTCCACCCCCTCAGATAATGTTCAGCTCCGCATGCGGCCGGCCGGCCGCGATGCGTTCATAGGAGAACACGTCGAGATCGAGCGAGACGGAGCGGCCCTGCACCAGCCATTCCGCGATGGCGCGGCCGGCGGCGGGGGCCTGCTGCAGGCCGTGGCCGGAAAAGCCGTTCAGGAAGTAGAAATTGCCCACCTCCGGGTGCGGGCCGATCACCGCATTGTGGTCGAGCAGGTTCATCTCGTAATGCCCGGCCCAGGCGCGCACCACCTTCAATTCCTCCATCGCCGGGATGCGGTGGGCGAGGTTCGGCCAGATGTTCTCCTCGAAGATCGACCAGTCGACCTCGAAATCGCCGTCCGCGTCGGGGTCGTTGTCGTCCGCCGGCGGCGCGCCGCAAATCTGGTAGGCGCCTTCGGGCCGGATATAGAAGCCCGAGGGGTCGACCAGCAGCGGCAGCTTTTCGATCGGCGTGCGGCAATGCACGACGAAGACGCAGCGCTTCTTTCCTTCCACCGGCAGCGGGATGCCCGCCATGGCGGCGACGCGCCCGGCGCGCGGCCCGGCGGCATTGACCAGCGCGCCGCAGCCGAATTTTCGCCCGTCCGCCAGCGTGGCGCCGGTGATGCGCGCGCCCTCGCGGGTGAGGCCGACCACCTCGCCGGTGATGAAATGCGCGCCCTGCGCCTTCGCCGCGCCGCGCAGGCAGGCGAGCAGCGCGTGCGCATCGAACCAGCCCTCGCCCGAGCGGCCGAAGGCGCCAGCGGCGAGGTCGTCCACATTCAGCCAGGGGAAGGCAGCCTTGAGCGCGGCGGGGTCGAGCAGCGCGATGTCGGCGCCCTCGG
This sequence comes from Ancylobacter sp., assembly GCF_965249975.1. Taxonomy (GTDB): domain Bacteria; phylum Pseudomonadota; class Alphaproteobacteria; order Rhizobiales; family Xanthobacteraceae; genus Ancylobacter. The sequence goes on along the minus strand of NZ_CBDFNE010000009.1, from coordinate 1,466 downwards.
CCATCTGCGTGCGGTGATTGGCTTCAAGGATCGGCAGGCCGGCGGCGCTGGCGAGAATGAGATAGCCGCCCTCATGGAAGGCGAGATCGGTGTCGGGCCCGAAGCGCTCTTTGGCGCTGCGCAAGAACTCCAATCCGAACAGCGACATGCGGATGTTCTCGGGAATCGAGAATTGCTGGCGCAGCGAGGCGGCGGACAGGGTGGTGGAGGAATAGGTGAAGCTGGGATCGCGCTCGATGACGGCGACGCGGCCGGCAAAGCCGGGATCGCGGGTGAGGAAATAGGCGGTGGCGGCCCCCATGATGGCGCCGCCGACGATGAGCACGTCGAAAGTATCGTCCATGGCCTTGACCCATAGGCGGCGCGACCGGGCACCGGCGCCCGATTGGCAGCCCGCCAATCAGCGGGATAGGCTCTTCGCCACCATCTGCCAATGAGCCGAGCGAATCATGTCCACACCCGTCCGTCCGCGCCGCAGCGTGCTGTTCATGCCGGGGGCGAATCCACGTGCGCTGGAAAAGGCGCGCAGCCTGAAGGCGGATGTCCTTGTCATCGATCTCGAGGACGCGGTGGCGCCGGAGGCCAAGGAAGAGGCGCGCGCCCGCGTCGCCGCCACGCTGGCGCAAGGCGGCTTCGCCCCGCGCGAGGTGGTGGTGCGCGCCAATGCCACGGACACGCCCTGGTTCGACGCCGACATGGCGATGATCGCCGCCGCTTCGGCGCGCGGGGAGGGGCCGGACGTGGTGCTGCTGCCCAAGGTGAACGACCCCGAAACCCTGCATGTGGTCGGCCGTCTGCTGGAAGCGCTCGGGGCCGCCGCCTCGCTGCGGGTCTGGGCAATGATCGAGACCCCGATCGCGGTGCTGCGCGCGCCGGACATTGCGCTGGCGGCGAAAAGCCCGGTGACACGGCTCGGCGCGCTGGTGCTGGGCACCAACGACCTTTCCAAGGAGACCGGCGCTCGGCTCGTGCCGGGGCGGGCGCCGATGGCGAGCTGGCTCTCCCATTGCGTGCTGGCGGCGCGCGCCGGCGGGGTGGCGGTGCTGGACGCGGTGTGGAACGATTTTCGCGATCTCGATGGCTTCGCCCGCGAATGCCGCGAGGCCGCGGAGATGGGCTTTGACGGCAAGACGCTGATCCACCCCGACCAGATCGCGCCCTGCAATGCCGCCTTCTCGCCGCCGGAAGCCGAGGTGGCGGCGGCGCGGGCGCTGATCGCGCTGTTCGACCGGCCGGAAAACGCCGGCAAGGGGGTGGTGCAGATGGAGGGGCGGATGGTGGAGCGCATGCATGCCGACATCGCCCGTCGCACCGTGGCACTGGCCGAGGCGATCGCCCGGCGGGACTGACACGGAACGATAACCGGACAGGAAAGCACCGGCCGGCGACCTCCGCGCCGGGCCGCAGACAGGAAACCGACATGAAGCTCTATCGCTACCTCACCGGCCCGGACGACCAGGCCTTCT
>NZ_CBDFNE010000008.1:0-42647 GCF_965249975.1 Ancylobacter sp. | reverse complement strand
AGCGTGGCGGACGCCCGCCCGTCCAGCGCCGCCAGCGTCGCCTCACCCACCTGACCGTCCGCCGTGACACCAAGCGTGCGCTGCAGCCATTTCGCCGCCTGCGCCGGCCCGGAATTCACCGCCGCATCGAACAGCGCATAGTCGAGCCCGTCCGGCAGGTCGTCGGCGCGCACCGCGTCCCAATATTGGCTGCGGTAGATCGCCGCCACCTCGTCCGGCGCGATGCGCCGCACGGGGCGCACGGGCAGGTCATGGCGGCGACGCCAGCCATCATAGACGCGCTGGGTGATGCCCTGCATGGTGGCCCCGCCGGGATCGGCGGGGTGGTCGGCATAGCCATCCTCATGAACGAGCACGCGTTTCAGCGCCCCGTCGAAGCCCGACGCGGTCATGCATGACTCCACTGCAAAATTTTAGGGGTGATTTCTGGGGATTAACGCTATGTTAACCATCTCACTACCAGGGCACGGTTGCAAAAATACCCGGATTCCAAGACCCTTTTTTGAGAATGGCTGGCTACCGGCAAGGGGCACCGCACGGCATGGCAACAGAAGATCGACTCGTTGAAGACCTACGGGGCATTTTCGATGAAGCCCGCCGCAGCTCCGGCCAGGTGCAGGCGGAAGCGTTGCTGGCGGTCGCGCCGGTGGTGCTGAAGGCCAATGAGTCCGAGCGCGGCGTGGCCTATATGCGCGACCGGCTGGCGCCCGAGAGCTACCGGGCCATCTGCCGCGCCATTGGCGACGAGCTGGACCGACTCAATGCCGAGATCGACCGGCTGAAGCGATTCGAGAAAATCGCCGGCGTGGTCGAAAGCGCCAAGCGCCGAATCACCGCGCGGCCGACCATCGTCACCAAGCCCACGGCGACGGCCGCCGTGAAAGCCGCCGCCGGTGCCTCGGCGCATGGTGAGGCCGGTCCCGTCCCTGCGGGTGCGCTTTTCGGCCCACCGGCCCCCGCCCCGGCAGCCACGCCCAAGGCGCTGGGCCACCGCTTCACGCCTGCGGCCGAGTAGCGTTCACACTTCCGCGGCAGGCCAGCCCTCGCCGGGCAGCGCCTCCACTTTCGCCGCGTGCTCTTCGGGAGTCAGCAGCGCCTCATAGCTCGCCGGCGGCAGGTCGATCTGCGCACCCTGCGGCGTCGGCGGAATGATCAGCGCCGCCCGCCCGTCGCTCGGGTGCTCCTGCCAGGCCCAGAGGAACTGCGTCGCCCCGGCGGGGGTACCGAGCGCGTGCCACGCCGCCGCGCTGCGGGAGGCCGCCTCAGTGGCCGAGGCGAAGATCAGATAGCTCATGGCATGATCCCCTGCAGGGCGGCGTCGAGGGCCGCGATATCGAGCGCGCTGCGGGACAGCACCAATGTCGACATCTGGCCGGCCAGCGGGGCGCCGGAATTGGGCGAGATGCCGATCCGCACCAGGCTGTCGCTGTCGGCCGACGCCACCGACGTCCCGAGCGTTGCGGAGGTCGAGCCGCCATTGACGCCGATGTCGAGCGCGCCATCGAGGAAGCGTGCCCGGCCGATGAGGCGCGCCCAGGCACCCGTCGTGTAGGCCCGCGACGCGAGAGGCGGGTTGTCGGCGTCATTGGCGGACGCGGCCAGCCTCACGGCGCTGAGGGTCGGCGTATGCAGCAGGCCCACGCGATACCAGGAGAGGTTCCCCCCTCTGGACGCGGTGAAGAACGCCGTGGTCAGCGAGGGCGCCGACGACATCCCCACCACGCCGACCGTGAGATTGCTGGCATTGCGCGCGAAGCCCGCCGCGCCGGCAATGCCGAGGCTCTGCGCTCCGGAGAAGACGAGGATAGGGTGCCCATTGGGACCGATGTCGACGGCGCCGGCATTGACCAGTCGCGGCTGGGAGGCCGTCACGCTTTGCGTCGCGTGTCGGCCATTGCCGCTCTGATCGTACCAGGTGACGATGAACGCACTGGCACTCCCGACAAAGGCGAGCAGCCCGGCGACATCCAGCGCCCCAGGGAAGGTGAAGCCGATATCCGCCTCTGCGCCATCGCTGGAACGCCGCACCCGCGCGCCGGGCCCGGAATAGGAAGACACCAGCCGCGCCAGCCCGTAGGCGGCATAGAGCGTGCCGGCGAAGGCGTCGAGCGAGGGCCGCGCCGGCGGGCTGCTGGCGCGGCGCGCGAGATCGAGGGCGAAGCCGAAGGCCGCCATCTCAATCGACCCGGTGAATGACGAGGCCGGCCGTGCTGCCTGTGGCCAGCACACGCCGCACCAGGAATTCCAGCACGCTCACCTGGCCGGGCGGCAGCGGCAGGGTCAGCGGCGCGTCGTCGGCCGCATCGACGGGGAGAATGCGGATCTCCGCGCTCGCCAGCGTGGCCGGCACGAACACCCGCAGCCGGGCATAGCGCGGCAGGTCGGTGGCATCGTTCGGCACCACCAGCGCGCCGGCGCGGCCGAGCCCGCCGGGCGAAAGCGCGCGGCGATGCCAGGGGTCCTTGGCGGAATCATAGGGCATGGGTTCGCTCCCGGAGATCAGAGGGTGAAGGCGAGATAGGACAGGACGAGGCGCACCCGCCCGCCGGTGAAGCTGCCGCCCAGAGCGGTGATGCGCAGCGGCGTGTCGGCATAGACGGCCTGCGGGCCGATCACGCCGATATTGCTGGCCCCGCTGGCGATGCTCAGAAGCCCGCCGAATTTCGCGGTTTCGCCCGCTATGCCGACCTCATAGGCGGTGACCCCCGTCACCGCCGCCACGGTGCGGCTGGCCACGGCAAGGACGATCGCGCGGCTGGGAATGAGGAGGGTCGAGGCGACGAAGGCGCCGGTGAGGTTCAGTTCCTCCTCCGCCATGCGCAGGGTGGCGGTGGCGCCGGAAGCCGTGAACGCCAGCGCCTCGCGCCAGGCGGTGCCGTCGAACAGCAGGCTGCGCGCCTCGGCCGCCACATAGGCGCGCCAGCCCGCACGCGGGGCGAGGAAGCGCCAGGCGGAATCGTAGAGCGCGATCTCACCCTCATGGCCGGCGAAAGCGCCACTGGCACCGGGCGCCACCAGATGCCGGTCGCCGGGCAGCGGGCTGGCCGGCGGGGCGGTGCGGGTGCGGTCGAGCACGGCGAGCTGCGTCGCCGCGTCGAGCAGCATCAGCGCCTCGTTGTGGGTCACATGCTTCTGCGCCTGCGCCGCCGCCAGCAGCGGCAGGGCGAGGAGCGGCGTCGTCTCGCTCATGAAGGGCTCCTGTCGGGAGAACGAAATCAGCTGCGCAGCCGCGCGGTCAGCGCCGCGCCCGCGCCGACCTCGGCCGAGAGCTGGGCGATGCGGACATCGAGAAAGGGCTGGGCCGCGCCGAAATCGGCGATCTCGTCGGCGCTCGCATAGAGAACGGCCGGCGCGGAAACGGTGAAGCGGCGCTTCACCGTGTCGCCGCTCAGAATCTCCACCGCATAGGCCTCGCTGGCCTCGCCGAGCGGCACCTCGACCAGATCCCAGGAATCGCCGCCCGCCCGCGTGCGCCGTGTCCAGCTCAGCGTCACCCCGGCGGGGCCACGACGGGCACGGGCCTGCACCGGCGCGAAGGGGCGCAGCGCCTCCGGCCCGAGCGTGGCGGCGATCTCCGTCACGGCGTCGTCGCCATGGTCGCGGTCGGCCCCGCCGATGCGGTAGGTGACGGCGCGGCCGATCATGTCGAGCCCGCTCGCGACCGGCACCAGATTGGCGTCGATCTTCATCAGCCGCGTTCCCGCCGGCCAGTCCTCGACCGCCCGCGCCTCGGTGCCGAGCTGGCCGCGCAGCAGGCCGGAAAGCCGCCAGCGGGAGGCACCGATCAGCTCGGCCTCGGTGAACTGGATCACCTCCACCGCGCCCGCGGGGTCGATCAGCGCCAGCGCATTGGCCCCGCCGAGCACGGCTTCCGCGCTCGCCCCCGCCACCAGCCCGCCATCGAGCTCGACCTCGAGGCTTGCCCGCTGCCAGCGCCAGAGCGGGCCGGCGGGCAGCGCTTCCAGCGTTTCCCCAGTCACCGCCGCCGCCGAAAGTGTCGCCACCGGCGCGAAGCTGCCGCCATCCACCGCCCGCCAGACGGTGAGGCTGCCCGGCCACGGCGTGACGAAGGCGCCGAGCCAGGCCAGCACCGGCGCACCCTCGCTACCCGTCAGTGGCACGCTGATGAGATGCACCAATGCCGGCCCCTCGCCGCCCGGCAGGTCGACCTCCCCCGCCCGCCCCTCGCGCACCGCGAGGGCGAACACGGCGGGGTCGATGCTGCGCGCCTCGACGAGACGGGTGCCCCGGTCCTCGATGGAGACGATCTCCAACAGCCGCGCCCGCCCGTCACGTTCCAGCCGCAGCAGGTCGCCCGGTTCCAGCGCGAGCTGCGAGGGCGGCAGCGTCAGGCTCGCCGTGTCGCGCCCCGCCCACGCATCCTGCAGCCATTGGTCGGCGAGGCTGGCGGCAAGGCCGGAATCGGCCACCATGGCGATGTCCATGCCGGTTTCCGCCCGGGCCGCGCCGGCCAGACGGCGCGAGACGGCGGTGGCGCGGCGGTAGTCATTCGTGCCGTCGATGAAGCCGAGCGTGGCCGAGAGCGGCAATTCGCCCTCCGCCGCCCGCACCAGCGACGGGGCGGCGATGCCCTCGCCGGTAGCGATGTCGTCATCGGTCAGCACCGCGCGCACCCGCCCGCCGCGCGGGGCAAGCGCGAGGGCGCCGCCGCGCTCGACGAGGTCGAAGGCGAAGGCCCGGGCCAGCGGCTCCAGCGCCGCCCGCGCCGTCATCGGCCGGTCGACGACATAGCCATCAATGATGCCGCGCAGCTCGCCGGTCGTAAGGTCCGGCACGCCGAAATCCGCCGCCAGCACCTGCGTCAGTTCGGCCAGCGGCGCGGCGCCGAGCCGGCCGGTGAGCCAATGCCCGGTCTGCCAGTTGGCACCGTCCGCCCACACGCTTGTGGCGTTGGGAAACATCGGAAAGGGCCGCGCGTCCCAGGTCCAGAGATGGATCGCCGCCGGGTGGATCATCCGCCCGCCCGGCAGCGCCGGGGCCGGCGGGTTCAGCGCCGTGGAGCCGGAAAAGCCGGCAAGACTCACCTCCAGATGTCGGCGCTGGATCAGGTCGTCACGCGCGCCGGTGGAAAAGGGCGGCAGCCCGCCCTCGGTCGATTTCGGATCGGGAAAGGCGCTTGGCCGGTTGGCGCCCTTGTCCACCGCCGGGCAACCGATCTCGGTCAGGCGCACGGGTTTCGAACCCGGCAGCCATGCCGTCGGGCTCGCCTGCCGCACGCCGCCGACGCGCTCGTGATGCGCGTGGCTCCACCAGCCGGCGAGGTCCTTCTGGCGAAACACCCACGCCTCGCCATAGGCGCCATCGGTGATCGGGGCGCGCGCCTGCGCGGCGCGGGCGGCCTCATCCGGGTAATACCAGTCGAAGGCTTCGCCGCCCGTGAGGTTGCCGGCGAGATAGGCGCGGTCATGCCCGCTCTCATACGCCTCGGCGTCGAGATGGGCGTCGCCCTCGCGCCAGTCGGCCAGCGGCGGATACCAGTCGATGCCGATGAAATCGAGCGCAGGGGAGGCCCAGAGCGGATCGAGGGGAAAGCGCACCTCCGCCCCGCCGTCGCGCACATGCGCGCCATATTCCGTCCAGTCGGCGGCGTAACCGATCTGCGTGCCCGGCCCCAGCATCGCCCGCACCTCGCCGGCCAGCGCGGCGAAGGCGCCCGCGGCGGGGTAGACGCCCGGCGCGGCGCGCACGCGGGTCAGCGCCGCCATTTCCGAACCGATGAGGATCGCCTCCACCCCGCCGGCGATCTGCGCCAGCTTGGCGTAGTGCAGCACCATGCGGCGCAGCGTCCATTCCGCCGGGCCGGCATAGGTGACCTGGCCGGAGGTAGCGCCGAAATGCCCGGCGATGGCGGTGCCGAACAGCGCCGCCACCTGCGCCCCCGCCGCCGCCGTGCCATCGGGCGAGCCGGCCACACCGGGCGCGGGGTGGCAGGTGAGGCGCCCGCGCCAGGGATGCGCCGGCTGCATCGCGCCCGGCGCATAGGGGTCGGGCAATGTGTTGCCGGCGGGAATGTCCATCATCACAAACGGGTTCAGCGTCACCTTGAGCCCGCGCGCCTTCAGCGCCTGAAGCGCGGCGATCACGCTGGAATCGGAGGGCGTGCCGCCATAGGCCGGCTTGCCGTCAAACGGGCTCACCAGCGCCGCCGTGCTGCGCGTCTGCCCCGCCACCTGCCAGCTGAGGGGGAAGATCCCGATCTGCGTCGGCTTGTTGCGCCGCTCCACCGCCGGGCGGATCTGGCACTGGCCGGCGCGCAGATCGGTGCCGAACCAGGTGACGACCAGCGCCACCCGTTCGAGATTCGGGCAGGCGGCGAGCAGCTGGTCGAGGCTCGCGGCAATATCGCTGGCATGGGTGCTCACATGCCGGTTTTCCAGCTGGTAGACGCCCGGCCTGTCCACCCGCAGCACCTCGCGCGGCTCATAGCCGAACTCGGTGGCGCCGGGGATCAGCGTCACCGCCCGCACCGCATTCTCCAGCGCCCCCACCGCCCGTTCCACCTCGACGGAGATCTGCGGCAGCCGGTTGCCGAAGCGGGCGAGCGGCAGGCGCTCGAAGACGAGATAGGCGAGGCCGCGATAGGCCGGCGCCGCCGGCACGCGCGCCTCGATCAGCGGATCGGGCAGCTGGTCCTCGCCGCCGCGATGCAGCCGCACATTCAGCGCGCGGGTGTCGAGCAGCCTTCCATCGGCCCAGATGCGGCCGATCCGCGTCACCGGGCCCTCGCACAGGCCGACAGCGAAGCTGCCGAAATAGCTGTAGGTCGTGGTGCTGGCGCCACCCGTGATCCCGCCCTTGCCGCCGGAAGCCTGCGTCTGGGTGGACACCACCTCCTGCACCGGCGCCGCCCAGATCACCTGACCGGACAGCCGCGCCCGTCCGTAGAGCCGGGGCAGCGCCGCGCCTTCGGTGGAGGTCATGGTGCCGAACTCGGCGAGGCGCGGGCCTTCCGTGCGCTGGCCGGGGTTCAGCACCAGGCTGTCGATGGCGGAGCCGCCAAGCGCGCCCAGCGCCCGCCCCGCCAGCGCCCCCACCGGCCCGAACAGCGCCCCGCCAATCGTCCCGCCCAGCGCGCCGAGAATGAGTGTGGCCATGTGTGCTCCGATGGCTGGAATGGCGCATTACCCGTGGAAGTCGTCATCCCGGCCGAGCGCAGCGAGCGCCGGGATCGCCGCGAAGGGCGAGAGCGAGACCGGACCACGATCCCGGATCGGCCTGCGACCGTCCGGGATGACGCAGCCCCCTTCGCGCGCCCTCATCCCCGGGCTTGACCCGGGGACCCAGTGTTTCCGCTGCTAGGCCGGGAACGTCTGGGTGGCCGGGGTCAATCCCGGCCACGAGATGCAGGCCCCAGCCCTCACGCGCCGGGAAAGGCGAAGGCGAAGGCGAGGCGGCGGCGCCACCAGGGGGCGAGGAACACTTCCGCCACCGCCGCGCCGTCATGGGCGTGCACCATGCGCTCGGGCGTCACCAGCAGCGCCGCGTGCTTGGCGGGAAAACCGTCGCGCCAGCGGAACAGCAGCACATCGCCGGGGGCGATCGCCTCCACTTCCACGGCCCGCATGTGGCGGCCCGCCGCCTGCGCCATCTGTTCCACCTTGGTCGCCTCGGCCCAGTCCGGGGCATAGGCCGGCAGGTCCTGCGGCTCCGGCCCCAGCACGGCCCGCCACACGCCGCGAATGAGGCCGAGGCAGTCCGCGCCCTCACCTTTCAGCGAGGCGCGGTGCAGATAGGGCGTGCCGATCCATTCCCGCGCCTCGGCAATCACCTGCGCGCGCACATCCCCCTCGTCCATCACGGCCTCCCCGGCGTGGCGACGCGCAGCACCGCGTCATTGCCCGGCATGTGCGGAAAGCCACGGAAATTCAGCGTGTTGGCGAAGCGGTCGCGGCAGGTGGCGAAGCTCTTGTCGCAGCCGGCGGTGACGGTGAACGCATCCCCGGGCGCCAGCATGGCCGGCGGGCGCTGCCACAGTTCCAGCCGCACCGCGCCGGCACTCACCGTGTGCGCCTTCACCTCGGTGGCGAAGCCTTCGTTGGCGCCGCTGATCACAATGAGCCGCCCCTGCGTGAACCAGCCCGCCGCATAGGCGCCGAGACCTTCCGCAACGATCAGCCCCGGCGCCTCCGCCGCGCCCACCGTGCCATGGCCGGTGAACGCCGGCGCGGCCAGCGCGATCCGGCAGCGGCCATCGCCGAGATCGGCGTCGCAGCCGGCGGTGAACAGCCGTCCGCCCACCACATTCAGCGCGGATGAGAGGCCGCGCAACTCGGCGGTGAAGCTTCCCTCGCTGCGCCGCACTTCGCCCAGATGCGCCCGGCGCAGCAGCAGAAAGTTCGCCGGCGCCGACCAGTCGGCGAGGATCAGCTCGATCCCCGCCCCGTCATAGCGCCCGGCGTCGAGATCGGCGTCGTCGATCAGTTCCGAGGTCAGCGCCGCCGCCATCTCGCCGCCGCCCACCGCGAAGCCCTGCGCCGCCGCGTCCTCGCTGCCGGAAACGCCGGCGGCGGCGTGGAACAGCGTGCCGTCGACGGCAAGGTCCGCGTCATGCTCGGTGAGCGCGATCACCACGCCGTCGCGGCGGGTGATGCGCCAGCAGCGCGCCAGCGTCGTCACCCCGCCCGCGAGCGACGCGGCGAGGCCTTCTGGGAGGTCCCTCACGGCCGTATCTCCAGAATGGGAATGCGCGGGATCGCCCCCGCCTCGAAGGCGGAGAGGTTCACTTCGAGAAAGTCGGTGTCGAAGCGCACCGGCACGTCGAACAGGAAGCCGGCGGTGACATTGGCCCCCAGCGCCGGCACATGGCCGGGCAGGAAGCTGACGAGCCCGGTCGCCGCGTCGAGGCTGAAATGCGTGCCCGCCACCCGCTCCGCCCCGTTCACCGCCACCCGGACCGAGGCCGCCACCGGCTTGGCGATGGGGCGCTGGTAGGGCGCGTGCGCGCCGCCATAGGTCTTCACGAGCGGAAACTGCGCCCGCGCCCCGGTGCCGCTGCCCAGCACCTGGTCGAGCGGCGTCACCGCCGCCCCCGGCGCGCCGGAGGCATGGTCGAGCCGGTCGCGCCAGCGAAAGCCGAACAGCCGCCCGCGCCGCTCCTCGAAGAAGGCCACGACGCTTGAAAGCTGCGCCAGCGAGGTGACGCCATAGCCGGCATCCCAGCGCCGGCGGGAATGGGCGAGCCGCGTGTTCCGCTCCTCGCGGCCGGTGAGGGTGGTGACGATCTCCGTCGCCCGCTCCGGCCCGCCCGCCGCGCCGAGCGCGATGTCGAGCGGAAACAGCGTCTCGTGAAAGCCGGGCATCTACAGGCTCCTTTCCCCGCGCGCCACGGCGCGGGCGATGAGGCCGGCGAGATAGGCGTCGGAGCGGCGGAAGGCGCTCGCGTCGGGCGTGGCGACATTCACCGTCACCTGCGTGGCGCGTCCCCCGCCCTGCGCGGCGACGCCGAGCCGGCCATCGGCCCCGCGCGCCAGTGGCAGGATCGCCTCCGCCCCGCGCTCGCCCATCAGGCCGAGCTGGTTGCCGGCCATGGGGAAATAGGTCGGCGCCGCCACCACCCCGCCACGGGCGAAGGGGGTGACGCGGCCCTTGTCGAACGCCGCGCCCTTTGCGAAGCCGGACAGCCCACCGAGCGCGCCGCCGAGCGCCCCTTGCAGCAGGCCGGAAACGCCCTGCTCCAGCGGCTTGAACGCGATATCCAGCGCCAACGAAGACAGCCGCCCCGCCAGCGTGCGCAGCACGTCGTCGGCCTCGCGGCCCTTCAAGGTGGCGCCGGTGAGCGCATCGCCCACCGCCCGGCCGAAGCCGCGCGCCAGCCGCTCCGCTTCGGCAATCTCGCGCTGGAAGGCGCTGGTGTCGGCGCGGATATCGATCGTCAGCCCCTCGTCGAACGCCTCGCTATCCTCCGCAGCCATCCTGCCCTCCTGAATGAAATGGTTCCGTGTCCCGGATCAGCGGAGGCGCGGCGCCAAGCGCCTCCTCGCTCCCTCAAGCCCGGGGATGAGGGTCCGCGCGGCGAGACGGCGCCCCTCAGTCCGGGAACCGTGCCATCAGCGCGGCGAGGCCGGCGCGGTCGAGCGGCGCCCGCCCCGGCCCGGCAAAAGCGCGCAGCGCGGCGGCGAGTTCGCGCGGGGTGAGGCGCCAGAAGGCATGTGACGACAGGCGCAGCCGGCCAAAGCCGAAGGCCATCGCCTCCTCCCAGGGGAAGGGCGGAGCGCCCTCCCCGGGAAAGGGCGGGACACCCTCCCCGCCAAGCTGCGCCGGCCCGCCTATCCCGCCGCCTCCGGAGGATCGGGCAAAGGGTGGGCCGCGCCCTCGCCCACCTCTTCCCCGCCGAACGTGGCGGCGATCAGCGCGCCGACGAGCCGCGCGAAGCCGGCCGCCCCGCCCGGCGTGGTCATGCGCGCCACCTCCGCCTCGGTGACGGTCTCCCCTGCCCCGCGCAGCCCGGCGGCGATGAGGCGGATGGCGTCGCGCGCCGCGAGCCGCCCCTGTGCGAAGCGCCCGGTGAGCGCCACCAGATCCTCGGCGCCGAACGCGTCCTCAAGCTCCGCCAGCGCGCCCAGGGTCAGCACCAGCGTGCGCCGGCGCCCGTCGAGTTCGGCGGAAATCTCGCCGCGGTGGCGATTGGCCATGGCCTGCTTCCTCCCACATGAGATCGCCGTCATCCTGAGGGGCGCGCGCAGCACGCTTTGACGGATGGTTCATAGACGCGCCGGGGCAACCATCCTTCGAGGCCCGGCCACGGCCGGGCACCTCAGGATGACGGTCTGAAAAAAAATGAGCGCCCCGCCGCGCTTCTGGCCGCCTGTTTCTGAAAGCGCCTCGAAACCCCTCATCCCCGGGCTTGACCCGGGGACCAGCCTCCCCGCCGCTCGCCCGGCGATATACTGGGTGGCCGGGTCAAGCCCGGTCCTGAGGGAGATGGGGAACGCCTCTCACAGCGCCGCCTGCTCGTGGCCGCCGCGCTTCTGGCCGCCTGTTTCTGAAAGCGCCTCGAAACCCCTCATCCCCGGGCTTGACCCGGGGACCCAGCCGGCCGCCCCGGCGTCGGTCGAGGTCTGGGTGGCCGGGTCAAGCCCGGTCCTGAGGGCGCGGCATGTTCCTCACCGCGCGTGCGCCTCACCGCGCCCCCTCACAGCGCGGCGAAGGTGATCTCCCCCGCGCTTTCCAGCGCGATGTCGAACGTCACCTCGCGGTCGTGCTCGCCGGCGAATTCCAGGCTGGTGATCTGGAACGGCCCGGCCAGCGTGCCGAAATCCGGCACCACGATCTGCGCGTTGCGCAACGTGCCGTCGAAGAAGCTCTGGCGGATCAGCGCATCCGACGCGCCGTCCTTGAACACGCCGGAGCCCGCCACCGAGGCCCGCTTCACCCCGGCCCCGGCGAGCAGCTCGCGCCAGCGCCCGGCGCTCTCGGCATGGGTGACGTCCACCGCCTCGGCATTGAAGGCGATCTGCCGCGACCGCAGCCCCGCCACGGTGACGAAGGCCGTGCCGTCATGGATCTTCAGAAGAAGGTCCTTGCCCTTCTGTGCCGCCATCGGCCGCTCCTTTGCTTGCGATACCGTGTGCTTGACGGTATTCAGAGATGGTTAACCCTTGGGAATTACAGTCACTCCCACGCGGGACACCGGATGAGGTCGCGACGACTTCACACGTCGAATCCGCAAACGCCGCCAAGTGGCTTCATGTTCTGAATCAACTTCAGGCGGATTCCTGAGTCGGCGGAATCGCTTGCGCGGTTTTCTTCGCGGCTTTGCGAAAACGACAATCGGCTTCAGGCATCGCGCGCGGCTGGGCCGGCGCCCGGATCGCCCGCCCTCTCACATTCCGATTCAACCCCACGCGGATTCCTGAGTCGGCAGAATCACTTGCATACAAATGCTGCCGGCGCCGTCCGTCACGCTGGCTCGGTCACTGCGCGGAAGCGCAGCAGGGCGCGATAGGTGCGCCCGCCCGGCTCGCGGCGGATTTCCGCCGAGGTGAACCGCAGATTGACGAGCCGGTGCCCGTCGAGGCCGAGCGGCCCGTCGTGCAGCGCCTGCTGCACCAGATGCGCCAGCTGGTGCGCCTCGGCATGTCCGCCCTGGCGCGACCAGCATATGAGGCTCAGCCGGTGCTCGGCCCCCGCCTCGGTGGCGGTGGACCAGTCGCTCACCTGCGCCTCGCCCAGCGTCACATAGGGAAAGGCCGGGCTCGCCGGCGGCAGGTCGTGGATGCGCCCTTCGCCGAGCGCGGCGGTCAGCGCCGCGTCGGTGGCGAGCGCGGCGTGGATTGCCCGGCGCAGCGCCACCGCCGGCGCGCTGGTGGCGCTCATCGCCGCCTCCCGTCAAACCGGCGCGGCGCCAGCTGCGCCAGCCGACGGCGCAGCGCCTCCAGCCCGCGCAGGCGGGTTGCGAATTTCATGGCGTCTCCTCCCGGCAGTCGCAGATGAGAAAGCGCCCGCGCCCATCCGGGTCGCTCACCGCCTCGACGAGGAAGCGCCGGGCGCCGAGCCGCAGCCGATCGCCCGGCTGCACGGTGGCGGGCGCGCGCAGGGTGATGGTGTGGGCAAGGACCGCGCCGGGCCGGTCGGCAATGTCCGCCGCCGCGCCCCGTGTCGCGATCGCCCCCCACAGGCTGTCGACCGCGAGGAAGCTGCGGGTGACGCCGCCCATGCCGTCCGGCATCTCCACCGGCGTTTCCTGCACCAGCCGGTGCCTCAAAGCCCCCATGCCGCTCATAGCCGCGCCACCCGGAACGGCGCCACCAGCGCGTCGAGCCGGGCGGGAAAGGCCGCGCCGGCCCCCGCGACATCGCGGTGCTCGTAGAAATGGGCAAGAACCACCCGCACCGCCTCCACCAGCGGCGAGGGCACATGGTCCGCGTTCGGCCCATGGCCGGCGGTGATGTCGAGCGCGATGCCGGCGAGCGGACGCATCGGGTTGGGCACGCCCCCCCGCGCAACCCGGATCAGCCCCGGCAACCGCGCCGTGTCGAGGGTGAAGGCGTCGAGCGGCAGCGCGGTCTCCGCGCCATCGGCGGCGGCGAGGCGGGCGGCGGTGAGCGTCCGCAGCGGGTTCGCCGGCACCGGGATGAGGCCGGAAGCGGGCCAGGCATCGCGCACGATCCGCCAGCTCTGCTCGATCAGCACGCGGCGCGTCAGCGCCTCGACGGTCGCCCGCGCGGCGGTGATGAGCGAGGCGATCAGCGCGTCCTCGGCGCCATGGTCGACGCGCAGATAGGTCTTGGCCTCGGCGAGCGTCAGCGGCTCGACGGTGGGCCCGGCGAGAAGGATCGCGGGCATGGTGCCTCTCTGTGTGAAGGGGTTCCCGATTGACGTTGCGGCCGGGCACCGCCACAACGGCGCGCCCTTGTCTGGAACGAGCCGATGCGCCTCCTCCTCTCCGCCGTCCTCGCCACCCTCGCGCTCGCCACCCCCGCCCGCGCCATTGTCGGCGGCGGGCCGGCGGAACCGGCGCTGGCGGCGGAGACGGCGATGATCGTGTCGACGCGCGGCGCCACCTGCACCGGTGTGGTGCTGGGGCCAAATGTGCTGCTCACCGCCGCCCATTGCGTCGAGCCGGCGGCGGACTATGCGGTGGTGGTGTTCGAGGCCGGCACGCCGCGCCTCATCCCGATCGACCGCAAGGCGGTGCATCCGTCCTTCGATCCGAACTCGTTCGAAACGCGCCGCCCGACACCGGACCTGGCTCTGGTGCGGCTGGCCGAGACGCTCCCCGCCACCTTCCGCCCCGCCGCGCTCACCAGCGAGGTGGCGCTGCCGCCCAAGCGCACCGCCTTCACCGTCGCTGGCTATGGCGTGACCAAGGACGGCGACGGCAAGAGTGCCGGCACGCTGCGCGCCGTCACCCTGCCGAGCATCGGCACGACCGGCGGCATTATGGTCCGCCTGTCCGATGGCGCCGCCAAGGGCGGCTGCACCGGCGACAGCGGCGGCCCGGTGCTGATCGACGGCGTGGTCGCCGGCATCATCGGCTGGTCGACGGCGGCGGGCGGGGCGCGCGGCTGCGGCGGCGTCACCGGCGCCACGCTCATCGGCCCGCAGCGCGCCTGGATCGAGGCCACGCTGCGGGGGATAGGGCGCTAGGGCGACGACAGCTCAGCGCAGGAACGGCCTCACCTTGCGCTCCAGCAGCGCCACCAGCGCCGGGTCCATGAAGGCGAAGCGGTCCGGTATGTCGAGGCACACCAGACGCTTGTCCTTGAGCGCGGCGCGGTAGCGCGCCTGCAGTTTTTCCCGCTGCGCCTTCTCCATCACGAAGACGATGTCGGCCCAGGCGACGAGGTCGGCCGTCACGGGGGTGTCGGCATCGCGATTGGTGCCGGCGGACGCGACCTCAAGGCCCTCCCGCCCGGCGAAGACCTGCTCGGCGGTCGGGCTGCGCAGCCTGTTGCGGCTGCACACGAACAGAAGACGTGTCAAAGGCGGCTCCGCAAGTGGTCCTGCCCTGTAGCGGCCAGAAGCGGCGCGTGCAATCGTGACGGGCGCGCGTGCAGTGCCGCTCTCAGCCCGCTTTTAAAGCGCGCGCGATCTTATCGATTGCGCTCTTAGGCACGCCCGCGCGCCTCCGCCAGAGCCAAACACGCAGTTGTTATTGCATTGGCGCAATCCTATCGGCGCCTTATCGCAACTGGCCATGCGCCGATGCCGGAACTAGCTTCTCCTCATGAACGGCGCGGCCGACACGGGCCGCCCACCCACACTTCGGAGAAGACCAAAATGAACAAGATCCTCATCGCCGCCGTCGCCCTCGCCACCTTCGGTTCGGTTGCCGCCCAGGCTGCCGATGGCCGCGACGCCACCACCTATGAGCGCGCCGCTTCGGTGCAGGCGGAAGCCGCCGCCCCGGTCGTCGAGGGCCGCAACGCCGCGGTCGCGGTGCCCGCCACCTCCGACGCCTACATCAAGCAGGCGGTCGAGGCGAACGCCCGCTCGACCAACTGATCTCCCGCTTCCCCCCAAGGCCGGCGCCCCCAGGTGAGCGCGCGCCGGCCGCCTTTCAAGGAGTATCGACCATGAACAAGATCCTCATCGCCGCTGTTGCCTTCGCCACCCTCGGCGCCGTGGGCGCCCAGGCCGCCGGCCGTGACGCCACCATCTATGGCACCCACCCGGCCCCGCAGGTGCAGAGCCAGACCGCGCAGCCGGTCGTGGAAGGCCGCAACGCCACCGTGACCGTGCCCGGCACCTCCGACGCCTATATCAACCAGGCCGTCGAGGCGAATGCCCGCTCGACCAAGTGACCGCTCGACCAAGTGACCGCTCGACCAAGTGAGCCGAACGGACCTTTCGAGACCTGACCGTCTTCTGGGGCGCCCCTCACCGGGGCGCCTCTTTTTTGCGTCACGGGGGCCGGCGCCTCAGGCGGCGAATTTCAAGAGCTTGATGGCGTCGAAATCCTGCACCCCGCCGCCGACACGCTTGGTGGTGTAGAACAGCACATAGGGCTTGGCGGAATAGGGGTCGCGCAGCACCCGCACCCCGGCGCGGTCGACCACGAGATAGCCGCGACGGAAATCACCGAAGGCGATGGAGAGGCTGTTCGCCCCGATGCCCGGCATCTCCTCCGCCTCGTGGACGGGAAAGCCCATCAGGCTCGGCGGGGTGCCCGGCGCGCTGGGCGGCGCCCACAGATACTGGCCGTTCTCGTCTTTGAGCTTGCGCACCGCGCCCTGCGTGCGCCGGCTCATCAGGAAGCTGCCATTCTGCCGGTAGCCGGCCTTCACGGCATAGACGAGATCGACCAGCGGGTCGGAGGGGCTGGCGGCGGGGAAATCGCCGGCGGCGCCGGTGGCGAGGAAGCCGAGCTTGCCCCACGCCCAGGCGCTTTCCGCCACCGTGTCATAGGCGAGGAAGCCCTTCGGCTTGCCCACCCCATCGCCGGTCACAAAGGCCGTGCCTTCCTGGCTCGCGAAAGCGGCCTCCACCTCGATGGCGAGCCATTCGTCGATATTCACCGCCGAATCGTCGAGCAGCGTCTGCGTCGCCGCCGGCATGGCGTAGAGCTCCATGGCGGGAAAGGCGATCTCGTCCAGCACCGGGCTGGCGGTCTGGCCGCGCGCGCCGGTTTCCGCCACCCAGCCCACCGCCGGGCCGGAGGTCATGAACGGCTTCTTGTAGGTGCCGGCCGAGATCACCCGCACATCGGCAAGGGCGCGGATCGGCGAGAGCGCCGTGAGCCGGCGGCCGATCTCGCGCTCGGTCTCGTTCGGCACGGTGTAGCCGCCATCCGCCCCCACCCCGGCCGAGAGCGCCTTGGCCTCCAGCCGCTTCAGCCCCGCCGCCTCGCCGGTGCGGACATAGGCGTCGAACGCCGCCTTGTGCTCGCGTGCGGCGAGGTCGCTGACGGGATCGCCGCCACCCAGCAGGGGCCGGCGGGCTTTCAGCACCAGTTCGTCGATCAGCGCCTTCTGCGCGTCGAGCGCGGCATTGATGCGCGCCACCTTGTCGTCGGCGACGACATCGCCGCCGCGCCGCTCCAGCGCGCCGAGCCGCTGGTCGTTGGCATCCTTGAACGCCTCGAACGCGCTCATGAACTCCTCGAAGGCGGCCGAGACTTCCGGGCCGGCGGACTTGCATTCGGGGGCGATGGCACTCGGCTGCATGGGGTTGATGTCCTGTTTGCAAGAAGTGAGGTCATCCCGGCCGCCGGCGCCGCCGGAAAGCCGGGATGGTGAGACGGAATGCGCGATGCCGGATCGGTGCTGCGGACCGTCCGGGATGACGGCGGAGGAACGTGGCGCCACAACCCCGTGCACCGGACAAGCCGCGTCATGCGCGGCGCCGATCCGGGGGGCCCTCCCCCTTCCTCATCCCCGGGCTTGACCCGGGGACCCAGCTGTCCCGGCGGCACGGCGACCAAAGTCTGGGTGGCCGGGTCAAGCCCGGCCATGAGGGTCTTTGAGCGGCGCCGTCATGCTGAGGTGCCGCCGCCTCGCGCAGCGCCAATCCAGGGGCCCTCCCCCTTCCTCATCCCCGGGCTTGACCCGGGGACCCAGCTGTCCCTTCGGCGCGGCGGCCAAAAGTCTGGGTGGCCGGGTCAGGCCTGGCCCTGAGGGGGAGACACTCTGCGGGCGACATCCTTCGAGGCGCGCTTCGCGCGCACCTCAGGATGACGGCGCTCGTGATGCCACCGCCCGTCCTGCTGAGATGCCGGCGCGCCGCGCCGGCATTGAGCCGCGCAGGGCCTCAAACCGCCGGCCGTAGTCCGGGCAAGGCGCGCAGGCGGCGGGCGCCGCGGCGGATCGCGCTCGCAAGACAAGCTCCGGCCCGCGTGTCGCCGGCCCACTTCACCGCCGCGATGCGCGCATCCGGCTGCATCGGAAAGGTGACGACCGACACCTCCCACAGATCGATGCGCGAGAGCCGGCGGACCCTTGTGCGCGGGTCGGTGCGGCCCTCCACCGCGCGGAAGCCGATGGACAGCCCGTCAATGGCCCCGGCGCGCATCAGCGCCAGCACCTCGCGGGCGCGGGCAACATCGAGGGTGAGCTGGCCTTTCACATAAAGCCCGACCGAATCCTCGTGGAGACCGAGCCAGGTGCCGATGGGCTCGGCCGGATCGTGCTGGAAAAGCAGCCGCACCCCGCCGGCGCCGCGCTCGGCCAGCGAGTGGGCAAAGGCGCCGGGCAGGATCAGGTCGCGGCCGAGATCGACCCGGCCGAACAGCGCCGCATAGCCCTCGAAGCGGCCATCGGGCGCGATGCCGGCGAGCGCGCCGGCAAAGGGCGCGGCCCCGGCCTTGGTCTCGCGCGGGGGGAAGGCGCAGGCGTCGAGGCTCATGCCCCCTCCCCCGTGCCCGGCCGGCGGGTCGTGGCCGTGCGTTCCAGTCGGCCGAGCGTGCGGCCGAACTGGCGAAACACCTGTGGCGCCTGCCCGGCCCGGTCCGGCGCCGGCAGAAGCGGGCCGAGCCCGGTGAAGCGGCCGGGCAGGAAGGCCCGGATGCGCGGGGTCGAACTCATGTCTCGTCTCCGAACTGGGCGTTGAAGCGCGCGATCTCGCGCACGAAATCATCGAACCGGCGCACCGCGCGGCTCAATTCGCGCAGCGCGATGGCGGCCAGCGCCGAAGCCCCCAGCGCCCACATCAGCAAAGCGAGATGGGCGATGTCGGCCTTGGCGGCGAAAGCGGTGATGAGCGGCTGCATGGGCGGGCTCCTCGTGACGTGTGCGCCCCGCGCGGGTCTGCGGCCAGAGGGCCGGGCTCGCGCGCTAAAACGCCGCGCGCCATCGGAAATCGACCCCGCGCGCCCCCTCATCCCCGGGCTTGACCCGGGGACCCAGCGTTTGCGTCACGGCGAGGCTGAAAGCCTGGATGGTCGGATCAGCCGGGTCCTGAGGGACAGCGTCGTGCGAGGCGGTCCATCCTTCGAGGCGCGCTTCGCGCGCACCTCAGCATGACGTTGTCCCGTTCCAAGGCCCGTCATGCTGAGGTGCCGGCGCGCCGCGCCGGCATTGAGCCACGCAGGCCCCTCACTCCCGCACCCCGTAGCCGACCGCCTGGCGCTTTTCGTCGTCGGTGAGGAAGCTCGCCTCGTTCACTCGGCGCCACAGCGCCTCGCGCTCGCCATGCAGCACCTCGATGGCATCGAGGTCCGGCTCCAGCACCAGCCGGCCCGGCCCATAGGCGGGGCCGAGCCAGAGGCTGAGCTCGTGCAGCAGACGGCGGCCGAGCGGCAGGATGGTCTGGCGCCACAGCACCCGGCTGGCCTCGGCGTAATTGGCATAGGTGGCATCGCCGGGAACGCCGAGCAGCATGGGCGGCACGCCGAAGGCGAGCGCGATCTCGCGCGCGGCGGCGTTCTTCGCCTCCAGGAAATCCATGTCGTGCGGCGAGAGCGAGAGCGGGCGCCAGTCGAGCCCGCCTTCCAGCAGCAGCGGCCGCCCGGCATTG
This sequence comes from Ancylobacter sp., assembly GCF_965249975.1. Taxonomy (GTDB): domain Bacteria; phylum Pseudomonadota; class Alphaproteobacteria; order Rhizobiales; family Xanthobacteraceae; genus Ancylobacter. The sequence goes on along the minus strand of NZ_CBDFNE010000008.1, from coordinate 23,732 downwards.
CCGCTGCCGGCGAAATTCGCCTCCAGCTCCTCCTTCAGCCGGTCGAACTGCTCGTCGGAGAGATTGCCCGCCCCGCCATAGATCAGCGCGCCGGAGGGGCGCGCGGCATTGTCGAGCAGCGCCTTGTTCCAGGCGCCGGCGGCGTTGTGCAGGTCGAGCGCCATCTGCGCCGCCTCCAGCGGCGGGGCGCCGTAATGGTCGTCGAGCGGGTTGAACAGCGCCACATGCAGGATCGGCGGCGGCACGCCCTCCTGCACGAAGCGCACGGAGCGCCCGCCGGCCGTATAGTCATAGGCCTGCGCCCAGCCATCCGGACCGGGCACCACGCGCATGCGGTCCGGGCGCAGCACATGGAGTTCGCGCGGCGCGCCGCCGAGGCTCACCGCCTCGACATAGGCATTGCCGGCCAGCAGCAGATGCGCAGCGAGCGCCTCCATCAGCCCCGGCCCGGCAAGGCGCGCATTCGGCTGCGCCAGCAGGTCGAGCAGCGGATGGCTCGCGCTCTCGCGCCCGTCCTCGCTCAATAGCGGGCGCAGCTCGCCCACCCCCTGCGCGATCAGCCGCACGCAGCGATAGGCGATGGCGTTACGCTGATAGCCCTCGCGGGCGAGCGCGCCATAGTCGCGCGGCGTCCATTGCGGCCGGTGGCCGGCGAGCAGCGCCACCAGCGCCTGGGTGCGCGAGGCTTTCGCCTCGGGCGCCGCCGCCCGGCGGCCGAGCGGGAAGGGAAAGAGCTTCATCAAAGGGCTCCGGTCATCGGTTCAGTTTCGCGCAGGCCGGCACGCCGACCGCTCACACCCGCCGCACCCGCGGCGCCGTGGCGCGCGGGCCGAGCGCCAGCGCGGTGATCGCCCAGACCAGCGCGTCGAGCCGGTCGGGCGAGCGGCCGTTCGAGAGGCCGTCCGGGCCGAAATCGCACATCTCGTCTTCCAGCGCCGGGAACGGGCCGACATGGCGCACCCGTCCCTGCTCGTAGAGCGCGGCCACCGGCTCGGCGCGCAGCCATTTTCCCCGCGTCGCCCGCACCTCGGCGACCGGCACGGTGGGGTCGATGCCGGCGAGGATGGTCTTCACCATCTCCCCGCCCTGGTTCACCTCCACCACCACCCGGTCGGCCTCCAGCCTGTGGAACAGGCCGATGGCGCGCCCGCCCCAGCCATTGGGCGAGAGGCCCTGCGCGCTCTCATCCGCCAGCACATGCACGACACCCGCCGCGTCGATCCCCGCCGCGAGAATGCCGCAGGCATCCGCCCGCTTGCCCGAGGAGGCGGGCGGGTCCACCGCCACCACGATGCGCTCCATCGGACGGGCCAGCGCCGGCGCCGCCTCCAGCCGTCCCGCCTCCAGGCCTGCGCGGTTCCACAGCGCGTCCGGCCGGTCCTCGATCAGTTCGCCGCCGAGTTCCTGCCGGCCGAGCCGCGTGCCGGCATAGCGGCCGACCACGGTGTCGAGAAAGCGCGGCGCCAGATGCGCGGCGTTTTCCGCTGTCCCCATGCGCGTCACCGCCGTGCGCGGATCGGCGAGCAGGGCGCGGATCAGCGCGGTGGGGCGCGGGGTGGTCGTCACCATCTGGCGCGGCCGCTCTCCCAACCGCAGGCCGAATTGCAGCATGTCGAACGCGGCCTGGGCGTAGCGCCATTTCGCCAGCTCGTCGCACCAGGCGGCGTCGAATTGCGGCCCGCGCAAACTCTCGGGATCGTCGGCGGAAAAGCCCTGCGCCACCGCCCCGTTCGGCCAGACGAGGCGCCGGCGCGTCGGCTCCCAGCTCGGGCGCTCCTGGCGCGGATGGATGGCGAGGAGGCCGGAGACACCCTCCACCATCACATCGCGCAGATCGGCATGGCTTTCCGCCACCAGAGCGAGCCGCCCCGCCTTCGGCCCGGCCCCGCCATGCACGAGGGCGCGCACCCATTCCGCGCCCGCCCGTGTCTTGCCGGCGCCGCGCCCGCCCAGCATCAGCCAGGTCAGCCAATCGCCGCCGCCCTGCGCCGTGTCGGGCGGGCGCTGCGAGGGCCGGCCGATCAGCGGCCAGTGATGGCGCAGCCAGTCGAGGGTCGGCGCGTCGAGCGCTTCCAGCGCCTCAGGCAGCTTCCCCGCTCGCCAGCACGCGCTCAAGCGTGCGGCCAAGCTCGCGTCGGAAGGCGTCGGCGTCGCGGTCGGCGTCATCGTCGCTCCCGTCGGGCTGTTCTCTGTCCAGTGCCGCGAGTTCGCGCAGCGAGCGCACGAGAATGGCCAGCGTGCGCGCGGCGCGTTCGCTGTCGGCCTGGCTCGCCTCCGGCCGCGCCGCGACGGCGAGGCCGGCCAGCGCGACCAGCCGCTCCAGCGCGGCGATCTCGCGCTCGATCCGCCGCACCAGCCGGTTGATCAGTTCGCCGCGCGAGGCCGGCGCGGCTTCCGCCGACGCCGCAGCGCCCGCCGCCCCGGTGACAGGAGGCGGGCCGGCGGCTGGCGGGTCGTCGGCAAGCGGGTCTTGCGAGCGCGGGTCTTGCGAGCGCGGGTCTTGCGGGGTCAGCTCGGCGAGCGGCGCGGGCCCGCCGGGAATGCGCGCCATGCGCGGCGTCCAGCCCCAGCGCTGGCGGCGGAGATTGAAGGTGGATTTGGAGATGCCGAGCAGATCCGCCACCTGCTGCACCGGCACATTCGTGCGTTCATAGAGCCGGCGCGCCTCTTCCAGCGCTTCCGGCGAAACGGACCGCCCGGGAACCGACATGCCACCTCCGCCGCTCGGGAACGGAAACGAAAAAGCCGGCCCGAAGGCCGGCTGAAACTGCACACTGCGCGGGGCCTTGAGGTTTCACCCCCGCCGCTTCCGACGCAGTTGTGGAGCATGAGGGAAAGCTACCCCGCCAGCGCGACGCTGTCAAGGATTAATTTCCTAGTTTAGGAATTACGATATCCATGGCTGTATCTGGGACCAGCGGCACAGCGTGCCGCGCCGCGCCGTTCCGGGTCCCAGCGAAGGCTTTCTGGCTAAAGTCCGGACCAGCGGCGCACGCGCGCCCCCCGGGCTCAACATCCTTCGAGGCTCGCTTCGCTCGCACCTCAGGATGACGTGGCTCGTCATCCACAGGCCCCGTCATGCTGAGGTGCCGGCGCTTGCGCCGGCCTCGAAGCACGCAGGCGCCTTGGATGAAGGGACCTTCGTGTCCCGGACCAGCGGCGCGCCGTTCCGGGCGCAAGAGAAAGCTCTTCGGCCGAAACCAGGCTCCACGCCCCCTCATCCCCGGGCTTGACCAGGGGACCCAGCCTTTCCCAACGCCACCCGCGGAACGTCTGGCTGGCCGGGTCAAGCCCACCCGCGATTGCGTCCGCCCGCACCCTGCTATATCCATACGAATATATCATATCCGGTTCCGCCATGTTCCCACGCCCCCTCCGTCTCGGCCTTGTTCTGCTGCTGCTCGGCGCCTCGCCCGCCAACGCGGCCGATCCGGTGGCGCTGGCCGGCGCCGGCAAGGAGGAGACGCTATCGCTCGCGGCCCTGCGCGCGCTGCCGGCGGAAACGCTCACCGTCACCTACGCCACCGCCAAGGGGCCGGAGCGGGCGCGCTTCACCGGCCCGCGCCTGTGGGACCTGCTCGCCGCGCGGGGCATGGTCGATACCGATTCCCACCGCGCCCTGCTGCGCAGCGTCATCGTCATCACGGCGGGCGATGGCTACAGGCTGGTGCTGGCAGCGGCGGATCTGGCGCCCGATCTCGGCGATGCGCCCATTCTTCTCGCCCATACGCGTGAGGGCGAGCCGCTCGCCACCACCCGTGCGCCGCGCCTCGTCGTGCCGGGAGACCGGCGCGGCGCGCGGCAGATGTTCGATGTCGCGCGGATCGAGGTCCGCGTGCTCGACGCGCCCCCTTCCCCACCCGCTTCGATCCAGGAGAACACCCCATGAAGCTCAGCGCACGCAACGTCGTCCCCGGCACCGTGGTCAAGGTCACCAAGGGCGCCACCACCTCGCATGTGCGCATCGACATTGGCGGCGGGCAGGTACTCACCTCCTCCATCACCAATGAGGCGGTGGACGAGCTGGGGCTGAAGGAGGGCGGCAAGGCCTATGCCGTGGTCAAGGCCTCCGACGTGATGATCGCGGTGGACTGAGCACAGTCGGGATTCCGGACCAGCGGCACAGCGCGCCGCGTCGATCCGGGACCCTGGGGAGGCTCTTCGGCCACATCCGGTCGCGCCACAGCGCGACCCCAAGGGCATCATCCTTCGAGGCTCGCTTTGCTCGCACCTCAGGATGAGGACGCTCACAAGCCGCCCCCGTCATGCTCAGGTGCCGGCGCTTGCGCCGGCCTCGAAGCACGCAGGCGCCTTGGATGAAGGGACCTTCGTGTCCCGGAGCGGCGCACCGCGCCGCCCCGATCCGGGACCCAGCGAAAACCGTTCGGCCGAAACCCGGCTCTACGCCCCCTCATCCCCGGGCTTGACCCGGGGACCCAGCCTTTGCAACGGCACATGGCGGAAAGCCTGGGTGGCCGGGTCAAGCCCGGTCCTGAGGGCGTGCAAGCGGCAGAGCCGCTCCGCCTCAGCCCTTGGCGTGCGCCGCCAGCAGGTGGATTTCCTTGATCAGCGCCTCGACGCCACCGGTGAGGAACTTCACCGTCTTCTCGTCGGTGAAGGCGCCGTCGGCAATCTTGTCGCCGACATTGGGAATGGCGAGGTGCGGATAGGCGACGATGCGCGCGCCCGCCGCGCTCAGCGATTCGCGCAGCGAGGCCTGGGCGCGGATGCCGCCGGTGGAGCCGGGCGAGGAGGTGAGCACCAGCACCGGCTTGCCGAGCAGCGCGCCCTTGGCATAGGGGCGCGAACCCCAGTCCACCGCGTTCTTCATCGCGCCCGAGGGGCCGTAATTATATTCCGGCGAGGCGAAGATCACCCCGTCCGCCGCCGCGATCGCCGCCCGCAGCGCCGCAGCGCCGGCCGGCTGGGTGGCGCCGTCCTCGTCCTGATTGTAGAGCGGCACGTCGTTCAGCGTCAGCACGGTGAGGTCCGCCGTCGGGGCGAGCGCGGCTTTCAGCGCTTCCAGCACGGCGGTGGAATAGGCGCCGGAGCGCAGGCTGCCGGAAATGCCGAGAAGCTTCGGGCGGTCGGTCATTAGTGGGTAACTCCACAGCAGGGGTTGGATCGGGGCGCCCAACTTGTGGCGGCGCGCGCCCGCGCTCAAGCTCTTTATTGCGATGCGGTGCAAATCGCCTTGTGCCGCCACGCAATCGGCCGAGCGGCGGCCGGGGAGCCGCATCGGGCATGGCATTTGCCGGGGGGTGAGGCCATGTTAGCACTCCCGCACTGCGGGAAGCCGCCCGTCTTGCGAGACCTCTTTTCGAGAGACCTCTTTTCGAGAGCTTTGCCCGTGATCCTGACCGACCGCGACATTCTCGACGCCATGGCCGAAGGCTCGGTGCTGATCGAGCCGCCGCCGCCGCCGGAATTCTACGCGCCGAACGGCGTCGACCTGCGGCTCGACGCCCGGCTCACCCTGTATCGCGACCCTGCGCCGGGGGAAGACCCGGTCATCGACCCCGCCGGGCCGGGCTACAGCTTCCGCGAGGCGATCACCCGCATGGCGGGCGACATCGACATCGGCACGGAAGGCTTCGTGCTCGATCCCGGCCGGCTGGTGCTGGGCTGGACGCTGGAGCGGGTGGACCTGCGCCCGGGGGCGCGGCTGGCGGCGCGGGTGGAGGGCAAGAGCTCGCTCGCCCGCATCGGCCTCATCGTCCACCTCACCGCACCGACCATCCACGCCGGCTCGACCGGGCAGATCCAGCTCGAGATCATCAATCTCGGGCCGCGCCCCATCCGCCTGCGGGCGGGGATGAAGGTGTGCCAGCTGATATTGGAGCAGACGCTGGGTGTGCCCCAGCGCGGCTATGGCGGGCAGTTCGCCGGCCAGCGTGCGGCCGGCTGAACGGCCTCAGCGGCGGCCGACGCGCTGCTTGCGGGCGGCGTAGCGCTCGTCGCGGCGGGCCTTGGCGGCGGCGGCGGCAGCGGCGGCCTCCTCGATGGCGGCCGCCTTGGCCGCGATCTCGGCTTCCGCGGCAGCGGCCGCGTCAGCAGCGGCAGCCTCGGCGGCGAGGCGCGCGGCTTCGGCCTCGGCCTCCTTGCGGGCGGCCTTCTCCGCGGCCTTCGCCACCTGCGCCGCCTGCCGCGCCTCGGCAGCGGCCTTGCGCTCGGCCGCGCGGGCAATCATCGCCGGGTCGTCCGGGCTCGGGCGTTCGGCAAGGCGGGACACCAGCCGGGCGCGGGCTTCGGCGGCATTCTTCTGGCGGTCTTTGAAGGAATCGACTGATTTCATGCCGCTTCCCTTATCTCTTTTTTGCGCCAATTGACAGCCGCCTGCGAGCAACTAGTTTCCGCGCGCGATCCGGCCATGCGAGCCGCCTCGCTTGGCGAGCGGTGTGCGCGTAATGAGTCCGAGAGACCTGGCTTCCTACCTGTTCCTGGCGCTCGTCTGGGGATCGTCCTTCGTGGTCATGGACCACAATATCCACGCCTTCGGCTGGGCCGGCTCGGTGGCGTTCCGCTCCTTCTTCGCGGCCGGCACGCTCTACCTCGCCGCCCGCGCCTCCGGGCGGAAGCTGGATTTCTCCTGCGGCCCGTTTCCGCTGTTCGTGGTGGGCCTCGCCACCGTCGCCCTGCAGCTCGGGCTGATATCCTATGGCCTGCCACGGATCGGCACCGCCATGTCGGCGATCCTCGTCGCCACCATCCCGCTGTTCACCATGCTGATCGCGGCGGCGTGGGGGGTCGAGCGGTTTCGGCTCAGCGGGCTGGTCGGCATCGGGCTCGGCGCCGCGGGAATTGTGCTGCTGGTGGGCTTTCCCGCCCAGCCGGTGACGACATCGTTCATCATCGGCTGCGCCGCGACGCTCGGCTCCACCCTCTCCGCCGCCTTTGGCAGCGTCTATGCCGGACGGCGGCTGGCGAAGACCGGCTCATGGGAGATCACCATCGGCGCGTTCTTCTTCGGCGGGGTGCTCATCCTGCCGCTGATCGCCTTTGTGCCGCTGCCGGGCATGCCGGGGCTGCTGGATGTCGCCTCGCTGCTCGTCGCCGGCGTGCTGATGAGCGCCATCACCTATGTGATCTTCTACCAGCTGATCGCCTCCATCGGCCCCACCCGCGCCATCAGCGTGGAGTTCGGCGTCACCGGGGTCGCCGTGACCATCGGCACGCTGCTGCTCGACGAACCGCTCACCCTGCCGCAGGTCGCCGGCGGCGTGGTGATCGGCATTGGCTGCGCGCTGGTGCTCGGCGTCATCCGCCTCGGTCGGGCCGAGGCGGTGGTGGAACATCCCGGCGCCTGAGCCCCGGACGCAGCACAGCGCCGATCAGAAGCGGATCTGCAGCGCCCCGCTCACGGCGTTCTGCTGGGCGCTGGTGGCGATCTGCCCGTCATAGCGCAGGCTGAGCCGCGTGTTCGGGTTGATCTCATAGGCCAGCCCGCCGCCGAAGATCAAAGTGTCCGTGGCGATGGGCGCCCCCTCGATGCTGAACGGCGCCGAGCCGGTGGCGAAGCTCATCACCGCCGCCGGCACGGTATCGCCGAAGGCATGCTGCCAGCCCAGCGTGAAGCTGGCGACGATGGGCACGCCGTGCACGTCGATCTCCTGCCCGCCGCGCAGACCCAGCGTCGAATAGAACGTGTCCATGGCATCGGCATCCACATTCAGCGCCGAGTTGGAACCGCGCTCGACCATGTTCCAGCCTTCGACGTGCAGATAGGCGAGGCCGAGGAAGGGCTCCAGATCGACCGGCCCCAGCGGCAGGTCATAGCCGAGTTCGCCGAACAGCTGGGCCGAGCCGGCATTGGCGTCGCTGCTGTTGGACGCCTGATAGCCGGGGAAGGCCACGCTGCGGGAGAACGACATGTCGTGCCAGGCATAGCCGCCGCCGAGCCGCAGCGCCCACGGACCCTGCTGCGTCGCGCCGTAGAGGCCGAGCTCGTAATTGTCCATGGAGCCGGAAGAGGCGCGGCCGGACACGTCGAGCCAGGAGCGGCTGTAGCCGCCATAGGCGCCAAGCCGCCAGTCAGCGGCAAAGGCCGCGTCGAAGCCGCCGACAAAGCCGCCGATCGAATCCGAAACCGCTGCCGCATTGCCGTCGGAGCCGAGGGAGCCCTGCGCGCCGAAGCCCTGCATCCACATGACCGTCGCGCCGTCGGCTCCGAGCCGCGCCGTCTGCGGCCCGTCTCCGGCATAGGCCAGCGGTGCGCCGGCGCCCTCGAAAGAGGCCTGCCGCAGCCGCGCGCCCACCGCGTCGCGGGTGAATACGGATTGCTGCTGGATCACCGATGCGGTGGAGGCGTAGATCTCCCCGGAGAGGGCATCGAAGGCGATGTAGGCCTCGGATTTCAGCTGAGAGGCCACCGCGTCGTAAATCTCGTTGCCCGCCTCGAGCGACTCGACGCCATTGGCGGTGGCAACCTGGTTCCACGTCCGCGCCTCGCGCCAGAACGGAATGTCCCGGCGCACGAGGTTCAGGATGACCTCGGTGTCGGTGTAGGACACCAGCGGGTCGAGGAAGGCGAAATTGCTCGTCACCGTTCCGAAGAGGCCATGCACGCCGTCGCTGCCGGTCAGCACGGTATAGGTCTTGTAGTTGGCATAAGTGCCGCGCTCGGCATGCAGCTCCAGGGTGCTGTCGAGGTTGATGCCGACGGCGCCGGTGACGGCGAGCAGATCGCTGCCCCGGCCCGGCGAGATATCCACCCTATAGGTGGTCCCCGCCGCCAGCGTCAGCGTGCCATTGATGTTGAGGGTGCCCGGGGAGAAGCCAGGCGAGATGATACCGCCGTCGAGCACATCCACCGAGCCGATCGTGCCGACGCCACCGAGAACGCCGTGCGCGCCGACGCGGAAGCTCACCTGCGAGTCGGTTCCGCGCTGCACCAGCACACGCGCATCGTCGGTCTCGACGACGCCCTTGTAATCCGAGCCGGTGAAATCGACCGTGCCGCCGCCTTCCAGTTTGACCCGGCCGGTGCCGCTGAGCGCGACCGGGAAGGTGTAGCGCCCGGCAAGATCGTAGATCAGCGTGCCCTTGTTGACGATCGAGCCGGTCAGCCAGCCAGCCGTGCCGCCATCGCCAATCCTCAGCGTCCCACCATCGATGGTGGTCCCGCCCCCCGGCGCGGCGGTGCCGGTCAGAATCAGCGCTCCCTCCCCCTTGACCGTGAGAGTGCCCGTGCCGCCGATGATATTGGTGAAGGTCCCCGTGGACGCCTGGTCGAAGACGAGGGCGCCATTGTTGAGGATGTTGCCCTCGAGCGAAACGGTATTGCCCACCACCGTCCCGCCGAGGATGGCCAGTGCGCCATAGCTGTTGTCGCCGGTCAGGGTCAGGCGCCCCGCGCCGGTCTTGGCCAGCACGCCCGGTCCCGAAACGGTGCCGGAAAGAGTGAGGAAGCGGTCCGTGCCCACGTCGATCGACGCACCGGCGCTGCTCACGACCACATTGCGTGTGGAAGAAAAACTGTGCAGCACCTGAAGCGTGGCACCATTCAGCGCCAGCGCGGTGCCCGCCTTGCCCAGGCTCTGATCCGCGTGCACCGCCAGCGTCGCGCCGGAGACGGAGGTGCCGCCGGCATAGCTGTTGATCCCGGCCAGTTCGAGCGCTCCACCACCGGCGACGTATAGGGCGCCATTGCCCCCGACCGTGCCCGTGAGCGTCAGCGTGACGCCCGTGCCGACGCTAAACCCGCCGCTGGTGTTGAGCGTCACCGCGCGCGCGCTCGTGAAGGAGGCGGTCGGCGCCAGAATGCCGCCGCTCAGCGTCAGCGAACCGGTAGCGGCGCCGAGATTGCCATCGGAGGCCACCTGCAAGCTGCCGCCGGCCCCGATGGTCGTGCCGCCGGCATAGCTATTGGCGCCGCTGAGGGTCAGCGTGCCTGTACCAATCTGCGCCACCGCGCCGCTGCCGGAGATGACGCCGGCAAAGGTCACGGCGTCGCTGCGATTGAAGACAAGCGTTCCGTCATTGGCGACATTGCCCGTGATGGCGCCCGAGGTGCCGCCATTGCCAAGCACCAGCGTGCCGGCGGTGATGCGCGTGCCGCCGCTGTAGCTGCTCGTCCCGGTCAGCACCAGCGCGCCCGCCCCCGCCTGCACCAGCGAACCCGTGCCGGAAATGGCACCGGCATAGAGGATGTTGTCGGAGCGGTTGAAGACCAGCGTCCCAGAGGTCGCGACATTGCCGGCGAGCGTTCCCGAGGTGCCGCCATCGCCGATCTGCAACGTGCCGGCTGCCACCACGGTGTTGCCGGTGTAGCTGTTGCTGCCCGTCAGCACCAGCGTGCCAAGGCCGCTCTTGGTGAAGCTCCCCGCCCCGCTGATCGCACCGGACAAGGTGAGCACCGCCGCATTGGCGACGCTGATCGTGCCGCCGCCGATCAATGTCACCGTGCGCGCGCTGGCGAAGCCGAGATCGGCGGAGAGCGTGCCGCCGCCGAAGATGAGCCCCCCGGTCGACGCGCCGAGAGCGGCGTCGGCCGTCACATGCAGCGTGCTGCCGGGACCGATGCCGGTGCCGCCGGAATAGCTGTTGCTTCCTGTCAGGAACAGGTCCCCGGCGCCGATTTGTACGACGGTGCCGCTGCCGGAAATGGTGTTTCCGACCACCGTCTGATCCGAGCGCGCAAAGGCGAGGATGCCGTTATTGACGATGGGGCCGGCCACCTGCCCCATGGTCCCGCCATTGCCGATCTGCACCGCACCCTGCTGGATTTGCAGGCCGCCCAGGCTGTCAATGTCGCCGGTGACGATTAGCGCGCCGGTGCCGGCCTGCACCACGGTTCCCTGGCCGGAGACGTTGTTGGCGAAGATGAAGCTGTCGCTGCGGTTGAGAACCAGCGTCGCGTCATTGACGATAGCGCCGGTAACCGAGCCCGTGGTGCCGCCATTGCCCAGTTGCAGCACGCCGGCGCGGATGGTCGTCGTGCCGGTGAAGCCGTTGTCGGTGGCGAGGATGAGCGTGCCGTCGCCTTGCTTCGTCAGTCCGCCGGTGCCGGCGACCGCCGAGGTGAGCCCGAGCGTGGTGCCGGTGGCCACATTCAGCGTGCCGCCGCCGATCAGAACGAGGCTGCGCGCGGTGGTGATGCTGCCCGTGGTGGACAGCGTGCCCGCCTCCAGGGTCAGCGCCCCGCCAACCTGGCCCAGATTGGCATCGGCGCTCACCTGCACCGTGCCGGCCGAGACCAGCGTGCCGCCGGCATAGCTGTTGGTGCCGGTGAGAATGAGCGTGCCGCTGCCGATCTGCGTGACCCCGCCCGTGCCGCTGATGGTGCCCGCAAAGGTGATGGCGTCCGAGCGATGGAAGGCGAGCAAGCCGTTATTGACGACATTGCCGGCAAGGCTGCCCGAGGTGCCACCATTGCCGAGGATGAGCCCGCCACCGGAAAGAGTGGTGCCACCGGAATAGCTGTTGGCGCCGGTGAGGACCAGCGTGCCCAGCCCCTGCATCACCACGCCACCGGTTCCGCTGATGCTTCCGGAAAACACGGTGTCGGCGCCGCTGTAGTTCAGTTGCAGCGTGTAGCTCTGCAGGTCGACCGTACCGCTGCCGGCGAGCGAGCCGACGCCCTCATTGGCGCCCAGCTGCAGCGTGCCCGCCGCCTCGATCCGCACGGCGGAGGCGTTGGAAATCGCGGCGCCGCCCTGCACTTGCAGCGTACCCTCGGCGATCACCGTCTCCCCGGCATAGGTGTTGGTGCCGCTCAGCACCACCGTGCCGAGCCCTTCCTTGCGCAGGCCACCCGTGCCGCTGATGGTGCCGGAAAGGCCGAGCGTTTCGCCCGCGCCCGGCTTCAGGCTGCCGAAGCCCTCCAGCACCACCGCGCTGGCAAGGGTGAAGGAGCCGGTGGTTTCCAGCCCGCCGCTGGAGAGGGTCAGAACATTGCCGGCATCGCCGAGGGACGCCGCGCTGGCGACGCTGAGGAAGCCGCCGGAAATCTTGGTGCCGCCGACATAGCTGTTGGCGCCGGAGAGGATGAGCGTGCCGGTGCCGACTTTCTCGATCCCGCCCGTGCCGGTGATGGGCGCGCTGATCGTCGCGGTGACATCATGCCCCTCCACCCACAGCACGCCGCCGCCATTCACGTGCAGGCTCGACGTCGGCTCGGTGCCATCGGCCTTCAGAACATAGCCGTCGGTGACGAATTCGAGCTTCTGGAAGGTCTGCTCGCCACGAATGGTGACGGTGCCGGCGGTGCCGGTGAAGACGCCGGTCTCTCCACCCCACGGAATGGTCTGGCCGGAGGAAGCGAGATACCAGGTGTCCCCGGTCGAGGACCAGGTGCCGGAGCCGCCGAAGCTCGTCCCACTGTCCGTGGTCCAGAGCTGCAGCGGGCTGGTATCGCGCAGCAGCAGGTTCACATGGCCGGGATTGCCGGTCTCGATCGTGCCGGTATAGGAGCCAGAATCGACAAGGCCCGAGAGATCGACCGAAGCGAAGCTGCCGCTATTGCTGCCGGTATAGGTGAAGACGCGGTAGATGCCGGCGCCGTGCACCGCCTCGCCGGAAACGCTCAGCGTGCCGCCAAGCACGAGATCGCCGGTCACCTCGGCAGCGCCGGTATTGCCGCCGGCGCCCAGCAGCAGAGCCACATTGGCCGTATTGGCCAAGGTGAGCGAGCCGGTGACGAGCGCGACATTCTCCGGGTTGGGCGTACCCGCATCCCCGCCGGCCAGCTTGCCGCCGTCCAGCACCGTTACGGTGCCAGCAATAGTTCCGAAGCCTTTCAGCGTCGCGCCACTGGCGACACTGACCGAACCGGTCGCCAATGTGGCGCCATAGATCGCCAGCTTGCCGCCCTCGATGGTCGTGCTGCCAGTAAAGCTGCTGTCGACCATCAATGTAAGTTCGCCGTCGCCGGTTTTCGTCAGGTTGCCGCTGCCGCCAATAGCGCCTTGCAGGAGCCACATGTTTCCGGCGGCGATATCAATGGTGCCGTTGCCCGCGCCCAGGGTTACCGAGCGCGAGGACCACAAGCTGCTACTGGCCACCAGTGTGCCGCCATCAAGGGTCAATCCGCCAAAGATCGCGCCGAGATTGTCGTCGTTCGACACCACCAGCGTGCCGGCGGCCACCAGCGTGCCGCCGGTGTAGCTGTTCGAGCCGCTGAGAACGAGCACACCATCGCCGGACTTCACCAGTTGCGAGGGCGAACTCTCGCTGATCGCGCCCGTCAAAGTCAGCGTCTGGCCGGTCGCGACCGCAATGCCGCCGGTGCCGCCGAGCATGACCTGGCGCCCACTGCTGAAGGAGCCCGTGACGGCCAGCGTGCCATTCGCTAGGCTGATGCCGCCACTCCCCGCGCCGAGATTGCCGTCGCTACCGACCAACACCGTCGAGCCATTGCTGATCGCGGTGCCCCCGGCATAGGCGTTGGCGCCGGTCAGCGTGACTGTGGCGCCGCCCACGGCGCTCACGCCGCCCGTGCCCGAGATCGCTCCGCCGAAGCTCTGCGACGTGCTGGAATTGAAGGCGAGCGTGCCGTTAGTGACCACATTGCCGGCCACCGAGCCCACGAGAACCCCGCTGCCGAGGTTCAGCGTGCCCGCCGTGATGGTGGTGGCGCCGGTATAGGTGTTGGCGGCGGTGAAGGTGACCGGCGCGTTGCCGGCATTCACCGTCACCCCGCCCGCGCCGGAGATCACCTCCGACATCAGCAGATTCTGCGCCGGCTTCAGAACCAGCGTGCCGTTGTTCTCGATGGGCGCGGCCTGGAAGGTGGTGGCGGAGGCGCCGTCGCCGATCTGCAGCGTCCCGGCAGCGATGGTGAGGGCCGAGAGGTTGTAGCTGCCGGTGAGCACGGTCGTGCCCGCGCCCTGCTTGACGAGGCTGCCATTGCTGATCGAACCGCGAAATCCTGTATTGGCGCCATTGCCACCGAAGCTGAGCGTGTTGCCGCCGAGCAAGACAGCGCCGCTGCCGGCAAGCCCGCCAACGGTCTCGCTGGCCTGCAGCTGCACCTGCGCGCCGCCGGCCACCGTCACCGTCGTCTGATCGCCGAGCGCCGCGCCGCCAGCCAGAACCAGCGTCCCACCGCTGATCAGAGTCGGCCCGGTGAAGCTGTTGCTACCGGAGAGCGTTAGCGTGCCGGCTCCCGCCTTCACCAGGCTGCCGCCGACGCCGGAGATACCGCCGGAAAAGGTGAAGTCACTGGCCGAATTGAGCGTAAAGGACGCACTGCCGAGGACCAGAGTGCCATCGCCGCTGAGGCCCGCCACGGTCTGGTTCGCACCGAGTTGCAAAGTGGAGCCCGCACCGCCGGAGACGGCGACGATGGTGCCGGAACCGAGAACCGACTGGGAATCGAGGGCCAAGGTGCCGCCCTCAATGGTCAGCGCGCTCACATCGGCATTGACACCTTGCAGGGTCAAGGTGCCCGAGCCGGTCTTGGTGAGGTTGCCCGTGCCGGAGAAGCTACCGGCGAAGCTGGAGGAGGCGTTGTTGGCGCCGATGGTAAGCGTATTGGTGCCGATGATGATCGCGCCCGCACCCGCTAGCCCGCCTGTGGCGATGGAGGTGTTGAGCTGAAGGGTCGCGCCCTCGTCCACCGTCACGGTGCCGTTCGAGCCCAGCGCCGTGGCGGAGCCGGCGACAAGCGTACCGGCCGCCACCGTCACCGGGCCGGTGAAGCTGTTGGTTCCGCTCAGCAGCACGCTGCCCTGCCCGCTAAGGGTGAGGCCGCCACTGCTGCTGCCATCGCTAATGTTGCCGCTGATCGTCCCGGTAACCCCATAAGGGGACAAAAGGGTCACATTGCCCGCGAGGGTGACAGCGCCCGTGAGATTGGTTGCCGGCCCATCCCCGTCAACGGCGAATTCGAGCGTGGTGCCATCTTCGAGGCTCAGCGTGGCCGGTGCCTCGCCCAACGGGGAGGTGCCACCGACAGCGAGCGTGCCCTGCTGGACGGTTGTCGTGCCGGTGTACTGGTTGTTGGCGCCGAGGGCGAGCATCCCGCCACCCGTGACGATTAGGTTCCCGGGACCCTGAATCTCCTCCCCAAGGATCAGCACCGTGCCACTTGCGACGTCGAAGGTCGCGCCCGGACCGGCGCCGCCGCTCAACGCGATCGGCTGGTTGATCGACATGCTGGCGGTCGTGGTCAGCTGGCCGGAATTGCTGATGGTCAGCGTGCCATAGCCGCCGAGCGACAGCGGGTCGGCGATCGACAGGGCGCCGTCCTGGATGTCCCAGCTGACCAAGCTTTCTGGCTCATTGATCAGCGTCCAGGAGCCCCCATCGATGACGGTGTAGAAGGAGAAATTGGTGATCGCAGAGCCGATCGCGCTGACGTCGAAGATTCCCGGCGAGGAGCCGCCAAGCGCAAGCGCGCCGCCACCCTGTGCGTAAATACCGCCGCTCTGGTTGTAGGTCGAGGTCAGGACGAGCCAGTTGCCCTGCCCGGTGATGTAGACCGCCAGCGCCTGGCCCGAAGGATTGCCGCCCTGCGTGCCGCCGGTGGCGCTGCCGGCGAGTGTGACGACGTTGTTATCGCCGGAAATGAGGATACCGGCCCCGCCGGCTCCGCCGGTGCCAGACAGCGATATGCCGCCATCACCACCGGTGACCTGCGCACCGGCCTCGATGATCACATTGGCGGCCGTGCCGGCGACTTCGAGACCGCTGCCGCCGATGCCCCCGAAGGTCGGGAGATATCCATGCCCGCCAATGCCGCCGTCGCCGCCCTTGGCTTCACCCAGAATGCTGGCGCCGCCGCCGGAGCCATAGAGGTAAAGGCCCGTGCCGCCGTCGCCGCCATTGCCGGCGCCACCCTGGAGCGGATAGAAAAAGCCGTCATTTTCCCAAATGATGGAAGCGCCACTGCCACCGTCGCCGCCATCGCCGCCCATCATCGCGTTCGGCAGGTTCAGCGTCGTTCCGGTCCCTTGGATTTGAATTGAGGCGCCATAACCGCCAGCACCCGGGCCGCCGCCACCGCCGGCGATACCTTGAATATCTTTGGCGTTGAACTCGCCGCCATCGCCGCCATCGCCGCCTTGGCCGCCGATCGCGTCCCCGCTCGGCGCCTCGGTACCGAAATAGCCGTGCGCCCCGCCACCGCCACCGCCACCGCTGCCGCCGAGATCGCCATCCCCGCCATCGAGGCCCGGCATGCCCGGCACGAACCCGCCGACCCCGCCATCGCCATTGATCGTAACGAACTCCGGCATATTGCCCGGCGCGCCGAATCCGCCAGTCACGCCGCCGCCACCGCCGCCACCGCCACCGCCGGGCGGCACTTCAAGATAAGGCGTGCCGTTGCCGCCCGGCCCGGTGGGGTTGGTCGCGCCGTTCATGGATTGACCCAGTGCCGGCGAGGCGACGAGGAGGGCCGCGGAGGCGAGGAGCGCGGTGCGCAGCGACGCCACCGAATGCGAAGATCGCAAAGGCCGAAAATTCATGGAAACGCGCCCGCCGGGTCAGATAATGCCGCGCCCTCCCGGACATGGCGCGCACGCCGTTGCGCTCGGGAAGAACATCCTGCGACGGGCCGCGCCCCGACATTCGGAACGCAACTTCGTCGCAGTTTAGACACACCATAGACACGTGCGGAAACGCTTCAACACGGACATACCACTCGACGTTATGTTGTCCTCGGGCGTGACCGGCCGGCCACGGCACCGTCGCGGCGACGGCTCACACGACCACGTCAGGGACGTTCGATCACCCCGCAGGCGATGCGGTCGCCGGCCTTTCCGCCGGGCTGGCTCGTGTAGTCGTCCGGGCCGGAATGGATCATGAGCGCCGAGCCATCGGCGTCGAACCGCGAGTCCGGGCCGGGCTCCAGCGTTACGAAGGTGTTGAGCACCTGCACGCTACGCCGAGTTGTTCGCCTTTGGCATCGATGAGACTGGCGGACGCCGTGTTTCCCCGCGCGGCATCCGAGCCCGCCGTCTGCGCGAGAACCGAAGTTGCGGGGCGCGCCAGCGAGTATGCCCCCACTTGGCGCATCCCGCCGGCGGCCGGCGCTGGAGGGCCCGCGCGCCGTCGCCTCTTGTCGGAGGCTGACGTTACGGAAACAGAGCCGTTCCTCCCCACCCGCGCTTTCCCCCGCGCTCAGCCGGACAGCAGCGTCGACCGATTGAGCCGGCGCACGGCGAGGTCGACCCGCGCCGCGTCGCGCCGTGTGCGGGCGACGGCATCGCCGGTGAAGGTGAGATGGTGGTGGATCGCCTTCTCTGCCGCCTCCGGGTCGGCGGCCACCACCGCCTCGCCGATCGCCTTGTGCTGGGCGAGCAGCGCCTCGCGGAAGGTTGCCTCGGCGAACAGGCTCGTGCGGTTGAAGAAAATGTCCCGGCGCAGCATCTCCGAGAAGGCGCGCATGACGTGCAGGATCACGAGGTTGTGCGAGGCCGCATAGATCAGCCGGTGCAGCACGATGTCCGCCTCCGCCTCGCGGTCGGGATCGCCGGCGGCGTGCGCGGCCTGCATTTCGGCAAGACACTCGCGGATCGCCTGCCGCTCGGGCGCGGTGGCACGCACCGCCGCCAATCCGGCCGCCATGCGCTCCACCGCCGTGCGGTATTCAAAGTAATCCGCCGTCACCTGCTCGTTGGATTGCAGCAACCCCGCCAGCGGATCGGTCAGGCCGGAAAGAAACTCGGTCACGCGGGTGCCCTCACGGCTGGTCGCCAGCAGGCCGCGCTGTTCCAGCAGCGCGAGCGCATCACGCAAGGACGGACGGGAGACTTCCAGCCGCTCGGCGAGGTCGCGCTCGCTGGCCAGCTTCTCGCCGGGGCGCAGCACGCCTTCGAGGATCAGCCGCTCGATATGCTCGGCGATCGCCTCCGCCAGCTTCGGTGTGTGCAGGCGCTCCACGCGCGCGTCTCCCCTCATGTCGCCGAAGATCCTTCGGCTTGACCTTCGGTAAATGCCACGAAAGTCGAATCGTTGTCCAATTGACTTGCTCGGTAAATAAAACTTACCAAACAACACTTCATAACGATCTCCTTACCAAAGGAGGCTGGCGCGGCAAAGACCGGGCCCAATCCGGAAAAAGCGGACCCAACCGCACACATCCATCCCCGGAGAAACGCCCGTGACCTGGAATCAAGTCTATGATCCGTTCGGCAGCATGGCGCTGTCGACGCTGTTCGCCGCTGTCCCGATCGTCGTCATGCTCGTCGGCCTCGGCTTCCTGCATATGAAGGCGCATGTCGCTGCCTTTGCAGGGCTGGTCGCCGCCTTCGTCATCGCCGTGTTCTTCTTCGGCATGCCCGCGGAGAAGGCGGGTCTCGCCGCCGGTTACGGCGCAGCCTATGGGCTGATGCCGATCGGCTGGATCGTGCTCAACATCATCTTCCTGCACCAGCTGACCGAAGCCAACGGCTCCTTCACCACGCTGCAGCATTCCATTGCCGGCATCACCGGCGACCGTCGCCTCCAGCTGTTGCTCATCGCCTTTTCCTTCGGCGCCTTTTTCGAGGGCGCGGCAGGCTTCGGCACGCCGGTGGCGGTGACGGCGGCGCTGCTGATCGGGCTCGGCTTCTCGCCGCTCGCCGCTTCCGGCCTCTCGCTCATCGCCAACACCGCGCCGGTCGCCTATGGCGCGCTCGGAACGCCGGTCATCGCGCTGGCGGCGGTGACGGGGCTCGACCTGCTCGACCTCTCGGCGATGATCGGTCGCCAGCTGCCCTTCTTCTCGCTCATCGTGCCGTTCTGGCTGATCTGGGCGTTCGCGGGCTGGCGCGGCATGCTGGAAATCTGGCCGGCGATCCTGGTCTGCGGCATCACCTTCGCCGTGCCGCAGTTCCTGGTCTCCAACTTCCACGGGCCGTGGCTGGTGGATGTGGTCGCCGCCATCGTCTCCATGGTCAGCCTGGTGCTGTTCCTGCGCGTCTGGCGGCCGAAGACGATCTGGACCTCGACGGCGCTGAAGGGCCGGCAGGGCAATGACGGCTCGGAAGATGTGGCGGCCAAAGCCAAGATCGACCCGTCCCTCAACCAACGCCCCTCGACCGGCGATCTCGTGAAGGCCTGGCTGCCCTGGGCCATCCTCACCGTGTTCGTCTTCGCCTGGGGTGTCCCGCAGATGAAGGGCTGGCTCGACGGGTTCTTCATCCAGAAGATTCCGTTCGAGGGCCTGCACAACCTCGTCTTCAAGGTGCCGCCGGTAGTGGCGACCGCGCATCCCGAAGCGGCGGTGTTCACCTTCAACATCCTGTCGATGACGGGCTCCGGCATCTTCGTGTCTGCGGTGATCGCCGGCCTGCTGATGGGCTTCTCGCCGCTGGGGCTGGTGCGCATCTATGGCCGCACGCTGTGGAAGGTGCGCTTCTCGCTCGCCACCATCGCCATCATGCTGGCGCTGGGCTTCCTCACCCGCTACTCCGGCCTCGACGCCACGCTCGGCCTCGCCTTCGCCACGACAGGGCCGTTCTACCCGCTGTTCGGCACGCTGCTCGGCTGGCTGGGCGTCGCGCTGACGGGATCGGACACCGCCTCGAACGTGCTGTTCGGCGGCCTGCAGAAGATCACCTCCGAGCAGCTCGGCCTGTCGCCGACCCTGATGGCGGCGGCGAATTCCTCGGGCGGCGTCATGGGCAAGATGATCGACGCGCAGTCCATCGTCGTCGCCTCCACCGCCACCGGCTGGGTGAACAAGGAAGGCGTGATCCTGCGCTATGTGTTCTTCCATTCCATCGCGCTGGCGGTGCTGGTGGGCATGCTGGTGACGTTGCAGGCCTATGTCTGGCCGTTCAGCAACCTCGTCATTCACCATTGACGCCGGCGGGGGGAGGCGTATCAGCCTCCCCTCACATCATGACCTAAGGGCAGAAGGAGCGCGCGCATGGCGACCGTGACCAACATCCAGGACCTGCGCGCCATCGCGATGCGCAAGGTGCCCCGCGCCATCTTCCACTATGCCGACCGCGGCTCCTATGACGAGACGACGCTGCGCGCCAACAAGGCGGACCTCGCCGCCATCCCGCTGCGGCAGCGGGTGATGATCGACGTGTCCGACCGCTCCACCGCCACCACCATGATCGGCGAGAAGGTGGCGCTGCCGCTCGCCATCGCTCCCACCGGCCTCACCGGCCTGTTCCATGGCGATGGCGAAATCCATGGCTGCCGCGCGGCGCAGGCGGCGGGCATTCCCTTCACCCTCTCCACCATGTCGATCTGCTCGATCGAGGATGTGGCCGGCGCGGTCGACAAGCCGTTCTGGTTCCAGCTCTATGTGATGCGCGACCGCAAATTTTCGGAATCGCTGATCGAGCGCGCCAAGGCGGCGAAATGCTCGGCGCTGGTGCTGACGCTCGATTTGCAGATTCAGGGCCAGCGCCACATGGACATCAAGAACGGCCTCGCCGTTCCTCCGAAGCTGACGCTGGCCAATGCACTCGACATCGCCACCAAGCCGCGCTGGATCGCCAGCGTGCTGATGGGCAAGCGCCACTCCTTCGGCAATCTGGCTGTGCGGCAGGAAAGCGACAGCCTTTCCACCCTCTCGCAGTGGATCGCCGGTCAGTTCGACCCCTCCCTGTCGTGGAAGGATGTCGAATGGGTGCGCTCCATCTGGCCGGGCAAGCTCATCCTCAAGGGCGTGCTCGATGTCGAGGACGCCAAGATCGCCGCCGCCACGGGGGCCGACGCCATCGTGGTGTCGAACCATGGCGGGCGCCAGCTCGACGGCGCGGTCTCCTCGATCAAGGCGCTGCCGAAGATCGTCGACGCCATTGGCGGCGGCCGGAGCGAAATCTGGTTCGACGGCGGCGTGCAGTCCGGCCAGGACGTTCTCAAGGCCCGGGCGCTCGGCGCGCAGGGCTGCATGATGGGCAAGGCGTTCTTGTGGTCGCTGGCGGCCGGCGGCCAGGCGGGCGTGGCCAAGGCGATCGAGATCATCCGCAAGGAACTCGACGTGTCGATGGCGCTGACCGGCGTCAAGGACATCGAGCAGGTCGACCGGAGCGTGCTGGCGCTGTGAGCGGCGCGCCGCTGCAGGGCGCGTAAGCACTGCCCCCGATGCCGCGCCTGGCGCGGCTCGGCTAGACAGGTCGCATGACCGATCCGCTTCTGTTTGCGCTGGCGGTGCTCGCTTTGCTTGCCACCCCCGGGCCGACCAACACGCTGCTGGCCACGGCCGGCGCGTCGGTCGGGCTGCGGCGTGCGCTGCCGCTGCTGCCGGCGGAAACCGCCGGCTATCTCCTCGCCATCCTGCTCATCGGCACCGTGCTGGGCCCGGTCGTGGCCGGGGCGCCCGCCTTTGCGCTGGTACTGCGGCTCATCGTCGGCGCCTATCTGCTGCAGGTCGCGTGGAAGCTCTGGCGCGGGGCGGATCGCCCGGCGACCGGCGGGGCGATCACGCCCGCGCGCGTCTTCGTCACCACGCTGCTCAACCCCAAGGCCATCGTCTTCGCCCTCGGCATCGTGCCGCTACAGAGCGAGGAGGCGCCGCTCTATCTCGCGGCCTTCGCCATGCTCTGCGCCAGCGTCGCCCTCGGCTGGATCAGCGTCGGCGCGCTGCTCGGCCGCGCGGCACAGGCCAAGGGGCGCGGCGCGCTGGTGCCCCGCCTCGGCGCGGCCATTGTCAGCGCCTTCGCCGTGCTGCTGGTGAGCGCGCCGCTGCTGCGCTGACGCAGCGGCCTACGCGTCCTTCGCCTTGCGCCGCACCGCGCCGCGCGGCAGGCGCAGCGGCCAGCGCACCATGTGGTCGACATAGTCTTCCAGCGGTAATTCGTCCTCCAGCGCCGCCACCTTGCCGCGCACGGAAACGCCGGCCGCATGAACCGTCTCGCGGTCGCCGGAGACGAGATGGTGCCACCAGTAGAGATCGCGCCCCTCCTCCACCAGCCGATAGCCGCAGGAAGGCGGCAGCCAGTCGAGCGCGCGCACCGTTTCCGGCGTCAGCCGCACGCAGTCCGGCACATGCTTCTGACGTTCGGGATAATTGCGGCAGCGGCAGTTGAAGTCGTCGAGCAGCTGGCAGCCAATATCGGTATAGGCGATCGCCTCGGTATCCTCGTCCTGCAGCTTGACGAGGCAGCAGCGGCCGCAGCCGTCGCACAGGCTTTCCCACTCCTCGGCGGTCATTTCCTCAAGCGTCTTGCGGCGCCAGAACGGGGCCGCCGCGAGGGTGGTCGGATCGTCGTGCATCGGTCGGAAAAGTCCCGCAGCCTCGGGCGCCGGCACACTTCACGAACCGGCAATCACTCCTTAGATATCCTCGCGGCCGCGCCGTGGCGAGCCTTGATGCTGCCCTCGTCGCGCGGCAAGGGGTCGGTTATAAGAGCAGGCGGGGCTCGCAAGCCCCCTGGAGCATGGGCTTGAACGACACGCCGTCCGACCATTCCCCGCCGGAAACGCCCCGGGAGCCCGCCTCCGGCCAGCGCCCGCCCTCGGCGTTCCGCCGGCGGCTGCGCCATGTGCTGCTGGCCATCGATTCGTGGATCGATTCGTCGATCTATTCCGGCGGCGTGAATCTGCGCTCGGGCTGGGACAGCTTCGTCGCCTTCACCGAACGCTTCAATGTGCAGGGCCCCGCCCGCTACGCCATCTCGCTCGGCTCCGAGGCGATGACCTGGGGCGCGGTGGGCGCGGTGCTGATGCTGGCGCTGGCGGTGCCGGCCTTCCAGGAAACCTCGGACGACTGGCTGAAGCGCGCCGAGCTGTCCGTCACCTTCCTCGACCGCTACGGCAACACGATCGGCGAACGCGGCATCCGCCACAACGACACCGTGCCGCTGGAAGAGTTCCCCGATCACCTCATCAAGGCGGTGCTCGCCACCGAGGACCGACGCTTCTACGAGCATTTCGGCATCGACATTCCCGGCACCTTCCGCGCCGTGCTCTCCAATGCGCGCGCCGGCGGCGTGGTGCAGGGCGGCTCCTCGCTGACCCAGCAACTGGCCAAGAACCTGTTCCTGTCGAATGAGCGCACGCTGGAGCGCAAGATCAAGGAAGCCTTCCTGGCGCTGTGGCTGGAGTTCCACCTCACCAAGAACCAGATCCTCAAGCTCTATCTCGACCGCGCCTATATGGGCGGCGGCGCCTTCGGCGTGGACGCGGCAGCGCAGTATTACTTCGGCAAGTCGGCGCGCGACGTGAACATGGCGGAGGCGGCGATGCTCGCCGGCCTGTTCAAGGCGCCGTCCAAATTCGCCCCCCACATCAATCTGCCGGCGGCGCGCGGGCGCGCCAGCGTGGTGCTCGACAATCTCGTCGATGCCGGCTTCATGACCGAGGGCCAGGTGTTCGGCGCCCGCCGCAACCCGGCGACGCCCGTCGACCGCAAGCAGGACGACCTGCCGGAATATTACCTCGACTACGCCTTCGACCAGGTGAAGCAGATCGTCGAGACGCTGCCCAAGACCTATGCCGAGCGGTCCTTCATCGTCCGCACGGCGCTCGATCCCAACATCCAGAAGGCCGCCGACACCGCCATCCGCGACAGCCTGCGCCAGTTCGGCAAGGACTATGGTGCGAAGCAGTCGGCCATGGTGGTGATGGAGCCGAACGGGGCGGTGCGGGCGATGGTCGGCGGGCGGGATTATGGCGAAAGCCAGTTCAACCGCGCCACCGACGCGCTGCGCCAGCCCGGCTCGTCCTTCAAGCCCTTCGTCTACACGGCGGCGCTGATGACGGGCAAGTACAAGCCCAGCACCATCGTCGTCGACGGGCCGATCTGCATCGGTAATTGGTGCCCGCAGAATTACGGCCGCTCCTATGCCGGCTCCATTACCCTCATCAACGCCCTCACCCGCTCGCTGAACACGGTGGCGGTG
>NZ_CBDFNE010000007.1:0-17845 GCF_965249975.1 Ancylobacter sp. | reverse complement strand
CTTCCACGCCGACATGCATCCCGGCAATCTGTTCATCGACCCCGAGGGGCGGCTGGTGGCGGTGGATTGCGGCATTATGGGCCGGCTCGGCCACAAGGAGCGGCGCTTCCTCGCGGAAATCCTGTTCGGCTTCATCACCCGCGACTGGCTGCGCACCGCGCAGGTGCATTTCGAGGCCGGCTACGTGCCGCCGCACCATTCGGTGGAGGATTTCGCCCAGGCAATCCGCGCCATTGGCGAGCCGATCTATTCGCGCCGCGCCGACCAGATCTCCATGGCCAAGCTGCTGACGCTGCTGTTCGAGGTCACCGCGCTGTTCGACATGCAGACGCGGCCCGAATTGCTGCTGCTGCAGAAGACCATGGTGGTGGTGGAAGGCGTCGCCCGTGGCCTCGACCCGCAGCTCGACATGTGGAAGACCGCCGAGCCGGTGGTGCGGGCGTGGATCGAGCGCAATCTCGGCCCCGCCGGGCGCATCGAGGAAGTGGCGGTCGGCATCGGTGCGGTGGGCCGCTCGCTGCAGACGCTGCCGGAACTCATCGCCCATGGCCAGCGCATCGCCGTGCAGCTCGACGCCGCCACGCGCGACGGGCTCACCCTCTCGCCCGCCAGCACCGAGGCCATCGGCCGCGCCGAGGGGAGGGGCAATCGCTGGGTGGCCGGCGCGCTGTGGCGATCGCCGCGCTGCTGCTGGCGCAGATGCTGTTCTGAGGGGCGATTCAGCTGAATTGCGCGTTCGGGTATGTGCAACTTAAGAGTGCGCACCGTGCCATAATGGTGTAATCTTACTCCCCGCAACCTTTGCGGGGAGAGAGACCATGCGTGCCCTCACCATGCTGTGCCTCGCCGGAGCGGTCGGCCTTGCCACCGCCGCCGCGCAATATGCCTACAGCCAGTCGCCCTATGTGCCGGCGGCGCAGTTCTGCGCCAATGGCACCAGCGCGCCCTGCGCGATCATCCCGGCCTATATCGGCCCGGACCCGATGCTCGCGAACGCCGTCGGCTATAACGGAATCATCACGGCACCGCCGACCAGCGCCGCCCAGGATTCCCAGACGCCGTTCGACAACATGTCGTGGCAGAGCTTCGTCGGGCTGAACTGGATTTCGGGTACCGAATCCGCCCCCGCGGCCACCGGCCTCACCGCCGGCGGCGCGCGCGTGTGGCAGACTTGGGCGAAAGTGAATCAGGTGTTCGGCAATTCGCCGGTGCAAGCCTCCTGCGCCAACCCGTCGGGCCTGCCTGTGATTTCCATCGGCAGCGACGGCAAGGGCAACCCTTCGCAGAAGAACGACGACTATTACCAGGCCTCCACCGATGTGCCGCTGATCGACATCAACGGCAATTGGACGCTCTATGAGCGGCGGCTCAACGTCACCGAGATCGCCTATCTCGCCGCGCCCGGCGGCAACCCGCTCAACACGCTGCTCACCGTGGCCGGCCAGAACCGTTTCGTCGCCGGCGGCAACACGGTCGCCTTCGCCGCCTCTTCCACCGACCCGCAGGGCGCGCGCGGCTCCATGGAGCTGAAGATCGCCTGGCGCATCCTTGGATCGAATGACGGACGCCAGCCGCTACATCACCCAGAACGTGCTGCTGACAGTGGCGCCGGACCTGGTAAGCAACACCCAGCCGATCTGCGCCAATGTGACGGTCGGCATGGTCGGCATGCACATCATCCAGCGCAACCCCGCCTACGCCACGAACGCCGCCCTGCTGCCGGAATGGATCTGGTCGACCTTCGAGCATGTCGACAATGCGCCAATGGCACAGGCGGCCTGCGACCCGGCCGATCCGGTCGGCTGCGTGAACCTCAATCAGCCCTCCTGTGGCGCGGCAGCGACAGGAAGCGGGGTCGCGTCCTATTTCGTGCCGTCCACCAGCGCGGCGACCAACGTTTCTCCCACAAAGTCGTCCACCCTGCCGAACTTCGTCTGGAACCCGGCACAGCCCTACGCCAAGGGCTATGCCCAGCCGGTGAGCGTGGGCACACGCACGCTTTATTCCGGCCCGCAGGTGGTGCGCTGCTGGCAGGTCTACAGTCTGACGGTCGCGCTCAACGCCCAATGGCAGAAGGCGCTCGCCGGTTCTCCACTGGCCAATTACCAGCTGGTCGGCACCCAATGGGGCGCCTCTATCGACGGCCGCGTCGCCCCTTACCCTAACGACGCCGTGCCCGGCCTGCTCTCCAACGCGACGCTGGAAACCTACATCCAGAACAATACCCAGCCGACCACATCCGGCGGTGTGGGCTCCTGCATCGGCTGCCATCGCGTGGCGACGCTGGTGGACGGCAAGACCCCCTCTGATTTCAGCTTCCTACCCGGCCTGGCGACGCCCACGCCGACGCGGATTCAGTTCGCGCAGTAGCCGCGCGCCCGCCGCCGGGTCCTCCTGCCGGCGGCGGGCGTTCAGCATGTTCGCGGTTGCCCTTCGGCCGAATCGGCGTTTGGCTGTATGAACGCCCGACCTCCCGCTCCGGGCCTTCGGGAAACGCCATGCTCGCCACCAAGCGCCTTCTGCTCATCATCGGCGGCGGCATCGCCGCCTATAAGAGCCTCGACCTGATCCGCCGGCTGAAGGAGCGCGGCGCGTCGGTGCGGGTGGTGATGACATCCGCCGCGCAGCATTTCATCACCCCGCTCGCCGCCGGCGCGCTTTCCCATGACACGGTGTTCACCGAGCTGTTCGACCGCGAGGCGGAGCAGGATGTCGGCCATATCCGCCTCTCGCGCGAGGCGGACCTCATCATCGTCGCCCCCGCCACCGCCGATCTCATGGCGAAGATGGCGCATGGCCTCGCCGACGACCTCGCTTCCGCCGTTCTGCTGGCGAATACCCGCCCGGTACTGCTCGCCCCGGCGATGAACCCGGCCATGTGGGCGAACCCGGCGACGCGCCGCAACGCGGCGCAACTCGCCGCCGACGGGGTGCGCTTCGTCGGGCCGAATGCCGGCGCCATGGCCGAACGCGGCGAGGACGGGGCGGGCCGCATGGCCGAGCCGCTGGAAATCGCCGCCGCCGCCGCGCGTCTGCTGGAAGGTGACGGCCCGCTCAAGGGGCGGCATGTGCTGGTGACCTCTGGCCCGACGCATGAGCCGATCGACCCGGTGCGCTACATCGCTAACCGCTCCTCCGGCAAGCAGGGCCACGCCATCGCCGCTGCCGCCGCGCAGGCGGGCGCGCGGGTGACGCTGGTGAGCGGGCCGGTGAACCTGCCGGACCCCGCCGGCGTCGATGTCCGCCGGGTGGAAAGCGCGCGCGAGATGCTGGCGGCGGTGGAAGCCGCACTGCCGGCCGATGTCGCCATCTTCGCCGCCGCCGTGGCGGACTGGCGCGCCGCGCGTGAGGCCAGCGAGAAGATGAAGAAGGATGGCGGCGCCCTGCCACCGCTGTCGCTGACCGAGAACCCGGATATCCTCGCCACCGTCGCGCAGCGGGGCGAGGGGCGCCCGGGCCTCGTCATCGGCTTCGCCGCGGAGACGCAGAATGTGGTGGCGTATGCGCAGGCCAAGCGCGCCCGCAAGGGCTGCGACTGGATCGTCGCCAATGACGTTTCCGCCCAGAGCGGCATTCCCGGCGGGGTGATGGGCGGCGACAGCAACGAAGTACACCTCATCACCGAGGCCGGGGTGGAGGCGTGGCCGCCGGCCTCCAAGAGCGAGGTCGCCGCGCGCCTCATTGCCCGAATCATCGCCGCAACCGGCCCTGAGGAGACCGCCCCGTGAGTCTCGCTGTCACCGTCCGCATCCTCCCCCATGGCGAGGGCCTGCCGCTGCCCGCCTATGCGACGCCGGGCGCCGCCGGGCTCGATCTGATGGCGGCGCTGCCGGAGGGGGAGGCTCTGACCCTCGCCCCGCTCGCCCGCGCGGCGGTGCCGACCGGGCTGGCGCTGGCCTTGCCGGAAGGCTTCGAGGCGCAGGTGCGCCCGCGCTCCGGGCTGGCGCTGAAACAGGGGCTGACGGTGCTGAACGCGCCGGGCACGGTCGATTCCGACTATCGCGGCGAGGTGAAGGTGATCCTGGTCAATCTCGGCACGGAACCGGTGGTGCTGGAGCGCGGCCAGCGCATCGCGCAGATGGTGGTGGCGGCCGTCACGCGCATTAATCTGGTCGAGACCGGGAATTTCGACGAAACAACGCGCGGAGATGGTGGATTTGGCTCGACGGGGCTCGACGGCCGGCAAATATCGCGCTAGCCAAGAGCCATGCCGCGCCTCTCCGATAAAAGCCTCCTCGCCATCGCCGCCGTCGTCGACGTGGCGCTGCACGCCCGTGGCGCGCCGGTGGCGGCCAAGGCGCTTGCCGCGCGGCACGAATTGCCGCCGCGCCATCTGGAGCCGGTGCTGCAGGCCCTCGTCCATGCCGGCGTGCTCAAGGGCGTGCGCGGCCCGCGCGGGGGCTATGAACTCGCCCGCGAGCGCCGGCGCATCACCGTGGCCGAAGTGGTCCGCGTCGTCGAGGCGGAAGGGGAGGAGGCGCTGGAAGGCTTCCCGCCCATCGTCCGCGACATCGTCCAGCCGGCGGTGGCCGAGGCCGAGCGCGCCTTCGAAACGGCTCTGGAGGGGGTGACGGTGGAAGACCTCTGCCGCGCCGCCGCGCAGAACACGCTGCGCAAGGGCCTGCCGGAAGGCATCGATTTCACAATCTAGTATTGTTTAAAATTTGTTTTCTCGACTTGGCAACGTGAATATGGTAGCGCTGCCGGCGAAAGACGTCTGTTGAAGAACGTTCGTCCGAGAACAATTCGCCAATGACGGGTCGTGCCATGTGCCGGCCCGCTTGCTGGAGGCACCCATGGCCGAGACCGCTCCCACCACGACCGCCAACACCGCTGACAAGCCGGGCCGCGGGCGAGTTTATTCCTCGATCACCGAGACCATTGGCGACACGCCGCTGGTTCAGCTCAACCGGCTGCCGGCCGAGCGGGGGGTGAAGGCGCGCATTCTCGCCAAGCTCGAATTCTTCAACCCGATCGGCTCGGTCAAGGACCGCATCGGCGTCTCCATGATCGAGGCGCTGGAAGAAGCCGGCGTCATCAAGGCCGGCACGGTGCTGGTGGAGCCGACCTCGGGCAATACCGGCATCGCGCTCGCCTTCGTCGCCGCCGCGCGCGGCTACCGGCTGATCCTCGTCATGCCGGAATCCATGTCGGTGGAACGCCGCAAGATGCTGGCGCTGCTCGGTGCCGAGCTGGTGCTGACCCCGGCGGCGCAGGGAATGCGCGGCGCGGTCGCGCGGGCGGAAGAGCTGGTGAAGGAGCTGCCGGACGCCATCATTCCCCAGCAGTTCCGCAACCCGGCCAACCCGGCCATTCATCGTCGCACCACGGCGGAAGAGATCTGGAACGATACGGACGGTGCGGTCGACATCGTCATTTCCGGCGTCGGCACCGGCGGCACCATTACCGGCCTCGGCCAAGTGCTCAAGCCCCGCAAGCCCGGCCTGCGCATGGTGGCGGTCGAGCCCGAGGACAGCCCGGTGCTCTCGGGCGGCCAGCCCGGCCCGCACAAGATCCAGGGCATCGGCGCCGGCTTCGTGCCGGACGTGCTGGACCGCTCGGTCATCGACGAGGTGGTGACCGTCGGCAACCAGACCGCCTTCGAGACCGCCCGCGCCATCGCCCGGCTGGAAGGCATCCCGGTCGGCATCTCCTCCGGCGCGGCCATCGCGGCGGCGCTGGAAGTCGGCGCGCGGCCGGAGA
Source organism: Ancylobacter sp. (assembly GCF_965249975.1). Classification (GTDB taxonomy): domain Bacteria; phylum Pseudomonadota; class Alphaproteobacteria; order Rhizobiales; family Xanthobacteraceae; genus Ancylobacter. The sequence goes on along the minus strand of NZ_CBDFNE010000007.1, from coordinate 12,142 downwards.
ATGAGGGCAAGACCATCGTGGTCATCATTCCCTCCTTCGCCGAGCGCTATCTTTCTACCGCCCTGTTCGAGGGACTTTGACCCGCCGCCACGCCTTGGCCTGTATAGGCCGCCTCCGGCCCTTCTAGAGCACACCCGGCTTCGCTAAAGTCGCGGTGATTCGATGCCCCGCCATGTGCGGGGCGTCTGCCGGAGGTCGGCACGCGGCGAGGGGGAGACGGGCGCGGATGGCGCATCCGGCCGACAACGGCGGGACGGGAGACGACTGGCGCCGCGACGTGCGGGCCGGCTCGCTTTCGCGCCCCTGGCGCCGGCAGCTGCGCCGCCTTGTCCGCCGCTCCGCGCGTCGCATGGCCGCGCTGCCCGCCGCGTCCCTTGCCCGCCTCGCGGTTCTGGCCGCTGCCACCCTTGCCGGCGGCGCGCTCGCTTTGTCCGGGGCGCGCGCCTACGCCCAGCCCGCCGACGACGGCGTGTTCGCGGTGCTGGCGGTGCAGGACCCCAGCGCGCTGATCGGCCTCGCCCTCGTGGTCGGCCTCATCGTCTTCGCCGCCACCACCGCCATCGTGCATCTGCGCTACCGCCGGCAGTCGCTGCTGCGCGAGGCGGAAGCCTATGGCGAGATCGCCCGGCTGGAAGCGCAGATCGACGAGGCGCGCGCGCTGCTGATGGCGGAGCCGCAGATCGTCGTGGTCTGGCGCGATCCCGCCGGCGAGCCGGAAATCATCGGCAATACCCCGGCCTTCACCGGCGTCATGGCGCCCGCCCGTATCCTCGCCTTCGGTTCCTGGCTGGTGCCGGCGGCAGCAACCGAGATCGAGGCGGCGGTGGACCGGCTGCGCGCGCGCGGCACGCCGCTGACCGCCACGCTGGCAACGCAGGACGGGCGCTTCGTCGAGGCGGAAGGGCGCCCGGTCGGCTCGGCCGTGGTGCTGCGCCTGCGCGACATCACCGGCGTGCGGCTGGACCAGGCGCGGCTCGAAGTCGCCTATCGCGCCCTCGACGACGAGACCACGGCGCTGCGCGCGCTGCTCGACGCGCTGCCCGCCCCCGTCTGGGTCGGCGGCGAGGACGGCAAGCTGCGCTGGAGCAACGCCGCCTATGCCCATGCGGTGGAAGCGCGCGACGGGCACGACGCGGCCGCGCGCGACCTCTGGCTGCTCGACCAGCAGAGCCGGGCCAAGGCGCAGAAGCTGCACGCGGCCAGCCTGCCGTTCAAGGCGCGCCAGCCGGTGGTGATCGCCGGCACGCGGCAGGTGCGCGACGTGCTGGAAGTGCCGGTCGGCGGCGGCGCCGCCGGCATCGCGCTCGACGCCACCGAGGCGGAAACGGTGCGGGCCGAACTCGCCCATGTCATCGGCGCGCATCGCCGCACGCTGGACCAGCTCGCCACGGCGGTTGCCATTTTCGGCAAGGACCAGCGGCTGGTGTTCCACAATGCCGCCTATGCCAGCCTGTTCGAGCTCGACGCCGCCTTTCTCGACGACCGCCCGACCGATGGCGCGGTGCTCGACCGGCTGCGCGCGGCGCGGCGCCTGCCGGAACAGGCGGATTTCCGCGTCTGGCGCGAGGATCTGCACGCCGCCTACCGCGCCATCGAGCCGCGCGAGCACTGGTGGCACCTGCCGGGCGGGCGCACGCTGCGCGTCGTCACCGCCCCGAACCCGGAAGGCGGCGTCACCTATCTGTTCGACGAGGTGACCGAGCGCCTGGCGCTGGAAAGCCGCTTCAATTCGCTCACCCGCATCCAGAGCGAGACGCTGGACGCGCTCGCCGAGGCCGTGGCGGTGTTCGGCAGCGACGGGCGGCTCGGCCTGTCCAATTCCGCCTTCCAGCGGCTCTGGCGTCTCGACAAGGCCGGGCTCGGCGCCCACCCGCATATCGACGCGGTGGCGGAGGCCTGCCGCCGCCTGACCGCCGACGGCACCGCCTGGCGCAAGCTGCGCGCCGCCGTCACCGGCATCGACGCGCGGGTGCCGACCGAATTCCGGCTGGAGCGCAGCGACGGTATCATCCTCGACGGCTCCACCCAGCCGCTGCCGGATGGCGGCACGCTGGTGACGCTGCGCGACATCACCGACAGCGTGCAGGTGGAGCGCGCGCTGGTGGAGCGCAACGAGGCGCTGGTCGCCGCCGACCACCTCAAGAGCACCTTTGTCGGCCATGTCTCCTATGAGCTGCGCTCGCCGCTGACCACCATCATCGGCTTCGCCCAGCTGCTGGACGACACCGGCATCGGCCCGCTCAATGCCAAGCAGCGCGCCTATGTGAACCACATCACCGAGAGTAGCGCGGCGCTGCTCGCCATCATCAACGACATTCTCGACCTCGCCACCATCGACGCCGGCGCGATGACGCTGGAACTCACCGATGTCGATCTGCGCGCGGCGATGGAGGCGGCGGCCGAAGGCGTGCGCGACCGCCTTGCCGAGGGCGACATCCGCCTGTCCATCGAGCTGCCGCCCGCCGCCGGCACCTTCCGCGCCGATGCCAAGCGGGTGCGGCAGGTGCTGTACAATCTGCTGTCGAATGCCGTCGGCTTCGCGCCGGAGGGCTCCACCGTCACGCTCGCCGCCGAGCGGCGCGACGACAAGGTGGTGTTCCGCGTGCGCGACATGGGCCCGGGCGTCCCGCCGGAAATCGGCGCGCGGGTGTTCGACCGCTTCGAGAGCCACACCGCCGGTTCGCGCCACCGCGGCGTTGGGCTCGGCCTTTCCATCGTGCGCTCGCTGGTGGCGCTGCATGGCGGTACGGTGAGCCTCAGCGCGGCGCCGGGCGGGGGCACGCTGGTGACCTGCATCTTCCCGCGCGCGGCGGATGCCGGCCGGGACGCGGCGGAGTAGGGCGATGATCGACAGCCGCAACACGGGCGCCGTCCCCACCTCGCCGGTGGCGCATTGGGACGTGGTGCTGCCGGACGAGACCGCCACCAGCCGCCTCGCCATGGACCTCGCCGCGCTGCTGCGGCCGGGCGATCTGGTGACGCTGGGCGGCGATCTCGGCGCCGGCAAGACCACGCTGGCGCGGGCGATCATCCGCGAACTGGCGGGCGACCCGAACCTCGAAGTGCCGAGCCCGACCTTCACCCTGCTGCAGGCCTATGACCTGCCGCGCCACCGTGTGGTGCATGCCGACCTCTACCGGCTCGGCGATTCCTCCGAGCTCGACGAGCTCGGCTGGAGCGAGCAGACCGACGGGGCGGTGACGCTGGTGGAATGGGCCGAGCGCGCGGAAGGCGCCGTGCTGCGGCCCGACCGGATGGAAGTCCACATCACCCTGCCCACCGAGGGCGCGGAGAAGATGCGCCGGGTGCGCCTGCTCGGCTATGGCCGCATGGCGGGGGCGCTCTACCGCATGAAGGCGATCCGGGCGCTGATCGACCAGGTCGGCTTCGGCCCGGCGCAGCGCCGCTTTCTACAGGGGGACGCCTCCGCCCGCTCCTATGAGCGGCTGATCGGCGCCAAGCGCAACGCCGTGCTGATGAATTCCCCGCGCCGGCCCGATGGCCCGCCGGTGCATAATGGCAAGCCCTACAGCGCCATCGCCCATCTCGCCGAGGACGTGAAGCCCTTTGTCGCCATGGCGCGGGCGCTCAGGGCGCGCGGCTTCTCCGCACCCGCGATCTATGGCGGCGATCTCGATGCCGGGCTTTTGGTGATCGAGGATCTCGGCCATGAGGGCGTGCTCGACGGCACCCCGCCCGCCCCGGTGCCGGAGCGCTACGAGCTGGCGGTGGACGTGCTGGCGGCGCTGCACGCGCAGGACCTGCCTTCCACCGTCGCCGTCACCACCGGGCTCGACCACCACATTCCGCCCTATGACATCGAGGCGCTGCTGATCGAGGTCGAATTGCTGCTCGACTGGTACCTGCCGCATTCCGGCGGAAGGCTGTCGCCCGATGCCCGCCGCTCGTTCCGCCAGCTATGGACGGCGGCGCTGGCACCGTCGCTGGCGCAGAAGCCGGTATGGGTGCTGCGCGACTACCATTCGCCGAACCTGATGTGGCTGCCCCAGCGCACCGGGCTGGCGCGGGTCGGGCTGCTGGATTTCCAGGACGCGGTGATGGGTCCGCCGGCCTATGATGTCGTCTCGCTGGCGCAGGACGCGCGGGTCGACGTGCCCGAAGCGCTCGAACTCGCGCTGCTCTCGCGCTATGTGAAGGCGCGGCGCACCGCCGATCCCACCTTCGACACCAAGGGCTTCGCCGCCTCCTATGCGGTGATGGGGGCGCAGCGCGCCACCAAGATTCTCGGCATCTTCACCCGGCTGAACCAGCGCGACCGCAAGCCGGTCTATCTCAAGCACCTGCCGCGCATCTGGAACTATCTGGAACGCTGCCTGTCCTTCCCCGAGCTGGGCGGGCTGGCGAGCTGGTACAAGGACCATGTGACCGCGCCCGGCGCCTCGCGGCTGCCGCCCGGCGTGCGCCCGGCGGTGTTCCCGGTCGCCAAACCGGCGACGGCTGCGCCCGCTTCCACCCCGCCGAATGAGTCCGGCCGTTCATGACCGACATCACCACCGCCATGGTGCTCGCCGCCGGCCTCGGCACGCGCATGCGCCCGATCACCGACCGCCTGCCCAAGCCGATGGTCGAGGTCGGCGGGCGGGCGATGATCGACTTCGCGCTGGACAGCCTGGCGGACGCCGGCGTCACCACCGCCGTGGTCAATCTCCACGCCCATGCCGACCTGCTGGAGCGCCATCTGCAAGGGCGCACCCGTCCGCGCATCGTGCTGTCCGACGAGCGCGGCGAACTGCTGGAGACCGGAGGCGGCATCGCCCGGGCGCTGCCGTTGCTGGGTGACGCGCCTTTCTTCGTGATGAACGCCGACACGGTGTGGATCGAGGGCATCCGCCCCAATCTGCGCAGTCTCGCCAACCGCTTCGACGCGCGGGAGATGGACATCTGCCTGCTGCTCGCCCCGGCGGCGACCTCCATCGGCTATGACGGGCGCGGCGATTTCCTCATGGACGGTCTCGGCCGGCTCACCCCGCGCCCGGAGCGACTCACCGTGCCTTTCGTCTATGCTGGCGCGGCGGTGGTGGCGCCGGCCCTGTTCGAGGACGCGCCGCAGGGGGCATTCTCGCTGAACCGGCTGTTCCGCCGCGCCGCCGAGGCCGGCCGGCTGTTCGGCCAGCGCATGGAAGGGGTGTGGATGCATGTCGGCACGCCGGAAGCCATCGCCGAGGCCGAAGAGGCCATTGCCCGTTCCAAGGACTGAGGGCATGGCGGCCGCCCGAGGCGCGCGCTTATGAGCACGGACGCGCCGCGCCGCCATCCCCGGCTGTTCTCGATTCCCTCCTCCGCGCCCTTCGTCGCGGTGCTGGCCGACGCGTTGCTCGACGGCGTGCTGGTGGAGGGCTTCGCCCCGCGCGGCGATCCGCTGCGCCTTGCCACCGCCACCGTGTATCTGCCGACCCGCCGCGCCGGGCGTCTGCTGGCCGAGGCGCTGCGCCAGCGCATGGGAGCGGGGGTGACGTTGCTGCCGCGCATCGTGCCGGTCGGCGATGTCGACGAGGACGCGCTGGCCTTCGCCGAGACCTTCACCGATCCGCCGCGCGCCGTGCCGCCGACCACCCGCCGGCTGGCGCTGGCGAGCCTGATCCGGCTGTGGCGGCGGACGCTGGCCGGCGATGACGGGCGCACCGCCGTCGCCGCCGGTCCGGGGGCGGAATTCGCCCTTGCCGACGAACTGGCGCGGCTGATCGACGAGATGGCGGCGCAGGAAGTGCCGTGGGAGCGGCTGGACACGCTGGTGCCCGGCGAACACGACCGCTACTGGGACATGGCGCTGGACTTCCTCAAGATCGCCCGCGCCTTCTGGCCCAGCTTCCTGGAGGAGCAGGGGCAGGTGGACGCGGCGGTGCGGCGCGACCAGCTGATCGCCGCCGAGGCGGCGCGGCTGGCGAACACGCCCGAGGGCGGCCCGGTCATCGCCGCCGGCTCCACCGGCTCGATGCCCGCCACCGCGCGGCTGCTGGCGACGGTGGCGCATCTGCCGCGCGGTGCCGTGGTGCTGCCGGGGCTGGATTTCACGCTCGATGAGCCCTCCTGGGCGGGGCTGACGGATGAGGAGACCAGCGCCCCGAGCCACCCGCAATATGGCCTCGCTCTGTTGCTGAAGCGCCATATGCGCGTGCCGCGCGACGCGGTGCGCGAGCTGGCGCCGTCCGCCGCGCATGGGCGCGAGTCTCTTCTGTCCGAGGCGCTGCGCCCCGTCGCCTCCACCGAGCAATGGGCGAGCCTTTCCGACCGGCTCGGCCCCGCCGCCATCGACGCCGCGCTCGCCGAGGTCAGCGTGATCGAGGCGGAGGATGCGCGCGAGGAGGCGCTCGCTATCGCCCTTGCGCTGCGCGAGGTGCTGGAAGTGCCGGGGCGTACCGGCGCGCTCATCACCCCCGACCGCGACCTCGCCCGGCGTGTAGCGGCGGAATTGCTGCGCTTCGAGGTCGCCATCGACGATTCCGCCGGCGAGCCCTTGTCGGAAAGCGGGCCGGGCCGCTTCGCCCGGCTGGTGGCGGATGCCTGCCGCGACGCGCTGGCGCCGCTGCCGCTCTCCGCCCTGCTGCGTCACCCGCTCGCCCGCTTCGGGCTGGAGCGCGCCACGCTCAATGCCGGCGCCGACGCGCTGGAGATGATGGTGCTGCGCGGCCCGCGCCCGGCCGCCGGCGCCTCCGGGCTGACCGAGGCGGTGGCCGGGTTCAGCCCGGCCGATTTCCACCCGCGCGACCCCCGCGCCCGGCTGGGCGAGGAACGCCGCACGCTGGCCGAGGCGCTGGCGGACCGCCTCGCCGCCGCCCTCGCGCCGCTGCTGGCGCTGGGGGAGGGGGAGCACCCCTTCGCCGCCCTGCTGGAGGCGCATCGCGCCGCCATTGCCGCCGCGTGGAACGGACCTGACGCCACAGGTCCGGAGATCGACTCGCCCGCCGAGGCGACGGCCTTGGCTGAACTCGCCCGCGCCTTCGAGGCGCTGGCGGAGGGCGCCGCCCATGCGCCTGATATGACGCTGGCGGATTATGCCGCCGCGCTGGTGCTGCTGCTCTCGAGCCAGCCGGTGCGTCCGCCGCTGGTGCCCGGCGCGCGGCTGCGCATTCTCGGGCCGCTGGAAGCCCGCCTCGTCGGCGTCGACCGCGTGGTGCTGGCCGGGCTGGTCGAGGGCACCTGGCCGAACGCGGTGCGCGCCGACCCCTGGCTCAGCCGGCCGATGCGCGCCGCTTTGGGGCTGGAAGCGCCGGAGCGGCGCATCGGCCTTTCCGCCCATGACTTCGCCCAGGGCTGCGGCGCGCCGGAACTGGTGCTGTCCTATCCGCGCAAGCTCGGCGGGGCGCCGACCGTGCCCTCGCGCTTCTTGCAGCGACTCGCGGCGGTGAGCGGGGAGGCGCGCTGGAAGGCGGCCATCGCCCGCGGCGACCGCTTCCGCCGCCTCGCCGGCTTCATCGAGGAGGAGCCGCCCGCCGCCCGCATCGCCCGGCCGGAGCCGGCGCCGCCGGTGGAACTGCGGCCGCGCCAGCTCAGCGTCACCGAGATCGAGACCTGGCTGCGCGACCCCTACACCATCTATGCCCGCCATGTTCTTGGCCTCGCCCCGCTCGACGGGCTCGACGAGGCGCCGGGGGCGGGGGAGCGCGGCAGCGCCATACATGACGCGCTCGGCACCTTCGCGCAGGCGTTCCCGGAGGCGCTGCCCGAGCCGGCGGAAGCGGCGCTGCTCGCCTTCGGCCGGCGCGCTTTCGCCCCGCTGGAGCGCTTCCCCGCCGAGCATGCTTTGTGGTGGGCGCGTTTCGAGCGGCTGGTGCCGCGCCTCATCGGCTGGGAGCGCGCCCGGCGCACACGGACCCGGCGGGTCTTCGCGGAGAAATATGGGCGGCTGGCACTCGCCGGCGGGCGCTTCACCCTCACCGGCCGCGCCGACCGTATCGAGCAGCTCAGCGACGGCGGGCTGGCGATCCTCGACTTCAAGACCGGCGCGGTGCCGACCGCCAAGCAGACGGCGGTGCATTATTCCCCGCAGCTGCCGCTGGAAGCGGCGATGGCGGCGGCCGGCTGCTTCCCCGACGTGCCGGGCGAGGAGGCGGCTGGGCTCGCCTATGTCCGCCTCGGCACAGCCGAGGTGAAGGAGGTGAACGCGGTGGACAAGGACAGCACCGCCGCCGGCCTCGCGAGCGACACGCTGGCGCGGCTGCAGACCCTGATCGCCGCCTTCGAGAATCCCTCGCGCGGCTACGCCTCGCTGGCGCGGCCGATGTTCGGCGGGCGCTATGGCGATTACGACCATCTGGCGCGGGCCAAGGAATGGTCCACCGGCGGGGAGGGCGAGGAATGAGCGACATCACCGACCTCGCCCCCGGCGCGCTGCGGGCGGCCACCGTGCTGCAGACCTCCGCCTCCGACCCCATGCTGTCGGCCTGGGTGTCGGCCAATGCCGGCTCCGGCAAGACCCATGTGCTGGCGCGGCGGGTGATCCGCCTGCTGATGCGGGGCGTGAAGCCTGGGCGCATTCTCTGTCTCACCTATACCAAGGCGGCGGCGGCCAACATGGCCAACCGCGTGCTCGGCGAACTGCGGCGCTGGACGACGCTGGACGATGAAGCGCTCGACGCCGAGATCGTCCGCACCGATGGCGGCGAGCCCGGCCCGCTGCGGCGGGCGCAGGCGCGGCGGCTGTTCGCGCAGGCGCTGGAAACGCCGGGCGGGCTGAAGATCCAGACCATCCACGCCTTCTGCGGCGCGCTGCTGCACGCCTTCCCGTTCGAGGCCGGCGTGCCCGCCGGCTTCGGCGAGCTGGAGGAAGCGGCGCGGCTGGAGTTGCTGGCCCGGGTGCGGGCGGAGGTGGTGCTGCAAGCCGCCGGCGCCCCGGCGAGTGACCTCGGCCAAGCGCTGGCGCTGATCGTCGGCCAGACCTCCGATGCCGGCATCAATGATCTGCTGAAGGAGCTTGTGGCGGATGCCCCGGCACTGGCCGCCAGCGAGGACGACCTCGCCCGCGCCGTCGGGCTCGACGCGCCGGTCGCTTCCGTCGACATCGAGCGGGCGATCATCGAGGCGGCGCTGATCCCGCCCGGGGCGTGGCTGGGGCTGGCGGAGGCGCTGCTGCTGGAAGGCGGCAATTGCGCCAAGCGCGGGCAGGCGTTGCGCGCCGCCGTGCTGGCGCCGCCGGAGGCGGTGGCGGAGACCTATGCCGGCGTGTTCCTGAAGGAGGATGGCGAACCTTATTCCGACGGCCAGTTCGGCAACGCGGCGGCGCGGGCGAAGTACCCGCAGCTGATCGCCGAGCGCGACCGTATCGCCCCGCTGGCGCGCCAGCTGACGGCGGCCCGCGCCTTCGAGCGTAGCCGGGCGGTGCTGATCCTCGGGCGCGAGGCGGCGCGGCGCTATGAGCGCGCGAAGGCGGCGCGCGGCGTGCTCGACTTCGCCGATCTCGTCAACGCCGCCCGCCGGCTGCTGGCCTCCGGCGCCTCGGCCTGGGTGCACTACAAGCTCGACCAGGGCATCGACCATGTGCTGCTCGACGAAGCGCAGGACACCAGCCCGGAGCAATGGGAGGTGATCCGCCCGCTGGTGGCGGAGTTCTTCGCCGGCGAGGGCGCGCGCGAGGACCGCCAGCTGCCGCGCACGCTGTTCGTCGTCGGCGACGAGAAGCAGTCGATCTTCTCCTTCCAGGGCGCCGATCCGCGCCGCTTCGACACGGTGCGGCGCGAATTCGAGGCGGCGGGCGGTGCCGGCTTCGTGCATGTGGAGCTGCAGCACTCCTTCCGCTCGGCGCCGGGCATTCTTGAAGCGGTGGACGCGGTGTTCGGCCGCGAGGCCTCCTATCGCGGCCTTTCCGCCGAGGCCAAGCCCCCGGTGCATGCGCCGATCCACGCCGCGCTGCCGGCGCTGGTGGAGATGTGGGAGCCGGAAGCGCCGAGCGAGAAGGTGGATGTCGACGCCTGGCAGCGCCCGCTCGACGCGCCCGGCGCCGACGATCCCAAGGGACGGCTGGCGAAGAAGATCGCCGCCCATATCGCCGCCCGCATCCGCGAAGGCTTTCCCGTCACCGGCCGGCACGGCACGCGCCCGGCGCGGCCGGGCGATTTCCTCATTCTGGTGCGCCGGCGCGACGGGCTGTTCACTTCCATCATCCGCGAGCTGAAGCAGGCGCGGGTGGAGGTGGCCGGCGCCGACCGTCTGGTGGTGGCCGAGCATATCGCGGTCATGGACCTGATGGCGCTGGGCGATGCGCTGCTCGCCCGCGACGACGAGCTGGCGCTGGCCAGCGTGCTGAAAAGCCCGCTTTTCGGCTTTGACGACAATGACCTCATGAAGCTGGCGCCCGGCCGCGCCGGGCTGCTGGAAGATGTGCTGGCGGCCCGCGCGCTTGAGAACCCGACATGGCGCGCCGCCGCCGACAGGATCGCGCGGCTGCGCGACGAGGCGCGGCGCTTGCGGCCGTTCGATTTCTACACCCGCGTGCTCGGGCGCGAGCGCGGCCGCGCCGCCATGCTCGCCCGGCTGGGGCCGGAGGCGGCGGACGCGCTCGACGAGATGCTGGCGCTGGCGCGGTCCTATGAGAGCCTTGAGGCGCCCTCGCTCGCCGGCTTCCTGGCCTTTCTGCGGCGCGGCGGCGCCGAGGCCAAGCGCGACATGGAAGCCGGGCGCGACGAGGTGCGGGTGATGACCGTGCACGGCGCCAAGGGGCTGGAAGCGCCCTATGTGCTCCTCGCCGACACCACCTCCGGGCCGATGACCCGCCGCAGCGCCGGGCTGCTGCGCGTCGAATTGCCGGACGGGCGCCGGGTGGCGCTGCACGCCCCGGCGAAGAAGGGCGACACATCCGCCATGGCCGCCGCCCGCCAGCGCGGCGACGACGCCCAGCAAGACGAATATCGCCGCCTGCTCTATGTCGCGCTGACCCGCGCCGAAACCGCGCTGGTGCTGTGCGGGGCGGATGGCGCCCGCCAGCGCCCGGCCGATTGCTGGTACGATCTCGTGCGCTCCGCGCTGGAGCCGGAGGCTTTGGAAGTCCCCGCCAGTGGCTTTGCCGGCACGGTGCTGCGCTGGCGCGCCGGCGCGGCGGACGCCCCGCTGCCGCCGCTGCCCGCCGCTGCGCCGCCCGCCGGTGCCACCGAGGAGCGCGCTCTGGCGCGGGCGCTGGCCCGGCCGGTGCGCGAGGCGCTGGCACCGGCGAGCCTTCGTCCCTCCGGCGCCGATGTCTTCGGCCCTACGCCCACCGGCGATGCCGCCCGCGCGCTGGAACGCGGCGACCTGCTGCACCGGCTGATGGCGGCGCTGGCGCCGCTGCCCGAAGCTGGGCGGCCCGAGCCCGGCCGCCGCCTGCTGGCGTCGAGCACCGACTGGCCGGAGGCCGCGCGCGAGGAACTGCTCGCCGAGGCGCTGGCGACGCTCGCACTGCCGGAACTCAGCCCCCTGTTCGCGCCCGGCAGCCTCGGCGAGGTGCCGCTCGCCGGTGAACTGGAGGACGGTACCCCGGTTTCCGGCCGCATCGACCGGCTAAGCGTCATCGACGGCGCGGTGCTGATCGCCGACTTCAAGACCGACCGGCATGTGCCGCGCGTGGCAGCAGCCATGCCGCCGGCGCATATCCGCCAGGTCGCGCTCTATGCGCGACTCATCGCCAAGCTATTCCCAGGCAAGCCTGTGCGGGCATTGCTGGTCTATACCTCCGGCCCTCTCGTGCATGCGCTCGACGGCGCGGCGCTGGAGCGGGCGGTGGAAAGAGTCACGTTGGGGTGACGCTGCCTTGACGCATGGGGGGGCGGCTACCTACCTTCCTGTCAACTTTGTGGAAATCCACGATTCTAGAAAGGTGTCCAAATGGGCGTCGAAAAAGTATCGGACCAGAATTTCGAGTCCGAGGTGCTGAAGTCCTCCTCTCCCGTCATCGTCGATTTCTGGGCGGAATGGTGCGGCCCGTGCCGCATGGTGGCCCCGGTGCTCGACGAGATGGCGAGCGAGCTCGGCGACAAGGTGAAGATCGTCAAGCTGAACGTCGACGAGAACCCGGCGACGGCGTCGAAGTACGGCATCATGTCGATCCCGACCCTGCTGCTGTTCAAGGACGGCCAGCTGGCTTCGCGCCAGGTCGGCGCGGCGCCGAAGGCGAAGATGCTGAGCTGGGTCGGCGGCGCGCTCTGATCGCCTGACC
>NZ_CBDFNE010000006.1:0-148769 GCF_965249975.1 Ancylobacter sp. | reverse complement strand
AAATGTCTTCGATCTGGTCGGAGGTGTTCTGCTCGGAGGGGAGAACCTCGTTCAGCTCGTCATAAGTCACGTAACCGCGCTTCTTGGCGAGCTTGATCATCTTCCGGACGCCAGCGTCCGAAAGGTCCAGCAACGGGCTGTCCGGGGTGTCGCCGTCCTTCTCGGGGGCTTCCGTCGCTTCCGCTGCCTGCTTCGCCATGCGTTTGTGCTCCTCAAGCGCCGCAGACCTGCGTCCCGGCGTGCGACGGCGTCCTTGCGGCACCGCCCTTCGATCGTTCAACCCGGCGCCCCGCGCAGTGGCAGGCGAGAGACGCAAACAGGGCTACGCGCACCACGCGCCCGAAAGACGCGCGGGCGAGCAGCCCGAAGGGACCTTACATCGACCGCCCCGGTCGACCCGACGCGGCGCCGAACCCCTCTACCAAAGCTTCGGTTCCGTCAAGTGCCGCGAGCTGACTTTGTACGTCGAGAAAGCGCGCCCAATTCATTTCCGTGGGCTCTTCCGCCAGGCGTTTCTCGGCTTCTTTCAGTTCCTTAGATAGGGCATGGCCGCGCCGGTGCAAGACCAGCCGCTGGTGCCACCACAACTCCACATCGCTGCGGCCGGCATCGGAAAAGGCCGGCCAGTCGTGCCGGGCCACCGCCATGCGCCCCAGCCGCTCAACCAGCGGCGCCAGTCCCTGCGCCTCCAGCCGCGCGGTCAGCCGCTCCGGCGCTTCGGTGTCGCCGTCCATATGCGCGTCGAGCAAGGCGCGGCGCAGTTCCGCCGCCTCCTTGTTCTGCAGCGCAAGCCCGGCAAGCTCTTCCGCATATTGGTCGATCAGCCAGGAATGGTTGATGAGCGCGAACAGCAGCAGCGCCTCGTTGCGCGGCATTTCCGCCGCGGCCCCGCGCACCAGCGCCGAGCGGCGCATCGCCTCGCCGGCCGGTCGGCCCGGCCCGCCGCGACCGTTGCCCGGCCGGCGCGCGCCCTTTGCGCCGGCACGCCCGGAATAGCCGGAATAGTCATTGGCCGAGCGCCGCCCGCCCTCCCCGCCCCCCGAGGACGGGGCGAACAGGCGGCGGAAGCGCTCCATCAGCTCGGCGCGGTAATGCTTGCGCACCGTCTCGTCGCCGATCACCTTGACGATCTCGCCGATGCGCGCCTCCAGCGCCGCCCGGCGCTCGGGGGTGTCGACGCTCGCGGTCTCGATTTCGCGGGCCCACAGCACATCCGCCAGCGGCCGGGCCTGCGCCAGCACCGCGTCCACCGCCTCGCGCCCGCCAGCGCGCACCAGATCGTCCGGATCCTGCCCCTCGGGCAGCAAGCCGAAGGAGAGGCTGACGCCGGGCTTGAGGTGCGGCAGAGCGAGGTCCATCGCGCGGAAGGCGGCGCGCCGCCCGGCCTTGTCGCCGTCGAACAGCAGCACCGGCTCGGGCGCCATCTTCCACAACAGCGCCAGTTGCTCCTCGGTCAGCGCGGTGCCGAGCGGGGCCACCGCCCCGGCAAAGCCGGCCTCGACCAGGGCGATCACGTCGACATAGCCTTCCGCCGCGATAACGGCGGCGCCGTTATGCGCCGCCGTGCGGGCGTTGAAGGCGTTGTAGAGCAGCGCGCCCTTGTGGAAGAGCGGGGTCTCCGGCGAGTTGAGGTATTTCGCCGGCACGTCCTTCTCCAGCGCCCGCCCGCCAAAGGCAACGACGCGCCCGCGCAGATCGGTGATGGGGAACATCACCCGGTCGCGGAACCGGTCATAGGGAATGGCGATGTCCTCGGCCGAAATCAGCAGCCCGGCCTCGACCATATCTTCCACGGGGACGCCGCGCCCGCCCAGCGCCTCTTTCAGCGCGAAGCGGTCCGGCGGGGCGTAGCCGATTCGGAAGCGCTTCTGCACCGAAGGGCCGAGGCCGCGATCGGCGAGATAGCCCCGCCCCTTGGCACCGGCGCGGCCCTGTAGCGTCGCCTCGAAATACTGCGCGGCGAGTTCCATCACCTCATACAGCGTCTTGCGACGGCTCTCGCGCTTTTCCTCCTCGCGCGACTGCACCGGCATCGGCACGCCAGCCATGGAGGCGAGCCGTTCCACCGCCTCGGGAAAGGGCAGGCCCTCCACCTCCATCAGGAAGTCGAAATGGTCGCCATGCTTGCCGGAGGAGAAGCAGTGGTAGAAGCCCTTCTGGTCGTTGACATAGAAGGAGGGGGTCTTCTCCGGGTTGAACGGCGACAGGCCACGCCATTCGCGCCCCTGCTTCTTCAGCTGCACGCGCTTGCCCACCACCTCCGACACCGGGAGGCGGGCACGTATCTCGTCGAGGAACGAGGGCGGGTAGCGCATGGAGAGGTGAACTCAACCGTTAGGGCGGCCGGAAAGCCTAGCAGCATCAGAGGGCGCCGCGGCAAGAACCGTGCCCACGGTCGGCGCCGTCCCCGCTGTCCCCAGCCTCAGCTCGCTCCCATATAGGCACGCCAAAGCGCCGCCGCGAGGATGCCGAGGGCGATGGCCGGCAGCGCCTGGCGCAAAATCAGCCGGGCGAGAATGGCGACGCCGACCGCGACATAGCCCTCCGGCCCACCGCGCACCGTCGCCGGCACAACGAGGGCCACCAGCACCGCGCCGGCGAGATAGCGCAGGAAATTCTCGGTACGGGCCGACATCGGCACGAAGCCGACGAGGAAAATGCCGCCCGCCCGCGTCGCATAGGTGACGAGCGCCATGGCGAAGACGACGAGCAGCGCCTGCGAGGTGCTCATGAGCGCTTCAGTTCGTCTCGGATGAGGCCGGCCAGCCCGCCGGCGAGGCCGCCCACCATCACATGCCAGTTCGGCGGCAGGAACCACACCGCGCCCATGGCGGCAGCGCCCGCCACCAGCCAGGGCAGATCGTCCACCCGCCCGCGCCGCAGCCCGACCAGCGTGGTGGCGAAGAAGGCCACCAGCACCAGATCGAGCGCGTAGGTCTTCACATCGTCCAGTGTCAGCCCGCCGGCGACCGCGCCGATGATGGTCGCCACCACCCAGGTCACCCACATCAGCAGGCCGCCCCCGACGAGATAGCCGAGATCGCGTTCGCCCCTGCGCTCGGCGGCGATCAGCGCCGCCCAGTTGAGATCGCTCAGCAGCGTCATCGCGCCATAGACCTTCCACGGCGAGAGCCCCCGGCAGAGCGCCCGCAGCGAGGCGCCGAGCAGGATGTGGCGGGCATTGATGGCGAAGGTCGCCACAAGGAGCGGCAGCCACGGCACCGGGCTGGTCCACAGGTCGAGCACCGCGAACTGCGCCGCCCCGGCGAAGACGGCCATGCTCATCAGTGCCGCCAGCCAGCCCTCCAGCCCGGCCCCGCGCGCAGCGATGCCAAAGGCGATGCCGAACACGAAGACCGGCGGCAGCACGGCGACGATCGCCCGTGCCCCGCGTCCGCATCCCGCAAGGGTCAGCGTGGCCGGCGCGGGCGGAGGGGAGGCTGAAGACATGGCACCAACGCGCGCAAGGGGAAGCCGGCCGGGAGGCCGGCTCAGGCGGTGAGCAGCGCCTTGACCGTGCCGCTCGCCTTGCCGAAATCCATCACGCCGGTGTGGCGTTCCTTCAACGCCGCCATGGTGCGGCCCATATCCTTGAGGCCATGGGCACCGATCTCGGCGATGACGGCGGCGATGGCGGCCTGCGCCTCCGCCTCGGTCATCTGCACCGGCAGGAAGGACTGGATGATCACGGTCTCCTCACGCTCCTGCGTGGCGAGGTCGGCGCGACCGGCCTCCTCATAGACCTTTGCCGATTCCTCGCGCTGCTTGATCATCTTGGTCAGCAGCCCGAGCACTTCCTCATCGGAGAGCGGGTCCTTGCCATGGCCGCGCGCTTCGATGTCGCGGTCCTTGATCGCGGCATTGACGAGGCGCAGCGTGCCGAGGCGGCGCTTGTCCTGGGCCTTCATGGCCTCTTTCAGCGAGGTGTTGATGTCGTCGCGCAGCACGTCGGCCAGCCTTCCTGAAATCCGCGAGTCAGCATCTGCGCCCGATTCGGGGCTGCACGCCGCACGCGCCAATGGATGTTTCACCTGCGGGGTTTCGGCCCCCTCCGGCGGTCGCCGCCCGGTCGCGAATGGCGCCGCGCACCGGAGCCGGGCGCAGCCATCCGCAATTCGTGGGCCAGATACGCAGTGTGGAGGCTGGCATCCGGCGCGGCAACGGACTAATTAGGGCACACGATGACAGGGAACAAGATCAATGAACGGTAGCGCTGAACAGCACTCCGGCGATGACGTGTGGGCCGAGCCGCTCGCGACCGCCGTCCTCGTCCTGGCCGATGGCACGGTCCTCGAAGGCTTCGGCCTCGGCGCCACGGGCCACGCGGTGGGCGAAGTTTGCTTCAACACCGCCATGACCGGCTATCAGGAAGTGCTGACCGATCCGTCCTATGCCGGGCAGATCATCACCTTCACCTTCCCCCATATCGGCAATGTCGGCACCAATGAGGAAGACGTGGAAACCGTCTCCATGGCCGGCGCCTCCGGTGTGCGCGGCGTGGTGCTGCATTCCGCCATCACCGACCCGTCGAATTACCGCGCCACACGGCATTTCGACGCCTGGCTGAAGGCGCGCGGCATCATCGCCATTTCCGGCATCGACACCCGGGCGCTGACCGCGCTGATCCGCGACGGCGGCATGCCGAACGCGGTGATCGCCCACGCGCCGAACGGCCAGTTCGACCTCGCCGCGCTGAAGGCGGAAGCGGCCGCGTGGCCGGGGCTGGAGGGCATGGACCTGGTGCCGATGGTCACCACCGCCCAGCGTTTCAACTGGGACGAGACGACCTGGAGCTGGCCGCAGGGCTATGGCCAGCAGACCGCCCCGGCGCACCATGTCGTCGCCGTCGATTACGGCATCAAGCGCAACATTCTGCGCCTGCTCGCCCGCGCCGGCTGCAAGGTGACGGTGGTGCCCGCCACCGCCACGGCGGAGGAGATCCTGGCGCTGCAGCCGGACGGCGTGTTCCTCTCCAACGGCCCCGGCGATCCGGCGGCAACGGGGGAATATGCGGTGCCGGTCATCCGCGAGATCATCGATCGCGGCGTGCCGACCTTCGGCATCTGCCTCGGCCACCAGATGATCGGACTCGCCGTCGGCGGGCGGACGGTGAAGATGCACCAGGGCCACCATGGCGCGAACCACCCGGTCAAGGACATGACCACCGGCAAGGTCGAGATCACCTCGATGAATCACGGCTTCGCCGTCGACCGCGACAGCCTGCCGGCCAGCGCCACCGAAACCCATGTCTCGCTGTTCGATGGCTCCAATGCCGGCATTGCGCTGACCGACAAGCCAGTGTTCTCGGTGCAGTACCACCCGGAAGCCAGCCCCGGCCCGCAGGACAGCCATTATCTGTTCGACCGCTTCGTCGAGCTGATCGCCAAGAACAAGGCGGCGTGACACGCCGCCCGCGCAGACCCTCGCCGGCCGCCGCGCCGGTGAGGGTCATTGCGCTGGCATCAGGGCCTGTCACCATGCGGGCGGCGCGGGAGCCCGGCGGCGGCCCTGCCCGCGCCGCGCGCGGCCGGATGGCGACGCGCCAAAGGGCCGCCGCGTTCGGGAGCCCGCCATGAAGACCGCCCTCCTCCTCGCCTCGCTCAGCCTTTCCGTCCTCGCCACGGGCGCGGCCCGCGCCGACAGCCCGCCCAACCTCACCGGCACCTGGCAGCTCGCCGACGAGGACTTCGCCGCCGCCCGCGTCGGCACCAGCAACAAATATTTCGACGACCTGCCCAAGCCGACCTTCGGCACGCCCGCCCAGGCCTTCGTCTACACCATCGACGCGCAGGAAGGCCGCGCCTTCCACGGCCACGCCACCGGGCCGCAGGGCAAGAGCGAAGCGCTGGTCGGCGTCATCCGCTTCGACAACCGCGAAATCCTGATGTCCGGTGACAGCGGGACAGTGCAGGGCCGCCTTGTCGACGACAAGCTCGAACTGTGCTGGGTCGACGCGCTGCCGACCTGGAACGCGGTGTCCTGCGGTCTGTTCAAAAAGGCGAAGTGAGCCCGCTCGCCCAAGCGCGCCGCCCCGTTCCGGCGGGGCGGAACAGCCGACGGTATTTTTGGTGGGTTGATACGATCAAACAGGGAACATAAAGTGAACGTGGGAGGAATTCCACGTGGATGACACTCTGAAGACCAAGCTCGGCATCCTCGCCGACGCCGCGAAATACGATGCCTCCTGCGCCTCTTCGGGCGCGCGCGGGCGCAAGGCGGAGAAGGACGGCATCGGCTCGACCACCGGCATGGGCATCTGCCATTCCTACACGCCGGACGGGCGCTGCGTGTCGCTGCTGAAAATCCTTCTGACCAATTACTGCCTGTTCGACTGCGCCTATTGCATCAACCGGCGCTCCTCCAATGTGCGGCGGGCGCGGTTCAGCGTCGAGGAAGTGGTGGCGATCACGCTCGGCTTCTACAAGCGCAATTACATAGAGGGCCTGTTCCTCTCCTCCGGCATCATCCGCTCGCCCGATTACACGATGGAGCAGATGATGCTCGTCGCCCGCCGGCTGCGGCAGGACCATGGATTCGCCGGCTATATCCACCTCAAGGCCATTCCCGAGGCCAGCCCCTGGCTGGTGGAGCAGGCCGGGCTGTGGGCGGACCGGCTCTCGGTCAATGTCGAACTCGCCTCCGACATCAGCCTGAAGGCGCTGGCGCCGGAAAAGGACGCGCCCGGCATCAAGGCGACGATGGGCCAGATGCAGGAGCGCATCACCGAGGCGCGCGCGGAAAAGCGCCGCTTCGCTCCCGCCGGCCAGAGCACGCAGATGATCATCGGCGCCGACGCCACCACCGATGCGGCGGTGCTGGAGACCAGCGCCGGCCTCTATGGCGGCTATGGCCTCAAGCGCGTCTATTACTCCGCCTTCAGCGCCATTCCCGAGGCCAGCCGCGTTCTGCCGGTGAAGGCCGCGCCGCTCCGCCGCGAGCACCGGCTCTACCAGGCGGACTGGCTGCTGCGCTTCTACGGCTTCTCCGTCGACGAGATCGCCGCGGGCGGTGCGGGCGGCATGCTCGATCTCGACATCGACCCCAAACTCGCCTGGGCGCTGAAGCACCGCGAGCAGTTTCCGGTGGATGTGAACGCCGCCGACCGCGAGGCGCTGCTGCGCGTGCCCGGTCTCGGCGCCCGCGCGGTGGAGCGCATCCTCCGCGCCCGGCGCCAGACAAGGCTGACGCTCGACGATATCGCGCGCGTCAGTACGGGCGTGAGACGGGCGCGCGCCTTCCTCATCACCGCCGACCATCACCCGCTCAAACTCACCGACCGCGCCGATCTGCGCGCCCGCCTCGCCGCGCCGGCGCGCCAGCTGGAGCTGTTCGCGTGAGCGTGGCGGCGGCGCGCGGCACGCCGGGCGACATTCGCGAGGTGGCGCTGCGCTTCGGCGCCGACCGCGCCGGATTCCGTGCGGCCGTGCGGGCGCTGGTGGTGGCAGAGGTGCCGCCGGCGCACGTGGTGTGGCGGATGGCGGGGCCGGGCGAGCCGGCCATGGAGGCCGGCGGCACCGACCTGTTCGGCACCCCTGGGCCGGCGATCACGCCAGCCGAGGCGCCGGGAATGGCGTCCGGCGGCGCGCCGGCCCTCTCCCTGCCACGCGCCGTCGCGACGCTGGCCGATCTCGTGCTCTGCCACCGCGATCCCGCGCGCTTCGCCCTGCTCTACGCGCTGATCTGGCGCGTGACGCAGGGCGAGCGGCAGCTGGCCGACAACCCGGCCGACCCGCTGGTGCATCGTCTCGGGCGGATGGCGAAGGCGGTGCGCCGCGACATTCACAAGATGCACGCCTTCGTGCGCTTCAAGGCGCTGGGCACGGAGAACGGGCGCGAGCGCTACCTCGCCTGGTTTGAGCCGGAGCATTTCATTCTGGAGGCCGCCGCGCCGTTCTTCCGCACCCGCTTTCCCGCCATGGACTGGGCGATTCTCACGCCGCACGGCACGGTCGGCTGGAAAGACCACACGCTCGCCTTCGGCCCGCCCGCAAGCCGTCCCACTCTGCCGGAGGGCGACGGCTTCGAGGAAGGCTGGCTCGCCTATTACGCCAGCGCCTTCAACCCGGCTCGCGCCAACCCGTCGATGATGAGGACCGAGATGCCGAAGAAATACTGGCCGAATCTCCCGGAAGCGCGGCTGATCCCCGGCCTTCTTGAGAGCGCCCCCGCCCGCGTCGCCGAGATGCTGGCGCGCGAGGCCGCCGCGCCGCGCAAGCGCGACCCGCAAAGGGCGGTGGCGGCGATGGCGCAGCAGGCGCCAAGCAGCCTTGAGGCATTGAACGCCCTCATCACCGCCTCGCCCGCTTTCGTCGCCGGCGGCACCCGTGCCGTGCTCGGCGAAGGGCCGCTCCACCCGCGGCTCGCTTTGGTGGGCGAGCAACCGGGCGACCAGGAGGACGAGGAAGGGCGCCCCTTTGTCGGCCCGGCCGGGCAATTGCTGATGAAGGCGATGGCCGAGGCGGGGCTCAGCCGCGACGCGGTCTATCTCACCAATGCGGTGAAGCACTTCAAATTCGTGCCACGCGGCACGCGCCGCCTGCACCAGAAGCCGACCGCCGGCGAGGTGAAGCACTATCGCTGGTGGCTGGAGAAG
Organism: Ancylobacter sp.; assembly: GCF_965249975.1. Taxonomy (GTDB): domain Bacteria; phylum Pseudomonadota; class Alphaproteobacteria; order Rhizobiales; family Xanthobacteraceae; genus Ancylobacter. The sequence continues at coordinate 140,176 of NZ_CBDFNE010000006.1, read as the reverse complement.
GAGCTGGATTTCGTCCGCCCGCGCCTCGTCGTCGCGCTCGGCGGCACGGCGGCGCTGGCGCTGACCGGCACGGCGCTGGCGGTGACGCGCGAGCGCGGCCCCCACCGGTTGGGCGCGCATGAAGGCTATCTCACCTTCCACCCCTCCTATTTGCTGCGCCTGCCGGAGGAGGCTGCGCGCCGCGAGGCTTATTCCGCCTTCGTCGCCGATCTCGCGGCGGCGAAGGCGCTGGCGGAGGCGGCGTGAGCGGGGAACCGGGTGGCGCGGCAGGCGGTTGAGCCTGGCCAGACCGGAGAACGCCATGACCGTCCCCGAAGCCCGCCTGTTCCCGCCTTCCGGCGGCGTGCCGAACAATCCGACGCTTCCGGTCCTGATCTATCGCGCCGCCCTGCCCGCCAATGCCGACGAGATCGAGCGGCGCCTCACCGCCAATGGCTGGGACTGCCGCTGGCGGGACGGCGTGTTCGACTTCCACCACTTTCATTCCACCGCGCATGAGACTCTGGCCCTCGCCCGCGGATCGGCGCGTCTTCTCATTGGCGGCGAAAGAGGGGCGGAACTGGAGCTGACGGCCGGCGATGTGCTGGTGCTGCCCGCCGGCACCGGCCATAAGCGGATTTCCGCCAGCCCCGATCTCGTGATCGTCGGCGCCTACCCGCCGGGGCAGGATTACGCGATCGAAAAGCCCGACGCCGCCGCGCTCGGCCGCGCGCGCGATGCTGTTGCGCAGGTGCCCCTGCCGGCCGGCGATCCGGTCGAGGGGACGCAGGGGCCGCTCACGCGTCTGTGGAAGGGATGAGAGCCGCGCGCGGCGCGCAGGGCTACCTTCCGACTCAACTCTTCCCCCCCGAGGGAATCTGGTTTAAGGGAAGCCCCCAATTGCGGGGCGTGACCTCGCCCAGAAAGTTCAATCCGGGTCCGCCCAAGGACGCGTCGCACAACGCGTCCTTTTTCGTGCGCCCGGACCAATGCGCGAGCCGCACGGGATCCGATGCCGAAACGCACAGATATCTCCACCATCCTCATCATCGGCGCCGGCCCCATTGTCATCGGGCAGGCCTGCGAGTTCGATTACTCCGGCACCCAGGCGTGCAAGACGCTGAAGGCCGAGGGCTATCGCGTCGTGCTGGTCAACTCCAATCCGGCGACGATCATGACGGACCCGGATCTGGCCGACGCCACCTATATCGAGCCGATCACCCCGGAGATCGTCGCCAAGATCATCGCCAAGGAACGCCACGCGATCTCCGGCGGCTTCGCCCTGCTGCCGACCATGGGCGGCCAGACCGCGCTGAACTGCGCGCTGTCGCTGCGCAAGATGGGCGTGCTCGACGAATATGATGTCGAGATGATCGGCGCCACCGCCGAGGCCATCGACAAGGCCGAGGATCGCGAGTTGTTCCGCGACGCGATGACCAAGATCGGTCTCGACACGCCGCGCTCGCGCCAGATCAAGACCCTGCCGCAGGCGCTGGAAGCGCTGGAAGAAGTCGGCCTGCCGGCCATCATCCGCCCGAGCTTCACCATGGGCGGGCTCGGCGGCGGCATCGCCTACAACAAGTCGGAATATATCGAGATCATCGAGCGCGGCATCGACGCCTCCCCCACGAATGAAGTGCTGGTGGAAGAGAGCGTGCTGGGCTGGAAGGAGTATGAGATGGAGGTCGTCCGCGACAAGGCGGACAACTGCATCATCGTCTGCTCCATCGAGAATATCGACCCGATGGGCGTCCATACCGGCGACTCCATCACCGTCGCCCCGGCGCTGACGCTGACCGACAAGGAATATCAGCGCATGCGCGACGCCTCGCTCGCCGTGCTGCGCGAGATCGGCGTCGAGACCGGCGGCTCGAACGTGCAGTTCGCGATCGATCCGGAAACCGGCCGGATGATCGTCATCGAGATGAATCCGCGCGTCTCGCGCTCATCGGCGCTGGCCTCCAAGGCGACGGGCTTCCCCATCGCCAAGGTCGCCGCGCGCCTCGCCGTCGGCTACACGCTGGACGAGATCGCCAACGACATCACCGGCGGCGCCACCCCGGCCTCGTTCGAGCCGACCATCGACTATGTCGTCACCAAGATTCCGCGCTTCGCCTTCGAGAAGTTCCCCGGCGCCGAGCCGACCCTGACCACCTCGATGAAGTCGGTCGGCGAGGCGATGGCGATCGGCCGCACCTTCCAGGAATCGCTGCAGAAGGCGCTGCGCTCGCTGGAAACCGGCCTCACCGGGCTCGACGAGATCGAGATCGAGGGCCTTGGCCTCGGCGACGACAAGAACGCGGTGCGCGCCGCGCTCGGCACCCCGACCCCGGACCGGCTGCTCAAGGTGGCGCAGGCCATGCGCCTCGGCCTCGACGACGCCGCCATCCATGCCGGCTGCAAGATCGACCCGTGGTTCCTCGAACAGATCCGCGAGATCGTCGACACCGAGGCCAAGGTGCGCGCGCACGGGCTGCCAAAGACGGCGGGCGCCTTCCGCCGGCTCAAGGCCATGGGCTTCTCGGATTCGCGCCTCGCCGGCCTCGCCCGCCTTACCGAGGCCGAGGTGTCGGCACGCCGCCGGGCGCTCGATGTGCGCCCGGTCTATAAGCGCATCGACACCTGCGCCGCCGAATTCGCCGCGCCCACCGCCTATATGTACTCGTCCTACGAGATGCCCTTCGCCGGCGTCCCGGCCGACGAGTCGCGACCCTCGAACGCCAAGAAGGTCGCCATTCTCGGCGGCGGGCCGAACCGCATCGGCCAGGGCATCGAGTTCGACTATTGCTGCTGCCACGCCGCCTTCGCGCTGAAGGATGCGGGCTATGAGACCATCATGGTCAACTGCAACCCGGAGACCGTGTCGACCGACTACGACACCTCCGACCGGCTCTATTTCGAGCCGCTGACCGCGGAAGACGTGATCGAGATCCTGGAGCGCGAGCGCTCCGCCGGCACGCTGCACGGCGTCATCGTGCAGTTCGGCGGCCAGACCCCTCTCAAGCTCGCCCGCGCGCTGGAAGAGGCGGAGATTCCGATCCTCGGCACCTCGCCGGAAGCGATCGACCTCGCCGAGGACCGCGACCGCTTCAAGAGCCTGCTCGACAAGCTGAAGCTGCGCCAGCCGGCCAACGGCATCGCCTATTCCGTGGAGCAGGCCCGGCTGGTGACGGCCGAGCTCGGCTACCCCCTCGTCGTGCGCCCCTCCTATGTGCTGGGCGGGCGGGCGATGCAGATCATCCATGAGGAGAGCCAGCTCGGCGACTACCTCCTGGAGACGCTGCCGGGGCTGGTGCCGAACGACATCAAGGCGCGCTACCCCAACGACAAGACCGGGCAGATCAACACGCTGCTGGGCAAGAACCCGCTGCTGTTCGACCGCTACCTCTCCGACGCCATTGAGGTGGATGTCGACTGCCTCGCCGACGGCAAGGACACCTTCATCTGCGGAATCATGGAGCATATCGAGGAAGCCGGCATCCATTCCGGCGACTCGGCCTGCTCGCTGCCGCCCTATTCGCTCAGCGCCGAGACCATCGCGGAGCTGGAAGCCCAGACCCGCAAGATGGCGCTGGCGCTTGAGGTCGGCGGCCTGATGAACGTTCAGTACGCCATCAAGGACGGCAAGATCTTCGTGCTGGAGGTCAACCCGCGCGCCTCGCGCACCGTGCCTTTCGTCGCCAAGGTGGTGGGCCAGCCCATCGCCAAGATCGCGGCCCGCGTCATGGCCGGCGAGGCGCTCGCCTCCTTCGGTCTCAAGCCCTTCGCCGGCGACCATGTGGCGGTGAAGGAGGCGGTGTTCCCCTTCGCCCGCTTCCCAGGCGTCGACACGGTGCTCGGCCCGGAAATGCGCTCCACCGGCGAGGTGATGGGGCTCGACCGCTCCTTCGCCGTCGCCTTCGCCAAGAGCCAGCTTGGCGGCGGCACCAAGGTGCCGACCTCGGGCACGGTGTTCATCTCCGTGCGCGAGGCCGACAAGGCGCGCATCCTCGATACGGCGCGGCTTCTGGTCTCGCTCGGCTTCAAGGTGATCGCCACGTCAGGCACACAGCGCTTCCTCGCGGAAAACGGCGTGCCCAGCACCAAGATCAACAAGGTGCTGGAAGGACGGCCGCATATCGTCGATTCCATCAAGAATGGCGGGGTGCAGCTCGTGTTCAACACGACCGAGGGCGCGCAGGCGCTCGCGGACTCGCGTTCGCTGCGCCGCGCGGCCCTCTTGCATAAAGTGCCGTACTACACCACGCTATCGGGAGCGATCGCGGCGGCGCGCGGAATCAAGGCCTATATTGGCGGCGATCTGGAAGTGCGCGCCCTGCAGGACTACTTCTAACCCGGACCGGGCCCGATGGCGCCTCGCGGCGCCTCGGGTTCACGGCAGACCGGACCAAGCCCGCGCGGGCGTTTCATTGAGGCAGATGGCCCCGATGGAGCACCCGCGGGGGCTTCCTTTGCTTTTGGGAGGTCAAGAACAGACCAATGGACAAGATTCCGATGACCGCCGGCGGCCACGCCGCGCTGGAAGAAGAACTCAAGCGCCGCCAGCAGGTGGATCGTCCCCGCATCATCGAGGCGATCTCGGAAGCGCGCGCCCATGGCGACCTGTCCGAGAATGCGGAGTACCACGCCGCCAAGGAGCAGCAGGCGCTCAATGAGGGCCGCATCGCCGAGCTGGAAGACAAGCTGTCGCGCGCCGAGATCATCGATGTCGCCAAGCTCACCGGCGACACGGTGATGTTCGGCGCCACGGTCAAGCTCATTGACGAGGACACCGAGGAAGAGCGCGTGTGGCAGATCGTCGGCGACATGGAAGCCGACGCCAAGGCCGGGCGCATCTCCATTTCCTCGCCCATGGCCCGTGCGCTGATCGGCAAGAAGCTCGGCACGTCGGTGGAAGTGGTGACGCCCAAGGGCGCCCGCTCCTACGAGATCGCCGCCGTCCGCTTCGCCTGATCGCGGACAAGGCCTGACATGACGGAGAAGGCGGCGATCGAACCGGCACGGCTCGAAGTCGTGGCGCCGAATTTCAAGCGCCGCCTCTCCGGTGTCACCTCCACCCTTGAGCGCGTCCTGCCCTATCAGGCGCGCGAGGTTCCCATCGCGGCCTTCGGCCCGGGCCTCGCGGCGCATGTGCCGCGCATCGGCCTCGGCATGTTCCGGCACTTCTGGGGCCGGCCGGCGCGCCGGCCCTGTCGCATCTGGCACGCCCGCCGCAATGTCGAAATGCTCGGCGGCGTGGTGCTGCGCGATGTGCTGCGGATGCGGCTGGCGCTTGTCTTCACCTCCGCCTCGCAGCGCCGGCACACGCGCTGGAGCCGCTTCCTCATCGCCCGCATGGACGCGGTGATCTCGACGTCGGCCAAGACCGCCGACTATCTCAAGCGGCCCTCGACCGTCATCCACCACGGCATCGACATGGGCAGCTTCGCCCCCGCGCCCGACAAGGCGGCGGCACGGCGCGCGGTGGGCCTGCCTGAGAACCTCAACATGATCGGCTGCTTCGGCCGCATCCGCGCGCAGAAGGGCACCGACGTGTTCGTCGACGCGCTGATCCGCGTGCTGCCCGACCATCCCGGCTGGGGCGGCGTGGTGCTGGGGCGGGCAACGGCCGCGCATACCGCCTTCTTCGCCGAGCAACGCGCCAAGGTGGAGAAGGCCGGCCTCACGGAGCGCATCCTCTTCCCCGGCGAGGTCGCCACCTCGGACATCGCCCGCTGGTACCGCGCGCTCGACCTCTATGTCGCGCCCCAGCGCTGGGAAGGTTTTGGCGTCACCCCGCTGGAAGCGATGGCCTGCGCCGTGCCGGTCGTCGCCACCCGCGTCGGCGCCTTCGAGGAGCTGGTGGTGGAAGGCCGCACCGGCGCCATCATCCCGCCCGGCGATGTCGCCGCCATGGCCGAGGCGGTATGCGCCTTCGTGCAGCGGGACGACACCAGCCGCGCAGAGATGGCCGAGGCATCCCGCCGCCATGTCGTCGACAACCACTCGATCGAGACCGAGGCGCGGCGGATCAATGCCGTCTATGACGAGGTCTGGTCGCGGTTCTGAGCCAGCCCGAGCACCGGGGCGATGATGGCGGCGATCGCGCCGCGCACATCGAGCGTCGGCGGTTCCAGCGAGACCAGCGTGCGGGCGAACTGGTCCGCCTTCACCGTGCCGAGCGGCAGGATGGCGAGGCTCGGCGCGAAAGACGGCGCGGCCCAACTCTTCGCCGCCCAAGCGGAAATCGCCTCGCTGGCATAGCCGTCATGCACCTTGGCCGAGCGCAGGCCGATCACCGGCCGCTGCGCCGTGAGCCCTTCCACCAGCATGCTCATGGAATCTTCCGTCACCGCCACCGCATCGGCACCGAACAGCGCCCGCACCGAGCCCGGCCCGGCGGTGCGGTAGTCGATGAACTCGGCCAGAACGCCCTCCCCCGCCAGTGCCGCGAGGCGCACGCCGACCTCGTCCGGCGTGCGGCGCGAGGTGGTCACCCGCCAGCGCACGCCATACTCGCACGCCACGTCGCGCACAAGGCGCAGCAGCGCGTCCCACTCGCCCTCGGGCCATTCCTTGCGATAGGCGGTGCCGCCGACCAGCAGCGCGATCTCCGCGCCCTTCAGGTCGGCAAGCGTCGAAAGCCGGCGCGGGGTGGGATAGTCGGCGGGATCGACGATGGAGGGGATCGGCGCCCAGGCGGAACGCGGATTGCCGGCGGCGCGCGGCGAGGCGACGATCATCAGGCTGACCTCGCGGGTGTCATAGCCGCCAATGCCGCCGGAATAGACGAAGGGCACGCCGCCGAAGAACCGGCTCAGCAGAATGCCGGCGGCGATGGTCGGCCGGCCGGAACCGACGAGGACATCCGGCTTTTCCAGGTTCGACGCTTCAATGGCATACATGGAGCGCAGCCATCTGCCGGCGTCGCGGCCATAGCGGCGCATGACGAATTTGCGCACATCGTCATGCGCGAACCAGGTGGGGCGGATGTCGAGCCGCGTCACCTCGGTGGGCGCGAGCCGCCCGATGGCCAGCGCGACACCTTCCGCCTGGTTGAAATGACCCGGCTTCTTGTCGCGCAGGACCAGCAGCTTCACCGGGCGCCCCCGCGCGGCTTGGTGCCGAACAGCTTGCGATGCGCGGTGCGCGTCAGCTTCTGCGTGCGGTAGATCACCCGCTCGCGCGCCCGCACCGCAAGGCCGGTGAGCCCCCTCACCTCGCCGTCCCAGGTCTTGAAGGCGATACGGGCGCGGCGGTGGATCGGCATTTCGCGAATGGTGGGGAAATGCGGCTTTAGCCGCGCCAGCCACCACGCCGCGCCGTGCTGCGACACATGGGCGTTGCGCCCGTCGGACAGCAGCATCTTGGCCGGGCCGGTATCGATGACGAACAGGGCCTGCCTTGCGGTCGCGGCGATGGAGGCCAGCACGGCGTCGATTTCCTCGTCCGGTATGTGCTCCATCACATCGACATTCACCGCCAGTTCCACCCGCTTGTTCGGCAGGGTGGAAATGGCGGGAATGGCGGGGTCATAGCGGTGGATCTCGCCGATCCCCGCCTTGGCGGCGATGAGAAAGGCGAGGTTGCTCTGCCCGCAGCCGAAATCGATCAGCGAGGCGGGTTTCAGCGCCATGATGTGCGGCAGCATGTCCGCCAGCGCATGCCGCGCCGTGGCGCCGTAGCGGTGGCGGGCGTGGAGCTTCGCATATTCGTCGACGAGGCTGTGTGCCATCCCTAGGCTCCGAAAAGGCGACGCTTGAGCTTGCCGAAGAACCGCCGCAGCTTGCGCGCGCGCTTCTCCACCTTGCGGCCGAGCTTGGTCTTCAGCGGCGCATTGGCAAAGGGCGTGCGGGCGCGATAGGCCATGAACAGGTCGCGCCGCGGGTGATTGCAGTCGGTGTAGTTGGGCTTCACCTGGCCGATGAAGTGGACGATGCGGGCGCCTTCCCACACGGCGGGATCGGCCTTGTAGACGCCCTTCTCCAGCCGGTGGTGCATGTTCCAGCTCTCGTCGAGCGGCAGCCATTCCCCGCGCAGCGCGCCGTTGAGCGCGTCCTGGTCCATCATCGGCAGCGATGGCCGCGAGGCGATGAATTCGAGCGTACGTTCGGTCACGCGCTCCCGCCGCCAAGCGTCGAGATCGATCAGCAGCACGCCGCTGTTGAAATAGCGCATCTCGTCCGGCAGGCCGATGGCGCGGTTGCGGGTGATGTGGCGCTGCGGCACCAGCCGGGCGACATCGTCCACCGCCGCCACCGCGAAACCCTGCATCGGCAGGGTGGCCAGCGGCGCCAGCGGCGCGGCGATCAGCGTGTCGCAATCGACATAGAGCAGACGCCCCGTCGCCTCGGCCAGCGTCAGCGGCATGAGGATGCGGGCATAGGCGGTGCGCGAGAGGTGGTTGTTCACCGGCCCGGTGGCGAAATGCCGGACCATGTCGTCGTCAATATCGAGGAAATGCAGGTCCGGCCTGCCATAGCTGGCGGCCATCCGCCGCTTGTCCTCGTCCGACACGCGGTCGCAGAACACCCAGACGGCGCTCACCGCGTCGCCGGCCCGGTCGGCGATCGAGGCCAGGAGAACGGCGGTCAGCTCGACATAGGCCGTGTCGGTGGCGGTGGCGACGATCAAGGGACATTCCCTTCCATGGGCACCACCGCGGCGTCCTTCGACTGCTGCAGCGTCAGCGCGGTCTTCACATTGCGCACATTCGGCGCCCCGGTCAGTTCCAGCACGAAGTTCTGGAACGTCCGCAGGTCCGGCGCGACGCAGAGCAGAATGAAATCGGTCTCGCCGGACAGCATCCAGCACGCCCGCACCAGCGGCCAGCGCTCGACCTGCGCGGCGAAGGCTGAGAGGTCGGCCTCGGCCTGGCTGATCAGGTGCACCATGGCGAAGGCCATCAGGTCGAAGCCGAGCTTCTTCTCGTCGAGCAGCGCCCGGTAGCCCTTGATGATGCCTTCCTCTTCCAGCGCGCGCACGCGGCGCAGGCAGGGCGGAGCGGAAATGCCGACCCGCTGGGACAGCTCCACATTGGTGATGCGGCCATCGCCCTGAAGCTCGCGAAGGATGTTCCAGTCGATCGCGTCGATGCGGCGAACCAAGGGGGTGTCTCCGTGTGCGGCGGCCGGTGGGGGCGCCCTTGGCCGCGACGCGAGTGCCGCCGCCGGCCAGAGCAATTATCTTGCGCGCGAGCCCCGCGCAATCTTCCTTCTGGAAAACTAATGGATAGCACCCCCCTGCCTTGCGGTTGCCAAGGTCAGCTCCTACATTTTCGCATGGCTAACGCAGCGGCCCGTGCACGGCGCTCATGTGTGGGCCGCGTTCCCTGCCGCGCTTTCCCCCTGCCGCAACTTTAGTGAGCCTGCCATGTCGGCCTCTTCCGCCCGCCCGGCCAACCACGTCAAGGTCCTGATCATCGGATCGGGCCCGGCGGGCTATACCGCCGCCGTCTATGCCGCACGCGCGATGCTGGAGCCGGTGCTGATCCAGGGCATCCAGCCCGGCGGGCAGCTGACCATCACCACCGATGTGGAGAACTATCCCGGCTTCGCCGATCCGATCCAGGGCCCGTGGCTGATGGAGCAGATGCAGGTGCAGGCCGAGAAGATGGGCACCCGCATCGTCAATGATCTGGTGACGCGGCTCGACCTCTCCTCCCGCCCGTTCCGCGCCGAGACCGATTCCGGGGTGTGGATCGCCGAGACCGTCATCCTCGCGACCGGCGCGCAGGCCCGCTGGCTCGATCTCGATTCCGAGCAGGCCTATCGCGGCCACGGCGTTTCCGCCTGCGCCACCTGCGACGGCTTCTTCTATCGCGGCAAGGAAGTGATGGTGATCGGCGGCGGCAACACAGCGGTCGAGGAAGCGCTGTTCCTGACCAATTTCGCCTCCAAGGTCACGGTGGTGCACCGGCGCGACAGCTTCCGCGCCGAGAAGATCCTGCAGGAGCGCCTGTTCGCCCATCCCAAGGTGGAGGTGGTGTGGAACGCCGCCCTGCATGAGGTGAAGGGCGAGCAGGAACCGCCCCACGTCACCGACGTGGTGCTGAAGGACGTGATCACCGGCGCGCTGTCCGAGCGACGGGCCGACGGCGTGTTCATCGCCATCGGCCACGCCCCGGCGACCGATCTCGTACAGGGCCAGCTGACGCTGAAGCCCAGCGGCTATGTCTGGACGGCCCCGCACTCCACCCAGACTTCGGTGGAAGGCGTGTTCGCCGCCGGCGATGTCGCCGACGACATTTTTCGCCAGGCGGTAACCGCCGCCGGCATGGGCTGCATGGCAGCGCTGGAAGCCGAGCGCTTCCTCGCCGCTCGCGAGCCGCTCGCCCAAGCCGCCGAATGAACGAGGGCACCCGTCGGATGGACAACAAGGCCAATCGCGCCCGTGACATGGACTGGGACAAGCTGAAAGTGTTCCACGTCGCGGCTGAAGCGGGTTCGTTCACCCATGCGGGTGAAGCGCTCGGCCTGTCGCAATCGGCGGTGAGCCGGCAGGTCTCGGCGCTGGAACAGGAACTCAACATCCCGCTGTTCCACCGCCATGCGCGCGGGCTGATCCTGACCGAACAGGGCGACCTGCTCTACCGCACCGCGCATGAAGTGTTCATGAAGCTGGAAGCGGCGCGGGCCAAGCTGACGGATTCGCGCGAGAAGCCGAATGGCGAGTTGCGGGTCACCACCACCATGGGCCTCGGCACCCATTGGCTGACCGCGCGGATCGGCGAGTTCCTCGAACTCTACCCCGATATCCGCATCACCCTCATCCTCACCGATGACGAGCTCGACCTCGCTATGCGCGAGGCGGACGTGGCCATTCGCCTGCGCCAGCCGGTGCAGCCGGACCTGATCCAGCGCAAGCTGTTCACCGTGCATTTCCACGCCTTCGCCTCGGCGGAATATCTCAAGCGCAACGGCCATCCGCGCTCGCTCGACGAGCTCGACAAGGACAAGCACCGCATCATCCTGCTCGGCGGGCCGATCCCCTCCTATTTCCAGGGGCTGAACTGGCTGGAACGGGCCGGGCTGGAAGACGATCAGGAAGGCCGCGTGCCCTCGCTCTCGGTCAACAATGTGCTCGGCCTCAAGCGTGCGGTGGAACGCGGCGTCGGCATCGGCATCGTGCCGGATTATCTGCTGGAGGATTCCGCCACGCTGGTGCAGCTCTTCCCCGAGCGGACCACGCCGACGCTGGAAGCCTATTTCGTCTACCCCCAGGAAATGCGCTCGGTGGCGCGCATCCAGGTGTTCCGCGACTTCCTGGTCGCCAAGGCGCAGCGCTGGAGCTTCTGAGCGCGCGTGAGCGCGCTCCTTGCCGACCTCACGCCGGCGGCAGGGCCTGCGCCACCTCGCGGGCGACATAGTCGCCCGCATGCTGCCAGCCCGCGTCATTATCGCCGCGAAAGCTGAGCAGCCGCTCGAACAGCAGCTTGCCGGTCGCGGCATCCAGCACCGCCACCCGCATCGACAGCACAAGCGTGCTCATCTTGTGCACGCTGCCCACCAGCAGAAAGCGCGCGCCTTCCGCCTTCGCCCGCTGGCGCAGCGCCTCCACCCCTTGCGCATCGAGCCGGCAGGCCCCGTCGCAGCCGAGCGGCAGGCTGCGCAGCTTGCCGTCCTGCCCAACGCCGCCGCGCACCTCCTGCGTCAGCGCGATCCGCCGCGTCTCATGCGCGCCGCGCTGGTCGGCGGGCTCTCCGGACGAATCGGTGAAGCCGATATCGGCCACCGCCACCAATTCCGGCGCAGCGGCGCGGGAGGTGGGCGCGGCGAGCGACACGGCAGCGAGCGCCAAAAGGGCGATCGGCAGACGCGGGGCACGATGGGAAACCGGCATGGCACTGCTCCCTGAAACATCCCGCTCTGCGGCGGATAGGTCGCAAATATACGCGGCTCCGCCCTTTTGAGACAGGCGAAACGACTCACGGAGGTAATGCGCCCGCCCAATTCGCAGGCAGTGACAGCGTTAAGAAACGCCCGATGCAATTACGCATGCCTGCCATGCAGGCATACATTATTGCAGAATGCCCGCGATATGAGCATAACAGCACCAGACGCCGAGGCGCCTTGCGTTTCGGCTGTTCCCCTCTGGAAGGTTCGCTGCTTCGGCAGCGAAAACTTTGGCCGGGCCCTTTTGGGACCCGGCCATTTTTCTTTCGGACGGAGGCGTGCCGCAGCGCCTCACATGAACAGCTTCTCGCCCGACATTCCCTTGTAGAGACCCGCGACCTGCTCGCCATAGCCGTTATAGAGCAGCGTCGGCCGGCGCTCGCCGGTGCCGATGTCGCGCTCGGAGGCCTGGCTCCAGCGCGGATGCGGGACCTCCGGGTTCACATTGGCCCAGAAGCCATATTCCCGGCCCTGCACCTGCTCCCACAGCCCCACCGGCCGCTCCGCGACGAAGGAGATGCGCACGATCGACTTCACCGACTTGAAGCCGTATTTCCACGGCAGGGCGAGCCGCAGCGGCGCGCCATACTGGTTGGGTGCCGGCTTGCCGTAAATGCCAGTGACGAGGAAGGCGAGGTCGTTGTTCGCCTCCGCCATCGTCAGCCCGTCAATATAGGGCCAGGGGTAGATGAAGCGCCGCTGGCCGAGCGCCACTTCCGGGTTCATGAAGGTCTCGAAGCGCACATATTTGGCGCCGGAGAGCGGCTTGGCATAGGCCACGAGGTCCTTCACCGGGAAGCCCGTCCAAGGCACCGTCATCGACCAGGCCTCGACGCAGCGGTGACGATAGATGCGCTCTTCCAGCGCCATGGCACGGATGAGATCGTCGATCCCGACCTCGCGCGGCTGCTCCACCAGCCCGTCGATCTTCACCGTCCACGGCCGGCGCGGCATGCGCGCGGCCACATCGGCGATCTGGTAGGCGGAACGCTCCGAGCCGAACTCGTAGAAATTGTTGTAATTGCCGGAAATCTCCTCCGGCGTGATCGGCCGGTCACCGGCCGTGAAGGCGGTGTTCTTCTTCGCGGGGTAAAGGTCGCGCGTGGGGTCGTTGGCGGGATCGCCCGGGGCCGGGGCAGCGTCGGCGAAAGGCGCGAGCGCGGCGGACAGGCCGGCGACGCCGAGCAGCCCCACCCCGGCGCCCAGCAAATTGCGGCGCGAGAGATAGGTGGCTTCCGGCGTGACCGCGCTCTCCGGCAGTTCCCAGGACCGGCGACGGCGTATGTGCATGGCAGGCTCCTCTTGGATGCTGCGAAGAGTACGCCGGAAGCCCGCCCTTTATTTCACCCGCCGCGTCAACTTCTCGTGCGGATATGAAAAAAGCCCGGCGGGGTGCCGCCGGGCTTTTCTGTCTCTGGACGGCGCCGCGGCGCCGTCCGGATCACTTGGACACGTGGCTCACTTGGAGACGAGGTGCAGATCACCCACGCCGAGCGCGACGTTCACGCCGGTCTGGCCTTCGACGCTGATCGGCTGCAGGGCGATGGTCTTGTTGGAACCGCCGACCAGCACGTTGCCGGCCACGCCGACGCCGAGCGCCACGCTGCCGGACACGCCGACATAGGTGCCGTCGAGATCGGTCGAGCGCACGCCCTTGGACGGAGCGAGCACGGTCCACAGCAGGATGTTGCGGCCGGTGATGCCGATATCCAGGCCCCAGCGATGGATCGAGCCCTCATAAGCGAACTTCTTGCCGCGCACGGTGGTGAAGGTGCAGTCCAGCGTGCGCTTGGAGCCGATGATGAAGCTCACCGACTTGGAACCCGTGCAGGCCAGCGAGCCAGCCTCAACGCGCTTGGTCTGGGCCGAGGCCGGCGCGGCGGCCAGGGTGGCGGCGCCGGCAACGAGCGCGGTGGCGAGCAGGCCGCGCGACAGAACAGTACGGAACATTCAATTCTCCTGACGATGACGCGCTGCCGGCTCTCGGGAACCGGCGCCCCCGCCCTATGGCGCTTGCCGGCCGGGGCGCGCCGCCCGGCCGGTCAGCACCCTCTTACCTCAACGAAGCGAGCCGCAGAAGCGCTGGATTCGCAGGCACGCCTCTTCCAGATCCTTGGTCGAGGTGGCGTAGGAGATGCGGAAGGCCGGGCCGAGGCCGAAGGCCGAGCCATGCACCACCGCGACGCCCTCGGCCTCCAGCAGTTCGGAGGCGAAGGCCTCGTCCGTGTCGATGACCTTGCCGGCCGGCGTCGACTTGCCGATCAGCCCGGCGCAGGAGGGATAGACGTAGAACGCGCCTTCCGGCTTCGGGCAGGTGAGGCCCGACGCCTGGTTGAGCATGGAGACCACGAGGTCGCGGCGCTCCTTGAACACCTTGTTGTTGGCGGCGATGAAGTCCTGCGGCCCGTTCAACGCCTCGACCGCCGCCCACTGGGCGATGGAGTTGGGGTTGGAGGTCGACTGCGACTGCAGCGTGCCGATGGCCTTGATCAGCGCCTCCGGCCCGGCGGCGTAGCCGATGCGCCAGCCGGTCATGCAATAGGCCTTGGAGACGCCGTTCATGGTCAGCGTGCGGTCGTAAAGCGCGGGCTCGACCTGCGCCGGGGTGACGAACTCGAAGTCGTCATAGACGAGGTGCTCATACATGTCGTCGGTGAGGATCCACACATGCGGATGCTTCACCAGCACATCGGTGAGCGCCTTCATCTCCTCGCGCGAATAGGCCGAGCCGGTCGGGTTGGACGGCGAGTTGAAGATCAGCCACTTGGTCTTCGGGGTGATCGCCGCTTCCAGCGCCTCGGGCTTCAGCTTGAAATTGTCTTCGAGCTTGGTCTCGACCGGCACCGGCGTGCCGCCGCAGAACTGGACGATATCGGGATAGCTGACCCAGTACGGCGCCGGGATGATCACCTCATCGCCGGCGTCGACGGTGGCGACGAGCGCGTTGAACAGCACCTGCTTGCCGCCGGTGCCGACCGTGACCTGGCTCGGCTTGTAGGTGAGGCCGTTCTCGCGCTTGAACTTGGCGACGATGGCCGCCTTCAGCTCGGGAATGCCGTCCACCGCGGTGTAACGGGTCTGGCCATCGCGGATCGCCTTGATGGCGGCTTCCTTGATGTTGTCGGGCGTCTCGAAATCGGGCTCGCCGGCCGCGAGCGCGATCACGTCACGTCCGGCCGCTTTCAGCTCCCGCGCCTTGTTGGAAATGGCGATGGTCTGGGAGGGATTGATGCGCTTCAGGGCGGCGGATATCAGGCTCATGGCCGGTCTCCCTTGAGGGTTTTGCGCGCGACAACTAGTCGAGCCCTTGCGCCCCGGCAAGCGATTCCCTACCTGCGGGCGGCACCCGCGCTGCGTTTTCCTGACGCGGCCTTCCACCAGACCTCTCTGCCGGGAATTCCTGCATGCTGAAGCTCCATGCCATGCAAAGTTCCGGCAACTCCTACAAGGTGCGGCTGCTGCTGGCCCGGCTCGGCCTGCCATTCGACCTCATCGATGTCGACCTGCTGCGCGGGGAGAACCGGACCCCCGACTTTCTGATGAAGAACCCGGAAGGCCGGGTGCCGCTGCTGGAACTGCCGGGCGGGCGCTATCTGCCGGAATCAAACGCCATCCTGTTCTATCTCGCCGACGGCACGCCGCTTCTGCCGAACGATCCGCTGGGCCGGGCGGAGGCGCTGCGCTGGATGTTCTTCGAGCAGCACAGCGTCGATTCCTCCATCGGCCATGCGCGTTTCTGGCTGAAGCTGGTGCGCGGCGGGCGCGACCTGCGCACCCACGACATCGACCGCTGGCTGGAGGAGGGCTATGCCGCCCTCGGCGTAATGGAGCGCCACCTCGGGCGCCGGCCCTTTTTCATCGACGGCACGCTCAGCGTCGCCGACATTGCCCTCTACGCCCATACCCATCTGGCGCATGAAGGCGATTTCGACCTGCGCCCGTTTCCGGCGGTACGCGAATGGCTGAAACGGGTCGAGGCGCAGCCCGGCCATGTGGCGATCGACTGGCGCCCCGCCCCGATTCTTCAAGAGGTTAACGGGGCTTAACCGCTTGCCCTGAAATCGCCCCGAAATGGCACCGGGTCGCCCAAACCGGCGTCCCCGGCCGGCCGCCTTCCCGCACGAACTTACCGTCAGCCAAGGGCACCCGCCCGGACCGATTGAAGGGAGTTCGCCATGACCGATCCGATGTCGAACCAGTTCCCCGCCGCCCTGCCGCACACCGGCACCGTGGCGACCAAGCGCTATACGGCCGGCCGCCGGCTGCGCCGCGCCGCGCTGGAAGCCGGCGTCGTCCTGTCGCTGACCGTGGCCATCGTCGCCGTGCTGTGCCTGTTCGGCCTGCAGCGCGCCTCGGCCTTCGAACTGGTGCAGGGCACCGCCTCGGATGAACGCCTCGCCATCGGCGCGGTGCTGCTGGCCGCCTTTGTCGGCCTCTCCGGCCTCACCACCTTCATGCTGCGCAGCACGCTGCAGGCCGCCGGTGAGGCGAGCCCGCAGGAGTCGCGGCGGGGCCGTGGCTGAGCTCCCCCGCCGGGCAGGTTCGGCGTCGGCGCCCTGACCTAACGGCATCGTGCGCGACAGGCGATTGGCCTGCCGCGCCGTGTGTTCTAACCATACGGCTCGCAACCGAACCCCGGAGCGCGCCGTGCCTCATCCTTCCCTCTGCTGGCGCCTCGCGTCGCGTCGCACCGCTTTCGCCTTCGCTGGCCTGCTGGCGGCACTGATTCTCGCCACCGCCGCGCAGGCACAGCAACCGGAAAGCGCGCCGATCGAGGCCCCCTCCTCCATCGGCCCGCTGAGCGTCGAGACCGTCGCCGCCGGCCTGCGCAGCCCCTGGGGTCTCGCTTTCCTTCCCGATGGCCGCATGCTGGTGACCGAGCGTCCCGGCTCGCTGCGCCTCGTCAGCCCGAGCGGCACCGTCTCCGCCCCCGTCGCCGGTGTGCCGCCGGTGTTCGCGCGTGGCCAGGGTGGTCTGCTCGATGTCGCGCTGGCCCCGGATTTCGACCGTAGCCGACTCGTCTATCTCGCCTATGCCGAGCCGCGCGAGGGCGCCTCCGGCACCTCGGTGGCGCGCGGCCGGCTGATGGAAGAGAATGGCGATGCGCGCTTGGAGAATGTCGAGGTCATCTTCCGCCAGTCTCCGGCCGCCGGCGGCAGCAACCATTACGGCGCGCGGCTCGTCTTCGCCCGCGACGGGACGCTGTTCGTCACCCTCGGCGACCGCTACTCCCAGCGCGAGCAGGCGCAGAACCTGTCCAACCATCTCGGCAAGATCGTCCGCATCGCCGGCAATGGCGACGTGCCGGCCGACAACCCCCTCCGCCAGAAGAACGGCGCCCGGCCGGAAATCTGGAGCTATGGCCACCGCAATGTGCAGGGCGCGGCGCTCGACCCCGCCACCGGCCGGCTCTGGACCATCGAGCACGGTGCGCGCGGCGGCGACGAGCTGAACCACCCCGAAGCCGGCAAGAATTACGGTTGGCCGGTCATCTCCTATGGCCGCGACTATTCCGGCACCGCCATTGGCGAAGGCACGGAAAAGGCCGGGATGGAACAGCCGGTGAAATATTGGGACCCGTCCTTCGCTCCCTCCGGCCTCGCCTTCTACACCGGCACGCTGATGCCGAAATGGAAGGGCGATCTGTTTGCCGGCGGCCTCGCCGGCACGCGGCTGGTGCGGCTGCGGCTCGACGCCGCGCGCGGCAACGTCACCGAGGAGGAGGTGCTGCTCACCGACCTCAACGCCCGCATACGCGATGTGCGCCAGGGACCGGACGGCGCGCTGTGGCTGCTTACCGACGATCCCTCGAATGGCCGCCTGCTGCGCGTCGCCCCCGCCGACTGAGGCTCACGACCATTTCTGGAAGATGAAGAACGCCCCGAGCGCGATCAGGGCGAAGCCGATCAGGTGGTTCCAGTGGAACGGCTCCTTCAGCCACAGCACGGAGAAGCCGGCGAACACCACCAGCGTGATCACCTCCTGCATGGTCTTGAGTTCGACCGTCGAATAGACGGCGGAGCCATAGCGGTTGGCCGGCACCGCAAGGCAATATTCGAAAAAGGCGATGCCCCAGCTCGCCAAGATGGCGATGAGCAGCGGCGAGGATTTGTGCTTGAGGTGGCCATACCAGGCGAAGGTCATGAAGATGTTCGAGGCGAACAGCAGCACGATCGGCGTCAGCGTGGGCGGCAGCAGCGACGAGAAGAACGGCATGGGGGGAATCCGGTTGCGATGCGCCGAGCATCACCGCCTGCCCGCCGCCGTCAATGGTGACGCACATCGTGGTCATGGCGCGGCCGGGAACGCGTTGCGGCAAGAGCGGCCGCGGCCGGACGGTCGCGCGCGACCTGACGGGCGCCGGCGGCCCTATGACGAAGCCTTTCTCGACCTTCACAAGTAAGTGATACGTATTTGCTTCAGCATTACTTGGAAACCGAACGCCGGTCGCAAAATACCGACAACGGCAACGTGGTCTGTGGAATGCCAGATTCCAGCCGTTCACGCGCCGTCATCTCTGCAACTTTTGCCCGAAACGCCGCCTTTTTCTAGCGGCGCCGGGCTCAACGCCATGACGCCACCTTCTGGAACAGGGAGAGCGTTATGAAGCGAAACGAGACGGCACGACATGGATTGGCCCTGTTGAGCACCGGCGTGCTCGCGGCCTGCCTGGTGATGGCGACAGCCCCGGCCGATGCCCGCCTGGGCGGGCTGGGCGGCGGCCGTGATGGCGGCTCATCAGCCGGGGGCAAGAGCGATGGCGGCGGCAAGAGCGCGAGCGGCCGCAGCAAAAGCGATGGCGGAAGCAGGAGCGCGAGCGGTCGCAGCGGCGGGCTCGGCGGCTCGGTGGGCCGGGCGGCCTCCGGTGTTGGCCGCTCCGTCGGCGGCGCTGTTTCGGGTGTCGGCCGGGCGGCCGGCGGCGCACTGTCGGGCGTGGGTGACGGCGTCAGCCGCGCCGGCGATGCCGCCAGCGCCAGCAGCGGCGGCACCGGCCTGGGCGGCACGGTCGGCGGGGCGGTGAGCGGCGCCGGTCGCGCAGTGTCGGGTATCGGCAGCGGCGTCTCCGGCGCCACGAGCGGCCTTGGCGGTGCGGTCAGCGGGCTCGGCTCCGGCCTCGGCGCGGCGACGAGCGGCGTCGGCGCGGTGGATCAGCGAGGCGATGCGACCACCTCTCTTACTGGGCGTGCACCGGTCGCCGCCAATGTGGTCGGCCTGCAGATACAACTGCTCAAGCCCGGCCAGCGCCCGCTCGGCTTCGGCCGCAGCACCAGCGGCAACATCGCGGATGTGAACGCGAATGTGCTGGGCCGGCGCGGCGTCAATGCCGATGTCGCGGTCAGCACGTCGCGCCAGCGGCCACTCGGCGCCGACGCGCGCGTCGGCGCGCTTGGTCCGCGCGGCGTCAACGCCAATGCCGACGCGACGCTCGGTGACCGGCGCACCGCCTCGCGCAGCCTGGCCGATGCCAATATCGGGCTGAACGCGCTCGGGCCGCGGGGGCTGAACAGCACCAACCGCGCCACCATTGGCGGCCGGCAGGCCGTGGATGTGGCAAGCCGCACCACGCTCGGCGGCCCGCGCGGCCTGCGCGCCAATGCGGATGTCGATGTCGGCGGCGAGACCACCGCCGCGGTGGGTGTCGATATCGGCATCGGCGGCGGCGGCCCCGGTGGCCCGGGCGGTCCGGGTGGCCCCGGTGGTCCGGGTGGTCCGGGCGGTCCGGGCACTCCCGGCGGCCCCTCGGCCGGTGGCGGCGGCGCGGCGACGGGCGGCAACGCCAACCGCTCCGACATGGCGGCGAAAAAGACGCGCTGCACGGGCGTCCTCTCCGAGCCGCGCGCCTATGATGCCGGCATTGTTGCGCTGTGCCGCGACCTCGTCGGCGGCTAATCGACAGCATCGGAGGCCGCCCCGGATCCCGGGGGCGGCCTTCACCTTTATCCCAGCCGTCTCCACCCCCGGCGCCTTTCCCTAGGGAACGTCTTTGCTCTGCCGCGATTGCAGAGGAGTATTCCGTGGCTCCTCCAATCCGGTTTTCCCCATGGCCCAGCTTCTCGTCCTTCTCAACGCCAATGCCGGCACGCTGCTGGACCGCGACGCGGAGGAGGTTCGGCGCCACATCGCCGATGCGCTCGATGGCGGCGGCCGCACCGTCGAGGTTCGGCTGCTGCGCGGCAAGGAACTGGTGAAGGCCATCCGCGCCTCCGGCAGCGGCGAGCATGACACCGTCATCGTCGGCGGTGGCGATGGCAGCGTCAGCCTCGCGGTGCAGAGCCTCGAAGGCTCCGGTAAGACGCTCGGCATCCTGCCGCTCGGCACGCTCAATCTCCTCGCCACCGATCTCGGCATGCCGCGCGACCTCGACGCGGCCTTAGCGGCGCTCAGCGACGCGCAAGTGGGGGAGATCGACCTGGCGACGCTGAACGGGCGCCGCTTCCACACCATTTCCGGCATGGGCTTCTTCAGCCAGATGGCCCGCGCCCGCGAAACCGCCCGGCGCTGGAAGCTCTGGCGCTTTTTCGCCGTCGCCATCGCCGCCGTCTTCGCCCTGCGCCGCAGCGGTCGTTTCGATCTCGACGTGACGGTGGACGGCACCGACCACCATTTCCAGGCATTCGCCGCGCTTGCCTCGATCAACCGCTTCACCGGGCCGGGCTGGCGCCGCCGCCGGCTGGACGAAGGCGTGCTCGAACTGCATGTGGCGGAAGATCGCGGCGGGCTCGCCCTGCTGAAGGCCGGCGCCGACATGGTCACCGACAATTGGCGCGACAATCCCGGCATCATCAGCCTGACCGGCCGGGAAATCGTGCTGCGCCGCGCCAACCGCGCCCGTGTCTGGGTCTCGACCGATGGCGAACTCGGGCGCGAGGAGATGCCGCTGACCTACCGGATCGTGCCGCGCGGGCTTAAGGTTCTCATCCCGCCGGCCGCCGAGGGCGAAAGCGCCGTCGTCGAGGCCACCGAGGCGGCCACGACGCATGCCGAGGCGCTTCAGAGCGGCTCGATCTCGTAGACCACGGTGACGCCGGCGCGCACCTGCGTCTCGCCGGCTTCCACCGGCACCGAATCCATCTTTTCCGCCCGTGCGGCCATCATCATGCGCGGCATGGGCTGGGGCGCGGCATCGCTGTTGATCGACACCACCCGCACCAGCCGCACCCCGGCGGCGCCGGCGATGATCTCGGCCTGATGGCGGGCGTCCTTCACCGCCTCTGCGCGGGCGGCATCCTCCAGCTTGCCGGGCTCGGCGAGGTCGAAGGCGAGGCCGTTGATCTGGTTGGCGCCATTGGTCACCAGTTGGTCGAGCAGATCGCCGAGCCTGCCGAGATCGCGCAGCCGCACGGTGACGGAATTGGTCACCTGATAGGAGGCGATGCGCAGCGGATCGCCTTCCTTCTTCTGCGGCGCGTATTGCGGCTGCACGGAAAAGCCGGAGGTGGAGACATCGCGCGCCTCGACACCGGCGGCCTTGATCGCGGCGATCATCGTCGCCACGGCGGCGGAATTCGCGTCGAGCGCCTCGCGCGCGGTCTTGCCCTCGCTGACCACGCCGGAGGTGAGCGTCGCCCGGTCCGGCACCGCGCTGGCCGTGCCCTCGCCGGAGACCGCGAGCGTCGCCCGCCGGGCATTGGGCGCGAGGTCCTGCGCGGCGAGAGGCGACAGGCTGGCGAACAGCGCGGCGGTGCCGAAAACAGCGGCGCAGGCGGTGGCGCGGAGGAGCTTCATTGCATTTCTTCCCTGATATCGGCTCGGACAGCGGCTTGGCGCCAACCCGTCCTCGCGCCGGCAGACTGACGATGCGGCACGCCAGAGCACCCCGCGAAGGCGGCGGGAATGCGGCGGCCGGCGAAGCCTGCCGGTGGAAGCGCCCGCCGCCCGCACGCCGGGGTGGACGGCGAGCGCAATGCGGTTGGCGCCGACGCCACGCTTTGCTAATTTCCCCCGCCCGCCGCGCCACCGCGCGCCGCCGGCCGGGCCTGTAGCTCAATGGTTAGAGCCGACCGCTCATAACGGTCTGGTTCCCGGTTCGAGTCCGGGCGGGCCCACCAATCATTTCAATGGGTTGCCTATGGGCACCCTGCCCTCGACATCTCTTGCGCCAATAAAACCGCCAATAAAACCCCTGATCATGCGCCTTCTGGCGGCTCCTCCCGCTCGAACTGCGCGCTGACCACCTTGTCGGTGCAGATCCACAGGTGGCTCATCCCCGAATCGGCGAAAGGGTAAGGACCGCTCGGCTCGCGCTCCCCGCACACGCGGCAGCGCATCCGCTTGCGGACATCGTGGATGGTCTCGCCCGGGCGCGCCCACAGCTCCATCACAGAGGCGCGGACATAGACGCCTCGGTGGCCGCAGCGGCATTGAAATCCGACCAAGGGGCTGGGGTCACGCATGAGAACATACTGAGAACATCCCCGCCGAGTGTCAACGCCGCCGCTTGTGCCGGGGATTGCCCTCCGGACGCCCCGCAGCGGGCTGCATTGCAGTCTCTGCAGCTAGGATGCCGGCCTCGGCCGAAGCAGCAATGAGCGCGCTGCGGAATGCCTCTGCGGCGCCATGCCCGCCCAGCGCGTCGAGGGCCGCCACCTGCGCCGCGCGGTGCGCCGACGTGTCCATCATCTCAGACGGCCACTTGATCAAAAGGAAATTGGCGGCGCCTTCCAGGTCGCCGAGTGTGCGGCGTGTGGCGTTGCCCTCCCAAACATGAACGGGTGCGATCGGTATCATCCTGACTCAACGCCGATCCGGCCTTCGGGTTGCCGGACGATGCGCGAATCGCCGATAGCAGCCGCATGCAGCCCTACGAGATCGTGCGGAAGAAACTCATCAAGGCCGAGGGCGAGTGGCGGGTAGCGCCGGAGCCGCCCCCGGCAGACGCGCGCACATGGACCGGCAACCTCGCCTTTGTGCCTGGCACCGTGGCGGAGGTTCGGAAGAAGGTTGACGCGATCAAGATCAGCTTCGCCGCCGATGTTCTGCCGGCCGAAGGCGGCGCATGGGTGTGGGCGGGCATCAGCGATCTGGAGAAGATCGTCCGCACTCTCAGGACGGCGGGTTAACGAGCGCAACAGGGGAGAACCTCTCGCCTGAAGGATCCCCCTATACTTCTATCTCTGGAATGTTGCCCCGGGAAAGCGCTGCGCGTAGTGAGGCGGAATAATTCTTCCATGACCGATCGCGATTCCTGTTCCACAGTCAACAATGCGGCCACCGGAAATAATTCCGGTTTCAATATTAATGTGATCAGAACTTATTTTCACTTCAGTTCCAAGCAGATTAAATTTTCCATTAATAACCGCCTCGCTTCCCCGAAAATCCATTTCAAGAGCGACACGCCTAGGAGCCGACCTAACAACAGCATAGTTGTGTCGATATTCAAAATCCCAAAAATCATCTATTCTGAATGTAATTTCATTATCTACAACCTCAAAAATACGAAAAAACTTCTCGTCATAAAGCTGAATGCTAACCTTCACTTCTCCATCGACGATCTTAGCCGATATAATCGGAACGCCGTAAAATGCCAAGATCGTTGGGGTATTCTCGAAGTATGCCCCACCCACTTTGAAGACAAGTTCCGTCTGATCGTAGACAAGGGCGCCCCTAACCATACCCGATCTAATGTTAGATGGGTTGTGCTTGATCGCGTACTGCCTATCCAACCTCAAGTTAGCTACGGCGGGATGGCAGTTCCCGCATAAAGCCATCATATGCTCCGGCTCAAAATGCTGCCTTTCGCGCCATGGAACGATATGGTGATACTCGATGTAAGGATGTCCGCATTTCGCACATCCAAACCCAGCCTCCCGACGAAGTTGGCGCTCGACACCGCGAGGGGTATCTGGCCTGCGCTTGAACCCTGTCATTGCGTCCCTCTTGCTTCGAGAATGCAGACCTAATGTGGCCACTGTGATGCCGGGAACCTCAGTATAGCCCGACGCACGCCATATGCCCTGCCGGCCGAGAGCGGCGCATGGGTATGGGCGGGCATCAGCGATCTGGAGAAGATCGTCCGCGCTCTCAGGACGGCAGGCTAGGGAAAATAGCGCTTGCGCGGATTGGGGACAGAGCGCCCCTAGGTAAAGCCTAGGTTGCGGTGGCAGCAATTTTGGCTAATGGTATCAGACGCACCCCGAATCGGGAGCGCAAAAGGAAAGAGCCGGGCTGACATCCCGGCCCTTCCTCGTGTCAATCACGGCCCGAAGCCTAGATATCCACGCTATCAACAATGCCGCTTCTAAGCTGCATAGCGGGCAAGGTCAAGGAATTTCGGGCCATATAAAGAAAGGTGCATACCTTTATGG
This sequence comes from Ancylobacter sp., assembly GCF_965249975.1. GTDB lineage: Bacteria > Pseudomonadota > Alphaproteobacteria > Rhizobiales > Xanthobacteraceae > Ancylobacter. The sequence goes on along the minus strand of NZ_CBDFNE010000006.1, from coordinate 116,019 downwards.
CCTTGCAGCAACACCTGGATCTTATCCCCCGTCAGGCGGCGGGAGCCGTCATTCATCAGCGCCCAACTGACGGCTACATCAACGCGACCGCCATGTGCCAGGCGGCAGGCAAGAGGTGGTTCGATTACAGCCGCCTCGAAACTACTGGCGCTTTTATATCGACCCTGTCCTCCGAAGCGGGGATCCCCGCTTCGGTGATCGTCCAATCGGTACGAGGGGGAGACCCACGCCTTCAAGGAACGTGGGTCCATCCCCAGATCGCCATCCATCTCGCTCAGTGGCTGTCGCCGCATTTCGCGGTACAGGTCAGCCAGTGGGTGCTCGACTGGATGTCCGGCAGGGCGAAGCCAGTCCAGCCGGTCGTTCCTTACCATCTCCGCCGCTACATCGCGAACCAGCACAACCTGCCGGTCGGGCATTTCTCGATCTTGGCGGAGATGATCACCAGTCTGATCGGCCCCATGGAGATGATGGGCTACACGCTTCCCGAGCACCTGCTTCCTGACATTTCTGAAGGCCGCATATTTTGCCGATGGCTTCGGGAAAGCCATGGGGTCGATACGGATGCGTTGCCGACATACATCCATGAATATGAGGACGGCCGCCGCGTGAGAGCGAAGGCCTACCCCGAGCACCTGCTCCCTGCATTCCGGCGGCACTTCCGGGAAGAGTGGCTGCCCAAGCACGCAGAGCAGTACTTCCGGAGCCGCGACAGTGAGGCCCTTGCATACCTGCCTAAGCTACTCGGCCCGATCCGGTCTGCGCAGCTGAAGAAGGTGGGGTGATCGCAATGGGCAGCTTCATTGTTACGTCCAACTTGCCACCGGATACGCCGCGCCCCAAGGAGGGCGCCGCCGCATCGCCCTCGCCTTACAACTGACGAGGCAACAATGGCACACACATATTGCGTGACATTTCGGATCGCCAACAAGACGGTGGCGGGCAAGACTTACGACGAGCGGCGGGAGGCACTTATTGCAAGCGCCCGTGCTGAGAATCTAGGCTTCTGGGAAGAGACTACTTCCTTCATGCTTGTTGAATCAGACCTGTACACGTCGGCTCTAGCAAGAAGACTGGTTGAAGGACTTAGCAAGAAGGACGATATACTTTTCATCTTTGACCCGTCCGACAAGTCAGGAAACTATTTTGGCCCGATTGAATACGCTGACGTTTTGCGGTCTTTCTTCCCTAAGGCCAAGAGCCTATAACAGAACCGAAATGAGATATTAGATCATGAGCGACGCGAAAGTTATACACATCGGCGAGAACTCTCCCGAACAAGTTGCGTTCAAGCTTCTGCAAATTATCGCTTCGAACGAAGGTAAAACACTCCAAGCCACTTCATCTGGCCCAGCCAGTGCAGATAGACAGTGGGTGCTAGATACTTACGCGAAGTGTCTGGACGTTGTCCGACAGCCTCACCTCCGTCGATAGCATCACCACATTTGATGATTGCGGGGCGGCGTTATGCACCGCCCCGCGGCCGGTGCGTGACCTGTGGCGCAAATGCCTTGTCGAGGCGGCCGGTGATCTGATCGAGCCGGCCAAGGATTTCCTCGCGCATCTGTTGCAGGTTATCGCTGCGGGCATAGTGCTCGGCGGCATAGAGCTTGTGCTCGGAGAGCAGCTTGTCGAGCAGGCGGATTTCCGCCTGCAGCGCGGCGATCTGGCTCGCGAGCGGCCGGGCGTCCTGCTGAATGCGGTATTCGATCCGCAACCAGACACCGACGATGGCGCTAAGAATGGTCCCGATCCCGAAGACCATGTCGAAGGTGACAGCGCCGGTCATTTGCCCGCGCCCCCGAACCCTGCGTCCACGTGGTCGTAGAACGCCGCGCAGCGCGCCATGCGGGCATCCTCGCCATCGGCGACGATCTCCCAGCGCTTTTGAACCCAGCGCCATTTCTCGCCATCCTTCGGCACGACGCGCGGCATCTTCTCCCGGCATTCGGCCGGGAAATCGGGAAGCGTGACGCCAGCCGCCACGGTTCCGCTTGCCGTCGAGGCCGCGATCAGGCGGCCCTCAGTTGTCGTGCAGCCAGCGAAGGTCAGAGCCGTCAACGCGAGCGCCGTCATCACCACGGTCCTGCGCAACCAGGTTCTCATAGTCAGCTTGTGCACGGGCGGCCTCCTGTTTGGCGATTTCGGCACGCTCCAGCGCCGCACGCATGGCGGCGTCCGAGGCCGCGCGCTGGCGGGTGAGTTCGCTGATCTGGGCTTGAAGGGCCGTTCGCTCGGCCAGCTGCACGTAACCCTCGCGCGCGGCGGCAGCGACGGCCGGGTCGTCGATGAACCGGTCATAGGCGGACATCGCCGAGAAGGTCAGGAAGGCGCCAGCCGCAGTGCCGGCGCCGATCTTGAGGGTGTCGAAGATCCCGAACATCAGCGCAGCCCCTCAAGGCACACCTCAAGCTCGCCGAGGCGCTGCGCGTCGCCCCATTCGCGCCGGAGCACAAGGCCGCGCACCACCTTCCCGCCGGCGCGGTTGAAGGCGGTCATAGCCTGGCAGCTTTCCCGGTAGCGGCCTTCGCGGGCGAGCCGCGCGGCCGTCGAGCGGCAGACGGTCCCGGTGCCGACATTGTAGGCGAGCGAGATCGCAGCGGCCTGCCAGCCGATCGGCTTGCGATCGAACCCGGCGATGCAGGCTGTGAGGGGCACATAGAAGTCTTTGTGCACCCGCTCCTGCAGCATCGCCTCGCATTGTGCCGGCGTCGCGGTCATGCCCGGGCGGATGCCCTTGGTCTCGCCATAGCAGAGCGTCCAGACACCCACGATGTCGGGATAGGCCCGCGTCTCCAGCCCCTCCCACGGCTTGATGACCGCGACCGAAAGCGCAACGGCTGTCGCCGCGCCGGCAATCGCGGCCTTGGCGCGCTTGCTCATGGCTTCTCTCCGATGTTCGATTGGGCAAGAAGCCGCGCAATGAGCGCGGCCATGACGACGATGGCGGTGATGGCCGCGAGCACGCCGGGCGCCAGCGGCACGAGTTCGCCGAGGAAGGGCAGCGCGGCCTCGAGCCCGGTCAGCAGGCCAGCGAGCAGCATCAGCCGCACACTCCAGGCGCGCGTCAGCACCGCCCGCCAATTGTCGACGAGGCGCATGGTCTCTCTCCGAGGTCGGGAAATGAAAAAGGCCGCCCGGAGGGGCGGCCCTGAAGGCGGCTAGTGTCGCCTGGCATCTCGTGGCGGCGCTTCGTCGCTGGCGGCGTCGGCGATGTGCTCGGCAAGCGCCAGCACGAGCATGGAGGCGAGATAGGCGGCGAGCCTCAAGTCTGGGTCGTCGCGCATTGTGTCTTGTAGGCGCTGCGCCGTTTGGCGCAGGGCGAGCAGTTGGTCGATTGGCATGCCCCGTCCCCCCTTTGGGTTGCAACGAGGGCAGGATCACACGCCAGGAGCAGCCGATATTACCATTGGTAATGGCGGGGGCGGCAGGCCTCTTAAGGGATCGCCTGCCAGCCCGCGTCATAGACATAGAGGCCGGTGCCCGCCCGGTAAGCCAGCCAGCCTGTGCCAGGCGGCGTGAACTGCCACGCCGCGCCGGTCCACTGCGCGAGGTTGCCCGCTCGCCCGGCCCAGGCGCCCGTCGGCGCGGCGCCGAGGGCGTACATATCGCCCGTCACCGGCGATCCGGGCGGGGCGTTGCCAACGGCCTGCACGCGGTAGCAGGGCAGCGCGGTCTCAAGGATCGCGGCCTTGGTGATCAACTCGCTCACCTTGGACGCGAGATAGCCGGCGGTGAAGCGGGCCGGCGCGTCATAGCGGATGGTGTAGCTCTGCCCCGCCTGCGCGGCGCCTGACCACGGCGCGGCCAGGGTGAGGGAGGTGTAAGGGCTCACCGGCGTGGCACCGATCGTCACACTTTGCCCGGCAAGCTCCAGCCGGTCGCCGGCCATCACCTCATTCCACATCACGCCGGCACCGGTCACAACGGTGCCGCCGGCGGCCACCGAGACGGTGCCGGTCGTGTAAAAATCTGCCATGTCGGGGTCCTCAGAAGTCCGAGACGTTCATGGTAGCGAACGCAGTCAGCGTGCTCGAAGCGGCGCCAAGCCAGGTGTACTTGTCACGAGCAGAGACGAAGGCCGTTAAGCTGTCTTGCGGAACCCATTTATCCGTTGTGGTATTGAATATCCGCTTGTCAAACTCGCCTGAATATCCGCATCCACACCACCAGTCTCCTGTGGCGTTCTTGTAATGAAGAAAGAACGCAAAGGGTAATCCTGCGCCAATGGGCGGGGGAGACGGTATGTTGTACACACCAAACGGTCTGGATGCTGGTATTTGCTCATACGCCTTGATATATGGTGTCAGTCTATTCGAACGAAAGATGTAATCCGTCTGAGACGCCAAATCGAAATGCACATCGTGCTTAGTGACGACCAAGCCGGTTGCCGGCGAGTAGTGCCAACGTCGCACGCCCTCGGTCGAATCCACCCCACCACGATAGGCGGGGTCCGTCGCAACAACCGCGAAACGGAAATTCGTGACACCCATCCCGCCGGTCAGCATGATCCGGCTCGGATTGATCCAGTAAGCCGAACACGCGATGCCACCGGCATTGGTGGTGAAATAGACGATGACGGGCGGGTAATGCGGATACGACCCTTCAAGATCGACGAAGCCAACCACCGGCCCCGAGCCTGTAGCCAGCACGGGGTCTGCCATGGGATCGGAGAGCGCTAGGCCTGAGCTCGCACATTGGCCGGTCTCCGCGATCTGGAAGACGTTCTTTTTGGTCGCAACCGTCATGTCATCAAGGCCGGCGGTCTCGATCACGGCGCCCGGCCGCGACACAAACAGGCCTCGCCCATGCAGCGGGTGATTGCCGAGGATGAAACCGTTCGTTCCGGAATCCTCCGGCGATGAGGCGTTATTGCCGAAGATGAAATAGACATAGTCGACGCCGCTCAGCTGCGGCGACAGAAGTATGAATGCGGTGCGAAGGCTGACGCCGCACTGCCGGTATCCGCGCTGATAAGCCTGCGTTCGGGTCACGCCGCCGGAGATGTACTGAAGTGAGCCGGCCCCGCGTCGCGCCCAGGCGAGAACGGGGCGGACAAGGCTACCGTTCGACGGGAGCAGCTTCACTCTTCGTGTGGCGCCACCGGCATAGTTCACGGTTAGGTTCGAGAGTGAGGCGGCCGGCACCACATTGTTGTCGATCAGGCGGAAGGCATTAGGCCAGGTGCTATCGAAGGTGACGTAGCGCTCATCGAGGTTGATGTTCTCGACATCATGACCGGGCAGGCATGTCCGCAGCCGCGTGACGCCGCCCAGGTTTCCCAGCAGAAAATCAGCCATCAGCTTGTGCCGGTGATCGTGCCGTTGGTGATATCGATCCGCAGCTTGGCGCCGGGGCCGCCTTTGATGAGGCCAGCGGTCAACTCGCCCGCGTCCACGCTGATCGCACTCAGCGTGCCGGCGCTGATCTTCTCCGCCGTGATAGTGCCGTCTTTGATGAGCGTGCCGGAGATCGTGACGCTTGTGCCATCGATGACGAAGGGGCTGATCATCGTGCCGGAGGCCGAGTTGAAGACCCCGAAACGCTGCGCATCGACGCTAATGACAGAATAGGCCCCGCCCGATCCGTCGGAATAGGCCGCGATCCTCATCGCCGCCTTGCTTGTCGACAGGCCGGCATCGACTCTGGCAACGATCTCGTAAGCTGCAAGCGCGCCCCCCGGCACAACAGCGGCGGTCCATCTCACATTGAGATTGGCTCCAATGTCCCCAATCTGTGCCTCAAGGGCGGCGATGGCATCGGCGATCGCCGAACCCGGCCCGACAGCAACCGTGATCGCCTCGGTATAGGAGGCGGTCACGCGATCGGCCGTCGCCGTCATCTGGAAGCGCCATTCCTGGCTATCCAGCCAGGCCCGTGCATCAAGCTCGGCCTGCAGTTCTGCCAGCCGTTCAACAACGGCACGAGTGGCAGCGTTCGCTTCCGCGTTCCGCGTCGCGACGGTCTCGCGCAGTCCCGGCACCAAATTGTCGAGTCCGACGGTCACGTTGTCGGCCGAGAGCGGCGGTGCGATGACCGGGATCTGCGTATAGGTGCCCGGCCGGCCGGCGGCGTTGGCGCCAGCAACCCGCAGCCACAGATTCTGCGGGAAGATCGTCACCGAGAAACTCGGCTCGCGCGTCTCCGGCAGTGGCGACCAACTGGCGCCCTCATCGTAGGAGACGGCGGAAATGTAGGAGGCCGCGCCGGAAACCGGGTTCCATGTCGCCTCGAGCCGCCGCGGAAGCTCATTGCCGACGATGCGCGCCGAAAGGCCCGTCACCAGCCCCGGCACCGTGGGCGTGGAAAGCGCCGGCCCGGTCGGCAGCGGCGGCACCTCGGTGGCGTCTTCGTCATAGATCGTCGGGTCGTCGAGCCAGGTCTCCAGCGCCACCTGCTCGCCGCGCGGCACGCCACCAATGACGAGGCAGCGCACCTGCCGGTCGGTGCCGACGCCAAGGGCGAAACTCGCCCCCGCGCCGCCGGCGGCCCGCGCCAGCGCGGCGTCGAGCGCTCCCTGCGAGGCTTCGACAACGGCAAGGTCCGGCCCGTCGAGCACCGCCACACCGTCGCTCTCGCCACGGGCGCATTTCACCGGCCCCCATTGGCGGCCGGTGCGGGTGCGTACCTTGATGTAGTGCTGGCCCGTGCCCCAGGCCGGCGCAGACGACAGAAACAGGCTGGTGCCGCTGCGGCGCACCACCTCGCCGGATGCGCCCCACCCATGGGGGAGAGACGACTGCACAGCGATCGAGGAGCCGATCGCCAGCAGCCGCCCGTCATGCTCGGTCGCGAAGCGCACCTTCACCCGGCGCCCGTTGAGCGTGCGCCAGAAATGGTCGCAAACCAGCTGCGCCTGCGTCCGCTTGACGATGCCGGCGACGCGCCGTCGTTCCGGCCGCAGCGGCGTGGCGCCGCGCGGGGCGGTGACGGTTGCCACCTTCCACGTCGTTTCGTCGATATATTCAAGCACCACGCCGTCCGGCCCCGTCGCCGGCATCAGCTCATATTTGAGCGAGAGGCTGTCGCGCACGATCTCATTGTCGGTCAGCAACATGTCCGGCATGGGCGACCAGTCCTCGCGGGTCAGCGAGAGCAGATCACCCAGCCAGCGGGTGCGGGCACGTGCCGGGGCGAGAATGGTGTCGAGCACATCGAGGCAGGCCTGCCCGTCACGCAATTCGTAGTCGAAGGTTTCGTCTCGCGCGTCGTTGAGTGCCGCGAGGTCGACAAAGGCCTGCAGGTCGATCTTGGAAAGCGGACGCTCGCCGCCATAGGTGGCGTTTGTCGCCATGTCGAGCGCCGCCCAGGCCGGCCGGCGCGTCGGCTGGTCCGCCCATTCCGTCCCGGTCCACACCGGCAGGATACGGGTCGAGATCACAGACAGCTGCGACAGCGCCTCATTGCTCAGCTGATTGGTGGCCTTCGCCTTGATGGTGATCGTGGCGACGGGGAAGCTCTGAGGGCCGGTGATGATGGCGCGCAGCCCGTACCAGTTCACCTGGTCCTGTATCTTCGCGTCGGGGAAGTCAGGCGTGGTGCGGCGCGCGCGCACGGCATAGCGCCCCGGCGCCACCTCGGCCCGCAGGGTAAAGCGGATCGGTGTCGGCACCGCCAGCAGGTAGTTCTGCGAGACCAGTGTCGCCCATGGCCCGGTCGCTGTGCCGGCCTCGCTGACCGGCTGGTACTCCGCAAGCACGCCAAGGGACTGGCCGGTCATTTTGCCCTCGCCATTGAGGGTGTAGAGGCCGTTGGGCATCACGAAGTCGAGCGCGATCTCCGTTGCCGATGAGCCGGCCGAGTTGACGATGAACCCGCCCGTCCAGGTGCCGAATTGCAGTTCCTGCCCCGAGACTTCCGACGAGGTCTGCACATTGAGCGGAAAGTTGGTGATGGTCGCGCCCGGCTCATGCAGGGCGATATCGACGCCGCTGAATCCACTGGTGACCCCGCCGCTGGCCGTCCACAGCACCGTGTCGTCGAGCAGGATCTGCTCCACCTGGTGCCGGCCCTGGCCGAGCGAGAGCACGACATGGCGATATTCGGCGAGGCCCTGGAAGCTGTTCCACGGCGCCGTGGCATAGTCGAGAATGCGCTTGCTGCGGCCATAGGCCACCGGCACCGTCTGCAAGGGCCGGGCGCTGTTGATGCCCCGGCCCCAGCCATAGATCGGGTCTTGCGCGCCGTCCTGCTGCCCGCCGGGCGCGCTGCGCATCAGCGTCTGCAAGGCCGCTCCAGCACCCACGGCGACCGCCACCCCGGCAACAGAAGCGACGACACCGGCGGCGGCACTCCCCGCCGCCAGGACGCCACCCGAGACCAGCGATCCGGCAACCGCCGTGCCAATCCCCGGCGCCAGCGCGGAAATGGCGACCATGCCGAGCAGGGCAATCAGGTTCTTTGTTCCGCCGGCGCCGCCACGGGGGCGGGAAAGGAATACGATCTGGTCGCCCTTGCGGATGCGCTGACGCCAGTCTGCCCGCATCACCGGGCCGGTCTCGCCGCCGCGCGTCCGCACGCAAATGGTCGCCCATTCGTTGATTGGCCAGCCGGCCCGGGCGATGAACCGGGCGAGGCTCTCGCGCGGCTTGGGCGCCAGGCGTGCGACTTCGCCGCCCGGCAGCATCACATGCAGCACCGGGGCGAGGGTCTTGGCGGTCATGATCAGTCCGAACTCGGCTCGAAGAACTGGACACGCCCCCAGCCACGGGCGCGCAGGGTGGCGACGTCTTCGGCAACGACGCCAAGTGTCTGGTCGCAGTGGATCACGCGGCGTTCGGGGGCGAGCCACACGCCGATATGCGCGGCGCGCTTGAGGCTGCCGAGACAGGCGAGAGAGCCATCCGCCGCCGTCACCAGCCCGGCAAGCGGCGGCGCCACGTCTCGCCAGTTCTCCCGCTCGGGATGGCTGGCAATAGCCGTGATCATCCACGCCCACGACGGGTCGGGCGGCACCTCAACGTGCGGCAGCACGCGCCCGAACAGCCGAAGCTCCACCAGCGCCGCCACATGCCAGCAGGTGCGCTCCGGTGTCCAGCGATGGCCGAGCAGCGAGGTCAGAAAGGCGGTGCGCTCGCCGGCGGAGGTAATCATGGCACCAGCCCCGGATAGTCCTCCAGCGTGTAGACCTCGCTCGGCACCTTGCGATCGCCGAAATCGACGATGGTGGCCGTGCCCTCGACGCCCGTGGAGTCCTTGGTGATATCGGTCAGCACCAGTTCGATCGGCCCATAGCTCGGCGCATCCGGGAAGTCGGAGCGGTAGCCGCGAATGATCACCTTCAGGTCCGCGCGATAGGCCGTGGCCTTGTCGAGATAGACCACCAGTTCCCCGCTCACATCGTCGAGCCGCAGCCGCGCCAGCGGAACGCGCCCTTCCGACATGGAAGGGTGCTCGCACTCGAAAGCCGCCGCCGCAAAGGTGACAGCCTCGCCCGCGTCGAAGGCCGCGCCGTCCTCGATGGTGAAAGACCGGTCCATCACGTCGAGCACATAGCGCAGCGGGATCGGCTGGTCGGCCTCATCGGTGAAGCCGGGATGCTGGAGCTCCACGGTGATGAACTGCTCCCCGTCGATCACGCAGCAGGCTTCGCCCTCCGCCCATGCGTCGGTGTAGGTTGCGGCCATCACATGGTCTCCGGAAACCAGTCGGCGGAGAGCGTGGTCACCAGCGCCGCGCGCTCGGTCTCGGTGAGCAGCGCCTCATAGCTCGCCGGCGGCAGGTCGATCTGCGCACCCTGCGGCGTCGGCGGAATGATCAGCGCCGCTCGCCCATCGCTTGGGTGCAACTGCCACGCCCAGAGATACTGCGTCGCGCCGGGGGGATAGCCGAGGGCGTCCCACGCCGCCGCGCTGCGGGCAGCCGCCTCAGTGGCCGAGGCGAAGATCAGATAGCTCATGGCATGATCCCCTGCAGGGCAGCATCAAGGGGCGCGATATCGAGCGCGGCGCGGGAGAGCACCAGAGCGGACATCTGGCCGGTAAGGGGGACGCCGCTGTTTGGCGCAATGGCGATTCTCGCAACACCGTCATTGTCGACAGTGGGCGTCGTCGTCCCTAGCGCCACGGTGGAGAAGCCACCATTGATTGCGATTTCAGCCTCGCCCGCAAGAAATCTCCCGCGCCCGATGAGGCGCGCCCAGGCTCCCGGCGCGTAGGCACGCGACGCGAAGGGCGGATTGTCGGCATCGTCGCCGGAGGACGCAAACCGAACCGAGCCAAGCGTCGGCGTGTGCAACAGGCCGACGCGATACCAGGAGAGGTTTCCTCCTCTGGACGCGGTGAAGAAACCCGAGGATAGCGACGTTGCCGAGGACATTGCTGCCGCACCCACAGTCAGGTCACTGGCGTTTCGCGCGAAGCCTGCGGCGCCGGCAATGCCGAAGCTCTGGGCTCCGGTGAAGACGAGGACGGGGCGCCCATTGGGGCCTATATCGACCACGCCGGCATTCACCAGCCGAGGCTGAGAGGCCGTGACCGTCTGCGTCGCGTGGCGCCCATTCCCGCTCTGATCGTACCAGGTGACGACGAAGGCGCTCCCCGCGCCGGAGAAAGCGAGCAGCGCCGCAACGTCGAGCGCCCCCAATGCCGTAAAGCCGATATCCGTCTCAGCGCCGTCGCTGGAGCGGCGCACCCGGACGCCTGGCCCCGTGTACGAACTCAGCAGCCGACCCAGCCCATAGGCTGCATAAATCTGCCCTTGAAAAACGTCGAGCACCGGCGCCAAGGCCGGCCGGGTTGCTGCGAGGCCGAGCCCGATGGTGAGGTTCATGGCGGCCTCAGAGCAGCGCGATGATGTCGGCCGCCGTGGTGCCGGTGGCGCGGACGCGCGAGGCGCAAACCGGCAGCGTGGTGCCGCTGGGCACATTCTTGAACAAGCCGGTGGTGCCGCCGCAGATAAGCGAGATATTGCCCCCCGTGCCGACGAAGATGCCACGGGACACCGTCGCGAGGTCGACCGTATCGGACGGCGTCACCGCGATGATGCCGGATGCCGGCGCCGCCTTGTCGGTGGAGGCCTTGATGGCGTCCTGCTTCGCGGCGGTCGCCATCAGCGCCAGCAACCCCTCAAGGCCGTCCACATGGCCTATCAGCGTGTCCTGCTTCGCCGAAGTGGCAAGGGCCGCGAGTGCGGCCAAAATGGAGTCCTGTTTGGCAGAGGTCGCCGCCCCCGCCGGCAAGGCGGACGAGGTCACGATGTGCTTGGGGGTGTGAACGCCGGCGACATCGGTGGTGGCGAGCACCTGGCTGGCGCCGGCCCCATCCTTGATCGTCAGATTATCAGCCATGGGAACCTCAGAAGAGCGGGATGTACTGGGAGTTTGCCGGTTCGCTGAAATCGAGCATCGGCGTGGGTGCCATTTCGGCGGGGAAGACGAACAGCGAGAGATTGACCGTCAGCCATCCGCCGCCGGGCGTCACCTGCTCGGGAATGCCGCCGGTGATCTGCACAACGCGGGGCGCGTAGGTCGATCCGTCGAGGCAGACGGGCATCAGAAACCGCTGCGTGCCATCGCCGATGCTGGCGAGGAAGGCGAAGAAAGCGGCCGCCTCGGACGGCTTCAATTGCCGGCCCCAGCGCATCATCGCCAGCCGGTCGCCAGGTCGGCGGCGGCGGCGCACATTGCCGCCCTCCATCTGCGTCTCTGGCGGGTCGCGCAGCGGCTTCACGCCCCACATGTCCCGCTCCGGGCGAAAGGGCACGTCGGCCGGCCATTCGGCGTAGCTCATCGGCTGCGCCCTCGCATGGAATTCAGCCCGTAGCTCGTCTCCATGGCCGGCGCGAGCGGCCCGCGACGATTGGCGAGGTTCTCGGCCAGTCGCCCCTCCATCTGGTCGAAGATGACGTCGATGTTGAGCGCGCCGTCGGCGCCGAAGCGCGCATCGGTCTGCGCCGACATCCCGGCCGGCGCCCCATGGATATTGACGTTGACCGTCGGTGCGGCAGGCACCGCCCGGCCGCCCTCCCCCGAGGCGGCGCGGAGGCCGCGGAGCGTGTCGAGCGCGCCGACGGCCCCTCCCTCGGCATAGCCCCGCAAACCCCGGTGCAGGGCATCGAGACTGCCAACGCCGGCCGCCCGCGTCGCTTCGGACGAGAAGACATATTCGCCTCGGTGCACCACGCCCGCGGCCTGGTACTTGCCACCGGAACCGGTATAGCCGCCGGCGGCATAGATCCCCCTGCCCGTCGCCGGCGCATAACCGGCCATTCCCGCCGCGCCGGCCCCGCCGCCCGTGAACGCCGACACGATGCTGCCGAGGAAGTTGCTGCCGCCGGTGCCGGGGCCGAACAGGCTAGCGGCAAGGTTCTGCATCGCCATGTCGAGAATGACGTCGAGCGCGCGTTTCGCGGCATTCTCCAGCGCCGTCATGGCGTCGGCGCCATCGAGAATATCGCGCGCGAAGCCGGACAGGGCATCGCCGGCAATGTCGCGCGTCATGCTCAGCGTCGCGTTCAAGCGCAGCGCTGCGGCGTCGGCGGAGTCCAGATCGACCTTGAGCCCGGCCGAGCGCAGGGTCGAGGCGATCTGCTGATCAACCGGCCCCCGCCCCAGCTGGTCGCGCTCGAACTGGATATCTGCCATCAGCTGCGCCCGGGCGGTCAGCTCCACCTTTCGGCCAAGCTCGGCGTTTTGCTGCTTCAGGAGATCCAGCTGGCGCTCGTCGACCTCGGTCCCGTTATCGATCGCCTCGCGCTTGAGGTCCCAATAGGCGGCATAGTTGGCGCGCAGGGTCGCGACTTCGCCGGCGGTCTTGCTGATCAGCTGCGCTTCGAGATCCTGCGCCGCGATGCTCTCCTGGGCACTCAGCATCCGCTCGCGGCCGGCGCGCGTCAGCTGCACCTGCGCCTGCAGCATCTCCTGTTGAGCCGCCGCGCTCGCCTTCGCCGCTGCCGTCGCTGTATCAGCCCCTTCCGCCTCCGCCTGGTAGCGCGCGAGAGCGGCAGCGGCGGCGGCCCGCTGCGCCGGCGTGAGGGCTGTCACGACGGCGTTCTGCAGTTCCTGCTCGCGGCGCACCGCCTCCGCCTGCGGGATCAGATTCCCATAGGCGTCGGTCATCTTGCCGATCTGGTTGGTGACACCCTCAAGCGCACGGCGCTGCGCCTCGGTGTCGCCTACGCCCGCTTTAAGCGCCCGCTCCAGGTCGGCCTGCTGGGTGCGTAGCTTGAGCAGATTGTCATAGCGGCCATCCCACGACCGCAGCGCATCACCGCCGGCGGTCGAGATCTTGTTCCGCTGCGTCTCATTAGTGCCGAGCGCCGACCACCGGCGCTGCTGCTCCATCGCATCCTCGACGAGAGCGATGTCGGCCTGGATCTGCTTCCGCTTCCAGTTGGTGAATATGCCCCAATCGGGCAACTCATTGAGGCTCCCCTGAAGCTGGGCGAGGCCGCGCTGGCTGACCGACAGTTCCAGGCTGTCATTGACAGCGCGGCCAAGATTGGCAAAGGCATCGGAAATCGTCCCGCTGAGCGCCTTCCACGCACGCCCCAGCGCAGTCAGGCGCTGCTCGGCGTTCGGAAGGGCCGCGTTCAACCGGTCCAGAAGCAGGGCCTGCGCTTCCGTCGTCCGATTGGCCGCATCGAGCGACTTCACATATTGCAAGGTAGTGTCGTCGAGGAAGTTGAGCTTGCGGTTAAGCTCCTCCGCGCCCTTGCCCGGCTCGGCGAAGGCCTCCGCGATCTCCTGCCCCGCCTGCCGGACGTCGCCCGTCGTGATGCTGGCATAGGCTTCGACGGCGGCGATCAGGTCGACATAGAAGCCGGTCGCAATCTGGCCGGTACTGGCAAGGGAAGCCGCAATGTCACGGGCCGCCCCCTGCGTCAGGCCGCTGGCCTGCGAGGCGGCGGCGGCGATCGCCATCAACTCCTGCGCGGTCGCTCCGATCGCGCGGCCCCGGCCTTCCAGCGCGGCCTGCAGTTCCTTCTCTGCCGAGACCCAGCTTCCATAGGCCGCCGTCGCGGTAACGCCGACAGCGGCCAGCGCGGTGACCGCCGCGCCCGCAGGCGTCACCATGCCGGCCAGCGACCCACCGAGCGCCTTCACCCCGCCGATCAGGCCGCCCTGCTGGCTGGCGAGGATCTGATAGACTTGGCCGGCCTGCGTGGCGATGATCTGAAGCGGAGGCGCGCCCGACGCCAGCATGGTGAGGATATCGTTGACCTGGTACGACAGGTTCGCGAGATCATGGGAGGCGAGCCGCAGTCGCCCGCCAGCCTCCTGCACCCCGCGCAGCGCCACCACCTGCTCGGCGAAGGCGGCCTTGGTCCGCGACACGGCATCGGCACGTTCGGCCTCTGTCAGCACGCCGGCCTTGGCCGCCTGGTTGATCTCCTGCAGGGTTTCGAGATAACGCCGCTGGACGGCGGCGAGCGGCACGTACCGTTCCCGCAGGCGCTGGATCTCGTCGCCGACAGCCGCGATATCGGCGGCACGCGCTGCCGTCCCGAAGTCGCTGCGAACGCCGAGCGACGCATTGTAGCGCTGCTGGGCGGCGGCGGCGTCGGAGAGGGCCCGTGCTTCCGTATCGAGACGGCGCGCCATATCGGCCTGCGCCTGGCTCACCACGCCATAGCGCGCGTGCATCAGATCAAGCGTGCGGGTGTAATCCTCGGCCTCGATACGCCCCGTATGGAGTGCGCGATCCAGACGCTGATGCTCGCGCGCCAGCGTCTGGAGGGCACGAAACTCCTCGTCATATTTGCGGCGGACGGCATCGGCGGCACGGCCGGCGTCCATCTGGCGCTTGGTCGCCACATCGGTGACGGTCGCCATGGTCTGGCCGGTCTGGGCGACAAGCCCCTGCGCCGCCGCGACAGCATTGAGGTCGGCTGCTGACTTGCCGGCGCCGCGGCTCTCATACTGCGTGACGACACGGCGGATCTGCTCGACGGTTACAGCCATCGTGGACCTCACTCAGGATCGCGGGGGAGAGGGTTGGCGCTCGGCCAGAACATCGTTGAGAGCGGCGTTCATGGCCGCGAGCAGATCGCGGAACCGGTCGAAGTCGTCCGCGCCGTCGATGCCATAGCGGGCGGCGTAACGGTCGATCGATGAGAACGGCACCGCCGAGTGCGGCCCGGAGGGGCGGTCGGACAGCAGCGCCCAGAAGGCCCGCCACTCGAATTCGAGATGCGGATGCACCGCCGGGCGCTCGGCCAGCGCCTTTGGAATCTCGCCGGTTTCTTCGGCGAGATCCATCAGCCACGTTATCTGGTCGCCCCACGCCAGCAGCCAGCGCAGGGCGTCGGTCAGTTTTTTGCGTCGGCCTCGAAAGAGGCGATGCCCTTGGTCTGCACCTCACTCGCGGCGAAGACCGCCGCGGCGCGTAGGTACACCCCGATATCGGGATCGAGCAGCAGCGGCTTGGTGCAAGGCTCGTCAAGGCTCCATCCGGTCACCACCGTCGCGGCGAGGATCTCGGCGAAGATGTCGTCGGACACCTCGGGAGGGAGGTTTTCCTTCTGCTCCTCACTGAGCGCGGCGACCAGGCGGCTGCGGAGCCGGGCGGCGTCGGGATTGTTGAGGGTCCGGGCACGGATCGAGATCTCGATACCAAGCTCGTCGAGGCGAATTCCCCGCACCCACACGCCGGCATCCGCCTTGGCCTTGGCCGCACGGATGTCCTGCAGGCTGATCACGTTCGACGTTTCAGGCGTCACGGGTTTTCTCCTTGGTGGACTTATCCTCGCGCGCATGCCCCTTGCCGACGATCATCCTGGCAAAATCGAGGGGCACATCGTTGGGAATGGAAAGGGGCTGGCCGGCGA
Organism: Ancylobacter sp.; assembly: GCF_965249975.1. Taxonomy (GTDB): domain Bacteria; phylum Pseudomonadota; class Alphaproteobacteria; order Rhizobiales; family Xanthobacteraceae; genus Ancylobacter. Next base: position 100,251 of record NZ_CBDFNE010000006.1, on the reverse strand, counting down.
CGAAGTCGCGCCGGCGCCCCTCGGGGTAGCCCGTGAAGGGCTCCACGACGGTGACGGTTTTCATGGGCTTGGTCCTGGTGGCGGAAGGATCAGGCGACGGCGCGCGTGATCTTGAGCGAACAGGCCTCGGCGGGGTCGAGCTTGGCGCGGAATGGAACGCTGACCATCACATCGTCATTGTTGCCGCCGATCTGCTTGGCGCCATCGAGGAAGACGATGTTCGGGCAGAGGATCGTGTATTTCTTGTTCGCATCCTTGCCGATCGTGAGGCTCAGAGCGCCGCCGCCATGGTCGAGAACCGCCTGATAAAGCGCCTGGCTCTCGAAATAGGCTTCCAGCGTTCCGGTGACGTCGCAGCGCCCAGCCCCGAATTCTTCGCTGAAGAGCGAACCAACCGCGGGGCGCTCGCGGAGATTGTTGTTGATCTCCAGATTGACGCTGCGCAGCTTCGGCGTCGGGTTGAGGCCGGCGACGGAGAGCGCCGCCACATGAGCGGAAGAGGTAAGGATCGGTTCCGTGGTCGCGGCGGTGTAGGTGGCTCCGGTCACGATGGCCGAGGCCAGCGCTTCCTTCTGGCCCATGAGTCCGAGCGAGCCGGTGACCTTGGCGCGGGCGGCTATGGCGAGGGAGAAGGTATTGACCGAACAGCCGGTGAAGCGGCTGAAGCTGTCGGTGGCGCCAAGCTCCAGGGTCTCTTCGACCGTGAAGTATTTCGGCGTGACGCCATTCTTCAGCACATTGGTCGTCCATACACCCCGAAGGGCGGACTCCAGCATGTCGTCGAACGTCCCGTAGGAGAACTCGAACGGGTAAGCGCCGCCGGCGCCGAGCCCGAGCAGGCCCTCATCCGTGACGTTCCGGTCCGCACGCAACTCGTCGCTGGTCTGCGTAGTCTTGTTCGTCCGCACCCCGCCGCCAGTGGTGCGGAGCACCTTGAAGGTAGGGGTGGCAGGCGTGGTGCCAAACGCCGTCTCGGCGACATAGGCGATCCGCGCCTCGCTGGAATTGGCGAAGGGCATGGCAGTTCTCCGATGTGAGAAGGGTCAGCCGATAAAATCGGCCTCGTAGACGATGGCGGCGCTGATCGACCAGTAATTGCCATCCGCGTTGCGATCGTCGGTCACAGGCGGCGAGGCCTGATAGGTCCGCACCGGCCCGAAGTCCTGATTGCGGAAGTGCCGGCGCAGATCGTCCAGCCATTCGGTGCCCGTGACGACACCCGTTCCCCGCTCCACATAGAGCACGAACCGGATCACGCCTTCCTCGCGTTGGACGTTGGCGCCCGGCGCGCCAATGCTCGCCGGGCCTTCGTTCGCGATGGGGTACTGGACCTCAAGATAGGGCGAAGCATCGATCGGGGTCTCGAAGACCTCATTCGGGTAGGAGATCGGGGTGAGGGTCCAGAAGCCGTCGAGCCGCAGCTTGACGGCCTTCATTACATCGGCGGATGCCATCTCAACCTCACAGGGTGATCACGATGGCGGGCTGGCGGGTGACGTGCTCCTGGGCACGAGCCGCTGAACGCGCGGAGGCCGCCGCGAACCGGCCGCGCCTGTCGCGACTGACAGGCGCGCCGGCGGGAATATAGGAAGTGAGGCCGCCGCCCTGATAGGACCGATAGGAGAAGCGGATGCGGGCCAGATTCCCGAACCTCGCTTTCGCCATGGCGGCAACCGCTTCATAAACCCCGTCCGGGGCCTGTGAGCTCGATCCCCGCTCGATCCTTCGGGCGTAGGGCACCGTCGAGAGAAACACATATTCCTCGGCGCGCGGGAGCGCCGCCCCCGGCCGCACCTCGGCGCCGTCCGCGAAGAGAACATGGCTGTCCTGGTACGCGCCCGTCAGCACCGGCGAGTGACGGACAAGCATGTCACCGATCCACTCAAACAGATCGTCGAGCAGATCGAATTCGAACACGATCACGCCGTCTGCCTTGACGCTCTCCAGCGGCGCACCCTGGCGGCCGTCGACGAACGTTTCATGAGGCGGCACACGGCCGAGCGCCCGTCGGTTGGTCTCCTGCGCCTCGGCCAGGCCCTTGCGCGCGTAATCTGCGAGATGCCGCGCCCGCTCGGCGGGCGGCTCGCCCTCGCGGATCGCCAGCGTAATGCTGCGATCCAGCGGCTCAATCCGCGTCGACACCCGGCTCATCAGCCGCGCACCCGCATTTCAATGCGGGAGACCACATCCGCCGTGCGGATGAGATCGACCGCCATCACCGCGCACACCCGCCCGCCAACCACCGCCTTGTCACCTACCCGCGGCGACCACGCGAAGGGGAAGCCCGTCGGCGACAGGATAAGGCGCCGATCCCCTTGAACCACACCGCCGCCGAGCTCATCCGGCAGGTAACCCCGCACGCAGGCACGCACCGACACTTCTTCCGCGCCGCGCCGGAGGGTTACGCCTTCGCCATAGGCGACAAGGGAGCGATCGAGCACCGCAATCATCTCGGCCGGCTTCATCAGAGATATATCCGATAGGGCAAAAGGAGGCGCTCTATGGCGCTCTGCATCAGGCGCTCGGCCTGCGGCGAAACCGTCCATTCCTTTTCGACGATGCCGTTGGCGCTCTCGCGCTTCAGGAAGATGTCTTCCCGCGCGAGAGAACGGAGCGACTGCACCGAAAGGGCGACTGCCTGCTTTGCGGGAAGAAGCTCGGGACTATCGTCGGCATAACCAGCGACGAAGCGGATACGCACGGCATCGGGTGATCGGGAGGTTGCCGGCCAGGAGAGGCCGGGAGCAGGACGGACGCCGCACAGTATGCCCTCAAGCGAAGAGCGATAGTTCGCCGGAGGGACGGTTTGCACCACGCCACTCCGGTCCTCGTACGTGATCGACACGATGCTGGCGATCGGCGGGTGCGGCAGCGGGATGACGCCCTGACTATCGATCGCACAGAAGTCGTCGGTCACCACTTCCAGCGTCTGCACGCCAAAGGCCCGACCAACCCAGCTGTTCGGCGGCTCGATCGCCTGTTGCGCCACAGCGATCAGCAGGCGGAGATGGGTGTCGTCGAGCCCCTCCAGGCCGGGGACAAACCTGCGAAGATCTGCCTCACTCAGGATAGGCCGCGCGGGCTCGACGACGATCACGGACATGGTCAGTTGCTCTCAACAGCCGGCTTGAGCAGCGCGACGATGTCCGCCTTCTTGGTGACATCGGCAGGGATCTCGATCCCGGACGCCTTCGCATGATCGCGAAGTTCCGCCACGGTCATTCCTTCAAGATCCGACCCCTTAGCCTGCGCCGCCACCGCCGCCGCAATCTCTTCCGGCGAGCTTTTGGACGCATAGCCGCGCGGCGGATAGGCATCGGCCCGATAGCCTGCCGACACAAACTCGGCGATGGTCGGCCCGTCCTGACGCAAGGTGGGCACACCCTCGCCCCCCTCGGTCAAGCATTCCGCCTTCACAAGCCGCTTGATCTGTTCGGCATCAAGCGGCGGGTCGATAGCGTCGCCCTCACCCGGGCGATAGCGGCGCCCGGTGCGGACGTCGACGAATTCGGCAACGATCTTCATCGCAGACTCCTTTGGAGATCGGCAGACAGGACCGGGTGCCGCCCCACGGCCGGCGCCCGGCTCGTGAGGGAGATCAGACCGGCGGGTTCGGCGTGGGCGCGTAGCGGGCGCCGAACAGCAGGGCGACGGCGTCGACGAAGATGTTGCCGGCATCATTGCCGGCCGGGGTGATGGTGAGGCGCACATAGCGCTTCGGCCCGACGTAACCGATCTTGCGGACCTTGTTATCGTCGTCTGCGGCGGTGAACCCCGCCAGCGCTTCCGTACCGCTCAGCTGCGCATCCGGCACGGCGGCAGCATCGGAAAGATTCGCCTGGTCGCCATGCTCGACGAGCACGGCGAAGGTGGCGTTGGTGTCGGTGTTCACGCCGATGTTGATGGCGAAGACGAGGCCATTGTAGCCGGCGAGGTCGATCACCTGGCTGACGATTGCGGTGTTGTCGGTGCGCGCGGCCTGCGGGCTGATCGCCCGCGCGACGTGCATGCGGCTCAGAAAGTCCTGCATCTGCGGACCCTTTCGAAATGGAGGAGATGGGAGGCAGGAGCAGCCCGGCGTGACGGCGGGGCTGCAGGAGGCGGCGTCAGCCGGCCGGGACGTCGAGGCCGACGAAGGGCGAGACCTGGTAACCGTTCTCTTCCTTGATCGGAGCAGTGAGCCAGGGAGCGCCGTCGACGTTCCAGAAGATCTTGATCACCGTCTTGTTCGACGTGAACTTGACGTGCTCGGAGGTCGCGACGAACGGGCCGGAGCCATCCTTGATGAGGTAATAGGACCAGTCGGCGAGCAGGATATCGCCCTTGGAGCCGAGGCCCGGCGCCCGGTTGTTCCAGCGCACCGGGTAGCCCAGCAGAGTGCCGGCGAATCCTTCGCGCGCATTGGCCTGCCAGATCAGATTATTGTTGTCGTCCTTGAGCAGGGCGATCTGCGGCAGGGCCGACTGCGGCATGGACCAGACCGGAGAGGTGCCGCCGCGCATCAGCAGGCGCGCCACCATGCCGACCAGATCGCGGTAGGAGACCTGGTTGGCCACCGCGCGATTGACGAAGTAGGTGGCGCCGGAATTCAGCGCACCGAGCGGCTGGGTGATGCCGTTGCCGCGCTGGAAGGCATAATCCTCGGCAGCGGTCACGGCACCGCGGAGCAGGTTCTCGATAAAGGTGCTGGAGGCGCGCCAGTTACGCAGCAGCTTGTCGGTGATCGTGGTGAAGCCGGCCACCTCATGCGGCGTGAGCGTGATCTCGCGCAGCCTGGCGTCGGTTTCGGGCTTTTCGTCGCCCTCACCGATCCACTTCACCTCGACGCCGCCATACATGTTGCCCGGGTTGGCACCGGTCTGGTCGAGCGCAGGGAAGGTCACGCCGGCGTCGGGCGGATCGCCTGCCTCGATAACGTTGGCGCGGGGACGCACCAGCGCATCCTGCGCGGGGACGGACAGGAGCGTCGTGCGCAGCTGGGCCGGCACCATGAAGCCGCCCTGCGCATTGCTGTCCATGCGCATCTCGGCGGAGAGGTCGTCGGCATTGGCGCCGGCACTCTCGACGAAGTTAAGCCGCTGATCGTTCGGGTTGAACCGAACGGCGTGCATGAACTGGCCGAAGCTCTCGAATTCGCGGGCCGCTTCCGGCCCGGGCGGGCGGATGATGCCGTTCTGCCGGGCCGCCGCCGGGCGAATGCTGGACAGGCTCGCCTCCTCCTGCTCCAGCCGCTCGGCGCGCTCGATCTGCGGCTTGATCTTTTCGAGCTCGGCCTCCAGCGCGTCAAATGCGGCGGTCTCCTCCGCCGTCAGGTCGCGACCATTGTCGTTCTCGGCGCCGGTGAGGATCGCGCGCATATCCGCGACCAGCTTGGCGCGCTTTTCGCGCAATGCCTTCAGCATGAATGTTCTCCAGATGCTGACGCCGGGCATGACAAAGCCCACGCAACGCCCCGGCGCGCGCGTGGATCGAAACCGCCGGTGGGCGGATATCCGATGAGGGCTAGAGGTCGAGCAGCGCCAGGGCGCGCCTTTCGCGCGCGACAGGGCGGCGGGAAGCGGCCGGCGCGGCGCTGGCGCCGAACCGGTTCAAGGTCTCTTCAAGCGTCGCGATGGAGTCGGCCATCTTTTCGGAGACGGCCGCCGCAGCGGTCACCGTGCGGCCCATGCCGAACCCTTCCCGCACCGCGGAAAGGGAGACGTTGCGGTTGGACGCGACGCGGCGGACGAACACATCGTAATAGTGATCGACGCGAGCCTGACGATGGGCAATCGCCTCTTCGCTCATCGGCGAGAAGGGCGAGCCCTCGGCTTTGTACTTGCCGGCCGAGATGATCGTCTTTCGCACGCCGGCCTTTTCCAGCGCGGCGCTCACATCCTCATAGATGCCGAGCACACCGATGGAGCCGACTTCGGCCGACGGGTTGAGCACCATCTCATCCGCTGCCGAGGCGATCCAGTAGCCGGCGCTCGCGGCCGTCGAATTGACGTGCGCGACAATGGGCTTGGCGCCGCGCGCGGCGAAGATCTTGGCCGCCAGTTCGTCGGTTCCGGAGACGACACCGCCCGGCGTGTCGACGTCGAGCACGATGGCCTTCACCGCATCGTCAGCCATGGCCATGTCGAAAGCACGCCCGAACCCCTCGGTGCTGGTGCCCCCGGAAATGTCGCTCATCAGGCTCATGCGATTGGCAATGACGCCGCGCAGCGGCAGCACGGCAACAGTCCCTTCGCGCCGCGCGACGTCGCGCTGGGTCTGCCGGGAGATCCGGGCTTCGATCTCCTCCGCTGAAAGCTTGTCGCCGGCGGCCTGCAGGGCGAGGAAGGCGACGATCTGCTCAAGCTTTTCCGACTGGATCGCCCAATACTCGCTGGCCACCGCCATCAAAATGTTGACGTACTTCATGCGGGCACCTGCTCGGGTTCAGCCGGCGTGGCCGGCTGCGGGGGCGGAACGCGTGGAGCGGGCGGCTCCGGTGGGTTGAGGGCGTTTTCAAGCGATTGCAGGTTCGTCGAGACGAACCGCGCGTCTCCGCCGGGGCCGGCGGGCTCCATATCCTCAAGGGCGCAGATTAGGTCGGGCGTGAGAGCGCCCACCTCGAACAGCGCTTTGTAGAAGGCGGCACGGGCGGCCATGTCGCCGCGTAGCAGCGCGTTCATGTTGAATTTGACGTAATAGCCCTGCTCGCGTTCCTCTTCGGTGAAGAGCTTCCAGTCGAGTTCCTGCTCCCACGCCGCCACCCAGGGCTCGATGGTCTGCCGCACGAAGCCAATCATCAGCTGCTCGATGCCGGCCCCCCAGGACGGCACGCCGTCATGGCTCTGGAGCAGGATCAGCGGGACGTCGTACATGCGGGCGATCTCGGCGATCTGCGCCAGCCGGGTGCCGAGGAACTGCGCATCCTCCGGCGGGATGGTCGTCTGCACGTATTTCATGCCCTCTTCGAGCACCTTCACCCGATGAGCATTGTCCAGCCCGCCCTGCGCCTCCACCCGCGAGGCGGGATTGGCGGGGTCTGCCCGCTTTTCGCCGTTCGGTCCCCGCAGGTTTTGGTGCGCCTGGCCGGACAGCTTGCCAGGATGCAGCAGGAAACCGCCGCTCTTCGCATCATTGGCGAAGAACTTGGCACCGAAGGTCTCAAGAGCCTTTGCGAGACCCAGCGCCTCGCGTGCCATGGCGATCGGCGACAGGCCGACATAGCCGTCCTGGCTGATGTCCATGATGTGCAGGACATCGCCCTGGTCTATACGGAACTGCTGGCCGCCGATCGTCGTGCGGTACAACAGGCGATCATCGCGCCGCTCGGGCGCCGTCGCCCACGGCAGAAGCGGCCACAGCCCGACCGCCTGCCCCTTCCCGTTTCGCTCGATCTCAATGTAGCCGTTACCCCAGAGCAAGGCGTGGGCCTGCACGGTCTTGCGCAGCGTGCGCGACGACATGAACGGGTTCGGCCGCAGCCCCAGCGTTCGGTAAAGCGGGTGCTCGGTCGCCTCTTCGGTGCCGCCGCCGGCCTTGCGCTTGAGTATCTTGACCGGGAAGCGGGCGATGGGATTGGTGATGCGGTTGACGCAGGCATAGACCACCGGCAGCTGCAGGGCCGTGCTCTCGGTCACGCTCACACCGGCATTGGTCTTCCCGCCAACGGCGCGGATAAGCCAGTGGTTCGGATCGCTTGTCGGCTGGGACTGGCCGAAGGCCGCCGCCATCAGGTTGGCGAAATAGCCCATCGTCAAACCTCGATCTCGATAATGCCGCGCCCCTCGTAGACCGAAGGCCCTTCGACCTCCTGCGTCATCGCGAGCCCGACTGCCATGACGCCAGCAGCAATGCCGTCGATCTTCTCGCGGCTCTTCTTCTTGGCCACGCAATAGTTCAGGTTATCATCGAACCGGACCACGGCATTTCCAGCCATCCACTTAAGAACGGGGTGCCCGCCATGGTCCAACTCCCCCGCCATTACCAATCTCTCAAAATGCTTGGTCGGCTCCCCAAGCGTCGGGATGCCCTGGCGCATCTCACGGAACAGGTTCGCATCAGCCCCCTCTTCCTGAAGATCGGTCAACAGCTTGGTCGAATTCCACGGGTCGTATGCGATGGCCTCGACGCCGAATTCCTCGATCCCCGCAAGGATCGCCCGCTTGAGGTAGTTCTGATCGACGACATTGCCGGGCGTCGGCGTCAGAGCACCTGCAGCGGCCCATTGATCATACGGCAGGCCATCGTTCTTAACCCTGGCCGCAAGCGTGTCTTCCGGCACCCAGAATTCGCAGAGCACCTGCCAGACCGGGTGATCGTCATCGGGCGGGAAAGCCCAGACGAGAGCGGTCACATCCTTGGTCGACGATACGTCGAAAGCGCCAAAGCACCGCCGCCCCCGGAATAGGAAACGGTCACTTCCCCAGACCTTCCAGGCCTTGGCATCCTTCGCACACCGTGCCCACGCCTTTGGATCGAGCCATCGAACGACGGCATCGATCCACTGGTTCAGATGGTAGCACTTGAAGTGAGCCTCGGCCCTCGGGTTGTCCTTTGCCGCCTTCGCCTCGCGCCGGAGGAAATCGATCGTGGGCGAAAGACCGAGCGAAGGATTCGCCCGGCGCCACACGGCCTCGTCTGTCCAGTCATCATCCTTCCCGGCGGCAAACAGCACGACGAGCGTTGACGGATCGTCGATCCGGCCATCGAGAATGGCGAGGCTCTTTTCCCACAGCCCGTAGCCGACATCGTTGGCCCGCACCCCGGCCGTGGACGCATAAAGCTCGATCGGCTGGAGCCGCGCGCCCGTCCCCTGGCGGAGGGTGTCGGCAAGCTCCGTGCTGATCCACTCGTGCATCTCGTCGCCGGCAATAACCGTGGGCGAGCGCCCGTGCTTTCCCTCCGGTTTGCCGGACAGCAGTTCGAACGTTGAGCGTATCTGCGGGATCCAGATGCTCTTTTTGAACGGCGTCACACGCCCGGCCATCGGAGGCGAGAGGGCTATCATCGCCTTCATCTTGTCGAAGACGACTTTCCCCTGCTTCTCGTCACGGGCGAAGGCATACCCTTGCCCACCAACGGCGCCATCGAGCACGAAGAATAACAGCGCGAGGGCCGAGAGGAATTCGCTCTTACCGTTCTTTCGCGGGACCCATAGCATCAGCTGCCGGAAGAGGCGGACGTGCTCCATTCGGGGCAGCCCGGTCTCTTCGTCGAGCACCTCGACCGGCACTTTCCAGCCGACGAGCAGGCGGACAATGATCTCCTGCCAGCGATTGAGCCGGAATGGCTTGCCGGCGAACCGATCCTCGGTGAGGCGGAACACCTGCGGCCACATGCGCACCGCTGCATCGGCCTTTACGGCATCGAACCACGCGCCAGGCACTTCCCGCGCGCGCCTCCACGCCGTGAGCGCCCAGGCGTAGACCTCCTCTTCTGCGACCGCGGCAAGCCATTTCGGTTCCGGGCATTGCGGCGGAGCGGCAGCGCGGACTTCCGCCTCCGCATCATCCATGATCAGCGCCTAGTTCGGACGCGAGCCCGGCGGCGCCGAATCCAGTCGGGCCAAAGCTCCGATCGGGTCCACGTCCGCCGGTGGAGCAGGATCGTCCGGAACCGACGAGGGCGCAGCTTGCGGAGCCTGATCCCCAAACAGTGGAAGGCTGCCATAGCCTCCCAGCGCGGCCGACTGGTCGCGCAGGATCTTGAACCGGGCGTCGGCGCGCATTCCGTAGGATGCCTCAAGGTCCGACAGCACTTTTTCGAGCGTCTGCATGGCCTTGAAGGCGGGATGCTGCCGCTTGGTCTTGTTGCCGTTCGTATCGGTCGCGTCGTACCAGGTGCCCTCTCGCCGGATGGCCTCGTCGGCGGCGATCCACTCGACGACATAACGGCAGTACCTGCCGAGCGGCTGTGCATCGAGCGCGTTGACGAAATTGAGCCGGGCGAGAAGCGGCACGTATTCGCGCCAGACATCCATCGCCTTCCGGCTCTTCGACAACCAGCGCGGCGGCTTGATCTCTCCCGGGTTCACCGGGGTGGTAGTCGCCTTGGCGGGACGCCGTCCGGGATTCCCCTTCGCGTCCTGCAGGCCGGCATCGTCCGGTTTTCTGCCCCGCATCTAAGTCACTCCCGGAAAAAAATAATCCGCCAATTTCGCGACAACACACGCGACCTTGCCCAAGCGGTCCGGGGCCCAAGGCTCTGGACTTTTTGCCCCCCCCCTACCCCTCGGCGTCGACCCGGAGAGCCCGCGTGACCCGGACGGCCTCGGGACTGTCGAGATGCAGATCGCGAAGGCGAATCTCGCCTCGATCAAACCGCGCTTCGAGGTGCTTCTTGACGACGTCGTGATGCCAGCGGCAGGAGGGCTGCCACATCTCCATCACCCAGAACTTCGTCATGTCGCCGCGATGCGGCTCGACATGGTCGACCAAGGTGGCAGGCGTGAGCCGGCCCTCTGCCGTGCATCCAAGACAAAGCGGGTGACTGGCGAGATAGGCCTTTGCGGCTCGGTCCCACTCGGCGGTATAGCCGCGAGCCCGCGCCGATCCCCGCCGCTTGTCATATTCCTGTGCCGGAGTGAGGCGCGGAGCCCGCACGTGCGACGGCCGGAACATCGGCGGGCGCGTGGGCATGGCAGGCTCCAGAAATGACAATGCCCGGCAGCGATATCGCTCCGGGCACATGTGCTCATCCTGTTTTTTGTACGGGTACGCCCGTTAGCAGAGATCGTCAACCATCGGCATAGACGATGCGCACCTCTTTTTCGTCGTGCATCCACACACCCCGCTCCTGATCGCTCCCTACCACTCTAACAGGCAAGTCATCGCCAGCCTTCGGATCGGTCATCTTCCACCGTCGGCACAGTTGAGAGAGGCCACGCTCAATCCGCATAAGGTCTCTTTCCGAACAGGGAAGGTCACGAATGATAACCCGCTCCATTGCAGCGAAGACGAGCGGCGCATCATCGAGACGACCAATCGCCTTCTTTGCCCCGTCAAGCTGGCTGAGCACGCGCGCGCGCATCTCCACTTCAGTCTCAGCCCTCTCATTCTTGCCGGACTCCCCGCGCTTCCACGCATCATCATCGTCGTCCACACCCGCCGAAACGACCCTGCCCAAGGCGGTGCCTGTAGGCATGGGCGTAGCGAGCACGATGTGGAACTGCATGACGATGGACCGCCAGCGGTCAGCCGCCCAATACTTGGCCTCGCTGATCTTGCCCGCCAGGTGCAGCCGCCCGATCTCGCTTTCGGCCCGCTGGTCGCGACGATGGGCATCCTTCAGCCAGCGCCGATGCGGCTGCTCGAAAACCACGGCACGCACATCGACGCGCTTCTGCTCCGAATCCGACAGCCGGCCGCACGGTTTCCGCTTCCCCAACTTCCTCGGCCTGCCCCGTCGCGCCATCTCGCCTCTCCTCACCCGCCGCCGTCCACAAATGCCGCCATGTCGTCGTCGCTCGTCGCTGCTTCGCCCGGCGGGCCGGCGCCCGGCTTGGGCGGGAACAGCGTCGGGAAGCTGCGCCCCAGCCGGCGCTGGTGCGTGCCGTCCGGCATGCGCGTCAGGATGCGGGCGCAGGTCATGCGGTTGCCGAAGCCGACAGCGGCATAGGCCTCCTGCCACGCCCGCCACGGTTCGCTGCCGGCCGCGACGAACACCCAGCGCTCATCGGTGCGCCCGCTCATCGCCCATTGCACCGCCCGGCTCACAGGGTCCGCCTCAACCGGCCGCGCGGCCGGCGCGTCAGAGGCCGGCGCCGTCGCCGGCAGCGTGGCGAAGCGCTCCCAGCGTCGTTCGGAAAGGTAGGTTGCCGGGTCGCAGATACGGCGCTTCACCGCCCGGCAGTGGTCGAGGAAGCGCGAGGCCAGCGCCAGCGCCTGCGCCCGGTCGACGGGCGAGAGGCGAGCCCATGCCCGCAGGAACTTGGCCTTGCTCGCCGCCGGGTCGGGAACGAACATTTCCCACAGCGCATCGGCCTGGGTGTCCGGCGCCGCCGGTGCCGCCCCCTGCTCCCCTTCCCCATCAGAATTTGAAATCCCCACCCCGGCCCCCTGGGGGGCTTGGGGGGATTCTTCCTTCAAGTGATGGTTAGGATGATAGTTATGGGCCTCCTCAATTTGAGGAGGGGCACTCCCCGAAATTGAAGAGGGGGCCTCCTCAATTTGAGGAGGGGGGCCTCTCCAATTTGAGGAGGGGGTGGCCCCGTTCCCCTGCCCCTTCATCATCAGCCGGATCATGTCGGTGGAGCGCGAACCGTTGTCGCGAAGCCGCTCCTCCCGGGCGATCAGCCGCGCGGCTTCCAGCGCCGCCAGATGGCGCGAAACCGAGCCCGGCGCCATTTCGGTGTCGTCGGCAATCTGCCGGCGGGAAGGCCAGCAGCACCCATCCTCGTCGGCATAGTCGGCCAGCGCCCGCAGCACGCTCTTCGCGCCCATGGAACCCGTCTGCTGCCGCTTCGCCCAAGCCATGGCCTCGACGCTCATGCGCGCCTCCTCGCCGGCCGCAATGCGTCGGACATTTTTGTACGAAACCTCTTGGCATCCGCACAGAAATGTGCGAATATCTCTCCATCGAAAACGGAGATGGGGAGATGAACAGGGACGACTTCCTCCGGGCGCTTCGCAAGTATTGCCGCAAGAATGGCCTTACCTTCGAAGTCAACCGCCGGCATGGGAAGGGAAGCCACTACTGGATCAAGGTCAACGACAAGTCGACCACGGCTCCAAAGGGTGACTACTCCTCCGATAAAGGCCCCCGGAGATATGTATGCCTTCAGCTTGGCATCGACCCCGCCGCCTTCTAGGCGGCGGGGCAGAAGTCGAAACCGGCTCACCCCATCCGAAACTGAGAAGGGAAAGGTGCATGCACGATGTCCATGACATACGCCGTTACGCTCACGCCCGACGCTGAGCTCGGTCACGTCGTGCGCTGCCGGGATATCCCGCAGGTTCTCACCTGGGGAGACACGCCCGAAGCCGCGCAATTGCAGGCAGAGGACGCGATCGAGGTCGCGCTCCTCTCCCTGATGGAAGAGGGGGCGGATATCCCCTCCCCCACGCCCCTCCAGCCGGGAGAGGTGCCGGTCACGGTGCCGGCCCGGCTGGCGGCGAAGGTGGCGGTCTATGCAGCGTGGAAGGCGGCGGGCATCAGCAAGTCCGCCCTCGCCGCGCGCATGGGGCGCAGCGAAGGCGAGGTCCGCCGCATCCTCGATCCGAGGCACGGCACCAAGCTGGAGCAGCTTGACGAAGCCGCGCGCGCTCTTGGCGGGCGCATCGTGGTGGGTTTCGAGAAAGCCGCGTGAGCGGCGGGGGCCGTGGAGCGTATCCACGGCCCCTTTTGCATTCATTCTTCGCCCAATCATTCCGCCGCCTCCACCTGCCGCGCGGCGGCCGTGCTCCACTGCGCCGCCATCGCCGCCGCCAGCCCCTCATAGGTGCGGCTGCGGTCCTTCCAGCGGTCAGGCCCGGGCGATGCGCGGTGCACCTGCGACCACGCCTTGTGCTCCTGCGTGCCGCGCGCCGGCGGCGTCAGTTTCCGGGTCGGCACCAACGGCGGAAGCCCGCGCAGATACAGCCCGGTGGCTTTGAAAGCCGGATCGCCAAACCACCAGGGCTGCACGGTCTGCGGCTTCACCCAGTTGCGAATGCGCTCGCGCGCATGGCGGTGCATGACAGGGTTTTCGACACACACCCGTTCCACCGGCGCGTTCCAGCAGTCGGAGAACAGCGCCGCGCCCTCGTCGAGCTTGGCCCACATGAAGGCCAGCCGCGCATCGCGATCCATTGCGGCATAGGCGGCAATGTCTACGGCGCTGTAATTCTGATTCAGCTTGGTCGGCGGCTCGTCGAGCCAGCGCACCCCGCTATTGCACAGCCGCGTGCAGGGCGGGTGCATCACCGCGAGCAGATCCCACCCCTCGGCGAGATAGTCGCGCACGTCTCCGATGATATGGCGGTTGCTGCCGTCTTCCGCCGGCAGCACGTCAACCGACCAGACATCGTGCCCAAAGGCGGCGAACGCCCGGCGCACGACGCCGGAGGTCTCGCAGCCGATGAGCACGCGCATGGGGGCGGGATGGATATCCATCCTCGATGGTGCGATCATGACGCGCCCCGTGTTCGCAAGGGGTTGCAAAGTATTAGCGTCGCAACATGCCCAGACACCCGGCCTTCATCGGCACCACTCTTGCGGTTGGTATTGTCTCCGTCGGCCTCATATTCGCCGACGGAACCGTCATCGCGGCCGCGCGACAGAACGGCGCTTATCGGGTGCTGACCGATCTGGGGGGCTTTATTGGAGCGCTGGTCGCCCTTGCTGGCGGCTGGCTGGCATATGCCGGCGCCATTCGCGCCTCCGACAACGTTCTTCGCGCTTCGATGATTGATCGCTTGAGAAATTACGCAACAGCTGTAGAAAAATTGGAGTATGCATACCATTTTGCCAAGCAGAAAATTCGGCAGCCTGATGACGACGTTGAACGAAGGAAGGCAATTAGCGAAGTTGATGAGCTCCGTCGCTGTGACGACATTACGTTGATGAGACTCGACCCCATATTCAGCGGCGAGGGAAGAGCATTCACCTTCTTCACGAATACAATTATCGCGGCCGTCGCCGTCTCGCATCCCGACCGAGAAAGAGACAGAGATGTGATCGACGCGATGGTATGGGAAGTAAAAGCCTCGATTTCTCGTCGAATTAAGATGCTTAATGAGGGATATGATATCGATCGCGTTAGCGCTCTGAATGTCATTTCCATGAACAAATACGGAAAGCTCATCGTCGACGGCACTCCCATTCCTTGGCGCGAGGTTGTTACCGAGTAGCATCACGTCCCCTCCCCGCTAGAGGGCGCCGCCGTCGCGGCCAGATGGTCCACCACGGCGCCGATAGGCCCCAGCGGCACGCCTTCGCTGTCGCGCTGCACGGCTGTCGCGAAGGCAGCGGGCGGCACGCCGTACTGCATGGCAATGGAGAGGATCGCCGCCGCGTCGCGGGCATTGGTCTCGGCGTCGGAGCCGCTCTTCGGCCCGCCGACAAACACTTCGCCCACGCGCCCGTCATCGTAGTAACCGAGCGTGACGGTGTAGAAGATCGTGCCGAGCGTGAAGCTCATGCTTTCGGCAAAGCGCCGCACGGGAAGCAGTTCGCGCGTCATTCGGCAGGCCCCGTCAGATTGGAGAAAAGCCCGTCAAGGGCTGGCGCGTTTGCGGTCTTGGCGCGCTCGGTCTGCGCGGCGCGGCGGCGTGTGCCCGGGCCGGCGGCGGCGAGATCCATCCGCCGGCGGATATCCGCCTGAAACTGCGGTTCCCGCTCGATCAGCACAGCGCGAAAACCCTCGCGCCACGCCGCCTCGCCCGTGGTGCCGGTGCCGGCAAAGGGATCAAGCACCGTTCCGCCCGGCGCCGTCACCAGCCGCACCAGCCATTGCATCAGGTCCACAGGCTTCACGGTCGGGTGCTTGGAGCCAAGCCGGTCGTCGCTATCGGCCTTGGCGGAATAGAAGAACCGAGCGGCGGACTGTTCTCCATCGGAAGGGAATGCCGCTGTCACCTCGCGCGAGCCGTATTGGATCACGTTCGCAGGATGCCGGCCGGGTGGGTTATAGTTCGCCTGCGCTCGCTCATCGCGGCCATACACGACGTTCTGACGTGGTGCGCTACCGAAGTCGTCGTGCTGGTTTTTGCCCTTGCTTTCCGCTTCGTCCGCAGCCCCAGCGAAATCCACCCGGCACCCGTCGATATTCAGCGCGCCGGTGCCGTGCGCGAGCACGTTCTCTGCCACTGTGCCAACCAGCGGCTTGCGCGCCAGCACGATCGGCTCCCATGCCGGCTTGAGCGCCGTGCCCCAGCCCTGCCATTCGCGTGCGGCGTCAGATGCAGGCTTGTCACGCCGGAGTCCGTCTTTCGAGGTGACTGCGTAATTGGTTCGGCCAGTCCACTCGACATGTGTTCCGGTGACTTCGCGCTCAACTTCCTCGAAACATTCGTCGAACTCGTCACCTAGCGACAGTGCCGCTTTGAGCTGTGGCCACTGCTCGCGCGTCGGCGCCCGCATGCCGGTTTCGAACCACATGAAGCCGCCGCCGCCCAGCGTTTCACCGTCGCCGATCAGCCCCATGCGCCGGGCCGCCTCGTTCTGCGATATGCCGAGGGCGGCGCGCGCCGTGCGAATAGCCCCTTGCAGCTTGGGAAGTGCGTTCCAATTCTTGCGCTTGTCGAGCGCCTTGCTCACGTCATGGCTCTTCGGGAATCCGGTGCCGTACACCCAGGCGAGCAGCCCCTCGAAGCCGATCAGGTCGGCCAGGCGCATGAAGGCATCGAGTTGCGCCTCATCGAGGCTGGCAACAAAGGCCCGCACCATCGGGTCAAGGCTCATCGCCTCGGCGATGGAGTCGCGGATCTCGAAGCCCGCGTCTTCGATGGCGACAGCCAGCCGGTGATAGGCGCGCGTGCCGCCGAACGCGACGACATGGCCGCCCGGCTTGAGCACGCGGAACACCTTCCGCCAGAACGCGGCAGAGAAGGCCACCTCGCCCGTGTCCCAGCTCTGCCCCATGAAGCCGGCCGAGGCACGGGCATAGGCGTCATTGCCGCTCGCCGGCGCCGCCCCGGCCTTACCGAAGCGCTTGCCGATGGAAACGAGCGCATAGGGCGGATCGCACACGCAGGCGTCGATGCTACCGGCGGGAATGTGGTCCAGCGCCTGCCGGCTGTCGCCGCAGAACAGCGTCACGCGCCCGTCGAGGAAGGTTTCCGGCTCCATCACCGCACCGCCTCCGCCGAGAAGTCCGCGCGGCGGCGGGCATGCGCCAGCTTCATGTTGCGCGGCTGGAACATCGGGCGCAGATGCGTCGGGTTGCAGCAGCGGCGCACCCGGCACTCATGGTCCAGCTGCTCGCCCTTGCGCAGAGGCCGCCCACCGGCGATGTGCCACACCACCTTGTGCACGGCCTGGGTCACGCCCTGCCATTTCACGCGGCCATAGCCGCCGCCGCGCCCGCTGCCGCTGTCGGCGCCCTGCCACACCCAGCGCCCCTTGCCGGGGTCCAGCGCCGTCAAGGCCGCCAGCCGGGGCGGCAGACTGTCGAAGGAAAAGGGCGCCATCACCGCGCCTCCCGTATCGCGGCGGTGAGGCCCGCCACCTCGGCCGCAAGCGCGGCGTCGATTTCCACCTGCCGCGTCAGTTTCAGCACCGCGTGCAGCACGGTCGTGTGGTCGCGCCCGCCGAAGCGTCGGCCGATCTCGGGAAGCGAGCGTAGGGTGAGCACCTTGGCGAGATACATCGCGATCTGGCGCGGCTT
This sequence comes from Ancylobacter sp., assembly GCF_965249975.1. Taxonomy (GTDB): domain Bacteria; phylum Pseudomonadota; class Alphaproteobacteria; order Rhizobiales; family Xanthobacteraceae; genus Ancylobacter. Next base: position 82,970 of record NZ_CBDFNE010000006.1, on the reverse strand, counting down.
CACCACGGCGGCGGTGCGGCGCTGTGACAGAAGATCCTCGCGTGTCACGCCATAGTGGCGGCACACCACCCGCTGCACATCGTCGATCCGCACGGGCGACGGCACCTTGGCCGGCATCAGCTGCGCCGCATGGGCGGCGATGGCTTCCGCCGTCACCGGACCGCCACCCAGCACCAGCGTGCGCAACGTCGCCAGCATCGCCGGCAAGGGCAGGTCAAGCGCCAGAAACGCGGCAAGCGCCGGCTCGTCCAGCACGCGCACCAGCCGCCTTGCTTCCGCCTCCAGCGCGGCACGGCACAGCGCCGGGTCAGGCGGGGCGATCGCCACCACCACGGCGCCGGCCAGCGCCTCACGGGCGCGGCAATCGCTCGGTGCCAGCCGCCCCACGGCAAAGCCGCGCACCCCGCCCCCGGTGATCTGGCGGCATCGCGCCTCCGTCGCGTCGTGGGCATCGTCCAGCAGCCGCAAATGCCCCACCGGCAGCGCCGCACGCGCCGCCGCCAGCATCAGGCTCTTGCCGCAACCGGCCGGGCCGTAGAGGTAAAGCGCCCGGCCGGGCAACGCGTCGCGCAGCAGCAGGCGCAGCATATGCAGCGCCTCTTCATTGCTCGGCCCGCTGGCAATGCCGGCAAGCGCGGTGTCCACGGCGTCCGGCTCCGGCAGGGTGGCGGGCATGGCCGCCTCCTCCCGGCTGGGCAGGGCCGTGTCGATCATCCGTGGTGCGGGATCGGGCAAAGCGGCATGGCGCCGGTTCCGGCCTTCCCGCCGCGCCCGCGCCATCGCCTCGCGCAGCATCTGCGCCTGCGGGTCGGCAAGGGTCACGCCCCCGCCAGATCCGGATGGCAAGGCGGGAGGAGCGGCCTGCGCCCCCTCCCGCCCGCTTTGCCCGTCACTCGACATTTTACAGCCGTCTTGGACGGAGCCGAGGTCATCCAGCTGTCTCGGCGCCGGGCGCGGCATCACGCCCGGCAGAACGAAGGGGGAAAGCGGCTTGGCCCGCCGCATGTCCGGCGGGGCATAGGCCAGCGTCGCGTGGTGGCGGCAATAGGCGCCCTCCACCACCCCGGCGCCGCAATAGCGCCCGCCGTCGACTGCCCGCTCATGGAACGCCCAAAGCGGCCAGCGGCACATGTCGGTGTCGAGGTCGAAAAGCCCGCCGCCCGCAGGCGCGGGCGCGTCCGTGCGGTCAAGCATCGCCCGCCTCCTGCAATTTCAAGCTGTTACAGTGGGTGTTTCCCGTGGAGCCGGGGCGCGAGGTCACGGTGGACTGGCCTACGCCAGCCACGGTGTAGCCGTGTGGGTGCGGGCCGACATAAGCGGCCAGCCGCGCCAGCCCGTCGAAGGAAAGCACCCGCCCGTTCTCGCAGCGGGAAACCGTGGCAGCGCTCACACCCGCCGCCTTCGCCGCCTCGCGCACGCCATGCCCGCGCATCTCGCGCGTCACCCGCACCCCGGCGCCCAGCGTCGCCCAGCACACCGGCCCGGCCGGGCGGGGTGCCGTCGAAGCCTTGAGCCATACGGGATCGAGAAACAGCACGGCGCAGATCGCCATATGCGCGTCGGCCGCCACCGGGTGCGCGCAGGCGGCGCGCCGCCACACGCGCAGGCTCACCCCGGCCGTGGCGGCCAGCCTCCGCTCGGCCTCGCCGTCCAGCCGCAGCCCGGCCATGTGCCGCGCCAGCGCCTCGCTGCGTCCCTTGGCGGTGAAGCGGGCACGTTTTGCGTTCGCGCCCATGCTCACTTCTCCCCGGCGGCGCGCGCCCGCACCTCGGCATAAAGCCGGGAGGCAACGGCAACCACATCGGCCATCAGCGGCAGCGCCTGCTGCGCCTCGCGCGCGGTCATCGCGGTGCCGCCGTCCGAATGCGGGGCGGTGCTGGCGGCGAGTTGCACCAGCGCCTCGCCCACCTCGCGCATCATGTCGGCGCTCATCTCGGCGAAGGCGCCCTCGCCGGCCGGCATGGGCAGGAACACGCCGCCGGCGCAAAGCGCCAGGTGCTCGGCCGCGTCCGTGCAGCCGAAGGTGCGTGTCAGTTGCACCACCTTGGCGTAGGAGACTTCGGAACCCTTTTTGTCCGGGTTCGCCTGCGCCCGCAGCGTCCAGTGCGAAACGTCGAGCAGGCTGGCGGCGATATACACGCCCTCGGAAGCGGCGGAGCCGTGCGAGCGGCCGATGCTGTCGAACATCTTGTCGAGCGCGTCATGCGCGCTCCCGGGGAGAAGGCGCTTGCTCATACTGCAATCCTGAGTGGACGGGAGGCGGCCCGGCGCTTTTGCGTCTCGCGCCCCGTGCTAATGTGGGACTGGGTCGCTGCAACCGACCCAGTCCCCTTCATCCCCGCGCGAGACACGCGCACGGAGACAAAGATGAGCGACAAAGAAACGAAGCTGACGCCGCAGCCGAAACCACAACCGAAGCCGATCGGCGACGGAAATCGCGGCGTCCAGGGCAACACAAAGGGGTTTGGTCCCCGGCCCGCGACGACCTCCAGCGGAAGCGGAGGCGGCGGCAAGAAAGGCTGAGAGAGATGGAAGACCAGGTCAGGGACGTTAAGTTCGATGCGCTCCGCAACGCGCTGTATCACTCGGCCCGGCGCAGCGCCCTTGAGACGATGAACAGGATGATAAATCTTGTTGTCATCGTTGCGGGTGCGGCTGCTGTCTCCGACCTGTTCGGACCAACTTTCGATGTACGATGGTTTGCGCTTGCGGCAACCATTGCTGGGGCATTTCAGCTTGTCTTTGATTTCGGCGGACGCGCCAAGGAACACGCTTTCTTGCAGAAGCGCTTCTACGATGTTGTCGCCGAGATCGAGAAAAGCAGTACCGCCACCGAGCAGGACATCTGTCGCTGGCGCGGTGACCTCGTCACCATCTATGCTGATGAGCCGCCTACCATGCGCGTGCTTGACGCGATAGCGTACAATAATGCCGGCGATGCCCTTGATATGCCGATGCGCATCAAGGTGGACTTCGTTCGCAGCGCGCTGCGCCACCTCCTGCCGTTCAATGATTGGTCGGGCGAGTGGATCCGCGTCCCGAAGCCTGTCTCTGACTGACCCGATCATCAGGCAATCTCCCGTTCACGCTCACCCTGCGGCGCCAGCAGCGCGCGCAGGGGCTCGATGGAAGTTGGCCGCACGGGGCGGAAATGGGCGGAGAGAAACCAGATTTCCGGGCCGAAGGGCTCCAGATGCAGGAACACCCCGCCGCCGAACGGCTTGAGATCGGCAATGGTGTAGACACAGCCGGAAACCGGCAGCGGGATAGGCGGGGCGGCCTGCCCCGCCCTAACCCAGCCGTCATCGACGCACTCGACCATCTGGCCGGCGCGCAAGGCGCAGAACGCGCTCATCCCAACACCTCCGCGTGATTGGCATTTTCGGGGAAAGCCGCCGGCGGCACAGTGGGCGGCGGGTAAAGGTCGGGCCGCAGCGCATGGCGCGGCACACCGGTGATGCGCTCCACGTCCAGCACCCGCTCGGCGGGAACGCGACGGTCTTCCCACCGAAGGAACGTGCTGCGGTTCACGCCGATCAGCCGCGCCAAAGCAGCGGCGCTCTGGTCGGTTTCAAGTCGATACTGACGGAGTGGGGGCTCGGTAATCATGGTCGAAATGTTGCATTTTGTGCAACCCTCCGTCAAGCCAAGCGTTGCATGCGGGTTTAACGACACGGCGTCTCGCACCTGCACAATGTTGCGCATGGTGCAACGCGACGCGATTCACACCGGAAAGACCCCGCCCCGCATCCACTACATCAGGGAGTGGGCGGAACGGCGCGGCATGTCGCAGGCCGATGTGGCGCGCGCCACGGGTGCCGATAAGGGCCTGGTGTCGCGCTGGTTCAATGACGGTACGGTGCCCGGCGAGCGCTATCTTTCTGCCCTCACCATCGCCTTCCATATTGACGAGCCAGCAGCACTGTTCCGCCACCCCGATGAGGATTGGCTGGCCCGCTTTTTCGCAGAGCGCACCGAGGAAGAACGGCGTCGCATGATCCAGACGCTGGAAGCCGCATTCCCCCGCAAGCACGCCTAGATTGCCCTCGACTCCCGGGCGCCGATGCGCGAGCATTCCCGCCTAGGTTGGGGGAATACGAATGCGCGTTCTATGCTTGGCGGCCACAGCGATGGCCGTTGCCGGTTGCGTCACCTCGGAAAAGGCGGAGTTCACGCCTTCGGCAGGCCAGGAAGCGATTGTGCGGGATGGCAATCCGGCCATCGTCTCCAAGAAGCCATCGTCCATCGTCTTGGTCAGGCCGGCGAAGCGCGAAATGGACCCCATGGCGCGCCCTGTCTTCGTCGTGGCTGCCTACAATGCCGGCGCGGCACCGACGCTGTTGTCGGTGTCGAATATCACCGTCGAGCAGATGGAGAACGGCGAGCCCACCGGGAACCTGAAGGTCTACACCTATGAAGACCTCGTGAAGGAAGAGCAGACACGGCAGGCCGTCGCCATCATCCTTACGGGCATGTCATCGGCAGCGAATACGATCTCGGCCAGCAACGCGGGGTATTATAACAGTCGCTCCACCATTTACACGCCGAGCGGCGCATCAACCATCTACACCTCCGGCTACAGCCCCGCAGCCGCGTCCATCGCTCGCAGCAACGCGGCGTATGAGAATGCGGCGATGACATCAGCGGTCATAGAGCGCGGCCAGCAGAGCCTCGCGGCGCTCGAAAATCAGGTGCTGAAAGACAACACGATCATGCCCGGCGAGTGGATCGGCGGCCAGGTACATTTCGCCCCTCCGACGGCAACGGAGGCCGGCAAGCAGTATCGCATCACGGTCGTGATTGGTGGCGATACCCATCAGATCGACGTGAAGCAAAAAGCTCAATCAAGCTGACAGGCCGGCATTTCGCAGCCGCAGGGCGAGACGTGTGGCCGCCCGTTGCAAATGCCTTGTCCTGTCTGTTGCATTGTGTGCAACTTTCCGATTGACGCTTGGTTGCGTTTAATGCAACCTTCGCCCCCATCACCCCTTGCGTTGATGGGAGCACACCATGCCCAGCCCCTTCCTGCCCACGTCCGCCCTCGCGCTGCCGCCCCATGAGGCCGGCGCCATTTGCGATCGCGTGTCCGCCGCCGTGCGGGCCGAAGCCTATGGCGACACGGTCGAGCGCCTCGCCCGCGAAATTGAGGGCATCATTGCCCGCCAGGGCAGCATGCAGGAGGAAGACCTGCTGACGCTTGGCTGGTCCAAGCCTGCGCTGGTCGAGGCGCTGCCGGACGCGCTGGATCGCGTCCGCGCCCGCGCCTCCCGCCATCTCTCCTAAGCCTCCTCCCAGGGCGCGCCCGGCGGTTCCTCGTTGCCGCCGGGCACTCGCCGGGGCGCGTGTTTCATACCTGAGCCCCCACGCGCCCCGGCTCTTTCATCCCCGCAGCGAGAAAACGTCCTGTCCTCAGCGTGAGCCCAGAACCCTGCAAGCCGGCGCCGGCCTCGGTGGTCAGTATGGGCGAGCAACAGCGCGACACCTTGGGCGTGACAGCCGGAGAGAGCGGCACCCCTTCAATCGAGCCGGAGCGCGCCATGTCGCCGCCGACCTTTCCCGAAATTAAGGGCATCGCCAATGCCGGCTTTCAGGCGCTGTGCGGCGAGACGGAGCGCCGCGAGGTGCCGGCGCAGCACGCCATTTCGACCATGCTCATCGCCATGGCGTACATGCTCGGCACCTATGCCTGCACGGTGAGCGTCGCCACCGGGCGCTCTGTCGAGGAGGTCATCGACGACATCACGGAAGGCGCCAGATGCGCCGCCGCCGATGCAAAGGACCTGATGCGCGCCGGGGCGCATGGAGCGGTGCAATGACCCTGCACCTCCCCGCCCGCCTCCGCCAGCGCCTGCTGCGCGCCGCGCTTGCCGTCATGGCCCGCCGGCCGGCGGATATGCTTATCGGTGGGGCGGAACGCCCCTATATGCGCCGCTGGTGGCTCTTCCCGCGCAATCGATGGTTCAACATCTACCTGCACGATTTCCAGCGGGATGATGATGACCGTGCTTTGCACGATCACCCATGGCCCTCGCTGTCCATCCTGCTGCAGGGCGATCTGATCGAAACCTATGCGCCCATCCCGGCACTGGCGGCGGAACCGGCGCACCAGCGCACCCGCCACCTCACACCCGGCGCCATCGTCTGGCGCGGCCCGCGTTTCGCCCATCGGCTCGCGCTCACATGGTCGCCGCGCGCCATGGCGCCGCGTCCGGCCATCACCCTCTTCATCGTCGGCCCGCGTGTGCGCGAATGGGGCTTCTGGTGCCCGAAGGGCAGCCCGGCCGGCGGCTGGATTCCGTGGAAGCGGTTTGTCTCGCCGGATGATCCCGGCGCCGTCGGCCCCGGCTGCGAGTGAGGCGCCCCATGCACGCCCCCTCGCCCATCACCGCCCGCGATATCGGCCTCGCTCTGCGTGAGGTCATGCCCTTCGCGGCCTTTTTCGGCTCCATCGCCGTCGGCCTCGTCTGGGTCGGCATCCTGTCCTGAGCGAGGAGGAGGCTCCCATGCTCGCCCGCCTGCGCCGTCTCTCGCCATCCGCCCGCCTCGCATGGGCGCTGTGGGGCATCGCCCTCAGCGGCGCCGCCGGCCTGCTGCTCGCCGCCAGCGCGGGGAGGTGAGCATGGCAAAGGGTCCCGTCGAGCGCTGGGGCAGCGAAGCGCCCCGCCCGCGCAAATCCACCAAGGCGACTGAAACCACGGCGGCGCTGGAGCAGGTGGCCGAACGGCCGAACGATCAGCCCGACGATGCGCCCCTGTCCGACGCGGCCGCCGGCTTCGCGAAGGAACAGCTGAAATCCTTCATCGAGCGCATCGAGCGGCTGGAGGAGGAAAAGAAGACCATCGCCGACGACATCAAGGATGTATTCGCCGAGGCCAAGGGCACGGGTTTCGACGTGAAGGCCCTGCGCGCCATCCTGCGCATGCGCAGAGAGGATGCCGACCAGCGCGCCGAGCATGAGGCGATTGTTGATCTCTACATGCAGGCGCTGGGCATGATCCCGTTCGAGCGCACCCCTCTCGGCCAGACGATGGAGGGGTGAGGCAATGCGTCGATCTTGTCTCATCCCCTATGGCCACGAGGCCGAGCACGCGGCGGCGCTGGCGCGCGGGCTATCCCGGCTGCGCCGCGACTTCATTGGCCAGGTCTGCCCGGTTTGTGCGGGGCAAGGGACTTATCGCCAGACCTACACGGCAGGGTGCGGCGGCGGGCACTTCAGCATGCCCGGCCCCTGCGACTGCTGCGGCGAAACAGGCCTCATGCAGAACGGTCGGCCGGCGCCGGACAGCGTCGTCCATCAGGTGCTCGTCGCCGCTTCCGATGGGGGCGGTCATGGTCACTGAAAGCATTTACCGGCTTCGGGGCCTTGTGAAGAACGGCACCGCCACCCGTGAGGATTTCGAGAGCGTGATCGTCCGCGCACGCGGGCTGGAATGCGATCTCGCCTGCGAGGCCGAAAGCCTGTTTCGCGATGGGCTGACCGAAGAGGCGCACGCCCGCCTGAACCTTTGGACGCGCCCGAAATGGGCGTCGGAACACGAATGCCGCAAGGCGTACGCCGCCCATATGGCCGCGCAGCACGCGGCACGCCCCTCCTCCGGAGCCTGACCATGAAGCTCATTGCCGAGCGCACCCATCTGCTCGCCGCCCTCAAGGCGGTGTGTCACCTCGCCGACAGCAAGGCGAAGATCCCCATGCTCTCAACCGTGCGCCTGCGCACGGAAGGCAGCCGGCTGCTCATCGCCGCGACGGACAATGACGCCTATGCCGAGGCCGAGATCGCCGCCGAGGTGGAACGCCAGGGCGCCGCCTGCATAGCGGCCGACGTGCTGCTGCGCATGACCGGCAATTTCCCCGAAGGCGCGCAGGTCAGCATCGACGCGGGCGACGCGCTCGCCACCGTCAAGGCCGGGCGCAGCCGCTATCAGCCGCATGTGCTGCCGGCGACGGACTTCCCGTCGGCCTTCGTCGCCACAGGCAATGTCGCCCGCTTCATGCTGATGCCGGAGGAGGTGCGCCGCCTGTTCGATATCCCGCGCCCCGCCGCTGCCAAGGGCATGAAGGATCGCCCCTATCTGGAAGGCGTCTATCTCCACACCTCGGAAGATGACGCCGCCCTCTGGGGTGTCGCCGGCAGCGGCTATGTGCTGCTCGCCGCCAATGTGGAAGCGCCGGAGGGCGCGCAGGATCTGCCGAAGAAGCTTGAGCCCGACGGCACCCGCCCCGGCCGTGCGCGCGGCGTCATGGTGCCGCTGGAAAGCGTCGCCCATCTGCTGCGCCTCGGTGAAGTCCCGCTTGAGATCGAGGCGGGCGACAACGTGCTCGCCGTGCGCGGTGCCGGCAGCGGCGTCAAGGTGAGTTACGCCACGCGGCTGCTGGAGAACCGCTATCCGCCCTATGAGCGCGTGGTGCCGCCTCTGGAAGGCCCCCGCATCACGGTCGAGGCCGGCGCCTTTGCCGCCGCCGTGAAGCGGCTCGCCGACATGGCGGGCAATGACGAGCGCCCGGTGGCGATGGAATGGGGCGAGGAGGGCGACCTGTCGCTCTGGCTCGACGATCATTCCGACGGCATTTACGGCACCGAAATGCTGGAGATCGAATCCCGCGTCGGCACCGGTCGCGTCGGCATCCGCTCCGGCTTCATCATGAAGGCGATCGAAGCCGTCGGTCGCGGGCATGTGGAAATCTGGTGCGCGGGCGAAGACAAGCCGGTGCGCTTCCGCAACCTTGACGATGCCGATCTCGTCGCCGTCGCCGCCCCGCAAACCCTGCGACGCCGCCCCCATCAAGGCGCGGCCATAGCGGCAGGAGAAGCGGCGTGATGGGCAACCCCTCCCGCCCCATCTCCATCGTCCTGCTGCTTTTCTTCGCGGCCTGCGTGGTCGCAACGGACGTGCAGCACATCGGCCTCATTGACAGCGCCATCGCCGCGCTGCGGGCCATTCTCCATGGAGCGAGCGCATGAGCGGCGAATGGAAAATGGTGCCGGTCGAGCCGACAACCACCCAACTTGCGGCAGGACGGGACGCTTGGTGCAAAGACCCGGCGCGACGGTCAAGCACCCTCTACAGCGCCATGGTGGCTGCGGCGCCAGCGAGGGCGTCATTCCAGCAGCGTGTGCAGCCTTGGATGCTTGCCTGCTTCGGCCCGGCCATCGCCGCCGACAAACTGGAGCGTGGTGATCGTCTGCTCGAAGAGGTGCTGGAGCTTCTGCAATCCGTTGACTACCCGCGCGAGCGTGTTGCCAGCCTGTCGAGTTATGTCTGGTCGCGGCCGAAAGGCGAACCGGCGCAGGAAGTCGGCGGCTCCATGGTGACGCTCGCGGCCTTCTGCCTCGCACACGATCTCGACATGCACGCGGCCGGGGAAACCGAACTCGCCCGCATCTGGACCAAGGTCGAGGCCATCCGGGCGAAGCAGGCCGCTAAACCGACAGGCTCGGCGCTGCCTGTTGCGTTCGTGACCGACGACGACAGCGAAGACGAGGAAGGGTGAGCACCACGATGGGTAAAGCCTCGATCACCTCCCAGGAGCCGGCCATCACCGACGAATCGCCGCTTCGTCTCGACGTCGCGGCCGCCTTGGCCTTTCCCGACGGATCGATGAAGGTTGCCGGTCTGCGGCGCGAGGCGGCGCGGGGGCGCCTTGCCATCAACCGCATCGCGGGCAAGGATTATACGACCCTGGCCGCCATACGGGACATGATCGACAAATGCCGCGTCCATCCAAAGGAGCCCGTCTCTGGCTTCGGCCCGCGCGCCGGCGCAAAGATGGAACCGTCAGCCATGCCCCCACATGGATCATCATCGACGCGAACGTCCAACATCCCACTGGATGCGGCGCTGAGGATCGTGGACGAGCTGAGCGCGCCCTCGCCGCTTACATCGCAGGGAAGTATGAAGCGCCGCGGCGGGATCGTGACCTCTCTGTCGTCCCCATCCCCGACGTCATAGCCATTTATCTGCGCGACTGCGCAGACCGTCAGGCCAATAAGAAGAAGCTGGCGGAGCGTGCCCGCCGGCTTCTTCTTTGGTGGGGCGACAAGAAGCTTTCCGATGTCTCGATGCTCACCTGCCGGGCCTATGTGGACCATCGCAAGGCCGAGTATCTGCGTCGCTACTACGAGGCCGAGAGCCGCCGCACTCGCCCGCCCAAGCCTGATGGCGGCGCCGCCGGCGCGCGCCGAGATCTCGAGGATCTGCGCGCCGCCATCCAGCACCATGCCAAGGAGCAGCTTCACAAGGGCGAGGTGCGCGTCCACCTTCCCGAGAGGGGCGTAGCACGCGAGCGATGGCTCACCCGCAGCGAGGCGGCGGCCCTCCTCTGGGCGTGCTGGCGCACCCGGGAGAAGCAGAAGCGCTCCCACAAGGGGCTGCCGGGCGAAGCGATCCCCACGGCCAAGTACACGATGCGTCACCTCGCCCGCTTCATCCTGATCGGGCTCTATACCGGCACGCGCGCCGGCGCCATCGCGTCCGCCAGTTGGGCGGCGGCGTCCGGGCGCTCCTACATCGACCTCGAGCGCGGCGTTTTCTATCGCCTCGCCCAGGGCGCGCGCGCCACAAAGAAGCGCCAGCCGCCGGCGCCCATCCCCGCGCGCCTGCTGGCACACATGCGCCGCTGGAAAGAGATGGGAATATCAAAAGAATACCCCGTCGAGTATCGCGGCCAGCCGATCAAGTCGGTGAAGGTGGCGATGGCCCGGGCTGTGGATCTCGCGGGACTCGAGCCCGGCGTGACCCCGCACACCTTAAGGCATACGGCCGTCACCTGGCTGATGCAGTCGGGCGTCACGATCTGGGATGCCGCCAGCTTCGTCGGCATGTCCGCGGCGCTGGTCGAGCGCACCTATGGCCACCATCACCCCGACTACATGGCGAGGGCCGCGCACGCCCTTTCTATTGGCGCCAATAAAACGCCAATAAAACCCGTGAACCGAACGAGAACAGAGCCCCGAGGGACCGCCTGAGATCGCACGGTTTTATGCGGGTTTGTCGCGAAAGAAGCGCGCTCATAACGGTCTGGTTGCAGGTTCGAGTCCTGCCGGGCCCACCACTATTTCAATGACTTGGCTGGTGTGGCGCCGATCCAGCCCCGTTATCCCCAACGGAACTCCCAATGATTGGGATCGCTGTGGGAATGTTTGACTACATCAAGTGGGAAGCGCCGCTGCCCGTGACGCCGCTGGCGCCAGTTGGAGATTCTGGACCAAGGACACCCCCGACCAATATCTGAAGGCGCACACCATCACGGCGGACGGACGGCTTACGTGGCGCCCGAACACGGTGGAAGAGGTTCCGAAGTCTAAATGGCGTATCTTGACGCCGGTAACACGCGGACTCGGATACGCGGCGCGCCTACATGCTGAGCTAGTGACGGGGCAGGTAGGCGTCGATGAAGTCGCGCTCCTCATCTCCGTAGACGAACTTCTTCGCGTTGATGAGGGACGATTGGTTGTTCGCCTTGACCACATCGCAAGCAGGCATTCGGGCAAAGTGGTCAAGAATGTCTGGCGCATCACTGGCGATAAAGAGGTGCGTCGGAGACAACGGCATCGAGATGGTGGTGCGTGATTTGTACAAGTCGCCGACCCGTTCAAAAGGGTTATCCCCAAGGAGCAGCCGCCTCGGCCCTGTTGAGACGTCTTTGACGAGCCAGCGAAGATGAATGATGCGGTCGATGGCCTTCTTGCTTTGGATCAGATCAACCAGCACCTTCAGTCCCGAGTTGGCGACACGGGCGGGCGCGTGATTTGACGCCCATTCGAACAGCGTGTTCTCCGGTGCGTCTCCTTTAGCAACATCGAACTCGGGGATCGGTTGTGACAGGTCCTGAGCGATGCGCTCCTGCACACTCGACGTGACCATCTCCACGATATGGGGTACGCGCAGCAACGAGGCGTTGAGGTAGATGGTCCACCAGTAGCGTTCTTGAACCGACAGCTTGGCAGGCCCGTTTCTAATCAGCTTCTCCAGCACGGGCTTCGCAGCGTTTTCAATTTTGCCGAACAGTTTGGTCTCTATCTGCTGGTCTTCCTCATCATTTACGTGAGCAAGCGAATATAGGCCGGGGACGTATGCCGTGGCGGCTTTGGTGACAGACGTGCAAACGAGCTCGTTGTTGTAAGCGATGCGTCCCCATTGGTTGATCTGACCGGACGGCCCGCTCCACATCCCGAGGTGAAACTGAGGCACGTAATGGTGGTCTCCTGCTTTGCTCAATCTTGGCCCTCTCAATGCAACTTTCCAGAAAGTCCATATTGCCAAACCAATGTCCACAGGCGTCCCATAGAAGCCCAACTCTTGTCGGCATCAGCATTGGCACAGCCGGCTTCGCCAATGCTAAAATTCAGTGTTTTCAAATCTTACGGCTAATTTTCGGACTCCTCCGGGCCCACCAAATCGGTCAATAGGTTAGCTGGTCTGCGCAACGATTCGCTCGGTTCTCTCCAACGAAACCCCAATGCCCGCCGCCCGCCGCCCGCCCGCCTCTCCACCACCCGCCGCTTCCCATGCCAGCGGCAAAATGGCACTGTGCCGGCCTTCGCGTTGGGTCTACATCCTCTTCCATGCTCAAACTGTGCTTTCTTCTCATCGGTGCGCCCTCGTTCCGTGCCCGGTGGTACGTCATCGCGATTCTCGGCGGGGTCTTCGTGACTCTCGCCACCCTGTTGGCCATCGATGCGTCGGATGGCGTCACCTTCGTCACGCGCGAGGCCCTGGGCTTCGTCTTCATCGTCAACGGGCTGGCGGCGCTGCTGGTCCTGCTGGGGCGGATGCGCGGGGCGGCGCGCTCGCTGCTCTTTCTGAAGGCTGCCGCGCTGATGCTGCTGGGGGTTCTCATCATCCAGCCGCCGGTCTCGACCGAATGGGCGCTCGCCCTGCTGTTCGGCCTCGCCTTCGCGCTCGACGGAATCGGGCGGATCGCCACCGGGCTGGTGGTGCGTTTTTCCGGCTGGAGGATGATGGCGCTGATCGGCGCGCTGGAAATCGCGGTGGCGGGGCTCATCATTACCGAATGGCCGCTGCCGCATAACCGCAACATCCCCTTCTGCATCGCCCTGCTGCTGGCGCTGTCCGGCTGGCTGCTGCTGCGCATCGGCTTCATGTTCCGCACGCTGGAAAGCGAAGCGGCCATTCTCGCCCTGCCGATCTTCGGCGGGCGCGGCTGGTACGACAACGCCCCTGTCATGATCGACGCCGGCGACGAGCCGGCGCCGGAACAGCCGATGATCGTGCATGTGTGGACGCCGGTCGGCTCAGCCTATGCGCCGGAGCGCCGGCTGCTGGTGGACCGCTACGTCGCTGCCGTCGATGGGCACGGCGTTATCTCAACCGGCCACGCGGCGCTGGAAATGCCGCCGGACCTCTATATCAGCCACTACCCGGCCATGGAGGTGGAGCGCTCCAGCAGCGACTTCATCGCCTCGCTGCGCGCCACCGGCGAAAACGACCTCAAGGGCCGCTTCCAGCCTTCCTATGCCTATGAGTCGGACTGGTGGTGCCCGGCCGATCAGAATGTCGAATTCCGCAATTACAGCCCGCGCCGCCTGCGGGTGTTCTGGGCCGGCTACAAGCAGGACGACACGTATAATCTCACCAACCGCAACTGTTCCGTGGTGGTGGCGCAAGCGCTCGACGCCGCGCTCGAAGGTTCGCTGGCGAGCCGCTTCCCCTGGCTGCGCCTCCTGCGCCTGCTGTCCAATCCCGATATCTGGGTGGCGGCGATGATCCGCACCCGCGCGCATTCGGCGACCTGGACGCCCGGGCTGGTGCTGGACTATGCCCGCACCCTGGCGCGGATCGTCGAACAGGGCGATGTCGCCTGGAGCACGCGCCTGCTCGGCTTTCTCAGGCGCGGCCGGCATGGCCCGATCGATGGCAACGAGGTTCGCCCCGCATGACGGCGCCGGTTTCCGCCGAACGCCCCGCCAGCCTGCTCTCGCGCGGCGCCGTCATCATGACCGCCATGATGTTCGGGCTCACCTACAGCCTGAGCGCGGCGCTGATCGCGCTCGACCTCACCGCGCGGGGCCTGAGCGAGAGCCTGATCGGCGCCAACGCGGCCATGCACGCGGTCGGCGTGCTCGTCACCGCCATGATCCTGCCGCGCATCGTCGCGTTTTTCGGCATACGCCGGCTGGTCATCATCGCGTTGGTGGTGGCGGCGCTGGTGCTGAGCGCCTTTCCAGCGATCCCGCTGATCTGGCTGTGGTTTCCACTGCGCCTCGTGCTCGGCATGGCGTCGGAGATCCTGTTCGTGCTCTCAGAGACCTGGACCAACAGCCTGAGCACCGAGGCCACCCGCGCCCGCGCCATGGCGGCCTACACCGCCGCGCTCTCGGTCGGCTTCGCCCTCGGGCCGCTGATCCTCTCGGTCGTCGGCTCGGGCGGGGCCCTGCCCTATCTCGTGGGCGCCGGCATTTCGCTGGTCGCCGCCGGCTTCATCGCTTCGCCGAAGGTGCAGGCGCCGGTGTTCGACGAACCCGCCACCGGCAGCCCGCTGCGCTTCATCCGCCTGGCGCCGGTCGCCATTTCCGCCGTGATGCTGAACGCGGCAATCGAGACCTCCGGCCTGTCCTTCCTCGCCATCTATGCCGTCAATCTCGGCTGGGAGGAGAGCGGGGCCACGCGGCTGATGTCCTGCATGATGATCGGCGCCATCCTGCTGCAGCTGCCCATTGGCTGGCTCGGCGACAAGATGGACCGGGTGAAGCTGGTGATCGCCCTCGCCGCCACCTCCATGCTCGGCGCGCTGGCCTGGCCGTTCGCCCTGCAGAACGAGATCGCCACCTACACGCTGCTGTTCCTGTGGGGCGGCGCCTTTGTCGGCATCTACACCATCATGCTCACCTTGGTCGGTAGCCGCTTCAAGGGGTCGGAACTGGTCGGCATCTATGCCGCCATGGGGCTGATGTGGGGGCTCGGCGCGCTGCTCGGGCCGCTGCTGGCGGGCTTTGCGATGAACGCCACCCTGCACGGCCTCGCCTTCTTCACCGCCGCCATCTGCGGGGCCTTCACCCTGTTCGTCACGCTGAAGGGCCGGGGCGGCAGTTGAGGGCGGCGCTCACGCCCTTGTGGCTCCGCCGCGCCTTGACCGCCAGCGCGGCCGCGTCATTTCCGAGGGCCAAGCGCCCCGCCGCCGGAGAGCGCGCCGCCGAGGCCCGATCATGACCCCAGCCTTTGCCATGCCTGCCTTTGCCATCCCCGCCA
The DNA here is from genome assembly GCF_965249975.1 of Ancylobacter sp. GTDB lineage: Bacteria > Pseudomonadota > Alphaproteobacteria > Rhizobiales > Xanthobacteraceae > Ancylobacter. The sequence continues at coordinate 67,761 of NZ_CBDFNE010000006.1, read as the reverse complement.
TCGCCATCGCCACGGCCCTGTTCCTACCGCTTCCCGCCTCCGCGCAGGCCATGCCGAACTCGCTCACCATGAGCTGCGCCCAGGCGCAGGCGCTGGTCGCACGCCAGGGCGCGGTGGTTATCAGCACCGGGCCGGACCTGTTCGACCGCTACGTCAGCAATCCCGGCTATTGCCAGTCGCAGCGGTCCAAGCCCGCCTGGATTCCCACGCGCGACAATCCGCAATGCCTCGTGGGTCAGGAATGCCGCGAGCGGCGCATCCGCTGGCGGTGAGCCCCGCCATCGGCCAAAGCGGCCCGCCACAACGGCGAGACGGTTGCGCGATACGCGCACGGGGGGCATAAGCGCGGCAAAGAGTTTGGAGGAATTCCATGCCCGCCTATCGCTCGCGCACGTCCACCCATGGCCGCAACATGGCCGGAGCCCGCGGCCTCTGGCGCGCCACCGGCATGAAAGACGGCGATTTCGGCAAGCCGATCATCGCCGTGGTGAACTCCTTCACCCAGTTCGTGCCCGGCCATGTCCACCTGAAGGATCTCGGCCAGCTGGTGGCGCGGGAGATCGAGAAGGCGGGCGGCGTCGCCAAGGAGTTCAACACCATCGCGGTGGATGACGGCATCGCCATGGGCCATGACGGCATGCTCTATTCGCTGCCTTCGCGCGAGATCATCGCCGACAGCGTGGAATACATGGTCAACGCTCATTGCGCCGACGCCATGGTCTGCATCTCCAATTGCGACAAGATCACGCCCGGCATGCTGATGGCGGCGCTGCGGCTCAACATCCCGGCCGTCTTCGTCTCCGGCGGGCCGATGGAGGCGGGCAAGGTGCTGCTCTCCACCGGCGAGAAGAAGGTGGACCTCATCGACGCCATGGTCGCCGCCGCCGACGACCGGGTGAGCGACGCGGACGTGACGGTGATGGAGCGCTCGGCCTGCCCGACCTGCGGCTCCTGCTCCGGCATGTTCACCGCCAATTCCATGAACTGCCTCACCGAGGCGCTGGGCCTCGCTTTGCCCGGCAATGGCTCGGTGCTCGCCACCCATGCCGATCGCGAGCGGCTGTTCGTCGAGGCCGGCCATCTCATCGTCGATCTCGCCCGTCGCTATTACGAGCAGGAAGACGAGAGCGTGCTGCCGCGCGCCGTGGCCTCGTTCAAGGCGTTCGAGAACGCCATGACGCTCGACATCTCCATGGGCGGCTCCACCAATACGGTGCTGCACCTGCTCGCCGCCGCGCATGAGGGCGAGGTGCCCTTCACCATGGCCGACATCGACCGGCTGTCGCGCCGCGTGCCGGTGCTGTGCAAGGTCGCCCCGGCCGTCGCCAACATTCATATGGAAGACGTGCACCGCGCCGGCGGCATCATGGCCATTCTCGGCGAACTCGACCGCGCCGGCCTCCTCCACACCGATCTGCCGACCGTCCACGCCCCCACGCTGGGCGACGCGTTGGAGCGCTGGGATGTGGTGCGCACCAAGAGCGAGCAGGTGCAGACCTTCTACCGCGCCGCGCCGGGCGGGGTGCCGACGCAGGTGGCGTTCAGCCAGTCCCGCCGCTGGGACGACCTCGACCTCGACCGCGAAGCCGGCGTCATCCGCAACGCCGCGCATGCCTATTCCAAGGACGGCGGCCTTGCCGTGCTGTTCGGCAATCTCGCCGAGGATGGCTGCATCGTGAAGACGGCGGGCGTCGACGAGAGCATTCTCAAATTCACCGGCACCGCCACCGTGTTCGAGAGCCAGGACGACGCGGTGTCCGCCATTCTCGGCAACCGGGTGAAGCCGGGCCAGATCGTGCTCATCCGCTATGAGGGGCCGCGCGGCGGGCCGGGCATGCAGGAAATGCTCTATCCCACGAGCTATCTGAAGTCGAAGGGCCTCGGCAAGGCCTGCGCGCTCGTCACCGATGGCCGCTTCTCCGGCGGTTCCTCGGGCCTGTCCATCGGTCATGTCTCGCCGGAAGCGGCGGAAGGCGGCACGGTCGGGCTGGTGCGCGAGGGCGACGTGATCGAGATCGACATCCCCAATCGCCGCATCCACCTCGCCGTCGACGATTCCGAGCTCGCCGCCCGCCGCGAGGAGCAGCAGGCCAAGGGCTGGGTGCCGGCGGCGCCGCGCAAGCGCAACGTCACCACCGCGCTCAGGGCCTATGCCGCGCTCGCCACCAGCGCCGCCAAGGGCGCCGTGCGTCACGTGCCCTGAGCGGCCGATCGCGCGGCGAAAACGCCGGCAGACGAAACGGAGGCGGGGCCGCAGGCTCCGCCTTTTTGCATCCCCCTTCACGATCCCGCAGGGAGGCCGACATGGCCGATGACGACGATTCCTATGTCTATGACGAAGCCACCGGCGAATGGCGCCCGGCCTCCGAGGTGAAGGCGGCCGCCGCGGCCGCCCTCGAGGTGCGGGACGCCTCCGGCAATCTGCTCGCCGACGGCGATTCCGTCGTGCTGATCAAGGACCTGAAGGTGAAGGGCGCCGGCCAGACGCTGAAGCAGGGCACGGTCATCAAGACCATTCGCCTCACCGACAACCCGGAGGAAATCGACTGCCGGCACGAGGCCATCAAGGGGCTGGTGCTGCGCACGGAATTCGTGCGCAAGCGCGGCTGAGCACGGGGCACGACGTGGCGCGTCGCACGGTGGCATGGTAGCGTCCGCCGTGCCCTCCACTGCGCAGGTTCTCCATGCGAAAGCTCGTCCTGAGAAAGCTCGTTCTCGCCCTCGCCCTCGCCGGCCCTGTCCTCGCGGGCCTGCCGCACGCCGCGCTGGCGGAGAAGATCGACCTCTCCACCACCACGTGCGGCCAGTTCCTGGAAAGCGACAAGACCGAGATCATGCTGACGCTGGCCTGGCTCGACGCCTATTACAAGGATGTCGACGCTCCGCCGGTGATCGACACCGACAAGTTCATCGAAAACGCCGGCAAGCTCGGCGAGTATTGCGCGGCCAACCCGACCATCGGGCTGATCACCGCCGCCAACGAACTCTTCGGCGAGTGAGCGCCGCCGCTTCTGTCACGCCTTCGTGAGCGACAGAGGCTTATAGGGTCCGATCCGGTATTATCGTCGGATCGGACGGTAAAATGAACCTCTTCTGATGGCGCATCACCGACATTTGCCCGAAAAGCGGTAGTTCATTACACCGCGCTATAAGTTTATGTCGCGGAACCCTGGGAGATTGTCGGGATTATTCCTTCACTCAACAGGAGGATACAGCCGATGATCAACGCCAAGACAGCTTCCGCCGCCGTTCTCGCCGCCATGCTCGCCCTCAGCGGCCCCGCCCTCGCCCAGTCCAGCGGCACGGGCGGCTCTTCGTCGAGCGCGGGCGCGTCGGATTCCGGCGCGGGTACGGGCAAGGATGCCGGCACCAACACCACCGAAAGCCGCATCGGCGCCCCGTCCAACGCGACCTCGGGTTCGGACATGAACGCCCCGGAAGGTCGTAATACGACCACCGGCACCAGCAGCACCGACAATGTCGGCGCCACCACCGACCAGCCGAGCGACACCAAGTCGAACCGCGACTGCTCGAGCACGCAGACCCCCTGCTGACCTGCGCCGTCGTGACATGGAAAAGGCCGCCCACTCCCCGGGGCGGCCTTTTCTCATGGGCGCGGCATCGGCGCGGCGAGTTGCGAACAAAACGCGAAACGTGCTCTCTGGTTTGCTGATCCGCGCCGGAGATTCGCCCGTCCATGCAGCCCGCTGCCTATCTCGACACGCTCAATCCGCAGCAGCGGCGGGCGGTCGAGCATGGAATCCACGGGCCCGGCGACACACTTGCCGGGCCGCTGCTGGTGATCGCCGGTGCCGGCTCGGGCAAGACCGACACGCTGGCCCATCGCGTCGCCCACCTCATCGTCAACCGCGCCGATCCGCGCCGCATCCTGCTGCTCACCTTCTCGCGCCGGGCGGCGGCGGAGATGGCGCGGCGGGTCGAGCGCATCGCCGCCAAGGTGCTGGGGCCGGAAGCGCGGGTGCTGACCGAGGGACTGAACTGGGCCGGCACGTTCCACGGCATCGGCGCCCGGCTGCTGCGCGACCACGCCCTCGATATCGGCCTCGACCCCGCCTTCACCATCCATGACCGCGAGGACAGCGCCGACCTCATCAATCTCATCCGCCACGAGCTTGGCCTCAGCCGCACCGAAAAGCGCTTTCCCACCAAGGGCACGCTGCTCGCCATCTATTCGCGCGCGGTGAATGCCGAGCAGAAGCTGGAAGAGGTGATCGGCCGCGCTTTCCCGTGGTGCGCGGGCTGGAGCGGCGAACTGAAGGCGCTGTTCGCCGCCTATGTCGAGGCCAAGCAGCGCCAGAACGTGCTCGATTACGACGATTTGCTGCTCTACTGGGCGCAGATGATGAGCGAGCCGACGCTGGCGGCCCGCGTGGCCAGCCGCTTCGACCATGTGCTGGTGGACGAGTATCAGGACACCAACCGGCTGCAATCCACCATCCTGCTCGGCCTGAAGCCGGACGGGCGTGGCCTCACCGTGGTCGGCGACGATGCCCAGTCGATCTATTCCTTCCGCGCCGCCACGGTGCGCAACATTCTCGACTTCCCCGGCCATTTCACCCCGCGCGCCGACACGGTGATGCTGGAGCAGAATTACCGCTCCACCCAGCCCATCCTCGCCGCCGCCAATGCGGTGATCGACTTCGCCAGCGAGCGCTACGCCAAGAATCTCTGGTCCGAGCGCGCTTCCGCCGAGCGGCCGGTGCTGGTGAGCGTGCGCGACGAGATCGAGCAGGCCAATTTCATTGCCACCCGCGTGCTGGAAAACCGCGAGGACGGCATGGCGCTGAAGCAGCAGGCGGTGCTGTTCCGCGCCGCCCATCACAGCGGGCCGCTGGAAGTGGAGCTGACCCGGCGGAACATTCCCTTCGTGAAGTTCGGCGGGCTGAAATTCCTCGATTCCGCCCATGTGAAGGACGTGCTCGGCGTGCTGCGCTTCGTCGAGAATCCGCGCGACCGTGTCGCCGGTTTCCGCGTGCTGCGGCTGCTCTCCGGCCTCGGCCCGGCCACGGCGGGGCGCATTCTGGAGGCGGTCGAGGCCGCCGGCACGCTGTTGTCGGCGCTGGAGGCGGTGACGCCGCCAGCCCGGGCGGAGCAGGAATGGCCGGCCTTCCTCGCCATGGCGCGCGAGCTGAAGGCGAACAGCGCGGGCTGGCCGGGCGAGCTTGACCTTGTGCGCGCGTGGTACGAGCCGCTGCTGGAGCGCCTGCACGAGGATGCCGGCAGCCGGCAGGCCGATCTCGTACAACTCGCGCAGATCGCGGCGAGCTACCCGTCCCGCGCCCGCTTCCTCACCGAATTGACGCTCGACCCGCCGGACGCCACCAGCGCCGAAGCCGGGCCGCCGCACCGCGACGAGGATTACCTCATCCTCTCCACCATCCATTCCGCCAAGGGGCAGGAGTGGAAATCCGTGTTCGTGCTCAACGCGGTGGATGGCTGCATCCCCAGCGATCTCGGCACCGGCACGCGCGAGGAGATCGAGGAGGAGCGGCGCCTGCTCTATGTCGCGATGACGCGGGCGAAGGATAGCCTGCACCTGATGCTGCCGCAGCGCTTCTTCACCCATGGGCAGTCCACGCGCGGCGACCGCCATGTCTACGCCGCCCGCACCCGTTTCATCCCGCCCACCATCCTCTCCCGCTTCGCCATGGCGAGCTGGCCGCCGGCGACGACGGAAGCGGCAGGCATGCGGGCCGCGCCGCAGGCCCCCATCGACATCGGGGCGCGGATGCGGGCAATGTGGAAATAGGGGGTCAGCGTATCCGCACGCCCGGCCCGTGCTCGCCGGGCGGCAGCAGCATAATTCCGGCCTGTTCGAGCGTGGTGATGAGCAGCGTTTCCGTCGCGCGGTGGAGCACATGGCGGTGGCGCTCGAAATCGCGCACCGTGCTGCGCGAGACGCCGGCGCGCTCGGCCAGATGTTCCTGCGTCCAGTCGAGAAGCCCGCGTGCGGCGCGGCATTGTTCGGGCGCCAAATCCATCGCTTCTGCCTTGCGTAACGACGACCAAATCAACCATAATGGGCGACATATCGCAAGACTCGAGGTTTAACCGCCCGCAGGGAGGCCCCCGCTACCTATGTCCCATGGCACGCTGCTCCTCGTCGCGCTGCTTCTGCCGTTCATCGGCAGCCTCGCTGCGGGGTTTCTGCCGACCCACGCGCGCAACACCGCGGCGATCCTGGCCGGCAGCGTGGCGGTGGCGGGGATCGGCATAAGCGGCTGGCTCTACACCACGCTTGCGGACGGGGCACCGGTGCAGTTCTGGCTGTCCTGGCTGCCCATGCTGGGGCTAGACTTCACCCTGCGGCTTGATGGCCTCGCCTGGCTGTTCGCCATGCTGATCTTCGGCATCGGCGCGCTCGTCGTGCTCTATGCCCGCTACTACATGTCGCGCGAAGACCCGGTGCCGCGTTTCTTCTCCTTCCTGCTCGCCTTCATGGGCTCGATGATCGGCATCGTGCTGTCGGGCAATCTCATCCAGCTGGTGTTCTTCTGGGAACTCACCAGCCTGTTCTCCTTCCTGCTCATCGGCTATTGGCACCACACCGCCAATGCGCGCGACGGCGCCCGCATGGCGCTCACCGTCACCGGCACGGGCGGGCTGTGCCTGCTGGTCGGCGTGCTGCTCATCGGCCGCATCGTCGGCAGCTACGACATCGACCAGGTGCTGGAATCGCGCGACCTCATCGTCCAGAGCGATCTCTATGTCCCGGCGCTGGTGCTGGTCCTGCTCGGCGCCTTCACCAAGAGCGCGCAGTTCCCGTTCCATTTCTGGCTGCCGCACGCCATGACGGCGCCGACACCCGTTTCGGCCTATCTGCATTCGGCCACCATGGTGAAGGCCGGCATCTTCCTGCTGATGCGGCTGTGGCCGGTCATGTCCGGCACGGATGCGTGGTTCTATCTCGTCGTGCCGGCCGGGCTGGTGACGCTGCTGCTCGGCGCCTTCATCGCCATCTTCCAGCAGGATCTGAAGGGGCTGCTGGCCTATTCCACCATCAGCCATCTCGGCCTGATCACGCTGCTGCTCGGCCTCGGCAGCCCGCTGGCGGCGGTGGCGGCGATCTTCCACACGCTGAACCACGCCATCTTCAAGGCGTCGCTGTTCATGGCCGCCGGCATCATCGACCATGAGACCGGCACGCGCGACCTGCGCAAGCTGAGCGGGCTCTACCGCTACATGCCGATCACCGCCACGCTCGCCATGGTCGCCGCCGCCGCCATGGCCGGCGTGCCGTTGCTCAACGGCTTCATTTCCAAGGAAATGTTCTTCGCCGAGGCAGTGGCGGAGCATACCGGCTCTCTGCTCGACGACAGCCTGCCCTATTGGGCGACGCTCGCCGGCGTGTTCAGCGTCACCTATTCGCTGCGCTTCATCCTCGGCGTGTTCTTCGGCCCGCCGCCGGTCAACCTGCCGCATCGCCCGCACGAGCCGGCGCACTGGATGCGCTTTCCCATCGAGCTTTTGGTGCTGATCTGCCTGTTGATCGGCATCGTGCCGGGGCTCACCGTCGGCCCGTTCCTCGCCACTGCCGTCAAAGGCCTGCTCGACGCCACGCCGCCCTATTACAGCCTGGCGCTGTGGCACGGCTTCAACCTGCCGCTGATGATGAGCCTCATCGCCATGGCCGGCGGCGTGGTGCTCTATCTCGGCCTGCGCCGCTATCTCGAAAGCGGCATCGAAGGCCCGCCGGTCCTGCGCGACTTCAAGGGCCAGCGCATCTTCGAGAAGGTGCTGGCGACGCTGTCCTGGCAATGGGCGCGCGCCGGCGAGGCGACGCTCGGCACGCGGCGCCTGCAGCCGCAGATGCGCATCGTCATCGCGCTCGCCGTGGTGGCGGCGCTGGCACCCTTCATCGCCAATGGCGCGGTGGGCACGGGCGACATGCCCGGCACGACGCTGCCGCCGGGCTTCGCCCTGCTCTGGCTGGTGGGCGGGGTCTGCGCGCTCGGCGCCGCCTATCAGGCGAAATATCACCGCTTCGCCGCGCTGGTGCTGGTCGGCGGGGCGGGCCTCGTCACCTGCATCACCTTCGCCTGGCTGTCGGCGCCGGACCTCGCGGTGACGCAGCTTCTGGTGGAGATCGTCACCACGGTGCTGCTGCTGCTCGGCCTGCGCTGGCTGCCCAAGCGCATCGAGAATGTCTATCCCAGCCGCCCGCCGCTGAAAGTGCTGCTGCGCCGCTATATCGACCTCACCATCGCCTGCGCGCTTGGCGGGCTGATGGCCTTCCTCGCCTATTGCCTGATGACCCGCCCGCTGACCCAGAGCGTCTCGCGCTTCTTTGTCGAGCGCGCCTATTCCGAAGGCGGCGGCACCAACATCATCAATGTGATCCTGGTCGATTTCCGCGGCTTCGACACGATGGGCGAGATCGTCGTGCTGTGCCTCGCCGGCCTCACCGTCTTCGCCCTGCTGCGCCGCTTCCGTCCGGCGCCGGAGAGCATCGAACAGCCCGAGCAGCAGCGCATCCAGCACGCCTACGATGTCGCCACGCCCGACCGTTCGCCCGGCGACACGGTGGCCGACTACATGCTGATCCCGCGGCTGATCATGCACTGGCTGTTCCCGGTGATCGCGGTCATGGCGGTGTATCTGTTCATGCGCGGCCATGACCTGCCGGGCGGTGGCTTCGCCGCCGGCATCACCCTCTCCATCGCCTTCGTGGTGCAGTACATGGCCAGCGGCACCCGTTGGGTGGAGGATCATTTGCGGGTGCTGCCGCTGCGCTGGATGGGGATGGGCCTGCTCACCTCCTGCGCCACCGGCGTGGGTTCCTGGTGGTTCGGCTACCCCTTCCTCACCTCGCATTTCCAGTATGTGGAGCTGCCCTATATCGGCAAGGTGCCGGCCGCCTCGGCGCTGCTGTTCGACCTCGGCGTTTTCGCGCTGGTGGTCGGCGCTACGGTGCTGATCCTCATCGCCCTCGCCCATCAGTCGCTGCGCAGTTCGCGCGCGGCGCAGGCCAGCGAGGGAGGCGAGTGATGGAAATCGTTCTCTCCATCGGCATCGGCCTGTTCACCGCCTCCGGCGTGTGGCTGCTGCTGCGCCCGCGCACCTATCAGGTCATCATCGGCCTGTCGCTTCTCTCCTATGCGGTAAACCTGTTCATCTTCGCCATGGCCGGCGGCGGGCTGCGCGTCGACGGGCCGCCCATCCTCGCGCCCGGCGGCGTCGGCGACCCCGCGAAGATCGCCGATCCGATCCCGCAGGCGCTGGTGCTCACCGCCATCGTCATCGGCTTCGCCATGACGGCGCTGTTCCTGGTCGTGCTGCTGGCCGCGCGCGGACGCACCGGCACCGACCATGTCGACGGGCGGGAGCCAGAGTGATGACCCCCGCCCTCGATCATCTCGCCATCATTCCCGTCGTGCTGCCGCTGGCCGTCGGCGCCCTCATGCTGCTGTTCGACGAGCGGCGGCGGCGGCTGAAAATGACGCTCAGCCTCGCCACGGTCTTCGCCCTGCTCGCCATCGCGGTGACGATGGTGGTGATGGTCGGCCTGCCCAATGGCGACCGTTGGTCGACCCTCATCGTCTATCCGCTCGGCAACTGGCCGCCGCCCTTCGGCATCGTGCTGGTGGTGGACCGGCTGGCCGCGCTCATGCTGCTGATGACCGCCGTGCTGGGCTGCACCACCCTGCTCTTCGCTCTCGCGCGCTGGCACACGGCGGGGCCGCGCTTCCACACGCTGTTTCTGCTGCTGCTGACCGGCCTCAACGGCGCGTTCCTGACCGGCGACCTGTTCAACCTGTTCGTGTTCTTCGAGATATTGCTCGCCGCCTCTTATGGGCTGGTGCTGCATGGCTCGGGCACGGCGCGGGTGCGGGCGGGCCTGCACTATATCCCGATCAACCTCGTCGCCTCCTCGCTGTTCCTCGTCGGCGTGGCGGTGATCTATGGCGTGACCGGCACGCTGAACATGGCCGATCTCAGCCGGATCGTGCCGACGCTGCCGCCGGATTCGCGCACGCTCATGGAGGCGGGCGCGGCGGTGCTGGGCATCGCCTTCCTGGTCAAGGCCGGCATGTGGCCGCTCAGCTTCTGGCTGCCGACCACCTATGCCGCCGCCTGCGCTCCCGTCGCCGCCATGTTCGCGATCATGACCAAGGTCGGCATCTATGTGATCCTGCGGCTGTTCCTGCTGTGCTTCGGCGACGAGGCCGGCGCCTCGGAGGATTTCGGCGCCGCCTGGCTCTATTATGGCGGCATGGCGACGCTGCTCTTCGGCGGCATCGGCGTGCTCGCCTCGCAATCCATGCAGCGGCTTGGCGGCTATAGCGTGCTCATCTCCTCCGGCACGCTGCTCGCCGCCATCGGCACCGGCAACAGCGCGGTGATATCCGGGGCGCTCTATTATCTCGTCGCCTCCACCTTCGCCATCAGCGCCTATTTCCTGCTGGTGGAACTGATCGAACGCGGCCAGGCCGCCGGCGCCGACGTGCTCGCGGTCACGCTGGAGATTTTCGGCGACCCGGAGGAGGATATCGAGGACGAGGACGAGGAGGTCGGCGTCGCCATTCCCGCCACCATCGCCGTGCTCGGCGGCGGCTTCGTCGCCTGTACCGCCGTGCTGGCCGGCCTGCCACCGCTCTCCGGCTTCATCGGCAAATTCGCCATGCTGTCGGCGCTGCTGAACGAGGCGGGCGAAATCCCCTTCGACCACTGGCTGTTCGTCGCGCTGCTGATGCTCTCCGGCCTCGCCACCCTCATCGCCATGACGCGCAACGGCATCCGCACCCTGTGGGTGCCGGCCGAGACGGACATTCCGCGCGTGCGCGCCATCGAGGCCATTCCAGTCGGGGTTCTGCTGCTGCTCTGCGCGGTAATGACCTTCGCCGGCGGCCCGACCATGCGCTACATGGAAGCCACGGCGCAGATCCTCTATTGGCCGAGCGAATATGCGCGCGATGTGCTCGGCAGCCAGCCGGTGGGCCATAACACGAGCGATCCGCGGTCCAGCGGCCACGGCCCGTCCGGGCTCAGCGCGACGGGAGCCACGCCATGAACGGGCTGCGCCGCGTCATCCCCTACCCGCTGCTGTTTCTCGCCCTGCTGGTCATGTGGCTCCTGATGACGCAGAGCCTGTCGCTGGGCCAGCTTCTGCTCGGCGCGGTGGTGGCGCTGGGCGGCTGCTGGGCCATGACGGCGCTCGATCCGCCGCCAGCGCGGCTGCGCCGCCCCGCCGCCGCCGCGCGTCTGGCGGGCCGGGTGTTCGTCGATGTGTTCCGCTCCAATGTCGCGGTCGGCAGCATCATTCTCGGCAATGAGGACCGGCGCACCCATGCCGGCTTCATGCGGCTGAAGCTTGACCTGAAAAGCCCCTATGGTCTGGCCATCCTCGCCATCGTGCTCACCTGCACGCCCGGCACGCAATGGGTGCGCTACGATCCTGCCACCGGGCTCCTGCTGCTGCATGTGCTCGATCTCGTCGACGACAAGGAGTGGGTGCGCACCATCAAGGGGCGTTATGAGGGGCTGCTGATGGAGATCTTCGAATGAGCGTCGCCATCCTCGGCTGGTCGATCACGCTGGCGCAGGTGCTGCTGACCCTCGCCATGGGCTGCGCCGCGCTGCGCTTCATTCGCGGCCCGCGCGCGCAGGACCGCATCATCGGCCTCGACACCTTCTATGTGAACGCCATGCTGCTGTTGGTCACGCTCGGCATCCGCAGCGGCACCACGCTCTATTTCGAGGCGGCGCTGGTCATCGGCCTGCTCGGCTTCGTCGGCACGGTGGCGCTGGCGAAGTTCCTCATGCGCGGCGAGGTGATCGAATGAGCGCCGCTCCCGACCTGCCGCTCTGGGCGGCGATTCTCGTCTCGTTCTTCGTCGTCACCGGCGCGCTGGTGACGCTCATCGGCTCCATCGGCCTGTGGCGCCTGCCGGATTTCTACGCCCGCCTGCACGCCCCCTCGCTCGGAGCGACGCTCGGCACCGGGGCGATGCTAGTCGGGTCGATCATCTGCTTTTCCGTGCTGCAACAGCGCCCGCTGATCCATGAGGTGCTGATCGGCCTGTTCGTCACCATCACCACCCCGGTGACGCTGATGCTGCTCGCCAGCGCCTCGCTCTACCGCGACCGGGTGGAAGGCAACGACGCCGCGCCCAAGGAAGACCCGGCGCCGACCGAGCTGTAAGCGCTTTAGCGGCGCGGATCGTCCGGCTTCTTCGGCGTGCCGTCCGCCGAGCCATCCACCGTGTTCAGCGTCTCGGGTGCGAAGCGGCCGCCATCGCGCCGGGTGGGCTCGCCATCGACCGGGGAATTGTCGTTGTCCACCTCGTCCAGCGGCGGGGTCAGCGGGTTCGAGACCGCCGTGGTGCGGTCTTCGAGCACGGCGTCGACATTGGCGGGGTCGACGACGACGGGGTTCTGGTCGAGCGTGCGGGGATCGCGCACCATCGGAAGGCCTCCATGAGTGTTGCCAGAGGCAACAAGCGGGGCCGCCTGCGGTTCCCTCCGGAATACCGGCTCAGGCGTGGAACAGCCGCCGATAGAGGGTGGAGCGGTTGACGCCCAGCCGGCGCGCGGCCTGCGAGACATTGCCGCCGCAGGCTTCCACCGCCTGGCGCATCGCCTCCACGGTGAGCGCGTCCAGCGTGCCGGCCGGCGGCGAGGCGGCGGGCGCGGCGAGAATGTCCGGCGGCAGCATGTCCTCGCCCACCGGGCGGAACGGATCGGCCAGCGCCGCCAGCGCCTTGAGCGTGCCCGCCAGCTGGCGGAAATTGCCCGGCCAGTCATAGGCGGCGAGCCGCGCCTCGCACCCCTCCGACAGCGTCAGGCGTTCATCCGCCACCAGCCGCCCCCACAGCGCGCGGACGATTGCCGCCCGGTCCGGCAGGCGGCGCAGCGGCGGCAGTTCCACGGTGTAATGGGCGATGCGGAAATACAGGTCCTGGCGGAAGCTGCCGGCTTCCACCAGCAGGCGCAGGTCGCGATGGGTGGCGCAGAGTAGCGCCACGTCGATCTTCACCGGCCGGCCGCCACCGAGCGGAGCGACCTCGCGCTCCTGCAGCACCCGCAACAGGCGCGATTGCAGCGCCAGCGGCATATCGCCGATCTCGTCGAGAAACAGAATGCCGCCATCGGCCTCACGCAGCAGGCCGCGCCGCCCCTGCCGGCGGGCGCCGGTGAAGGCGCCATCCTCATAGCCGAACAGTTCGGATTCGATCAGCGTTTCGGGAATGGCGGCGCAGTTCACCGCCACAAAAGGCCCGCCAGCGCGGGCGCTCTGGCGGTGAATCTCGCGCGCGGCCATTTCCTTGCCGGTGCCGGTCTCTCCGCGGATCAGCACCGGAACGTCCGCCGCCACCATGCGCACCGCGCGGCCGAGCGCCGCCCGCTCCTCCGCCCCGAGCAGCGGCCCCTCCTCTCGGGGCACGCGGGAACGCGGCGCCGGCTGCGGCCGGGTGCGGGCGCCCTCGAAGCGGCCGAACAAGGTGCGCCCGCCCGGCTGGCGCAAGGCGTGGGTGTCGCCGTCCGAGCCCGGCAGCCGTTCCAGCAATTCGCCGGCGCGCCTGGCGCCGAGCGCCGACCAGTCGGCGCCGACAAGGCCGAGCCCGGCGCGATTGGCCGCCACCAGCCGGTCGTCTTCGAACACCAGCACGCCCTCGCGCGAGGTGCCGAGCAGCGCCCGGTCAGCCTGCAGGCGCAGCACCCGGCGGTCGGAAAAACCCTCGTCGAAGAAGCGGTGCTCGATCTGCTCCACCGCCAGCCGCACGAGGCCGAGCGCGTGGCGGTGGTCCACCGCCGCCGGGCCGGACATGTCGAGCGCGCCGACCGTGTGGCCATAGGGGTCGAGGATTGGCGCGGCCGAGCAGCTGAGAATGGCGTGGGGGTCGTAATAATGCTCGCCGCCATGCACGGCGATCGGCCGGCCTTCCACCAGCGCCGTGCCCACCGCATTGGTGCCGGTGGAGCTTTCGCCCCACAGCACGCCCGGCCGCAGCGCCACCTGCGCCGCGCGCGCGGCGAAATCGGCATTGCCGAGCGCGTCGAGGATCATCCCCTCCGCATCGGTGAGAATGACCACGCAGCCGGTCTGCATGGCATCGGCATAAAGGCTTTCCACCTCCGGCCGGCACAGCCGGCGCAGCCGCTCATGCCGCTCGGCGATGGCGCTGAGTTCGTGCGCGGTGAGCGGTTCGAGGCGCGGCAGGGCTGCATTGTCGAGCCCACGCTCGGCACAGCGCTTCCAGGAACGCAGGATCGGCTCGGGCAGCAGCGCCGCCAGCGGGCGGTCGTGCAGACCCTGCTGGAAGAACTGCCGGCGCGCGGCCAGCACGGCGCGCGGCGAGACCTCTTGGCGCATGCGATCCTCCCGGAGTGTTGCAAAATGCCACACATGTCGCAGGTCTTGTTGTTCTTTCCGACAGTTTCTACCAAGTTTTCCGGCGGCGTCTATCGGTAGAATCCTCACGCCCTCGCGAGTACTGAGCGAAAGTGAGGTATTTCAATATTTTGCCGTGTCGCAACGACGATTTTGTGCATTGCGAGAGAAGGACTGGCACGGGCGGTGCAATCTTGAGTGTCCCTATCAGGGAGGATCCAATGAACAAGCCAGAACTCGCCATCACCAAGCAGTCTCCGTTCAAGGCCCGCTACGGCAATTTCATCGGCGGCCAGTTCGTCGAGCCGGTCTCCGGCCGCTATTTCGACAACACCTCGCCGGTGACCGGCGGCAAGATTTGCGAAGTCGCGCGCTCGGACGCCGCCGACATCGACAAGGCGCTCGACGCCGCCCATGCCGCCAAGGCCGCCTGGGGCAAGACCTCGGCCGCCGAACGCGCGCTGATCCTCAACAAGATCGCCGACCGCATGGAGGAGAATCTCGACCTCCTCGCGCTGGCCGAGACCTGGGACAATGGCAAGCCGATCCGCGAGACGACGGCGGCCGACATTCCGCTCGCCATCGACCATTTCCGCTATTTCGCCGGCGCGGTGCGCGCGCAGGAAGGCGGCATCAGCGAGATCGACCACGACACCATCGCCTATCACTTCCACGAGCCGCTCGGCGTGGTCGGGCAGATCATCCCGTGGAACTTCCCGATCCTGATGGCGGTGTGGAAGCTGGCTCCCGCGCTCGCCGCCGGCAACTGCGTGGTGCTGAAGCCCGCCGAGCAGACCCCGTCGAGCATTCTGGTGCTGGTGGAACTGATCGCCGACCTGCTGCCCCCGGGCGTGCTCAACGTGGTCAACGGCTTCGGCCTCGAAGCCGGCAAGCCACTCGCCAGCTCGAACCGTATCGCCAAGATCGCCTTCACCGGCGAGACGACGACGGGCCGGCTGATCATGCAGTATGCCAGCCAGAACCTCATCCCCGTCACGCTGGAACTGGGCGGCAAGTCGCCGAACATCTTCTTCGCCGACGTGGCGGCCGAGGATGACGACTTCTTCGACAAGGCGATCGAAGGCTTCGTCATGTTCGCGCTCAACCAGGGCGAGGTCTGCACCTGCCCGAGCCGCGCGCTGATCCAGGAAAGCATCTATGACCGCTTCATGGAGAAGGCGCTGAAGCGGGTGGAAGCCATCATCCAGGGCTCGCCGCTCGACCCGGCGACCATGATCGGCGCCCAGGCCTCCTCCGAGCAGCTGGAGAAGATCCTCTCCTATATCGACATCGGCAAGCAGGAAGGCGCCGAGGTCCTCATCGGTGGCGAGCGCAACAATCTCGGCGGCGACTTCGCCGGCGGCTTCTATGTGAAGCCCACCGTGTTCAAGGGCCACAACAAGATGCGGATCTTCCAGGAGGAGATCTTCGGCCCGGTCGTGTCTGTGACCACCTTCAAGGACGATGCGGAAGCGCTGTCCATCGCCAATGACACGCTGTACGGCCTCGGCGCCGGCGTGTGGACCCGCGACGGCAACCGCGCCTACCGCTTCGGCCGCGCCATCGAGGCCGGCCGCGTGTGGACCAACTGCTACCACGCCTACCCCGCCCATGCGGCGTTCGGTGGCTACAAGCAGTCGGGCATCGGCCGCGAGAACCACAAGATGATGCTCGACCACTACCAGCAGACCAAGAACATGCTGGTCAGCTACTCCCCGAAGAAGCTCGGCTTCTTCTGAGCCTCAATGCGGGGCGCTTGCGCAGATGGCAGGCGCCCCGCAATGAGCCGTCATCCCCGGGCCCGGCCCGGGGATTCGTGCCTTTCATCCGTGCGCAAGGCGTGAAAAACCGGGACAAGCCCGGCCATGACGGCTTGCCCGGTGAGAGTTGCCCGCTGCGTGCTTCGAGTCGCGGCGCGATGCGCCGCTCCTCAGCACGACGAAGGCGTGGGAGTGATTACTTCCCAGGTTCCTCGTCATCCTGAGGTGCCCGGCACTGCCCGGCCTCGAAGGACGCACAGCCTCTCCCGGCTCGCGCCCTCTCTCCGCGCGATACCGCCCTCCCCGGGCTTGACCCGGTGATGCCGGCTCCTCACCTTTCACTCCAATGCTCAGTCCCTGAGACGAGGGACAGGAAGGGAGCCCCCCATGGACACGCAGACCGCGCCGCCACCCGCCACCGCAGGCACCATCCCCCGCGTTCTCGCCACCGAGGCGGCGCTGGCGCTGATCGACACCTTGCGGGCGCAGCATGGGCCGCTGCTGTTCCACCAGTCCGGCGGCTGCTGCGATGGCTCCTCGCCCATGTGCTACGCCCAGGGCGACTACATGCTCGCCGACCGCGACGTGCGGATGGGCGTCATCGGCGGCGCGCCCTTCTATATGAGCCCGTCGCAGTTCGAATATTGGCAGCACACCCAGCTCATCATCGACGTGGTGCCGGGGCGCGGCGGCATGTTCAGCCTGGAAAACGGGCGCGACGTGCGCTTCCTCACCCGCTCGCGGCTGTTCACCGACGACGAGCTCGACCGCCTCGCCCCGCTCGCCTATGGCCCGGACGCGTGAGCGCGGGGTCCAGAGCAATTCCCGCAACAGTGCCGAACGGCCTTTGCGAGAGGACTTGCGTCTAATCAGACAGTTAGAGCCGTTCCGGTAAATGCGAATTCACCGGAACTACTCTAGCGCGGCGTCAGCGCGGTCACCGCCAGCGCGGTGGCCGCCGCCCGATTCTCGACGCCGATCTTGGCGTAGATCTGCTCCAGATGCTTGTTCACCGTGCGCGGCGACAGGCCGAGAATCTCGCCGATGTCGCGATTGGCCTTGCCGCGCGCCAGCCACACCAGCACCTCCGCCTCGCGCAGCGTCAGATTGAGCTTGGATTTCAGCACCTGCTCCGGCGGAATGCCGGAATCCTCGACAATGCGCAGCAGCAGCTCCTCCGGCCCGATCTGCCCGACAAAGGACAGCTTCAGCCGGCGCGGCGAACCCTCGACCGACACCTCCACCGCCGCCATCTCGCCGCCGGCGCCATCCCCGTTGCGCCCCTCCAGCCAGCGCCGCACCGGCTCCGGCAGGGTGAAGCTGTCGCCCGGCGCGGCGGCGCTGAGCGCGGTCAGCAGCGCGGTCGCCTGCGGCGTCGACCACAGGACGCGCCCGGCGCGATTGGCAGAGAGCAGATAGCGCCCGGCGGCATCGAGCGCCGCGCGGGCGCTGTGGGTCTGCCGTGCATTGGCGAGATGCACGCGGATGCGGGCGATCAGCTCGTCCGGCGCGATCGGTTTGGTCACATAATCCACCCCACCGGCCTCGAGCCCCTTCACGATCTGCTCGGTTTCCGACAGGCCGGTCATGAAGATGACCGGCACATGCGCCACCGCCTTGTTGCGCTTGAGCTGCCGGCACGCCTCGAATCCATCCATCCCGGGCATGATCGCGTCCATCAGAATCACGTCGGGGGTAATGCGCTCGACCAGCGCCAGCGCGTTGGCGCCCTCGGTGGCGACCAGCACGGTCGTCCCCGCCGCCTCCAGCGCGTCGGTGAGCAGGCTGAGGGTTTCGGGCGAATCGTCCACCACAAGGACGATGTCGCGGCGCTCCACGCTAGGATTCATTGGCGCGCATCGCCTCCAGGACGGACATGTATTGCTTGAGATCGAAGGTTTCCATCAGCTCGCGCATATGGGCGACGAAGGCCTTGCTGTCGGGCGAGGCGCTTTCGATCTCCCGCAGCTTGGCCTGGATGCCGCGCACATAGCCGATCTCCCCCAGCTTCATCAGATCGTCGAGATGCACCCCGGCCGGTGCCCGAAGCTCGCCCGGCTTGGCGGCCTCGCCGGCGGCCAGCGCCGCGAGTTCGCCATCGCCCACCCATTCGAGATCGAGCAGCGCCGCCATCTTTTCCAACAGCGTGCGCAGATGCACCGGCTTGACCAGATGGTCGTCATGCTGGGCGAGGCCATCGCCATGGATTTCCCCGGCATTGGCCGAGATCATGATGATGCGCAGCCGGCCGAAGCCCTCGTCGCGCAGCTGCCGCACCACCTCCCAGCCATTCAGCCCCGGCATGGAGATGTCGAGCAGCAGCAGGTCCGGCTCCCATTCGCGCACCATGTCCAGCGCCTGCACCCCATCGGCGGCGGCGAGCACGGTGAAACCAAGCGGCACCAGCAATTCATGCATGAGGTCGCGATGGGCGATGTCGTCGTCGGCCACCAGCACCGTGCGGCGCGCGCCCGTATAGCCGGCGATATGGCGGTGCTGGATCGGGCCGAGGCGCGAGGGGTTGGTCACCTCCGACAGCATCATCTTGACGCGGAAGACGCTGCCCTCCCCCGGCGCCGATTTCAGCGCGATCTCCCCGCCCATGATCTCGGTGAGCAGCTTGGTGATGGTGAGGCCGAGGCCGATGCCGGCGGTGGAATAGGTGCCCGCCCGCTCCCCGCGCTCGAACGGCTCGAAGATGCGCTTGTGGTCGGCGGCGGGAATGCCGATGCCGCTGTCCTCGATCTCGAACTCCGCCACCTGGTTGCGGTAGCCGACGCGCAGCGCCACGCGGCCGCGATCGGTGAACTTGATGGCGTTTGACAGCAGGTTGATGAGGATCTGCCGCAGCCGCTTCTCGTCGGTGAACACCACCGCCGGCAGGCGCTCGGGCCGCACATAGACGAAATCGATGCCCTTGGCGGTGGCCTGCAGCCGGAACATATCGACCAGCTGGTCGAGAAACTCGCCGATCCGCACCTCGTCGCGGGTGAGATAGAGCCGGCCCGCCTCGATCTTGGAAATATCGAGCAGCCCGTCGATCAGGCCGGACAGATGCTCGGCCGAGCGGCGCACCACGCGGATGGCGTCGCGCCGGTGCGGAGGAATGGCGACGTCGCGCTCCAGGAGCTGGGCATAGCCGAGAATGGCGTTGAGCGGGGTGCGCAGTTCATGGCTGATGCCAACGACATAGCGGCTCTTGGCGAGATTGGCGGCCTCGGCGGCTTCCTTGGCCTTTTGCAGCTTGGCGTCGGTGCGCTTATGCGCCTCGATCTCGCGCATCAGCAGCGCGGTCTGGCGGTTGCTCTCCTCCTGCGCCACCCGCCGGCTTTCCTGCGCCAGCACGAACAGCCAGGCGGCGACGCCGGCGATGATGAGCAGGATGAAGTAGAGCGTGAACAGCACATTGCCGACCGTCTCCGCCTGGTCCGGCGGGGCGAAGGTCGACTGGAAATAGATCACCCCCAATATGCCGCCGATGACGGTCGCCAGCAGCGCCATCACCCCGATATAGTGGCCGAGGCGGGAATTGAGCTGCGCCACCATCCAGCCCGGCAGCGTCGCCCGCAGCGCCGCCAGAATCTGGTCGGGGAAGCGCGCCTCCTCCTTGCAGCGATCATTGCAGCGCGCATCGAGCGAGCAGCACAGCGAGCAGATCGGCCCGGCATAGACCGGGCAATGCGCCATGTCCTCCGGCTCGAATTTGTGCTCACAGATGCAGCATTTGAGCGTGTGGCGCGCCTCCCAGTTCTTCGCCGTCCGCCGCGCGATGTAGTAGCGCCCGCCCGTGGCATAGGCGATGCCGGCGGCGGTGACGAAGGACACCACCAGAGCGAGGAACGGCGCGAAGGCCTTCAGCGTCGGGCCGAGAAAGCCGGCGAAGGCGATGACGCCCACCAGCGTGCCCGCCAGCAGCGCGCCGACGCCGACGGGGTTGATGTCGTAGAGATGCGCCCGCTTGAACTCGATGCCCGGCGGGCTCCAGCCCATCGGCTTGTTCACCACGAGATCCGCCACCAGCGCCGCCACCCAGGCCACCGCGACGATGGCGTAAAGGCCGAGGATCTGCTCCAGCACCTTGTAGATGCCGAGCGCCATCAGCATCAGCGCGATGGTGACGTTGAACACCAGCCACACCACCCGGCCCGGATGGCTGTGGGTGAGGCGGGAGAAGAAGTTCGACCAGGCGATCGAGCCCGCATAGGAATTCGTAACGTTGATCTTCAGCTGGGCGAGGATGACGAACACCCCGGTGAAGGCCAGCGCCACCTCGGGCGAAAACACCGTTTTGAACGCCACCAGATACATCTGGGTGGGCTCGGCCGCGTGCAGGAACGGGATGCCCTGGGTGACGGCGAAATAGGCCAGAAACGAACCGCCCAGCATCTTGATGCCGCCGGGGATGATCCAGCCCGGCCCCGCGCTCAGCAGCGCCACCCACCACAGCGCATTGCGCCGTGCCTCGGTGCGCCCCGGCGCGCGGCGCGGCAGAAAGCGCAGGAAATCGACCTGCTCGCCGATCTGCGCCACCAGCGCGAACACCACGGTCGTCGCCGTGCCGAACAGGACGAGATCGAAGGAACCGTCGGGATGGCCGAAGCGGCCGGTATAGGCCGTCCAGCCGGCGAAAGGGTCGTTGTCGAGGGCGAGGATGAAAACGAAAGGGATGATGTTCAGCACCAGCCAGACCGGCTGGGTCCAGAGCTGGAACCGGCTGATGAAGGTGATGCCGTGCGTCACCAGCGGGATCACCACCAGCGCGCTGATGAAATAGCCCACCATCAGCGGCACGCCGAAGCACATTTCCAGCGCCAGCGCCATGATCGCCGCCTCGATGGCGAAGAACAGATAGGTGAAGGAGGCGTAGATCAGCGAGGTCAGCGTCGAGCCGATATAGCCAAAGCCCGCGCCGCGGGTCAGCAGGTCGATATCGACGCCGAACTTGGCGGCGTAATAGCTGATCGGCAGGCCGGCGGCGAAGATGACGACGCAGACGACGAGGATCGCCGCCACCGCGTTGGGAAAGCCATAGGCCAAGGTGATGGCGCCGCCGATCGCCTCCAGCGCGAGGAACGACACCGCGCCGAGCGCGGTATTGGCGACCCGCAGCGCCGACCAGCGCCGCGCGCTCTTGGCCGTGAAGCGGAGCGCGTAATCCTCCAGCGTCTCGTTGACGACCCACTGATTGTAGCGACGCCGAACGCGAACGATCTTCTGCTCCGCCGCCATGGGGGTGTGCCTCGCCGTGCCAACGCCAGACATGCTTCCGTGCCACCCTCCCCCGGGGATTTTCTTGTTTGTTGCACCGCGACGGCGGCGGGTTGCCACCCGCGCCGACGCCACCCCCAAGCATAAATCATTCCACACGCCGGACAGGCCGAAGACAGCTTAGCGCGGCGACTTATCCTGCATTAAATTACCTTTCCATTCGCCATCACAGCATTAAATGCCCAATAATCGGGCTAATTAGCGCCGGTTCTGTCCACTTTCCCTACACTTACCTCGCGCGCGCGCGAAAAACTCTATTCGACGCGAGGGAAAAACCTCCGCGTCGGACATACGATCCATTTTCGCCTTCACAGTGCGCGAGACACGACGTTTCCCCTATACGTCAATCGACGTATTGCTGCATCGCGACATCGACCGCCACGATCCGGCCAATGCAAGCACAAGAGAAGCTTGTTGAGGCCACGTCAAACCCGTGGAGGGGAATCGTATGTCTTCGAAGAATGATCCGTCGAACACGTTTTCAGCGACGCGGCGCAAGCTCTTGATGGGTATTGCCGCGCTCCCGGCCGTACCTGTTCTTGCGTCCACCGGCCTTTTTTCAACCCCGGCACAGGCCCAGGCCCCGGCGACATCGGCGGTGAACACCACCGGCCTCGCCGTGACCGACACGGAGGTCACCGTCGGCATCCTGCATTCCGTCACAGGCACCATGGCGATCTCCGAGACCGGCTCGGTGCAGGCGGAAAAGCTGGCGATCGAGCAGATCAACGCCATGGGCGGTGTGCTCGGCCGCAAGATCAAGTTCATCCAGGAAGACGGCGCCTCCGACTGGCCGACCTTCGCGGAGAAGGCCAAGAAGCTGCTGGTCAACGACAAGGTCGCGGCCATCATGGGCTGCTGGACCTCGGCCTCGCGCAAGGCGGTGCTGCCGGTGGTCGAGCAGTATAACGGCATGCTCTACTACCCGACCTTCTATGAAGGTCTGGAGCAGTCCAAGAACGTCATCTACACCGGCCAGGAAGCCACGCAGCAGATTCTCGCCGGCCTCGACTGGGTGCAGAAGACCAAGGGCGGCAAGACCTTCTACCTCATCGGCTCGGATTATATCTGGCCGCGCACCTCGATGAAGATCGCCCGCAAACACATCGAAGGGCATCTCAAGGACTCCTCGGTCGTCGGCGAGGAATATTTCCCGCTCGGCCACACCCAGTTCAATTCCGTCATCAACAAGATCAAGCTGAAGAAACCGGACGTGATCTACGCCGCGGTCGTCGGCGGTTCGAACGTCGCCTTCTACAAGCAGCTCAAGGCCGCCGGCATCGACCTCAACAAGCAGACGCTGCTGACCATCTCCGTCACCGAGGACGAGATCGACGGTATCGGCGGTGAGAACTTCGCCGGCGCCTATAGCTGCATGAAGTACTTCCAGTCGCTCGACAACCCGAACAACAAGGACTTCGTCGCCGCCTTCAAGAAGATGTGGGGCGAGAAGACCGTGATCGGCGACGTGACGCAGGCCGCCTATCTCGGCCCGTGGCTGTGGAAATTCACCGTCGAGAAGGCCGGCTCCTTCGATGTCGACAAGATCGCCGCGGCCTCGCCCGGCATCGAGTTCACCAAGGCGCCGGAAGGCTACGTCAAGATCCACCCGAACCATCACCTCTGGTCGAAGACCCGCGTCGGCCTCGCCCAGCCGGACGGCCAGTTCAAGGTGGTGTTCGAGACCCCGGACCTGATCGAGCCCGATCCGTTCCCCAAGGGCTACCAGTGATCGGCTGACGCTCCCACCCGGAGAGGGTCCGCCCTCTCCGGGACTTCACGCCGTTGATGCCAAGAGCGCGCTCGCGCGCCCGCCGGGGGATTCCTGAATGTTCGCTGACTATTCGCTGGCCGAGCTTGGCTCGATTTTCGTGATGCAGGGCTTTGCCGGCCTCATCCTGTTCTCGGTCTTCGTGCTCATGGCGCTCGGCCTCGCCATCATCTTCGGCCAGATGGGCGTCATCAACATGGCGCATGGCGAGTTCATGATTCTCGGCGCCTATGTCACCTATTTCACCTCGCAATTCTTCCTGAATTATCTGCCTAGCCTGTTCGGCGCCTACTTCTTTCTCGCCATGGTGCTCGCCTTCTTCGCCGCCGGCGCGCTCGGCATGGCGGTGGAATGGCTGATGATCCGGCGGCTCTATAAGCGCCCGCTCGACACGCTGCTCGCCACCTGGGGCCTCAGCCTCATTCTTCAGCAGGTCTACCGCTCCGTCTTCGGCCCGCGCGAAGTGGGCGTGGAGCTGCCGAACTGGATGATGGGCTCGATCTCGCTCACCGACTCGATCGAAGTGCAGATCAACGGCCTGTTCGTCATGGGCCTTACCATCGCCATCACCGTTGCCGTCGCCCTGCTGATGTACAAGTCGGCCTGGGGAAAGCAGGTGCGCGCCGTGGTGCAGAACCGCGTCATGGCCGGCGCCGTCGGCATCAATACCGAGAAGATCGACCGCTACACCTTCGGCCTCGGCTGCGGCATCGCCGGTGTGGCCGGCTCGGCCTTCACCATGATCGGCTCGACCGGCCCGACCTCCGGCCAGCTCTACATCGTCGACACCTTCCTGGTCGTCGTCTTCGGCGGCGCGCAGAGCCTGCTCGGCACCATCGCCTCCGCTTTCACCATCTCGCAGGCCCAGTCGACCATGGAGTTCTTCCTCTCCGGTTCGATGGCCAAGGTCCTCACGCTGCTCGGCGTGGTCATCATCCTGATGCTGCGGCCGCAGGGCCTGTTCGTCATCAAGGTCCGTCGCTGAGGAGGCGCATATGAGCAAGTCATCCGGCCGCACCTTCTTCCTGCGCCCGCAGGACATGATCGGGATCGCGATCCTGGCCTTCATCCTCCTCGTCGTGCTTCCGCTGGCGCTGGACAATTTCCGCCTGCAATTCGTCGGCAAGTACCTCACCTACGCCTTCGTCGCGCTCGGCCTGGTGCTGTGCTGGGGCTATGCCGGCATCCTCTCGCTCGGCCAGGGCGTGTTCTTCGGCCTCGGCGGCTACTGCATGGCCATGTTCCTCAAGCTGGAAGCCTCCAGCGTCGAGAACACCAAGATCCAGACCACGCCCGGCATCCCGGACTTCATGGACTGGAACCAGATCACCGCCCTGCCCTGGTTCTGGGAGCCCTTCAAGAGCTTCACCTTTTCCACCGTCGCCGTCGTGCTGGTGCCGGCCTTCTTCGCCCTCATCCTCGGCTTCGCCCTGTTCAAGCGGCGTGTGGGCGGCGTGTATTTCGCCATCATCACCCAGGCGCTCGCCGCGATCATGACCATCCTGATCATCGGCCAGCAGGGCTATACCGGCGGCATTAACGGCATCACCGATCTGCGCACCCTGCATGGCTGGGACATCCGCACCGACAGCGCCAAGACGATCCTCTATTTCGTCTGCGTCGGCCTGCTGCTCGCCTGCATCCTGCTGGCCTTCTACGTGAAGTCGTCCAAGCTCGGCCGCATCCTCGTCGCCATGCGCGACAAGGAGGACCGCGTCCGCTTCTCCGGCTACGACGTCGCCAGCTTCAAGATCTTCGTCTTCTGCCTGGCGGCGGCGCTGTCGGGCATTGGCGGGGCCATGTTCGCCCTGCAGGTCGGGTTCATGTCGCCGTCCTTCGTCGGCATCGTGCCGTCGATCGAGATGGTGATCTACACGGCGGTGGGCGGGCGCCTGTCCATCCTCGGTGCCATTTACGGCACGCTGCTGGTGAACTGGGCCAAGACCTCGTTCTCCGAGAGCTTCCCGGAACTCTGGCTGTTCGGCCTCGGCGGCCTGTTCATCGCCGTGGTGCTGATCTTCCCGAACGGTATTGCCGGCCTCTGGCAGAGCTACATCGCCCCGCGCCTCGGCCCGCTTTTCGGCGGCGCGGCCCGCCGGACGACGCCCCCTGCCCCGACGCCGCCCGCCGCCCCGTCCCCCGGGACGGCCGCCCCCGCCGCCGCCGAATAGGAGCCGGAGCCATGAACAGCCAAGTCATCACCGACTCCATGAACAAGGACTTCGTCCTGGCGGTGGAAGGGCTCACCGTTTCGTTCGACGGGTTCAAGGCGGTCAACGACCTGTCCTTCTATGTCGACGAGAACGAAATCCGCGTCATCATCGGCCCCAACGGCGCCGGCAAGACCACGGTGCTCGACCTCATCTGCGGCCGCACCAAGGCGACCACCGGCTCGATCCGGTTCAAGGAGCGCGAGCTCACCCGGATGAAGGAGCATGAGATCGTCCGCGCCGGGGTCGGGCGGAAGTTCCAGAACCCGTCGATCTATGAAGACCTCACCGTCTTCGAGAACCTGGAAATTTCCTATCCCAAGGGCCGCTCGGTACCGGGCGCGCTGACCTTCCGCCGCGACCGGGCGGTGAAGGAGCGGGTGCAGGAGGTGGCGGAAACCATCTTCCTCGCCGACCAGCTCGACCAGCGGGCCGAATATCTCTCGCACGGCCAGAAGCAGTGGCTGGAGATCGGCATGCTGCTGATCCAGGACCCGGAACTCCTGATGCTCGACGAGCCGGTGGCCGGCATGAGCGTCTCCGAGCGCAAGAAGACCGCCGAACTGCTCAACACCATCATCAAGAACCGGTCGGTGATCGTGATCGAGCACGACATGAAGTTCGTCGAGGACATCGCCCACAAGGTGACGGTGCTGCACCAGGGCAAGATTCTCTCGGAAGGCTCGATGGCCAAGGTCCAGGCGGACCCGAAGGTCATCGAAGTCTATCTCGGCCATTGAGGGGGGCGGATCATGCTGAACGTATCCAGGCTGCACGTCTCCTATGGCGAGAGCGAGGTTCTGCACGGCCTCAACTTCACCGTGGCGCCGAACGAGATCATCGCCATCATGGGCCGCAACGGCATGGGCAAGACCACGCTCATGAAGTCGCTCATGGGCATCGTGCCGACCAAGAGCGGCGCGGTGAGCGTCGGCGCCACCGACATCACCCGGCTGAAGAGCTATGAGCGCGTCAAGAACGGCGTCGCCTATGTGCCGCAGGGCCGCATGATCTTCTCCACCATGACGGTGCAGGAGAACATCGAGACCGGGCTGATCCCGCGCGGCGAGAGCAAGGTGCCGCCCGACATTTACGAGCTGTTCCCCGTCCTTCTGGAAATGAAGGGCCGGCGCGGCGGCAACCTTTCCGGCGGCCAGCAGCAACAGCTCGCCATCGCCCGGGCGCTCGCCACCGCGCCCAAGGTGTTGCTGCTCGACGAGCCGACCGAGGGCATCCAGCCCTCGATCATCCGCGACATGGCCCGCACGCTGAAGCGCATCCGCGACGAGCGCGGCCTGTCCATCGTGGTGTCGGAGCAGGTGCTGTCCTTCGCCCTCGACATCGCCGACCGCGTGCTGGTGATCGAGAACGGCGAGATCGTCCACGAGGACAGGCGCGCCGATGTGGACGAGGCCAAGGTCGCCCGATTCCTGTCGGTCTGAGCCCCGCCGGACCGCTCCACCCGCCTTTACCGCTTGCCCAAGATCCCAGCTTGTCCACGGGGAGTGAGACGCATGACCGAGACGCTTATCAAAGTCGACCTGAACCAGTCGGCCTATGACAACGACATGGTTCACAACCGCTGGCACCCGGACATTCCGATGGTGGCCTGGGTGAAGCCGGGCGATGATTTCATCGTCGAGACCTATGACTGGACCGGCGGCTTCATCAAGAACAACGATTCCGCCGACGATGTGCGCGACATCGACCTGTCGATCGTGCACTTCCTTTCCGGCCCCATCGGCGTGAAGGGCGCCGAGCCGGGCGACCTCCTGGTAGTCGACCTGCTCGACATCGGCGCCATGCCGGACAGCCAGTGGGGCTTCAACGGCTTCTTCTCCAAGAAGAATGGCGGCGGCTTCCTCACTGACCACTTCCCGCTGGCGCAGAAGTCGATCTGGGACTTCAAGGGCATGTACACCTCCTCGCGCCATGTGCCGGGGGTGAACTTCGCCGGGCTGATCCATCCCGGCCTGATCGGCTGCCTGCCCGACCCGAAGCTGCTGGAGACCTGGAACACCCGCGAGCAGGCGCTGATCGACACCAACCCGACCCGCGTGCCCGCGCTCGCCGTGCCGCCCTTCGCCGCCACCGCCCATATGGGCCGGCTGACCGGCGACGCGCGGGACGCCGCCGCCGCCACCGGCGCGCGCACCGTGCCGCCGCGCGAGCATGGCGGCAATTGCGACATCAAGGACCTGTCGCGCGGCTCCAAGATCTACTTCCCCGTCTATGTCGAAGGCGGCGGCCTCTCCATGGGCGACCTGCATTTCAGCCAGGGCGACGGCGAGATCACCTTCTGCGGCGCCATCGAAATGGCCGGCTGGGTTCACCTCAAGGTCGAGGTGCTGAAGGGCGGCATGGCCAAGTACGGGATCAAGAACCCGATCTTCAAACCCTCGCCGGTGACGCCGAACTACAAGGACTATCTGATCTTCGAGGGCATCTCGGTCGACGAGGCCGGCGGCCAGCATTATCTCGACGTGCACATCGCCTATCGCCAGGCCTGCCTCAACGCCATCGAATATCTCAAGAAGTTCGGCTATTCCGGCGCCCAGGCCTATTCGATCCTCGGCACCGCACCGGTGCAGGGCCATATCTCCGGCGTGGTGGATATCCCCAATGCCTGCGCCACGCTGTGGCTGCCGACCGAGATCTTCGACTTCGACATCAACCCCACCGCGGCCGGACCGACGAAATTCCTCGACGGCTCCATCGACATGCCGCTGTCACCGGACCTTTGACCCCCTCTTACGTCCGGTGCATGCGGGGCGACGCACAGCGTCGCCCCGCCCTTACCCTTAGCAAACATGGGGCGACGCCACGCGTCGCCCCGCTCCCTCTCAGGAAACGCCCAAGGGGTCGCGCTCAAGACCCGTACACAGGGACATGCCGATGCCCGTCTATGAATATGAATGCGAAAGCTGCGGCGATTTCACCGCGATGCGGCCAATGAGGGAGTATCAGGCCCCGCAGCCCTGCCCGGATTGCGGCGCGATGGCCCCGCGCGTGATGCTCACCGCCCCGCATTTCTCCGGCATGTCGCGCGAGAGCCTCACCGCCCATGCCACCAATGAGCGCGCCAGCCACGCGCCGATGACCACGGGCGAATATGCGGCGAAGAAGCACCCGTCGAGCTGTTCCTGCTGCTCAGGCGGCATGAAGAGCCGCTCGAAAAAATCGAAGACCGCCACCGCCGCCTCAGGCGCCAAGAGCTTCCCCTCCGCCCGGCCGTGGATGATCAGCCATTGAGGCCCTGAGCGCCCTCATTCCCGGGCTTGACCCGGGGACCCAGCCTTTCGGCCGTATGCAATGTCGCCGCTGGGTGGCCGGGTCAAGCCCGGCCAGGGGGGTGAAAGGTGGTGCGAAGCGACACGTCTCCTGCGGCCTTCGCGTCTCGCAACGTCATCCTGAGGTGCGAGCCAAGCGAGCCTCGAAGGGTGACGGCCGGGCTCGCCCTCACTCCCCAATCGCCACGCCCTCGCGGCGGGGGTCGGCGGCCCCGAGCAGCCCCTGCGGCGTGATCGCCACCGCCTGTACGCCGGATGTCATCGCCCCGACCTTCACGCTGAAGCCGAGCGCGGCGAGGCCCGGCGCCAGCGCCTCCGCCGCCGTTCCCGCCTCGATCTCCACCGCGTCGAAGCGGGCCAGCACATTGGGCGCGGCGATGGCGTCGGGCAGGCTCATGCCCCAGTCGAGATGGGCGATCAGCGTCTTGGCGACATAGCCGATGATCTGGCTGCCGCCGGGCGAGCCCAGCGCCAGCACCGGGCGCCCCTCCTTCAGCACGATGGTGGGGGTCATTGAGGAGCGCGGCCGCTTGCCCGGCTCCACCCGGTTGGCCACCGGCACACCGTCCTTGTGCGAGCGGAAGGAAAAGTCGGTCAGCTCGTTGTTCAGCAGGAAGCCGCCCACCATCAGCCGCGAGCCGAACCCCGCCTCGATGGTCGAGGTCATGGAGACGACGTTGCCCTGCGCGTCGACAATGGTGATCTGGGTGGTGGAGGGCAGTTCCGGCGCCAGCCCGTCCGCCCGCTCCGGCGCCACCGAGGCGTGGTCCCAGGTCGGCTTGCCGGGCGAGACCTCGGGCAGCGCATCGTCGCCGGCCAGCAGCTTGGCCCTCTGGGCGAGATAATCGCGCGCCAGCAGCCCCTTGATCGGCATCGGCACATAGTCGCTGTCGGCCATGTAGCGTTCGCGGTCGGCGAAGGCGAGGCGCGAGGCGTCGGCGATCAGTCGCCACGCCTCGGGCGAGGTCGGGCCGAGCGCCTTCAAATCATAGGGCTCCAGCAGGCCAAGGATCTGGCCCAAGGTGAGCGCGCCGGACCCCGGCGGGCCCATACCGCAGACCTCCAGCCCACGATAGGCGCCGCACACGGGAGGACGCTCCTTCACCCGATAATCGGCGAGATCCTCCCCGTCCAGCAGGCCGGGATTGGCCGCGCCGCGCACCGCCGCGACGATTTCCTGTGCCAGCGCGCCGTCATAGAACGCCGCCGCGCCGCCGTCGCGCAGCAGGCGCAGCGTCTGCGCATAGGCCGGGTTCTTCAGCAGCGTGCCCGCCGCCCGCGGCACACCAGCGGCATCGAGGAAATAGGCCTTTGCAGCGGGATCGCGCGCGAGCGTGTCGACATCGCCGGCGATCAGCCCGGCAAGGCGGGGCGAGAGGGCAAAGCCGTTCTCCGCCCGCTCCAGCGCCGGAGCGAACAGCGCCTCCCAGCCGAGGCGGCCAAAGCGGCGATGCACCGTCTCCAACAGAGCCGGCGTGCCCGGCGTGCCGACCGAGCGCCCGCCGACCACCGCCTCCATGAAGGCGAGCGGCTGGCCCTGTGCGTTCTGGAACAGGGTCGGCGTCGCCGCGCGCGGGGCGGTCTCGCGCCCGTCAAAGGTGGTGAGCGTGCGGGTCGCGGCGTCCCAATAGACCAGGAAGCCGCCGCCGCCGAGGCCGGAGGATTGCGGCTCGACAAGGCCGAGCATCAGTTGCACCGCGACCATGGCGTCGACGGCGTTGCCGCCCGCGCGCAGCATCTGCGCGCCCGCTTCCGCCGCCAGCGGGTTGGCGGCCGTCACCATCCAGCGCGTGCCGGTGGCGGATTTGGGCGCAGCCGCCAGCACGCCCGCCGCCTCCGGCGCCCGCACGTCGGAGGCCTGCTGCGCCTGTAGCGGGCTCATCGTCAGCACCAGGGCGATAAGCCCTTGCCACAGCTTCATGTCCGTCCGCTCCTGCCTGTCGTGCACTCAAGATTGCGCGCCGTAACGCGATGTGAACAGCCGAATCCCGCCCCGCACTGCAACAAGCGCGTGACCTTTCCACGAATCGGTCTAAGCTCCAGTTGTCGTCAACAATCGAAAGGAGGTGATCCAGTGTCTGATCGTCTTGATCCGCGGTCGTCGGTATCCGTGACCTGGACGCTTGCCTCTTCTGAGGTTCGTTCCGCGTGATGCGATACGTCGCGCTGCCCTTCTAGGCAGTTACTGGACCGAACCGCGGTCTGACATGGGAAGGGCTGCCCTCGCGGGCAGCCCTTCTTTCTTGGGTCACCGCACCTCACCGCAAGGACTACTTTGCCGAAGCCGATCCTCATCTATATCGACGCCGATGCCTGCCCGGTTAAGGACGAGACCTATCGCGTCGCCGCCCGCCACCGGCTGAAGGTGTTTCTCGTCGCCAATTCCTGGATCGCCATCCCGCGCGACGCCGAAGTCGAGCGTGTCATCGTCGCCGCCGGGCCGGATGTCGCCGATGACTGGATCGTCGAGCGGGTGGAAGAAGGCGACCTCGTCATCACCGCCGACGTGCCGCTCGCCGCCCGGGTGGTGGCGAAGGGCGCAGAGGCCATCGGCCCGACGGGGAAACCCTTCACCGCCGCCTCCATCGGCATGCAGCTCGCCACCCGCAATCTGATGGCGGACCTGCGCGAAGCCGGCGAGATCACGCGCGGGCCCCGCCCCTTCTCCCCGCGCGACCGCTCGGAATTTCTGCAATCGCTGGAACGCGCCGTGCAGCGTTTGAAACGAAAGGGCTTTGTGGCGGGTTGAAGGGGCAGAAACCAGGAGACGTCGATGCTGCAGGCCTGCCTCAACGGAGCGCGCGACCGCGCCTTCCATGCCTACACGCCGCTCACCCCCGCCGAGCTTGCGGCGGACGCTGCCGCCGTGGTCGCTGCCGGGGCGAGCGAACTGCACCTGCACCCGCGCGACGCTTCCGGCGCCGAGACGCTGGACCCCGCCATGGTCGCCGCCGCGCTCGAGGCCATCCGCGCCCGCGTGCCGGATGTGCCCATCGGCCTGTCCACCCATGCCGGGATCGCCCCCGGCGGCGCGGAGCGGCTGAAGGCGGTGAAGGGCTGGAGCGTGAAGCCGGACTATGTGTCGGTCAATCTGATCGAGGACGACGCGCCCGAGATGATCGCGCTCGCGCTGTCGCGCGGCATCGGCGTCGAGGCGGGGCTGTGGTCGGTGGCGGATGCCGAGCGCTACATCGCCCTGCCCGAGGCGAGGAAATGCCTGCGCATTCTCATCGAGATCAATGAGCAGGATGTCGAGGAGGGGCTTGCCGTCGCCGCCGCGATCCGCAAGCTTCTGGCCCGCGCCAGCCTCGACGTGCCGGTGCTGCAGCACGGCTATGACGCCACCGTCTGGCCGCTCTATCAGGATGCGCTGATGCGCGGGCTCGACGGACGCATCGGGCTGGAAGACGGCAAGCACCTGCCCGATGGCAGCGAGGCGGCGGACAATGCGGCGCTGATCAAGGCCGCCTTCCGCCTCGCCCGCGTGCCGCCGAACCTGCCGCCAGAAGCGGTGCCGCCGCTGGCGGGGTGAGGACATTCCCGCCAACAAGAGGCCTCAGCCGCCGAGAGGCCTCAGCCGCGCCGCGTCGGGATCATGTCCGCCACGCGCCGCTCGTCCGGGCGCTCGCTGCCGGCGAGCCCGGCCGCCACCCCAGCGCGGTCGGCGTCGGAGCGGTTCTGGCTCATCTTGCGCTTGCCCTCCAGCCGGGTGATCGGCAGCCGCACCCCGACAATGCCGCGAAGCTGCGCGGCGACAAAGGCCTCCGGCGCGTCGCTCACCGCCCAGGGCTCGGCGCGCGGCTGCTCATACAGCGCGGTGAGCCGCGTCACCGCCTCCAGCAGCCGTGCGGGATCGTCGAAGAACTCGGGCACGCCATAGGCGTGAACGGCCTCATAATTCCACGTCGGCACCACCTTGCCGTGCTCGGCCTTGGCCGCGTACCAGCTGGGCGTGATGTAGGCATCCAGTCCCGAAAACAGAACCAGTGCCTCGCCAATCGGCGCCGCCTTCCATTGGCCATTGGCCCGGGCGAGATGGCCGTAGAGCACACCATGCTCGCCCTCGCTCGGGTCGAGAAACAAAGGCAGCGGCGTCGCCATCAGCCCCTCGGCGGTGGCGGTGACCAGCGTCGCCAGCCGCGCCTCGCGCATGATGCTGTGCAGAATAGCGGGGTCGTCTTCGCGGAAGGCGGGCGGCGTATACATGAGAAGCCCCGGCAGGGATGGTGGCTGCCGGCACTCTACAACCGGCCCGCGCCGCAGCCTATTTCATCGTGCCTATTTCATCTCCACTTCGACGAAGCTCATCGGCGCGTCGCCGGCATTGCGTACATCGTGGCGGATGCCGGCGGGGCGGGAATAGGCGCCGCCGGCGCTCATGCGCACCTGCGTCACCACCCCGTCGACATCGATCTCCATCAGCCCGTCGGTGACGAACACGATGGCATAGTCCATCGCGTGCTCGTGCCAGCCCGTGGTGGCGCCCGGCGCGAAGTCCCAGCGGGTGATGCGCACCCGCGCATCGTCCGCCAGCTGGGTCGCGACGGCCGGAATGGTGCAGGCGAAGGCCATGAGGTCTATCCCGAGTTCCGCAGCCCGGCGGAGATGCCGTTAATGGTGAGCTGGATGCCTTGCAGCACCTTCTCGTCGGTATCGCTGGCGCGGTATTTGCGCAAGAGGCCGACCTGCACATGGTTCAGCGGGTCGATATAGGGGAAGCGGGCGCGGATCGAGCGTTCCAGCAGCGGGTTGGAGCCGAGCAGGGCCGGCTGCTGCGAGATCGCCAGCAGCGCGTCGATGGCGCCCTGGTGCTCGGTGCGGATGCGGCCGAAAATGCTCTCGCGCAGCTCCGCGTCCTCCACCAGCGCCGCGTAGCGCGAGGCGATGGCGATGGAGCTCTTCGACAGCACCATGTCCATGTTGGACAGCTGGGTGCGGAAGAACGGCCATTCCCGGTACATCTCCTGCAGCAGCGGCAGCCCGTCCGGGTGCGCGTCCAGCCACTGGCGGACGGCCGTGCCGAAGCCGTACCAGCCCGGCAGCATCAGCCGGCACTGCGCCCAGGAAAACACCCAGGGAATGGCGCGCAGATCCTCGATCCGCCGCGTCTTCTTGCGCGAGGCCGGGCGCGAGCCGATGTTCAGCGTCGCGATCTCGTTGATGACGGTGGATTCCCAGAAATAGTCCTCGAAGCGCGGGGTCTCGTAGACCAGCGCCCGATAGGCGGCGAAGGCGGCGTCGGAAAGCGCCTCCATCACGGTGAGATATTCCTCGCGCGGCGCCATGGCGTCGCCGGAGAGCAGCGTCGCCTCCATCGTCGCCGCCGCGAGGATTTCGAGATTGCCGCGCCCCACCGCCGGGTTCGAGTACTTCGACGAGATGATCTCGCCCTGTTCGGTGATGCGGATCTGCCCCTGCACCGCCCCGCCCGGCTGAGCGAGGATGGCGTCGTAGCTCGGCCCGCCGCCGCGCCCGACCGAGCCGCCGCGCCCATGGAACAGGCGCAGCCGCACGCCATGGCGCTTGAACACCTCGATCAGCTCGATCTCGGCCTTGTAGAGCTCCCAGCCGGAGGTGAGGAAGCCGCCATCCTTGTTGCTGTCGGAATAGCCGAGCATCACCTCCTGCACGCCGCCGCGGCTGTCCACCAGCTTGCGGTATTCCGGCAGGCGGAACATCTGCTCCATCACCTTGGCGGCGTTGCGCAGATCGCCGATGGTCTCGAACAGCGGCACGATATGCACCGACGCCGCGCCGGCGGGGTCGACCAGGCCGACTTCCTTCAACAGCAGCGCCAGCTCCAGCATGTCGGAGACGCTCTCCGCCTTGGAGATGATGCAGGTCTGGATCGCCTCCGGCCCGTAAATCGCGTGGATGCGGGCGCAGGTACGCAGCATGGCGAGTTCGCCCACCGTCTCGTCGGAATAGGCGGCGAAGGGCGAGGTCAGCGGGCGCGCCGTGGTCAATTCGCGCAGCAGCAGCGCGACGCGGGTGCCCTCCGGCAGCGCCTTGTAGTTCGTGCCGGGTGCGGCGACCTCGAACAGCTCGGCGACGCAGCGCTCATGCACGTCGGAATTCTGCCTGGAATCGAGCACGGCGAGGTGGAAGCCGAACGCGTCCACCGCCCGCCGCAGCGCCCGCAGCTTGCCGCCGGCGATGGCGCCCGACTTATGCGCCTTGAGCGAGGCGTCGATGATGTCGAGATCGGCGCGCAATTCCGCCGCCGAGCCATAGGGCCGGGCCGCCGGCATCTGGGTAATGCCCAAGAGATCGGCAACTTCCAGCCGGAAGGCGGTGGCGCGCAGGCGCGAGGCGATGGCGGTCACCGCGAGGCGGTAGGGCTCGTTGCGCCGGTGCGGCGAGAGATCGGGCGAAGCGTCGACCAGCGCCAGCAGGTCGCTCGACACGCTCACACGGATGGTGCTGATGGAAAGTTCGGCGCCGAGGCTGTCCAGCTCTTCCAGATAGAAGCGCACCGCCTGAGCGGACTGCATGCGCATCGTCTCGCGCGTCACCTCGGCGGTGACGAAGGGATTGCCGTCGCGGTCGCCGCCGATCCAGCTGCCCATGCGCAGGAAGGAGGCAATTTCCGGCGCCTCCCCCGTGCGGCCTTCCATCGCCGCCAGCCGGTCCTCCAGCGCGGCATAGAGCGTCGGCAGCTGGCGCAGGAAGGTGTAGTCGTAATAGGAAAGCCCGTTCGCCACCTCGTCCAGCACGGTCAGCTTGGTGCGGCGCAGCAGGTTGGTCTGCCACAGCATCAGCACGCGCCGGCGCAGTTCCGCCGCCGCCATCTCCTGCTCTTCCGGCGTCGGGTCGCGGCGGGCGCGGTCGGCCAGCAGTTCCGCCACCTTCATCTCATGCGTCAGGGTGGAGCGGCGGCGCACCTCGGTCGGGTGGGCGGTTAGCACCGGGCTCGCCAGCGCGGTGGTGAAGAAGGCGCGCAGATCGTCGGTGGAAATGCCGGCCTCGCGCGCCCGCTCCAGCGCCCGCGCCACCGTGGCGGGGCCGGCCGCGCTGCCATTTGCCGCCGCCGCGCGCATGCGGCGGATGACGTTCTGGTCCTCGGCGATGTTGGCGAGATGCGAGAAATAGGAAAAGGCGCGGACGATGGAGATGGTCTGGTCCGGGCCGAGATCGCTCAGGATCGCTTCCAGCTCGTGCCTTGCGCCCTCATCCTCCTCGCGATGAAAGCGGGTGGAGACGCGGCGTATATGCTCCACCAGCTCATAGATCGCCTCGCCCTCCTGGTCGCGCAGCGTGTCGCCCAGCACGCGACCGAGCATGCGGATGTCTTCGCGCAGCGACAGGTCGAGTTCGCCATCGGCTTCAGGCTCGGCATCGGAAAGGGCGATGGTCAGGGCAACGGACATGGCGATACTCCTTAAGGCGTAGACAACTTAGCAATTAGCATGCCGTCGATGACACCCGTGCGGGCGCGCTTATCCCCGGCAAGGCGGGGCGCAGCGCGGCGGCAGACCGTCACGGGCGGGATCGCGTTACCTGCGGCTGGCGAGGCACACGGCAAGGTGCGGCTTGCGGGCCACACACCCACAGGTTTCTCAGCCTCGCCCCAGAGCCGCCGCGATTGTGAACGAATCCCCCGCCAGGATGAACGCCATGCTCAGGAAAGCTTCATGGTTGAGGGTTCATAAAGAGCGCATGAAGCGCCGACCTGCGGCGGTGCTTTTCGAAACAACCGGCCGAAAGCCGTGTTGAGCCGACAAGGCCGGCCGCGAGGCCGGGTTTAATTCACAGCGTAACGCGTATCAGGAAGGACGACGACAATGCCCCCCGTCATGAACCGCAACGAGGTTCAGGCTCCCCTCGCTTCCCCCCAATCCAAGGCTTCCTACACCGGCGCCGTCTCGCCGCTGCGTCCGGCCGACGCGCGCGAGAAGAAGGCCGTGAACGTGCCGGTGGGTTCGATCGCCGCGATCGAATCGCAGCTCGGCTTCTGACGCCGCGCCCCTTGTGGATCCCGCCATGCGCGACGCCGCCCCCGGCGCCGCGCCTCGATCCTTGATGAGCCCCTGCCCCTCGGCCATGGGCGTCTGATCACAGGATTGTGTGTCGCCCGCAAAGCGCGGTTTTGCACCGGCTCGCTGCGCCCCGACGGCCCTGCGGGGCCGCGGCGCAGCCCCAAAGCACTGGATTCCGGGCGACCTCTTCCCATATGGGTGACGTTGCGGCAACTCCGCACCAAACCCTTCGAGAGAGGCCAAGCCCTTGCTTTTCCCGCGTTCGCGTCCCTTCGCCCTGCGTCTGATGATCGGCGCGCTGTTTGTCGCCGCCGGCGTACTGGTGGCCACCGACTTCGCCGAGGCCCGCGCCGGCCGCAGCGGCAGCTTCGGCAGCCGTGGCACGCGCAGCTATTCGACGCCCGCTCCCACCCCGACCGCGCCCACCGCCCAGCCGTTGCAGCGCTCCGCGACGCCGCAGAACCAGGCCGCGACGGCGGCCCGCGCTCCTGGCGCCCAGCCTGGCGGCTTCTTCAACCGGGGCGGCTTCATGGGCGGGCTGATGGGCGGCCTGCTCGGCGCCGGCCTTTTCGGCCTGCTGATGGGTTCGGGCTTCTTCTCCGGCCTTGGCAGCCTCTCCGGCATTCTCGGCCTGCTGCTGCAGGTGGCGCTCATCTTCATCGTCGTCCGGCTGGTCATGGGCTGGCTGCGCTCGCGCAACCAGCCTGCCTATGCCGGCGGCGCGCGGCCCGACCCGATGAACCGGGACGCCATGAACCGCGATGCCATGAACCGCGAGGCCATGAATGGCGGCGGTCAGGCACCGCAGCCCGGCGCCATGGGCGGCACGGCCGCGCCGCGCGCGGGCTTCGGCACCGCGCCGCGCGGCAAGCCGCTCAAGCTGGAAGGATCGGATTTCGACACGTTCGAGCGCACGCTCACCGAGGTGCAGGCCGCCTATAGCCGCACCGACAAGGCGGCTCTTTCCACGCTGCTGACGCCGGAAATGGCCGGCTATATGGCCGAGGAGCTGGACGAGCTGGCGCGCGATGGGCTGGAGAACCGCGTCACCGATGTGAAGCTCCTGCAGGGCGACCTGTCGGAAGCCTGGTCGGAAGGTGACACCGAATACGCCACCGTCGCCATGCGCTACGAGCTGAAGGACGTAACGCTCGACAAGGCCACCGGCCGCGTCGTGCAGGGCGATCCGGACCGTCTCGAGCAAGCGGTGGAATTCTGGACCTTCGCCCGCCCCCCGCGCGGCCAATGGAAGCTCAGCGCCATCCAGCAGGGCTGAGCGGCATCCGATCCTAAATGAGCGAAAGGGCGGCCGGCGAGCCGCCCTTTTTCATGCGCGTCAGAGTTCCAGCGGGTCCGGTCCGAAATGGTTCGGCCCATGCGTGCCGCGCACCATGAACCAGAAGAAGATGACGATGGCGCCGATGCCGGTAAAGGCGAGCAGCAGCCACCAGCCGCTGCGCCCGAGGTCGTGGAAGCGACGCACCGCGACGGCGATCGAGGGGATCAGCAGCGCGAGACCGACCAACGTGGTGATTGGGGTGAACACACTCGTTACGCCGCCATAGATGGCGCCATCGACCTCGACGAACGAGAAGGTGCCGAACAGCGCCGCGTCGACAAACGACGTCACCCACTGCACCACAACGGTGAACAGCACCCACCACCAATAGGCCGAGCGCGACGCGCGCCCGGAAAAAGTGGCGTAATTGCCGAGACCGCTGGAAACCGCCTGCGTGAAACTCATGTCATCCCCCGTGCCCCATTAGTGGCGCGGGTATTGTTGGCATGAAAGCGGCGGAACGCCATAGGGGCGACGGGACGCCGCCCCCTCCTCGCTAGGGTTCAGGCTTGCAGAGGATCCGGCCCGAAGCGGTTCGGACCGGTGGTGCCTTTCAGTATGAACCAGACGATGAGGACCGGAATGCCGATAAGGGTAAAGGTGATCAACAGCCACCAGCCGGTGCGATCCGTGTCGTGCAATCGGCGGACTGCGACGGCCAAAGACGGAATGAACGTTGCCACCCCGAACAACACGTTGGGCACGTCGAGTATCATGGGCTCTCCGCCTATTTCGGCAATCTGCACAAGAAAGAAGTCGCCGAACAGCAGCGCCGTGACAAATGTGAGGACCCAGGGCGTGACAATGAGGAACAGCTCGAACCACCAGAATTCCGAACGCCGCGCGCGGCCGGAAAAGGTGAAGTACTGTCGCATTGCACTGGAAACGGCTTGCGCGAAATTCATGAGGTTTCCCCGCCCTTAGGCACACCTGCCGTGCCCGTGGACAAATGGGAAACTCACAACCTCAAGCTGTCAAGAGGCACCAAAGCACCCCTTTCACCGCTTGAGCGCGCGCCCGGAAAAGGTGGCGTACTTGCCGAAAACGCTGGAAACCGCCTGCGTGAAACTCATGTCATCCCCCGTGCCCCATTGGCGCGAAGCCATATTCTTGGCACGAAAGGCGCCGAACACCATCCCCCGCGCCGCCTCGCCCGGCGCCGGGTGTGCGGGAGGAGCGGCTTTTGAAGTTCACCATTGAAACCGACCCCGGCGCCGAGGTCCGCGACCTCATCGATCGTGGCCTCGATATCTTCAACGAGGCCAAGGCCGGCCCTTTGGGGGCGTCGCAGCTTTGGGTCATCGCCCGCGATGACGCCGGGGTTACGACAGGCGGCATCAAGGCCAGCACCTATTTCGGCTGGATGCACATCGCCTGGCTATGGGTGTCGCCCGAGGCGCGCGGCAGCGGGGTCGGCAGCGCCCTTCTGAACGCGGCCGAGGCAGAGGCCCGCGGGCGCGGCTGCACCGGGGTTCATCTGGAAACCTATAGCTTCCAGGCACCGGATTTCTACGCGCGGCACGGCTATGAGCGTTTCGGGCAGATCGACGATTATCCGCCCGGCCATTCCAATATCTGGTTGAAGAAGCGCTTCTGAACGCCCGCCCTCACCGCTTCGGCGCGCGCCGCCCGCCCTTGCGATAGCCCTTGGTCATCGGGTCCGGCCGTTCCGGGCGCACCCAGTCTTCCACCCGCAGCGGTTCCACCCGGTCGGTGCCGGGGCCCATATCGTCGAGCGACGGCTTGACGATGCGCGACGTGCCCGACGGGCCGAAGATGGAAGGCTCGCCCGGCTCATAGGCCGCCTGCGCCTCGTCGGCCCGCGCCTCATGGCCGGAGGAGACATGGCCCGGCGAGGAGCGCCGGCCGGACGCGCCGCCTTTGCCCTTCTTCTCCGGCAGATTGGCGGCGCGGCCATATTTGCGCTCGCCGCGATAGCCGCCGGTGCGGTCGTCGACGCTCTCCTGCCGGGCCAGCGGATCGTCCGACAGCACCAGCTCGGTCGCCTGCAGCCGCTTGACCTCGTCGCGCAGCCGCGCCGCCTGCTCGAAATCGAGATCGGCCGCCGCCTTGCGCATGCGCTTTTCGAGGTCGGCGATCACGGTGGCGAGGTTGTTGCCATAAGTGCTCGCGCCCTCGGCGAGGCCAGCATCCACCGTCACATGGTCGCGCTCATAGACGCTGTTGAGAATGTCGCCGATCGCCTTCTTCACGCTCTCCGGGGTGATGCCGTGCTCGACATTCCACGCCACCTGCTTGGTGCGGCGGCGCTCGGTCTCGGCCATCGCCCGCTCCATCGAGCCGGTGATGTTGTCGGCATAGAGCACCACCCGCCCGTCGACATTGCGCGCGGCGCGGCCGATGGTCTGGATCAGCGAGGTTTCCGAGCGCAGGAAGCCCTCCTTGTCGGCATCGAGGATCGCCACCAGCCCGCATTCGGGAATGTCGAGCCCCTCGCGCAGCAGGTTGATGCCGATCAGCACGTCGAAGGCGCCGAGGCGCAAATCGCGCAGGATTTCGATCCGCTCGATCGTGTCGATGTCCGAATGCATGTAGCGCACGCGGATGCCATTCTCGTGCAGATACTCGGTCAGGTCCTCGGCCATGCGCTTGGTGAGCACCGTCACCAGCGTGCGGTAGCCCTTCGCCGCCGTGGCGCGCACCTCGCCGAGCAGGTCGTCCACCTGCGTGCGGGCCGGGCGCACCTCCACTTCCGGGTCGACGAGGCCGGTCGGCCGGATCACCTGCTCGACGAACACGCCGCCGGTGCGCTCCATCTCCCATTTGCCTGGTGTGGCGGAGACATGCACCGTCTGCGGGCGCATCGCCTCCCATTCCTCGAAGCGCAGCGGCCGGTTGTCCATGCAGCTCGGCAGGCGGAAGCCATATTCCGCCAGCGTCGCCTTGCGGCGGAAGTCGCCGCGATACATCGCGCCGATCTGCGGAACGGTCACATGGCTCTCGTCGCAGAAGATCAGCGCATTGTCGGGGATGTATTCAAACAGGGTCGGCGGCGGCTCGCCGGGGAGCCGGCCGGTGAGCCAGCGCGAATAATTCTCGATGCCGGCGCAGCTTCCCGTCGCCTCCATCATCTCGATATCGAAGGTGCAGCGCTGTTCCAGCCGCTGCGCTTCCAGCAGGCGGCCCATGGCGTGCAGTTCGTCGAGACGGTGCTTCAACTCGGCCTTGATGCCCTGGATCGCCTGAATCAGCGTCGGGCGCGGCGTCACATAATGCGAATTGGCGTAGAGCTTGACGAATTTGAGGTCCTGCGACTTCTGCCCGGTCAGCGGGTCGAACTCATGGATGCTCTCCACCTCGTCGCCGAACAGCGAGACGCGCCAGGCGCGGTCCTCGTAATGCGCCGGGAAGATCTCGATCACGTCGCCGCGCACCCGGAACGTGCCGCGGCCGAAATCGCCCTGGGTGCGCTTGTACTGCAGCGCCACCAGGTCGGCGAGCATCTGCCGCTGGTCGATGCGCTCGCCCACCTCGATCTTGAAGGTCATCGAGGCATAGGTCTCGACCGAGCCGATACCGTAGATGCAGGACACGGAGGCGACGATGATGACGTCGTCGCGCTCCAGCAGCGAGCGGGTGGCGGAGTGGCGCATGCGGTCGATCTGCTCGTTGATCGACGATTCCTTCTCGATGAAGGTGTCGGTGCGCGGCACATAGGCCTCGGGCTGGTAGTAGTCGTAATAGGAGACGAAATACTCCACCGCATTGTCGGGGAAGAAGCTCTTGAACTCGCCATAGAGCTGCGCCGCCAGCGTCTTGTTCGGCGCCAGAACCAGTGCCGGGCGCTGTACGCGCTCGATGACATTGGCCATGGTGAAGGTCTTGCCCGAGCCGGTGACGCCGAGCAGCACCTGGTCGCGCTCACCCTGCTGCGCCGCCTTGCACAGTTCCTCGATCGCCTGCGGCTGGTCGCCATTGGGCGTGTAGTCGGACTTCAGCACGAATTTGACGCCGCCTTCGGATTTCTCCGGTCGCGCCGGGCGATGCGGCACCCAGATCTGTCCGTCCACTTCGGGCCGGCCGCTCTCGATCAGCGCCGAGAGCGCGGCGACGGTGGCGGAGGCGCCCGAGGTCGGCGCCACGCCGAGCTTTTCGGCAAGGGCGGGATCGAGCGTGGCGGATTGCGCGGGCTCGAAGGCGCGCTGGGAGCGCTCGGAGAACCCGCCGGGACGTGCTGCTTTGGCCATGGCCGCAATATGGGGTGCGGCCGCGACGGTGGAAAGCCCCGCCGCGACCGCCGTGCGCCCGTTTCAGTAGCCGGTGCCGGTCTTGGTCTTGCCGACGAAGGCGAAGACCATTCCCTTGCCCTTGAAGCTGAGGTCGGTGTCGCGCGACAGCGCCGCCTGCACCGCCGGCGCGCTCAGTTCGCCGGAGAGGCTGGCCCCTGTCTTCCTGCGGAAGACGATGTCGCCGACATAGGCCTTGGTGACCTGGACGACCGAGCCGCTGGCCAGTTCTTCGGCCACCTGCGTGCGGCAGTCGGCCTTCTTCATCAGCTTGGCGAAGACCGTGCTCGCATCCGCGAGGCCCAGCTCATAGGAGTACGCATTGACGATCTTGTATTCGTAATAGTCGGAAATCGTGCCGGAAAGCCCCGCCTTGGCGACGGCAACGTTCAGCCCGGATACCGACGCCGACAGCTTCCGGGTCGCCAACAGATCGATATCCGCGATGGCGTTCCCCTCCGGCGCCGGCACGCCGAACTCGCTGAGCGTGGTGGAGACGGTGCAGATGCGGATGAGATTGACCGGCGCCGAGCTACGGCTGCTACCGCCAATCGGCTTGTAGAGCCCGCCGACATAAACGCCCTTGGTCGGCGGCTCGATATTCGTCGCGCCGCGAATGATTGGAGTTTGGCATCCGCCAAGACACAGGCTCGCGGCTATCACGACCGGAATGAACGCCTTCATTGTAGCCCCCAAGGTTGAAACACCAAAAGGTTGCACAACCAGCGTATGCCACTCAAGACATTTCGGTAACTGAGTGCCAGAAACTGCCAGTGGATTCAGTTTGCCTACTTTTTACGCAGACTTGATCCTTCTGACCTGCGCTCATGCAGCCTTCACGCCGGGAAAGACAACGCGATGCCTCCTTAATATATTGAATTATAAGTATTTATTTTTCTCTCCGCGGCGGCACGGTTTCTGCATGCAGCGCTGCATGCAACGAACAAGGCAGGCCGCTCATGCCCGCAACACCGTCCGAAGCCCTCCTCGCCGCCGAGCCGGCGCCGCTCGCTTTCGCCCCGGCCCGCGCCGCGCTCATCATCATCGACATGCAGCGCGATTTCCTGGAGCCGGGCGGCTTCGGCGAGACGCTGGGCAATGACGTGTCGCGCCTGCAGGCGGCGGTGGAGCCTTGCAAGGCCGTGCTCGCCGCCGCCCGTGCCGCCGGCCTGCTCGTCATCCACACCCGTGAGGGCCATCGCCCGGACATGATGGACGCGCCGCCGGCCAAGGTGGAGCGCGGTTCCCCCACGGCCCGCATCGGCTGCGCCGGGCCGATGGGGCGCATCCTCATTCGCGGCGAGCCCGGCCACGACATCATCGCCGAACTTGCCCCCGCGCCGGGCGAGCCGGTGCTCGACAAGCCCGGCAAGGGCGCCTTCTACCAGACCGACCTCGAACTGATGCTGAAGAACCGGGGCGTCGACACGCTGCTGGTTGCCGGCGTCACCACCGAGGTCTGCGTGCACACCACCATCCGCGAGGGCAATGACCGCGGCTATCGCTGCGTGGCGCTGGCCGATTGCTGCGCCTCCTACATCCCCGAATTCCATCGCGTCGGCCTGGAGATGATCAAGGCGCAGGGCGGCATTTTCGGCTGGGTGTCGGATTCCGCCGCCCTGCTCGCCGCGCTCGACACTTCACCCGCGATGGCGGCCTCCGCCAGCGCCGCCTGAACCCGCCTGCCGCCACCGGCGCCCGGCGCCGCTTTCACCGCGTCCCCGTCATTCGTTCTTCGAGGGATACCGAGCATGTCCGCGACTGAAATGACCCCGATCTCACCCGCCCGCGTCGGCATGCGCCCGACCCTGTGGACGCGCGGCGACTGGAACGCCCTGTTCGGCTTCGGCACCAATATCCTGGTCAACATGCTGGTGCTGACCGGCCTGCTGCAATTCGTGCTGAAAATGCCGCCCGACATCGTCTTCGGCCGCATCCTGCCGGCGGTCGGGCTGATGATGTTCCTCTCCACCGTCTATTACGCCTGGCTCGGCTACCAGCTGGCCAAGCAGACCGGGCGCGACGATGTCTGCGCCCTGCCCTCCGGCATTTCCGTGCCGCACATGTTCGTCGTCACCTTCGTCATCATGCTGCCGATCGGCGCAGCGACCGGCGATCCGATCCAGGGCTGGGAAGCGGGGCTCGTCTGGGTGTTCTTCCAGAGCTTCATCCTGATGATCGGCGGCTTCGTCGCGCCCTATATCCGCAAGATCACCCCCCGCGCG
The DNA here is from genome assembly GCF_965249975.1 of Ancylobacter sp. GTDB lineage: Bacteria > Pseudomonadota > Alphaproteobacteria > Rhizobiales > Xanthobacteraceae > Ancylobacter. The sequence goes on along the minus strand of NZ_CBDFNE010000006.1, from coordinate 23,319 downwards.
GCACTGCTCGGCACGCTGGCGGGCGTGTCCATCGCCTTCATCTCCATGCGCCCGGCCTTCGAGATCTTCGCCACCCCGGTCATCGGCCTCACCTGCTTCGCCATCATCATGGTGAGCTGGTTCGGCGGGGTGAAATACCCGCGCGGCATCCCCGCCGGCCTCATCGCCATCGCGGTGGGCATGGCCATCGCCTGGGGTTCGAACCTCGTCGGGCTGAACTATGGCGGCATGAGCCTCGCCAACGTCGGCGCCGCCTTCGCCACTTTCGGATTCGCGGTGCCGCTGCCGGCCTTCGACCATGTCTTTCACGGCTTCAGCTATCTCGGCGTCATCCTCGTCACCGCCATCCCCTTCGGCATCTATGATCTCGTCGAGGCGATGGACAATGTGGAAAGCGCCGAGGCGGCGGGCGACCATTACCCCACCACCCGCGTGCTCACCGCCGATGGTGTGGTCAGCCTCATCGGCTGCCTGATGGGCAACCCCTTCATCAACGCGGTCTATATCGGCCACCCCGGCTGGAAGTCGATGGGCGGGCGCATCGGCTATTCCGCCGCCACCGGGCTCATGGTCATCGTGCTGTCCTGGTTCGGCATCATCGCCCTTTTGCTGGCGCTGATCCCGGTCGTCGCCATCTCGCCGATCCTGCTCTATATCGGCATGCTCATCGGGGCGCAGGCGTTCCAGACCACGCCGTCCAAGCACGCCCCCGCCGTGGTGCTGGCGCTCACGCCCCACCTCGCCGCCTGGGCCAAGCTGCTTATCGACAATTCGCTGGCCGTCGCCGGCACCTCCGCGAGCGCGCTGGGGCTGGAGAAGCTCGGCGCGGTCGGCGTGCTCTATCACGGGCTGGAAGTGATGGGCGGGGGCGCCATTCTGGTCGGCCTGGTGCTGGGCGCCATCGGCGTGTTCGTGGTCGAACGGCAGTTCATCAATGCCGCCGCCTTCGCCCTCGCCGGCGCCGTCCTCACCTTTTTCGGCTTCATGCACGGGGAAAGTGTCGGATTCGGCGTGACACCGACGGTAGCATTTGCTTACCTTCTGGTTGCCGGCTTTCTCTTCGCCTGCGCTAAATACGCGGCGCTGGAGAGCGCCCCCGCCGCTCAGACGGCGGCAGGGCCGCAGCCGGCACCGGCGGAATAGACCTTCGCTTCGATGCTGGGGGGTATCGAAGCAGCTTGAGACGGCGCGGCACATCCCGCAGGATGTCCCGCGCCGCTCTTGTTTTCGGCCCGGTCGCACGCCGCGCCGCTCCCCGCCCCTGCCGTCCGCGAGGTCTCCATGTCGTTCCTGCTTTCCTTCGACCCGGCCACACTCGGCGCTCCGGAGGAAACCGCCCCGCCCGCCGACCGCCTCCTTTCCGGCGATCCCCGCCACCGCACCTGGAACGCCGAGACGCTGCCGGACGGCGCGCTGTTCGCCGGCATCTGGGAATCCACCCCCGGCGCCTGGCGGGTGGATTATGAGGAATGGGAGTTCTGCTCCATCCTCGAAGGCGTCTCCATCCTGCACGAGGATGGCGAGGCGCCGGTGACGGTAAAGGCAGGCGACACCTTCGCCCTGCGGCCGGGCTTCAAGGGGGTGTGGGAAGTCGTCGAGACCACCCGCAAGCACTATGTCATCCGCCTCATCTGAAGCCGGTGCGCAAATCCGGCGAAGTGTGGCCTTGCCGTCATTGACCGCGCGGCAGGCGCGACGCATCTTCGCCGCAGACTCTGTAGGAGACGCGCGATGCCGGCCGACACGAAGCATGCCAAGGGACGGGTGACGCGGGCGATGGCGCGGACGGCCGCCGGTGCTGGCGCGCTCTTCCTGCTCGCCGCCTCGCTCGGCAGCGCCGAGGCCGCGAACTTCTTCGAGAAGAACTTCTGGCTGTCCGGCCCGAACTACAGCGGCAACGTGCCGGCCTGCGACACGCCCGGCGCGCTGTCGAAGATCCGGAGCGACTTCGCCACCACCGAATCGCGCTTCTGGAACTCCAAGCTCACCATTGACCGCATCGACGATGTGCGCGAGGTGGCGTTCCGCCCGTGGGGCGAGCAGTACATTCCCCGCCGCTACTGCCGCGCCGAGGTCATTATCTCCGGCATCGAGGGCACGCCGCATTTCGAGAGCGAAGGCGCCTATGGCAGCGGCGCCTATGACGGCCACATGACCGGCAAGGCGGCTGCTCAGCCGGTGGGGAAGGCCTATGGCAAGGCGCCCGGCCTGCCGCGCACCCACACCGTGTGGTATTCGATCATCGAGGATGGCGGCTTCCTCGGCGCCTCCTGGGGCGTGGATTTCTGCGTCGAAGGCTTCGACCGCTCCTGGACCTACGCCCCGAATTGCCGCATGGCCCGTCCATGAGGCGGGCGCGGGCGGCGGGGCTCGCCCTCGCCGCGCTGCTTTTCGCGCCGCACGCCGCCAGCGCCCAGAACAAGGGCGAACCCGGCCAGTTCGACCATTACGTCCTCGCCCTCTCCTGGTCGCCCTCCTATTGCGAGGCGATGGGCGCGCGCGCCGAGCCGGCGCAATGCGCCACCGCCCGGCCCTTCGCCTTCGTCATCCACGGGCTGTGGCCGCAATATAAGCGCGGCTGGCCGGAGAACTGCGTCGCCCCCGCACCCTTCCTCCCGGAGCCTCTGCTGCGCTCCATGCTCGACGTGATGCCGAGCCGCCGGCTGGTGCTGCACCAGTGGCGCAAGCACGGCACCTGCGACGGCAACGATTCGGCCGCCTATTTCGCCACCGTCCGCCGCGCTTATGAGCGGGTGACCATCCCCGAGGCTTTCCGTCGGCTCGACGACTACCGCATGGTCTCCCCCGGCGAGGTCGAAGCCGCCTTCCGCGCCGCCAATCCGGGCCTGGCGCCGGACATGATCGCCGTCGCCTGCGACGGCCGCCGGCTGACCGAGGTGCGCATCTGCCTCAGCCGGACGCTGGAATTCGCCCCCTGCCCGGAAGTCGACCGCCGCGCCTGCCGGGCGCAGCGGGTGGCGATGCCGCCGCAGCGCGAGGGGCAGGACGCGCCACAGAGGACCGAATGAACTACCGCCACGCCTTCCATGCCGGCAATTTCGCCGATGTCGTCAAGCATGTCGTGCTCGCGCGCATCCTTGCCTATCTCGGGCACAAGGATGCCGCCTATCGCGTCATCGACACCCATGCCGGCGCCGGCCTCTACGACCTCACCGGCGACGAGGCCCGCCGGACCGGCGAGTGGGAGGGCGGCATCGGCGCCGTGCTGCGCGCCCGCTTCACCCCGGCTGTGACCGAACTGCTCGCCCCCTGGCTCGACGCGGTGCGGGCGGTGAACCCGGCGGCGGCGGACGATGCCGCGCTGGCCGCCGCCCTCTCCCGCTATCCCGGCTCGCCGCTCATCGCCCAGGCGCTCACCCGCCCGCAGGACCGGCTGCTGCTGTGCGAGACGCAGCCCGGTGTGCGCGCGGCGCTGGAGGAATCGGTCGGCCGCGACGCCCGCGCCAAGGTGCTCGCCACCGATGGCTGGCAGGCGCTTAGCGCCTATGTGCCGCCGAAGGAGCGGCGCGGCGTGGTGCTGGTCGATCCGCCCTTCGAGGAGCCAGGCGAGTTCCACCGCCTCGCCCAGGGGCTCGCCGAGGCGCATCGGCGCTGGGCGGGGGGCATCTATCTCTTGTGGTACCCGATCAAGGATGTGCGCGCGGTCGATGCCTTCCGCCGCGAGATCGAGCGCGCCGGCATCCCGAAGACGCTGAACATCCAGTTCGACCTGCGCGCCGTGCGGCAGGCCGACACGATGACCGGCTGCGGCCTCATCGTGGTCAACCCACCCTTCACCCTCGCCGAGGAGCTGCGCAGCGTGCTTGGCGCCCTTGCCCCGGTGCTGGCGACGGACGGCGCCGGGCGCGTGCGCGTCGGCTGGCTGACGCCGGAGCGCGGTTCCGGCGCCTTGTAGCCCCGCCGCGTCATCATCCGGCATCGGTCTTGCTTCACCCTGGCCCGAACCGACGTAACCGGCGGATGGGCACGCCCGTCCGGGGGTAAGGAGCAGGCGCATGGCGACGATGGGCACCGTCAAATTCTTCAACACCGACAAGGGCTATGGCTTCATCCGGCCGGATGATGGGGGGCGCGACGTGTTCGTGCACGTCTCGGCCGTCACCCGCTCCGGCCTCGGCGCGCTGACGGAAGGCCAGCGCGTGAGCTTCGAGATCGAGCCGGACAAGCGCGGCAAGGGGCCGAAGGCCATCGACCTGCAGCCGGCCGACTGATAAGCCTGCCGGCCGAAGCTGCGGCGCCGCCGCGGCCGGGCGCAGGCGTCACCGGGCATCCGGAACGGGGGCGGCTGGCCCCTCAGAAGGTGCCGAACCCGATGAAGCTTCGCTCCTCCCCGCTGTCTCCGTTCGGACGCAAGGTCAAGATCGGCGCCATTCTGTGCGACATCCATCTCGATGTCGTGCCGGCGGACACGACCGACCCCGCCGACTCCCTGCGGGAGCAGAACCCGCTCGGCAAGATTCCGGTGCTGCTGCGCGAGGACGGGCCGGCGATCTACGATTCCCGCGTCATCGTCGAGTATCTCGACATGGTGGCGGGCGGCGGCGTGCTGATCCCCGCAAGCGGCGAGGACCGCATCGCGGCCTTGACGATGCTCGCGCTCGGCGACGGCATTTCCGACGCCGCGCTGCTGCAGATCTATGAGAGCCGCTTCCGTGACGCCGAGACCCACAGTGCCCGCTGGCTCGACCATCAGGCGGGCAAGGTGGCGCGCGGGCTGGCGGCTTTGGAAGCCGCGCCGCCGCAGAAGCTGCCGGTCAGCGGTGCCGCGCATATCGGCGAGATCGCGGTCGCCTGCGCGCTCGGCTATCTCGACCTGCGTTTTGCCGGCGCCTGGCGCGCCGGCCATCCCGCGCTGGTGGCCTGGCTCGACGCCTTTGCCGCGCGTGTGCCCGCTTTCGAGGCAACGACGCCGCAAGCCTGATCTTTCGCGCTGATCTTTCGCCCTGATCTGTCGCATCGCCACCCCGCAATGAAAAAGGCCCCGGATCGTCGATCCGGGGCCTTTCTCTTTGAGGCAGCGTCAGCCGCGCATCAGAACTTGTAGTTCACGCCCGCGCGGACGATGTTCGCGGTCAGCCCGGTCTTGTAGCCGATGCTGTCGTAATAGTCCTCGCCGAGATCCATGTAGAGATACTCGCCCTTGATCGTCCAGTTGTTGGTGAGGGCGTATTCCACGCCGCCACCGACCGTCCAGCCGGTCTGGGTCTTGTCCGTGGACAGGCCGAACAGATTGTCGCGCACTTCGGTGTGGCCGTAGGCGAGACCGCCGGTCACGTAGGGAAGGATGTTGCCGAAGGCATAGCCGAGGCGGGCGCGGACGGTGCCGAAATAGTCCATCTTGGACTCATAGCCGGCATAGGTGTCCTTGATGTCGGAGCCCTGGAAGTCGGCTTCGACGCCCACGACGACATTGTTGGCGAACTGGTAGTTCACGCCGATCTGACCGCCGCCGAGGAAGCCCGACGGATCGAGATTGACGATGCCCGCGCCGCCTTCGCCCGAACCCCAGGCATAGCCGGCATTGGCGCCGAGGTAGAAACCGGTCCAGGTGAAGGCCGGCTCGACGATCATCGGCGCCGCCTTGGTGGGATAGGGCTGCTGCCGCGCCAGATCGGCCGCGAAGGCGGGGGCGGCGGCGAGGAGGGCGGCCGCAGCGACGCCCGAGCAGAGGATCTTCTTCATGGCTATTCTCCGAAAGATTCCTGAAACCAGGAAAGGCGTGCGCAATCCCTTGGGCTTGCGTCTCGGAGCATGAAGTAGAAGCGCAGATGGGCAGGCCAAGGGCTGGATTGGGGCAGTCTCGCCGCATTTCCGACCCCCGCCCTGCCCGTGACAGGCCGGAAGGGGTGGAAAACCGTTCGCATGCAACGGTTCTCGCGCCCTTGACCGCCATTCACAGAACCGTGAGCTGCGCAACAATTCCGCCATGATCGACTGACGATCCTGAAAAGGGTGTGTCGCGCATGTCACAAATTCCGGGCCTTTGTCGCCGCACGGCAGGATGACGGCGCGGAATCGGGGCGCCAGCGCGCCCCGCCGGGGGTCAGAAGCGGTAATTGACGCCGGCGCGCAGCACATTCGCGCTCATGCCGACATCGCGCGGGCCGAAGAAGCTGGCATAGGTCTCGTCGCCGAGGTCGATATAGAGATACTCGCCCTTGACGCTCCAATTGCCGCCCAGCGCATATTCGGCGCCGGCGCCGAGTGTCCAGCCGAGATGGTTGCGGTCGTTGGACAGGCCGAGCAGCTGGTAGCTGCCGCCGCCATAGGCGAAGCCGCCGGTACCGTAGATCAGGAACTGGTCGAAGGCGTAGCCGATGCGGGCGCGCACCGTGCCGAAATAATCGAGCGTGAACACAGAGCTCGACACATCCGCATACTGGATGTCGGCTTCCACGCCGAACACCAGCGGCCCGGCGCCCTGCCAATTATAGCCCGCCTGCAGGCCGCCGATAAAACCGTCCACATCCGGCGAGGCGTCGGCCTCGCCCCAGCCATAGCCGGCATTGGCGCCGAGATAGAAGCCGGTCCAGGTGAACACCGGCGCGGGCGCATAGGACGCCACCGGGGCGGGCGCGGGATAGGACATGTCCGCCGCCGCGGCAGGAACGGCCATCAGGGCCACAAGCCCGAGACCGGCACGGATGCTGTTGTTCATGGTCGTCTCCTGAAAACCTGGCTCAGCCACAGGCGAGCCAACACATCTCGCCTGCACTGAAACAATTCCGAAGAGACGACAAAGATGCGGCTGAAATTGCGCGGAAATCTGGAAGACAATATTATGCTTAACGAAGCGTATACTTCATGTATACGAAAGTACCACCAAACGACGCGAGCCTTGGACCCTTGGTCAAAAGCGCAGCGCAAGCACTCTATGGCCTCACGGTGCGCGCAACGGTAAGGAAGAGCGCCTTTCGGGCATCTAAGTACCAAGGAGCGGCAGGAAAATACCCATCCGCCTCCCGCGCCGTCATCCACCATCGTGCCTCGCCCGTATTGCTGGCCGGGCGAGGTGTCGCCCACCCTACCCTGCCAACCCCCTTGAGACCGAATGTCCCCTTCCCCCGCCTCCGCCTCGGCTTCTCCCCGTCCCGTCGCCCTCGTCACCGGCGGCGCGGTGCGGATCGGCCGCGCCATCTCCTTGCGGCTCGCGCAGGAGGGCTATGACATCGCCCTGCATGTGCGCCGGCCCGGCCCGGCGGCCGAGGCCACGGCGGCGGAGATCGCGGGGCTGGGCGGACGCGCGGTCATCCTCACCGCCGAGCTGGTGGAGGCGGAGGCGGTGGACGCACTTGTTCCCGCCGCCGTCGCGGCGCTGGGGCCGCTCAGCCTGCTGGTCAACAATGCGTCGGAATTCCAGCCCGACGCGCTCGAGACGCTCGACCTCGCGCGGTGGGAACGCCACATGGCGGCGAATCTGCGCGCGCCGGTGCAGCTGGCCCGCGCCTTTGCTGCGCAGCTGCCGGAGGGCGCGCGCGGCGGCGTGGTCAACATCATCGACCAGCGCGTGCTGAAGCCGACGCCGGCCTATTTTTCCTACAGCGTCGCCAAGGAGGCGCTGTGGTCCGCCACCCGCATGATGGCGCAGGCGCTGGCGCCGCGCGTGCGGGTCAATGCCGTCGGCCCCGGCCCGACGCTGGCCAATGACCGGCAGGACGACAGCGCCTTCGCGCGCCAGTCCGCCGCGGTGCTGCTGGGGCGCGGCCCGCAGCCGGAGGAGATCGCCGACGCTGTCGCCTATCTCGCCCGTGCCGCCAGCGTCACCGGGCAGATGATCGCGGTGGATGGCGGCCAGCACCTCGCCTGGCGCACGCCCGACGTGGAAGAGGACTGAGCGCCGGCGCTCAGCGCTTGCGCGCGTCGCTCAGGGTGAACCAGCCGATGCTGGTCATGACCAGCACCGCGCCGGCAATCTCCGCCGGGCTGGCGCTCTCGCCGAGAAACAGCACCGCCAGCACCATGGTCGCCACCGGGCTCACCGTGCTGATCATCGAATTGGCCTGCGCCGAGATGCGCTTCAGCGCCGCGTTCATCAGGAAGGTCGGCAGCACCGTGGCGCCGATGGCGACCATCACCGCCAGCATCAGCCCGTGCGGCGACACCATCAGCGCTTCCACCGGCCGCATCAGCGCGAACTGGCCGATCGCCATCACCGAGGCCGCGATCATGGCGATGCAGGTGAACAGCGCCGAACCGACTTTCTGCAGCAGCGAGCGGGCGCACAGCAGATAAAGCGCGAAGCTGATCGCCGCCAGCGTCACCAGCACCGCGCCCTTCACCACATCCGAACCCATGACGCTGACATTCTGCAGGAAGATCAGCGCCAGCCCGCCATAGCACACCGCGAAGGCCAGCATGGCCTTGGGGCGGATCGGCTGGCCGAACAGCAGCGCGCCGAACAGCGCGACATAGATCGGATAGGTGAAGAGGATCAGCCGGCTGAACGAGGCCGAGGCATATTGCAGCCCGGCGAAGTCGAGATAGCTCGCCAGCCAATAGCCGAGCGCGCCCACCAGCATCGACTGCACCACCAGCTTTCCCCCCGGCAGAGGCTCGCCCATGCCGCGCAGCCGCAGCAGCGCCAGCGCGCCGATGACGAGATAGAACGGCAGCGAGAATGCCATGCGCAGCGCCAGCAGCGTCTCGGGATCGATGCCCTCGGCATAGGCGAGCTTGATGATGATGCCCTTGGAGGCGAACAAAATCGCCCCGGCGGCGCCGAAGGCATAGCCCGCCCAGGGCAGCGGCGGGGAGGCGACGGTGGGGCTCGACGCGGACATGACGCTCCCTTAAGCCCTTTTTCCGGCGGCGGCACCCTCCCCCGGCGCAGGACGGCCCGGCGCCCCGCGCATGTTCCGCCCCCTGACAGATCGGGAACAGGCACGGGGAAGACGCGCCCGGCCCCTGTTCGCCCGCGCCGCAGATGCGTATCTAGGGGACATGATCGCCCGACCCACACGCGACGTGCCCGACCTCGACACCGACGATGCCGACATCGCCGAGATCGACCAGGACGAGGCCCTCATTGCCGACCTTGCCGAGGAGGCCGAGCCCGCGCCGGGCTCCGTCGCCATGGGCCGCGCCGCCATTGCGCGCGCCCTCAAGCACGCGCCGAGCGGGCCCGGCGTCTACCGCATGCTCGGGCCGGATGGCACGGTGCTCTATGTCGGCAAGGCCAAGAGCATCAAGCGCCGCATCGTCGCCTATACAAGGCCGACGGGGCTGACCGCCCGCATCATGCGCATGGTGGCGGCCACGGCCGAGATGGAGTTCGTCTCCACCGGCACCGAGACCGAAGCGCTGCTGCTGGAAGCGAACCTCATCAAGCAGCTGCGCCCGCGCTTCAACGTGCTGCTGCGCGACGACAAGTCGTTTCCCTATATCCTCATCACCAAGGACCACGTCTCGCCGCAGATCACCAAGCATCGCGGCGCCCGCAACCGGCCGGGCGACTATTACGGCCCCTTCGCCTCAGTCTGGGCGGTGAACCGCACCATCAACGCGCTGCAGAAGGCGTTTCTGGTGCGCTCCTGCTCCGACAGCTTCTACGAGGCCCGTACCCGCCCCTGCCTGCTGTTCCAGATCAAGCGCTGCGCTGGCCCCTGCACCGGCGAGGTCAGCCACACCGTCTATGCCGAATATGTCCGCGAGGCGCGCGATTTCCTCTCCGGCCGCAGCAAGGCGGTGAAGGAGCAATTGGCGCGGGAGATGGAAGCCGCCTCGCAGGAGCTGGAATTCGAGCGCGCGGCGGCGCTACGCGACCGCCTCGCTGCGCTCTCCGCCGTGCAGGGCACGCAGGGCATCAACCCGCGCTCGGTGGAAGAGGCGGACGTGTTCGCCATCCATCAGGAAGGCGGGGCGACCTGCGTGCAGGTGTTCTTCTTCCGCACCGGCCAGAACTGGGGCAACCACGCGCTCTATCCGCGCGCCGACCGAACGCTGGAGATCGGCGAGGTGCTGGAATCGTTCTTGGCCCAGTTCTACGAGGACAAGCCCTGCCCGCGCCTCATCCTGCTCAGCCACGACATTGCCGAGCGCGAGCTGCTGGAAGAGGCGCTTTCCACCCGGGCCGGCCATCGCGTCGAGATCGCGGCCCCCAAGCGCGGCGAGAAGCGCGAGCTGGTCGAGCACGCGCTGCAGAACGCCCGCGAGGCGCTGGGCCGCAAGCTGGCGGAAAGCGCCAGCCAGGCCCGGCTGCTGGAGGAACTCGCCCGCGCCTTCGCGCTCCAGGGCCCGCCGAAGCGGATCGAGGTCTATGACAACAGCCACATCATGGGCTCGAACGCCGTCGGCGGCATGATCGTCGCCGGGCCGGAAGGCTTCGCCAAGAGCCAGTACCGCAAGTTCAACATCCGCTCGACCGAACTCACCCCCGGCGACGATTACGGCATGATGCGCGAGGTGCTGACCCGCCGCTTCTCCCGCCTCTTGAAGGAGAATCCGCGCGCGGGCGCGTCGCCTCTTCCCGAGGGAGAAGCGGCGCCCCCGCCACCGACGGGAGAGGGCGAGGAAGCCTCCGCCGCCTCCTCCGCCTGGCCGGACCTTCTGCTTATCGACGGCGGCCCCGGCCAGTTGAAGGCGGCGCAGGAAACCCTCACCGGCCTCGGCGTCACCGATGTGCCCATGGTCGGCGTCGCCAAGGGGCCGGACCGCGATGCCGGCCGCGAGACCTTCTATGTCGAGGGGCGCGAGCCCTTCCGGCTGGAGCCGCGCGACCCGGTGCTGTATTTCGTCCAGCGCCTACGCGACGAGGCGCACCGCTTCGCCATCGGCTCGCACCGCGCGCGGCGCAAGAAGGACCTGACCCAGGCCGGGCTGCAGGAAATTCCCGGCATCGGGCCGACCCGCAAGCGCGCGCTGCTGCACCATTTCGGCACGCTGAAAGCCATTGAGCGCGCCTCGCTCGCCGATCTCGAAGGCGTGCCGGGGGTGAACGCGGCGACGGCGCGGGCGGTTTACGACTTCTTTCATGCCAAGGCGACATGAAGGACCGGAACGGCCATGCGCGTCATGCGATGGCCACAGCCCTGACGCATCGTGATAAGCCTGCGGCAGGCAAGGCTGGGGACCGGGACGCGATTGACGCGGCCGGCTCGCATGTTTACCTGCCTGTGAGGGAGCCGGCGCAGTATGGTCGATGTCGCATCTAACCCGCAGACGGATCGGGAGCCGGCCAAGGTGACGCGCGGACACGCCATGTCGCTGCCCAACATTCTCACCTATGGCCGCTGCGTGGCGGTGCCGCTGGTGGCGGCCTGCCTGTTCTGGTCCGACATTCTCGAAGGCGGCCTGTGGCTGCGCTGGGTCGCCGTAGCCCTATACGCGGTCGCGGCCATCACGGATTTCTTCGACGGCTATCTCGCCCGCGCCTGGTCGCAGCAATCGGCCATCGGCCGCATGCTCGACCCCATCGCCGACAAGCTGCTGGTCTCCGCCTCGCTGCTGATGCTGGCCTCGGACGGCACCATTCGCGGCTGGTCGCTGTGGGCGGCGCTGGTGATTCTGTGCCGGGAGATCCTCGTCTCCGGCCTGCGCGAATTTCTCGCCGAGCTGCGGGTCAGCGTTCCCGTCACCCGCCTCGCAAAATGGAAGACCACCGCCCAGCTGGTGGCGGTCGGCGTGCTGCTCGCCGGCCCGGCGGCGGACCTCGTGGTGCCCGGCATCACCTTGTTCGGCATCGGCCTGTTGTGGATCGCGGCGCTGCTGACGCTCTACACGGGCTGGGACTATTTCCGCGCCGGCGCCCGCCATCTGATCGGGGACGCGCCGTGAAGGTGCTGTATTTCGCCTGGGTGCGCGAGCGCATCGGGCTGGAGGCGGAGGAGGTCGCGGTGCCGGAAGGCGTCGCCACCGTCGCCGAACTCGCCGCCCATCTCGCCGCCCGCGGCGAGGGCTATGCCCGCGCCTTCGAAAATCCGCGCATCGTCCGCGCGGCGCTCGACCGGCGGCACGCACGGCCCGACACGCCGCTCGGCGGCGCGCGCGAGATTGCCTTCTTCCCGCCCATGACGGGCGGCTGAACGAGCGAGGTGAGCATGTTCACCGTCCGCATCCAGGCGCAGGATTTCGACCCCGCGCATGAGGCCGCCGCCCTGTCGAAGGGGCGCACGGATATCGGCGCCGTCGTCACCTTCACTGGCCTGTGCCGGGCGCAGGACGCCCCCGGCGGCGCCCCGCTCATCGCGCTGACGCTGGAGCATTATCCCGGGATGGCGGAGGAGGAGATCGGCCGTCTGGTCGAACAGGCCCGCGCCCGCTGGCCGCTCATCGGCGCCACCGTCATTCACCGCTATGGCCGCATGGTGCCGGGCGACAATATCGTGCTCGTCGTCACCGCCTCCGCCCACCGCGCCGCCGCCTTCGAGGCGGCCGCCTTCCTCATGGACTGGCTGAAGACCAGCGCGCCGTTCTGGAAGATGGAAGAGCGCGACGAGGGCACCGCCTGGGTCGCGGCCAAGGACGAAGACGACGACGCGGCGGAACGCTGGAACTAGTCGCCGTTGCCTCCGCCCTGCGGCCGGGATGACGGCAGGAGCCCACGCAAACGAAAAATGCCGGCCCGAGGGCCGGCATTTCCATTATGCGCTCTCAGCGGCCCTCAGGCCGCTTCCGCCTTCTTCGGCTGCACCTCGGACATGTAGTCCTCCAGCAGCGTCTTGGTCACCGGGCCGGGCTGGAAGTGCTGGCCGGCGATCTCGGACACCGGCGTCACCTCGGCGGCGGTGCCGGTGATGAAGCACTCGTCGAAGCTCGCCAGCTCTTCCGGCATGATCGCCCGTTCCACCACCTCGATGCCGCGCCGCTTGGCGAGCGCGATCACCGTCTGGCGGGTGATGCCGTTGAGGAAGGCATCGGCCTCCGGCGTGTGGACGACGCCGTCCTTGACGAAGAACACATTGGCGCCGGTGCATTCGGCGACACGGCCGCGCCAGTCCAGCATCAGCGCGTCGGCGAAGCCCTCGCGCTCGGCGGCGTGCTTGGAGATGGTGCAGATCATGTAGAGGCCGGCGGCCTTGGAGGTCGAGGGCGCGGTCAGCGGGTCGGGACGGCGGTACTTCGCCATGCCGATGCGGATGCCCTTGAGCCGCTGCGCCGGGTCGAAATAGCTCGGCCATTCCCACGCCGCGATGGCGAGGTGGATCTGGTTGTGCTGGGCGGAAACGCCCATCATGTCCGAGCCGCGCCAGGCGACGGGGCGGAGATACGCGTCCACCAGCTTCTGCCGCACCAGCAATTCGCGGCAGGCGGCATTGATCTCGTCTTCGCTGTAGGGAATCTCGAAATCGAGCAGTTCGGCGCTGTGCTTCAGCCGCGTCGTGTGCTCGTCGAGCTTGAAGATCTCGCCGCCATAGGCGCGCTCGCCCTCGAACACGCAGCTGCCATAGTGCAGCCCGTGGGTCAGTACATGGACCTGCGCGTCCTGCCAGGGCACGAAGGCGCCGTCATACCAGATCCAGCCGCTGCGTTTGTCGAAAGGTTCGCTCGCCATGGTTAAGTCTCCCAACCGGTGCGCCGGCGCGCCATGGGGAGGCGCCGGAGCCCTTCTTTCCTTCGGCATGGTGGCTACGGCCTGCCCGGCGAGAGCGCAACGCTTTGCCTCGCGGCCGAAGTCCCGTTATCGTCGCCGCTCGGCACGAGCGGGTACGACTTTGTCCTGTTCCGAGGCGGATCGGGCGGCGTGCCGAACGATCCTTTCGTTGAACGGGACATCTGGGTAACGATCATAACGAAAAAAGTCAACATGGCTGACATAAATGTCTCGCTGACAGCGCGCACCGGCAAGAGCGAGCCGGGGGCGGCGCGTGGCTCTTCGTCCTCTGAGGGCGAGCCGATGCTCGACCTGATCGAGCTGTTGTTCTTCGCCTATCGCAATTTCGTCAGCGATCCCGACGAGATCCTGCAGGGCTTCGGCTTCGGGCGGGCGCATCACCGGGTGCTGCATTTCGTCAACCGCCATCCCGGCATGCGGGTCACCGATCTGCTCGACATTCTGCGCATCACCAAGCAGAGCCTTGGCCGGGTGCTGCGGGAACTGGTGGATCAGGGCTTCATCGACAGCCGCGCCGGTGCCTCCGACCGGCGCCAGCGCCTGCTCTACCTCACCCCCAAGGGCGAGGCGCTGACCCAGGAATTCGTCGCCATCCAGTCGCGCCGCATCCGCCGCGCGCTGGAGGAGAGCGGCGGCGAGTCGCGCGAGCTGGTGCGCCGCTTTCTTGTCGCCATGATCGACCCGGAAGATCGCAGCTCGACCGAAAAGCTGATCGCCCGCGCCGACCAGGCCGTGGAGGCGCGCAGCGCCGCCCGCGGCCGGCCGGCCGGCTGACGGGAGGACCGCCATGCTCGACGCCCGCCTGAGCCCGGCCGAAGCGGCAAGGGAATCCCGCACCATGCCTGCCGACGACGCCTTCCACCTGCTCATCGTCGATGACGACCGCCGCATTCGCGACCTGCTGTCGCGCTTTCTCACCGAGCACGGCTACCGCGTCACCACGGCGGAATCCGCCGCCGATGCCCGCGCCCGGCTCGGCGGCCTCGCCTTCGACCTTTTGATCCTCGACGTGATGATGCCGGGCGAGAACGGCTTCGACCTCGCCCGCTCGGTGCGCGCCGATTCCGCCGTGCCCATCCTCATGCTCACCGCCCGCTCCGAGCCGGGCGACCGCATCGAGGGGCTGGAGATCGGCGCCGACGACTATCTCGCCAAGCCGTTCGAGCCGCGCGAATTGCTGCTGCGCATCGGCAACATCATCAAGCGCGCCGCCCCGCCGCCGGCGCAGGCCATCGAGGCGGTGCGCTTCGGCCCCTTCACCTTCCACCTCGCGCGCGGCGAGCTCACCCGCGACGGCGAGCTGGTGCGCCTCACCGACCGCGAGCGCGACATGCTGCGGGTGCTGGGCGAAGCACCCGGCCAGACCGTGCCGCGCCAGGACCTCGTCGCCCCCGGCGTCGCCGCCGGCGACCGGGCGGTGGACGTGCAGGTCAACCGGCTGCGCCGCAAGATCGAGCGTGACCCGGCCAATCCCGCCTATGTGCAGACGGTGCGCGGCGTCGGCTACCGGCTGGTCGTCGCTCCTTGAGACCCCGCGACACCAGCGTGGTGGGCGCCGCGCGGGCGCGCCTGCGCCTCACCCAGCGCCGCATGCGGGAGAACAATGCCCGCTTCGGCGCGTGGTTCAACCGCGTCATGCCGAAGGGCCTGTTCGCCCGCTCGCTGATCATCATCGTCACCCCGGTGGTGATCCTGCAATCGGTGCTCGCCTTCGTGTTCATGGAGCGGCACTACAACACGGTGACGCGACGCCTCTCCGCGGCGGTGTCGCAGGACATCACCGCCGTCACCCAGCTCGCCGTGGCCTTCCCGACCGAGGCCGACCAGGACAAGATCAAGCGCATCGCCCAGCTCACATTGGGCCTGACGGTGGATTTCCTGCCCGGGGAACGCCTGCCGCCGCCCGGCCCGAAACCCTTCTTCTCCACCCTCGATTCCGCCTTCACCAGCGAACTCGCCAAGCGCCTGCACCGGCCGTTCTGGACCGACACGGTCGGCAATTCCAACCTCATCGAGGTGCGGGTGCAACTGGACGACATGGTGCTGCGGGTGTTCGCCCGCCGCAGCCAGGCCTATCTCTCCAATTCCCACATCTTCCTGTTGTGGATGGTGGGCACCGCGCTGGTGCTGATGGCGGTGGCCATCCTGTTCCTGCGCAACCAGATCAAGCCGATCGAGGCGCTGGCCGATGCCGCCATCGCCTTCGGCAAGGGGCGCGACGTGCCCGGCTTCCGCCCGCGCGGCGCACGCGAGGTGCGCGGCGCGGCGCTGGCCTTTCTGGAAATGAAGCGGCGCATCGAGCGGCAGATCGAGCAGCGCACCACCATGCTCGCCGGCGTCAGCCACGACATGCGCACCATCCTCACCCGCTTCAAGCTGGAACTGGCGCTGCTCGGCGACAGCGCCGACACCGAGGCGCTGCGCAAGGATGTCGATGACCTCCAGAGCATGCTGGAGGCCTATCTCGCCTTTGCCCGCGAGGATGTGGCGGAAACGCCGGCGCTCGCCGACATGGCGCGGCTGATCGAGGACGCACGGTTCAATGCCGAGCGGGAGGGCGCCAAAGTAAGCGCCAGCTATAGCGGCGATCCGCTGGTGATGGTGCGCGTCGACGCCTTCCGCCGCTGCCTCGCCAATCTCGTCGGCAATGCCGGCCGGCATGCCGCGCGCATCGAGATCGCAGGCACGCGTGACGAGCGCTGGCTAACCATCACTGTCGACGATGACGGGCCGGGCATCGCGCCCGATCTGCGCGAGGATGTGTTCCGTCCCTTCTTCCGGCTGGACGAGGCGCGCAATCAGGATGCCGGCGGCTCCGGCCTTGGCCTCACCATCGCCCGCGACGCCGCCCGCGCCCATGGCGGCGATGTCATCCTCGGCGAGAGCCCGCTCGGCGGCCTGCGCGCGACGATCCGGATTCCGGTGTAGAAGCCCCGTTCAGAACAGCCGCGCGCCGTTCGGCACATCCTGGTCCGGCTTGAACAGCACCACCGCGCCATCAGCGTCGGGAAAGCCGAGGGTCAGCACCTCTGACATGATCGGGCCGATCTGGCGCGGAGGAAAGTTCACCACCGCCGCCACCTGTCGCCCGACGAGATCTTCCGGCCCGTAATGCACGGTGATCTGCGCCGAGGATTTCTTGCAGCCGATATGCGGGCCGAAATCGATCACCAGCTTGATCGCCGGCTTGCGCGCCTCCGGGAAGGGCTCGGCCTGGATGATGGTGCCGACGCGGATATCGACCTTCAGGAAGTCCGTGATCGTGATCTGTTCGGTAGGGGCAAGACTCATGATGAACGCCTCAAGCTGAACGCCGCACTCCCGCGCGATACCCGGCGCGGGGGTGATTCCGGCGGTCAGTCTACGCGAAAGCCCCGCGTCGCTGTCACGCCATGACCGGCGCGTCCGGCGGAACCGGGGTCTCTGGCTCGGTGGGGGTGTCGGTGTCGCGACGCCTCCGGCGCCCGCCGGTGGCGAGGCACACCGCGCCCTCGATCAGTCCGAGCGCCCGCTCGCCGCGCGCCAGCTCGCGGTCCAGCGCCGCCATGGTGCGGGCGAGCGCGGGGTCGTCGTCGCTGAGGAAGGTCTGCAGCACGCGGCCGAACACCAGCGCCAGCCCCTGCGCCCGAACCGCGCCCTTCAGGCCGGCGGTGTCGATGCGCGCCGCCGCCAGCATCCATTGCTGCGAGCGCACGGAAAGCTTGTTCAGCGCCAGGGCGAAGAACGGGTTGCGCCGCGCCGAATCCATCAGCGAGCGGAGCGCCGCCTTGTGCGGCGCCAGCACATCGAGCCGGCGCATCAGCACATCGACCAGACGATCACGGGCCGGCTCGTCCGCCATGTCGTCAGTGGGCGCGGCCAGCACCTTGGAGTCGACCTCGCGCAGGAAGCCGGACAGCATGTCGAAGGTGGAACCGAAGGCGGCGCGCAAGTCGGCAAGCGGCATCTTTGCCTCGTCCGCCACCTCGCCGAGGCTGATGCGCTCGAAGGGTTTGCGCGCCAGCAGCCGCATGAAGCTGTCGAGGGCGAGGGCGCGCCCCTCGCTCACCTTCTCGGTGGTCGCTTTCGTTCCCGGGGAGCGTGCCATGATGACCTCCAGTCCTGAACGTTGCCTCACCCAGATGTAAGGCGCGCCACGGCGCGGGAGAAGCCCCCGCGCGGCAAATCCCGGCAAGGTCCGCGCACGAAAGCGGGAGCGCTCAGCCCGCGAGTTCGCGCGAGCGGCGCGCCGCCGCCGCCACCGCCTCGGCCAGAAGCGGGCCGAAGCCCTTGTCCTCGTCCATCAGCACGGCGAGCGCCGCCGCCGTGGTGCCGTTGGGCGAGGTGACATTGCGGCGCAGCTGCGCCGGGTCGATGCCGGTGCGAAGCATCAGCTCGCCCGCCCCCGCCACGGTCGCCCGCGCCAGCCGGTCGGCCATGTCGGCGGGCAGGCCCGCCTGCGCCCCCGCCGCCGCCAGCGCCTCGGCCAGCAGGAACACATAGGCCGGGCCGGAACCGGAAACGGCGGTGGCGACATCGATCAACGCCTCGTCCTCCACCCATTCCACCCCGCCCGTGGCGCGCAGCAGCGCGTCGGCGATGTTCATCTGGTCCGGGCTCACGGCGCCATTGGCCACCGCCACCGTCACCCCGCGCCCGATCGCCGCCGGCGTGTTGGGAATGGAGCGGACCACGGCCGCCCCGGCGGGAAAGTAGGATTCGAGAAAGCCGAGCGTGCGCCCCGCCATGACCGAGACGATCAGCGTGCCGGCATCGGCCAGCCCTGCCACCCGGGCGAGCACGTCGGGGGCCACCTGCGGCTTCACCGCCAGCAGCATCACCGCCGGCGGGCCGCCATTGAGCGGGTTCAGCGCCACGCCGCGCGCCTCGATGAGGGCGGCGACTTCCGCCGGCGGCGCCGGGTCGATCACCGCCGCCCGCGCCGGATCGAGCCCGAGATCGAGCCAGCCTTCCAGCATGGCGCCGCCCATCTTGCCGGCGCCGACAAGCAGCACCCGCCCGGGAATGTCGGAAAGTGTGGCCATCGTGGAACTCTGCGTCTGATACGGAGGGAAAATCCTCGCGTTCAGCATAGCCCGTCCCACGCCGCTATGCCTCGTCCCGCCGCGACGCATCCACGCTTTTTGGCAAGCAGCGGAAGGGCGATCCTTCGAGGCCCGGCTATGCCGGGCACCTCAGGATGACGGTGTATGGATGGCGGCGACGGCGGCGGGCGCCACCGCTCCTCCACGCCCGGGGTTCGTCATGCTGAGGTGCCGGCCTTTGGGCCGGCCTCGAAGCACGCAGGCCGTACCCGTGGCAGGTGCGCACGGGAGAGCAACAGGCGACCCGCGCCCGTCTTTCTCAAGGCGCCGCTCAGGCCTCGCCGACCGTCTCGAACAGGGTGGCGTCCATCGCCTCGCGGGCGCTCTTGCCGGCCCAGACGACGAACTGGAAGGCGGGGAAATAGCGTTCCACCGCCTCGATGGCACATTCCATCAGCACTTCGCACTGTCGGTCGGTGGCTTCCGCCCCGGCCAGCAGCAACGCGTGGCGGAACATGATGACGCCTTCCTTCGACCAGAGGTCGAAATGGCCGACCCACATCTGCTCATTGATGAGCGAGAGCAGGCGAAGCACCTCGGTCTTGCGCTTCTCCGGCACCTTGAGATCGAAAGCGCAGGCGATGTGCAGGGCCTCGACCTCGTCCATCCACTGGAACGAGACATGGCAATCCGTCCAGCGCCCTTCGAGGGAGATGGTGATCTCGTCCTCGGCCGAGCGCTCGAACGCCCATTCGTTGAGCGCGGCCATGCGCTCGACGAGATCCAGCGGGTTGAGGCTGATGTCGGTCTCGAAGTCACTAGTATGGGTCATGCTCGACCTCGCGAGGGTGGGACGCGGAGGGGGTCGAACGCACGCAACGCGACGGTTGCGGCAAGCCGTTCAAGAATCGAACGAATCGCCGTCTTCCCAACTATATCGCGCTGAATCCGTACCTCGCTACGACCGTTGTACCATGGTCCGTATAAAAACGGGCCATGGCGAAAATTGGCACTATTGACTTGTCGCGGGATTCGGCGCGGCGCGGCAAGCGCCGTGTCGAAGCGTCCACAAGCCAGGCGGGTGAAAGGCTCAGCCAAGCGAATCGGGCGGATCGATCGTCGCCTCAAGCTTGGCCTCCAGCGCGGCGATGCGGGCGGCGAGCCGCTCATTCTCCTCGCGCGCGGCGGCGGCGAGTTCCTTCACCGTCTCGAATTCCTCGCGGGTGACGACATCGAGCTCGCGCAGGATGCGCTCGGCCTGGGCGCGCATCACGCCTTCCGCCTCGCGGCGCACGCCGGTGGCGACGCCGGCCGCGTCGTTCATCAGCTTGGCGAAATCGTCGAAGATCCGGCCGGTGGTCTGGGTCATGGTCATCTCCCGGGATGAGGCCGGAACTATGCCGTGCCTTTGCAGAAACAATGGGGCGGCCGGGCGGTGATCGCAAGGGGAGCGGCCTTTGCGCGGTGCGCTGTGGCGACAGGCGCCTTGATCCCGTCACGCAACGGGGGCAAAGCGAAGATGCCGCCTTCCGCACGTCCGCCGCCGGCCGCGCGCCCTTCCGCCGAGAGGTCCGATGCTGCTCACACCGCCGCTGCTCGCTTTGCCCTTCCCGAACATCGACCCGGTGCTGATCGAGCTCGGCCCCTTCGCCATACGCTGGTATGCGCTGGCCTATATTGGCGGGCTGCTGTTCGGCTGGTGGATGGCCAAGCGTCTGTGTTCCAGCCCGGCGCTGTGGGGCGGGCAGGCGCCGATCAAGCCGGAGGAGTTCGACGACGCGGTGGTGTGGATCGCGGTCGGCGTCATCCTCGGCGGGCGCATCGGCTATGTGCTGTTCTACAACCTGCCCTTCTATGCCGAAAATCCGTTGCAGGCCTTCACCCTGTGGCATGGCGGCATGGCGTTCCATGGCGGCTTTCTCGGCTCCATCCTCGCCATGTACCTGTTCTGCCGGCGGCGCGGCCTGCCCTTCGTCTCCATGCTGGATATCGCCGCCTCGGTGGTGCCGGTCGGCCTGTTCCTCGGGCGGCTGGCGAACTTCATCAATGGCGAATTGTGGGGCCGGCCGACCGATGTCGCCTGGGCCTTCGTCTTCCCGCATGGCGGGCCGGAGCCGCGCCATCCCAGCCAGCTCTATGAGGCGGGGCTGGAGGGGCTGGCGATCTTCCTCATCCTGCAGCTCGCCATCCGCGCCGGCGCGCTGGCCCGGCCGGGCACGGTGGCCGGAATGTTCGTGTTCCTCTATGGCTGCGCCCGCATCTTCGTGGAGTTCTTCCGCGAGCCCGACCCGCAGCTCGGCTATCTCTTCGGCGGCTGGCTGACCATGGGCATGCTGCTCTCCCTGCCCATGCTGGCGCTGGGGGCCTGGCTCGTCTGGCGCGCCCGCCAGCGCCCGGCGCTCAGCGCGGGTGCCGCATGAACGCGCTGGCGGAACAGCTCGCCCGGCAGATCGCCCTCACCGGCCCGATCACCGTCGCCGACTATATGGAACAGTGCCTGTTCCACCCCACGCTCGGCTACTACACTACGCGCGAGCCCTTCGGCACATCCGGCGACTTCATCACCGCGCCGGAAATCAGCCAGATGTTCGGCGAACTGCTCGGCCTGTGGGCGGCGGAAACCTGGCTGCGCCTCGGCTCGCCCGCGCCCTTCGTCCTCGCCGAGTTCGGCCCCGGCCGTGGCACGATGATGGCCGACATGCTGCGCGCCACCGCCCGCGTGCCCGGCCTGCATGAGGCCGCCCGCGTGGTGCTGGTGGAAGCCTCCCCGCGCCTGCGCGCCCGGCAGGCGGAAACGCTGCGCGGCCATGCCGTCGAGTGGGTGGAGCGGATCGAGGCGCTGCCGCCCGGCCCGCTGATCGCGCTCGGTAACGAGTTCATCGACGCGCTGCCCATCCGCCAGTTCGTCCGCACGCCGGACGGCATCGCCGAGCGCATGGTCGGCCTCGATTCCGCCGGCACCCTCGCCTTCGGCCTGCGCCCCGGCGCCCGGCTCGATGCGCGCGGCGACGCCCGCCTCGCCGCCGCCCCGCTGGGCGCGGTGCTGGAAACCTGCCCGCTCGGCCTCTCCATCGCCGCCACCCTCAGTGCCCGCATCGCCATGAGCGGCGGTGCGGCGTTGCTGGTCGATTACGGCCATGCCGGCGAGCGCGAGCGAGGGGGCGGCTTCGGCGACACGCTGCAGGCGCTTTATCGCCGGGCCTTCGACGATGTGCTGGCCCATCCCGGCGAAGCGGACCTTACCGCCCATGTCGATTTCGCCGCTCTCGCCCACGCCGCCACGGCCGCTGGCGCCCGCGTCTTCGGCCCCATAGGCCAGGGCCTGCTGCTGGAGCGGCTCGGCCTCGATGAGCGCGCCTTCCGGCTCAAGCGCGCGGCGCCCGAGGCCGACCGGGAAATGGTGGAGGCGGCGCGCCTGCGCCTCGCCGGCACGGACGAGGGACAGATGGGCGCCCTCTTCAAGGCGCTCGCCCTGGTGCATCCTGCCCTCGACATGGTGGCCGGATTCGCCCCTTCCGAGCTGTTCGAGGACAATCCCGCATGAAGGTCAAATCCCCCGCGCTGAGCGCCCTGCCGGGCATCCGCCACGCCTTCTTCACCCGCGAGGGCGGGGTCTCCGAGGGCATTTATGCCGGGCTCAATGGCGGCACCGGCTCGCGCGACGACCCCGCCCATGTCGCGGAGAACCGCGCCCGGATGGAAGCCGCGCTCGGCGTGCCTTCCGGCCATCTGCTCACCGCCTGGCAGATCCATTCGCCCGACTGCGTGATCGTGGACCGGCTGTGGGACGAGCGGCCGAAGGCCGATGCGGTCGCCACCGCCACACCCGGCATCGCCGCCGCCGTCACCATCGCCGATTGCGGGCCGGTGCTGTTCGCCGACCCGATCGCCCGCGTCATCGGCGCCGCCCATGCCGGCTGGAAGGGCGCGGTCGGCGGCGTGCTCGACGCCACGCTCGCCCGCATGGAAGAACTCGGCGCCCGCCGCGCCAATATCGTCGCCGCCATCGGCCCCTTGATCCGGCAGCCGAGCTATGAGGTCGGTCCCGATTTCATCGCCACCCTCACCGGCCTCGACGCCAGCAATGACCGCTTCCTGATTCCGGCGGCGCGGCCGGACCATGCGCTGTTCGACCTGCCCGGCTACATCGCCGCCCGGCTCACCGCGCTCGGCGTCGGCACGATCGACGATCTCGGCCTCGACACCTATGCGGACGAGGCGCGCTTCTTCTCCTATCGCCGCGCCACCCATCGCGGCGAGGCCGACTATGGACGCCTGATCGCCGCCATTACTCTGGTGTGAGGGCGCCCAATCCCGCACCATAGGGTGGAGCCGCCCCGGCGCGCCGTCATCCTGAGGTGCCCGGCCCCAGGCCGGGCCTCGAAGGATGGTCGTTGGGCACACCAGGAAAACCATCCTTCGAGGCTCGCGTAGCCCGTCCTCGGGCTTGCCGTCGGCAAGACCCGTGGGCTCGCGCCTCAGGATGACGAACGACGACGGAAGGCGGCAATGCGCGCACCGATCGCCAGACGCGAGGCACTGCCATGACCCTGCATTTCACCGGCCCGGAATTCGAGCGCCGCCGCCAGCGCCTGCTCACCGTCCTGGCGGAACAGCGGCTCGACGGGCTGCTGATGTTCCAGCAGGAGTCCATGTACTGGCTCACCGGCTACGACACGTTCGGCTTCTGCTTCTTCCAGGCGCTGTGGCTCGGCGCCGATGGGC
>NZ_CBDFNE010000005.1:0-25159 GCF_965249975.1 Ancylobacter sp. | reverse complement strand
GTTCGAGTTCGACGATGTTACCGGAACGCTCGTCGGCATCTGGTCGCCGGCCTTCGCCAGCGAGTTCAGCGTCCAAGGCTATCATTTCCACTTCATTTCCGACGGCAAGGATCAAGGTGGCCATGTGCTGGATGTGCGGGCGGACACGCTCGACATCGCGGTCGAGGCGCTGTCGGATTACCGGCTGATCCTCCCGGAAACGGAAGCGTATCTGAAGGCCAATCTCGGCCGGGACATCGCTGCCGAGCTCAACGCCGCCGAACGTGGCCACTGAACGCAAGCCTGCGGGGAACATCATGTCGGATGAGAGCAAGACGGCCCAGATCGGCGCCGACCTCGTGGTTCGCGCGCTCGAAGAGCGCGGCGTGACGCATGTGTTCGGCATTCCGGGGGCGAAGATCGACGCGGTGTTCGATTCGCTGGTGAATTCGAAGATCGAGACGGTGGTCTGCCGCCATGAGCAGAATGCGGCCTTCATCGCCGGCGGTATTGGCCGCCTGACCGGCAAGGCCGGCGTCTGCATCGCAACATCCGGGCCCGGCGTCTCCAACCTCGTGACCGGGCTCGCCACCGCCAATAGCGAGGGCGACCCTGTCCTCGCCCTTGGCGGCGCGGTGGCGGTGGCTGATGCGGACAAGCACATCCATCAGTCGATGGATGCCATCGCGATCATGAAACCGGTGACGAAATACGCGGTCAGCGTCGGCGCCACCGATCAGATCGCGGAAGTCATGGCCAATGCCTTCCGCGCCGCCGAAGGCGGACGGGCCGGCGCGAGCTATGTCAACCTGCCGATGGACGTGATGAAGGCGGCCGCGCCGCAGTCACCGGTGGCGCTGCCGCGCTTCTCCGGTCTCGGCCCCGCCAATCCGGCCGCGGTTGCCGAGGCCGCGCGGCTGATCAACGACGCTGCCAACCCCGTCGTGCTGCTCGGCATGATGGCGAGCCGGCCCGACGCCGCCGCGGCGCTGCAGCCCTTCCTCAGCAAAGGCAACCTTCCCGTTGTCGGCACCTTCCAGGCGGCGGGCGCGGTTGGGGCGTCGCTGTTCGAGAATTTCGGCGGCCGCGTCGGCCAGCTCGACAATCAGCCCGGCGACGAATTGCTCGACGCGGCGGACCTCATCATCACGGTCGGCTACGACCCGGTCGAGTATTGGCCGCCGGAATGGAACCGGGGAAAGACCCGCGCCATCATCCATATCGACGTGCTGCCCTCGACGCTCGATGCCGACTATCAGCCGCTCATCGAGCTGGTCGGCGACATCGCGCTGACGCTGCAGGCGCTGACGCCTAAGCTCGCGCGCCACGGCACGCCGGCCCTGTCGGCGGCAATGCTGCACAAGATCGAGGCCGAGCGGCGGCTGCTGGCGGAGGGGGCGGCCAAGCGCAGCGGCGTGCCCATCCACCCGCTACGCCTCGTCCACGATCTGCAGCAATTCCTCAGCGACGATGTGACCGTCTGCCTCGACATGGGCTCGTTCCATCTCTGGATCGCCCGCTACATGTACAGCTTCCGTCCGCGCCAGCTCCTCATCAGCAATGGGCAGCAGACGCTCGGCGTCGCGCTGCCCTGGGCGATCGCCGCCTCGCTCGTGCGGCCGAGCGAGAAGGTGCTGTCCGTCTCCGGCGACGGCGGGTTCCTGTTCTCGGCGATGGAGCTGGAGACGGCGGTGCGCCTTGGCACCAACATCGTGCACATGGTCTGGATCGACGGCACCTATAACATGGTGAAGATCCAGGAAGAGCTGAAATACGGCCGCGGCTCCGGCGTCGAGTTCGGGCCGATCGACTACGTCAAATATGCCGAAGCCTTCGGGGCGAAGGGGGTGATGATCCGCTCGCCCGACGACATTCTTCCCGTCCTGAAAAAGGCGTTCGAGACGCCCGGCCCGGTGATCATCGGCGTGCATGTCGACTACAGCGATAATGCCAAGCTGTTCGCGCAGGCCCGGGAGAACGCGTTCCATTGACGCCCGACGACCACTGAACCGAAAGCTGCGGCAGGCGAACGGGGAGACAAGCCGCTCACCAACGGCATCGGCAAGTCCAGGCGCGCCAGCCAGATCCTCAAATGCGATGCGGGCGGGGTCCTCCGCCTCGCCGGCGAGCGCCTGCGACGACGGCCGGGGGCTACGGCGTGCCCTTTGATGGCACGAAGGCCGCCACGGACCGAAGGAGCAGGCGCGCGGCGCGCGTGACCTCTTCACCCAGACCGGACCTCGTGCCTGCTGGAAGGCTGACTGTTGCGCAACGCGCCGGCCGGCTCATCTGCCGGTCGGCGGTTCCGTCGACACATCGGCAAAGACGGCCACACGCTTGAGGAAGGCGGCGGCGCCGGCAACTCCTCCTCCATCGCCGCACGGGCGGCCCCTCCCACGCCGGCCTCAGCCCTGAAAACCTCGTTCCCGCCCGACGGTCGCCAGATAGAGAGCCGGCAGGAAGACCAGCGTCAGCAGCGTGGCCACCATCAGGCCGCCCATGATGGCGAAGGCCATGGGGCCCCAGAAGACAGTGGGGGCGATGGGGATCATTCCGAGCACGGTGGAGAGGGCGGTGAGCATGATCGGGGTGAAGCGGGCGCAGGCGGCGTCGATCACCGCCTGCCGCGCGTCCTTGCCGCCGGCCCGCTCGGATTCGATCTGACCTATTAGGATCACAGCGTTTTTTATGATCATGCCGATCAGCGCCAGCACGCCGAGAATGGCGACGAAACCGAGCGGACGGCCGGACACCAGCAGTGCGATGACGACGCCGATGAGACCGAGAGGAGCGACGCTGACGACCAGTGCGGTCAATGAGAACCGCCTGAGCTGGAACATGAGGACGGTGAGCATCATGAGGATCATCACCGGCACCACCGCGATCACCGAGGCGAGCGAGGCCGCGCTCTCCTCCACCGTGCCGCCGGTCTCGATCCGGTAGCCCGCCGGCAGCGTCTTCGCCAGCGCGTCGATCTTGGGGGCAAGCTGGTCCACCACCGTCTCCGGCAGTTCGCCCGGCGCGATGTCCGACTGCACGGTGAGCGAGGGCTGCCGGTCGCGGCGCCACACCAGCGGGTAGGTCTGCTCATAGCCAAAGCTGGCGAACTGGCTGAGCGGCACGGTGCGCCCGCCGGGCAGCGGCACTTCCAGCGTGCGCAGCGTGTCGAGCGAGACGCGCTGTTCGTCGGTGGCCCGCAGCACCACGTCGACGAGATAGATGTCGTCGCGCACCTGCGTCACCGGGGCGCCGGTCACCACCGTGTTCAGCACCGAGCCGATGGCCTCCGTCGACAGGCCGAGCAGCCGCGCCTGGTCCTGATCGACACGGATGCGGATTTCGCGCGCGGGCTCGATCCAGTCATAGTTCACCGTCCGCGTCAGCGGGTCGGCGGCGATGACCTCGGCCAGCTTGAAGGCGATGTCGCGCACCTGGCCGAGATCGGGCCCGACGACGCGGTACTGGATCGGCCAGCCGACCGGCGGGCCGAGTTCCAGCGGCGAGACGCGGCTCACCACATTGGGGAAGTCATTGGCCAGCAGCGTCGCCAGCTTGGCTTCCAGCCGCTGCCGCGCCGCCACATCCTTCGCCACCACCACCGCCTGGCCGAAGAAATCATTCGGCAGCTGCGCGTTGAGCGGCAGATAGAAGCGGATCGCGCCCCGCCCGACATAGCCGCTCCAGCGCGCCACGTCCGGGTCGTCGCGCAAGGCGTCGTCGAGCCGCGCCATGGCACGCTCGGTGGCGTAGATCGAGGCGTTCTGCGGCAATTGCAGATCGACCAGCAGCTCGGGCCGGTCGGAGGAGGGGAAGAACTGCCGGGGGATCAGCGGCAGCGCCAGCACGGCGGCGACGAACAGCGCCAGCGTGACGGCGATCGTGACCCAGCGGGCGTTCAGCGCGACGGAGAGCAGGCCGCGATAGAGGCGCATGATCCGGCCCGGCGGCCCGCCCGCCGCCTTTGGCGGCTTCAGGATGACGAGGCCGATCAGCGGCGCGAACACCACCGCCACCAGCCAGGAGACCAGCAGCGCGATGGTGACCACCGCGAACAGGCTGAACGTGTACTCGCCGGCCGAGGAAGCGGCGAAACCCACGGGCACGAAGCCGGCAATGGTGACCAGCGTGCCGGCCAGCATGGCGAAGGCATAGGTCTTGAAGGCGAAGACCGCCGCCACTTCCTTCGGCTCGCCGGCGGCGAGGCGCCCGAGCGTGGCGTCGGTCGTGGTCATGGCGTCGTCGACCATCAGCGCCAGCGCGATGATGAGCGCGCCGAGCGAAATGCGCTGCATGTCGATGTGGAGCAGCCACATGATGGCGAACACGCCCGCAAGCGTCAGCGGGATGGTGAGCGCCACCATCAGCCCGGCGCGCACGCCGAGCGCGATGAAACTGACCACAAGGATGATGAGAATGGCCTGCCAGAGCGACTCCATGAACTCGGAGATCGCGCCCGCCACCGTCACCGCCTGATCGGCCACCAGATGCGGCTCGATGCCGAGCGGCAGTTCTGCCGTGATCTTCGCCATGGCCGCGTCGACATTGCGGCCGAGCTGCAAGATGTCGCCGCCCTCGCGCATGGCGATGGCAAGGCCGATGGCCGGCTCGCCATTGGTGCGGAACAGCGGGCGCGGCGGGTCGGCATAGCCGCGTCGCACCGTGGCGATGTCGGCGAGCCGCAGCATGCGCCCGTCGACGGCGAAATTGATGTTGGCGATGTCCTGCTCGGAGCCGAAGGCGCCGGTCACGTCGATCACCAGCTTCTCGTCGCCGGTCTGGATGGTGCCGGCGGGCTGCACCACGTTCTGCGCCCGCAGCGCCGCCACCAGCGCCGAGCGGTTGATGCCGAGGGCGGCGAGTTCGCGCACCGAGAACTCGACGAAAATCTGCTCGTCCTGTTCGCCCAGCAGCTCGACCTTGGCGACATCGGGCACCTGCAGCAGCTTCGAGCGTGCGGCCTCGACATAATCGCGCAATTCGCGGTGGGTGAAACCGTCGGCGGTGAAGCCATAGATCAGGCCGAAGGTGTCGCCGAATTCGTCATTGAAGCCGGGCCCGACCACGCCGCGCGGCAGGGTGTGGGCCATGTCGCCGATGCTTTTGCGCACATGGTACCAGACATCGGGCACCTCCTGCGCCGTCGTGCTGCCCTTGAGGTTGACGAAGATGGTGGTGATGCCGGGGCGGGTGTAGCTGCGGATGAAGTCGAGATGCGGCGTTTCCTGCAGCGTGCGCTCCAGCCGCTCGGTGACCTGCTGCAGCGTGTCCTCGATGCCCGCGCCGGGCCACGCCGCCTGCACCACCATGGTCTTGATGATGAAGGAGGGGTCCTCGGCCCGGCCCAGCCGCGTATAGGTGAACAGCCCAGCGACCACGACCGCCAGCATGAAGAAGATCACCAGCGAGCGTTCGCGGACCGCCCATTCCGAGAGGTTGAACCGCATCACGAGCCCGCCCCGAGCAGGCGCACCTTCTGGCCGGGATGCAGCGCCTGGACGCCGGCGGTGACCACCACCTCGCCCGGGCTGAGCCCGGTCTCGACGCTGATCGACGCCGGGGAGAAGCCGCGCAGCTCGATATTGCGCAGCGCCACCGTGCCGGTCGCCGGATCGACCACCCACACCGCCGGCCGGTCATTGACGGCGGTGAGCGCCGAGGCGGGCAACTCGATCGCCGCATCGGTGCCAAGTTCGACACGGCCGACGACGGTGGAGCCGAGCCGCATCGCCGCCGGCGGATTGTCGAGCCCGACCCTCACCCGGAAGGTCCGCGTCACCGGGTCCGCCTGCGGCGCCACTTCGCGCACGCGGCCGGTGGCGGTCACCTTCGGATCGTCGCTCAGCGCGACGGTGATGACAGGGTCCGCCGGCGCCGCGCGCAGCACATTGGCCGGCACATCGAACACCGCGTCGCGCCCGCCCTGCCGGGCCAGTTGCAGGATCATCTGCCCGGCCTGCACCACCTCGCCCGGCTCGCCGCCGCGCGCCGTCACCGTGCCGGCGGCATCGGCAACGAGTTCGGTGTAGCTGACATTGTCCTGCGCGATCTTGAGCTGGGCCTCGGCATTGTCCACCCCGGACTGGGCCGCCTGAAGCGCGGTGCGGGCGGCATCGTGATTGGCCTGGGTGGTGAAGCCGTTGCGCAGCAATTGCTCCTGCCGCTCAAACGTGTTGGCGGCGGTAACGAGCTGGCTTTCCGCCGCCGCCAGCGCGGCCTGGGCCGAGCGCTGCGCATTGAGCGCGTTCTGCGGGTCGAGCCGGGCGACGACCTGCCCGGCCTTGACGACATCGCCGACATTGGCGCTGCGCTCGATCATCCGGCCGGAGACACGGAAGGCGAGGGCGGCCTCGTCCTGCGCCTGCACATCGCCGGTGAAGCTCGCCACCTGGCCGCCGACACCCTTCTCCACCGTGACGACGCGCACCGGGCGGGGCGCCGGCGCCTCGGCTTCCGGCTCCGCACCGCAACCGGCAAGGGCGAGGCTGGCGGCGAGAATCGCGGCGATCAACAGGGGTCTGGTCGTCGTCATCGGTATGCACCTTCGCTGTCCGGCCCCGCCGCAACGCCACGGCGCTACGGCGCTACGGGAGGGGGAACCCGCCATTGGATACCCGCTCACGTGACCGAGCGGCAACCACTATACGCGGGGGCGCGCACGGCGAAACGGGCAGAGCGTCCCCAATACATACGTTTCATCCCACCTCTTCGACGGAGGAAGCGACAGAGACGGGACAGCAGCGGCTGGCGCGTCAGAAGCTTCCCAGCACCGAGCCGAGCCCGATGACCGCCACCAGCGCCAGGAGCGCGCCGACAATGGCGACCATGACGATGTCGCGGTAGCTTTCCCTCGGCGTCACCCCGCAGACGGCGAGCAGCGTCACCACCGCCCCGCTATGCGGCAGGCTGTCGAGCGTGCCGGCGCTCATCACGGCGACGCGGTGCAGCAGCGCCGGCTCGATGCCGAGCGCTCCCGCGCGTTCGAGGAACACCGGGCCGAGCGCATCGAGCGCGATGGTGAGCCCGCCCGAGGCCGAGCCGGTGAGCGCGGCGAGGATGTTGACCGCCACGGCCAGCGACACCAAGGGCCCGCCGCCGATGGACAGAACCCAGTCACGCACCAGGGCGAAGGCGGGCAGCGCCGCCACCACGGCGCCGAAGCCGACCAGGCTCGCCACCGAGAAGATCGGCAGCACCGAGGCATTGGCGCCGGCATCCATGGTCTCGCGCAGCTTGGGCAGGCGGCGCCGGTTGAGCAGAAGCGTCGCCGCTATGGCGACGATCAGCGCCACGGCGACCGACCACACGCCGCTGACCGCCGACAGGGGAATGCCGCCCCAGCGTTCCTCGGCGAGAAAGCCGAAATCGAGCCGCGGCAGCACCCCGAAGGACATGACGAGATTGACCAGGATCACCAGCCCCAGCGGCAGCGCCGCGACCGCGATGGACGGGCGCGCGGCGCTCTGGTGGCCATGGGTGATCTCGGCCGGATCGAATTCGCGCGCCGTGCTCGCCCGCTCGCGCAGCAGCGGGTCGTCGAGATGCGCATTCACCGCGGCGCTGGCGTCGCCGAAGCCCTCGCCCGCCCGCCGCGCCGCCGCCTCGACACGTCCAAGCCACCACAGGCCGAAGCCGAGCATGAGGGCGGAGGCGATGATCCCCAGCCCCGGCGCGGCGAAGGGCGTGGTGCCGAAGAACGGCATGGGAATGGCGTTCTGGATCGCCGGCGTACCGGGCAGCGCCATCATGGTGAAGGTGAAGGTGCCGAGCGCGATCGCCGGCGCCATCAGCCGGCGGGGAATGTCGGCGGCACGGAACAGCGCCTGCGCCATCGGCGCCAGCACGAACAGGGCGACGAACAGGCTCACCCCGCCATAGGTGACGAGGGCGCCGGCCAGCACCACGGCGAGGATGGCGCGGCGCGGGCCGAGCGTCGCCGTCATGAAATCGGCGATGGCGGCGACCGAGCCGGAATCCTCCATCAGCTTGCCGAACAGCGCGCCGAGCAGGAACAATGGAAAGAACTGCCCGACAAAGCTCGCCGCGCTGCCCATGAAGGTCTGGGTCCAGCTGGCGAGCAGCGGCTCGCCCGACAGCAGCGCGGCGATCAGCGCCGCGAGCGGGGCCAGCAGCAAGACGCTCCAGCCGCGATAGGCGAACCCGACCAGCAGGCCGAGACCGAGCAGAATGCCGAGGAGGCCCATGGCTCACACCCCTTCGAGCAGCACGTCGAGATCGACGGAAGACCGCGTGCCGATATTGCCCGCGTTTGCTTCCAGGAAGGCGTCGGCGGCCTTGCGGCCCTCCGCGCGCAGCAGCGAGAGGAACGCCCATTCGGCATTGAGCTTGGAGGAATAGCCCAGCGTGTCCATGATCGAATTGCGCACGAGGTGGATGCGCATCTTCGCCCATTGCGCGCCCTCGCTGTTGCCGGGATCGGCGACCTGCCGCAGCAGGGCGATCATCCGCAGCTCCTTGAGCAGCACGGCGTTGAACGAGACCTCATTCAGCCGGTTGAGGATTTCCGGCGCGCTGCGCGGTGTGCCGGGGCGCTCCACCGGGTTGATCGGGATGAGGATGGTGTCGTCGGATTTGAGCTCGCGCACCAGCGGCGTCATGGTCGGGTTGCCGGAATAGCCGCCATCCCAATAGCACTCGCCCTCGATCTCCACCGCCTGGAACAGCGTCGGCAGGCAGGCGGAGGCGAGCAGCACGTCGGGCGTGATCTCGGCGTTGCGGAACACCCGGCCGCGCCCGGTGCGCACATTGGTGGCGGTGATGAACAGCTTGACCGGCGAGGTGCGCAGCCGCTCGAAGTCGATCGCCTTTTCCAGCACCGCGCGCAGCGGGTTGGCGGCGCCGGGGTTGAGATCATAGGGCGAATAGAGCCGCGACATCAGATCCATGGTGACGAAGAGCGGCGAATGGTCGAGCGTCCAGCGGCCCAGCAGCACATCGAGCGGCCCGCGCTGGAACGGGCTGAAGCGCGCCGCGTCGGCGACATGGCGCCAATAGGTGTCGAGCGCGGTCCGGGCCCCCGCCCGCCCGCCGGCGGCAAAGCCATCCGCCAGCACGGCCGCGTTCATCGCCCCGGCGGAGGTGCCGGATATGCCTTCGATCTCCAGCCACTCCTCCTCGAGCAGCCGGTCGAGCACGCCCCAGGTGAAGGCGCCGTGCGAGCCGCCGCCCTGCAGAGCGAGATCGATGAGGACCGGGGGGCGTCCTGTCGCCATGTCCGGTTCCGGACCCTTGCCCGTCTGTTGGCGGGGCGCGGCGGGTGTGGAACGTCGCATGGGCGCCACCTCTGTGAACCTGACAGGGACTATCGGTAACAGTCGCCGTGTTGCGCCGCAACATGCCGGTTACGGGGCGCTCTCGATCATCGACTGCGACCAGTCTTGCAGGAATCGCTTGCGGCGGGCCGCGTCCTGCACGGCCAGAAGCGCCGGGCCGACGGTGATCGGGCGGGCGATGCCCGATGTCACCACATCCGGCCCCTCGATGCCGGGCGGCGCCGAGCCGTCGAGCCCGAAGAAGAAGGACTGGCTGCGCCCGACGGACTGGCCGCGCTCCGACAGCAGATAGTTGACGAAGCGGGACGCCAGCGACGGGTTCGGCGCCCGCACCGGCACCATGGCGCCGCGGCTGAGAACGAGCGTGTAGTCGGCCGGCATGACGATGCCGATGGGCTGGCCGCGCCGCACGCGCTCATAGGCATAGGAGCCGAGCATATTGTAGCCGATGAGCAGCCGGCCCGTGGCGACCTCGTCCAGTATCTGCGAGGTGCAGCAGCGCACCACCACCTGCGCGCGGCCCAGGCTTTCCAGCAGCCGGCCATAGGTGGTCGTGGTCTGCCGCGCATCGTTGAACGCCAGCAAATAGCCGATGCCGGACAGCCGGATATCATAGGTGCCGACCCGCCCGCGATAACGCTCGGGATCCCGCCGCAGCAGTTCCGCGAGTTCGAGATGCGTGCCCGGCACGTCGGCCCCGGACAGGCTGTCGCGGTTATAGACCATGACGATCGGCTCGAAAGTGAAGCCGAAGACCTCGTCGCGCCAATTGGCCCAGCGCGGGGCGCGTCCGAGATCCGGCCCTTCGATGCGCTGGGCGCAGCCATCATTGGCGAGCTTCACCAACTGGTCCACCGAAGAGGACAGGAGAACATCGCCGAGCGCACCGCCTTCGGCGCAGATGCGGGCGGCGGTCGAGAACAGGTCGTTGGTGACATATTCGACGATCTCGACCGTGGTGCCGGGCGCGAGCTGCTGGAAATCGCGGATCAACGGTTCCAGCGCGTAAAGATCCGTCGCCGCGTGGATCGACAGCGTATCGACCGGTGTGGCGAGAGGCGGAAACCGTGTGACGGTCTGCGCCTCGGCACAGGCGAGGGGAAGAGCGAGGGCACAGGCGAAGGCGCAGGCGACGACTCTCGCAAGACGGGTCATGTTCCCTCCGCCGGGATGTGGGACAGCGACATCACCACGACGAAACCGAAGGCGCCTTTTTCCACGAAGGACAGCGCGCCGCCATGGGCGGCCAGCACCTCGGCGGCGATGGACAGGCCAAGCCCCGAGCCCTTGCCATCCGACGACGGCGAGCCGAAGCGCTGGACCACGCGCGCCCATCGGTCCCGTGCAATGCCCGGCCCATCGTCTTCGACCTCGACAATCGCCCGGTCGTCCCGCGCCAGAAGCCGCACGGTGATGCGGGAGGCGGCGCCGTGGCGAACAGCATTGTCGAGAATGTTCTTGATCGCCTCCGCCAGATTGACCGGATCGCCGCTGACGATGAGCGGCGCCGGCGGTGCGTGCAAGGTGACGAGAATATCCCGCTCCAGCGTGTCGGGAATGGCGGCGTCGAGCGCCCGCCGCGTCAGCTCGGTCAAGTCGACGGAGGAATTGGCGATGGCGCGCTCGCGGTGCGCCACCATGGCGTGGCTCAGCAGCTGGTTGGTCAGCCGCGACAATTGCCGCGTGCGCGACTGGATGCGGTCGAGATGCTTGCGGCCCGCCGGTGCCACCTCGTCGCCCGACAGCAGGTCGACCTGCGCCTCCAGCGCGGCGAGCGGCGTGCGCAGCTGGTGCGCGGCATCGGCGATGAATTGCTGCATCAGTTCCACCCGGATGCGCAGCCGCTCGATAAAGCCGTTGATCTCGGCGATGAAGGGCGCGAGTTCGCGCGGGGTCGACACGTCGATCAGGGTGAGGTCCAGCGGGTCGCGCTGGCGGATGGCCGCTTCCAGCCGCGCGATGGGTGCCAGCGCCCGGCGTACGGCGAAGATCATGCCGCCAATGGCGATCAGGCCCATGGCGCCGACCAGTATGAACGAGCGGAAGGTGAGATCGCGCGCCAGGGCGCGGCGGGCCTCGACCGTCTGCGCCACGATCACCACCGCCTCGCCACGCATCTGCGGATCGTCGAAACGGCGGGAAACCCGCGCCACGCGCACGATCTCGCCACCAAAACGGGCATCCTCCACCACGGCCTTGTCCGGCTTTTGAGCCCCGGCAGCGGGATCGTCGAGGCTCTCATAGCCGGTCAGTGTCTCCCCCGCAGGATCGAGCACGCGGTAGAAGATCCGGTCGCGGTCGGAGAGCGCGAGGAGTTCGAAGGCGGAGACGGGAAGCTCGATTTCCGGCTGGCCATCCTGCACCTGGATCGCATCGGCGATCTGGTAGGCGGCACCGAGCAAGAGCCGGTCATAGGCCTCGTCCGCCGCCTCGCGGGCCGAGTACCAGGCGGCGGTCATCAGCACCGCCGCGCCGAACGCCAGAACCAGTGCGATCAGCACGAACAGGCGGATGAACAGCGACGGTTCACGCCGAACCATCGATCACCATCTGGTAGCCGAAGCCGCGCACGGTGACGATCTGCGCCCGCGCGCCCTCGATCTTGCGGCGCAGCCGGCCGACATAGAGCTCCACCGCGTTCGGGCCCGGCGCCTCGTCATGGCCGAACATGCGGTCCAGCAGTTCGTCCTTGCCGAAGATCCGCCCGGGACGCGACGACAGGATCTCCAGCAGAGTCAGTTCCCGCCGCTTGAGATGCACCTCGCAATCGCCCACCCGCACCATGCGGGTCAGGCGGTCGATGCTGATATCGCCGCAGCGCAGGAGATTGGTCGCTTCGCCGCCATTGCGCCGGATCAGCGCGCGCACCCGCGCTTCCAGCTCGCGGAAGTCGAAGGGTTTGACCAGATAATCGTCGGCGCCGATGTCCAGCGCGTCCACCCGGTCCTCCACCCGCGAGCGGGCGGTGAGGATCAGCACCGGCGTCGTCGAGCCGCGCGCCCGCAGGCGCGACAGGATTTCGAAGCCGTCGAGACCCGGCAGCATCACGTCGAGGATCACGAGGTCATAGCTGGTGCGGGCGAGCACCTCCATGCCGGCCGTGCCGTCCAGCTCCCAGTCGATGGCATGACCGATCCGGCCGAGGCGCGCGACGATGGCCTCGCCGACATCCTTCGTGTCTTCCACCAGCAGGATACGCATCGCTCACCCAGGGCGCGGCGGCTGCCGCAAAGACAGCTGTATGACAGGAATCGGCTCTAGCAAAGCAGCCTCAAGCACCGCGCAGACGGTGTCGTACCCGTGGAGGAACGTCCGGCCGGCGCAGGGTTGCCCCCGCGCGCGCGTCCCGCCTCCGCTGACCTTGACCCGCCGCGCGGACGCGCGGCCGCCGAGTTTTCGGAGGAAACCCGCAATGAACGCTCTTCTCAAGACCTTCGCCCTCGCCGGGCTGGTCGGAACGCTGATGACCGGCGCGGCCGCCGCCCTGCCGCAGAAGACCGAATGCCTCGCCGGCGCCAAGCCGGGCGGCGGCTTCGACGTGACCTGCCGCCTCGCCGCCAATTCGCTTCTCGCCGCCAAGCTGATCGAGCAGCCGATGGTCGTCACCTATATGGAAGGCGGCGTCGGCGCCATCGCCTACAACCATGTCGTCGGCAAGCGCGCGGCCGATCCCAGCCTGATCGTCGCGGCGTCCACCGGCTCGGCGCTGCTGCTCGCCCAGGGCAAGTTCGGCAGCCATGACGAGAACGCGGTGCGCTGGATCGGCGCGCTGGGCGCGGATTACGGCGTCATCGTCGTCGGCGCGGATTCGCCCTACAAGACGCTGAAGGAACTCTCGGACGCCTATGCCGCCAATCCCACCGCCTTCCCCATCGGCGGCGGCGGTGCCGTCGGCAGCCAGGACTGGATGAAGGCCGCGCTGATCGCCAAGGGCGCCGGGCAGGACCCGAAGAAGATGCGCTATGTCGCGCTCGAAGGCGGCGGCGCGGTGCTGACTTCGCTCGAAGGCGGCCACATCAAGATCGGCGCCGGCGACGCCTCGGAAATGGTCAAGCACCACCTCGCCGGCAAGGTGCGCATTCTCGCCGTCATGTCGCCGGAGCGCCTGCCGGGCGACCTCGCCAACATCCCGACCACCCGCGAGCAGGGCTATGACTTCGACTGGGTGATCTGGCGCGGCTACTACACCGGCGGCAAGGTGAGCGACGCGGACTACGCCGCCTGGACCGACACGTTCCAGAAGCTGGTGCAGACCCCGGAGTTCAAGACCGAACTCGCCGCCCGCGGGCTGTTTCCCTACACCGTCATCGGTGCCGAGTTCGACGCCAAGGTGAAGAGCGACGTGCAGCGCTTCAAGACGCTGGCCAAGGAAGCCGGTCTCTGATCGCGCGCCGCTGAGCCACGCGGCCTCGCCACGCGCGGGGCCGCGCCCTGACCTGTGCCGGGAGAGACGCCATGGATGCCCCTAAACACCCCGCCGCCGGGCCGCTGAGCAATCGGATCGCGGCGCTCGTGCTGCTCGCCTTCAGTGTGATCTACGGCGTGGCCGGCAGCGGGATCGACTACGCCTTCTCCTCCGACCCGCTCGGCCCGCGCGTGTTCCCGGTGCTGCTGGCGTTGCTGCTCGGCGCCTTCTCGCTGATCTATCTCTTCGTGCCCGGCCAGGCCGAGAGCTGGCC
Organism: Ancylobacter sp.; assembly: GCF_965249975.1. GTDB lineage: Bacteria > Pseudomonadota > Alphaproteobacteria > Rhizobiales > Xanthobacteraceae > Ancylobacter. The sequence goes on along the minus strand of NZ_CBDFNE010000005.1, from coordinate 11,211 downwards.
GCAGGGCACGGTGCTGATGCGCTGCCTCGCCCTGCCGGTGCTGGTGCTGGTCGCCGCGCTGCTGTTCGAGCCGCTGGGCTTTGCCGCCTCGATCTTCGTCATGACGGCCGGCGTCGGCCGGATCTTCGGTGCCTCCTGGCGCGCCTCGCTGATCGGCGGGCTGGTGCAGGCGGCGCTGTGGTACGTGATCTTCGGCTATCTGCTCGACGTCTATCTTCCTGTCGGCGACCTCTTCGCCGCCTCGCGCCGGGGCTAGCACCGCCATGAACCTCGATTATCTCTGGACCGGCTTTTCCGTCGCGCTGAGCTGGCAGAATCTGCTGATCGGCCTGATCGGCTGCTTCCTCGGCACCATCATCGGCGCGCTGCCGGCCATCGGCCCGATCAACGGCATCGCGCTGCTGCTGCCCATCGCCTACACGCTCGGCCTGCCGCCCGAGAGCACGATGATCCTGCTCGCGGCGATCTATTCCGGCTCTGAATATGGCGGGCGCATCTCCTCCATTCTGCTCAACGTGCCGGGCGATGCCGGCGCGGTGATGACGGCGCTGGATGGCAACCCGCTGGCGCGGCAGGGCCGGGCCGGCGAGGCGCTGATGATCAGCGGCCTGTCCTCCTTTGTCGGCGGCATCATCGGCGTGGTCGGTCTCACCCTGTTCGCCCCGTTCCTCGCCAGCCTCGCCGTCGGCTTCGGCCCGGCCGAGTATTTCGTGCTGATGGTGTTCGCCTTCGCCACGCTGGGCTCGATGGTCGGCAGCCAGCCGGTCAAGACGATGATCGGCTGCGTGCTCGGGCTGATGCTGGCGACCGTCGGCCTCGACGCCACGTCGGGCGCCTATCGCTTCACCTTCGACAGCCCGGAACTGGGCGACGGCATCGACTTCGTCGTGCTGGTGATCGGCCTGTTCTCGATTTCCGAGGCCATGCTGATGCTGGAAAGCCATGCGACCGGCAGCTCGATCATCGGCAAGGTCGGGCGCACCTTCGTGCGCTGGAAGGATGTGGTGTTCACCACCGGCGCGACGTTGCGCGGCTCGATCATCGGCTTCGTCGTCGGCGTGCTTCCCGGCACCGGCGCCTCGGTGGCCAGCGCGGTGTCCTACACGCTGGAAAAGCGCGTCTCCGACCGTGACGGCACCTTCGGCAAGGGCGACATGCGCGGCCTCGCCTCGCCGGAAGCGGCGAATAATTCCTGCGCCGCCGGCGCCTTCGTGCCGATGCTGACCCTTGGCGTGCCCGGCAGCGGCACCACGGCGGTGATGCTTGGCGCGCTGATGCTCTACAACATCCAGCCCGGCCCGCAGCTCTTCGCCGAACGCCCGGAAATCGTCGGCGGCCTGATCGCCTCGCTCTACATCGGCAATGTGCTGCTGCTGCTGCTCAACATCCCGTTCGTGGGCATCTTCTCGCGCCTGCTGCTGCTGCCGAACTGGATATTGGTGCCCGGCATCCTGGTCCTGTCCATTGTCGGCGTCTACTCGACCCATGCGAGCGTGGAATCGATCATGCTCATGCTGGGTGTCGGCGTGCTGGGCTGGCTGCTGCGCAAGCTCGGCTTCGACATGGCGCCGATCATCCTCGGCTTCGTGCTCGGCCGGGTGATGGAAGTTAACCTGCGCAACGCGCTGGCGATCAGCGGCGGTGAACTCGGTATCCTGTTCCAGAGCAACATCTCGCTCATCCTGTGGGTATTGGCCGCCCTCGTCGCGGTCGGGCCCTGGGCCCTGCAGCGCTGGTCGCTGTCGCGGCGGCGCGCCGGCATGACGGAGTAAGGATGAGCGACGACCCGCACGCGGCAGGGTGACGGAGAGGAGCGGGCACGGCGAGAGCCGTGCCTTCCGGGCAGCCCCGCTGGCGATTGTACGGGACAAGCAGACCTCGCCGGCGCCGCCGACCTCCGGCTGGAAGGGCGGCTCCGGCGCGTGCGTGTCAGGACACCGTGACCCAGAGCTTGCGCACCGTTTCTACCGTTTCCCAGGTGCCGACAAAGCCGGGGCGCATCACGAACGTATCGCCCGCGGTGAAACGGCGGGGCGCGCCGCCCTCTTCGGTCAGGATGATCGTGCCGGAGAGGATGGTGCAGTACTCCCAGGTTTCGCCCTTGATCGAGCGGGTGATGCCAGGCGTCGCTTCCCAGATTCCGGTGCGGATGCCGCCATGCGCGGCTGCCGCCATTTCCCAGGTCCGGTAGCTCGGATCGCCAGCGATCAGCCGGTCCGGGGCGGCCTTGCTCTGTTCCGGAGCACCGGGATTGGCGAGGTCGAAGACGACGAGATGGCTCATGGGGCCGGTCCAAGGTTGAGGGGAAGAACGGCGCGCTCAGCGCCGCGCGGAGAGGAAGGCGGCGATACGCTCGGCGATCATGATGGTCGGCATGTTGGTGTTGGCGCGGGGGATGGACGGCATCAGCGACGCGTCCGCCACGTGCAGCCCCTCCACACCGAACACGGCGCCGGCCGGCGAGGTCACGGCCTGCGGATCGCCGGCGCGCCCCATGCGGCAGGTGCCGGAGGGATGCCAGGTTCCGCCGACATTCGTGCGTACGAAGTCGGTAAGCGCGTCGTCATCCGACAACAGCCTGTCCATGCGCACGCCCTGCGTCACCACCGCGTGGACAAGCGCCGCGCGCAGCGGGCCGGCGATGTCGAGCAGTGCCGCCAGCGCGCCGCGCTGCGCCGCGTTCCACAGGCCCGGCACCGCGATCTTCGCCACGCGCGGCGTGTAGCTCGCCGGGAAGACCACGTCGCGGAAACCATTCATGGCGGGGTCGAGCAGCGCATGCGCGCCCATGCGCAGCGCCGATGTCAGCCGGACGAGATCGCGCTCATCGCTCAGCATGCGGAAATCGACCTCGGGCTCGACGCGGGGATCGGCCGAGGCGAGCCGCAGGAAGCCGCGCGAATAGGACTTGTTCACCCAGAAGAACAGGCTGCCGGTGCGCTGCCCCACCGCGTGCCAGCCGGCGCGCGCGAGGATGGCCGCGTGCATGTCGCCGCCCGGCGTTCCCGGCAGGCCCGAGGAATAGCGCCAGATCGCCTGCTCATGGTGCTCGCCGGGATTGCGCTCGCGCGCGCCGGGCGGCAGCCAGGTGGCCACCGCGATCGAGGGATGTTCCATCAGGTTGCGGCCGACGCCCCGCCGGTCGGCCACGACCGGAATGCCGAGCGCGCGCAGTTCCTCCGCCGGCCCGATGCCCGCGCGCAGCAGCAGCGCGGGCGAATGGATGGCGCCGGCCGCCAGCACGACCCGCCGCGCCGCGATGGCAAAGCGCCGGCCCGCTTCCGTCTCGACCTCGGCGCCGACGGCGCGTGCGCCCTCCAGCAGGAGGCTTGTCGCGGCATGGCCGGTGAGGATTTTCAGATTGGGGCGCCGCCGGACCTCCGGCGTCAGATAGGCGAGCGAGGTGGGCTGGCGCTCGCCCTTGTCGTCCACGGCCACGACACCGCGAAAGGTGCCGTCTTCCCACAGGCCGTTCTGGTCCGGCCGGATCGGATGGCCGCGACCGTGCAGCGTCGTCATCACGCGATGGACGAAGGGCGAGATCTGGGCGTCGCTGATGCGACGCACCACCAGGGGGCCATCCGTTCCGTGCAGCGGGCCATCGACATCGCGGTCGGCCTCCATGGAGCGGAACACCGGCAGGCAGGCCTCCCAGTTCCACCCGGCGGCGCCGAGCTCCTCCCATTCGTCATAATCCCCGGGCGCGCCGCGATTGGCCATCAGGGCGTTGATCGCCGAGCCGCCGCCGAGGAGGCGGGCCTGCTCGTAGCGCCGCGGCCGGCGGCTGGCATTGCGCGCCGCGTCCCCCATGAGCGCCGTCAGGCCGCTCCAGATGTTGGAGGTGTCGAGATAGGCGCGGCCGGGATAGCGGGCGCGCACATCGGCCGGAATGTCGCCGGCCGCGACGTTGCGGCCGGCTTCGACCAGGATGACATCGTGGTGCGGGTCTTCGGAAAGCCGCGCGGCCAGAACGCAGCCGGCCGAGCCGCCGCCGAGAATCAAGGTGTCGGTGTTCATGGGGCGGTTTTCATGGGGCGGTGTTCTGTCTGAGGTCGCGGCGCGCGCTGAGCGCGACCAGCATCACCACGAGGAACGACACGGCGGTGAGCAGCGTGCTGATCGAGGCGATCGTCGGGTCGATCTCGTCGCGCAGGGCGGTGAACATGCGCTTGGTCAGGGTCTGATACTCGCCGCCGGAGATGAAGAGGGCGACGACGGTCTCGTCCAGCGCCGAGATGAAGGCGAACAGCAGGCCGGTGATCACGCTCGGGCGGATCTGCGGCAGCGTGACGATGAAGAAGGTGCGCAGCCGGTTCATGCCGAGGCTGCGCGAGACCATCTCCTGCGCCGGGTCGAACTTGCGCAACCCCACCAGCACCGAGGTGATGACATAGGGCAGGCCGAGCATGACATTGGCCAGGATCAGGCCGGTCATGGTCGCCAGCAGGCCGACATTGGCATAGACGAGGAAGACGCCGACGGCGGTGATGACGATCGGCACCACCAGGGGCAGCATCAGCACCACCTGCAGGCTGCGCGCCAGCCGTGAATTGGCGAGGTTGAGCGCATAGGCGGCGGCGGTTCCCATCACCGTGGCGATGATGGCGCTCGACACGGCGACGACCAGGCTGACACGCGTCGCCTGCATCCAGGCGGCGCTGGTGAAATAGGCCTCGTACCAGCGTAGCGACCAGGAGGGCGGCGGAAAGGCGAGGAAGCGCGCGCCCGAGAACGACATCGGCACGATAATGATGACGGGGATCATCAGCCAGACCAGGATGAGGCCGACGAAGACGCGCAGCAGGATCTTCGGGACGTTCATCACCGGGCTCCCATGATGCGCTCGAACGGGATCACGAAGCTGGCGAGCCGGAAGATGAAGAACACGCAGGCCAGCAGCACCACGCTGATCGAGGAGGCCGCGCCCCATTCGTTGTAGACCTCGATATTGCGCGACACCAGCATGGAGACCATGTAGGTCCGCCCGCCGCCAAGCAGTTCCGGCGTGATGTAGAAGCCGAGCGTCAGCACGAAGACCAGCACCATTCCGGCGACGACACCGGGCAGCGACAGCGGCAGGAACACGCGCAGGAACACGTGCAGCGGCGTGCCGCCGAGGCTTGAGCCCGCCATGGTCAGCTCGGGCGGAATCTTCTGCATGGTGGCGTAGAGCGGCAGCACCATGAAGGGCAGCAGGATGTGCACCGTGGCGACGATGGTGCCGAACTCGTTGTTGACCAGCGTGAGCGGGGCGTCGACGAGCCCCAGTTCGGTCAAGGCGGTGTTCACCAGGCCGCGCCGCTGCAGCAGGATCAGCCAGGCATAGGCGCGCACGAGGACGCTGGTCCAGAACGGCAGCACGACCATCGCCAGGATGACGAGGCTCCACAGGCGGGAAGCCCCCGCCGCCACATAGGCGACGGGGTAGCCGAGGAGCAGAGCCGCAGCAGTCACGATGAAGGCCATGCGGAAGGTCTGCAGGAAGGTCATCCAGTAGACGTCGTCGGTGACCACCCGTGCATAATGCGCCAGGGTGAACCCGCCATCCTGCCGCACCGACTGCCAGGCCAGCCAGCCGAGCGGCAGGATCAAGAGACAACCGACCACGGCGAGCGCCGGCGCCAGCAGCAGCAGGACCAGGCGGCGCTCACGCCGCTGATGGGCGAGTGACGGGTTGACCGACGATGTCGACATGAAAGCCTCCTCGCGAGCGGCGGGTTACTTCTGGATGAAGGACGCCCAGCGCTTCTGCGCCTCCTCGCCGGCCGGCGAACTCCACCACGCCACCGAGATCAGAACCTGCTTGGCGGCATTCTCCGGCGAACTCGGCATCTGCGCGGCGCGCTCGGGCGAGATCTTGCCGGTCTTGTAGGCGGCGGGGTTGCCCGGGCCGTAGTCGATATAGGCCGGGAAGTTGGCCTGGATGTCGGGCGAGATGGCGGCGTTCAGGAATTTGTAGGCCGTGCCCAGATTGGGGGCGCCCTTGAGGATGCAGAGCGAGGTTTCCTGCAGGAAGCCCTGATTGAAGGTGTAGCCGATCGGCGCGCCTTCCTTGATCACCGCCGTCACGCGACCGTTCCACGCCATCTCCATGTCGATTTCGCCATCGGCGAGAAGCTGCGCCGACTGGGCGCCCGAGGTCCACCACACGGTGACATGGGGCTTCAACTCCTCCAGCTTCTTGAAGGCCCGGTCGACGTCGAGCGGGTAGAGCTTGTCGGCCGGCACCCCGTCCGCCAGCAGCGCGGCCTCCAGCGTCGCCATCGGATGGCTGCGCAGCGCCCGAGTGCCGGGGAATTTCTTCACGTCCCAGAAATCAGCCCAGGTCTTCGGGCCGTTCTCGCCGTATTTCTTTTTGTTGAAGGCCAGCACCGACGAGTAGAACTCGTAGGGAACCGAATAGGCCGTCTTGTACTCTGCGGGGATGTCGGCCGCGTTGGGCACCTTCGAGAAGTCGAGCTTCTCGATCATGCCCTGCTCGCCGCCGCGGGATACAGTCCTTGGTCGGCGTGTCGATCACGTCCCACACCGGCTTGCCGGTCGCGGTCTGGGTCTTCAGCACCGGCCAGGCGTCGGGCGAGGAATCCTGGTTGATGGTGATGCCGAGCAGCTTGGCCACCGGATCGAGGATGGCCTTGGTCTGGGCCTCCTGATAGGCGCCGCCCTGGGAGACGAAGGTGATCTGTTCGGCCGAGGCGGCCGCAGCCGACAGCAGCAGCGCCGCCATGATGATCGGGGTCGAGAGTGTCACGCGCATTTCCGGTTCTCCTCTAGGTCGTTTTTGTGGGCCGCTTGCGTTCGTGCGGCGATGATCGCGGCGCGTCATCGCCCGATGGCATCGAGGAACTGGTACCAGCCCGCGACCAGGCGCACGGCGGGCTCACGCAGTCCGTAGAACGGGATGGGGTGCAGCGGCTGCCGCGTCAGCAGGCCGAGATCCGGCGTGCCGCCGGTCACCAGCGCGGCGACGTGGCGGCCGATGCCGGAGGCAAGGGCGACGCCGGTGCCGTTGTAGCCGACGCAGTAGACGACGCGCTCATCCAGCCGGCCGAGATGGGGCAGGCTGTCGAGCGTCATCGCCACCAGGCCCGACCAGCGATGCTGCACCTTCACCGTGGCAAGCTCGGGAAACTGCCGCACCATGGCCTTTTCCAGCGCAGCGAAGGCGGAATCGGTATCGGTCTTGCCGAAGGCGCCGCGCCCGCCATACAGCAGCCGGTCGCCGGATTTCCGGAACCAGCGCATCATGCGCCGCGTCTCGGTGTAGCTGCGTCCGCTAGAAAGCAGTCCCGCACCCGGCGTGCCCGTGAGCGGTTCGGTCGCGATCATCGCCGAGCGGAACGGGATGATCGCCTTACGCACCGGCGCCGTCGCCGGCGTCAGGTCGGAATAGGAGTTGGTGGCGATCACGACCTGTCGCGCATTGATGCGCCCGGCCGGTGTCTCCACGATCACACCCGTGCCGTCGCGGCCGAAGCGGGTGACGGGCGTGGCCTCATGGATGGCGATGCCCTCGGCCTTCAATCCCGCCGCCAGCCCAAGGACGAAGTTCAGCGGATGGATGACACCGCCATGGGTGCTGAGCATGCCGCCGGTGAAGCCGCGCGAGCCGGTTTCGGCCGTCACCTCTCCGGCGCTCAGGATCGATATGCCGCGATCGCCCAGCGTCTCGCGCAGCCAGGTCGCCTCGCTCTTCAGCACGTCGAGCGTGTGGGCATTATGGGCGCAGCGCAGCGACCCGGAGGGCCGGTAGTCCGCGCCCTCTATGCCAAGCTCATCGACCAGGCGCCCGACATGCTCGACCGCCTCAAGGCCGAGATCGTGCATGCGGCGCGCGGCGTCGAGGCCGTACCGCGCGGCGATGTCCTTGAACCCCGGTGCGGTACTTGCCGGACACCACCCCGCCATTGCGACCGCTCGCCCCCCAGCCGATGCGGTTCGCTTCGAGCACCACCGGCGACAGGCCGGCCTTGGCGAGATAGCGCGCCGTGGAGAGGCCGGTATAGCCGCCGCCGATGATGGCGACGTCAAAAGACTTGTCGCCCGACAGGGGGCCCATCTCCGGCCGGGCGACCGAGGTCGCCCGCCAGAGGGAGTCGATGTCGACCGGGGAGTGGCGGTTGCCCATGGCTGTCGCGCTCGCGCTCAGGCGGCCGCGCGGGCGTCGGCGAGTTCCGCGTCCACCGCATCGGCAAGCTGCTTCAGCGAGGAGAAGTGGTAGTCGGGCTTGGTCAGCACCTTGGGGTCCGGCGTGCCGCCGAAACCCTTCAGGCCCTGGCGGCGCTCGATCCAGCAGGTGACATAGCCCTCGGCCTTGGCGACGCCGATATCATGATGCTGGCTCTGCGCCACATGCAGGATTTCGCACTGCTGGAAGCCGAGCGCGGAGAGGCGGCCCTTATTGTAGGCGAAGAACCGGGGGTCCGGCTTCGCGCAACCCGTCTCGTCGCAGGTGACACCGTCATGGAACGGGTTGCCGAGCGTCGCCGCATAGGCGGAGAAGGCGGTACGGTCGGCATTGGTCATGGCGACGAGGCGGAAATTCTTCCGGAGCCGGCGCAGGGCCTCGACGGAATCGGCGAAGGCCGGCCAGCGCAGCACCGCGAGCTGGAACGCCTCGGCGGTGGCGTCGTCGTTCAGGAACCCGCATTCATTGGCGAGCGACAGGTACACATCCTTCATGGCGAAGGAGGAACGGCCGTAAAACTTGTCGCGCCCGCGCTTGTAGGGCTCGAAGATCTCATCGTCGCTGGCCGCGGCGGCCTTGGGGCCGCCGAGCGCACGCACCGCGCTCAGGACACCCGTCTCGAAGTCGATCAGCGTGCCGACGACATCGAAGGTCATGACCTTGAAATCGGTGAACTTCATTTTCTTCGTTCCTTGTTGGCAGGTAGCGGGAAGAGGGGTCAGCGGGCGGGCGGCACGACGATGGTGTCGTCCGGATGGATGGCGACGGCGATGCGCTGCCCGGGTTGTTTCAGGAGCGATCGGCCCTGATGGTTGCTCGGCACCCTCAGGCTGAGCCGCGCCCCACGGTCGAGCTCCAGGAAGATGCGGATGCTCTCGCCCTGGTAGAGGGTCTCGGTCACGACGCCGCTCAGCACATTGACCGCCCCGGCCGCGCCGTCCGCGACGACGGTGAGCTTCTCGGAATGGACGACGAGGAACAGCTCGGCGGCGTTCGGCACCGGGCGCGCGCAGACGAGGCGCGTGCCGTCGAGATCGACCGCGCGATCGTCGATGCGCCGGACCGGCAGCAGCGTCGCCTCGCCGATGAAGCCGGCGACGAAGGAATCCGCCGGCGTGTCGTGCAGCCGCTCCGGCGTATCGACCTGGACCAGCTGGCCTTTGTTCATGACGGCGATGCGGTCGCTCATGGTCAGGGCTTCGCGCTGGTCGTGCGTCACATAGATCATCGTCGCCGCAAGCTTGCGGTGGAGATGCTTGAGCTCGATCTGCATCGTCTCGCGCAGCTGCTTGTCGAGGGCGGACAGCGGCTCGTCCATCAGGATCAGGCGCGGCTCGAAGATCATCGCGCGGGCAAGGGCGACGCGCTGGCGCTGGCCGCCGGACAGCTCATGGATCTTGCGCTCGGCAAAGCCGCCGAGCTCCACCATGTCGAGCGCCGCCTTGAGCCTGGCCGGCCATTCGGACTTCGGCATGCGCCGCGCGCGCAGTGGAAACGTCACGTTCTCCGCGACGTTCATATGCGGGAACAGGGCGTAGTTCTGAAACACGATGCCGATGTCGCGCTTGTGCGGCGGCTCAAAGGTAATGTCGCGCTCACCGAGGAAGATCGCGCCGGAGGTCGGCTGGACGAAGCCGCCGAGAATGCCGAGCAGCGTGGTCTTGCCCGAGCCGGACGGCCCGAGGATCGAGACGAACTCGCCCGGCGCGACGTCGAGATTGATCGCGTCGAGCGCGCGGAAGCTTCCGTAGAATTTGGAAGCGGCCCGAATGGAGACCCCGACCGTGTCGCGCGCAATCAATCTCGACATGCTGTCCCGTTTCACAAGTTCAGGGGAAGAGTGGGGGCCTCGGCGGAGCCGCCGCCATTGATGGCGACCCCGCAGCCGGTTGCTTCGCCTAAGCTCCGGCGGCAGCGCACGGTGAGTGCCGACGCGGCGGGATGCCCAGACCGGTTGCTCGGCTCATCCCTGAGGCTGTCGCCCCGGCACATTGCTCTCGCCATGGTATCGTGCTCCCGGAAGCGCGCAGCGGTTACACCGCATGCAACCGAACGACTGCGATGGCGCCCGCGGTATCCACGGACGCCGGAGTGAAGGCGCGAGGCTATGCGGCCCCTCTGGCTTCGCGTTTTGCAGGCCCGAACCGGGCCTTCCATGGTCAGAGCAGATCAATCTTCGCCGCCCGGCTCAATTGAAAAAAAAATCGGGCGGGCATTACATTATGTAATGCGCAAACTTCGCCTCGCCCTGCCTTCGATGAATGGCTTCTTCACCTTCGAGGCGGCAGCGCGTTGCGGCAATTTCGCCCGCGCCGCCGAGGAGCTCAATGTCACCCGGCAGCGGTGAGCCGGATGATGGGCCGGCTGGAGGAGCATCTGGGCATCAGCCTGTTCGAGCGCATGCCCGGCGGCGTGACGCTGACCGAGGCCGGGCGCATCCTCTACGAGGCGATCTCCCGGGGCTTCTCGGGCATCGAGCATGCGCTGCGCGAGATCGAGGACCGCAAGACCGGCGTCGAAACGGTCACGCTCTCGGTCTCGACCGGCTTCACGACGCACTGGATCATGCCGCACATGGCGGAGATCAAGCGGGCGTTTCCCTCGCTCGAGCTGCGCTTCCAGCTCATCATGTCGGCGCTCTCCGGGCCGGTCACCGATGTCGATCTCGGCATGCGCTTCGTCGACGGGCCGGACGAGCGCCACGAGGCGAGCTACATCATGCCGGAAATACTGGGTGCCGATCTGCAGCCCGGGCTACCGCGGCGACGGGCAGCGCGGCGCGATCGCCGACGCGGCAAGCCCGGTGGAGACCCTGATCGATCTGGGCGAGACACAGCCGGACTGGTCGCAGGTGTTCTTCCCCGGCGATCCGGGCGCGGCGACCAATTCGATGATCTTCTCCGACTATGCGATCGTCGTGCAGGCGGCGATGCTCGGCCAGGGGGTGGCCCTCGGCTGGCTCAACGTCACCTGTCACTGGCTGCGGACGAAGGCGTTGGTTCCCGCGAGCTCGGGGTCAAGCT
>NZ_CBDFNE010000004.1:0-794668 GCF_965249975.1 Ancylobacter sp. | reverse complement strand
AGCACGAAGCAGCGCCCGCCGGGCTTCAGCACGCGCCGCATCTCGGCCAGCGCCTTGTCCATGCGCGGCACGTTGCGGATGCCGAAGGCCACGGTGGCGGCGTCGAAACTCTTGTCGGCAAAGGGCAGCTCTTCGGCGTTGGCCTCGACGAACTCCACCCGGTCGGCGAGGCCGAGCCCCTGCGCCCGCTCGCGCCCGACGCCGAGCATGCCGCCATTGATGTCGGCGACGACGGCGCTGGTGCCGGGCCCGCCGGCCTCCACCGTGCGGAAGGAGACATCGCCCGTGCCGCCGGCGACATCGAGCAGGCGGAAGGCGCGATCGCTCTTCGGCGGGCGCAGGCGGGAGACCAGAAGGTCCTTCCACACCCGGTGCAGGCCCATCGACATGAGGTCGTTCATCAGGTCGTAGCGGCGCGCCACCGAATGGAACACCTCGTCGACCATGCGCTGCTTGGCTTCCAGCGGCACGGTGCGGAAGCCGAAATGCGTGTCGGCGCCTTGCTGTGTGTCGCCAACCACTTGTGTGTCGCCCGCCATGGCTGCGCGGCTCCCGCGTTCGATCCGAAATCGGGCCGGACCATAGCGGAGAGGCCCCGCGCCTCCAAGCCGCCGGCCGGGAGCCGCGAGCAACCCAGCCCTGCGCGGGCGGCTACCCGCGGCGGCGAATCAGTCCCGTCCGCTCACGCCGGGCAGCGGACATAGACCATGGTGCCGTAGCGGCCGGCGACTTCCGGGTCGAGCCATTTGAGCACCAGCACCTGCCCGTCGAAGCGCACCACTTCGCGGTCGGAACGCGCGCCCGGCGGCTCGTCCGGCAGGCCGATATAGATCGGGCCGTTGCCGACCTGCTTCGACACCACCTCGGAGGGGGACGAATCGTCGGCGAGATACATCATGAACCCGCCCGACGGGCCGATATTGATGACATAGGGCTGCCGGCAGCCCTGGCGGGCCTGCGCCTCGGTGCGCGCCGCGTCCTCCGGCCGGTGATAGGCGGCCAGCCCCCATTTGCCTTCCACCTGCTGCGCCGTGATCGGCGAGGTGAACTGCGGGCGCGGCGGCTCGATCGGCTGCGGCGACGGCGCGGAGGCGCAGCCGGCCAGCAGGGCGGCGAGAGCGGCGGCCGAAGCCAGACGGAGGACAGGGCGGGGCAGGTTCATCGAGCACTCCGGAACGGAAGGCCAAACAGGCGGATAGCAGCGGTTAAGCACCAGCCCGCCATTTCAGATCCATGTATCGGGCATAATGAATGGTCTTTACGCCAGAAGACGAGCCGAACATAGTCCGCCCGCGCCCCGCCGTCGAACTCTCCCAGCCTTACCCGGCGAGAAAATGGACCGCGCCGGGCCGGAGTGAGTGACGTGACCGATTTCCTGATCCGGCCGGCGAGCGACGCGGATGGCGATGCCATTGCCGCGCTCATCGCCGCCGCCTTCGCCGAATATGAGGGCTGCGTGTTCGACCGCGCCGCCGAATTTCCCGAACTCGACGCCATCGCCAGCCATTTCGCCGGGCGCGGCGGCACCATCTGGGTGGCGCAAGGGTCAGAGGGCGTCGTCGGCTCAATGGCGCTGGCTCCCACCCGCGACGCCGACGCTCCGACCGGCGGGCACGAGATCTTCAAGGTCTATGTCGCCCGCGCCGCCCGTCGGCGCGGCATCGCCCGCGCCTTGTTCGACACTGCCCTCAGCGCTGCCCGTGCCGCCGGCGCGTCGGAAATCCGGCTGTGGACGGACACGCGCTTCACCGATGCCCACCGCTTCTATGAGCGCTGCGGCTTCACCCGGCATGGCGCGGCGCGCGAGTGCCACGACCTTTCCGCCACCTGGGAATATCTCTACCGCCTGCCGCTCGCGGCCGGCCGGAAAGTCGAAGGCTGAACCTCTATGTGGCAGGCAACCCTTCGACGTGCCGTGCTCAACGGCCCCGCTCTGGTGGCCATCGCCGCCATCGGCCTTCTGTCGATCATGGACGGGGTGATCAAATATGTCGCCGTCGCCCATGGCCCCGGCCAGATCGCCATGCTGCGCTACGCCATCGGCGCGCTGGCAGCGGGGGCGGTATTCCTCGCCTGCCGCACCCCCTTGCCCGGCCCGTCTATGCTGCGCCCGCATCTGTGGCGCTCGGTGCTGGTGTCGATCACCGCGCTGACCTTCTTCTATTCGCTGTCCGTGCTGCAGCTCGCGGTGGCGCTGGCGCTGTCCTTCAGCTCACCGCTGTTCATCGCCCTGTTCGCCGCGCTGTTCCTCGGCGAGCGGCCGGGAAAGTCGATCCTGCTCGCCATCGCCCTGGGCTTTGCCGGCGTTCTCGTGGTGCTGTGGAACGAGCTCGACATGAGCGCGGGCGGCAGCCTCGCCAATGGGCCAGGCGTGCTCGCGGCGCTGGTGGCGGCGGTCACTTATGCGCTCGCCATGGTGACGCTGAAGAGCCGCGCCGCGCGCGACCCGATCCCCACCATCGTGCTGCTCCAGAATGGCTTCGCCTGCGTGCTGGTGTCGCCCTTGGGCGCCTGGCAATGGGTGCCGGTGTCGGGCGATGCCGTGTGGCTGTTCGTGCTCATCGGCGTGCTCGGCACGATGGGGCATCTGGGCATGGCCTGGGCCTATGGCCGGGCGGATGCCAGCCGGCTCGGCGTGTTCGAATACACCTCCTTCCTGTGGGCGCTGGTGATCGGGCTGGTGGCGTTCAGCGAGATTCCCGCCCCCAGCACGCTCGCCGGCGCCGCGCTGATCGCCGGCGGCGCGCTCATCGCCTCGCGGCGCAGCCATTTGCAGGAGGCCGAAGTGGAAGTCGGTCCGTAGGCTGCGCTTCCCCGGCGCGGGGCTGGACCCCGCGCCGCAAGGCGATAGGTTAGGCCGCGACACGCCCGCCCCTCCCCTCCTCGTGCCACCCGGAGTTCTCCGATGCGCCCCCACAAGGCCGCGCCGTTCACCTCGGCGCCCCTCCTGCGCCGGCGCGCGGCGCTGATCGCCCTCGCCGCCCTCGCGCTGCTGCCGGCGCTGCCGGCCGGCGCGGCGGAGCCGATCCGCATCGGCGAACTCAACAGCTACAAGGCGCAAGCCGCCTTCCTCGACCCCTATCGCAAGGGCATGGAACTGGCGCTGAAGCAGGTCAACGACGCCGGCGGCGTGCTCGGGCGGCCGCTTGAACTGATCTCGCGCGACGATGGCGGCAATCCGGGCGACGCGGTGCGCGTCGGCACCGAACTGCTGACCCGCGACAAGGTGGACCTTCTCACCGGCACCTTCCTCTCCCATGTCGGGCTGGCGGTGGCGGAACTGGCCAAGCGGCGCAAGGTCTTCTTCCTCGCCGCCGAGCCGCTGACCGACAAGCTGACCTGGGCCGACGGCAACCGCTACACCTTCCGCCTGCGCCCCTCCACCTACATGCAGGTGGCGATGCTGATGCCGGAGGCGGTGAAGGCCAACCGCAAGCGCTGGGCCATCGTCTATCCCAATTACGAATATGGCCAGTCCGCCGCGCAGACCTTCAAGACGCTGCTGAAGGCGGCGCAGCCGGATGTGGAATTCGTCGCCGAACAGGCGACCCCGCTCGGCAAGATCGACGCCGGCCCGGTGGCGCAGGCGATCGCCGACGCCAAGCCCGACGCCGTGTTTAATGTGCTGTTCGCTGCCGACCTCGCCCGCTTCGTGCGCGAGGCCAATACCCGCAAGGCGCTGGACGGCACCTTCGTCGTCAGCCTGCTCTCCGGCGAGCCGGAATATCTCGACCCGCTGAAGGACGAGGCGCCGACCGGCTGGGTCGTCACCGGCTACCCCTGGTACGCCATCACCATTCCCGAACATCAGGCGTTCCTCGACGCCTATCGCGCCGCCTATGGCGACTATCCCCGCCTCGGCTCCATTGTCGGCTACGCCACCATCAAGTCGCTGGCCGCCGGACTCGCCAAGGCCGGCAGCACCGACAGCGAGAAGCTGGTCGAGGCGTTCGAAGGGCTGGAAGTGGACGGGCCGTTCGGCCCCTTCACCTACCGCGCCAGCGATCACCAGGCGACGATGGGCGCCTTTGTCGGCACGCTGGCGGTGAAGGACGGGCGCGGGGTGATGGTCGATCCCGTCTATATCGACGGCGCCCGCGTCCTGCCCTCGGACGCCGAAGTCTCAAAGCTACGCCCGGCAGCGAATTAGCGCGGCGGGCGGGAACAGGCGATGACGTTCGAGCAGCTGCTGTTCCAGGCGGTCAACGGCTTCGCCTCGGCCTCCGGCCTGTTCCTCGTCGCGGCGGGGCTGTCGATCATTTTCGGCGTCACCCGCATCGTCAACATGGCGCACGGCTCCTTCTACATGCTGGGGCTGTACCTCGCCGTCACCCTCGCCCCGCTGCTGGGCGAGGCGTTCGGTGGGGCGCTCGGTTTCTGGGGCGCGATCCTCGGCGCCGCGCTGATCACGGCGGCGTTGGGCGCGCTGGTGGAGGTGCTGCTGCTGCGCCGCATCTACGCCGCGCCGGAGCTCTACCAGCTGCTCGCCACCTTCGCCCTGCTGCTGATCCTCAGCGACGCCACCCTCGCTTTGTGGGGGCCGGAGGACATTCTCGGCCCGCGCGCGCCGTGGCTGACGGGGACGGTCGAGCTCCTCGGCCGCCGGCTGCCGGAGTACGACATTTTCCTCGCTCTCATCGGTCCAATCGTCCTCATCGTCCTTCACATCGTACTCATGCGCACCCGCTTCGGCCGGCTGGTGCGGGCAGCGACGCAGGACCGCGAAATGGTCGCCGCGCTCGGCATCAACGAAGCGGTGCTGTTCACCGCCGTCTTCGCCCTCGGCACCGGCATCGCCGGTTTCGGCGGCGCGCTGCAGATGGCCCGCGAGCCGGCAAATCTCGCGCTCGACCTCTCGGTTCTGGGCGACGCCTTCGTCGTGGTGGTGATCGGCGGACTGGGGTCGATCCGCGGCGCCTATCTCGCCGCCCTGCTGGTGGCGGAGGTGAAGGCGCTGTGCACCGCGCTAGGTGTTGTGGAGGTGGCCGGCTTTAGCTTCAACATGTCGCGGCTGACGCTGGTGGCGGAATTCCTGGTCATGGCGGTGGTGCTGGTGGTGCGCCCGCACGGGCTGTTCGGTCGGCCGCTGCCCCCCGCCGCCCGGCGCGGCGACATGGAGGCGCCGCTCACCCCGCTGGGACAGCGGGGCCGGCTTGTCGTGCTGGCGGCGCTGGTGCTGTTCGCCGCCGTGCCGCTGTTCGGCCTAGTGTCCAGCTACGCGCCGGTGCTGGCGCTCGACCTGGTGATCGCAGCGCTGTTCGCCGCCTCGCTGCACCTGCTCATGGGGCCGGGCGGCCTCGCCTCCTTCGGCCACGCCGCCTATTTCGGCCTCGGCGCCTATGGCACTGCCTATGCCGCGACCGTGCTCGGCCTGCCCACGCCGCTCGCCTTAGCCGTTGGAATCGTTAGCGCTTCTGCCGGTGCCGTGCTGTTCGGCTGGTTCTGCGTGCGGCTGGAGGGCGTGTATTTCGCCATGCTCACCCTCGCCTTCGCCCAGATCGTCTGGTCGATCGCCCATCAATGGGAGGAGGTCACGGGCGGCTCGAACGGGCTGTTCGGCGTGTGGCCCGACCCGCCTTTCGACAGCGCCAACGGGCTCTATCTCGCCGCGCTGGCGGTCACTGTGCTCGGCCTCGTGCTTCTCCGCCGCCTCGTCTTCGCCCCGCTCGGCCTCGCTTTGCGGGCGGCGCGGGATTCGCGGCTGCGGGCGGAAGCCACTGGAATCGCGGTGGAAAAAGTGCGCTGGCTCGCCTTCGCCGTGGCCGGCACGCTCTGCGGGGCGGCGGGCGGGCTGTTCGCCTTCGCCAAGGGCTCGATCTCGCCGGAGGCGATCTCGGTCGGGCGCTCGATCGACGGGCTGGTGATGGTACTGCTCGGCGGCGTGCACAGCCTGATGGGCCCGCTGCTCGGCGCCGGCGGCCTTACCCTGCTTCAGGACATGGTGATGCGCGAGAGTCCCTATTGGCGCGGCCTGCTCGGCCTGCTGATCCTGGGCCTCGTTCTCGCCTTCCCCTCCGGCCTCGCCGGCGGGCTGCGCCGCGTGCGGAGCGCGCCATGAGTGTGAGCGAGGCGGTTCTGGAAATCTCAGCGCTTACAAAGCATTATGGCGGCGTGCGAGCGCTGGACGGGGTGAGCTTTGCCATCGCGCCCGGCGAATTGCTGGCGCTGATCGGCCCGAACGGCGCTGGCAAATCCACCTGCTTCAACATCGTCAACGGCCAGCTGCGACCGGATGCCGGCGAGGTGCGGCTCAAGGGCCGCGATATCACCGGCCTCGCCCCCCGCCGCATCGCCCGGCTGGGCGTGGGCCGCACCTTCCAGGTCGCCAGCGTCTTCGGTTCGATGACGGTGCGGGAGAATGTGCAGATGGCGCTGATCGCCGCCCGCGGGCAGGTTTTTCGCCTGTGGGCGCCGGCGCATCGCATGGCACGCGAGGAAGCTCTGGCGCTGCTGGAACAGACCGGCATGGCCGCGCAGGCCGAACGCCCCGCCGCCACCCTCGCCTATGGCGATGTGAAGCGGCTCGAACTCGCCATGGCGCTGGCCGGGGCACCCGCCCTCTTGCTGATGGACGAGCCCACCGCCGGCATGTCGGGCGAGGAGCGGCAGGCGATGATCGCGCTGGTGCGCGACCTCACCCGAGCGCGGGACCTCGCCGTGCTGTTCACCGAGCACGCGATGGATGTGGTTTTCGGCCATGCCGACCGCGTGGTGGTGCTGGCGCGCGGGCGGATGATCGCCAATGGCGGGGTCGAAGAGGTGCGGAACGACCCGGCGGTGCGCGCCGCCTATCTCGGCGGTGTCACGCCCGCTTCAAGCGAGGCGCCATGAGCACGGCCGCGCCGCTTCTGGAGATCGAGGGCCTCGACGCCTGGTATGGCGAGGCGCAGATCCTGTTCGGCCTGTCCTTCCAGCTGGCTCCCGGCGAAGCCGTCGCGCTGGTCGGACGCAACGGCGCCGGCAAGTCGACCACGCTCAAGGCGATCATGGGCTTCGTGCGGCGGCGGGCACGGCGGCTGAGCTTCGGCGGCGCTGACCTTTCCGCACGGCCCACTCATGCCATCGCCCGCCTCGGCATCGGCTATGTGCCGGAGGATCGCCGCATCTTCACCGAGCTCACGGTGCGCGAGAATCTCGACCTCGGCCGCCGCCCGCCTCTGCCCGGCAGCCACAGCGCGGAGTGGACGCTGGAGGCCGTGTTCGAGCTGTTCCCTCAGCTCGGCGACATGCGCGAGCGGCGCGGCGGGCAGATGTCTGGCGGCGAACAGCAGATGCTGGCCGTGGCCCGCGCGCTGATCGGCAACCCGGCTCTGCTGCTGCTCGACGAGCCCTCGGAAGGCGTGGCGCCAATCGTGGTCGAGCAAATGGGGAAGGCGCTGGCACGGCTGAAGGCGGCGGGTCTGGCCCTGCTGCTTTGCGAGGAGAATTCGGACCTGTGCGCCGGACTCTGCGACCGGGTTCTGCGGATCGAGCAGGGCGAACTGCGCGGACTGCCGCCGGCGCCACCGCTCTAGGCCGCCCCACCGCCGCGCGAGTGCTTCTATACGCACAATTTTCTCTTGCACGATGGCCGGGCTGTGCTCTGATGCGATGACGGTATCAGAGGGGGGCATCGTCATGAATAGCGAGGGCGCGGACCAGTCGGACGGCGCCAGCGTCGGACCCGGCGCCGCCTATCAGGTCGACACACAGGTCGGCTTTCTTATCCGCGTCGCGAGCCAGCGCCACACCGCCCTGTTCGCGGCGCGCATGGTCGAAGGACTGACGCCGCCGCAATTCGCCGCCCTCGCCAAGCTGCGCGAGATCGGCCCGTGCTCGCAGAACCAGCTGGGGCGGCTGATTCATCTCGATGCCGCCACCATCAAGGGCGTTGTCGACCGGCTGCAGGCGCGTGCGCTGCTCGCCATAACCGACGATCCGCGCGACCGCCGCCGCCGCACTCTCGACCTCTCCGGGCGTGGCCGCGAGATCGCCGATGCCGCGATCCAGGTGGCTGAGGAAATCAGCGCCGCCACGCTTGAGCCGCTGACACCGAGCGAACGCGTGGAAGCACTGCGGCTGCTGCGCAAGCTCGGCTGATCCGCGCCCCCGCGGTCAGGAACCGCCAATGGGGATGCTCAGCACCTGCCGCAGCGATTTTTCGATCTCTCCGCCGCAATAGGCGTCGCCATAGAGCTGGCGCGAGCGCTCCCGCAGCGCGGCAAGGGCCGGAGTCGCCGCGACGCGCCGCGTCAGGCCAGCGAGTTGTGGCGCGTTCTCTTCCAGCAGCGCATCAATGGCTGGAAAGCGCTCGCCCATCGTGCACCACAGCGTGCTGGTGACGATGTCGGCGACGCCCGGCTCCGGGGTGCCGAGCAGCGTGCCGCGATCCGCCCTCAAGCCATGGCGCTGGCCTATCGTCTCGGCAATCCGCATCCAATGGACGAGCCGGGGAACGAACGCATCCCAGCGGGCTCGCGTCCACATCTGCCGACCGCCATCCAGCGTCACCTCGTCCAGCACGTCATTGGCATCGTTGACCACTTTCGCTGTGAGCGCCCGCCGGGCAGGATCGTCGGCGATCAGGCCGAGGCTCTCGCCGAGATAGATCGAGATGGCGGGCATCTGCGACAAAGCAAGGCCAGTGGCGCGCTCGATGAGCACTGGCGGCCCCATGAAGGCGATGGGCTGGTCGGTCGGATCACGCTGCATCAGCGCTTCGATCTCGCCCGCCCCGTGCTCGTCCCAGCTCTTCCCGGCATGGGCCAGAAGCGCCCGGATGAACTGGCCGCGAAACGGCAGCGGCCAGTAGTAGAAATCATAATCGCTCACGCCAACGCCTCCTTCTGCCGGCAATCTCCCGGCGGAAAACGGCTGCCGGCGATGTTGGTTCGATCCGGCCGGCGCCAGCACTGTTTGGCCCGGTGCCGACAAGAAGCGGCCGCCGCTGCGACACAGCGACGGCCAGGTGGGTCTTCGGGGAGGAAGCAGGTGGAGCGCGGCGGCTCAGCCCCGCGCCTCGTCGTGGCGGCCGGATTCGTAGAGGAACCAGGTTCGGCGCTCGGTCTCGTCGATCCAGTTCTCGATCAGGCTGGCGCTGGCGACATCGCCATGCTCGTCGCACAGCGTGTGGGTGGCGCGCAGGAAGCCGGCGAGCGCGATGTTGTCGCTGCACAGTTCGGCCAGCATGTCCTGGGCGGTGACGAAATCGGCGTCATTGTCGTCGAGCCGCGACAGCCGGGCGATGTGGCCGACCGAACGCAGCGTCACGCCGCCGAGCTTGCGCGCGCGCTCGGCGATGTCGTCGGTCATGGCGAAGAGCTGGTCGCCCTGCTCGTCGAGCATGAGATGGTAATCGCGGAAATGCGGGCCCGAGAGGTGCCAGTGGAAGTTCTTGGTCTTGATGTAGAGCGTGAACACGTCGGCCAGCAGCGTGGTCAGCGCGGCGGCGATGTCGGCGACAGCGTTGGACGGCAGCGCGGTGGGGGTCCCCAGCGGGGCGAGGCGGCGCTTCTTGGTAGCTTCGATATCCATAACAGGCTCCTGAGGCTCGGTGCGGGGGCACATGGGGTCGAAAACAGGACAAGCGTCAGCATGCGCCCCGAGGCGGCGCTCGTCTTGTCGGCTTGAACGGTGACGGTGGACCGGCTCTAGCGCGGGAGAGGCTGGCCCTTGAGGGCTTCGAACACGCAGCCCATGATGGTGTCGGCGTCAAAGGGCTTGGCGAGGAAGCCGGCGGCACCCGCCTCCTCCGCACGCCGCTTCACCCGCTCCTCCGGGAAGCTGGTGATGAAGATCACGGGAAGGCCGACCCCCCGCGCCCGCAAGGCCTCAAACAGTTCGATGCCGCTCATGGTCGGCATCTGCACATCGGTAACGAGGCAGGCGGTGCGCGGTATCGTCGGCGAGGCGAGAAAATCTTCCGCCGACGCGAACACCGTCGTCTTGAAGCCGAAGGACCGGACAAGGCTGGAGGTGGCCACGCGAACCGACTCATCATCATCGACGATGGCGATCATCGGAACTTCAGACACGGGGGCATTCCTTTCGCGGTCAAAGCGGCACGCCTTGGCGCGTTCCCTGAAGGATGGCGCGAAAGGTCCGGGATGCAAATCATACGGAGGTTTGCAATTTAAGCCTTTGTGATGCCCAGGCCGAGCGTTTCGGCCATCCGCACCAGATCCGCCAAAGACTTAGCGTTCATTTTGCGCATCACATGGCCGCGGTGGATCTTCACGGTGATCTCGGACAAATTGATCTGCGCCGCCACCTGCTTGTTCATCAGCCCGGAGGTGACGAGCGCCATCACCTCCTTCTCGCGGGCGGTGAGCGACTGGTAAAGGGCACGGATGTCGGTAGCCGCCTTGTCGGCCTCGCTCTGCCGGCGGTCATGCTCCAGCGCCGTCGCGACCGCGTCGAGCATGTCCTGGTCGCGGAACGGCTTGGTGAGAAAGTCCACCGCGCCCGCCTTCATCGCCCGAACGGTCATCGGGATATCGCCGTGACCGGTCATGAAGATGATCGGCATGTTCATAGGCGAAGCGGCGATCTGGGCCTGGAAGTCCAACCCGCTCACCCCTGGCAGGCGGATGTCGAGCACCAGGCAGCGCGGCGCGGCGGGCGGCTTGGCGGCGAGCAGTTCCGCCGCCGAACCATAGAGCTCGACCCGCAGCCCCACCGAGCGGAACAGGCTGCTCAGCGCCTCGCGCAACGCCTCGTCGTCATCGACGACGATCACGGTGGGCGCGGGCGCGGCGGCCGGAGTGCGACTGGACGAGGTATGGGAAATCACGGCGCCGGCTCCTTCAGTGCGGGCAGCTTGACGGTGAAATTCATCCCGTGATCGGGATTGGCGGCGAAGGCGATGCGCCCGCCATGAGCCTCGATGATCGAACGGCAGATCGACAGGCCCATGCCGAGCCCTTCCTTCTTCGTGCTGTAGAAGGCGGTGAAGAGGTGCTCCGCCCCCTGCGCATCGACGCCGACGCCAGTGTCGCGTACTTCCACCGTCACGCAGCCCGCCCCGCCGGTACCCCCCTCCTGTCGGGTGGTGACCGCGAGCCGCCGCGACCGGGCGGAGACGCCGGCCATGGCCTGTATGGCGTTCATCATCAGGTTGATGACCACTTGCTGCAACTGCACACGGTCGCCGGAGATATCCGGCAGCGCGCGCTGGAGGTCGAGCTGGACGGCGACATGGTGCGAATCCGCCTCCCGCTCCACCAGCGTCAGCGCGTCCTCGACGATGTCGTTGAGGTTGAGAGCGACATGATCGGGATCGTCGCGCCGGGCCAGCGCCCGCAGCCGGGCAATCACATTGCTGGCGCGCCGTCCGTTGCTGATCATGCGCTCCACCGAGGCACGCGCCTCACCAAGGTCCGGCACCTCGCGCCCCAGCCAGCGCAGGCACGCCTCGCCATTGGTGACGACGGCGGCAAGCGGCTGGTTCACCTCATGGGCAATGGAGGCGGTAAGTTCGCCCATGGTCGCCACGCGCGCGGCATGGGCAAGCTCGGTCTGGGCCTTTTGCAGCATGGCTTCGGAGCGTTTGCGTTCGGTGATGTCGTTATTGGTCTCCATAACAGCAACCGGGCGGCCGGATTTGTCGCGTTGCAACGACCATCGGCTGAGCACGGTGACCTGCGCACCATCGCGCTTGAAATGGGTCAGCTCGCCCGCCCATTGCGAGTCCGCCAGCAGCGCCGCGTGGATGCGCGCCGGCGTGTCGGGAAAGCGGGTGCGCAGCAGGCTGGCGGCCGTCTGGCCCAGCGCCTCCGCCCGGCTCCAGCCATAGAGCTCCTCCGCGCCATGGTTCCAGTAGGTGATCCTGTCGGCGAGATCGCGCACGAAAATGGCGTCGTGGGTGAGATTGAGGAGGTTGGCCTGCTCCCGCAGCGCCGAGGTCACCTGCTGGTTGCGCAAGGTGAGCAGGCTGGTGATGAGGATGGCGGACAGGCTGACGATCAGCCGCACCAGCGCCGAGCCCTCCCAATCGTCCTGGTGCACGATGACGAAACTGGTGAGCGTCAGCGCGATGCAGGTGCCCGAAACCGCGAGAACGCCGCGACGGCCGAGGAAATGCGCCGACGGCATGATGACGGCGACGTAGAGAACGGCGATGGCGGTATCGAGCGGCGTTAGCGTGTCGACGGCGAAGATCGGCGCCGCCATCACGGCGGCCAGAGCCGGAAAGAAATACGGTGATTTTCCCGTCATGCCGCCTCGTCCCTCCCGCCGCCCTGACGCTCCGTCAGACGGCGCATGACGGTTGAAGGTACTGATTAAAGCTATCCTGTTCGCACGGTCCAGCGCAGATGCGGCGCGTCCTCCCGCATCTTCGCGCGCGCAGCTCCCTGGTTCAGAGGTATTTTTATAGTCTATCCCTCACCGGCGCTGTTCCGTCTGGCCGATGCGCCCTTCGGTATATCCGGGTGGCTCGCCGTACATACCAAGGTATGAGAGCGGACACCCAAGAGCATACCGAACGAAACGCTGGTACGATTTTGTCTGGCGTCCAGCCGTCTACTCTCAACTCACCGAATTGCCTGCTGATGTTGAGAGGATTTCAGATGCATTCCCCCGCAGCGAACACCACCGACAGCGGCGTGTATTGCGAGAGCGCAGAACGCCTTCAGGAAGCAGACGGCGCGATCACCGCCATTGACCGAAATGCGCGGGTCAAATCGGCACTGCCGAAATGGCGCCTCAAGCGCGTCGTCGACTATGTGAAGATGAACATTGGCGAGCGCATCACCCTCGCCGACATGGCCGGCGCCGCCGGGCTGAGCCGGATGCATTTCGCCGCCCAGTTCCGTCTCGCCACCGGACTGCGCCCGCATGACTATCTGCTGCGCTGCCGGATCGAAGCCGCACAGGAGCTGCTGGCGGGCACCAACCAGCGGGTGATCGACATCGCCCTGGCAGTCGGCTTCCAGACGCAGGCGCATTTCACCACGGTGTTCAAACGTGTTGCGGGTGACACGCCGCGCCACTGGCGGGTGGCCGAAGCCCGACGGTTCAAGGCGCACAAGGCCGAAACCGCGACGCGCCGCGACCACGGGGCGAGCGCACCGCTCACGCTCATGGCAGCCGGCTGGCCGGGCCGCGCGGCGGCAACCGAGACGCGCGCCGCCATCGGCTTCTGACATACGCCGCGCGCACCCCCCTGCCGGTGCCCCTGACCGGCCGGCGGTTTCGCGAAAGCGCCCAGCATATCTGCCATGCACGACTGCACACAGGAAAAGGCGCCTGCGCCCGCATTTCGTGCTTTCACGAAAAAATATATCGCGCTATATATTATCGCGAAAGATGCAACGGCACGTCACGAATGCCGGCCGCGCATCACGGGTTTCCCGCGCCTTCCCCGGAAGCGCAGGAAGAGACTGGTTCCACCCCTCCATCAAAGGAATAGCGCTATGGGTTACGTCACGACCAAGGACGGCGTTGAGATCTTCTTCAAGGATTGGGGTCCGAAGGACGCCCAGCCCATCGTGTTTCATCATGGCTGGCCGCTGTCCTCCGACGATTGGGACGCGCAGATGCTGTATTTCCTCGGCAAGGGCTTCCGCGTCGTCGCCAGCGATCGCCGCGGCCATGGCCGCTCGGCCCAGGTCAGCGAAGGCCATGACATGGACCACTACGCCGCCGATGTCTCGGCCGTGGTGGAGCATCTCGACCTGAAGAACGCGGTGCATATCGGCCATTCCACCGGCGGCGGCCAGGTGGCGCGCTATGTCGCCAAGTTCGGCGAGCCGCAGGGCCGGGTGGCCAAGGCAGTGCTGGTCTCCGCCGTTCCCCCGATCATGGCCAAGACCGAAGCCTATCCCGGCGGCCTGCCGATCGAGGTGTTCGACGGCTTCCGCTCCGCGCTCGCCGCCAACCGCGCGCAGTTCTTCCTCGATGTCGCCTCCGGCCCCTTCTACGGCTTCAACCGCGAGGGTGCGCAGGTCTCGCAGGGCGCGATCAACAATTGGTGGCGCCAGGGCATGATGGGCAGCGCCAAGGCGCATTATGAAGGCATCAAGGCCTTTTCCGAGACCGACCAGACGGAAGATCTCAAGGCCATCAGCGTGCCGGTGCTGGTGATGCATGGCGAGGACGACCAGATCGTACCGATCGAAAACTCCGCCCATCTCGCGGTGAAGCTGGTGCAGAACGGCACGCTGAAGACCTATCCGGGCTTCCCGCACGGCATGCTCACCACCCATGCCGATGTCATCAATCCGGACCTGCTCGCCTTCATTCAGGCCTGAGCGGGCGGCGAACGAACCCTTCCAGACGGCGGCGATGCCCTTGCGGGCATCGCCGCTTTCGCGCGTTTGGTCAGCCGGAACTCCGGGCCATACCAAAGCGCTAGAGGCGGGAACGGGCGTATAATTTCCGCCGTCGACACACCGCCTATGCTGGGCTCATCCACTTTCCCGGCAGGCGACACGATGAGCGACGTTCAAAATGCACCGGCGCTGAATCTTGGCAGCCCGCAGCTCGCTCTGGCGGCGGCACTGTCGTTCTTCGCCCCGCTTCGGCCGCGCCTTCTCTTCGGGCTGCGCCTCGCCGCCTCGGTCAGCCTCGCGCTGTACATCACCTATTATCTCGAACTGCAGAATTCGTTCTGGGCGGCGACCACGGCGGCCATCGTCTGCCAGCCCAATCTCGGCGCCTCGCTGCAGAAGGGCCGCTTCCGCGCCATCGGCACCATTGTCGGCGGGCTGATGATGGTGGCGATGCTCGCCGTATTTCCACAGCAGCGCGACGCGCTGCTGTTCTGCCTCGCCCTCTGGTGCGGCCTGTGCGGAGTCGCGGTGGTGCTGCTACGCAATTTCGCCTCCTATGCGGCGGCGCTGTCCGGCATCACCGCGGTGATCATCTTCGCCGACACGCTGGCGAATCCGGACACGGCGTTCTTTCTCGCCGTCATCCGCGTCGGCGAGATTTGCATCGGCATCGCCTCGGCCGGCTTCGTGATGGTGCTGACCGATTTCGGCGCGGCGCGCCGGCAGCTGGCCGGCACACTGCGCGGCACGGCGGAGCAGCTCAGGGACGGTTTCCTCGCGACACTTCGGCAAGGCGGCGAGACCCCCGACCTCGTGGCCGCGCGCCGCGCGCTCACGCGCAGCCTCGGCGTGCTGCACACGCAGATCGACGCCGCCATCGGCGAATCCTCCTATCTGCGCTCGCGCACCGGCAATCTGCAGCGGATGATGGACGGGCTGGTTGGCGCGCTCGTCGGCTGGCGCAATGCCGGCGCGCATCTCACCCTTCACGGCGAGAGCCGCGCGCCGCTGCGCGACCATCTGGTCCCACTGCTGGAACGCCTCGCCACGGCACAGCTCGACCACGCCCCCCGGCAGCTGCGGCAGGCGGCCGAGGAGGTCGCGGCAGAGCTTGAAACGCTTCCGGCGCGCGACGGCGCCGGCCGCATCGCGCTCGATGCCACGCGCGAGGTCGTCGACGGCCTCGCCGGTCTCGCCGATGCCATCCTCCTGCTGGGGGAACGCAACAGCCCGCGCCTCCCGCCGCCACGCCGACCCTTCGTAATCGCCGACCCGCTGCCGGCGCTGCTGAACGGGCTGCGCGTCTTCCTCGCCGTGCTGCTCACCTCCGCCTTCTGGGTGGTGTCGGCCTGGCCGAACGGCGCCTTCGCCATCGTCTTCGCCGCCATCGGCACGCTGGTTTTCGGCTCCTTCGGCGACCAGGCGCGCGCCTTCGCCAAGGATTACGCAGTGGGAGCGGCAACGATGGTGGGGCTGGGTGGCGTGCTCTATTTCGCCGTGCTGCCCGGCCTCTCGACTTTCCCCGCCCTGCTCGCCCTGCTGTTCCTACTCTACGTTCCGCTCGGCGTGCTGCAGGCGGGCAGCTGGCACAACGTCGCCTTTCTCGGCATGTCCATCGCTGCGCTGCCGCTGCTCGGGGTGGGCAATCCGACAAGCTACGACGCCGCCGCCTATTTCAATCTCGCCCTGTCGATCGTCACCGGCACGGTCATCGGTACGCTGTTCTTCGCCCTCCTGCCGATGGTCCCGCCTGAGCTCCGCGCCCGCAGGCTCATCGACCTTTCGCTGCGCGACTTCCGCCGCCTCCCCCGCTCGCCCGGCGCGACCATCGCCCTGCGTTGGACCGCCCGGCTAACCCGGCGGACTGAGGCGCTGCCGGTGCAGGCAACGCCGGAGCAGGCCGGAAACCTTATGGCGCTGCTCGCCCTCGGGCAGGCCGTCCTGCATCTCCGGGCGCTGGCGACCGACATGCCCGCGGGCCACGCCCTGCAGGACGCCCTCGACGCGCTCGCTATTGGGCAGGTGGCCACCGCGCGCGACGCGCTGTCGAAGGCCGCTTTCGCGAGCACACTCACGGTCGACGCCCCCGCGCCGCAGCAACTGAAGGCGCGTGCCGCGATCGACGTGATCCTCGACACGCTCGACCTGCACGCCGAGCTGCTCAGCGCCGGGGCCGTTGCCCGGTTCCCGCTTCTTTGAAAGGGCCGAACGACATGTTCAGAGAGATCGACATTCTCGGGGTCTATGTCGCCCCCTTCGCCGTGATGATGCTGGCAGCCTGGGTGGCGACCTTTCCGCTCAGCCGGATCGCCAATCATTTCAGCCTGCCGCGCCGCGTCTGGCATCCCGGCCTGTTCAACCTCTGCATCTACATCATCCTGCTTTCGCTGATCGTCCTTTCTGTGGGGCCACGGCCATGACCATGCTCACCCCGGCCGCAGAGCGGCCGTCGACCTTTCGCGCCCTCTTGTCTGTGGGGCTCACTCTCTGCGCCCTCGCCGCCGCCGGCCTGCTCGGCTGGTGGACCTGGCGGAGCTATATGGATACCCCGTGGACGCGCGACGGCACGGTGCGCGCCTATGTGGTGACGGTGACCCCGCAGGTCTCCGGCCGCATCGTCGAGCTGCCGGTCAAGGACGACCAGTTCGTGCACAAGGGCGATGTTCTCATGGTCATCGAGCCCGACGACTACCAGATCGCGCTGGCCAATGCCGACGCGGCCGTGACCCGGGCCAAGGCCGATCTCGACAACAAGCAGGTGCAGGCGCAGCGGCGCGCCGATCTCGATGCCCTCGCGGTGTCCAAGGAGGAGCAGCAGACCTTCGCCGCCGCTGCCGAGATGGCGCAGGGTGCCTATCAGCAGGCGCTGGCCAATCGCGACCAGGCGCGGCTCAATCTCAGCCGCACGCGGATCGTCTCGCCGGTCAATGGCTACGTCACCAACCTCCTCGCCCAGCCCGGCGATTATGCCACCAGCGGCCAGCGCGCGCTGTCGGTGGTGGACAGCGACAGCTTCTGGGTCGACGCCTATTTCGAGGAATCGGTGCTCAGCGGCGTGCATGTCGGGGATACGGCGCGGGTGGCGCTGATGGCCTATCCCGGCACGTTGAGCGGCAAGGTCACGGGTGTCGGTCGCGGCATCGCGGTACCCAACGCGCAGCCCGACGGTTCCGGTCTCGCCACGGTGAATCCGGTCTTCACCTGGGTCCGCCTGGCCCAGCGCGTGCCTGTGCGCGTGGTGCTCGATCCTGTGCCGCCCGGCATCACCCTCGTCGCCGGGCTGACAGCGACCGTCTCCATCACCGGCGACGGGTCGGGCGACTGACCGGCCGAGCGCCCGCCGTCATCGCCGGCGCGCCGGCCGCACATGTTGCAGCCCGCGGACCAGGGTGCGGCGGAGACGGGAGGCGATGCCGTGCTGCGGGGCGTCGAGGATCGCGGTCTCCGACAGGAGACGGGCGGCAAGCACGCGCGCAGGCGTCGACGGCAGGAGGGCTGCGATAGAGGCGGCCCGCTCATCGCCATAAAGCCGCGCGGCAAGATCGAGCGCGATGCCGGCCTCGAGCGCCCAGCCCCGTCGCACGGCCGTTTCGGCAAAGGCCTGCGCCGTCTGCGCCTCCATCGCCCGCGCGGCCTGCAGCACGTCGACGATGAGCCGCAGCGCGTGAAATTTGTGGCCGGCGGCCGCATGAGCCACGGCGACAATGAGCCGGCCAGCTGGCGCCTCGGCACCGCCGAACGCATAAAGGTCATCCAGCGACAGGGACACGGTGCGGCGCAGCAGCGGATAATGCACGAGGTTCAGGTGAACCTCGACCAGCACATTCGGGGCCTGACGGGCGGTCCATTTGAATTCGCCATAGGCGGCCGAATGGTCGATGGTCTTACGCGGAGCCGGCACGAAATCCAGCGCTTCGAGCGTCGCCTCGACCATCGCCCGGTCCTCGGGCTGCACCAGCATATCGATGTCGGTGAAAGGTCGGTCGGAGGCATGCGGGTAGAGCGCCGCGAAGGCGCGGCCCTTGACGATGGCGAAGCGCACCTGCGCGGGCGCCAAGCCTGCGGCGATGCGGCCGGCATAATGGGTCAGCAGCAAGCCGTGGGCGGTGAGCAGTTCCAATTCCCGATGCGCCTTATCGAGCGCCACCGCAGTTTCCGCCGTCCGCATCTCGCGAAGGCGGCGCCACAGGACGGGCAGCACGAGGTGCGCCCGCGCTGCCGCCAGCAGTTCCGGAACGGCGGCGGGAGAAAGGTTCGACAGATCCGGCCCCGGCCCCTCGGGATCGGATAGGGCGAGCAGCCAGCGGGCGTGGGCGGGGGAGAGCGGAGTTCGGCTCATGCCTGTGCGAGCCCCTGCCGAAGCGCCTCGCCGACATCGGCGAGCTCGTCGCCGACCTGCAGCTCATAGGTGGGCGCGTGGCCGACCGCCCGGCTCATGGCCACGAATCGCCTCAGATGGTGCTGGGGAACGCCTGTCGTCCCGCGATTGAGATTGTCGGCCGCAAAGCCGGAGAGAAAAACGTCGCGCGCCATCGGCTCGCAGCGCGTGCCCCCCGCCCGGCGCCCACCCAGCCAGACAAGCGCTTCCAGCGGCAGCACGAGGCCGGGCGGCGCCACGCCGAGCCCGCTGATGCGCGCGAGGTCAAGCGGCTGCTCGCCGGCGGCGTCCCAGTCGCCGCCAAGGCCTGATGCGAGCGCGGGCAAAAGTGCGGCCGTCGCCCGGTGGACTTTGGGACGGCGGGGAAGGCCCCATATGCCCACGCCCCCGGCACCGGGACAAAGCACCGCGCCATCATCCGACATCAGGCCGAAGCCCTGCTGGGCGAGAGCGAGCGCCGTCGTGGTCTTGCCCGCCCCGCTCGGCGCCGCCAGCAGAATGGCCCCGGTCCCGCCGGGCCGTACCAGAGCGGCGGCATGGACGAGTTGCTGCCCCACGCTGTCGAGCGCAGCCGCCATCATGAAGACGCCAGCCTGGCCCATCAGCAGTCTCTCACTGCCAGGGGCGACGATCGCCCGCCCAGTGCCACCCGCGCGATCGGCCTCGATACGCAACTCGCTCCCGCAAAGCAGGACGAGCGCGTCGGCCGACTCAAACAGGCGAAAAAGGGAGCCGGTTTCCGTCTGCCCCTCGTGCAGCACGAGCCCCTGCGTTCCAGCGATGTCGGGCAGACCGTGTTCGAGGCGCCATGTCGGCGGCCCGGCCACGGCAGGGTCGCGTTCGAGCCCGCTTAGGAGGGCGCGCAGGGGTGGAAGCAGGCAGGCATCGGAACCTTCCACCACCCAGCTCTCCACGCCAAGGGCAAAGCAGAGGCTGTGCATCAACCCACGTCCGGCAAGGAATGAATGAAGACCGTCGTCATTCCCGGGTTGGGAGGGTTGAGAACGACCTCATCCCCGATCACGATCCAGCAATGCACCACGCCATCCGGGGCCTTCAGGCCTGCCGCATCGACGCCGAAATGCAGGGCAGGCCGGTAGCCGGCACTGCGAAGGGCGCGAAAGGCCAGAAGCCCCTGCCGCAGGCAACGCCGGTCGCGCATCATCCACGGCCGCCGGGTCGCCGCGACCACGGCGGCGACGATCTCCGTCACCGGCAGGCCCTGCGCATCAACGTTGCGGAGCGGACGGTTCGCGAGCGCCAGCAGACCGGCAAAGTCCCGCCCCAGGACCCGAAGCGGCAGAAAGCGCGCCTCCCACCACAGCCGCCGACGCAACCCCGCCTGCTTCATGACGCGGAGGGCACCTGCTCTACGATGCCGTCGTCCAGAAGCTGCCGGCTCAGGGCAAGCAGATCCCGCTCCAGAACATCGCGATCAACGTGGAAGTCGTCCAAGAGCAGGGACGTGATCTCCGCCAGGGTTCGCTCCCCATCCATGGCGGAGAGCAGTGCCTGCGCCGTGGTATTCGCCGAGTAGAGCTGGCCACTGTCGATTCGCAGCACCACGGCGCTGTCACCGAGGGGCTGGAAGCTGGCGAGCGGGGAAACGCGAAGCACACAGTCCAATTCCAATTCGTCCTCCCCGCCAGCGTGTGGCGACACGTTGAGCGGTCTCACATGCCACGCGCGGGCCACACGCACCAGAGGCTGCGTGGTGTCGACATGCAAATGCGAACGGGCCGCCGTGCCGGCCTCTCTGGAGCCGATTGACACCCTACCTGAGTAGTGATGTGAATCAACGTTGCGATTTAAGTCGAAACAGGGGGTTGGGAATGAAGAAGCCTTACGTGCCGCCAATGGTCACGCCGACGGTTCGGTTGACCGCCGCGTCGTATGCCGATCCGGTTGTCCCGGTGTCGGGCGCGCCAGTCTTACCGCCAGGCTGAGGATCCGAGCGCAGGCGCGCCGCGCCGCGCGTTTGCCGTTTCCGCCATCACGTACTCATCCCCGGCGCGTCAGGCGTCGGGGATTTTTCTTTCCCGAATGGCACGCAGCGCCGACCGCAGAACCAGCGCGGCGTTCGCAAGCGAATGCGTTGCTGCCGCCGCGCGCGATCCAGGGCACCGCCCTATCTCACACCGGCGGGTCGTATGGCTGTGTCGACAATGTGACGCGCGGTACCAAATTCGCGCCGCCCGCAGCTTCCTCTTTGGCCAGCGTTGACACCCCAATTGGGCGATGACATGTAAACGAATGTTACGATTTTACGTCGAAATATGGGGTTTGGGGAATGAAGAAGACATATGTGTCGCCGACGGTCACGAAGACGGTTCGTTTGACCTCCGCGTCGGAACCCGTACCGGTAGTGCCGGTGTCCGGGGCGCCGCTCGTGCCGCCGACCTGAGGGGTGTAGCGCGTGCGCTTCTGCGCCGCGCCTTGTCGTCCTGCTATCACATGGGCATCTCCGGCACGATAGTCGCCTGAGATGCCTTTTTTCTGATGAATTATTCGACCTCTGCGCCACAGCATGGGCGGGGTTTGCAAGGCGCGCAGTTGCGCGCCAGGGCACCGGCCCGAAGGCGCATGGCCTCCCTTTTTCGCACAGCAACGCGCACGGCTGTGTCAGCGAAACCACACCGAAGTACTGCTTAGCGTGCCATGCTGCATGCTTCCCCTTGGAGAGCGTTGACACCGCAATTGGGCAATGTGATGTGAATCAATGTTGCGATTTAAGTCGGAACATGGGGGAGTGAATGAAGAAACCATACGTGCCGCCAGCGGTCATGCAGACCGTTCGGCTGAGTTCAGCATCGGCGCCTGCGCCGGTTATCGCGGTGTCCGGAGTGCCGTTTGTGCCGCCCGCTCCGCCCCCGCCGCCTCCTCCCCCGCCGCCACCGCCTCCTCCGCCGCCACCGCCTCCTCCGCCGCCGTGAGGCTTGGCGCGTGGACGTGAGCGCCGCGCGACGTGGTATTTCAAACCTTGTAGGCCCATCCTTGTCGGGATGGGCCTTGTGTATGTGCGCATCATCTCACGGCGGCATGTACGTCTCGCGCGCCGGCTGACATGGGAACGCGGACATGGCTGGGCTGCGCCTCGACTGCTATCCCCTGTTCGCGGACCCGCCGCTCATCGTTCCCGGCGCCTCCGAGCGCGACTGGATGGACGGCACGCCGGACCGCTTCGCCTATCGCTGCACGCCGCTCTCCATCGCCAATGCCTCAGGGTGGGAGCTCATCAATCCCGTCGACCTGACCGCGAGTTGGAATGGCGGCGCCGGCCTGGAGGATATCGTCGTCCGTGCCGACGATGGCAGCGTGCCCGCCTATGCGTCGTCGCATTTCGGCTCCGGCATACTCACCTTCCAGACCGGCTATCTCTTCCGCACCGACCCGGACTGGGTGATCTGGTGCCGCGGATCGCCCAACCGCATGAAGGCCGGTATTGCGCCGCTCGACGGCATCGTCGAGACCAACTGGGCACCGTTCACCTTCACCATGAACTGGCGCTTCCTCCAGCCCGGCAGCGTGCGCTTCGCGGCCGGAGAGCCGTTCTGCTTCTTAAGCCTCTGGCCCAGCGTGGCGCTTGAGGATGTGACGCCGCGCCTGCGCCCGCTGGCGTCCGACCCCGATCTGGAACGGGAATATGCCAGCTGGCGGGACTCCCGCCTGACCTTCAACCGGAAACTGGCGCAGCAGGACCCGGAGGCGCAGGCGCAGAAATGGCAGCGCTTCTACCTGCAGGGCCAATCCCCCACCGGCCGACTGCGAGCGACGGACGACCACCGCATCAAGCGTCGTCTCGCAGCCCCCGAACGGGACGCCCGCTTCGGCGATCTGGCGCCGCAGGGCGTGAGCTATGTGCATGGGCAGGCGGGCGACCACGGCACGGCGCAGGCGGACGGCGTCGGCCTCGATGAGACCGCCGTGTTCAAAGCCGTTGCGGCGCAGACCGCCGGCGACGAGGCTACAGAGATGAACGAGACGGCGCAAAGCGCGGTCGCGCTGATGGACGGCACCCGTTCCATGGGCGACATCATCGACACGCTGCTCGACGAGTTCGACGTGGAGCGGGCGACTCTGGCGGCGGATCTGCTCCAGCTGGCGGCGGATCTGCTCGCCCGCCACGCTATTACCCGAGTCGGCTGAGAGCCCCCCTCCCCACGCGATTGTCCGCGCCGGCGGATCATGGTATCGGTGGGGACAGTGATATTGCGAACCAGGGAGGGGCGCGCATGACTATTCTGTTTCGTCGGCCCACCCCGGCTGTGATCCGGCACGGCTAGTTCGGCAGGCTGCGGAGCCGCGCTCCCCGGCCGCACCATCATCTATTTCCCGCTCTGAGCTGATTTTTGTTCGCAGGAGAGGCGCGCCTGTCGCGCCTGCGTTCCCCATGTCCTTCCCGTCCCAACGCGGCAGCGACGCGCTGCGCAATGTGCTCGCCTTCACCTTCCGCCACTGGGCGCGCCGCTGGCCTGTGGCGGCCGGCATTGGTGCGGCCATCGTGCTGGCAACGCTGACCGAGATTTTCGTGCCGCTCTATGCCGGCCGGCTGATCGACGCCCTCACCGCCGGCAAGAGCGAGGCGCCCGCCGCGCTGCATGCCTTTGTCATGATGGCGGGGCTCGGCCTCGTCATGGTGCTGCTGCGCCATCTCGCCTGGTGGGGCGTGGTGCCGCTGACGCTGGGCATCATGTCGGATGTGGTGCGCGAGGCCTTCCACCGCGTGCAGCGCTTTTCCAGCGACTGGCACGCCAACAGCTTCGCCGGCTCCACCGTGCGCAAGATCACTCGCGGCATGTGGGCGCTCGACGTCATGAACGATGTGCTGCTGCTCTCGCTGCTGCCCTCGCTGGTGGTGCTGGCCGGCACGGTTCTGCTTTTGATGCTGCACTGGCCGGTGATGGGGCTGGTGATGGCGGTCGGCGCGCTTGCCTATGGCGCACTCACCGTCACGCTCGCCACCCGCGTCGTCGCGCCGGCGGCCCGGCTCTCCAATGCGTGGGACACCCGCATCGGCGGCATCCTCTCCGACACGCTCGGCGCCAACCAGGTGGTGAAGGCCTTCGGCGCCGAGGCGCGGGAAGATGCCCGTCTCGAGGCGGTGGTGGTACGCTGGAGGCGTCGTGTCCAGCGGACCTGGATGCTTCACACCTGGAGCGCCAGTGGCGAGTTCGCCTTGCTCTGGGTGGTGCGTACCACCGTCACCGCCACCGCGTTGTGGCTGTGGTGGCAGGGCCGCGCCACGCCGGGAGATGTCACCTATGTGCTGACCACCTATTTCGTGCTGCATGGCTATCTCCGCGAGATCGGCCAGCATGTGCACAATCTTCAGCGGGCGGTGAACGACATGGAGGAGATGGTCGAGCTGCACGGCCTCACCGCCGGGGTCGCCGACCGCGATGCGGCGCAGCCTCTGGCGGTGCGCGGCGGCGAAGTGCGCTTCGAGCACGTCACCTTCCATTACGGCCAGCACGCCGCGCCGCTGTTCGAGCGCCTCGACGTGCGGATCCCGGCCGGGCAGCGCGTGGGCCTTGTCGGGCCGTCCGGCTCGGGCAAGACCACCTTCGTCAAGCTGCTGCAGCGGCTCTATGACGTCAGCGGCGGCCGGGTGCTGATCGATGGGCATGATGTGCGCGAGGTGGCCCAGGCCTCGCTACGCCAGCAGATCGCCATCGTGCAGCAGGAGCCGATCCTGTTCCACCGCACCTTGGCGGAAAACATCGCCTATGCTCGGCCCGACGCCAGCGCGGCCGACATCGAGCGCGCGGCACGGCTCGCCAATGCGCATCAGTTCATCGAGCGGCTGCCGAAGGGCTACCGCACGCTGGTCGGCGAGCGGGGCGTGAAGCTCTCCGGCGGGGAGCGCCAGCGCGTGGCCATCGCCCGGGCCTTCCTCGCCGATGCGCCGATCCTCATTCTGGACGAGGCGACCTCCAGCCTCGATTCGGAATCGGAGGCCGCGATCCAGCAGGCGATGGAACGGCTGATGCAGGGGCGCACGGCCATCGTCATCGCGCACCGGCTTTCCACGGTGCGGGCGATGGACCGCATCCTCGTTTTCGAGCATGGCCGCATTCTTGAGGATGGACGGCATGACGATCTGCTCGCGCGTCGAGGCGGTCGCTACCGGCGCCTTTTCGAACGGCAATCGGACGGAATGGCGCAGATCTCGCAAACGCAGGTGGGATGAGCGGCGGTTAGCGGAACAACCATGCCCCCCGCCGGCTCCGACTGGCGCCATTTCGCAGGCGAACAGGAGGGCCGGCGGGGACACGGGTGGCAGGCCTCCTGCTGTCCAGCCGGAGCCTGTTCCGGTTTCGCGGAGTAGCCTTTAGGGTCACCGCCGCTATGCGCCGTCTGAGTTCCGCGAGCCAGCGTCGGCCTGGCGGGACAACCAACGTCGAGCGGAGAGATGCCCTCGGCGCCGGCGGCCCAAGGCGAGCGCCCTCAACCGTGCGCCCTCGGCGACAGCGTCGGTGCGGAAGACTTCGGGGCGGGCGAGGCAGAGGTGCTTTTCACGGCTCGCAGTCGTCGAAAGGAACTTCGTCAATCGACGGCAGTCGAACCTCCGGGTTCGCCGGATCTGCCTGTGGCCCCGGCGGCCTGATACAGCGGGTTGTTGCGCTTGCGCGTCTCGATCATGGCTGCGCCTGAAGAGACAGGAAGGGCACAGTTGAGCCGGGCGGCATGGTGGCCGGCAGCTTTCCGTCCCACTTCTCCGCTGTGGTGAGCGGCACAAGGTGGGGGTTGTCGCGCACGGCCTCGCCCTTGGCACGGATGGCGAGCGCTTCGGCCTCGCCGCGAAGGCGTATGGCGTCAGCCTCCGCCTGGGCGGCGGCGCGAACGGCGTCGGCGGACGCGTGAGCCTGCGTCACGACGATCTCGGCCTGCACCTTCTCGCGCTCGGCATTCTGGCGGAGTTTCTGAACCTCGACTTCGGCGAGCATGCGTTGCTCGATCGACTTCTCGTAAGCGTCGCTGAAATCGATGTTTTCGATCTGGACCGCCTCGATGGTCACGGGCGCGTCGAGCGAGCGGATGCCTTCGTGCACGGCCGCCGCTATGTCGGCATTCAGACGGGTTCGCTCCTGAATGGCGGTCACGGCGTTGTAGCGGCCGAAGACGTTCTTGACCTGCTCTTTTACCTTGGGGGTGATGATGCGATCCGCGACACGCTGGGTGTCGCCGAAGCGGCTGTAGAGATCCGCCACCTCGGTCGATGGCACCCGATAGATGACCGACAGATCTATTTCGGCGGGCTGTTGATCCCGGGAATAGGCGGGCAACTGTTCGTATTTGATGACCTGCGTTTCGAGCGGCACCGTGACCACGCTGTCTATCAGCGGCAGTTTGAAATGCAGGCCGGGCTCGGCCTCGCCGATAAATGCGCCGTGGCGCAGGATGACGCCGCGCTCGCGCTGATCGATCGTGTACCAACCGCCCACCAATAGTGTGAGGCCGAGCAAGAGCGCGATGCCGCCTGTGAGGAGGGAGACGACGCGGGTCATTCGGTTTCTCCTTTACGCGTGGGGTCGAACCATGACGTAAGGCCACGGGCGGTCAGCAGGGCTACCACGATGGCGCCAATGAAGGTAAGGGCCGCCATCGTTAGACCCTCATTGGCATGAGCACGCAGAGGGCATCGGCGGCTTGAGCGCGGCAGGAGATGGTGGGAGAGCCGGGATCGGCGAGCTTTCTGATCGCGAATTTCGGTCGAGCCGAGAATACCGCGCCTTGATTTTAAGAAGATTTTTGGCTGGGGCGGGAGGATTCGAACCTCCGCATGGGGGAATCAAAATCCCCTGCCTTACCGCTTGGCGACGCCCCAATGGTCGCGCCGCAATCGGCGCGTTCCGTCGGGGCGGACATAGCCACAGCTTGACGCCGCTTTCAACCTCGACGCATTCGCCGGCCACAACAGGCTTATCCACTGCTCACTGCGCAAGTGGTGGTGGGGCCCTTGCCGGGCGGCTCATTGCCATGTTACAGGCTGCGCGCCGCGGCGGAGTGTAGCGCAGCCTGGTAGCGCACCTCGTTCGGGACGAGGGGGTCGCAGGTTCAAATCCTGCCACTCCGACCACGCGGACCCAAGACATCTCAAGGTCTTGGGACATGGGCACACCAGGGCCCCTGAGAGATGCCCTCCCAAGGGCGCAGAGAAATCTAAGCCCCTATTCGAGGTCGTCCGGCACATTGCCGTAACGCACGATCTCGACCGCTGGCTGAAAATCCCCGATGTTCGGGTCGCCCGTCCGTGAAAAAGCGACCACGCCCGCCTTCTGGCCCTTCAGCCCGCGCGCCATGGCTTCCGCCTGCCCCCGGCTCTGCGCCTCGCGCGGCTCTTCGGCGATGAGGTCACCTTCCTCATTGGCGACGAAGGACAGCACGACATAATAGGTGGTGGACATGGCCGGGACTCCTGGCAGCGGACCGGGCGCCGGTAGATCGGGCCGAGTGCGCCGCCGCCAGCGCGCCTGAAGTAGGCTCACCCATCGCGACACGCAGAAGGGGTCTGTAAAGACCCCTCCGCCTCACTACCCGCGCCTCTTCCGCCCTCGTGAACGCTCTGGCCGCGCGGGTCAAGCACATACGAGCCGTTAAGCTCCGCCTCGATCGGGGCCGCAGCATGTGCGGCCCCGCTTCCGGTCGAACGTTCAGCCCGCGCGCAGGTTCTGGACGAACTCGGCGACTTCGCGCTGTAGGTCGCCGGCGCGCGAGGACAGCGACGTCGACAGCGAGGAGAGCTGAGTCGACGCTGCGCCCGTCATCTCCGCCGAGCGACCGACGCCGGCCATGTTGTCGTTCACCGCGCCGGTACCGCTGGCCGCCATATGCGTGTTGCTGGCAATTTCGCGGGTGGCGGCGGCCTGCTCTTCCACCGCCGTGGCGATGGCGGTGGTGACATCGCGGATCTGGGTGATCGTGCCGACGATCCTCTCGATCGAGCCGACGGTGCGGCTGGTCGATTGCTGGATGCCCTGCACCTTCACGCCGATTTCCTGCGTCGCACGGGCAGTCTGCTCGGCGAGCTGCTTCACCTCCTGCGCCACCACGGCGAAGCCGCGGCCCGCCTCGCCCGCCCGCGCCGCCTCGATGGTGGCGTTGAGCGCGAGAAGGTTGGTCTGGGCAGCGATGTCGGTGATGAGATTGACGACTTCGCCGATCTTGCTGGCGGCGTCGGACAGCTCGCGGATCTCGCTGGCGGCGCGGGTGACTTCGTCCGAGCCGGAGGCGGCGAAGGCGGCGGCCTGTGTGACCTGCGAGCCGATTTCGCTGATGGACGAGCTCATCTCCTCCGTCGCGCTGGCCACCGTCTGCACATTGGTGGAGGCTTCCGCCGCCGCATTGGTCACCGCGACCGCCTGGCGCGAGGTTTCCTCGGCCGTGTCCGAGAGGTTGCGCGCCGCCACCGACACCTCGCTGGAGGAGGAGGCAACCTGGTTGACGATGCTTTCCATATTGGCGACGAAGGATTGCGCCAGCCGGTCGCGCCGGGCCATCGCCGCACGCTCGGCTTCGGCACGGGCGGTTGCCTCGCGGCGGGCGTCCTCGGCTTGGGCAAGGCTATCGCGGAAAGCGAGCAGCGCGTTGCTGATAGCGCCGATCTCGTCCTTGCGCTCCGTGTAATCGACGGGAGTAGCGAAGTCGCCGCCCCGGATGCGCTCCATGCCGGTCACCGTCGCACGGATCGGCAAGGCGATCAGCTTGTTCAAGGTGAAGGCCGCGCCGATACCGATGAGGACGATGACCAACACAGAGAACCCGACAGCGAACAGGATCATCCGTTCGGCCGCGCGCATGTCGTCCTGGCGGACGGTGAGCAGGGACGCTTCGGCCTGACCCAGCTCGGCGACGAGAGCACGGATCTTGTCGAAATAGGCCTTGCCCTTGCCGGCATATTCAACCTCACGGGCGGCCTCGGCTTGCCCCGCCTTCATGAGACCGATGGCATAGGCAGCCACATCGCGCTGCCAGGCTTCGACCTGCTGACGGACGGCATCGAGCCGCTGCTGCTGGACCGGATTATCGCTGGTCAGCGACTTCGCTTCCTTCCAGTTGGTGACGAAGGCGCTTTCACCGGCCCGGAGCGGATCCAGATTGCCGTCCTTGCCGGTGATCAGATAACCGCGAAGGCCGGTTTCCTGATCGACCATAGCGGCATCCGGTCGACACGGTCCAGCACCTCATAGGTGTGGACGGTCCAGCCCACATTCTGACTGACGGTGGACTGCGCGTTCAGGATGACCCCGCCGGTGACAAGGCTGGCAATGAGGACGAGCCCGAATGCCAGCATGATCTTTGTGCGGATCGCAAGATTCTTCACGTTCATTCGAGGTCTCCGGCGCTGCGGGCTAGGCCGCGCAGCCGCTGTTTGGCTGTATGAGGAGTGGGTTGACACTGATGCGGACGATGAGCGGCGAAACGAAGAGGCGGAGACGCAATGGCGCTCACGCTCCTCCCCTGCTCCAAGATCGGCGGCA
The DNA here is from genome assembly GCF_965249975.1 of Ancylobacter sp. Lineage (GTDB taxonomy): Bacteria > Pseudomonadota > Alphaproteobacteria > Rhizobiales > Xanthobacteraceae > Ancylobacter. The sequence continues at coordinate 765,557 of NZ_CBDFNE010000004.1, read as the reverse complement.
TGGCTTGCGCGAACCTGACGCGTATTGGGGGGCGTTTCCCATCGTCAGGCAGGCGCCTCTGGCGCAGCGATCACCATCTGGAAACGACGCGCTTCTTGCCCATATGCCGGTGATGAGCCAGCCGCCTTGGTGCCGCGCGTGAGCGCGCCTTCGCCGATTTTTCAGCCCCTGCCCGCGCCGCTGATCGGAGATGGTCGCGCGCGGCTGGTCGGTGTCGAGATTGAATTCACGCGCCTGTCCGAACGCGGGGCGGCAAAGTGCCTTAGTTCCATCATCGGCGGCAGGGTGGAGGAGGAAGACCCGCACGCCTTTCGGCTCACGGGTTCACGGCTCGGCGATCTCGGCATCGAACTCGACATGCGCCATGTCCATCCCGGACGCGAGGGCCCGGGCCGACGACTGGGGCCACTCGCGCTCTGGCTCGGCGCAGTGGTGAGCCCGCTCGTGCCGCGCGAACTCATCACTGGGCCCTTGCCGGTGGAGAGGCTCTGCGAACTGGATGGGGTGGTTCAGGCGCTGCGCGCGGCAGGAGCGGGGGGCGAAGGGGTGATACTCACCGATTCGCTCGGCCTGCATTTCAACGTCATGCCGGAAGCCACGGATGGCGGAACGCTGCTGCGGCTGCTGCAGGCCCATCTGGTGAGCGAGCCGGCCTTGCGCCAAGCGACACTGACGAGCCGGCTGATGCGCTTCCACGCGCCACCGCCCTACCCCGCTGACTATGTCAGGCGGGTCCTTTCAGCCGACTACCGGCCCGACCTCGCCACGCTCTGCGCCGACTATGTCGCGGCCAATCCAACACGCAAGCGCTCGCTCGATCTGCTGCCGCTGTTCCTGGAGCTGTTCCCGGCCATCGGGCACCGCATCAGCGGGAAGGTGAAGCCGCGCGCCGTGCTGCATTACCGGCTGCCTCTCGCCTATGTCGGCCGGCCGGGCTGGAGTCTGGCCGCCGACTGGAATCGCTGGGTGGCGGTTGAGGCTCTGGCCGCTAACCCCGGCCGGCTCGCCGAGGCGTGCCGGCAGGCCCTTGGATAGGCTGGCGACTCGCTGCCGTTCAGCTGGCGATCGCCACCGGGAGCTGTCCGCGAACGCCGCAGCCCAGCGCACGGGGATTGAGGCGCTTCTCGGCGAGCAGGCGCAGCATATCGGCGACGCGCTGATGATGGGCCAGCCCCGCCTGAAGCAGGCGGCAGCAATCCGTCCGGCCGACGCCCGCGAGGCTGGCGATAAGGCCGGCATAGCGCGCGGCGGTATAGGCCGCAGCTGCCTGCACCGCGCCAGCGATGGCGATGTCCAGCACATGATCGTCGTCAATCTCGCCGGCCAACTCCTCCGCGCTGATGAAGATGCCGTCAATCGCCGGCGATTCCGCGACATGCGGGCGGCAGTCGCGGCGGCGGCAGACTTCCTCGATCTGCACAATATTGCCGTTGCTCGCGGCAAGACCGTCTTCGAGATCGCGGCGCAGCGCCGGATCGGAAACCTTGCCGGCCAGGGCAGCGAGCGTCTTGGCAATCCGGCGCTCGGTGTAGAGAAGCTCGCCGAGCCCCTGGATCAGGAGATCGTCAAGCGACCTTATATCTTTTGAGAGCAGTCCCACGGCACATCCTCCCGCCTTTTGGCTGATGGACCAGCATCGCCAGTCGAGCGCCAAACGCGGATGCGGGGTGGAAGTTCCGGGCGTCTCAACCGAAAGTATCAGGCGGGGGCGAAGGTGCCGTCCGCACCCAGCCGCTCCAGAACGCCGGTGGCGACGGCGAAATAGGCGCCTTGCAGAGCCAGCCGGCCATCGTCGAGCCGCTCCCGCACCCAGGGGAAGGTCGCGAGATTGCGCAGGGACAGCTTGACGCACTGGTACTCGACAATGGTCCGCCGCTCGGCCGGATCGTCGCTGAGATTGAGGGCGATATCGCGCGCCGGCCCGCCGATGCGGATCCAATCAGGCAGGAAGTCCTGCGCCTGCGGCGGAGCACCGTCGATCAGTGCCCCGGCGCCGCCGCACAGCGCATGGCCCAGCACGACGATCTCCCGCACCTCAAGCACCCGCACGGCGAACTCAATGGCGGCGCTGGTGCCGTGGTGCTGGTGATCCGGCGTCGAATAGGCCGGAACCAGATTGGCCACATTGCGCACGACGAACAATTCGCCCGGCCCGGCGTCGAAGATCATGGACGGGTCGACGCGGCTGTCGGAACAGGCGATGACCAGTGTCTGTGGTTTCTGCCCCAGAGCCGCCAGCCGTTCAAAAAGCGCCTTGCGCTCCGGCCAGCCGGTGGCACGGAAGCGGTGATAGCCGTCGAGCAGTTTGTCCATCCCTCACCCTTGCGATAGGCAGTCCGCGCAGTAGCTGAATAGACGTGCCGGGGCCGGCGTGCAAACGCCATGCCCGGACCGCACGGACGCGCAAGCCGGAGGCACCGATGGCAGACGACATTCCCTTCGAGCGGCGCTTCACCGCCCTGCCGGGGGTTGTGGAAGAGGTGGCGCCGGGCGTGCGCCGTGTGCTCGCACCCAATCCCGGGCCGTTCACCTTCACCGGCACCTGCACCTATATCGTCGGGCGCGGCGAGGTGGCGGTCATCGACCCCGGCCCGGACGACGCCTCGCATGTCGCCGCCGTGCTGGCGGCGGTGGAGACGGAGACGGTGACGCATCTCTTCCTCACCCACACCCATCGCGACCACAGCGGCGCGCTGGCGGCGCTGCAGGCGGCGACGGGTGCGCCGACCTATGCCGAAGGCCCGCATCGCGCCGCCCGCCCGCTGCACGCGCAGGAGATCGGCACGCTCGACGCGGCCGGCGACCGGGGCTTTCTGCCCGATGTGGCGCTGGCCGACGGCGCCCGGGTGGAAGGCGCCGGCTGGACGCTCGCCGCACTGGCAACGCCCGGCCACACCGCCAACCACATGGCGTTCGTGCTGGAACAGGCCGGGGCGATCTTCGTCGGCGACCATGTGATGGGCTGGTCGACCACGGTGGTGGCGCCGCCGGACGGTTCGATGAACGAGTATATGCACTCGCTGCGGCGGCTCGGTGAGCGGCCGGAGACGCTCTATTTCCCAGGCCATGGCGGCGTGATCACCCAGGGGCCGGCCTTCGTCGAGCGCTTCCTGCGCCACCGGCTGGCGCGCGAAACCGCCATCCTGCGGGCGCTGGAGCGGGGGCCACGCACCATACCGGACATTGTACGGGCGATCTATTTCGGCCTCGATCCCCGCCTCACCGCCGCGGCGGGGCTCTCAACCCTGGCGCATCTCGAAGATCTCGTAGAGCGCGGCGACGTGCTCACCGACGGCCCGGCCGTGCTCGCCGGCCTCTACCGACTGCCCTGAGCCGCCAAGGCGTCAGCGGCGCAGCGGTCGGCCCTGCTGGTCGGCCAGCTCTGCGAAGAGCTGGGAAATGCGCCTTGCATTGGAACCGAAATCGGCGTCGCCGCTGCGCGCGGCGGAGCGGATATCGACCCGCGTGCCGGTGGCGATGGGCCGAACGCGGATGACGAGATCGTCGCGCAGGCCGAAGGGCAGGCTGCGCGCCACCGCTTCCAGCCGTCCGTCGCGCCCGTCGCGCGGCGGCACCGCCTCGACCACCAGCCATTTGTGCCGCTTCGCCAGCGCCAGCAGGCCGCGGTAGATTTCCTCCGGCGGCGCGTCGAAGCTCATCGGCTTGATGCCGGGATAAAGGTCCAGTTGCAGGGCCGCCATCCGGTCGCCGGGATAGGCGAGGCTGTTGGCGGCGCGCGAGCGCACCGTGCCGAGGGTGACGAAGGACGGCGGGTCCTCGGTGTCGGTGGTCACGTCCGGCAGGTTGCGCACACCCATGCCGAGCGCGGCCACGGTCGCTGTCGGCATGATCAGCACCAGCGCCAGCGCCGCCGCGCCGATCACCCGCCACAACCCTTTCAGCCCGTCGTTCCAGATCACCACGAAGCCCGCCAGCGCCAGGACCAGCGCGAGCACCGCCACCGCGACGCCGGCCAGCACGGTGTAGAGCGCGCTGCGGAAATCCAAGGTCTCGGTGGCGAACAGCGCGGCGCCGATGAAGGTGACGGGGAAGGCGAAGATGGCGGTGCGCAGGCTCCATACGGCGAGCCGCGACATGCGTTCCTCGATGTAGAGCCTCCGGCGGATCATCGCTGCCCCTCCCCCCGCCCGTCTCAGGCCACCGCCGGCCCGGCCGCGTGCGCACCGAGGAGCAGCGCGGCCAGTTCCTCCACCGAATCCACCACCAGATCGGCCTCATGCGCGAAGTCGTCCACCGGCGCTGGCCCGCAACGCACAAGGATCGCCATCGCGCCCGCCGCCCGCGCGGTCTCAAGATCGTGCCGGGTGTCGCCGACCAGCGCGATGGCGGAAGCCGGCAGGCCGGTGAGCGCGGCGAAGGCGTCGATCATCCCGGGGTTGGGCTTGGAGCCATAGCCCGAATCATGCCCGTACACCGCGCTGAGATAGGGTGAGAGACCGAGCCGGTCGGCCTGCAGCCGCGCATTGGGCTCCGCGTCATTGGTGGCGATGCCGAGCGGCAACCCAACTGCATGCAACCGCGCCAGCGTTTCGGCAGGACGGCCGATGGGGGTGAGGTAGCGCGAGCCTTCCTCGCAGAACAGGTGATCGACCTGTTCGTAGAAGTCTGCATCGGCTGCCCGCGCCAGGATGTCGGCCCAGAGCGGCCCATATTGGCGCGAGGACCCGGCGATGAGCGGCGAGGTCTGAAGGAAGCGCCGCTCATCGGCGACATAATGGCTCGCGTCAAACAGCCGTTCCAACGTCTGACCGTCCGCGCCAGCCAGACGCCGCATCACAGCACCGGCGGCCGGTCCCCAAGTGTGGTCGAAGTCGACAAGAGTACCATCCTTGTCGAACAGAATGCCGCGAGGAGCGTTCACAGTCTGTCGCAATCCAGTTCGTCCGGGCAGGCAAGCCGGCAATGGAGGCCTGATAGCATGGATTTTCCCCGGCTCCCATCCGCCCACCGCAGCGCCCTGTCCGGCATTGCGGGACTGGCGCTACTGGCTTCCGGCGCCGCGCCACTCGCCGCCGAGCCAGTGCAGGAAATCAAGCGCTCGATTGACGAGGCCGGCACAGCGGTGAACCGCCAATTGGGCGACTGGCTGGGGGTGGCGCCGGACCGGCCGGCCCGCGCGCGCAACGCGACGCGTGCCAAAGCAGCGGCCATTCCCCTGCCGCCGCCGCGCCCGCACGACATCGCCGCCGAGCCCCCGGCGACGTCGATGCCTGAGGCCAACCCGAAGGTTGCCGAGCCCGTGCCCCCGGTGGCGGTGGCGCCCGCCTCACCTCCGCGCGATCCCCGCCCAGGCCGAGGCGGCGCGCCGGCGGAGCCCGCAGCCACCGCTGAGCCAGCGACGGCGATACCCGCGCCGGCTGGGCCGCCCGCCCCAGAATCATCAGCTGCCGCCGCCGAGCCAACGGCGGAGAAGGCGGCGACGGACCAGGCGACGATAGGGACGGCTCCCGTTCCCCTGCCCCCGCCATCACCCGAGCCGCGCCTTGCCGCTCTGCCGCCGCCGGCTCCAGCCGCGCCGACGGCCGCCCCGAGCCGTCGGCAAGCGCGCCGGCGCCCACCATCTGCCCGGAACTCTCCAACGAATCGCTCGGCGTGTTCACGCCCGTAGCGGTGACCGCCACCAACACCGCCTGCACGGTGGACCGGGGCGTTTCCCTATCCGCCGTACGGATGAAGGACGGGCGGCTGGTGACGCTGGAGCCGGCGGCGACGCTGCGCTGCGAAATGGCTGCCGCTGTGGCGCGCTGGGTCCGCGAAGGGATCGAACCTGCGGTGGCAACGCTCGGCGCGCCGCTCGACACCGTACTCGTCGCCGGCTCGCAGCAATGCCGTCCGCGCAACCGCGTTGTCGGCGCCCGCACCAGCGAGCACGGGCGCGGCAATGCGATGGACACGCGGGGCTATGTGCTCAAGGACGGGCGGCGCTTCGTCATCGGCGCCCCCATGCCCGGCAGCGGCGACGCGGCCATGCCCGTGGCCTTCCAGGAACGGATCAAGGCCAGCGCCTGCGCCGACTTCACCACCATCCTCGGCCCCGGTTCGGACGGCTATCACGAGCAGCATCTGCACGTGGATCGGGCGGAGCGCCGCAGCGGGGCCGTGCTGTGCCAGTGGGCGGTGACCGAAGCGACGGCCAAGGTGCCGAGCCCGCCGCGTAAGCCGGACGCGCCCGCCGCGACAGACGCTGCGGAAGGGGCGGATGAGGAGGCGCCGCCCGCCGCCAACGGGCGCGAAAACCCCGGCACAAGTCAATAGTTCGGGGGTTCCGACCAAGGGCCGGCTTCCGGCGCGCGCGTCGCCGCTCTAGGGTGGGAACGGTTCCACCCGGCCGGCGGAGTAGCTGCCATGCTTACCAATCTTCAGGCTCGCGACGTCGAGACGCTGATTCATCCCTATACCAACCTTGTCGCCGTGCGCGAGACCGGGCCGCTGATCCTGGAGCGCGGCAAGGGCGTGTGGGTGCACGATGTCGACGGCAAGCCCTATCTTGAAGGCATGGCCGGCCTCTGGTGCACGGCGCTCGGCTACGGCAATGAAGAACTGGTCGAAGCGGCGGCGACGCAGATGCGCAAGCTGCCCTTCACCCACATTTTCGGTGGCAAGAGCCACGACCCCGCAATCGAACTGGCGGAAAAGCTGAAGGAGATCGCGCCCGTGCCGATCTCCAAGGTGTTCTTCACCTCGTCCGGCTCCGAGGCGAACGACACCCAGATGAAGCTGGTCTGGTACATGAACAATGCGCTCGGCCGGCCGAAGAAGAAGAAGATCATCGCCCGCATGCGCGGCTATCACGGCGTGACCATCGCCGCGGCCTCGCTGACCGGCCTCGCCGGCAACCATAATGACTTCGACCTGCCGATCGCGGGTATCCGCCACACGACTGCGCCGCATCACTATCGTCTGGCCGAGCCGGGCGAGAGCGAGGAAGATTTCGCCACCCGCCTCGCCGCCGATCTCGAAGCCCTCATCATCGCCGAGGGACCGGAGACGGTCGCCGCCTTCATAGCCGAGCCGGTCATGGGCGCGGGCGGGGTGATCGTGCCGCCGGCGACCTACTACCCGAAGATCCAGGCCGTGCTGAAAAAGTACGACGTGTTCTTCATCGGCGACGAGGTCATCACCGGCTTCGGGCGTCTCGGCACCGCCTTCGGCAGCGAAGCGATGGAGATGCGGCCCGATTCGATCTCGGTCGCCAAAGCTCTGTCCTCGGCCTACCAGCCGATCGGCGCGGTGATGGTGCCCGAACTGATGTATGAGGCGATGCTCACCGAGAGCAGCAAGCTCGGCAGCTTCGGCCATGGCTACACCTATTCCGGCCATCCCGTGGCCGCCGCCGTGGCGGTGAAGACGCTGGAAATCTACGAGCGCGAGAGCATTTTCGAGCGCGTGCGGGCGAAGATCCCGCAGTTCGACGCCCGCCGTGCCGCGCTGGAAGATCACCCGCTGGTGGGCGAGGCGCGCGGCAAGGGTCTGGTGGGCGCCGTCGAACTGGTGGCGGACAAGAAGACCAAGCGCCAGTTCGACCCCAAGCTGGGCATGGCGGCCAAATGCGTGGCCTTCTGCCAGCAGGAAGGGCTGATCCTGCGCAACGTGTTCGGCGACGCCGTCACCATCTGCCCGCCGCTGGTCATCTCCCCGGCGGAGATCGACGAATTGTTCGACCGCCTCACCCGCGCGCTCGACAAGACGCTGGACTACGCCGTGCGAGAGAACCTGCTGGCGGCCTGACGTAAAGGGGCCCCGGCCGCGCGCCGGGGCCCCGCCCTTCCGGATGCAATGGCGGGCGGCAAGCTCCTAAAGCACCGCACCGACAAACAAAAAGGGCGCTGCCAGCGGCAGCGCCCTTTTCATTTGAACCCGTCGCGTTCGTCAGAGAACGACGACGTTCGCGCCCTGCGGCACGCGGGTGTAGAGGTCGATCACGTCCTCGTTGAGCATGCGGATGCAGCCCGAGGAAATGGCCCAACCGATATATTCCGGCTGGTTGGTGCCGTGGATGCGGAACAGCGTGTCCTTGTTGCCCTGGTAGAGATAGAGGGCGCGGGCACCCATCGGATTGTGCGGGCCGGGGCCGACGAAGTTCGGAATGCCGGCAAGGCGCTGCTTGATTTCCGGGGTGGGGGTCCAGGTCGGCCATTCGGCCTTGCGGCCCACCTTGGCTTCACCCTTGAAGGCGAGGCCTTCTTCGCCGACGGTCACGCCGTAGCGGATCGCCTTGCCATTGTCCTCGACCAGATAGAGGAACTTCTTGTCGGTATCGACGACGATCGTGCCGGGCTTCTCAGTGCCGGCATAGTCGACGATCGAACGCTGGAACATCTCCGGCGGCTGAACCTTCTTGTAGGGTGCGTCCGCCAGCAGCTTCTTGTCCCGCGGCGTCAGCGACGCCTCGGGAGCCGGCTGGCGCTGCGCATTGCTGCACGCCGCCAGAAGAACCGCCAACAGGACCACCGCCGCCCCGCGCAAAACCATATCCAAAGCTCCGAATCCCGCCACGCGCCATGCGCGTCAAATCGCTCGCTGTTCGTCGATTAACCCATGTGGGACCCGCCTTGAAGGGGCCACATGACTGCCACCGGTTCGTCGCCATAAGTTGTTGCGAAAAAACATCACTTCCGTTGGAAGAGGTCCAAAATGCCGGGATGAAGCCGGCTAAGCGCCAAGAGGCCTTATCTCCGACCGCGACTTTGCATATTTTTGACGCAGTCGACGCCCACTTCGTCGGCAACCGCCCGCAAAGGCGGGGAGTTCAACCTGGAGAGTGTCATGTCTACCGACGAAGAAAGCCCGGCCCAACAGAGCCGCGCCCCCGAATCCCGACCGAGCGAACGCTGGGACCGCGCCGAACAGAGCGCGCATTGGCGCGAGATCGGCATTTCCGCGGTTGCCGCTGCGGCCCGCTACGCCTCCTCCAAGAAGACGGTATCCGATGCCCCCGTTTCGGGCGCGGCGCGGACCGATGATACGGAAGCCAAAATCGTCACGCTTCGCGACGTAGAATATTTCGCGGCCTGAGGCCGCCTCTTCCCCCAGAGACGCTGAACGACGAACCGCCCCCTCTCCGGGTGCTGCGCAGATGCGCGCCCGGACTGGACAAGGCTCGCCTGATTCGCGCCGCGATGACGGCTATGGTGCGGCCCTGCGCCTTTTGCGGAGGGCCGGCTGGCATGTGTCTGCGATCCAGAGCATGGTCGGCGCCGCCGCGACCCTGCCGGAGAAACCATGATCACTGCCTATTGCGTCCGCGACGGACTGCTCGCCCCTGTTTCCGTACGGACCGTGGACGACATGCCGGCGGACGCCGTCTGGGTCGACCTGTTCCGCCCCTGTGAGGGCGAGGACCGGATCATCGAGGCGGCTCTTGGCCTTTCCGTGCCGACACGGGAGGAAATGGTCGAGATCGAGCCGTCGAGCCGCCTGCGGGTGGAGAACGGCGCGCGCTACATGACTGGCTCCATCGTCTGCAACAGCGACGGCGAACGCCCTTCCCTGGCCGAAATCTCTTTCATCCTCGCCGGAAACCGGCTCACCACGGTACGCTATGACGAGCCGACGCCGTTCCGCCTCGTCGTGGCCAAGCTCGACCGTGCCTGCCCGCCCGGCACACGCGGCGACCGGCTGCTGCTGATCATGCTCGACACCATCATCGACCGCGCCGCCGACATCATCGAGCGGCTCTCGGGCGATATCGACGCCGTGTCGCGCCAGGTGTTCGAGGAGGCGACGGACCGGCCGAGCGACAGCCGGCGCTTCCGCACCATATTGAAACTGCTGGGACGGCGCGGCGATCTTGCCTCCAAGGTGCGCGAGAGCCTCGTGTCGATGGGCCGCCTCGTCACCTTCCTGTCCACCGAGAGCGAGGCGCAGCGGTTCGACAAGGAACAGCGCGCGCTGCTGAAGAGCATGCAGCGCGATGTCGGCTCGCTGAACGACCATGTTTCCTATCTCGGGAACAAGATCACCTTCCTGCTCGACGCCACGCTCGGCATGGTCGGCATCGAGCAGAACAACATCATCAAGATTTTCGCGGTGCTCTCGGTGGTGCTGATGCCGCCGACGCTTATCGCCTCGGTTTACGGCATGAATTTCCAGCACATGCCGGAGCTGGACGAGCGCTGGGGCTACCCGCTTGCGCTGGCGGGGATGCTGGCGGCGGCGGTTGTGCCGTATCTGTTCTTCAAGTGGAAGCGCTGGCTGTAGCGCCGTCATCCCGGACCGGCGGGCGCCTTCCGGGATGACGGGATGTCCGGCACGACTCAGACGTGCTGGCCGCCATTGATGTGGATTTCCGCCCCGTTCAGATAGGACGAGGTCTCGGTGCACAGCACATAGATGATCTTGGCCACCTCGTCGGGCGTGCCGAGCCGCTGCATGGGAATCTGCTCCACCAGCTTCTCCGTGCCGGGCGAGAGGATCGAGGTATCGATCTCGCCGGGGGCGATAGCGTTCACGCGCACGCCAAGCGGGCCGAAATCGGCCGCCATTTCGCGCGTCAGGCCGGCCAGCGCCGCCTTGGAGGTCGCATAGGCCGCCCCGGCGAAGGGATGCACCCGCGAGCCGGCGATGGACGTGACATTCACCACCGCGCCATGGGTGCGCTTCAGTTCTTCCAGCAGGCCGCGCGCCAGCAGGATGGGGGCGAAGAAATTCACCTGGAACACGCGCCGCCAATCTTCCTCCGGCGTGTTCAGCGTGCCGAGCCGCGCCCCGCCCGCGCCCTTGGGCGAGATGCCGGCATTGTTCACCAGCGCGTGGAGTTGGCCATCGGGCAGGCGATTCTTGATTTCCTCCACCGCCCGCAGCGTGTCGGCGGGGTCGGACAGGTCGACCTGGATGTGGTCTTCCGGCCCCATCTCCCAGGGACAGTTTTCCGGGAAGGCGTGGCGCGAACAGGTGATGACGCGCCATCCGGCAGCGGAGAACCGCTTGACGGTGGCGTGGCCGATGCCGCGGGAGGCGCCGGTGAGCAGGAGAGTGCGGCGAGGCTGGTTGTTCATGGGCGATGTCTAGCTCAGCGACGGGGCGGTGTCAGGGGACAAGGCCGCCAGGGAAAGGCCGATCAGGGGTAAAGTCGCGTTTTGGTCCATTCCGGCGCCTCGGCAGTCTCGCGCGCGAAGACGACGCGATCATGCAGGCGGAACGGCCGGTCATGCCAGAATTCGATTTGCAGGGGGCGGATGCGGAAGCCGGTCCAGTGCGGCGGGCGTGGCACCGTGCCGAGCGCGTATTGCGCTGTCACCTTCGCCACCGCCGTCTCCAGGGAAAAGCGCCCTTCCATCGGCCGCGACTGCTGGCTGGCCCAGGCGCCGATCTGCGACAGGCGCGGACGGGAGGCGAAATAGGCGTCGGCCTCCGCCTCGCTCACCTGCTCCACCGGGCCGCGCACGCGCACCTGGCGGCGTAGCGACTTCCAGTGAAACACCACCGCCGCCTTGGGCATGGCGGCAAGCTCACGGCCCTTGGCGCTGCCGGTATTGGTGAAGAACACGAAGCCGCGTGCGTCGCGCTGGTTCAGCAGCACCGTGCGCACATCCGGCAGGCCGTCGGCGTCCACGGTGGCGAGCGCCATGGCGTTGGGGTCGTTGGGTTCGCTCTCCTTCGCCTGCGCAAACCATTCCTCGAACAGCAGGAAAGGCTCGGTGGCAGCGGTGAAATCACCGGATGTTAACTGTTCGGACGCTTCCATAACGACAACTTCGGACGGTCGAGCACGGGACCCATGGCAACGTTCCACAGGTGGCGAGAGCAGGCGGCGCGCGAACGGGACAGCGCGCGTCCTCCATATACGCTTCCGGCATCATTCCGCACAGCACCCAGCATGCTGACTTTGGTCGGCGCGGCGCTTCTGGTCGCCGGCTGCGCCACCGGGCCAGACCTCGACACGCTGGCGACCGGCTCGGTGACGCCCAGCGCCTACGCCCGCGAGCCAGTACCGAAAGGCATTAACCCCGATGACTGGGCCGCCGCCCGCACCGCCCTCGCCGAGGCGCTGCGCGAGAAGCAGGCAGCCCCCAGCGTGCCCTGGGAGAACTATGCCAGCGCCACGCGCGGCACGGTGACGCCGCTCGGCGCAACGGGCGACGACGGCAAATGCCGTGAATTCCTCATGAGCTTCGTGCGCGAGAAACAGGAAGACTGGCTTCAGGGCGAGGCCTGCCGCGCGGGCAAAAGCGGTTGGAAGGTCGACCAGGCCCGCCTGCTCGACCGCTAAGCCTTTCGCGCGGCGATCTCTGCACCTGCGGGCCCGCGGAGCCGTTGCATCCCCGCAACACCCTCCCTACATGGAGGGAAGCCGGAACCGCCGGACGAGATTACCATTCATGCGCGATCCCTATGACATTCTCGGCGTGGCCCGTAACGCCGACCAGAACGAAATCAAGCGAGCCTTCCGCAAGCTCGCCAAGAAGCTGCATCCCGACGCCAACAAGGACAACCCGAAGGCGCAGGATCAATTCGCCGAGCTGAACGCCGCGCACGAAATCCTTTCCGATGTGGAGAAGCGTGGCCAGTTCGATCGTGGCGAGATCGACGCCGAAGGCAAGCCGCGCGGCTTCGAGGGCTTCCCCGGCGGCGGCTTCGGGCGCGGCTTCCGTCGCCCCCCGCCGGGCGATTCCGCGTATGAGAGCTTCTCGTTCGGCCCCGAGGGCGCCCGCCGCTCCGGCCATGGCCCGCATGACGCCGGCGGCTTCGACGACGTGATCGCCGATATTCTCGGCGGCCTTGGCGGGCGCGGCCGGGGACGCGGCGCAGGGGGAGAAACCCCGCGCGGCGGGGATGTCGACATCACCGTGCCGGTGGCGCTGGAGCGCATTGTCGAAGGCGGGTCGGTGAAGGTCCACCTGCCCAATGGCCGCGTGGTCGAGGTGAAGATTCCTGCCGGGGCCGTCGAAGGTCACCGCATGCGGTTGAAGGGACAGGGCGAGCCGAGTCCGTTCGGCGGCGCCCCGGGCGATGCCTATGTGGTGGTGGCCTATGCCCCGCACCGGCATTTCCGCATCGAGGGTACGGATTTGCGCACCGATGTGGCGCTGCCGCTCGCCGATGCGGTGCTGGGCGGCAAGGTACGGGTGCCCACGCTGGGCGGCGAGGTCTCGCTCAACGTGCCCGCGCATACCCAGTCGGGCCGCACCTTCCGCCTGCGCGGCAAGGGCCTGCCCAAGGCGGATGGCGGCTTTGGCGATCTGCTCGCCACCATGCGGATCATGCTGCCGGAGGCGCCGGACCCGCAGCTGGAAGAACTGATGCGCAAGCGGCGCGACGGCACGGGCTGAGCTCTGCCGCCTGCGCGTCCCCCTCGCGCGCGACCGCTCGCTTGAGCGGGTCTTGCTGCTGTGCGATAGGAACCTGCGCCCGGAAAGACGGGCAACGGTACGGAGCATCGTGACGAGCATGGCATCGGGCGGATTGATGAGCGGCAAGCGCGGCCTGGTGATGGGAGTGGCGAATAATCGCTCCATTGCCTGGGGCATTGCGAAGGCGGCCCACGCGCAGGGGGCGACACTCGCCCTCACCTATCAGGGCGAACCACTGCGCAAGCGTGTCGAGCCGCTCGCCGCCGAGCTCGACGCGACCATTGTCGGCCATTGCGACGTCACCGACCCCGCCACCATCGACGCGGTCTTCGCCGAGACGGAGCGTCAGCTCGGCGGGCTGGACTTCCTCGTCCATGCAATCGCCTTCTCGGACAAGAACGAGCTCGACGGCCGCTATGTCGACACCACGGCGGAGAATTTCAGCAAGACCATGCTGATCTCCTGCTACAGCTTCACCGCCGTCGCCCAGCGCGCGGAGAAGCTGATGACCAATGGCGGCTCCATGCTCACCCTCACTTATTACGGCGCCGAGAAGTGGATGCCGCATTACAATGTGATGGGCGTCGCCAAGGCGGCGCTGGAGGCGAGCGTGCGCTATCTCGCCGCCGATCTCGGCCCGAAGAACATTCGCGTCAACGCCATTTCCGCCGGACCCATCAAGACGCTGGCGGCCTCCGGCATCGGCGATTTCCGCTATATTCTGAAGTGGAACGAGCTCAACGCCCCGCTGCGCCGCACCGTCACCATCGACGAAGTGGGCGACACGGGGATGTATCTGCTCTCCGATCTCGGCCGCGCCGTCACCGGCGAGGTGCATCACGTCGATGCCGGCTATCATATCGTCGGCATGAAGAACCCGGACGCACCCGACCTCACCCTCGACCGGGACTGAGCCGACCCCCCAGCGGAGCACGCGCCATGATGAAGGCCCGCCTGATATCGCTCTTCCGCCACGCCCGGCCCGCGCTCGCGGCCGGGGCGCTGGTGTTTGCCCTCGCCAGCGCCCAGCCGGCAGCGGCGCAGTCCGGGCCGATCATCGTCAACCCGCCGCCGGGCTCGGGGCTCTCAAACCTGCCCTATGTTCCCCCGCCGGACGCGCAGGACAGCGGCGTGCCGCCGACCTTCCAGCAATATCCGCTGATCAACCGCATCTTCGGCTTCGGCGGCGCCATCTTCCCCGGCTATGTCAGCCCCAGCGACGGACGCGACGACCGGGATCGGCGCGGCTATCTCACCGGCGGGCGCCAGGGGCCGGTGCTGTTCGCGGCCGGCTCAGCCGATTCGCTGTGCCAGATGACTCAGGCCCCGCAGGTGAAAGTGCTTTCTGCACCGCCCGGCGTGAAGCTGAACTTCAGCATCGGCAAATTCACCGCCACCGGCGTCGATGGTGGCTCCCATCGCTGCGTGGGTCGCACCGTGGGCGGCGTGCTCGTCACGTCCAAGGGCCGCGCCCCCGCCGGCTCCACGGTGACGCTGCGGGTTTCCTACCCGTTCAAGCGGATCAGCTACACGCATGTCGTGAGCCTGCCTTCCAAATGACCCGACGCATCTTTCTCGTTCGGCATGGCGAGACCGACTGGAATCTCGCCGGCCGCCTTCAAGGCTCGCATGACATCCCGCTGAACGATCTTGGCCGCGAGCAGGCGGCGGAGACGGCGCGGGTGGTGGAACGTCTCAGCGGCGGCGCGCGCCATCTCGACTTCGTCGCGAGCCCGCTCAGCCGTGCCGCGCAAACCATGGCGATCCTGCGCGCCGAACTCGGCCTGCCGCCGGATGCCTTCCGCCGCGATGCCCGCCTGCGCGAAATCACCTTCGGCCGCTGGGAAGGCTCCACCTGGCCGGAACTGCGCCGCCGCGACCCGGTGAGCCTTGCCGCCCGCGATGCCGATCCGTGGAATTTCTCTCCCCCCGGTGGCGAGAGCTATGCCGAGCTTTCGACGCGTGTGCTGGAAGCCGTTGCCGAACTCACCGGCGATGCGGTGGTGGTGACCCATGGCGGCGTGGTGCGCGCCATGCTGCACGCCTTCGCCGGCATGCCGCCGGCCCAGGCGGTGGAGCTTCCGGTGCGCCAGGGGGCGGTCTATCTCATTGAAAACGGCGCGTTCGAACTCGCCGTCGCCTGACATTCTTGCGGAGAGCACAGCGAATGGGCGCCCAGTTGATCCGTGCCGATGAAGCGCGCACTCCCCGTCCGATCTGGTGCGTCACGCCGCAGAACTGGCGGGAGGTGGCGAGCGGCCTGCCGGCGCCGGCCCTCGCCTTCGGCGAGGCCACCGGCTTCAAGGCCGAGGCCGGATCGCTCTTGGTGCTGCCGGCGGCCGATGGCGCCATCGCTGGCGTCCTGTTCGGCTGCGACGGCGCCCCGCGCGACCCGTTCAGCTTCGGCAAGCTCGCCACCGCGCTGCCGGCCGGCGACTATGTCATCGCCCATGCCCCCGTCGATCCCCGGCTGGCAGCCCTCGGCTTCCTGCTCGGCGGCTATCGCTTCACCCGCTACGGCAAGCGTGCGGGCGCCGATGTGCGGCTCGTTGTGCCCGAAGGCACCGACGAGACGTATCTACGCCGCACCGCCGAGGCGGTGACGCTGACCCGCGACCTCGTCAACACCCCCGCCAACGACCTCGGCCCCGCCGAAATCGAGGCGGCGGTGCGCACCCTCGCCTCGCGCTTTGGCGGGCAGGTGAAGGTGACCACCGGCGACGATCTGCTGGCCGCCAATTTCCCACTGGTCCATGCCGTCGGCCGTGCCTCTCCGCGCGCGCCCCGCCTCATCGACCTTTCGTGGGGCGAGCCAAGCGCGCCCAAGGTGACGCTGGTCGGCAAGGGCGTCGCCTTCGACACGGGCGGGCTCGATATCAAGCCGTCGAGCGGCATGCTGCTGATGAAGAAGGACATGGGCGGTGCCGCCAACGCCATCGGCCTCGCGCAGATGATCATGGCGCGTGGGCTCAAGCTGCGTCTGCGGCTGATCGTGGCGGCGGTGGAGAACGCCATTGACGGTTCCGCCTTCCGCCCCGGCGACGTATTCCCCTCGCGCAAGGGCCTCACCGTCGAGATCGGCAACACCGACGCCGAAGGCCGCCTGATCCTCGCCGACGCGCTCAGCCTGGCCGATGAGGAAGCACCTGAACTGCTGATCGACTTCGCCACCCTCACCGGCGCCGCCCGCGTCGCGCTGGGGCCGCAGCTGCCGCCGGCCTATACCGATGACGAGCCGCTGGCCGCCGACCTTGCCCGCCATGGCGCGGCGGAGGCCGACCCGTCCTGGCGGATGCCGCTATGGCAGCCCTATGCCTCAATGCTTGACAGCAAGATCGCCGATCTGAACAACGCCCCCGGCAGCGGCTTCGCCGGCTCGATCACCGCCGCGCTGTTCCTGCAGCGTTTCGTCTCCCGCGCCGGGGCGTGGCTGCACCTCGACATCTTCGCCTGGAACCCCTCCTCCCGTCCCGGCCGACCGGAAGGCGGCGAGGCGCAGACCATCCGCGCCCTCGACGCCCTGCTGGCCGAGCGCTACGGCTGACGCTGCGGCAGAATCGGAACGCCGCTCGCGCGGGTGTTAATGGTTTCTTCGGCGCCGAACCGCCATAGTCCGGAACAATCCGCAGCCGTAACGATTGCGGATCCGGGGACAGGCCAATGGCGGTCGAGCTGCGTCCATCGCAGGCGTTGCGTCTCCTGCACGAGCTTTCCCTCGCGCAGGTGCACGACGACGCGCCCGATCTCAGCCAGCGCCAGCTCGCCATCCTGCTCAGTGTCTATCTGGAAGCGCCGCCGCATACGGTACGCGGTCTCGCCGCCCGGCTGGGCGTCACCAAGCCCGTCATTACCCGCGCGCTCGACACGATGGGCCAGCTGCGTCTTGTCTCCCGCCGGCGGGACGAGGCGGATCGACGTAATGTCATCATCCAGCGTACGGTGGAAGGCGCGCTCTATCTCGAACGGCTCGGCGATCTCGTCGTCGCCACCGCCCGTGCCCTGCCACGCTGAACCTCGCCTCACCTCGCGCAGGAGCGTCCTGTGACTTTCGACCCCCGCCTCACCCCCGCCCGGCCCGACCTCGCCGCGCGCCATCTCCAGGGCGTGGTGACGGCGGAGCGCTTTGTCGACGGCACTCGGCACCGCGTCAGCCGGCCGACCGCGCCGGTGCGCGCCACGCCCGACCCGCTGGCGCCCTTGACCACGGAAGCGCTCCATGGCGAGGCGGTGACGGTCTATGAGACCACCGGCGAGGGCTGGGCCTGGGGCCAGCTCGACGCGGATTCCTATGTCGGCTGGCTGCCGGCCGAGGCGCTCGCGCCGGCCGGTCCGGCGCCGACGCACAAGGTGAGCGCGCTGCGCACGCCGGTGTTCCCCGGCCCCTCGATTAAGCTACCTCCCGGCGAATTGCTCTCCTTCGGCAGCCGTCTCGTCGTCACGGGCGAACGAGGCCGTTTCGCGGTGACGGCCGAGGGCGGCTTCGTCGTCGCCGACCATCTCGCGCCTGTCGATGCCTTCGAGGCGGATGTTGTCGCCGTCGCCGCCCGCTATCTCGGCGCCGCCTATCTCTGGGGCGGGCGCTCCAGCCTGGGGCTGGACTGTTCCGGCCTGGTGCAGGCGGCGCTCACCGCCTGCGGCCATGCCTGCCCGCGCGACACCGACATGCAGGAAAAGGCGGTGGGGGTTGAAGTGGCGTTCTCCGGCGATCTCAGCGCGCTGCGGCGCGGCGATCTGCTCTACTGGCCCGGCCATGTCGGCCTTGTCGAGGATGGCGCGACTCTGCTGCACGCCACCGCGCATTTCATGTCCGTGGTGCGCGAACCGCTGGGACCGGCGCTTGCCCGCATCGAGGCCAGTGGCACACCGCTGCGCAACGTCCGCCGTCTCTAGAGCACGTTCGCCGCCACGAAGGCCTCCACCCGCGCCCGGTTCAACGCGAACCACTGCAGGGCGATCAGCACGAAGCCATTGGCGACGGGGGCGGGAGCCGGGGCGGAAAGCGCCGCCAGCGCCTCGTCCACCGGCACCAGAAACGGCAGGGTCAGTTCGGTCTCGCCCGGCTCGCCGGCGATGTCGGGCACATCAGCCGAATCGACCAGCCCGAGATAGATCGTGGCGTGCTCGTCCGTCACGCCGGGGCTGGGAAGGAAATGCGCCATCGGCAGCAGGGCGCGGGGGGCGACGCCGATCTCTTCCATGCACTCGCGCCGGGCCGCCGCTTCCGCATCCTCTCCGGGATCGATGAGGCCGGCGGCGATCTCGACCAACTCCCCCTGCCCGGTTGCTAGCTCCGCCCCGAGGCGGAACTGGCGGATCAGCACGAAGCACGCCGCCGCCGGATCATAGGCCAGCAGCCCGACCACCGGACCGACGCGCAGAATGTCCCTCCGTTGGCGCAGCGGCGTCCCACCCGCCCCGGCAAAGGTGGCGATGAAACGGTGATAGGGGCGGAAGCCCGTCCCCACACTCTCCGGCTCGGTCAGGTCGAGGGCGATGGACCGATCCGCGAGGTCACCGGCCTTGGCTTTCCCGCTCATAGCGGCGCCGTCTCCATGTCGAAGGCCGCGGCGAACAGGGCCCGCGTGTAAGCGGTCTTCGGCTGGGCGAAGAGGTCGGCCGCCGGCCCCTCCTCCACCACCACGCCACCCTTCATCACCATGACCCGCGAGGCCAGAGCCGCGACGACGCGCAGATCATGGCTGATGAACAGATAGGTCAGGCCCCGCCGCGTCTGCAGATCCCGCAGAAGGTCGACGATCTGCGCCTGGACGATCATGTCGAGCGCGCTGGTCGGCTCGTCCAGCACGACGAAGGAGGGCTCCAACACGATGGCGCGGGCAATGGCGATGCGCTGGCGCTGGCCGCCGGAGAATTCGTGGGGATAGCGGTGCCGCGCCTCGGGATCCAGGCCCACATCGGTGAGCGCGGCGACGACGCGGTCGTCGCGCTCGTCGGCAGACAGCTTCGGGTGGTGCACGCGCAGCCCCTCGCCGATGATGTCGGCCACCGACATGCGGGGGCTGAGCGAGCCGAACGGGTCCTGAAACACCACCTGCATCGCCTGCCTGCGCGCGCGCATCTGCTTGAAACCGAGCCGGTCGATGGGATCGCCCATGAACACGATCGGCCCCTCGCTGGAGATCAGCCGCAGCAAAGCGAGGCCGAGCGTGGTCTTGCCCGAGCCGCTCTCGCCCACCACGCCCAGCGTCTCGCCGCGCCGGATTTCAACCGAGATGCCATCCACCGCCTTGATGTGGCCGACGGTGCGGCGCATCACCCCGGCTTTGATCGGAAACCAGACCTTCAGGCCCGTGGTCTCCAGCACCACCGGCGCCTCGGGATGTGGCGAGGCGGGATTGCCGCGTGGCTGGGCGGCGATCAGCGCCTGCGTATAGGGATGGCGGGGATGGGCGAAGAGTTCGCCAACGAGCCCCTCCTCGACGATGCGGCCGTGATTCATCACGCAGACCCGGTCGGCGATCTTGCGCACGATGCCAAGATCATGGGTGATGAACAGCATCGCCATGCCGAGCCGCCGCTGCAGTTCCTTCAACAGCTTGAGGATCTGCGCCTGCACGGTCACGTCGAGCGCGGTGGTGGGCTCATCGGCGATGAGCAACTTGGGCTCATTGGCGAGCGCCATGGCGATCATCACACGCTGGCGCTGGCCGCCGGAGAGCTGGTGCGGATAGGAGCCGAGCCGGGTCTCGGGTTCGGGAATGCCGACCTCGGTGAGCAGTTCGATCACCCGCGCCCGCGCCGCCGGCCCGCGCATGCCGCGATGCAGGAACAGGATTTCGGCGATCTGCTGTTCCACCGTGTGCAGCGGGTTGAGCGAACTCATGGGTTCCTGGAACACCATGGTGATGTCGTTGCCGCGCACCCTGCGAATCTCGCGCTCCTCCATGGCGAGCAGATTCTCGCCCTGGAACAGCACCTCGCCGGAGGGGTGGCTGGCAGCGGGATATTGCAGCAGCTTGAGGATGGAGAGCGCGGTGACCGACTTGCCCGACCCGCTCTCGCCCACCAGAGCCACCGTCTCGCCGCGGCGGACATCGAAAGACACGCGATCCACCGCCAGCGTCGACCGCCCGGCCTGGGCGAAGGCAACGGAGAGATCGCGGACGGAGAGGAGGGGGGCGTCGTTCAACGGCGTTTCGCTCACTGGAAGGTCTTCCGCGGGTCGAAGGCGTCGCGCACGGCTTCGCCGATGAAGATGAGCAGACTCAGCATGATGGCGAGGGTGAAGAAGCCGGTGAGGCCAAGCCAGGGCGCCTGCACATTGGCCTTGCCCTGCGCCAGCAACTCTCCGAGCGAAGGCGAGCCGGGCGGCAGGCCGAAGCCGAGAAAGTCCAGCGCGGTGAGCGTCATCACCGAGGAGGAGACGATGAAGGGCAGCATGGTCAGCGTCGCCACCATCGCGTTGGGCAGCATGTGCCGCCACATCAGCACCGCGTTGGAAACGCCAAGCGCCCGCGCCGCCTGCACATATTCGAAGTTGCGCGCGCGCAGGAACTCCGCCCGCACCAGCCCCACCAGCGCCACCCAGGAGAACAGCAGCAGAATGCCGAGCAGCACCCAGAAGCCGGGGGCGAGGATGGAGGAGATGATGAGCAGAAGATAGAGCGCCGGAATGGCGGTCCATATCTCGATGAACCGCTGGAAGATCAGGTCGGTCCATCCGCCGAAATAGCCCTGCACCGCGCCGGCCGCCACGCCGACGACGGACGAGATCAGCGTGAGGATCAGGCCGAACAGCACCGACAGGCGGAAACCGTAGATCAGCCGGGCCAGCACGTCGCGGCCTTGATCGTCCGTACCGAGCCAGTTCCACTCCAGCGCGTTGCAGCCGCCGGTGCGGCCGAGCTTCTCCACGACGGGCGCGCATTGCGCCTCGGTCAGCATCCAGGTCGGGGGCGAAGGGGCCGGCGTCGGCAGGTCGAGATTATGGGTGGAGTAGGAGTAGCGGATCGGCGGCCACACCATCCAGCCGCCCTTCTCACGGATCAGGTTCTGCAGATAGGGGTCGCGGTAGTCCGCCTCGGTTTCGAAATCGCCGCCGAAGGTGGTCTCCGGATACGCGACGAGGCCGGGGAAATAATAGCCGCCGTCATATTCCACGAGAAACGGCTTGTCGTTGGCGATGAACTCCGCGCCGAGGCTGAGGATGAACAGCACGGAGAAGATCCAGAAACTCCACCAGCCGCGCCGGTTGCGCTTGAAATTGGCGAGGCGGCGCTGGTTCAGCGGCGACAGCCACGGGCGGCGCGGCACGGTGGGGGCGGCGGTCTCGGTCGGCACGGCGGCGTTGGCGTCCATGTTCAGACGTCCCGCGTGTCGAAGTCGATGCGCGGATCGACCCATGTATAGGTGAGGTCGGAAATGAGGTTCACCACCAGCCCCACCAGCGAGAAGATGTAGAGATTGGCGAACACCACGGGATAGTCGCGGTTGAGCACGCTCTCGAAACCGAGAAGGCCGAGACCGTCGAGGGAGAAGATGGTCTCGATCAGCAGCGAGCCGGTGAAGAAGGCCCCGACGAAGGCGCCGGGAAAGCCGGCGATGACGATCAGCATCGCGTTACGGAAGACGTGGCCGTAAAGCACGCGCCGTTCGGAGAGCCCCTTCATCCGCGCGGTAACGACATATTGCTTCCTGATCTCGTCGAGGAAGGAATTCTTGGTCAGCAAGGCGGTGGTCGCGAAGGCCCCGAGCACCATGGCGGTGATGGGCAAAGCCAAGTGCCAGAAATAATCGAGGATCTTTCCGGTCAGCGAAAGCTGCTCCCAATTGTCGGAGGTCAGCCCGCGCAACGGGAACCAGGAGAAGAACGAGCCACCGGCGAACAGGATGACCAGCAGGATGGCGAAGAGGAAGCCCGGTATCGCATAGCCCACGACGATGACCGCCGAGGTCCACATGTCGAAGCGCGAGCCGTCGCGCACGGCTTTGGCTATGCCCAGCGGGATGGAGATTCCGTAGCTGATCAGCATCATCCACAAGCCGAGCGAAATGGACACCGGCATTTTCTCGATGACGAGGTCGACCACCGAGACATCGCGGAAATAGGACCGGCCGAAATCGAAGCGGGCATAGTCCCACATCATCTTGAAGAAGCGCTCATGCGCCGGCTTGTCGAAACCGAATTGCCGCTCCAGTTCCTTGATGAAAGCGGGGTCCAGCCCCTGCGCGCCGCGATATTTCGAGGAGACGGGATCCCCACCCGGCGCACTCTGCGGCATGCCGCCAAAATCGCCGCCGCTGCCGGAGATGCGGGCGGTGGCCGAACTCCCCTGCCCCGTCAGCTCGGCGATCATCCGCTCCACCGGCCCGCCGGGCGCAAATTGCACCACGACGAAGGAAATCAGCATGATGCCGATCACGGTCGGCACCATCAGCGCGATGCGTCGGACGATATAGGCGAGCATTCGGTCGGGTTTCTCCGCGAGGCGGGTCCAAGGTGGCGGGCGGCCGGGGCCGCGTCAACTTAACGTCCGTTCATGCGCGACCATGGGTCTGGCAGGCTCACCCGGCCGACCGCATCCGCGGCGACCAGATGTCCGGTATGGCGCGGGAATAGGTCGGGCGCGGGGCGCTCGGCCAGCCGAACTCGTCCCAGAAGGCGATGCGGAACTCGGCCGAGTACCATTGCGGCACCCAGTAGCGCCCGGCCCGCAGGCGCCGGTCGAGCACGCGGCAGGCGGTGCGCAGTTGATCGCGCGTCGGCGCCGCGATCACTTCTTCAATCAGCAGATCGACCACCGGATCGGCGATGCCGGAGAGGTTGTTGGAGCCCGGAATGGAGGCTGCCGCCGAGCCGAAATAATTGCGCAGCGATTCGCCCGGCACGGTGGAGACGGAGAAGCGCCGCACCGTGGTGTCGAAGTCGAAATCGTTGAGCCGGCGCTGATATTGCGGCGAATCGACCAGGCGGAAATGCGCTTCGATGCCGAGCAGCTTGAGATTCTTGATGAAGGGCGCGGTGTGGCGTTCCAGCCCGTTCTCGTCGTCGAGAAATTCGATGGAAAGCCCGTTGCCCTGGCCGTCCACCAGCCGCCCGCCCTGGATGCTCCAGCCGGCCTCGCGCAGCAGCTGCGTGCCCTTGCGCAGCAAAGCGCGGTCCTGGCCGGAGCCGTCAGAGACCGGCGGGCTCCAGGGCGGGGCCTTGAGCACGGCGATGTCCTCGGGCGTCAGCCGGTCGGCGATGCGCTCGATCAGCGCCACTTCGTCCGGCCCGGCCGGGCCTTCCGCCTCCAGGTCGGAATTCTCGAAGAAGGATGTCGTGCGCTTATACGCATCGAACATCAGGTTCTTGTTGGTCCACTCGAAATCGAACGCGTAGGATAGCGCCTCGCGCACGCGCGGATCGGCGAATTTCGGCCGGCGCAGGTTGAGGAACCAGCCCTGCGCCCCGGAGGGCGTGCGATCGGGCAGGATCTCGCGCTTCACCTTGCCCTCGTTCAGCGCCGGGAAATTATAGCCCGTGGCCCAGCTGCGCGCGGTGAATTCCTGCCGGAACAGATAGGCCCGCGCCTTGAACGCCTCGAAGCCGACCTCACGGTCGCGAAAATACTCGTAACGGAGCACGTCGAAATTGTTCACGCCGACATTCACCGGCAGCTCGTTGCCCCAATAGGCGGGGTCGCGGCGATACTCGATGTAACGGCCGACCTCGAACGGGCCGACACGGTAGGGGCCGGAACCGAGCGGCACGTCCAGCGTGCTCGCGTCGAAGGGATGGGCGCTGTAATAGGCCTTGGAGAAGATCGGCAGCGAAGCGGCGAACAGCGGCACATCGCGCGCCCGCGTCTGCGCGAAGCGCAGCACCGCGACCTCCTCGCCCTCCGCTTGCGCGCTCACGAGATCGCGCAGATTCTGCGCGATGATGGGATGGCCCTTTTCCTTCAGCAGGATGAGCGAGAAGGCGACATCCTCGGCGGTGAGCTTCGAGCCGTCATGGAAACGCGCCTGCGGGCGCAGGCGGAAGCGGTAGAGCGTGCCGTCCTCCGACACGGCGACGCTCTGCGCCACCAGCCCGTAGAGCGCGTCCGGCTCGTCATAGGCGCGCGCCATCAGCGTGTCGAAGAGCAGCGCGACGCCCTGCGCCGCATCGCCCTTGAGGATGTAGCCATTCAGCGTGTTGAAGGTCTGGAACGACTGGTTGAAGGCGATGGTGGGGCCGATCTGCGAGAACGTGCCGCCCTTGGGCGCGGCGGGGTCGACATAGTCGAAATGGGCGAAATCGGCGGGGTATTTCAGATCGCCGAAGATGGAGAGGCCGTGGCGCTCCGGCCCGAGAGCCGCGGCCGGCGCGGCACTGGGCGCGCCGGGCGCCGGCTGTGCCACCACCCGATGACCGAGCCAGGGCAGCATCACCGCGCCGGCGCCCAGGGCCAGCACGGCACGGCGGGAGAGTGAGGCCGACAGCGGTCCGCTCATCGTGCCGCCCCGGTCTTGGCCGCCTTCTCCGCGTCCCACCACCAGATGGTGGGAAAGCCGAATGAGTACTTCGGGAGGGTCTCAGGGTGACTGAAGCGGTTCCAGCGCGCGGTGCGGGTGTTGGGATAATGCCAAGCGGGAACCACATAATCATGCGCCAGCAGCACACGGTCGAGGGCCTTTGTGGCGGCGACCAGCTCCTCGCGGTTCTTGGCGTAGATCACCTTCTCGATCAGCGCGTCGATGCCGGGATCCTTGATGCCGGCATGGTTGCCCGATCCATCGCGATCAGCGGCGGCAGAGCCCCAGAAGTCGCGCTGCTCGTTGCCGGGCGACAGCGACTGGCCCCAGCTCGAGATGATCATGTCGTAGTCGCGGGCGCGCAGCCGATTGATATACTGCGACGCATCGACCTGTCGGACGTTCACGGTGATGCCGAGGCGCTCCAGGCTCGGCTTGTAGAACAGCGCGACACGCTCGAAGGCGGGATCGGCGATCAGGATTTCCATCGTGAAGGGCTCGCCCTTGGCGTTCACCAGCTTGCCGTCCTTCACCTCATAGCCCGCCTGCTTAAGCAGGTTCGTCGCCTCACGCAGATTGCCGCGCCGCAGCCCCTCGCTCCAGCCTTCCGGGTTGGTGTAGGGCGTGGTGAAGACGCTGGCGGGAATCTTGTCCTGCACGCTCTCCAGAAGCTCCAGTTCCAGCCCCTGCGGCAGGCCGGAGGAGGCTAGCTCGGTGTTCTGGAAATAGCTCGAGGTGCGCTTGTACTGGCCGAAGAACAGGGTGCGGTTCATGCCGTCGAAGTCGAGCGCGAGATTGAGCGCGCGGCGCACCCGCTGGTCCTGGAACTTCTCGCGCCGCAGATTGGGAATGAAGGCCTGCATAAGGCCGAAGGCTCGATCGGGGAATTCCTCCAGCACGACCTTGCCTTCCTTCACCGCCGGAAAATTATAGGCGGTGGCCCAGTCCTTGGCCGAGGATTCCACGCGGAAATCATACTGGTCGCCCTTGAAGGCCTCGAGCCTCACCGTTGAATCACGGAAATACTCGTAGCGCAGCTCGGCGAAATTATCGGTGCCGATGTTCACCGGCAGGTCCTTGGCCCAATAATCCGGCACCCGCTCATAGGTGATGGAGCGACCGGGCTGAACCTGCTTGATCTTGTACGGGCCGGAGCCGAGCGGCACTTCCAGCGTGCCCTGGCTGATGTCGCGAGCCTTGCCGTTGGCGTCCGTGCCGGTCCACCAGTGCTTGGGCATGACCCGCATCTCGCCGACGATCTGCGGCAGTTCGCGGTTCCCCGCCTGGTCGAAGGTGAAGGTCACCTCGCGCTCGCCGGAGACGGCGGCGCCCTTCACATGGCTGTAATAGTACGCCCGGGAGGGATCATTCTTTACCAGTTGCTCGAAAGACCACACCACGTCCTCGGCGGTGATAGGCTGGCCGTCATGCCATCTCGCCTCCGGCCGCAGCCGGTAGGTGACGGAAGAGTAATCGGCGGGATAGCGCACGCCTTCCGCGATCAGGCCGTACTGGGTGGCCACCTCGTCGAAGGACGAGGTCATGAGCGTGTCGTAGATCTGCGTAAGCCCAGCCGCGTCCAGCCCCCGCGGCGGAATGTCGTTCAACGAATCGAAGGTGCCGTCGATCGCGAGCCGCAGCAGGCCGGTCTTCGGCGCGTCGGGGTTCACATAGTCGAAATGCTTGAAGCCGGCCGGATACTTCGGCTCGCCCATCAACGAGAGGCCGTGCTTCCACTCGCCGGCACTTGCCGTCGATGCGGAGGGAGCGGCAGGAGCCGCCTCCTGCGCCAGTACCGGACCGGCAAGGCCGATGCCGAGCAAAGCAACGGCGAGCGACCGCGCCAGCGTGCCGTTCCATGCCGGAGGACGCCGGCCGGAGGCGGCGGGGCGGTCGGGGCGGCGGAGACGGATCATGCGCTTTCATCCCTCTGGCACGTCGGAAGGCGGGACCGTTCGGGTCCTCGCGACGGATTATGAACAGTGGCGTCGAATAAGAAGAGGTCAGTCCGGAAAAGAATAAGGCCGGCGACGCAAAGCGCCGCCGGCCTGACGTGATCGTGAAAGCCGCGCCCCGTGGGGCGCGCATCTCAGGGCGTGGCCGGCGCCGCCGGAGCGGGCTGGGCCGGAGCCGGTTCTGCCGGAGCGGGAGCTGCCGGAGCCGCTTCGGGCGCAGGGGCAGCCGGGGCCGGAGCGGCCGGAGCCGGGGTCGCCTCAGGCGCCGGAGCGGCGGGCGCGGGAGCCGGAACGGTGGTGGCGGGCGCGGCGGAGCCAGCCGGCGGCGGAACATTGCCGCCCGTCTCGCCGGACGCCGGCTGGGTGGCGGCGGGCTCGGCAGCGGCGGGCGTCGCCTCCGGCGAGGGCAGCGGCAGCGGGCTATGCGAGAGCGTGTTGAGATAGGCGATCAGGTCGGCGCGGTCGGTGTCCTTGGCGATACCGGCAAAGCCCATCGCCGTGCCGGGAATGTCGGCCTTCGGATTCTTGATGAAGTCGCTGAGGTCCTGGAACGTCCAGGTGCCACCATGGGCCTTCATCGCCGCGGAATAGGCGAAGCCCTCGGCGCTCGCCACGGGGCGGCCGACAATGCCATAGAGGTCCGGACCGACCTTGGCGCCGGCGCCTTCCACGAAATTGTGGCAGGCGGCGCACTTCTTGGCCTGGGCCTCGCCCTTCTCCGGGCTGGCGGCGGCGAGCAGCTGCGCGAGCGGAACCGCGGCCGGCGCGGCCTGTGCCTCACCGGTCATTTCCTCCTGCACGGCGATCTCGTAGCCGGCCTTCTCAGGTCCGTGGCTGGAGAACAGAATGTCGGCGAACACATTCAGACCGAGCGTGAACGTGAGCACGCCCAGGACCGCACCAGCAACCTTGTTCAGCTCGAAGCTGTCCATCGAAATATTCGCTCCCTCACCCGGCACCGCGACCATCCGGCTGGTCCGCCGATACCCCGCGCGCAATGTATCAGCGCTCGCTTATGACCGCCAATGGCGCGCGGGAACTAATCATTTTGACGGTTGACGTGCAACCCGTATAAGCGCGCTGCGGTGCTACGTTTCGCCACTCTGACAGGCGCGCCGGCACCTTCTAGCACGATGACGGGGCTCCCGAATGTCCTCGCAGGACACAGTTATTCTTATTCCAGCCCGCATGGCTTCGACCCGGCTGCCGGGAAAGCCGCTCGCCGATCTCGGAGGCCGCCCGATGATCGTCGAGGTGGCGCGGCGTTCCGCCGCGGCGCAGATCGGCCGCGTGGTGGTGGCGACCGACGATGAGGGCGTACGCGCCGCCGTGGAAAAGGCCGGCTTCGAGGTGGCGATGACCCGCGCCGACCATGCCAGTGGCTCGGACCGAATCTTCGAGGCGCTCGGGCGCATCGACCCGGAAGGCCGGGTGGCCCACATCGTCAATGTGCAGGGCGACCTTCCGACCATCGACCCCGCCCTCATCCGGGCCGCGCTCGATCTGCTCGACGATCCGGCTGTGGATATCGGCACGCTGGCCGCCGAGATCACCGAGGCGGGCGAGCGCACCAACCCGAATGTGGTGAAGGCAGTGGGCAGCCCGCTCAGCGCCACGCGGCTGCGCGCGCTCTATTTCACCCGCGCCACCGCGCCCTATGGCGAGGGGCCGCTGTTCCACCATATCGGCCTCTATGCCTATCGGCGCCGGGCGCTGGAACGCTTTGTCGCCCTGCCGCCCTCCCCGCTGGAGAGCCGCGAGAAGCTGGAGCAACTGCGCGCGCTGGAAGCCGGCATGCGGATCGATGTCGCTATCGTCGACACGGTGCCGCTCGGTGTCGACACGCCGGACGATCTCGAAAAGGCGCGCCTCATGCTCGCGCGCGAATCAACGTGAAGGACGCTGCCATGACGACCCGCCGCACCATCGTCTTCCAGGGCGAGCCGGGCGCGAACTCGCATATCGCCTGCCGCGAGGTCTATCCCACCCACGAGGCCGTGCCCTGCGCCACCTTCGAGGACGCGTTCGCCGCGCTGCAGAATGGCGAGGCCGATCTCGGCATGATCCCGATCGAAAACTCGGTCGCCGGCCGGGTGGCGGATATTCACCACCTGATGCCGACGTCCGGCCTCACCATCATCGGCGAGTTCTTCCTGCCGCTCTCCCATCAGCTGATGGCCATTCCCGGTGCCACGCTGGCGACGGTCAAGTCGGCGGAAAGCCACGTGATGGCGCTCGGCCAGTGCCGCAACATCATCCGCAAGCTCGGGCTCAAGGCCATTGTCGGCGCCGACACCGCCGGCTCGGCCCGGCTTGTGGCGGAAGCGCAGGACCCGAGCCGCGCCGCCATCGCCTCCCGCCTCGCGGCCGAGATTTACGGGCTGGATATCATCGCCGAGAACATCGAGGACGAGGCGCACAACACCACGCGCTTCGTCATCCTCGCCAAGGACGGCGACTGGGCGCCGGCGAATAACGGACCGACCGTCACCACCTTCGTGTTCCGGGTGCGCAACGTGCCGGCGGCGCTGTACAAGGCGATGGGCGGCTTCGCCACCAATGGCGTGAACATGACCAAGCTGGAATCCTACCAGCTCGACGGCGAATTCTTCGCCACCCAGTTCTATGCCGATGTCGATGGCCACCCCGAGGACGCCAACCTCAAGCTGGCGCTGGAAGAACTGTCGTTTTTCTCCAAGGAAGTGCTGATTCTCGGCGTCTATCCCGCCCACCCCTACCGGGTGGCGCTGCGGGCCTGAAAAAGCAAAGGCCCGGCGCAGGACCGGGCCTCTTCTCATCAAGAGCGGTGCGTGCGCCTACTCGGCGGCCTCGCCGGTCGCACGCTCGACCGCGTCCTCAATGGTCTTCAGCGCGTCCGGGTGCGGCATCGAAATGATGTTGTAGCCGGAATCGACGAAATGCACTTCGCCGGTCACGCCGGTTGAAAGGTCCGAGAGCAGGTACAAGGCTGCGCCACCCACCTCATCGATCGACACCGTGCGGCGCAGCGGGGCATGGCGCTTCTGGTAGTTGAACATCAGCCGCGCATCGGCGATGCCGGCGCCCGCCAAGGTGCGGATCGGCCCGGCGGAAATCGCGTTCACCCGCACGCCCTGCGGCCCGTAATCGGCGGCGAGGTAGCGCACGCTCGCCTCCAGCGCCGCTTTGGCCACGCCCATCACATTGTAATTCGGCATCACCCGCGTCGAGCCGCCATAGGTGAGCGTGACCAGCGAGCCGCCTTCCGTCATCAGCGGGGCGGCGCGCTTGGCGATTTCGGTGAAGGAGAAGCAGGAAATCACCATAGTGCGGGTGAAATTCGCCCGGGTGGTGTCGGCGTAGAGGCCCTTCAGCTCGTTCTTGTCGGAAAAGCCGATGGCGTGGACGAGGAAGTCGAGCTTCCCCCACTTCTCCTTCAGCGCCGCGAACAGCGCGTCGACCGAGGCCAGATCCTCGACATCACAGGCCAGCAGCGTGTCGCTGCCAAGGCTCTCGGCCAGCGGCTTCACGCGGCGGCCAAGCGCCTCGCCCTGATAGGTAAAGGCGAGTTCCGCCCCCTGCGCCGCCAGCGTCCGGGCGATGCCCCAGGCGATGGAATGATCATTGGCGACACCCATGATGAGGCCGCGTTTGCCCTGCATCAGGTTGCCCTGAGGGGAAGTGCCCTGCGTCAGGCTCATGCTTGTGGTTCCTTCCGCCCCGCCGCCTCGATCACGCCTCGGGATGCTGGAACACCAGCACCGCATTGGCCCCGCCGAAGCCGAAGCCGTTGGAAAGCACCCGCTCCAGCCGCGCATTGTCGACGCGCTCGCGCACGATCGGCATGTCGGCGAAGGCCGGGTCGATTTCGTCAATATGGGCGCTCGCCGAGATGAAGCCGTTCTGCATCATCAGGATGGAGTAGATCGCCTCATGCACGCCGGTCGCGCCCTGCGAATGGCCGGTGAGCGACTTGGTGGCCGAGATCGGCGGCGCCTTGTCGCCGAACACGGCGCGGATCGCCTCGATCTCCTTGAGATCGCCGATCGGGGTCGAGGTGGCGTGCGGGTTGATGTAGTCGATCCCCCCCTTCACGCCGGAGAGGGCCAGCTTCATCGCGCGGGCCGCGCCCTCGCCGGAGGGTGCCACCATGTCGGCGCCGTCGGAGGTGGCGCCATAGCCGACGATCTCGGCATAGATACGCGCGCCGCGCGCCTTGGCGTGCTCCAGCTCTTCCAGCACCAGCACGCCGGCGCCGCCGGAAATGACGAAGCCGTCGCGATTCTTGTCATAGGGGCGCGAGGCGACAGCCGGGCGGTCATTATAGTCCGACGACATGGCGCCCATGGCGTCGAACAGGCAGGAGAGCGTCCAGTCGAGATCCTCGCAGCCGCCGGCGAACATGATGTCCTGCTTGCCGTACTGGATCATCTCAGCGGCGTTGCCGATGCAGATATTGGTGGTCGCGCAGGCGGCCGAGATCGAATAGCTCAACCCTTTGATCTTGAACCAGGTCGAGAGCGTGGCCGACGCCGTGGAACCCATCGCCTTCGGCACGGCGAAGGGGCCGACGCGCTTCGGGCTGTTGTTCTTGCGCGTGATGTCCGCAGCCTCGACGATGGTGCGGGTGGACGACCCGCCCGAGCCCATAATGAGCCCGGTGCGCTCGTTGGAAATCTCGTGCTCTTCCAGGCCCGCATCGCGGATCGCCTGATCCATGGCGACATGGTTCCACGCCGTGCCGCCGCCGTGGAAGCGCATGGCCCGGCGGTCGACCACCTCGCTGGCGTCGAGCTGGGGCGCGCCATGCACCTGGCTGCGGAAGCCGAGCTCGGCATAGGCGTCGGCCCGGCGGATGCCGCTCTTGCCCTCGCGAAGGGAGGCCAGCACCTCCTGGGTGGAGTTGCCTATGGACGAGACGATGCCCATTCCGGTTACGACAACACGGCGCATAGGCTTCCTTTCCTTCAAAGCACGCGAGAAGATCGAGACAGGCGAGATGGCCCCGCCCGGATGGCGCCGCAAGGGCGCCCGGGTCAGGACTGGAACAGGCCGACCTTCAGGTCGCTCGCGCGATAGATCACTTCGCCATCGGCTTCCAACCAGCCATCGGCAATGCCGAGCACCAGCTTGGAACGCATCACGCGCTTGAAGTCGATGCCGTACACGACCTTCTTCACCGTGGGCAGCACCTGACCGGAGAACTTGATCTCGCCAGCGCCGAGCGCCCGCCCGCGGCCGGGAGAACCGAGCCAGCCGAGATGGAAGCCGACGAGCTGCCACAGCGCATCAAGGCCGAGGCAGCCGGGCATGACCGGATCGCCGATGAAGTGGCAGCCGAAGAACCAGAGGTCCGGCTTGATGTCGAGTTCAGCCCGCACATGCCCCTTGCCGTTGGGGCCGCCATCCTCGGAAATCTCGGTGATGCGGTCGAACATCAGCATGGGCGGAGCGGGAAGCTGCGCGTTGCCCGGCCCGAAAAGCTCTCCGCGCCCGCACGCGAGCAGTTCCTCGTAAGTGAAGCTCGTCTGCCGCTCGACCATCGTCTCGGTATTACCCACGCTTGCTGTTTCCATGCCTTGAGCGGCCCGCAGCCGCCGGTTTTGTGCGGCGCGCGCGGGCACTCTCCGGCCCGGCCACCTGACGCAGCGCGCTTCCTATCACAGCGCCCCGCGCGCTCAAAGCCGGCCGGGCGCCTGCGGAGATGCCGAAAATGTCATCCCTATGACAATACCCGTGCACCGCCGCGCCGGAAAGTGGCAGAGGGTCGCCTTCGGCGCGGGCACGTGGGGAGCTGC
This sequence comes from Ancylobacter sp., assembly GCF_965249975.1. GTDB lineage: Bacteria > Pseudomonadota > Alphaproteobacteria > Rhizobiales > Xanthobacteraceae > Ancylobacter. Next base: position 733,052 of record NZ_CBDFNE010000004.1, on the reverse strand, counting down.
GCCGTACCCGCCGCAGATTGGAACTGTTACGATTATTCCGCCCGATATTGCCCCGGCGGTCACCGTACCGATATAATGCCAAGTGAAAAATGTGCCCTGTGCCCGCTTCCGGCCTTGCAGGAAGCGTGTGGCGGGGCCGGAGTTGCGGATCGACCTTGTCTCTCCCTTTGGGGGAAAGGCGGTAACGATGGTTCGGAAGACGAGATGAGCGAAGTTTTTCGCCCCCAGAACGTAGCCTTCTCCCGCATGGTGGTGGAAGAGGACGGTCCTGTGCTGCCGGTCGCCAAGCTGCGTGACGGCGCGGGCCGCACCGGTTGCCCGTTCCACGATGTGCGCCACATGCTGCGCGATGTCGGCCTGCGCCCCACCCGCCAGCGCCTCGCGCTCGGCTGGCTGCTCTTCGCCAAGGGCGACCGCCACGTCTCGGCGGAAATCCTGCATGAAGAGGCGATCAAGGCCCGCTTCCCCGTGTCGCTGGCCACCGTCTACAACACGCTGCACCAGTTCACCGAGGTGGGCCTGCTGCGCGAGCTGGCGGTGGACGGCTCGAAAACCTATTTCGACACCAACCCGTCGGACCACCATCACTTCTTCCTCGAAGGCGAGAACAATCTCGTCGACATTCCCAGCGCCTCGGTCGAGGTGGAGCGGATTCCCGAGCCGCCGGAAGGCTATGAGGTCGCGCGTGTGGACGTGGTGGTGCGCCTGCGCCCCAAGCGGCGCTCCTGATCCACGCCATCCCGCGAAATGTTCAAGGCCGGTCGCTCGACCGGCCTTTTTCGTTTTTGGCGGCGACGCCGGCTCATGCCCGCAGGAAAGCAGCGAGTTCGCGCAGCGCGGTTTTCGCAGGTGCATCGCCAGCGCGGGCGACCAGCATGACGGTCGCCGTCGGCAGAACGGGCAGATTCAACGCCGGGCCGACCTCGACGCTGCCCGCTGGTGCGAGATGGGCCGCCATGGGCGCGACGGCGAGCCTCGCCGCCACCGCCGCGCCGACCGATGACACACTGCCGCCCGTGAAGGCTTCGCGCCAGCCGATCGCCGCCGAATCGAGCGCAGCGATGGCGGCCGCGCGCACGCCGCAGGGCGCCGCCAGCAAGGCGAGCGGCAGGTGGCCGTTATCGGCGTGCCAGCCGGGGCCGGCAAACCAGCCATAGCGGTCCTGCCGTAGCATCTGACCATCGCGCCGGTCGCCCTCACGACGTACCACGACGGCGTCGAGATCGCCGGCGTCGAAGGCATCCAGCAGGAGCCGCGAAAAGCCCATGCGGATGTCGAAGACAAGGCCGGGGCTCGCGGCGGCCAGCCGCCGCAACAGGCCGGGCAGCGTGTCGCCGGTGACATGATCGCTGATGCCAAGTCGTAGACGCCGCGGCGGCGCCGCGTCCCACAGCCGCGCTTCGCGATCCGCCGCCAGCAGGCGGCGCGCACGCTCCAGGAAGGCCGATCCATCTGCGGTGAGTCGGACCAGACGCGGCGTGCGTTCCAGCAGGGTGCGGCCGAGCCGGTCTTCCAGCTTGCGCAGCTTCAGACTTACCCCGGCCTGCGTGCCACCCAGCGCCTCCGCCGCGCGGGTGAAGCTGGACAGTTCCGCCACATGGACGAAGGCGCGAACCAGTTCGAGGTCGAGGGGCCGTTCAGTCATGATGATATGTTATCACTGATATATTCAATGATAGCATTTTATCATGTATCTCGACGCGCTACGAGTCTCCGCACAATGTTGCAAGGAGACGCGCCATGCCGATGATCCAGATAAAATACGCCACCGCCGCTGCCGCCGCCGGGCTGGATGCTGCTCTCGCCGCCCGCGCGTCGCATCTCGCGCAGCAGCGGCTCGGCAAGGACCCGGCACTCACCGCGGTGCTGGTGGAGCGCGCCGACCCGGCGCACTGGTTCTGTGCGGGGCGCAGCCTCGCCGAAGCCGGTCTCTCCGGCTTCTGGCTCGATATCCGCGTGACCGAGGGGACAAACACCAAGGACGAGAAGGCGGCCTTCATCGCCGAGACCTTCGCCGCCTTCGGCGACATACTCGGCCCCCTTCACGCGGAAAGCTATGTGCATGTGGTCGAAGCGCGCGGCGACGCCTATGGCTATGCCGGCCTCACTCAGGAGCGGCGCTACATCGCCGCCCGGCCGTAAGGCCAAGACCGAGTACCTTTCCGGTGAACCCCTGTTCACCGGAAAGCCCCCCTGCGCACACTCACTCGGCCAACTGATAGGTGAGCGGCAGCCAGCGATACCCCTCGCCCCGCCGCTCGACATAGCCGAGCGAGGGGAAGGAGGTGTGATAGGCGGCCACCAGCACTTGGTCCGTCGCCGCCATGTCGTAGATTTTTCGCCGCGTGGCGGCGCCCGCTTCCTTGTCCTGGTCGAACAGCGCGTGCCAGTCCGGCCGCGCCAGCGAGGCCACCTCATGGTGGGCGCAGTCGCCCCACACCAGCAGGCGCTTGCCTCCGCTTTCGACATGGAAGGCCAGATGCCCCGGCGTGTGCCCATGCGCCGCCACCGCGCGAATGCCGGGCAGCACCTCACCATCCGCCGCGAGGAAACTCGTCTTGTCGGCCAGCGGCAGAACATGCGAGCGAAACACGACGGCGGAGCCGTATTCGTTGCTCTCCTTCGGCGCCGCCAGCGGCCTGTCGCTCTTCCAGAAATCGAATTCGGTGGCGCCGATGACGTAGCGGGCGTTCGGGAGGGTCGGCTTGCCCTCGTTCATCAACCCGCCGACATGGTCGGGATGGGCATGGGTGATCACCACCACGTCCACCTGCTCCGGAGCATAGCCTGCCGCGACAAGCGACTTCACCAGCTGACCGCCCGCAGGTGGCGGGACGAAGCCATTGGCGCCATTGCCGGCGTCGAACAGCACCAGTTCGCGGCCAGTGTTGACCAGCGTGGGGGAGAAGCCGGGCCGGAAGCGTTTTTCGGGCAGCAGGTTCGCCGTCATCAGCGATTCGACCTCTCCCGCCAGCCGGTCCTCGCCGACGATGGGCCATGGCCCGTCGATCATGACGCTGGCGTCGAGCAGGCTGGTCACCTCGAAACGACCGAGTCGGAACCGCTGGAAGCTGGGTGTCGAGGGTCCAAGGTCCGGCGCGGCGGCGCGCGCCGGCTCGGCCCGCAGCAGCGCTGGGGCGGCAACGAGCCCGAGGGCGGCGGCGAGCGTCTGGCGACGCGAAAGGGCGGGCCGCAGGCGATGGCCGGGCGGCGAGAGAGGGGCGGGCATGGGCGTCCTCCGGGCCGGCTTCGCGGCGGGCCGTTTTGATGTTCAAATGGCCGCGTCGGGCGCGCAGCGTCGAGGAGGCTACCCATGGCCCCGCCGGATCGCTTGTATGAACGTGCGCCGCCCGCCCCTGCCCGGCTGGCGGCCGGACCGCTCTGGCATCTCGACGCGACGCGCACCTGCTTCATCGGGCCGCTCACCTACAACGCCCCGCACCAGCATGGCGCGCCGGTGTTTCTCGCCGGCATCTATGGCGATTTCCGCCTGCGGCTCGCGGGCGGCGATTGGCGGCGGGCACGCACGGCGATGATCCCGGCCGGGATAGAGCATGAACTTGACGTCGGCGGGCAGCCAATCGGCGTGCTGTACATCGAGCCTTCGCTGGGGGGGCCGGCCTGCCTGGCGGCGCTGACCAGCGACGCGGAAGAAAGCGGCGGCGCCCTTCTCGGAGCGGCCGGCGAATTCGCGCCGCTACGCGCGCTCTGGGAGGATGCCGGCAGCGCCGACTGGGCCGGCGAGGCGCTGGACGATTTTCTAGGCTTCGGCGCGCGACGGGCGCGGCGCCCGCTCGACCCGCGCATCGCGCGCATCATTGCCTCGCTCGACGAAGCCGATGACTGGCCCGGCGTCGCCGATGCCTGTGCACGGGTGGGCCTTTCCGCGCATCATTTCCAGCATCTGTTCACGCGGGAAGTCGGCGTGCCCTATCGCCGCTACCGGGCATGGCGGCGTCTGCGGCTGGCGATCGGCGCCGTGGCGAGCGGCAGCCACCTGACCGCCGCCGCGCATGAGGCCGGCTTCTGCGATCAGGCCCATTTCACCCGCACGTTCCGCCGCACCTTCGGCGCGCCGCCCTCATGGAGTCTGAGCGGCGTGCGGATGTCGGGCGATCCGGCGCGGCAGCGCACCGCCGCGCCGATGTCGGAACCGCCGGCGCGTTGATCCGCAGCGCCGGCTAGAGCGTTTTCGAGCGAAGTGGATACCGGTTCGCGTGAAGAAAACGCGACAAAACAAAGAGTTAGATCATTTCACTGTTTCCGTGAAACGGTGAAATGATCTAAGGCGCGCTCACGCCTCTTCCATCGCTTCCAGCTCGCCGATCATGCGCTCGATGAGGCCGAGACCGGTCTGCCAGAAGGCGGGGTCGCGGGCATCGAGGCCAAAGGGCTTGAGCAGTTCCGAGTGATGCTTGGTGCCACCCGCCGCCAGCATGGCGAGATAGCGCTCGGCGAAGCCCTCCTGGGCGTTCTCATAGACCGCATAGAGCGAGTTTACCAGGCAGTCGCCGAACGCATAGGCGTAGACATAGAAGGGAGAATGGATGAAGTGGCCAATATAGACCCAGTAATTCTCATAGCCGGGCCCGAGATGGATGGCATCGCCCAGGCTCTCCGACTGAACTTCCATCCAGATGGCGCAGATGCGCTCGGCGGTGAGTTCGCCATTCTTGCGCTCGGTGTGGATACGGCGCTCGAAGGTGTAGAAGGCGATCTGCCGCACCACCGTGTTGATCATGTCCTCCACCTTCGAGGCCAGCATCGCCTTGCGGGCGCGTGCGTCTGGCGCCGCCGCCAGCAGCCGGCGGAAGGTGAGCATTTCGCCGAACACCGAGGCGGTCTCCGCCAGGGTGAGCGGGGTCGGCGCCATCAGCGCACCGTTCGGCGCCGCCAGCACCTGGTGCACGCCATGGCCGAGTTCATGGGCGAGCGTCATCACGTCGCGCGGCTTGCCCATATAGTTGAGCAGCACATAGGGGTGGGCGGAGGGCACGGTGGGGTGGGCGAAGGCGCCCGTCGCCTTGCCCGGGCGCACCCCGGCGTCGATCCAGCTCTTGTCGAAGAAGTCGCGGGCGATGTCGGCCATGCGCGGGGAGAAGGTGGAATAGGCGCCGAGCACGGTATCGCGCGCCTCGTCCCAGCCGATAGGGCGCGTCTCCACCTTGGGCAGCGGCGCGTTGCGGTCCCAATATTCCAGCTTCTCCTTGCCGAACCACTTGGCCTTCAGCTTGTAATAGCGATGGGCCAGGCGCGGATAGGCGGCGTGGACGGAGGACACCAGCGCGTCGACCACTTCGCGCTCGACGCGGTTGGCGAGATGGCGGGAATCCGCGATGTCCTCGAAGCCGCGCCAGCGGTCGGAGATTTCCTTGTCCTTGGCCAGCGTGTTGGTGATGAGGGTGAACAGGCGCAGATTATCGCCGAACACCTTGGCCAGCGCCTCGGCGCCCATGCGGCGCTTTTCCTCTTCCGGCTCGGCGAGGAAGTTCAGCGTCTGCTCCAGCGGCAGGCTCTCGCCGCCGACCTCGAAGCGCAGCCCGGCGATGGTCTCGTCGAACAGCCGGTTCCAGGCGCCGCGGCCGGTGACGCCCTTTTCATGGAACAGATGCTCGATGCGGTCTTCCAGCTGGTAGGGCTTCTCCGCCCGCACATCGTCGATCCACGGCCGGTACTTGGCGAAGGCGGGATCGGCGAGCGCCGATTCCATCTTGGCATCGTCGAGCCGGTTCAGTTCCAGCGTGAAGAACAGCAGATGCGTCGAGGCGTCGGTGAGCTTTTCCTGCACGTCGCCATAGAATTTGGCCCGCACGGGATCGGTCGTGTCGCCGGAATAGATGAGGCCGGCATAGGAATAGAGCCGGCCGAGCCGGTCCTCGATTTTCTCGTAGCGGGCGATGATCAGCGCCATCTGTCCGCCGGCATCCACGCCGTCGAGCACCTCAGCCAGCTTGCCCTTGTAGGCTTCCTCGAAACCCGCCGACTCGGTGGCGACCGCGGCGAGGTCGGCCGTGAGCTCGGGCGAATCCATCGCCGGATAGAGGTCCGACAGGTCCCATTGCGGGAGGGAGCCAAGGGCGGCGGCGGACGCCTCCGGCGAGCGGGGCGCGAAGGCGAAGGAATCGAAACGGCGCTGCATGGTCACTCCGGCGGGTAAGGCGAGGTGGCAGTGATATCGTGTGCCTTGGCGGGCTATCAACCATCCCGTTGCGAATTGGCAGCGTCGCCAAGGCGCGGCATTCTCGCCTGAACCTGCGCGCCCCGAGGAAGAAATGCGACCGCTGCTCCGAATTCTCGCCTGCTCGACCCTGCTCGCCACTCTCGGCACCGCGCTGGCCGAGGCGGCGCCCCGCCGGATCGTGATCGTGCGGCATGGCGAGAAACACACAGCGCTGACCCTCTGCGGCCTCGGGAAGGAACGCGCACAGGCGCTGGCGGCGCAATATCTCAGCCCGACCAGCCCGATGAGCCTGATCCGGAACGACCCGCCCGCCGCCATCCTCGCCATGACGCTGCACACGGTGGAGACCGCCCGGCCCATCGCCCGCGCCTGGGACATGCCCCTCACCGCGCCGCCGATCGGCTATGTGCCGATCCGCAACAACCGCTATTTCAATTCGAAGCTGAACGTCGTCAATCGCGACGTGGCGCGCGATCTCCTGGAGAATCCGCGCTGGCACGGCAAGACGGTGGTGATGGTGTGGGAGCATTTCCACATCGCCAGCGCGGCGCTGGAGGCGGAATTCCCCGGCGAGGAGGTGACGCTGCGCCAATTGCTGCATCTCGACCAGGTGAAGGGGGTCAAGGGCGGCGTGCCGAAGACCTGGCCGGATAGCAATTACAATTTCTTCTGGATCCTCACCTATGATCGGCCGGAAGATACCGTGCCCAGCCGGTTCGAGGTGGTGCGGCAGTATTTCGCCGAGCCCTATGCCAATTTGCCTTCCAATGACTGGGGCGCGCCGGAGCCCCGGCCGGCAAACAGCGGCTGCTCCTGACAAAAAAAGAGCGCCACGGGGGCGCTCAGTTTAGGTCCATTTGGGATCGGCACGGTCAGTCGAAAGTGCGTTTCATCTTCTGCCAGGGCGAATTCCTGCCCTCGTAGAGCGGGCCGAAGAAGGCACGCGTCTTTGACTGGCCTTCCGTTTGGCGCACCTGCTGTTTGCGCACCCGCTCATGCTCGCGCACCTGGGCGCGGTCGGGATTGTCGCCGAACCGCGCCGTATCGCGGGGACCGACCGACGTTGCGCCGGCCGGAGCCGCCGCGAAAACAAGGCCAGCAGCCACCAGAGCGGCAACGCCGACCGAACTCATCCGAGTTTTCGTCATGTTGACCTCCTCAAGAAACAATCGTCTGGCCGGACAACACACGGCACGGAAAATAGTTTCCAATAGAGGCGACGATCGACAAAATAACCGCTCTTGTCGCACGCCCCGCGCCCATACGCGCGGAACCTGTCCCGCGTCGCACCGTTAATTGCCGACACCACGGGGGGACGCCATGACACTCGCTTCTTCTACCACCGCCGCCTTTACCCCGCCGCTGCGCCTCAAGGGCGAGGCCGAGGCGGTGGTGATCCGCACGCTCGATGAGGCGCTGGTCTTCGCCGAGCGCAACCCGCATCCCGAAGGCGACTATGAAGGGATGATCCGCCGCCTGCAGGGCGCCCATCGCGAGGAAGACTTGATCGAGGCCGCGAACGCCTTCCGCTGGTGGTGCGAGGCCAATGGATTGCTGGACGAAAGCGTCGGTTGAGCGGCCTGCGCAAGCCATAAAATGACAGCGCCCCGGCGCTCCATGACGGAGGCCGGGGCGCGTGTTTGCCGGGACGCACGGTTCTAAGTCGCTGGCCCTACTGGCCGAGCAACCGCACCACGGCAATGTTCTTGCTGCCATCCTTGGCGGTGGTGACGCCGCCGACGACGATGAGCGCATCGCCCTGCATCACCACACCGCTCGCAATGTCGTCGCCATCGCCGAGCGAGAGGTTGACGATGCCGTTCGGCGTGCCGTCATTGGCGGTGCCGAAGGCCTCGTCCAGTTCGCCCTTCGGATTGTAGCGCAGCACCGCGATGTTGGTGCTGTTGCCCTCCTGGTGATAGCCGGCGACGACGATGTTGCCGTTCTTGTCCATCGTCACATCGGTCGCGTAGTCATTGCCAGCGCCGAGCGAGGTCGACACGAAGCCGTTGGGCGTACCGTCCTCGGACACGCCGAAGGCCTCGTCCAGCGAACCGTCGGCATTCAGGCGGGCAACGATGACATTGGTGCTGCCGTCCTTAGAGACGGAGTCGCCGGCGACGACGATCTTGCCGTCGGCGCTGAGCGCCACCGCGTTCGCCTCGTCCGAGCCTTCGCCCAGCGAGAAGCTGGCGACGCCGTCCGGCGTGCCGTCATTGGCCTTGCCGAAGGTGGGGTCCAGCGTGCCATCGGCCGTGAAGCGCAGCACCGCGATGTTGGTGTTGCCCTTCGGCCCATGAGTGCCGACGACGACGATCTTGCCGTCCTGAGCCACGGCCAGGTCTTCACCGACATCATTGCCGTCGCTGAGCGATACGGCGGTGAAGCCGTCCGGGGTGCCGTCGCTGCCATCGACGCCGAATTTGGCGTCCGCCGTGCCGTCCGTGTTCAGGCGGCCGACGACGATGTTGGACGTGCCGTCCTTGGCAACCGTGGTGCCGGCGATAACGACCTTGCCGTCGGCGGTCAGGCCCACCGCGTTGGCAATGTCATTGCCGTCGCCCAGCGAGATGTTCACCACACCGTCCGGCGTGCCGTCATTGGCCTTGCCGAAGCTGGAGTCGAGCGTGCCGTCGGTGTTCAGCCGCAGCACGGCGATGTTGGTGCTGGCGCCTTCCTGATGATAGCCCGCCACCACGATCTTGCCGTCGCCCTGCACCGCCACGTCGGTAGCGAAGTCGTCGCCCTCGCCGAGCGAGATGTTGACCACGCCGTCCGGCGTGCCGTCATTGGCCTTGCCGAAGCTGGCGTCCAGCGTGCCGTCCTTGGCGTAGCGTAGCACGACGATGTCGTTGCTCTTGCCATTGTTGCGGTTGCCGACGACGACAACCTTGCCGTCCGGCGTGGTGGCGATGCCGTTGGCGATATCGTCCCCGTCACCCAGCGACGTGCTGGCGACGCCGTCCGGCGTGCCATCGGCCGTGCCGGCACCGAAGCTCTTGTCCAGCGAACCCGGCCCGGTCGCATCGGCCGCGATGGCGCCGCCGAAGCCCGCCGAACCGCACGCCAGCGCCACCGCAATCGCCAGCGCCGCGCAGCCGCCGCGCACGTTGGTCCAATTTAGATGAGTCATGTTGCTTTCTCTGCCCCCAATGTCGGGAAACTTACTATAATACCGCTTACGCACTAGGAATAGCCTTATCTCGGGCCCTTGACAGGCACGGCGCAGACCAGAGGCGGCTTATGATGCGCATGGGCTCGGACAGGGCGATGACACCGCTCGCCCCACCGGCCGAGGCGCCGGCATCGCTGGCGCCCGACGGTTCTTTAGTACTCCCGAGAATGAAAAGGCGACAATCCCTGCAGGGGCGCGGCTGTCGGAAGCTGTTCCAAAATGGAGCGAATAAAGCACCCAGAATGGAAGCAATTTCGGTGTTGAGCGACTTGGGTGGCGCACGCGAATGGGTTGCCCCGCAGAGCGACCGGCGCGGCAAGGATTAAGCAAGCGGCGGCACGGAGGCAGGGTCATGCCCTGCGACGATCGGCCTGCGATGTGTGTGGTGTGGAATGGTGGGCGCGACAGGGATTGAACCTGTGACCCCCTCGATGTCAACGAGGTGCTCTCCCGCTGAGCTACGCGCCCATTCCGTGGTCTCTTGCGAGCGGGGCTCCCCTATAACCAGAAGCCCGGCTTGGTGCAAGCGGGGAATGGCGGCTGTGGATGACGCCGCCCTTCCCCGCCGATCGGGCGAGCGTCAGGCCGCCAGCATCTTGCCGACTTCGTTGACGAGATCGCGCAGATGGAAGGGCTTGGAAAGCACCTTCGCATCCTTCGGTGCCTGACTGTCGGCATTGAGCGCGACGGCGGCGAATCCGGTGATGAACATCACCTTGATATCCGGGTCGAGATCGGTGGCGCGGCGGGCGAGTTCGATTCCGTCCATCTCCGGCATGACGATGTCGGTGAGGAGAAGCTCGAACGGCTCCTCGCGCAGCCGGTCATAGGCGGAGCGGCCATTGTCGAAGTCGGCGACCTCATAGCCGGCATTCTGCAGCGCCTTCACCAGAAAGCGGCGCATGTCATTATCGTCTTCGGCGAGCAGGATCTTGAGCATCCCGGGCATCCTGATTGTCCTGAGGCGGCCATGGCGGGCATCGGGCGAACCGACACGCGCACCGCGCCGCGTACACGTTCTCCTTGGGTACCCCAGCGCCCCTTAGCACATCGTGAACGTGCACCCCTTTCCCTCGCGCGGACGTGTGCGCAAAAACCGGCGCGCCCGCGCGCGGGCGCATTCCGCCCCGCCATGCGCCATGTTAGAGACGGAGGCTAGGCCCGCGCGCGGTGGGGCCGGAAGCGGATTGAGGAATGATGGCCGTCATTGCCGAGACGATCGACCCCGCCTTCGAGATCGTCCAGCCGGCCGCGCTTCGTGCCCCGTTCCTGTTCAATTCGCCCCATAGCGGCATCGTCTATCCCCGCGCCTTCGTCAGCCAGTCGCGGCTCGATCTGCCGGTGCTGCGCCGCTCCGAGGACAGCTTCGTCGACGAGCTGTTCGCGCAGGTGACGCGATTCGGCATGGGATTCATGCGCGCGCATTTCCCGCGCTGCTATCTCGACGTGAATCGCGAGCCCTATGAGCTGGACCCCCGCATGTTCGAGGGCCGGCTGCCTGCTTACGCCAATACGCGCTCCATGCGGGTGGCCGGCGGGCTCGGCACCATCGCCCGCATCGTCGGCGAGGCGCAGGAAATCTATGGCCGGCGCATTCCGGTGGATGAGGCGATCGCCCGCATCGAATCGCTCTACAAGCCCTATCACCGCTCGCTGCGGCAATTGATGGCGCAGATGCAGCGCAGCTTCGGCGTCGCCGTTCTGGTGGATTGCCACTCCATGCCGTCCGGCTGCCAGCGGGACGGGCGCATCGACATCGTGCTCGGCGACCGCTACGGCACGAGCTGCGCCGGCATCATTCCCGACACGATCGAAGCCGAGCTGCGCCGACGCGGCTACAGCGTTGTGCGCAACAAGCCATATGCCGGTGGCTTCATCACCGAGCATTACGGCAACCCCGCCTCCGGGATGCATGCGGTGCAGATCGAGATCAACCGCGCGCTCTATATGCGCGAGGCGACCTACGAACCCTCCGAGAATTTCGAGATCGTGCAGAACGATCTGCTCGAAGTCGCGCTCGCGCTGACCGAGATACCGCATCTCGATCTCGCACCGCTACGCACCGCGGCGGAATAACCCTTATTTTTCAATTCACTGACGAGACGTTTCAAATTTTTGATGGGGCGACGTAAAAAACCTCATCGCAGAGCCTTGCATTTTAAACATGCGAGCTATACCAATTCTGCACGCTCGGTTCCGGGCTGAAATCCACCACCGATTGTTCGGTCAAAGCCGCTCAAAAAGCGGGGGGAAAGGTCGGTCCGAAAGGACGGACGGGCTCTCTTGAAGAGACCACGGAACCGCGACGGGACGACCGGCAAGATGGCAGAGCCACGGCAGGCGTTTCGTCCGGCGCAAAAGAAAGAGGCCGCTTACGCAGCGCGCAAGCGGCCCAAGTCTAGGGAGGAAACGCCCAAGGAGGGCTGCACGGAGCGACGCCAATCGCTGCGTGCGAGTGCAAGATGTAGGTGCATTGCGGAATAATCAAGGCAATCACCGCCAGTTTCTGGCATACCAAATACGGTGGCGCGAGCGGTGTGACATTAATACCGCAATTTGCCGTATTGAATTACCTTTCAGGAGCGCTTGGCGCCCTACCGGGCGCTGACGGAGCCGACCGGGGGGTCGCGGCACGTCAGCGCCCGCTTCCGTTTGGGGGCCCGGCGCATTGCTGGTGACGCGGAGTGCCGGAATCAGGGCACCGCGCCGTCTCTCCCCGACACCACTTGGAGCGCAACCGCCGACAAAGCGGCGGCCCTGTCCCATCGCCCCCTCCCCGGCCTTGACCTGCTCGACGGACGTTTCGCGGAGCAGTCGCCACGCTGCGCGTGACCGGCGGAGACCTGGGCGCCCGATCCTATCGAGCATTGGGGGCAAACTGGGTGTGCGACGGGGAGAGGGTTGCTCTTATCGGGCCCCGCGCGGCGTTGCGGTTCCACTGCCATCAAGAGAGACGTTGAGGCCAGGACCTCGGCCGTGCGTCAACCGGTATGAAGGTGAGCCCCATCGCGCACCCGCCGACCCCGTTCACCACAGCGGGACTGCGCGGGCGCTGAAAAGAAAGAGGCCGCTTACGCAGCGCGCAAGCGGCCCAAGTCTAGGGAGGAAACGCCCAAGGAGGGCGGCGGCAGCGTGACGCCAATCACGCCGCCGCAACGCAATAAACATAGACCTGCGACGCCGCCGTGACAACGGCGAAACGAAAGAAACGAAACTGGCAATTGGTCGCAGGCGCTCAAATGATGACAATCGCGCACTCAGCGCGCGTGGCGCCGAAATCGGCACGCGATGCTTTTGAGCGCCGCCTGCCATCGCCCCGAACACGGCCTCGGACGCGAGGGCCCACCCCATGCGGAGCCGCATGGCGCGCCTAGCCGCCGAAAATGTCATTTAATTTCAAATGGATGGCGGAAAAGAAAGGGGCCGCTCACGTTGCCGGAGCGGCCCAAGTCTAGGGAGGAAACGCCCAAGGAGGGCGGCGGTAAGGCGACGCCAATCGCTCTACCGCGCTGCAATAATATGGCAGGTTCGTTTCTCCGGCGCAACGCCGGAATTGCCCATTTCTTGACCCTGCCGGAATGGCAGCCATGCGCTTGGCGCGGGGCAAAGATGAGGAACGCCCCTCAGCTCGCGCAGGGGTCGCGGCGTCCTCCGGCCCCGTACCACACATAGGGGCAATTGCCGTTCCCCGCGCTGCCCGGTAGGAAGTGAGGAACGCCGGATGGAACGGGCCGGCAGGGCAGCAGCAGGGGCAGGACCAGATGGGCGCGGTGGACTTCGAGAGCTTCGTCGACGAACTCGCCACCGTGTCCGGGCAGGTCATACTGCCTTTCTTCCGCACCGCCCTGGGTGTTGAGGACAAGAGCCGCGGCGCGGTGTTCGATCCCGTCACCGCCGCCGACCGGGCCGCCGAGCAGGCGATGCGGGCGCTGATCCGCCGCACCTTCCCCAGCCATGGCGTGCGCGGCGAGGAGTTTCCCGATGAGGGCCTCGATGCCGATTATGTCTGGGTGCTCGACCCCATCGACGGCACAAAGTCCTTCATCAGCGGCATGCCGGCCTGGGGCACGCTGATCGGCCTGTGCCGGCAGGGCGAGCCGGTCTTCGGCATGATGCACCAGCCCTTCATCCGCGAGCGCTTCACCGGCGACGGCGCGCAGGCGCGCTATCGCGGCCCGGCCGGCGACCGCCGGCTCACCGTCCGCCCCTGCGCCTCCCTGGGCGAAGCTGTGATGATGACCACCAGCCCGCTGCTGATGGAGGAAGGCAACCGCGCCCTCTACACGGAAGTCGAGAAGCGGGTGCGGCTGCCGCGCTATGGCGGCGATTGCTATGCCTATTGCATGCTGGCCGCCGGCCATGTCGATCTCGTCATCGAGACCAATCTGAACGATTTTGACATTCTGCCGCTCACCCCCATCGTTCAGGGCGCGGGCGGCATCGTTACCAATTGGGAGGGCGGCTCCGACCTCTCCGGCGGGCGCGTCGTCGCCTCAGGCGACCGCCGCCTGCATGACGAGGCGCTGAGCGTGCTCAACCGCGGCTGAGCTTCCCCTCTACGAACTCAGGCGGCCGCGCTGCCGGGAATGAAGGCGTCGAAGGCGGCGAGCAACGGCTCGCGGAACAGGTCGCGCTCCTGCAGCAATTCGTGTCGCGCACCAGGAATGATGATGTGAGCCCCGGCGATCAGCCGGGTTCCGAGATGCTCGATGCTCGGCGTGGAAACGATCTTGTCCGCGCCGGCGCCCACCATCAGCAGCGGCTGCCGGATTGCCCGCGCCGAGGCCGGGTCGGCCAGCGTCTCCATCAGGTCGAAGGCGGCCTTCACCCAGCCGATGGTCGGGGGTCCGACTTCCAGCTGCGGGTGTTCCATGGATATGGTGAGGTTGCGGGCGAAGCGCGTGGCGTCGGAGGTGAGGCGGTTGCCCTCGAAATGGACCTCGTGCAGCGGCCGTACCTTGCGGGTCGGCACATAGGCGCGCGAGAGGCCGAGGCGCGACAGGGTGCGGGCGATGCGCCGCGCCGCGACATCGTGCTTCAGCAGCGAGAGGTCGAGCATGGGCGCGACGAGGAACATCCGCTCGAAGGACTGCCCGCCCCGGCGTGCGTGATCGAGCAGGATCGCCGCGCCCATGGAATGGGCAAGGGCGAAACAGGGGCCCGGCATATCCGGCAGCACCACCTCGCGCAGCAGCGCCTCAATGTCGAGCTGGTAATCCGCGAAGTCCTTGATATGGCCCTTCATCGGGTTGGACAGCAGCCGCTGTGAACCGCCCTGCCCGCGCCAGTCGAGCGCGGCCACAGCGAAGCCCCGGCGCAGCAGGTCGCGTACGGTCTCGAAATATTTCTCGATCTTCTCAGTGCGGCCGGGAAAGACGCAGACCGTGCCGTGACAGAGCGCGCGCTCTGGCATCCAGCGGGCGAAGCGCAGCCGAATGCCGTCCGTGGCGGTGACCGCGCCGCACAGGGCACCTTCCGGCACCGGATTATCCCGGGTCGAATAGAGAACGGGTTTGAAGGTCATGTCGCCGCGCGCTGGTTTTTGCCCCTGCGGCTTATAGCGAAGCCCCGGCATCGGGCAAAGGAGCAAAAGCGCGCAAAGCGCCGCAACGTCAGCCCGGCCGGGCGGTGGCGCCTCTCAGTAGCGCTTGTCGCCGAAGCCGATCACCTTCATGCCGCTGATGGCGCCGGACGCGCCGTCCACCACCACCTGCACGCGCTCGCCGCGCGGGCCGTTGGCTTCCAGAAGAATGGTGGCCCCGCGCCGGCGGATCACGGAAATGTTGGAAAAGCCGCGCGCGCTCAGCATCCGCACCGCCGCGTCGGCATCGACCGGCCCGCCCCCCCGTCCACCCGGCGGCGCGTCATAGGGCGCGTAGGGGCCCGGTCCCGGCGCATAGGGCCCGGGCGGCGGACGATAATTCTGGGCGAACGCGGTCATGCTCCCCGGCAGCAGCGGGGGAAGCATCCCGACCAGCAGTCCCACGGCGACGGCCAGCGCCACCGGTGCCCGCGTCCTCACTCCACACCACCCCTCGATCGGATTTGTACCGACCTTCGATCCCTTAACCCGTCGGCACTGAATAGGGTCCGTGCCCCTCGTTCATCCCTCGTTCAGGTGCAACGCGCACCGGCCGCGACCGGCGCGCCGTCGATTTCGCCGCAAGGCTCTTGCGCGCCGCAAAGCCCTTCCTATCTCGCTGTTGTACCGGCCAGAAGGCGGTACGTGAACCGGGTTCGGCTCAATTGAGAGGACCCTTCTGCATGTCGCTTAACGTGAGGATATGCCATGCGTACGTTTGACCTTACCCCCCTGCACCGTTCGACCGTCGGCTTTGATCGCCTGTTCTCGCTGCTCGACCAGGTGAACAGCGTCGACACCGCCCCCACCTATCCGCCCTACAATATCGAGCGCACCGGCGAGAATGCCTATCGCATCACCGTCGCCGTCGCCGGCTTCACCGCGGACGACCTGTCCATCGAGGTGAAGGAGAATGGCCTGTCCATTCGCGGCGATCGCAAGGTCGAGGCCGGCAAGCCGGCCGACGTGCTCTATCAGGGCATCGCCGCCCGCGCCTTCGAGCGCCGCTTCCAGCTCGCCGACCATGTGGAAGTGCGCGGCGCCAGCCTCGCCAACGGCCTGCTGCATGTGGAGCTGGTGCGCGAGATTCCCGAGGCGATGAAGCCCCGCACCATTCCCATCGCCACCGGCGCCAGCGCGCCGCGCGTGATCGAGGCCAAGACCAGCGAGGCGAAAGCGAGCGAGGCTCAGGCCGCGTGAGGTGGACGCCGCGTGAGGCGGACGCCGCGCTAGCGAAGCCGACGGCCTGCTGCGGGTGAGGACCGTCCCCGCAGCGGCGACCCGGCTCTCCATCTGACAGAAAGGGCGCCCCGGCGGACCACCGGGGCGCCCTTTGCGTTGCGGGCGGAAGGTCAGTCCTCCGTCGGCGCCGGCTTGCCCGCGGCGCCGCGCGCATAGACCGAAGCGGTACCGGCCGGCACGGTGCTGCCGGTCCCGACGCCGGTTCCCGTGCCGCTGCCGGCGGGGGGAACGGAGGGCGTTGCGGCGGCAGCCTTGGCCGGTTCGGCGGGCGGCGCGGCCGCGGGAGGCGCAGTCGAAGCCGCTGCGGGGGGCATGGCGCTCGGCGGGACGGCGGTTCCCGGGATGATCCGCACCGGGCTGGCAGCGCCCGGCGCCGGCTCGCTCGCCCCCGTCGCAGCGGAGGGTGACGCGGGCGTCGTCGCATTGGCTGCCGGCTCCGGCGAGGCCGGGGCGGGCGGCGGCGCGGAATCCGGCGCGGCGGCGGGCGGCACGTCGGCCGAAGGCTCCGGCGCCGGGATGGCGGCAAGTTCCGGCGGCCGTGCGGGCGGCAGCGGCGCCACCGTCGGCAGCGCCTGACGAACAGGTGCCGACGGCGCGCTGCCCACCGGTCCCTGCCCGATCGGGTGCATGGCGATCACCTCGCCGCTATAGGCATCGATACGCACGCGCATGCGCGCCCCCGAGCGCGCGGTGGCATCGACGAGATAGGTGTTGCCGTCGACGCGCGGGCGGCCGATGGCGCTCATGCCCATGGAGCGCAGCATCGGGGCGACATCGGCGAAGGGAAAGCGACCCGGCGCCTGATAAACCGGCGGTGGGGCCGGATAGGCGGCAGGCGGGGGATAATAGACCGGGGGCGGCGGGTAATAGGCCGGCGGTGGACCGTAGTAGCGGTCCACATAGACCCCGCCATAGGGCCGGACATACATCTGTGCCTGCGCCGGCAGGCTGATGAGGGTGCACAGGCCGGCCAGCACCGGCAGGGCCGCCGCGAGGCGCCGGGGCAAGCGGGCGGTCGGCGCGCAGGGCATCGGCATGGACATCTCCGAAGCGGAAGGGCGAGCGGGCAGCGAAGCCGCAAAATGCGGCATCGGCAAGACCTTGGCGCATGTCTCCTCCCCTGCCGAGCTCGCGACCAAGCCGGCGGCAAGGGCGGCCTTCGGGCGCAATGGCGTTGCGCGCAAAGGCCAGGCGCCTTACCGTTCGTTTCGCCCGGCGCGCACGCTTCGCAAGAAGAGTGAAAAAACGCGCCGGCCAAGACGCGCGCGGCGCTTGTGCGCGCGCGTCAATTCTGGCATCTTCGCGGTTGATAGGGCAGGTATGCTGTCCTATAATTCGCGGCCCAGCCCTTCTGAGGGCGTGGCACGGCGGATGCTAGCGTAGTTCGGCGAGCGGGAACGCCTTGCGGGAGAGCGCCCCGCGGGAACAGTCCGTTTCGGCGCCGGACATCAAAGCGACCCTTGAGGGAGTGACGGGAATGAATGAGGAATGGGGCGGCTCCGCCGCGCACGTTGTCCACGAGGCTCCGGTTCGTCCGGCCGCGGCGGATCGTGCCACCAAATCCATTTCCCACATCGACCCGGGCCTCCCCGCGGCGCAAGGGCTCTATGACCCGCGCAACGAGAAGGATTCCTGCGGCGTCGGCTTCATCGCCGACATCAAGGGCCGCAAGTCGCACCAGATCGTCCAGGACGGGCTGAAGATCCTGCTCAACCTCGAACACCGCGGCGCGGTGGGCGCGGACCCGCGCGCCGGTGACGGCGCCGGCATGCTGGTGCAGCTGCCGCACCGCTTCTTCGCCAAGGAGGCGGAGAAGCTCGGCTTCACGCTGCCTGCGCCCGGCCATTACGCGGTCGGCCACATCTTCATGCCGCAGGACGCCGAGGGGCGGGAGATCATCCGCACCACCATGGAGCGCGTGGTGGCGGAAGAGGGCCAGATCCTGCTCGGCTGGCGCGACGTGCCGACCGACAATTCCTCGCTCGGCCACACTGTCCTCCCGACCGAACCGCGTCATGTGCAGGTGTTCATCGGCCGCGCCGAGGCGATCGCCAGCGAGGACGACTTCGAGCGCCGGCTGTTCATCCTGCGCAAGGTGATTTCCAACGCGGTCTACGACGCCAAGGACCCGCGCACAGCCGGCTATTACGTCGTGTCGCTGTCCTGCCGCACCATCGTCTATAAGGGCATGTTCAATGCCGACCAGCTCGGCGCCTATTATGCCGACCTGCACGACCCGGAGTTCGAGAGCGCGGTCGCTCTCGTGCATCAGCGTTTCTCGACCAACACCTTCCCCGCCTGGTCGCTCGCCCATCCCTACCGGATGGTCGCGCATAATGGCGAGATCAACACGCTGCGCGGCAATGTGAACTGGATGGCGGCCCGCCAGGCTTCCGTCGACAGCGAGCTGTTCGGCAACGACATCTCGAAGCTCTGGCCGATCTCCTATGAGGGACAGTCGGACACGGCGTGCTTCGACAACGCGCTCGAATTCCTCATTCAGGGCGGCTACGAGCTGCCGCATGCGGCCATGATGCTGGTGCCCGAAGCCTGGGCCGGCAACCCGCTGATGAATGAGGAACGCCGCGCCTTCTACGAATACCACGCCGCCATGATGGAGCCGTGGGACGGGCCCGCCGCCATTGTCGCCACCGACGGGCGCCAGATCGTCGCCACGCTGGACCGCAACGGCCTGCGCCCCGCGCGCTATCTCGTCACCAAGGACGACAAGATCGTGCTCGCCTCGGAAATGGGCGTGCTCACCTTCCCCGAAAGCGAGATCGTCACCAAGTGGCGCCTGCAGCCGGGCCGGATGCTCCTGGTCGACCTGGAAGAAGGCCGCCTCGTCCCCGACGAGGAGGTGAAGACCACGCTTGCCAAGGCGCACCCCTATAAGGAGTGGCTGCAGCGCACCCAGCTGGTGCTGGAGGAGCTGCGCTCGGTGGAAGCGCGCGAGGTGCGCACCGACGTGTCGCTGCTCGATCGTCAGCAGGCCTTCGGCTACACCCAGGAAGACCTCAAGCTGCTGATGGCGCCGATGGCGACCACCGGCCAGGAAGCGGTCGGCTCCATGGGTACCGACACGCCGATCTCGCCGCTGTCGAAGAAGTCGAAGTCGCTGTTTACCTATTTCAAGCAGAACTTCGCCCAGGTCACCAACCCGCCGATCGACCCGATCCGCGAAGAGCTGGTGATGAGCCTCGTCTCTTTCATCGGGCCGCGGCCGAACATCTTCGACCTGGAAGGCAATTCCCGCCGCAAGCGGCTGGAAGTGCGCCAGCCGATCCTGACCAATGAGGACCTGGAGAAGATCCGCTCCATCGGCTTCATGGAGGAGCGCTTCGACACCCGCACGCTCGACATCACCTACCCCTCCGACAAGGGCGCGGCGGGTATGGGCGATGCGGTGGAGCGGCTGTGCGAGCGCGCCGAGGCGGCGGTGCATGGTGGCTACAACATCATCATCCTCTCCGACCGTCTCGTCGGGCCGGACCGCATCCCGATTCCCTCGCTGCTGGCGACGGCGGCGGTGCATCATCACCTGATCCGCAAGGGCCTGCGCACCTCGGTCGGTCTCGTCGTCGAGACGGGTGAGGCGCGTGAGGTGCACCATTTCGCCTGTCTCGCCGGCTATGGCGCCGAGGCGATCAATCCCTATCTCGCCTTCGAGACCATGATCGACATGCGCGTCGACATCCCCGAGGAGGTCGACGAGTACGAAATCGTCAAGCGCTACATCAAGTCGATCGACAAGGGTCTGCTCAAGGTCATGTCCAAGATGGGCATCTCGACCTACCAGTCCTATTGCGGCGCGCAGATCTTCGACGCCGTCGGCCTCAACCAGGAGGTTGTCGACCGCTACTTCTTCGGCACCGCCTCCTCGGTCGGCGGCATCGGTCTTGCCGAGATCGCCGAAGAGACCGCCATGCGCCACCGCGACGCCTTCAGCGACGCGCCGGTCTACCGCACCTCGCTCGATGTCGGCGGCGACTACGCCTTCCGCCTGCGCGGCGAAGAGCACGCCTGGGACCCCGAGACCGTCGCAGTGCTGCAGCATGCGGTGCGCGGCAATGCGCAGGACAAGTACCGCCATTTCGCCCAGCTGGTGAACGAGGCCGGCGCCAAGACGCTGAACATCCGCTCGCTGTTCCGCATCCGCGAGGCCGGCGAACTCGGCCGCGCGCCAATCGCGCTCGACGAGGTCGAGCCGGTGGCCGAGATCGTCAAGCGCTTCGTCACCGGGGCGATGTCGTTCGGCTCCATCTCGCGCGAGGCGCACACGACGCTCGCCATCGCCATGAACCGCATCGGCGGCAAGTCGAACACCGGCGAGGGTGGCGAGGAGGCGACGCGCTTCAAGCCGCTGCCGAACGGCGATTCGATGCGCTCGGCGATCAAGCAGGTGGCGTCGGGCCGCTTCGGCGTCACGGCGGACTACCTCGTCAACGCCGACATGATCCAGATCAAGATGGCGCAGGGTGCCAAGCCCGGCGAAGGCGGCCAGTTGCCCGGCCACAAGGTGGATGCGGTCATCGCCAAGGTGCGCCACTCCACACCGGGCGTCGGCCTTATCTCGCCGCCGCCGCACCATGACATCTATTCGATCGAGGATCTGGCGCAGCTCATCTACGACCTGAAGAACGTCAACCCGGAGGCCGACATCTCGGTGAAGCTGGTGTCCGAGGTGGGCGTCGGCACGGTCGCGGCTGGCGTCGCCAAGGCGCGCGCCGACCACATCACCGTCTCCGGTTTCGAGGGCGGCACGGGCGCCTCCCCGCTCACCGCCATCAAGCATGCCGGCTCGCCCTGGGAGATGGGCCTCGCGGAGGCGCACCAGACGCTGGTGCTGAACAATCTGCGCGGACGCATCGCTCTTCAGGTCGATGGCGGCCTGCGTACGGGTCGCGACGTGGTGATCGGCGCTATGCTGGGGGCGGATGATTTCGCCTTCTCCACCGCGCCGCTGATCGCGGCCGGCTGCATCATGATGCGCAAGTGCCATCTCAACACCTGCCCGGTCGGCGTCGCCACCCAGGACCCGGTGCTGCGCAAGCGCTTCAAGGGCACTCCCGAGCACGTCATCAACTACTTCTTCTTCGTCGCCGAGGAAGTGCGCGAGTTCATGGCGGCCCTCGGCGTGCGGACCTTCAACGAACTGATCGGCCGCTCCGACTGGCTCGACCAGCGCGAGGCGATCGAGCACTGGAAGGCCAAGGGTCTCGACTTCAGCCGCATCTTCGCCAAGCCGCAGGTCGGCCCCGACGTCGCGATCTACCACACCGAGCGCCAGAACCACCCGATCCAGCATGTGCTCGACCGCACGCTGATCCACCAGGCCATGCCGGCGCTGGAGAGCGGCGAGAAGGTGGTGATCCACAGCGAGATCAAGAGCATCAACCGCTCGGTCGGCGCCATGCTCTCGGGCGAGGTGGCCAAGCGCTATGGCGACGCCGGCCTGCCGGACGACACGATCAACATCCATCTGACCGGCACCGCCGGCCAGGCCTTCGGCGCCTTCCTCGCCACCGGCGTCGCCATGACGCTGGTCGGCGAAGCCAATGACTATGTCGGCAAGGGCCTCTCGGGCGGGCGGATCGTGGTGATGCCGGCGGCGGACAGCGCCATCGTGCCGGAACAGTCGATCATCGTCGGCAATACGGTGCTCTATGGCGCCACCTCCGGCGAGGTCTATTTCCGCGGCGTCGCCGGCGAGCGCTTCGCCGTGCGCAATTCGGGCGCCATCGCGGTGGTCGAAGGCACGGGCGACCATGGGTGCGAATACATGACCGGCGGCGTGGTCGTCGTCATCGGCCAGACCGGGCGCAACTTCGCGGCCGGCATGTCCGGCGGCGTCGCCTATGTGCTGGACGAGGACGGCACCTTCAAGAAGCGCTGCAACCTCTCCATGGTCGATCTCGAGCCGGTGGAAGAGGAAGAGGACCTGCTGGAGCGCCTGCACCACCATGGTGGCGACCTGGAATTCAAGGGCCGCATCGACATCATGGCGGATATGGGCCACCACGACGAGGAGCGACTGCATCAGCTGATCGCCAAGCACCTGCACTATACGGGCTCGGCGCGGGCGCAGGCGATCCTCGACAACTGGGCCGATTATCGCGGCAAGTTCGTCAAGGTGATGCCCGTCGAATACCAGCGGGCGCTGCGCGAAATGGAGAAAATGCGCGGCCTGCAGGCAGCCGAATAGGTCTGCCCGCACCCGCCGGGCTCCCGGCGGGACCGGCCCTTCGGGAGGGCCGCGGCTCGGTCGCGGCGCGGTACGGTGCCGCGCCGCCATTTTCCAACTGGCATGTTTGATGTATCTGCACCGGGGGGTGGAATGCCTCCAAGGTGGCGGTGCTCCGCGAAAGAGGGGCGCAATGGGCAAGGTTACCGGCTTTCTCGAAATCGATCGGCGCGAGGCGAAGTATCAGCCGGCCTCCGACCGGATCCGCCATTTCCGCGAGTTCACCCTGCCGCTGCCGGACGCCGAGGTCGCCAACCAGGCGGCGCGCTGCATGGATTGCGGCATCCCGTATCTGCCACGGGCCGAATGGCTGCCCGGTGCACAACCAGATCCCGGACTGGAACGACCTCGTCTACCACGGCAATTGGCAGGAGGCGGCGCGCAACCTCCACTCGACCAACAACTTCCCGGAGTTCACCGGCCGCGTCTGCCCCGCCCCCTGCGAGGAAGCCTGCACGCTGAATCTCGAGGACGTGCCGGTCACCATCAAGACCGTCGAGCAGGCGATCGCCGACAAGGCGTGGAAGGCGGGCTGGATCAAGCCCGAGCCGGCCGCGCACAAGACCGGCAAGAAGGTCGCCGTGATCGGCTCCGGCCCGGCCGGCCTCGCCGCCGCGCAACAGCTCGCCCGCGCTGGCCATGAGGTGCATGTCTATGAGCGCGAGCCCAAGGCCGGCGGCCTGCTGCGCTACGGCATTCCCGACTTCAAGATGGAGAAGCACTATATCGACCGCCGCGTCGCCCAGATGCAGGGCGAAGGCGTGACCTTCCATTACAACGTCAATGTCGGCGTCACCACGCCGCTCGAAGAGTTGCTGGAAGGGCATGATGCGGTGCTGATGTGCGGCGGCTCGGAAGCCCCGCGCAACCCGGCTCTGCCCGGCCAGGAGCTCGAAGGCGTGCATTACGCCATGCCCTATCCTGGTGCAGCAGAACCGCCGCGTCGGCCATGAGGATGTGTCGCGCAATGCAGGAGCCGATCCTCGCCGCCGGCAAGCATGTCGTCGTCATCGGCGGCGGCGACACGGCCTCGGACTGCGTCGGCACCGCCTTCCGCCAGGGCGCGCTGTCGGTACACCCAGCTCGACATTCGCCCGGTGCCGCCGCTGAAGGAAGACAAGCTGGCGGTGTGGCCGTATTGGCCGACCAAGTTCCGCACCTCTTCCTCGCAGGCCGAAGGCGCCGAGCGCGAATTCGCCGCTGCGACCCTCGGCATCGAGGGCAAGAACGGCAAGGTCACCGCCGTGAAGTGCGCCCGCGTCGACGCCAAGCGCCAGCCGATCGCCGGCACCGAGTTCCTGATCAAGGCCGATCTCGTCTTCATCGCTCTCGGCTTCGTTCATCCGGTGCATGACGAAGGCATGCTGGAGCAGGAGGGGCTCGCAATCGACAAGCGCGGCAATGTGGCGGCGACCGATCTCGACTACGCCACCAGCGTGTCGAAAGGTCTTCGCGGCCGGCGACATGCGCCGCGGCCAGTCTCTCGTGGTGTGGGCGATCCGCGAGGGCCGTCAGGCGGCGCAGTCGATCGACACTTTCCTGATGGGCAGCTCCGTCCTGCCGCGCTGAGAGCCGTCCTACCTGAACGCAAAGCCGGGCCTCGCGCCCGGCTTTTTCGTGTCCGGACGGGCTAGAGCACGTTCCGATCTGATTGCACCGCAATCAGATCGGTGAATCAGTCTCTAAGGCGACGGGGCCGTTCCCGGCAGCGGGGCCTGCGGCATGGCGGGAACCAGCGGTTCCACCGGCTGGCCCGGCGGCCAGCGGAAATCGTCCGTGCGGCCAGCCACCGCTGGCGGAGCCGTGCCCTCGACCAGAGCACTGGCCGGCTCCGGCCTGGCCTCCTCCGCCATGGCGGCGCGGCGGACATCGTTGCCTGCGGCCAGCGCCGGCGCCCCGGCGAGGCTGCGCGCATTGCCGGCCGGTGGGCCTCCGGTCAGCATGATGATGGAAGGCCGCGTCTCCGCCGGGTCGGCTGCGGCGGCGGGAACATCCTGCCCGGAGAGCAGATCGTCGAGCTTCTGGTCGACGAAGAAGGCCAGCTTGCGCGCCCCCGCGCGTGTGAAGCCGACCCCGTCGGCGGTACGCAGTCGGCGGCGCTGACCGTCCACAGCCGGACCGGACATCATGAACTTGCCGTTCTCGTCAACGAAGCCGTCGGTGGCGTCGACAAAGATGAAGCCGTTGCGCTCCACCATCTCCTTCAGCAGCGCGTTGTAGCGGGCGATCTGCTCGCTGCGCACGCTGTCTTCCACCGGCGGCAGACCGACCACGACCACGTTGCGGCGCTGCAGCTTGAGTGCCAGCAGGAAATCCTCGACGCGGCGGGAATAGAGCTCGCGCCAGCGCTCGTCGAACAGTTCGGCCCTCACCCCCGCCGCATCGGTGATCGGCTCCAGATCGTTGGCGCCAGCCAGGACAACGATGGCGTCGGCCTGGTCATTGCCCGTGGGCAATTGCCGCGCGGCGGCGAGAAGGTCCACCGTGCGGGCCGGGGCGAAGCCGGCGCCGGCTTCCGTGCGGCCGACGACCGCCGCGCTCTCGCGGTCGGCAGCGAAGGCGTCCGCCAGCCCCTGCGCCAGCGTGCCGGCCTGCTCGTCGCCGAACACCAGCACCACTTCCTTCACCTTGTCGGACGCTGCCCGCGCCTCGCCGGCGGTGGCGTAGACCTTGCCGCGCGGCTCCGCCGGCGGCTGCGCCACCACAGGCGGGGGCGGCGCCAACTGGGGTTCCATCGGCATCATCCGCCGGGGGCGGGCGTCATTGCCGCCGAACAGATTGATCAACGGCTGGAAGGGCGACCAGGAACGACTCGGGGCGGCGGCTTGCGGCGGTGCGCCGCGCTGCTGCGGGCGCGCCTGCTGCTGCTGTTGCGGACGGGCCCGCTGCTGTTGTTGCTGCGAGGGCCGGGCCGAAGGCTGGCCGACATCGGCCGGCGGGCGGAACCAGTCGCTCTGCGCGTGGGCCAGAGCGCAGCCGGCCAGAAGCAGGCCGGCCGCCGCCAGCGCCTTCGCTCCGATCCGATAGCCGAGCCTGCGGCCCATGCGCCGATTTCCCAATGGTGACACCCAGAACGGGTGGCCCATTATCGCGGCTGATTCAAGACCCTCCGGCCCGGTTCCGGTATCAGGAGCCGCCGCGCAGGCTATCGAGCACCTCGCCGCTGGGCATTCCGTCCGGCGGCAGGCCGACCGCGACCTGATACTCGCGCACCGCCGCCCGCGTCTGCGCGCCGATCGCACCGTCCGGCGTGCCGACATTGTAGCCGCGCGAGGCGAGGCGCTGCTGCAGCTCCGAACGCTCATTGCGCGAGAGCGCGCGCTGCTCCGGCCACGGCTGGACGAAGGGCCCACCGCCGCGCAGCCGGTCCGCGAGATGGCCGATGGCGAGCGCATAGGCATCCGCCGGGTTGTAGCTGAGGATCGCCTTGAAATTGTCGGTCATCAGGAAGGCCGGGCCCTTGGCCCCCGCGGGCAGCAGCAGATAGGCCATCTCATCGCCCGGCGGCATCGCCCGCCCGTCTGGGCGGTGAATGCCGAGCGCCGCCCATTCCCGCATCGGCTTGCGGATGTTCTTGTCGGCCAGCAGATAATCGAAGCGGCGCGGCAGCACGACCTCATAGCCCCAGCTGCGGCCCGCCTGCCAGCCACCACGCTTCAGCTTGTTGGCGGTAGAGCCCATGGCGTCGGCGACGGAGTCGACCACGTTGCGGTGCCCGTCGCCGTCGAAGTCCACCGCATCGCGCTGGAAGGCGGTCGGCATGAACTGGGTGAGGCCGAACGCGCCGGCCCAGGAGCCGCGCAAATGGCTCTCCGGGATGTCGCCGCGATCGACGATGCGAAGGGCGGCGACAAATTCGTCGCGGAAATAAGCCTTACGCCGGCCAACGCAGGCGAGCGTACCGGTGGCCTGAAGCACGGGGTAGGAGCCACGCGCGCTGCCGTAATTGGTCTCGATGCCCCAGATGGCGGCGACGACATAGCGGTCGACGCCATAGCGGCGCTCAACCTCGGCGAACACCGCCGCATTCTGCGCCATCGCCTCGCGGCCTTTGCGGATGCGGGTCTCGGAGACCAGCATGTCGACATAGTCGCCAGCGGTGCGGCTGAATTCGGGCTGGGTCTGCAGCTTCTCCATGATGCCCATGTCGGGCTTCAGCCCCGCCGTATAGCGGCGGAACCCGGCGGCGGAGACGCCGGCGGCGCGCGCCTTCGGTTCCAGCGCGGCGATGCAGCGGCTGAAATTCGCCTCGTCGCGCGCTAGCGCGGCCGGGGTCATGTCGGGATGGCTGGCGGTGGCGGCCGGCGCGGCGGGAGCCGCCTCCGCCTGCACCTGCGGGCGCGAGGGCGCCGGGCGGGCGGGCGCCGCACTGGCATAGGCGGCCGGCGGCGCGGACAGCGCGCCGGTAATGTCGTCGCCGCCGGCGCAGCCGGCGAGGCCGAAACAGACGATGGCGACGCCAGCCGCGCGGCCGGCATACCCCCGGTCGGAGGCCGTGCGATGAACCATGACGCTACCCTAACGCGGAAACCGGCGATGATTAGGCCAGCCGCATGGTTTCGGTGATGTTAACGCCGCGTCACTTTCCGTTGCGGCATCCCGGCTCTTTCGCGGAAGTGACCACTGCGGAACCTATTCCGCCACCTCCGCGTTAACCCGCCGGTGCATTGACAGGAGCGAAGCGTTAAGTTCGTTGCGCTACGAGTTCGCCCGTCTGCCTGAACCTGCGTCATCAAGAGCGGCATATTCCCCCGATGGTAAAACCTATTCGCAAAGCGATCCTCCCCGTCGCCGGCCTCGGCACGCGCTTTCTGCCCGCCACCAAGGCGGTGCCGAAAGAAATGCTCACGGTGGTGGACCGGCCCGTCGTGCAGCATGTGGTGGACGAGGCGCGCGCAGCCGGCATCGAGCACATCGTCTTCGTCACCGGCCGCAACAAGGGCGTGATCGAGGACCATTTCGACCGGCAGTACGAGCTGGAAGACACGCTGCAGGAGCGCGGCAAGCTGAAGATGCTGGAATTGCTGCGCGAGGAGACCATGGGTCCCGGCGCCACCAGCTTCACCCGCCAGCAGCTCCCGCTCGGCCTCGGTCACGCGGTGTGGTGTGCCCGCGACATCATCGGCAACGAGCCATTCGCCCTGCTGTTGCCGGACATGCTGCACAAACCGTCCAACGGCAAGGGTTGCCTCGGCCAAATGGCCGAAGCCTACAAGCGCACCGGCGGCGGCAACCACATCGCGGTCTATGAGGTGCCGCCGGAGCAGACGGACCAATACGGCATTGTCGGCCTCGGCGAGGAGATGGCCGACGGCGTGCACAAGATCGCCCGGATGGTGGAGAAGCCGAAGAAGGAGGTCGCTCCCTCCAACCTCGCCATTTCCGGCCGTTACATCCTGCAGCCGGAAATCTTCGACCTGCTCGCCACCCAGGAGCGCGGCGCCGGCAACGAGATCCAGCTCACCGATTCCATGCTGAAACTGGCACAGACGCAGGATTTCTACAGCGTCACCTTCGACGGCGCGATCTATGATTGCGGCTCGAAGCTCGGCTTCCTCATGGCCAATGTCGCCTACGCGCTCGACAACCCGGAAATCTCCGGCGCTTTCCGCCCCGAGCTCGACGCGCTGCTGGGACGGGGGTGAGCCCCCGTCCTCCCGCTGCAATCTTATAAAAAAGGGCGCCCGACGGCGCCCTTTTGCTTGGCCGGCCTAGCTTGGCCGGCTCACCTCGCCTTACGCCTGCCAATAATCCGCCGCGCCCTCCGGCAACGTGGCCACTACCCGGTCGAACGCTTCTCTGTCGACATGACGGCGCAGCGCCCGGGCGACATCGGACAGGCAGCTGTCGGGTGCGAAATTATGGTGCTGCCGCAGAGCCTGCACCTCGCGTGTGAGCGTCGCCCGGTCGGCGAAGGGCCGCACCGGCTCCGCGACATCCCAACGCGAGACGAACATCGCGCGCAGGAGCGGCGGCAGGACATCGGCGAAATCGAGCGCCTGCTGCACCTCCAGCCGGCGGCGGAAGGTCAGCAGCACGCCTTCAACCATGGTGTAGGTCTGGTTGCGGGTGGCAAGCCCCGAGAAATCGCGGGCATCGGCGAGGAAACGCTCGAAATCGTCGGATGCGTGCTGCAGTTCCATCGGTATCGGCATCGCGAACCTCCGCGCATGAAAGAAGGGCCCCCGCGAGAGGGCCCTTCGATATCACGACCTTATGGTAAACGCTGCGGGCCTGGTCAGGCCGCTTCGTCCACATTGCGCGGGCGAGTGTCGAACAGAAGTTCGTTCGCCCCGCGCTCGACCCGGACGACATCGCCATCCTTCACCGTGCCGGCAAGGATGCGGCCGGCCAGCGGATCCTGCAGCAGCTTCTGCATGACGCGCTTGAGCGGGCGCGCGCCATAGGCCGGGTCGTAGCCCTTATCGGCGAGGAAGTCCCGCGCCTCGGGGGTGATCTCCAGCGCGATCTTGCGCTCCTCCAGCAGCTTCTCCAGCCGCTTGGCCTGGATATCGACGATGGCGCCCATCTGCTCGCGGCGGAGCCGGTGGAACAGGACGATCTCGTCGACACGGTTGAGGAATTCCGGGCGGAAATGCGCACGCACCACCGCCATCACTTCCTCGCGCACCGCCTCGCTGTCCTGCCCGTCAGGCTGGTTCACCAGATATTCGGCCCCGAGATTCGAGGTCATGATGATCAGCGTGTTGCGGAAGTCGACCGTGCGGCCCTGCCCATCCGTCAGCCGCCCGTCATCGAGCACCTGCAGGAGCACGTTGAACACGTCCGGATGCGCCTTCTCGATCTCGTCGAACAGCACAACCTGATAGGGCCGGCGCCGCACCGCCTCGGTGAGCGCGCCGCCCTCCTCATAGCCGACATAGCCGGGAGGCGCGCCGATGAGGCGGGCAACCGAGTGCTTCTCCATGTATTCCGACATGTCGAGGCGCACCATCGCCGTGTCGTCGTCGAACAGGAACGACGCCAGCGCCTTGGTCAGCTCGGTCTTGCCGACGCCGGTGGGGCCGAGGAAGATGAAGGAGCCGATCGGCCGGTGCGGGTCCTGAAGCCCCGCCCGCGCGCGACGGACCGCGGTCGAGACGGCTTCCACCGCCTCCTTCTGGCCGACCACGCGCTTGGAGAGCATGTCCTCCATGCGCAGCAGCTTCTCCTTCTCACCTTCCAGCATCTTGTCGACGGGAACGCCGGTCCAGCGCGAGACGACGCCGGCGATGTGATCGGGCGTGACCGCCTCTTCCATCATCGTGCCGGCCTGCACCTCGCCGGCCGCGTCCTTCGCCTCAATGGCGGCGAGCTTCTTCTCCAGCGCCGGAATGGTGCCATAGGCGAGCTCGCCCGCCTTCTGGTACTCGCCCGAGCGCTGGGCGATAGCGAGATCGGCGCGGGCCTTTTCCAGCTCGCTCTTGATCTTCTGCGCGTCGCCGAGCTTCTCCTTCTCCGCCTTCCAGCGCGAGGTGATGGACGCCGACTGCTCCTCCAGATTGGCGAGCTCCTTCTCCAGCTTCTTCAGCCGGTCCTTGGAAGCGGCGTCGCTCTCCTTCTTCAGCGCCTCCTGCTCGATGCGCAGGCGCACGATTTCGCGGTCGATATTGTCGAGTTCCTCGGGCTTGGAATCGACCTGCATGCGCAGGCGCGACGCCGCCTCGTCGACAAGATCGATCGCCTTGTCGGGCAGGAAACGGTCGGTGATGTAGCGATTGGACAGCGTCGCCGCCGCCACCAGCGCGGAATCGGTAATGCGCACGCCATGGTGCAGCTCGTACTTCTCCTTGATGCCGCGCAGGATGGACACCGTGTCCTCCACCGTCGGCTCGGAGACGAAGACGGGCTGGAAGCGACGGGCCAGCGCCGCATCCTTCTCCACATGCTTGCGGTACTCGTCGAGCGTGGTGGCGCCAACGCAGTGCAGCTCGCCGCGCGCCAGCGCGGGCTTGAGCAGGTTCGACGCATCCATGGCGCCGTCGGTCTTGCCGGCGCCGACCAGCGTGTGCATCTCGTCGATGAACAGGATGATGCCGCCCTCGGCCGCCTCGACCTCGGAGAGCACACTCTTCAGCCGCTCCTCGAACTCGCCGCGATACTTCGCGCCGGCGATGAGCGAGCCCATGTCGAGCGCAAGCAGCTGCTTGTCCTTCAGGCTCTCCGGCACGTCGCCATCGACGATGCGCAGGGCGAGGCCTTCGACGATGGCGGTCTTGCCGACGCCGGGCTCGCCGATCAGCACCGGGTTGTTCTTGGTGCGGCGGGAGAGAACCTGAATGGTGCGGCGGATTTCCTCGTCGCGGCCGATCACCGGGTCAAGCTTGCCCTCGCGCGCCGCCTCGGTCAGGTCGCGGGCATACTTCTTCAGCGCGTCATAGGCGTTCTCCGCCGTGGCGCTGTCGGCGGTGCGGCCCTTGCGCAGCGCCTCAATGGCAGTGTTGATCTTCTGCGGCGTGGCGCCAGCCTTGGCGAGAATCTTGCCCGCCTCGCTGTCCTTTTCCAGTGCCAGCGCGAGGAGCAGGCGCTCGACGGTGACATAGCCGTCGCCGGCCTTCTTCGCCGCCTGCTCGGCTGCCTCGAACACTCGCGCCATGGCGGGCGCGAGATAGACTTGGCCCGCGCCTGAGCCCTGCACTTTGGGCAGCTTCTTCAGCGCCGCCTCGGTGTGGGCCAGCACGATGCGCGGATCGCCGCCGCTGCGGGTAATCAGCCCGGCGCAGAGACCTTCCGGATCGTCGAGCAGAACCTTCAGCAGGTGCTCGGGGGTGAATTGCTGGTTGCCCTCACGCAGGGCAAGCGACTGGGCGGACTGGACGAATCCGCGCGCGCGCTCGGTGTAAATTTCGAAATTCATTTCGCGTTGCCTCCTGGCCCCCCGTTCGCCCTGACGGCACGAACGGTCACTCGGGACGACGGCGCCCGTATCCCGGCCGCCGTAACGGACCCCGTTGCGGCAATCCGTCCGTCCTCATGTAGTGTGGCGAAACGGCAACGGAAGGGCGTTGCGCCGGATCAAACGCGGATTTTGCTCAGGCCGCCGCCGCCGCTGCGCCGGGCCCTGCGACGGGACGCCTGGGCGCGGTGCCGCCGGGGCAGCCACCGATCAGATAAGCACCCGCCGCCAGCACTGCCACGCCGCCCAAGGCGAGGAAGGCGGCGGGGTAGCCGAGCCGCTGCGCCACCACTCCGCCGAGCAGGGTCGAGAGCGAGGCGCCGATGCCCTGTGCCGTCATCGCGAAGCCGAGGCCGAGATTGAACCGCCCCGATCCCGCGAGGATGCGGGCGACGAGGCCGGGCGTCGCCACGCCCAGCAGGCCGGCGCCGACACCGTCCAGCATCTGCACCGGGATCAACGCCCACGCAGCCCCGTAATGCACCGCCGCCGCCGCGATGACACCACGGATCGGCAGCGCCGCCAGGGCGAGCAGCAGCACCAGCCGATAGCCACTGCGCTGGCCTAGCCACGCCGCGACCAGCGCCATCGGGATCATCGTGCCCTGCGCCACCACCACGGTCGCGGCCGTGAGGCCGCTCGGGTCGGCGCCTGCGGTCGCCACCATGGCCTGCCCGAACAGCGGCAGCATCGCCGCATTGCCGAGATGGAACAGGCCAAAGGTGATGGCCGCCGTCACCAACGCAGGTTCTCGCAACAGCTTGCCGACACTCTCATGCCCCTCCCCCACCGCCGCGCCGCTGCCGCCGCGCGCC
The DNA here is from genome assembly GCF_965249975.1 of Ancylobacter sp. Lineage (GTDB taxonomy): Bacteria > Pseudomonadota > Alphaproteobacteria > Rhizobiales > Xanthobacteraceae > Ancylobacter. Next base: position 700,918 of record NZ_CBDFNE010000004.1, on the reverse strand, counting down.
GCCTCGTGGTCGATGGCGGCCGCCGGGATCGCCAGAGCCGACAGCGCACCAAGCAGCGCCATCGCGCCCAGCAGCGCGAACACCGCCGGCAGGCCGAACCACCAGCCGAGCACGCCCGCCAGCACGGCGGCGAGGATGTTGCCGGCATGGTTGAACGCCTCGTTGCGGCCGAGCTGGCGGTCGAAGCCCGCCGGGCCGACGAGACCGAGGGTGAGGCCGGCAATGGCCGGAAGCAGCGCGGCGGCGGCGACGCCGTTCACGGCCTGCGCCGCCGCCACCGCCGCGAATTGGGGAATGGCGAGGATGGTCACCGACGCCGCGAGGATGGCCGCCGAGCCGATGACGATGATCGCCCGCTTGGCGCGGCTGGCATCAACGAGGGCCCCCATCGGCATGGTCGCAGCCATGCCGACAAGGCCGCCCAGCGTCATCACCAGCCCGATCTCCGCCGGTCCCCAGCCCTTTTCCTGCAGGAACACGCCAAGAAACGGGCCAAGCCCGTCGCGCACATCGGCGAGGAACAGGTTCAGCGCGGCGAGCGCCGCGAGCGGGGAGAGCAGCACGGCGGAGGTGGAGGTGCGCATGGGGATTTTACCGGCGGTGGCATCGCACCGGAAACGACCGGCCGTCGGAACGGTTCCGACGACGCGACACGATCTTTGCCGGTAAGCGGGTCTAGGTCACATACCCATAAACGGGATTCCCTGCGGGCTGGTGTTCTGATTCACTTATCTCAGCCTTGGAGGTTGAGATGGCCCGCTTTGATCTGACGGATTTCGAGTGGTCGGTGATCGAGCCGCTTCTGCCGACGAAGGTGCGTGGGGTCGCGCGGGTAGATGACCGGCGCGTTCTGAATGGCATTTTCTGGCGCCTGCGCACTGGGGCGCCTTGGGCCGATATCCCGGCGCGCTATGGCCCGCATACGACGTGCGTCAACCGCTTCAACCGATGGCGCAAGGCGGGCCATTGGGCGCGCATTCTGCAAGCCGTCTCAGCCGCTTACGATGGCGATATCCAGATGATCGACGCCTCGTCGATCCGCGTTCACCAGCATGCCGCCAACGGCCAAAAAAAGATGGGCGATCCCGTTGCATGGGTCGCTCGCGTGGCGGCCTGACCACCAAGATCCACGCCCTTGTCGATGCTGAAGGCCGACCGATCCGCCTCAAGCTGACCGAAGGCCAGGCTCACGACGGGCGCTCGGCCGCCGACATGCTGGGCACGCTCGAGCCGGGAAACATCCTTCTCGCCGATAGGGCTTACGACAGCGACGCCTTGCGCAAAGAGATGAACCGGCGCGGAGCATGGGCCAATGTCCGCGCCATGCCCAACAGGGTCAAAACCTTCGCCTTCAGCGCCTGGGTCTACCGCCAACGCAACGCCGTCGAGCGGTTCTTCAACAAACTCAAACATTTCAGGGCCGTCGCCACCCGCTACGACAAGCGAGATGACAACTTTCTCGCGTCAGTCCAACTCGCTTCAATCCGCATATGGCTGCGAAGTTATGAGTCGGTCACCTAGGACGCGGCGGGGCGCTCCGCCAGCATCATGTAGTTGACGGAAAGATCGCCGGACCGGCGCCACTCATCCGCCAGGGGGTTGAACACAACGCCCTCGCGCTCGAGCACCCGCAGGCCGCCCGCTTCTAGCGACGCCTGCAATTCCTCCGGCGTGACGAAGCGCTGCCAGTCATGGGTGCCCTTGGGAAGCCAGCCCAGCACATATTCGGCGCCGACAATGGCGAGGGCGAAGGCGCGCTTGGTGCGGTTCAGCGTCGCCGCGACCATGAGCCCGCCCGGCTTTACCATCTCGCTTGCGCGGGCGAGGAACAGGTCGACATCGGCGACATGCTCCACCACCTCCATCGCCATCACCACGTCGAATCGCTCGCCCGCATCGGCGAGCGCCTCGGCCGTGGTGGCGCGGTAATCGACGGGAACGCCGCTTTCCTCCGCATGCAGCGCGGCGATGCGGACATTGCGCTCAGCGGGATCGATGCCGGTGACATCGGCGCCCATGCGCGCCAGCGGCTCGCTCAGCAGCCCGCCACCGCAGCCGATATCGAGCAGGCGCAGCCCTTCCAGCGGGCGGATGGCGCGCGGATCGCGGCCGAAATGCGCGGTGATCGTCTCGCGCAAATAGGCGAGCCGGACGGGATTGAACTTGTGCAGCACCCGCATCTTGCCGCGCGGATTCCACCATTCGGCGGCCAGCGCGGCGAAGCGCTCGACTTCACGGGGATCGACGGTGGTGGCGGTTGCGGTCATCGGCGCCTCATCTTCGCCCGGCCGTGCCGAGAGGGATTCCAAGCTCGCGCGCTGCCGTTGCGGGCGCGGCGCGAGGTGGATATGTATACGCGCCTTTTGGGCCGGGAGCCCACCTCCTCCCGCCCGGCCCCACAGAAGAACACGGTACGGTTTCCCGCAATGGCACGTCTGGTGATGAAGTTCGGCGGCACCTCGGTCGCCAACATTGAGCGCATTCGCATCGTTGCGCGGCACGTCAAACGGGAAGTGGAGGCCGGCCATCAGGTTGCCGTCGTCGTCTCGGCCATGTCCGGCAAGACCAATGAGCTGGTCGCCTGGTGCCGCGAGGCCGCCGTGCTGCACGACGCGCGCGAATATGACGCCATCGTCGCCTCGGGCGAACAGGTGACCTCCGGCCTGCTGGCCATCGTGCTGCAGGACATGGGCATTCCGGCCCGCTCCTGGCTCGGCTGGCAACTGCCCATCTCGACCGACGACGCCCATGGCGCCGCCCGCATCCTCGACGTGAACGGCGAGGAGATCATCAACCGCTTCGCGCAGGGTGAGGTCGCGGTCATCGCCGGCTTCCAGGGCATCCACCTGCCGACCGGTCGCCTCACCACGCTCGGGCGCGGCGGCTCGGACACCAGCGCCGTGGCGGTCGCCGCCGGCATCAAGGCCGACCGCTGCGATATCTACACGGACGTCGACGGCGTCTACACCACCGATCCGCGCATCGTGCCGAAGGCGCGGCGGCTGGAGAAGGTGGCCTTCGAGGAAATGCTGGAAATGGCGTCGCTCGGCGCCAAGGTGCTTCAGGTGCGCTCGGTCGAGCTCGCCATGGTACACAAGGTGCGCACCTTCGTGCGCTCCAGCTTCACCGATCCGGACGCCCCGGAACTCAAGACCGCCGGCGACCCGCCCGGCACCCTGATTTGCGACGAGGAGGAAATCGTGGAGAGTGAAGTCGTCACCGGCATCGCCTTCGCCCGGGACGAAGCCCAGGTCAGCATTCGCCATGTGCCGGACCAGCCCGGCATCGCGGCCAATGTGTTCGTGCCGCTCGCGGACGCGAACATCAATGTCGACATGATCGTCCAGAACATCTCGGCCGAGGGCTTCACCGACATCACCTTCACCGTGCCGAGCACCGACTTTGAGCGCGCCAAGGCGGCCCTTGCCGTGGTGCGCGACCAGATCGGCTTCCAGAGCATCGAGGGCGCCACCGACGTGGTGAAGGTCTCGATCATCGGTATCGGCATGCGCAGCCATGCGGGCGTCGCGGCACGGGCCTTCAAGGCGCTTTCCGAGCGCGGAATCAACATCCGCGCCATCTCCACCTCCGAGATCAAGATCTCGGTGCTGATCGACGCCGCCTATACCGAGCTTGCCGTGCGAACGCTGCATTCGGTATACGGGCTAGACGCCTGAAGTCAGGCAACGGCGCGGCGCGAGTCGCGCCGTCTTAAGTGACGCTCCGGGATAGCGGCTCCCGGAAACCGAGGACGGCCCATGCGTGGCGCGCTCGGCGGCCCGCGCGTGCTTTTGAGGCGTCTCCGCGAGGTCATGGCGGAGCCGGTGAGCGCGCAGGACCGCCTCGACAAGATCGTGGTACTGATCGCGGCCAACATGGTGGCCGAGGTGTGCTCGGTCTATGTGCTGCGCGTCGACGGCACGCTCGAACTCTACGCCACCGAAGGCCTCAACCGCACCGCCGTGCATCTCACGGTGATGCGGATCGACGAGGGCCTCGTCGGCACGGTGGCCCGCGAGGCCGAGCCGATCAGCCTTTCCAATGCCCAGGCCCACCCGGCCTTCTCCTACCGGCCGGAAACGGGCGAAGAAATCTACCACTCCTTCCTTGGCGTGCCGATCCTGCGCGCCGGCAACACGCTCGGCGTGCTGGTGGTGCAGAACCGTGCCCACCGCTCCTACACCGAGGAGGAGATCGAGGCGCTGCAGACCACGGCCATGGTGCTGGCCGAGATCATCGCCTCGGGCGAGCTCACCGCCATGGCGCTGCCCGGCGCCGAACCGGCGGCCCGCCGGCCGCTGCACCTCAAAGGCCTCGCCCTGTCGGAAGGCATCGGCCTCGGCCATGTGGTGCTGCACGAGCCGCGCATCGAGGTCACCAAAGTCATCGCCGACGACCTGCCCGGCGAATTGAAGCGGCTCGACGGCGCGGTCGAGACACTGCGCGCCTCCATCGACACCATGCTGGAGGATGAGGGCGTCGCCCGCGTTGGCGAGCACCGTGAAATCCTCGAAGCCTACCGCATGTTCGCCCATGACCGCGGCTGGATCGGCCGCATGCGTGAAGCGGTCATGACCGGCCTCACCGCCGAGGGCGCGGTGGAGCGCGTGCAGTCCGACACCCGCGCCCGCATGCTGCGCATGACGGACCCCTATCTGCGCGAGCGGATGCACGATCTCGACGATCTCGCCAATCGGCTGCTGCGCCAGCTCACCGGCCGGGCGGCGGGTTCCGAGCACACCAAGCTGCCGGACAATGCCGTCATCGTCGCCCGCAATATGAGCCCGGCGGCGCTGCTCGACTATGACCGCACGCGCATTCGCGGCCTGGTGCTGGAAGAAGGCGCGGCGACCAGCCACCTCACCATCGTGGCGCGGGCGCTCGGCATCGCCGCCGTCGGCCATATGGAGAACGTCGTCGGGCAGGTCGATGCCGGCGACGCGGTGATCGTCGACGGCGTCTCGGGCGAGGTACATATCCGTCCGCCTGCCGATGTCGAGAACGCCTACGTCGACAAGGTGCGCTTCCGGGCCAAGCGGCTGGAGCGCTACGCCGCCCTGCGCGACGTGCCGACCGTCACCAAGGACGGCACGCCGATCGAACTGCACCTCAATGCCGGCCTGCTGGTCGACCTGCCGCACATCGCCGAGACCGGCGCCACCGGCATCGGCCTGTTCCGCACCGAACTGCAGTTCATGATCGCCTCGGCCTTTCCGCGCACCAATGAGCAGCTGAAGCTCTACCGCTCGGTGCTGGACGCGGCGGGAGAACGGCCCGTGGTGTTCCGCACCCTCGACATCGGCGGCGACAAGGTGCTGCCCTATATGCGGGCCATCGAGGAAGAGAACCCGGCGCTGGGCTGGCGGGCGATCCGCCTCGGCCTCGACCGGCCCGGCCTGCTCCGCAGCCAGATCCGTGCGCTATTGCGTGCCGCCACGGGGCGCGAGCTGCGCCTCATCTTCCCCATGGTGTCGGCGGTGGAGGAATATGACCGCGCCCACCACATCGTCGAGCGCGAACTCACCCATCTGCGCCGGCACGGCCACGGCCTGCCCGAGCGGGTGCTGGTGGGGGTGATGCTGGAAGTGCCGGCGCTGCTGTTCCAGCTCGACCAGCTGTTCAGCCGGGTGGACTTCGCCTCGGTGGGCTCCAACGACCTCGTGCAGTTCCTCTATGCCGCCGATCGCGGCAATGCCCGCGTCGCCGATCGCTTCGACCCGCTCGCCCCCTCGGCATTGCGGGCGCTCAAGCTGATCATCGACAAGGCGGCGGAATACGGCAAGCCGGTCACGCTGTGCGGCGAATTGGCCTCGCGCCCGCTGGAGGCGCTGGCGCTCGCCGCCATTGGCTACCGCAAACTGTCTGTTTCCCCGGCCTCCTATGGCCCGGTCAAGGCGATGCTGCTCGAACTCGACCTGCCCGCCGCCTCCGCCTTTGTCGAACCGCTGCTCGGCACGCGCGGCGAGGTAGCGTCGCTGCGCCCGCAGCTCGCCGCCTTCGCCGAGAAGGCCGGCCTGCCGCTGTGAGTGCCGCCGCGTGACCGCCCTGCCCGATGCCCGCCTCGACCAGCTCCTCGCGCGCCACGCCGAGATCGAGCACGCCCTCTCCGCCAGCCCGGAGGCGGAAACCTATGTGCGCCTCTCACGCGAATTCGCCGACCTCTCGCCGCTGGTCGAGAGCGTGAAGGCGCTGCGCCGCGCCGAGCGTCAGCTCATCGAGGCGCGCAGCCTCGCCACTGAGGCGGCGGGCGACCGCGAGATGGCGGCGATGGCGCAGGAAGAAGCGGAAGCGCTGGAGGAGGAGGTCGAGACCCTCTCCCACGCGGTGCGTCTCGCTCTGCTGCCCAAGGACGCGATGGACGAGCGCGGCGTCATTCTGGAAGTGCGCGCCGGCACCGGCGGCGACGAGGCCGCGCTGTTCGCCGGCGACCTTTTTCGCATGTATGAGCGCTTCGCCGGCCTCAATGGCTGGTCGGTCGAGGTGCTGTCGATGACCGAGGGCACGGCCGGCGGCTTCAAGGAAATCGTCGCCGGCCTGCACGGCTCCGGCGCCTATGCCAAGCTGAAATTCGAATCGGGCGTCCACCGCGTGCAGCGCGTGCCGGACACCGAGGCCTCCGGGCGCATCCACACCTCCGCCGCCACCGTCGCGGTGCTGCCGGAAGTGGAGGATGTCGATATCGAGATCAACGAATCCGACCTGCGCATCGATGTGTTCCGCGCTTCCGGTGCCGGCGGCCAGCACGTCAACAAGACCGAGAGCGCGGTGCGCATCACCCACATTCCCACCGGCACCGTCGTCGCGGTGCAGGACGAGCGCTCGCAGCACAAGAACAAGGCGCGCGCCATGGGCATGCTGCGGGCGAGGATCTATGAGGCGGAGCGCGAGAAGCGCGACAGCGCCCGCGCCAGCGAGCGCAAGGTGCAGGTCGGCTCCGGCGACCGCTCCGAGCGTATCCGCACCTATAATTTCCCGCAGGGGCGCGTCACCGATCACCGCATCGGCCTCACCCTCCACAAGCTGCCGGAAATCCTCGCCGGCGACGCGCTGGGCGAACTCGTCGACGCGCTGACGACCGAATATCAGGCCGCTCTGCTGGCGGAAGCCGAAAGCGCCGGCTGGGGCGATCGGTGACCACGCGCACGGCCCTTCTGCGCGCCTTTGCCGCAGCCTTCGCCGAATGCGGCATGGAGGCGCCCGAGCGCGAGGCCCGCGCCCTGCTGCGTGGCGGCCTCGGCCTCAGCGATCTCGACCTCGTGACACGGGGGGAACAGGAAGTCGCGCAAGAGGATGCGACCCGTCTTCGCGCTCTCGCGGAACGCCGCGCTCGGGGCGAACCGCTGGCCCGGCTGACCGGACGGCGCGAGTTCTGGAGCCTCGACTTCGCCCTCAGCCCTGAAACGCTGGTACCGCGCCCGGAGACGGAAACGCTGGTGGAGGCGGCGCTGTCGCTGTTTCCAGACCGTTCCGCCCCGCTGCGCCTTCTCGATCTCGGCACGGGCACCGGCGCCCTGATCGCCGCACTGCTGAGCGAGTATCCCGCCGCTTTCGGCGTGGGCGTCGACCTCGCGCCGGGCGCCGCCCGGCAGACGCGCGCAAACCTTGCGACGCTTGGATTTGCCACGCGCGCGGCGGTGCTGGTGGGGCACTGGGGGGAGGCGCTCACCGGCGGCTTCGATCTCGTGGTCTCCAATCCGCCATACATTCCCAGCACCGATATTCCGGCGCTGCAGCGGGAGGTTCGGGCGCACGACCCGCTTCTCGCGCTCGATGGCGGGCCGCAGGGGCTTGATGCCTACCGCGCCCTCGCAGAGGCGCTGCCCGGCCTCCTCGTGGCGGGCGGCTACGCGGTGCTGGAACTGGGCATCGGGCAGGAGCGCCAGGTGGCAGGGCTGCTGACCGCCGCCGGCCTCAGCGTCGAGGGCCCGGCACGCGCCGATCTCGCCGGAATCGCCCGCGCGATGATCGCCCGAAAGGCTTGATCGCGTGGAAGCGCCACAAAAAAGGGCTTGGAACACGATACCGAACCGATTAGTGTCTTCCGCAGGAATCGTCCTGAGACATCAACTGCCTCTTGGTGACTGGAACGCCGGCCGCTCATTTGTTCGGGTAGCTGTGCTCGTCGCTGGCAGTGGCGTTCAGCGCTTTGCGAAGAGCCTGGATGCGACCTGTTTCATTAAGGGGCGAACGCTCCAAGAGTTTATCGGCGTGGCTTCGGTTGCGCGATGAAACATGGGGTCGGCCGCAGCGCATCCGTGCGCGCGCCGGGTCTGGGCCGGAGAAATGCGGTTCGGACGGAGCGTTGTCGGCATGGCCGGCGACGATGCATCGTCGAGATGCGCTCCCATGGAAGAAGCCCGATGGTCGAGGTCGACCTGCGGCATGACTGGAGCCCCGCTGGGGTCCCGGCCTGCGGCAGCTTTTCCCCGGCTGACGGCGAGATTTGCCGCCGTGCCGTGACGATGGTTGAAGCCGAAGCAACGGCACAGCGGACACCGTGTGATTGACCCGCCCGTGTGGCACCGAACGGCACTGCCGTCCGGCTTTGTGGGGCACCAGAGACCAGCTCGATGCGAAATAACAATCAGCAGAAGCGTACGCGCGGCCGCAACAACGGCAATCGGCGCAGCCAGAATCCGCTTACCCGCGTTTATGAGTCGAACGGCCCGGACGTGAAGGTGCGCGGCACGGCCCAGCACGTCGTCGAGAAGTACCAGCAGCTCGCCCGCGACGCACAGGCCTCCGGCGATCACGTGGCGGCCGAGAATTATCTGCAGCACGCCGAGCACTATTACCGCATCATCGCCGCCGCACAGGCGCAGTTCGGGGTGCAGGGCCAGCCCTATCAGCGCAACGACGACGACGATTTCGACGACGAGTTGGACGAGGGCGGCGCGGAGCCGCCGCAGGCCTATCAGGTTCGCGAGCCGCAGGCGCCGCGCGAGAACGGCTACCGCGAGAATGGGAACCGCGAAGGCGGCCCGCGTGAGGGCCAGCGCGATTTCCCGCGTGACCGCGACAATCGGCGCGACAATCGCGAGCGCGGCGCCGACCGCTATCAGGACCGGAACCAGGATCGCAATCAGGACCGCGGCCAGGATCGGAACCAGGACCGGAACCAGGAACGCCACGCCGAGCGCGGGCAGGATCGCGACCGGGGCGACCGGCCGGAGCGCAATGAGGGCCGCGAGGGCCGCTGGTCGCGCGACAACCGCCCCTACCGCGACAACCGCGCGCCCCGCGAGGGTGGCGAAGGCGGCTATCGCGACCCCGCCCAGCAGCCGCAGCCGCGCCTCGGGCCGGATGTGGAAGCCGAGATCGGCCTGCCGGCCTTCATCACCCAGAGCGGCGGCGCCGCCCCGGTGACCCCAGCCGCACCGCGCCGGAACGAGGCGCCAGCGGAAGCAACGGAGGCCAAGGCCACCGAAGCCCCGATCCCGGCCGCCGTGCCCGTTTCTCAGCCGGCGGCAGAGCCTGCGCCCGCAGAGGCGGCTGCCCCGGCGGTCCCCGCTCCGAAGGCGCCCGGCCGCAGCCGCGCCGCCAAGGCGGCCGCCGTGCCGACGCCCGAGGAAGCCCCAGCGGAGGATGGCGAGGCCCGTGCGCCGCGCACCCGCCGCCGCCGCTACCGCCGGGCCGATGCGGAGGGTGAAGGCGAAGGCGCCGAGACCGCCCCGGCGGAAGTCGCCGAGTGAGTTGACCGACATGAAAAGGCCCGGCATGCGCCGGGCCTTTTTCGTTGTGGGAGGTGGTTTTTGCGGCGCCGAGAGGCGTTCAGACGGTGATCCGGACGGAATCGCCCTCGGCGATGAGCCCACCCTGCTTGATCTCGGCGAAGATGCCGCAATCGGTATGGCCAAAGGTCCTCATCAGCGTTCCCGGCACGTCCATGTCGCGCTTGGCCGTCGCCGGGTCGACATTGGTCGCGGCGCAGCGGAAAATGCGCTGGGTGATCTTGAGCCGCACCTGGCTGCCGACTTCGATGGTGTGGCCGACGAGGTCAAACTCCTCCCACGGCTCCATGCCGTCGAGATAGAGATTGCCGCGGAAGCGGAGCGGGTCCACCGGCCGGCCGATGATCTCGCCCAGCGCCCGGCAGCTCGCCAGATTGATCAGCGAGACATAGCCCTCGGTCGTGTCGACGAAGCGGAAGGCCGGCGGCGCCGCCAGCACGCGCGGCGCCCCGCGCAACTCGTAGCGCGAATAGCGCTGGAAGAACGCCTCTATCGCCTCCCGCCCTTCCGCCGTGTCGAGCCGGCCGCGCACCACCTCGTCGCCGTCGAGGCGGATGACCAGTTCCGCCGCCGCGTCGTCATAGCGGGCCTCGAGCGCGGCGAGCCGCTCATTGCGCATGAGCATCAGGAACTTGATCTTGGGCTGAAAGGCCGGCGCCTCCGGGATGAAGCCGGAAGGGCCGTTCTCGATGGCGTAGAGCCGATCGCCGGGAAAGTACCCGCCCGCCTCAAGCTCGACCAGGTCGAGCCGCTCCGGCGTCAGCCCCTTCACGGGGTAACGGTAGAGCGACTGGATGCTGGCGAAGCTGAGAGACTTCGGCGCCTCATCAGCCGCAGTGAAAAGGTCGGCGTCGTCGGTCGATTCGCTCATCATGCCTCACCATATCGGCTCCGGGCGCCCACGTCAGCCGCAGCGGGCGACTCCGGCGGCCCGTGTTTTGCCTGTCGCAATTTTAGCTTTTCCTCGGGTTACGAATCCGTCTCAATGGATGGCGGGTTCCCTGCCGAAACCACCAGGAGGGGGTCATGCCGCGGCTCTTCACCGCCCTCGAAATTCCGGCCGACATCGCCGAACACCTGTCGATGCTGCGCGGCGGTCTTCCCGGCGCACGTTGGATCAGCCCGGAATATTACCACGTCACGCTGCGCTTCATCGGCGATGTCGACCATGTGGTCGCCCGCGATGCCGCCGCCGCGCTGGATGAGATCGAACGCTTCGGCTTCGATCTCACTTTGTCGGGCGTCGACCAGTTCGGCAATCACAAGCCCCACTCGATCTTCGCCGGCGTGCAGGCCAACCCGGCGCTGAACGAGCTTCAGGCCGAGCACGAGCGGGCGATGAAGCGCATCGGCCTGCCGCCGGAAGGGCGCAATTTCCGCCCGCATGTCACCCTCGCCCGGCTGCGTGACGCCGCGCCCCGGCAGGTGGCGGATTATCTCGCCTTGCGCGGCTATTTCCGCAGCAGCACCTTCGAGGTCTCGCGCTTCGTGCTCTATTCCTCGCGCGATTCCGTCGGCGGCGGACCCTATCGGGTCGAAGCCGCCTATCCGCTGATGTGACGGCGCGCCCGTTGCGAAAGGCAAAGCCGGCAACCATGTCTTGGTTGCTGGCCCAGCCATGGGTCGTCCGGAGACCGAGATGAGCCAAAGAGCCGACCCTGCCCTTGACGCCGACCTTCTCGATGCCGATCCGCTAGGCACCGAACGCGAGGGACTTGCCGGCGCCAGCGCGGCGGACGAGGCCCGGGTGCGCGCGGGCTTCTGGCCGAAGCTCGCGGGCGCGCTTTCGCGCATCCCCTTCGCCGAGGACGCAGCCGCCGCTTATTATTGCGCCTTGGACACTCAGACGCCGACGCGAGTGCGAGCACTGCTGTTCGGCGCGCTCGCCTATTTCCTGCTCCCGACCGATGCGGTGCCGGATGTGTTTGTCGGCCTCGGTTTCACCGACGACGCGGCGGTGCTGGCGACCGCGCTCAATCTGCTCGCCAGCCATATCGGCGCCGATCACCGTGCGGCGGCCAAGAGCGCCCTGGCACGGCTGCGCGCCCGTTGAGGCCTGCCGCGACGCGGCCGGCAGCTATCTTTGCCGCGGGCGCCGCTCCTGCCATCAATTCGCCGCCGCCCTTTCGCCAATTGATCAGCAAAGCCGTCCGATCGGGGTTCCAAGGGTTCACAGCCGCCAACAGCGCGGATATCCCTGAGCCGCTGAGACGGAGAATCACGCGGAGCCGCCGCTGGCGGCCTTTTAGGATACGGAGGATGCAGACCATGGCACGACGCACCGTGCGCGCCGCACTCGCCGGCCTGGCAATGGCATTGATCGGCATCGGCGGCGCCAGTGCCCAGGGTGCGCCAAAGCTCGTCACCCAGTCCGGGGATTGGGGCGTCTATCTCGACACCAGCGGCAGCGGCAAGATCTGCTACGCGCTCTCCCAGCCCAAGACCCGCATGCCGGCGGGGCTGAAGCGCGATCCCGCCTATTTCTTCATCTCCACCCGCACCGCCGAGAATGTGAAGGGCGAGGTCAGCGTGGTCATGGGCTTCGCGCTCAAGGAAGGCACCGACGCCACACTGACCATCGGCACCAATAATTTCGACCTCTACACCCGCGGCACCGGCGCCTGGGTGCGCAACGTCGCGGAAGAGGCGCGGTTGGTGGATGCACTGCGCAAGGGCAAGGACGTGGTGGTGAAGAGCACATCGGTGCGCGGCAACGTCACCACCGACACCTATTCGCTCAGCGGCATCTCGGCGGCCATCGACCGCGCCGCCCAGGAATGCCGCTGACGCGCCATCTGCGCCTGCTAGACTGCCGGCGGCGGCTTCGCGCCCCGCCATTCCCCGAGCGCCCATCTTCGAGGTGATCATGCCTGCCGAACTGCGGCTCATCCCCTGCCTCGCCGACAATTACGCGGTGCTGCTGCGCGACCCCGTGACCGAAGCCACCGCCGTCATCGACGTGCCGGAGGTGGCTCCCGTGCTGGCCGCGCTGGAACGCGAGGACTGGACGCTCACCCATATTCTCGTCACCCACCACCACACCGATCACATCGCCGGCGTCGAGGCGCTGAAAGAGCGCTTCGGCGCGACGGTGATCGGCCCGCGCAAAGAGCGCGATGCGATTCCCGGCCTCGACTTCGCCGTGGTCGACGGCGATCCCGTCGCCGTCGGCGGGCTGGTCGGACGGGTGATGGAGACGCCGGGCCACACCAAGGGGCACATCGTCTTCCTGTTCGAGGAGGAGCGCCTGCTGTTCTCCGGCGACACGCTGTTCGTCATGGGCTGCGGCCGCCCGTTTGAGTGCGATCCGCCGGTGTTGTGGGAATCGCTCGCCCGGCTGCGCACCCTGCCGGACGACATCGCGGTCTATTGTGGGCATGAATACACCCTCGCCAATGCCCGCTTCGCGCTGAGCGTCGACCCCGGCAACGCCGCCATCGCCGCGCGGCTCAAGGAAATCGAGGCGCAGCGCGCCGCCGGCACGCCGACCCTGCCGACCAGCATCGGCGCGGAGAAGGCGACCAATCCCTTCATGCGCGCCGACGATCCCGAACTCGCCGCTCGCATCGGCCTGCCCGGCGCCGAGCCGGGGGCGGTGTTCACCGAGCTGCGCAGCCTGAAGAACAGCTTCCGGGGCTGAGCGATGCGGCTGAACGGGCTTTCCGCCGCCGACATTGTCGCCCATCTCGGCCTTGTCCCCCACCCGGAGGGCGGGCATTACCGCGAGACCTTCCGCGATCCCCAGCTGACGCCGGACGGGCGTTCGGCCTCCACCGCCATCTATTTCCTGCTGGCGGCCGGTGAAGTGTCGCACTGGCACCGGGTGGATGCGGTGGAGGTATGGCACTGGCATGCCGGCGCGGCGCTGGAACTCTCCATCGCGCCGGGCGATGCCGGGCCAGTGGTGCCGCATCGGCTCGGCCCGGGCATTGATGCGGGCGAGGAGCCGCAGCGCATCGTCCCACGCGCCGCCTGGCAATCCGCCCGCAGCCTCGGCGACTGGACGCTGGTTGGCTGCACCGTGGCGCCTGGCTTCCATTTCGCCGGCTTCGAACTGGCCGCGCCCGGCTGGTCGCCGGGCTGAGCCGGGATCAGCGCCGCGCCAGCAGCGTCGCCACCGCCGCGCCGCCGACGATGAGCGCGCAGGCCACGCCCAGCGACCAGCTCAGCGCGGCAAAGCCCGCCAGCACCAGCAGCAGGGTGGAGAGCACCGGCGCCGCATAGGACATGACGCCGAGAAGGCGTATGTCGCCGCGCTTCATGCCGATGTCCCAGGTGTAGAAGGCGATCCCGACCGGGCCGATGCCGAGCGCCACCACCGCCAGCCACTCCCCTGCCCCCGCCGGCCAGACGGACGGCTCGAACAGCGCATGGCAGAGCGCAGAGAGCGCGGCGGTGGCGAGGCAGAACCCGGCCACCACCTCGGTCGGCACGCTGGCGAAGCGGCGCGAGGCGACGGAATAGACCGACCAGATCACCGCGCACAGCGCGGCGGCGAGATAGCCCGGCACATATTCCGGCGCGAAGCCGAAGCCGCCCGCCCGGGCGCCGAGCAGCACCACCGTGCCGGCCAGCCCCATCAACGCGCCGATAATGTGCGCCGGCCGCAGCCTCTCCCCCGGCAGGAAGGCGGACATCAACACGATGAGCAACGGCCAGAGATAGGCGATGAGCCCCGCCTCGGCCGGCGGCGCCAGCTTTAACGCCGAGAAATAGAAGAAATGATAGCCGAACAGGCCACCCACGCCGTGCAGCCACACCGGCCAGGGTTGGCGCAGCACGCCGAGGCCGACGCCGCGCGCCACCGCCGTGACCAGACCGACCATCCCGCCAATGGCGAAAGTGAGGGCGGTCAGCAGGAAGGGCGGCACCGCACCGGTGGACGAGGTCGTCAGCGCCAGCGTCGACCACAAGAGAATGGCGCTGAAGCCAATCAGTGTGGCCATCTGGCGGGAGAGAGGGCGGGCGGGAGCGGAGGGAGCAGAAGAGGGCATGGAAACACCTGTACGGGTGTTCCTTATGACCGGCGCGGCCGCGCACGCCAAGGGGCGTTTTCGGCCTGCCGCCGACCGGGAATCGCGCCGCGCACGGGAACCTGCGGCCCGGGGCCCGATTACCAAACGTCACCTATGTTCCGAGGAGTTCCCCCTGATGATCGTTGGTCGTTCCCTTCTCCCTGCCCTCACCCTTGCCGCGCTCTTCGCCGTGCCGGCGTTTGCCCAGACGCCGGCTCCGACCACCGGCATCGAGGAGGCCCTGCGTATCGCCCGCGACAATGGCGTGGCGCACGTCACCAAGATCGAGCTGGATGATGGCAAGTGGGAAGTGGAAGGGATGAACGCTGCCCAGCGCAAGATCGAGATCGACATCGATCCCGCGACGGGCAAGGTGCTCAAGACCGAAACCCGCTAAAGGGCCTTATGCCGCCCGCCGTCACGGCGGGCGGCATTCGGTTCAGCTGAGCAGTTGCCCGCCATTGGCGGAGAGGGTCGAGCCGGTGATGAAGCCCGCCTCGTCGGCGGCGAGGAACACCACGCAGCGGGCGATTTCCTCCGCCTGGCCGAGCCGGCCGACAGGAATGTTGGCGACGACCTTCGCCAGCACGTCCGGGGGCATGGCGCTTACCATCTCGGTGGCGATATAGCCGGGGCAGATGGCGTTCACAGTGATGCCCTTGCGCGCGACTTCCTGCGCCAGCGCCTTGGTAAAGCCGATTTCGCCGGCCTTGGCGGCGGAATAATTGGTCTGGCCCATCTGGCCCTTCTGGCCGTTGATGGAGGAGATGTTGACGATGCGGCCGAAACCGCGCTCGCGCATGTCCTCGATCACGTTGCGGCACATGTTGAACACAGAGGTCAGATTGGTGTTGAGCACCGCGTGCCAGTTCTCCGGCGACATCTTGTGCAGCATGCCGTCGCGGGTGATGCCGGCATTGTTCACCAGCACCTCGACCGGACCCAGCTTCTCCGCCACCTCGGCAATGCCCGCCTTGCAGGCCTCGAAGTCGGACACGTCCCACTTGAAGGTCGCAATGCCGGTTTCTGCCGTAAACGCTGCCGCCGCTGCGTCATTGCCGGCATAATTGGCAGCGACCGTATAGCCCGCCGCCTTGAGGGCCTTGCCGATGGCCGCGCCGATTCCGCGCGTTCCGCCTGTGACCAATGCAACTCGCGCCATGTCTCCCCCCTCTGGCGTCCCTTTCCCAAGGGAACTCGCGACGGTTGTACGTCGATTTGTGACGGCGGCAAGGCGTTACCTGCCCTGCCGCCGGTTTCGGTTGGAGTCACGGCCGATGCCCGCCGCGACCGTCCGCCTCAGTCGCGCTCAAGGCACATGGCGATGCCCATGCCGCCGCCGATGCACAGCGTGGCGAGTGCCTTCTTGGCGTCGCGCTTCTCCATCTCATAGAGCAGCGTGGTGAGGATGCGGGCGCCCGAGGCGCCGATCGGGTGGCCGATGGCGATGGCGCCGCCATTGACGTTCACCTTGTCGGTGTCCCAGCCGAGGTCCTTGTTCACCGCGCAAGCCTGCGCCGCGAAAGCCTCATTGGCCTCGATCAGGTCGAGATCGGCGGCGCTCCAGCCGGCCTTTTCCAGCGCGCGGCGGGAGGCGGGAATGGGGCCCGACCCCATGATGGCGGGATCGACGCCAGCCTGCGCCCAGGAGACGATGCGCGCCAGCGGCTTCTTGCCCGCGCTCGCGGCCCGGGCGGCGGACATCAGCACCACGGCGGCGGCGCCGTCATTGATACCGGAGGCATTGCCGGCGGTGACCGTGCCATCCTTGGAGAAGGCGGGGCGCAGCTTGGCCATCGTCTCGATGGTAGCGCCATGGCGCGGGTATTCGTCATCGGCGACGACGATATCGCCCTTGCGCGAGGCAATGGTCACCGGGACGATTTCGTCCTTGAACCGGCCCGCCTTCTGCGCCGCCTCAGCCTTGTTCTGCGAACGGACGGCGAAGCTGTCCTGCTCGTCGCGGGTGATCTGCCATTGGCGGGCGACGTTCTCGGCGGTGGTGCCCATGTGGTAGCCGTTGAAGGCGTCCCACAGGCCGTCCTTGATCATGGTGTCCACCATCTCAAGGCTGCCCATCTTGGTGCCGTTGCGCAGATGCGCGCAGTGCGGCGCCTGGCTCATCGATTCCTGACCACCGGCGACGACGATGTCGCTGTCGCCATTGAGGATCGCCTGATAGCCGAGGGCAACGGCACGCAGGCCCGAGCCGCAGAGCTGGTTGACGCCCCAGGCCGGGCTTTCCACCGGGATGCCCGCCGCCACCGAGGCCTGGCGCGCCGGGTTCTGGCCCGCGCCGGCGGTGAGGATCTGGCCCATGATGGTCTCGCTCACCTCGCCCGGCGCGACGCCCGCGCGCTCCAGCGCGGCCGCGATGGCGATCTTGCCCAGCTCATGGGCGGGCAGCGACGAGAGCGCGCCGTTGAACGCGCCTACCGCCGTGCGCGCGGCGCCGACAATGACGATGCCGTCTTTCATGAATGACGTCCTCCGGTACCGTTCCTGGATGCGGGCTCGGCCTCCCGGCCGGCGCCTCACCTTGTTATTTAGGTGTGACAGCATCGTGGTGGCCACCTGTGATCCATGTCAATGGCAGGCGGATATTCTTGACGTGAGGTCAGGCGTGCGCTGCACCCTGCCTTCGCGCGCGCCACAGGGCGCCACAATTCCTGTAGCCGGGCGACGGGAAACGTCCTAGAGTTTTCAATGGGAAACGATCAAGGCGACTGGATCACAATGGCAAAATCCACCGAACCCGTCACCATCAAGAAATACGCGAACCGCCGCCTCTACAATACCGGCACGAGCACCTATGTAACGCTCGAAGACCTCGCGCAGATGGTCAAGAACGGCGAAGACTTCGTCGTCTACGACGCCAAGACTTCCGACGACATCACCCATTCCGTGCTGACCCAGATCATCTTCGAGCAGGAAGGCAAAGGCCAGAACCTGCTGCCGATCAATTTCCTTCGCCAGATCATCCGCTTCTATGGCGACAGCATGCAGATGCTGGTGCCGCGCTATCTCGACATGTCGATCGAGAATTTCAGCAAGGAACAGAACAACCTGCGGGAACACTTCACCAAGACGCTCGGCATTGGCGGCATGGGAGGTATAGGCGGCTTCGGCATGCTGGAAGATCAGGTGCGACGCAACATGGAAATGTTCGACCGCACCTTCAAGATGTTCCTGCCCAACGGGCGCGACGAGGCGCCCACCGCGCCCGCAGCGCCTGCCGCTCCGCAGGCGGGTGATTTCGAAGAGCTGCGCCGCCAGGTGGCGGATATGCAGAAGCGGCTCGACAAGCTCGGCGACGGCGGCAAGAAGGACTGATCCGCCGGGGAAACGGCCGAGCCGGTTCTCGGCCGGCCCGGCGGCGCTGGCGCGGTGCCGCCTCACGTCACGCGCGAGGCCTCCCGCACCACCGACAGTGGCAAACCTGGATGCGGCGCCAGCGCCTGTGGGTCAGGGCTGCGCCACGGAATTGGCAGTGACGACGGCGGCATCGCCCGTGACCGCCCCATTCGCCGGCACCTGCACCACGGGCAGCCCCGAGGTCACCTGCGCCGCGCGGACACGGTCCAGCCCGACGAAGCGGATTCCCTCGACTTCGAGATTGGACGGTGGCGTCGCTTGTCCCTGCGCGGCGCGCGCGATCAGGCCGCGCAGTTCCGGCGCCATCTCCGCCAGCTGGGCGAACTTGGCGTGGTTATAACCGTCGACCGACTTCACCTTCGACATGTCGACGACGACGGCGCCCAGCTCGACCAGTTCGGTATCCTGGGTGTAGGCACCGAGACGGGGCTTGTCGCCAGCGATGAAGTTGGAGAAGGCCAGCGCCTTGTCGTCGCTCGACACGATGACGATGAACGGCTTGGGCGGCTTGCCAAAGCGCTTGAGCTGGCTCTTGAACACGTCGACATCGATGTCCGGCGCGGCCAGCACAATGTTGCCAATCTTCTCCACCGGCAGGCGCTTGCCGGAAATTTGGATCTGCCGCAGCGCCTCCACCGTCACCCAATTGCCCATGGAGTGCGCGACGATACTCACCTGATCGGCGCCGCTGTCGAAGACGAGGCGGATCGTCTCTTCCAGCCGGTCGCGGGCCGCCGTGGCGCTGTTATTGTCATAGACATAGTCGGCGACTTCGCCGCGCGACGCCCAGGTGAACAGCACCGGAACGCCCGTGGCCTTGGAATCCTCGGCCATCTGGGTGAGGCGATAGAGCGCCTCGGAGAACAGCGTGTTGTAGCCGTGGACGAAGATCACCGCCTGCCGCTTGCCGGCCGGGTATTTCGCCAGTTCGCTCTTGAGATCGGCGGTGAATTCCTTCGGCGTCTCGCGATAGACCGCCTCCCGCACCACCATGTCGGTGGCGGGATTAGGCGGCGATTTGGTCGGCGCCTCCACCATGCCTGGCTTGTGGGTGGGCGGCACGCTGACCTGGACCTTGGCGAAACTCAGCTCCGGGGTGCGCTCGCCGCTGTAGAACACGCCGGGCCGCGCGTCGCGCGCACGGGCCGAGGCCACCAGCAGCGTGTGGGTGCTGATGCTGACATCCTCATCGGCGATGACGGAGAGCGCGTCCGGCCCCGGGCGCGCGGCACAGCCGGCCAGAACAGGCGCGATCAGCGCCAGCGCCACGATCCAAACGAAGCCGCTGCGCGATCCGCGACTAGACTTACGCGACACGACTGGCTCTCCGTTCGATGCGCCCGATGCTCACCCCTTTACGGGGGCGGCCGGCACGATAGCAGTGGCGACCCTACAAGGATACGGCACCAACGCTTCTGGATCGTTACCGCCACGCGGGGCAAATGCCGGCCGAACACGCGAAAGCCGGCCCGAGGGCCGGCTTCAGACAGATCGGCACGGGTCCGGGGCGATCAGGCCTCAGCCTTGACCTTCAGAACCTGACGGCCCTTGTACATGCCGGTCTTCAGGTCGAGGTGGTGCGGACGGCGCAGCTCGCCCGAATCCTTGTCCTCAATATAGGTCGGCTTGGCGAGAGCATCGGCGGAACGGCGCATGCCGCGACGCGACGGGCTGGTTTTCTTCTTCGGAACTGCCATGGTCTTCTCCTGTCCCGGCCTGGCTCACGCCCAGTCGGAAGGGCCGCGCCGGATGGTGCGTAATTCGAGTGGCGGCTTATACAGACTCATGGGCGCGAGCGAAAGGGGCTGACGCAATTCTGTCGCACGCTTCCCGCGCGGTGCGTCTCACAGGCAGGAGGTCAGTTCCGGCCCCTCGCGCGGGATGCGCGCCTGCAGGTTTCCCGCCAGCCGGTTCAGCCCTCGTCCCGGCTTGCCGGCGTTGCGATTGTGCGGATTGGGCAGCATGACCGCGAGCAGCGCCGCCTGCCGTACGGTCAGATCGCGGGCGGAGCGACCGAAGGCCCGCTGCGCGCCGGCCTCGACGCCGAACTCCCCATCCGGCCCCCATTCGGCGATGTTGAGGTAGATCTCCAGCTGGCGATGCTTGGTCATCACCGCGTTCAGATAAAGCGCTAGCGGCAGCTCCAACCCCTTGCGGATGACACTGCGGCCGTTCCACAGGAACAGGTTCTTGGCGAGCTGCATGGTGATGGTGGAAGCCCCGCGCGGCGCGTTGAGCCCGTCCGATTCGTCGATCACCCCCTGCAATTCCACCATGTCGATGCCGGAATGGGAGCAGAAGCGCGCATCCTCCGAGGCCAGCACGGAACGGATGAGCGTCGGCGAAATGTCGTCGAGAGGCAGCCACACCCGTTCCACACGCTGGCCGGTGACCCAGCGGCCGAGCATCAGCGTGGAGGGCGCGGGCAGCACATTATAGAGAAGACCAAGCACGAGCGGGGTCGCCACCACCACGAGTGCGATCTTCCAGACCCAGCTCCACACCCGACCCATGCGTTCTCCCCGCCCCGGGCACTGTAGCCGCCCCGCTTCCGCCGGTCGACCGGGACGGGCTGCGGCAATCGCCTCGCTTGACCCCACCGCCCGCCTCGGGCACGCAACGCATTACCCCTCTTGAACGATCCCTCGGTCCGATGCCCGCCAGCGAAAACCGCCCGTCCCTCGCCGTGGCACTCGCCACCACCGCCGATTCCGTCGCGGCCTGGCTCGACGGCGCCATCGCCTGCAGCGGAGCGCCGGGCGCGCGTCTGTCGGCGGCGATGCGGCACGCCACCCTCGCTGGCGGCAAGAGGCTGCGCCCCTTCCTGGTGATCGAATCGGCAGCTCTGTTCGGTGTCCCCTCGCATGCGGCGATGCCGGCTGCGGCGGCGCTGGAGTGCATCCACTGCTACTCGCTGGTCCATGACGACCTGCCCGCCATGGACAATGACGATATGCGGCGCGGCCGGCCGACCGTTCACCGCGCCTATGACGAGGCCACCGCGATTCTGGCGGGCGACGGGTTGCTGACCCTCGCCTTCGAGATCCTCGCGGATGACGCGACCGACGCTGATCCGGCGGTGCGTCTCGCCCTCGTCGCCAGCCTGGCCCGCGCGGCGGGAGTGGCAGGGATGATCGGCGGGCAGATGCTCGACCTCGCCGCCGAAGGCCGGTTCGCGGAAGGCGCGGCGCACGGCGTTCCGCTCGATCTGCCGGCGGATTCCATCATCGAGCTGCAGGCGATGAAGACCGGCGCGCTGCTGCGCCACGCCTGCGAAGCGGGGGCGCTGCTGGGGCGGGCCAGCCCGCCTGAGCGCGCCAGCCTCGACCGCTACGCCCGCGCGGTCGGCCGCGCCTTCCAGATCGCCGACGACCTGCTCGATGTCGAGGGCGAGGCGGGGCTGGTGGGCAAGGCCGTGGGCAAGGATGCCGCCGCCGGCAAGGCCACATTGGTCGGAAAGCTGGGCATTGAGGGCGCGCGGGCAGAGCTGGCGCGGTTGGTTAGCGAGGCGGAAGCGGCCCTTGCCGACTTTGGCAGCGCGGCCACACTTCTCGTGGAAGCGGCATATTTCATCGCCGATCGGCGCAATTAGGACTTTCATCATCTCGACGGAACGATAAGTTCCGGGCAATGTTGTACCGAACGAGACCGTCCGCGCCGCGCGACGCGACCGTTTCCTGGAGGTTGAGATGCGTGTCGCCCTTTTCGCCCTTGCCGCTCTTGTCGCCGGCTCCGCCGTCGTCGCCACGGCCCCTGCCCAGGCGCAGGACAGCAACCGCATCATCATCCGCAAGCTGCCGCCGCGCTCCTATCTCGATCCCGGCCCGGTGGTGAAGCCCGGCACGGCGCGCGACCTCAACTACATCTACGTCGCCCAGTCGGTGTACCCGCAGTATGGCAATGATGGTGGCATCACCGGCATTCGCTGGCCGCTGCCGAGCCGCTTCGATCTGCCGGGCTACTGATTCGCCCCGTTTTTTCGGCGCCGCTGCCTGACGACACCAAAGCCCGGCTCGCGCCGGGCTTTTTCATGGGCCGAGCCGCGACACAAAAGCCCGGACAGCAAAAAGCCCGGCACAGGCCGGGCTTTTCATAAGGTCGGAGCGGGTCCGGCGGCTCAGTTGGCCTTGTCGAGCTCGGCGAGGATGGCATCGCCCATGCCTGACGTGCCGACCCGGGTCTTGCCCTCGGAATAGATGTCGGCCGTGCGAACGCCGCCCGCCAGCACGCCGGCGATCGCCGCTTCGATGCGGTCGGCGGCTTCCAGTTCGCCGAAGGAATAGCGCAGCGCCATGGCGAGCGAGCCGATCATGGCGATCGGATTGGCAAGCCCCTTGCCAGCGATATCAGGCGCGGCGCCGTGCACGGGCTCATAAAGCGCGCGGCGACGGCCGGAGACCTCCTCGACGCCGCCCAGCGAGGCGGAGGGCAGCATGCCGAGCGAACCGGTGAGCATCGCCGCCACGTCGGAGAGAATGTCGCCGAACAGATTGTCGGTAACGATCACGTCGAACTGCTTGGGGGCGCGCACCAGCTGCATGCCGCAGGAATCCGCCAGCTGATGCTCCAGCTCGACATCCTCATAAGCCGAGCCGTGAACCTCGCTCACCACCTGCTTCCACAGCAGGCCGGTCTTCATCACATTGTGCTTCTCGGTGGAGACCACCTTGTTGCGACGGGTGCGGGCGAGCTCGAAGGCGACGCGGGCGATGCGCTCGATCTCGTAGGATTCATAGACCTGAGTGTCGACGGCGCGCTTCTGGCCATCGCTGAGGTCGGTAATGGTCTTGGGCTCGCCGAAATAGACGCCGCCGGTCAATTCGCGCACGATGAGCACGTCGAGACCCTCGATCAGCTCACGCTTGAGGCTGGAGGCGTCGGCGAGCGCGGGGTAGCAGACGGCGGGGCGCAGATTGGCGAAAAGCTGCAGGTCCTTGCGCAGGCGCAGCAGGCCCGCCTCCGGCCGGTCCTCATAGGGCACATTCGCCCATTTGGTGCCGCCCACGGCGCCGAGCAGGATCGCGTCCGCCGCGAAGGCCTTGGCCATCGCCTCCTCGGAAATCGGCTGGCCGCAGCAATCATAGGCGGCCCCGCCGACGAGGTCTTCCTCGATGGCGAAAGAGGCGACGCCGCGCCGGTCGAGCCAGTCAATGACCCGCTTCACCTCGGCCATCACTTCGACGCCGATACCGTCGCCGGGAAGAAGCAGGAGCTTGTGGGTCGCCATGGTTTCCTCGCATTCGCCTGTGGCCCGAGCCTCTGTCTCAGGCGAAGCGTTGCTAATCGCTAAGCCTGACGCTGGCAAGACATTGGCCGCCGCGGCGCCGGCGAGCGCACCCTGGCGCGGAAGAAAAAAGCCGCCGGCGCGCAAACGCCAGCGGCCTGGAGCCGGATCCGACTAAAGCAAGACGAGCGGATCACGCTCGAGTGGGACGAGAGTATAGGCGTCGCCCCAAGAGGCGGCCGGGGGGCATCCCGACAGACCTCATACGCAGCCTCCGCGCGATCAGATCGTCTTGCGCGACATTTCTCCCGCAATGAAATCCGCCTGGCGCAGCGCCAGGGCGACGATGGTCAGCGTCGGGTTCTCGGCGCCGCCGGTGGTGAACTGGCTGCCGTCGGAGATGAACAGGTTCGGGATGTCGTGCGTCTGCCCGTGCTTGTTCACCACGCCGTCGCGCGCCTTCTCGCTCATGCGGTTGGTGCCGAGATTATGCGTCGAGGGGTAAGGCGGCGTTGGGAAGGTGCGCACCGCGCCCACCGAATCATAGATCGCCGCGCCACGGCTATAGGCGTGGTTGCGCATCGCGACATCGTTGGGGTGATCGTCGAAATGCACATTGGCGACCGGCAGGCCGTATTGGTCCTTCACATCGGTGTTCAGGGTGACGCGGTTGGTCTCCTGCGGCATGTCCTCGCCGACGATCCACAGCCCGGCCATATTGACGTAGCCATCCATGGCGGAGGTGAAGGAACGGCCCCAGCCACCGGGATCGAGGAAGGCGGCCATGAACGGCACGCCGAGCGAGAGCGTCTCCATCTCGTAGCCGCCGGCGAAGCCGCGTTTTGTGTCGTTCTTGGCCTCGTCGCGGACGATGCCGGCCATGGTGGTGCCGCGATACATGTGCACCGGCTTCTCGAAGATGCCGTAGACCGAGCCGGTCATGTGCCGCATGTAGTTGCGCCCCACCTGCCCCGAGGAATTGGCGAGCCCGTCCGGGAACTGGCTGCTGGCGGAGTTGAGCAGCAGGCGCGGGCTTTCGATGGAGTTGCCGGCCACAGCGACGATGCGCGCCTTCTGGCGCTGCGTCTTGCCGTCCTTGTCGACATAGACGACGCCGGTGACCTTGCCGGTGGCGTCATGCTCGATCTTCTGCACCATGCTCTGCGGCCGCACTTCCAAATTGCCGGTGGCCTCGCCGCGCGGAATCTCGGCGATCAGCGTCGACCATTTCGCGCCCGACTTGCAGCCCTGGAAACAGAAGCCGATCTGCTGGCAGGAGCCCCGGTCGGCGCGCGGCTCGCTGTTGATCGCCATCCGGCCGGTCGAGACCTCCTGGTAGCCGATCTTCTTCGCCCCGGCCTCGAACACCTTGAAATTGTTGTTGCCGGGCAGGCCGGGAATGCCGTTGGTGCGGGTCACGCCCATGCGGTCTTCGGCCTTGGCGTACCAGGGTTCCAGCTCGGCCAGCGTGATCGGCCAATCGAGTAGATTGGCGCCGTCAATGTCGCCATAAGTGGTGCGGGTCTTGAACTCGTGCTCCTGCAAGCGCAGCGACGCGCCGGCCCAGTGCACGGAGGAGCCGCCCACCGCCTTGACGATCCAGGCGGGGAGATTGGGAAAGTTCTTGTGCACCCGCCACGAGCCGGACGTGGTGCGCATGTCTTTCCAGGCGAGCTGGGAGAAGCTCTCCCACTCGTTGTTGACGAAGTCTTCCATGTTGTGGCGCTGGCCGGCTTCAAGGATCACCACCTTGATGCCCTTGAGCGCCAGCTCGGTGCCGAGCGTGCCGCCGCCGGCGCCGGAGCCGACGATGACCACGACGGAATCGTCATTCAGATCGAAGGGTGCGGACATGGGTTGAGCCTCCCCTCACAGCCAGGCGATGTCGTTGAAGCCGCGGTCGATGTAACCGCCCTTGTCGGCCGAGGAGCCCTCATAGCCGAAGATCGGCCATACCTCCTCCTGGTTGTAGAGGCCGACCACGAGGCCGCCGCGCACCTTCTGGAAGAAGGCGCTGTCCTCGATCTCGCGCAGCACCGCCACCCGCTGGTCCTCCCAGCCGATATCGGCATAGGCCGCGCCGTACTTCGCCTGGGACAGGGTGTCGAGGGTGATGACGCCGTCTTCCACCAGCGCCTTCAGCGCCGGGTCCTTGGCCGCGTCCGCCTCATAGGGCTTCATGGCGATGGCGTAGAAGCGGTCGGGCACCCGGTCATGCGGATAGACGTCGCGCGCCATCACGATGAGCGTGCGCATGGTCTCCGGCTTCAGCGCGGTGACTTCCAGCCCCCACGCCTCGCGCGGGTTGAGCACGGCCGCGCCGCTCACCATCAGCGCACCGGCCGCACCGAGGCCGGCGAGCACGGCGCGGCGTGAGGGGCCGCGCCTGTCGATCAGTGTTGGCATTGTTACCTCCCGGTAATTTTATGTATTATTTTATGATATCCGCGCCGCTTGGCGTATCGGCGCGGTCGTTCAGCGGTAGCGGCCGTGTTTCTGCAGCACCTCGATCTTGTAGCCGTCGGGATCGGTGACGAAGAAGAACTTGGCGAGCAGCGCGCCCTCTTGGGAAAACTCCTTGACCGGCTGCGGATTGAGGCCAGCTTCTGTGAAGCGCGCATGCTCGGCGTCGAGATCGTCCACCACGAAGGCGATATGGCCGTAGCCGTCGCCCAGGACATAGGGCTCGGTGCGGTCGTGGTTGATGGTCAGCTCGACCTCGAAATCGGCTTCCGAATTGCGGAGATAGACCAGCGTGAAGCCGTCAAAGGGAAGCCGCTGCGCGATCGTCAGCCCGAAGGCCCGCGCGTAGAAATCCACCGAGCGCGCCTCTTCGAGCACGCGGATCATCGAATGAATGGCCTTCGCCACCTGTACCTCCGACCTTGAACCTCATTCGGCGACGCAGGTCGCCTTGACGAGGATGCTAGGCCGCCGAGGGAGCGGCAGGTGGTAGACCGCTAACACATCACCACGATGTGCATTGCCGGTGCGGCATGGCCAGCCACCTATTCGGCGGCGTGGAGATGCACCCGGGCGCTCTCGCAGAGATAGCGCTCGCGGGCGGCCGCGGGAGCAATGCCGGCAGGACGCAATTCGGCGAGGTAGATCAGGCAGGAGCAGCGCAGCAGCGAGGCGAAGTTGCGCACCTCGCCATGCAGGTCGAGCACCTCGTCATGCAGCTTGGTGACGAATTTGCCCACGCTCATGCCCTGATGGGCAGCGACCTCTTCCAGCACGGTCCAGAAGGCGGCTTCGAGGCGAATCGAGGTGGAATGGCCGCCAATGCGCACCGAGCGCGTCTGGCTGTCATAGGTTTCGGGCGCCTGGCCGGCGAAGATGTGGCACATGGAGCGTCTCCCGGGGTGTTCTCGTTTTGAACGATTCCATCCCGAGATGCGGGCGCTGTAAAGCGAAAAGGCTTCGAGGCTGGGCTCAGCCTTGCCGGCGTGCCGTCACCTCGATCTCGATCTTCATCTGCGGTTGCAGCAACCCGGCGACGATGAGCGTGGCGGCGGGTCGGGCCTTAGCGAAATACTGACCGAAGATCGGAAAAACGGTCGCGGCATAGTCCGCCTCGGTCACGATGTAGCGCACGCGTATCACATCATCGAGGCTGGCGCCCGCCTCAGCCAACGCAGCGGCGATGTTGCGGAAGCAGCCATGGGTCTGCGCCACCAGATCCTCTGGCAGTTCCATGGCGGCATAATCATAGCCTGTGGTGCCGGAGACGAAGATGTCGTTCCCATCCACCACGGCGCGGGAATAGCCGGCCTCCGCCTCGAAGGCGGAGCCGGAGGAGATACGCCGACGCTCGGTCATTCAAGCCTCCCGGGCACCGCCACGCGGCGGCGCCGTCATGCTCACGCCCAAGGGCGTTCAGGCCCACGGGCGTTCCTCGGCGAGCTTCTGCTCGAAGGACGCGATCTTGTCCGCCTTCACCTGGGTGAGGCCGATATCGTCGAGGCCGTTGAGCAGGCAGTGCTTGCGGAACGGGTCGATGTCGAACGAGATCGAGCCGCCATCCGGGCCGGTGATGGTCTGGCTTTCGAGATCGACGGTGATCTTGGCATTGGCACCGCGCGCCGCGTCGTCGAACAGCGCCGCCAGCTGTTCCGGTGTCACCCGGATCGGCAGGATGCCGTTCTTGAAGCAGTTATTGTAGAAGATGTCGGCGAAGGACGTGGAGATCACGCAGCGAATGCCGAAGTCGAGCAGCGCCCAGGGCGCGTGCTCGCGCGAGGAGCCGCAGCCGAAATTATCACCGGCGATGAGAATCTGCGCGCCCTTATAGGCCGGCTTGTTGAGCACGAAATCGGGATTGTCCGAGCCGTCTTCCTTGTAGCGCAGCTCCGAGAACAGCCCGGTGCCGAGCCCGGTGCGCTTGATCGTCTTCAGATACTGCTTCGGGATGATCATGTCGGTATCGACATTGACCAGATGCAGCGGCGCCGCGACGCCGGTCAGGGTGGTGAACTTGTCCACGGCACTCTCCTTAGATTCCGGAGGCGGCGCATGCCGCTCCCCGTCAGATATTCCGCCTTCGCCTTCCGCCCGTACGGCTGATGTGCCCTGACCGCGCGCCTTTCCGCAAGCTGAACCCGCGCGGGGATCAGCGGCGCGGCAGCATGCGGCGCAGCACGTCGTCCTTGAGAACGTGGTGGTGCACCAGAGCCGCCGCCGCGTGCAGCAGGGCCAGCACGACCAGCGCATTCGCCAGAAGCTCGTGCCACTCGATGACCTGGCCGGCGGCCGTCCGGTCCACCTCCACCGGGGAGGGAAACGTGAACAGGCCGAAGAACGTCACCTCATTGCCGCGCAGGAAGGCGAGATAGATGCCGACCAGAGGTGTCGCGACCAGCAGGACATAAAGCAGCACATGAACCGTCGTCGAGGCCAGGTGAACCGGCCGCGACAGGGCCGCCGAGGGCGGCGGCACCGGCCCGACAAGCCGCGCGACGAGACGCAGCAGGACGAAGCCGAGGATCGTCAGACCCACGGAGATGTGGATCCACCAGATGAGGGCGCGCCCGGGCGTGCCGCGCGCGAAAAAATCTTCGAGATAGGTGACGCCATAGGTGACGACGATGGCGAGCACCGTCAGCCAGTGAAGCGCCCGCAGCGGCAGGCTGTAGCAGGGTTCGGCGGAGGGGACGGATGAAGGGTTTGACATGTGCTTTGCCTTGGCTCTCACGTTTGGAGAGATTCTAAGCAGAGCCCTACTCCGTTCCCATGCGGTCCGCTACGTATCCGCCTCCTCCTCGATCCGTTCCATGTCCTCGTCCGACAGGCCGAAATGGTGGCCGATCTCATGCACGAGCACATGGGTGACGATATCGCCCAGCGTCTCCTCATTCTCCGCCCAATAGTCGAGGATCGGCCGGCGGTAGAGGAAGATCATGTTGGGCAGCACGCCGGTCGCCAGTTCATAGCCCTGCGCCAGGCCGATGCCCTGGAACAGGCCGAGCAGATCGAACGGCGTTTCCGCCTCCACCTCCTCCAGCACCTCGTCGGTGGGGAAATCCTCGACGCGGATGACGAGATTGCCGCACAGGGCGCGGAACTCCTCGGGGAGGCGGGCATAGGCCTCCTCGGCCATGGCCTCCATCTCCCCCAGCGAGGGCGCCCCGCGCTTCAGCCAATCCGCACTCATGGTCTCACCGCAGATAGGTCACGAGAAGATAGACGGCGAGCGCGAAGGCAACGACCACGGCCAGACCCCGCCCGATGCGACGGCCCCACATTTCCATGGGGTCGTCGGGCGGTGGTTCCCAGAACGGATCGCCCCTCATCGCGGCGCCCTCCCCCGTGCGTTCAGCCCGCGCGCGGCCAGCTGCGCACGTCGACGAAACGACCGGCGATCGCCGCCGCCGCCGCCATGGCGGGCGAGACGAGATGCGTGCGGCCCTTGTAGCCCTGCCGGCCCTCGAAATTGCGGTTCGAGGTGGAGGCGCAGCGCTCCTCCGGACCGAGCTTGTCGGCATTCATGGCGAGGCACATGGAGCAGCCAGGCTCGCGCCAGTCGAAGCCCGCCGCCTTGAAGATGGCGTCGAGCCCCTCGGCCTCGGCCTGCAGCTTCACCAGCCCCGAACCCGGCACGATCATGCCGGAAACGCCCTCACGCACCTTGTGGCCACGTACGATGGACGCGGCGGCGCGCAAATCCTCGATGCGGGCATTGGTGCAGGAGCCGATGAACACCTTGTCGATGGCGATGTCGGTGATCTTCGTGCCGGCGGTGAGGCCCATATAGGCCAGCGCGCGCTTCTTGGCCTCGCGCTTGTCGGCGTCGTGGATCAGTTCGGGATCGGGCACGGTGCCTTCCACCGAGATCACGTCTTCCGGGCTGGTGCCCCAGGAGACGATGGGCGGCAGGGCAGCGCCGTCGAGGCGGATTTCCTTGTCGAAGAAGGCGCCGTCATCCGTGCGCAGCGTGTCCCAATAGCGCAGCGCCGCGTCCCAGGCGGCGCCCTTCGGCGCGCGCGGGCGGTCCTTCACATAGGCATAGGTGGTCTCGTCCGGCGCCACCATGCCGGCGCGGGCGCCGCCCTCGATCGACATGTTGCAGACCGTCATGCGGCCTTCCATGGTGAGGTTGCGGAAAACCTCGCCGGCATATTCGATGACATAGCCGGTGCCGCCGGCGGTGCCGGTGGCGCCGATGATGGCGAGCGTCACATCCTTGGCGGTCACGCCGTCGGGCAGCCGGCCATCGACCAGCACTCGCATGTTCTTGCTCTTCTTCTGGATCAGCGTCTGGGTGGCGAGCACATGCTCGACCTCCGACGTGCCGATGCCATGGGCGAGCGCGCCGAACGCACCATGCGTCGAGGTGTGGCTGTCGCCGCAGACGATGGTGGTGCCGGGCAGGGTGAAGCCCTGCTCTGGGCCGATGACGTGGACGATGCCCTGGCGCTTGTCGAGCTCGTTGAAATACTCGACGCCGAATTCGCGGGCGTTCTCGGCCAGCGTCTCGACCTGGGTGCGGCTCTCGGGATCGGCAATGCCGAAGCGGCGGTCGGTGGTCGGGACGTTGTGATCGACCACGGCCAGCGTCTTCGACGGCGCGTGCACGCGGCGGCCGGCCACGCGCAGCCCCTCGAAGGCCTGCGGGCTGGTGACCTCATGCACCAGATGCCGGTCGATATAGAGGAGGCAGGTGCCGTCCTCCTGACGGTCGATGACGTGGTCGTCGAAAATCTTGTCGTACAGGGTACGGGGAGCGGACGTGCTCATGCTGGGCGTCTCATGCGAAGAGGAAAACAGGGGCGGGCAGCAGCGCGGCCGGGAGCACAAAGCCGTAAGGCGGCTCCGGGCGGCGCTCAGCTAAGCCCGGCGACCGCGCAGGCGGTGAAGCGTCCGAAAAAGCGAGCCGGCAGGCGGACATGGTCCGGCACGGCGGCAAAACCGATGGTGGTCGGCAGGCGGCGGCGGGCCTCCGGGCGCGCGGCGCCGGGCGCCGGCGAGGTCGCCGCGCCACAAATAGCCGTGATAGTGAAGCCATGCGCCATCATGGAACCCTTCTAGCAAGTCTCGGCGCGGCAAACAATCGCTGCCACCCTCCCCGCCCGGAATGGCGCTGCACGAGGGCGTGAACGCAAGCAACTGACCGAAATATTGGAATAATGTATTCCAAAGTAAATGACGGCGCTTAGTGCGGAAACCCCGTCATTTCTCGCCGATTATATTCGATGTGGCGTAGCGTCATGCGTGGCGTTAAGCTGATTCGGGGAAGGGAGGGGAATGATGCGCCTGTCCGATATCGCTTTGATCGCCGCAACATTTGCCACTTTCGCCGCTGTGGAAGCCGGCAATCGCGTGGAAATGCGGCCGCAGGAAGTGGCAAAGATCCAGCACCCGCAATTGATTACCTGCCCGCTGCGCAAGCCCGACTTCGCCACCGTCATGCAGGCCGCCATGCTCGGCGACGGCACGCTGCTGGTCGAGCAGCAGACCAACACCCGCGTCGCCCATATCAAGGACTGCTGACGCGCGCCGGCACACCCTTCCGCAACGGCATCATCCTCTGGACAGGCTCCGGCGGCGGTGGCAAATCCCGTTCCTCGTTGCGAACGAGGTCCATGCGATGCCCAAGCTCTTCCTGCTTCTGCTGGCGCTTGTGGCAGCGTCGGCGACCGCCCGCAGCAGCGATCTCCACGAGGGCTTCGTGCGGCTGCACAGCCTCGCCCCCACCATCCGCCAAGAGATGCGCTATGCCGGCAGCCACAATTTCGTCGGCCGCCCGATCGCCGGCTATGAGGCGCCGGACTGCGTTCTCACCCGTCCGGCCGCCGAGGCGCTGGCTGCCGCCGCGCGGGAGCTGGCACCGGAGGGGCTCGGCTTAAAGGTCTATGATTGCTACCGCCCGGCGCGGGCTGTCGCCGCTTTTGTCGCCTGGGCGAAGGATCTGTCCGACGAGACGATGAAGCCGGAATTCTATCCCCGCGTGCCCAAGAGCGAGCTTTTTGCCCGCGGCTACATCGCAGAGAAGTCCGGTCACAGCCGGGGCAGCACGGTCGATCTCGCGCTGGTGAGGCTGGAGCAGGCGCCAGCCAAACCTTGGAGGCCCAGCGACCCGCTGGCGGATTGCGCCCTCCCCGCCGGCCAGCGCTACGCTGACGCGACACTCGATTTCGGCACCGGCTATGACTGTTTCGATGTGAAAGCGCATCACGGCGCCGCCGGCATCACGGCGGAGGCCACCGCCAACCGGGAGAAGCTCAAGACGCTGATGCAGCGCCACGGCTTCACGCCCTATGCCGAGGAATGGTGGCACTACACGCTGGCGAACGAGCCTTTCCCCGACACCTATTTCGATTTTCCCGTCACGGCCGCGCCCTGAACGGCACCCGGCACGGGCCAAATGAAAAGGGCGGCCGAAGCCGCCCTGAACATCGTCTGACAGTCCGGCCCGAGCCGGAGCCGGAATCACTCGGCCGCGGCGACCGGGGTCGTAGCCGGGCCCTTCTTGCGGCTGCCGGCGTTCTTGTCCTGGCGCTCGGCGATACGGGCCGACTTGCCGCGACGGTCGCGCAGGTAATAGAGCTTGGCGCGGCGCACCTTGCCGCGACGGACAACCTTCAGGCTGTCGATGTTCGGGGAGTAGAGCGGGAACACGCGCTCGACGCCTTCGCCGTAGGAAATCTTGCGGACAGTGAAGCTCTCATTGATGCCGCCGCCATTGCGGGCGATCACGACGCCCTCATAGGCCTGCACGCGGGTGCGCTCGCCTTCCTTCACCTTCACATTGACGATGACGGTATCGCCCGGCTGGAAGTCGGGGATGGCGCGCACTTCGGCCAGCTTGGCAGCCTGCTCGATGTCGAGCTCGCGGATAATATCGACCATTTCTATCACCTCAGGCGGGATCGACCGTGGCACGTCAGGCCCGGCGCCCGCATCTTGCTGTTGTCAGTTGGTAGTGACGGCGCGCCCTATACGCGACCGCCGACGTTTTGTCATGCAGTTTTCATTGCATTCCCTACTTGGGTAGTGCCCACTGCGCGCTTAATGAAGCGGGAGCCTCAAATGCGTCAGTTTTTCATCCTGTCGGCCATGAGTGTCGCAGGATTGCTGGGCCTTGTGTCCGAGGGCCGGGCGGACTTCAAAATCTGCAACAGGGCGAACGAAACCGTGAATCTGTCGATCGGCTACGACAATTCCGACTATGGCTGGACGTCGGAAGGATGGTGGAAGCTGGCGCAGGACGAATGCACCGTCATGATTCGCGGCCGGCTGGCTAACCGCTACTATTACATCTACGCGGCGGGCGAAGAGGGTGGCACCTGGTCGGGCTCCAGCAAGCAGGAGGGCGGCCACTTCTGCATCGCCGCCGAGAAATACACGCTGCACAACCGCGACCACCAGACCGGGGACACGCTCGATTGCGAAGAAGCCGGCTTCACGAGCGTGAAGTTCGACGAGGTCGACACCAAGAGCAATCAGAACTTCACTTATGAACTGACCGAGTAGGCGCAACGCGCCGGCGGGCTCAACGCCCGCCGGTGTCGCGATAACGCGCCCAAAGGTCCGGCCGGCGCTCCCTGGTCACCGCCTCCGCCTGCTCGCGCCGCCAGCGGGCGACCTTGGCGTGGTCGCCGCCGGTGAGAATGGCGGGGATCTCCATCCCCTCGAAGCTCTGCGGACGGGTGTATTGCGGGTATTCCAGCAGGCCGGCGGAAAAACTCTCCTCCGTGCCGGATTCCGGATGCCCCATCACCCCCGGCAGCAGCCGCACGCAGGCATCGAGCAGCACCAGCGCGCCGATCTCGCCGCCCGACAGCACGACATCGCCGACCGATACTTCTTCCAGCCCGCGCGCGGCGACGAGGCGGTCATCAACCCCCTCGAAGCGACCGCAGACAATGACGACCCCCTCCCCTGCGCTGAGTTCGCGCACACGCTTCTGCGTCAAAGGCGTCCCGCGTGGCGTCATCAGCAGGCGCGGACGGGTGTCGCCCTCCGGCGCGGCGGCGTCCACCGCGCGGGCGAGCACGTCGACCCGCATCACCATGCCCGGCCCGCCGCCGGCGGGCGTGTCGTCCACCGAGCGGTGGCGGTCGGTGGCGTGCTCACGCGGATCGACCGTCTCCAGCGTCCAGCCGCCCTGCGCCAGAGCGCGGCCGGCCAGCGACAGGCCGAGCGGGCCGGGAAACATGTCGGGGAAGATGGTGAGAACCGAGGCGCGCCACATCAGCGGCCCCTAACCCTGGTCCGCCTCAGGTGGCGGGGCTTCCTCGCGCACCCACTCGCCGGGATCGACGACAAGCCGGCCCGCCTTGAGGTCAACCTTCGGCACTACCGCCTTGGTGAAGGGCAGCATCAGCGTCTTGCCACCGGCTTCCGGCGCGATTTCCAGAATGTCGCCGGCGCCGAAATCATGCACCGCCAATACCTTGCCGAAGGGCGCGCCTTCCACGGTCTCGACGGCGAGGCCGATCAGGTCGGCATGATAGAAATCGTCTTCCTCCTCCGGCTCGGGAAGGAGGTCGCGGGCGACGAACACACCTTGATTGGTCAGCGCTTCCGCCGCCTCGCGGGTGTCGACGCCCTCCAGCCGGGCGACGAAATGCTCCTTCGCCGGCCGCAGCGTCTTGATGCGGAACACGCGCGTGCCGGCCTCGTCGGTCAGCGGGGCGTAGTCCTGCAGCGAAGACGGGTCTTCGGCGAAGATGAACAGCCGCACCTCGCCGCGCACACCATGCGGCGCGCCGATACGGGCGAGGAGAATGCGGTCCTGGGGCATGGGGTGCGCTCTGAAATGACCATCCTTCGAGGCTCGCTCACGCTCGCACCTCAGGATGACGTCATTCCCGGCACGAGAACCGCGTCATCCTGAGGTGCCGCGAAGCGGCCCCGAAGGAGGCTCAAGCAGGGCGACACAAGGCCGCCCCGCCCAAACTCACTCCGCCGAAGCGGCGGCAGCGGCGGCGGCTTCAGCAGCCTTGGCGGCCTCGGCGGCGCGCTCCTGCGCCTTCTTGCCGGGCACGGCCTTGTTCGGGTTGTTGCGCGGAGAACGCTTCACCAGTTCGAGGCTGTCGAGGAAGCGGGCGACGCGGTCGGTCGGCTGGGCGCCCTTGGCGAGCCAGGCCTTGGCCTTCTCGGTGTCGAGCGTGAAGCGGTCGGCGGCGTCCTTGGGCTTCAGAGGATCGAAGGTGCCGATCTTCTCGATGAAGCGGCCATCGCGCGGGGAGCGCGAGTCGGCCACGACGATGCGGTAATAGGGACGCTTCTTGGCGCCGCCACGGGCGAGACGGATCTTGAGGGACATGCGGGTCTTCCTTTCAGGTGCTTCGTTTTAAGTTTCGCCGTCATCCCGGACGAAGAGAGCGTAGCGAACGGAGATCCGGGATCGTTTACCGAGGAGTCCGGAGAACGATCCCGGATCGCCGCCTGCGGCGCCGTCCGGGATGACGGATAGTCAAGGCATCACTTCTTCTTCCCCGGGAAGCCCGGCAGGCCCGGAAGCCCGCCCGGCTTGGTTCCCAGCCCCGGCAGCCCGCCCGGCAGGCCGGGCATGTTGCCGGGGAAATTCGGCGGCAGACCGCCGCCGGGCAGGCCGCCCGGCATCTTCTCGGCCATCTGCTTCAATTGCTCGGGGCTTGGCATGCCGCCGCCACCGCCGAGGCCGAACATGGAGGCGAGCCCGGCCATCGGGCCGCGCTTGGCGCCGGGGGCGCCCATCGCCTTCATCATGTCCGCCATCTGGCGGTGCATCTTCATCAGCCGGTTGACGTCCTCGACCTTGGTGCCCGAGCCGGCAGCGATGCGCTTGCGGCGGGAGGCGTCCAGCAGCTTGGGATTGCGCCGCTCCTTCTTGGTCATCGAATCGATGATCGCCTTCTGCCGCTTCAGCACGCCGTCATTCATGCCGGAGGCGGCGAGCTGGTTCTTCATCTTGCCGACGCCGGGCAGCATGCCCATCAGCCCGCCAAGGCCGCCGAGCTTCTCCATCTGGTCGAGCTGCATGCGCAGGTCGTTGAGGTCGAACTGCCCCTTGCGCATGCGCTCGGCGGCGGCCATCGCCTTCTCGGCGTCGAGATTCTCAACCGCCTTCTCGACGAGCGAGACCACATCGCCCATGCCGAGGATGCGGCCGGCGACGCGGCGGGGATCGAAATCCTCCAGCGCGTCCATCTTCTCGCCGGTGCCGAGCAGCTTGATCGGCTTGCCGGTGACGGCGCGCATGGAAAGGGCGGCGCCGCCGCGCCCGTCGCCATCGGCGCGGGTCAGCACGATGCCGGTGAGACCGACGCGCGCGTCGAACGCCTTGGCGGTGTTCACCGCGTCCTGGCCGGTGAGGCTGTCAGCGACGAGCAGCACTTCGTGGGGCTTCGTCGCGGCCTTCACCTCGGCCACTTCCGCCATCAGCGCCTCGTCCAGCGTGACGCGGCCGGCGGTATCGAGCATCACCACGTCATAGCCGCCGAGGCGGGCGGCTTCCATGGCGCGGCGGGCGATCTGCACAGCGGACTGACCGGCGACGATCGGCAGGGTAGCGACACCGACCTGGGTGCCGAGCGTGGCCAGCTGCTCCATCGCCGCCGGGCGGCGTGTGTCGAGCGAGGCCATCAGCACCTTGCGGTTGCCGCGCTCGGTCAGGCGCTTGGCGATCTTGGCGGTGGAGGTGGTCTTGCCCGAGCCCTGCAGGCCGACCATCAGCACCGGCACCGGCGGCGCGGCATCGAGGTCGATCGCCTTGGCGTCGGAGCCGAGCATGGCGACGAGCTCGTCATTGACGATCTTCACCACCATCTGGCCGGGGGTGACCGACTTGATCACCTCGGCACCGACCGCGCGCGTCCTCACCTTGTCGGTGAAGGAGCGCACCACGTCGAGCGCCACGTCGGCCTCGATCAGGGCCCGGCGCACCTCGCGCATGGCCTCGTTCACGTCGGCCTCGGTGAGGGCGCCGCGTCGTTTCAGCCGGTCGAGTATGCCGCCAAGGCGGTCGGTCAATGAATCGAACATGCGTTCGCTCCGGTGCTTTCCCCCAGCTCACAGCGCAATGCCAAACGGCGCCCGAGGGCGCAAAGCGCTGTCGGGCGTTGACCTCCGGTCTCGGGGACCGGGCGGCGGATCGGCTCGCGGGTTCTGCGAGGATGCCGGCTTGGTAAGCGCCGCCCGCCGCCAAGTCAAGTTTTGACGGCTCTTTGCGGGCGATTACGGAGGTCACAGCCTCGTAACAGCCCCATCCTATAGCGTGCCCATCCTCGCGAGGAACCTGGTCATGACCCACGACACCGCCCCCCTCCCCGCCATTAGCGAGAGCGCCGCCGATGACTGCGCCGCTCTGTTCGAAACGCTGCTCTCACTACGGACGGCGGTGATCGAAGAAGCCGCCCCGCTCATCGAGCGGTTCCGGCGCGAGGCCGGCCGCGAGGACGCCGCGCTGGACAACCTCGCTTATTATCTCGCCCTGCGCCGGCATGAACTGCGCCCGCTGCAGCGGCAGCTGATGCGGCGCGGCCTGTCCTCGCTCGGAAGGCTGGAAAGCCGGGTGCTGCCGACGCTCGACGCCGTGCTGGCGGCCCTCGCGGCGCTGGCCGGCCGCGCGGCCCCCTTCGCCACGCCGGACGAAGCCGCCTTCTTCGCCGGCGAAGCCCGGCTCGACGCCGCCGCGTTGGCGAGCCTCGGCCCGGAGCGGGCGGGGCGCTACACCCGCATCATGGTCACCCTGCCCGCTGAGGCGGCGGACGATCCGGCGTTCATCCTCGCGCTGGCGCGGGCCGGCATGGATGTCGCCCGCATCAACTGCGCCCATGACGCGCCGGATGCGTGGCGTCGCATGGCCGAACATGTGCGCGTGGCAGGCGAGGCGGTGGGACGCCCCATCGCCGTGCTGATGGACATTGCCGGTCCGAAGATTCGCACCGGCGCCGTGCTGCCGATGCGCAAGGGCAAGCCTTCCGGCAGACTTCTGCCGGGCGACACGCTGCGCCTGGTCGCCGAGGGTGAACCGCGCGTGGACGAGGCCGCGCTGTTCAGCGCCGCCGTCTCGTTGCCCGAGATCGTCACCCGCCTCGCGGTCGGCCACCGCGTGCGCTACGACGACGGCAAGGTGGAAGCGGTGGTCGAGAGCATGCGCGAGGACGAGGCGATCCTGCGCATTCTTCATACCCGTCCCGGCGGCACCAAGCTCAAGCCGGAGAAGGGCATCAACCTGCCCGACACCGCGCTCGGCCTCTCGCCGCTCACCGACAAGGACGATGCCGATCTCGCCACCGTCATCGAATGCGCCGATCTCATCGGCTATTCCTTCGTCAGCCGGCCGGAAGATCTCGACCTACTCGACGCCGCCATCGCCCGCCACGGCGCGGGGCGCGAGCGCCCGCTCGGCCTGATGGCCAAGATCGAGCGCCCGGAGGCGGTGCGCAACCTGCCCGATCTGATCGCTCGCGCCGCCCGCTTCGGCCATTTCAGCGTGATGATCGCGCGCGGCGACCTCGCCGCCGAAATCGGCTTCGAGCGGCTCGCCGAAATGCAGGAGGAACTGCTGTGGATCTGCGAGGCCGCGGCCGTTCCCTCGATCTGGGCGACGCAGGTGCTGGAGGATCTGGTGCGCAACGGCATTCCGTCACGCGGTGAAATGACCGATGCCGCCATGGCCGCCCGCGCCGAATGCGTGATGCTCAACAAGGGCCCAGCGGTGGTGGAAGCGGTCCAGCTGCTCGACCGGCTGCTCGGACGCATGGCCGACCATCTCGACAAGAAGACCCCGACCCTGCGGGCGCTGCGCTCCTGGTAAGGCCGTCGGCTCCCTTGGCGGCGCTCACTGCCCTACGAGGTAGTGGGCGCCCCATTCCGAAGTGGGGATCGCCGCGCCCAGCGTGTAGTGGAAGCTGGTCACGTCGAGACCGTCATGCGCGGTCTCGCATTCATAGGCGATGTGGTACCAGGTGCCGCCCGAGCGCACCGCCGCGCCCGGCGCCTTGATCTTCCACCCCTTCACCACGGGATCGCGATAGGCATAGGCGACGAGTTCGTCCGGGCGCAGGCCCTTGCCCGCCCGCTGAACCTCGCCCATCGCCCGCGTGTTGCACACCTGCTCGATCCGCTCCGAGGGCTCCAGCTGCATCATCTCGTCCTGGGTGGAGCGCGCCTGCGCACTGGACAGGGCACCGACCGGCAGCGCGACCAGCGCGAGCAGAAGGGCAGCGGGGGCGGCGGCGATGTGCGGCATAAGCGCTCGAATCCTATTCGGTCGACGATGCTCTCCTTCAATAGCGCAGATTTGGCGATGCTATGGCGTCCCATCCGTATTTCGACAGGGCGCCTGCGAGTTGCCGAGTGCCGAGCGGGAGATTAGAACCGCCCCATGGCGCTGATGGACCTTGCCAACCCCACCCGTTTCCTCGCCCTTTCCGGGCGCGTGCTGCCATGGCTGAGCGGCCTCGCCCTCGTGACGCTGGCGATCGGCTTCGTGCTCGCCTTCCGCGCCCCGGCCGATTACCAGCAGGGCGAGACGGTCAAGATCATGTACATCCACGTGCCTTTCGCGTGGCTGGCCATGTTCGGCTATTCCATGCTGGCGGTCTCCGCGCTTGGCATCCTCGTCTGGCGGCATCCGCTGGCGGATGTGGCGCACAAGGCGATGGCGCCCATCGGCGCAGTGTTCGCCTTTCTCTGCCTGTTCACCGGCTCGCTCTGGGGCCGGCCGATGTGGGGCACCTATTGGGTGTGGGACGCACGCCTCACCTCCATGCTGGTGCTGCTGCTGCTCTATCTCGGCCTCTTGGCGCTGCGCTCGGCGATCGAGGACCCCAATCAGGCGGGTCGGGCGGCGGCGGTGCTCTCGCTGGTCGGCTTCGTCAACGTGCCGATCGTCAAATTCTCGGTCGACTGGTGGAACACGCTGCACCAGCCCGCTTCGGTGTTCCGCATGGACGGTCCGACCATTCATTCCAGCCTGCTCTGGCCGCTGCTGATCTGCGCGCTCGGCTTCACGCTGCTGATGCTGGCGCTGCACATGGCGGCGATGCGCAACGAAATCTACCGCCGCCGTCTGCGCGTGCTGGAAGCGCGCGCCGCCGCCGAGGCGACCTATGCGTGAGGCGCCCTGAATGTTCGGCGAGCACGGCTTTTTCATCCTCGCCTGCTATGGCGTGAGCGCCCTCGCCCTTGGCGGGCTGGCGTTGTGGATCGTCCTCGACGGCCGCGCCGTGCGCCGTCGGCTGAACGAGATGGAGGCGCGCGGGGTACGCCGCCGCTCGGCGGGACGGAGCGACGCATGAGCACGCCCCCGGACACCCCGAACGCGCCCCCGGCCGCACGGTCCGGCCGCCGGCTGCTGGTGCTGTTGCCCCTCGTCGCCTTCCTGGCGCTGGCCGGGCTGTTCTATGGCCGGCTGTTCTCCGGCGATCCCTCGCGCGTGCCCTCGGCGCTGATCGGCCGGCCCGCGCCCACCCTCGACCTGCCGCCGCTGGACGGCCTGACCCGCGACGGCCAGCCCGTGCCGGGCCTTGCCTCGGCCGGGCTGAAAGGCGAGGTCACGGTGCTGAACGTCTTCGCCTCCTGGTGCGTGCCCTGCCGCGACGAGCACCCGTTCCTGGTCGAGCTGTCGCAGATGCCCGGCTTCCGTCTCGTCGGGCTGAACTACAAGGACGATGCCGGCAACGCCCGCCGCTTCCTCGGCCGCTTCGGCAATCCCTATGCCGCCGTCGGCGTCGACGCCAATGGACGCGCCGCCATCGACTGGGGGGTCTATGGCGTGCCGGAAACCTTCGTCATCGGCAAGGACGGACGCATTGCCTACAAGTTCATCGGCCCGCTCGACGCGGACGGGTTGAAGTCGCGGCTGCTGCCGGAAATCGCCAAGGCGCAGAAGGCGCCTTAGAACCTGATCTAAACTATTGATAGAGCACGCTCAGTTCCGCTCGTCCGGCAGCACCGGCAGCGGCAGAATCTCGATCTCGTCCTCGATCAGCGCACGCACCTCGTCCGGCGTCGCCGCGCCGCGAATGGCGCGCTTCTCCTCCTCGCCCTCATGCATGCGGCGGGCAAGGGTGGCGAAGTCGTCGCCGACATCGACCGAATTGGCGATCACATGCGCGCGCACCGCGCGAAGCATGGCGCGCAGCTGCTGCTCCTTCTCCGACACCAGCGCGACCGGTTGCGGGGCGGGCACCGCCACCTCCGCTGGCTCGGCAGCGGGCGCTTCGGCGGCCGGCTCCACGGCGAATTTGCGCGTTCCCCGGCCGAGTGCCGGCGCCATCAGCGCCTTTTCCACCTCGGCGGAGCCGCAGATCGGGCAGGTGACCAGTCCCCTCGCCCGCTGCGCATCATAGGCCGCCGAGTCACGGAACCAGCTCTCGAAGTCATGGTCCGCGGCGCAGCACAGGCGGTAGAGGATCATGCCGCGCCACCGGGCACGAGATGCAGCCGGCTCTGGTCGGCCGGCATCACCAGCTCGAAGCGCCGGCCGTTCGACAGCGAGGGAATCCGCCCGCGCACCGCGGCCACCTGAGCGGGATCGATTTCTGCGGCGATGATGCCGGGCTCGCTGCCACCCTCGGCGAGAATGGTGCCCCAGGGGTCGATGATGAGGCTGTGGCCGAAGGTCTTGCGGCCATTCTCATGCGTGCCGCCCTGGGCGGCGGCGAGCACGAAACAACCGGTCTCGATCGCCCGCGCCCGCTGGAGAATGTGCCAATGCGCCTCGCCGGTGGACTGGGTGAACGCCGCCGGCGTGGCGATCATACCCGCGCCCGCTTCCGCCAGCGCGCGGAACAGCGCGGGAAAGCGCAGGTCGTAGCAGATGGTGAGTCCCAGCCGGATCTGCGGCAGATCGGCGACGATGGCGAGCTCGCCCGGCCGGTAGGCGGCGGATTCGCGGTACACGTCGCCATTGGGCAGGTCGACATCGAACATGTGGATCTTGTCGTAACGGGCCGCGATCGTGCCGTCCGGGCTGAGGAGATAGGAACGATTGGCCGCGCGGTGCTCGCTCGCCCGCACCGCCAGCGAGCCGATGTGCAGATGCACCTTCAGTTCAGCCGCCAGCGCACGGAAGGCGGCCAGCGCCGGGTCGTCCTCTTCCGTGTGCAGCACCTTGAACAGCGCCTCGCGGTTCTCCTCCATCGTTCCGGTCATTTCCGGCGTCTGGATGTAGCTCGCCCCCTCCGCCGCTGCCTGACGGATCAGCGCGGACGCCGCCGCGATGTTGGCGGCAACGCTCTTGGCCGTGCGCATCTGGATGAGCGCCGCGCGGAACGGGGCACCCAGCGGCGGGGCACCGGGCATGGAGGCGTGGTCGGAAGACGTCATGATCGCGGTCTCGTTCAGCTTGCCAGCAGCGCGTCCAGTTCGCCTGCTTCCTCAAGCGCATAAAGGTCGTCGCAGCCACCGACATGCCGCCCGTCGATGAAGATCTGCGGCACGCTGGTCCGCCCATTGGCGCGGTTCGACATGGCCGAGCGCCCCACCGGATCGCCTGTCACATTGACCTCGGAGAAATCGACGCCCTTGCGGCCCAGCAGCGACTTGGCCGCGTGGCAATAGGGGCAGCTCGACGTGGTGTAAATCTCTATCTTCGCCATCGGCCTGTCCTAACCGTCAGCCGCTGGCGCGGCCGTGATCCTGGTCGCTCATGATATGGGCGCGTCCGCCTCGTCAGCAACCCGGGCGAACACCAGAACGTCCACCTGTCCCGCCCCGGCGCGCTGCAGCGCCTTGACGCAGGCGTCGATGGTCGCCCCGGTCGTGAGCACGTCATCGACCAGAACCAAGCGTCGGCCGCGCAATTCGCCCTTCGCCATGTCGGGCACGGCGAAGGCGCCCTGCACATTGCGCGCCCGCGCCACCCGATCGAGCCCCACCTGCGGCAGCGTCGCGCGGCGCCGCTCCAGCCAGCCCGCGCGCACCGGCAGGCCCGTCTCGCGGCCGATGACCCCGGCCAGCACCGCCGACTGGTTAAACCGCCGCCGCCACAGCCGCAGCCGATGCAGCGGCACGGGCACCAGCGCCTGTGCATCGGCCAGAATGTCCGCGCCGGCGCGCGCCATCATCCGCCCCATCGGGGGAGCGACATCCAGCCGGTCGGCATATTTCAGCGCGTGGATCAGGTCTCGCGCCACGTCGCCGAACGCCGCCACCGCCCGCGCCCTGCCATAGGCCGGCGGCGCCTCCCGGGCCGCGGGAGAGATCAGCCGCCCCTCCCCGAAACCATAAGGCAGAGGCGTGCCGAAACGGTCGCAGATCGGCGGCGCGATGAAGGCGAG
The DNA here is from genome assembly GCF_965249975.1 of Ancylobacter sp. Lineage (GTDB taxonomy): Bacteria > Pseudomonadota > Alphaproteobacteria > Rhizobiales > Xanthobacteraceae > Ancylobacter. The sequence goes on along the minus strand of NZ_CBDFNE010000004.1, from coordinate 657,855 downwards.
CCGGCTCCAGCACGCGCCGCACAGGCAGCCCGGCGCGTCCACCGCCGCGCGGCAGGCCATGCAGCCGGGTGGCAGGGCGACATCGACCAGCCCGCCCCACAGCCGCCGCGCCAGACCGCGCAGCCGCGTGGCCAGGGCCGGCGGCAATGCCTCGGCCTCACCGGCAGGCGCGGGCCATGGCTCCGGGAGCGGTGTCATGGTGGTAGATTAGCACGGTGCAGGTTTCCCCGTCCGTTGCCTCACCGCTTTTGGCCGCGCCCTGCCTTTGACCTCTCCAGCCCACCGCCCTATGGCTCTCATCCGAGGAGCCTCCGCATGCCCGCTGCCCCGACCACCACTGCGTCGATGAACGTGTTTGACCCCGTCGCCCTGGCGCAACGCCGCCAACGCGCCGTCGCGCTCGGCCCGGAGACATTCCTGCTCGACCGGGTGGCGGAGGATCTCCTTGACCGGCTGGGCGCGGTGAAGCGGCACTTCGGCAATGCGGCCGATCTCGGCACCCCCACGGGCGCCCTTCGCAACGCGCTGGCCGCCTCGGGCATGGTTGAGACTTATAAGGCGTTCGGCCCTGCCGAGCGGGCCGATGTCGATGTGATCACCGACCCGGAAATCCTGCCCTTTGCGCCAGCATCGCTCGATCTCGTCGTTTCCGCCCTCGCGCTGCAAAGCGTCAACGACCTGCCCGGCGTGCTGGCGCAGATCCGCCGCGCGCTGAAGCCCGACGGGCTGCTGCTCGCGGGTTTTCTCGGCGGCGGCACGCTTGCCGAGCTGCGCGAGGCCTTCGCCATCGCCGAAAGCGACACGCTGGGCGGCATTTCCCCGCGCGTCGCGCCTTTCGTCGATCTGCGCGATCTCGGCGGGCTGCTGCAACGGGCCGGCCTCGCTCTGCCCGTCACCGATGTGGACCGCGTGGTGGTGCGCTATGGCGACCCGCTGGCGCTGCTGCACGATCTGCGCCGCATGGGCGGGGCCAATCCGCTCGCCGACCGGCGTCGGGCGCCGCTTTTGAAAAAGACGCTGGTGCGGCTGTTCGAGGTCTATGCCGAGCGCTTCGCCGATCCGGACGGGCGTCTGCGCGCCACCTTCGAGATCGTGTGGATTTCCGGCTGGGCGCCGCATGAGAGCCAGCAGAAGCCGCTGCGGCCCGGCTCCGCCAAGACCCGGCTGGCGGATGCGCTCAAAGTGCCGGAAGGAAGACTGCCGGGCGAAGGATAGAGCGCGCCCGCCCGGTCTCTACCGCCCCGGCCCCAGCAGATCCAGCAGCACAGGGATCAGCGGCTCGTCGGCCGGTGGCATGGGGTAGTCGCGCAGCGCGCCCGGGTTCACCCAGGCGAGGCGCTGGCCTTCGCGGCCCTGCGCCTGCCCTTCCCAGCGCCGGCAAATCCACAGCGGCATCAGCAGCTGGAAGTTCTCATAAGTGTGGCTGGCGAAGGAGAGCGGCGCCAGGCACGGCTCCTTGACCGTGATTCCCAGTTCCTCGGACAGTTCGCGGATCAGGCACTCTTCCGGCCGCTCGCCGGGCTCGACCTTGCCACCGGGAAACTCCCACAATCCGGCGAGCGACTTGCCCGCCGGCCGCTCGGTCAGCAGCACACGGCCATCGACATCGACGAGCGCGGCCGCGGCGACGAGGACGAGTTTCATCGCGTTCGCCCTTCGCCGCTCACGAGCGGTAATCGCCGTTGATGGCGACATATTCCTTGGTGAGGTCGCAGGTCATCACCCGGTCCGACCCGCGCCCGAGGCCGAGATCGACGGTGATGTCGATCACGTCGTTCTTCATATAAGCCGAGACCTCGGCCTCGTCATAGGCCGGGTCGCGGGCGCCTTCATGCGCCACGCGGATGGCGCCGAAGGAGATGGAGAGCCGGTCGCGCTCCGCCGGCTCGCCGGCCTTGCCCACCGCCATGACGATGCGGCCCCAATTGGCGTCTTCGCCCGCCACCGCCGTCTTCACCAGCGGCGAATTGGCGATCGACATGGCGATGCGCCGCGCCGAGCGCTTGGAGGTGGCGCCGGTGACATGGATCTTCACCAGCTTGCGCGCCCCCTCGCCGTCACGCGCCACCTGCTCGGCCAGATCCGCCAGCACGCCGGTGAGCGCCTTGCGGAAGCGGTTGAGGCGCGGGTCCTTCGCGTCATCGATGCGCGGCGCCCCCGAGGCGCCGGTGGCGAACAGCATCAGCGTGTCCGAGGTCGAGGTGTCGCCGTCGATGGTGACGGCGTTGAAGCTGTCCACCACGCCCTTGGAGAGCAGGGCCTGAAGTGCCGGCGCCTCGATGGCGGCATCGGTGAAGACGAAGGAGAGCATGGTCGCCATGTCGGGCGCGATCATGCCGGCGCCCTTGGCGATGCCGGCGATGGTGACGTCCACGCCATCGATCTTCACCTTGGCCGTGGCCAGCTTGGGGAAGGTGTCGGTGGTCATGATCGCCTTGGCCGGCTCGACCCAGGGCAGCGGCGCGAGACGCGTGGCGGTTTCCTGCAGCACGCCCTCGAACTTGGTCGCGTCCAGCGGTTCGCCGATGACGCCGGTGGAGGCGAGATAGATCTCCTCCTCGCGGCAGCCGAGCGCCTTGGCGGCGATTTTCGCGGTCAGCGCGGTCGATTCCCGGCCCTTGGCGCCGGTGAACGCATTGGCATTGCCGGAATTCACCACCAAAGCCCGCGCCGTGCCGTGCGGGAGATTGGCGCGGCACCACTCGACCGGCGCCGACGGGCATTTGGAACGGGTGAACACGCCCGCCACCGTGGTGCCTTCGTCGAGCGTCAGCAGCAGCACATCGGTACGCCCCTTATAGCGGATGCCCGCCTCGGCGGTGGCGAAGCGCACCCCGGCAACCGGGCCGAGCTCAGGCGTGGTCTTGGGGGCGAGCGGAGAGACGGGAGCAGCGTGGGCCATCGGCGGGAACTCGATCGCGGGAAAAGGGCTGCACGGGTGTGCCCGAGATGCGCAACATCCGCAAGACGATGGGTGGCGGTCACGCTCGAACCCGCCATGCCGAATGGCGGGGCTCAATGGGAGCGGCGGCGGCACCGGGACGGGTTGGGGCAGGCCCCCCCCGGCGCTGGACGCCGCCGAGCGGGGTATGGAAACTCGTTCGGGTTAAGCCTGAATAAGCGGACCCGAGAGCCGCATCATGGGCGGGGTATGAGCGATCGTTTCGGGCGGGCGGCGGGAGGCGACCTTGTGTGAGCCGATGCGGCGACGATGCCCGAACATGGTGAAGGCAGGGAACCTCAAATAGCGGAGGGCCCTGCCCGCCAGAGCGGAAGCGGGATCCCCATCGCGCCGCGGCAGGCGACAGCTTGGCGGCATCGGCACAGCCGCTGGTATTGGCTCGTTGGGAGGGACGAGCCGTGGACCGAGGCCTTCGGTAAGCGACGGCCGCAACGCCCCTGCGGCTTTGCCGATCACGGGAGCCTTACGGGCGAAGCAGGGGCATGTTCGACCTCTCGCGATTGGGGGGAGAATTGGGCTGCGGGACGAGCGGAGCGACCCAGCAGGGTGATCGCGCCGCCGACTTCTGGACAAGCCGCGCGAATGGGCGCGGGTGGATGACCGTCGACTGCGCAACCGCGATCTCCGAGGGCTCGGAGCCTCGCCCGGGCGGGATGTGCCCGAACGCTACGGGCAGCAAAGACCCGTCGAACCCCTTTCGCAGAAGTGTCAGGCTGTGGCTCTGGCGGCTCGAACCGGTCTCCACCGCCGGCAGCGGATCATCCTCGTGATCGACTGCTGGGCGCCTGCGAGCCAAAGCCGAACATGAGCCAATGGCGATCAAGGCGTGGGTCGCTTCCGGCGGGGGCTGGCAACATGATGGTCATTCTGGCGGCTGATCAGTCCTGATCATCGCCGCGCAGCCAGGCGACGCCGGCGTGAGAGGAATGGCGGGGCTCGGCTCGCATCGGCGGCATCCCGCGCGCCGGAGAGTCGTTGACACCGACATCGTCCGCGTGTCCGCGGCGCGGGGGAGGTGCGCCAGCCCGGGGTGGAGCACTCGGCAGTCCAAGGCGGGCGTGCCCGCCGTCGGGTTGCTTTGGTCGACCCAGATCGATGGGAACGGCGGGGCCGCCTCGTATCGGCGGCATCCCGCGCGCCGGTAAGTCTGTGACACCGACATCGTCCGCGTAGCCGTCGAGGTGGAGCTCCGCCGGTGCGAGTTGAGCACTCGGCAGTCCAAGGCTGGCGGGAGGGCGGGCCGTTGCATTGCTTTGGCCGACCCAGATCGATGGGAACGGCGGGGCCCGCTCATGTCGGCGGCATCTCACGCGCCGGAGAGTCTGTGACACCGACATCGTCCGCGTAGCCGTCGAGGTGGAGCTCCGCCGGTGCGAGTTGAGCACTCGGCAGTCGAAGGCGGCCGTGCGCGCCGTCGGATGGTTTTAGCCCCCTAGATGACAGTGCTGCGGAACCGGCCGGACACGCTCGCCTCTGGGGGCATGTTTGTCTTGTCCGGGGTGCGTCACGCGAGGTGAGACACGAACGCGGCACCGTCTAACACCGCATCGCAGCATATTTACCTTTTGGCTCTGCGGAGCGACAAGGTGTGGTGTTCGGGGCGAAGTGATTCGCGCTCGTTTGTCTCTTGTTTCTCGGGAACTGCACGCCCGGCCTTGGAGGCGCACCGTCTCGCAGCGCGCGCCGCGCCGCCCGAGACCGCCTGAAAAAAGTTAGTCGGATAAACAGACTAGTATTGATACGAAACGTAGCGTTTCATGTGTCGAAACGTTTCGTGTCGTTTATCGGCGCGCGCATAGGGTCGCTCATTGCCTCGGACGTGAGCAACAGCACGCCGCCGAGACGCGAATGCGCGCGGTGCAAGAAAGTTAACGGCGATGGTTAACAAAACCGCACAACCACGGACAGGTGGCGTCCAAGTGAGCCCGGCACGACGAGGCTCTGCCGGACCGCGCCGGAGCAAGGCGGCCACCGAGGCGATCCTGGAAGCTGCGGAAGCGGTACTGGCCGAGACCGGATATGCCGGCTTCACCATCGAGCAGGTGGCGCGGCGCGCGGGCGCCGGCAAGCCGACAATTTATCGCTGGTGGAGCGGAAAGCCGGCCCTGCTGGTCGAGATCTATGCCCGCCAGCCTTTCGACATGTCGGAGACCAACACCGGCTGCCTGGAGCACGACCTGGCGGCGGCATTGCGGAAGCTCATCACCTTCTGGCGCGATACGCCCGCCGGTGAAGCTCTCACCGCGCTGCTGGTGGAGGCGCAGCAGGATCCGGCGGCGCTGGAAACCCTCCGCGCCTTCCTGGCTGAGCGCAGCTTTCCCGTTGCCGAGCTCTTCGCCCGGGCCGCGCGACGCGGAGAACTGGTGGCGGATTTCGACGGAGCGGCCGGCCTCGATCTCGTCAACGGTTATGTGTGGGCGCGCCTGCTGACGCGCCGGCTTGATGACGACGCCGCCAGCCTCGCAGCCGCCGCACGCCTGATCGCCCGGGGATGCCTGCGTTCGTGACAGCCCTCGGCCCGCGCAAGGGCTGCGACAGGGGCTTCCGACGCCGCGATGCGCGCCAATGTCGCCGCGCAGGAAACGCGTACGCTTCGCACAGCGTCCTCACTTTGGACGGCCTCCCGCAAGCCGCGCACGCGTGCAAGGGCGCTGCCGCTGAAGCCGCCTCGCAGGCATCGCACGCCCGATCGCCGGGGGCCGCCTGCCCTGCTGAGAGCCTCAAGCGTCTTTAACGGAAGAACAGGGCTTCTGAACTGCGTCGCGCGTCAAGTGCCCCCCCTCTGCCAGCCGCTAGAGCTTGCTCCCCACGCGGGCGGCGAGCCCCTTGGCAACGATCCACGCCCCACCACCCGCCCACACTCCTGTGCCCGTCAGCGAACACGCGCTTGTGTCCAAAGGCGGCGCGGCGATGGCACAGCTGCGGCGCGCGTCCGCAGGCCAGTCGTCGGAGCAGCGGCGGGTCGGCGCCGTTGTCGCGATTTGCCAGGGGCGGGCCGATCGACGTGCCAGAGCGGAACCTCGGTCCAGCCGCGCCGGCCGAGGTATTGAGGCACGACACCTAGCCTCGTAATGTGGTCCCATACCGCGCGGATCAAAGGTGGACCGCCGCATGGCTGGAAAGCTGTTGATCCTGTTTCCCTCACGTCGCGGCGAAACCGGCGGTCCGCCGGATGCGGCAAGGGCTGTCGCTCGTCCGGAGATCGCCCCGTGAGGATACCGGCCACGACATGAAAATTGGCGGAAAGGCGATCAACTCCGGCCTGCGATCGCTGCTGTGCACGCATGCGAACTGCCCGTCGGCGCTCGCAATGCCCTGCTGGCTGCGTCGCCTCGCCGGCGAGAGCCGGGAGCCCGGGGTCGATATCGTCGGCTTTCTTCGATCGGAAATCGGGCTTGGCGAAGCGGCGCGGCTCATGGTGGCCGCCCTTGATGCCGGCGACATTCCCGCAGGCCTCATCAATGTTCCCCTGCCGGGGAGGATGGCCGAAGCGGCATTGGCAAACCGGCTGGCCGCCTCATCCCGGCATCGCACCGCGCTGGCCATCTTCGGCGCCGCCGAAATCGGCATGTTCGCCCGCCGCGCCTGCCGCGACCAGACCAACATCGCCTATCCCTATTGGGAGTTGCCCAGCTTTCCCACCGCATGGAGGCGCTGGTTCGAACGCTTCGACGCATACTGGGCGCCGACGACGTTCATTCGCGACGCGCTCGCGAGCGTGCATTCGAGGCCGATAAGCTTGGTCCCGCAACCCGTCGACCTGCCGACGGAACCACGGCAGCAGCCGTTCACGGGCCCTTTGAAGTTCCACACCTTCTTCGACGCCGATTCGTCCATCGCGCGAAAGAACCCGCTGGGCACGATAGAAGCGTTCCGCCTCGCCTTTCAGAGCGGGCGGGAGGACACCCGGCTGCTGGTCAAGGCACGCGGCGGAGGCTCGGACCCGGCCCGGTTCTCAAGCCTGCTGGCGCTCGCCCGCCAGGATGCCCGTATCGAGATCGTCGACGGCACGCTCACCAGAGCCGAGATGACGGCCTTGATGGAGGATTGCGACGTGTTCGTGTCCCTCCATCGTTCGGAGGGATTTGGCCTTGGATGCGCGGAGGCGCTGCCACGCGGCAAGGCGGTTATCGCGACCGATTTTGGCGGCACACGCGACTTCATTAATGAGCAAACCGGATATCCCGTGCAGTTCGCTGAGGCTGCCGTGCCTCCGCAGGATTACTGTGGCACCGAGGGGAGCTATTGGGCGGAACCGAGCCTCGCACACGCCGCCAGCATCATGCGGGCCATCTATGACGACCCTGGACAGACCGCCGCAAAGGCACAGGCGGGGTTCGCACACCTCAAGCGCCATAATTCCTTTGGCGCCGTAGGTCGTCTTATCAAAGAGCTTCTCGGCTGACGGTCAGCCAACGGCGTCCCACGGCCCTTCGGCGCCCCTCGCATCTCTATTAAAATACCAGTCCGCCGCTCGACAATCGTTCGAGACGGTATGTATGTAGCCCCCGTCACGTTGTTATCCGCGTGGAGTCCAAGGTGAAAAAGGCGCTGATCACGGGTATTACCGGGCAGGATGGCAGCTATCTCGCGCGTCTCCTGCTTGAGAAGGGCTACGAGGTCACAGGCACCGTCCGCGCCAATTCGCAAGCTAAGCTGACCCGCCTGCGGAAGCTGGGCGTTGCCGACGACGTGCGGCTTGTGGACTTCGACCTGAGCGAGATCAACAGCATCAACCGCGTGCTCCGCCAGACCACCTTTGACGAGGTGTACAATCTCGCCGCACAGAGTTTTGTCGGTTCTTCGTGGGACCAGCCGCTTTATGTCGCCGATGTCAACGGCATGGGCGTGGCGCGCCTCCTCGATGCCATCCGCACCTATTGTCCCCAAACCCGCTTCTATCAGGCGTCGACCTCGGAAATGTTCGGCCGCGCCCGGGCGGTGCCGCAGAACGAGGAAACGCCCTTTCACCCTCGCTCGCCCTATGGCGCGGCCAAGGTGTATGGCCACTACATCACCATCAACTACCGAGAATCGTTCGCACTTCACGCCTCGTCCGGCATTCTGTTCAATCATGAAAGCCCTGTGCGCGGTGCGGAAATGGTGACGCGCAAGGTCACCTTGGGGCTGGCGCGCTTCGCCCATGGCGAACATGTCCCGGTCGAACTTGGCAATCTCGATGCGCGGCGCGACTGGGGCTTCGCCGGCGACTATGTCGACGGCATGTGGCGCATGCTGCAGCAGGACGAGGCGGACGACTATGTTCTGGCCACCGGGGTGACGACGCCCATTCGCGACTTCGTCACCTTCGCCGCCGAGGCGCTCGGCCTCGCGCTGGAATGGTCGGGCACGGCCGAGGCCGAGCAGGCCGTGGACCGGCGCAGCGGCAAGGTGGCGGTCAAGGTCAACCCGCGATTCTACCGGCCAGCGGAAGTCGATCTGCTGCTTGGCGACGCGACGAAGGCGCGCACGCGGCTGGGCTGGGAACCCAAGGTCGCCGTCCGCGAACTCGCGGACATGATGGCCCGATCGGATTACGACGACTGGAGAGCCGACGCCCCCTCGCGCTAATCTGCCAGCCGTCGCTGCGGCGGGCGCTCTTACGCCTTGGCGGAAGGATAATTTTCTGGCGCGGCGACGCGCCGGCCAGCGCGCGGCAGCCTAGGGTTAGCGGCAGCGTCCCACTCCTCGGAGTTCCCCAGTGCCATTCGTCTCCTTCGCGCAGAATTATGAAGACGTGATGCTCTGGCGGGCGCTCGGCCATGTCGGCGCCGGCTTCTATATCGATGTCGGCGCCTTCTCCCCCGAGGCTGACAGCGTCACCCACGCCTTCTACGTACGCGGCTGGCGGGGCGTGAACATCGAACCGATACCCCGAAGGCTGGCGGAGCTTGCGGCGCGGCGCGACCGGGACGTGAATCTCGGCGTGGTGGCGAGCGATCGCGACGGCACCGCCCGGCTGCACATCGTTGGCGATACGGGACTGTCCACCGTCGATGTCACCATCGCCGAGAGGCACCGCACGAAGGGCTGGGCGGTATCGGCGATCGACGTGCCCCAGCGCACATTGACCGGCCTCCTTGACACGCACCTGGCGCCGGGACAGCCCATCCACTTTCTCAAGATCGATGTGGAAGGCCATGAGACCGCCGTGGTGCGCGGGCTGGATCTCACCCGCTATCGCCCCTGGGTGATCCTGATCGAGGCCACACACCCGAACTCACCGGAAGAGACCGCCAGAAGCTGGGAGACATTCCTGACGGCTGCCGGCTATCGCAGCATCTATTGGGATGGGCTGAACCGTTTCTACCTCGCCGCGGAGCACGAGGAGCTCGCGCCGGCGTTTTCCGCGCCGCCTAATGTGTTCGATAACTTCGTCAAGGGAGACGGTGAAGCCCACGCGCAACTGCGGGAGCAGGTACAGGGTTTGGAGGGGCTTCTGGCGGCGGAGCGCGCCCGCACCGGCCACCTCGCGACGCGCGTTCAGCAGCAGGGGCAGACGATCGAAGCGCTGAACACGGCGCTGGCGCGCCAGACCGAGGCGACCGCAGCCGCCCTTGAATACGCCGCTCGCCGGAGCCTGTGGGAGGCGCTGTTCTTTCGCCCGTCAGGGCGACCCAAGAAGATGGTGCGCCAGCTGCTGTTCCACACCAGCGGCAAACCTCGCAAGGCGTTTCGCCGTCTGGTCTTTCATACCAGTGGACGGCCCCGCCGCCCCTTCCGGCTCTGGCTTCACAGCGCGGAATACCAGGCTCTGCGCGGCGCGGTGGTGATGGAAGCCGCTGCCGGCGTGACCCTGCAGCCGCACGAGCCATCGCAACACCCGTCCTCCCTCAGCCCTGCCGCGGCCCATCTTGCGCGACGCATTGCGGCGCGGCGCACGCGTCACAACGCCTGAAGTGCGAGAGCAAAACGTGCGCATTGTCGTTGACTTGCAAGCACTTCAATCACGATCGAGCGGACTGCGTGGCATCGGCCGCTATGCCCGCTCTCTGGTGGAAGGACTTCTGCGACAGGCGCCTGAAGACGAGTTCGTGCTGCTCCTCAACGGCATGATCGGCGAAGACAATGCGGGTCTGCGACGCGACTTCGCCACATGGCCGAATGTCACCCTGCGCCTCTGGACCGCCGTACGCCCCGCCAGCTTCCTGGCACCGCTCGAGCGGCGACTGGCCGCGCAGGCCATTCGCGAGGCGGTGATCGCCGATTGCGCGGCCGATATCGTTCTTGTCACCGGCCTGTTCGATGGCCTGTCGGAGGACTGCGTAACCGGCGTCGGCGACACACCCACCGCCGTGGTGCTTTATGACCTGATCCCGCAGCTTTTCTCCTCGCTCTACCTCACCGACCCCCACGTCACCCGCTGGTACCAGAGCAAGATCGAGGCGCTGAAAAACGCCGATCTTCTGCTCGCGATCTCCGATTGCTCGGCGCGTGATGCGGCCCTGCATCTGGGAAGGCCGGCGGACCGGATTGTCTCCATAGGCGACGATGTCGACGCCCGCTTCGTCCCTCTCGCGCTCAGCGAGGAGGAAAGGGAGCGGCACACTGCCGGGTTGGGCCTCAGCCGCCCCTTCCTCATGCACACGGGCGGCATCGACCATCGAAAGAACATACCCGCCCTCATCAGCGCGTTCGCCACCCTTCCCCCGTCGCTGATCGAAACCCATCAGCTTGCCATTGTCTGCGGCGCCACGGCGGATGAGAAGGAGCGGCTGCTCGCCCATGCCCGCGCCGCCGGCCTGCCGGACACGGCCGTGATCCTGACGAGCGATGTGCCGGACGACACGGTCGTTGCCCTCTATAATCTGTGCGCCGCGTTCATCCTCCCGAGTTGGCATGAGGGCTTCGGCCTGCCGGTGCTGGAGGCGCTGCGCTGCGGCACTCCGGTCGTGGGCGCGAACGTGTCCAGCGTCGCCGAGATCATCGGTCGGGACGATGCGCTGTTCGATCCGCACTCCATCGACGACATGGCGCGGATGATCGTGAAAGTGCTGACGGATGAACCATTCCGCCAGTCGCTGCGCGAGTCCGCCGCCGCGCAGGCGGCACGCTACAGCTGGGACGAGACGGCGCGGCGCGCGCTCGACGCGCTGCGCATGCGGGTGCGCGAGACGGCTCAAGCGGCGCCCAGCCTAACCCCGCGCCCCAAGCCGCGCCTCGCCTTTGTCTCGCCATTGCCGCCGCAGCGCAGCGGCATCAGCTTCAACAGCGCCACACTCCTGCCCGCGCTCGCCGACCATTACGACATCGACCTCATCGCGCAGGAGCCGGACTCGGTCGACCCCGCTCTCGCCGCGCGCTTCTGCGTGCGCGATGTCTCCTTTCTTCGCGCCCACGCCGAGAGCTACGATCGGGTTCTCTACCAGTTCGGCAATTCGCACTTTCACACGCATATGTTCGAGCTGCTGGAGGAGATTCCCGGCATCGTCGTCCTGCACGACTTCTTCCTGTCCGGCATCGAGCGCCCCCGCTGTCTGACACGTTTCTGGCAGCTTCTGGGGGAGAACCACGGCTATGCGGCCCTCCTCGCCTGCCACGCGTCAGCCGGTGGCCGCGATCCCTGGACAGAGACCATCCATGCCTGGCCCGCCAATGCCCGCGCCGTGCGCGCGGCGGAGGGCGTGATCGTCCATTCCGATCATGCCCGCCGGCTGGCGCGGCACTTCTACCATGCGGCAACCGTGGCCGACTGGGTGGTCGTCCCGCTTCCCGGCGTCCCGCGACTCAGGACGGATGAAAGCCGCGCCAACGCCCGCGCCCGCCTTGGCGTTGCACCCGACCAGGTGCTGATCTGCAGTTTCGGCTACGTCACGCCGTCAAAGCTGCCGCTTCGCCTGATCGACGGCCTCTGCGCCGCAACTTGTAGCGCCAACCCCACGGTGCACTTGGTCTTCGTCGGCGATGCGGGCTCCCTCGCTGCGGCGATCATGGACCGCGTGGCGTCGAGCCGTTGCGCCGGGCGGGTACACATCACCGGCTGGGCCAGCGGGGAGACGTTCGCCGATTATCTGTTGGCGGCAGACCTCGCCGTCCAGCTCCGGACGCATTCCCGCGGCGAAAGCTCGGCCTCCGTCATTGACGGCATGGCCGCCGGCCTCCCGCTGATCGTGAACGCGCATGGCAGCCTTGCCGATCTGCCGCCTGACGGCGTGCTGCATATTCCCGACGTCTTCGAGGATCGTGAACTCGCAGAGGCCATCGACCTTCTGGTCAACGATCCGGCTCTGCGGCAGCGCATGGGCGCGGCCGGGCGCGAGCGGATCGTGGCGGAGCAGGCGCCGGCCGATTGCGCCCGCGCCTATCACGCCGCGATTGAAGGCTTTAACCGCCGCGCCCAGGGCCGTCGCCGGCTTGTCGGTGAACTGGCGCGACTGGAAACCGATGCGGCCCTCGACGCCGAGCTGGCGCAGGCCGCGGCCGACAGCCTGCCGGCCGGCGCGCGGCTGCGCCAGCTGCTGGTCGATGTCGGGGAAATCTCGAAGGGCGATGCCAATAGCGGCATTCAGCGGGTGGTGCGTGCCCTGCTAGAGACATTGTTGCGGGAGCCGCCGGCCGGCTGGCAGGTTGAGCCGGTTTTCGGCGATCCTGTCCTCGGACGCTACCGCTATGCCCGCCGCTTCACCTGCGGATTTCTGGGTCTGCCCTGTGTCTGGCCCGGGGATGACCCCATCGACATCTACTCCGGCGACATATTTCTCAGCCCGGATGCCTGCTTCACTCAGATCCCGGAAATGCAAGCCGCGCTGGACGCGATGGCGCAGGCGGGCGTGCATCTCGCCGCCGTTGTCTATGATCTGCTGCCGATCCATTTCCCTCACTATTTCCCGCTGGCCGACGGATTGTTCGCACGCTGGCTCGACACGATCGCGCGTTTTGAGCAGTTGCTGTGTATCTCGCGGGCGGTGGCCGCGGATGTCGCCGCCTATCTCGCCGCACATCCGCCGGCCAATGGCCGGAGGCCGGCCATCGACTGGTTTCACCTCGGCGCCGATCTTGAGACCGCGACAGCGCCGGTGGCGCGGGGCGAGGATCTGCGCGACACCGCGCGGCAGACACCCGAACGCCCGCGCTTCCTGATGGTCGGGACCGTCGAACCGCGCAAAGGGCACGCGCTGGCGCTCGCGGCCATGGAGTGCCTATGGGTCCGGGGCGGCGATGCTGCGCTGGTGATCGCCGGCGCACCGGGCTGGATGGTCGATGACCTCATGGAGAAGATGCGGAGTCATCCTGAAAGCGGCGCGCGGCTGATCTGGATCGAACGCCCCAGCGACGCGGAGCTGCGGCAGCTTTACAGTTCGTGCAGTTGCCTTCTCGCCGCCAGCGAAGGGGAAGGCTTCGGCCTGCCGCTGATCGAGGCCGCGCGGCACGACCTGCCCATCCTCGCGCGCGATATACCGGTCTTTCGCGAAGTGGCCGGCGACCACGCCAGCTATTTCGACGGCACGGGACCGGAAGCCCTGCACGCGGCGCTCGAAGCCTGGCTCGCGGCCTTCCACGCTGGGCGCGTGGTCGGATCGCGTGGGATGCCCTGGCTGACCTGGCGCCAGAGCGTCGACGCGCTTTTGCAGCGCCTCCCCATGGACTGAGCCACGCCGCGCGGCCATCTCCAAAAGCGCGAGGCTTCTTTACATGAAAAGGCCCCGGAACCTTGCGGTCCGGGGCCTTTCTAGTCAACCGCTCGTCGCGACGGCCCTCGCGGGGGCCGTTGCGATCACGGGGCCGGGGTCGCCGGGGTGGCCGGAGTCGCGGCGGGGGCGTTGATCAGGTCGCCCGGCTTCGGCGCGGCCTCGGTCTTCTCCACCTTCGCGGCCTCGCGGGTCTTCTGCACCGCATCGGCCTGGGCCTTCTGCGCCAGGAACTGCTCGATCTGCGGCTTGACCTCGTCGAAGGTCGGCACCGGGCGCTCGCGCACTTCCTCAAGCTTGATGACGTGCCAGCCGAACTGCGTCTTCACCGGCTTCGACACTTCGCCCGGCTTCAGCTCGAAGGCGACTTCGGCGAATTCCGGCACCATCTGCTCCTTGGTGAAGAAGCCGAGATCACCGCCATCATCCTTGCCCGAGGGGTCCTCGGTCAGTTCGCTCGCCAGCTTGGCGAAGTCCGCGCCCTTCTTGAGCTGGGCTTCGACATCCTGCGCCTTCTTCTCGGCGGCAGCCTGAGCTTCCTTGTTGTTGGGGTCGGCGCGGAACAGGATGTGGCGGGCGCGCACTTCCTTCTCCGGCTTCTGCTGCTTCACCGCCTCTTCATAGGTCTGCTTCAGGGCGGCGTCGGTGAGCGCGTCCTTGGTGGCCTTGGTGAGGATGGCCTGCATCAGCACGCGCTTGCGGATGAAATCCATCTCGCGCTTGAATTCCTCGGTCTCGTAGAGCTTCTGCGCCTCGGCGGCCTGCGCCATGGCGTTCAGGTCGATGAGGAAGCCGAGCACATATTCGTCGCGGGCCGCGCCCTGGATCTGCTGCGGCAGGTTCGGCGCGAGTTCGGCGGCGGCGGCCGTCACGTCGCTGCGGCGGATGGGCTGGCCGTTGACGGTGGCGAGCACGGGGTCGTCGCCCTGGGTCGCGGCAGCAGCCGGCGCGGCGGTCTTGGGCGCGGCGTCCTGAGCGAGAGCCGGCAGGGCGGGAAGCAGGGCGGTGCCGATCAGCGCGGCCAGCAGGCCGGCACGCAGCGGGCCGGCGGAGACCCGGCCGGCGACGGCGCGAGCGGACGCCTTGGGCGCGGCGAGCGGGAAATGACGGGTCATGGAACGTTCCTCAATTCGGTTTGGCCGCGTGGGCCGCGAAAGCTGGCCCAGCACGGCACAGGTTGCAAGCCGGTATGATGGCCAACGCCGGATATTTCGCCGCTTGCGCGCCGGTGGCATGGGCTACCTGCGCGACCGCCCGCTGATCGGCGAAACTGTCGTCCGGCCTGCGATTGACAACCCCCAAACCCGTTCATAAGTGTGGCACGCGGTGCGGGTTCTCGCCGGCACTCGCGCTTATGTGAGCCAAGAACCCGCAAGCCGTTCGCGGCGGCCCGGCCCTGAAGACCCATTTCGGCCGCAAATGGCGTCTCGATGAGGCTTCAGCCCGCGCGTTCGCGCCCGCAGCTTGCTCAAGAGGATGTGGCGGCCCGTCACCGCCCGTCCGACACCTGCCCTTGGCGGACTCGGATTGGAAGTCTCATGTTCGGCGCTCTCGCGCGAAAGCTCTTCGGATCGGCCAATGACCGCCGCGTGCGCGGTTACCAGCCCAAGATCGCGGCCATCAACGCGCTCGAACCCGAGGTCAAGGCGCTCTCCGACGAGGCGCTGCGCGCCCGCACCATTGCCTTCCGCGAGCAGTTGGCCAAGGGCGCGAGCCTTGACGACCTGCTGGTGCCCGCCTTCGCCACGGTGCGCGAGGCGGCGCGCCGGGCGCTCGGGCAGCGGCATTTCGACGTGCAGCTGATCGGCGGCATGGTTCTGCATGAGCGCGGCATCGCCGAGATGCGCACCGGCGAAGGCAAGACGCTGGTGGCCACCTCGCCGGTCTATCTCAATGCGCTGACCGGCAAGGGCGTGCACGTCGTCACCGTCAACGACTACCTCGCCAAGCGCGACGCCGAATGGATGGGGCGGGTCTACCGCTTTCTCGGCCTCACCGTCGGCATCATCCATCACGGCATGGACGACAATGAGCGCCGCGCGGCCTATGCCTGCGATGTGACCTACGCCACGAATAACGAGCTCGGCTTCGATTATCTGCGCGACAACATGAAGTACGAGCTGAACCAGATGGTGCAGCGCCCGCACTTCTACGCTGTGGTCGACGAGGTCGACTCGATCCTGGTCGACGAGGCGCGCACGCCGCTCATCATCTCCGGCCCGCTCGACGACCGCTCGGACTTCTACAACACCATCGACACCTACATCCCGAAGCTGTCGAAGACCGACTACGAGGTCGACGAGAAGCAGCGCTCCGTCGCCATGACCGAGGCCGGCATGGAGAAGATCGAGACCCTGCTGCGCGACGCCGGCATTCTCAAGGGCGAAAGCCTCTACGACATCGAGAACGTCTCGGTGGTCCACCACGTCAATCAGGCGCTGCGCGCCCACAGCCTGTTCCAGCGCGACAAGGACTACATCGTCCGCAACGGCGAAGTCGTCATCATCGACGAGTTCACCGGCCGCATGATGCCGGGCCGGCGCTATTCGGAAGGTCTCCATCAGGCGCTGGAAGCCAAGGAGCGGGTGCAGGTCCAGCCTGAGAACCAGACCCTGGCCTCCATCACCTTCCAGAACTATTTCCGCATGTATGAGAAGCTGGCCGGCATGACCGGCACGGCCAATACCGAAGCGGCGGAGTTCCAGGACATCTACAACCTCGAAGTGGTCGAGATCCCGACCAACCTGCCGGTGCAGCGCATCGACGACGATGACGAGGTGTATCGGACGGCGGGCGAGAAATACAACGCCATCATCGACCTCATCACCGACTGCAAGACCCGGGGCCAGCCCGTGCTGGTGGGCACTACCTCGATCGAGAAGTCGGAACTGCTGGCCGAACTGCTGAAGCAGCGCGGCTTCAAGCAGAAGGACTTCTCCGACCCCGACGCCTTCCGCCCGCTCTATGACGGAGATCAGGGCACGGCGGACGACAAGGTGTTCGCGGTGCTGAACGCCCGCCACCATGAGCAGGAATCCTACATCGTCAGCCAGGCCGGCGTGCCCGGCGCCGTCACCATCGCCACCAACATGGCCGGCCGCGGCACCGACATCCAGCTCGGCGGCAATGCCGAGATGCGCATCACCCACGAACTCGGCGACATGCCGGAGGGCGAGGAACGCACCGCCGCCGAAGCCCGCATCCGCGACGAGATCGCCAAGCTGAAGGCGAAAGCGCTGGAAGCCGGCGGGCTCTACGTCATCGGCACCGAACGCCATGAGAGCCGACGCATCGACAACCAGCTGCGCGGCCGCTCCGGCCGACAGGGCGACCCCGGCCACTCGCACTTCTTCCTGTCGCTGGAAGACGACCTGATGCGCATCTTCGGGTCGGACCGGCTCGACGGCATGCTGCAGAAGCTCGGCCTCAAGGAGGGCGAGGCGATCGTCCATCCCTGGATCAACCGCGCGCTGGAAAAGGCGCAGCAGAAGGTCGAGGCACGCAATTACGACATCCGCAAGAACCTGCTGAAATACGACGACGTGATGAACGACCAGCGCAAGGTGGTGTTCGAGCAGCGCGTCGAGCTTATGCAGGACGAGGACGTCGCCGAGACGGTCGCCGAAATGCGCCACGGCGTCATCGAGGACATCGTCACCAAGCATGTGCCGCCCAATGCCTATCCCGAGCAGTGGGACACGGACGGCCTTGCCGAGCAGTTGCAGCGCGTGCTCGGCCTCGATCTGCCGGTCAAGGAATGGGCGGCGGAGGAAGGCATCGCCGACGAGGAGATGCGCGAGCGCGTGCAGCGCCGGGCCGATGAGGCGATGGCGCTGAAGGCGGCCAAGTACGGCCCCGACATCATGCGCTATGTCGAGAAGTCGATCCTCTTGCAGACGCTGGATCACCTCTGGCGCGAGCATCTGGTGACGCTCGATCATCTGCGCCAGGTCATCGGCCTGCGCGGCTATGCCCAGCGCGACCCGCTGAACGAGTACAAGTCGGAAGCGTTCCAGCTGTTCGAGGCCATGCTCGCCAATCTGCGCGAGGCAGTCACCGCCCAGCTGATGCGCGTCGAGGTGATGTCTGCGCCGCAGACCGACGACATGCCGCCCATGGCGCCGCACCATATCGACGCGGCGACCGGCGAGGACGAGTTCGCGCTCGCCGACGCCGAAATCGCCGCCGCGGCGACGCTGGCCCCGGCTTTCGACGCGGCGACGCCGAACCGCGATCCGAACGATCCTTCCAGCTGGGGCCGGGTCGGCCGTAACGAGGCCTGCCCCTGCGGTTCGGGCCTGAAGTACAAGCACTGCCACGGCAAGTTCGTCTGAGGCTGGGCGATGGGTGACGGGGGGCAGGGCGATCTCAATGACGACCTGCACCGCGTCGCCGCCGCCGAGCAGCGCCTGCGCGACGCCGCTCTCGCGGGCGATGTCGCCGCGCTCGACGCGCTGCTGGCCGACGATCTGGTGTTCGTCAACCAGTTCGGCCATGTGCTGAGCAAAGAGGACGATCTCGACCTGCACCGCACCGGCGCCTTCCGGCTGGAGCGGCTGACCTTTTCCGATTATCGGCTAAGCCACCTCGCGCCCGGGCTGGCGCTCGCCGTGTTGCGCGCCGATGCCACTGGGACGGCGGGCGGGGCGCCTTTCGAGGCAAGGCTGCGCTTCACCCGCGTCTGGCGGCGTGAGGTTTCGGGTTGGCGGGTCGCAAGCGCCCACAGCACCCCGCTCGCCTGAAGCCCTTGGGACCTTACTGAACCGCTGAGAAGCTACCCGGCGCCAGAATGCCAGCAGCACCCGGCAGGGTCTGAACCGTACCGGGCGTCGTCGCCGAGCCGGACGACACCACCGAAGGAGCCGCAGCGGCGGCGGCAGGTGCCGGCGGGTTCGCGCGCGTTGCAGCCTGCGGTGCGGGCGCCGCTGTCGCTTGGCGCGGCACGGGCGGGCGCACCGGGGGAACCGGCACGTCGGCGATCGGCTCGGCCGCCGGAACCGCCTCCGCCGGCGGCGCGCTGCCGCCGAAGAGGTTCTTCAGGCTGTCGAGAAAGCCGCCATTGCTGCCGGCATCGAGCGCGGCCAGCTGCGGCAGCGGCGCGCGTTCCGGGGGCCGGGCTTGAGCGTCGGCGGCGGCAGACGGCGCGCCGCCGGCCTGCGGCGGGGTCGGCGCCGAAGTGGAGGGCGCCGCAGCCACGGCCGGGGGCGCGGAGGCCGTCTGTGCGGAGGTCAGGCCGCCGAACAGATTGTCGAAGAACCCGCCCGTGCTAGGCGCAGCGGCAACAGCGATGCGCGGCCCGCCCGGCGCATCGTCCGGACGCGGCGCCGGCAGCGGAACGGCGGCAGCTTCGGTCACCGTGTCGGCGGTGGCGAGCGCGATGCTCTCCGCCGGCGCGGGCTCGGTGGTGGAGACGCCATAGTCGCTTCCCGGTGGCTTCACCACCGGCGGCAGCGAACCCGGCGCGGGCAATTCGGGGTTTTCCAGCTTGGCGAGGAACACCTTGTGCATGCCGCCATCCTTGCCGGTCTTGACCGGGGCGACGGGCTGCAGCGCGCCGGCGCTGGCGATCTTGGTGCTGACGTCCTTCTGCCGGGCGGCGACTTCTTCCTCCAGCCCTTCCGGCATCGTGTAGTCCGGGCAAGGCAGGCTCGCCTGAAGTTTCTGGTTGGGGTCGACCGGCGTGGCGTTGAATACGTAGCGCTTGCCGCAATAATCCACCTTCGGCGGCGCCTTGGTGATCTCGAACACGTCGCTGCCTTCCTTCAGCATCTTCCAGAAGGCGAGGTTCGGGTTGTTGCGGTGGCGGACCAGATTGTCCGTGGTCATGCGGAACGGATAGGCCTGCACCTGGAAGGAGCGCTGCCCGCCATAGAAGCTCTCGCGCCCGAGCGCGAAAATCTCCTGCACCTGCTCGTCGGTCATGGCGTAGCAGCCGCGCGAGGAGCAGTCGCCATGCACCATCAGATTGCTGCCGGAGCGGCCCCAGGCGCGGTCATAGGCATTGGGAAAGCCGAGGTCGAAGGCAAGGTAATAGCTGGAATTGGGGTTCATCTGGCCGGGGGTGATGGCGTAGAAGCCCTCCGGCGCCTGCCGGTCGCCTTCCCGCACCTTCGGCCCCAATTCGCCGGACCAGCGGCAGATCGGGTAGGTCTTCAGCAGCGCATACTCGCCGCTGGTGGTTTCCTTCCAGACCTCGAGCTCGGATTCTTCCTTGAAGATCCGCACCACGATCGGGCTCGACTTGGTCATGCCCTTCTGGTCGATCAACGCCAGCGTCTGCGGGGAGAGGCTCTTGCTCGCCTTCGACATGGGCGAGGAACCGTCGCCGCCATTGCAGCCGGCCAGCGCCAGCGCGGTGCAGCCCGCCAACAGGGCCGCGCGCCAGCGCGCACCGAGTCTCCGGTCACGTGCTTGACGCGAGAGGCTCGAAATGGCCTGAAACCTCAACCCCGGTATCTCCCCGAAACCGCAGCGCACAAGGCGCCCGCGCCAAGCGTTATACCGCGTCCGGGGCCGGCGCAATCCCACCGCGCATGACGGTCGATCACAGCCCGGCGAGGCCGGCCGCCGGCGAGCCGATCGCGTCGGCACGCCCGCGTCCGCTCAGAGGTTGCGGCCGATGGCCAGGAACTTCTCGCGACGGGCCTTGCGCAGCGCCGCCGGCTCCATTCCGTCCAGTTCGCCGAGCGCGGCCTCGATAGCGTCGCCCGTGGCGCGCATCGCCGCCTCGGGGTCGCGGTGGGCGCCGCCGGGGGGCTCGGGAATCACGGAATCGATGACATGGAAGCGCAGCAGGTCCTGCGCGGTGATCTTCATGTTCATCGCCGCTTCCTGCGCCTTGGCGGTGTCGCGCCAGAGGATCGAGGCCGCCCCTTCCGGCGAGATCACGCTGTAGATCGAATGCTCCAGCATCAGCACCCGGTTGGCGGTGGCGATGGCGATGGCGCCCCCGGAGCCGCCCTCGCCGATGATGACGGCGACATTGGGCACGCCGAGCGACAGGCAGGCATCGGTCGAGCGGGCGATGGCCTCGGCCTGGCCGCGCTCCTCGGCGTCGAGGCCGGGAAAGGCGCCGGCGGTATCGACCAGCGAAATGACAGGCAGCGAGAAGCGGTCGGCCAGTTCCATCAGCCGCACCGCCTTGCGGTAGCCCTCGGGCCGCGCCATGCCGAAATTGTGCTTGATGCGGGTTTCGGTGCTGGAGCCCTTCTCCTGCCCGATCAGGCAGACGGCGCGGCCGCGAAAGCGGGCCAGGCCGCCGAGAATGGCGTGGTCGTCGCCGAACTTGCGGTCGCCGGCCAGCGGGTCGAACTCCTCGAACAGCGCCGAGGCGTAATCGGAGAAGTGCGGGCGCAGCGGATGGCGCGCCACCTGCGTCTTCTGCGAGGGGGAGAGATTCGCGTAGAGCTGGAGCAGCGCATCGCGCGCCTTGCCTTCCAGCCGCGCGATATCGTCGCCAATGGCGACCGCGTCGCCCTGCGCCGCCATGGCGCGCAATTCTTCCAGCTTGGCCTCGAGTTCGGCCACGGGCTTCTCAAAATCGAGGTAGCTGCGCATTGGAAATGATTGAACCGGCTCACGGGAAAGGGGGGCCACCCGGAAGGACGGCCCGCGAAATCGGGCGGAAGCTGCCCCGAGAGGGTGGCGACGTCAAGGCAGGCGCGCATCTGCGCTCAATCGCCGCTGCCCTCACTGAGCGGATGCAGGTCGCGCACCAGGCTTTTCAGCCGCTCGTCCAGCACATGGGTATAGATCTGCGTCGTCGAAATGTCGCTGTGGCCGAGCAGCGTCTGCACGATCCGCAGTTCCGCCCCATGCGCCAGGAGATGGCTGGCGAAGGCGTGGCGCAGCACATGCGGCGACAGCCGCGCCGGATCGAGCCCGGCGGCTACAGCGAGGTCTTTAAGGTCCAGCGCCACCTGCTGGCGGGTGATGTGCCCGCTCGCCGCGCCGGAGGGAAAAAGCCAGCGACCGCGTTCGGCCTGAACCTTCCGCCCGGCCCGTTCCGCCCGCTCCGCCGCGACCCTGTCCAGTGCCGCACGATAGGCGGACATGGCGGCATGCGCCGGCGGGCCGAGCGGGACCAGCCGCTCCTTGTTGCCCTTGCCGCGCACGATGATGGCGTCGCCGCGCGCATTCGCCGCCGAAGCCGGCAGGGCCGCAAGTTCGGACACACGCAGACCCGTCGCGTAGAGAAGTTCCACGAAACACGCGGTGCGCGCCCGCCGCGCGGCTTCAGCAAAGCTCGCCACCGCTTCGCCGGCCCGCTCATGGGCGGTGGCGATGAGACGGCTCACCTCCTCCTGCGACAGCACCTTAGGCAGCGGCCGGCTGCGGCGGGGGCCTTCGAGCACGGCGGCGGGATCGTCGCCGCGATGGCCCTCGGCATAGAGAAAGCGGTGGAACTGGCGCACGGCGGAGAGCTTGCGCGCCACGCTGGCGCTGGCGAGGCCGCGGGCGGAGAGCGCAGCAAGCCACCCACGCAGATCGGCGGTGGTGGCGCCGGCGACATCGCGGCCCTGCGTCGCCAGGAACCCTTCATAGTCTTCCAGGTCGCGCTGATAGGCGCTGAGCGTGTTCGCTCCCGCGCCTCGTTCGGCGGCCATCATGTCGAGAAACAGCTGCGCCCCGCGCGGGCTCATTTGGCGAACCGGTCGGGCGGCACCACGATGCTCATCTCGCGCATCTGCGGCTTGACCAGCGTGGCGAACGCCCACAGCGTGCCATAGCCGATGCCGCCGAGGATGCCGAGAATGACGAGAAGGCGAATGAGGCTCGGCATGGTTGAGCAGGCCCTGCACGATTCGAAAGGGGTTCCGCCGATCCTAAGGCCGTTCGGCGCGCCGGTGGAAGCCGGCGGTATCTTGCTCACCCTGCCATCTCTGTCTGAACGGAGCGTTACAGCGCCGCCACACGCGCGCACGGGCGGCGCTCGCATTGCGTCACCTCCGCGCTGATGATAGTCCGCGCTTGAGCGAGCGAGCGCAGGGCGATGACGGCGGAACCCGAACAGGACGAGAAGGCGGAACGGCTGCGCACGCTTCTGGGTGCGCGCTCCGTCGTGCTCGTCGGCATGATGGGCGCCGGCAAGTCCTCGGTCGGCAAGCGCCTCGCCCGCCGCCTCGCTTTGCCCTTCGCCGATGCCGATACCGAGATCGAGCAGGCGGCGGGGATGACCATTCCGGAGATTTTCGCCCTGCGCGGCGAGCCGGCCTTCCGCGACGGCGAGAAAAAGGTGATCGCCCGCCTGCTGGAAGCCGGGCCGATGGTGCTCGCCACCGGCGGCGGCGCCTATATGAATGCCGACACCCGCGCCGCCATCGCCGCCAACGGCATCTGCGTCTGGCTGAAGGCCGAGCTTGACGTGCTGCTGCGCCGCGTGCGCCGGCGCGACGACCGGCCTCTGCTGAAGAACGACCCGGAAGGCACGCTGGCCCGGCTGATCGACCAGCGCTACCCCGTCTATGCGGGGGCAGACCTCACCGTCGTGTCGCATGACGTGCCGCAGGAAGTGATGGTCGACACGGTGATCGAGGCCCTGATCGGCCATCTCGCCGCGCCGGGATCGGGAGACGAGACGTGAACAAGCAAGCCACCCCCTTGGCCGCCGACCGCACCCAGCTCAACGTCGGGCTCGGCGAGCGCTCCTATGACATCGTCATCGGCCCGGGCCTTCTGGCGGAAGCCGGCGCGCGCATCGCCGCGCTGCGACCGGGCGCGCGGGTCGGCATCGTCACCGACCGCAACGTTGCCGACCGCCATCTCGGCGTGGTCGAGGCCTCGCTGCGCGAGGCCGGCCTGACCCCAACCCCGATCCTCGTCGAGCCCGGCGAGAAGTCCAAATGCTTCGCCGTGTTCGAGCAGGTGGTGGACGCGCTGCTCGCCGCCCGCATCGAGCGGCGCGACCTCGTGCTGGCGCTGGGCGGCGGCGTGGTCGGCGATCTCGCCGGCTTCGCGGCGGCGGCACTGCGCCGTGGCGTCGATTTCGTCCAGGCGCCCACCAGCCTGCTAGCGCAGGTGGACTCTTCGGTCGGCGGCAAGACTGGCATCAATTCGCGCCACGGCAAGAATCTGGTCGGCGCCTTCCACCAGCCGATTCTCGTGCTCGCCGACACGGGTGCGCTCGACACGCTGCCGCTGCGGGAGTTCCGTTCCGGCTATGCCGAGGTGGCGAAATACGGGCTGATCGACAACGCCCCGTTCTTCGGCTGGCTGGAGCGCCGCTGGGAAGCGGTGTTCCGCGGCGGGGCGGAGCGCATCGAGGCCATCGCCACCAGCTGCGCCTCCAAGGCCGCCGTGGTCAGTCGCGACGAGAAGGAGACGGGCGACCGCGCTTTGCTCAATCTCGGCCACACCTTCGGCCATGCGCTGGAGGCGGGCGCCGGCTTCTCGCAGCGCCTGCTGCATGGCGAGGCGGTGGCGGTGGGGATGGCGCAGGCCTTCCGCTTTTCCGCCGCGCAGGGCCTGTGCGCTGCTGCGGATGCCGAGCGGGTGGAGACGCATCTGCGCACGGTCGGGCTGCCGACGCGCATCGCCGACATTCCCGGCGCCCTGCCCGACACGGACGGGCTGATGGACCTGATCGCGCAGGACAAGAAGGTCTCGCGCGGCGCGCTTACCTTCATCCTCGCGCGCGGCATCGGCCAGAGCTACATTGCTCGGGATGTTGATCCCGCGCAATTGCGCGGCTTCCTTGAGGAGGAGCGCCGGGGCCGCTAAGAAGGGCGCATGACCCTTTATGACTGGATGGCCCTCGGCGCCGTCGTCCTCTGCCTCCTGCTGTCCTTCTTCTTCTCCGGCAGCGAGACCGCACTGACGGCCTCCTCCAAGGCGCGCATGCACGCGCTTGAGAAGAACGGCGACGCCCGCGCCGCGCTGGTCAACCGGATGATGGCGCAGCGCGAGCGGCTCATCGGCGGCATCCTGCTCGGCAACAACCTCGTCAACATCGGCGCTTCCTCGCTGGCCACAGGGGTGCTGCTGGCCTGGTTTGGCTCGGCCGGCATCGCCTATGCGACGGTGGGCATGACCGTCGTCGTCGTCATCTTCTCCGAGGTGCTGCCCAAGACCATCGCCATCAACCATCCCGACCGTGTGTCGCTGCTGGTGGCCGGGCCGATCCGCTTCATCGTCGGCCTGTTCGGCCCGCTCACCCTGGCCATCGAAGCACTGGTGCGCGCGCTTCTGCGCGCCGTGGGCGTGCCGCTGGGGGCCACCACCAACGTGCTCTCCGCCTCGGAGGAACTGCGCGGCGCGGTCGACCTGCTGCACCGCGAGGGCAGCGTGGTGAAGGACGAGCGCGACATGCTCGGCGGCCTGCTCGATCTCGGCGAGCTGGAAGTCTCCGACATCATGGTCCACCGCACCAAGATGGCGAGCCTCAACGCCGACACGCCGCCGGAGCGGATCGTGCAGGAGGTGCTGGCCTCCCCGCATACGCGCCTGCCGCTGTGGCGCGAGCGCCCGGACAACATCATCGGCGTGCTGCACGCCAAGGACCTGCTGCGCGAGTTGATGGCGCTCGGCAACGACACGTCAAAGCTCGACATCGAGAAGATCGCCCGCGCGCCGTGGTTCGTGCCCGATGTGACCTCGCTGCCGGACCAGCTGAAGGCGTTCCGGCGCCGCAAGCAGCATTTCGCCCTCGTGGTCGATGAGTATGGCGAGGTGATGGGTCTGGTGACCCTGGAGGACATTCTGGAGGAGATCGTCGGCGACATCTCCGACGAGCATGACCGCGCCTTCACCGGCGCCCGCCGCAACCCGGACGGCTCGGTCAGCGTCGAGGGCTCGGTGCCGATCCGCGATCTCAACCGCGCCATGGGCTGGCACCTGCCGGACGAGGAGGCGACCACCATCGCCGGCCTCGTCATCCACGAGGCCCGCATCATCCCCGAGCCGGGGCAGGCCTTCATGTTCCACGGCTTCCGCTTTCAGGTGATGCGCAAGCAGCGCAACCGCATCACCCTTCTGCGCGTCTCCGCGCTGCGGCGGGCGCAGGGGTAATCCCTCCGCCGCCGAGCGGGATCGCGGATCAGCCCTGTGCGCCTCGCTTGGCGTCTCTCTTCGCCTGCGCGGCCTTGGTGCGTTGCGACACGCGGCCGACCTTCCCGGGATGAACGGAGGTGCGCCGGCGTCGGCTCGCGATAACCTCCATGCCCTCATCCGCCCGCGCCGCGCCGGGAGGCGTGCTGACGAAATTCTCCCGGCGCATCGCCTGCGCCTTTTTGGCGATCTCGGCCTGGCTCGGACGGGCGGCGAACTCGGCCCGGCGCTCGATCTCGCGGTTGAGACGCTTCACCGCCGCCGCGAACACCTGCTTGCGGCGGCTCGGCCGTTCATGCGTGCCGGGAAAGCTGCCGCCGCGCGGTTCCGCCTTGCCGCGTGAGATGCGCCGCTTCTCCCAGGCAAGGGTACGTTCCTTTGCGTGCAGGTCGCGCAGACGCTTGCGGGTCGACAGGAGATCGTCGTCGGATACGTCATAGAGTTCAGGATGATGAGTGAGGCGAACGACCTCATATTCGTCGCGGCTGATCAGGCTGCGCTCGGCACGACCCGCAATCGACATGAATATCTCCTCCATACACCGAAACATTTTGCGAAGCCGGAGGCCGTACCCGACCGATCTACAGTGCAGGCGGTGGATACGACCTCGGCTCCATTGGGCATATGGAAGAGACAAATGGGAAATCAAGAAAATGAACGCAGAGACGGCGCCCATAGGCGCCACGCTCTGCCGAAAACGTTAGGGAAGCGCCATCGGAGACAGACCTTACGCCGCTCTGGAAAAACGTCGCCGGCTCCCCATATCGGCGAAGCTTTCCTCTCCGGCGCGATGATCCGGCCGCTACTCGCCCGGCGCCTTGGCCTCGATGGCGAGGGCGTGCAGGCCACGCGCCAGTTCGTCCGCCAGCAGGCCGTTCACCAGACGATGCCGCGCCAGCCGGCTCTGGCCGGCAAAGGCCTGCGCGACAATCCGCACGCGAAGATGCGTGAGCTGACCGGGACGATGACCGCCATGACCTTCATGCCGATGACTCTCATCCTCGAGTTCGAGAACGCTGGGCGAGAGTTCGGCCAGCGCCGCCCGCACGCGGGCCAGCCTCTGGGAGATCGCATCGTCGGTCGGCAGCGGGGGAACGGGCGTGCTCATGCCCGATGCGGTACGCCCGCCGCCTAGCCGCGTCAACAGCCCGGCGCGGCATCTGCCGACCCGATTGCACCGCAATCGCGGCGCACACTTGGCGGTTCTGCACCGTATAAGGCGCGGGGTCGCATCGTTCCCGCTGCGTCGTGGGGCCCCTGCCGCCCCGGAATGATGCGGCGGGGGCGGTGACGAACCCGCGGTTTCTTGTATACCTGCTCCAGCAACAGCATAATCGTCGGACCATGAAGCTCGACTCCCCCCTCTTCGATCGCATCCGGGTGAAGCCCGACCGTGATCGCCGCCTGAAGGCGGAAGGCCCTACCTGTGAATGGGAGGGCTGCTGCAATGCCGCGACTCACCGGGCGCCCAAGGGCCGGCAGATGGAAGGGCAGTTCTGGCGCTTCTGCTTCGAGCACACCCGCGCCTACAACCAGTCGTATAATTATTTCGCCGGCATGGGCGACGACGCCGTCGCCGCCTATCAGAAGGACGCCGCCACAGGCCATCGCCCGACCTGGAAGATGGGTTCCAAGGGCGGCGCGGCGCGGGCAGCCGAGCACGCCAAGCGCCACGCGACGGAGAATATTGGCGATCCCTTCGGCATGTTCGGCGAGGTCGGCGGCCGGGCGCGACCGGAGCCGGAGGCCCCGCGCGAAAGCCGGATGATCCGCAACGCCGAGCGCCGCGCCTTCGAATCCCTCGGCGTGGAAATTTCCGCCACGCCGGAGGAGATCAAGGCCCGCTTCAAGGTGCTGGTTAAGAAATACCATCCCGACGCCAATGGCGGCGATATTTCAACCGAGGACCGTCTGCGCGACGTGATCCAGTCCTATAATCATCTCAAGAACGCGGGCTTCTGCTAGGGAAGCGCGTGCCAGACCAGCCCGCGCGCATGCGCGGCAACGGAGGAAGAATGACCGCCCCGCTCACGCAAGCGCCCGCGCTGCCGGACATGAAGGTCTCTGTTCGTCAGGTGTTCGGCATCGACGTTGATCTCGAAGTGCCGGCCTATGCCGAACCGGACGCCTATGTCCCGGAGATCGACCCGGACTATCTGTTCGACCGCCCGACCACGCTCGCCATCCTCGCCGGCTTCGCCCATAACCGCCGGGTGATGGTTACCGGCTATCACGGCACCGGCAAATCGAGCCATATCGAGCAGGTCGCCGCCCGGCTCAACTGGCCCTGCGTGCGCGTGAACCTCGACAGCCATATCAGCCGTATCGACCTGATCGGCAAGGACGCCATCGTGGTGAAGGAAGGCCTTCAGGTCACCGAGTTCCGCGACGGCATCCTGCCCTGGGCCTACCAGAACAATGTCGCGCTGGTGTTCGACGAGTACGACGCCGGCCGCCCGGACGTCATGTTCGTCATCCAGCGCGTGCTGGAATCCGCCGGCCGCCTGACGCTGCTCGACCAGAACCGCGTCATCCGCCCGCACGGCGCGTTCCGCCTGTTCGCCACCGCCAACACGATCGGCCTCGGCGACACCACCGGCCTCTATCACGGCACGCAGCAGATCAACCAGGCGCAGATGGACCGCTGGTCCATCGTCACCACGCTGAACTATCTGGCGCATGACAAGGAAGTCGACATCGTCGTCTCCAAGGCCAAGAACCTGCAGACGCCGGAAGGCCGCGACATCGCCGCGCGCATGGTGCGCCTCGCCGACCTCACCCGCCAGGCCTTCATCAATGGCGACCTGTCGACCGTGATGAGCCCGCGCACCGTCATCACATGGGGCGAGAATGCCGAGATCTTCCAGGATCTCGCCTTCTCCTTCCGCGTGACCTTCCTCAACAAGTGCGACGAGCTGGAGCGCCCGCTGGTGGCGGAGTTCTACCAGCGCTGCTTCGGCAAGGAACTGACCGAATCCGCGGTCAACGTCGTCCTGTCCTGAGCGACACGCGCCCTCTCCCCGCCGGGGAGAGGGGCACCGCCCCGGCCTTTCGGGGCGCCCTCCCCTCGGGGAGCCGTGATGCCAACCTCCAAGGCAAGCCCATGTCCACGTCGAACCGCACCACCCGCACGCCGCCCAAGGAAGCACCGACCGAGCCGCTCAAGCGCGCCGTCACCGGCTGCCTGCGCGCCATTGCGGGCAATCGCGAGATCGACGTGACCTTCGGCGCGGAAAAGCCCGGCTATGCCGACGGCCGCGCCCGGCTGCCGGAGCCGGCGCGCCGCATGTCGAAGCACGACGCCGCCATCATGCGCGGCCATGCCGATTCCATGGCGCTGCGCATGGCCTGCCACGACCCGAAGATCCACCAGCGCCTGGTGCCGATGGGCGAGCAGGCCCGTGCCGCTTTCGAGGCGGCCGAGCAGACGCGCTGCGAATCCGTCGGCGCCCTGCGCATGGACGGCGTCGCTCTGAACCTCTCCGCCATGCTGGAAGACCGCTACCAGAAGGCCAATTTCGCCAATCTCGCCGACCGCTCGGACGCGCCGCTGGAGCACGCGCTCTCGCTCATCCTGCGCGAGCGCATGACCGGCATGGCACCGCCCGCCGCCGCGCGCGAAATGGTCAATCTCTGGCGCGGCTTCATCGAGGAGCACGGTTCCGCCGCCCTCGATGAGCTGGCCGGCGCCGCCGAGAACCAGGCCCGCTTCGCCGAGGCGATGCGCGACCTGCTGTCTTCGCTCGGCATGGGCGAGGACATCGCCCCCTTCGACGAGAATAACGACCCCTCCACCGAGACCGACGACAGCCGCGACGACGACAACGGCAAAGGCAGCGACAGCGAGGAAGACGAGAACGCCGAGGGCCAGACCGAGGTCGATACCGATCTGTCCTCCGACCAGAATCCGGAGGAGTCCGAGGAGCAGCAGGACCAGCCGAATTCCGAACTGTCCGACGACGCCGAGCTCGGCGAATCCGACGACGCGTCCGAACCGTGGAAGCCGGAGAACGCGGTGCCGGCCGAGCCGCGCCCGCCGGAATACCATCCCTTCACCCCGCGCTTCGACGAGACGGTGAACGCCGACGAGCTGTGCGACGCGGAGGAACTAACCCGGCTGCGCGCCCATCTCGACAAGCAGCTCGTGCATCTCTCCGGCATCGTCGCCCGCCTCGCCAACCGGCTGCAGCGCCGGCTGATGGCGCAGCAGAGCCGCGGCTGGGAGTTCGATCTCGAAGAGGGCATGCTCGACCCGGCGCGCCTGCACCGCATCATTCTCGACCCGATGCAGCCGCTCTCCTTCAAACGCGAGCGCGACACCGACTTCCGCGACACCGTTGTGACGCTGCTGCTCGACAATTCCGGGTCGATGCGCGGGCGCCCGATCACCGTCGCCGCCGCTTGCGCCGATATTCTCGCCCGCACGCTGGAGCGCTGCGGGGTGAAGGTGGAGATTCTGGGCTTCACCACCAAGGCCTGGAAGGGCGGGCAGGCGCGCGAGGCGTGGCTTTCCGCCGGCAAGCCGGGCGCGCCCGGCCGGCTGAACGACCTGCGCCACATCATCTACAAGTCCGCCGACGCGCCCTGGCGCCGCGCCCGGCGCAATCTCGGCCTGATGATGCGCGAGGGGCTGCTGAAGGAGAACATTGACGGCGAGGCGCTGGAATGGGCGCATAACCGCCTGCTGGCGCGCAATGAATCGCGCCGCATCCTGATGATGATCTCCGACGGCGCGCCGGTGGACGATTCCACCCTCTCGGTGAACCCCGGCAATTATCTCGAGCGGCATCTGCGCTGGATGATCCAGCAGATCGAGGACAAGTCCCCGGTGGAGCTGATCGCCATCGGCATCGGCCATGACGTGACGCGCTATTACAAGCGCGCCGTCACCATCGTCGACGCCGAGGAGTTGGGCGGCGCGATGACCGAAAAGCTGGCGGAACTGTTCAGCGAGCAGGGCGCGCGCGGGGGCGCCAAGGAGACCAAGGGCCGCAGTGCCGCCGCCTTCGCGCAGGCCCCGAAGGCCGCGCCGAAACCCGCCGCTCCGGCCGGCCGGCCGACGGCGACCCCGCTCTCCACCCGCCGGGTGCATTGAGCGGTAGGGCGCGGTCGCAGACCGCGCCATGGCACACCGTCACCCCGGCCGCAGCGATGCGAAGAGCCGGAATCGGGACCGCCGCAGCCCTACACGGCTCCGCTCGGCCGGCGGACATCCATGAGATGGCTTGGTCTCCGGCCCCTTGAAAGCCGGAAGGAGCGCCCCATATAGGCATCAACCCGGTCAGAACAGGGCTTCCGGCAAGTTGGCGCCTCGTCATCGCCTCGCCGGATGGAGAGCGGTCAGGACGGATGTACTCCGACCGCACTTTTACCCTCCGGCCGCTTGACGAGCGGCTGGCCTCTGACCGGTTCTCTTCGAATGAAGACAGGAAGCGCGCCCGCAAGGCGCGCTTTTTTGTTGTGGTGCGCGACGCCGGCGCGATGCGCCGGCTGCGCCTCAGACGGGATAGGGCGGGCGGGCGCCGCCCTGCTCATCGGCAAAGGACCCGCCGGGGCCGGGATCGTCCGGCAGATGCGGCATGGCGACCACGGGCGAGGCCTTCACCGCATTGTCCCCCGTCGCTTTCGCGGCGACGGGTTTGACCGGCGCCGGGGCCGGGGACGCCGCGACATCCGCTTTACCTTCCGCCTCCGGCGCCAGGCTAGCGGTGGCGCCGTCGGCCGACAGGTCGACCACAGGCCCGGCTGGCTCGGCCAGCGGGCGGCTCTCGATGGCGGCGGCGATGGCGAGCTTCACCCGCTCCGCTTCATTCTCCAGCATCGGCGTCGTGGCGAGGCCCGGCGGCAGCTTCCACTCATAGGCGTCGAGCCGGCCGGTAACCGGCGAGACCGGCCCCCAGGCTTCCGCCACCACGCCATCGGCCACCCAGGCCGGGTCGCGCTGGGCGCGCACGGCGCGGGCGGTCCATTCGCGGGCCTTGCCGACATCGCCATGCTCGCCCGCCTCAAGCTCGGCCATCAGCAGGCAGGTGCGCTGCGTCGGCGCCACCAGCAGCGGCGCCAGCGCGGTGCGCGCGACCTCATAGTCCTGCGCGTCGAGCGCGGCGCGGGCGAGTGCCATGGCGCTTTCCGGATGCGCCGGCTGGTACGCGGTGAGCGTGCGTACCCGCTTCAGCCGCTCACGCGAGGCATCGCCGGGCCGCAGATGCAGATAGGCGTCGGCGAGGTCCGGATGCGGCGTGGCGGCATAGGCCGCCTCGATGATCTTGGCCGCCTTGCGCACATCGCCGGAGGCGCCGAGCAGACGGCCGGCGATTTCGGCCGCCGGCACCAGCGTCGGGGCGAGGCGCGCGGCTTCCTGCGCCTTTTCCCGCGCGCTGGCGGGGTCGGACAGTTCGAGCGCCTGCGCCTGCGCGGCGAGCAGCACCGCGCGGCGACGTCGATGGGTGGCGCGGTCGAGCGCGCCATGCGCCGCCTCACGCTCCAGCATGGCCAGCGCCCCGGCGAAATCGCCATTGAGGCAGCGCGCCTCGATCACCGCATCCGCAGCCCAGGCGAGGCCGGGCTCGTGCCGGGCGGCTTCTTCCGCCGCCTGCAGCGCCGCGCCCTGGTCGCCGCGCCGGCGCGCTTCCACATGCAGGCCGCGCAGGCCGAGCAGCCGCGTGCCGGGCGCTTCGGTCATCGAGCGGAACACCGCCTCGGCCCCGGCAGCATCGCCGGAAAGCTGCGCCGCCTGCGCGGCGAGCAGCTTGGCGAGCGGTTCCTCGCCCAGGAGGCGCTGCGCATCATTGGCCGCCCGGCGCGCGCCTACCGCGTCGCCCGAACCCACCGCGACAAGACCGCGCGTCACAGCCGACCAGCCGCGATTGCGCCGCCGGCTGCGCCAGGAATGCGCGATGCTGTCGGGCGAGCGGACGATCAGCCGCAGCAGCGTCCACAGCAGGATCGTCGCCGCCAGCAGCGCCAGGAGGGCGCTGGCCGCGACCAGAATGCTGGTCTCGATCTGCCAGCCCTGCCAGTCGATCACCACCGCGCCGGGCCGGTCCGCCAGCCAGGCGATGCCGAACGCCACCGCGGAAAGAACGAGGAGATAGACGACGAGCCGGATCACTGGCTTGCTCCCGCGAGAGTGGCGAGCGCCCGCCGATGAAGGTCGGCGAGGGTGGTGAGCGCCGCCTGCCGGGCGTCGAGCGCGGCGAGCATGGGCTGGGCCGCGTTGCGCTCGGCTTCCGGCAGCGTGGCAATGGCGGTGCGCGCGCCCTCCGCATCGCCACGCGCCAGCGCGGCTTCCGCCTTGGCGAGATCGGCCGAGGCGGCGGCTTCATCGGAGCGGCGGATGGTGACGAGCTTCTGCGCCCCCTTCAGCAGCGTACCGACGACGCCCTCCTCCGTCGCAGCGGCCGGCGCAATCTCGGCCTTCGGCGCGGTGGCGGCGCGCAGCTGCGCGGCGAGCGCCGCATCCGTGGCATAGCCGGTGGCGGCGGCAGGCTGCAGCGCCGCCAGCGGCGCGGCCTGATCGCCGAGCAGCGGCTGCGCCGCCTTCAGTTCGGTGGCGAAGGGACGACCGGCGATCACCGCCTCGCGCAGCGTGCCGAGCACGACGATCTGCGCCGCGCCCTGGCCGCTGCTGCGCTGAGCGGCAGTGGCGGCGCCGAGCTTTTCCTCCAGCGCCGCAAGGCGGGCATTGGTGGCGTCGAGCGCGGCCGGGGTGGCGGCCGGAGCGGGCGCCGGAAGCGTATTCACCCGCTGTTCCAGCGCCTCGACCTGGCCCTTCACCGCCGCGACATCCTCGGGCGAGGCCGCCGGCGCGGCGGGGGCGGTGGCCGGCAGGGCGTCGACCTTGGAGCCGAGCGCGCCGAGCCCGCTTTCCAGCGCATCGAGCCTTGTGGCCAGTTCAGCGGGGGCGGCGAGCCCGGGCGCCGGTGTGTCGCCATTGCGCGACTCCAGCATTTCCAGCCGCTGGCGCAGATCGAGCGCGCGCGCTTCCAGCTCGGTGATCGCCTCGACATTCTGCTCGGCGCTGGAAAAGGCGGAAACGACGGCGACGGCGAAAGCAGCGCCGATCACGCCGGAAATCAGCGCAATGAGGAGCGTGCCGAACACGCCCAGCTGGCGCTTCGGCGCCGGCGCGGCCGGCGGCGGCACGGGATGCACCGGCTCAAGCGGGTCCGGCCGCGCGTCAACGGGCGCATCAGTCGACGCCGGTTCCTTGGCATCGGTGGGCGTCGCCGCAGCGTCGAGCACCGGCACCTCGCCAGCGGCGGGTGCGTCGGAACCGGTCGGGGTTTGGGTCGACGTGTCCGGCGCGGCAGCGGAAGCGGCCTCATCCGCCGGCACCGGCGCCGTGGCCGCGTCGTCGGAAACCGTCTCGCCCTCGGGCGTCACGTCGCGCGCGGAAAGGTCGAGCGTCGGCGGCTTGCGGCGCGCGGGCTTGGCCCCCGCCTCCGGCTTGTCGGTCGCGCTCTTATTGGGATCGTCTGTCGCCACGTCCTTACCTCCGCCTTGATAAAGCGCCGGGCTGGCCCCTGGTTCCGGGATAGACCGCCCGCCCCCGCGCCGCAACCTCGGGAGACTGCGATGGTTTACCGGCCGATGAGATCGAACAGCCCGTCCTCGGTCGGCTCGCGCGCGATCCGGGTCGGCCAGCCCATCGCCGCCAGCGGCTTCGCCACATTGGCGGAGAAGCACAGATGCTCGACATGGCGGAAATGCGTCGCCAGCCCCGCCGCTTCCGCCCGCCCCGCCAGCGTCGCCGCCGTCCGCGGCGAAAAATGGAAGGCCGCGTCGATCCGCCCCGCCCGCACCGCCTCCACCGTCGACGGCGCCAGGGCCTGCGCGGGCACGGTGCGGTAGATCACGAAAAGTTCGGTGGAAATGCCGGCATCCGCCAGCACCGCGCCGATGTCCACCGCCCGCTCCTCGCCGGCGATATAGAGCAGCCGCGCTCCGGCCGGCAGGCGCTCACGCAGCAACGCGCCCAGCGCCGCCCCGTCGCCGCCCGCCACATGCACCTCGGTAAAGGCAGCCGGGGCCGCCGCCGCCGTGCGCCGGCCGACGGCATAGAGCGGCAGGCCCGCGAGCGCCGGCAGTTCCGGGCGGGCGCCCAGCAGCCGGGCGCCATTGACGCTGGTCAGCGTGACCGCGTCAAAGGCGCCGGCGGGCAGACGCGCCTCGGGCAGCGGTTCCACCGTCAGCATCGGATCAACCACCGCCCCGTGCCCCGCCTCGTGCAGCCGCGTGGCGGTGGCCTGCGCGTCCGGCTGCGGCCGTGTCACCAGCACCCGCATCAGTGCGGCAGCAGATCGGCCGGAACCATGGCGCGCATTTCCTTGCCCGCCGCGATGCCGAGTTCCAGCGCGCGGTTGATCGGCCCATAGCGCACGATCTCGTAGAAGCGCGAGCCGTCCGGCGCCAGCACCACGCCGCGGAAGCGGATCTCGTCGCCTTCCACCTGCGCCAGCCCACCAATCGGCGTGCGGCAGGAGCCGTCGAGTTCGGCGAGATAGGCCCGCTCCACCCGCAAAGCGAGGCCGGTCGCGGGGCTGACCACCGGCACCACCAGCGCGTCGACGGCGATATCGCCGAAGCGGGTCTCGATCGCCACAGCGCCCTGGCCGACGGCGGGCAGGAAATCCGTCGTCTCCAGCACCGAGCTCACGCGGTCGGCGAGGCCGAGCCGGCTCAGCCCGGCATAGGCGAGCAGCGTGCCGTCGAACTCACCGCTTTCCACCTTGGCGAGGCGGGTATGCACATTGCCACGCAGCAGCGACACGTCGAGGTCCGGCCGCAGCCGGCGCAGCTGCGCCTCGCGCCGCAGCGAGGCGGTGCCGATGCGCGCGCCGGGCTTGAGGTCGCGCAGCGCCACGCCCTCGCGCAGGATCAGCGCGTCGCGCACATCCGCGCGCGGGAGGTAGCCGACAAGGTGCAGCCCGTCCGGCAGGCGCGTTGGCATGTCCTTGGCCGAATGCACGGCGAGGTCGATGCGCCGGTCGAGCAGCGCTTCCTCAAGCTCCTTGGTGAACAGGCCCTTGCCGCCGGCATCGGAAAGCGCCCGGTCGGTGATGGCGTCGCCCGTGGTGCGGATCACCTGCACTTCCACCGCCTCGTCCGGCCAGCGATGCGCCTTCAGCAGCGCGTCGCGTACCGCATGCGCCTGCCACAGGGCGAGCGGGCTGCCACGGGTGCCGAGCCGGAGTTTGGGAAGCGATTGCGTCATGCCGTCCTGCGGTGCTAGCGGTTCGTATGCGTTCAGTTCACCGGCCAACCCCGTAAAGTCAATGCGTGATCTTCTCCTGCTCGGCATCGAGACCACCTGCGACGAGACCGCCGCCGCGGTGGTGCGTCGGCGTGCCGACGGGACCGGCGCGATCCTCTCCAACATCGTGCATTCGCAGACCGAGGATCACGCGGAGTATGGCGGCGTGGTGCCGGAGATCGCCGCCCGCGCCCATGTCGAGGTGCTTGACCATTTGGTGGCGCGCGCGCTGCGCGCCGCCGGGCTGCGGCTGGACGAGCTCGACGGCATCGCCGCCGCCGCCGGCCCCGGGCTGATCGGCGGCGTCATCGTCGGCCTCACCACCGCCAAGGCGCTGGCGCTGGCGGCGAACAAGCCGCTGGTCGCGGTCAATCATCTCGAAGCGCACGCCCTCACCGCGCGGCTCACCGACAAGGTGCCCTTCCCCTTCCTGCTGCTGCTCGTCTCCGGCGGCCACACCCAGCTCGTCGCCGTCACCGGCATCGGCGAATATGAGAAGCTCGGCGGCACGATGGACGACGCCATCGGCGAGGCCTTCGACAAGACCGCCAAGATGCTCGGCCTGCCCTATCCCGGCGGCCCGGCGGTGGAACGCGCGGCGCTGCACGGCGACCCGGAGCGCTTCTCCCTCCCCCGCCCGCTCCACGGCAAGCCGGTGCCGGACTTCTCGCTGTCCGGCCTCAAGACCGCCGTGCGCATCGAGGCGCTGAAGATCGCCCCGCTGAGTGAGCAGGATGTGAACGATCTGTGCGCCTCGTTCCAGGCGGCGGTGGTCGACATTCTCGCCGACCGCGTGCGCTGCGCGCTGCGGCTGATGCGCCATCAGGGGCTGAAGCCCTCCGCGCTGGTGCTGGCCGGCGGCGTCGGCGCCAACCAGTCGGTGCGGCGGGCGCTGCACAAGGTCGCGGCTGATGGCGGCACCCGCCTCGCCGTGCCGCCGCCGGAGCTGTGCACCGACAATGGCGCGATGATCGCCTGGGCCGGCGCCGAGCGGCTGGCGCGCGGCCTGCATGACGGGCTCGACGCCTCCCCCCGCGCCCGCTGGCCGCTGGGCGAGATCGAGGGCGTGGGCGCGGCGCGTGCTGCGGCGCAGGCCGCCGAGGCCGCGGACACTCCCGCCGCCTCGCCTGCCGCCGCGCCTTCCGCCCCACCCGAAGGGATCGGCGGCTGATGCCGGCACGCTTCGCCTCCATCGGCGTGGTCGGGGCCGGGGCCTGGGGAACGGCGCTGGCCAATGCCGCCGCCCGCGCCGGGCGCGAGGTGGTGCTGTGGGGCCGCGACGCGGCGCTGATGGAGACGCTGGCACAGCGGCGCGCCAATCCCGCCCATCTGCCCGGCGTGTCGCTGGCCGATTCGGTGCGCCCAACGGACGATCTCGCCGCCGCCGCCGCCACCGATGCGGTGCTCCTCGTCGTGCCCGCACAGGCCAGCCGCGCGGTGGCCACCGCCCTCGCCCCGCATCTCGCCCCACGCACGCCGGTCGTCACCTGCGCCAAGGGCATCGAGCGCGGCACCTCGCTGTTCATGACGCAGGTGCTGGGCGAGGCGTGTCCACGGGCCGTACCCGCGATCTTATCCGGCCCCAGCTTCGCCGCCGATGTCGCGGCCGGCCTGCCGACCGCCGTGACGCTGGCCGCGCGGGACGGCGCGGTGGCGGAGGCGCTGGCCACCGCGCTCGGCTCCGCCTCGTTCCGGCTCTATCACAGCGAGGATGTGCGCGGGGTCGAGATCGGCGGCGCGGCCAAGAACGTGCTCGCCATCGCCGCCGGCATTGTCGGCGGCCGCAGGCTCGGCGCCAGCGCCGGGGCGGCCCTGATCGCGCGCGGCTTCGCCGAGCTGATGCGCTTCGGCAAGGCCTATGGCGCGCGGGCGGAAACGCTCACCGGCCTGTCGGGCCTCGGCGACCTTATCCTCACCTGCTCCACCGCGCAGTCGCGCAACTACGCGCTCGGTCTCAGCCTCGGCCAGGAGCAGGGCCTGCACCCGCCGGGCAAGCTGGCGGAAGGCGCGCTCACCGCCAGCGTGCTGGTGGCGATGGCGCAGGCGCGCGGCGTCGATATGCCTATCGCCCGCGCGGTGGAAGACGTGCTGGCCGGACGCCACGGCATCGAAGAGGCCATCGGGTCGCTGCTGGCTCGCCCGCAAAAGGCGGAAGCGTGAGACAGGGATTAGACCTCGGCGGCGAAGCCTGACAGAAGCAACGTCATCCTGAGGCGCGAGCGCAGCGAGCCTCGAAGGATGGGCTCGCGCGGAACGCCATCCTTCGAGGCCCGGCTAGCGCCGGGCACCTCAGGATGACGGTCTCCCCAAGTGAATGGTAATCTGGTTAGCCTCCCGGCGAGGTCATCAGGAGTGGAAATGGCGCACTGGCTCTACAAGTCCGAACCCTTCAAATGGTCCTGGGAGCAGCAGGTCGCCGCCGCCGAGAAGGGCACCCACTGGGACGGCGTGCGCAACCACCTCGCCAAGCAGCAGCTTCTCGCCATGCGGCTCGGCGACCGGGGGTTCTTCTACCACTCGAATGAGGGGAAAGAGATTGTCGGCATCGTCGAGGTGATCAAGGAAGCCTATCCCGACCCCTCCGACCCCTCGGGCAAGTTCGTCATGGTCGACCTCAAGGCGGTGGCGGCGCTGAAGAACCCGGTGTCGCTCGCGGCGGTGAAGGCGGAACCGCGCCTCGCCGACATGGCGCTGATGAAGTTCTCCCGCCTCTCCGTCCAACCCGTCACCGACGCCGAATGGGACATCGTGCTGGAGATGGCGGGCGGCACACGGTGACGCCGCGCGGCATCGCCGACCCCGCCGCCTTCATTCGCGCCGAGACGCAGCGCCTCGCTCCGCCGCTGGTGCCGGAAATCACGCTGCACCTCGCCGAGGAATCGCTGCCGATCTGGCAACGCACCGAGGAGGAACTGGGCGAGATCGGCCTGCCGCCGCCGTTCTGGGCCTTCGCCTGGGCCGGTGGGCAGGCGTTGGCGCGCTACGTGCTCGACCACCCGGAAACCGTGCGCGGCAAGCGCGTGCTGGATTTCGCCGCCGGCTCGGGCCTGGTCGGCATCGCCGCCGTGAAGGCCGGCGCGGCCCATGTCGCCTGCGCCGACATCGACCGCTTCGCCCATGCCGCCATCGCGGCGAATGCCGCGCTCAACGGCGCGGCGGTGGACGTGCTCACAACCGACGTGATCGGCGCCGAGGGCGGCTGGGACGTGGTGCTGGCCGGCGACATCGCCTATGAGCGCGACCTGGCGACGCGGGTCTTCGCCTGGCTGGAAGCCCTCGCGGCGGGCGGCGTCGAGGTGTGGATCGGTGATCCCGGCCGCTCCTATCTGCCGCGCGAGCGGCTGGAAAAGATGGCGGATTATGCCGTTCCGGTCTCGCGCGAGCTGGAAGACGCGGAGATCAAGGCCACCAGCGTCTGGCGCCCGAAGCCGCGCTGAGAGCGGACGCGGCGCCCCCTCCGCGCGACTACCTACCGACCAAAGTTGCGCGCCCGCGCGCTTGTCCCGCCCCGGCGGGGTCACCATAATCCCGCCGAAGCAAGAGAGGGCGCACAGCGCCGCCTGATGGGGAGAACGCCATGTCCGACAAGATCTACGACGTGCCCGCGGAGTGGGCGAAGCGGGCCTTCCTCGATGATCGCGCCTATCAGGCGAAGTATGAGGCCTCGCTCAACGACCCGCAGGCCTTCTGGGCCGACGAGGGCAAGCGCATCGAATGGTTCGAGCCCTATACGGTGGTGAAGAACACCTCGTTCGACCCTGGCCATGTCTCGATCAAATGGTTCGAGGACGGCGTCACCAACGTCGCCTGGAACTGCATCGACCGGCATCTGCCCACCCGCGCCGACCAGGTCGCCATCATCTGGGAAGGCGACGACCCGTCCGAGCACCGCCACATCACCTATCAGGAGCTGCATGACGAGGTCTGCCGCTTCGCCAATGTGTTGCGCAACCGCAATGTGGAGAAGGGCGACCGCGTCACCATCTACATGCCGATGATCCCCGAGGCGGCCTATGCGATGCTCGCCTGCGCGCGGCTCGGCGCAGTCCATTCGGTGGTGTTCGGCGGCTTCTCGCCGGACAGCCTCGCCGGCCGCATCCGCGATTGCGGCTCCAAGGTCGTCATCACCGCCGATGAGGGCCTGCGCGGCGGCCGCAAGGTGCCGCTGAAGGCCAATGTCGACGCCGCCATCGCCAAGCTCGGCGATGTCGAGGTGGACCACGTCGTCGTCGTCCGCCGCACCGGCGGGGCGGTGAACATGGAGCCCGGCCGCGACGTCTGGTACCACGAGGCCGCCGAGCTGGTGACCCGCCATTGCCCGGCGACGCCCGTGAACGCGGAGCACCCGCTGTTCATCCTCTACACCTCGGGCTCGACCGGCCTGCCCAAGGGCGTGCTGCACACGACGGGCGGCTATCTCGTCTATGCCTCGATGACCCACCAGTATGTCTTCGACTATCACGACGGCGACATCTACTGGTGCACCGCCGATATCGGCTGGGTCACCGGCCACAGCTACATCGTCTATGGCCCGCTCGCCAACGGCGCCACCACGCTGATGTTCGAGGGCGTGCCGAACTACCCGACCAATTCCCGCTTCTGGGAGGTCATCGACAAGCACAAGGTCAACATCTTCTACACCGCCCCCACCGCCATCCGCGCGCTGATGCAGGGCGGCGATGCGCCGGTGACCAAGACCAGCCGCGCCTCGCTGCGCCTGCTCGGTTCGGTCGGTGAGCCGATCAACCCGGAAGCATGGGAATGGTATCACCGCGTGGTCGGCGAGGAGCGCTGCCCCATCGTCGATACCTGGTGGCAGACCGAGACCGGCGGCATTCTCATCACCCCCCTGCCCGGCGCGACGAAGCTAAAGCCCGGCTCGGCGACGCGCCCGTTCTTCGGCGTGATCCCGGAAGTGGTGGACGCGGAAGGCAACCCGCTCAGCGGCGCCTGCGAAGGCAATCTGGTGATCGCCGATTCCTGGCCGGGGCAGATGCGCACGGTCTATGGCGACCATGAGCGCTTCATGCAGACCTATTTCTCCACCTATCCCGGCAAGTACTTCACCGGCGACGGCTGCCGCCGCGACGCCGACGGCTATTACTGGATAACCGGCCGCGTCGACGACGTGATCAACGTCTCCGGCCACCGCATGGGTACGGCCGAGGTGGAAAGCGCGCTCGTCGCTCATCCCAAGGTGTCGGAGGCCGCCGTGGTTGGCTATCCCCACGACATCAAGGGCCAGGGCATCTACGCCTATGTGACGCTGATGGCCGGTGTCGAGCCGACCGAGGCGCTGCGCAAGGAGCTGGTGGTCTGGGTGCGGCAGGAAATCGGCCCCATCGCCTCGCCGGACCTCATCCAGTTCGCCCCCGGCCTGCCCAAGACCCGCTCCGGCAAGATCATGCGCCGCATCCTGCGGAAGATCGCCGAGGACGAGTTCGGCAGTCTCGGCGACACCTCGACGCTGGCCGACCCGGCCGTGGTGGACGACCTCATCTCCCACCGCCAGAACAAGAAGCACGCGGCGGTGTAGCCGCGCGCGGCTTCCTGTTTGCGCGAAGATTACGTTACCGGCCGCGCCACGCGCGGCCGGACTTCGTTTGGGTGAAGGCAACCGCGCCGAGCGCTCGATCATTTCACCGTTTCACGGAAACAGTGAAATGATCTAATTCTCTGTTTTGTCGCGTTTTCTTCACGCGAACCGGTATCCACTTCGCTCGAAAACGCTCGCGTGCGCCGAGGATTACCCGCGCACCAGATCGCCGATCAGGCTCGCCGCCACCGACAGCTTCGACACGCTGAGCCCCGAGCTGGCGATCTCGTGCACACCATTGCGCGCGCGCTCCACCACCTCGCCGCGCGCCCGCGCCCAGCTCGACACCCCGGCGACGCCGGCGCCGTGCTCCTCGATCACCTCGGCGGTGAGCCGGCGCACCGCGCTCTCAAACGCCGCGAGCGCCCGCTCCAGCGCCAGCCGGTCGTAATAATCCGTCACCGTCAAGGTCCGCGCCGGGCCGAGAATGCGCTCCAGCCGGAACAGCAGGGCGACGGCGAAGAAGGTCACGGCGGCATCCGCCAGAGGCGCGCGGGTGCGGTCGGCGATCAGCACGATATCGGTGGCGCTCTCCACCGCCGGCAAGCGGGCGATGCGGCGCGCCAGCGCCTCCGGCACGCCGGCCTGCGTCCACTGGCTGATGCGGGCATCGTGCAGCACCCGCGATTCTTCCGGCAGCAATTCGCGCACCGGGCCAGCCAGCACCTTCTCCACCGGCGGGATGCCGGCGGCGTAATGGCCGACGAGGTCGTCGAGATTGCGCCGGAGATCGACATTGCGCAGGAACCAGATGGCGCGGTCGAGCAGCATGTCCTGGACGACGCCATAGAGGTCGAGCTGCACCGCGCCCGGCACCAGCCCGTCCAGCGCGTCGATCTCGCGGTTGAGCCCGGCGAGGCCGAAACCGTCGCGCACCACGGCGAAGGCCTTGGCGATGCCGTCGATGCCCGCACCGGTCTCGTCCATCAGCCGGGCGACGAAGGCCGGCCCGCCATGGTTGATCATGGCGTTGGAAAGCCGGGTGGCGATGATGTCGCGCCGCAGCCGGTGATGCTCCACGCCTTCCGGGAAATGCTCGCGCAGTTCGGGCGGGAAATAGGCGGCCAGTT
This sequence comes from Ancylobacter sp., assembly GCF_965249975.1. Lineage (GTDB taxonomy): Bacteria > Pseudomonadota > Alphaproteobacteria > Rhizobiales > Xanthobacteraceae > Ancylobacter. Next base: position 615,299 of record NZ_CBDFNE010000004.1, on the reverse strand, counting down.
CGCGCGCGAGATAGGGGTCGTCCGGCACGTCAGTGTCGAGGAGGTCAGCATGGACGGAGAGCTTGGCATAGGCCAGCAGCACCGCCATTTCCGGCCGGGTCAGCGCCTCGCCGCGCCCGCGTCGCTCCGCGATCTCGCTGTCCGTGGGCAGATACTCCACCGCCCGGTCGAGCAGGCCGCGCGCTTCCAGCCGCTGCATCAGCCGCTGCAGGAAGCCGAGATCGTCGAGCCCGCGCATTTCCGCGAGCGAGAGCGCCAGCGTCTGCAGATAATTGTTCGTCAGCGCCAGCGCGGCGACCTCGGGGGTCATGCCGGCCAGCACCTGCGCCCGTGCCTGCGGGTCGAGCCGCCCCTCGCGCAGGGCCGGCGCCATGGCGATCTTGATGTTCACCTCGATATCGGAGGTGTTGACGCCGGCGGAATTGTCGATGGCATCGGTGTTCAGCCGCACGCCGCGCCGCGCCGCCTCGATGCGCCCGCGCTGGGTGACCCCGAGATTGGCGCCCTCGCCGATCACCCGCGCCCGGATCTGGCTGCCGGTGATGCGCACACCGTCATTAGCGCGGTCGCCGGCCTGCGCGTCGGTCTCGCTGGTCGCACGCACATAGGTGCCGATGCCGCCGAACCACAGCAGGTCCACCGGCGCGCGCAAGATGGCGCTGATGACTTCGGCGGGCGACGCCGAGGCGGCCTCGAAGCCCAGAACCTCGCGCATGGCGAGGGTCAGCGGAATGCTCTTGGCGCTGCGCGGAAACACGCCGCCACCGGGCGAGATCAGCGACTTGTCATAGTCCTGCCAGCTGGAACGCGGCAGCGCGAACAGCCGCTGGCGCTCGCGGAAGGAGAGTTCGGGGTCGGGGTTCGGATCGAGGAAGATGTCGCGATGGTCGAAAGCGGCGACCAGGCGGATCGTGTTCTCCAGCTGCATGCCATTGCCGAACACGTCGCCCGACATGTCGCCGACCCCGGCCACGGTGAAGGGCGTGCGGCGAATGTCGATGTCGAGTTCGCGGAAATGCCGGCGCACGGCCTCCCAGGCCCCGCGCGCGGTGATGCCCATCGCCTTGTGGTCATAGCCGACCGAACCGCCGGAGGCGAAGGCATCGCCCAGCCAGAAGCCGCGCTCCAGCGACAGCGCGTTGGCGGTGTCGGAGAAGGTGGCGGTTCCCTTGTCGGCGGCGACGACGAGATAGGGGTCGTCCTCATCGTGCCGCACCGTGTGGGCGGGGTGAACCGTGCGGCCATCCTCGATATTGTCGGTCACGTCGAGCAGGCTGGAGATGAACAGCTTGTAGGCTTCCACGCCCTCGGCCTGGATCGCCTCGCGCGGCCCGGCGGGAAGCTGCTGCGGCACGAACCCGCCCTTGGCGCCCACCGGCACGATGACCGCATTCTTCACCTGCTGCGCCTTGACCAGGCTCAGCACCTCGGTGCGGAAATCCTGCGGCCGGTCGGACCAGCGCAGCCCGCCACGCGCCACCCGGCCGAAGCGCAGATGGATGCCTTCGACACGCGGCGACTGCACGAAAATCTCGAACAGCGGGCGCGGCTGCGGCAGTCCCTCGACGGCGGTGCTGAGGAATTTGAAGGCGATGGTCGGGCGGTGGCTGCCCTGCGGCCCGCGCTGGAAGAAATTGGTCCGCACCGCCGCGCCGATGAGATTGGCGAAGCGGCGCAGGATGCGGTCCTCGTCGAGGCTCGGCACATCCGCCAGCGCGGCCTCGATGGCGGCGCGCAGTTCCTCCTGACGCTCGGCCCGGCGCTCGCCCTGTTCGGGGTCGAAGCGGGTGTGGAACAGCGCCACCAGCTTCTGGGCGATGGCGGGGTGGGCGTTCAGCGTCTGCCAGAGATAGTCCTGGCTGAAGGGAATGCCGACCTGCCGGAGATAGCGCCCCAGCGCCCGCAGCAGCGCGATGTCGCGCCAGCCGAGCTGGGCGGTCAGCGCCAGCGCGTTGAACCCGTCGCTTTCGCCGCCGCGCAGCACCGCCATCAGCGTCGCGTGCAGCCGCGGCCCCAGCTTGTCGAGCGCGACATCGCCGCCGCCACGCCGCGACAGCAGCATGTCATGCACATAGACCGGCGCGCCCGCGGCGGGACGGACGGTGAAGGTGCGCTCGTCAATGACCACGAAGCCCATGGATTCGAGCAGCGGCACCCGCTCGGACAGCAGGCGCGGCACCTTGTAGCTGAACACTTTGAGCGCGAGGCGCCCGCGCTCGCGCAGTGCGGAGGGGCGGAAATCCGCCGCCACCGGGTTCGCCTCGCTCAGTTCCTCGATGAGGCGCAGATCGTCGATCGCCTCCGCCGGCGTTGCCGCCGCCTGATAGCCGGCCGGGAAGGCGCCGGCGTAGCGCTCCATCAGCTCGCTCGCCTTGCTGGCCGGCACGGTCGCCGCCAGCGCCTCGGCAAAGCCGTCGCCCCAGGTGCGGATGATGGCGCTGATCGCCTCTTCCAGCGTCGCGCGATTGACGCTCGGCACCTCGCCCGTGCCGCGCTCGATGATGAAATGCACCCGCGTCAGCGGGCCTTCGAGGAACAGCGGGCGGAAGGCGACCACCTGCCCGCCGAAACTCGACGCCAGCAGGGTGCCGATCTTGGCCCGCACCTCGCTGCCATAGCGTTCGCGCGGCACGAAGACGAGGATGGAGACGAAACGGTCGAACCGCTCGTTGAGCGCCAGCACCCGCACGCGCGGGTGTTCGTCCAGCTGCAGGATGGCGAGCGAGAACTGGTAGAGCGCGGCAATGTCGATCTGGAACAGATCGTCGCGCGGATAGGTCTCCAGCACCTTCACCAGCGCCCGGCCGGAATGGCTTTCCGGCGCGAAGCCGGCGCGCGCCAGCACGGTGGCGGCCTTGCGCCGCAGCACCGGGATGGTCCGGACCGAGCTCGTATAGGCGGTGGCGGTGAACAGGCCGGCGATGCACAGCCCGCCGACCACACGCCCCTGCGCGTCGTAGCGCTTGACCAGCACCACATCGATCCAGGCCCGCCGGTGGACGCTGGAGACGGTGCGCGACTTGGTAACGATCAGCGGGCTGGGATCGGCCAGCGCCTCGGCGATGTCGGCGCTGACCGAGCGCGGATCGCCGGTGGGACGGAACAGGCGGAAGGCCTCGTCCGCCATCATCCCGAGCGCATCCTCCATGCGCCGCTCGAACACCGTCGCTTTCGCGCCGGGAGCGCTGGCGGACTGATAGTGGCGGCAGCCGAGAAAGGTGAAGCGGCCGGCGAGCAGCCATTCCAGAAAGGCGATCGCCTCTTCCCGGTCCTCGCGCGGCACCATGGCGGGGGCGAGGGTGAGGTTGGTTACCGCCGCGCGCACCTGCGCCATCATCGGCTGCCAGGCGGCGACCACCACGCGCACCTGGTTGAGCACCGCGCCGAGTTCCTCGATCAGGGCGAGCTGGCGGCCCTCATCCTCGATGCGCGGGACATGGATCTGGATCAGGCTTTCGCGCCGCATGCGGGCGCCGGCCGGGGTCTCGCCGGGCACGAGATTGGTCACCTGCCCGCTGGTGTCGCGGTCGACGCCCATGATCGGATGCACGACGAAGCTCGCCGTCAGCCCCTGGGCGTTGAGCGCGCCCATGAGCGAATCGAGCAGGAACGGCATGTCGTCATTGACGATCTCGATCACCGAGACCCGGGCGAGCCGGTCGCCACCCTCGGCGGCCGGGAGTTGTTCGATGCGGATGTCGAAACTGTCGCGGCGGCGGACCTTGAGATGCCCATAGGCGAGCCGTGCCAGCGCGGCGAGCTCGTGCGGCGTATAGACCCGCACATCCTCCGCCACCGCGCGGCCGAACAGCCCCTGCGCGAACCGGGCCGGCACGTCGCCGTCGGTCGCCTGCAGGATAAGGTCCGCCTGCTCGACGAGCTGGCGCGCGACGCGCTCGTCCTCGCTGGCCAGGAACCCTTCGACGCCCATCACTTCCCCCCGCCGGATGGCGCGACCTCCGCCTGGGAGCCCGCCCGCCGGCTGTAGCCGATTGTTCTATTATACGTCTATTCCGCCCACTGAAATGCGGGCGAGCCCTCTCTCGGCCGCTGTTGCCTGTTGGTCACAGAAAGACAAGACTATCGCCCGATTGATCTCGATCAAGCGCACGACTCGCCCGCGCCCTCACCAATAGGCCCGCGCCCTTGCACAGGGCTTAAGGGAATAAAGGGGTTTGGGGCATGTCGTCCATCCGGTCATTTTTTGCTCGCACCGCCGCGCCGGCGGTCCTCGCGCTCGCGGGCGCGGCTCTGATGGGAGGCCCGGCGCTGGCCGCCGACATCTCCAAGGCCGCGCCGCTCGCCTACAAGGCGCCCGCGCCGGTGCAGGAACAGAGCCCGTGGCAGATTCGCCTGCGCCTGCTCGGCGTGTTCCCCGAGGATAATGGTTCGGTGCGCGGCGTCCCCGGCTCCGGGCTCGACATCTCGGATTCCGTGGTGCCGGAACTCGACATCACCTACTACTTCACCAAGAACTGGGCCGCCGAACTGATCCTCGGCGTCACCCCGCACGACATCAACGGCACTGGCACGATCTCCAGCCTGAACAAGATCGGCGAAGTGTGGCTGCTGCCGCCGACCCTGACGCTGCAATATCACTTCACCGATTTCGGCGCGTTCAAGCCCTATGTCGGCGCGGGCATCAACTACACCTTCTTCTTCGACCAGAAGGCCTATTCGGCCGATTCGATCGATGTGAAGGACACGTTCGGCTGGGCGCTGCAGGTCGGCTTCGACTACATGTTCGACGAGCACTGGGGCCTTAACGTCGACGTGAAGAAGCTCTTCCTCAAGCCCGATTTCGACGTGGTCGTCGCCGGCCAGGCGCTCTCCGGCAAGGCCGATCTCGACCCGTGGATCGTCGGTCTCGGTGTCACCTACCGCTTCTGAGGCGACGCGCCTCACACGCAAAGGGCCGGCTCGCGCCGGCCCTTTTTCGTTGGCTTGTCCGTCCCGCTCAGTGGCGGAAATGGCGGATGCCGGTGAACACCATGGCGATGCCGGCCGCGTCCGCCGCCGCGATCACATCCGCGTCGCGGATCGAGCCGCCCGGCTGGATCACCGCGGTGGCCCCGGCCTCGATGGCCGTGATCAGCCCGTCGGCGAAGGGGAAGAAGGCGTCGGAGGCCACCACGCTGCCGCGCGTCAGCGGCTCGGCGCTCCCTGCCGCCTCGGCGGCGTCGCGCGCCTTGTGGGCGGCGATACGGGCCGAATCGACCCGGCTCATCTGCCCGGCGCCGATACCGACGGTCGCGAGGTCCTTGGCATAGACGATGGCGTTCGACTTCACATGCTTCACCACGCGGAAGGCGAAGGCGAGGTCCGCCAGTTCCTTCGCCGTCGGCGCGCGCTTGGTCACCACTTTCAGCGCCATGTCGTCCACCACGGCATTGTCGCGCGACTGCACGAGATAGCCGCCGGCGAGCGACTTCACCGCCAGCCCGCCGCCGCGCGGGTCCGGCAGGCCGCCGGTCACCAGCAGGCGCAGATTCTTCTTGGCGCCGACAATGGCGGCGGCTTCCTCGGTCGCGTCGGGGGCGACGATCACCTCGGTAAAGATGTCGACGATGGCGCGGGCGGCGTCCGCATCCAGCGTGCGGTTCAGCGCCACAATGCCGCCAAAGGCCGAGGTCGGGTCGCAGGCCAGCGCCTTGCGATAGGCCTCGACCAGCGTCTCACCCTCGGCGACACCGCAGGGATTGGCGTGCTTGACGATCACCACCGCCGGGGCGCGGGCGGGGTCGAACTCCGCCACCGCCTCGAAGGCCGCGTCGGTGTCGTTGAGATTGTTGTAGGACAGCGCCTTGCCCTGCAGCTGGCGGGCGGTGGCTACCCCCGGCCGTGCCGGGCCGCCGACATAGAAGGCCGCGCTCTGGTGCGGGTTCTCGCCATAGCGCAGCGCCTCCGCGAGGCGCCCGCCGAACACCCGGCTTTCCGCCGCCGCTTCCGCGTTCTCCTTCGCCTCGACCTCGGCGAACCAGGCGGCGATGGCGCCGTCATAGGTGGCGGTGCGGGCATAGGCGAGCTGCGCCAGCTTGCGCCGGGTGGCGAGGCTCGTGCCGCCCTTTTCCTCGAGGTCGGCCAGCACGGTGGCGTAGCTCGCGGGATCGACCACCACCGCCACATCCGCATGGTTCTTGGCGGCGGCGCGGATCATCGCCGGGCCGCCAATGTCGATGTTCTCGACGCAGTCGTCATAGCCGGCGCCGCGCGCCACCGTGGCCTCGAACGGGTAGAGATTCACCACCACGAGGTCGATCGGCAGGATGCCGTGTTCGTCCATGGAGGCGCGGTGGCCGGCATCGTCGCGAATGGCGAGAATGCCGCCATGCACGCCGGGATGCAGCGTCTTCACCCGCCCGTCCATCATTTCGGGAAAGCCGGTGAGGTCCGACACATCCGCCACGGTCAGCCCCGCCTCGGCCAGCGCCTTGCGCGTCCCGCCGGTGGACACCAGCGCGATGCCCTTGGCGGCGAGCGCCTGCGCGAAGGGCACGAGGCCGGTCTTGTCGGAGACCGAGAGCAGAGCGCGGGCGATGGGGCGGATATCAGCGGGCGTTGAACCAGACATGGGAGCGGCCAGTGCGTTTGAACGAGGAAGCCGCCGCCCCTACCACGTCTGGCCTTCCGGGTGAACCGCCCGGCCGGCAGGGCTGCCGTGCGCCGCCGCTATCCCCGCAGCGCCTTGAGCTGGACGAAGGTCCATTCCACCCGCGGCGTCTGCCGCGCCGTGCCGGTCATGACCAGCTGCGCCGTGCGGCGCGGGCCGGCGCCGCTGCCGAGGAAGATGCTCTCCTCGATCGCCACGCTGCTGCCCGGCGCGGTGAAGGCCCAGTCATCGCCATCCGGCAGGCGCAGGATCACCGTCTGCCCGTCCGAGGTGCGCGAAGGCTCGACCGAAGGGTGCAGATGAAAGCGCACCGCGTAGCGGGCCGGCTGGTCGGCGGAGAATTCCTCGCCCTGCGCCACGCGGAACAGATCCTCGCCATCGAGCCGCATGCCGTCGGCCGACAGCCGCCAGGAGCGCTGATGCACCACGCCGAAGCGGCCGGCATAGCCGTCATGGCTGGCGCGCAGCACATCCGCCCCGCCACGCTCGCTGCGGTCGACATGCAGGTCGCGGGGTCCGCTCAGCACCGGCGCGCCGCACAGGCGCGTCAGCGGGCCGGCGGCGAGGAAGCGGCAGGAGGAGGCATCCTCCACCACGACGGTGGAATGCGCCGCCGTCTGCCGCGCCACCGCGCGCCATTCGTCGCGCCCGGCGGCCGGCAGGCCGCAATTGACCACGATACGGTGCCGCCCGGCGGAAAGCTCGAAGGAAAGACAGCCCGCATGCGCCTCCAGGCTCACCGGCAGCGGCGGTGGGGCGCCGGTGTCGGCGATGACCACGGTGGCGCCGGCTTCCATGCGCTGATAGCCGGAATAGGGCGCATTCGCCACCGGCCGCCCGCGCGCATCGTCATAGGCCAGCACGGTGGCGAGCACGTCCGCCGGCGTCGGCCCCATGCCGTTGAACAGCGCGAAGGCGCCATCGACATGGCGGAAGAAGCGCAGCATTGGCATCATCCGGTCGAGCGCGTTGAGCAGCGCCGGCGGCGGCGGCACATGCCGCGCCTCATAGCTCTGGCGCAGCGGCAGCAGGTCGAGCAGCACCTCGATCAGCAGGCCGGGATTGCGGCTGACATGGCCGCCATCGCCCAGCACCTGCCGGTCGAGCTCCTCCACCAGCCGCTTCTGCGCCGCGCGCATCAACCGTGTCTGGTCGGCCATGCACAGGCTGGCCAGCGCCAGGGCGAAGGCGCAGGACAGCCGCGCCCGCCCGTCCGGCGCGCTCGGTCCCACGCTCTTGATGTAACGCACCTGCGCGGTAAGGCTGCGGATGAAGCGGCGGTGGAAGCTCGGATCGGCATCCTGCAGGATCAACGGCGCCTGGGTGAGCCAGCTCGTCACCCGCCGCGCCGCCACATCCGGGGCGGAGGCCAGCGGCAGGCGGTGGCCGCGCATGGCGATCCAGTCGCCGACCAGCGCGCGGGCATGGGCGCGGGCGACCGGCGAGGCCGCCGCCTGCAAATGCCGCAACCAGCCGAAGGAATGGAGCTCGCGCGCCCATTCCGGCGAGGGCGGCTCCATCTCGAAAGGCGAGGCGCCGTCGGTCAGCACCAGCTTGCCGACGAAGCTGTAGCGTCCGGCATAGAATTCGGCGGCGCGGGCGGGGTCGCCGGTGCGCAGCTCATGCGGGGCGAACAGCAGGCGCGAGGGCACCGGCACGGCCGTCGCCCGCCAGGGAAACCAAGGATGCACCAGCGTGCGCGCCACCAGCCTGTTCCAGCCGGTCTCGATCGCGAACAGCGCCAGGCGGGCGCGCTTCGCGTGGATGTCGCGGGCCATCAGCGCCTCAGCCCCTCTCGAAGACGCCGGGAATCACCAGCTCTGCCATGGACGCGAGCTTAGCGGAGCGAGTCCCGGCCTCCAACCGGGCAGCAGGGCGGAAGGCGGCGCAGGTGGAAAAGCTCACCCCCGGCGCAGCCGCGCGGCGAAGAAGCCGTCGAGACCGGCAAAGCGCGGGTCCTCGTCCGGCAGATGGGTGGGCAGGGTGCGCACCTCGCCCTCGGCATTGATCCATTCCGCGGGGATGCCGCCCTCGCCCGGCGTCACCGGGTCGCGGACGAAATCCGGCCGGCGCTCAAGGAAGGCCGCGACCTGCCGCTCGCCTTCCTCCGGCTCCAGTGAGCAGGTGGAATAGACCAGCACCCCGCCCGGCTTCACCATGTCGGCAGCGTGGGAGAGCAGGCGCGTCTGTAGGTCGGCGAGGCTGGCAATGTCGCCCGGCGCCTTGGTCCAGGCGACTTCCGGGTGGCGGCGTATGGTGCCGGTGGCCGAACAGGGCGCGTCGATCAGCACGCCGTCGAACGGCCCGGCATTGAGCCGGGTGGCGTCGGCCTCGACGATGTCGGCGGAAAGGTTGAGCCGCGCCAGATTGGCCTTGAGCCGGCGCAGGCGCGGGCCGGAACGGTCCACCGCCACCACCCGCGCGCCGGCGGCGGCGAGCTGAGCGGTCTTGCCGCCGGGTGCAGCGCAGAGATCGGCGATGGTCATTCCCGCCGCCGGGCGCAGCAGCCGCGCCGGCAGCGCCGCCGCCGCGTCCTGCACCCACCACTCGCCCTCCGCGAAGCCGGGCAGCGCGGTGACATTGCCGGCCTCGACAAGGCGGATCGAGCCCGTGGGCAGCAGCCGCCCGCCGAGCTTTTCCGCCAGCGCCGCCGGGTTCTCGCGCGCGGTCAGATCAAGCGGCGCCTCCTGCGCCAGCGCGCGGGAGATCGCTTCTCCCTGCGCCGGGCCATAGGCCGCGGTCCAGCCTTCCACCAGCCATTCCGGCTGGTCGGCGGCGTCGGGCAGCACCGCTCGCCCTTCGCGGGCAATCCGCCGCAGCACGGCATTGGCGAGCCCCTTGAAGCCGGCGGTCGCCGCCTGCTCGCCCACCAGCGTCACCGTGGTGCCGACCGCCGCGTGGTCCGGCACGTCCATGAACAGGATCTGCGCCGCGCCGGTGAGGATCAGCACCTCCACCCGCCGCGCCTTGTCGGGAATGCCGCGTTCCAGCAGCGTCTTCAGCAGCGCGCGCAGGCTGCCCAGCCGCCGCAGCGTCGTCGCCGCGATCATCCGCGCCAGCGCCCGGTCGCGGTCCTCCAGCCCACGGGTGAGCCGCTCCAGCGTCTCTTCGAGCGGGTGGCCGGTGTCCAGCACCGCGAGCACCGCCTCGGCGGCGGCGCGGCGGGCGGCGAGGCCCGGCGCCTCGGAGGCGGGCGGGGAACCGGCGGGGGAGCCCGAAGCCGGGCGGCGGGGAGACGAGCGCGTGTCTTTCATCGCGATGGGACTAGGCCGAGGCGGGCGGGAAGGCAACCTTATCCGCAACTTCCCGCAAGCGGTGCATCCAAATGGCGGCATGGGGGTTGTCGAACCGGGTCCGAATGGGCCCTAATCCTTGCCATGCCGCCCTCCCCCGGCCTCGTCCTGCAGCGAATGGAACATGCCCAGCAAGATCCTCATCGCCGATATCGGCGGAACCTCCTCCCGCCTCGCCCTTGTCGGCCCGGACGGCGTGCCGCGTGACATCCAGATCCATCGCAATGACGATTTCACCGGCTTCGAGCGGATGATCGAGGCCGACCTCGCCCAGCGTGGCGAGGAGGCGCGGGCCACGGTCGGCGGTGCGGTGCTGGCGGTGGCCGGTCCGGCGGATGAGGAGGAGATCCGCCTCACCAACCGCGACTGGGCCTTCTCCAAGGGCGAGATGCGCCGCTATTTCGGCTGGCAGAAATTCAACGTGCTGAACGATTTCGAGGCGCTGGCGCTGGGCGTGCCGGCGCTCACCGCCGACGACCTCGTCGCGGTCGGCAGCGGCCATGCCGAGCGCGATGCGCCGATCCTCGTGTGCGGCCCCGGCACCGGCTTCGGCACCGCCATGCTTGTCAAGACCGGCCGCAACCGCATGGTGCTCACCGGCGAGGGCGGACGGGTGCGGCTCGGCGCCGCCGATTCGGAAGAGGCGCTGCTGCTCGGCCATATGGTGCGCGAGCTCGGCCCCGTCGTGGTGGAGCACGCGCTCTCCGGCTCCGGCCTCGCCCGCATCCACCGCATCCTCTCCGGCAATGCCCTCTCGCCGGAAGAGGTGATCGCGGCGGCGAAGCGTGACGACGACGCGGCCCGGCACAGCTGCCACGTGTTCCTGCGGCTGTTCGGCCGTATCGCCGGCGATCTCGCGCTGATCACCAATGCGCGCGGCGGCGTGTTTCTCGCCGGCGGCGTCTCGGTCGGCCTTTCCTCGCTGTTCGCAACGTCGGACTTCCGCGCCGCCTTCGAGGAGCACCCGCCCTTCGAGGGGCGCCTCGCCGAGATGCCGGTGCATGTCATCACCCACCCGACGCCGGGGCTGATCGGCTGCGGCCAGTTCGGCGGCCGGGTGGCGCGCACGCTCAAGCCCGGCTTGCGGGTGGTTTAGAATTAGCGCGGCCTGGTGCCCGCTCGCGGCGTGAAGATGGCGGCGTCCGCCTGTGCTTCCAGCGCGGCGGGATCGAAGCCCGCGCGCGCCAGCGTCGCCCGCATATGCGGGGGCAAGGGCGCCCGCACATCCACCGCGTCGCGCCCCTTCTTCTGCGGGATCACCGCCCGACGCGAATGCAGGTGCAGGATCGGCCCGCCCGGCAGACGCGAGGCGCCACCATAGATGCTGTCGCCCAGGATCGGGTGGCCGATGGCGTCGAGATGCACACGCAGCTGGTGGGTGCGCCCGGTAAGCGGGGATAGCGCCAGCACCGCCAGCCCCTCGCCCTGCGCGATCGTCTGCCACTCGGTGATGGCTTCCTGGCCCTTGGGGTCCACCGCCATCCACCAGCCGCGCGTCGGCGAGCGCTTGGCGAGGCGCAGCTCGATGCGCCCGCGCGTCTGTGCCGGTACGCCGCGCACCACGGCCATATAGGTCTTGCCCACCGTACCGTCCGCGAACGCCTTGCCGAGGTCGGCCAGCGCCTTGCGGTGGCGGCCGAGCACGAGGCAGCCGGAGGTGTCCTTGTCGAGCCGGTGCGCCAGCTCCGGCGCATTGGGCAGGCCGAAGCGCAGCGCGTCGAGATGGTCGGCCAGCGTCTCGCCGCCCTTCGGGCCTTTATGCACGGCAAGGCCCGCCGGCTTGTCGATGACCAGCATCATGCCGTCGCGGTAGAGTACGCGGGCGGCGATGTCGAAGGCGGGCGGGGCGGGCGTGACAGTGTCGCTCATCGCGCCGTCACACCACAAAGCCGCCCGCGCGTCGAGAGGCGCTACTTCGCCACCCAGCCGCCATCGATCTGCTGCAACGCGCCGGTGATCGAGCGCGCCGCGTCACTGGCGAGGAACACCGCCAGCGCCGCCACCTCCTCGACGGTGACGAACTGCTTGGTCGGCTGCTCCGCCAGCAGCATGTCCTTCACCTGCTGCTCGGTCATGCCGCGCGCCTTCATGGTGTCGGGAATCTGCTTTTCCACCAGCGGCGTCCAGACATAGCCGGGGCAGATGGCGTTGACGGTGATGCCGAACGGCGCCGTCTCCAGCGCCACGGTCTTGGTCAGGCCGGCAATGCCGTGCTTGGCGGCGACATAGGCGGATTTGAACGGCGAGGCCACCAGCGCATGGGCGGAGCCGGTGTTGATGATGCGCCCCCACTGGCGCGCCTTCATGCCCGGCACGGCGGCCTTGATGGCGTGGAAGGCGGCGGAGAGGTTCAGCGCCAGAATGAGGTCCCATTTGTCGTCCGGGAATTCCTCCACCGGAGCGACATGCTGCATGCCGGCATTGTTCACGAGAATGTCGACCGAGCCGAGTTCCTTTTCGGCATAGGCCACCAGCCCGGCGCAGGCCGCCGCCTTGGTGAGGTCGGCGTCGGAATAAAGCGCGCGGACGCCGAATTCGCTTTCGATGCCGGCGCGCAACGCCTCGATCTCGGCCGCATCGCCGAAGCCGTTCAGCGTGACATTCACCCCCTCGGCGGCGAAGGCGCGGGCGATAGCGAGGCCGATGCCACTGGTGGAGCCGGTGACGACGGCGTTCTTACCCTTCAGGGACATAGTCAATTCCTCATGCGACGGGACGGGCGGCTGCGGCCGCCCGCTGGAATCTAGGGCGGAGCGGTGACGTGCCCATCACCGCCCCGCCTCGACAGAGGCTCGGACGCGGATCAGGGCTGCTTGAGGCAGACCGCGACCACTTCCTTCACCGGGTGCTCGCAGGCGACCACCGTCTTGCCGCCATCATCGGCGAAGGAGGCGATGTGCTGGAAGCCGCGCTCGGTGTTGACGCAATAGCCGGAGACGATGACCTCGCCGCTTTCCGCAGCTGCTGGTGCAGCCCGCCGCCGGGCACGGCACGCTGCGCACGGTGAGCGACGAGGAACCGGGCGCGCCCGCCGCGCCAGCCGTGCCGGCCGGCCCCTGCGGACCGGTGGGACCGGCCGGGCCAGCGGGACCGGCGGGGCCAGCGGGACCCGTGGCGCCAGCGGGACCTGCGGGGCCGGCAGGCCCCGCCGCACCGGCCACACCGGCCTCGCCCTTCGGACCCGCCGGGCCGGACGGCCCCTCGAAACACGCCGCCAGAGGCAGCGCGAGCGCCGCCACGAGAATGAACTTGAAAGCCTTCATGGAACCCCCACTTGACGAACCGGCACCTGTATCCTGCTCCGGCACACGGACGCCCACAAGGGCGAAGCGCGCCAAAGCCGCCGCCAGCCGCTCCCTCTTTCGTCGCCTCCGCCCCAATGGGGTGACGGCGGGCGTGAACAGGACGTGAGTGGAGCCGTCATGGCGCCGTGACGCCGGAGGGTCTATATTATTCACATGTCGGTTTTACCTCTCCCCACCGGCCCGCACGGGCATGACCACCATGGCCACGACCACGACCACGACCACGCCGCCTGCGTCGCCGGGGCCATCGCCCGCTTCGAGGCGCGCTGCGCCAAGAGCGGCGCGCGGCTGACCTTGCTGCGCCGCCGCGTGCTGGAGGAACTGGCCGACAGCCACACCCCGCTCGGCGCCTATGACATCGTCGAACGGCTCGGCGCCTCCGGCGAGAAGCCGCCACCGATGTCGGTCTACCGGGCGCTGGACTTTCTGGTGAGCGAGGGCTGGCCCACCGCATCGAAAGCCGCAATGCCTATCTCGTCTGCGGGCGCGAGCACGGCCCCGACGACGTGATCGTGTTCCTCATCTGCGAGGGCTGCGGCGTGACGGCGGAAGTCGCCTCCCACGCCATCGGCCGCGACCTCGCCTGGGCGACCCGTGCCGAGGGCTTCACCCCGCGCACGCCGGTGGTGGAGATCGCCGGCACCTGCGCAAAGTGCCGCGCCGCCACGGCGCAAGCGGACGCCGCCACCGCGCCCGCCGAGGCCGCCCGTTGACGCCCCGCCCGCCCCGTCTTACCCCCTGCCGCCCGCCGCGCGCTTTAGTCCCCGGACGATGAACATGGACGCCCTCTCCCCCGCCCCCGTCGTCGCCCCCGAGCTTGAAGCCGCCGGGCCTGCTCCCCGCCGCCGCACCGTCGCGGTGAAGGTCGGCGGCGTCACCGTCGGCGGCGGCGCGCCCGTCGTCGTGCAGTCGATGACCAATACCGATACGGCAGACGCCGAAGGCACCGCCCGGCAGGTCGCCGCGCTCGCCCGCGCCGGCTCGGAAATCGTGCGCATCACCGTGGACCGCGAGGAAGCGGCGATGGCGGTGCCCGAGATCAAGGAGCGCCTGCTCAAGATGGGACTCGACACCCCCATCGTCGGCGACTTCCACTACAACGGCCATCTGCTGCTGACGAAGTACCCGGCCTGCGCCGAGGCGCTCGACAAATACCGCATCAATCCCGGCAATGTCGGTTTCGGCGAGAAGCGCGACCGCCACTTTACCACCATCGTCGAGCAGGCGATCCGCTACCGCAAGGCGGTGCGCATCGGCGCCAATTGGGGATCGCTCGACGGCGACCTGCTCACCGCGCTGATGGACGAGAACGCCAAGCTGCCCCGCCCGGCGGAGGCGCGCGCCGTCACCCGCGAGGCGCTGGTGCGCTCGGCCCTGCTCTCGGCCGCGCTGGCGGAGGAGATCGGCCTGCCGCGTGATCAGATCATCCTCTCCGCCAAGGTCTCGGCGGTGCAGGACCTCATCACCGTCTATGCCGAACTCGCCCGCCGCGCCGATTACGCGCTGCATCTCGGCCTCACCGAGGCCGGCATGGGCTCCAAGGGCATCGTCGCCTCGTCCACCGCGATGGGCGTGCTGCTCCAGCAAGGCATCGGTGACACGATCCGCGTCTCGCTCACCCCCGAACCCGGCGGCGACCGCACCCGCGAGGTGACGGTGGCGCAGGAAATGCTGCAGACCATGGGCCTGCGCACCTTCGTGCCGCTGGTCGCCGCCTGCCCCGGCTGCGGGCGCACCACTTCCACCACCTTCCAGGAACTGGCCTTCGAGGTGCAGGACTTCATCCGTACCTCCATGCCGGAATGGAAGAAGCGCTATCCAGGCGTGGAGACGCTGAACGTCGCGGTCATGGGCTGCATCGTCAACGGGCCGGGCGAGTCGAAGCATGCCGATATCGGCATCTCGCTGCCCGGCACCGGCGAGTTCCCCACCGCCCCGGTCTATCTCGACGGCAAGAAGGCGATGACGCTGCGTGGGCCGAGCCTGCGCGAGGATTTCAAGAAAATCGTCGAGGACTATGTCGAGCGCCGCTTCGGCATCACCGGCACCGCGCCCGCGCCGGGTGTCGATGCCGGCATTGATGCGGCGGAGTGAGGCGATGAAGAAGGGCTACAAGCAGCTGCTCGCCGAGGCGGACGCCGTGGTGAGCGCCATCGACGTCACCGAGGCCACGGCCCTGCACGGCCGCGACGACGTGGTGTTCGTCGATCTGCGCGACCCGCGCGAGCGCGAGCGCGAGGGCGCCATTCCAGGCGCCTTCTCCTGCCCGCGCGGCCTGCTCGAATTCTGGATCGACCCGGAAAGCCCCTACGCCAAGGAGATCTTCCAGCAGGACAAGCGCTTCGTGTTCTACTGCTCGCTGGGCTGGCGCTCGGCACTGGCGACCAAGACGGCGCAGGAAATGGGGCTGGACAAGCTGTGCCACCTTACGGGCGGCTTCACCGCCTGGAAGGTCGCCGGCGCACCGGTGGAGACGGTCGCGGCGAAGGGGTGAGGGTGTGCCCGACGATACTCCTTCGAGGCTCGCTTCGCTCGCACCTCAGGATGACGCGGCTTGCGGGCTCATCGGAATGAAGACCCTTGCTTCTCCTAAAGCGATCGTCATCCTGAGGTGCCCGGCGCAGCCGGGCCTCGAAGGATGCTCATCCGGGAGCGGGGAATGGCGGCGTTCGTCTACATGCTCCGCTGCGCCGACGGCTCCTATTATATCGGCTCGACCAGCAGCCCGCTGGAAAAACGGCTCGCCGAGCACCAGGACGGGAGCTATCGCGGATATACATCCCACCGCCGTCCCGTCACGCTTGTCTGGTCGGAAGCGTTCGAGCGCATCACCGACGCTATTGCGGCCGAACGGCAGACCAAGGGCTGGAGCCGGATCAAGAAGGACGCCCTCATCCGTGGCGATTGGGATACGATCCGTGGCGCAGCGCGACGACACGCGCCGCGGAAGATATGAAGTGCCCGGATCACCATCCTTCGAGGCTCGCTGCGCTCGCACCTCAGGATGACGTGGCTTCTTCAACAAGCAACGACGGGTGTATGATCCCACTGGATTAGAGTTATCCCGAGGCGCCCGGCTTCGGTGAACGTCGCGTTTCCCCTTAGGCAAGATGCCATCGCGCCGGGCAAGTACCCCGTCATCCTGAGGTGCGAGCGCAGCGAGCCTCGAAGGATCGTCATCTGCGATCACCCCCGCCGTGCAAAGCCCACCCGTTGCCTCGCTTCGCCTTATCGCGTAAAAGCCCGCGCTCGCCCGAGCCTGTGAATGGCAGGGCCTTCAGGAGATCAGCACATGGGCTACAAGGTCGCCATCGTCGGTGCCACGGGTAATGTGGGCCGCGAAATGCTCGACATCCTCTCCGAGCGGGGCTTTCCCGCCGACGAGGTGGTCGCGCTCGCCTCTCGCCGCTCCGTCGGCACCGAGGTTTCTTTCGGCGACAAGACCATTAAGTGCAAAGCCCTGGAGAATTACGATTTTTCCGACACCGACATCTGCCTGATGTCGGCCGGCGGCGAGGTGTCCAAGGAATGGTCGCCGAAGATCGGCCGTCAGGGCTGCGTGGTGATCGATAATTCCTCCGCCTTCCGTTACGACAGCGACGTGCCGCTGATCGTGCCGGAGGTGAATGCTGATGCCATCACCGGCTTCACCAAGAAGAACATCATCGCCAACCCGAACTGCTCGACCGCCCAGCTCGTCGTGGCCCTCAAGCCGCTGCACGACAAGGCGACGATCAAGCGCGTCGTCGTGGCGACCTATCAGTCCGTCTCCGGCGCCGGCAAGGACGCCATGGACGAACTGTTCGCCCAGACCCGCGCCGTGTTCGTCTCCGATCCGGTGGAAGCCAAGAAGTTCCCCAAGCGCATCGCCTTCAACGTCATTCCTCACATCGACGTCTTCATGGAAGACGGCTACACGAAGGAAGAGTGGAAGGTGATGGTCGAGACCAAGAAGATTCTCGACCCGAAGATCAAGCTCACCTGCACCGCCGTGCGCGTGCCGGTGTTCATCTCCCACTCCGAGGCGGTGAACGTCGAGTTCGAGAATCCGATCAGCGCCGAGGAGGCGACCGACATCCTGCGCAACGCGCCGGGTGTGCTGGTCGTCGACAAGCGCGAGCCCGGTGGCTACATCACGCCGTATGAAGCGGCCGGCGAGGACGCCACCTATGTCTCGCGCATCCGCGAGGACGCGACGGTGGAAAATGGCCTCTCCTTCTGGTGCGTGTCGGACAATCTGCGCAAGGGCGCGGCGCTGAACGCGGTGCAGATCGCCGAAGTGCTGGTCAACCGCAAGCTGATCCAGCCGAAGGCGCAGAAGGCGGCCTGACTTCCAGACACGGCCCGCACGGGGTTGTGAAACGATCCGACGGCCGCCTGAGGGCGGCCGTTGCCGTTTGTAGTGCCTTGCGTCACCATTCCGCCGAACTCCCCCGCCACCAGTCGCACACCCCAGCGGCTCCGGAGAGGCCCGACGTGATTCAGCGACTTCTGGCCATCTTCGTCGTCCTCACCGCACTCACTGGCGGCGCCACTGCACACCCGCATGTCTGGGTCGAGGTGCAGTCGGAACTCGACTACGCGCCCGATGGCCGGCTCACCGGGGTGCGCCACCACTGGAAGTTCGACGAGGCGTTCTCGACCTATGCGCTGCAGGGGCTGGAAACCGCGCCCGACGGCAAGCCCAGCGAGAAGACACTGAAGGAACTGGCGCAGGTGAACATCGAATCCCTGCACGAATTCGACTTCTTCACCTATGCCAAGCGCGGCAAGCAAGACATCAAGTTCCTGCCGCCGAAGGACTATTCCCTGACCTATGACGGCACCGCGCTCACCTTGCACTTCACACTGCCCTTCGCCGATCCGCCGGCGAAGAAGGGCGAAATGTCGCTCGATGTCTATGACCCCACCTATTTCGTCGCCTTCCAGCTCGCCGACGATGACCCGGTGAAGCTCGCCGGCGACGCCGGCAGTTGCGCGCTCACCCTGCACCGCCCCGACCCGGCGGCGACAAGCAGTTCGACCACGCTGTCGGAAGGCTTCTTCAATGCCCTCACCTCGGCCAGCCAGTTCGGTTCGCAATTCGCCAACCGCGTGACGGTCAAGTGCTCGTGAAACGCCGGCTTGCCCTGTTGGCGCTGACGCTCGGTGCCTGCGCGCTGATGCTCCACCCCGCCTTCGCCCAGAGCCCGTTCGGCGTCGGCGCTCCGGCGGCGCCCGAGGCCGGCGGCCTTGCCGGCTTCATCCTCGCCAAGCAGGCGGAATTCTACCGGTTGCTCACCTCCGCCGTGCGCGCCTCCAAGCAGGATGGCCATGCGGTGCTGCTGCTCGGCGGCATTTCCTTCGCCTATGGCGTGTTCCACGCCGCCGGGCCCGGCCATGGCAAGGCGGTGATTTCCTCCTACCTGCTCGCCAATGAGGCGACGTTGAAGCGCGGCGTCGGCCTCGCCTTTGCCAGCGCGCTGGCGCAGGCGCTCACCGCCATCGCCGTTGCCGGCCTGCTCGCCGCCCTCCTCGGCGCCACCGCCGCGACGATGAGCCGGGCGGTGAGCTTCATCGAACTCGCCGCCTATGGCCTCATCGTCGTCCTCGGCCTGCGCCTCGCCTGGATCAAGGGCCGCGCGCTCATGGCCGCCTGGCGCGGTACGCCCGCCCATGTCCATGGGCCGGATTGCGGCTGCGGCGACGGCCATGCCCATATGCCGAACCCGGACGACCTTCCCCGCAGCAATCGCTGGCGCGATTGGTGGGGCGCGGTGCTGTCGGTCGGGCTGCGCCCCTGCTCGGGCGCCATTCTCGTGCTGGTCTTCGCCTTGGCGCAGGGCATTTTCTGGGTCGGCGCCGCCTCGGCCCTGCTCATGGGGGTCGGCACGGCGCTGACGGTCAGCGCCATCGCCGCGCTCGCGGTGTTCGCCAAGCACGCGGCGGTGCGGCTCGCCGCCAACCGTTCCGGGTCGGCGGCGACGGTGGCCTTGCGCGGCGTGGAACTTCTCGCCGCGCTGATGCTGGTCGCCTTCGGGCTGGCCCTGTTTTTTGGCTTTATGGCGACGGAGCGGCTAACGCTCGGATAGGGCCTCAGTCCTTCAGATAGTCGAACGCCACCTTGCCGAGGCCGAGAGTGAGGTCGGTGCGGAAATGCGCCGCCGAGATCACTTCCAGCACCGGCAGCTTGGCGACATCCGCCAGCGCATGCGGAAACAGCCCGAGCGCCGCCGGGCCGGTCCACGCCTCATAGACCGTGATGTCCTCGAGATAATACTCGACCAGCTCGCACACCCGCGTCGTGCCGTCGACATGCGGGATGATCTTCAGCACCCAGTTCGGCCCGAGAAGCGAGGCGTGCAGCGCCGCCTTGTCCAGCGCCTGATATTTATAGCCCATGGTGGCGGAGGCGACGAGAACGCTGCCATAATTGAGCGTGCCGACCAGCGTGTCGCTCTCCACTTTCAGGCTCGGCCGGGCCAGCTTCTTGGGAAAGCCCCACAATTCGCGCCCGCCGGCGATCGGCGCCTCGTCGTCGAGATACATGGAGTGGACATAGCCGCCCTTGACGCCGTTCAGCTCGACCGGGATCACCTGCCCGGTCTCGGTGTAGTCGCCGAAGCCGGTCGAATCCGGCATGCGGATGAACTCATATTTGACGATCGGCTCGACCACTTTCAGCGGCTCGGGCACCACCTTTTCCAGCGCCGCCGGATCGGTGCGGTAGGTAATGACGAAGAACTCGCGGTTGAAGAACCGGTACGGCCCCTTGGGAAAGGCCGGGTTGGTGAGCGGCATGGAATAGGCGGTGCGGCGAACGTCGTCGATCTTCATGCGGGGCAACTCCTGCGATGGCCGAGCCTAGCCGATTTACCGCCCGTAGGGCGAGGATGGTTGAGGCGGTCCTCGGCCCCAACGAAGGCTGGCTAACCCACGCAGATCACAGCATCGAGAAGCTCAGAAGACGATGAGGCCGGCCGCGCCGCTTTCCGTACCGATGCCGAGCGCGCCGCCATCCCCGCGCCAGGCCAGCGCGGTCACCGGGGCGCCATCGGGGGCGCGCAGCAGGATTTCCGCGCCGTCGGAAATGCGCACCATCAGCACCAGCCCGTCCTCATAGCCGCAGGCGATCACCTCGTCGCGGGGATGGGCGGCGACGGTCGAGACGCGCACATCGCGCGGGGCGAGCATGGAAGGCTGCTTGCCCATCGGCCCTTCCTTGCTGGCGAAAGGCCAGAGGATCGCCTCGCTGGAACCGGAGGTCGCGAGGAACTTGCCGCCAGCGGTGAACGCCATCGAGGTGACGCGCGAGGGATAGCCCGACATGCGCATATGCCCGCCATCGGCAAGCCGCCAGCCATGCAGCGCCGCTTCCTGCATGGTCGTCACCACGAAACGCATGTCCGGGCTCCACAGCACGCCGCGATGCGAGCCCTTCCATTCCAGGAATTCGGGCTTGGCCTGGGCGTTAGGGAACCAGAGCGAGACGCCGCCATAATGCGCGACGGCCAGCCGCGTGCCCTTGGGCGCGAAGGCGAGGCCGCCGACGGTGGAAGGGAAATCATGCGACTTGCGCTCGCCCTTCACGGGAAGGAAATGCGCGGTCTTGCCGGCCGAGAAAGCAACGGCCCCGTCGGCGCCGGCCGCCACCTGGTCGATCCAGCGCCCCTTCTGCTCGAACAGCGGCTGCATCGTGCCGTCGGCGGTGGTCGCCACCACCCGCCCGTCGTCCCCGCCGGTGAGGAGGCGCCTGTCGTCGCCGGCGACCGAGAGCACCGCGCCCTTATGCGCCTGTACCCGCGTCTCCTCCTCGTCCACCAGCACGATCTCGCCCTCGCCCAGCACGAAACCGGCGGTGGTGCCGAGAAAGCGCAGGCCGACCACCGCGCCGCCGAGAGCGAGCGGGCGCAGCTTGGAGGTGAGCGAGGAGGGCGTGGAGGACTGGGAGGTCATGGGCTCGACGGCTTCTTGGCGGGGAATGTCGGGTTAGCCCAATTCGCGGCCGGCGTCACGACGGAACTCCCCCGCCCGCATCATCCCGGAACGGCCGTCAGGCCGTATCCGGGATCGTTGGCAGGGTGGAGAGGGATCGCGGGCTCTACGCCACGCAGCCGAGAAAACCCTTTTCCAGCGCCGCGGCATCGAGCTGCCGACCGATGAAGACGATGCGGCTCACCTTCGCCTCGTCCGCGCGCCAGGGGCGCTGGTGGTCGCCGTCGAGGATCATGTGCACGCCCTGGAACACGAAGCGATCGGCATCGTCCTTGAAGGAGAGAATGCCCTTGGAGCGCAGGATGTTGATGCCCTCGCGCTGGGTCAGCTCCTGGATCCACGGAAAGAACTTGTCCGGGTCCAGCGGCTTGTCGGTGGCGAAGGAATAGGACCGCATGTCCTCGTCGTGGAAGTGCCGATGACCGCCTTCCAGAAAATCCGGATCGATGGCCTGGATGCGGTCGAGGTCGAACGCCCCCTGCCCCAGCACCTTGTCGATGGCGATCTCGGAACGCTGCGTGTGGTGGACGCGGGCGAAGGGGTTGATGGCGCGGATGCGCATCTCCACGTCCTTCAGCTCGGTCTCCGTCACCAGGTCGGTCTTGTTGAGCAGGATCACGTCGGCGAAGGCGATCTGGCTCTTGGCCTCGGGCGCGTCCTTCAGCCGGTCCTTCAGCCATTTGGCGTCGGCCACCGTCACCACCGCGTCGAGCGTGGTTTTCGCGCCCACCGTCTCGTCGACGAAGAAGGTCTGGGCGACGGGCGCCGGGTCAGCGAGGCCGGTGGTCTCGATGATGATGCCGTCGAAGTCGTTCTTGCGGCGCAGCAGGCCGTCGATGATGCGGATCAGGTCGCCGCGCACGGTGCAGCAGATGCACCCGTTGTTCATCTCGAACACTTCCTCATCGGCGCCGACCACGAGGTCGTTGTCGATGCCGATCTCGCCGAACTCGTTGACGACGACGGCGAATTTCTTGCCGTGCGGCTCGGAGAGGATGCGGTTGAGCAGCGTGGTCTTGCCGGCGCCGAGATAGCCGGTGAGCACGGTGACGGGAATTTTGGACGAAGCCGCTTCGGGCATGGTGAACTCCAGTGGTCGTCTCAAATGCGTCATCCCGGACGCCGCATTGCGGCGAACCGGGATCGCGTGTCCATTCAGATGTCCCGCCGCTCCCGGCCTGGCCAGCGGCCGGCCGGGATGCGGGGTCCCCGCGTCAGCTCGACAGGGCCGAGGAGAGCTGGGTGATGTTGTTTTTCATCATGTCGATGTAGGTGCTCGCCGGGCCCTTGTCATCGGAGAGGGCATCGGAAAACAGCTCGCCGCCGATCTTGGCCTGGGTCTCCTTGGCGATGCGCTTGACGAGGCGCGGATCGGAGATGTTCTCCATGAACACGGCCGGAATGTTCTCGGCCTTGATCTGGCGGATGATGCGGGCAACGTCCTTGGCGGACGCCTCCGACTCGGTGGAGACGCCCTGCGGCGCGATGAACTCGATGCCGTAGGCGGCGCCGAAATAGCCGAACGCATCATGCGAGGTGATGATGCGGCGCCGGCTTTCCGGGATCGCCGCCATCGCCGCCTTCACCTGCGCGTCCAGCGCCTCCAGCTTGGCGGTATAGGCGCTCGCATTCGCCTCATACGCCGCCTTGCCGGCGGGATCGGCGGCGATCAGCGCGTCGCGGATATTGGCAACATAGATCTCCGCATTGGCCACCGACTGCCAGGCGTGCGGGTCGATGCCGCCATGGTCGTGGTCATGCTCGCCCTTCTTGGCGTGGTCATGATCCTTGTGGCCCTGCGCGGCGTGGTCGTCCTCATCCTCATCCGCCATTTCGCGCGGGGTGATGCCCTTGGTGGCGACGACGATCTCCGCCTTGGTGCCGGACGCCTTCACCAGCCGGTCGATCCAGCCTTCGAAGCCGAGGCCGTTGACGAAGACGATCTGCGCCGCCGCGACCTTCTTGGCGTCGGCCGGTGCCGGCTGGAACACATGGGCGTCGCCATTGGGGCCGACGAGGGTGGTGACGGCGACACGGTCGCCGCCCACTTCCTTCACCAGATCGCCAAGGATGGAAAAGGAGGCGACGACGGGAATCTTCGGTGCAGCGTCCTGCGCGGCAGCGGGGAGCGCGAGCGGAAGGGAAAGGCCGAGCGCGAGCGCGCCGGCAACAGCAAGGCGGCGGGTGAGCATGGGGGGGCTCCTTCAGGCTTCGAGATGGCGTTGCGGCAGGAAGCGGGGCAGAAGCCCGCCCACCGGCCCGAACAGCACCGACAGCGCATAGGCACCACCGGCGACGAGGATGATGGCGGGCCCGGAGGGCACGCCGGAATGATAGGAAACCAGCAACCCCAGCACGCCGGAGCCGCACGCGATCAACACCGAGACGCCGACCAGCGCGGTGAGTTCGCGGGTCCAGAACCGGCCGGCGGCGGCCGGCAGCATCATCAGCCCGACCGCGAGCAGCGTGCCCAGCGCATGGAAGCCGCCGACGAGGTTCATCACCACCAGCGCCAGGAAGATGAGATGGGTCGGCGCCCCCGCCCGGCTCACCGAGCGCAGGAAGCCGGGATCGACGCTCTCCAGCACCAGCGGCCGCCAGGCCAGAGCCAGCGCCACCAGTGTGAAGCTGGAAATCGAGACGATGAGCAGCAGCGTCGCGTCGTCCAACGCCAGCACCGTGCCGAACAGCACATGAAGCAGATCGACATTCGAGCCGCGCAGCGACACCAGAAGCACGCCGAGCGCCAGCGAGATGAGGTAGAAGGCGGCCAGCGCCGCGTCCTCCTTCATCTGCGTCGCCCGCGCCACCGCGCCGGCGCCCAGCGCCACCGCGAAGCCCGCCACCAGCCCGCCCACGGTCATCGCAAACAGGTTCAGCCCGGCAGCGAGGAAACCAACTGCCGCGCCGGGCAGGATGGCATGGGCCATGGCGTCACCGGCCAGACTCATGCGGCGCAGCATCATCAGCACGCCGATGGGGCCAGCGCCGATGCCGAGCGCGAGCACGCCGACCAGCGCGCGGCGCATGAAATCGAATTCGGCAAAGGGAGCGATGAGCAGATCGTAGATCACGCCGCCCTCCCCGCCGCAGTCGCCTTGAGGGATGGGGCGCAGGCCGGCGCGTCCTCGTCCCACGCCTCGCACATGCGGCGGGCCTCGGCGAGGTTGGCGGATGTGAGCACCTCGCTGGTGGCGCCCCAGGCGACCGCCTCGCGGGCGAGCAGCAGCGTGCGGGGGAAATGCCCGCGCACCAGTTCGAAATCGTGCAGCACGGCGATGACGGTACGGCCTTCGCCGTTCCAGCGCTTCACCAGCGCGGTGAGGTCGGTGATGGTGCCGGCATCGAGCGCGGTGAAGGGCTCGTCGAGCAGCAGCAGCCGCGCATCCTGCAGCAGCAGGCGGGCGAACAGCGCGCGCTGCATCTGCCCACCCGACAGCGTGCCGATGGGGCGCGCCTCGAAGCCTTCCAGCCCGACGGCGGCCAGCGCCTCCTCGATCCGCACCCGGTCGGCGCGGCTGATGCCGCCGAACAGGCCGGCGCGCCGCCACAGACCCATGGAGACAAGGTCGTAGACATCGATGGGGAAGGAGCGGTCGACCTCCGCCGCCTGCGGCAGATAGGCGATGTCGCGCGCGGGAATATGGCCCTCGATGAGCCCGGTGAGCGGCGACAGCACGCCGGCAATGCCCTTGAGCAGGGTGGATTTGCCCGCGCCGTTCGGCCCGCAAATGGCAAGCAGATCACCCTGCGCCACCTCGCCGTCGAGATGGTGCACCGCCGGGTGGCGGTCATAGCCGAGGGTGAGATTGCGGAAGGCAAGGACGCTTTTCGCGACGTTTCCCATCACGCCCCCACCCCGATCACCGCCAGCGCCATGGCCCACAGCACGGCCGCCAGCGGCAGCGCGATGGCGAGGCGCTGCAGGGCGGACAGCCGCAGCAGCGAGAAGCCCGGCCGGGCCGGCGGATGCCGCTCGCCCGCCGCATGGGAATGATGGCGGTGCAGATGCGCGCCGCCCTCCGGCGCATCGGAAGGGGCATGCGCATGGCCGTGATCGTGAGCATGATCATGCGCGTGGCCCGGAGAATGAGCGTGCCCGTGCCCGCCGACACCGGCCTTTCCACGTCCCTCCGGAGGGGCGGATGTGTGGGCGTGGTCGTGCAGGCGGATGGGGGCGACGGACATGCTCAAACTCCAGACTTGGAATTGATACTGTATATCGGCATCGCCCGTCCAGCAGAAAGATACACTGTATCAACTCGTTGACGTTGCGTCAGCGCCGGCAGCGTCGCTCGGCGGCGGTGACCGTCGAATTGATGGGACGACACGTCTCGACGGCGCGCCCGCAGCGACCTATGAGAAGGCGCCTTTCTGCCTGCCGGCCTTGCCGGCCCGTCGACCTGGAGCCGTTGGAGCCCATTCATGGATATTTCGCGCATTTCGGTCGGGCCCAACCCGCCTGACGAAGTCCACGCCATCATCGAAATCCCCGCCGGCGGCGCGCCGGTGAAGTACGAGATCGACAAGGAATCGGGCGCGCTGTTCGTCGACCGCTTCCTGCACACGCCGATGTTCTATCCCGGCAATTACGGCTTCGTGCCGAACACGCTCGGCGATGACGGCGACCCGATCGACGTGATCGTGCTCTCGCCCATCCCGCTGCTGGCCGGCTGCGTCATCGCCTGCCGCCCGGTCGGCGTGCTGATGATGACCGACGAGAAGGGCGGCGACGAGAAGATCCTCGCCGTGCCGGCGGACTCGGTCTATCCGTACCACTCCAAGATCAAGACCTATGCCGACCTGCCGGAGCTGATCATCGAGCAGATCGGCCACTTCTTCACCCATTACAAGGATCTGGAGAAGGGCAAGAAGGTCACGGTCGCCGGCTGGGAAGGTCCCGAGCGCGCCCGCGAGCTGATCCTCAAGGCGATCGCCGCCTATAAGTGAGCGACGCGCCTCCGGCGTTGGAAAAATACGAAAGGCCCGGCCCGTCCGGGCCTTTCGGCTGTCAGGCCCCCGCCGCTTCCGAACCGTCGACGAACCCCATCTGCGCCAGCGCCCGCTGCACGCCGACGGTGAGCGTCACGCCCTCGCGGGCCGCGCGTTCACGGTTCACCAGCCGGCGTGTGCCCGGCAGCCGCGCGCCCGGCTCGCTCTCGATGGCGAGCGCGAGGCGTTCGAGATGGTCGAGATAGGCATCGCCCGCCAGCAGGCCGGGATTGATGGCGATCACCACATGGCCGACCGAGGCCGGCGGCCCCTCGCCGGTGAAGAAAGTCGGCGCGTCGAAGGAGAAGGTGGAAGCGGTCAGCGCCGCCGCCATCACCTCGACGACAAAGGCGAGCGCCGTGCCCTTGGCCTCGCCCATCGGCACCATGGTGCCGGCAAGCCCCGCCTTGGCGTTCGTTGTCGGATTGCCTTCGCGGTCGAAGGCCCAGCCCGGGGGAATGGCGTCCTCGCCGCGCTGCACGGCGGCAAGCAGATTGCCGCGCGCCACCTTGGCGACGGAGAGGTCCACCACCGCCGGCGCCCTTCCCTTCAGCGGCGTGGCGAAGGCGATGGGGTTGGTGCCGAACACCGGCCGCTTTCCGCCCCAGGGGGCGATGGAGGCGGAGGCGTTGGAGAAGGCGAGGCCGACCAGGCCTTCATTCGCCAGCGTCTCCACCGGCTGGCCGGCGACGCCGAAATGGCTGGAACGCCGCACCGCCATCAGCGCCACCCCGCTCGCCCGCGCCATCGCCGCCAGTTCGGGCAGGGCATGGGCAAGGGCGGGATAGGCAAAGCCGTTGCCGGCATCCACCGCGAGCACCGCCGGGGCGACGGGCCGCATGCGCGGCACCGCATGGCCGTCGATCTTGCCGGCAGCCACCATGGCGCTGTAGCTCGGCAGCCGGGTCAAGCCGTGGGTGGCGAGCCCGTCCGCCTCCGCGCGCACCAGCGCGTCGGCGGTCACCTCGGCATTGCCAGAGGAGGTGCCGAAGCGTTCCAGCACCCGTGCCGCATAGGCGCGGGCAGCGTCAAGCGAGAGAGGGCGGGAATGGAACGCCGCCCGCGCGACCGAGCCTTCCATCAGCGGGCCACCCCGCCGCGCGGCCCCGCCGGCAGCCGCGACAGATCGAAACGATGGACATCGCCGAGCAGTTCGACAAAGGCGCGCGCACCGAAAAGCGCGCAGACCTCGCCCTTCTCAAGGCTCGCCTCGGTGGCATCGCCCATCGCGCCGGTGGGTTGGATATCCTGCGCCATCCAGCCGAAGCCGGCCGGCGAGCCCGCGCGCAGAAAGGCGAATTCCTGCTCCATGGCGAGCGTGACCGGGGGAAAGTCGCGCACCTCGTCCACGCGCACCGTGTCGGGCCGGAAGGCCAGCATCAGCGAGGTCTCCACCCCGCCGGCATGGATGCCGTGCTGGCGTTCCTGCGCGGTGAACAGGCCCTCGGGATAGCCGAAGCGATGCCAGGAGACCATGACCGCGAGCATGCCAAGCCGGGCGCGCAACTCGCGCGCCACGATGTCGAGGATAGGCACATTGCCGCCATGGGAATTGACGATCACCAGCTTGCGCACACCGGCGCGGTGGACGCTCTCGCCGATCTCCGTCCAGGCGCGGATCACCGTCTCGGCCGAAAGCGTCAGGGTGCCGGGAAAATCGAGATGCTCGTTCGACTTGCCGATGGCTTGCATGGGCAGGAACAGGGCGGGAATATCCTCCGGCAGCAGCCGCGCCACTTCCTTGAGATAGCCCTCGCCGATGAAGGCGTCGACGCCCACCGGCAGATGCGGCCCGTGCTGTTCCACCGCCGCCACCGGCAGCACGGCGATCCAGTTCTCCGTGTCGCCCTGGGCGAAATCGGTCCAGCTGAGTTCGGTCCAGAAGCGTTTGGGGGGCATGGCACGGCTCCGGTCGTTGCTGGCGGCGTTCTAGGCTCAATCCCGCCGGGCCGCCAGCGCCTCGATTTCCACCTTGAATTCCGGCCGGGCGAAGCCGGAGACGATCATCAGCGTCGAAGCCGGCGGCGGGGAAGCGATGAAGCGGTCGCGCGCCGCCATGTAGCCGGCGAGATAAGCCCGGTCGGTGACATAGGCGTTGAGCCGCACAATATCGGCGCGCCCCATGCCAGCCTCACTGAGGCAGGCCTCAATGGCGGCGAAGCACAGCGCGGCCTGTTCTTCCACGCCCTCGGGAATGGCATCGTCCGGAGTGATGCCGAGCTGGCCGGAGACCAGCAGCAGCCGGGCGCCGGCGGGGATTTCCACCGCGTGGCTGTAGCGGGCGAAGGGGGCGCGGATGGCGGGCGGCACGAGATGGCGAAGCATGGGGGGTTCTCCGTTCCGCCGGGCCGAAGGCGGACAATGCTGCGCATGCACAGTTCTCTCGCGACAGCATATGTGCATGGCGATTAAGCTCGCCTATCATGAGGGCATGGGTTCCGTCACGCACCGCCCTTCTTAGCCCGGATGGAGATTTCGATGCGCCCGCGTCTGCCGCGCTTGCGTTCCCTCTTCCCTCTCGCCGCGCTGGGTGCGCTGGCCCTCGCCACTCTGCTCACGGCCGCCCCGGCGCGGGCGGCGGACAAGGTGACCTTCGGCACCAACTGGGTGGCCCAGGCCGAGCATGGCGGCTTCTACCAGGCGGTGGCCGACGGCACCTATGCGAAATACGGGCTCGACGTCACCATCATGCCGGGCGGCCCGCAGGCCAATAACCGGCTGCTGCTGCCGGTGGGCAAGATCGATTTCTATATGGGCGCCAACATGCTGCAAGCGATCTCCTCGGTGGTGGAGAACATCCCCACAGAGGTCGTCGCCGCGATGTTCCAGAAGGATCCGCAGGTCCTTATCGCCCATCCCGACGTGACGCAGTTCGAGCAGCTGAAGACCCGGACGCTGTTCATCTCCAAGGAGGGGCTGGCGAGCTACTACCAGTGGCTGATCGCCGATTACGGCTTCAGCGAGAGCCAGGTGAAGCCCTACACCTTCAACGCCGCGCCGTTCCTCGTCGACAAGAACAGCGCCATGCAGGGCTACATCACCTCCGAGCCCTATGCGGTGGAACAGCAGGGCGGATTCAAGCCGAGCCTGTTCCTGCTCGCCGATTACGGCTTCGAGACCTATGCCACCACTATTGAGACCCGCACCGAGCTGGTGAAGCAGAATCCCGACCTCGTGCAGCGCTTCGTCGATGCCTCGATCATCGGCTGGTACAATTATCTCTATGGCGACAATGCTAAGGCCAATGCCCTGATCAAGCAGGACAATCCGGAGATGACCGACGCCATGATCGCCTTCTCCATCGCCAAGATGAAGGAATATGGCATCGTCGATTCCGGCGACACGACCACGCTCGGCATCGGCGCCATGAGCGATGCGCGGATGAAGGCGTTCTACGACAAGATGGTGAAGGCCAAGGTGCTGGCCCCGGGCATCGATTACGGCAAGTCCTACACGCTGCAATTCGTCAACAAGGGCGTCGGCAAGGAGCTGGCGCCGAAATGAGGCGGGGTTTTCCCTTCACGCGCCGCGTGGGCCGGGCATGAACGCCCATCCGTCGGACATCGCGCCAAGCCCGGCCGGCGAAGGCGCGCCGCTGCTGCGCCTGTCCGGCGTCGGCAAGCGCTTCGGCAACGGCGTCACCGCGCTGGAGGGGCTCGATATGGAGGTCCGCGCGGGCGAGTTCGTCTCGTTGCTCGGCCCCTCCGGCTGCGGCAAGTCGACCGCGCTGCGCCTCATCGCCGGCCTCGCCGAGCCGAGCGAGGGCCGGCTCGACTGGGACGCGGATGAGAAGGCCCGGCGCGCGCAGGACCGCCACGCCATCGGCTTTGTGTTTCAGGAACCGACCCTGATGCCCTGGGCCAGCGTGTTCGGCAATGTGCATCTGCCGCTGAAACTCGCCGGGGTTGGCCGGCGCGAGGCCGAGCCCGCCATCATGGAAGCGCTGGAACTGGTCGGCCTCGCCGCCTTCCGCGACGCCTATCCGCGCGAGCTTTCCGGCGGCATGAAAATGCGCGTCTCCATCGCCCGCGCGCTCGTCACCAAGCCGCGCCTGCTGTTGATGGACGAGCCCTTCGCCGCGCTGGACGAAATCACCCGCTTCAAGCTCAATAATGATCTGCTGGACGTGTGGCGGCGCCTGCGCTGCACCATCGTCTTCGTCACCCATTCGGTGTTCGAATCGGTCTATCTCTCCTCGCGCATATTGGTCTTCCGGGCGCGGCCCGGCCGCGTGGCGGCGGAGCTTTCCATCGCCCCCGACCAGCCGCGCGACGAGGCCTTCCGCACCTCGCCGGAATATGCGGCGCTGTGCCGCGAAACCTCCCTCGCCCTCGCCCGGGCGATGGACGCGCGCTAGCGGAGGCGGGCATGGCCACCTCGCCGCTGCGCTGGCTTCTCCCCCTCGGCGTGCTGGCGGCGCTTATCCTCGGCTGGGAAGCGGTGGTGAAGCTCAACAACCTGCCGCCCTATGTGCTGCCGGCCCCGGATGCGGTGCTGGCGACGCTGGTCAAGGACCGCTCGGTGCTGTTCGCCTCCATGCTGGTGACGCTGCAAACCACGCTGGCCGCGCTGGCGCTGGCCGTGGTCGGCGGCGTCGCGCTGGCGCTGCTGTTCGCCAGCGCCCGCATCGTCGAGTTCTCGCTGTTCCCCATCGCTGTCATTCTGCAGGTGACACCCGTCATCGCCGTGGCGCCGCTGATGCTGATCTACCTCTCCACCGACAGCGCGGTGCTGCTCTGCGCCTGGATCGTCGCCTTCTTCCCGGTTCTGTCCAACACCACGCTGGGGCTGAACTCGGTCGACCCGAACCTGCGCGACCTGTTCCGCCTCTCCGGCGCCTCGCGCTGGCAGACCCTGGCGCAGCTCAAACTGCCCACCGCCCTGCCCTATTTCCTCGGCGGGCTGCGCATTGCCGGCGGGCTGGCGCTGATCGGCGCGGTGGTCGGCGAAATCGCCGCCGGCTCGGCCGGGCAAGGCTCGGGCCTCGCCTTCCGCATCGTCGAATCCGCCTATCGGCTGAACATTCCGCGCCTGTTCGCCGCGCTGCTGCTCATCTCGCTCACCGGCATCCTCATCTATGCGGCGCTGAGCCTGCTGTCCTGGCTGGTGCTGCGGCGCTGGCACGAAAGCGAACTGGGTGGCCGGACGTGACGCTCGATCTGAAGGCCCCGCCCGCCGCCTTCGTGCTCGGTCACGCGCGCGTGCCCGCCTGTCTCGTCCCGGCTTTTGCCGGGCCGGTGGATGCGGAAGGGCTGGTGGGGCTCGACATCGCGGTGGAGGGCGCGCGCCTCGCCCGTCTCGCCCCGGCCGGCGCGCTGGTTGAGGCCGGCCCCCGGCTCGACCTCTCGGGCGGGCTGGTGCTGCCCGGCCTTGTCGACATCCACACCCATCTCGACAAGGGCTTCATCTGGAAGCGGGCGCCGAACCCCGACGGCAGTTTCGACGGCGCGGTGAACGCGGTGAATGCGGACCGCACGGCGCGCTGGACCGAGGAGGACATAAGCCGGCGCTTCGATTTCGGCCTGCGCTGCGCCTATGCCCATGGCACGGTGGCGATCCGCACCCATCTCGATTCCGACGGCCCGCGCGCCGCCGGCGCGTGGCGGGTTTTCGCCCAGATGCGCGAGGCCTGGCGCGGGCGGGTCGAGTTGCAGGCCGTCGGCCTCATCGCCATCGACCGCGTGCTTGACGACGACGCCTTCGCGCCGTTGCTGGATATGGTGCGCGCCCATGGCGGCCGTCTCGGCGCCTATACCTATCTCACCCCAAATCTCGAAGCCGGCCTTGCCCGGCTGTTCGACGCGGCCGAGCGCTTCGGCCTCGGGCTCGACCTGCATGTGGACGAGCGCGACCGCGAGGGGCGCGGGCTCGATCTGCTGGCGCGCATGGCGCTGGAGCGCCGCTTCGAGGGGCCGATCCTCGCCGGCCATTGCTGCGCGTTGGCGGTGAAGGGCGAGGACGAGATCGACCGCACGCTCGACCGCGTCGCACAGGCCGGCATCGCCGTCGTCTCGCTGCCCATGTGCAATCTCTATTTGCAGGACCGCAAGCTTGGGCGCACCCCGCGCTGGCGCGGCGTCACCCTGCTGCAGGAAATGAGGGCGCGCGGCATTCCTGTCATGGTGGCGAGCGACAATGCGCGCGACCCCTTCTACGCCTATGGCGACCTCGATCTCGTCGAGGTTTACCGGGAGGCCGCCCGCATCGCCCATCTCGACCATCCCCATGGCGACGGGCCGGCGCTCATCTCCCGCGCGCCGGCGGCGCATATGGGCGTGGCGGCCGGGACGCTGGCCGAGGGAGCGCCCGCCGATCTCTCGCTCTTTCCCGCGCGCAGCCTCAATGAATGGCTCGCCCGCCCGCTGGCGGGGCGCACCGTGCTCCGCGCGGGACGCGCGATTGCGACCACGCCGCCCGACTATGCCGAGCTGGACGATCTGATGGAGCGCCCGCGTGACCTATGACATCGCCGCCCTCAAGGCCCGGCTGGCGGGCATCCGGCTTGAGGACAATCCGGCCGTGCTGCGGCAGAAGAGCCGCGATTTCTACTGGTACTCGCCGACGCTGAAGCGCCAGCTCGACGGCGTTGTCGGCGACATCCTCGCCGCTCCGACCAGCGAGGAGGAGGTGCTGCGCGTCCTCGCCGCCTGCTTCGAACTCGGCATACCCGTCACCCCGCGCGGCACGGGCACCGGCAATTACGGCCAGGCCATGCCGCTGGCGGGCGGGCTGGTGCTCGATCTCTCCGGCCTCGACAAGGTGCTCGACATCGCCCCCGGTCGGGTGCGGGCGCAGGCCGGCGCCCTGCTGGCGGACATCGACGCCGCCTGCGCGGGGAGCGGGCAGGAACTGCGGCTGCACCCCTCCACCTACCGCACCGCCTCGGTGGGCGGCTTCATCGCCGGCGGTTCGGGCGGGGTCGGCTCCATCAGCTGGGGCGGGCTGCGCGACCTCGGCAACATCCTCTCGCTGCGCCTCGCCACCATGGAGGCGAGCCCGCGCCTCCTGACCCTGACCGGCGAGGAGGTGCAGAAGGTCGCCCATGCCTATGGCACCAACGGCATCATTCTCGACATCGAGATGCCGCTCGCTCCCGCCTATGACTGGACCGAAGCGATTGTCGGCTTTTCCGACTTCAACGAGGCCGCCGCCTATGCCAATGCGTTGGGCGAACAGGACGCGCTGCTGAAGAAGCTCGTTTCCGTCATCGCCGCGCCCATCCCGCAGATCAGTTTTTTGCGCCACCGCCCCTTCCTGCCGGACGGCCGGCACATCGTGCTGGTGATGCTGGCGCCGATGGGCCGGGCGGCGTTCGAGAGCTTCACCGCCCGCTGGGGCGGGGAAATGCTGTTCCGCTCCGATCTGCTGTCGCCAGAGGAGCGGAAGGGCCTGCCACCGCTCTATGAACTCGCCTGGAACCACACGACGCTGCGCGCACTGCGGGTCGATCCCGCCATCACCTATCTGCAGACGCTCTATCCCTTCCCGGAGCAGCTGAGGCTGGTGGCGAAGGTGCATGAACTGCTGGGCGAGGAAGTGCCGGCGCATCTCGAATTCGTGCGCTTCGACGGCAAGGTCACCTGCTTCGGCCTGCCGCTGGTGCGCTTTACCTCCGAAGAGCGGCTGGAGGAAATCGTCGCCCTGCATGAGAAGTTGGGCATCCCGGTGTTCAACCCGCACCGCTATACGCTGGAGGAAGGCGGCATGAAGCAGACCGACCCGGCGCAGCTCGCCTTCAAGCGCCAGGCGGACCCGAAAGGCCTGCTGAACCCCGGCAAGATGATCGCCTGGGAGAATCCCGACTTCGACTTTGCCACCGGCCGCACCTATCTGTTCCCCGGGCTGGAAGGCCGAGGCACCGGGGAGGCCAGCTGATGCGCGCGCTTGTCGTCTATTGCCACCCGGTGGCGGAGAGCTTCACCGCCGGCGTCCGCGACGCGGTGATCCGGGGCCTGAAGGCAGCCGGCCATGAGGTGGACCTTCTCGACCTCTATGGGGAGGGCGTCGATCCCGTGATGGGCCGCGACGAGCGGCTCGCCTACCATGAACCCGGCCTCAACACCGTGCGCATTGCCGGTCATCTCGAACGGGTGAAGCAGGCGGACGCCCTCATATTCGTCGCGCCCACCTGGTGGTACGGCCCGCCCGCCATGCTCAAGGGCTGGCTGGAACGGGTACTGGTGCCGCACGAAACCTTCGGCATGCCCAAACCCTTTCGCTCGCTGGAACGCCGGCTCACCAATATCCGCGTGCTGGCGGCGGTGAGTTCGCTCGGCTCGCCCTGGTATTGGTGGCTGTGGATCGGCCAGCCCGGCCGGCGCATCCTGCTCGACGGCATTGGCGGCATCATCCACCCGCGCGCGCGCAAGCTATGGCTGGCGTTGCACAGCATGGATTCCGCCAGTGCCGAGCGCCGCGCCGCCTTCCTCGCCAAGGTCGAGGCCCGTTTCGCCCGGCTCTGACGCCGCGCGCCCTCTTTGCCGGGCAATCTTTCGCTGGCATCGGTGTTTGTGTCACGGCAATGCGTTATTTTCGCATTAGATAATGGTACCGTGGCGTGCATTGGATGGCAGGAACGCCCATGAAAGACGGCTTCGACAAGAAGATTGGCCAGCGGCTTCATCACGTTGCGCGGCTTCAGCGCGCCCTGGCGGCACGGCGTCTTCAGGATATCGGGCTGTTTCCCGGCCAGGAAACGGTGCTCAAGCTGCTCTGCGAAAGCGACGGCCGCACCATGAGCGAACTTGCCGCCGCGCTGAAGGTGCGCCCGCCGACCGCGTCGAAGACGGTCGGCCGCCTCTCCGCGCAGGGGCTGCTGGTGCGCCGCGCCTCCGAGGGCGATGCCCGGCTGGTGCGGGTGCATCTCACCGAGGAAGGCCGCCACCGCGCCGAGGCGATCGACGCCATTTCCGACTCCATCGAAGACACGATGATCGCCGGCCTCGACGGCAAGGACCGCAAGCGTTTCCGCAAGATGCTGCGCAAGATCGACCGCAACCTCTCCACCCAGCTCGGCGCCACGACGAGCGAGGCGGAGGAGGACGCCGAGGACGCGGCCGAGGAAGAGACCGCCTGAACGCCAAAGGCG
Source organism: Ancylobacter sp. (assembly GCF_965249975.1). Lineage (GTDB taxonomy): Bacteria > Pseudomonadota > Alphaproteobacteria > Rhizobiales > Xanthobacteraceae > Ancylobacter. Next base: position 580,037 of record NZ_CBDFNE010000004.1, on the reverse strand, counting down.
CCTTCCGCCGAATCGGGCTTGAAACCGGCCCGGCTTTGGTGAGGAATGTCGGCCCCTTTCCGCGCAGGAGTGCCCCATGTCCGGCCGCCCCGACCTTCTCCAGACCGGCCCGATGATGGGCATGATCGAGGCGCAGCTGAACGAGCACTTCACCGTTCACCGGCTCGACGCGCCGGACGCCGAGGCAACGCTGGCGGACGTCGGCCCGCGCATCCGCGCGGTGGCCACCGGGGTCGGCTCCACCGGCGGCGGTGCCCGCCGGGTGACCGACGCGCTGATGGCCCGTTTGCCGGCGCTGGAAATCGTCGCCAATTTCGGCGTCGGCTATGATTCCGTGGATGCCGAGGCCGCCGGCCGGCGCGGCGTGGTGGTCACCAACACCCCCGGCGTGCTCGATGACGAGGTGGCCGACCTCACCATCGGCCTGCTGCTCGCCACCATCCGCCAGATTCCCCAGGCCGAGCGTCATCTGCGCGAGGGCAAGTGGCCCGCCGGCGGCTTCCCGCTCACCGCCACCCTGCGCGACCGCACGCTCGGCATTGTCGGGATGGGCCGCATCGGCCGCGCCATCGCCCGCCGGCTGGAAGGCTTCGGCCGGCCTATCGCCTATCACAGCCGCCGCCCGGTCGCGGATGTGCCCTACACCCATTATCCCGAGCTCGTCGCGCTGGCGCGGGATGTCGACGCGCTCATCGTCATCGTGCCGGGCGGGCCCGAAACCGACCGCATGATCAACGCCGAGGTGCTGGCGGCGCTCGGCCCGAAGGGCGTGCTGATCAATGTCGCGCGCGGCTCGGTGGTCGACGAGCCGGCGCTGGTGACGGCGCTAAAGGACGGCACGATCGCCGCCGCCGGGCTCGACGTGTTCGCCCATGAGCCGCATGTGCCGGAGGCGCTGATCGGCATGGACAATGTCGTGCTGCTGCCGCATGTCGCCTCGGCCACCCATGTCACGCGCAACGCCATGGGCCAGCTTGTGGTCGACAATCTCCTTGCCTGGGCGGCCGGCAAGCCGGTGCTGACCCCGGTGCCGGAAACGCCCGTGAAGCCGGCCGGCTGAGGGAGACGCGCATGCCGGCGCCCCACCGCCCCGCCCGCCGCCATCCGCGTGTCGCCGCCGCGCTCGCCGCCGGCGTGCTCGCGCTTGTTCACGCGTCACCGGCGCGCGCGCAGGAGAGCGACATTCCCGCGCCGGCCACGCTCGCGGCCGAGTATCGGCTGACCAATGCCGATGGCGACCGGGTCTGTCTTCTCACCCTGTCCGACAAACCGCAGGGCCGGGCTCGCAGCCCGGCGCGCTTCGAGGTCGCCCTCGACCGGCAGGCCTGCGCCGGCACCATTCTGTTCAGCGTCGATATCGCTTCCTGGTCGCCCGGCCCCGGCAACGCCATCCGGCTGCAGGGGCCGGACGGCGCGCTGGTGGCGGAGTTCACCGAAGGCGTCGGCGGCACCTGGGAGGCGCTGCGCGAGGGCGATGGGGTGTATTTCCTCGTCAATCCGCGCCTTGCCGACCCCGCCCTCCACGCCGCCGATCTCGTCGGCATGTGGGATATGGCCGAGCAGGCGGGCAAGCCGCTGTGCCGGCTCGAACTCACCAATGCCGAGGCCGGCGGCGGCACCTACCGCGCCCGGCTCGCCGCTGGCTGTCCCGCGCGGCTGGCGGCGCTGGCGCCAGACCGCTGGCGGCTTGACGGCGGCAGCCTGGTGCTGCTCACCGCGCGCGGCGAGGGCCTGCGCTTCGCCGCGCAGGAAGATGGCGGCTGGGAGAAGGTGCCGCCCGACGAGGGAACGCCGCTGCTGCTCAGCCGGCCCTGAGCCGCGCCGGTCGATGCGAGACTTTTGAACTATCTCCTGCTACATGCCGTAAAGGCCAGGCGGAGCTCCAAGCGATGACGACCGACACGTCCCCCCGTGGCTTCTCGCGCCGCGCACTGCTGGCCGGCACCGCCGCGACGCTGGGAGCCCTCGCCGCCCCGCCGCTGGCGGCCCCGGCACGGGCGCAGGCGCGAACCGACCGCCCCATCGAGGTTCTGGTGCTCGGCGCCGGCATGTCCGGCCTCACCGCCGCGCTCGCGCTGCAACGGCGCGGCCACAAGGTGACGGTGATCGAGCGGCAGGGACGCATCGGCGGCCGGCTGCTGTCGCTGCCGCTGGGCGACGGCATGTTCACCGAGGCCGGCGGCGGCCATTTCCGTTCCGACATGCCGCTGGTGCTGAACTATGTGCGCCATTTCAACCTGCCGCTGCTCAGCCTGAATGACGGGCTGCCGGTCTACATGGTCGACGGCAAGACCGCGAAATCCGCCGACATCACCAACTGGCCGTGGGACCTGACGTCGGAAGAACGCAACGTCACCGTCTCCGCCAATCTCAACCGCTATCTGTTCCGCGCCGGGCTCGACACCAACACCGTGCTGAGCCCCGACTGGCCGGACGAGGACCTGCTGGACCGGCTGGACGACATCACGCTGGAAGACCTGTTGCGGCCGGTGGGCGCCTCGCCCGCCTTCCTCAAGCTGCTCGCCGCCAATGCCGGGCTGTTTACGCCCTACGCGCAGACGCTCAGCATCATTCCCGATCTCGCCTATCATTTCGGCGACCAGAACGTGTTCCGCATCCAGGGCGGCAATAACCGCCTGCCGATGGCGATGGCCAACGCGCTCGGCCGTAGCAATATCGTGCTCGACGCGCAGGTAGTCCGCATCGACCAGACCGGCCCGCGCATTCGCGTCGGCACCAAGGACGGCAAGGAATTCACCGGCGACGCCATCGTCTCCACCATTCCCTTCAGCGTGATGGATGAGGTCGAGGTCACGCCCGCCTGGTCCGCCGGCAAGGCACGCATGTTCGCCGAGATGGAGTGGGACAAGACGGTCAAGGTCATCGTCAAGACCCGGGAGCCGACCTGGCTCGCCCATAATGTGCGCGGCTGGCCGATGGCCGGCGGCGACCGGCCGTGGGAGCGCTTCATCGACATCACCGGCAATGAGCCCGGCGGCCATGGCAGCGGCTTCTTCTACCTCAATGGCGAGAATGCCGACCGCGTGCTCGCCGCCCCGCGCGAGGTGCGGGCGCAGCAGGTGGTGGACATCTTCCAGCAGGACCTGCCGGGCCTGCTCGGCGATGTCGTCAGCGTCAGCGATTTCGCCTGGAGCGAACAGCCCTGGATTCGCGGCTCCTTCGGCTCGACGCCGGTCGGCGGCGGCTGGATGGTGAAGGAATGGACCGCCCCGGAAGGGCGCATCCATTTCGCCGGCGATTTCACCACGCTGAAGACCGGCTGGGTCGAAGGCGCCATCGAATCCGGCCTGCGCGCCGCGCGGCAGATCGACCCGGAGGCCCGCCCGCTCTCCGGCGCGCGCTGATTTGAACCTCAGATCAGCCGCAGCCCGCGCAGGGAGGCGTGGCCGTCCTTGCCGACAATGATGTGGTCATGCACCTCGATGCCGAGCGGCTTGGCCACATCGATGATGGTCTTGGTCATCTGGATGTCGGCATTGGACGGCGTGGGATCGCCGCTCGGGTGGTTATGTATCATGACATTAAATCAGCTAATAAATTGAAATACAATACGTTTATCCGAGTATTTGTCCTACTGGGATATTTAATTGGGTATCAATGATTCAAGGCTCCGCATTATTCGGCCTTCATAGCCTGAAGCGGCAACACAGCACGCTGGGTGCGGGTGCTGTCGTATACTCGCGGGGCTCGCAGTGGAAAGCGATGACCGTCGAGTTCACGAGTGAGAGGCCGGACCGGATTTCCGTGACGGTTTGAAGGTCGGGAGAGAGGCTTCCGGCGCCCGTCATGGAGGGTGATCCCCATGAACATGCAGGTTCTGGATGCCGGTCGTGATGTCCGCGCCGGCTATACGGTGGATGTCACGCGCGGCGAGCGGGTCGGGCGCGTGTCGTCGGAATGGTTCTCCCGGCCGGATGACGAGCGCTTCCTGTCGCTCGGCGAACTGGCCGCGATGGTGCGGGGCCGGGCCGATCACAGCCGGTCGCGCCTGGTGGAGACGTCCCGCATCCATGTGGAGGCGAGCCGTTCCAATGCCGAGCGGCTGGCGTTGGTGCTGCCCGGGGCGGATGCGCCCGTCGAGCCCAACCATTGGTCCTTCGGCCAGCTCGCGGCCCAGATCGGGGCGCCGGCCGCGTATCTGCGCCAGCTTCCCGCCGCGCTGGCCGGCATCAATCTGCAATATGGCCTGACCTCGCACCGCGCCGAGCAGATCAAGACGTTTGAAACTGCCAATGGCCGCGTCGAGCTGCGCGCGGTGACCGGCCCCGACTATGGCCGGATCTATGATCACGAGCTGGTCGAGGCGGTGCAGCGCATCGCCGGCAACGGCACCGGCGACACGCGCTGGAAGGTGCCGGGCGTGCTCGACTGGTCGACGGGAATCTACAATCCGCAGGTCGACATCACCAAGGACACGACGACGCTCTACGCCTCCGACCGCGACGTCTTCCTGTTCCTGGTCGACGATCTGAACCCGATCGAGGCCGGGCGGCTGCCCGACGGCTCGCCGGACCTCTATTTCAGGGGCTTCTATTGCTGGAACTCGGAGGTGGGCGCCAAGACGCTCGGCATCGCGAGCTTCTATCTGCGTGCCGTGTGCCAGAACCGTAATCTCTGGGGCGTCGAGGATTTCCAGGAGATCACCATCCGCCACTCCAAATACGCCGCCTCGCGCTTTGCCCATGAGGCGGCGCCGGCACTCACCCGCTTCGCTAATTCCTCGCCGATGCCCTTCGTCAACGGCATCAAGGCGGCACGGGAGAAGATCGTCGCGCGCACCGATGAGGACCGCAGCGACTTCCTGCGCAACCGGGGCTTCACCAGGGCCGAGACCGCCAAAATCATCGACACGGTGCTGGCCGAGGAAGGGCGCAAGCCCGAGAGCATCTTCGACTTCGTGCAGGGCATTACCGCGGTCGCACGCGACAAGCCCCACCAGGATGCGCGGCTCGACTTTGAGGGCCGGGCCAAGAAGCTGCTCGATCGGGCCGCCTGATTTCCGGAAAGCCGGAGATGCGGACATCCGTGTCTCCGGCTTTCCGGCTTTGCGGTTTTCCGTTTGTGCGGATCTGCGGTTCTGCGGCGTCGCCCTCCAGAGTAAGAGGGCGGCGCGGCGCTTCGTGACGGGTTGGAAGGCCGAGAGAGAGGCTCCCGGCCGCCCGTCGCGGAGGTGCCTTCCATGGCGACCAATGTTCAGAAGATCACGCTCTCGCCCTCGCGTGACATCCCCTTCAACAAGCTCCTGCTCAGCCAGTCGAACGTCCGGCGCATCAAGGCCGGGGTCTCGATCGAGGAACTGGCCGAGGATATCGCCCGCCGCGGCCTGCTGCAGGGCCTAAGCGTCCGGCCCGTCGTTGACGACGCCGGCGTCGAGACCGGCATGTTCGAAATCCCGGCCGGCGGGCGCCGCTACCGGGCGCTGGAGTTGCTGGTGAAGCAGAAGCGCCTCGCCAAGACCGCGCCGGTGCCCTGCGTCATCCGGGAGGGCGGCATCGCCGAGGAAGATTCGCTCGCCGAGAATATCCAGCGCGCGCCGCTGCATCCGCTGGACCAGTTCCGCGCCTTCCTCGCCCTGCGCAAGAAGGGACAGTCCGAAGAAGAGATCGCGGCCGCCTTCTTCGTCTCCGTCGGCGTGGTGAAGCAGCGCCTCAAGCTCGCCTCGATCTCGCCGGTGCTGCTGGAGGTCTATGCCGAGGACGGCCTGACGCTCGACCAGCTCATGGCCTTCACCGTGTCCGGCGACCATGCGCGCCAGGAACAGGTCTTCGAGCGGCTGAAGACCTCCTATGACAAGCAGCCCTATGCCATCCGCCGCATGCTGACCGAGGGTGCTGTCCGCGCCTGTGACAAGCGCGCCCAGTTCATCGGCCTCGAGGTCTATGTCGAGGCTGGCGGCATCATCCTGCGCGACCTGTTCCAGGGCGACGACGGCGGCTGGCTGCAGGATGTCGCGCTCGTCGACCGGCTGGTGGCCGAGAAGCTCAAGGCCGAGGCGGATGCCGTCGCTGCCGAGGGATGGAAGTGGGTCGAGATGGCCCCGGACTTCGCTTATGGCCACACCTACGGCCTGCGGCAGCTGCGCGGTGAGACCGTCCTGCTCACCGCCGAAGAGGAGACCTGCCGCGACGCTCTTCAGGCGGAATATGATCGCCTGTCCACGGAATACGCTGAGGCGGACGAGTTGCCAGAGGAGGTCGACGCGCGACTTGGCGAGCTCGAGACGGCGATCGAAGCCTTGGAGACCCGCCCGATCACCTTCGATCCGCTGGAGGTGGCGCGCGCGGGCGCCTTCGTCAGCATTGGCCATGATGGCGCATTGCGCATTGAGCGCGGCTATGTGCGGCCCGAGGACGAACTGCCGGTGGAGCCCGAAGTCGTCGCGGAAGACGCCGGCCCGCATCACATCGCGGCGGCGGTCATGGGTACCGGCGAGGCCGTCACGGCAGACGCGCCCGAGCCCGAGGAGGACGAAGGGCTGTCGGCGCTGTCGGACCGGCTGATGACCGAGCTGACCTCGCATCGCACGCTCGGCCTGCGCCAGGCGCTGGGCGAGCGGCCGGACGTCGCCTTCCTCGCCGCCCTGCATGCCCTGACGCTGAAGAGCTTCTACCGCTACGGCTCGGATAGCTGCCTCGAACTTGACCTGAAGAGCGTGGCGTTCAGCGCGCAGGCGCCAGGGCTGAACGACAGCGCATCGGCCGCGGCGATCCACGCCCGGCATGAGGGCTGGGCCAAGGTTCTGCCCAAGGACTCGGCCGATCTGTGGGAGGCTCTGCGGGACTGGGACAGCGACAGCCGCTCCGGCCTGTTCGCCCATGTGGTGAGCCTGTCGGTGAACGCCGTTCTTGAGGCCTGGAACCGGCGCCCGCGCGCGCTCAACCATGCCGACCAGCTCGCCCGCGCCGTCGACCTCGACATGGCGGCCGCCGGGTGGAAGCCGACCGTGGACAATTTCCTCGGGCGCGTGACCAAGGCCCGCATTCTGCTGGCGGTGAGCGAGGCGAAGGGGGCGCGTGTGGCGGAGCGCATCGCGCACCTGAAGAAGGGCGAAATGGCCCGCGAGGCGGAAGCACTGCTGGCCGATACCGGCTGGCTGCCGGAACCGCTGCGCGGAGCCGAACCCGCCGTTGGCGAAGATACGGCGGCGCAGGACGGCACAACGGCCATGGGCGAAGACGAGAGTCTTGAGGATACTGAAGACACCACGGACATCTCCCCTGCCGTGGCGACGGAGTAACCCTCAACACGATCCTGAACCTCGGCCCGCCGGCTCTGTCGGCGGGCCTTTGTCTTTGAAAAGCTCGCCATGTCCGGGATTGCTCACGATCTGTCGCGCCGGCTCGCCGATCGGGCCGAAGCCGTCTGCCGCCACTATCTCTCCAACGGGCGCCGGGAGGGCCGCTACTGGCTGGTCGGCGATATCAGAAACACGCCCGGCCGCTCGCTCTTTGTCCGGCTCCAGGCATCCGCGAAGGGGCCGGCGGGCAAATGGACCGATGCCGCCACCGGCGAACATGGCGATCTTCTCGACGTCATCCGCGGATCGCTGGGGCTCCTCGACTTCGCAGATGTTGCCAAGGAAGCGCGGACGTTTCTCAGCCTGCCGCATCCCGAACCGGAGCCCTCAGCACCACGTCGCTTTGTCACGCCGGCCCCGTCAGGGTCCGTCGAAGCGGCTCGCCGGTTGTTCGCCATGGCGCAGCCCCTCGCCGGGACCCTTGCAGAGACGTATTTGCGCCGACGCGGCATTACGCTTTTGCACGGAACCGGAAACCTGCGCTTTCATCCACGCTGCTACTACAAGCCTGATGACGGCCCGACCGAGACCTGGCCCGCCATGATCGCCGCCGTCACCGATCTCACCGGCAGGATAACCGGCGTACACCGCACCTGGCTCGCACCCGACGGCTCAGATAAGGCTCCGGTCAATACGCCGCGCAAGGCGATGGGCGATCTGCTCGGGTCTACCGTTCGCATCGGCGGGCCCGACAGCATGATGGCAGCGGGCGAAGGCATCGAGACCATGCTGTCGATCCGGCAGGTTCTGCCCAACATGGCGATGGCGCCCGCGCTCTCGGCCGCGCATCTGGCCGCCATCCTGTTCCCACTGAGGCTGCGGCGGCTCTACATCGTCCGCGACAACGATCCGGCGGGAGACGCCGCGCGGGACATGCTGATGGAACGCGCGAATGCCGAGGGGATCGAAGCCATCCCATTGTCGCCAGTGCTCGGGGACTTCAACGAGGATCTCCAGCGGCTCGGTATTGATGCGCTCCGGACGGGTGTTCGGATGCAACTCGCCCCGGAGGACGTGGCGCGCTTCCTGAGCCTGGTCCCATAGCCGGAACGGGCTGAACCGCGAGACGTGGCTGCCATACCCGCAAGGATGCGTCAGTCACGGCAAGAGGACCGCGCCTTGCGCCTTCGAGAGGGCGATCGGCCGTCAGCCGGGCCGGATCGGCAATGGCTGCCGCCGACGATTTTCCGGCGGCGCAAGTCCACCCCACGCGGCAGGCCGCGCGGGGACCCCGAACCAACGCCTTTCCATCGCGAAGCAAAATCGCCGGCTTATCGCCATCCTCCGCTGGCGCTGCGGCCCTAGGCGCATTTACGGCATGGTCTTGTCCCGAAACCGGTTCCCACTTTCGGGACCATGCCCGCGCTCCGGGTGCAGGTCCGTCCCGCCCGACGGCTTCGTCGCCATGAAGGCCGCCACGGCAGGCGGTCTAAACCGACGGAGCATCCCATGAGCGCGCATGACGACCACGAGCCGCACCACGTGTCATCCCCGACCGACCACCTGATCCAGGAATTGCAGATCCACGGCCATCGTCCTTCCGAGGACGAGCGCGACCAGCGCCCGCCACCGGAGGACCGCCTCATCGAAGGCGCCGTTGCCGACATCTTCGACGCCCTGGTCGCCACGGTCACCGACACCGGCCTCGACCCCGACCTCCCCAATCTCCTCTGGTCGACCGTCAACATGTTCCACCGCGCCGTGGCCCGGATCGAGCAGAAGCTCGACGACAACGAGCAGGCCCAGAAGCAGCTTCAGCGCGAACAGGACGGCTCGGAGGTGAAGTCACTGGAGCTCGAGCGCCGGATCGACATCGGCATGAACCTGATCGGCCGGCGCGATGGCATGGAAGCCTTCCGCGAGGCCGCCGCCAACCGCTACCGTATCGCCACCGGCTCTCCCTGGACACCACGCGCCGGATCAAGGGTCAACCATCGCCACCTCACCGCATCGCTGATCGATAGCCGGGATTTCCTCGCCGCCCGGCGGCGTGCCGATACCGAGGTGCTTGTGCCCGCCGGGCCGAAGATCGCCTTCTCTGGCGGCGACACCGCCGATCACAGGCCGATCTGGGCCAAGCTCGATCAGATCCACGCCAAGCACCCGGACATGGTGCTCCTGCATGGCGGCTCGCCCAAGGGCGCCGAAAAGATCGCGTCCCTCTGGGCCGACAGCCGCAAGGTGCCGCAGGTGGCGTTCAAACCGGACTGGACGAAGCACGCCAAGGCCGCGCCCTTCAAGCGCAACGACCAGATGCTGAACGTCGTGCCGATCGGGGTCGTGATCTTCCCCGGCACCGGCATTCAGGACAATCTGGCCGACAAGGCCCGCAAGATGGGCATTCCGGTCTATCGGTTCGCGTCTGGTGGCGCATAAGCGCTGCCCGACCCGCCATCTTGAATATGATGGCAAATTCCCTATTTTGCTATCAACGCTATCAGCCCTACTGGAGGCGCCATCATGCCAGCCGTGACGATCCGCAACCTCTCCGAGGCGACACACCGCGCCCTCAAGGTGCGCGCGGCACAGCATGGCCGCAGCACCGAAGCCGAGATGCGCGACATTCTTGAGACCGCCGTCCGCCCTGACACGCGCCTCCGGCTCGGCACGGCGCTCGCGGAGCGCAGCCGCCGCCTCGGCCTGACCAATGAGGACATCGACGCCCTCAGCCCGGCGCGCGACAGGACGCCCGCCGAGCCCATGAGCTTCGAATGATCCTTCTCGACACCAATGTCATATCGGAGGCGATGAAGCCGGTCCCCGACGACGCCGTGCGGGCGTGGCTCGACGAGCAGGCGGCCGAGACGCTCTATCTCTCCAGCGTCACCATTGCCGAACTGCTGTTCGGGATCGGTGCGCTGCCTGCGGGCAAGCGCAAAGACCGGCTGACCGAAGCCCTGGATGGGGTGATGGAGCTGTTCGCCGATCGCGTTCTGCCGTTCGATATCGCTGCCGCACGACGCTATGCCGACCTCGCCGTGAAGGCTCGTGCGGCCGGCAAGGGCTTTCCGACGCCCGACGGCTATATCGCCGCAATCGCAGCCTCCCGGGGCTTCACTGTGGCCACGCGCGATACCAGCGCGTTCGACGCCGCCGGTGTGGCGGTCATCAATCCGTGGAACGTGGACCGCTGACGACCTGCCAGCGCGGCAACCTGCCATCACGGTCTCCTGACCGGACGACCACCCCCGCTTCACGACGCTGATCCTTGGGTCCAGCCGATGGCCTGACGCCATCAACCCATTAAGGGTCGGACTACGCTGCGCGTGCCGCCGCTCCGGCTGCGCCTCACGCGGTGATTGCGGCCAACGGCCGGCCCTTTCGGGCGCCTGTCAGCGGGGGATGGACCTCCGCTCGCGCAGGAGCCAGGTCGATGTCCGCCAAGATCGCTCACGCCTTCGCCTTCAGCCTCGCCACCACCCTGATGGCCACCGTCGTCATCTTCCGCGCCGGCGACGGCACGCTCTCTGTCACCCCGGCGGCCGAATATGACGGCGACGAAGCCGCGATCATCCGCGAAATCGACCCCTTCCCATCATGAGCAGGCGAACAGGCGGCTGTGAATGGTGGCCGGTCGCCTCCACACCGAGACTGCTGCCAACTCTGCCCATCGTGCTGGTGTGACTGAGGTGGTGGAGGCGCATCGATCTGATTTTATGGAGCCGCCCCCATGATCTTCATCGGCATTTTCCTCAGCATGGCGACGATCGCATTCCTCTGCTGGCTGCTCTTCACGCTGGCTGTATTCGCGTTGCCGCTGTTTGCGGGCATCACGGCGGGCACATGGGCCTATGGTACCGGTGCCGGATGGCTCGGCGTTGTTGTCGGCCTTGCCGCCGCTCGCCTGACTTACGCCCTCGGCCAGTTCCTGTTCGCGATCGTCCGCCCGATCTGGGCGCGTTTGCTCATCGCCGCCGTGTTCGTCGTGCCGGCCGTGGCGGCAGGCTTCCACGCCACCCATGGCATCGTGAAGCACACCATGCCCTCGCAGACGTGGCAGATGGTGTTTTCGATCATCGGAGCCGGCGTGGTCGGCATCGTCGCCTTTGTGCGCATCACCGGAAGGAAGGCGTTCCGCCCTTCTGACGGACACAGCTCCCCTCCCTGACGCCGCGATAGCCGTTCGGCGCACCAGACAGCGAACGGCATATCGTCCGCGTCACCTGGCTGGGCCGGGAGGGAGCGGAGATCCGGCGCGCCGGCTTCGCCTTCTGATACGGCAAGATTGGTGCGCGTGGAGGACGGCGGCCGCGTCGCAGCCGAAAGACCTCTTGGGGCAGAGCATTCGCTACGTTGGAGGGACGGGGAATGCGCAGCTTGGCCAAGCTCAGGGTATCGTCCGCCGATGCTGACTTGTCGGGTCTCGATATCCGGCGCGAGGCCAAACCGTCTCCCTCATCCATCCGCCCGTGCCCGCTCCAAACGGCCTCTTCAATGGCCTGATCTGGCCGAAGGACGGCTGCGCCTCGAGCACCTATGCCACAACGGCTGGTCCCGACTTTCTTCCCCTACCGACGCCCACCCCGCGCGCTGCGCGGGGACCCCGGATCGCCGTCATTCCTCGCGAAGCAATAAAGTCGCGCCTATGCCGTCCTCCGCTGCGCTGCGGTCGCAATCCTCACCCCATCGCGCGAGCGCGACGGGGTCCCCGAGGCGATGTGGCGTCGCTCGCCTCCGGCCTGCAGATCGCCATCGAGGCCGCAATGGTGCGGGCTCAGAAGACAGGACGGAGACGGAACATGGCCACCATCGGCACCTTCAAGAAGACCGGCACCAACGAGTTCACCGGCGACATAGTCACCCTCGGCGTGCAGGCCCGGGGCGTGCGCATCATCCCCGACACCCGCGCCACCGGCGAGAACGCCCCCAGCCACCGGGTCCTGGTCGGCCGCGCCGAGATCGGGGCCGCCTGGTCCAAGCGCTCCACCGAGGGCCGCGACTATCTGGGCCTCAAGCTCGACGATCCGAGCTTCACCGCCGCCATCTACGCCAACCTCTTCGACGACGAGGACGGCGAGAACTTCTCCCTCATCTGGTCCCGCCCCAACGGGCGCCGCAGCGACTAAGACCTCTCCTGGATCAGGGCCCCGGTCTCATGGCCGGGGTCACACCGGCACCCCTCACTTCTCGTCCCGTGGGAGAACCAACTCGACATGGCTGACATCGAGAGCACGTGCCAGCTCATAAAGCGTGATGATCGTCGGATTGCGTCGGCCGCGTTCGAGACCACTGAGATACTGCTGGCTCAGCCCCGAGCGCTCGGCAACCTGTTCCTGCGTCAGGTCCTTGGCCTGACGCAGGCGGGCGAAATTTCGTCCGACCAGCTTGCGCATATCCATGCGCAGACCGATCGCAATTCCGCCATGCCAAGTTTATCAACTATAATATGTAAACTCATCTGGCCGCATGGGACATCGTCCGTCCGGCCAGAGCTGGCAGCGTCAAACGGCAGTGTGCGCGCTCGCAACACGATGCAGGCCAAAGGCGATGTGGTTGCGCTGGATATAGCCGACTGCCCTGATGTCGCCGGCCCGAAGCGCGCCCGCGATCTCGCTGAGTTCGCTGGCGAGATCAGCGAGTTGCTCTTCGAAGAAGGCTTCGATCACGCTGTACCATATCCTCGACGCCTGGAAGTAATAACGCTCATGGGTTTCACGCAAAGCGTGATTAGCGATGAGTCGGTTCGTGGCGTGATGGAGCTCGTGATTGAGCTGCCAGAACGCCTCCATGTCCCGATGGCCTTTCAGAGCCTCCAGTCGGCCCTGCAGAACCAGGATCGTGGAGAGCGCGCGCGGCACCTCTCCTTCCGCAGGAAACTCTCCCATCATTTCGCTCAGGCGCAACCGAAACGCATAGATATCGTTGAAGGCGTTCGGGTCGACTCCCGTCACCATGGTTCCCACGCCGTTACGGGTCTCGGTGAGCCCATCATATTCCAGCCGCTGCAGCGCCTGGCGCACCGGCGTGCGACTGACTGTGAACTCCTCGGCAAGTTCCTGCTCGCCAAGCAGCATTCCCGGTGGGTAGCGCAGCAGACAGATGCGATCGCGCAAGACCCGATAGATATCCGTCACCTGGCCGCGCGGGGCTCGTATCCTTGAGGTCTCGCTCGTCGCGCCTTCGCTCACTCAATGCTCCCTAAGCAGAATGCCGTAATCATCCCGCCGGTCCGCGACGCCTGCAAGTCGCAGACAGTCCCACATCATCGCCTGATTGCTGGTCACGACCGGTTTGCCGAGCCTGCGCTCGAGCTCCTCGATCACGTCGAGGGAGCGCAGGGCGCCACAGCTGATGAACAGCGCCTCTGCTTCAGGACGATCGACGCTGAGGGCAAAATCCAGAATGGCTTCCGGCGTGACCCTCACCATATCGGCGTCCTTCTCGATGCCCAATCCCTGTATGTGAACGATATCGAAGCCGCGCGCCGTCATGTAGCTGCGCTCAATGGCATCGACCTCAGAGAGGTAGGGGGTGGCGATGGCGATGCGCTGCACCTTCAACGCCTCCAGCGCCCGCATCACCGAGGTGATCAGCGAGGTCGCCCGGGCCGTTGGCTTGCCGCGGTTCAGCTCTGCCAAGACCCGTTCCTCGCCGATGACGACGCTGCCCGAGGTGCAGGCATAGCAGACGACATCAAGCGGCTCGTCGGGCAGTAGGAGGCTAGCGGCATCGGCAATGCCTGACGCCATCGCCGCCAGCGTGTCGACGCTGACGCGGTTCGCCATGGGCGCGCGGGTGAAATGAATGCCCACGCCCTTCGGACGGAGCGTGAACATGTCGTCTTCGATGGTCTGCTCCATCGCCAGCAGTATGAACCCGATCTTTGCCCGGTGATGGCGTCCGGCATCGCTCTTGATCTCACGCACGTTTCCCACTCCATGATGTATGCAGCTTAGATGCGGTCTATTCTGCATATCTGGCATATCGACAGATTGACAAGGCATTTTTCGCCTCATTATCGTTGCACACATCATAGCTGCATACAGGTGGAAAATGACAAGCCCCTTTGAGGTCCGCGTGCATCTCCTTGCCCACTCTCTTGAGAACGCCGGAATTGGGCTCGCCGTCCTCAGCGATCCGGACTCGATCGCCTATTACGGGGGGTACTGGAATTATCTCGGCATGGAGTTCGGACGCCCGACGCTGATGATCGTCGCACCTGGCCAATCACCGGTCATCGTCACGCCGCTGATGGAGTCGGAAATGTGTGCCGCTATGAGCTGGGTCGGCGACATCCGGCCATGGACCGACGGCGGCCGGGAATGGCGGGACCTGCTCATTGGCCTGTTGGGCAGCCCCGCAACGGCCACGCAGATCGGGATCGAAGCGGCCCGGCTACCGAATGTGATCGCCGCAGAGATCAGGGAGCAACTTCCCGCTCGCATCCTGACGGATATTGCTCCGCTGATCGCAGAGCAGCGCATGATCAAGTCTCCGGACGAAATTGCTATCATGCGCCAGGCCGGCGAGATTGCCGTTTCCATGATGGATGCGGCCGCGGACTCGATAGGTCCCGGCGTGCCCGAGTATGAGATCGCACTCGCCGCCATGCAGGCCGGCACGCGCCGTGCCGCATCTCTGCTGCGCGATCCGCAGGACCGCTATGTCTCGCCACTGATCCACAATCTGCAGATCCTGCAATCGGGCACGGACACGTGCATGGTCCATCGCCGCGCCGCCGTGCGACCGCTGGAGCTGGGCGATCCGGTCTATCTGTGCTTCTGCGGCATGGTGAGTTTCCGCAACTACAAGCTCGGCTTCGACCGCCAGTTCTTCGCGGGGGCTGTGAGCGATGAGCAGGCGCGCATCCAGGAAGCCGCTCTGGCCGCCCAGCGCGCGGCACTGGCCACGATCCGCCCCGGCATACGCTGCGAGGCGGTCAATGCCGCGGCGGAAGAGGCCTATGCGGCGGCCGGCTTCTCTCCGGGCTATCGAACCGGCCGCTCGGTCGGCATGTCGCTGCTGGAGGCGCCGGAACTCAAGCGCGGCGAGACGCGGGAGCTGCGTGCCGGCATGACCTTTGCCGTCGATGGCGGCATCACCGTGCCCGGCAAGGGCGGCGGACGGATCGGCGACTCCATCGTCGTGACCGAGGACGGTTTCGACTACCTCACGCCCTATCCCCGCGACCTGATGGTTCTTTGAGGCAGGGAGTCGTGGACGCGAGGATGAAACGTGACGGGGACCGATTTCACCCGGGATCGCGGCCATCAGGATGTCTCGGCGGGGACCGGCGGCATCAGGTCTACCGCGCCCTGAAGACACGGGCGCTCCTCTACAGGTTCCGTCCTGGTCAGCATCTGGCCGTCGTCGAATTGTCGGACCAGTTGAAGGTCAGCAACACGCCCGTTCGCGAAGCGCTCATCCGACTGCATGCCGAAGGCCATATTGCCGCTGTTCCCGCGCGAGGTTTCTTCGCTCGCGAATTGCGTCTGCGCGAAATGCAGGAAATCCACGACCTCCTGCAGATACTCCTCCGACACAGTCTCGAAGTGGTCGCTCGTCAGGCATCATTGCGACCCTTGCCCGAGATGGGACCTCCACCCTTCCCACCCTGCGACCCAAGGACGGCTATTGCGCTGACCCGCCGGACCGAAGCCCTCTTCATCGGCATGAGCGGATGGACGGGCAGCGATGTGATCGAGCGCAACGTGGCCGATCTGTGCGAGCGGACTCATCATGTTCGCCGCTGCGCCTATCGATCATCCGATCTGACCGTGCCGCTGCATGCCTCCCTCGCCGCCCTGACCTCGGCGCTGGCCGACGGAAGAATGGAGGCGGCCGAGGGCGCTCTGAATGATCATTTCCGGGCTTTGGAGGTGGCGCTGCCTGATCTGGTCATGCGCGCACTCGCGACATCCTTGATGCAGAACTAACTCGTGTGATCGGGAATGACATCACCCCGATCGCGTAATGCCCGGAAAGGCGGACATTGTGGATCTCAATGTCTCCACTGATCGGCCCGCCTTCGCAAATCGAGCTTGATGGTACCCGCACCATCCCACTTGGGGACGTCTTACGCCACCAACCTGAAAGGCTGCCCCAGGACATCCGCCAGCATACCCCACTCCTTGCTCAACTTGCCGATCATATCGACGGTCAGGGCTCGCTTGCGGCGCAGGACTTCCGATGCGCGCGGTGCGGAGCCGAACAGCGCAGCAAGATCCTTCTGCGTTCGCCCAGTCGCTTCAAGGAAGACGCGCAGCGCCTCGACGGGATCGGCATCCGGCCGCGGGAAGTGCCGCTCCTCATAGGCCGCGATGAGGTCCGAGAGCACGTCGAAGCGGTCTCCTTCCATTGAATCCGGCTCAGGCTGTTGCTCGAAATAGCGTGTTACTTCAGCCAGCGCCCACTCATAGTCCGCGTCGGTCTTGATCGGTCGAATGTCCATCAAATGGTCTCCGGATCTATGGCGTCATATTCAGCGTGAGTGCCCACGAACTTGATCAACACCCGACGAAATGGATAGGCGACGTGGACGATGAGTCGGAACCTGTTGCAACCGACATCGAAGATCAGGCGGTTGTCCCCTATGAAAATCCACGGCAGTCCCGAAGGTCGCGTTCACGTCCTGAGGGCTGGTCCACGCCGCCTTCGCCACGCGCGCATACCAGAGCACAAGTGACGTCTCAGCTTGCGGCAAGCACTCCCAGAAGAGCTTGAGAGTTCGGCGAGCGATGATCTGCATAGGAGCCTGTAGAAGCTTTCCAAATTGGGAACACGATGTTCTCCCAGATTGGGAAATCCATCGCCGCAGGCGGCATCACTCGGAGTTGGACCGTATCCGTAGTGCACGTATCCCTAATGCGCATAGAGCTCCCGCCGTTCCGACAGCGGAGGCTGCATGCCGGGACCGTCATCCATCTCATCCTTCGGTTCGATCCAGCCGGCCAGACCCACCCGTTCCAGCGCGGCGCCGATCGCCAGGAGCTTCATGTCCCGATGATGCGCACCGATCAGTTGCAACCCGATCGGCAGACCGTCACCGTCCCGACCGATGGGAACGGTCAGTGCCGGATGACCGGTCAGGTTGAACAGGCAGGTGAAGTGCGACAGCGCATTGCCGACAGGCACCGCAACGCCCGCCAGCGTCACCTGCTTCTGATCAAGCTCTGGCGCGACGATCGGCGTCGTCGGCGTCATCAGCACATCGATATCCTTGAGCCGCTCGCTGACCTCGGCCTGCTTCGCAGCGACCAGCCGGAGCGCCTGCACATAATGCTCGGCCAGGATGAACTGGCCCTGAAGCAGCCCCTCACGCACATCTTCGCCATAGAGATCGAATCTGCGCTGGAGATTTGTCCGGTGCCAGGCAAAGGCCTCGACAAGTTGAACGGCCAGGGAGGCCGTGCGCACATGGGTGGCGTCTGGCATCACCACCTCGACAATGTGGGCACCCAGCCGGCGGCATTCCGCAATCAGCTGCTGCACGCGCAATGCAATGTCGGACGCTGCATTCTCGAGATAGGCTCCCCTGGGCACTCCAATGCGCAGCCCATGCAGCGAGTTGCCTGGCTCGGCATGATCGGCGTGCGCTGCCAAGATGGCCTCATCCGCCTCGCGAACGGCCAGGAAAACCTCGGTCGCGTCCCCGCAGTTTCGCGCAAGAATCCCGGCATGATCCAGCGACCAGCAGAAGGGCACCACACCCTTTAGGCTGATCCGCCCGCGCGTTGGCTTGAAGCCGATAAGGCCGCATAGGCTGGCGGGAACGCGCACCGAGCCACCCGTATCGGTGCCGAGGGCAAACATCGCCGTGCGGTTGGCGACCGCAACGGCAGAGCCGCTTGAGGATCCGCCCGCCAGGCGGCCTGGATCATGCGGGTTGGCCGGCGTGCCGAAAATAGGGTTGGCGCCGGTGATTCCGTAGCAGAACTCGTGCAGATTATTCTTTCCCAGAAGGATGGCGCCCGCAGCCTCGAGGCGTTTAAGCGCCCGCGCGTCTCCGAGCGGCCGATAATCATGCATGGCGCGCGAGCCCGCTGTCGTCGGCAGCGTCACAGTGTCAAAGACATCTTTGCAGGAGAAGGGAATGCCGGCCAGACGCCCTAATGCGCCAGCCTGCTCGACCATACCAGCACGCGAGAGCGCATGTTCCGCACCGATCGAAACATAGCTGAGATCGCAACTGTTGCGCGCTTCGGCTCGCGCCAGAAACGCCGCAGTCACCTCTTCCGGCCGCACCTCCCCGGAAATCATCAGCCGTCGCAGCTTGCGCAAGGACAGATGTGTGAGGTCGCTCATTGGCCTGTTTCCTGGAAAGGAGGGATTGCCGGTCCGATGTCGGCGAGATCCTCATCGGCAAGCCTCTGCAAGCCTGCCAGCAGATCGCCCAGGCCACTGACGAGGCCATGCCCCGCCCCATATACCAGCGGCGCCAACGTCTTTGCGGGCCAGTCACGCCCGGCAAGCCGCGCAGCGACGTCGGCCAAAAAGTCGGCATCGAGCCAGTCTTGACTCGTCATCTGCGTGCTCCTGCCGATCGCGCGGAGCGAGCGATAAGCATCGCGCCAAGCATGACGATGGTGACGAGAAGCACCATGAGCGTCGCTGCGGCGAGCACGGCGGGACTCAACTGGTCCCGCACACCCGACCACATCTGCAACGGAATAGTGCGCTGGTCATAGCCAGCCAGGAACAGGGCGATGACCGCTTCATCGAAGGACGTGACAAAGGCGAACAGAGCACCTGAAGCGATACCGGGCGCGATCAGCGGCAAGGTCACCTTGAAAAAGGCGGATAAGGGCGGCGAGCCCAGAATGGACGCCGCGCGCAGCAGGCGCTCGTCAAAGGTGGTGAGCGTGCTGCCCACCGTCACCACCACATAGGGCGCCGCCAGTGCGGTATGGGCCAGGATGATGCCGGTGAAGGACTGAGTGAGCCCCAGCGGCGCCAGGAAGAAATAGATCCCCGTGGCGAACAGGATGACCGGCACCACCAGGGGCGACGCGATGATGACCGCAAACATCTTGCGCGGTCGTGTCGGCAGTCGCCTCAATCCAAGCGCCGCCATCGTGCCGAGAAGGGTTGCCAGCGGTGTGAGGACGGCCGCGATGCCCAGGCTGTTGCGCAGCGCCAGCCGCCACTGCGCGCTTTCCGCAATTTCCCGATACCAGCGCAGCGACCATCCAGCAGGATCAAGCTGGAGCATGGCCGGCGTGAAGGAGAAATACGGCTCCGGATTGAAGGACAGCGGCACGATCACGAGGAGTGGCAGGACAAGGAAGGCCGCGATCAGGCCGCAGAGAAGATAGAACCCGAAACGGGCGAGCCGGTTCATGCGCGCAGCCCTCCGCGTTCGGCGAGGCGCGGCAGCGTCAAAGCGAGGAGCAGAACCGCAAGCAGGAGCAACGTCCCAAGAGCGGCCGCCAAGCCCCAGTTCAGGCTCCTCTGCATGTGGAAAGCGATCTGATTGCTGATGAGCTGACCGGTTCGTCCTCCCACCAGGGCCGGGGTGACGTAATAGCCAAGCGACAGGATGAAGACGAGCAGGCCACCCGCAGCGACACCGGGATAGGTCAGCGGAAGATAGACGCGGGCGAAGGTCCGCGGTGGATACGCTCCCAGGCTTGCAGAGGCGCGCACGTAGGACGTCGGCAGTCCAGCCATCACCGAATAGAGCGGAAGTACGAAGAAGGGCAGCAGCACGTGAACCATGACGATGATGGTCCCCGTCATGTTGTAGATCAGATCGAGACGGCCGGTCTCGCCAATGAGGCCCATAGCGAGGAGCCCTTCATTAATGACACCGCGCCGCTGCAGCAGCACGATCCAGGCTGTGGCGCGCACCAGCAATGAGGTCCAGAACGGCAGCAGCACCAGGAACAGCAGCAGCGCACGTAATGAGGGGCCGGACGCTGCCATGGCATAGGCATAGGGATAGCCGAGCAGCGCACAGATGAGGGTCACCAAGGCGGCGACCCAGGCGGTCCGCAGGAGGAGATCGACATAAAGCCGCCGCGCCTCCTCCTGCCGAACCAGCGCACCATCGGCCGTCACGGTCACATCAAGTGCGTTGAGCAGATACCGCCCCGTCCAGGGCGAGGTCACGCGCGCCAGAATCCGCCAGAGGTCGGGATCGCTCCAGCCTGGATCGATCCGCGCAAGCTGTGTGTCTGGATTCTGTTCCAGCTGTCGCGCGGTGACGTCGATCAGCCTGCGAAGTCCGTTCTGTTCGCGGTTGAGGCGTTGGGCGAGCCGACCGATCTGGTTGGTCGCGCTCGCCTCCCGCAAATCAGCCGAGACCGCTTCAAAGGCCACCTGCCGAACACCTGCTCCGTCCCATTGAGCGAGGGCCTGTCGCGTACGCGGCATGAGATCGGCGATTTCCGGGTCATGGACGCTTCGGAGGAGCATGGTCGCGATGGGCGCCAGGAATGCGATCACGATGAAGGCGACCAGGGGAAGCACGAGCGCCCAGCCGGCGCGGGAGGGCGAGGCCGCGTTCATTGGACCAGCCACGCCGCATAGCGTTCATTGATCGCATCGCCATGAGTGGTCCACCAGGCGGCGTCGAAGGCCAGGGAGTTGCTGAAATTGGCCGGTGCCGTTGGAAGCGTCGCGGCGATCGCCAGCGCGATCAGCGGCTGGGAGGATCGACGCACAGGACCATAGGCGATGTATTTGGTCTGCTCGGCCAGCGGAAAGGTTCCAGTGGCAAAGCGCACGAAATCAAATGCGGTGTTCTTGGCTTGGGTGCCGACGACAACGGCATAGTAATCCGCGTTCCAGATCTGCCGATCCCAGATGATCTTCAGCCGCTTGGCGTCGTCCGAGATCGCCGACTGCACGCGCCCATTATAGGCAGCGGATAGCGCCACCTCGCCATCGGCGAGAAGTTGGATCATCTGCGCCCCGGTCTCCCAGAAGACGGCGTGATCCTTGATCGTGTCCAGCTTGGCAAAGGCACGGTCGAGACCTTGTGGCGTTGCGAGGACACGATAGACCTCGGAGGGCGTCACGCCATCGGCCATCAAAGCCCATTCAAGTATGGCGTGAGGACGCTTCGGCAGTCCGCGGCGGCCCGGAAACCTCTCCAGATCGAAGAAGTCCTCAATCCGATTCGGCTTGGCATCGGGAAAGGCCGGATCGCTGAAGGCCAGCACATTGGACCAGATGACCGTACCGACACCGCACTCATGCAGGGACCCGGCAACGAAGTCCTTGATGGCCGGAACCCCATCGGAGCCTGCCGGCAGTTGCGCCGGATCGACCTTCTCGAACAGTCCGTCGGCGCAGCCACGATCAAGATCCTGCAACTCGACATCAACGATGTCCCAGTTCACCGTGCCCGAACGGACCTGGGCGGTGAGCTCGGCAAGTCCCCCGTTGTAATCGACCGACTTGATCGTCACGCCGGTTCTGGCGGTGAACGGATCGTACTGCGACTTGCTCTGGCTTGCCGTGTATTGGCCGCCGAAGGAAGCGATGGTCAGAGCGTCCGCCGCGCGCGCGGGGCCAGAAGCAATCAGAAGGCAGAGAACGGCTGCGGACGACACTTTCGGGCACGCGATAACCATGGTGAACCTCCTTAAGATGGGAAGGGTGCGCTCAGGCGGCGAAGGCCCGGGCGTCCTCTCGGCAGAAGCCGAGAGCGATGGTCGCGCCGCGCTCAGGGCGCGCGCTCTGGCCGCAATTGGGCAGTTTCCAGATGATCTCGGTGCCGTCGCGCATCCGGCCGCGCACGCGGGAAACCTCCCCGAGATAGGTGATGTCGGCGACCTCCACCTCGACCGATGATCCCTCCCCAGCCTGGGCCGGTCGAAGACGCTCGGGGCGGATCGCAAGGTTAACGCGGTCGCCGATGCGCGCGTCGGCGATGTTTCGCGCTTCAAGGACGGCGCCATCGGCGCAGCGGACATGGCAGAACTCGGTATTGGCGGCGATCACCATGCCGGTGATGCGGTTGTTCTCGCCGATGAAGCCGGCCACGAAGGCGGTGCGCGGTGACTCATAGAGCTCAGAGGGCGTTCCGATCTGGGCAATCCGCCCCGCTTCGAACACCGCGACGCGGTCCGAGAGCGACAGAGCTTCGCTCTGGTCGTGGGTGACATAGACGATGGTCGGCCGCAGCTCGCGATGTAGTCGAAGGATCTCATCCTGCATCTGCTCGCGCAGCTGCTTGTCGAGCGCGCCGAGCGGCTCGTCCATCAGCACAAGCTGCGGCTTGTAGATCAGCGCCCTTGCCACGGCGATGCGCTGCTGCTGCCCGCCGGACAGCTGCGCCGGGCGCCGATCCCGCACGCCATCCAGGCGGATGAGCTGCAGCGCCCAGGCAACACGCTCGGTGATCTCGGATTTGCGCCAGCCGCGCGCCTGGAGTGGATAGGCCAGGTTCTCGCCGACGGTCAGGTGCGGGAACAGCGCATAATGCTGGAACACCATGCCGATATTACGCTTATAGGGCGGCAGCCTGGACACGTCGCGCCCGCCGATCTCGATCGTCCCGGCGCTCGGCGGCTCGAAGCCGGCGAGCATCATCAGTAGGCTGGTCTTGCCGGAGCCTGAGGGACCGAGAATAGTCAGGAACTCGCCCGGGTGAACGTCGAGATCAAGCGCGTCCACCACCTTGGTGACGCCATCATAGCTCTTGTCGACGCAGCGCAGCACCAGAGCTTCCGCCTGGGTCCCGTTGCTTGATGGCGCCAGCGCGCTCGTGACCTTCATCAGCATGGGCACCCTCAATCGTGATCACCCAGCATGAAGCTGGTGATGCGGTTGAGGGTGCGGGCGATGTGGTTGCGCCGGATGAAGCCCACCGCGCGGATATCACCGGCGGCGAGCGAGGCCAGGATCTCCGTGATCTCGTCGGCTTGTGCCGCGACCTCAGCCGCCCAGTTGAGTTCGGGAAGGATCTCGAGATAGGCGCGGATCGTCTTGTAGTAGAGAACCTCGGAAACCTGCCGGTATTCGGCATTGCCGGAAAGATGCAGGATCTCGTCCTGAAGCCGGTGGCTGATCTGGGCCAAGGCGCGCACGTCGACCTGACCGCTCAGCGGTTGGCATTCGGCCAGAAGCTCGCGGAGCGTCGCGGTAATGGCGTCGAGCATGGACGCTGGGTTGAGGTCGCCGAGCAGTTCGGCAAGCTTCATGCGCAGCGCATAGGCATCGCGCAGGGATTTGAGTTCCACCGACGTTACCATCGAGCCGACATTCGGCGTGGTCTCGATCAGCCCTTCATTCTCCAGCGCCTGCATCACCCGGCGCATGGGGGTGCGGCTGACACCGAATTCGCGCGCGAGCTCGGCTTCGCTGAGTGCCGTCCCGGGCGGGTAAATCAGAAGACAGATGCGGTCGCGCAAAGCGCGGTGGATCGCGGAAAACCGCTCCCTCGGCGTGGGTCGGCTCTCAACAGTCACTGTCATGGCGGCCTCCTGTTGTCCAAGTGGTACATCTTAAAATATGTATCGTCAACGACAGCGTTCTGGATTCGATAACCGGTATACTGGCTTGCATCAGTTGGTGTAAGTTTCTGAAATATCTGGTACATTCCTGAAAGTAGTTTGCTTTCGACAGCACCCGCCGCGAAAATTCCTCGCTATCATACGCGGGAATGCGAAGGCGGATAATGTCGATGAGCGGTTCTGAATCGGGGGTGCGGGCGGTCAAGCACGATTTCTCGCCGACCTATGACCAGCCTTGGCCGCGGGCCTATTACCTGGCCCATCTCGCTCTCGACTACATGATCTGCGACCGTGCCAAACCGGTGTTCGAGACCATCATCACGCGCCTCCGCCACCAGCGACCGCATCGACCTCTCAAGATCGTGGATATCGGTGCGTCCTACGGGCTCAACGCGGCCCTGCTGCGCGCTCCGCTCACGTTGGACGATCTTTACGCCGCCTATACCCTGGCGGATGGGCCGCTGGCGTCGCAAAGCCTTGAGGATCACGAGGCCTTCTTCACGCGCCAGAAGCTGCGGGAGGAGCTTGAGATCGTGGGCCTGGATCCAAGTCGGCAGGCGTTGCGCTACGCCCGTGACGTCGGCCTGATTGGAGCAGCCGTGACGGCCAATCTGGAGACTGAGGAACTCTCTCCAACGGACCGTGAAGCTCTTCGCGACGCAGACCTGATTATCAGCACGGGCTGCGTCGGCTATGCAACCATGCGAACATTCAAACGGGTCTATGAGGCGACCGCCGCGTCCCGCCCCTGGGTGGCGAGCTTCGTGATGCATCCCTTTGGCTATGGGGACATTGCCGCGATGCTGGCGGGGTTCGGTCTCGTCACCACCGAGTGCCCCCACCTTCGGCAACGCCAGCGTCGCTTCTCCACCGCGCAGGAGCGCGCCTCCATCCTCGCCTTGATGGCCGAGCAAGGCATGGATGATCGGCTGGAACGTACTACTGGCTATATCTACGCCGCCTTCCACCTGTCGACGCCTCGCGAGGACGGTGCATGAAGGCGCAGCGGGATATTGCTGCCATTGCGCAGCGCCTGGATCCCTTCCTGCTGAAACATTGGCGGTTCATTCTAGCCGCGGCGGAAGAGGGCAGCTTCCGACGGGCAGCAGACCGGCTGGGGGTGCAGCAATCGACGCTGAGCCGGCGTATTCGTGACATTGAGGATGCCATGGGGGCCACCCTTTTTTCCCGGTCCCATGCCGGCGTGCGCCCGACTTTCGCGGGACGTCGTCTGCTCGGACCCGCGCGGGAGATTCTGGCACAGGCATCGCAGGCCGCACTTGCGGTGGAGCGCGCTGGAACCGCGCAGGATGGCGTGCTCCGCATCGGTCTACCCCCGATCACGTCGGGCGCCCGCCTCACGCAGCTGCTTCATCGCTTCTTACAGGTCTGTCCGCACGTCCGTGTCGAACTCGTCGACACGGATCCGGCGTCGCAATGTCAAGCGGCGCGGCGGCATGAACTTGATGTCGTGATTCAAGCCGGGGCATCAGCGTTGAAGGGCGAGGCCGGACTCGATCTGTGGAACGAGCCTGTGCTCATCGTCATGGCAGAGCGGGATGTTCTCGCCGGGTCGCCCGCGATCGACCTCGATGAACTGGCTGGGCGGCGTTTCATTTTCATGGCGGGCGACCCGGCTCTGCCCGTTTTCCTAAACCTATTGGCCCACGTGCCTAATGCTTGCTTCTCGGTTGAGCCGCTCGCCCGGGAGACAAACCTCCTGCAGCTGGTGGCGCTTGGACAGGGCCTGACGCTGACGACCGTTTCCGTGTCATCTCATGCACCGGTCACCTGCCGTCCTCTCACAGGACAGGGATTGCCGCTTGGTGCCGTCTGGTCACGCTCGAATCCCAACCCGGCTCTGACGCGGTTTTTGTCCGTCGCGCGCGAACTAAGGAAATACCTGGGCCACCGGTGCGCCGTCCGAACGTGATCTCCGCACATTCCGTTGTCGTGTCACTTGATCCGGCTCGCGCCTACGGCGCGCCTTCGCTTAGGCTGTGGCGCCCTCTCCTCCGCCATCCCGTCCGGCTCGACGAGCGCCACATGGCTCACGCTCAGGGCCAGCGCGATCTCGTACAGTGTGATGATCGTCGGATTCTTGAGGCCGCGCTCAACGTCGGACAGATATTGCTGGCTGAACCCCGAACGCATGGCAAGCTCCTCCTGAGTCAGCTTCTGAGCCTGACGCAGGCGCGCGAGATTGCGGCCGACCAGCTTGCGCATGTCCATGGCGCAAGCGGTCGCGGATTCCGACGATCAAGTTTATCAACTATAATATGTAAAGACTAATCTGCTTTGCGCGCTGGCGTACTGAAGCGAACGCCAGCCCCGCCACCATTCTCGGGAATGAACTCGATGCCGGCGGCTTCGATTGTTCTGAGAGTAGAACAGAGTGCTACCCGTCTAACCGGCCGCCGATCACGTGCGGGCGTACGCATCTGGGCACGCTCCCGCGATGCCGTGGCCTCATCACATGATGCCGCTCCACGGCCTGCCGTCCCACCACTTGTTCGGCCTAGTCTCTCGCTCATCACGATGAAGAGCGACGCTCGCCATGACCCGAGCCTTCCACGATGCGCCGCCCGATTCGCCGACCGTCACCGACTATGATCGCAGGCATGCCGTGCTCTATCTGCGGCTGCTCGATGCCGAAGCGGCGGGCGCCGACTGGGAGGAAGTTGTCGCGCTGCTGTTCGGCCTGGACCCGCTCACCGCGCCGGAACATGCCAGGCGTGTCCACGCAGCCCATCTGGCGCGGGCGCGCTGGATGTCGGCGCAAGGATATCAGGAACTCCTGCGTCGACCCGACAAGTGATCGGGTGATGCCGGCCCGGCATCAGACCATGTCTCTGGCGTTTCTTCCGGAAGCTCCCTTCAGACGAGATCGTCGGGCGTATCGCGGCACGCTCGAAAGGGATCCCGATGGTCCTGGAAATCGCCTGGCAGTCATCAGAGGCCTACGCCTTCGTAGATGCGCTCTCACCCTCACAGCTCGCCTGGGAATGGCTTAGGCGCAACGAGGCGTATCGACGGGACTACGCCAGGTTCCGTGTGGTCGACGATCCGGAGAAGGAGACCCTCGCGACGCTCATGCAAGCCCGCTGGGGTCTACGATTTCCCGATCGATCCCGCACGTGATGCCCGAACCGTTTCTGTCGTCTGGGACCTGGAAACCGACCCTGGCCTCATCATGCTTGTCGCGCAGCGCGACACCGCCTGTGGCCGCCTGATCACTGGTAATACATCTCAAGACACGGTCCATCACCTGCATGCATCCAGCTGTGTGATGGTCGGCGCGGGCCGCGACGCGATCACCGTTATGCTGCCAGAAGGCCATCGCCTCGATCCATCCCTCTGTGCCCTCGTCCGGATGGACGCGCATCTGCCGGATCGTATCGAGGCTCTGGTACGGCTCTGGGCCCATATGCTGAGAGCGGCCGTGCCGCCAGACCGGAGGATCACACCCCAGCAGCGCCGTCGCTTGCGCCACATGTTTCAAGCGGGGGACGGTCGCCGTGCGGGCGCGACCTATCGTGAGATCGCCATCAGCCTGTTCGGTAAGGCTCGGGTCGCGGCAGCGCCCTGGAAGACATCCTCCCTGCGCGACACCGTCATCGCGCTCGTGGAGGATGCGCGGCGCATGATCGAGGGCGATTACCGCAAGCTCCTTCATCGGCGACGCCGCCACACGTCGCCCCGCTAGGGTGGGGACTTTAGCCCCCTAATCTTCCCCATCCCTCCGGACATTCCTCCTCCGCCACCGTGGTCACCGTCCGCCGCCGCACTCCGGCGGCTCCCGCCACGCCCACTGAGGCCCGCTCCATGCGACCCGATCTCGCCACCCTCCCGCCGCGCTACTTGCGCACCAAGGAAGCCGCCGCGTTTCTCAGCCTGTCGGCCCGCACACTTGAGAAGCACCGCACCTACGGCACCGGTCCCGCCTATCGCAAGCTCGGCGGACGTGTCGTCTATTCCATCGACGACCTCCAGGCCTGGACCGAGCGCGGCGCGGTCACCTCGACCTCCGATCCGCGCGGCTCCGTCCTGCCGGCCAAGCGCCATGCGCTTGCCGCCGGTTCGTTCGCCGGCCGCGCCGCGCGCTGAACGCCCCCATGGCGGCGCGGCATCACAGCCTCTCGGAGCGCGGACAGCTCGATCTGTTCCGCGCCCTGCCAGGCGACTTCGCGCCACGAGATGCGCAGGATCTCATGGCCTATCCCTTCTTCTCCCTCTCCAAGACGCCGCGCGTCGCGCCGATCGATTTCCGAGCCGGCAGCATCGCCATTCGCGTCGAGGCCGTGCCCGACCACGGCATGGCGACGATCTGGGACGCCGACATTCTCATCTGGGCGGCCAGCCAGATCGTAGAGGCCCGCGACGCGGGGCTTCGCACCTCGCGCCTGATGGCGGCGACGCCCTATGAGATCCTCACCTTCGTCGGGCGCGGCACCTCGCTGCGCGACTATCAGCGCCTCAAGGCCGCGCTCGACCGTCTCCAGTCCACGACGGTCTCGACCACCATCCGCCAGCCGGCGGAGGGGCGCCGGCACCGCTTCTCCTGGATCAATGAATGGCGGGAGCGGACCGACCGCAACGGCCGGCCCGACGGCGTCGACCTCATCCTGCCGGACTGGTTCTACCGCGCCGTGCTCGACGACGCCCTCGTGCTCACCATCGACCGCGCCTATTTCGGGCTGACGGGTGGGCTCGAGCGCTGGCTCTACCGCCTTGTGCGCAAGCATGGCGGGCATCAGGACCACGGCTGGAGCTTCGACGTCGCGCACCTCCACGCCAAATCCGGCAGCCTCTCGCCCCTCAAGCACTTCGCCTATGACCTACGCGCGATCGTCGGCCGCCAGGCGCTGCCCGGCTACCGGCTCGGCATGCACCGCCAGACGGACGGTGCCGACATCCTGTCCTTCGCCGAGATCGACGCTGCACGCCTTGCCCTGCCAACCCGCCGCCGTCTCGCGGCCATCCGATCTGGGGACAAGCTGTGAATCATCTCGTGCTATCGGGGACCAGCACCCTCGTGCCATCAGGGACCGGCTCCTCGTGCTATCGGGGACCAAAATCGACGATTCACCGTTCTGAATCAGAGACTTCCGGTGTCCGTAACTTCTCTAACCCGGATTCCTTCGGAATCCTTCTAACGGAACTACGCCATTCTACTACGACGAGCGCGTCCCCGCTGAACGTGCGGAGCGCGCCATGATCGTCGCGCTCCTCAACCAGAAAGGCGGGGTCGGCAAGACGACGCTGGCGCTGCATCTCGCCGGACAATGGGCCCGGCAGGGACAGCGGATCACGGTGATCGACGCTGATCCGCAAGGCTCCAGCCTCGACTGGTCGCAGCAACGCAGCCGCGAGGGCCTGCCGCGGCTGTTCGGTGTCGTCGGCCTCGCCCGCGACACGCTGCACCGGGAGGCGCCCGAGCTTGCGCGTGACGCCGATCACATCGTCATCGATGGACCGCCCCGCGTCGCCGGGCTGATGCGCTCGGCGCTGCTCGCCGCCGATCTGGTACTGATCCCGGTGCAGCCCTCGCCCTTTGACGGCTGGGCGTCGGCCGAGATGCTGGCGCTGATCCGCGAGGCTCGGATCTACCGCCCGGAAATGTTGGTCCGTTTCGTCCTGAACCGCTGCGGCGCGCGCACCGTTCTCGCCCGAGAGACCGCGCGGACGCTGGCTGACCATGATCCGCCGGTGCTTGCCAGCACCATCGGTCAGCGCATCGCCTTTGCGGCGGCGGCGCAGTCCGGGCGTCTCGTCTTCGAGCGAGACGATGCCGGGCCGGCCACGCGCGAGATCGCCGCGCTCTGCGCCGAGATCAATGGTCTTGACCTCGGGAGGCGCGCGCCATGAGCGAACGCCCGATCCGCCGCGACTTCGCCTCCCGACCTGCCGATCCCGAGCACTGGGTCAAGGCGGCGGATGTCGCGCCAGAGCACCGCCCCGGCGCCACGTTCACCGCGCGCCTCACCATCGATGTGACGCCCGACCTGCGCGGGCGGATCAAGGTCGCCGCCTTCCGGCGTGGCGTCACCGTCGCCGAGATGCTGCGCGCCCTCCTCGCGCGCGAATTCCCTCCCCAATCTGGAGATCTGCCATGAGCGCGGCGTTTGTGCCCCGTGCGGCAAGCACGGCTTCCGCGTCCAGTCCCCCGTCCGATGCCCTGACCCATGTCGAGCTGACCCATATCGAGAAGCGCATCGAGAACTGGATCCGCTTCGGCCATCACGCGCATGAGCAGCTTCTGGATCGTCGGCGGCGCATCCTCTCTTTCCCTCCCGGCTGCATCTTCGCCTTTGTCCGGTGGGCGTCGAACGACTTCGGCACCGTCGCCTCCCGCCTTGATATCGTGCGCTGCGTGGCGCCGGGTGAGGGCTACCAGACGCTGCCCTTCGTGCGCCCCGGCGGTGAGATCCTGCTGCGGGCGGATGGCTGGCCGAAGGTCGAGAAAATCCTTCAGCACATCGATGCGATCGAGGCGATCGGCATCGATGCGGCAACCGTCGCGCCCGATCACTGGGGCCATGTCGCGCACCGCATCAGTGTCGGATTCGAGCCGCGCGTCTATAGCGTGGAGCGCCATCAGGCGTGGCTGAAGCGGCGGGAGTGCGGACAATGAACCGCGCCGCCTATGTGCTGATGACGACCGTCGCCAGCGTCGGTGTGGCCTTCGCCGCCACGGTGTCGACGCCGCTCAAGCTGATCTGGAATGTCTCGGCGAGCGTCCCTGTCGGGCTCTATTCTGTCGAGCCGGCGGATCATCTCGAGATCACCGATCTGGTCGCGGTGATGCCGCCACCGCCGCTCGCCGCGTTCCTCATCGGGCGTGGCTATCTCGGCGAAGGAACGCCGATGTTAAAGCGCGTGATGGGGCTCCCGGGACAGGAAGTCTGCCGTCTCGGTGACGCCATCGCCGTCGATGGCGTGCCTCTGGGCGAAGCTCTGCCGCGCGACCGCACGGGCCGCGATCTGCCGGTCTGGCAGGGCTGCCGGCGTATCGCTTCCGGCTATCTGTTCCTGATGAACCCGGACGTCGGCGACAGCCTCGACGGGCGCTACTTCGGCCCGATCCCGGCTACGACCGTCATCGGGCGGGCAATGCCACTGCTCACGGATGAGGCTGGCGACGGCAACTTCACCTGGCGCGCGGCGGTGCGCTGACATGCATCACTCTGCGCTCTTCCTCGCATCCGGACTGTTGATCGGCGGTGTGTCGCCTGGCTCTGCCACGGCGCAAACCACGATGCCGACCGTGGCGTATTCCGTCACGTCCTACGCCGCCCATATTGACGAAGCTGCGCAGCGCTTCGAGCTTCCGGCCAGCTGGATCCGCGCGGTCCTGCGGGCCGAGAGCGGCGGCGATCCGCGCGCCGTCTCACCCGCCGGCGCCATGGGTCTGATGCAGATCATGCCCGCAACCTGGGACGAGCTTCGCGTTCATCATGGTCTCGGCGCTGATCCATTCGACCCGCGCGACAACATACTCGCCGGCGCCGCCTATCTGCGCCAGCTCCATGACCGCTATGGCAGCATCCGCGCCATGCTCGCGGCCTACACTGCCGGGCCCGCACGCTATGAGGCGTCGCTTGCGGGTGAGCGGCTGCCGCTGGAGACGCGCACTTACATCGCGGCTCTGGCGCCGATCATCGACAATCAGTCTGCGGCCGGCGCCGCCGCATCGGTGCGTCCAATGGCGCAAAGCTGGCGCGAGGCGCCGCTGTTCGCCACGCCGCCCGCGCGCAGCAATCCCACCGATGCCGCGCTCCTCGCGCCGCGATCGGGCGCGCTCTTCGTTGCACCTTTGCCGTCGCGGAGAGCGCCATGAGCAGGCTGACCCACTTTCGCACCCTGTCGGGCTCTGGCGCTCCATTGAGGGTGAGGAGGCGCGGTACAGGAATCACGACCGCACGATGGCAGGATAAAAGAGCGCACATTGCGCGGCGGTCGTCGTGTTGTTTCACCACGTGTTTTCCGCGCCTGCGGCACCTTGTGGAGCCGAACCACAAGGTTTGCGCGTGCCGCAAATGGCGCCGCATCAACGATTTTCCGCACATTGCGAGGCTTCGCCATGAGCGATGAACGCGAGTTCCGCGTCCGTCCCGGCCGCATCCGCTCGACGCGCGCCCAACAGGCGCGGCCCTTCATCGCCCAGGCGCTTGCCGCGGCCCGAAAGGCCGGCGGCGGGGTCTCTCGCTCCGGCAAGATCGCCTCTGGCAACCGCTCGCGTTTCGGCAGCGGACAGGTCGCCAGCCTTCAGGCCAGCCGCCGGATCACGCCGCACTCGCGTGGCGCCGTGGTGAAAGCCCGCGTCGTCCGACACACGGCCCGTGCGGGCTCTCTCAGTCAGCACCTCACCTATCTTCGCCGCGAGGGCGTGACCCGCGACGGCGAAAAGGCGCGGATGTTTGGTCCCGAGATCGACAGCGTCGATGTCGACGCCTTCACCGAGCGCTGCCGCGAGGACCGGCACCATTTCCGCTTCATCGTCTCGCCCGACGACGCCCTGGAGATGGAGGACCTGCGGGCCTTCACCCGTGACCTCGCCCGACAGATGGAAAGGGACCTCGGCACCGGTCTCGACTGGGTCGCCGTCGATCACTGGAACACCGAGCATCCCCATGTGCATCTGATCGTCCGGGGCCGCCGCGACGATGGCCAGGACCTTGTGATCTCCCGCGACTACATCAAGGAGGGCATGCGCGATCGCGCCAGCGACCTGATCACCCAGGAACTCGGCCCGCGCACCGAGCTCGATATCCGCCGGGGTTTGGAACGCCAGATCGAGGCCGAGCGCTGGACCGAGCTCGATCGGCAGCTTCTCCGCGAGACCCGCGAGAGCGGCATCATCGACATGGCGCCGGTTCCCGGCCGACAGCCGGACGAACACCATGCACTGAAGATTGGGCGCCTCCGTAAACTCGAGACGCTCGGCCTCGCCAAGGAGATCGCCAACGCGCAATGGGTGATGGAGCCGGACGCGGAATCAACCCTGCGCGCGCTCGGTGAGCGCGGCGACATCATCAAGCGCATGCATCGCGCCCTGACCGACCGAGGGATCGAGCGCGGCACGGCCAGCTATGTCCTCGCCGCCGAGAGCCTCGACGTGCCGGTCATCGGCCGGCTGGTCGCGCGCGGTCTCGATGATGAACTCCACGGCTCCGCCTATGCCATCGTCGATGGCGTGGACGGGCGTTCCCATCACATCCGGTTGCCCGATCTCGATGCCGCCGGTGACGGCGCGCCTGGCTCCATCGTCGAGCTGCGCACCTTCGATGACGCCCACGACAAACGGCGCGTCGCGGTCGCCGTGCGCTCCGATCTGGATCTCGCCCATCAGGTCACTGCCACCGGCGCCACCTGGCTCGACCGACAGGCCATTGCGCGTGACCCCGTCGCTCTCTCCGACGGTGGCTTTGGTGCGGAGGTGAGCCAGGCACTCGACCGACGCTCCGAGCATCTCATCCGCGAGGGTCTGGCCGAACGGCAGGGACGGCGGATCGTCTTCGCCCGCAATCTCATCGACACGCTCCGCCGCCGGGAACTGGAGGCCGTGGGAGAGAAGCTCGCCGCAGAGACCGGCCTGCCGTTCAATAAGTCCGGCACCGGCGAGTATGTCGCCGGCACGTATCGCCAGCGCCTTGTGCTCGCGTCCGGTCGCTTCGCCATGCTCGATGACGGGCTCGGATTCCAGCTCGTGCCCTGGTCGCCCTCGCTGGAACGCCAGCTCGGCAAGCATGTCTCCGGCGTCGCCCGTGACGATGGTGGCGTGGACTGGAGTTTCGGCCGCAAGCGCGGCCTTGGCCTCTGACCCGAGAGAAGGACCATCACCATGTCGGCGACGAAAATCCTCTGGGGGCAGATCCTCGCCGTCCTGCTCATCGTGCTGGCGGCCATCTGGGGCGCTACACAATATGTGGCTTGGACCCTTGGCTTTCAGGCGCAGCTGGGTGCGCCATGGTTCGAGTGGCTCGGGTTGACGGTCTACTATCCGCCGGCCTTCTTCTGGTGGTGGTACTTTTTCGATGCCTATGCGCCGGAGGTGTTCTTCCGGGGCGCACTGATCGCCGCCTCCGGAGGCTTCCTCTCCATCGCCGTCGCCATCGCCCTGTCAGTCTGGCGGGCCCGCGAGGCCTCCAGGGTCGAGACCTATGGTTCGGCACGCTGGGCCGAAAGGGAGGAAGTCCGGTCTGCCGGGCTACTCGGAACGGATGGCGTCGTCCTCGGCCGGTATGACCGGGACTATCTGCGGCATGACGGGCCAGAGCATGTGCTGTGCTTCGCGCCGACCCGGTCCGGCAAGGGCGTCGGCCTGGTGGTGCCCTCGCTGCTGACATGGCCGGGATCGGCCATCGTCCATGACATCAAGGGCGAGAACTGGCAGCTCACCGCCGGCTTCCGCGCCCGGCATGGCCGCGTACTGCTGTTCGACCCGACCAATGCCAAGTCCGCCGCCTATAATCCGCTGCTCGAGGTGCGTCGCGGCGAATGGGAAGTGCGTGACGTCCAGAACATCGCCGACATCTTGGTGGACCCCGAAGGCTCCCTGGAAAAGCGAAACCACTGGGAAAAGACCAGCCACGCGCTGCTCGTCGGCGCCATCCTCCACGTTCTCTATGCCGAGACGGACAAGACGCTCGCCGGCGTCGCCGCCTTTCTCTCCGATCCGAAGCGGCCGATCGAGACCACGCTCGATGCCATGATGAAAACCGCCCACCTCGGCGAGGCGGGCCCGCATCCCGTCATCGCCAGCGCCGCTCGCGAACTGCTGAACAAATCCGACAATGAGCGCTCGGGCGTGCTCTCCACCGCCATGTCCTTCCTCGGCCTCTACCGCGATCCGGTGATCGCCGAGGTGACGCGGCGCTGCGACTGGCGCATCGCCGATGTCGTCAGCGGTAAGGCCCCGACTACGCTCTACCTCGTGGTGCCACCCTCCGACATCAATCGCACCAAGCCACTGATCCGCCTCCTCCTCAACCAGATCGGCCGGCGCCTCACCGAGGACCTGCAGGCAAAGGCCGGACGCCATCGGCTGCTGCTTATGCTCGACGAGTTTCCTGCGCTGGGGCGGCTCGACTTCTTCGAGAGCGCGCTCGCCTTCATGGCCGGCTATGGCCTGAAAGCCTTCCTCATCGCCCAGTCGCTGAACCAGATCGAGAAGGCCTATGGGCCGAACAACTCGATCCTCGACAACTGCCATGTCCGCGTGAGCTTCGCGACGAACGACGAGCGCACCGCCAAGCGCGTCTCCGATGCGCTCGGCACCGCCACCGAGATGAAAGCGATGAAGAATTATGCCGGTCACCGGCTCTCGCCCTGGCTCGGACATCTCATGGTATCGCGCTCGGAGACTGCCCGCCCGCTGCTCACCCCCGGCGAGGTCATGCAGCTGCCACCTGCGGACGAGATCGTCATGGTCGCCGGCACCCCACCGATCCGGGCAAAGAAGGCGCGCTATTACGAGGACGCACGTTTCCAGGATCGGCTCCTTCCGCCGCCAACACCCTCCCGTGGCTCTACCGTCCAACACGATGACTGGACCACGCTGCCGTTGCCAAGGCCCCAGGAGGGCACGGGCGGGAGCCTCGCCGTTGAAGGTGGAGACGATGACCCGACAGGCTCCGAACACCGGCATCAGCCCGAGCTCAGCCGCGTGAAGCCGGTCGAGAAAATGCAGCACATCGAGAATGAGTTCGAGTTCGACACGGATCGCGACGACGAGTTGGAGGATGTCGCCACCCGGAACCGGCGCATGACCGGCCTGATGCAAGGCGTGGCCCGCCAGGTCAGCCTCAATCCCGACGACGGCATGGAGCTATGATCGCCATGGCAAGTCGTACGAAGAAGGCGCAAGTTTCCGTCTATCTCGAGCCCGACGTCAAGGACCTGCTGGCGCACTACTCCGCCCAGCGCGACCAATCCATGTCCCTGATTGCCCAGGCAGCGATCGCTTCCTTCCTGTCGCCCGACACCGCCGAGCGCCAGGAAGCTGCTCTTGCCCGACGCCTGGGCCAGATCGATCGCCGTCTCGCGCGGCTGGAGCGCGACCTCGGCATCTCGACAGAGGCCTTCGCCACCTTCATCCGCTTCTGGCTCGCCACCACCCCCGCGCTGCCGGAACCGGTCGCCCAGGCCGCGCGTGCCAAGCTCTCCGAGCGCTACGCAGCCTATACGAGTGCCCTCGGTCGGCGCCTCGCCAAGGGGCCGCAGTTGCGGCAGGAGATCGTGGAGGATGTTGGGGGAGCGGAGAATGACGGGGCCAGCCGGAGTTGAGCCATAACTGCCCCTCGACAGCCAATTCAGCGACGTCTGCTTTGCGCCCCGATTGCGGTCATTGATCTGGCAGCAGCCGCGGCCCAAAAGCGGACATTAGCGAGGCACGGCACGTAGGCACCCTTTGCGCCAAGACCTGACATCGAATATCCACCACAAAGCGGACACGCCCTTGTAGGGCTTGTGCCTGCCCCATGATGCGCGCTGCGAGATCGCGCTCGAACTGGTAGGCGGTCCACAGCCTTTCCTCGTCCTTGCGATAGAGGCAACCTTTGATCTCGGCACCTATTCCCAAGAACCGTTGATCAGCGTTAAACTTGGGAGAGCGCTTCGAGGCCGCTGTAGTGCAGTGGAGCAACAGCCTTTATCATTTCTAGTAGATACTTGGTATTCTTCTGAGATTCTGCAACTAATGCTGGATCGAATCCCTTTCCAGTGTAGTGCGAGAGGTCATTGGCAAACTTGTTGATTGCCGTCTTCTTGTGATCATCGAAGTCCACTTTATCAAGCTTAGCGTACAGCGAGCCCTTCGAGGGCACGTGGAAGTCCAAGAAGGTCTCGAGCACTTTCCGGGCGATGTTAGGGATGTGATAGCAGCTCAGGATCGTCCCGTCGGACTGGAACGTGTAGAGCACCTTGAATAGGTAATGATACTCCGTGGCGTGGTCGATCAAGAGCTGGTCGAGTGGGGCCAGACGCGCGGAACGCCCGTTCGCGGTCTCCGTGCACACTACCATCGTGTAGGACTTGTCGGCCTTCTTAAGCCCCGAATTCTCCAACCAGTTGATCAGCAACTTCAGGAATTCAAAGTTGTGCGTCATGATAAAGAGTTGCTTCGCGTCCTTGGCCTCGTTCTTTAGGAACGAGAACGCCTGGTAGATCGCAGATGAATCTAGGCTGGAGATAGGGTCGTCGATCACGACGACGCCTTCGGCCAGATTAAACTCTTGGTCCTTGAGCTGAACGAGAAAATACAGAAACGCGATGGCAGTCTTTTCGCCCTCGCTCAGCCGTTTGGCTGGCTTACCCCGGCGAAGAACCTGATAACCGCTGTCGCCGGACTCGAACCGCAGGTCCGTGCGCCCGAGGAACTGCTTGAGGTGATTGGTCAGGCCTTCTCCACCCGCGTGAGCGTTCGAGACCTGCGCCTGCTTGGCGATGATGGATTGTGAAAGCTCTTCCAGACCGCGCTTGTCCGGAAGACCGTCGCCGCCGTCACGCAAGAGGTCGCCTTCGGCCTTTAGCTTTGCCGCTTGGTTAGCCAGCTCGTCCACTTGCTCCTTGATGGTCAGCAAGTAGTGGCTCTCGATCGCCTTCGCGGCGTCCGTCTTGGCTTTGTCGAAGCTGGCGGTCTTGTCCTGATGACGCCTGATGATTTCCTGAATGGCCTCGTACGCAGCCGCCAGCCCGGCGATGTCGCAGTCGATCTCGCGCGCATATGCGGTGGTGCGCAGGGTGAGCTTTTCGGTTAGTGCATCACGGACACTAGCGAGCTGGTCGATGAGCTTGTCTCGCCCTTCGGCGAATTCCCCGATCGCCGTGTCGTAGTCGGCTCGAAGCTCGGAATAGAAGGCTAGGCGATCAGGCAGGGGTAAGCTGCCCAAACTTTCCATGGTCGCGGTGACACCGGAGCGCTCGCCCTCAAGCTCTTCCTTGAGCTTCCGGTCCTCGACGCTGAAGTGTGCGGCGAGCGCCTTCATACGTTCCGCGGGCAACGGTTGATTGCAGAACTCGCAGCGCTCGGCGCCCGAATGAATGTGAAGGCCTTCGTCCACCCATGATGCGATGGCAGGATTTGTTACCAGCCTTTCGATGACTGAGGCCTGCGCCGACCGCAGAAGGAAAGCCTCCGCGTGTTTTCTGGCGCTCCCAGCGAAGTCGATCACGTTGACCTCTTTGCCTTCGATCACCACAGAGGGAAGACAAAGGGGGGGTATCGCAGCCATCTGCTCCTGCCGGACGGTGGCACGGTGAACGTCAAGCTCGTCGTCAGTTAGTGACTGCACGCCTGCCAGCTTGCCGAACGCGGCTTCCGCGTCGGGCTTCCGATAGCTGCGCAACGTCGAGCCGCTGGTTGCTTCGCCGATCGTCTTAGCGATCTGGGAAAACAGTTTGCCCTTGGCGTTATCGATCTTGGCGATGGCGGTGTTCACAGTCGCGATCTTTTGGGCCCGATCGTCGCGGGTAGCGATCTCCGCTTTCAACTCCTCAGCGATCGCTTTGTTTTCTTCGCCGATAATGAGGATATGCCGCAGCGGTCCATCGAACCGCCCGATATTTGCCTCCACGTAGTCGCTGTTGAAGACGCGCACGCCGCGCAGGTACTTATTGCCATGTGTAAGTGCACCGGACTGGCTATCGATGGCGTATTCGAGATCCGGATGGTCCGGGTGCGTGCCGGCTTCGAGGCTGGCGAGCAATCGCGAGAAGGTGGTCTTGCCTGAGCCATTCTCTCCATAGACTACATTGAAACGACCGAAGGCAGGCAGCTCAGCCGCTGCCATGTAATTGTCAAAAACCCCGAAGCTTTTGATTTTCTTGATTTGTGTGAGCACCCGCGCCTCCCTTGCGGCCTCGACGTTATCACCCAATTACGATATCCGAGCTATGCGGTAAGCACGGCTGGGGGCTTGCTGCCGCTGCGCTGCTTTTCAAGATGAAACTTGACGATTTCGCTTTCGACTACTCACTGGCGATAGACGGGTCGTTAGTTCTTGGGAAGCCGGACACTTATGCCAGAGCCGGGTCCGGGCGGGATGCCGAGCGCGGTCTCAATGCCGATGCTGCCGCGTAAGTCAATCAATAACGTGCCGGGGTCCACAAGGAGCCCGATCATTCGTTCCGATTCTTGGCGCGGGCTCATGACCGCTTTTGCGCGGTAGACTTGAAGCCGCGCGATGCCAGCTTTAATCGCCCGACGGCTGAGGCCGCGTGCGTAATACCGGTTGAACTCGCTCTCTGCCGAGACCTCTGCTGCGTTGTGGGGCACCTTGGCGGCGATTGTTCTACCGGTAGCGAGTGTTCGCTGCGTCATCTGGTTCAACATCCCCGGCGCTCGCAGTTGACGCGCCAAAGACTCATCAGAGCCGAATAGAGCGGCTTCCTTGATGTAGTCGGGCCAATTGCCCTGCGCCCGCTGGCCTAGATACGAGCTGCGGTAAATTTTGTCCGACGCCGTATCCATTTCGATTTCCTCGACCATGAAGCGTCGAGTTTCGTCGTCGAGGTCGTCGTATCTGAGTCCCATCTGGCCCCCCATCGCGGCTTGGCGACGGGACATTCTCATACTCAACTCAACCGAGAGTCGAGTCCTGCCGCTCACCGTTCACAAGGATTGGTGCATCAAGTATAAACTCACCAACCAAGTTGGTTGTGGGGGATCAACCATCACACACTTCGACTACCTTTATGATCTTAGCGGCCGCCACTCGGACCGCCCGGAGGTTGCCTTTCGGGATAGTTTGGACCGTCGGGCGCCCGCGCCAGCGAGAGTGCTGAAAAGCAGAAGCTCCAAATGTCAGGAATGGGGTGGGAAGGAGACTGTTCGGTATTGGACGGCATCCGTGCAAAAGGCGACGTTGGAGTATGCTGTCGTGTGATAGCAGCGCGCCCTCATGTCCGCCATTGAAGCAATAGGTGTCATCGCCTGAGAGCCGCCGTTTCCTTTCAGGAAAGCGCCAATTGCGAAGATACGGAAGCCGACAAGCACCACTACATGCGCCGGATTAGGTTCTTTATCCAGCTCATACTGAACTCGATTGCCCATTCTGTTTGTGGTCTCGTCAGCGACGGCATGGTTGAGCTACCAGCCCCATGCCCGAATGGATTTCGAACGTGGGTGAAGAAGTCTTTGATCGAGGCGCTTTCCCAAGGGACTATGAAGGCATTTGTCTCAGAGCAGAGGTTATCAATATAATTGTGGGCGCCCCTCTCTTTTCCGTGCGTCCACCCTTTGGTGTCGGAGATGATTTTGATCGTGCTTTCCAACGCTCGTGCCGCATAAAAAGCAGGGTCCCTGCCGTCGCTGTCGCGGAGGTCGAGCGCCTCTTTCATGTCGATATCAACGTTTTGCCATTGTGGGGCTGCTAGGAGAGACCAAAAGGGGGTCTCAACCTCGATCTGCACCAGATCGTCGGTCACTATCTGAATGAAGCCGTTATGGTAATTCAAAGGATATCTGGCTTGTCGGAAGCGAGTGTTCAATTCGTCTACAGCGGTTTGAAATGTCTTTGTTCGCATAGCGCGTCGAGCGCGGGCACCGTCTTCTGGATTTCCAGGCACTCTCAGTCCTGGGCGGGTGAGCGAGGCAAGTAGCTTCTCGCCATCCGTTACATCCCTAGCATTCATTGCTGCAATATCGGCTTCCTTGGCGCGGAAGCCAAGTTCGATGAGGCTCAACCGCTCCTTTAAGTGGGTATCTGGTGAACCGGCAGGGGGCTGGGTCAGCCACTTCTCGCAGACCGAAAGCAGGGTACTTTTGAACGTCTGAAATCGCCCGTTGGTGGTATAATATGACCAGTGTTGGGAAAGCTCTTTCACGCCAAGTTCGCGTGACAGGCTGCTTTCAAGCGTCGTCCAGAAACTGACGGATGCAGAGTTCTCCTGACCATCCAGATAATAAGGCGCCAGGTCTTCCGCCAGGATACGGAACGATTGGACAAGCAGGCGACTGTCCCGCTCTTCAAACGCTGCACGAAGCTGAACTCCTTCGTATCGGCGAGCAAAAATATCGACAAGCATGGGGTTTATCCGTCACGGCGACCGGGCGTTTCGGTCGTTAGCCTCGATCCTTTTTCAGTTTGATGTCCAGGAGATTGCTCGCTCTCGCTTCAAGTAGGCGTTCAGCTACTAATTTGCGCCGGTCTCCAATAGACGGAATCCCCCAGGCTCGACTGCCCGCATAACAATCCAAGATGCGCCCAGTGAAGCCGGTCATCGTCCGTGGTTGGATTCCGGCGAGAGAGTTTTGCTTCATCTGACCCACCTGGTGCGATGACAGCACTTTGACGCCATCAGGTTCATACACCCAGACGTAAACGCCTTGGCGTTCTGCTATTGCCTCCATACGGCGGCAAGCATCTTTCAGTTCGGTGCGGTTGATGTTGCGGTCATACTTCGCCTGGATAAAAATGCCTTTGTCAAAGCCGTCAGCCCCATCGAGCGAGATCGACAGGAAGAGGTCCGCGCCGAAAAGCTTTTCCATCGAGTTTGGGCCGCGATCCGGCAATGACTGGGCTATTACTCGAAAGATATATTCTCCTGCCTGCGAGTTATCCAACCTGTCTTCCAGGCGCTGGCACAATCGCGACGTGATCTCGGCTTCCTGCACCACACTGACACCGCCTGCGGTGTCTGAGTACAAGTCCGCTACGAGATCATCCACCGCCCCGCCAAGCCGATCCATTATGAGGCGGCGGTTTTCGTCGTCCAACATCTTACCCCCATTGATGCGATGCAATCTTGCCGAGAATTACAGAAAATTGTGCCTAATCACACTGGCTCCTAAGCTGAGCTAACATGAAAATGTTGACTTTAAGCGGCAGATACACAGTCAGGCTAAGGAGCGGAGACGTCCAAGTAGAACGCAGCATGTCATTAGAAGCGAACATGCCGCTCTCGGCTCCAACTGTGCCAGAGGCGAAGTCAAGACGATTGGCAGCTTTCAGGGACTACTCACGAGCCGCTGAACGACCGGGATGGGGTCGGTTCCAGAAGGGCAGCTACACGGCACTGGCTACCGGATAGCTGACAGTCCGGATACGGCCCCAACTCGGCCACTCGTCGGAGTCGTGGCGGCTTCCCCTTCTGCCGCAGGCTAGAGGGTGTTGCGAGTTGAAGGCGGTGACACCTCCATCAGAGCATTCACCTAAGAAGGCCGATGCCAGCAATTCACTATTTACTACACTAATGTGGGATGTGGCTTCATGTGCCACAGAATGTCTGCAGGACTTCTTCATCGGGGCGAGGCGGCAGTTCGTAACCTCCATCGACGGGCTCGTCGGGAAACGGCGTGGCCAGCACGCGAACGAGGTCATGGAATGGCGCATAGTCGTTCTCATACATGGCCGCGCGGATGACGGACTCGATCCGGTGATTGCGCGGGATGAAACGCGGATTGATCTGGAGCATCGCCTGCTTCCTCTCTTGCGAGGAGACGGGATCCAGCAGCAGGCGCCCCGTGTACCGCTCGTACCAAGCCACGATGCGCTTCGGATCAGAGAACAGGGCGGTTAGCCTTCCGGGGCCGTTCTCATCTGCGGGCAGTGATGACAAGCTTCGGAACGTCAGAGTGAAGTCCGCCTGATCGTGGCGCATGGCCTCCAAAAGGTCCCCGACAAGCCGAGCGTCCTCGGGATGTTCGGTACTGAGCCCGAGCTTTATTCTCATAAGGCGCAGGTGCGCCTCTTCGAACATGTCCCTGAAGCCGCCAAGCACCTCCTGAACCCGCGTGACCGCCCGCTCCTGCTTCTCGTCGATCAGGGGTAGCAGGGCTTCAGCCAACCGCGCCAGGTTCCAGGCTGCGACGCGGGGCTGGTTGCCGAAGGCGTAGCGGCCGAACTGATCGATCGAGCTGAATACCTTTGCCGGATCGTAGATATCCATAAAGGCACAAGGGCCGTAATCGATGGTCTCGCCGGAAATCGCCATGTTGTCGGTGTTCATCACGCCATGGATGAAGCCCAGCGACATCCAGTGCGCGATGAGGCTCGCCTGGGCGCGGACCACATGATCGAACATCGCAAGATATCGGTTGTCCACGTCGCCCGCTTGGGGAAAATGCCGCGCAATAACGTAATCCGCCAAACTGCGAAGAGCCTCGGCGTCACCGCGGGCGGCTGCATACTGGAATGTTCCCACCCGAATGTGGCTTGCGGCTACGCGGGTGAGAACAGCCCCCGGAAGCCCGGTCTCGCGCTGCACCCGATCGCCGGTGGCGACCGCGGCCAGCGCGCGCGTGGTGGGGACGCCGAAGGCGTTCATCGCTTCGCTT
The DNA here is from genome assembly GCF_965249975.1 of Ancylobacter sp. Lineage (GTDB taxonomy): Bacteria > Pseudomonadota > Alphaproteobacteria > Rhizobiales > Xanthobacteraceae > Ancylobacter. The sequence continues at coordinate 537,037 of NZ_CBDFNE010000004.1, read as the reverse complement.
ACGATGTACTCGCGCAGGACCGGTCCCAAGGCTGCGCGGCCATCGCCTCGTCGCGAATGGGGCGTACGCCCTGCGCCTTTCAATTGGATGTCGCGCCGCGCGCCATCCCGGTCCACAACCTCTCCCAGCAGGATGGCCCGACCGTCCCCAAGCTGGGGAACGAAATTTCCGAATTGATGTCCGGCATAGGCGAATGCGATTGGACGAGACCCGCTTACGACCGCATTTCCTGATAGCGCCGCGAGCCCGTCAGCGGTCCGCAGCCACTGCGCATCAAGGCCCAATTCCTCGACCAGGCGGTCATTTAGCCTGATCAGATGAGGCTGTCGGACCGCAGTCGGGTTCACGACCGAATAGAGGCTCGCTGGGAGCGAGCTGAACGTATTCTCGAACGCAATCATCAGTGCCCGACCCGTCTGCTGCGGCTGTCTCAATCCGGATAGATGGGACGTCCGGCAAAGCGGTCAACTTTCGCCAGGCCGACTTGCGCATACCGGAGTGTCGGCCACGCGTTTCTGCCAACAGCAGCCTCCCGCACGGTCCAAGCTCCGCCCCAGGCTAAAAGGGGACCGGGCCGCGATCTGAAAGTTGCAGCGGACGGCGCACCGTGTCGTGCTGGTGGCTGCCGTGCCGCCTACCCTCACAGTTTCGGCGCAGGCACTTAGCTCAGCGTAGCATCATCACCCGTGGCATCGATGATCGTCAGCGCCGTCCTCGGCAGGAAGAGCGGTCCTGGCGCCATCGGATTGGGCAGCACCATTCCGTCGACATGGAACACCGTCCGAATGATCTCGGGGGTTACGACATCGACGGGGCGGCCCAGGCCGGCGATGGAGCCGTTGCTCAGCAGAGCCAGCGTGTCGGCGAATTGCGCGGCCTGGTTGATATCGTGCAGAACGGCGAGAACCGTCTTGCCGCGCTCGTTGACCAGCCGCCGCAACAGCGCGAGCAATTCGAGCTGGTGGGCCATGTCGAGATAAGTAGTAGGCTCGTCGAGCAGCAGGATGTCGGCCGATTGCGCCAGCGTCATCGCCAGCCAGGCACGCTGGCGCTGCCCGCCGGAGAGCGCGGCGAGCGGCTGATAAGCCAGCGCCATCATGTGCGTAAGTTCGAGCGCCTCGGTGCAGGCCGCCCGGTCGGCTGCCGACCACGGGGCAAGCGGCCGGCGATGCGGGTAACGGCCTTGTTCCACGAGATCGCGCACCGTGATGTCATCCGGCGCACGCGGTATCTGGGGCAGAAAACTCAGTCGCCGTGCCAGCTGCTTGCGCGAGAGCTGCGCGATCGGCTGCCCCTCCAGACGGATCGTTCCGGATCTGGGCGCAAGCAGCCCCGCAAGGGCGCGCAGCAAGGTGGATTTTCCGCAGCCATTCGGGCCGAGCAGGGCGGTGAACCGGCCGCGCTCGATGCCGATCGACAGGTGGTTCACGATGTTCCGGCCGTCATAGCCGATGGTGACGTCGTGAGCCTGCAGCAGCACCGGAGATGTCGGTTCAGTCATTCCTTCGCCTCCATAACAGGAGCCCGATAAACGGTACGCCGATTACCGGCGTCAGCAGACCTGCGGGCAACTGCACGAGCCGCCCTACCAGATCGGCACTGCCCAGCAGGAGGGCCCCGCAGAGTGCGGCGGCCGGCAGGCGGATCGCGTGGCGGGAGGACAGGCCGCGGACCAGTTGCGGCGCCAGCAGGCCGACAAAGCTGATTGGCCCTGCCGCTGCGACCGATGCCCCGGCGAGCAGGGTGCACAGGGCGATCAGCACGGCGCGCATCGTCTGCAGCGGCAGGCCAAGTGCGCCGCTGACATCGTCGTCGAAGGCGGACAGATCGAGATCGCGCGCGAGGCACCACGTGATGGCAAGAGCCGGAAGCGACCACACGGCTAGCCATCGGAGCTTCGCCCAATCGGCGTTGTAGATGCTGCCGGCCATCCAGGCGAGCGCCCGCTGGACGTCGCGGATGTCGCCGAACACGGTGAGGAGCGAGGTCACAGCGCCTGTCGCCGCGCCGATGCCGATACCGACCAGTATCAGCCGGATCGAGGATGTGCCGCCTCGCCAGGCCAGTGCGTAGATCGCGGTCGCAGCGAGCGCGGCCCCGGCAAAGCCGGCGAGCGGCATGAGATGGCCGATCGCTCCCTCCGCGCCGATCACCAGCAGCGCGACACCGAGGCTTGCACCGCTGTTGATGCCGAGCAGGCCGGGTTCGGCGAGCGGGTTGCGCATCACTGCCTGGGTGATGGCGCCGGCGACGCCGAGGCAGGCGCCCACCAGCAGCGCGGTCGCGACACGCGGCGCACGAACCGTACCGACGATGATCGCGGCGATCGGCTCGCCCCGCAGCGCCGCGAGAAGGTTCTGCGGCGCGAGCCCGTTATCGCCCCAGCTCAGCGACAGCGCCGCGACGATCACCACCAGAACAATGAGGAGTGCGAGCCCGCGGTTCATCGCATCATCCCGCTGCGCCGGCGCGCCAGCGCGATGAAGACCGGGGAGCCGATCAGCGCCATGGTGATGCCGACCGGCAGGTCGATGCCGACGAGCCAGCGGATGCCGGTATCGGCGACAAGCACCAGCAGCGCGCCGAGCGGGGCACTGTAGGCCATGATCCATCGGTAGTCGGCGCCCACCAGCAGCCGCGCGGCGTGGGGAACCACGAGGCCGACGAAGCCGACCGGCCCGGCAAGGGCCACGGCGGAGCCCGCGAGCACCACCACCAGCAGGCCCGCGAGCAGCCGCCACCGCACCACGTTCTGGCCGACCGTGCTGGCAAGGTCGCCGCCGAGGCTCAGCGTCATGATCGGGCCGGCGGCAGCAAGAGCGCATGCCAGCCCGGCAAGGCCATAGGGTGCGAGCTCCGCCACGGTCGACAGCGATCGCCCCGTGAGGCTGCCGGCCGCCCAAAGTCTCAGATTGTCCAGCGTGCCCTGGTCCAGCAGCAGCAGGCTGGTGGTCACCGAGGTCAGGAATGCGGTCAGCACTGCGCCGGCCAGAGCAAGCTTCAGTGGCGTCGCTCCGCCGCGACCTATCGAACCCAGCGCATAGACGCAGCCGCCCGCGACACCCGCTCCACCGAATGCAAACCAGACCAGACTGCCGCTGGCATCGATACGGGTGAAGGCGAGAGCCAGCACGACAGCGAAGGCGGCGCCGGCATTGATACCGAGCAGACCCGGGGAGGCCAGCGGATTAGCCGTTACCGCCTGCATGATGGCGCCGGCAACCGCGAGCTGTGCGCCGACCAGAAGTGCGGCCAGCATCCGGGGCAGGCGTATGTCCAGCAGCACGATGTTTTCGCGCGAGCCGTTCGAGTGCATCAGGGCGTCAAGCCACACACCGGGGGCGATCTGCGAACTGCCTACCGTCAGGGCCCACAACGCCAGCGGCGGCAGCAGGGCAATGAGCAGCACAAGGCCGAGCGCCCGTCGGTTCCTGCGGCGGCGCGGCAGGATGGCATCAGGGTTTGGCAATGATCAGACGCTCGATGTCATCCAGCACGCGATGCGCGGAGGTTGTTCCGTTGAACTCCATCCAGGTGCCGGCATCCACCCGGTAGACGCGTCCAGCCTTCACCGCCGGCAGCATCTGCCAAAGCGGATTGCCGGTCACTTCCTCGTGCCGGCCATTGGTGTCTGAGTTGTTCGCGCCCCCGACGATGTAGAGCAGCACGTCGCCCTGGAGGTTGGCCAGTTCCTCCCAGTCAGGCCGCTTCAGCGTCGCGTCGCCCTGCGCTGTCTCATAATCGGTCCGCCGCACGCCGACATCGTGGAGCACCAAGAACGGGCCATAGGTGTTCGGCCCGTCGAGATTGACCTGGAAATCCCAAGAGGTAATCCGCACCACCGAGACCCGTTGGTCGGGAATGAGGGGCTTCAACTTCGCTACGCGGGCCTCATAGGCCGCGAGCAGATCCCCTGCCCTGTGCTCGCGGCCGGTGGCCTTGGCCAGCTGCGACAGAAAGGTCTTCCAGTCCCCCGCTGAGATCAGCAACGTTGGCGCCAGCTGCGAGAGCAGCGGATAGGCGCTGTCCGCCATGGAGACGCCGATGATGAGATCGGGCTTGAGCGCGACCAGCCGCTCGATGTTCGGCTCGAAGTAGCTGCCGAGATCGACGACGCCATGGCGCACGGCCTCATCGCGAAGGATCCGGTCGCTCATCAGCTTGAGCGGCGCCCCGACGATCGGCAGGCCAAGCTCCAGCCCCATGCCGAGGCTGAAGGTGGGGTCCAGCACCACGATGCGGGCGGGATCCTTCGGCACGCAGATCGGCGCATGCAGCACGCCGGCGTCGTCGATCAGCCGGCCGTCGCAGCCGCCCTGCGCATAGGCGGGAATGGCCGCGAGAACGAGCGCGGTCCAGCAGGCAAGAAGGGCGGCCCGAATTGTCATGAGGAGAGGTCTTTCGGCTGTCCGGCATCGGCGGAGGCTGTGTCGTCGAGCGCGGGCAGGCCGAGCCGGTGCCGCATCTGCGCCTCAATGCGTCGACGGCGCTCGTACGGAGTAACCAGTACGCAGGTCGAGCAGTAAGATCCGCCCGGCGCCGTGTAGAACCGGCAGCAGCCGCCGCGCGCGCGGAAGCTGCGGCGGGCAACGATGCGGCCCGGGCTCGCCTCGTCGCGTATGACGATCTCGAAGAAATGCAGCTGTCGGTTGGCGAGCGGCGAGCCGGGCGCCTTCAGGATGGCGAGCGCTTCGGCCTGAGCTTCCTCCTCACATCCGAACTGCCGGCCGGCTTCCAGAAAACGGGCGGCGACGGAATCCGAGACAAGGCGCCACATCGCCTGCCAAGGCAGGCCAGTGCGCCCCCGCAGACGATGGATCAAAGGCTCCATATGGGCCTCCAGCCCCTCGTGTAGCTCGCTGCGCAATCCTTCCCGATCGACGTGACGGCAGCTTGAGCCGCGGCGGGAATTGCTCTCCCGATCAGTCACGCAGCGCGGGTCGAGCAGTCGCAGCCGCACCCTCGGCCTGCCCTCGGCAGGCAGTTCGAAGGCCAGCGCACAGTTCTCCGGGACGAACGCCGGGACCAGCCCGTGCGACAGGTAGGGCGAGGCGGCGGCAATGCCGAGCACGCCGGCATATTCGGAGATGAAGTACGCCGCCGCGCCCTTGGCGTCGAGGCCGGGCGTGCCCGCCTGCTGGCGCGCCAGCATTTTGGCGAGAAACCGGTCGTCGGCGAACAGCGACGGGACGGGCATGAAGCCGGGCGCTATGGGCCCGATCTCCACCTCCGGCAAGGGCCAATGCTGCGCCATGACGCCGAAGGCGGCGCGAAGCTCTCGCGCCGCCGCGGTGGTGTTCTCGCGGTCGTCTGTCCATCCGCTCATGGCATTGGCCTTGTCACCGGCGAGGTTCAGAACGTCGCCCGGGCACGCACGCCGATCATGCGTCCGTCGCCGACGGTTGCTGAGGATGAGCTGCCGCTCACCGAGATCCCGGTCAGATACGCCTCGTCGAATATGTTTTTCGCGAACAGAGTCATCGACCAGTTCTTCGCCTCATAGCCAATCGCGGCATTGACGATGGTGAAGGCCGAGACCTGTTCATCCGCCGTATTGGCGACGTCGGCTGTGGAATAGTAGCTATCGGTATAGGCAAGATCAGCGGATACAAAGACGCCGGAGGCATGGCGGTAGATGCCGCCAACGTTGAAGGTCACCGACGGCGCTTCGGGGAATTCACCTCCGACCTCGATGCCCACCGCCGGAACGGCGCTGTCGAATTCAGTCTTGAGTAGACCCACCGAAGCGAAGGCGGTGAATTCCTGCGTCACCAGCGCGCGAAGCTCGATTTCGCCGCCATAAGCGTGGGCCTTGCCCACATTGGCAGTGATGGTCTGCGGATAGCCGAGGATGGGATCGTCGACGTCGGTCTGCAGGTCGCTGTACTCGTAGTAGAAGCCGTTGGCGTTGACCTCCAGCCTGTCGTCCAGCCACTTTGAGCGATAGGCCACCTCGTAGGCCCAGAGCTTCTCGGGATCGACCTCATAGACATTGCCGCTGCCATCGACCGCCGTGAAGCCGGCGCGGAAGCCCTCGCTCACCGTGAAGGCTACCGTCTGCCTAGAATCGATCGCGTAGGCGATGCCGATCTTGGGCAGCGCCACGAGATAACCGACGTCGGCGTCGTAACTGGAGGACTCATAAGCCGGGATTCCGGTCATGATCGTCTCGATCAGATTGAGAGTCCGGCCATCTGCCTCATTCTCCACCGTTTCATAGCCGAGGCGGCCACCGAACAGCAAAGTCCAACGTTCATCCAGCGCGTAGCGCAGATCGGCGTAAGCCGCATAGGACGTGATCAGATTGCGGGCGTCCAGCTCCTGGTAAAGGATCGGATCGACGATGCCGTATTCGGGAGCGGCTACGGAGATTTCGGAGTCCGGCTTGTTGCTGAACCGGCCATAGTTGAACCCGATCACGCCGCTCAGCGGGCGGACGCCCTCTTCGAGTTCGAGGCGAAGATCTTCAGTGAAGTCCTCACCCGCGCGCAGCTCGTCGCGCAGATACAATGTCGAGCCCGGCAGGCTGGAAATGTCGGCATCGGTTTCGATATAGGCCGTGACCGAGCGTAGCTTGACGCCTTCCGAAAGCTGCTGCGACACGTCGGCGATTACGGTCGTGACGTCGGTATATCGCAGTTCCGCTGCCGAGACGTCGCTGTTGAAGCGGCGATCGAAGAAGTTCGGGCCTGATGCCACCGGGAAGCCCGGCTTGTCGGAATTGTAGCTGACGGTGATCAGCGCCTCGAAGCCATCGAGCTGTTCCGGCGTGATCAGTACCTTGGCACGTAGGCTGGAGAACTCGTCATTGTCCAGGGGCCCGTTCAGGGGATCCGCGAAGGCGATCCCGCGATCACCTTCCAGATACTGGCCAGCGACGCGGAAGGCTAGCTGGTTCTCCGCCAGCGGACCGGACAGCATGAACGCGCCACTGCCTTGATAACCGGAATCGGACGAGTCCAGATAGTCGAACTCGGCCGCACCCTCCCAGTGCCAGGTCGGGTCATTGGTGTTGACCACCACCGCGCCGCCCATGGCGTTGCGGCCCTGCAAGGTTGATTGCGGCCCACGGAACACCTCGACATTGGCAACGTCCCAGGTGCCGCGATTGCCGCGCTGAATACCTTCGCCATTCTGCGAGGCACCATCGACGATCAAGGCGATGGTGGGAGAGGAATTGGTCGGCGAGGTGAGGCCTTGGGACGACAGACCACGGATGACGATGCCGCTGGAGCCGCGATTGGAGCCGGAAACGCGGGTGTTGGCGAGCTTGTTCAGCGCGCCGTTCAAGTCCTCGATCGCGTAGTCGAAGAACTGTTCGCCGGTAACGACGCCAACGCTGGAATAGACATTGGCGAGGTCGCGGGTCAGCTTCTCGCCGGAAATGGTGATGGCGTCGAGTTCGATCATGTCCTCGCCGACCACGACCGAGGCTGTGGAGCTGGAGGCCGGCGCTTCGATCGTCACCGAGCGCGGCGAGGTGAAACGCCAGTTGAGGCCGGTGCCGGCGAGCAGCTCCGCCAGCGCCTGCTCGGCCGAGCGCGCACCGCGCGCACCGGGCGAGGTGAGGCCGCGGGCGACGGCGCTGTCATAGACGATCTGTACGCCACTGGCCGCGCCGAAGGCGGCGAGTGCGCCGGAGACCGGGCCGGCGGGGATCGCGTAGACCGCGGTCTGCGCCGCCGCAGCCTGGGTCTGCGCGGCACCGGGGCCGGCAGCCGCGATACTTGCAAGAACGATCAGCGCGCAGCCGGCAAGCAGATGTTGGCGATGGCTCACATGCCGGCATCGGCGCGAGCGCGCGGTCAGGCTGATTGCGCTCATAGTCCAGTAATCCCCATCGTCTTGAGCCCCAGGAGCGCGTCGAGGCACCCCGTTAGGTTAAGACGACGGCGCGCGAGGAATCCGAATCTCTCACCGCGAAAAAAATCAGATCAGGATGACGATGTTTCCGGGAAGCCGCGTCTCGGTAAGCGCGAGTGCGGCGACGAGGTTGTCAACGATCTCGTCCGGGCGCTGGAGATGGAAAACGCCGTCCACCCGCCGTTTCCCGAGGCCCGGTCGCGCCAGCAGGACGCGGCCACGGCGATGGCGGTTGATGTCGTCGACGACTTCGGCGAGCGGACGGTTCTCGAACACCAGAAGCCCGCGCCGCCATGCGCCAGCAAGGGCCGGGTTCATCGGCTCCGCCACTGGCGGGTGGTCGGGGGCGAGGATGATTCGCTCGCCGGCATCGAGCCGGGCCGTGACGTCACCCGAAATGGCGAGACTGCCACGGGTACATTCGATGCGGATCGATCCCGAGCCGACCGTCAGCGTAAAGTCGGCATCGTTGGCGGAAATCACGCAGGGACCGGCGGTGACACGGAAAGGGAGGGCGCTGGCAGCGATGTCGAAGGCGGCGGCGCCGTTCACCAGCTTCGCTGTACGCGAATCCTCGGTCAGCTCGACATCAAGCGCGGTCGCGCCGTCGAGATGAATCATGGAGCCGTCCGGGAGGGCGAACTTAGCCTGCTCGCCAACCCCGGTCGCGTAGTCCGACATGATCTGGTCGAAGCCGGGGAGCAGCCCGAGCGAAACCCCGGCCCAGCCGGCGGCAAGCGCCGTCCCAACTCCAGCGAGCAAGAGCCGACGGGTCGGCGCCGGGCGGCGGAGATTGGCGTTCACTGCAAAGCCGGCGTGACGCCATGTCTGGCTGGCGAGACGAAACGCCTCCTCATGCGCTCGGCTGCGTCCACGCCAGGCCTGGAGCTGCTGAGCATCCTCGACCGTCGCTTCGCCGGAGGTGAGGCGGGTCACCCATCCGATGGCCTCGTGCTGCAGGGCATCGAGTTCCCTTCGGCCACCGGTCGTACCGCCCACCGTATCGTCACCCGATTCCATCGCGCCCAAAAACCGCTCGTCCAAGCGAAGCTCGCCGGCCTGTATAGGCGATATCCGGTAGACCGGGGAGACCATTGGTGCGAAGCCTAATCCAGCAGGCACTGGGCGCAGGACTCGAGCGCCTTGCGTATTTCGATATCGACAGTTCGTGTGGAGATCCCGTACCTCTCGGCAAGCTCGCGGTGCGGCACATTTTCGAGCCGCGAGGCCAGGAAGATGTCGCGCCGCCTTTGCGGCAGTTCGGCGAGTGCTTTGAGCACGCGGTCGACACTGTCCCGAGCGATCAGAAAGGCTTCGGGGTCGGCGCCGGGATCCGGCACATCGAGCAGGTCGTTGATCTCTGCCTCGGCCAGCCGGCGGCGGACATGGCTGCGGTTGACGTCGGCGATGAGATTGGACGAAATCCGGCGCAGATAGGCCGATGGATTGGCCAGCGCGGCGACATCGATTGCGGCGAGACGCAGAAAGGTCTCCTGCGTCAGGTCTTCCGCAATGGCAGAGGAGCCGGTCGCACGGCGGAAAAACCCAAGCACCGACGAGCGCTCAGAGACGAAAAGTGCTCGCAACCGATCCTTACTGCGCATTGGGAACCTACCCGCCTCATCCCAACAGGGTGACGGTTCTTAGGTGCCAATCAAACCAGAAATCAATATCCTGGTCCTATATTGTAATATTTTTTGTTATTGTTTAGATTATTTCTAATAGGACCTTGATATGATCAATTTTTGATGATCTGCAATTATTTTCTCTCGTTTTACATAAGGGCACCAATCAGCCTCCGACCATTCAGGCGATGGCCTCGCATCACGCCCGACCTACAAACCCCGCGGCAACGACCAAAACCGGACCTTATCGATGCCGGCTTAGGGTCAGTTTCGGCCTCGAACATTCATCGGCGATATGTCCGCTTCTCGTTTGATGCCCCCAACAGCGGACAGTCTGCCACCGGCCCCGATTGCGCCGTTCGGCTAGGTCACATACCCATAACCGGGATTCCCTGCGGGCTGGTGTTCTGATTCACTGATCTCAGCCTTGGAGGTAGAGATGGCCCGCTTTGATCTGACGGATTTTGAGTGGTCGGTGATCGAGCCGCTTCTGCCGACGAAGGTGCGTGGGGTCGCGCGGGCGGATGACCGGCGCGTTCTGAATGGCATCTTCTGGCGCCTGCGCACTGGGGCGCCCTGGGCCGATATCCCGGCGCGCTATGGCCCGCATACGACGTGCGTCAACCGCTTCAACCGGTGGCGCAAGGCGGGCCATTGGGCGCGAATTCTACGAGCCGTCTCAGCCGCTTACGATGGCGATATCCAGATGATCGACGCCTCGTCGATCCGCGTTCACCAGCATGCCGCCAACGGCCAAAAAAAGATGAGCGATCCCGTTGCATGGGTCGCTCGCGTGGCGGCCTGACCACCAAGATCCACGCCCTTGTCGATGCTGAAGGCCGACCGATCCGCCTCAAGCTGACCGAAGGCCAGGCTCACGATGGGCGCTCGGCCGCCGACATGCTGGACACCGTCGGGCCGGGAAACATCCTTCTCGCCGATAGGGCTTACGACAGCGACGCCTTGCGCGAAGAGATGAACGGGCGCGGAGCATGGGCCAATGTCCGCGCCATGCACAACAGGGTCAAAACCTTCGCCTTCAGCGCCTGGGTCTACCGCCAGCGCAACGCCGTCGAGCGCTTCTTCAACAAACTCAAACATTTCAGGGCCGTCGCCACCCGCTACGACAAGCGAGACGACAACTTTCTCGCGTCAATCCAACTCGCTTCAATCCGCATCTGGCTGCGAAGTTATGAGTCGGTCACCTAGTGATGGGGATCTCCCGCGGCGATAACCGGCTGGGGTGGTTTTCTGCCTGGCGGCTTTCGGGAAGTTGATTGCGATAGCTGCCGTTGGCGTGGTGGATCGACGCGACAGCTAGCGACCAGAAAACTGCCGAAGCGGACGTTTGAGTGTCTATGTCGGTCCAAAAAGCGCTCCTGCCATCGCCATACGTTGGGCCCGGGATCCCACGACCTCGAGAATACGTGGCCCGTTGTGCAATAGCCCCAGGTCATCTTCGCGCAGCATGGTTTTGAGGCGCCTGTCGACGCAACTCCGCAATCGAGGAAGTTCAATTTCGACCGGGATCTCATCGGGAGAGGAGAGCGGGACAAAAATCACAGCATCGAGCATGGCGAGCGCTTTGCTAACGTTGGCCAGTTCACGGCCACTCGGAAGCCACTCAAAGCCCTCACCAGCGCTGACCACCTCCAGATAGGCTAGAAAGTCGAGTGGACAGCGATCGAAAATCACGTCCCGGCCACCGGCATGATCCAAGATCAGCTTGCAGCTTTCGGCAAGCTGCTTTTCAAGATCACCTGTCGTCGCTCCATTGACAAATGCGAAGCCTTGCTGCTCAAGAAGCCAATAGGGCTCGGGCACGCTCTCAAAATCGCGATGAACGGCTGTGAAGTCGTCGATAAATGTCGTCTTGCCACTACCATGCGTCCCCGTCACTGCAATATGCATGATGCCCTCCCTCCAGGAGCATCTACGACGTCGATCTCACACGAGCAAGAACAGCCGTATCAGGTCATCCGAACTACCGAAGGCCCTTATTGCTCGGGTCGGCGACTGCTAATCTCGTCTTTCATCTCAAAACACTCAGTCAGCTTCCGGCTCCCTTGAACCGCTGTTTCTGGAAAACGGTCCAAATGCCTCGAACGACCACGATGGGGTCGGCTGCGGAAGGGCAGCTATGGACACGGCTGCAGCCGAAAGCTGGCAGACTGCTGTCGGCCCCAAAACCGGCCGTTCGCTGCAGCCGCGGCGAACCTCGGCCTATGGCGCAACTCCGCCGTTCGCCTGTCATTGCACGCCACGCTGCGATGCGTAGGGAATCCTGTTGAACCGGCCCAATATCGGGCTCTTTTAATCATCCCCGACCGGGATGAGATCGTCAGGACCCCGGCATTGTCGGGGTCTGGATGGCAGCACATCATCAGGGTATTGCCCGCGGTGCGCGGATGCTGCGCACGGCGCTCGGGAAGGCCATCGCCCGGCACTTGGAAGACCCCTCCGTCGTCGAGGTGATGCTGAACCCGGACGGGCGGCTGTGGATCGACCGTCTCTCGGAGGGACTATCCGACACAAGTGAGCGGCTCTTGCCCGCTGACGGCGAGCGCATCGTGCGGCTCGTCGCGCATCATGTCGGCGCCGAGGTGCATGCCGGAGCTCCGCGCGTTTCGGCCGAACTGCCCGAGACGGCAGAACGGTTCGAGGGCCTGCTGCCGCCGGTCGTCGCGGCACCGACATTCGCCATCCGCAAGCCCGCCGTCGCGGTCTTTACGCTCGAGGACTATGTCCGCGCCGGGATCATGTCCACCGCACAGGCCGGCGCTTTGCGCCAGGGTGTCGCCTCTCGCGCCAACATCCTGGTTGCAGGCGGCACATCGACCGGGAAGACGACGCTCACCAACGCGCTACTCGCCGAGGTCGCGAAGACCTCCGATCGCGTTGTTCTGATCGAGGATACGCGCGAGCTGCAATGTGCGGCGCCGAACCTCGTCGCCCTGCGCACCAAGGACGGCGTCGCTTCGCTGTCCGACCTTGTGCGCTCGGCGCTGCGCCTGCGGCCCGACCGGATCCCCATCGGCGAGGTGCGCGGCGCAGAGGCGCTGGACCTCCTGAAGGCCTGGGGCACTGGCCATCCCGGCGGCATCGGCACCATCCATGCCGGCAGCGCCATCGGCGCGCTGCGCCGGATGGAGCAGCTCATTCAGGAAGCCGTCGTCACCGTCCCGCGCCCGCTGATCGCCGAGACCATCAATCTCGTGGCCGTGCTCTCGGGGCGCGGCGCGGCGCGCCGGCTCACCGAACTCGTGCGTGTCGAGGGCCTTGGCCCCGATGGCGACTACCGCATCACCCCTGCTTTCACCGGAGATCCCACATGATCCGATCGCTCCATCGCGCTGGCAGCGCCGCCCGGTTGGCCGCGTTTGCCGCCTGCATCAGCCTGATGGCCACGGCCAGCGCTTATGCCTCTGGTTCCTCCATGCCGTGGGAGGCGCCGCTGCAGTCCATCCTTCAGTCGATCGAAGGCCCCGTCGCCAAGATCATCGCCGTCATTGTCATCATCTCGACCGGGCTTGCGCTGGCCTTCGGCGACACGTCGGGCGGCTTCCGCCGGCTGATCCAGATCGTGTTCGGCCTGTCGATCGCCTTTGCCGCATCGAGCTTCTTCCTGTCCTTCTTCTCCTTCGGCGGCGGAGCGCTTGTCTGATGGCGGAGCCGATCGACGTCCCCGGCTTCAACGTTCCGGTCCACCGGGCGCTGACCGAGCCGATCCTGCTCGGCGGCGCGCCGCGCGTCATCGCCATCGTCAATGGCACGCTTGCCGGGGCCGTGGGTCTCGGCCTGCGCCTGTGGCTGGTCGGCCTCGCCATCGGGATGATCGGCCATGTCGCGGCGGTGTGGGCAGCGAAGCGCGACCCGCTTTGCGTCGAGGTGGTGCGCCGCCATTTGCGCATCCCCGCGCACCTCTCAGTCTGAGCGAGGTGCCATGATGATGAACCTCGCCGAGTATCGTAACCGCAACCGCCGCCTTGCCGATTTCCTGCCCTGGGCGGCGCTGGTCTCTCCCGGCATCGTGCTGAACAAGGAAGGCTCGTTCCAGCGCACGGCACGTTTTCGCGGGCCAGACTTGGACAGTGCTGTGCCCGCCGAGCTGGTCGCGGTCGCCGGGCGGCTGAACAACGCCTTCCGTCGCCTCGGCTCGGGATGGGCGATCTTCGTCGAGGCACAGCGCCATACTGCAGGGACCTATCCGGCGAGCACTTTCCCGGATGCCGCTTCCGCTTTGGTGGACGCCGAGCGGCGGGCCGATTTCGAAGAGGCCGGCAGCCATTTCGAGTCGAGCTATTTCCTCACCTTCACCTTCCTGCCGCCGGCCGAGGATGCCGCGCGCTCCGAAGGCTGGCTCTATGAAGGGCGGGACACGGCGGGTCTCGATCCCCATGAGACATTGCGCGGCTTCGCCGACCGCTCCGATCGGCTCCTCAACCTTATCGACGCCTTCATGCCGGAATGCCGCTGGCTTGATGACGGCGAAACGCTGACCTACCTGCACAGCTGCGTCTCGACGCACCGGCACCGTGTTCGAGTGCCGGAGACGCCGATCTATCTTGACGCCCTGCTTGCCGATCAGCCGCTCACCGGTGGGCTGGAGCCACGGCTTGGCGATCAGCATTTGCGGGTGCTGACCATCACCGGCTTTCCCACGGTGACGACGCCCGGACTGCTAGATGAACTGAACCGGCTGGCCTTTCCCTATCGCTGGTCCACACGGGCGATCCTGCTCGACAAGACGGATGCGGTCCGGCTGCTGACCAGGATCCGCCGCCAGTGGTTCGCCAAGCGCAAATCCATCGCGGCGATCCTGAAAGAGGTGATGACCAGCGAGGCCTCCGTCCTCGTGGACACCGATGCCGCGAACAAGGCTGAAGATGCCGACCTCGCGCTGCAGGAGCTTGGCGCAGAACATGCCGGCATCGCCTATGTCACCGCGACAGTGACCGTGTGGGATGCCGATCCGCGCATCGCCGACGAGAAACTGCGTCGGGTCGAGAAGGTCATCCAGGGTCGCGACTTCACGGTGATGACCGAGACCATCAATGCCGTCGATGCCTGGCTCGGCAGCTTGCCCGGCCACGTCTATGCCAATGTCCGCCAGCCGCCGATCTCGACGCTCAATCTCGCTCATATGATCCCGCTGTCAGCGGTGTGGGCCGGCGACAGTGCCGACGCGCATTTTGATGCACCGCCGCTGCTGTTCGGCAAGACCGAGGGCTCGACCCCATTCCGGTTCTGCCTCCATGTCGGCGATATCGGCCACACCCTCGTCGTCGGCCCGACCGGCGCGGGCAAGTCGGTGCTGCTGGCGCTGATGGCGTTGCAATTTCGGCGCTACGCCGGTGCGCAGGTGTTTGCCTTTGATTTCGGCGGGTCGATCCGGGTGGCGGCGCTGGCTTGTGGAGCGGACTGGCACGATCTCGGTGGCGAGTTCAGCGACGGGAGCGCTGAGACTGTCGCGCTCCAGCCGCTGGCGCGCATCGATGAAGCCGCGGAGCGCGCTTGGGCCGCCGATTGGCTGAACGCCGTCCTCACCCGCGAAGGTGTTCCCATCACGCCGCAGGTGAAGGAACATATCTGGACGGCCCTAACCTCGCTGGCCTCCGCGCCGGTTGAAGAGCGGACCCTGACAGGTCTCTGCGTCCTCCTGCAGTCCAACGACCTGAAGCAGGCACTGCGCCCCTATTGCATCGGTGGCGCCTGGGGCCGGCTGCTCGACGACGAGAGCGAGCATCTGGGCGCGGCCACGGTCCAAGCCTTTGAGACCGAGGGATTGATTGGCACGGAGGCCGCGCCGGCGGTTCTGGCCTATCTGTTCCATCGGATCGAGGACCGGCTCGACGGATCACCGACCCTCATCATCATCGATGAAGGCTGGCTGGCGCTGGATGACGAGGCCTTCGCGGGCCAGCTGCGCCAATGGCTGAAGACGCTGCGCAAGAAGAACGCCAGCGTCATTTTCGCCACGCAGTCGCTCTCCGACATAGATGGCTCGGCGATCGCACCCGCCATCATCGAGAGCTGCCCAACCCGGCTCCTGCTGCCAAATGAGCGGGCCATCGAGCCGCAGATCACCGCCATCTATCGCCGCTTCGGCCTGAACGATCGGCAGATCGAGATCCTCGCGCGGGCGACCCCGAAGCGCGACTACTATTGCCAGTCGCGGCGCGGCAACCGGCTGTTCGAGCTCGGCCTGTCCGACGTCGCAATGGCACTGTGCGCCGCGTCATCCAAGACCGATCAGCAGGCCATCGACAAGGTCTTCGCCGCGCATGGCCGCGACGGCTTTCTGGACGCCTGGCTGCGTCATTGCGGCCTCGGCTGGGCCGCGGACCTCATCCCCAACCTCGCCAATCTGGAGACGCAGCTATGACGTTGTTCCGTTCGCGCGCGCTCACCGTCGCCGTCGCGCTGCTGACCGCGCCGCTCGCCCTCGCACCCGTGCTGTCCCCGTCCGCGCAGGCCCTCACGGTCCATGACCCGTGGAACTACGCGGAGAACATGATCTCGGCCGCCCGCGCGCTGGAGCAGATCAACAATCAGATCACCTCGCTGCAGAACGAAGCGCAGATGCTGATCAACCAGTCGCGTAATCTCGCCAGCCTGCCGCATTCCTCGTTGCAGCAGATCCAGCAATCGGTCCAGCGCACCCAGCAGCTTCTGGGACAGGCGCAGAGCATTGCCTTCGATGTCGGCCAGATCGACCAGGCCTTCCAGCAGCGCTACGGCAGCATCCCGCTCTCGGCCTCCGATGCCGAACTCGTCGCCGGTGCGCGCTCGCGCTGGCAGACCACGGTCGGCGGTCTGCAGGACGCGCTGCGGGTGCAGGCGGGCGTCGTCGGCAATGTCGACGCCAACAAGGCCGAGATGGCGACCCTCGTCGGCCAAAGCCAAGGCGCCAAGGGCGCGCTTCAGGCGACGCAGGCCGGCAACCAGTTGCTCGCGCTGCAGTCGCAGCAGCTCTCCGACCTGATCGCGGTGATGTCCGCCAATGGGCGCGCCGAGGCGCTGTTCGAGGCGGAACGCGCGACCGCCGCCGAGCAGGGACGCGAGCAGCGCCGGCGCTTCCTCACCCCGGGCGCCGGCTATCAGGCCGGCAATGCTCGCATGTTCCGCAACTGAGGGAGGCCGACATGGACGCAGCCATGCTGGCCCGGCTCGGCGCGGTGATCTTTGTGGCCATCGCCGGCACGGCGGCGGTCCTGGAGATGAGCCGGGAGGAGAAGGTGCCGGAGCCTTCACCCATTCGGACGGTCGAGGCCGCGCGCGATCCTCTGCGCGATGAGCAGCGCCGCTGTCAGCAGCTCGGAGAAGCTGCCGCGCAGGACGCCCCTTGCCTGAAGATCTGGGCGCAGACGCGCGACCGGTTCCTCAGGCGTCCCGCGTCGAATGAGGGCCACTGAGATGGGTGGCACCGGCGTCATCGACACTTTCCTTGGGGTCTTCACCTCCTATATCGACAGCGGCTTCGGCCTGCTCGGCGGCGAGGTCGCCTTCATCGCCACCACGCTCATCGTCATCGACGTGACGCTGGTGGCGCTGTTTTGGTCGTGGGGCGCTGATGACGACATCATCGCCCGGCTCATCAAGAGGACCCTGTTTGTCGGCGTCTTCGCCTACATCATCGGCAACTGGAACAACCTCGCCCGTATCGTCTTCGAGAGCTTTGCCGGGCTTGGGCTGAAGGGCTCAGGAACAGCATTTTCCGTCAGCGACCTCATGCGCCCGGGCAAGGTGGCGCAGACCGGGCTCGATGCCGGCCGTCCCTTGCTCGACTCCATCTCCGATCTGATGGGCTGGGTCGCCTTCTTCGAGAACTTCATCCAGATCGCCTGCCTGCTGTTTGCATGGGCGCTGGTGCTGCTCTCCTTTTTCATTCTCGCGGTCCAGCTCTTCGTCACCTTGATCGAGTTCAAGCTGACGACGCTCGCCGGCTTCGTGCTGATCCCCTTCGGCCTGTTCGGCAAAACCGCCTTCATGGCCGAGCGGGTGTTGGGGAACGTCGTCTCCTCCGGCATCAAGGTAATGGTGCTCGCGGTCATCATCGGCATCGGCTCCACCCTGTTTGGCCAGTTCACCGCGGGGTTTGGGGGACAGACGCCCACCATCGATGACGCCATGGCCATCGTGCTGGCTGCCCTTTCCCTGCTCGGCCTCGGCATCTTCGGCCCTGGCATTGCCGCGGGCCTTGTCTCCGGCGGCCCGCAGCTGAGCGCGGGGGCCGCGGTCGGCACGGGCCTCGCCGCCGGTGGCGCGCTGATGGCCGCCGGCGGTGCGGCCAGCCTCGCCGTCCGAGGCGGTGGGGCGGCGCTCTCCGCGACGGCGGCTGCTGCGCGAGGTGGAGCGACGGCCTACAGCATCGGCGCGGCAGGCCAGTCCGGCATGGCGGGTGTCGCCTCGGGACTGGGTGGCGTCGCGCGGGCTGCGGGCTCCGCCGCCATCTTACCGCTCGCGAATGCGGTCGGCGGTACCGCCTCGGCTTCCTCGGCCGGCGAGATCCCCGATTGGGCCAAGCGCATGAAGCGCGGCCAGTCGCTTCGCCATGGCATCTCCGCCGCCGCCCATGCTGTGCGCTCCGGTGACAGCCATACCGGCGGCTCTTCCGTCTCCCTGTCTGAGAGCGACCGCTCATGAGCCTCTTCAAGCGACCCGCGACCCATTACGGCACCTCGCCTGAGCCGGTCACGCCCTATCAGAAGGCGGCCCAGGTCTGGGACGAGCGCATCGGTTCGGCCCGTGTGCAGGCCAAGAACTGGCGGCTGATGGCGCTTAGTAGCCTGTTCCTCTCGGCCGGCTTTGCATCAGTGCTGATCTGGCAGTCGACGCGGGGCACCGCCGTGCCCTGGGTGGTCGAGGTCGATCGCCTCGGCCAGACACAGGCCGTAGGGCCAGCCACCGGCGATTATCGTCCGACCGATCCGCAGATCGCCTGGCATCTTGCCCGCTTCATCGAGCAGGTTCGCAGCCTGCCGGCTGATCCCGTCATCGTGCGGCAGAACTGGCTCAGGGCCTATGAATTCACCACCGATCGCGGCGCCGCCGCTCTGAACGACTATGCCCGCGCCAACGATCCCTTCACGCGGGTGGGCAAGCAGCAGATCGCCGTCGAGGTCTCCAGCGTGATCCGAGCCTCGCCGGATTCCTTCCGCGTCGCCTGGGTCGAACGACGCTATGAGAACGGTCAGCTTGCCGCCACCGAGCGCTGGAGCGCGATCCTGACCCTGGTGATTCAGCCGCCGCGCGATGCCGAGCGCCTGCGCACCAATCCGCTCGGCATCTATGTCAACGCCATCAGTTGGTCGCGGGAGATGAGCCAGTGAACACGTCTTTCCGTAAACCCGCATCTCAGGCTCTGCGCCGATCCGCCTTTGCGGTTCTTCTGCTCTCGGCGACGATGTTGGGCGGCTGCGCCTCGGCTCCGAAGCCGCCGAAGATCAGCTATGACAGTGACGTGCCGGCCATGCCTGCGGTGCCAGCCGTCGTCACCGATGAGCGGCCGCGCCCGCTCCATACGCCTCCCGCATGGACGCCGGCCAAGGGCGGCACGGATGCGAAAACCCCGGTTGACCGCGTCGAGAACGCCAATGCCGCCGCGCGGGTCGAGCCGCGCCGCGAGGGCTATTACAACGCCATCCAGATCTACCCGTGGAGCGAAGGCGCGCTCTATCAGGTCTATGCCGCGCCCGGCCAGATCACCAATATCGCGCTGGAGCCGGGCGAGAGCCTGACCAGCGCCGGCCCCATAGCGGCGGGCGACACCGCCCGCTGGATCATCGGCGACACCGAAAGCGGCGAAGGTGCAAGCCGGCGCGTGCATGTGCTGGTGAAGCCGACACGAGCGGACATTACCACCAATCTGGTCATCACCACCGACCGGCGCAGCTACATGATCGAGCTGCGCGCCGGCGAGAAGCCCTACATGCCGGCCGTCGCCTGGGCCTATCCGCAGGTTCCGGGAGCGCAGCGCCCCAGTGCTCCGCCGACGCCAATTATCCCGGCCTCTATGGCCCGCAATTACCGCTATGCGCTCACCGGCGACACGCCGCCCTGGCGGCCGATGGCCGTCTATGACGACGGGCGCAAGGTCTATGTCGAGTTCCCGCGCGGGGTCATTCAGGGCGAGATGCCGCCGCTCTTCGTCATTGGGGCGGACGGGGAAGCGCAGATAGTCAACAGCCGTATCCACCAGAACATCCTGATCGTCGACCGGCTGTTCGGTGCGGCCGAGCTCCGCCTCGGCGGCGGTGAGCGTCCACAGAAGGTGCGGATCGAGCGCACGGACGGGAGGCCTGCATCATGAGCAATCTGGACAATCATGACCTCGAGGCGGATCTCGGCGCTCCGGCCGTCGATCACGCCGCCGCCATGCGGCTGCGTCCCGAGCCGCCGCGCGTCACGCGCCTCTCGCGCAAGGTCCTCGCTGGCGCCGGGCTGGTCGTCAGCCTCGGCATAGGTGGCGCCCTGATCTATGCGCTGCAGGGTCGCGACAAGGGCACCGGCGGCGAGGAGCTCTACTCCACCCAGAACCGCTCCACCGCAGATGGTCTTGCCGGCCTGCCGCGGGACTACACCGGGCCGATCCTCGGTCCACCGCTGCCGGGCGATCTCGGCCGGCCGATCCTTGATGCGCAGAACCGCGGCCAGCCCTTCGTGCCGCCGACAATGACCGCGCCACAGGTCGATCCCGAGCAGCAGCGCCGTCTCGCCGAACAGGAAGCCGCGCGCACCAGCCGTGTGTTCTTCCAGGCTGCGCAGGCTCGCGCGCCGGCGTCGTCAGTGACGGGTGCTTCCGGCTTCAGCGGCCTTGGCGCTGCCGGACCCGGTGGCGCGCCCTCGACCCAGGATCGCCAACTCGCCTTCCTCAATGCCACTGTCGATCGACGTGTGGTCGCGTCCGATCGGGTCATGGCGCCGGCGTCGCCCTATGTTCTGCAGGCCGGCGCCGTCATCCCCGCCGCGCTGATCACCGGCATCCGCTCCGACTTGCCCGGCCAGATCACCGCCCAGGTCACCGAGAACGTCTATGACAGTCCGACCGGCCGCATCCTGATCATCCCGCAGGGCACACGCCTGCTAGGCCAGTACGACAATGGCGTCGGGCTCAGTCAGCGCCGCATCCTGCTGGTCTGGAACCGGCTGATCTTCCCCAATGGCCGCTCCATTGTGCTGGAGCGCCAGCCCGGCACGGATGCGCGGGGCTATGCCGGCCTCGAGGACGGCGTCGACATGCACTGGTGGGATCTCGCCAAGGCGATCGGCCTCTCGACGCTGCTCTCCGTCAGCGCCGAACTCGCCATGGATGATGAGGATGAACTGATCCAGGCGCTCCAAAGCGGCGCGCAGGACACCATCAACGATGCCGGCCAGGAGATCATCCGCCGGCAGTTGCAGGTCACGCCCACCCTGACCATCCGGCCGGGGTTCCCGGTGCGGGTCATGGTCACCCGCGACCTCGTGCTCGAACCCTACAGGTACTGACCATGGCGAAGCTGAAACTCGGCCCCATCCCGAACGACAAGCTGGTGAAGGTGGCGCTCTCCCTACCCGGCGCGCTGCACCGCGATCTTGTCGCCTATGCCGAAGTGCTCGCTCGGGAAACCGGTCAGCCTGCACCAGACCCCGTGAAGCTTATCGTGCCCATGCTGGAGCGTTTCATCGCCACGGATCGTGAGTTCGCCAAGGCGCGCCGCGAGACTGGCAGCGCCGCGAGGATCAGCGCGTCGCAGACCGCGCCTGGGCCATCTTCCGTGTGAGGCTGAGCAAGGTGCGCACCGCCGGGTTGTCGTTCTTTGGCGAATAGATCACCGAGAACGGGATCACCTCGCCGGCGAGCGGCCGGTACACCACTTCCGGCAGGCTGATCACCGCCTCGGATTCCAGCACAGGGACGATCCCACGCCCCGTGGCGACGAGACCCAGAAGGCTATAGCGCGCGACTTGCTGCGTGCTGATGCGCGGCGAGATGTCGAGTTCCCGGAATTTGCGTTCAAGGAAGCCCCGCACCTCATTGCCGGAGCCCTCGGTTCGGACCAGAAAGGTTTCATCCGCGAGATCTCGCCAGGACAGCACATCCCTTTGGACCAGAGGATGAAGCCGCGGCAGCGCGAACAGGAGTGGTTCGCTCCACGCGGAGATCGCATCACAGTCCGGCCAGCTTTGCCGGCCCAGCACGAATGCGGCGTCGAGATCAAACCGCCGTATCGCGGCCGCTTGAGTTTCAGCCGGCGCTTCGACAAAGTCGATGTGAACACCCGCGTAGCGGCTGTCATAGGTCTGGAACAGGTCGCGCAGAAAGCCGGAGGACAGGTTCGAGAACAGGCCAATTTTCAGGTGGCCTTCCTCGGCCCGCCCGAGCGCAGCCGCTTCCACCGTCGCCTCGCGGATTTGATCGAGCGCCTGACGCGTGCGGTTCAGAAAGCGCTGCCCCGCCAGAGTAAGGTTCACCCCGCTTGAGTGCCGGATGAACAGCGAGACGCCGATCTCGTCTTCGAGGTCACGCACGCTCCGGCTGATGGATGATTCCTTTACCTCAAGCGCCACTCCGGCTTTTCGGAAGCTTCCGTGCTCGGCGGCCGCCACGAAATAGCGCAGGTGGCGCAATTCGATGGAGGTGAAAAGCCGCGCAGCCATTCAGGCTCTGGCGTGTTGAGAAGGTGCAAACGACACCGTCATTGCCGTGGCTTTGCAACAGCAGTCATCGCGGTGGTCTGGGCCATCACGCTGTCGGCCGCGGCCCGCAGGAACTGCCTCGACATCTCCTTGTCGTTGACGGCGCGCGCGAGCAGCACGGCGCCGACCATGGTGGCGAGAACAGCCATGGCCTTGCTATTTGCCTGGCCGCCCTCCGAGCCCTTGGCGTCAGCCTCGCCGATCCAGCCGCCGACCAGAGCGAGATACTCCTTAAATCCGCCTTCAAACGAGGTCCGCACATCCGGTCCCTGCCGGGCCGCATCCGAGCCGAGGGCGACGACCGGACAGCCTTCCGCCCTTTCGGCGCAATGCCCCTCGCTGAGATAGAACTGAACCACGGCGGCGAGCGGCTCATCGGGTCGCGAGGCGGCGGCGGTGGACCAGCGGCCGAGCGCCTCCTCCAGGGCCCGCCGGGAGGCCTGCACGACCAGATCCTCCTTGGATTCGAACTGCTTGTAGAAGGCGCCCTGCGTCATGCCGGCGCCAGCCATCAGGTCTTTGAGCCCAATGCCGTCAAAACCGTGCTCGCGAAAGAGCCGGCTCGCCACATTGATCACCGCCTGCCGGTTCTCTTCCGCCTGGGTGCGACTGACACGCATGGCTGATCTCCATTTAGATTGCGTTCGACTTCTATATCTATTATAGCGGTCAAATGCAATCTAATCTGGCAGGCGGCGGACATGAAGAGGCTCGCATTCATTCTGGCAGGTGGCGCGATCGCGGCGGCCGGCGTCATCGGCGCTGTCGGGCTATCACTTTCCTTTCCCCACGCCGGGCCTGTGAGCGATCCTCGGCAGGAAGCTCCGCTCGTTCGCGTGGCGATGGCCGCTCCCGTAAAAGGCATCGAGCGTAGCTTCACAGGGCTGATCGAGGCCCGGGTGCAGAGCAATCTCGGCTTCCGCGTGCCCGGCAAGATCGTCGAGCGGCTGGTCGATGTCGGTCAGACCGTCAAGGCGGGCCAACCCTTGATGCGGATCGACGACACCGATCTGCGTCTTGCGCTGGCTGCCAAACGCAACGCCGTGGCCGCTGCCCGCGCGGTGCTGGTTCAGGCCAGCGCGGATGAGAAACGCTACGCCGCGCTGGTGAAGGGTGGCCTTGCCGCAACCCCTCAGCGTTACGAGCAGGCCAAGGCCACGCTGGACACCGCGCAGGCGCAGCTCGACACGGCGCAGGCGGACGCCGATGTCGCCGAGAACGAGGCCACCTATTCCACGCTGACGGCCGGCGCGGACGGCACCGTCGTCGCCACGCTCGGCGAGCCCGGGCAAGTCGTCGCTGCCGGCCAAACCGTCGTCCAACTGGCCCATGCCGGGCCGCGCGAAGCCGTCGTTGCGCTTCCCGAAACGATCCGCCCGGCGCTGGGGTCGTCGGCCAGGGCCAGCGTCTATGGCCGCACGCGCACGCCCAGCACGGCACGGCTGCGACAGATTTCCAATGCCGCCGATGCCCAGACCCGCACCTATGAAGCCCGTTACGTGCTCGATGGCCCAGCGGCCTCGGCCCCGCTCGGCTCGACCGTGACCATCACCATCGCCAGCGGCGAGGACCAGCCCGCCGTGACCGTCCCCATCGGCGCGGTGCTGGATGATGGCGCGCGCACCGGCGTCTGGGTTGTCGATCGCGCCTCGTCCTCCGTGCGCTTCGTCCCGGTGGAGATTAAACGCCTCGGCGGCGAGGAGGCCACCCTCACCGGCGTCGTTCTCGGTGCAGAAGTCGTGGCTTTGGGTGCGCATCTGCTGAAGGACGGCGCGACCGTGAGAACAGCCCTGGTCACGGGGAGCGCCCCATGAGCTTGAATCTCTCCGCGCTCGCGGTTCGCGAGCGGGCTGTCACGCTGTTCTTCATCGTCCTTCTGGCGACTGCGGGCGTCTACGCCTTCGTCAAGCTCGGCCGGGCGGAAGATCCCTCCTTCACCATCAAGACCCTGACGGTCACGGTGGCCTGGCCGGGCGCCACGGCCCGCGAGATGCAGGATCTCGTCGCCGAGCCGCTGGAAAAGCGCATTCAGGAACTGACCTGGTACGACCGGGTCGAGACCATCGCGCGCCCCGGCTTCGCCTTCTTGACAGTCACGCTCAAGGACAACACGCCCCCCTCGGCCGTCGAGGAGGAGTTCTACCAGGCGCGCAAGAAGATCGGCGACGAGGCGCGCAATCTGCCGCCCGGCGTCCTTGGCCCCTTCATCAATGACGAGTTCTCCGACGTGAGCTTCGCCCTCTACGCTCTGAAGGCGAAGGGCATGCCCATGCGCGAGCTGGCACGGCAGGCGGAGGTGATCCGGCAGGACCTGCTGCACGTTCCCGGTGTGAAGAAGATCAACATTCTAGGCGAACGCCCCGAGCAGATCTTCGTCGAGTTCTCCTACACCAAGCTCGCGACGCTGGGCGTGTCCGCTCAGGACATCGCCACCGCCCTTCAACGCCAAAACACGGTGACGCCGGCGGGCTCCATTGATACGCGCGGACCGCAGGTCTTCATCCGCTTCGATGGCGCCTATGACAGCCTCGAGGCCATCGCCGACACCCCCATCGTCGCCGGCGGCCGCACGCTCAAGCTCTCCGATGTCGCCGAGGTGCGGCGCGGCTATCAGGATCCGGAAAGCTACATCATCCGCCATGACGGCGAACCCGCCATCATGCTGGCGGCGGTGATGCAGCAAGGCTGGAACGGGCTGGAACTCGGCAAGGCGCTCGAAGCCCGCTCCAGCGCGATCGCGGCGACACTGCCGCTCGGCATGACGCTCGAAAAGGTCAGCGATCAGGCCGTCAACATCGACGCGGCCGTCGGCGAGTTCATGCTGAAGTTCGTCATGGCGCTTGGCGTCGTGCTGTTCGTGAGCCTCGTCGCCCTGGGCTGGCGCGTCGGCATCGTCGTGGCGCTCGCCGTGCCACTGACGCTGGCCGTGGTCTTCCTCATCATGCTGGAGACCGGCCGCTTCTTCGACCGCATCACGCTGGGTGCGCTGATCCTGGCGCTCGGCCTGCTCGTCGACGACGCCATCATCGCTATCGAGGTGATGGTGGTGAAGATGGAAGAGGGCATGGACCGCATCAGGGCCGCCGCCTATGCCTGGAGCCATACGGCGGCGCCGATGCTCTCGGGCACGCTGGTGACCATTATCGGCCTGATGCCGGTCGGCTTCGCCGCCTCCGCCGCCGGCGAATATGCCGGCAACATCTTCTGGGTGGTCGGCTTCGCGCTGATCGTCTCCTGGATCGTCGCCGTGGTCTTCACCCCCTATCTCGGGGTCAAGATGCTGCCCGCGATCAAGCCGATCGAGGGCGGCCACCACGCGATCTACAGCACCCCGAACTATCAGCGCCTGCGTGGCGCGATCAAATTCGCCGTGCGGCACAAATTCATGACCTGCGCCGTGGTGGGCGTCGCCATGGCGCTCTCCGTCATGGGCATGGGTGCCGTCAAGCAGCAGTTCTTCCCGACATCCGACCGCCCCGAGGTGCTGGTCGAAGTGCGCATGCCGGAAGGCAGCAGCATTGAGGCCACGACGGCCGCCGTCGAGAAGGTGGAGCGCTGGCTGCAGGAACAGCCAGAGGCGACGATCGTCACCAGCTATATCGGCCAGGGGGCACCGCGCTTCTTCTTCGCCATGGCGCCGGAACTGCCGGACCCGTCCTTCGCCAAGATCGTGGTGCTGACCCCGGACGCGGAAGCGCGCGAGGAACTGAAGCACGATTTACGCGCGGCCATCGCCGAGGGGCTCGCACCCGAGGCCTATGTGCGGGTGACACAGCTCGTTTTCGGTCCCTACACGCCGTTCCCCGTCGAATTCCGCATCATGGGGCCCGATCCGGAGGAGCTGTATCGCATCTCCGAGAAGGCCCTTGCCCTCATGGCCAGCGTGCCGGATGTGCGGCAGGCCAACCGCGACTGGGGCAACCGCGCGCCCGTACTGCGCTTCGTTCCCGACCAGGACCGGCTCAACCTGATCGGCCTATCGCCCGCGGAGGCGGCCCAACAGATGCAGTTGCTGCTGACCGGCCTCACCGTGACGCAGGTGCGTGAGAACATCCGCAACGTGCCCGTGGTAGCGCGTAGCGCCGGCGAGAACCGTCTCGATCCGGGCCGGCTGGCGGACTTTTCCCTGATGAGCCGCAACGGGCGGCAGGTTCCGCTCGATCAGATCGGCCATTCCGAAATTCGCTTCGAGGAGCCGATCCTGAAGCGTCGCGACCGCACGCCCGTCATCACCGTGCGCGCCGACATCAACGAGGCCACGCAGCCGCCGGAAGTCTCCAAGCAGGTGATGCAGGCGCTTCAGCCTCTGATTGCGTCGCTGCCGGTCGGCTACCGCATCGCGATGGGCGGCAATATCGAGGAATCGCTCAAGGCCAATGTCGCGCTGGTGAAGATCTTCCCCCTGATGATCGCCGCGATGCTCATCGTCATCATCCTGCAGGTCCGCAGCCTCTCGACGATGACCATGGTGATGATGACCGCGCCGCTCGGCCTCGCCGGCGTTGTGCCGACGCTGATCCTGTTCAATCAGCCCTTTGGCTTCAACGCCATTCTCGGCCTGATCGGGCTCGCCGGCATCCTCATGCGCAACACGCTGATCCTCACCGAGCAGATCAAGGAGAACAGGGCCGCCGGCCTTGACGATTATCATGCCGTCATCGAGGCGACCGTCCAGCGGACGCGTCCGGTGATCCTGACCGCGCTGGCGGCGGTGCTGGCCTTCATTCCCCTGACCCACTCCGTGTTCTGGGGATCCATGGCCTACACGCTGATCGGCGGCACCGCCGTCGGCACCGCGCTGATCCTCCTGTTCCTCCCTGCGCTCTACGCCGCCTGGTTCCGCATCAAGCCGACCGCAGACGAGGCCTACGCGGAGGCCGCCCGGACGCCTGTACCGCACCCGGCCCTGGCCGCCGAATGAGAGCCTTCAGGCGCTCTCATCTCAAAGCAATGAACAAAGGAACGATCATGTCGTCCGAGAAAGTCGTCCTCGTTACCGGGGTCTCATCCAGCATCGGCCGGGCCACCGCGCTGAAGTTCGCGGAACGTGGCTGCCGTGTCTATGGCACCTTGAACTAATGGGGTGGATGCCCCCTCCAGCGGGCACGCATTGTGTCCGGCGGGGCCGTGGTGGCGCTTTCAGGGGAAGAGCACATGCCAGATGTTCATGTCCTTGCGATCGACCTGGCCAAGCGGAGTTTCCAGGTTTGCGGCACGGATCGGGCGGGGCGGCTCTGTTCACCCGTCGCGCTGGCAAGCAAGTGTCTCGATTGCGGCGAAGATCGAGCCGCTCTGCAAGGTGCTGTCAATCACTCCATCGACCTATCATGCGCATGTCGCCCGGAGGCTTGATCCGTCGAAGTGCTCGGCACCGGCGCCGCGAGACGAGGTTCTGCGCCCCGAGACCGAGAGCGTGTTCGCCGAGAACTTCGAGGTCTATGGAGCGCGTAAGGTCTGGCGACAGATGATGCGCGAGGGAGTCGACGACGCGCGCTGCACCGTCGAACGGCTGATGCAGGGCATGGTCCTCGCAGGTTCTTGGACCGCATATGATCGTCTGTGCGTCGACGATCATGGTTGAGCCATAGCTGACCCTGCACGACCCTTTCAGCAACTTCCGCTTTGCGCCCCGCTCCGGGCCTTCGCCAATGATCGGCTGCTTCGTCCAATCGGTAGACATCACTTCGGGTAGGCGGTGTTGAGCTCCTCGATTTGGGCCCGGGTCAGGAGGCGCGGATTCCGGCCGCGCAGCAGCACGAGCAGCTTGGCGGTCTCCTCCAGCTCCTCGGCAGCATAGACTGCGGTGATCAGGTCCTTGGCGGAGACCACCGGGCCGTGATTGGCCAGCAGCACGGCGGCGTGTGCGCCCTTCAGCTCGTGGATTATCTCACCCATGGCCGGCTCGCCAGGCCGTACATAGGGCAACAGCCGCACCTGCCCGATCCGCATCACCACGTAAAGGGTGAGCGGGGCGATGCAGTCCTGCGCGTCGAGGTCCGGCAGGCAGGATAGCGCGGTTGCGTAGGTCGAGTGCAGATGCACCACCGCGCCGGTGCCGGGCCGGGTCTCATAGAAGGCCTGATGCAGGAACACCTCCTTGGATGGCTTGTCGCCCGAGATTTGCTTGCCCGAACGGTCGAGCTTGGAGATGCGGTCCGCCTCAAGGAAGCCGAGGCTGGCATTGGTCGGGGTCATCAGGATCCCGTCGTCGATGGCGACGCTGATATTGCCGGCCGAACCGACCGAATAGCCGCGCTCGAACAGCGAGCGCGACAGGCGCACTCGCAGTTCACGCGTCGCCTTCTCGTCCATCGTTTCGTTCCTCAGGCTATTTTCGCCGAGATGGTGCCGAGCGCCTTCGCGAAGAAATCGACGGCGCCGAAATTGCCAGACTTCAGCGCCATGCTCAGTCCGGTGTCGTCCTCGGTGACGAGCACCGGCACCCCGGGGTCGATCTCCGGGCCGATGCGGAAGGACGTGACGCCGAGCGCCGAGACCACCGCGCCCGAAGTCTCGCCGCCGCCGACGACGATGCGGCGCACGCCGGCATCGAACAGGGTCTTGGCCGCCCTAGCGAATAGGGTGTCGAGCTTGTGGGCGACCGCCTCGTGGCCGTAGCGCTCCTGCAGCGCCGCCACCTGTTCGGGCTTGGAGGACGAATAGACCAGCGGCGCCTTGCCAGCATTGGCCTTGATGAAAGCGACGAGGTCGTCCGAGGCCAGCGTGCCAGCCATCACCTGCTCGACGTCGATGGCGAACACGGGATGGTTAGCCGAGTGCCGCTCGATCTGGCCGAGCGTGGCGCGCGAGCAACTGCCGACCAGCACCGCCTCCGGACCCTCGATGGCGTCGATCGCCGGCGCGCCACCCTTGGCGAGACCGGCCTTGATGAAGTTGCGCGGCAGGCCAAGGGCGATGCCGGAGCCGCCGGTGAGGAACTTCGCGTCCTTGCACGCTTCTGCAATCGTCAGCAGGTCGTCATTGCTGATGGCGTCGACGATCACGAGGCGCTCGCCGCGTCCGTCCGCCGTCGCCAGTGCCTCGCGCACGGCATCTGGCCCGTGGCACGATGCTCCAGTCGACGAGGCCGACGGGCTCGGTCGTCTGGAGGCGCAGCCAGCGCCGCATGTCCGGGTCGGTCATCGGGTTAAGCGGGTGATGCTCCATGCCCGATTCGTTCAGCAGCCGGTCGCCGACAAAGAGGTGGCCCTTATAGATGGTCCGCCCGGCATCGGGGAACACCGAGCACGCGATCACGCCTCTGACCCCAAGGCGCTTGGCGAGCGCCTCGCTAACCGGACCGATATTGCCCGCGGGGGTGGAATCGAACGTCGAGCAGTACTTGAAGATAATCTGCCGGCAGCCCTGCGCCAGCAGCCAGTCGAGCGCCGCCTGCGACTGCTTGACCGCTTCCTCGGCGGGGATGGAGCGCCTCTTCAGCGCGATGACGCAGGCTTCGACGTCGGTGCCGGCGCTGGTCGTAGGACGCCGAGATATTGCACCGTGCGCAGCCCGCCTTCCGGCGCGACGCCCTTGGCGATCGTGTTGGCGACATCGCTCGCCCCGGTGAAGTCGTCGGCGATGCCTCCGACGTAAGCCATGTGTTTGTTTGCCTTCGGCACGAGGAGAGGACCGACGCCTCAGCGGGCACTTGCCTTCAGAAAATCGATCGTCTCCCGCCGCTCCGGGCTGCCGAAGATCTGTTTCGAGGGGCCGATCTCGTGGATCCGGCCCTTATGGAAGAAGGCGACACGGTCAGAAACTTCCCGTGCGAATGCCATTTCGTGAGTGACGCAGATCATGGTCATGCCCTCGCTGGAGAGCAGGCGCATGGTGTCGAGCACTTCGCCGACCAATTGGGGATCCAGGGCCGAGGTCACCTCGTCGAAGAGCATGTAGTCAGGCGACATGGCTAAGGCGCGGGCGATCGCCATGCGCTGCTGCTGGCCCCCGGAGAGCCTGGAGGGATAGACCTTCAGCTTCTCGGCAAGGCCTACATGGGAGAGCTTCTGGACCGCGATGGCCTCGGCCTCGGCCTTCGACTTGCCCAGCACCTTGCGTGGGGCAAGCATAACGTTCTCCAGCACGGTGAGGTGCGGAAAGGCGTTCCACTGCTGGAAGACGATGCCGATTTTGCGACGGAGTTTGTTGAGGTCGGTTCCTCTGACATGAACATCCGTGCCGTCCACGAGGATACGGCCCGCGTTGATCGGCTCCAAACCGTTTATGCACATGAGCAGAGTGGATTTGCCAGAACCTGAGCCGCCGATGACGGAGACGACTTCTCCCTTCTCGACGGTCATGGTGACACCCTTGACGACTTCCAGCGAGCCAAAGGATTTGTGAACGTTCTGGATCTCGATCGACATGGAACTCTCAGTCGTTCTCGCGCCAGCGCCCTTCAAGTCGGGCACCCAGACGTGAAATGGGAAAACTCATCAGGAAATAGATAAGCCCGGCAACCGCAAGCACGAAGAGCGGCTCTTGAATCCGGGTTATGACGATTTGCGAAGACCGCAGAAGCTCGACAATGCCGATCCACCAGACCATCGCGGTGTCCTTCATCACGCCGAGCGCGAGGCCGATCCAGCTCGGCAGCGCGACCCGCAGCGCGATGGGATAGACGATCTCTGTCAGATCCTGCCACCAGGTCAGCCCGAGAGAACGGGAGGCCCGCCGCGTGACAGATGGCACTGCGAGATAACCCGAGCGGACAATCTCGGTGCAATAGGCGCAGGTGTACAGCGCGAGAACGATGCAGCCGACCGTGAACGGTGACCAATTCAAGCCGATGATCGGCTTGAATGCGTTGGCCAAAACGAGCTGGATTAGAAGGGGGACCGAGCGGAATACATCGAGCACAAGTCCGAGCGGCGCGTTGATCCACCAAGGGACAATGGAACGGATGACGCCAAGCACCATGCCGAGAAGCGTGCCGCCAAGAACCGCCCAGAAGGTGACGCTCAGCGTGACTCCGGCGCCCTTCAGGATAAACATCAAGTCGGTAAACGTCATGTTGGTGTAAAAAATTGAGGAAAACATCGCTCAAATTCCTCAATATCGGAACAGGCGCCACGCCAATAGGCGCGCGGAAAGGGTAACGCTTTTGGCGAGCACGTAATAAATGATGGCAGCGAGCGAGAAATACTCGAATGTCCGAAAGGTCTTTACGTTGAGATCCTGGGTCACTCCTGTTAGGTCGCTGTTGACCCCTACGATGACCCCGAGTGAGGTCATGAGGATCGCCCAGACCATCTGGTTTGTGAGCGGGTAGAACACCACCCGGAACATCTGCGGCAGCACGATCAGCCGGAGCGCCTGGATAGCCCCCATGCCGAGCGAGCGCGCGGCCCGCATCTGTGTGCCGGGAATGGCTCTCAGGCCACCGCGAAAAGTTTCCGCAAGGTAGCCGGCATTGTTGAAGGTGATGCCGGCAATCAGCGCCACAAAGCTGTCAAGATGGATGCCGAAGGAGCCTAGGCCGAAATAGGCCATGTAGATCTGGAACAGAGCCGGCGTGTTGCGCGCAAGTTCGACCCAGCCACTGGCGAAGGCGCGCAACGCCCGGTGTCGGGATGCTCCCGCGACCGCAAGCAACACGGCGAGTGCGGTACCGAGCATCATCGACGAAACGGCAAGCTGAAGCGTTACCAACGCCCCCCAAAGCAAGTCCGGAAGCGCGCGGAACGCTGGTAACCAATGAAAGGTGTAGTTCATGAAACTCATATCCTGGTCCGATGCCGGTGCGGCCGGAGAGCCGCACCGGGTGACCGTCAGCGATAGACGTTCGGTACGACGAGCGAGGCCGGCGCGCCGCCGATCCATTTGGCATAGAGTTCGCCGTAGCGGCCGGTGCGGACCTGCTGATTGATGAACAGGTTCAGATAGTTGATCAGTCCGTATTCGCCGCGGGGAGCCATCAGCGCCACATAGTCCGCGACATAGGGCGCATCGCCGACGACCTCGAGAGCGGCGTTTTTCTTGACCTGGGCCTGCGCGAGTGTCGAGGGAACGATGGTGGCCTGGATCTGTCCCTGGTCCAGCGCCAGGAAAGCATCGGCTTGCGACTGGAAGCCCTTGAAGCTACCGCCGCCCTTCCATTTCTCGATGTCAGCCTTCAGGGCTAGACCCTCGGTGGCGCCGGCCGGCGTGCCAACCGTCTTGCTCTTGAGGTCTGCATAGTTCTTAACATTGGCATCCTTGCGCGCAAGGATCACCGACGTGAAGGCGAAGTAGGGAACCGAGAAGCCGATGGTCTTGGCGCGCTCCAGAGTATCGGACGCGGAGGCGACGGCAATATCGGCGCGGCCGGAAAGCAAGGCAGGGATACGATCAGGGAGCGGCGTGTCGACGATCTCGACACTGACGCCAAGCGCTTTTCCGAGGTCGTTGCAATACTCAACGTCGAAGCCGGAGGGCTTCTGCTGTTCGTCGCGGAAGCCCATAGGCGCGAAGTCGAGCATAACCGCACAGCGCAGCGTGCCCGAGCCGATGATGTCGTCGAGCTTGTCGGCGACGGCCGACGTGCTGATGACGGCCGCGAGCGCGGCGGCCGCGGAAAGCGAGAGAAGCGACTTCATTTTTGTCCCCTGTCGGCGTTGCGTCAGCGCAGGCTGCTCCTGGAAAGTCGAGCGCCGCCAGGAATAGAATTTCTTTTTCGAAAAATGTCAATCTTCGCCGTTGTCGAAAATTATAGCACCACGCTCGACGCGGAGATCGCTGTTGCTCGCGAAGAGTTCGTCGAGCGAAGCGGACAGGCAAATCGACAGCATGAAGGCGTCACCGTCGCCCACATTAACCAAGGCGTGGGCCATCATGCTGTCGAAATAGACGCTGTCTCCGGCTTCGAGGCGCACCGGACCGTAGACTTCCGTATGTAGATCGACCGCCCCGGAAACAACATATATGTATTCCTCGCCGGGATGACTCTGCCATTTGCTGCGCGGCATCAGCTCACGCGTCTTTATCGTCATCTGCAGCGGTATCATAGCTTTTCGGACGAGATCATTGCATGGAATTTCGTATTCGTAATAGTTGAACCCGAATTTTACCCCACGTCCCTTTCGTGTGATCGCTCGCCGCCCGCTGGCGAACTTGGGGCCATTTGGGGACAGAATATCCTCAAAGCTGACTTCGAGCGCCCGCGCCACGCGGACCACGGTGTCGAAAGACGCGCCGCTCTTTCCATTTTCTATTTTGGACAGAGTTCCGATGGCGACGCCGGATTTCCTGCCAAGCTCCTGTAGCGTCCAGCCTTTACGGCGCCGGGCATCTGCCAGCAAAGGACCGATTGAAACGGACTCGGCGACGGACCCGCTCCCCTCTTCGGGCGCTATACGCTTGCGTTTTCTCATCGTCATCATCGGCCCGCCTTTAATTTTCGAAATGGAAAAATTTTCTTGATTTTGAAGCTACTGATAGATAGGTTGCCGTCGTAAGTCGAGCGGCCAGCGCCTATGGCCGTGTAGGGGCTCGTTCGAGAGCCCAACTGTTTCCATTCCGAGGTCCCCCATGTCCGACGCAAATACCGCCCACCGGCCGCTTTCGTGGCCTGCCTCCAGCAGCTTTGGGCGCGAGGCCCTGTCGCCAGAGTTCGCGAAGGGTTCGGCATATGTGAACGGCGAAATCTTGCCGGTGGAGAAGGCGACCATCCCGCTGCTGGATTGGGGCTTCCTGCGGTCGGACGCCTGTCAAGAGACCATCTCTGTCTGGAACGGCCAGTTCTTCCGACTGGAAGACCACCTCGACCGCTTCGAGCGCTCAACGAGCCGGCTGCATATGAAGAGCTCTCCCGTCACCCGACAGGAAATCTCGAACATCGTTCATCGGCTGGTTGCCGTCTCCGCCCTCGACAAGGCGTATGTCCAGATCATCATGACGCGCGGCTTTCCGCCCATCGGCAGCCGGGACGTCCGCCTGTGCGCCAACCGCTTCCAGGCCTTCTGCTTCCCCTATGTGTGGATCGCCACCCAGGAGCAGCAGCAGAAAGGATTGAACCTGCACGTCAGTTCCCGTGTGCGCGTGCCTTCGATGTCTGTCGATCCGATGGTCAAGCACTACCACTGGCTGGATTTCCAGATGGGCCTGCTCGAAGCCTATGAGCACAACACCGACACTGTGCTGCTGGTGGATGCGGACGGCAACATAGCCGAAGGGCCGGGGTTCAACGTCTTTGCGGTTGTCGAGGGGAGCCTTCGAACTCCGAAGAATGGGGTGCTGGACGGCATGACCCGTCGCACGGTTCTTGAGCTGGCCAGTGAGCGCGGCATCGACATCACTGAGCGGCCGGTCAGCGTCGAGGAGCTGCGCGGAGCGTCAGAAGTATTTCTTACCACGACCGCCGGTGGCATCATTCCGGTTACGTCCGTCGATGGACGCAAGCTCGGCTATGGACTGCCAGGAGAAGTGACGCGCGAGCTGCATGCCGCTTACTGGACCCGGCGGGGCCAAGGCTGGCTAGGGACAGCCGTCGATTATTCGAAGGCAAATCTGGGTTGATCTCACTATCGATGGCCCGGGGCCTCTCGGCTCCCGAAGCGCTTTCTCCATTCCGTGGCCGGTCCGCAGCCACGGAATGAAAGAGTCTCGATCGGAGACACATCGCCGGGCCGGTCCATTTGTCCGCTCTACCCACGATGTATGCCATTGTAGGCGAGCTGCCGCTGATGCGATTGCCTGGTCGATTACGGCCCCTACACCAAAGTTGACAACCGCTTCAGCCAGTTCACCAGCCAACGCTTCACCGAAGCGCTGACCGAGGCCGACGTCCTCAACCCCGTGGACGGACGAGGGCGCTGGCTCGACAACGTGTTTGATCTGCCCCCCGAAAACTGGACCGTTTGAAGCTGGAGTTTTCCGCGCCAGAATCCCTTGGCTGGGAGGAGCGGAAGACGATGAAGGCATCCAAGTTTTCGGACGCGCAGAAGGCGTTCATCCTGAAGCAGGGAGCGGACGGCGTGCCGGTGGCGGATATCTGCCGGCGGGCTGCGATCAGCCAGGCGACCTACTTCAACTGGAAGAAGAAGTATGAGGGGCTCGCCCCGCTCGAGATGAGGCGGCTGAAGCAGCTCGAGGATGAGAACACGAAGCTGAGGAAGCTCGTGGCCGACCTCTCGCTCGACCGGGAGATGTTGCAGGATATCGTCCGCCGAAAAATCTGAGGCCTGGTCGCAAGCGCGAGCTCGTCGGCCTGATGTGTAGCGAGTGGGGAGTATCGATCCGGCGGTCTTGTGCGGCTCTGGAGTTCGATAGGTCCACCATCCACTCCATCACTTCTCGACGGAAATCAACAAACGCCGTTTGACAGTCGCCGTTCACATGCTATCGAGCCGGCCCCCTTACGGCTCAGCGTGCCGTGGCGCCATCCTCCCCCAAAAATGTATCCATATAAGTTGATAAACGCGGAATATCCTGCGCATTATGCCGCCGTAAAATCGTTGTTGGATACATTTCTTAAATGTGGCCCGGAAGCAGGCGCACGGAGACAGCACGGGAAGGTGCCATGCCGAGAAACATCCTGATGCCCTCGCTCACCGCCGGCATGGAAGAAGCGCGTCTACTCCGTTGGTTGAAGCGGCCGGGCGACCCGATCGCCAAAGGCGATGCGTTGGTCGAGATCGAAATGGACAAGGCCATCATGGAAATGGAGGCCGAGGAGGATGGCGTGCTCGGCCCACTCCTCATTGCAGATGATACCCCGTCCGTGCCGGTGAACGCGGTCATCGGCCTGCTGCTTGGCGAAGATGAAACGGAGGCGGATATAGTGCTGTCTCCGGTCCCCGCACGGCCTTGCCTCAGCACGCTGATGGCCCCCGACGGCCCTGCGCCGCTCGCCCCCCCTCACTCCGCGCCTGAGATAATCGTCGCGAAGCCAAGCTCGCGCGCAGCCACGTCCTCGCCACTGGCACGCCGCCTTGCGCAGTCCTACGGTCTCGACATCGGCGCTCTGAAGGGGAGCGGCCCACGTGGGCGCGTCGTCCGGCTGGACGTCGAGCATGCCCGTCGGGCCAGCGCCGAAGCGGCGCAGGCAGAGCCCCCCCGCCCGCCCGCCCGACCTTCGGAGACGGGACGGGCGGCGCTCCACCATGCCTGGCTTCGACAGGGGGAAGGTGCACCGCTTGTCCTGCTTCACGGGTTCGGTTCCGACCTGAATGGTTGGCGCCCCTTCCTTGCCGGCGCGCCGCTGAATCGGCCTGTACTGGGGATCGACCTGCCGGGCCACGGCGGCTCGCGGGGCTATCCCGTCCAGAGCTTTGACAATATCGCGGCGGCGGTGTCCGCCACGCTGGCGCATCTCGATCTCGGGCGGGTCGATCTGGTGGCTCATTCGCTCGGCGGCGCCGTCGCCACGGCGGTGACGGCCGAGGGATCGCACGACCTCGGTTCGCTGTTCCTGATCGCTCCGGCCGGTCTCGGACCGGAGATCAATGGCGGCTTCATCGACGGCCTCGCGCGGGCGCGCTGCCCCGAAAGCCTTGCCCCCTGGCTGAGGCAACTGGTAACCGACGAGGCTCTGATCAGTGCGGCACTGGTTCGCGCAAGTCTTGGTCGTCCCGAGGACGAAGCCGCGCGGCAGACCGTGGCGCGCGCGCTCTTTCCCGATGGTACGCAGGCCTTCAGCATTCGCGCGGCCCTCGCCCGGATCTCCGTGCCGGTCTCCGTCGTGTTCGGGCGAGAGGACCGCATTATTCCCCCGCGCCATAGTCGCGTCCTGCCGGGGCACGTCGCGCTGCATCTCTTCGACGGCGTCGGCCATATGCCGCATCTGGAGATTCGCGATCAGCTTTGGCGCCTGCTCGTCCGGCATCTGCGCGCCGCGTCCTGAGTCAGGTCGCCTCAACCCACGCACGCCGATTTTAATGATTGTATCCATTTTATGATGATATGAATGACTTCTCCTAGTATTGACCGCACATGCCCCCTCGTATGGATACAATGAGCGACAGGCGCCGTTGTCGGACCGTATGTCTCACTTCAGGCGCCCAGATGAGCGCAGCGCTTCCGCAGGAGTATTCCGATGCCCTCCCTTATTTCGCTTAAGCCCGCCGCGCCGTGGAAGGAACTGCAGAGCACAGACGAGGATTGGGCCGCCGCCGATCTGCACCTGCTGGAGACCATGCTTGTGTCTCTGCATCTCATCCGCGCCTTCGAGGAAAAGGTGCTGGAACTGGCCGGCGAGGGGCTGGTCCACGGGCCGGTCCATTCGGCGATCGGCCAGGAGGGCGGGGCCGTGGGCTCGACTCTGCTGATGCGCCCGAGTGAC
Source organism: Ancylobacter sp. (assembly GCF_965249975.1). Classification (GTDB taxonomy): domain Bacteria; phylum Pseudomonadota; class Alphaproteobacteria; order Rhizobiales; family Xanthobacteraceae; genus Ancylobacter. The sequence goes on along the minus strand of NZ_CBDFNE010000004.1, from coordinate 499,606 downwards.
CAGATCAATGGCTCCCATCGCGGCCACCACCAGTTCCTGGCGAAGGCGCTGGGCCATGTGGAGCGGCAGGGGCTGTCGGTCGCCCAACCCTATTCCGCGGGCGTGCGCGATCTCGGCCGCAAGGCGCTGGCGGAAATCCTAGGCCTTGCCCAGGGCTTCTGTCGCGGACGCGGCGGCTCCATGCACCTGCGCTGGCAGGAGGCCGGCAATCTCGGCACCAACGCCATCGTCGGCGGCGGTGCGCCACTGGCCGCGGGCGCGGCCTTCGCCCACAAGCGCGCGGGCACCGGCGACGTGGCCTTCACCTATTTCGGTGACGGCGCCGTCAATATCGGCTCGGTGCTAGAGACCATGAACCTTGCGTCCGCCTGGAAGCTACCGCTGTGCTTCTTCATCGAGAACAATCGCTACGCGGTCTCCACCCATGTGGAGGAAGCGACCGCCGAGACGCGGCTTTCCGCGCGGGGGTTGGGGTTCGCCATTCCTTCATGGAAGGTCGACGGCATGGATCCGCTCGCGGTGATGCTGGCAACCCAGCAGGCACTCGAGGTGATGCGCGGCGGCGGCGGCCCGACCATCATCGAGGCTGATGTCTACCGCTTCTTCCACCAGAACGGTCCCCTGCCGGGCAGCGCCTTCGGCTATCGCAGCAAGGTCGAGGAAAGCGAGTGGCGTCAGCGCGATCCGCTCGAACGAGTCGCCGCCGAGATGCAGCGACGCCAGCTCATCAGCTCGGACGCGGTCGAGGCGCTGCGCCAGCGCTCCGTCGCGCTGATGCACGAGGTCGCCGCCGAACTCATCGAAGCCCCGGAGGGACGCAAGCGCATCCGGCCGGCCCTGTGGCCGCAGGAGGATTTCCGCGACTTCGGCATTCGCGGCGATCTGACCGAACTGCAAGACACACGCACGGCCGAGCTTGAGAGCTTCACCGGGGCGGTGCGGCAGGTCCGGTTCGTCGATGTCGTGGCCGATGTCATGCACCGGCGCATGGAGCAGGACCCGCGCATCGTAATAATGGGCGAGGACGTCCACCGGCTGCGCGGGGGCACCAACGGCGCCACGCGCGGCCTCGCGGCGGCATTCGGCAACCGCGTGCTCGGCACCCCGATCAGCGAGGCCGCCTTTACCGGACTCGCCGGCGGCCTCGCCATGGACGGGCGCTTCATCCCAGTTGTGGAGTTCATGTATCCGGACTTTATGTGGGTGGCTGCCGACCAGGTGTTCAACCAGATCGGCAAGGCGCGGCACATGTTCGGCGGCGACGCCAAGGTGCCGCTCGTGCTGCGCACCAAGGTCGCGATGGGCACTGGCTACGGTTCTCAGCACTCGATGGACCCGGCCGGCATCTTCGCCACTTCGCCCGGCTGGCGCATCGTCGCGCCCTCGACGCCCTTCGACTATGTCGGGCTGCTCAACAGCGCGCTCGCCTGCGAAGACCCGGTGCTGGTGATCGAGCATGTCGATCTCTACAACATGCAGGGTCCCGTCCCCGTCGACGACCTCGACTATTTCATTCCGCTCGGCAAGGCCAAGGTGGTGCGCGAAGGCTCGGCGCTGACGGTTCTGACCTATCTCAACATGGTGCGCCAGGTGAGCGAGGTGGTGGAGATGCTGGGGCTCGACGCCGAGATCATCGACCTGCGCTCGCTCGACCGCGCGGGCCTCGACTGGCAGACCATCGAGGCCTCGATCGAGAAGACCGGGAATGTGCTCGTGGTGGAGCAGGGAGCGCTCGGGACCTCTTATGGAAGCCTACTGGCGGCCGAGGTGCAGACCCGCTGCTTCGACAACCTCGACCAGCCCGTGCAGCGGGTGCATGGCGGCGAGGCTTCGCCCAGCATCTCCAAGGTACTCGAGGCCGCTGCCTGCGCCCGCCCCGCCGATATCGAGGCGGGGCTACGCCGCGTCATGGCCGAACAGGGATTGCCGCTCGCTTGAGCAACCGTGCATTTTCGGTGGACGCAGGTTCCCCGAGAATGCCGCGGACACTATTCGGCATGTTTGCGCGAGCGGGGACAGCGTCGCCCAAAAATGCCCGCGTGAATCGAGCGGCCGAACGGAATTCGTCCGCTTCGTAAGGCCGACCTGTCCGTGCCGTCAGGGCTCGGGGAACAGGCGCGTGTCCGCGGGATCACATCCCACCATGATCTGGTCGCCGACCTGCGGTCGGCTCGATGCCGCCACCGGCAGCTTCACCATCGCGATCTGCCCGGCACCGAAATCGAGCAAGGCGCGGATCTGATCGCCGAGATACACAACCTCGGTCACACGCGCGCCAACACGTAAGCCGAGCCCCTCGGCCTCAGCCCCGATCCTCAGCTTCTCGGGACGGACCGCTAGGATCGCGCGGGCGCCCTCCGCGAGTGGCGAGGGCACTGTCACGCTCTGTCCTGAGGGCAGCAGGACTCGCGCACCATCGCCCTCATGGCCGTCCACGGTCACCTCGATCAGGTTGTTCTCGCCGACGAAGCCGGCGACATAGGCATCGGCCGGCTTCTCGTAGATATCGCCCGGCGGAGCGATCTGGACGACATCGCCGTTGTGGAAGATGGCGACACGGTCCGACATGGTCAGTGCCTCCGACTGGTCATGCGTCACATAGACCACGGTGACGCCGAGCTGACGGTGCAGTTCCTTGATCTCGAACTGCATGTGCTCGCGCAGATTCTTGTCGAGCGCGCCCAGCGGCTCGTCCATCAGCACCAGCTCGGGCCGGAAGATCAGCGCCCGCGCCAGCGCCACGCGCTGCTGCTGCCCGCCCGAGAGCATGGCGGGCTTGCGCTCCTCCATCCCCTGCAGCCGAACCATGGCGACCGCGCGCTTCACTCCTGCCTCGATCTCGGAACGGCTCATGCCGCGCATGCGCAGCGGATAGGCAAGGTTCTGCGCCACGCTCATATGCGGAAACAGCGCGTAGTTCTGGAACACCACTCCGATCCCGCGACGGTGCGGCGGCACGTGCTCGATCGGCACGCCGTTCATGCGGATCTCGCCGCGCGTGGGCTCCTCGAAGCCTGCGAGCATCATCAGCGAGGTGGTCTTGCCCGAGCCGGAGGCGCCGAGAAGGGTAAGAAATTCGCCCCGTCGCACCCGCAAATTCAGGTCCTTGATGACCAGATGCCGGCCATAGGCCTTCTGCACTCGATCAAACTCGATCAGCGTCTCGCTCGTCATCAAACATCGCTTCGGTAGGAGGGCGTAATCATGGCGACATCACGTCGTTGGGGAAGTGGACGGCGGCGGGTTCGCGAGCCCAGCCGTCTCCCCGCCATCCACGGTGAGAGCGACACCGTTGATGAAGGAGGACGCCGGCGAGAGCAGCCACGTCACCGCCTCGGCGACATCTTCCTGCGTGCCGAGCCGGCGCACCGGGATGCGGGAGGCAAGTAACTCGCGTCGTCCGGGGATAGCGAGGGTATTGGCCATCATGCGCGTGGCGATCTGACCGGGGCAGACCGCGTTGAAGCGGACCTGCTCCCCGCACTCCAGCGCCAGCGCATAGGTGAGGCCGAGCAGCGCCGCCTTGGAGGCGGTATAGGCGGCAAGCCCCTCCTCGCCGACGAGGCCGGCGACTGACGAGACCGTCACCACCGCCCCGCCCGCCGCCCTCAGCCCCGCCAGCGCGTGGCGCGAGAACAGGAAGGCGGAGCCGGCGTTCACTGCCATCAGCCGGTTCCAGTCTTCGAAGCTCGTGGCATCAAAAGCCTTGCGCGCGCTCGTGCCGGCATTGTTGACGAGGCCGGCGATGCGCCCGCCGCCCAGATCCAGCGCGGTGGCGACCGCCGCCTGGCAGTCCGCCTCGATGGAGGCGTCGCCGACGACGAACACGGTTCCCGGAAGTGCGGCCGCCAGCGCCTCACCGGCTGCATGATCGCGACCGGTGAAGACGATGCGGCCTCCCGCCTGCGCAAGACGCCGCACGCAGGCCGCGCCAATGCCGTGGGTCCCGCCGGTGACGATGAAAACGCCGTCATCGTTCGCCATCATCAGGCCGCCTGCGCGCCGTAATCGATGACCTTGCTCTTCCAGCCCTCATTGTGGCGCGCCCAGTAGAGCTCACTGAGGCGCTGCGTCACCGGCCCGGGCTTGCCGTTGCCATAGATGCGCCCGTCGATCACCGTGACCGGCAAGACACCGCCAGCGGTGCTGGTCAGAAAGACCTCATCGGCCTCGCGCAGTTCCTCGATGGTAACCGGGCGCGGCGCGCAGGCAATGCCAAGCTCGCCGGCAAACTCCAGCACGGTGCGCCGGGTCATACCTTCGAACACGCCGCGGTCGGGCGTGGCGAGTTCGCCCCGCTGCACGACGAAGATGTTGAAGCCGGGTCCTTCGGTGATGTGGCCCTTGCCGTCGACGAGCACCGGCACGGTCGCGTCATTGTCGTAGGCTTCGAAGATGCCCATGGTTAGGTCGAGCCAGTGGAAATTCTTTACGCGCGTGTCCACGGCCTCCGGCGCGATGCGCTGAACGGAACTGATCACCATTTTTAGGCCGTCGCGGCGCTGCTCCTCATTGGCGATCCACACGAAGGGCTGGGCGAAGGCGTAGAAGCGGTTCTCGCACTGGCGCGGATCGCGTGAGCCGCGCGCTGGAATGCCGCGCGTGCAGGTCATCTGCACATAGGCGTCGCGCAGGCCGCTGCGGCGCACGCACTCGGTGAGGATTTCGGCGATTTGCTCGCGCGAAAAGGGCAGGCTCATGCGCAGGGCGCGCATCGAGTCGTGGAAGCGCTCAATATAGTCGTCGAGGCGGAAGAAACGACCGTTCCAGACATGGACGACGTCATAGGTGGCGTCGGAGCGCACGAAACCGCGGTCCACCAGCGGGATGCTCGCTTCGGCGAGCGGGACATAGGCGCCGTTGACGAAGGCGATGCCGTCTGCCGGGTTGTGTTTTTCACTCATCGGAGTTCATCCTCTTAGATCGGTTTTTCATCAGAAGGCTCGCGCTCGCCAGCGTGACGATGGCAACGCACATCAGGAACGACGCCATCGCCAGGATCGAGGGATCGATGTTGTCGCGAATGCCCTCGAACATCTTGAGTGGCATGGTCCGCTGTGCCGGGCCGGCGATGAACAGCGTCACCACCACCTCGTCGAACGAGGTAGCGAAGGCGAACAGCGCGCCCGAAATGATGCCCGGTGCCATCAGCGGGACCAGCACGTTGAAGAAGGCCCGCACCGGTGAGGCGCCAAGGCTGGCGGCCGCGCGCAGTAGTCGGAAGTCGAAGCCCTGCAGCGTGGCGCTCACAGTGATCAGTACGAAGGGTGCGGCCAGCACGGCATGGGCGATGACCACACCCGCCAGTGTCGAGGTGAGGCCGATCTCGGCGAGGGCGAAATAGAGCCCGAGACCGGTGATCACCGGCGGCACGATCATCGGCGCGATCAGGATGCCGAGCAGCGTGGTCGGCATCGGCAGCCCGCCACGCGCGAAGGCGAAGGCCGCGAGAGTGCCCAGCGGGGTCGCGATCAGCGTCGACAGCACGCCGACGATCAGGCTGTTCCACAACGCGTCGAGCCAGGGTCCCGCCAAGAATACCTTCTCGTACCACTGGAGCGAAAACCCCGGCAGCGGATAGCTAAGAAAGCTGCCGGCGCTGAAGGAGATCGGCACCGCTGTGATCAGCGGCGCGATCAGCGCGAACACCATGAACAGGCCGAAAGCGACATGGGCACCGCGGGCGAGCCGTGCGAGGAAACGATAGCTCATGCGCGACCCCTCACTTAAGCCCGGCGATCTGCCGTACGCCGATGAACCGGCCGGCTAGCAGGTACAGTGCGAGCACGCAGGCCAGCAGCACGAGGCTCAGCGCCGCGGCCAGCCCCCAATTGATCGAGGTGTAGGCGTAATAGGCGACGAAATAGCCGAGCATCTGCTCGCGCGGGCTGCCGACCAGCGAGGGCGTGACGTAGTAGCCCGCCGAGACGATGAAGGTGAGCAGCGCCCCCGCGCCGATGCCCGGCATCGTCATCGGCAGATAGACGTTGAGAAAGCCGCGGATCGGATGGGCGCCCAACGAGGACGAGGCGCGCATGTACTGGCCCGGCACGCCCTTCATTGTCGAATAGATCGGCAGCACGGTGAAGGGCAGCATCATGTGCGCCATCACGATGTACAGGCCCGTGGAATTGAAGATTAGCGGCACTGGCGCGGAAGTGAGACCGGTCAACATCAGCAACTTGTTCACCGGCCCGTCTTGCTGGAGGATCACGATCCAAGACGATGTCTTCGCCAGCAGAGAGGTCCAGAACGGCAGCAGTACGGCTCCTAGCAGCACAGCGGCGAAGCCGTGGGACGCCGAAGCCATCACGGCGGCGAGCGGATAGCCGAGGATCAGGCAGATCAGTGTAGTGACGCCGGCAATGCGCAGGGTCCGCAGGAGCACATCCACATAGGCCCTTTGGTCGGGGGACACACGCTCGAGGCCGCCCTCGGAGTCCTGGCGCAGGTCGAGCGCGGCCAGGGTATAATAGGCGGTGTGAACGGGAGCCGCGCGCTTGATCGCAGTCCAAGTGCCAACCTCGCCCCAGCGCGGGTCGATGCCGAGCAGCGTCTGGCGGGCATCGGTCGCCGCGCCCGCGGACTTGGCGCCTCGTGCGCTAGCTATGAGCAGCGAACGGAAGCCCCCCATCTCGTAGTTCAGGCGCCGCGCGGCGGCGGCGATATTACGGGCGGCCGCGGGGCTCCGGTCGCCGAGATCGGCAATGAGCGCCCGGAACACTTCGTCGGAGGGCAGGTCACCGGCGCCGGACCACCCGCCGATGGCGGTGCTGGTGCGCGGCAGCCCGGTGACCACCTCGGGATTGTCCACGGCCTTGGTCAGGATGAGCACGATGGGCACGACGAACACGGCCAGCGTGAACAGGAACAGCGGGGCTGCGAGGAGCATGGAGGAAATCCCTGCTCCCCGCAGCCGACGCGCGATGCGCAGACGCCATGTCGTAGAGGAAGAATTACGGGCCGACATGGTGGAGGTCCTGTGCATCATTGCAGGTCGGAAACGTCAGCGGGCGACCCAGGCGGAAAAGCGCTCATTTAGCTCCTGGCCGTGGTCGGTCCAGAACTCGCTGTTGATCTTTACCGCCCCCTTGAGGTTGTCGGGCGCGGAGGGAAGCTGGGACAGCAGATCCGCGGGCAGCGCCGCCATCGCCTCCTTGTTGGCGATGCCATAGGGAATGGCCTCGGCAAACGCCTTCTGCGGGCTGGTCGACAAAGCGAAATCGACGAATTCGAGCGCCTGCTTCTCGTTCGAGGAGCCGGCGATGATCGCCCAGTAGTCGATGCTGTACAGGCTGTCACCCCAGATGATCGGGAAGTCGCGGCCTTCCTTTCGGGCATTGGCGATACGGCCATTATAGGCGGCGGTCATCGCGACGGCCCCAGAGGCGAGCCATTCGAGCGGTTGCGCGCCGCTTTCCCACCACTGCACATTTGGCTTCAGCTCGTCGAGCTTCTTGAAAGCGCGGTCCTGGCCTTCCTTGGTCGCGAGAACCCTGTAGACGTCCGAGCCGGGAACGCCGTCGGCCATCAGCGCGAGTTCGAGGGTGAGCTTGGCGGTCTTCCGCAGGCCGCGCTTGCCCGGCCACTTCGCCACGTTCCAGAAGTCGGCCCAGTTCTTCGGGCCATCCTTAATCTTGGCGGCGTCATAGGTCAGCACTTCCGACCAGACGATGGCGCCAGCGCCGCACTCGCTGAACATGGTGGGATCGGCCTTCGAATAGCTGGGGAGCTTGGCCCAGTCGACATTGAGCAGCAGCCCCTCGGCGCAGGCGAGCGTGACCTCGTCCTCCTCCATCTGCACCACGTCCCAGGTGACGTTTTTCGTCTCAACCATCGCCTTCTGCTTGGCGATGCCGCCATTGGTTGTGTCCTCAACCAGCTTGGAGCCGGTGGCGGCGGCATAAGGTTCGAAATAGGCCTTGCGGAACGCGTCCTGCAGTGTCCCGCCGAAGCCGACGACCGTGAGATCGCGCGCGCTCGCCGACTGCACGCCTGCGACGATTGCCATACCCGCCAAGGTAACGGCGGCCAGATTGAAACGCTTCATGATTCCCCTGCTCGCTTTTTGCGGCCGCGCTGGGCGGGCGGCCGGAAGGATTACGCCGAGACTGCGAGGTCACGACCGGCAGGCCGCGCCCTCCTTCGAATAGCTGAGCCGCCCGGGCGCCCACGCTGAGAAAGCAACGCTGCACAATCACTCGGCACGGCTCGAAACTATGCATGACCATTCCGCCATGTCAATTGATGGATACATTTTGATCCATATCGATGGACGACATGCGCCATACCTGGATAAAATCACCTATATTGGATACGATGTATATAGCTCAGCCGTGTGTGGAGTTGCCGCCTCGGCGAATATGGGCGTAACGGGATAGGCTCGAATGATGCACAGGTCTGAATCGTCGAATGCCATCGCGAGCGGGCTTCCCGGACTGCGCGGGACCGATCACATCGGTTTCACCGTGCCGAACCTTGAGGAGGCCGTGCGCTTCTTCGTCGACGTCATCGGCTGCGAGGCCTTCTATCGGCTCGGACCGTTCCAGTCGCACGGAGACTGGATGAGCGAGCATCTCAATGTCCACCCCCGGGCGGTGATGAAAGAGATCCGCTTCCTGCGCTGCCGGAATGGGTCCAACTTCGAGCTATTCGAGTATGAGGCGCCCGATCAGCGGCGTGAGATGCCACGCAACAGCGACGTCGGCGGGCACCATCTCGCGTTCTACGTCGATAACATCGAGGCAGCTGTCGCCTATCTGCGCGCGCGCGGTGTGCGCATCCTTGGCGACATTACCGTACGAACCTCCGGGCCGAGCGCCGGCCAGAGCTGGGTCTACTTCCTGTCGCCATGGGGCATGCAGCTCGAACTCGTTTCCTTCCCGAATGGCAAGGCTTATGAGGAGGAGACCAGCCGACGTCTTTGGCATCCGTTCGGAACACAGTCTTGACGAGATATGGCGCTGCAGCGCCGGCTTTGGTGGAGTCAGCGGTGGAGCAGAAGATATGGTCGAGCCGCACGAGAGAAAATCAGCCCGCGTCGAAAATGGCCTGACTGCCGCCGTTGCCAGTGAACGAATCATCGACGCCCTGCGCAAGGCGATCCTTTCCGGCCAGCTCGAACCCGGCAGCCGGGTACGTCAGGAAGAGATCGCCAGTCAGTTCGGGATCAGCCGCATTCCCGTTCGGGAAGCACTCAGGCAGTTGGAGAGCGAGGGCCTGATCGTCCTCGTTCCCAATAGCGGAGCTTGGATCTTCAAGCTCGACCGCGCCGAGTGCGTGGAGATCTACAAGATACGCGAACGCCTCGAGCCGCTGGCCCTGCTGGAAAGCTGCCCCGCGCTGAGCGATTCGACGCTCGACAACATTGAGGATCTCGCCCGCCGCATCGAGCAGAGCGGGAGCCCTGAGGAATTCTTGCGGCTTGACCGCGAGTTCCATCTGCTGAGTTATGAGGCGGCCGGCATGCCGCAACTCATGCAGATGATCCAGAAATTCTGGAACGTCACGCAGCAATACCGGCGCGCCTTTACCCAATCCGTCGGTTCGACCGGCATGGAAACGATCTTCTGCGAGCACAGGCTGATCTGCGAGGCGCTGAGGCGGCGTGACAGCTATCACGCCTCGATGCTATTGCACGGACATATCAGACGCACTCGCCTGCAGCTCGAACGCAGCGACGGCATCTTCGTCGGTGACGGCAAGACGTAGGCGCGGATGCCTGCGGGTAGAAGCTCGAAGATCTGCTGGTGCCGCTGAGGAACAGCTGGCGGTGAAACCCGCGGCGGGCACGACGGATGCCAAGCCGCTCTCCCAAGCCGAGGCGCTGGTGCTGCTCTGCATCGGCTACTTCCAGCCGATCACCCGGGGCGAGCTCAGCCGGTTCTTCGGCCGCGAGATCAGCCGCGACACGATCGGCCATCTGCGCCGCCTCGGCTTCATCGCCGCCGGGCCGCGCTCTCCGCAGCCCGGCGCGCCCTACACCTATGTGACCACCCGAGAGTTCCTCAGCCACTTCGGCTTCGATACCCTGCGCGATCTCCCTGATATGGAGGCGCTGGAGGACGCCGGCCTGCTCAGCAAGGACAGGCTGCTCGCAGGGGAGTTTCCGTGGGCGCTGATGCAAGGGGAGGGGTACGAAGAGGGGAAGGAGGCGGACCCGGAAGGCGAGGCGTGACGGTTCGCCATCGCGATGTGGACGCCGCGGGCCAGATCTGCCCAGCTGATCCTGACCTAATGCAGCCTCTCGATCGCCCTTTCGGCGACGTCCGCTTTGCGCCCACATCTCGGCCGTAGAGATCGGATTAGCAGTCTCCTGAAAGCAGACGTGTCATTTATGGCTTTGGAGGTCATGGTTCGCGCCAGGAGACATTGGAACATTGCCCGGAAGCGGACATTCGAGCTCCTCTTTCGGGGTGGGTGGCGGACGCGGGCGCCTTAGCGACCTAGGTGTTTAGGTCACATACCCATAACCGGGATTCCCTGCGGGCTGGTGTTCTGATTCACTGATCTCAGCCTTGGAGGTAGAGATGGCCCGCTTTGATCTGACGGATTTTGAGTGGTCGGTGATCGAGCCGCTTCTGCCGACGAAGGTGCGTGGGGTCGCGCGGGCGGATGACCGGCGCGTTCTGAATGGCATCTTCTGGCGCCTGCGCACTGGGGCGCCCTGGGCCGATATCCCGGCGCGCTATGGCCCGCATACGACGTGCGTCAACCGCTTCAACCGGTGGCGCAAGGCGGGCCATTGGGCGCGAATTCTACGAGCCGTCTCAGCCGCTTACGATGGCGATATCCAGATGATCGACGCCTCGTCGATCCGCGTTCACCAGCATGCCGCCAACGGCCAAAAAAAGATGAGCGATCCCGTTGCATGGGTCGCTCGCGTGGCGGCCTGACCACCAAGATCCACGCCCTTGTCGATGCTGAAGGCCGACCGATCCGCCTCAAGCTGACCGAAGGCCAGGCTCACGATGGGCGCTCGGCCGCCGACATGCTGGACACCGTCGGGCCGGGAAACATCCTTCTCGCCGATAGGGCTTACGACAGCGACGCCTTGCGCGAAGAGATGAACGGGCGCGGAGCATGGGCCAATGTCCGCGCCATGCACAACAGGGTCAAAACCTTCGCCTTCAGCGCCTGGGTCTACCGCCAGCGCAACGCCGTCGAGCGCTTCTTCAACAAACTCAAACATTTCAGGGCCGTCGCCACCCGCTACGACAAGCGAGACGACAACTTTCTCGCGTCAATCCAACTCGCTTCAATCCGCATCTGGCTGCGAAGTTATGAGTCGGTCACCTAGGTCACATACCCATAACCGGGATTCCCTGCGGGCTGGTGTTCTGATTCACTGATCTCAGCCTTGGAGGTAGAGATGGCCCGCTTTGATCTGACGGATTTTGAGTGGTCGGTGATCGAGCCGCTTCTGCCGACGAAGGTGCGTGGGGTCGCGCGGGCGGATGACCGGCGCGTTCTGAATGGCATCTTCTGGCGCCTGCGCACTGGGGCGCCCTGGGCCGATATCCCGGCGCGCTATGGCCCGCATACGACGTGCGTCAACCGCTTCAACCGGTGGCGCAAGGCGGGCCATTGGGCGCGAATTCTACGAGCCGTCTCAGCCGCTTACGATGGCGATATCCAGATGATCGACGCCTCGTCGATCCGCGTTCACCAGCATGCCGCCAACGGCCAAAAAAAGATGAGCGATCCCGTTGCATGGGTCGCTCGCGTGGCGGCCTGACCACCAAGATCCACGCCCTTGTCGATGCTGAAGGCCGACCGATCCGCCTCAAGCTGACCGAAGGCCAGGCTCACGATGGGCGCTCGGCCGCCGACATGCTGGACACCGTCGGGCCGGGAAACATCCTTCTCGCCGATAGGGCTTACGACAGCGACGCCTTGCGCGAAGAGATGAACGGGCGCGGAGCATGGGCCAATGTCCGCGCCATGCACAACAGGGTCAAAACCTTCGCCTTCAGCGCCTGGGTCTACCGCCAGCGCAACGCCGTCGAGCGCTTCTTCAACAAACTCAAACATTTCAGGGCCGTCGCCACCCGCTACGACAAGCGAGACGACAACTTTCTCGCGTCAATCCAACTCGCTTCAATCCGCATCTGGCTGCGAAGTTATGAGTCGGTCACCTAGTCCCACAGTGTGATGGCGTATCATTATCTCCGTTGGAGAGGGACACGCTATGGGCCAGGTTCTTCACGGGAGCGCCAAGACCACGCACGCCGTTCGAGCGGAGCTACAGCGATCGCAAGCTTCATCCGCGGAACTGGCGCGACGCTTCGGGATCAACGAGAAGACGGTGAGGAAGTGGCGATCCCGCCGGAGAGTGGAAGACGAGCCGATGGGCCCGAAGGAGCGGCACAGTTCGACCCTCTCAGCCATTGAGGAGGCGGCGATCGTCGTTCTGCGCGTGCAGGCTCGCCTGCCGCTGGACGATGTCTTCGTCGCCTTGAAGGACGTCATCCCGCGCCTGACGCGCTCGTCGCTGCACCGCTGCCTTCAACGGCACGGTATCTCGCGCCTGCCGAAGGCCGATCGCGAGAAGCCCAAGCGGTTCAAAGCCTATGAGATCGGCCACTTCCACCTCGACATCGCCGAGCTGCGCTACGAGGGCGGCAAGGCCTATCTGTTCGTGGCCGTCGATCGCACATCCAAGCTGGTCTTCGCCAGGATCTACCGGAAGGCGACGAAGCTGGTCGCGGCGGGCTTCCTCAAGGCTCTGCTCATGGCGGTCCCCTACAAGATCCACACGGTGCTGACCGACAACGGCGTTCAGTTCGTCCAGCACGACAAGAGGGCCAAGGGCGGCTCCGTCGCCCACGTCTTCGGAAGGGTCTGTGCCGAACACGATACTGAACACAGGCTCACCAAGCCGTATCACCCTTGGACCAACGGGCAGGCCGAACGGATGGTTCGCACCATCAAGGACGCGACCGTGCGCGCGTTCCACTATGCCTCGATCGACGACCTGCGACGTCATGTCCGGGACTGGTTGCTCGCCTACAACTACGCCAAGCAGCTCAAGGCGCTCCGCTTCAAAACACCGCTCGAAGCGCTCAAGCTCATCAGCGCCGAAAAGCCGGAGCTGTTCGTTCGTCAACCAAGCCATGACATCCTGGGACTAAACACCTAGACGCCTCGCTAAACCACGAAGCCGTACTGGTCCCATTCGGCTGCGGTGACTTCGAGGGCGAGCTTCTCGTATTCTGCCCGCTTGATGGCGACGAACGCGCGATGCAGCCCCTCGCCCAGAATGTCCTTTGCGAAGGGCGAGGCGTCGAACCGCTGAATGGCATCCAGCCAGCTTCCCGGAAGAGAATTGACGCTGCCGTGATGGTAGCTGTTGCCCTCGACCGGAGGGCCGGGATCCGTGCGGTCACGGATGCCCTGAAGCGCGCCGCCCAGCGTCACGGCGGCAACGAAGTAAGGATTGGCGTCGATGCCGGCCACCCGTTGCTCGAAGTGACGCGTCTTGCCCGGCGTGCCAGGGATGCGCAGCGCTGCCGTGCGGTTGTCCACGCCCCAGGTGTCGGATGCCGGCGAGTAGACGGCGGAAGCGAACCGGCGCCAAGAGTTCAGGAAGGGCGCGAGAATGAGCATGGTGTCCGCCAGCGTCGTGCGGATACCGCCGATCGCGTGCAGCATCGTCGGGCTGAGGCTACCATCGGGCTGATCGCCAAACAGGTTGACGCCGGAAAGATCCGCGAGCGACAGATGCAGATGCATACCCGAGCCGGACTGGTCGCCGAAGGGCTTGGGCATGAACGTGACCTCCATACCGAAGCGACGGGCGCAGGAACGGATCAGACGCTTTGCAATAATGAGATCATCGGCGGCCTGCAGCAGGTTACGGTAGCGGATCGTCATTTCGAACTGGCCGGCGCCGTACTCCGAAATAAGCGATTCCAGCGTCAACCCGAGTGTTGCGGCTCCCTCATAGATGGCATCAAACAGCGGGGAGAGCTCGTCGAGTTCATCGACGGACAGCGTGTTCGGCCCGGTCGGGCGGCGCCCCGTCAGCGGGTAGCGGGCTGCATGGTGACGGCCCCGCGCGTCGGGCTGTGGGTCGACCAGATAGAATTCCAACTCGAACGCTCCCATCGGGGTGAAGCCGGCTTGTCTGGCCCGTTCGATTTGACGGACCAGCACGGGCCTCGGCTCCGCGTGGAAGGGCGTGCCGTCAGCTTCGAACATGCTGACGAGAACCTGCCCACGCTTCACATGCGGCTGCAGTCCCAATGTGCCTGGAAGGGGCCAGCAGCGCTGGTCGGCTCCGCCATCTGCCAGGATGAGACCCGATGCTTCGACGTCTTGGCCCGTGACGTCCTGCCCGAAAAGGGCTGTGGGCATGGGTCTACCGTGCCCATAGAGCGACTCGAGTTCGTGGCGGCGGATAATCTTGCCGCGACCGATGCCGTGGCAATCCGTCAGGATCACGTCGATGCCCTGAACGTCAGGGTATCGCGCCAGAAATTCCCGGGCTTCGTCCACGGGCGCGCCGGAGGGCGAACATGTCGGGCCTGAAACGGATGCACTCATAGGCTAGCTCGCATTGAGATTTGAAAGACCCATACGCTTCTTGGCGGGGAAGGGGGACGGCGCTCCCCGCTTGCGGCTGGGGACCAACCTATCGGACACGCGCGCGCCGCGGACCGCGCGTACTACTGGGCGGAGGTTCCGCCATCGACCGGTATCAGGGCGCCGGTCATGAAGCTCGCCTCGTCGGATGCCAGGAAGACCGTCGCATTGGCGATCTCGTCGGCCCGGGCCACGCGTCCGAGCGGAATGCCTGCGGCCAGCACCGCCATCTTGGAGGCGTGATCGCCATCCTTGAAGGCCTGGTCCAGCATCGGCGTATCGGTGTCGCCGGGGCAGATGGCGTTGACGCGGACGCCGTCCGCCGCGAAATCGAGCGCCATGCAGCGCGTGAGCTGCGCCAGGGCTGCTTTCGAGACGCAGTAGGCGGTGGCGTTCTTGGCGCCCATCAGGGCCCAATCCGATGCGATGTTAACTATCGACCCCGCGCGCTGCGCGATCATGGTGGGCAGTATCGCGCGCGACATGCGGAACGCCGAGGACAGATTGATGTCCAGCGTGCGGTCCCAATCGACCTCGCTGCATTCCAGCACCGAGCCGTTGATGAGGATACCGGCATTGTTGATGAGCACGTCGATGCGCCCGAACGTCTCCAGCGTACGCTCGCGGATCAGCGCCGGAGCCGCGGCGTCGGCAAGATCGGCGGTCACCAGTACGGACTTCACGCCCTCGCGGCTCAGCCGTGCGACCGCCTCCTGGCCTCGGGCCTCGTTACGGCCAACGACGACGAGGTTGGCTCTCCGCGAGGCCAGCTTGGTCGCGATGGCCAGTCCGATTCCGGAGGTGGCCCCAGTCACGATACAGGTCTTGCCTTCAAAATTGATCATTTGGCTTTCGACTCTCGTGGTTCTGCGGGCATGGCCGGTGGTCGGCAGGCTGCCGGGCGGGGCGTTCAGCCGGCCGGCTCCAGCTCCGGCCAACCGCTGATCGCCTTCACCTCAAGGAACTCCTCGATTCCCCAGACACCACCCTCGCGACCAATGCCCGACTGGCCGAAGCCGCCGAACGGGCTGCCGTACGGCAGGTCGGTGCCGTTCAGCCGCACCATGCCGCTGCGCAGCCGCCGCGACAGGCGGCGCCCTCGCTCCCGATCGCTGGTCCAGAGATAGGCGGCGAGGCCATAGACGCTGTCATTGGCGATAGCGACGGCTTCTTCCTCGGTGTCGAAGGGGATGATCGTCAGTACCGGGCCGAAGATTTCTTCGCGGGCGATTGTCATTCTGTTCGTCGCATCGGCGAATACTGTCGGCTTGACATAATAGCCCTCGGCCAATCCCTCCGGGCGACCCGGCCCGCCGGTCACGAGCCTGGCGCCTTCTGCAATGCCCTGCTGGATCAACGACTGGATGCGATCGAACTGGGCCGCGCTGATCACCGGCCCAAGGTGGGTGGCTTCCCGTGTCGGATCGCCGACCACAAGCGACCGCGCGACCTCGGTGGCCGCCGCGACCGCGCGGTCATAGACAGGGCGCTCGACCAACATGCGTGACGGCGCGTTGCATGACTGTCCGCTGTTCCGGAACATGGCCTGCGCCGTTTCGGCTGCGGCTTTCTCGGGATCGGCGTCGGCGAAGATGATGTTCGCCCCCTTGCCTCCCAGTTCGAGCCCGACCCGCTTGACCGTGTCGGCCCCCAGCTTGGTCACGGCGATGCCGGCCCGCGTCGATCCGGTCAGCGAGATGACCGAGATACGGGGGTCGCGGGCCAGCGCTTCGCCGACAACCGGGCCAGTGCCATGCACGAGATTGAATACGCCCGCCGGGACGCAGGCTTCGTCGATGACCTCGGCGAACAGCGCAGCGGAAAGAGGGGCCAGTTCCGACGGCTTGAGCACCATGGTGCAGCCCGCAGCAAGCGCGGCACCCACCTTGAGCGCGATTTGGTTCATCGGCCAGTTCCAGGGCGTGATCAGCGCCGCGACGCCCTTCGGCTCCAGCACAATGCGGTTTTCGTCCTCGCCCGCGAACAGCGGCCGCTCCCAATGGATCTCGTCCATGGCGCGCACGAAATCGCGGAGATGGCCATAGCCGGCGCCGCTCTGGGCCCCGCGCGCCAGCGTGACAGGCGCGCCCATCTCCGCCGTCATCGCATCGGCAATTTCCGCACCGCGCCGCGCGTAGATCCCGACGATCCGCTCGAGAACGGCACGACGCTCCTCAGGCTGCGTCTGGCTCCAGCTCGCGAAGGCGCGATCCGCCGCAACCACCGCGCGCTCGACATCGGCGGCGCTGCCAAGGCTGACACGGCCGATGGATCTGGCTGATGCCGGCGAGATGATCTCGGCGACATCAGCGGAGATGGGCTCCACCCAACCGCCGTCGATATAGAATTTGCTGGTGACCATCGTCAGTGCCTCCCGATTTGTCGGTGTGCGCCACGTGGCAAAGGTTACGCCTGTTTCGCTACGTTTATGAAGATAACGATACGCTATATTGCGATCTGCGATCGCGCAAGATGCCGCCATGGCGGTCGGTCCGGGGGTCTGAGCCTTTTCCGATCGTATCCGCCGCGGCCAGTTGCATTTGCCGAGATGCGACCTGTAAAATGCGATCACAGATCGCGACAGACTCGTCGAAAATTTCCTCGGCAAGACGCGGCATCGTTCAGGTAGTTGGAGAGGAATCAGGTGAAGCGCGACCCCCTTACCCTGTCGGTTATAGGCTGCGGCCTCATTGGCCGAAGCTGGACCGCGCTGTTTCTGGCGAATGGTCACGATGTGCGTGCCTGGGATCCCGACGCCGATGTTCGCGCCAGCCTGCCCTCCCAGCTGACGCTTCCGCGAGAGCAATTGCTGAGCCTTGGCAAAGGTCAGCGGCCGGGTCGGCTGATGGTGGCCGACACCCTTGGGGAAGCCGTCGCGGGCGCCGATTTCATCCAGGAGAACGCGCCGGAAAACGTCCCGGTGAAACATGCGCTCTATGCGCAAATCGAGGTCTTCTGTCCGGCGGAGGCGATCCTTTCCTCCAGCACATCGGCCTTCACTTGGTCCGACCTTTCCGTGGGCATGCGCCACCCGGCGCGCTTTATCACGGCGCATCCGTTCAATCCGCCGCATCTGATCCCTCTGATCGAACTCTTCGGCATCGACGCTGACGTACTGGACCGTGCCGAAAACTTTTACCGGGGTCTTGGAAGCAGCCCGGTACGGCTGAAGAAGGATGCGGTCGGACACATCGCCAACCGGCTGGCCTCCGCCCTCTGGCGCGAGGCGGTGAACATCGTGGCCGAGGGGATTGCCGACGTCAGCGACGTCGACCGAGCGCTCGTTGATGGACCCGGCCTGCGCTGGTCGGTCGTCGGTGCGCATATGTGCTACCATCTGGGCGGCGGCGAGGGCGGCATCGCGCATTACCTCCAGCAGCTGGGCCCGAGCCAGGAGCGCCGATGGAAGACGCTCGGCGACCCCAGACTCACCCCCGAGGTCTGCGAGAGGCTCGTCGCCGGCATCGCGGCCGAAGCGGACGGGCGCACGATCCCCGAGCTCGAAGCCGATCGCGATGCGCGGCTGATCGACGCCCTCAAGGCCCGGAGCGCCCATGTCTGATCCGATCCCATCCGCTCCTGTCCGCGTCGGCCTCATCCACGCGCTCGACGAATCCGTCGTGCCGGTTCACGAGGCCTTTGCCGCAGAATGGCCGGAAGCGTTCTATTTCGATCTTCTGGATACGTCGCTGGCGATCGACCGCGCCCATGCCGGCCAGCTCGACGCCCGCATGATGACGCGCTTCCGCTCTCTCGCCGACTATGCGGCGGGCACGGAAGGCAAGAACGGGCGGACGCAAGGAATCCTGTTCACCTGCTCGGCGTTCGGGCCGGCCATCGATGCGGTCAAGCCGCATCTGGCGATACCCGTCCTCCGGCCCACTGAATCCGCCTTCGAGGAAGCGATGAAACTGGGTACCGCCATCGGCCTCGTCGTAACGTTCGAACCGTCGCTGAACGCCCTTCACACCGAGTTCGAGGCGATGGCGGCGGCGAGCGGTCGCCAGTTGACCGTGCGCCCGCTCTTCGTCGAAGGGGCAATGGCCGCGCTGAAGGCTGGGGACGGCCCTGAGCACGACCGGCTGGTCGAGCAGGCCTGCCGGCAGTTCGGCGCGGTGGACGGGATCGTTCTCGGCCAGTTCTCTCTCGCAAGGGCCGCTCCCCTGGTGCGCACGTCAACCGATGCGCCGGTCTTGACCACGGTGGGTTGCGCCGTCCGGGCGCTCAAGGCGCGCTGCGAAGCCAAACATGTCGAACACAGCCTTCTGGGCTCCGAAAGGAATGTTTCATGAACTACGCCACGAATCTCGACCTCTCGCAGATGGACAAGCTGAGCCTGTTCCATCCGCTGACCTCGGTTGCCGATAATCTGCGGGACGGCCCGGCAATCTATACCGAGGCTGCCGGCACGCGCGTCCGCAATGTGGGCGGCCAGGAACTGATCGACATGGGCGCTGGCCTGTGGTGCGTGAACGTCGGCTACGGACGTCCCCAGCTTGCGGACGCCGCCGCCTCGGCGATGCGCGAGCTCAGCTTCCAGCATCTGTTCGGCGGCGCGGCGAGCGAAGCGACGATCCGTCTGGCCGATCGGCTGATGACGCTGTTTCGCGAGAAGGCCAACGCGCCCCACATGGCACGGGTATTCTTCGGCACCTCGGGTTCGGACGCCAATGATACCGCCCTCAAGCTCGTGCGCTACTACAATAACCAACTCGGTCGCCCGGCGAAGAAGAAGATCATCTCGCGCCTCGGCAGCTATCACGGCGTGACCTACGCAAGTGGCAGCCTGACCGGCATCGCCTCCTATCACAAGGCCTTCGACCTGCCGGTCGATGGCATTCTCCACACGTCCTGCCCGCATTATTACGGCTTTGCGCAGCCGGGCGAGAGCGAGGCGGCCTTCTCCGACCGCATGGTGGCCGATCTTGAGGCGCTGATTGCCCGCGAGGGTGCCGACACCATCGCCGCCTTCATTGCCGAGCCGGTGATGGGCACCGGTGGGGTCTTCCTGCCGCCGGCGGATTATTTCACGAAGGTGCAGGCGGTGCTCGCCCGCCATGACATCCTGTTCGTGGTCGATGAGGTCATCACCGGCTTCGGCCGGACCGGCGAGTGGTTCGCCACCGGCCTTTACGGCCTCAAGCCCGACATCGTTTCGCTGGCCAAGGGGCTGACCAGTGCCTATTTCCCGATGTCGGCTTCCATCATTTCCGATCGCATCTGGTCGGTTCTTGAGGAAACCTCACCTGCCGTGGGCGCCTTCATGCACGGCTTCACCTATTCCGGCCATCCCGTCGGCAGCGCGGTGGCGATGGCCACCCTGGATCTCATGGAGGAGGAGGATCTGGTCGGCAATGCCGCGCGGCTCGCTCCCTATCTGCTGGAAGCGCTTCGCTCCCGGCTCGCGGATCATCCCTATGTCGGCGACATCCGCGGTGTCGGCCTGATGGCTGGTGTCGAGTTCTTGGCACAGCGCGATCCGCGCCGTCCCTTCTCCGATGGCCGCGCGCCCCATCGCGTGGTTGCAAAGAAGGCTGTCGAGGCCGGGGTTCTGGTCCGTGCATTGCCCTTCTCGCCCGTGAATTCGTTCTCCCCGCCTCTGTGCATCACGCGCGACGAGATCGATATCGCGGCAGATCGCTATGCAGCGGCGGCGAAGGCTGCGATCCCCGATCTTGAGCAGCTCAGTCAGGCATGAAATGATGAGCGCTAAGGTGCTTGAGCGATCCGGTTAGCCTGTGACGGTCGCCACCAAATCTTGTGAAGGTAGCAAAATGACCGTATCCGCACTTGGTGACCGGCCTCTTCCTTTCGCGCCCATCAATCATAAATCTGTTCAGGACAAAGTATACGAGCAGATCACCGAAGTCATGATGCGGGGAGGTTTCGAGCCTGGGCAGAAGGTCAGTTCTCGAAAGCTCGCAGCGCAGATGAGCACCAGCGACATGCCGGTCCGGCTCGCCCTGGGCCGCCTGCTGGCCGAGGGTGGACTCGTCCAGCACGCTAACGGGACGTTCTCCGTCCCCCTGATCAGCCGGACGAAGTTTGAGGAGGTCATGACCCTGCGCGCGCTCCTGGAAGGGCGCGCGACGCATGATGCGGCACCGGTGATCACGGCCAAGGCGATCAAGGAACTGCGGATACACGGCCGGGGGCTCGAAGCGGCGATCGAGCAGAACGACATTCAAGCCTATTTGGACTACAATCAGCGGCTGAAGTTCACTATTTACAGCTACTGCCCCTCGGAAACGCTGCAGCAGCACATTAAACTGCTGTGGCTGGTCGCGGCGCCATTTCTCCGGCACCTGAACAAGGGTCTGGATCAGATGACACAGGCCAATTTTCACAACGAAGCCATCGGCGCTCTCAGCCAGAAGCGGGGGCGCGAGGCTGGCGAATCTATCAGCCGCGATATACTGGCGGGCATGAACTATCTTCTCGCCAACGCCAAGTTCGCCGACGACTAGACGTGGCGCGCCTGCCGAAGAACGCCCGCGCGACCATCGCCTCTTATACTCCCGAAGCCCGGCTTGCCTGACGGACTGATGATCGGCGGGCCGGCGGCGCCTGCTCGGTTGCGACCTTCCGGTCCGCAAGCGCGATCGGGCCAGACGCACAGACGCATTTTTGGGGCGCCGCTGGCCGACGATCCAGTTGCCAGCACCTATCGTCGCGCCTATATTGCGATCGCAGATCGCGAGTTTTGTTCTTCAATCCTGCCTCGACCGCAGTGAACTTGCCGGTGCAAGGCGTGTCGCCCCGGGTGTGTCCGGCTGGCGCGTATCCTCCTCCTCCGAGTCCGCTGAACCCTCCTATGCAAGGTAGCGCGCTGTCATGAACGCCCATGTATCCCAGCTTCTGCGTCAGAAATCATATGTGAACGGCGAGTGGGTCGATGCGTCCGCTGGCGGAACCTTCGGTGTTCGGAGCCCGGCAACGGGACAGATCATTGCGCAGGTTCCAGACATGACGCCGGCCGATGTGGAGCCCGCCATTGAGGCGGCCCAGCTCGCGCTCGCCGGATGGCGCGCCCTCACCGCGAAGCAGCGCTCCCTCGTGCTCAAGGCATGGCATGATGAGATCCTGAAGCACGCCGAGGAGCTGGCCCAGCTCATCACGCTGGAGCAGGGCAAGCCGCTGATGGAGGCGCGCGGCGAGATCGCCTTCGGCGCGTCCTTTGTCGAATGGTTCGCCGAAGAGGCCAAGCGCGTCTATGGCGATGTGATTCCCTCATCCGGCCGAGACCGACGCTTCGTTGTCCTCAAGCAGCCGATCGGCGTTTGCGCCGCGATCACGCCGTGGAATTTCCCGATGGCGATGATCACCCGGAAAGCCGGCGCCGCCCTAGCGGCCGGCTGCACGATGGTCATCAAGCCTTCGGAAGAGACCCCCCTGACGGCGCTCGCCATGGCCGAGCTGGCGCACCGCGCCGGAATCCCCCGCGGCGTGCTTAGCATCGTGACCAGCACTGATTCAGCCGGCGTCGGCCGCCTGCTGTGCGAGCACCCCGTCATCCGCAAACTCTCGTTCACCGGATCGACTGCGGTTGGCAAGCTGTTGATGCGCCAATGCGCGGACACGCTGAAGAAACTGTCGCTCGAACTTGGCGGCAACGCCCCCTTCATCGTCTTCGACGACGCCGACCTTGATCGCGCCGTCGATGGCGCGCTCGCCTCCAAATTCCGCAACTCGGGCCAGACCTGCGTCTGCACGAACCGCATCTACGTCCAGGATGGCGTGTACGACTCCTTCACCAGCAAGCTCGCCGCGCGAGTGGCGGAGATGAAGGTCGGCGACGGCACGCATGACGGTGTCACCCAGGGCCCGCTCATCAACGAACGGGCTGTGGCGAAGGTCGAGATGCTTATTGCGGATGCGCTGGAGAAAGGCGCCCGCCTCGTCCAGGGCGGCAAGCGGCACAGTCTGGGCGGAACCTGGTTCGAGCCGACCGTCCTGACCGGTATGGACGCCACCATGCGTCTGTCCAAGGAGGAGGCCTTCGGGCCCCTCGCGCCGGTGTTCCGCTTCAAGGACGAGGCCGAGGTCATCCAGCTCGCCAATGATACGCGCTATGGGCTGATGGCATATTTCTACACGCGTGATGTCGCGCGGGTGTGGAACGTTCTCGAAGCCTTGGAATTCGGCATGGTCGGCATCAATGAAGGGCTGATCTCGACCGAGCTGGCGCCGTTCGGCGGCATCAAAGAGAGTGGGATCGGTCGCGAAGGCTCGCGCTACGGCATCGATGAATATCTGGAAATGAAATACGCCTGCTTCGGCGGCCTCCGCTGAGCGGGCGCGCGCGGCGCTCTGTCACTGCATGAGGTGGTTGTCGGCCGGAGACGGCCCGGTTCCGCCGACAAGCCCGCGGCCCTGCCTAGGTGTTTAGTCCCACAGTGTGATGGCGTATCATTATCTCCGTTGGAGAGGGACACGCTATGGGCCAGGTTCTTCACGGGAGCGCCAAGACCACGCACGCCGTTCGAGCGGAGCTACAGCGATCGCAAGCTTCATCCGCGGAACTGGCGCGACGCTTCGGGATCAACGAGAAGACGGTGAGGAAGTGGCGATCCCGCCGGAGAGTGGAAGACGAGCCGATGGGCCCGAAGGAGCGGCACAGTTCGACCCTCTCAGCCATTGAGGAGGCGGCGATCGTCGTTCTGCGCGTGCAGGCTCGCCTGCCGCTGGACGATGTCTTCGTCGCCTTGAAGGACGTCATCCCGCGCCTGACGCGCTCGTCGCTGCACCGCTGCCTTCAACGGCACGGTATCTCGCGCCTGCCGAAGGCCGATCGCGAGAAGCCCAAGCGGTTCAAAGCCTATGAGATCGGCCACTTCCACCTCGACATCGCCGAGCTGCGCTACGAGGGCGGCAAGGCCTATCTGTTCGTGGCCGTCGATCGCACATCCAAGCTGGTCTTCGCCAGGATCTACCGGAAGGCGACGAAGCTGGTCGCGGCGGGCTTCCTCAAGGCTCTGCTCATGGCGGTCCCCTACAAGATCCACACGGTACTGACCGACAACGGCGTTCAGTTCGTCCAGCACGACAAGAGGGCCAAGGGCGGCTCCGTCGCCCACGTCTTCGGAAGGGTCTGTGCCGAACACGATACTGAACACAGGCTCACCAAGCCGTATCACCCTTGGACCAACGGGCAGGCCGAACGGATGGTTCGCACCATCAAGGACGCGACCGTGCGCGCGTTCCACTATGCCTCGATCGACGACCTGCGACGTCATGTCCGGGACTGGTTGCTCGCCTACAACTACGCCAAGCAGCTCAAGGCGCTCCGCTTCAAAACACCGCTCGAAGCGCTCAAGCTCATCAGCGCCGAAAAGCCGGAGCTGTTCGTTCGTCAACCAAGCCATGACATCCTGGGACTAAACACCGGGCAATGTTCCAATGTCTCCTGGCGCGAACCATGACCTCCAAAGCCATAAATGACACGTCTGCTTTCAGGAGACTGCTAATCCGATCTCTACGGCCGAGATGTGGGCGCAAAGCGGACGTCGCCGAAAGGGCGATCGAGAGGCTGCATTAGGTCAGGATCAGCTGGGCAGATCTGGCCCGCGGCGTCCACATCGCGATGGCGAACCGTCACGCCTCGCCTTCCGGGTCCGCCTCCTTCCCCTCTTCGTACCCCTCCCCTTGCATCAGCGCCCACGGAAACTCCCCTGCGAGCAGCCTGTCCTTGCTGAGCAGGCCGGCGTCCTCCAGCGCCTCCATATCAGGGAGATCGCGCAGGGTATCGAAGCCGAAGTGGCTGAGGAACTCTCGGGTGGTCACATAGGTGTAGGGCGCGCCGGGCTGCGGAGAGCGCGGCCCGGCGGCGATGAAGCCGAGGCGGCGCAGATGGCCGATCGTGTCGCGGCTGATCTCGCGGCCGAAGAACCGGCTGAGCTCGCCCCGGGTGATCGGCTGGAAGTAGCCGATGCAGAGCAGCACCAGCGCCTCGGCTTGGGAGAGCGGCTTGGCATCCGTCGTGCCGAGCCCGGTCGCCACCCCTATGGCCTCCGCATAGTGCCTGCGGGTGCGGTGCTGCCAGCCACCGGCGACCGACGCCAGCTCATAGGGTCGCCCGGCGAGTTCGGCGCGGATATCGGCGATGATGAGGTCGAGATTGCAGTCGCGGCCGACCACCTTGGCCAGCGCCTCGCGGGTCACCGGCTCAGGCGAGGCAAAGATCACAGCTTCGACCCGACCCATCCACTCACGCCAGCGCAGCTCGGGCGGAAGCTGTGCGAAGGTGCCACGCATCGCGCAGCGCTGCCTCAGTCTCGGCCCGGCCAACGACGGACATGGCGGCGACGGCTCAGCTAAGAGCGAGACGCTGACGCCAGGCGCCGGCCCAGGACGGAGCCGCCCGCACAAGAGTATCGAGGCCATTCAACGCCGCCCCGGCGAAGAAGGCGGCTTCGGCGGGGTCTGTCGCCGGACCCCGCGGCAGGGCCCAGCCGGGGACAGTTGGCAGGGCGACGGGCGCCGGAGACGGCGGAATCGGGACGGCATCCATAGCGGAAGCCTAATTTAGATGTGCGCTTATGTCCATTACTTGGCCCATAAACCGCACGCTCTATCTTAAAAGCATAAACGCCCGATAATCCAGCCCGACCGAGCGGCGAATGACGGTGCCAACTGCCGTGTACCACAGCCGTCGCGGCCGGGCTGACGGGCCGCGGCGCTTGGTGATTTGCCCGTTCCGACAGGGATGGCAGTGAAAACCAAAGCGAACGGAAGGGGCGAGCTAGCCACTATCAACCTCGCTGGCCATGGTAGAACGCGAGCGAGAAGCGCGGGCTGCGGAAGATGGCTGAATCCAATCTTGCCAAATTTTGCCAAGCCCCTATTCTCTCTGCATGAGCACGATGAATATCTCACTGCCCGAAGGCCTCAAGAGCTTCGTCGACCAGCAGGTTTCGGAGCGTGGCTACGCGACGAGCAGCGAATATGTGCGTGAGCTGATCCGCCGCGACCAAGACCGTGCGCGGCTGCGTGGGCTGCTGCTGGAGGGAGCCTCCTCGCCGGCCTCGGCGCCGGCCGACGACCAGTACTTCGACGGCCTGCGGGCCCGGATCGCCGGTCCGGCGCACAGGTGAACCCGAAGCCCGTCATCGCGCGGCAGCGGGCGCAGCAGGATGTGGACGAGGCTATTGGCCACTATCTACGCGATGCGAATGCAGCTGTTGCCCTCGGCTTTGTTGGCGATCTCCAGGCTGCCTATCGACTGATCGCCGAACACCCGGCCTCGGGCTCGCCGCGCTATGCCTATGAACTCCAGATCGCCGACCTGCGCAGCCTGCGGCTGAAGCACTATCCCTATCTGGTATTCTACGTCGAGCATCCCGAGCATATCGACGTGTGGCGCGTGCTGCACGGGATGCGCGACATCCCGTCCTGGCTCATCGGGCCGGACGGCGAGAGGGCGGAACATCAGAGCTTGGCGCCCGCTCGCGCCGCCCAGACTTCACCGGAATGAATCGGTTGGCCCCGACCGATTCAAACCTCTGGCTGGACGCGACCTGACGTGCACGCGATCCTTTTCCCATGATCGCGCAGCCCTATAAGCTCTATGTCGAAAAGCGGGACCCCGCCCGGAACATGGTCCGCTATTCCGTTCTGTCGATCGAGCCGACGTTGTTCGGCGACGTCTACCTCACCCGCCGCTGGGCCGCACCGGCTCGCGCGGACAGGCGAAGCATCACTCATTCGAACGTGAGGAGGATGCTGTCCAGCTGTTTCTCGGCCTGCCGCGAGGCAAGCGAAAGCGCGGCTATCGCCCCATGGCACGGGCGGCAGCGAAAATTGCGGCAGCGCCGGCGTCTCGTGTGTCGGACGGCCCGACCAAGACCATGGCGCCCACCGGCGTCATCCATCCCTTTGGCGGCCCCGAGCCGTGCGGGTCTTCCCGGGACGCGATGGCCTGAACGGCCCTTGCCTTCCACCTCGACCGGCACGGCGCAGGTCGAGGTGGGCTCCGGGTGGTCCAGATCAGTTTGTCGGCTCAAGACCGCGATTGCCGAGATCCTTCTTTTCGGCAATGAAGCGGGCGGCGAGGACGAACGCGCCCATGGTGAAATCCCGGCCATGCTCCGCGATCATCCGCTCGGCGAGCGCGGCGATTTCCTCGAAGAACGTGTCCTTGCTCTCGGCGATCTTGTCGGTCGCTGTCATGGAACCCTCCTGTTAATCTGCTTGAACATGTGGGCCGGCAGGTCGATCACCCCGGCCCAGCCTTGCGCGGCGTGAAAGGCCAGGTGCTCGCCATTGCTCGACCAGCTCAGGTCGCGAAGGCCACCTGGCGCCGGGTCGCGAATGACGAGTTCGTCGCGTTGACCGACCGCCGTGACGACGATCATGCCATTTTCATAACCGGCCGCGACGAGCGGCAGATGGGGATGCAGCCGCGCCGCCTCCACCGCCACCAGGCCCGAACGGCCGGTCTCCAAGGTTTTGGGGCGCTCGCGGCCCCCGTCCACCGCCCAGACGATGGCGCGGAAGGCGCCGCTGGTGACGAGCCAGCGGGAATCGGCGCTCCAGTCCAGCGTGCGCACCGGGGCAGGATAATCCGGCAGGCGAAGCACGCGCCGCGTCGCGGTGTCGATCAGCGCGATACCACCATCGAGAAGGCCGGCGGCCAGAAGGCACCCGTCCGGCGACCAGGCCAGGGCTTCCACCGGCCCGAGCGCGATCTCGAAGGGCTCGCCGGCGGCGCCTTGCGGGTCGATGACACTGAGGTCGATGACCGAGAGGCAGGTATCGAAGCCCAGTGCGACGCACCCGCCGCCGGGGGCGGGCGCGACCACCCGGGCGGCGCCTTCATAACGCGCCATTGCCAGTGCGGTGCCGCCCTCGGGGTCGTAGCGTGTGACGCTTCCGCTGGCGGCGACCCAACTGGCGCGCGGGCATGCGGCAGGCTCGCACGGGGTCGTCAGCGCGTCGACGCCCCCGGTGTCGTGTTCGACCACCACCCGCGTCGACCCGTCGGCGCCGATTTGCACCATCCGCCCGGTGGCGCCGCCGACCAGAAAGCCCGATGAACCGAACGCCGCCAGGCGGAGCGGGTGCTCGCCCACCGGCACCCTTGCCGGGGCTGGCACGGGACGTGCGCGCGGGGAAATGGTGGAGCGCCCGTCCTCGATCGACATGCGCCAGCGTATTCCCGCCGCTTCCGGGTCCTCCATCGAGACGAGGGCGAGCGTGCCATCCGCGAGCGCGTAGGCAAGGCTGGCGCCATCCCGGGCGAAGGCACAGGCCTGAACCTCCGCCTCCAGCCGCCATTGCCGCGCCAGCAGGGTGAAAAGCGGCGATGCTTGGGCTTCTGTCGTGCTCATCTCGTTAGGCTCCCTGCCGATGCCCGGCGATTGGGCTCACTGTTTACTGATCTCGCGGTCGAGCGCGTCGAGTCGCCCGTACCATTCCATGAGGTCACGCTCATCCTCGGCGAGTGCGGCCAGCGCCGCGCCGTACTGCAGCCGCACGTCCGCGAGTCCGTCGGTCACGGCTGCATCGACACGCTGCAGAAGATCGCGCTCGCAGCGCATCACTTCCAGATCGAGGCCGCTGAAGATCTGCCGGTTCTTCAGCTGGCGCGCGTTCAGGCGGCCGATCTGCTGCACGATTTCAAGACGCTTTTCGAGCAGGGCGCGCAGGCGTTGCGTGTCGCTCATCGGGGCTCCTCGGCGCAGTCCGGCATGGCACGGCCCGCCCTGCTGTCGCTAACCATCCCCACCTCCCGCAGCGTCCGGGCGCAGGGCGGCGACTTCGGCCAGGATGTCATGAAGGCCGCCGAGGCCGGACATGAAATGCTGCTCGGCGCTCTCGACATAGCTGCGCAGACTGTCCCATATGTCGGCCCGCAGCAGATGGGTCGAATCGCCACCGAAGCGTTCGAATGCCTTGAGGTCGATCTGGTGCGACAGGGCCAGGCCGTTCACCACGAATTCGGTGAGTTCGCGTCCGTGCGATTCGACGAAGAGCCGCAGCAGCGGATGATCGCCATAGTCGACGCCGTTCGAGCCGAGCGAGCGCTCGATGAAGCCCTGAAAGTACCGCGACAATAGATCGAGGCTGTCCCCGCGAATGCGCAGGGTGAACACCACGTCGCGCTCGGCCTTGTCGAGAAGGATCGAGGCAAGCTCGCTGGCCTGGGGGACGCGGCCGGGGGGATACATCGGTTCTGTCATCTGAGCCTTGCCCCCTGGTTCCCTCTGCCGGCGCGGCGGCTAAAGCCGTGCCCGATAGTGCTGGAGCTTGCGATAGAGCGTGCTGCGCGAGATCCCCAGCCGATCGGCGGCAACCGATGTATTACCGCCCGAGGCGACCAGCGTGCGCTCGATCAGCCGGCGCTCGGCCTCGTCGATACGGGCAATCGGCTCCCCGGAATCGAACCTTTCGGCCGCCTCGCCGCCTGCCTCGCGCAGATGCTGCACGTCCTCGATCAAGTCTTCCGGCAGGTCATCGATGCCCACCGTGCGGTCGACCGCCATCAGCGACAGCGACTCGACAAGGTTGCGCACCTCCCGGACATTGCCGGGCCACTCATAGCGTTCCAGCAGATCGATCACCGCCGGCTGGAAGCGCAGCGGCTCGGTGCCTTGGCTTGTCGCCACGCGGCTGTTGAAATGGTGCAGCAGCAGGCGGATGTCGCCATGGCGGTTGCGCAGCGGCGGAATGGTGATCTTGACCGCGCCGATGCGGAAATAGAGATCCTTGCGGAAGCGCCCCTCCGCCGCCTCCACCTTGAGATTGCGGTTGGTTGAAGCGATGAGCCGCACATTGATCGGCCGGGGTCGCGCCTCGCCGATGCGATAGACGGCGTTTTCCTCGAGGATGCGCAGGAGATAGGGCTGAAGGTCGAGCGGCATCTCGCCGATCTCGTCAAGGCTGAGCACGCCGCTGTCGGCGATCTCGAAGCGTCCGGCGCGGCCCTCGCGTGTGGCACCGGTGAACGCGCCCGGGGCGTGGCCGAACAATTCGCCACCCAGCAAATCCTTCGAGACCGCGCCGCAATTGAAGGTGACGAAGGGTTCCTTCCCCGTGGTGAGACCGGCCGCGTGGATGAGCTTGGCGAACAGCTCCTTGCCGACGCCGGTCTCGCCTTCCAGCAGGATGGCGCCACGGCCCTGCGCGGCGCGTTCGGCCCGCTCAATGGCTTCAATGAGCACCGCACTTTCACCGACAATGGCCTCCCGCGCCGCCCGCAATGCCGTGGCCGCCTGGCTGGTGCCGGCCCGCACCGCCGGGGCGGGGTGGCCCGTCGGGCCGAGCAGCAGCACCGCGCCGGAGAAGGCCCCATCGTGAACCAGCGGCTCGATGCGCTGGCTTTCGACACCGGGAAGGCCGGCGATGTTGTCCGGCCAGTTGCCGCCCTTGAAGTCCATCAACTGCTCGCCGAGCCGCAGCTCGCTGCCGGGATGGGCATGGCGCCAGCGCGCAACCGCGGTGTCGCTGTGGTGGATCACCCGGCCCTGCCGGTCGACGATGACGAAACCGTCGCCGCGCGCGCCGCCCTGCAGCCGGGCCAGGCACAGTTCCAGCAGTTGCATGCGCTCGACCCGCAGCTGGTCGGCGAGGGCGAGCTCGATATGGCTCGCCGCCATCATGCCAAGGGCGATGTTGTGGCTGCGAAAAATGTCCTGCGGGCCGGAGAAGTCGACGACGCCGACAACGCTGCCGTCGAGCGGATTGCGGATTGGCGCGCCGATGCAGGTCCAGGACTTCACGCCTTCGCAGAAATGCTCGGCCGCGCGCACATAGACCGGCCTGCCCGTCACCAGCGCCGTGCCGATGCCGTTGGTGCCGGTGACGGCTTCACCCCAATTGGCGCCGATCTCGAGGCGGATATCATGGGCGGCATCGAGAATGTGGCGGTCGCCGGCGGTGTCGATGATGACGCCGCGCTGGTCGGTAACGACGACCATGGTCGCCGTCTCGCC
Source organism: Ancylobacter sp. (assembly GCF_965249975.1). GTDB lineage: Bacteria > Pseudomonadota > Alphaproteobacteria > Rhizobiales > Xanthobacteraceae > Ancylobacter. Next base: position 469,088 of record NZ_CBDFNE010000004.1, on the reverse strand, counting down.
GAGAATGTCGGCCAGACGCTCGAACGTCTTGCCGGCGGCCTGAATCAGGCCTCCATTCTGTCGGCGCAAGCCGTCCACCTCGTCGGCGGAGACGATGAGCTCGCTGCCGCGACCGCGCGGGTTGACGCCGGAGACGGCGCTGCGTTGCCAGGAGCGCTCGATGACGCTGCGAACCAGCCCGCCCGGACCGGTCGGCCGGTTCTGGTCCAGGAAATTCTCCCAAGCCTTCATCGTCGCTGACGCGTCGTAGGAGGCACCATCCGCGGCGTGATCGACGCCGTCCTCGCCCTCGTCCATTCGAGAGGGAAGTGCGGTCAAACGGCGCTCAACGGGCGGCTTTGTCATATGCGCTTCCGTCTGCATCCAAATGTCCCGTGGCCGTCCGAGAACCGGCCTCTGCGCAAAACGGACCGGAGGTTCTGGCGGACACGCCCGCTCAGATGACCTGCGGCGGGGCAAAGCCGAGGCGGGCGGCGAGTTCATGCTTGAACGGCTCGTCGACCTCGTCCTCGGACAGCATGCAGCCATCGAGCCCGGCCAAAGCCTCCAGCACCTCGTCCGTCGCCGCATCGAAGAAACCGTTGGCACGGGTGGCGAGACAGAACACCCGGCCATGCGCGCGGTGCCTGATTTCGCCGAGAAACAGCAGCTGTCGGTTGGTGTCCTCGTCGACCACAACGACACGGTTGTTCAGGCTGATCCGGATATAGGGCCGGGGGGCCGCAGTCCGGCCCACCGAGGCGTAGCCGATGAAGCTCTTGCGATCGTATTCGGCAACGGATGTCTTGGCAGCGCGGGCCTGCTTGATGTCCTGCCAACGACCGCCGGAAATCTGATTGGCGAGACGATCAATCGTCCCCCAATTTTCCCGAATCATTTTCTTGGCGGCGACGTCCTCTTTTCGAGGACCATCCTTCTTGGTGATAATATACACCAAAGCAACCTCCCCTTCATTTTTCGCGAATATCAGACACCCGAATTCCTGGCGCGTGGCATCTGCTTCGCTTCATTTGCAACGTTTTTACCACGCTTCCAATCAAGCGTCACTTGATCAAGCCGCCCGGCGGACGCGCCCGTGCGATGGAGCGTTCCGGCACGGACGGCGCCGAAAAACACGCGCCAGACGCGGCCGACGACGCCGGCGATGGAGGCTCGCAGGGTCGCCCCGGTCACCGGCGGCGCCGCCCGCTCCTGGACGAACGGGACCGGGACGACGTCGACATCCGGCTGCGACGCGCTCCGACCTCTTCGGAAGGCATCCCGCCGGCCGGGCGGGAGCCGTCGGCGGGATGCCATGATCATGCGCGGCCGAGCTTTTCAGCGCCGCCGCCGAGCGCAGGGCCGGCGGTGGGGTCGACATAATCGGTGATGTCGGCAATCAGCGTGTTGGTGGTGAGCACCAGCGTGGCGACCGAGGCGGCGTTGCGCAGCGCCGTGCAGGTGACGCGCACCGGATCGACGATGCCAGCCGAGATCATGTCCGTCATCTCGCCGGTGGCGGCGTCGAAGCCGATGCCGTCCTCCGCCGCCATCAACTGGTCGACGATGGTGTCGGGGTCGTAGCCGGCATTGCGGGCGATGAAGGCCGCCGGACGGGACAGCGTCTCGCGCACCAGGCGGATGCCTTCGCCTACATCGCCATTGAGATTGCCGAGCCGGGAAGCGACGATGGGCGCGCATTGCAGCAGCGCCGTGCCGCCGCCGGCGACGATGCCCTCCTCCGCCGCCGCGCGGGTAGCGCTCAGCGCGTCGTCGATCAGCTGGAGCGTGCGCTTCTGCTCCACCGGCGTCACGCCACCGGCGTAGATCACCGCCGTGCCGCCGGAGAGCTTCGCGAGGCGCTCCTTCAGCTTGTCCTGCTCGATATTGGGCGGGGCGAGCTCGTGCTGGCGCGTGACTTGGGCCCGCCGCGCCGCGATCGCTTCCGCGTCGCCGCCGCCACGAACGATGATGGTCTCGCGGCCGCTGGCGCGCACCTGGCGGGCGGTGCCGAGATCGTCGAGGGTGACGTCCTCCAGCCGGCCGCCGAGGTCGCGGGCGATGACCTTGCCGCCGGTGATGATGGCGAGATCGTCCATCATCGCCTTGCGCCAATGGCCGTAATCGGGCGGGTTGACCACCAGCACCTTGCCGCGATTGCCGTCTCCGAGCAGGGTGACCACCACTTCCGGGGCGATTTCCTCGGCGATGATAACCAGGGTGCGCCCGGTCTGCGCCACCGCCTGGCGGATGCCGGCGATCTCCTGCGGCGCACGGATCTTGAGGTCGGTGAGCAGGATGTAGGGCTCGTGCAGCACCACCTCCATCTTCTCGACATCCGTCACCATGTGGTGGGAAATATAGCCCCGGTCGAACGACATGCCCTCCACCACGTCGAGCGTGGTCTCGATGGTGAGGCCGTAATCGGAGGAGACGATGCCGTCGAGGCCGACGCGGTGCAGCGCCTCGGCCACGAGGTGCCCGAGATGCGGGTTGGTGGCGGCGATGGTCGCCACCGCTTCCAGCATCGAGCGTTCGGAGGCCGGGCGGGCGCGGCCCTTCAGCGTTTCCACCACGAGATCGACCGCCGTATCGATGCCGCGGCACAGGTCGACGGGTTTGGCGCCCCGCTCCAGTGCCGCGACGCCGTTCTGGATGAGGCCATTGGCCAGCACCATGGCGGTAGTGGTGCCGTCGCCAGCAACCTCGTTGGTCTGCATCGACACCTCACGCACCACCTGCGCGCCCATGTTCTCGAAACGGTCGGGCAGCTCGATCTCGGAGGCGATGGTGACGCCGTCGCGCGAGACGATGGGGGTGCCGATCGGCCGGTCGACCATGGCGTTCATGCCTTTGGGACCGAGCGTCGATTCGACGGCCGCCGCCAGCTTGCCAACGCCGCGGGCGAGGGCGCGGCGTGCCTCGCCGTCATGCAGGATCATCTTTGCCATGGCTTTTTCCTCGTCGTTTTGTGTGCTTGTTGGGGTCGACGTCGGAACGGGGCGCAGACGCCTCGTTCACAGAGCGAACGGCAGGCCGGCGCCTTTCGCGGCAGGCGCCGCAGCGCCGGGGTTCAGGGCGCAGCCGCCGCAGCAGCCGCTGGACGCTCCGGCACCGCCGCAGGCGTGCCCGGAAGTCATCGCCGCCGCCGCGCGCGGCCCCTCGTCGTAGCGGGCATCGAGAAGCCCCCGGCACAGCGCGCCATTGGCCTCCATATTGATGCGCACCGCGCGCAGCCCACGCAGATGCACCGGCAGGCTCTCGGCCGCGATGGCTTCGCCGTCGAGGGTGACGAATGCGAGGTCGGACGGCCGCGTGGCGAGGCCGCGCGCCAGCAGAATTTCGCGGTAGCGGGGCTTCTGGCGCAGGCCCTCCGGGTCGGTGATGACGGCGCGGTCCAGGGTCGCGAGATCGGTCGCCACGAGGGCCGCATCCGACCAGCCGGCCCGTCGCAGGCCCAGGATGACCGCCTCCTGCCGGCGCTGAAACGCCTTGCGCAGGAAGGTTTCGCGCAGGCTCTCCAGCGTGTCGCCGACCTCCAGATCGCGGAACGTCTCCGCGAAGGAGAGCCCGAGATGGGTGCCGCGATTGACCTCCTGCGAGAACATATGATCTTCGAGCCGGGGATGAACCTCCCGCGCCCAGGGCAGCGCCCGCACCGCCCGACCGATATCGTCCGCCATCAGGAAGGCGAAGTTGGGCGAGCACCAATAGGTCGGCAGGCGGAAGGCGACATCGACGCGGCCATCAGGGCCGATCGCGACGTCTTCCACGAAGCCGAGATCGACGATCGACTCGTCGAGTTCCGGGTCCATGACGCCGGCGAGCTGGTTCCACACGGCGGCGATGCGCGCATCGCCGCCGATCTGCGTGCTGGCGGGGCGGCGCATGGGCCTACTCCGCCGCGACCGCCAGCGAAGCGTCCTTCAGCCTCGCCTTCTGTGCCTCGACATCGACATTGTAGAGCCGGGCGGCATTGAGGCCGAGGATCTTGCGCTTGGCCTCGCGGGTTAGGTCGACGCCATGCTCCTGCTTGATGTCTTCCGGGATCTCGAAGTTCCAGAACTTCTCGACCAGCCAGCGCGGCGTCCAGATGGCGTAATCGCTGCCAAAGAGGATCTTGTCCTCGCCCACCCAGAACAGCAATTCGCTGATCACTTCGGCGAAGTAGCGCGGGCGGGAGTGGATGAAGGGCAGCGCCACAGCGAGACCGCCATAGACATTGGTCTCCTGCACCGCGATCCAGCAGAAATCATCCAGCCGGGGCAGGCCGCAATGCTCGACGATGAAGTTCAGGCCTTGGAAATCGGTCGCGGCATGGTCGACGTCGTGGACATCGAACGCATCCTTGTCGAGCGGGATGATGGTCGGTCCCTTGTGGACATGGACATTGGTGATGCCGAGCTTCTGGCACAGCTCCAGGCAGCGATAGGCGCTGGGGTCGGTGAGCTTCCAGCCGCGGGAATCGCCCTTCCATTCCGCCGTGTAGAGCTTCACACCCTTGATGTTGTAGTTTTCCTTCATGAAGTGGATGTATTCGATCGCCTTCTCGCCATCGCGCGGATCGAAGGCGCCGTTGACGATGTAGCGGTCAGGATAGGCCTTCGCCATGCCGCGATTGCGCTCGATGGTGTTGAAGCCGTTCTTGTAGAATTCGCTGAGATAGGTCGACTGGACGATCGCCATGTCGTCGGGACCGTCGACGAACAAATCATGGTGCATCTTCTCGGCACTGTACTTCTCGAACTGTTCCTTGCTCCACAGCTGATCCTTGGGGCTCAGGGCGGTGTGGTAGGCGTAGAAGCAGTCGATGAATTGCTTGCCATGTATGTTGGCCTGGTTCTCCGGGCTGCCGTCCCAGAAATGGGTGTGACCATCGATGATGAAGATCTCCTCACCGTCCGGTGTCCTGAACATGAACCCTCTCCCCTTTTTGACGAATTCTGTGAGCGCGTGGCGTCGCGGCTGATGGCGGCAGGCATGCCGCCCCGGGCAAGGCAGACTTCCCCGGGGCAATGTGCGTGACTCACTCGATGTATTGGCGGATTTCATCCATGTCGCCGAACAGTGTCACGGTGTTATCGTCGACGCGGATCATGCGACCATAGTGCGTGGAGGTGTTGACCTCGAATATCTCGGCATTCATTTCCTTGCCGAGGATTTCGCTGATCTCATCCATTTTGAAGATGAGCTTGCCTTCGCCATCGATACGGATCAGCGCCGGCTGGTAGGTGATGGTGACATTGGGCTTCTGACCCATGAACTCGGCGATGGCGCGCGCCTCGACACTGTCGTTCATGGTGACGCCGCACTGGTGCGAAATCGTCTGATCGAAGACGAGATCGCCCATTTTCTGGAAGATGTTCTGATTGGTGGCCGAGCGAGACATGGTGGACATGGGCGTCACTCCTGGGGATGGTCGAGGCCGAGTTCGCCCAGGATCTTCCCGATGCGCTCGACCGACTGCGCGCGCGCGTCGGAATACTGGACTGGCTTGGAGTGCGGCTGCGACCAGATCGGCTGCAAGCCCGCCGCCGCATTGTTGGCCAGGGCGACATGCTTGCGCAGCCAGGCCTGGAACAGGCCCTTATTGTGCGCGCCGTGCTCGGGATCATGCGCCAGCAGGTGGAACAGATCGATCGCATTGGCGAGGTTGCGCTCGTAGTCCGCCTCCGCCGCCGAGATCACCGGCGGGGTGATGAAGTCGCCATTGGGCGACGCCACCTGCATCAGGAAGCCAGAGCGGAACAATTCGCCCACCAACGGCTCGAAGACGATGTTGATGGCGAAGTACTGCTCGAGATAATCTTCCGAGCCCATGATGGACTCGACCGCCTCGCGCGTGCCCTGCCAGCTGCCATCTTCAAGCCAGGTGCGCTTGCCCGCCTCGTCGTCGAAATTGCCGATGTCCATGCCGATTTCGGCAAGATACAGCGTGATGTCCTGGGCGAGGCGCAGCTTGTACGACGAGTTGGTCAGCGTCGCATTGTTGATCATCTGGGTGTAGCCGTAGCGCTGGGCCTGCATCAGCGAGGTGCCGAGCCCGAATTCGGCGTGTTTCCACGCGCCGAGATGGTTCTGAAGTACCCGTACCCATGCCTTGTCGAAGTGCAGCGGCGCACCGGACTTGCGGCCATTGGCGATGACGGCCTGCACCATCGCCTCGATCTTGGACTGCCGCTGGTAGTGGGTGCGCTCCCACTCCTGGTCCGGGGCGCGGAACAGGTGCCAGTTGGAGCTCAGCGCGGCGGTGTTGTCCTTGGAGTAGGCGCCGCGCCCGTTCGGGAACGAGATGATCCAGTCCTGCAGCAGATAGCGCTCGGGATCGGGCTGGACGTCGACGGTGACGTCCTCGTAATGGGTCGCGCGCTTGCCGCGCGGCTCGAAGTAACGGTACTTGCGGCTGTCGGAATCGGCGAAGACGGCCGATCCGGCTGCCCCCGACTTGACCGGCGCCGTTTGCGTGGCTGTCATGGTGATCCTCCCAAATTATCGTTGTCTGGCGAAGGCGTGTGGTGGTGGCGCTCAGGCGTGCGCCAGTTGCTCGGTGGCGTTTGAGGCCGGCGTGAACTTGTCGAAGAAGATCCGCTCGGTCGGCACGTCGTTCATCTGCAGCACCGGCACGAGAGCCTCGATCATCGGCTCCGGGCCGCAGGCATAGACGTCGACGTCCTCGCCGCAATCCAGCCGCCGCAGATGGGCGTTCAGGACTTCATGAATGAAGCCGCGCTCGCCGCTCCAGCCATCCTCGTCGCTCGCAGCGGAAAGCGCGGGGATGAAGTGGAAGCGTGGATTCGCCGCCTCCAGCCGGGCGAATTCGTCGAGGTAGAACAGGTCCTTGGCGGTGCGGGCGCCGTAGAAGAAATGCACCTCCCGGTCTTCTCCGCTTTCCAGATGGTCGTGCAGGATCGACCACAGCGGCGACATGCCGGAGCCGCCGCCCACCAGGATCAGGACCCCTCCCTTGTCTTCCCGTCGGAAGCAGGTTCCGAAGGGGCCGCGAACGGTGAGCCGGGTTCCTGGATGGAGTTCTCCATCGAGGCGGGAGGAGAATTTGCCGTTGGGGTATTTCTTGATAATGAAGGCGAGTTCTTTGCCCTCGACCGGCGTATTTGCCATGGAAAACGAGCGCGTAATCGCCTCTGCCCCCGGGAGCGTGATGTCGACATATTGGCCCGCCCAGAATTTGAGAGGCTGATCGAGCACGATCTCCAGGCGCCTTATGTCGTGGGTCAGTTCAACGACCCGCGTTACCTCCGCGCCGAAGGTCCGGACGGGTATCGATTTCGAGAGGATCTCCTCGTCGAAGTTGAGAAGATCGACCTCGATGTCCGAATAGGCCAGGGTCCGGCACAGCAGGATGTGGTTCTGGTCCCGCTCCATCTCGTTCAGTGCGAAGGTCGAGTAGGGCTTGAGCTCGACCTCGCCCTCGTTCAGCACGCATTTGCAGGCCGCGCACCGCCCCTCCTTGCAGCCATGCGGCAGGGCGATGCCCTGCCGGAAGGCCGCATCAAGGACGGTTTCACCCTCTTCGACCTCGAATTCGACGCCGACCGGATTCAAGCGGACGGTATAGACGTCGCCCATCGTGCGACCTCCCCGTTAGATTCTGGAGCACCTTGGTCGATGCGGGACCGGCAAAGCCGGTCCCGCGCGACGTTCAGTTGCAGGGATTGATGGTGAAGCCGGCGCGGTAGTCGGCGAGGTGCTTCTCGCGCTGCTCGGGGCTCATCTCGCGCAGGGTGATCAGCGGGCTCTTGATGGTGTGCCCGCGCACATCGTCAAGCGTCCACATCTCCTTCTCCTCGAAGCGCAGATGCGGCTGCGGCACGAGGGTCTTGCCGTCCGTGCGCACGAAGCCGAGATCCTGGATGGCGTCCGCCAGGTCCCAGTCGTGGTAGCAGCTCTCCCATTCGCGCCGGCCGCTGAAGCGACCCATCGCCGGGGTGGGACGGCCCTGATACTCGCTGGCAAAGGCTTCCACCGCGGTCCAGCGGTCGAGCTCATGGGCGAAGGTGTGCAGCTTGCCGTCGATCATGTCGGTGACAATGTCCTCGCGCACCACGCAGGGCACCATCGAGCTCCAGCACCGGTGCGGATAGACATAGCCGGTGTCGGCGTTGAACAGCATGTTGGTCTGGCCGCGATGCGAGAGCTTGGCGTACCACTTCCAATATTCGCCGAACTGGGCGTACCAGCCCGGGTACTTGTGCTCGAACCACTCGAAGTCCTTGTCGGTCTGGGCCTCGATGCGCCAGAAGTTAACCGGCCAGCCCACGGAGAAGAACTGCGCGATCTTGTGCACATAGTTCTTTTCGGTGATGCGCTTCCACGCCGTCTGCACATCGTCGTGGTGGATCTTGATGCCGTACTTTTCCAGCGGCAGCATGTAGGTGCGGTAGTAGTCCTCGAAGATCCAGCGATGCCACATCTCCGCGTAGGATTCCTTGTTCTTGTCGCGGTTGGTGGTGCCGTATTCGATGAAGGTGCCGATGGCGGCGTCGACGATGGCGTGATTCTGCCAGAAGGCGTAGCGCATGTCGCGCTCCAGCAGGAGATGGTTCTCCGGCTCCTTCAGCATCGACATCAGCATGGAGTGGCCATTGCCGACATGCCGGCTCTCGTCCGACTGCACGGACAGGAACACGGTCGGCAGGGCATAGTCGCCGTTACGGGCGGCTTCGGAGGGCATGGCGACGAACAGCGTGTTGGTGAACGCGGTTTCGGCCACCACGGTCAGGTAGACATTGGCGGAGGTGATGGCGTCGCCGGTGATGAAGCCTTCACCGAACTGGCGGCCGATCGTGGTGGCGTAGCACTTGCCGAAGGCTTCCTCAGTGATATCGAATCCGGCCGGGTCGATATAGTTCTCCATGTACCACTTCTTCAGATTCATCTGGATCGTCGAGTGCCGGAACTCGTCGACCATCTGCATGGTGAAGCCGGTGCGCAGGTCCTCGCCGGGCGCCAGACGACCGACCATCGCCATGGAGCGGGCCGCCGAGATTTCCGGGAACGGGATAATGGCCAGGAACAGCTTCATCCATTCCACCCAACGCGGCTCGACATTGCGGAACATGTCGCCACGCAGAGCCGCGTCGAGCGCGCCATAGACCCGGTTGTCCTTTTCTTCCTGCATCGGGAAGTAGGAGCGAAGCACCTGCTTCATCGGGTCTTTAGGCGCCTTGGTGATCTTGTAGTCGGTCGGGAAGGTCATCGCCTCCTGCACGTAGGAGGGATTCCATCCGAGATCGGCGATCTTCTTCGCGGCGTCCGCGACGGAGATGCCCTTCTGCGCGGTGATCTTGTTAAGGGTCAGTGTACTTGTCATTTTTGCCATCCTGCTCTTGGAGCGGAATCCACGGTCAATTTCCTCCCGGCGGGTGCGGTACAGCGTTTGCGCGGTCCGACCGGCCGGGTTCTAGACATGAGGAACCCTTCGCCCGTCGCACATGCGGCGAGCGTCGAAGGCCTGGGCAAAGGTACAAGGCACCGGGTGCGGCTGTTGGCGTAACGGGTGCGGGACGGCGGTCCTGACCTGACCGTCTCATGACCCGCCGGCCCGGCTCCTCGCCGTGCCGGCAGCTTCCCCGGACTTCTTCCCTTCGTTCTTTTCGTGGCCTGCCCCGTGGGGCACGTCAGCATTGTTCTAATAGTAATTTAGCAAGCGCCGTGCCAAGTCGTCGCAATAGGTGTTTCAACGACTTGACTGGGGTAGAACACGCATCAGATCGCGCCAGTGAATTGTTTTGCGAATCGCGCGTCCGAAAGTGTTTCATTATGCGAAAATGGTGCAGCGCAGAATGATCGGTAACACCTGCTTACTTAACTGCTATTTATGCTGCGATGCACGCATCATCGTCTCTGGAATACAAGATACCGCACCCCTCCGGCCCGTCAGGGAACGAGAACGGCCCGGCCATGGATCTTGCCGGCGTTGAGATCGTGCAGCGCCAAATTCGCGTCCGCGAGTTTGTATTCGCTGGTCGCCAGCTCGACGAGACCGCGATCGGCCAGCGCCATCAGCTCCGTCAGTTCGGCCCAGGTGCCGACCAGATTGCCGATGATGTTGCGCTCGGAGATGATCAGGTCGACCGCCGGAATCTTGATGTCCTCGCCGTAGCCGACAATGTAGTAGCTTCCCATGGCGCGGGTCATGGCGAGCCCCTTGGCGGTGGTGCCCCTCTCGCCGACGAAATCGATCACCGCCTCCGCGCCGGCGCCGCCGGTCAGCGCCAGAACGGCTTCGACCTCATTGCCATCGGCCTTCACCACCTGGTCGGCGCCGCTTTTGGTCGCCAGCGCCAGCGAGGCGTCGGACTTGTCGACGACGATCACATCGGCGGCGCACATCGCCTTAAGGCACTGGATGCCGATATGCCCCAGCCCGCCGGCGCCGATGACGACGCAGCTCTGGCCGGGCAGCAGGTGCCGGGTGGCCTTCTTCACCGCGCGATAGGCGGTGAGGCCGGCATCGGCATAGGGCGCCACTTCCTTAGGTGTCAGCGAGCGCGGTAGCGGCACGATGTTGCGCTCCGACGTGCAGATGAATTCGGCATAGCCGCCATTGCAGTCGAGACCTGGAAAGCTGCCGGCTCCGTGCATGTCGAAGCCGCGACGGCAGGCAAGGCAGGTGCCGCCGGTGATCTTGGGGTGCACGATCACCGGATCGCCCTTCTTCAGGCCCTCGACCTCCTTGCCCACCTCCTCGATCCAGCCGGCATTCTCATGGCCCATGATGAGGGGCAGGAGCTTGTCGCCCGTGGGATCCATATGCGGCTTCCACACACCCTCGATGATGTGGAGATCGGTGCGGCAGACGCCGGCGCCACCAATGCGGACGATCACATCGGTGGATTTCACGATCTTGGGATCGGGCACGTTCTCCTCCGCGACCCAGAGGTCGGCGGTGAGACTCGTGTCGTATGTTTTCAGCACCTGCGCCTTCATGGCGTCCTCCCTTTTTCGGCACCGCTTGGCGTCGCCGTCGGAGGGTCCATCGCAGCAAATGTGCCACACGCTATTTGCCCATTTCGTCAAGGCTTTACTGCAGGTGCGAAGGCTTTCGCGCGTTCATCGCCTGAACAGGGGCGATCGAACAGTGTCCAGTTTCTGTCTATTGCCTTCCCTTTGTTTTGCGCCGACCCTGCCGCAAAACGACAAGAACAGATGAGGATAGCGCCGATGCCGCCCCCATCCCCCACCTCACCTTCCCCCACCCCAAGCGCCCCCGGCGCCCGGGCACGCGTCGCGCTGGAGGCAGGCGTGCGCGTGCCCGGCGGCGCGCTCTCGCCGGAGATCGCCCGCAGCTGGGAGCGCTGTCTCGCCGGCGGGCTCGACCCGACGCGGCGGCCGGACGAAGCGGTCATCGCCTTTGCTGAGGTGCGAACCCGGCGCGAGGAGCAGGCGCTGCTGCGCCGTCTCGCCCTGGCGCAGATGCAGCTTCTCTATGAACAGATTGCCGGCTCGAATTTCATGATCGCCTTCGCCGATGCCGGAGGCGTTGTATTGGATGCGCTGAGCGACCCGTCTTTCGCCGACAGCGAGGCGGGGCGCTCCATCGTGCCGGGCAGCGTGTGGCTGGAGGGCGGGCGTGGCACCAATGCGCTCGGGCTCGCGCTGGTGGAACAGGCACCGGTCTCCATCTATGGGCGTGAGCATTTTTTCGCCTGCCACGGCCATCTCAGCTGTGCCGCCGTGCCTATCTTCGACCCGGCGGACCGGCTGGTCGGGTTGCTCGACGCGTCGAGCTCCAATGAAGCCCGCCAGCAGCATACCCACGCGCTGGTTCGCATGGCATCGGCGGCGGTGGAGAATGGGCTGATCGTCAATGCCCGGCCGGATGTGCTTCTGCTCGCCCTGCATCCGAGGGCCGAATATCTCGACACGCTGTCGACCGGCCTCATGGCGCTGTCGCCGGAGGGCGAGGTGGTGTCGATCAACCGGGCCGCGCGCGGACTGCTCGCCGGGCTGGACGCCACGGCCGGGCAGGCTTTCGACGCCCTGTTCGAGCCCGGCTTCGGCGGCGTGGTCGACGAGTTGCGCCGCGCGGGCATCGCCCGGGTCCGCGACCGGGCCGGTAGCCTGCTTTACGTCGCGTGCCGACGCTTCGCCGCGCCGCCCCTGCGCGAGAGCCCGGCGCCGGCGGGGACGGCTCGCCTGCCGATGCCTGCAGCCGCTGGTGCTGCTGCTCGTGCTGCCCCCGCGGCCTTCGTCTGCGAGGATGCGCTGCTGCAACGGCGTATGCGCGGTTTGGCGGCTGCCACACGCGAGCGGCTGGCCGTTCATATCCATGGCGAGACCGGCACGGGCAAGGAGCTGATGGCCCGCCATGTTCACGCACTCAGCGGCCGGAGCGGCGCGTTCATACCCATCAATTGCGGCGCGGTGCCGGAAACGCTGTTCATCGCCGAACTGTTCGGCCATGACCGGGGCGCCTTCACCAATGCGCGCAACGAGGGCGCGCCGGGGCTGATCCGTCTGGCGGATCGGGGAACGCTGTTCCTCGACGAGGTGGGCGACATTCCGCTGGCCGCGCAAACCGCGCTGCTGCGCTTCCTCGACACGATGGAAGTTCGCGCGCTCGGCGGGGGGAAAACCGCGACGCTGGATGTGCAGATCGTGTCCGCCACCAATCGGGATCTTGCCGCCGCCGTCGCCGCGCGCCAGTTCCGCGCCGACCTCTATTACCGGCTCAATGGGCTCTCCGTTGAGATCCCGCCGCTGCGCGAGCGCGGCGATTTCCATGCCATCGTCCGTCATCTTCTGGCCGGGCACGCGACGAATATCTCGATCGATGACACGGTGATCGAGCGCCTGCGCCAGCGGCCCTGGCCGGGCAACATACGCGAGCTGCAGTTCTGGCTTCGTCGCGCGGCGATCGAGACCGAGGGCGAGGGGCTCACTGCGCTGTCCTGCGAGGACGGCACCGATGATGGCGCGCCCAGCTGCGCCCAGTGCGCATCTCACGCGCTGAGCCGCGATCGATGCCGGCGGATTCGCGAGACCTTTGCGGCGACCGGCGGCAATATCCAGCAGACCGCGCGCCGGCTCGGCATCTCCCGCACGACGGTTTACAAACATCTGGAAATCGGCTGAAGCGCGCCTCCCGGACCGCGCCAGACGGCCGAGCCGACAGCCTTAGCCGCGAGGCAGATACCAACGGCATGGAGACCCTGCCGGGCATCGGTCGCCGCCAGCGTTTCAGGCAAGTCCACCGCAGATGCGGCGAGATGACGGCTCACCTTCAGCACATCCGGGCGACCGCGCAGGCCGTCGGCCTGCGTCCACGCCTTTCCGAGAACATTCACGATCGATGCCGGATTGTCGACCGGCGTGAGGATGACCCATCGAAGCGAGGTCCCTGGAACGGAAAGCCCGCAGAGCAGCAAAGGGGTCAGGTCATAAGCGGCCAGATCCTCCCGAGAAGCGGCTTCCCGGACGAAGACAACGCCATATTCCCGATGCAGGAAGACATGCTTGGCCGTCGCAACGACCAGGTGATGTTCGCGGACGCGCATAGGGCCGTCCAGGAACTGCTTGTCGATCAGCAGCATGAGGGCGAGGTTCATCTCGGTCTCCCTGCGGCTCATAATCAAACGAGGACCGGGGAAGCGACAGCAGCCGGCACTGCATCCCGACCGACAACGAGGGGTGGTGGCGCTCGATCATCGTGCGCCTCACTTCCCGGTCCAGGGCTTGAGCTTTCGTGACAAGAAATCATTGGCGACCGCCAGCTCCCCGATCTTGGCGTGAAGATCGCGAACCGTGTCCTCGTTGACCTCGGCCGTCTTCCTGCCGCCCCGCTCGAAAATGTCAGCGGCTCCATCCAGGAGCGCCTTCTTCCACTGGTGGATCCTCGTCGGATGCACGCCGTATGCAGCGGCCAACTCCGACACGGTGCGCTCTCCCTTCACGGCTTCAAGCGCCACGCGAGCCTTGAAGCCCGCGTCATGGTTCCTGCGTTTGCGCATGTCCTGATCTCCTCGTCTCGGGAAATCAGCAGACGTCACATCGTAGCTTCCGTCACTGTCCGGATTTCGGGGAGTAGCTCACACCTTTTGAATATCCCTGCGGCGCCGACAATTCCCCGGTCTGGATAGTCACACAACGGTCGGATGCGCGGGGGCGCATCCGACCGTTGGGACATGTCACAATGTCCCTATCTCGCACCCGCAAGCGAAATGCGCGGGCCGAATAAAGCCCCCGCGCCCATGATCATGCAGGCACGGATGCCGTCTGGGCGTAAGCATGACGCAGGGTCTCGGGGTTGGCCTGATCGCGGGTCCGCCAGGCGACGATCCCATCCGGCCGCACCAAGAGCGCGCCCGCAACACCAATGCCGAAATGCGTCTCGAAGGCGTCCGCCTCTTGGAAGCGGATATCGCGCCCGACCCCATAGCCTTTGATCGGCAGGTTTCCGATCGCGGACAGCCAGGCCGGATCCTGGCTTAGAAGCACGAACCCTTTGCCAAAGAGGTCAAGCGCGGACAGGCGCGCGCCGTTCTGCTCCATCCAGACATGGGGCGCACGGGTGCCTGGTTCGCCGGCCCACAGGGTCGGGGATGCGGCCGCTGGCAAATTACATCCCTCACCTATCACCGCTGTCGACCGGACCAACTGGCCGAACTCCATTGCGTCGTCGCCGAACAGCGGATCGGGCTTGAACCCGAGGCCAACCCACTTGGCATAGTCGGGCCGCGAAAAGGTCTGCTGGTGGCGCAGCCAGCCGATGGGCCGGCGCTCGGCATCGTAGGTCTCGAGCAAGCCCGGAGCAGATGCGCCGTGAAGCACAAATTGGAGCTTCCAGGCGAGATTCCATACATCGTCGATGCCCGTATTGGCCCCAAATCCGCCCCGTGTGGGCGGCAGTTGGTGCGCGGCATCCCCGGCCAGGAAGATGCGGCCCTGCGTGTAACGATCGGCGATACGCCCCGCCATCTCCCAGCGTCCGGTGGTGATGATCTCCACATGCATCTCGCGACCTAATGCCCGCAGAACAGCGACGCGCAACTCCGCCTCGCTCCGCTCTCGGTCATCGTCGAACATCAAGACCCAGCGGCTGTCGCCATAGGTGGTGAGAAAGGCGCGAAAGCCGGGCTGCTCGATCTCGTACTGCTGGATGCCCGAGGCAAGAACGGCATCCGCCTCCTGGCACCGAAACAGGACGCTGCGAACCGTGCGCAAATGGCCGACACCGCTGCGGGTGATGCGCAGACTCTCGCGGATAGGACTGTCGGCGCCATCGGCGGCGATCAGATAATCAGCTGCGATGTCGTATTCGGGGGCGCCGTCCAGCGGACGCAGACGAACCCGGACGTGGTCGTGGGCTTGCCCGAACGAGACCATCTGGGCCCCCAGCCGCAGATCCGCGCCAAGCTCGAGCGTCGCCTGCCGAAGGATTGGCTCCAGCTTGTCCTGCGCGATCGAAGCGCCCGTGCAGGGAGACAGACCGGCTGCCTTCTGGCCCGGCTCTCCCGGCGTCCACGGGGGCTCCGCCAGGGTCTCGCCGATCAGGCTTGCAACCTTGGCCCGGCGCAAGCGCATGTGCGGCGGGACCTGGGGAATGCGCTCTGCAATTCCCACGGCGCGGAAATGTTCGAGGCTGGTCTCGGTGAAGCCGATGGCGCGCGGATGGGGAGAACTGCCCCGATGCTTTTCGACGAGGATATGGGGCACGCCCCGCCAGGCGAGGAAGAGCGAGGCGGACAGCCCGACAAGGCTGCCACCGACGATGATGACGGATGTGCGTTGCATGGAGGGTGACGTCCTTCGATCAAGAAGCCGCAGGCACGGCGAAGGACGCATGCGTAATCATCAGTCGGATCGGGTTGCCCCCCGGGAACACTCCGACGAATGACGGCACACGTCCGCCTTCGTCGTGGTCCGCGGCCCGTCAGGGGCTGGATTATGCCCGCAGCTTGAAGTGCGGGCTGACCGGGGCTCACCAAACCGGTCCACCATTTTCGACACACTGAACATACCCGCGCAGGAGCGCCTTTTCAAGAACGCGGTCGAGCGTGGCTGCTTCGCTTCCCTGCATGTGAGGGGCGCAACCCTTCTTTCGGCGCACCCAGACCCGCAAGATCTGCCGCGTTCACGCGAAGGTCGTACTCATCCCCGGACAGGAGCCCGAGCGCCACGGCGGCGTCACGGGGGCACATCATCGCTCAGGGCCTTCGCCGTGATGCGGGCGACATTGTCGTAACCGATCACTGGGTTGAGCGCCGTCGCCAGAAGCAGGACGTTGGACACGTTTTGCGCAAGCTTCTTGTGGTTTACATCAATGTCTCGAACCAGCCGCGCGGCCTGCGGCTGGCGGTGCTAGCTGCTGAGGCGCCACCTCACGCGGCCGATCGGCCGCGCGGGAACACACGCCCGCAGGCTAGACAAAGTTCACACCCCGCAAGTATGTTCTACGTCTGTTCTCATGGTCGGGGAAAGCAGCCATCTCGTCGGGTTTCTTTGCAGCTGCGGGCACCGAGCGCTTTATGTGCGTTCCGCGGTCATGGATCTATTCGCACGCACTGGGGAAACCATCCATAATGTGCGCCTGAGAATGCGCTGCCGTGTTTGTGGCGAGAGCCCTCCAAGCGGGCCCTACCCCTTCACCTCTACCGACAGCAGCACGTTTTGGCAGCGCTCTGACACGACCGTCAGGGCGCGGTTCTTTCCGTGCGAGGAGCCGCCTAGTGATAGGGAGCGATGAGAACATCCTCTTCGGGCAGAAGGCGATAAAGCGCCCAATTCCAGGCATCCATGAACAGCCATGATGCGACGCCGGCGACCAGCATCAGCGAGGCGTGAAGCATCGGAACGCCGGAGGCAAAGCCTGCCACGGCTAGCACGATCCACACCAGCGCCAGCTTTCGCATGAGAACGACGAACGGAAGGCCCGTCACGAGGACGAACAGCGCGATGCTGCACGCCGTCGAGGCGAAGACCGGCGGCATCGTGGTCGCGACCGATGCCACCACGCTGGAATTCGCGCAGGCCGGCAATTACAGCCTGTCCAATGTGATTTCCGGCGACGGCTCCATCTCCAAGAAGGGCGCTGGAACCCTGTTTCTGACCGGCGCAAACACCTATAGCGGCGCGACCTATGTCACGGCCGGCAACCTGCAGGTTGAGGGCGGAGGGTCGCTTCAGAGCACGTCCGGCTACATCGCAAATGGCGCGGGCTCGACCGCCGCCGCCGTTGTCACCGGTGCCACATCGTCCTGGACGGGAACGGGCGAAGTCGGCGTGGGGCAGGACGGCAACGGTACGCTGACCGTTTCGGCCGGTGCAGATGTGAGCTTCGCATACAGCTATCTCGGCTCCGGTGCGGCCGCTGTCGGCACCGGCACCGTGACCGGCATCAGCTCCTCCTGGACCAGCACCAGCACCCTGAATGTTGGCTATGCCGGCACCGGCAATCTCACGGTAGCCGCGGGCGGAACCCTGACAGGACCGATTGGCATTGTCGGCGTCACGGCCGGCTCGACCGGCACCGTCACGGTCACCGGCGCCGGCTCCACCTGGACGGCCAGCCAGGAAATCGGCATCGGGCAAAGCGGCACCGGCACCCTGAATGTGGAGGCCGGCGGCAAGGTGAACACCGACACCGGCTATATGGGTGTCAATGCTGACTCGAAGGGCACCGCAACCGTCACCGGTGCCGGTTCGCTCTGGACCAACACAAGCACGCTGAATGTGGGCTATGGCGGCACCGGCAAGCTGACCGTGGAGGCCGGGGGCGGGGTGACCTGCGCGGCGGGTATCGTCGGCGTCACGGCCGGCTCGACCGGCACCGTCACGGTCACCGGCGCCGGCTCCACCTGGACGGCCAGCCAGGAAATCGGCATCGGGCAAAGCGGCACCGGCACCCTGAATGTGGAGGCCGGCGGCAAGGTGAACACCGACACCGGCTTCCTTGGCGTCAACGCCGGTTCGACCGGCACCGCAACCGTCACCGGTGCCGGGTCGTCCTGGACCAACACCAGTCAGGTCCATGTGGGCTATGGCGGCAAAGGCACGCTGACCGTGGAGAACGCCGGCCAGGTTTCCACCGGAAATGGCTATATCGGCTCGAGCACAGGCTCCGACGGGACGCTCGACGTCCGCACGGGGGGATCGTTCAGCAGCGACTACAGCTATGTGGGCACCAGCGTGGCATCGGTTGGCGCGGTCACCGTCGCAGGTGCCGGTTCGCAGTGGACCAATACCCATGACCTGGTGGTGGGCGGCTCCGGCACCGGCACCCTGACGGTGTCGGACGGCGGCGCGGTGAGCAGCGGCAACGGCTATATCGGCCTTAACGCGGCATCCTCCGGCACGGTGACGATCACCGGCGCGAACTCGAGCTGGAGCACGGGTGCCCTCGACCTGTTCGTCGGTCTCGGCGGTGGCGGCAACCTCACCGTTGACAAGGGGGGCTCGGTCTCTGCGACGGTCGTGACGCTTGGCTACAGCAGCGGGGGCAGCGGGACGCTCGAACTCGACGGCGAGGAGGGTGGGCGCGGCGTTCTGACAGCGGGACGGGTGCTCGTCGGCGCCGGCAGCGGCTCCTTGACCTTCGATGGTGGCGTGCTGAAGGCGTCGGCATCGCAGGCGGACTTCATCAGCAGCACGGCCTCCGTCTCCATCAAGGCCGCCGGCGCAACGTTTGACAGCAACGGCCGTGACATCGGCGTTTCGGCCGCCCTGTCCGGTCCGGGCGGCTTTGACGAAGACGGGCTCCGGAACGCTTACGCTGACCACGGCCAGATCCTTGTCCAGGGGGCGACGCTGCGCCTGACAGGCAGCGAGTTCGCCAGCGCGTCCTCCGTTGAGGTGTCCCCGGGTGGCATTCTCGCCGGCAACGGCACGGTCAATGCCCTCATCATCCATGGGGGCGGCATCCTGGCGCCGGGCAACTCGCCCGGCACGATCTACGCCACCGACGTGACCTTCAACGACCTCAGCGACTACCGCGTGGATGTGACGCCGACCGGCGAGCACGATCTCGTCATCGGCTCCGGCACCGCCACCATCGACAGCGGCGCGACGGTCGAAGTCGTCGCCGTGCCCGGCAAATATGCGGTGGACACCAAATACGCCATCCTCACCGCGACGGGTGGTGTCACCGGCAATTTCGGCAGCGTGAGCGAGAACTACGCCTTCCTCGACGCCGCGCTCGAGAAGGATGACACCAACATCTACCTGTTGCTGCACTATAACGGCGTGTCCTTCGCCTCCTATGCCCGCACGCCGAACCAGTTCACCACCGCCACGGCGGCGCAGACGCTGGGGAGCGGCAATGCGATCTATGACGCGCTGCTGATGCTGCCTGAGAACGCCGCGCCCGCCGCCTTCGACGCGCTCTCGGGCGAAGCCTATGCCTCGGTGAGCAGCGTGCTGCAGCAGCAGTCGATCTATGTCCGCGACGCGGTGAGCGGGCGGCTGCGCCAGGCGCTGACCGCGCCGGGCGTCTCCCCGCTCGCCTATGGCCCCGGCCCGGTAAAGGCGCAACTGGCCGAGGGCTACACGCCGACCCTGTGGGCGCAGGGCTATGGCGGCTGGGGCAACAGCTGGTCCAATGGCAATGCCGCCAGCATCTCCAACACCATTGGCGGCTTCCTCATGGGCGCGGATGTGTCGGTGGCGGAGAATGCCCGCGCCGGCCTGTTCGGCGGCTATAGCCGCTCGACCTTCGATGTCGACGGGCGGTCCTCCTCCGGCTCGGCGAATAATTACGATCTCGGCCTCTATGCCGGGGCGCAGTATGGCGCCGTGGCGCTGCGCGGCGGCGCCGCCTACACTTGGCACGACCTGTCGATGTCGCGCTCGGTGGTGTTCCCGGGCTTTGCCGAGTCGCTGAAGGGCAACGACACCACAGGTACGGCGCAGGTCTTCGGCGAGATCGGTTATGATGTCGAGGTCGGCGCCATCGCCTTCGAGCCTTTCGTCGGCCTCGCCTATGTCAATGTGTCCGGCGCTTCGCTCGGCGAAGAGGGCGGGGCGGCGGCGCTGTCCGTCTCCACCGACGACATGAGCACGTTCTACTCCACGCTCGGCGTCCGGCTGGCCACGACGGTGGAGGTCGGCGGGCGCACGCTCACCCCCTATGCGACGCTGGGCTGGCAGCATGCCTTTGGCGATGTGACGCCGAGCTCGACCATGCAGTTCGCCGGCGGGCTGACGCCGTTCAGCGTGTCCGGCGTGCCGGTGGCGGAGGATGCGCTGCTGCTGGAGGCGGGGCTGAGCTACGCGCTGTCGGCCAATGCGCAGATCGGCGCCACCTATGCCGGCCAGCTCGCGGGCGACGCCTCGCAGAACGCCTTCACCGCCCAGTTCTCGCTGAAGTTCTGAGGGGGTGGCGAGAGGGGAGAGGGGTGGCGAAGGCCCCTCTCTCGCGCGCTCCTCGCGATACCGGCGACGACATCACGACGCCGAAGCGCGCACCAGACACGGGACGTCCGTCGTCAGCACGCGGGCCAAGCAAGCCCGATGCCGAGACGGCATCAGGATTCCTCAAGAGCGCCGGTCAATTCCCACGCTGACCCAGCGAAGAGAACGGGCGGATGCTCCCATCCGCTCTGTGTGCCGTAAGGCGCTATCTGGCTTTTTCCTGCTCAGCCTGTTTCGCGTCTCTCGCGTCGTTGAGCTCAGCGTCATGGCCCTTTCGCCAGTTTGGCGCGGCATCAAGCGCGGCGCGATATCGCCATGTGTTCTTGTGCCGTTTACGCAAGCCAACTGGTCGGGCCTCTCGTGCCCGCCCACTACCGGCGCGGCGCCAGGCCCTTTCGGCTCATGGCGCGCCCTCTCCCTGACACTCCCGCCCTCAGGTGGCGGTGAACCCGTTGTCGACGAACAGATGCGCGCCGTTGACGAAGCTCGCCTCTTCGCTGGCGAGGAACAGCGCGGCACGCGCCACCTCTTCGGGCTCGCCGATGCGCCCCTGCTGCACCGCCAGCGCGGCGTCGGAGACATCGACGCCGAGGCGGGAGAGTTCCTCGACTTCGCGCAGGCCATGCGGCGTGCGGATGAAGCCCGGACACACCGCGTTGCAGCGGATGCCCCGGTCGCGGAACTCGACCGCGATGGCGCGGGCGAACTGGTGGCAGGCGCCCTTGGTGGTGTCGTACAGCACCTCCATGGGCGTCGCCGCCACCGCCGAGATGGAGGACGTGCAGACGATGGAGCCGCCGCCGGCCGCGATCATCTGCGGCAGCACCGCGCGGGTCATCAGGAACATGGAGCGCACATTCACCGCGTGCAACCACTCCCATTCCTCCAGCGTAGTCTCGAGGAACGGCTTGATGACGATGGACCCGGCGTGGTTGAACAGCACGGTCACGGCGCCGTGACGCTCCGTGGCGGTGGCGACCGCCTGCTGAACCTGGAGTTCGTCCGAGACATCGGCGGCGATGAAGCTCGCCGTGCCGCCCGCGGCGAGGATCTCAGCCACTGTGGCCTCGCCCGCCGCCACATTGCGGTCGATGACGCAGACCGTCGCGCCCTCCGCGGCGAACAGACGGGAGGCGGCGCCCCCCATGCCGGTCGCTCCGCCGGAAATGATTGCGACCTTTCCTGCCAGTTTCCCGGCCATGAAACGCTCCTGTTGAATGTCGGCTGAAAAAGCGGCGCGGCGGCCAGCGTCGCGCCGGAGGATGTGTCGCGGGGTCCCGCGGTGGTGGCGCGCACTACTCGCCGAGCGGACGGCCGCGCGTGCCGCCGGACACCGCGAACTCCTCCTCGGGCGACAGCACGAGCCGGTGGCGGCGATAGAAGGCGAAATAGGCGAGACCGATGACATACCAGGCCGCCGCGGCGACCGCCGCCCAGCGATAGAGCGGGTCGAGGAACTGGTAGGCGAGAGTGACCGCGCAGATCAGGATGGTCGCATAGGCGCCGAACCGGCCGAACGGGCTGACGAAGGGCCGGGCTATGCTGGGATAGAGCGTGCGCAGGCGCAGGAAGGAGAAGCTCTGCAGGATGTAGGAGACCATGCCGGCGAACACGATCATGCTCACCAGGAAGCCGCCCATGAAGGCGACATTGTCCTTACCGCCGAGGAACCACACCAGCAGCAGCATGCCCAGCGCCATCGCCGACCCCGCCGCCAGTGCGATGTTCGGCGTCTGGGTGCGGGCGCTCGTTACCGACAGCCCGGTCGGCAGGTAGCCCGCGCGCGAGAGCGAATAGACGTTGCGGCCCGATGCGAAGGAACCGGCGAAGAAGCTTGCCGCCAGACCCAGAACCGCGATGGCGGCAAACAGCTTGGCCCAGCCATCGCCGAAGATGTGGCGGAAACCGTCGAGCAGCGGCTCGCCGGAACTGCCAAGGGCATGGGCGCCCGGTAGGGTCGCGGCGCCGAAGAACAGCACGCCGAGCGCCAGCAGGATGAGCGTCACGATGGAGAGGATCAGCGCGCGCGGCATGTCGCGCGTGGGATTCTTCGCTTCTTCCGCCGTGAGCGGCAATTGCTCGACCGCGAGGAACATGTAGACGGCAAAGGGCAGCGACAGCATCACGCCGGTGAAGCCGAAGGGAAGCCACGGGCCGTTGCCGCCCTCGATCATCGTTCCGTCCGGCGCGATGTTGAGCGCGTTGCGCGCGAAATCAATGTGCGGGATGGCGACGAGGAAGAAGAAGGCCAGCACCAGCATCGCGGCAACCGTCACCCACACCACGACGCGCATGGAGAGTTCCAACCCGCGCATGGACAGGCCCAGCATCACGGCATAGCCCACGACCCACCACAGCGGCAGCCAGCTGTCCGGCGTGCCGAAGATGGCGCTGAGATAGGCGCTCATGAAGAACATGTTGGCGGCGGGGGCGAGCACAAACTCGATGTTCTCGGCGAGGCCGGTGGTGAAGCCGCCCCAGGGGCCTAGCGCGGTGCGCGCGAAGGAGTAGGCGCCTCCGGTGTGAGGCAGCGCCGCGCTCATCTCGCCGATGGACGAGCACAGGCAGATGTACAGGAAGCCGATGATGGCGGTGGCGATCAGCATGCCGCCAAAGCCGCCCTGGGCAAGGCCGATGTTCCAGCCGGAATACTCTCCGGCAATGACCGCGCCCACGCCCATCATCCACAGGGTGAAAAGCCCTGCATGGCGTTTGAGCTGGCGCTTCTCGAAATAGCCGTCGCCGACCGGCTGGTAGGTCACCCCGCCGCTTGATGGGGCAGCGCTCACCGCGTCCGATGTCATGTGTGTTCCCCGGATGGAAGGGCTTGCCTTGCAGCCCGATTTATTGGCACGCTTATCTTCCCGGCAGTACCGGGCGTCGCCCATATCCCCAAAGAGGTAGGTCGTGCATCCTCGGCGCGTCCGGCCGTTCCATCAGTGCAAGGCAAATGACGGCCCTGGCTTCCTCCCCCGACACCTGGAACGCCATGGCGCCGGAACTGGTGGCGCGCATCGGCACGCCCGATTTCGCACCGAGTCTGGCGGCGGCGCTGGGCTCGCTCGCGCCGTTCGATCTCGATTGTGTCTTCGCCTATCCCGGCCAGGCCCGGCCGCGCCTACTGCATGACGGGCTGAAGGGTATTTCCTCGGCGCCGGTGATGCAGAACTATCTGGACGGCACCTACCTGCTAGACGCGGTCTACACGTCCTGCCTGCGCCGGGTGCCGACGGGTGTCTATCGCCTGGCAGACCTGGCACCCGACGATTTCTTCGAGGGGGAATATTACAACTCGCCCGACGTGCATCCCTGCATATCGATGGAGAGCGGGGCTCTGGCGGAGGAAGTGGTCTTCCTCGTGCCCGTCGGCAGCCGAGTCTATCTTGCTTATTCGCTGATGCGGCAGAACGCCAGCGGGCCGTTCTCCGACGAGGCCTTCGGCCGACTCGTGACCGCCGCCCCGCTGGTCACGGCGATGATGGCGAGCCATTGGCGGCAGATCGGCGAGGCAGACGAACCCTCGGCCGCGAGCCCGCCTCCCGCCCCGGAGGAGGCGATGGAACTCGCCTTCCGCACCTTTCTGCCGACCCACCTCACACCGCGCGAGCAGACCATCGTCAGTCTGGTGCTGCGCGGCCATTCAAGCCTGTCGATCGGCAACCTCCTCGACATCGCCGAGGGCACGGTGAAGATCCACCGTAAGAACCTCTACGCGAAGCTGGGTATTTCCAGCCAGACCGAGCTGTTCAACCTGTTCTTGAAGCACATTTTGAAAGAAGGTGCCGGACCGGCGAAGCGGTAGGCGGCTTTTATCGCCGCGCCGTTTCGTCAGGATGCCGCGAGCGGTTTGCGTCGTCTACGCCTCATCCTCCGCAAAGACCTTGTCGCGCTTGCCGCGAATGCTCGGCAGAGCCGCCACTGCCAGAATCACCACGCCGATGCCGAGGAGCACAGCGGAGATCGGGTTCTGGACGAAGACCAAGGGGTCGCCATGGGCGATGATGAGCGCGCGTCGCAGATGCTCCTCCAGCAGACCGCCAAGCACGAAGCCGAGCAACAGCGGAGCGGGCTCGCAGCCACATCGGATAAGCGCGTAGCCGAGCACGCCGAAGACGATCACCGCATAGACATCAAACGGATTGTTGTTGATCGAGTAGCAGCCGATGGCGGCGAAGGTGACGATGGCAGGAAACAGCGCGCGGTAAGGCACTGAGAGCAGCTTCACCCACACCCCGATCAGCGGCAGGTTGAGCACCACCAGCATGACGTTGCCGATCCACATCGAGGCGACAATACCCCAGAAGAGTTCCGGCTGGGAGGAGATCACCTTGGGCCCGGGCACGATGCCCTGCAGGATGAAGGCGCCCAGGATCAGCGCCATCACCGGATGGGCGGGAATGCCCAGCGTCAGGAGGGGAATGAACGAGGTCTGGGCCGCGGCGTTATTGGCGCTCTCCGGGCCCGCCACGCCCTCGATGGCTCCATGACCGAACTGTTCGGGGTGCTTCGAGGTGTTCTTCTCCACCGCGTAGCTGGCGAAGGAGGCGAGCACATGCCCGCCGCCCGGCAGGATACCCAGAATGGAGCCGAGGACAGTGCCGCGCAGGACGGGTGCCGCGATCTGGCAGAACTCCTTCCGGCTGAGCCACAGATGGGTGACGTACTTGATCCCCACTTCGCGACCGCGCTCGTCCTCCAGGTTGCGGAAGATTTCCGCCACGCCGAACACGCCGACGGCAATCGAGACGAAGTTGATGCCGCCATAGAGTTCGAGCTGGCCCAGCGTGAAGCGCGGCGTGCCAGTATAGACGTCCTGACCCACGGTCGCGAGCACCAGACCGAGGACGATCATGCCCAGCGCCTTCAGCACCGACCCGTGCGCCAGCGAGATCGAGACCAGCAGTCCGAGAACGATCAGCGCGAAATATTCCGGCGACCCGAAGCGGATCGCCACGCTGGCCAGCGGCGGCGCCGCCATGGCGAGCAAAAGAGTGGCGACACTGCCGGCGAAGAACGAGCCCAGCGCCGCCGTGGCCAGCGCCTGTCCTGCCCGTCCCCGCCGCGCCATCTGGTAGCCATCAACCGCGGTCACAGCGGACGAACTCTCGCCCGGCAGGTTGATCAAAATGGCGGTGGTGGAGCCACCATACTGCGCGCCGTAATAGATGCCCGAGAGCATGATGAGCGCCGTCACCGGCGAGAAGGTGAAGGTGATGGGCAGCAACATGGCGATGGTGGCCGTCGGGCCGATGCCCGGCAGCACGCCCACCAGCGTCCCCAGCAGCACGCCGACGAAACACCAGATGATGTTGACCGGCGAGAACGCGGTCTCAAAGCCCAGCGCCAGATTCGACAGAAGTTCCATAACTCACCTCACCGTCCGAAGACCGGGCCGAAACTTGGCAGGTTGATGCCAAGGCCCAGCTTGAACACAGCGAAACACAGGAGGCTCATGACGGCGGCGATGGCGAGAGCAGCGGCGAGCGAGTTCTGTGTGGACGAGAGGGCGGTCAGCGCGGTGCAGAGGAAGACGACAGGCACGAGGCCGAGATCATCGCTGGCATAGCCGAACAGGAACAGCGACAGGCAGACAAGGACGATCGCCCGCCACGGTACCGCCCTGGCGTGGTGCTCGGAATGTGAGCTCCAGTGCTGGAGCCCAATGGCGACCCCGAGGGCAAACAGCAGCACCGATAGCACCACCGGGAAAAGCCCCGGACCCACCTGACCGCCGGCGCCGAGGTCATAATGCCGCGCCTCGCTGCCAAAGAAGAGGGCCAGTATAATGAATATCGCCCCGACATAGAGGTCGTTGCGCGATCGTTCCTTATCAGTCGTCGTCATGGAGTGCCTCTCGGCTGGGCGCGTTTCGGGCAGCTTGCGGACTTTGCCGGCATGGAGGCATGGGGAGTGGCAGGCCGCCTAGGAGCCGAATGCCGGGCAGGCGGAGGAGCGCCCGCCCGGTATCCATAAGCTGCGGTCAGTTGGAGGATTTGAGCAGGGCCTCGAGCCGTGCAGTCTCCGCCTTGAAATGCGCGTCGAGTGCGGCAGGGGTCGCCTCGCCCGGCTCGACGGGAACCGTGCCCAGCGCGGCGAAGCGCTCGATGACCAGCGGATCCTTCAGGGCCGCCTGCAGCGCCTGCGACAGTCGAACGCGGGCCGCCTCGGGCGTGCCCTTCGGCGCCCAGACCGCATGCCAGGCGGTGATCTCGAAATCCTTCAGGCCGCTCTCGCTCAGCGTCGGAAGGTCCGGCAGAACGGCGATGCGCTTGGGCGTGGTCACGCCGAACGCCTTGATCTCGCCGCCCTTGATCTGGTTGGTGGTGTTGGTGGTCTGGTCGCACATCAGGTCGATGCGCTTGCCGATCAGGTCGGTCATCGCCGGTCCGGATCCGGGATAGGGAACCTTGGTGAGCTTGGCGCCCGTGGCCTGCTCCAGCATCTGCGCGCACAGGTGCGAGACCGCGCCGACACCCGCCGTGCCGATGGTCAGCGAAGTGCCCGGCTGCTTCATGAGCGCGAGCAGCTCGGCGATGTTGTTAGCCTTGAGGTCGGTGCGGCCGACAAGTGTCATTGGCACTTCCGTCACGAGGCCCACGGAGGTGAGCTCGGCGGGCTTGTAAGGCAGTGCCGGATAGAGCGCGGCAAAGGTCGAGACGCCGATATGATAGAGCAGCAGCGTGTAACCATCGGGTGCCGCCTTAGCGACCTGGCCCGTGCCGAGCGAGCCGCCGGCGCCGCCCTTGTTCTCGATCAGCACCTGCTGGCCGAGATTGGCACTCATCGCCTGTCCGACGAGACGCGCGACCGTGTCACTGGGGCCGCCCGCCGCAGCTGGGACGAGAATGGTCACCGGCTTGGTGGGGAACCCATCCTGGGCGAGGGCGTAGTGCGCGGGCGCGGCCAGCGCGGCCAGCGCGGCAAGCAGGGCGCCGGTGGCGAGCATATGGCGTATCATGGTGAGCCTCCCTTATTTTCGTTGGTTCGCGTGCAGTCCTGTTAGCAAGCACGTCGTCGGATGGCACCCGGGCGGAGATCCCCTCTCCGTCCGAGCACAAGAACTGTCGCGCGGTCAGGCATTGGCGGCCTGAATGGCCTCGATCACGCCGGCGGTGACATCCGCCGTGCGGGCGGTGCCGCCAAGGTCGGGCGTGTGGAAGCGCGTATCGCCGGTGACGCGTTCAATGGCGTTCATCAGTCGGTCAGCCGCGGGCTTCTCGCCCAGATGCTCCAGCATCATCACCGACGACCAGAAGGTGCCAACTGGATTGGCGATGCCCTTGCCGGTGATGTCGAAGGCCGAGCCGTGGATCGGCTCGAACATGGAGGGGAAAGTCCTCTCGGGATTGAGATTGGCCGTCGGCGCGATGCCGAGCGAGCCGGCCACCGCGGCGGCGAGATCCGAAAGGATATCGGCGTGCAGATTGGTGGCGACGATGGTGTCGAGGCTCTCCGGCTTCATCACCATGCGCACGGTCATGGCATCGACCAGCATCTTGTCCCAGGTCACATCCGGGAACTCGGCGGCCACTTCGGTCGCCACGTCATCCCACATCACCATGGCATGGCGCTGGGCGTTCGACTTGGTGACGACGGTGAGATGCTTGCGCGGACGCGAGCGGGCGAGCTTGAAGGCGAAGCGGATGATGCGTTCGACGCCGCCACGGGTGAACATCGCGACATCCGTGGCCACTTCCAGCGCCTGCCCGCGATGGACGCGCCCGCCGACGCCGGCATACTCGCCCTCCGAGTTCTCGCGGATGATGACCCAGTCCAGTTCGGGGCCCTGCACCTTGCGCAGCGGTGAGGTGATGCCGGGAAGGATGCGGGTCGGGCGCACATTGGCATATTGGTCGAAGGGCTGGCAGATGTTGAGCCGCAGCCCCCAGAGCGTAATGTGGTCGGGAATTTCGGGATGGCCGGCCGAGCCAAACAGGATCGCGTCATGATGACGGATCAGGTCACGGCCGTTCTCCGGCATCATCACACCATGCTGCTTGTAGTATTCGCCGCCCCAATCGAAATGATCGACCTGGAAGGCGAAGCTACCCTCGCGGGCGGCGGTGGCGTGCAGTACCTCCACACCGGCCGAAATCACCTCGCTGCCGATGCCGTCGCCGGGAATGGCCGCGATCTTGTAGGTCTTCATCGAAGGTTCTCCAGAACAGTAAACAAATCAGCGGTCCAGACGGCACGTCGCGGAGCTTGGACCCATCGCCGATGAAGGCCGCCGCACGGGTTCACGGGGCTCGCAACTGCGTTGCCCAGGGGCTTCAGGGGGAAGTGGCCAGAAAGTGGGGAGAGAGTGGCGAGGACCGGCTGCCGAAGGGGCGTGACTCGCCACGCCGACGCAGCTGCGCGGCATCTCATCTTCCTCCCTGAGTTTTGGCCGGCGCTTATGAGCGTGCCTGTTGCACCTATCCTAGGGTGGTAGGGGGTCTGCTTTAATCGGGGCTGGATTATATAATTTATTGAAATAATCTGAGCCGCACGAGATGGAGGCAAGCCATGGATCTTCATCAGCTCAGATGCTTCATCGCCGTCGCCGACGAGCTGCATTTCGGCCGTGCCGCGCGGCGGATGGACCTGATGCCGGCGGCTTTCGGCCGCCATGTGCAACTGCTGGAAGAATCCCTGGGCACGCGCCTTTTCGTCCGCACCACGCGCAGCGTCGCACTCACCGATGATGGAATGTCTCTGCTGACGGACGCGCGCACCCTGCTGCAGGTGGCCGACGCGATGGCACTCCGGTTCCGGGAGCGGGTGCGGCTCAATGCGACGACGCTGCGCCTCGGAGCGGTGGACACCGCCGCCGCTGGCCTGGTGCCGATGCTCCTGCATGATTTCCGCGCCCAAAGACCTGACGTCGTCGTCGAGCTTGTGGAGGACAAGACGATTGGCCTGCTGCCGCGACTGCTGTCCGGTCGGCTTGATCTTGCTCTTATCCGGCCGCCGACCCAGCTCGCCCGCCAAATTGAGCTGCGACATCTGCTGCGCGAAAGCGTGGTCGTGGCCGTTCAGAGCGACCATGCCCTCGCCGGGCGTGCATGCGTCACTGTTTGCGAGCTGGCGGACGAGCCGCTGATCGTGCCCAACCGACGCCTGCGCCCGCACAGTCACGATCTCACCATCAAGCTGTTCGCGCAGGAGGGGCTGAAGCCCAGCATCACCCAGGTGGCCGGCGAGAAGCAGACGATTGTCGGGCTCGTCGCCGCCGGCCTCGGCGTGGCGCTGGTGCCGCGATGGACCTCGCGCATGAGCGTCGCCGGCGTGGCTTATATCCCGCTCGCTTTTTCCGGCTCGGAAGAGCTGAACGTCCTACCTTTGGCCGCCGCCTGGATGGGTGGCTCACGCGACCCTGTCCGCGATGAGATGCTGCAGCTTCTCGCAGACAATATCGCCCGTTACCGCGCCGAGGCTTAGGATGACAGCGGCTCATGTGCCTCCGCCATTCTCCACTATTCTCCATGCCGGGCAACCACGAGCGGGCGCAGCGCGGTGACGGCGGCATCGGGCGTCGTGATCAGCTCGGCTCCGCGAACCGCCTGCAGAACCGCCGCGCGGGAACGCACGAGTGAGAACTGGCCGATCAGGATCACATCGCAATCGCGTAGACCCACCGTCGCCGCCGCGACGCGCGCGTCATGCCCCTCCACATCACTCGCCCTGAGCGCGCTCAGGGCGCCGTCGGCGACCGCAACCTTGATGGAGAGGCCGCGGCCCTCTGCCGGGGCCATCGCCTAGAGTTCGCGCGACAGCGCCGCGGCCGATGGCCCGAAGCTTACCAACAGTCCGATACGGTCGCCCTGCGCCAGCGCGGCGCGGAAGGCCGCTTCGTTGGGTCGGAAGCCAGGAATCGCAAGCCGATTCTTCACTGCCTCAATCGCCGGGCCGAAGGCCGAACAGGTGAAAAGGATACCCGCCGGCATCCCGCCGGCTCCCGAGCCAGTCGCGGCGTAATCGGCCAGAGTGACGAAGCGTCGGGTCATGGCGGCATCAAGGTGCCCGGCCGCGGCGAGATCGACGGCCAGCGACTTGTCGAGCAGGTCGAAGACGAGTGCCTCCGGCCAATACTCGCGAAATGCAGTCCGCGAGGGCGTCACGGATTCCTCGAGCGCATGGATGAGCACGATGCGCGGGCTGTCGGTCAAAGTCCTCGCCGGCGCCGGGCTGGTTGTCAGTCTCGGCCTTGGTGGTGCGCTGATCTATGATCTGCAGGGTCGCGGCAAGGGGGCCGGCGGTGAGGAGCTCTACTCCACCCAGAACCGCTCCACGGCCGATGGCCTCGCCGGCCTGCCGCGGGACTACACCGGGCCGATCCTGGGTCCGCCACTACCCGGAGATTTCGGCCGGCCGATCCTTGATGCGCAGAACCGCGGCCAGCCCGTCGTGCCGCCGACAATGACAGCGCCACAGGTCGATCCCGAACAGCAGCGGCGTCTCGCCGAACAGTAAGGTGGCCTGGTCGGGTCGGCAGAATCTGTAGTGGTAGGTGGACCGGTCGAACTCCAGAGCCGCACAGGCCCGGCGGATCGACACCTGCCACTCGCCACACATCATGCCGACGAGCTCGCGCTTGCGACCAGGCCTCAGATTTTTCGGCGGACGATATCCTGCAGCATCTCCCGGTCGAGCGAGAGGTCAGCGGCGAGGTTGCTGCGCTTTCTCGAGAGCATGGCTCTGACGAACTTGTCCCACTTGGCCATGCCAGCACGCTTCTCGGCCATGTAGTTCCAGCGGTCATAGTGGCGGGAGCTGACATCCTGCAGCGCGTGGTTCTGCAGCCGGTCGCGGATCTCCTTGGTGACCCCCGCCTTGCCGGCAAGCGTCTTGAAGGTCCGGCGTAGATCCCGGTTGGTCGCGTGCGGGATCACGCCGCGGTCGCGCTGACGCCAGACAAAGGCGTAGAGCGTGGCGTGGCTGACAGGACGGGTCGGATCCTTGGCTGACGGGAAGAACCAGCCGAACTCATTCGGCGTGATCGACTCGATAAGTTCGGCTGCGAGCGAGGGAACAGGAACCGCGTGAGGCTGAAGGTTCTTTGTGGTCGACCAGTCGATGATCCGCTCCCTGGCGTCCCACTGATCAACATGAAGACGGGCGATTTCCTCTACCCTCTGCCCGGTGAGCATGATCAGCTGAACCGCCCGGGCATAGGACGGATGGATCGGTACATCCGGGCACTCCAGCCAGCGGTAGAGCTGGACGAACTCATCCTCACTCAACCAACGGGTCCCCTGCACCTTCGGTTCGGTCGGGATGCCCGAGGCTGGATTGAACGGGATGCGGAAGCGCCGAGGTGAGGCATGACGGTAGTCATTGTCCGACTTCATGCCCCAGCCATAGGCGGCATGGATGTAGCACCGGACGTGGTCGGCCATGGACCGCGCGCCGCGCTCATAAATCGGCCGAATCAGCTCGACGATCTCCTCCGGCTCGATCTCCCGTGCCAGGCGGTTCCGCCCTAATGTCCCGGCGATCTTGTTGAGCCCCTTCTCGGTCTCCTTCCACGACGGCTTGTTCGCCACTTTGAGCGAGGCGACATAGCCCTCGAATAGATCCGCAACCGTACCCGGCCGGGTATCGGTCGCGATCTTGATGCTCCGGCCCTTCTGGATCACGTCGGCGTAGTCGCGCTTGAACACCTCCCTCGCCTGCGCCAGCGAGATGGATGGGTAGGCACCCAGCTTCTTCTTGGTCCGCTTACCGTCCCGCCATTGCTGCGCCATCCAGTCGGCGGTCACCCGCTTGGGCATAGGCTTCAGGACCAGCACCAGACGACCTGTTCCCCGCCCTTCCCCGTCTGGCAGGTTCTCCTGCTTACGGCTCGTCTCCACCCTCTTAATGGCATGGCGGATGGCTGTGTCAGTCAGGCTCGGCATGGCGCATCTCCCACTCCAGAACTGGGATCGGTCAGGGCGAAGCGGGATCGACAACTGGGATCGGAAAGCGGCCCACTGTCCCTTTTACCGCCCCCACTATCCCACGGCTGTCGGGCGTACGCCAAGCGTCAAAATCAAGCCATCACAAAGCTTACGCTATGATACACCATAGTTCGACACAGCACCCTACAACGCGACAGTCGGGTGGTTATGTACGAGGATGATCGCGCTCGCCGCCACTTCCAGCGCCCGCTTCACCACCTCGCGCGGATAGACCGGCGTGTGGTCCACCGTGCCGCGCTGCTGCACCTCGTCGAGAATGAGCTGGTTGCGCTTGTCGAGGAACAGGATGCGGAACTGCTCCTGCTCGACAAAGGCCATGCTGGCCCGACAATGGGCGATCACCGCGCTCCAGGAGGACAGCACCGGGCGGGCGCGAACCTGTCCGCGCGTCACCCGCTCCACCGCCGCGCCGATCAGCTTCAGCTCGGTGATGATGGCTTCGCCCACCCCCTTCACCTCGCGCAGCCGCCCGGGCGGCGCGCTGATCGCCTCGGCGAAGGAGCCGAAGCGGTCGATCAGCGCCTTGGCGAGCGGCTTCACATCAGCGCGCGGCACGGCGCGGAACAGCACGAGTTCGAGCAGTTCGTAATCCGGCAGCGCCTCCCCGCCCCCGCTGCGGAAGCGCTCGCGCAGCCGCTCGCGATGGCCGAGAAAATGCGGCTCGGCCTCGTCGAAGCCGGAAAGCGCGGCCGGCTCGCTCCCGGCGGACCCCGGCGCGGCCTCGCGGCCGCCGCTGCGCCCTGTTCCGTTCCGCGCCATGCCGGCCCCGGCCCCGCTCAGTCGTTGCTGAAGATCGGCTTGTGATAGCCCTTGGGCGAGAGGGTGAAAATCTCGCAGCCCGTCTCCGTCACGCCCACCGTGTGCTCGAACTGGGCGGAGAGCGAACGGTCGCGCGTCACCGCCGTCCAGCCGTCGGACAGCACCTTCACATGCGGGCGGCCGAGATTGATCATCGGCTCGATGGTGAAGATCATGCCGGGCATCAGCTCCGGCCCGTCGCCGCGCCGGCCGACATGCACGATGTTCGGCTCGTCATGGAACACCTGGCCGACGCCATGGCCGCAGAAATCGCGCACCACGCTCATATGCAGAGGCTCGACGAAATCCTGGATCGCCGCGCCGATATCGCCGACATGCTTGCCGGGCTTCACCTCGGCGATGCCGCGCATCAGCGATTCATAGGTCACGTCCAGCAGCCGCTCGGCGCGGCGGGGAATTTCACCCACCGGGTACATGCGGCTCGAATCGCCATACCAGCCATCGACGATCAGCGTCACGTCAACATTGACGATGTCGCCCTCGCGCAGCGGCTTGTCGTTGGGAATGCCGTGGCAGACGACATGGTTGATCGAGGTGCAGGTGGATTTGCGGTAGCCGCGATACATCAGCGTCGCCGGCAGCGCGCCATGGTCCATCGCGAACTCGAACACCAGCCGGTCGATGGCGTCGGTGGTCACGCCCGGCGCCACCAGCTCATGCACGAGGTCGAGCGCCTGCGCCGTCAGCTGCCCGGCCTTGCGCATGCCGGCAAAGCCCTCGGGGCCATGCAGCTTGATATGGCCAGTCTTGCGCAGCGGCGCGCCGGCCGCCTCCACATAGCTCATCGTCGAACGTCCAACTGCACGGGGTCAGGGCGAAGGTGCGCCCCGAATGTAAGCCATCCGCGCGCTGGCGCAAGGAAAGCGCGCGCAGAACGGCCCGCACATCGCCCTCACCCCAGCGTTTTGGCCATATGCACCAGCCGCCGGTCGGGCAGTTGTTCCACCCGCTCGATGGCATAGCCCTTGCGGCGGTACCAGTTGATGTTGGCTTCCAGCGGCTCGCCGGTATAGAGCCGCACCGTGTCCCGCCCAAGCGCGCGGGCCCGCGCTTCGGCCGCCGCCAGCAGCAGATTGCCATGACCGAAGCCCTGCGCGCGCGGGCAGGCGGCGAGGCTGTCGGCGAGCAAATCGTCGCCGCGCGGCTGAAGAATGGCGACGGCGGCGAGGCCGTCGGCGCCCTCCAGCACCCACACCTCCCGCTCGCGGAACACGCGGGCATAATCCCACAGCAGCGGCACCGGCTCGACGCCGAGCAGGATGCGGTTGCGGGCATAGGCGGCGCGCTGCAGCGTCTCGACGGCGGGAAGATCGGCAAGGTCGGCACGGCGCAGCGTGCGGCCTTCCACCTCAAGCGTGCGGGCGTTGAGCACGGACAGCGATACCAATTGCCGACCGGCCGCGTCGAAATTCCCCGGCGCGAGCCACGCCTCCATCGCCACCGCGATCTGCGGCCATTCCTCTACGAGGATGGAGAACCACGCCGTGTCGCGGTTGCGGCCCTTGATGATCATGTGGTGGCGGAAAATTCCCTCGAAGCGGAAGCCATAGCGTTCCGCCGCCCGGCGCGAGGGGGCGTTGAGCGCGTTGCACTTCCACTCATAGCGGCGGTAGCCCAGCGCCTCGAACACATGGCGGGCCATGAGATACATGGCCTCGGTGCCGCCGGGGGTGCGCATCAGCGCCGGCGTATAAAGGATATGGCCAACCTCGATGGTCCGGTTCGGCGGGTCGATCCGCAGATACGTCGCATGGCCCACCGCGACGCCGGTTGCCTTGTCGATGATCGCGAACAGCAGCGGGTCGTCGCGCTCCGCGGCCGGGCCGTAATAGGCAGCGAAAGCGGCGTAATCCGCATAGGGGCCGTTGGGGAGATAGGCGAAGATGGCCTCGCTCTCCGGCCCGTGGCTGGCGGCGTACAGCGCCGGCCCATGGGCGTCGAGATCGAAGGGCACGAGGTCGACGAAGCGGCCGGCGAGCACCGTGCGCGTGGGGCGCTGCGCCGGCGCGGTGTCGACCAAGGGGCCGATCGGCAGCGCCGGCGGCGCGGAAAGCTCACTCTGCGGCCCAGTCATCGGCGTCTTACCCCACTCCCGCATGGCCGGCGTCGCACTTGAACCCGGCCCCGTTCCCGTGTGACACGACTGCGAAAGACTGCAAGAGCTTTGATGCGCCGCGTCAACCGAAACGCCAACGGAACCCGAACGAGGACATGATGACGCCAGCCGCCCGCCTGCCGCTCCACCCCGTCGCCGCCTTCGACCGGATCGGCGAGGAGAACGCCTTCGCCGTGCTGGCGCGCGCCGCCGCTCTGTCGGCGCAGGGCCGCGACATCATCAATCTCGGCATCGGCCAGCCGGATTTCGCCACGCCGGGCCACATTGTGGAAGCCGCGATCAAGGCGCTGCGCGACGGCCAGCACGGCTACACCCCTTCCGTCGGCATCCAGCCGCTGCGCGAGGCGGTGGCGGGCGATATCGAGCGCCGCTTCGGCCTCGGCATCGATCCCGGCCGGGTGATGATCGTCCCCGGCGGCAAGGTGACGATGTTCTCCGCCATCCTCATGCTCGGCGAACCCGGCGCGGAAATCCTCTATCCCGACCCCGGCTTTCCCATCTACCGCTCGATGATCGAGTTCACCGGCGCCACCCCCGTGCCGGTGCCGGTACGCGAGGAGAATGGTTTCGGCTTCTCCGCCACGGAGGCGCTCTCGCTCATCACCGAGCGCACCCGCCTCGTCATCCTCAACTCGCCGGCCAATCCGACCGGCGGCGTCACCCCCAAGGCCGAGATCGATGCCTTCATTGCCGGGCTGGCCGCGCATCCGCAGGTCGCGATCCTCTCCGACGAGATCTACGACCAGTTCCTGTTCGACGGCGAGGCCCACACCACCCTGCTCGCCTACCCTGAGATCCGTGACCGGCTGATCCTGCTCAATGGCTGGTCGAAGACCTATGCGATGACCGGCTGGCGGCTTGGCTGGGCGCTATGGCCGGAAGGGCTGTTCGACGCCGCCCGCAAGCTCGCGGTCAATGCCTGGTCCTGCGTCAACGCCCCGGCGCAGTTCGGCGCTCTGGCGGCGCTTACCGGCCCGCAGGACTGCGTGGCGGAAATGGTGGCCGAGTTCGACCGCCGCCGGCATCTGGTGGTGGACGGGCTCAACGCCCTGCCGGGCGTGCGCTGCGCCGTGCCGAAGGGCGCCTTCTACGCTTTCCCCAACATCACGGGGACCGGCTGGACCTCGGCCAAGAAGCTCGCCACCGCCTTGCTGGACGAGGCCGGAGTCGCCACCATAGGCGGGCCGGATTTCGGCGTGTTCGGCGAGGGCTATATCCGCCTGTCCTACGCCAATTCGGCCGAGAACATCTCCCGCGCGCTGGAGCGCATGGACGCCTTCCTGCGCAAGGCGCCCGCCGCCTGAGTGCGGCGGGCCGAACGGAGGCCGAGACCGATGACTGACCGCCGCCGCCTCGGCCTACGCCTTCTTGCCGCGCCGCTTCTGCTCGGGCTCGGCGGCGCCGCGGCCACGGCCGCGACAGACCCGGCGACCTGCCGGCGCGAACACGCCGAGCCGCGCGCCTATCTCGATTGCCTCGCCGCGCTACAGGCAACGGGCGAAAGCACGCTGGAACGCAGCGTCGCCGGCGTGCTCGCCGCCATCGAGGCGCGGGCCGATCTGCAGCCGGCGCAGCGCCGCCGCTGGAGTTCGCTGTTCGAAGAGGCGCAGGGCCGGTTCGTCCACTGGCGCAATTTCGAATGCCAGAGCATCGCGCCGTTCGAGGGTGAGGGCCCGAAGCAGACGATTGGCGGGCGGCTCGGCGGGTCGGGCGTCATGGAACAGCGGCTGATCTGCCTGATCGACCTCAACGGGCAGCGCGCCCGCGACCTCGAAGCCCGCTACGCACCGCCCGGCGGCTGGCCACCGGCCCCGCCGACCCCGCCCGCTCCCTCAGCGCCCCCCGCCGAGGCCGCCACCACGCCCGCGCCACCACCCACCGGCGCGCCGCGCGTCATCCTGATCGCGCCGTGAGCACCCAGCTGACCACAGCATCGGGATAAGCCGACGAAGCGTCTTGTGCGGGGGCGGCGGTGTTGGGATCATGCCGCCCTCTTCCCCCCGCTCATGAAGGACCCCCGACCATGGATCTCGGACTCAAGGGACTGCGCGCCGTCGTCACCGGCGGCACCAAGGGCATCGGCCTCGCCATCGCCGAGACCCTGGCCGCCGAGGGCTGCGATGTTGCCCTGTGCAGCCGCAACGGCGCGGAGGCGGAAGCCACCGCCGCGCGGCTGGCGGAAAGCGGCGTGAAGACGCTGGGCGCGGCGGCGGATGTGTCCGACGGCGCCGCCCTCGCCAGCCTGGTGGACAAGGCGGCGGAAGCGTTCGGCGGGCTCGACATCGTCGTCGCCAATGTCAGCGCGCTGGCGGTCGGCCATGAGGAGGAGCACTGGAAGAAGGGCTTCGAGACCGACCTGATGGGCACGGTGCGCCTCGTCAACGCCGCCCTGCCCTATCTGGAAAAGAGCGCCGCCGCCTCCATCGTCACCATCTCTTCGGTGTCGGGCCGCGAGATCGATTTCGCCTGCGGTCCCTATGGCGTGTTCAAGGCGGCGCTCATTCACTACACGCAGGGCCTCGCCTTCCAGCTGGCGCCGAAAAAGATCCGCGCCAACACCGTCTCGCCGGGCAACACCTATTTCGATGGCGGCATCTGGAACCAGATCAAGGACGGCAACCCCGCTTTGTTCGCCGAGGCGCTGGCGCTGAACCCCACCGGCCGCATGGCGACGCCGCAGGAAATCGCCAATGCCGCCGTCTTCCTGGCCAGCCCGGCGGCGAGCTTCATCTACGGCACCAATCTCGTCGTCGACGGCGCGCTGACCCGCGGCGTCCAGCTCTGAGAACGCTCTCCCCGTCACGCCCGCGCGGGGCGGGGAGGCGCACCGGCCTTGCCTCCCCCGGCGAATAGGGCGAGGCTCCCGCGCGAATCGACGCGACAGGGAGGGACGCATGGCCCAGGTAATCTCCATCGGCGAAGTGATGGTCGAACTGGCCCGCGGCGCCGATGGCCGCTTCAGCCAGGGCGTGGGCGGCGACACCTTCAACACCGCCGTCTATCTCGCCCGCGCCGGCGTCGACACCGCTTATGCCACCGCGCTGGGCGACGACCCCTATTCCGACGCCATCCGCGCCTCCGCCCAAGCCGAGGGCCTCGACACCAGCCTGATGGCCCGCGTGCCCGGCCGCATCGCGGGGCTCTATCTCATCGACATCGACGCGGCGGGCGAGCGCAGCTTCACCTATTGGCGCGACAGCGCCCCCGCGCGCGAGCTGTTCGAACTGCCCGGCTGGGAGGTGATGTGCGAGGCGCTGATCGAGGCGAAGCTCATCTATCTCTCCGGCATCACCCTCTCGCTCTATTCCAATGCCGGGCTCGGGCGCCTGCTGGCGACGATCGAGTTTGCCCGCGAGCGCGGCACGCGCGTCGTGTTCGACGGCAATTTCCGCCCGCGCAACTGGCGCGGCGACGGGGCCCGCGCCCGCGCCGTCTATGCCGAGGCGCTCAAGCGCTGCTCCATCGCCCTGCCGACCTTCGAGGATGAGGCGACGCTGTGGGGCGACGGGTCCCCCACCGCCACCGCCGAGCGGCTCGCCACCTTCGGCGTGCAGGAAATTGTGGTGAAGAACGGCGCCGAGGGCGCGCTTGTCGTGAGCGGCGGCCAGGCGCAGCTGGTCGCCATTCCCCAGCCCGTGGTGCCGGTGGACACCACCGCCGCCGGCGACAGCTTCAACGCCGCCTATCTCGCCGCGCGCCTTGCCGGCGAAGCCCCGGCGGCGGCGGCAGAGGCCGGGCACCAGCTCGCCGGCCGCGTCATCCGCCATCGCGGGGCGCTGCTGCCGCGACACGCAAATGCCTGAGCACCGCGCGTCGTGGGGCTCCACCTGCTTCTGCGAACGACTTGCAAACCCTTGCGCTTGCTTGATTTCCGCCAGCTGACGGACTAAGCGCTGCGGCAGCGGGCGCGCGGCGCCGGAACGGGTTTGCGCCGATGACTTTCTCCTCGCGGATCGCCTTGATCAATGTCGGCATCAGCCTGCTGGTGCTGGGGCTGAAATATCTCGCCTTCCTGCTCACCGGGAGCGTGGCGCTGTATTCGGATGCGCTGGAGAGCATCGTCAATGTGGCGACCGCCATCACGGCGGTTCTGGCGCTGCGGGTCAGCGCCAAGCCGGCCGACGCCGCCCATCCCTATGGCTATGCCAAGGCGGAGTATTTTTCCGCCGTCGTCGTCGGCGTGCTGATCGTGGTGGCGGCGATCTCGATCCTGCGCGAAGTCTATATCGGCTGGCTGGAGCCGCACAGCTTCGATGCTTCGCCGCAGGGTCTGGCGATCAACGCCGCCGCGACCGTCATCAACGGCATCTGGTGCGCGGTGCTGATCCGCGAAGGAAGGCGCGCGCGCTCCCCCGCGCTGGCAGCGGACGGGCGGCATCTGTTCACCGATGTGCTGTCCTCGGCTGGCGTGCTCATCGGCGTGGTGCTGGCGGTGCTGTCCGGATGGGAGAAGCTCGATCTCGTGCTCGCCGGCCTCGTCGCGGTGAACATCCTGTGGTCGGGCTGGTCGGTGCTGAAGGAAAGCGTCGGCGGTCTGATGGATCAGGCGGTGCCGGCGGAAACGCTGGAGCGCATCCGCAAGCGCATCGCCGCCGAGGCCACCGGCGCCATTGAGGCGCATGATCTGCGCACCCGCCAGGCCGGGCGGATGACCTTCGTCGACTTCCACCTCGTCGTGCCCGGCGACATGCCGGTGAGCCAGGCCCACGCCATTTGCGACCGCATCGAGGACGCGCTGGAAGCCGAGGTTACCGACATCCTGGTCAACATCCATGTCGAGCCGGAAGTGAAGGCCAAGCAGCAGGGCGTGCCGGTGCTCTGAGGCTTATTTTCCCGCGCGCAGCGCCGCCACCAGTTCCGGCGTCGGGTAGGAATCCGCCGGCAGGCCGAGCCGCATCTGCTCCACCTTGATCGCCTGCCGCGTCGCCGCGCCGGCAATGCCGTCGACCCGCCCGACATGATGCCCGCGCGCGTTGAGCAGCGTCTGCAGGTCCTTCACCTCGGCCATGGAGAGCACCGGGATCTTGTCCCCCTGCCCCCGGTTGAACGGCCCGGCGCCAGCGACCCGCGAGGCGAGATAGGCGGCTGATGTGGCGTAGGTCAGCGAGTTGTTCCACTCGGTGAACACATCGAAATTGGGATAGACGAGGAAAGCCGGGCCGTTGCGCCCCATCGGCAGCAGCAGCGAGGCGGGAAGCTGGTCGGCGGGAAGCTGGCCGCCCCCGGCCCGCACCACGCCCATGCGCGCCCATTGCGCGCGGGGAATCTTGATCGACAGGTCCGCCTGGTCCCAGGGCAGGTTCGGCGGCACGCGCACCTCTTCCAGCCAGGGCTGGCCGGCCTTCCAGCCGAGCGACTTGATGTAATTGGCCGCCGAGGCCAGCGCGTCGGGCGCCGAGCGGATGAGATCGACCCGCCCGTCGCCGTCGAAATCGACGCCATAGTTGAGATAATGGTCGGGCAGGAACTGGAACTGGCCGAGTTCCCCCGCCCAGGGCCCGCGCATGGTCTGCACGGTG
This sequence comes from Ancylobacter sp., assembly GCF_965249975.1. Classification (GTDB taxonomy): domain Bacteria; phylum Pseudomonadota; class Alphaproteobacteria; order Rhizobiales; family Xanthobacteraceae; genus Ancylobacter. Next base: position 428,340 of record NZ_CBDFNE010000004.1, on the reverse strand, counting down.
AGATCGCCGCGATCGATGATCTTCAGCGCCGCCATCAGCTGGGTGCGGAACATTTCCGAGCGCCGGCAGTCCCAGGCCAGCGTGGCGACGGAGCGGATGGTCGGCTTGTCGCCCATGACCGCGCCGAAATCGGTTTCCAGCCCCCAGAACGCCACCAGCACCGCGCCCGGCACGCCGAATCGCTGTTCGATGCGGCTGAACAGATCGGGATTGGCCTGGATCTTCTGCCGGCCCTGCTGGATGCGATAATTCGCCACCATGCGGTCGGAGAACTGGAAGAAGCTCTGGCCGAACACCTTCTGCCCGCGATCCGTGCCGACGATGTCGGCGGCATAGGTCATGCCGTTGAGCGCCGCCGCCACCGTGCGCGGCGACACGCCTTCCGCCACCGCCTGCTGCTTGAAGCCGGCAAGCCAGGCGTCGAAGCCGGCGCCGCTGCGCCCGCAATTTTCCTGCGCGGAGGCCGGAACAGCGAAGGCAAACGGCGCGGCCAGCGCCGCTATAGCGGCCATCCGGCCGATCGAACTCTTCCAGCGGCGCATGGCACTCCCCGACATGTCGTTCTGCAATCGTCTCGCCGTCAGCCATTCTACAGGAATACGGCAGCGGCAGGGTGACGGTTCAGGCCGATTGACCCCGGCCACCGTTTCACCCAAGATCGGCCCGTTCCAAGGGGAGCCCCGCTAGGGGGCTGAGAGAGCGCCGGCTGTGCCGCAAGGCACCGCAACGCGATGACCCTTCGAACCTGATCCGGGTCATGCCGGCGAAGGGATCGGAACCGAATGGCGTCGCTACGCGCAGGCTCGCAATGAGTCCCGCACCGCCATCCTTCCCCAACGTCATACGCCCGGATCTCCCCAACCCATGGTTCAGGAGATCCAGCATGTCGACCACATCCCCCAACACTCCTCGCGTCGCCACCGGGACGATTCCCGGCTCGCGTCGCATCTATGCCGAATGCCCCGTGCGCGGCTTCCGCGTGCCGTTCCGCGAAATCCTGCTGCACCCCTCGGCCGGCGAACCCCATCTCGCGGTCTATGACGCCTCCGGCCCCTATACGGATGCGGACGCCATCATCGACATCACGGCGGGCCTCCCCCGCCCGCGTGACGCGTGGGTGCGCGCGCGTGGGGATGTAGAAGCCTATGACGGGCGCGCGGTGAAGCCGGAGGATAACGGCCATGTCCCGGCCGACCGGCTCGTCACCCCCTTCCCGCTCTCCCACCGCCCGCTGCGGGCCCGGTCCGGCGCGGTGACGCAGATGGCCTATGCCCGCGCCGGTATCGTCACGGCGGAGATGGAATATGTCGCCCTGCGCGAGAACGGCCTGCGCGAGCGGATGCGCGAGATTCTGCGCGACGGCGAGGATTTCGGCGCCGCGATCCCCGATGTGGTGACGCCGGAATTCGTGCGCGACGAGGTGGCGCGCGGGCGCGCCGTCATTCCCGCCAATATCAACCATGGCGAATTGGAGCCGATGGCCATCGGCCGCAATTTCCTGGTCAAGATCAACGCCAATATCGGCAATTCCGCCGTCACCTCCTCGGTCGCCGACGAGGTGGACAAGATGGTGTGGGCGATACGCTGGGGCGCCGACACGGTGATGGACCTCTCCACCGGGCGGAATATCCACAACATTCGCGACTGGATCGTGCGCAACGCCCCCGTGCCCATCGGCACCGTGCCGATCTACCAGGCGCTGGAGAAGGTCGGCGGCATCGCCGAGGACCTGACCTGGGAGGTTTTTCGCGACACGCTGGTCGAGCAGGCCGAGCAGGGCGTGGACTATTTCACCATCCATGCCGGCGTGCGGCTCGCTCACGTGCCGCTCACCGCCAACCGCGTCACCGGCATCGTCTCGCGCGGCGGCTCCATCATGGCGAAATGGTGCCTCGCCCATCACCGCGAGAGCTTCCTCTATGAGCGATTCGCCGAGATCTGCGAGATCATGCGCGCCTATGATGTCACCTTCTCGCTCGGTGACGGGCTGCGGCCCGGCTCCATTGCCGACGCCAATGACGCGGCGCAGTTCGCCGAGCTGGAGACGCTGGGCGAGCTGACGCAGATCGCCTGGGAGCGGGACTGCCAGGTGATGATCGAGGGCCCCGGCCATGTGCCCATGCACAAGATCAAGGCCAATATGGACAAGCAGCTCGCCACCTGCGGCGAGGCGCCCTTCTACACGCTTGGGCCGCTGACCACCGACATCGCGCCGGGCTATGACCACATCACCTCGGCCATCGGCGCGGCGATGATCGGCTGGTTCGGCACCGCCATGCTCTGCTACGTCACGCCGAAGGAGCATCTGGGTCTGCCCAACCGCGACGACGTGAAGACCGGCGTCATCACCTACAAGATCGCCGCCCACGCCGCCGACCTCGCCAAGGGGCACCCGCTGGCGCGCGCCTGGGACGATGCGCTCTCAAGAGCGCGCTTCGAGTTCCGCTGGCAGGACCAGTTCAACCTCGCCCTCGACCCCGACACCGCCCTCGCCTTCCATGACGAGACGCTGCCGAAGGAGGCGCACAAGCTGGCGCATTTCTGCTCCATGTGCGGGCCGAAATTCTGCTCGATGAAGATCAGTCACGAAATCCGCGACACCGCCCGGCAGGCCGAAGAGGCCGCGCAGGGCATGGAGGACATGGCCGCCCGCTTCCGCGATGGGGGCGGCCAGCTCTATCGCGATGTCACAGCGGCAGAGTAGTTTTTGGCGCGGCCGGGGCTTTCCCGGCCGCGTTCTCAACCGGGAGCCCTCTCTGCATGACGCCGCCCCCTGTCCGCCCCACCGTCGCCGTTCTCGCCCTCGTCGAGCGCGGGGGTGAGGTTTTGCTGGTGCGCCGCGCCAACCCACCCGACCAGGGGCTGTGGGGCTTTCCCGGCGGACGGGTGGAGCCGGGCGAGACCTATCTCGACGCGGCGCTGCGCGAGCTTCAGGAGGAAACCGGCCTCATCGCCGAAGCCCCGCGCCTCGTCACCGTGCTCGACTTCATCGAGCATGACGCGTCCGGCGCCCTCGCCCATCATTTCGCGATGATCGCCGTGCTCTGCCGCTGGCAGGCGGGCGAGGCCGTCGCCGCCGACGACGCGCTGGAGGCGCGCTGGTTCGGCCGGGCCGAACTCGCCCGCCTCGGCCCCACCACCAGCCTGAAGGTGGAATATCTCGCCGATCTTGCGCTGGCCGCCGCCACGGGCGGCTGATCACCCGCGCATGAAAAAGGGGCCCGCGAGGGCCCCTTATCCAAGGTCGTGCCGTTGCGTCCCGGGCGGCGTGGCCGACCGGGACGCAAGCGGATCAGGCGTGCGCCGAGACGGTGCGGGTCTTGTCGACCGAGGGGCCCATCGCGGCGGACTGCGCCACATGCGCCTTCAGCGTGCGCGGCAGCAGGGTGATCGCCAGGAAGGCGGCGAACAGGTCCATGGCGGCGACGGTGTAGAGCACGGTCGACCAGGTGCCGGTCGCTTCCATCAGCAGGTTGCCGATCGGCACGAACAGCGCGCCGATGCCCTTGGCGCAGTAGAGCACGCCATAGATCTTCGCGATGTGCTTGGTGCCGAAGGCGTCGCCGGCCAGCGCCGAGAACAGCGAGTAGACTTCACCCCAGGCGAGGAACACGACGCCGGAGAGGATGAGGAACGCCCACGGATTGTGGCCGAAATAGCCGAGCGCAATGATGCCCATGCCTTCCAGCGAGAAGGCGATGACCATGGTCTTCTCACGGCCGATATGGTCGGAGATCCAGCCGAACAGCGGACGCGAAATGCCGTTCATGACGCGGTCGAGCATCAGGGCCAGCGGCAGGGCGGCCATGGTGAAGAAGTACAGGTTGACCTTGAACTCCTTCACGCCGAGGTCCTGCGCGATCACGCCCAGCTGCGCCACGGCCATCATGCCGCCGGTAACGACGCAGGTGAACATGAGCAGCATCAGCCAGAACAGCTTGGTGCTCAGGGCTTCCTTGAGGGTGTAGTCGCGGCTGCTCTGGTTCAGCTTGGTGGAAGCCTTGACCTCGCCCGCCTTGGGCGAACGCAGGAACCACGCCGCGATGAAGGCGAGACCGCCCTGCAGCAGGCCGAAGAAGAAGAAGGTCTCCTGGAAGCCCGAGGACTCGATCATCGCCGCGATCGGCAGGATGGTGGCGGCCGAACCGGCGCCATAGCCGCCCGCGGTGAGGCCGACGGCGAGGCCGCGACGATCCGGGAACCACTTCAGCGCGTTGTTGATGCAGGTGGCGTAGATGGAGCCGACGCCGATGCCGCCAATGGCCGCGCCGACATAAAAGCCCATCAGGCTGGTGGCCTGCGAATTGATGACCCAGGCGGTGCCGATGAACAGGGCGCCGAAGGCGACCATCAGGCGGGGGCCGAACTTGTCGATGAAGTAACCTTCGATCGGCGCCAGCCAGGTCTGCACCAGCACGAAGATGGTGAACGCCACCTGGATCGAGGCGCGCTCCCAGCCGAAGGTCTGCTGAATCTCGGGGACGAACAGGGTCCAGGCGTACTGGATGTTGGCGGTCGCAATCATGCAGACCACGCCGACGACCAGCTGCATCCAGCGGCGGCTCTCAGAGAAATCCTGGCCCGGCCCGACAGCCGCCAGAGTCTTGGACGTATTCAAGGGCGATCTCCTCTCCCAAATCGATAAATGCCGCGGATCGGCTTTTTTGTTGCGGTCGCTCCGTTGCCTTTGGGGCCCGGGCGCCGGCTTGTCGTTGGTCCCAGGGGCGCTTTCTGCGTCGCCCCCGCGACGGCCGCTCGTGCGGCATCTCGTTCTCAAAGGTTGCGCGGTATCCGCCCCTGACGCCGCGTTCCGACACCTCGGAGACGCCCTGCCGCAGGGTTGCGGAACCGACCCGCTGAGTAAGGATCATAATCGACAATATTATGTATGCCAATTGGCTTTTATGACTCGCCAACCGCTCCGTAAGCCTAAAGACAACGTACAATTTCCACTTGGTGGAGCGAACGTTATTAATAGATGTCACATTGTTGTCGCGCGGCACCGCTGCGTTAGTTCAAATTCAGATAAAAGTTGAATATCAGGAACGTTCGGGAAGGATGACTTGGCGTTGTCACGGGGCGCAACGCGCCCGCCCCGGCGAGGACACGAAACGCCACCTGTGGCGCGCCGGCTTGCCGGGCTCTTTACAATTGGAATGCTGACAATCTGTGCTCGCCTCCGCCGCAGAAGCGGGCGCTGGGGAGCGGGCCGGAAAAGAAAAGGGCCCGTCCGAGGACGGGCCCTGAAAGAAGGCGACGGAAAGAGGGGGCGACTTACTCGGCCGCCACCACCTTCGACGCGGCCGCCTGCGCCGCCGCTCGGCGACCATGGGCGGAGGCGAGCGGCTTCAGCACCACCAGCGCCATCACGGCGGCGATGATGTTGAGCGCGGCGGCGGTGATGAACACCGCATGCCAGCTGCCGGTCATCGTGGTGATGACGGAGGTGAACGGCACGATCAGCGCCGCCGTGCCCTTGGCGGTGTAGAGCAGGCCGGCATTGGTGGTGGCGAACTTCGAGCCGAAGGCATCGCCGCACATGGCCGGGAACAGCGAGTAGATCTCGCCCCAGGCGAAGAAGACCAGGCCGGTGAGGATGACGAACAGCACCGGGTTATGGCCGAGCACGCTCAGCGCATAGATGCCGACGCCCTCGATGGCGAAGGCCACGAACATGGTGTTCTCGCGGCCGATCTGGTCCGACACCCAGCCGAAGAACGGACGGGTCAGGCCGTTGAGCACGCGGTCGATGGCGGCGGCGAAGGTCAGCGCCGGCAGGGTGATGCCGATCAGGCTCACCGGAATGTCGGCGATGCCGAAATCCTTGGCGATCGGGCCGAGCTGGGCGGTCGCCATCAGGCCGCCAGCGGCCATCATGACGAACATCGCATACATCACCCAGAACAGCGGGGTGGAGAGCATCTCCTTCGGCGCGAAATCGCGGGCCGACTGGGAGAGCTTGGCCACGGCATTAGCGGCGAAGGCGGCAATCTGGTCCTTCTTCGGCGCAGCGAGGAAGAGGGCGAGCAGCGTGATCACCACGCCCTGGCCGACGCCGAAATAGAAGAAGGCGGCCTCATAGCCCTGATTCTTGATCATGTTCTGGATCGGAATCACGGTCAGCGCCGAGCCCGCGCCGAAGCCGGCGGCGGTGATGCCGGCGGCAAGGCCGCGACGATCCGGGAACCACTTCAGCGAGTTGCCCACGCAGGTGCCGTACACCGCGCCGGCGCCGATACCGCCCAGGGCCGCACCGACATAGAGCAGGGTCAGCGTGTCGGCATAGGAGTTGATCACCCAGGCAAGGCCGCACAGCAGGCCGCCGAACAGAACGACGACGCGCGGGCCGTACTTGTCGACGAACCAGCCCTCAACCGGCACGAGCCAGGTTTCGGTGACGATGAAGATGGAGAACGCCACCTGGATCGCGGCGCGATCCCAGCCATGGGCTTCCTGCATCGGATTGACGAAGAAGGTCCAGCCATACTGCATGTTGGCGATCATGCACATGCAGATCACGCCGAACACCAGCTGCAGCCAGCGCTTTTTATTGATGGATGCCGTTGCGTCAGATGTCATGTTGTCCTCGAACGTTTCCCAACGTAAACCGACCGACTATTTTCTGTTTTCTTATTGAATGCCCGCTACGCACGCCCATCCGGGCGGGTCATCAATCAGCCATTGAAACGACCATACTATGAAATTTGGGTAATGCAAAATTTTGCATACCACGAACACGATCCATGTGCAGAACGCAGAGTGACGTAGCGGCATCTTCCCATAGGGAATACTTGCCCATTATTACGCAGCGTCATCTCCCGCCGTGGATGCGCCGAACGCCCGCGCGCCGGCAGGGCACGTGTGCGGAAGGCTCCGGTCGGAAACGCAGGGGAACAGTCGACGCGGGCAGCGACCGCCCCGGTAAGGGGCCTCCCGCATGGACATTCTGTATGTGTTATACGATGCTCACGATGCCTTGATCCGCCACAGAATCGCCAATGACAGGACAGGGTCGCGTGAAGGCCGCCAAAGCCGGCCGCGCCGCAGCCACGCTGCGACGGACAACAACAAGAACAAGATACCGATCAACTGACGAGGAAACCGCCCGTGGAAAGCGCCGACACCCAGATGAGGCTGAACATCGCGCCTCTCGCCGCCAATACGAGCCTTCGCACGCTGGCCTATGACGCCATCAAGAAGGCCATCACCGAGATGGACATGTATGGCCAGGAGAGCGAGATCCGGCTCGATGAGCGGCAGCTCTCGCACGATCTCGGTGTCAGTCGCACGCCGATCCGCGAGGCGCTGACCGTCCTTGAACAGGAAGGCTTCGTGCGCTCGGTGCCACGCCGGGGCATCTTCGTGGTGCGCAAGTCCAAGCGCGAGATCATCGACATGATCATCGTCTGGGCGGCACTGGAGAGCATGGCCGCCCGGCTGGCGGCGAGTCGCGCCACCGATCGCGACCTCGCGGAACTGCGCGACATGTTCCACGATTTCGACGCCGAGGCGCCGGCCGAGCACATGAACGAGTACTCGAACGCCAATATCCGCTTTCACCAGACCATCATCCGCCTCGGCGGCTGCGCCATGATCGGCGAGGTGACGGAGAACCTGTTCATCCATATTCGCGGCATCCGCGCCGTCTCGGTGCGGCAGGAAAACCGCTCGGAGCGCTCGCTGCAGGAGCACCGCGCCATCATCGCCGCGCTGGTCGCCCGCGATGCCGACCTCGCCGAACGACTCGTGCGCGAGCACACGCTGGGCCTCGCCGCCCATGTGGAGAAGCACGGCCGCTTCCCCTCCTGACAGCCGGCATGGTGCGGCGCACAGGCGCCTGCCGCTGCACGAGCGGCGGGCCTCTCCCTCGGCACGCGGATGCGTCCCGCGTTCAAAAGCACTGACCGCCAAAGGCTTTCCGCGCCGCCCGCCGCGCGTGCGCGTCGCGACCCTGGCCGTCAGTTGTCCTACCTAAACACCGCCGGCGAACTTTTGACTGCGCAGCGCAGCAAAGTGTTCAGACACTCTCGCCAGCCGCATCCACCCGTGGTATATTGCATACGCAAGCGCGTTCCGGCACTCTTCCCTTAGGGCAGACAGGACCTGAGAAAGCGCGCGGCACGGGTGAGGAAAAGGAGCCGGAGGGGTTCCCGCAGCGGGGACAAGCGAATTGACATGTTGGTATTTGGTATGCCACTTTTTCGGAAATCCACTGTGGGTTTTCCGCAGAGGACGCTTCCGTGAGCAGCAAAGCAGTTGAGAGCAAGCCCTGGCAAAGCGGTGAGAATGGTCTGACCATCGAACGCCTGCCGGCCAAGGAGAGCTTCAAGAGCAAGGCCTACGCCGCTCTCAAGGAAGCTATCACGCACATGAATATTTACGGCTCGAGCGAGCCGATGCTGCTCGACGAGCGGGATATTTCCGAGCGTCTCGGCGCAAGCCGGACGCCGATCCGCGAGGCGGTCGCGATGCTGGAGCAGGAAGGCCTGCTCCGCGCCGTGCCCCGGCGGGGAATTATGGTGGTTCGCCGCTCCAAGACCGAGATCATCCAGATGATCGAGGCCTGGGCGGCACTGGAAAGCATGGCGGCCCGCCTTGCCACGCAGCGCGCAAGCGACGAGGCGATCGCCGAGCTGAGGACGTTGTTCAAGAAGTTCGATCTGGCGCGGATCGAGCGCGACCGGTGCGACGAATATTCGAGTGCGAATATCGCGTTTCACCAGGCGCTGATCCGGCTGAGCGGCTCTTCGCTGCTCGTGGCGATGACGGAAAACCTGTTCTTCCATGTACGGGCCATCCGCCACCGCACGATCTTCGAGATGGACCGGGCGCAGCGTTCGGCCTCCGACCATCTGGAGATCATTCTTGCTCTCGAGGCGCGGGACGCGGACCGCGCCGAGCGTTTGGTGCGCGACCACACGCTCCGGCTCGCTGAGCATGTCGAGAACCACGTAGACCTAGATTAGGGCGGCATGAACCCGCCGAAGGACGTTTGGGAGGGAATACGGGATGTCCGCAGTCGCACAGGTTATTGACGTGAATGCCGCCACCGAGACCGAACAGGAGCTCACCGACGGCTTCCACCTGGTCATCGATGCGCTCAAACTGAACGATATCGACACCATCTACGGCGTGCCCGGGATTCCGATCACGGACCTCGGCCGCATGGCGCAGGCCGAAGGCATCCGCGTGATCTCGTTCCGCCATGAGCAGAACGCCGGCAACGCCGCCGCCATCGCCGGCTTTCTGACCAAGAAGCCGGGCGTGTGCCTCACCGTCTCGGCGCCGGGCTTCCTCAACGGCCTCACCGCCCTGGCGAACGCCACCACCAACTGCTTCCCCATGATCCTCATCTCCGGCTCCTCCGAGCGCGAGATCGTCGACCTCCAGCAGGGCGACTATGAGGAAATGGACCAGCTCGCCATCGCCAAGCCGCTCTGTAAGGCCGCGTTCCGCGTGCTGCATGCGGCCGATATCGGCATCGGCGTCGCCCGCGCCATCCGCGCGGCGGTTTCCGGCCGTCCCGGCGGCGTGTATCTCGACCTGCCGGCCAAGCTGTTCTCGCAGGTGATGGACGCCGACGCCGGCGCCAAGTCGCTGGTCAAGGTGATCGACGCCGCCCCGGCGCAGCTCCCCTCCCCGGCCGCGGTCACCCGCGCGCTCGACGTGCTGAAGTCGGCGAAGAAGCCGCTCGTCATCCTCGGCAAGGGCGCGGCTTACGCGCAGGCCGACGAGGCGATCCGCTCCTTCATCGAAACCTCCGGCATCCCCTTCCTGCCGATGTCGATGGCCAAGGGCCTGCTGCCCGACACCCATCCGCTCTCGGCCGGCGCCGCCCGCTCGACGGTGCTGAAGGATTCCGACGTGGTCGTCCTCGTCGGCGCCCGCCTCAACTGGCTGCTCTCGCACGGCAAGGGCAAGACCTGGGGCGATGCCCCGAAGAAGTTCATCCAGATCGACATCGAGCCCAAGGAAATGGATTCGAACGTCGAGATCGCGGCGCCGCTCGTCGGCGACATCGGCTCGGTGATCGAGGCCCTGAACGAGGGCATCAAGTCCGGCTGGACCGCCCCCTCGCAGGAGTGGATCGGCGCGATCAACGCCCGCAAGGAAGTCAACATCTCCAAGATGTCCCAGCGGCTGTTGAAGAACTCGACGCCGATGGACTTCCACTCGGCTCTGGGTGCGCTCAAGCAGGTGATCAAGGAGCGTCCCGACGCGATCTTGGTCAATGAAGGCGCCAACACGCTCGACCTCGCCCGCGGCGTCATCGACATGTACGAGCCGCGCAAGCGCCTGGACGTGGGCACCTGGGGCGTGATGGGCATCGGCATGGGCTTCGCCATCGGCGCCGCCGTGGAAACCGGCAAGCCGGTTCTGGCGGTCGAGGGCGACTCGGCCTTCGGCTTCTCCGGCATGGAGGTGGAGACGATCTGCCGCTACAACCTGCCGGTCTGCGTCGTTATCTTCAACAATAACGGCATCTATCGCGGCACCGACACCGACCCGACCGGCCGTGATCCCGGCACCACCGTCTTCGTCGCCGACTCGCGCTACGACAAGATGATGGAAGCCTTCGGCGGCGTCGGCGTCCACGTCACCACCCCGGACGAGCTCAAGCGCGCCGTGGACGAGGCGATGGACAGCGGCAAGCCGACCCTCATCAACGCCGTGATCGATCCGGCCGCCGGCAGCGAAAGCGGCAACATCGGCAGCCTGAACCCGCAGAGCGTCGTGAAGAAGAAGTAAGTCAAACCGGGACGGGTGGGGAGCGGCAATATCCCCACCCGTCCCATTCCCTAAGTAACAAAGACACAACGGCGAAAAGCCGGGTCATCTTGAGAGGAACCCCATGGGCAAGGCATTGGACGGCGTTCGCGTCCTCGATTTCACCCATGTTCAGTCCGGCCCCACCTGCACGCAGCTTCTCGCGTGGTTCGGGGCCGATGTGATCAAGGTAGAGCGCCCGGGCGAAGGTGATGTCACCCGCGCCCAGCTGCGCGATGTCCCCAATGCGGACAGCCTCTACTTCACGATGCTGAACTCCAACAAGCGCTCCATCACGCTCGACACCAAGAATCCCGAGGGCAAGAAGGTCCTCGAGGAGCTGGTGAAGATCTGCGACGTGATGGTCGAGAATTTCGCCCCGGGCGCGCTCGACCGCATGGGCTTCAGCTGGGAACGCATCCAGGAGCTGAACCCCCGCATCATCCTCGCCTCGGTGAAGGGCTTCGGCCCCGGCCCGTTCGAGGACTGCAAGGTCTATGAGAACGTCGCCCAGTGCACCGGCGGTTCCGCCTCGACCACGGGTTTCCGCGACGGGCTGCCGCTCGTCACCGCCGCGCAGATCGGCGATTCCGGCACCGGCCTGCACCTCGCCCTCGGTATCGTCACCGCGCTCTACCAGCGCACGCTGACCGGCCGTGGCCAGAAGGTGCTCTGCGCCATGCAGGACGCGGTGCTGAATTTCTGCCGCGTGAAGATGCGCGACCAGCAGCGCCTCGATCGCGGCCCGCTGCGCGAATACAGCCAGTTCGGCGAGGGCTTCCCCTTCGGTGACACCGTGCCCCGCGCCGGCAATGATTCCGGCGGCGGCCAGCCCGGCCGTATCCTGAAGTGCAAGGGCTGGGAGACCGATCCCAACGCCTACATCTATTTCATCACCCAGGCGCCGGTCTGGGGGAAGATCTGCGACGTCATCGGCGAGCCGGAGTGGAAGACCGACCCGAACTACGCCACGCCGGCGGCCCGCCTTCCGCATCTCAACGAGATCTTCCACCGCATCGAATCGTGGACCATGGCCCACACCAAGTTCGAAGCGATGGAAATCCTCAACAAGGTCGACATCCCCTGCGGCCCGGTGCTCTCGATGAAGGAGATCGCCGAGGACGAGTCGCTCTACGCGACCGGCACGCTGGTGGAGATCGACCATCCCACGCGCGGCAAGTATCTGACCGTCGGCAACCCGATCAAGCTGTCGGACAATGATGTCGCGGTCGAGCGTTCGCCGCTGCTGGGCGAGCACACCGAGGAAATCCTCGCCGAGGTTCTCGGCCTCGGCGGCGACGAGATCGAGCACATCAAGGCTTCCGGCGCGGTCGGCGCCCCCGTGGCGCTGGCGGCGGAGTGATCCTGCGCGCCTGACGCGCCTCCCGGCGGCGGGAGGCGTCGCGTGACGATACGGGCATGGCGCGGGCCACCGCGGCATGCCCGCAACGAGACATTCCGCCGGAAGGCCGCACAAGGCGCGGCGCCGGCGGGATGTGAGGCCAGGGTGGACGAAAAGAAGTCGTGAATCGTTCCGAAGTCGATCACCCCCTGGGAGATGCCCGCCGGAGCTGAACAGCGCCGGGGAGCATGGGGAGACGAAAGCCTTCATCCGCGGGATGGAGGCCTCAATCCGGCGGCAGGGTGAGCCTCCGTCCGGACTGTTAACGCGAAAAGGGAAGTCGACTACAATGTCTAAGCCCCTCGAAGGTATTAAGATCATCGATTTCACGCACGTTCAGGCCGGTCCGGCCTGCACGCAGCTTCTTGCCTGGTTCGGCGCCGACGTGATCAAGGTCGAGCGCCCCGGCGCGGGCGATGTCACGCGCTCGCAGCTGCGTCATGTCAAGGACGCCGACGCGCTGTACTTCACCATGCTGAACTCCAACAAGCGTTCGCTGACGCTCGACACCAAGACGGCGCAGGGCAAGGAAGTCCTGACCAAGCTGATCAAGGAGTCGGACGTGATGGTCGAGAATTTCGGCCCCGGCGCGCTCGACCGCATGGGCTTCACCTGGGAGCACATCCAGTCGCTCAACCCGGGCATGATCCTCGCCTCGGTGAAGGGCTTCTCGGAAGGCCACGCCTATGAGGACCTGAAGGTCTACGAGAACGTCGCGCAGTGCGCGGGCGGTGCCGCCTCCACCACCGGCTTCTGGGATGGCCCCCCGACCGTGTCGGCCGCCGCTCTCGGCGACTCCAACACCGGCATGCACCTCGCCATCGGCATCCTGACCGCGCTGCACCAGAAGGTGAAGACCGGCAAGGGCCAGAAGGTCGCCGTGTCGATGCAGGATTCGGTGCTCAACCTCTGCCGCGTCAAGCTGCGCGACCAGCAGCGCCTCGATGCGCTGGGCTATCTCGAAGAATATCCGCAGTACCCGCATGGCGAGTTCTCGGATGTCGTTCCGCGCGGCGGCAATGCCGGCGGCGGCGGTCAGCCGGGCTGGGTGCTGAAGTGCAAGGGCTGGGAGACCGACCCGAACGCCTACATCTACTTCACCATTCAGGGCCATGCCTGGGCGCCGATCTGCAAGGCGCTGGGCAAGCCGGAGTGGATCGACGATCCGGCCTACAACACCGCCGAAGCCCGTCAGGACAAGATCTTCGACATCTTCGCCTTCATCGAGTCCTGGCTCGCCGACAAGACGAAGTTCGAGGCCATCGACATCCTGCGCAAGTTCGACATCCCCTGCGCCCCGGTGCTGTCGATGAAGGAAATCGCCAACGACCCGTCGCTGCGCAAGAGCGGCACCGTGGTCGAGGTCGATCACCCCAAGCTCGGCAAGTACCTGACCGTCGGCTCGCCGATCAAGTTCTCGGACGTGGAAGTCGAGGTCACCGCCTCGCCGCTGCTCGGCCAGCACACCAACGAAGTGCTCGCCCAGCTCGGCTATTCGCAGGAAGAAATCGCCGCGATGCACGACGCCAAGGCGGTCTGATCGTTACGGTCTGACCGGCATTCGGAGCGGCGCCCGCGCCGCTCCGTCCCGCGCTCACCGGCGCGGAACCTATCGGCCTTCCCTTTCACGCCGCGCGGCAGATGTGGCGGAGAGGGAAAAGCCCACGAGCCTCCCGGAGCAGGACGAAGGGTTCACCCAACGTTCGGTTCCTCCTAGGCGACTAACGCCGGCGCGACGAGCGCCGGCTTTTTTTACCCTGGTTCGGCTTCCTGCTGGGTGGCGCGCCGCCGTTCCATCCGCTTCACGCGCCACGGCTCCGGAGGCTGCTGCCCCGCCATGATGCTCCCATAGGGCAGCACCTCATCGAGAATCTCGGCCAGATCGAAGTGCCGCATCTGCGCGCGCACCTCGGCCGCACTCTTGTAGGCTTGCGGCAATTCGCTCCGATCGTGCACGCCGGAATACGCCCGAAGATCGATACCGGACGGCGGCGCTACATCGGGATTCGCGCTCAGGAACCGCGTCCGGCTGAAATTGCGTCCCGCCCCATGCGGCAGGAAGCCGTGCCCGTTCACACTCCCCGTCCCACGGGTGATGAGAATAGGCTCGGCCATGTTCATGGGAACAAGCGTTCGGTCATATTCCGCCCAGCCCGGGGTCGCGCCCTTGGCGTGCCAATAGAGGCCGTCGGCGCGCCGGAAGACGAAATTGTGCTCGTTCCAGAACCAGTCGCGAATCTCGTGACCCACCTTCTGAGCCACCAGTTCGTGGATGCGGCGATGGCTCGCGCGCGTCCAGTCGCGCAGGATCTGAAGAGCCTCCCAGTAATTCTGGCCCTCCGTCGTATCGGCCGGCAGCCAGCCCGCACCTGCCGGCGTTGCAGGTGACAGTGCCAGACGAAACCGCTCCGCATCCTTCATGCCGGCGGTATAGAGCGTCGCTCCCGGCCCGCGGCTGCCATGATGCGTCACGATGCAGACCTCGTCGGTGGACCGCAGCCGTCCGACGAAGAGGAAATGGTTCCCGTCCCCCTGGGTGGCGAAGTGCGCATCCAGCGGAAAAGGCTTGCGGCTCAGATAAGGATTGGCGGCCACGCGTGCGCGGATGTCCTCCGGCATCGGCTGGACCTGATCGCCCACACGGCCGCCCCACCCGAAATGGGTGACTTCCATGGCCCGGTCCAGCACCTGCTTCGGATCGGCTCGCCCCAGATTTGCGAAAGCAACCAAACAGCAGATATCCGCCGAGTGCAGGCCGGGGTGCAGCGCGTTTTCTGCCGCGACGACGCCCCCGACCGGGATGATGCCCGCTGGGCACGCATCCGGCATCACCGCGGCCGCGCGGATGGTCGGCACGCGCGCCAGAACCGCCATCGCCCGCATGACTTCCGCGATGTTGGCCTCATCCGCCGCGCTGTTGGGCAGAATGTTCGCCCGCACCTCAACCGCACCTTCCGGCTGCAAGGGCAGCTGCGCGACCTCCGGAGGAGCGAGCGCGGCAATCATGAGCCGCACATCGTCGAGGCTCGCGCCCTTAGCGAGTAGCGCATTGGCCTGTTGGAGGGCGCTGCCAAACCAGGCCCCGGGCGTGTGCCCCCATTCGATCAAGTCGTGGGCGCTGATCATGTGCGTCCCTTCCGCTTCGGCACGCGCTTGTAGCACCGGTTGCGGGGACGCACTTATTCAACTATGTGGTCTTCAGATCATCGCCCCGAATACTGCGTGGTCAGCCGCCGCGCCGCTTCGCGCACGCGGGCGCCGAGATCGGCGATGCGCTCGGGCGGCATGCGCACGGTCGGCGCGGAGATCGAGATCGCCCCCACCGGCTCGCGCCATTCGTCCAGCACCGCCGCCGCCACGCAGCGCATGCCCGGCGTGTGCTCCTCATCGTCGATGGAGAAGCCGCGCTCGGCAATCTCGGCAAGGTCCGCCTGCAGGGCGCGCCGGCTGATATGGGTGTGCTCGGTGAAGCGCTGCAATTGGTCGCCGCCGAGCCAGGCGCGCCGTGCCTCCGGGTTCATGGCGGAGAGAATGGCCTTGCCGCCGCCCGAGGCGTGGATCGGCAGATCGCCGCCGATGCGGAAGAAGGCGCGCACCGCGGCATGGCTTTCCACCTGCGCGACGCAGACGAGATGCGGCCCCTCGATCAGCGACAGGTTCACCGTCTCGTTCACCCCGTGCGAGAGCTCGCGCAGCAGCGCGCGGGCGATCTCGGGCAGCTTGCGGATGCGCAAATAGGCCGAGCCGACACGGAACAGGCCGATGCCGACCATCCACAGCCCGGTCGCCGCGTCATGGCCGACCAGGCCGCGCCGTTCCAGCGTGGTGAGCAGGCGGTGGACGGTGGAGGTCGGCAGTTCGGCAGCGCGCGCCACCTCGCTCAGCGTCAGGCCGTCGGACAGCGCCAGCACTTCCAGGAGCGCGATGGCGCGGTCGAGCGACTGCACCTCGCCGCCGCCCTCGGTACCGGTCGCGGAGGAAGGGCGGCCGCGGCGGCGCACGGTCGGAACATCCTGATTCATCCGCAGATCACCTCCGAAAGGGAGCACACCATCGCACCGCCCGGCCCTGCTGCCTACGCGCCACAGCCTATGCCATCGGCCGGCGGGGCCGCCTCCCCGCATAAAGGCGCATCCGCACATTTTTCGCAAACCAGAAATATATCCCGTATTGCGGAAATAGCTCCGGCGTGGCATGTTTTCCGCGATTTCGGAAATTCATTCCGCAGTGCGGAAAGAATGATACCGCCCCGCAGCATGCGCCCGGGTTCCGCGACCCCCGCGCAAGGCGGCGCCGTGCGGTGCCGGACAAGTGTTTTGAACAGGTCGAACAGGCCGGTGCCGGGCGCCGCCAGCCCCGTCGAAGGGGCGAGCCCCCGCCGGACCTGCGACGCGAGGAGGAAGTGCCATGGCCAAGATGCGTGCCGTCGATGCGGCGATCCGGATTCTCGCAATGGAAGGCGTCACCACCGCCTTCGGCGTTCCCGGTGCCGCGATCAATCCGCTCTATTCCGCGATGCGCGCCTATGGCCAGACGCGCCACGTGCTCGCCCGCCATGTCGAGGCCGCCTCGCACATGGCCGAAGGCTATACCCGCGCCAAGGCCGGCAATATCGGCGTGTGTATCGGCACGTCCGGCCCGGCCGGCACCGACATGATCACCGGCCTGTATTCGGCCTCCGCCGATTCGATCCCGATCCTGTGCATCACCGGCCAGGCCCCGCGCGCCCGGCTCTACAAGGAAGACTTCCAGGCGGTGGACATCGAGTCCATCGCCAAGCCGGTCGCCAAATGGGCGGTCATGGTCCGCGAGCCGGCGCTGGTGCCGATGGTGTTCCAGCAGGCCTTCCACGTCATGCGCTCCGGCCGTCCCGGCCCGGTGCTGATCGACCTGCCGATCGACGTGCAGCTGGCCGAGATCGAGTTCGACGAGGAGACCTATTCCCCGCTCGAAGTCTACAAGCCCAAGGCGACGCGCAAGCAGGCCGAGAAGGCCATCGCCATGCTGAACGAGGCGGAGCGCCCGCTCATCGTCTCGGGCGGCGGCATCATCAATGCCGACGCCTCCGACAAGCTGGTCGAGTTCGCCGAGCTGACCGGCGTGCCCGTCATCCCGACCCTGATGGGCTGGGGCACCATTCCTGATGACCACGACCTGATGGCCGGCATGTGCGGCCTGCAGACCTCGCACCGCTACGGCAATGCCAACATGCTGGCCTCGGACTTCGTGTTCGGCATCGGCAATCGCTGGGCGAACCGCCACACCGGCTCGGTCGATGTCTACACCAAGGGCCGCAAGTTCATTCACGTCGACATCGAGCCGACCCAGATCGGCCGCGTGTTCGGCCCGGATCTCGGCATCGTCTCCGATGCCGGCGCGGCGCTCGACCTCTTCATCGAGGTGGCGAAGGAATACAAGGCCGCCGGCAAGCTGAAGGACCGCTCCGCCTGGGCCAAGGAATGCCTCGACCGCAAGAAGACCATGCTGCGCAAGACGCATTTCGACAACGTGCCGCTGAAGCCGCAGCGCGTCTATGAGGAGATGAACGAGGCGTTCGGCCGCGACACGCGCTACGTCTCCACCATCGGCCTCAGCCAGATCGCCGGCGCGCAGATGCTGCACGTCTACAAGCCGCGCAACTGGATCAATTGCGGCCAGGCCGGCCCGCTCGGCTGGACCCTGCCGGCGGCGCTCGGCGTGCGCGCGGCGGACCCGGACGCGGAGATCGTCGCGCTCTCCGGCGATTATGACTTCCAGTTCCTCATCGAGGAACTGGCGGTCGGCGCCCAGCACAAGCTGCCCTACATCCATGTGGTGGTGAACAACTCCTATCTCGGGCTGATCCGTCAGGCGCAGCGCGGCTTCAACATGGACTTCGAGGTCTCGCTCGCCTTCGACAACATCAATGCCGAGGAAAATGCCGGCTATGGCGTCGATCACGTGGCGGTGGCCGAAGGCCTCGGCTGCAAGGCGGTGCGCGTCTCCTCGCCGAACGAGTTCAAGGACGCCTTCGTCAAGGCCAAGGCGCTGATGAAGGAGCACCAGGTGCCGGTCGTGATGGAGTTCATCCTCGAGCGCGTCACCAACATCGCCATGGGCACCGAGATCGACGCGGTGAACGAGTTCGAGGAAGTCCTCGACCTGCCGCTGGAAGACGCGGCCAAGGCGTGAGGGTGTTTTCGCGCTGATACGCGAACCGATTAGCCTTTACTTTCCTCTCCCCGTTGGGGAGAGGTCGCCGCGCAGCGGCGGGTGAGGGGATAAGCCTCCTCCAGCGCTAGCCCCCCTCACCCCACCCCTCTCCCCGCCGGGGAGAGGGAGCCCGTCCATCTTCCGAATACCCTAGGAGCGGTCCATGCCCCGTTTTGCCGCCAATCTCACCATGCTGTTCAACGAGGTGCCCTTCCTCGATCGTTTCGAGAAGGCCGCCGCCGCCGGCTTCACCGGCGTTGAGTACCTGTTCCCCTATGACTTCCCGGTCGAGGAACTGGTCGCCAAGCTCAAGGCCAACAATCTCAGCCAAGTGCTGCACAATCTCCCCGCCGGCAATTGGGGCGCGGGTGAGCGCGGCATCGCCATCCTGCCCGAGCGCGTGGACGAGTTCCGCGCCGGCGTCGACAAGGCGATCTCCTACGCCACGGCGCTCGGCTGCCCGCAGGTCAATATCCTCGCCGGCATCGCCCCCGCGGGCGCCGATCGCGAGCTGCTGCACAATACCTTCGTCAACAATCTGAAGTTCGCCGCGCCGAAGATCAAGGAAGCCGGTCTCAAGCTGCTGATCGAGCCGATCAACACCCGAGACATTCCCGGCTTCTTCCTGAACTACACCAAGCAGGCGAAGGCGATCATCGAAGAGGTCGGTTCCGACAACCTCTTCATCCAGTACGACATCTACCACATGCAGATCATGGAAGGGGATCTCGCCCGCACCATCGAGGCGAACCTGTCCCAGATCGCGCATATCCAGCTTGCCGACAATCCCGGCCGCAACGAGCCCGGCACCGGCGAGATCAACTACCCCTTCCTGTTCGGCCATCTCGACGCCATCGGCTACGAGGGCTGGGTCGGCTGCGAATACAAGCCGAAGGGCGAAACGGCCGCCGGCCTCGGCTGGCTGAAGGAACTCACCGGCGCGGCGTGAGGCTGCGTCGGTCAAGAAACGAAACGTCTGGGAAAACGAGGATAAGACGATGGCGAATGTTGGATTTGTCGGTCTCGGCATCATGGGCGCGCCCATGGCCGGTCATCTCATCGACGCCGGCCACACGCTCTATCTCTACGACGTCAAGCCGGTTCCGGCCGAGCTGACCGGCAAGGGCGGCGTGGCCTGCGCCAGCGGCACCGAAGTCGCCAAGAACGCCGACATCATCATCACCATGGTGCCGGACACCCCGCATGTGAACGCCGCCCTGTTCGGCGAGAACGGCATCGCCGCCGGCCTCACCCCGGGCAAGATCGTGGTCGACATGTCCTCGATCGCGCCGGTGGAGACCAAGGAGTTCGCCAAGAAGATCAACGAACTCGGCTGCGACTATCTCGACGCCCCGGTCTCGGGCGGCGAGGTCGGCGCCAAGGCGGCCTCGCTCACCATCATGGTCGGCGGCCCCGAGGGCGCATTCGAGACGGTGAAGCCGCTCTTCGAGAAGATGGGCAAGAACATCACCCTCGTCGGCGGCAATGGCGACGGCCAGACCACCAAGGTGGCGAACCAGATCATCGTCGCGCTGAACATCCTCGCCGTCGGCGAGGCGCTGCTCTTCGCCTCCAAGGCGGGTGCAGACCCGGCCAAGGTGCGCCAGGCGCTGATGGGCGGCTTCGCCAATTCGCGCATTCTGGAAGTCCATGGCGAGCGCATGATCAAGCGCACCTTCAATCCGGGCTTCCGCATCGAGCTGCACCAGAAGGACCTGAACCTCGCCCTCAACGGCGCGCGTCAGATGCAGATGGCCCTGCCCTCCACCGCGCTGGCGCAGCAGCTGTTCAGCACCTGCGCCGCCAATGGCGGCTCGGCTTGGGACCACTCGGCCCTCGTCAAGGCGCTGGAACTGATGGCCAATCACACCGTCGCGCCGGACGCCTGAGCGCATCTGCATTCATAATTCAGAACGACCTTCGGGGGCGCTTGGCGCCCCCGAACTGTTTCTGACGAGAAAAGTAAGCACTGCTGTCCCGCCAGTGAAATCCGACGCCCCGCGACGTCTTTTGCGTATTCATTCAGACAATTGTTCTGGCCTATACACCGTGGACAAGCCGGTCCTTCGCGAAGTAACTTAAGCGACACGTCGCAAACACGCCCCGCTGGGATAAGCGAAGCGGCTAAACATGCGCGACGTTTTATCACGCCCGTGCCTTCGCTCTTGACTAGGGGCTCATTGCACCTAATCATGGCATACAAAATACCAAACAAGTCCGGGCGCCGCGGGGGCAGCCTGGACATAGGAGGGAGTCCCATGAAGGTCTGCATCTATGGTGCCGGCGCGATCGGCGGTTATGTTGGCGTCCAGCTCAAGCGGGCGGGCGTCGATGTCAGCCTCGTTGCCCGTGGCGCCCATCTCGAGGCCATGAAGAAGAACGGCCTCAAGCTGCTCATCGACGGCGAAGAGCGTGTCGAGCACATTCCCTGCTCCGACAACCCGGCCGAACTCGGCCCGCAGGACTATGTGATCGTCGCGCTCAAGGCCCATTCGGTGCCGGGCGTCGTCGACGCCATGCAGCCGCTGCTCGGCAACGACACCGCCGTGGTCACCGCCGTCAACGGCGTGCCCTACTGGTACTACTACAAGCATGGCGATCAGCTGGAGAACAAGACGCTGGAAAGCGTCGATCCCGGCGGCAAGCAGTGGAACGGCCTGCGCCCGGAGCGCGCCATTGGCTGCATCGTCTATCCCGCGACCGAAGTGGTCGAGCCGGGCGTCATCAAGCACGTCTATGGCGACAAGTTCCCGCTGGGCGAGCCCTCCGGCGAGATCACCGACCGCGCCACCAAGCTCTCGGAAGCCTTCGCCGCCGGCGGCATGCGCGCGCCGGTTCTGCCCAACATCCGCGACGAGCTGTGGCTGAAGCTGTGGGGAAATCTCTGCTTCAACCCGATCAGCGCCCTCACCCACGCGACGCTGGACGTGATCGCCTCCGATCCCGGCACCCGCGCGGTCGCCAAGGCGATGATGCTGGAAGCGCAGGAAATCGCCGTCCAGTCGGGCGTCAATTTCCGCGTCGGCGTCGAGCGCCGCATTGACGGCGCGGGCGCCGTCGGCGCGCACAAGACCTCCATGCTGCAGGATCTCGAACGCTCCCGCGCCATGGAAATCGACGCGCTCGTCACCGTCGTCCAGGAAATGGGCCGCCTCGCCGGCATCCCGACCCCGACCATCGACGTTGTGCTCTCGCTGGTTCGCCAGCGCGCGCAGATCGCCGGCTGCTACAACTGAGTTCGGCGAGACAATGACACATTGGGTTCGTTACCAGCGCTCGGGCGCTGCCGGCTTCGGCACGCTCGAGGGCGACACCATCGCGGTTCACAGCGGCGACATGTTCGCTGGCGCCACGCCGACCGGAGAGCGCATCGCGCTCTCCGAGGTCGAGCTCCTCGCCCCGACGGAGCCGACCAAGGTCATCGCGCTGTGGAACAATTTCCACGCCCTCGCGGCCAAGATCAATTCGCCGGTTCCGGCCGATCCGCTTTATCTGCTCAAAGCCGGTTCCTGCCTCACCAGCCCCGGGGCCACCGTGCACCGGCCGGCCTCCTATGACGGCAAGGTCGTCTATGAGGGCGAGCTCGGCATCGTCATCGGCAAGAAGGCCACCGCCGTCTCCGAAGAAGAGGCCGACGGCTACATCTTCGGCTATACCTGCGTGAACGACATCACCGCGGCCGACATCATCAACAAGGACGCCACCTTCGCCCAATGGGTGCGGGCCAAGAGCTTCGACGGCTTCGGCCCGTTCGGGCCGGTGGTGGCGACCGATGTCGATCCCGCCAGCCTCGTCGTGCGCACGGTGCTCAATGGCGACGAGCGCCAGAACTACCCGATCAGCGACATGGTCTTTTCGGCCCGCCAGCTGGTGAGCCGCATTTCGCACGACATGACACTGAACCCCGGCGACATCATCTGCTGCGGCACGTCGGTCGGCGTCGGTGTGATGAAGGCCCCGAGCAACACGGTGGAAATCGTGATCGAGGGCATCGGGACGCTGAGCAACACCTTCGTGCAGTAGCGGCATAGGGTGTCTGCGTTTCGGCGCAGTAGCGTCTTGGCGCGTGTGCGCCTATAGGGAAATAGGATACGCCAATCGACGGGAGGGCCGGGGCGGCTCTCCCGACCCGCCGGTTGTGGAGGAGCGGAATTAATGAACATCCATGAGTATCAGGCCAAGGGAGTGCTCCGCGAATACGGGGTACCGGTGCCGAATGGCGTTGCCATTCTCGACGCCGCCGAGGCGGAAGCCGCCGCGGCCAAGGTCGCCGGCCCCGTCTGGGTGGTGAAGAGCCAGATCCACGCCGGCGGGCGCGGCAAGGGCAAGTTCAAGGAAGCCGATGCGGGCGAGAAGGGCGGCGTGCGCGTCGTCAAATCCGCCGCCGAAGCGGCCGCCAATGCCAAGCAGATCCTCGGCAAGACGCTGGTGACGATCCAGACCGGCCCGGCCGGCAAGCAGGTCAACCGCGTCTATATCGAGGAAGGCTCCGACATCGACAAGGAGTTCTACCTCTCCGCCCTCGTCGACCGCGCCACCTCGCGCATCGCCTTCGTCGTGTCCACCGAAGGCGGCATGGACATCGAGGAAGTCGCCCACTCCACCCCTGAGAAGATCCACACCTTCTCCGTCGACCCCGCCACCGGCGTGATGCCCCATCACGGGCGCACCGTCGCGCAGGCGCTCGGCCTCACCGGCGATCTCGCCAAGCAGGCCGGCGACCTCGTCGCCAAGCTCTATGCCGCCTTCGTCGGCAAGGACATGGCGATGCTCGAGATCAACCCGCTGGTCGTCACCAAGGACGGCAAGCTGAAGTGCCTCGACGCCAAGATCTCGTTCGACTCCAACTCGCTCTACCGCCACGCCGATGTGGTGGCGCTGCGCGACGAGACCGAGGAAGACGCCAAGGAAATCGAGGCCTCGAAGTACGATCTAGCCTATATCGCGCTCGACGGCACGATCGGCTGCATGGTCAACGGCGCGGGCCTTGCCATGGCGACGCTCGACATCATCAAGCTCTATGGCGAAAGCCCGGCCAACTTCCTCGATGTCGGCGGCGGCGCTACGGAAGAGAAGGTGACGGCGGCGTTCAAGATCATCACCTCCGATCCGAGCGTGAAGGGCATCCTCGTCAACATCTTCGGCGGCATCATGAAGTGCGATGTCATCGCGCGCGGCGTCATCGCCGCGGTGAAGGCGGTCGGGCTCAAGGTTCCGCTGGTGGTGCGCCTTGAGGGCACCAATGTCGAGGAAGGCAAGCAGATCATCCGTGACAGCGGCCTGAACGTCATCCCCGCCGACGATCTCGACGATGCCGCGCAGAAGATCGTCAAGGCCGTGAAGGAGACTGTGTGATGTCGGTCCTCATCAACAAGAACACCAAGATCATCACCCAGGGCTTCACCGGCAAGAACGGCACCTTCCACTCCGAGCAGGCGCTGGCCTATGGCTCGCAGGTGGTCGGCGGCACCTCGCCGGGCAAGGGCGGCTCCACCCATCTCGGCCTGCCGGTGTTCGACACCGTCGCCGAGGCGCGCGAGAAGACCGGCGCCGACGCCTCGGTCATCTATGTGCCGCCTCCGGGCGCGGCCGATGCCATCTGCGAGGCGATCGCGGCGGAAATCCCGCTCATCGTCTGCATCACCGAGGGCATTCCGGTGCTCGACATGGTGAAGGTGCGCCGCGCGCTGGACGGTTCCAAGTCCCGCCTCGTCGGCCCCAACTGCCCCGGCATCGTCACCGCCGGCGGGTGCAAGATCGGCATCATGCCGGCCAACATCTTCAAGAAGGGTTCGGTCGGCGTCGTCTCGCGCTCGGGCACGCTGACCTATGAGGCGGTGTTCCAGACCTCGCAGGAAGGCCTCGGCCAGACCACCGCCGTCGGCATTGGCGGCGACCCGGTGAAGGGCACCGAGTTCATCGACGTGCTGGAGCTGTTCCTGGCCGACGACGCTACCGAATCCATCGTCATGATCGGCGAGATCGGCGGCTCGGCGGAGGAAGAAGCGGCGCAGTTCCTCAAGGACGAAGCCAAGCGCGGCCGCAAGAAGCCGATGGTCGGCTTCATCGCCGGCCGCACCGCCCCTCCCGGCCGCCGCATGGGCCATGCCGGCGCCATCATCTCCGGCGGCAAGGGCGGCGCCGAGGACAAGATCGCGGCGATGGAAGAGGCCGGCATCGTGGTCTCCCCCTCCCCCGCGCGGCTCGGCAAGACGCTGGTCGAGGTGCTCAAGGGCCGCGTCGCCGCCTGACCGGCACTCCACTAGGACCTGAAGACGACAAACCCCGCGGCGGCGCCGCGGGGTTTTTTCATGTCACGCCGGGTAGCATTCCGGCGCCATTCCCGCCGTCTCCTCATTGCCGAGCAGCTCGACGATCATGATCGTCATCCACGCATGGCCGAGAATGAGCAGCGGCAGGAGAGGGTAGATCGACTGAAACATGCGCCGACTCCGATCGCGTCTGTGTTGCGACGCACAATACCGAAGACTACCGGTCCGTGGCATACCACATACCAGATACCGCCCTTGCGCCAGACGCATGACATTGACCCACCGGAAACGGCCTCCGGCATCGCCGATGGAAGCGCAACAAAAAAGGGAAGCGCGAGGCTTGCCCCGGCTTCCCCTGGTGTTTCGGCCGCCGAAGGCGGGCGTCGGTTCTAGTTCTAGTTCTGGTTCTGCTGCGCCGGCGGCGTCGCCGGGGCGAGACCCCACGCCGTATAGGCCTGGCGGAACGCCGCCTGCCCGGCCCCGCCCTTGTCGAGCACGAGAATGGCCCGGCGGCCATTCTCGAACACCAGCGGCAGGTCGAGCCAGTTGCGGGTGATGATGAAACCGAGATTGCGCTGCACATCCGTCGGCAGCGAGGACAGGCCGATCAGGAAATAATTCGGCGCCACCCGCACGGCGAGGCCGACCAGCGGCGCCCCCTGCGCCCCTTCCGAGGCCTTGGCGCGCACGCCCGGCACGCTGGAAATGTTGCCGAGATCGAAGCCCGGCGGCAGCTTGAACTGCACCTCGACGATATGCGAGGCCGGGATCGACGGGTCCTGGTTGCGGCGGAAGGTCAGCGTGGCGCTGAAATTGCGCGCCGGAATGGAAATCTCCGCCCGCACGCCGAGATCGGCGGGCTGGCCGGCGCTGGCGCTGGCCTGCTCGGTGCTCCACTCCACTGTGCCGACATATTGCTGCAGCCCCTGCTCGCCGCCGCCGGGGCTTTCCTCGAACAGCACGGCGCGCTGGTCGGTGCTCTGCCCCGCATCGGCGCCGCCCGGCGCCTGCGGCGCGCTGGCCGGCGCGGAGACGGGCTCGCCGCTCGCCTGGGTGATGCGATCCGTGGACTTCGGCGCATCGGCGCGGGCCGGTGTAGCCGGCGCCTGCGTGGAGGGAGCGGACGTGCCGGCGCTGCCACCATGCAGAAGCGCCACGATGGTCGCGCGCTGGGTATAGCCGACGACGCCGCCGGCAATCAGCAGCAGCGCGAAGAGACCGATGGCGATCAGCCGGCTGCGCCCGCCCTTGGCGGCGGGCGCCTCGGCGGCAGGCGGCTCCTCGCCAGCATCCGCCGCGTGAGGCAGCGCTTCGCCACTGGCACGCGCGCCCTCGCGGGCGTTTTCCTGGGCGGCCTCACCGGCCTCGCGTTCGCGCACCAGCCGGGCGGCCTCGCTGCGCCAGTCGGACGGGCGGGCGGCGCCGCGCGGCGGCTCCAGCCCGGCGGCCACGGCTTCCGCTTCGCTGGGGTGAAAGCCGGTGCCGACCTCGGGCGTCCGCTCCGCCGGCCGCTCCGGGCTGCGCCCGCTCCAGCGCGGCGGCGGGGCCGCCTCGGGGAAGGCGGAAGGCGACACCGACGGGGGCGGCGCAGATGGGGTCGCAGATGGCGCCGGCGGATTCGCGGCGGAGAGCGGCGCCCGGGCCACGGGCGGAGGCGCGGGCACGGCGGCCGGCGGGTTCACCGGCGCGGGTGGCGGCGCCGGGGCACGGGGCGGAGCGGCCGGAACCGCTCCGCCGAAATCGGCCTCCACCCGGTCGATCGCCGTCTCCAGCGCCTGCTGCTCGCGGGTGACATCGGCCGGCGAAAGCGGCGGATCGACGGCCGTGAGCTGGGCGAGAAGCGCCCGCCGCGCCCGCTCATAGACAGCCTTGCGCGCCTCCACCGTCTTGTCGGGGAGGCCGCCAACGGCGCGGGCGATGAGCGGGTAGTAGTCGGCCATGGGGGAGGATCAGGTCCGGAGAAAAGGTCTAGGATTCAAACGGGTTCTGCACCAGGATCGTATCATCGCGCTCGGGGCTGGTGGACAGCAAAGCCACCGGGCAGCCGATCAGTTCCTCGATAAGGCGCACATACTTCACCGCCTCGGCCGGCAGGTCGGCCCAGGAACGGGCACCCGCGGTCGATTCGCTCCAGCCCTCGATGGTGACATAGACCGGCTCGACCCGCGCCTGGGCGTCCTGCCCGGCGGGGAAATAGTCGATCTCCTGCCCGTCGAGGCGGTAGCGCGTGCAGATTTTCAGCTCGTCGAAACCGTCCAGCACGTCGAGCTTGGTCAGCGCGATGCCGTTAATGCCGGAGGTGCGCACGGTCTGGCGCACCAGCGTGGCGTCGAACCAGCCGCAGCGGCGCGGACGGCCGGTGACGGTGCCGAACTCATGACCGCGCTCGCCGATGCGGCGGCCGGTGTCGTCGTGCAGTTCGGTCGGGAACGGGCCTTCGCCGACGCGGGTGGTGTAGGCCTTGGTGATGCCGAGCACATAGCCGATGGCGCCCGGTCCGAGGCCGGAGCCCGTCGCCGCCTGCGCCGCCACCGTGTTGGAGGAGGTCACAAAAGGATAGGTGCCGTGGTCGACATCGAGCAGCGCGCCCTGCGCGCCCTCGAACAGGATCTTGGCGCCGCGCCGGCGCTCATCGTCCAGCAACGCCCAGGCGCGGTCCATATAGGGCAGCACCTTGGGGGCGATCTCGGCGAGTTCGGCGGCAAGACGGGCGGCGTCCACTTCCTCGATGCCGAGGCCGCGCCGCAGCGCGTTGTGGTGCGCCAGCAGCCGGTCGATCTTGCCGGCCAGCGTCTCCGGCGAGGCGAGGTCGATCAGGCGGATGGCGCGCCGGCCCACCTTGTCCTCATAGGCCGGGCCAATGCCGCGCTTGGTGGTGCCGATCTTGGTGCCGGCGGAGGCGTTTTCGCGAATCGCGTCCAGCTCGCGGTGCAGCGGCAGGATGAGCGCGACATTCTCCGCCACGCGCAGGCGCTCGGGGGTCACTTCGACGCCCTGGCCGGTGATGCGGGTGATTTCGTCCACCAGCGCCCACGGGTCGAGCACAACGCCATTGCCGATGATCGACAGCCGGGCGCCGCGCACCAGACCGGACGGCAGCAGCGACAATTTGTAGGTCTTGTCGCCAACGACGAGCGTATGCCCGGCATTGTGGCCGCCCTGGAAGCGGACGACCACGTCCGCCTGCTCGCTCAGCCAATCGACAATTTTACCCTTACCCTCGTCGCCCCATTGGGAACCGACGACGACCACATTCGCCACGAGCCACGCTCCTGCATTGCGAGGCGGGGTGCGGCGGCGTGCCGTGCCCGCGCACAGACAAAGCCCCGGCGAACGTCCGACCGGGGCTGCTTCGTCTTAAGGGATGACACCGGGAGAGGCAAGAACGCGGGCCATGCCGTTGACGCGATGCACAAGCCGCCGGCCCTGGCGGCAATGGCAGGTCGGTATTGCAACGCCGCAATCAACCCGCCATTGCGGCACGATCGGTATTGCACGACCTTAGTGGCAAGAGATGAATGCTCCCCCGAGGAACCGCCATGAACACGCTTTCCGCCGCCCCGTCGCCCGCCGCCGCTTCCGCCCTGCCCGCCGCCCTGCGCCTTGGCGCGGTGCGCCTGCGCGTGCGTGACGCGGCGCGCTCGGCCGCCTTCTACACCGGCACGGTGGGGCTCGCGCTGCTCGGCAAGGGCGAGGATGGCAGCCTGCGCCTGGGCGTTGGCCATGAGACGCTGATCGAGCTGGTCGGCGCGCCCGATGCCCATGCGCGCCCGGCCGGCACCACCGGCCTGTTCCATGTCGCCCTGCTGGTCCCGGATCGGCCCGCCCTCGCCGTGGTGCTGCGCCGGCTGGTGGCGCAGGGCGTGCGGCTCGGCGCCTCCGACCATCTGGTCAGCGAGGCGCTCTATCTCGACGACCCCGACGGCAACGGCATCGAAATCTATCGCGACCGGCCGGAAAGCGACTGGCGCTGGGACAGGGCGACGATCGAGATGGCGACGCATCCGCTCGACCTGCGCAACCTGCTCGCCGATGTGCCCGAAGGCGTGCCGCTCGATGCCCCGATGCCCGAGGGCACGCGCGTCGGCCATGTGCATCTTCAGGTCGGCGAGCTGGCGCGCGCCCGGCATTTCTATGTCGATGGGCTCGGCTTCGCGATCACGACGGAGCGCTATCCCGGCGCGCTGTTCGTCAGCGCCGGCGGCTATCACCACCATCTCGGCCTGAACATCTGGCACAGCCGCAATAGCGGCGCGGCCCCCGCCAACAGCGTTGGCCTCGTCGAGTATGAGGTCGTGCTGCCCGACGCCGCCGCCGTGGACGCGGTGCGCGCACGCCTGACGGCGGCGGGCGAGGCGGTGACGGCGCGCCCGCACGGCTTTGCCGTCACCGACCCCTGGGGCACGCGGGCCGTGATCCGCCCCGCCGGGTGAGCCCTGCCCGCCGCGCGACGCATCGCCGGCGCGCGGCGATAGATCAGAAGATTTCATGCTGGCGCCTCCCGCCCGGCGGCGCCAGCACGGGGGAAATGCGCTAAAGCCTCGGCGGGCCACCCGTTCGCACCCGGGCCCGCTGATGTTCCGCCGCCTGTTCGACGCGCCCTATCTGCTGCTCACGCTCGTCCCGCTGTTCTGGGCGGGCAATATCGTGATGGGACGGCATGTCGCCGGCCATGTGCCGCCGGCGAGCCTCGCCTGGCTGCGCTGGGCGCTGGCGGTGCTGATTCTGCTGCCCTTCGCCTGGCGCTCGATGCGGGCGGACTGGCCGCTGCTGCGCCGGCACTGGAAGCTGGTCGGCCTGCTCGCGCTCACCGGCATCACCCTGTTCAACACCATGCAGTACCACGCGCTGGAATTCACCCCGGCGCTGAACGCCTTGCTGCTGCAATCGACCGGGCCGCTGCTCATCGCCTTCTGGTCTTTGCTGCTCAATGGCGAGCGGCTGTCGCGCGGGCAGGCGGCGGGCATCTTCCTGTCGCTGATGGGCGTGCTCACCATCATCTGCCGGGGCGATCCGCATGTGCTGATGAACATCGCCTTCAACCGGGGCGATCTGTGGCTGATCGCGGCGATGGTGCTTTATGGGCTCTATTCGTCGTTGCTGGCGCGTCGGCCGGCCTTTTCCGCGCTCGGCTTTCTCGGGATCAGCCTCAGCCTCGGCCTCCTTATGCTCACGCCGCTTTTTCTGGCGGAGCGGATCATGGGCCCGCCGCTGACCTTCGACGCCAAGACGCTGACTGCCATCCTCTATGTCGCGCTGTTTCCCTCGCTGCTGGCCTATCTGTTCTTCAACCGCGCGGTTCAGTTGGTGGGGCCGAACCGCGCCGCGCCGTTCTTCCACCTCATGCCGGTGTTCGGCTCGGCGCTGGCCATCGTCTTTCTCGGCGAGCGACCGCATCTCTACCATGCCGCCGGCTATGCGCTGGTGCTGTCCGGCGTCGTCATCGCCACCCGATGGGCGCCGAAGACCGGCCGGCCGCCCGCCTCAGCCGAGCTCGAAACTGGTGACGCCATAGACCGGCTCCAGCGTCGCCGGCCGGAGTGAGCCGCGGTACATCCGCGCCGTCTCGAACACGGGGTTGAGCCCGTGCCGCCGGGCGAGCGCCAGCGCCGGCGCGTTCGGTTCCGGCACGTCGAGCACGATGGAATCGCTCCCCGCCGCCGCCCGCAGCGCGCGAAACAGGCTGTCCGCCACCTCCGCGTCCTCGGCAACCAGCGGCCCGATCTTCCACCCCGTCCGCGCCGGACGCACCACGCCCCAGCCGGCAAGGCGGCCCTCGCGCAGCACCGCCCGCCCTTCATGGCCCGGTGCGGCAATCCACGCCTTGAGAAAGGCGGCACGGGAGGCGGGGAACACCCGGGCATCGCTGGCCGCGACCGCCTCGAACGACACCTGCGCGAGAGGCACCGTCTCTCCCGTCTCTCCCGTCTCTCCCGTCTCGCCCGCCTCCGGCGCACCCGTGAAGCGGATGTTGCGATGGGCGAAGGCGAAGCCCTGGCTGGCGTAATTCGCCTGCTGCGCCACCACCCCGTCGAGGCCGATGGTGCGCGCCCCGGCATGGGCGAGGCCCGCCTGCCAGAGGCGCAAGCCGATACCCCGCCCGCGCAGGTCCGGCCGCACGATGTAGAAGCCGAGAAAGGCGAAGCGCGGATCGTAATTCACCACCGAGATCACCGCCGCCGGGGCGCCATCCAGTTCGGCGACGAGAAAGCCGGCGGGATCGACCGTGGCGAAGCAGGCGGCGTCGCTGAGGCCGGGGTTCCAGCCTTCCGCCGCCGCCCATTCCACCGCCAGCCCGATTTCCGCCGTGTTAAGCGCGCGAATGCTAGGTTCCGCCGGCATTCACTCTTCCTCCTCCGCCGCCTCCGGGAGACGACAATGATCATCAAGGAAATCGGCATCGGCATCGCCTTGATGATGCTTGTGATGCTGGTTCATCTGATGGCGACTTATGTCCTGCTCGACTGGGCGGACGCCTATGACAACATGTTCAAGCGTCATCCCCGGCTACGGCTGCTCGCGGCGCTTACCGTCGCCAATATCGTGCTGCTGGTCGCCCATCTCGTCGAGGTCGGCCTCTGGGCCGTCGTCTATGCCATGCAGGGCATCGTCGAGGATCACAACGACGCCTATTACTCCGCCTTCGTCAATTACACCGCGCTGGGCTTCGGCCAGTCGACGCAGGACGCCGGCACCCGGCTGATCGACCCGATGACGGCGGGCAGCGGCATCATGATGTTCGGCTGGAGCACGGCGCTGCTCTTCCTTGTCATCCAGCAGCATCTGCAGGAGGTGCGCCGTCCCCCGCGCCGACGGGCGCCGCGCCATGACGAGGAGGCTCATGAGGACGCTCACCCGGTCGATGAGCACGACGCGACCGGCGCCGCCCCCTCGCCCAGGGTCACATCATAGAGGTCGGCGCTGTTGCCCTTGGTCCACCAGATATATTTGCCGCCGGCATAGCGCGCGCCGGAGGCGGCGATCACATTGGCCGCCACCACGAATTCGCCCTTGAAGGTGAGGCTGGCCAGCGCCACCGGCGGCGCGTTGACATACTGCGCCGCCACGCGGCCGAAGGCGCCGCAATCATAAGCGACGCGGAGCGTTTCGGCCTTCGCGCCCTTCGGCAGCGGAAGGACGATCTGGTCCGCCAGCGCGGCGCAGGGCAGCGCGGTGAGAACGAAAGCGACGACGGAAGCACTCCGCAGTGTCATGGCCTTACTCCGGCTTCGGGGACGGCTTGTGATGGGCGTGCCAGTGCCGGGCGATGTCGATCCGGCGCGGCACCCACACCCGGTCATGGCGGGCGATGTGGTCAAGGAAGCGCTGCAGGGCGAGGAACCGCCCCGGCCGGCCGGCAAGCCGGCAATGCAGGCCGACGCTCATCATCTTCGGCGCTTCCGCCCCTTCGGTATAGAGCACGTCGAAACTGTCGCGCAGAAAGGCGAAGAACGGCTCGCCATGGTCGAAGCCGGCGGGAATGGCGAAGCGCATGTCATTGGCGTCGAGCGTATAGGGAATGGAGAGGTGCGGGCCGCGCGGCCCCTCGACCCAGAACGGCAGTTCGTCGGAATAGATGTCGGAATCATAGAGAAAGCCGCCCTCCTCCATGACGATGCGGCGCGTATGCTCGGAGGTGCGGCCGGTGTACCAGCCGAGCGGGCGCTCGCCGGTGATTTCCGTGTGCAGCCGCAGCGCGGTGTCGAAATCCGCCTTCTCCGCCGCATAGGAATGGTTGCGGTAGTCGATCCATTTCAGCCCGTGGCTGGCGATCTCCCATTCCGCCTCCTTCATCGCCGCGACCGCGTCCGGGTTGCGCGCCAGCGCGGTCGTCACCCCATAGACGGTGACCGGCAGGCCGCGCGCGGTGAACAGCCGCCAGAGCCGCCAGAAGCCGGCGCGCGCGCCATATTCGTAGATCGACTCCATGTTCATGTGCCGCTGCCCGGGCCAGGGCTGGGCGCCGACGATCTCGGAGAGAAAGGCCTCGGAAGCGGCGTCGCCATGCAGGATGCAGTTCTCGCCGCCCTCCTCGTAATTGATGACGAACTGCACCGCGATCCGCGCCCCACCCGGCCATTTCGGGTCCGGCGGGGTGCGGCCATAGCCGATGAGATCGCGGGGATAGGCGGAATCGATGTTGAACATGCGGGCGCGTCCGAGGGCGGCGAAGGGCGGTGCTCAGGCTAGCCGGTTCAAAGCCAGGGCGGAACCGGCCCTGTCCACGCCGCAGCGCACAAATCTTGGCCGCGCCTCTCGACAAGCCGGCGCCCGGCGGTCTTCATGTCGCAACGCATTCCCCGCAACTCTTGCGCAAGGTATCCGATGTCGCTTCCCGACCCCAGCCTCCTGCTTGCCCGCGCTCCCGTCGTTCCCGTCGTCACCGTGCCGAGCGTCGCCGCGGGCGTGAAGCTCGCGCGGGCGCTGGCCGAGGGCGGGCTGCCGCTGATCGAGGTGACGCTGCGCACCCCGGCGGCGCTGGAAGCCATCGCCGCCATCGCGGCCGAGGTGCCGGACGCCATTGTCGGCGCCGGCACGGTGACGCGGCCGGATCTCATCCAGAAATCCATCGACGCCGGCGCGCGCTTCCTCGTCAGCCCCGGCTGCCCCACCGCTCTCGCCGAGGCGCTGGCCGAAGCGCCGGTGCCGGTCATGCCCGGCTGCGCCACCGCCACCGAGGCGATGACCCTGCACGCGCTGGGCTTTCCCGTGCTCAAGCTGTTCCCGGCAGAAGCGGTGGGCGGGGTCAACCTCATCAAGTCGCTGGCCGGCCCGCTGCCGGACCTGCGCTTCTGCCCGACGGGCGGCATCAGCCCGGCCAATGTCGGCGCCTATCTCGCCCAGCCCAACATTCTCGCCGTCGGCGGCTCCTGGGTGGCGCCGAACGAGGCGGTGACGATGGGCGACTGGGAGCAGATCGTCGCGCTCGCCAAAGCCGCCGCCAAACTGCACCGCGCCGCCTTCCCGATGTGAGCGGCATGCGTTCATGAAAAAGGCCCCCGGATCGCTCCGGGGGCCTTTTTGTTGAGGGGCGCCGCTCAGAACGCCAGCGGCTTGGCCTGCTTCACCGAGGGGAGCTGCTGCACCTTGGCCAGCAGCTCGGCCGGCACCGTGCCATCCACTTCCACCAGCGCGATGGCGTCGCCGCCCTGCCGGTCGCGGCCGAGCGCGAAGGTGGCGATGTTGATGCCGGCATCGCCCAACAGGCCGGCGAAGCGGCCGACAAAGCCCGGCTTGTCCTCATTGGTAACGTAGAGCATGGAGGGCGCGAACTCGGCGTCCACCTTGATGCCCTTGATGTCGACGATGCGCGGGCGCCCGTCGGCGAACACCGTGCCGGAGATGGAACGCTCCATCTTGTCGGTGATGACGGTGAGCGTGATCAGGCTCTCATAATCGCCGGCGATCTCGCGGGTGGTCTCTTCCACCACGATGCCGCGCTC
The DNA here is from genome assembly GCF_965249975.1 of Ancylobacter sp. Classification (GTDB taxonomy): domain Bacteria; phylum Pseudomonadota; class Alphaproteobacteria; order Rhizobiales; family Xanthobacteraceae; genus Ancylobacter. The sequence continues at coordinate 394,264 of NZ_CBDFNE010000004.1, read as the reverse complement.
CTTGGCGATGCTCGGCGCGGAAACGACGTTGATGTCGGCCAGCGCCGGGCGCAGCAGGCCGGCCACCGCCGCCGAGGTCAGCGCCTTGATCTTCAGGCTCGCCACCGCGCCGTCATAGGTGATGCGCACGGTCTGGATGTCGGTGTCGGTCAGCTGGCCGGCGAAGGAGCCGAGCTTTTCGGCGAGTTCGATGAAGGGCTTCAGCTTCGGGGCTTCTTCCGCCGTGATCGAGGGGAAGTTCACCGCGTTGGAGATGGCACCGCGCAGCAGATAGTCGCTCATCTGCTCGGCCACCTGCAGGGCGACATTCTCCTGCGCCTCGGTGGTGGAGGCGCCGAGATGCGGGGTGCAGATCACATTGGGCAGGCCGAAAAGCGGGTTCTCGGTCGCCGGCTCGGTGATGAACACGTCGAAGGCCGCGCCGGCGACATGGCCGCTCTTCAGCGCTTCTGCCAGCGCCGCCTCGTCGACCAGCCCGCCGCGCGCGCAATTGACGATGCGCACGCCCTTCTTGGTCTTGGCGATCGCCTCGGCCGAGAGCACGTTGCGGGTCTTGTCGGTCAGCGGCGTGTGCAGGGTGATGACATCGGCACGGGCGAGCAGGTCGTCCAGCTCCACCTTCTCGACGCCGATATCCTTGGCGCGCTCCGGGGAAAGGAAGGGGTCGAAGGCGACGACCTTCATCTTCAGCCCGATGGCGCGGTCGGCGACGATGGAGCCGATATTGCCGCAGCCGATGATGCCGAGCGTCTTGGCGGTCAGCTCCACGCCCATGAAGCGGTTCTTCTCCCACTTGCCGGCCTGGGTGGAGGCGTCGGCGGCGGGGATTTCGCGGGCCAGCGCGAACATCATGGCGATGGCGTGCTCGGCGGTGGTGATGGAATTGCCGAACGGCGTGTTCATGACGATCACGCCCTTGGCGGTGGCGGCCGGGATGTCGACATTGTCGACGCCGATGCCGGCCCGCCCGACCACCTTCAGCCGCGTGGCGTTGGCGAGGATCTTCGGCGTCACCTTGGTCGCCGAGCGGATGGCGAGGCCGTCATAATTGCCGATGATCTCGGCCAGCTTGTCCTTGTCCTTGCCCAGCGCCGGCTGGAAATCGACCTCGATGCCGCGGTCTTTGAAGATCTGCACGGCGGCGGGGGAGAGCGCATCGGAAATGAGAACGCGGGGAGCCATGGGCTTCATCCTGTTCGGAAAAGGGGAACATCGACCCGCGCGGAGCGGGAGAGACAAGGCTCCCGCCGCTGGCGGGAGGGGACGACGAAGCGTTCGTCGGGCGCACATGCAAGGCGTCGAAGGCGAGACGCGGCCGGGAGAGAAAGCCCTGCGCCTTCGCCGCCTGCGCGGCCCCTTCGCCGTCCCCTTGCGTCAGCGGCGGGGACCGTCGCGAGAGGGGCTCAGGCCGCCTGCTTGAGGCCGGCCTTGGCGCTGGCGAAGGCCCAGTCGAGCCAGGGCAGCAGCGCTTCGAGATCGGACGCCTCGACCGTGGCGCCGGCCCAGATGCGCAGGCCCGCCGGCGCGTCGCGATAGGCGCCGATGTCAAAGGCGACGCCGGCCTTTTCCAGCGCGGCCGCCAGCGCCTTGGCGAAAGCCGCCTGCGCGTCCGGCGCCAGCGCCTTCACCTCGGGGTCGGCGACCACGAGGCACACGCTGGTGTTGGAGCGGGTTTCCGGCACCTTGGCGAGGAAGTCGATCCACGGCGTCTTGGCGACATAGTCGGCAAGCACCTTGAAATTGGCGTCCGAGCGCGACTGCAGGCCCTTGAGCCCGCCCACCGCCTTCGCCCAGTTCAGCGCGTCGATATAGTCCTCGACGCAGAGCATGGACGGGGTGTTGATGGTCTCGCCCTCGAACGTGCCCTCGATGAGCTTGCCGCCCTTGGTGAGGCGGAAGATCTTCGGCAGCGGCCAGGCCGGGACATAGCTTTCCAGCCGCTCGACCGCGCGGGGCGAGAGAATCAGCATGCCGTGCGCGGCTTCGCCGCCCAGCACCTTCTGCCAGCTGTAGGTCACGACATCGAGCTTGGCCCAGTCGAGATTCTGCGCGAAGGCGGCCGAGGTGGCGTCGCAAATGGTCAGGCCCTGCCGGTCGGCGGGGATGAAATCGCCATTCGGCACTCGCACGCCCGAGGTGGTGCCGTTCCAGGTGAACACCACGTCATGGTCGAAATTCACCTGAGCGAGATCGGGCAGTTCGCCATACGGCGCTTTCAGGACGCGGGCGTCCTTGAGCTTGAGCTGCTTGACGACATCCGTCACCCAGCCTTCGCCGAAGCTTTCCCAAGCCAGAAGATCGACCGGGCGGGCGCCGAGCAGCGACCACAGCGCCATCTCGACCGCGCCGGTGTCGGACGCGGGAACGATGCCGATGCGGTAATCGGCGGGAATTTCGAGGACTTCGCGGGTGAGGTCGATGGCGAGCTTCAGCTTCGCCTTGCCGACCTTGGCACGGTGCGAGCGGCCGAGCGGAGCGTCGCTCAAAGCCTCAAGCGTCCAACCGGGACGCTTGGCACAGGGGCCGGAAGAAAAATTGGGATTGGCCGGCTTCACAGCCGGCTGCGCGGTAATCGTCATGATAGCCATCCTTCCAGATGGGTGCCCCTCGGTGGGGAGGGGTAGCCCGAGAAGGGGTCTACTCCCGGCGAGCGCGAAACGCAAGAGCCAAAGAGTCCTGACCATGTCCGCGTCAGCGGAGGCGCGGATCGGCGGCTCGGTGCGGCCTGGGTCGCGCCGGAGACGATTTTCGCCAGCCGCCCGCGCCGGCTCATTTTACCGCAAAACGGTATGGAACTCCGGCGACGGGTTCGTCGTTACCTCGCCATCACACTCTGGACGGGATGGCGATGCTGACGGATCTGGAACAACGAAGCGTGAGTTACTCAACCCGCTGACGATGTCATCGCATCAACGGCAAATAGAAATATTCGCCGACCTGCATTCACGTGCCTTTATACAGAAGCGTGCCTAGACGATGTTCGATATCATTCTGGACTACACATTCTCTATCGCTCTTTTTATCATGGGGGCGATGTATCTGCTCCACTATGCGCTCTGATGTTGCGCGCCCCATCAGGGGACCCAAGCGCCTCTCCCCCGGCGAAGCCGTGCGGCCTGAATTGATCCGGCCGGAAATGCGGCACGCCGCCGCCGCGCCGGCGCATACCGGGCAGCCTGTCCACATTGTGATCGCGATCGCGCCCCGTGCCTTAACGCTGTCTTAACGCGGGGCGACAAGTCTTCTGCGCTGAACCACAGACGAGAGGAGGCTTCCCCCCATGATTGGACGGACCGCCATCGCACTGAGTGTGATGTTCCTTGCCAGCACGGCTGCCATGGCTGCCAAGCCGACAGCAATGGGTGAGTACAAGGACTGGAGCACCTGGCGCTTCAACGTCGATGGCAAGCCGCAATGCTATACCATCAGCACGCCGATCTCGGCCAAGCCGGACCGGCTGACCCATGGCGATGTGACGTTCTTTGTCACCGGCCTGCCCAACACCACGCAGCGCACCGAGGTGAGTTTCCAGACCGGCTACAGCTTCGCCGCCGGCTCACAGGTGGTCGCCAGCATTGGCGACGACAAATTCGTGATGATGACCGAGGGCAGCAGCGCCTGGCTGCGCCGGGCCGAGCGCGAGCCGGCGTTTCTGGAAGCGCTGCGCGGCGGCAGCCAGATGAGCATCAGCGCCACTTCCGCGCGCGGCAATGACACGAGCTATGTGTTCTCGCTCAACGGCGTGACCGCCGCCACCAACCGCATCCTGTCCGGCTGCCGCTGAAAGGCCGCGCCGCCGGCGGGTTGGGCACGGTGCCCGTCCCGCCGGTGCGCGCCCCAGTCGAACGCGCCTCAGTCGAAGAGGTAGCGCAGGCCGAGCCGCACTTCATGCGCCGCCTGGCTGAAATCCGAGAGCCCGCCGCCGAGACCGGCGTTCTCGATGCGGACATAGCGATAGCCGAGATCAAGCTGCCAGTTCGGCGCCAGCGTCACCGTCCCGCCCGCCATCGCCGCCCAGGCGAAGCCCCAGCCCTCGCCGGCCCCGAGGCCGGACAGCGACACATGCGCCGCGCCGAGGCCGGCGCCGACATAGGGCGTCACCCCGTACCAGGTGCCGAGGTCGAGATAGGCATTGGCAAGCAGCGTGGTGGCACTCGCCTCGCCACTGAAGCCGCGAAAGGACACATCCGCCGCGCTGCGATAATCGGCGGTGAGGTCGAGGCGCAGCAGGTCGTTCAGCCGCAGGCCGGCGCCGAGGCCGAACACGCCGGCATTGCCGAGCGGCGCATGGCCGGCAGCGCCGAGATCGGCCGATTCGTTGAAGACGAAGCCGATATCGCCGCGCAGATAGAAGGCGCGCGCCTCCTCGACTTCCGGCGCCCGGGCCAGCAGATCGTCGGCGTCGAGATCGTCGAGCGCATCCGCCGCCCGCGCCGCGCCGCCCGCGAGCAGAACGACACACACCGTCGCGAGCACGCTCCCGCGCACCCCTGCCCCAACCTTCTCACCCGCTTTACGCATGCAACCATCCCAGACGAGCCGGGAGAGTCCCGGCGTTCTTCGACGGCTGCACTGTGCCCGCGAGTGATTAAGAGCGGCTTAACCTTAACGCTTAACCTTGATTACCTCCAGGCGAACCGCAGGTTCTGCCTCCGGCAAGCCCAAAGGGCTTTGCCGCCGCCACCTTGCGTCATCCCGGACGGGCCACCGGCCCGATCCGGGATCGTGCGCCCATTCCCGCACGATCCCGGCTCTTCGCCTCCGGCTGCGGCAGAGCTGACGGCGTTTCGGGCAACCGCCTCACCCCACCCGCGCGGCGCGCGCGCTGGCTTCCAGATGCGGCACCAGCGCCGGATCGAGCTTCAGCGCCGTCGCCAGCCGGGCGAGGAACACGCGCTCGGAGGTGGTGTCGGCGTCGATGGCGAGCAGCGCGGTCATATAGACCTCCGCCGCCTGCTCGGGCGAAGTCGCCTCGGCGGCCAGCGCCTCGGGCGAGGCCGGCGTGCCAAGTTCCTGGGTGAGGAAGCGCTCGGCTTCATCCAGCTGGGCGCCGCCGAGCTTGGCGGAAATCGCCGCGCGCTCGGCCTCGTCGACATGGCCGTCGGCCAGCGAAGCGGCGATCATGGTGCGCAGCAGCGTCACGTCGAAATGGCTGCGCTCGGCCTGCGCGGGATGGAAGGGCGACTGTGCCGGCGGCAGCTGGCTCGGCACCGGTTCGGCCGCCGTCTGCTGCGGCTTCTGGCCCTGCTGGTAGTTCTGGTAGGCCTTGTAGGCGAGCGTGCCGACAAGGGCGAGGCCGCCGAGCTTCACCGCATTGCCGGCCATCTTGCGCCCGCCCTTGCTGCCGAGCACCAGCGACACCAGCGCGCCGGCCGCCGCGCCGGAGGCGAGCGAGCCGCCATTATTCCCGAGATACTCCTTCGCCCGCCCCATCAGGTCGCCAGCGCCGGACGAAGCCGTGCCCGCGCCGGGCGGCTGGGCGTTGGCGCTGCCGGTGACGCCCCCACCGAGGCTGCCGGCGAGGCCGCCGAGCAGCCCGCCCAGCGGGTTCGTCTGGGCGGGCACCTGCCCCTGCGTCCCCGCCTGCGGCGTGAGGAACTGGTCGAGGAGCCGCTTGGCGTCGAAATTGCCGCTGTTGAACATGGTTCATCCCGTGTGTCTGTCTGCGCAGGGAGGTAAGAACCAATCATGGCTTCCGCAAGGAAAGCCGCGCTTTCCCGGTCACCGCCGCGTGATCCGCGCCGCCCGGTACGACAGGGCGCGTGTCGCATCTCATGTCGCATCCGTTCAACGCCAGCGCCGAAACAGTGCTCGCCGTTTTGCGGCCGGCGCGCGAGCATGCGGACAGACGACGAAAGCGGCCCCGCCCCCACGGTTTGGCCGCCTGCGTCTCACTCTTTGCCGCGGAGGCGACCGTGCAGAAATTCTCCGGCTTCGAGCTGTTCCGCCGCGCGCTGGGCGGCCACAAGAGCTGGCAGCCGCAATGGCGCAATCCCGAGCCGAAGGCCGAATACGATGTCGTCATCGTCGGCGCCGGCGGGCATGGCCTGGCGGCGGCTTATTACCTCGCCAAGGAACACGGCATCACCAATGTCGCGGTCATCGAGCGCGGCTGGCTCGGCGGCGGCAATACTGGCCGCAACACCACCATCGTGCGCTCGAACTATCTGTTCGACGAGAGCGCCGCGCTCTACGAGCACGCGGTGAAGCTGTGGGAAGGCCTGTCGCAGGACATCAACTATAACGTCATGTATTCGGCGCGCGGCGTGTTGATGCTGGCGCACAACCACCATGACGAGATCAGCTTCAAGCGCCATGTCCATGCCAACCGGCTGAACGGCGTCGACAATGAATGGCTGACCGCCGAGCAGGTGAAGGAATTCTGCCCGCCGCTCAATATCAAGAGCATGCGCTACCCCATCATCGGCGGCGCGCTGCAGCGGCGTGGCGGCACGGCGCGGCACGACGCCGTGGCCTGGGGCTTCGCCCGCGCGGCGGATTCGCGCGGCGTCGACATCATCCAGAACTGCGAGGTCACCGGCATCCGCCGTGGCCCGTCCGGCGCGGTGGAAGGGGTGGAAACCTCGCGCGGCTTCATCCGGGCGAAAAAGGTCGGCGTCTCCGCCGCCGGCCACACCAGCGTCGTCATGGCGATGGCCGGGCTGCGCATGCCGCTGGAGAGCTTCCCGCTTCAGGCGCTGGTGTCGGAGCCGGTGAAGCCCGCCTTCCCGACCGTTGTGATGAGCAACACCATCCACGCCTATATCTCGCAATCCGACAAGGGCGAGATGGTCATCGGCGCCGGCACGGATGCCTACACCTCCTATTCCCAGCGCGGTGCGCTGCACATCACCGCCCACACGCTCGACGCCATCTGCGAGTTGGTGCCGCAGTTCCGGCGCCTGCGCATGCTGCGCAACTGGGGCGGCATTGTCGATGTGACGCCCGACCGCTCGCCGATCATCGCCAAGACCCCGGTGCCGGGCCTCTATGTGAATTGCGGCTGGGGCACCGGCGGCTTCAAGGCGACGCCGGGCTCCGGCCATGTCTTCGCCCACACCATCGCCAGGGACGCCCCGCACGCCATCAACGCGCCCTTCACGCTGGAGCGCTTCCGCGACGGTTTCCTGATCGACGAAGCGGCCGCCGCCGCCGTCGCGCACTGAGGAGGGCAGGACATGCTCATCATCACCTGCCCCTGGTGCGGCGCCCGGCCGGAAGTCGAGTTCCGCTATGGCGGCGAGGCGCACATTGCCCGCCCCGCCGACCCTTCCGCCCTCACCGACGCGGAATGGGCCGATTTCCTCTACAACCGCACCAATCCCAAGGGCCTGCACGCCGAGCGCTGGCGCCACATCCATGGCTGCGGGCGCTATTTCAACGCGCTGCGCGACACGGTGAGCGACTTCTTCGTCACCACCTACAAGGCCGGCGAGCCGCGCCCGGATGTCGAGGGGAGCGCGCCATGAGCCGACCTCTTCTCCCTCTCCCCGCCGGGGAGAGGGTTGGGGTGAGGGGCCTTCCCTTCGCTGCCGCCGCCTTCCCCCTCACCCGCCGCTGCGCGGCGACCTCTCCCCGCCGGGGAGAGGTGGACACCGCGCGAGGGTCCGCGACATGACCAACCGCTTCCGCACCGCCTCGGGCGGGCGCATCGACCGCGCCGCGCCGCTGTCCTTCCGCTTCGACGGGCAGACCTATTCCGGCTTTGCCGGCGACACGCTGGCCTCGGCGCTGATCGCCAATGGCGTGCACCTCGTCGGCCGCTCGTTCAAGTATCACCGCCCGCGCGGCTTCCTCTCCGCCGGCTCGGACGAGCCCAACGCGCTGGTCAATGTCGCCCGCGACGCCGCCCGCGCCGCGCCGAACCTGCGCGCCACGCAGGTGGAACTCTACGAGGGCTTGAAGGCGCAGAGCCAGAACCGCTGGCCCTCGCTCTCCTTCGATGCCGGCGCAATCAACGACCTGGCCGCCCCCTTCCTGCCGGCGGGCTTCTACTACAAGACCTTCATGTGGCCGGCGGGGGCGTGGAAGCGCTTCTATGAGCCGAAGATCCGCGCCATGGCCGGCCTCGGCGTCGCCCCGGATCTGCCGGACCCGGACCGCTACACCCAGAACCACGCCCATTGCGACGTGCTCGTCGTCGGCGCCGGCCCGGCCGGCCTTGCCGCCGCCCTCGCCGCCGCCGAGAGCGGGGCGAAGGTGATCCTGTGCGACGAACAGGCGGAACTCGGCGGCTCGCTGCTGTCCGAGACCACCGCCACCATCGAAGGCAAGCCCGCCGCCGACTGGCTGGCGGCGACGCTGGCGAGCCTCAAGGCGCGCGACAATGTCACGCTGATGCTGCGTACCACCGCCTTCGGCTATTTCCCGCACAACCACATCGCTCTCGCCGAACGCGTCACCGAGCATCTCGCCGTCCCCGGCCCCGATCTGCCGCGCGAGCGGCTGTGGGAGGTGCGGGCGAAAGAGGTGGTCATCGCCGCCGGCGCGCTGGAGCGCCCGCTGGTGTTCCCCGACAATGACCGCCCCGGCGTGCTGCTGGCCGATTCCGCCCGCACCTACGCCAATCGCTACGGCACCAAGGTCGGTGAGCGCGCGGTGATCTTCACCGCCTGCGATGCCGGCTACCGCACCGCGCTGGACCTCAAGGCCGCCGGCGTCAGCATCGCCGCCATCGCCGATCTGCGCGCGGAAGTCTCCGGCGAGCTGCCTTCCCGCGCGCTCGCCGCCGGCATCGATGTGCGCCCCTCCACCGTGCTGGTCGGCACCAAGGGCCGGCTGCGCGTCGCCTCTGCCCAGCTCGCCAAGGTGACGAAGGGCACGGTCGGCCCGGCGGAAACCATTGCCTGCGACAGCGTGCTGATGTCCGGCGGCTTCACGCCGAGCGTACATCTGTTCTCGCAGTCGCGCGGCAAGCTGGTGTGGGACGGCGCCGCCGGCGCCTATCTGCCCGGCACCTCGGTGGAGCGCGAGCGTTCCGCCGGCGCCTGCCGCGGCGTGAATGGCCTGCAGCGCGTGCTGGAAGACGGCTACGCCCAGGGCGAAGCCGCCGCCAAGGCCGCCCGCACCTACACCTCGCCCGCGCGCGGCGCCACGCCGGTGCCGGCCGCGCCGTCGCGGAGCCTCCCCGCCAGCGCCGAGGATCTCGGCACGAGCGGCTTCATCGGCGCCACCCCGCATGGGCGCAACCCGGCCTTCACCAAGGCTTTCGTCGACTGGCAGAACGATGTCACCTCCAAGGACCTGAAGCTCGCCACCCGCGAGGGCATGCGCTCCATCGAGCATGTGAAGCGCTACACCACCACGGGCATGGCGACCGACCAGGGCAAGACCTCGAACATGAACGCCCTCGGCATCGTCTCCGAGGCGCTCGACACGCCGGTGCCGAAGATCGGGCTCACCACCTTCCGCCCGCCCTTCACACCCACCACTTTCGGCCTGTTCGCCGGGGCGGCGCGCGGCGATGTGTTCGATCCCGTCCGCAAGACCGCCATCCATGACTGGGCCGCCGAACACGGCGCCGCTTTCGAGGATGTCGGCAACTGGAAGCGCGCGCATTACTTCCCCCGCGCGGGAGAAGGTGGACGCATGGAAGACATGCACGCCGCCGTCGCCCGCGAATGCAAGGCGGTGCGCGCGGGCGTCGGCATGTTCGACGCCTCCACCCTCGGCAAGATCGAGATCGTCGGCCCCGACGCCGCCGAGTTCATGAACCGCATGTACACCAACGCCTGGGCCAAGCTGGAGCCCGGCCGGCTGCGCTACGGCGTCATGCTGCGCGAGGACGGCTTCGTCATGGATGACGGCGTGGTCGGGCGCATGGCGGTGGACCGCTTCCATGTAACCACCACCACGGGCGGCGCCCCGCGCGTGCTGGCGCATATGGAGGACTATCTCCAGACCGAATGGCCGGACCTCGACGTGTGGCTCACCTCCACCACCGAGCAATGGTCGGTCATCGCCGTGCAGGGGCCGAAGGCGCGCGAGGTCATCGCCCCGCTGATCGAGGGCATCGACCTCTCCAAGGAGGCCTTCCCGCATATGAGCGTGCGCGAGGGCACCATTCTCGGCGTGCCGACCCGGCTGTTCAGCGTGTCCTTCACCGGCGAACTCGGCTTCGAGATCAACGTGCCTTCCGCCTATGGACGGGCGGTGTGGGAGGCGGTCTATGCCGCCGGCGAGCGCTTTGGCATTACGCCCTATGGCACCGAGACCATGCATGTGCTGCGCGCCGAGAAGGGCTACATCATCGTCGGCCAGGAGACGGACGGGACGGCGACGCCCGACGATGTCAATCTCGGCTGGGCCGTTGGCAAGGCGAAGAAGGATTTCGTCGGCAAGCGCTCGCTCCTGCGCGAGTCCATGTCCGCGCCGGACCGCCGCCAGCTGGTCGGCCTGAAGACCACCGACCCCACGGTGGTGCTGGAAGAAGGCGCGCAGATCGTCGCCGACCCTGCCGCCCCCGTTCCGGTGCCGATGCTCGGCTTCGTCACCTCCTCCTATCACAGCGCCGTTCTCGGCCGCTCCATCGCGCTGGCCATGGTGAAGGGCGGGCGCGCGCGCATCGGCACGAAGCTGATGGTGCCGATGCCGACCCACGCCATCGAGGTCGAGGTGGTCGAGCCGGTGTTCTACGATCCCAAGGGAGAACGCCTCAATGGTTGAGAGCGCTGCCGTGACCGCGTCCCTCGCACCCGCCCGCCCGCTCGGCGCGCTGGCCGCCGCCTCCCGCGTTCTCCCCGCCGCGCGGCTCACCGCGCTGGGGGACGCCGCCCGCCTGGTCTTCCGTGGCCGCGAGGCGGCGATCGGCCCGGCCGGCGAGGCCTTCGGCGTCGCCCTGCCGCACGAGGCCTGCCGCTTCAATGCAGCGGGTGGCCGCTTCGCCTTCTGGCTCGGCCCGGATGAGTGGCTGCTGCTCGCCCCCGGCGCAGAGGCCGCCCCGCTCTTCGCCGCCATCGAGGCCGCGACAGCGGGCGTGGCGCATGCGCTGGTGGATGTGTCCGCGCGTAGCGTCGGCATCGAGATCGCCGGCGACAAGGCCGCCTTCGTGCTCAACCAGGGCAACCCGCTGGACCTGTCGCTCGACGCCTTCCCGGTCGGCATGTGCACCCGCACCGTGTTCCACAAGGCGGAAATCGTGCTGGTGCGCCATGCTCCCGACGTGTTCCACATCGATGTCTGGCGCTCCTTCGCGCCCTATGTCTGGGAACTGCTGGAAGACGCCCGCCGCGAACTGGCGTGAACCGGGCAGGGCTGCCGCCACAACGTCATCCCGGACGGCCGCAGGCCGATCCGGGATCGTTCGCGAGAGGAGAGCGATCCCGGCTCTCCGCGCCGCTTCGGCCGGGATGACGCAAGCGGAACACACCGCCATGATCAGTGCCTTCGAGCTCTTCAAGATCGGCATCGGCCCCTCCTCCTCCCACACGGTGGGACCGATGCTGGCCGCTTTGCGCTTTGCCGAGAGCCTCGCGGCCGAGGGAGTGCTGGCGCGCACCGCCCGCGTGGAGGTGGTGCTCTACGGTTCGCTCGCCTGGACCGGCAAGGGCCATGGCACCGACAAGGCGGTGATCCTCGGCCTTGCCGGCCTGCACCCGCGCAATGTCGATCCTGACCGCGCCGACGTGCTCGTCGCCGGCGTGGCGGAAGACGGGCGCCTGCCGCTCGGCGGCAGCCACGGCATCCGCTTCGAACCTGCGCGCGACATCGTGTTCGATGGCGTCTCGCCCACCCCGCAGCACCCGAACACGCTCGCCTTCCGCGCCTTCGCGGCGGATGGCGCGCCGCTGTCCGAGGCGCGCTGGTGCTCCATCGGCGGCGGCTTCGTGGTGCCGGAGGCGGAGGTCGGCCAGCCGCCGGCCGCGGATGAGGCCGCCCTGCCCTACCCGTTCCGCAATGCCCGCGAGCTGCTGGCCTATGCGGCGCGCGAGAACCTCTCCATCGCCGAGCTGGTCCTCGCCAATGAGCGCGTCCGCCGCGCGCCCGCCGAGGTGGAGGCGCGGCTCGACGGCGTGGTCGAGGCGATGATGGCCTGCATCGACCGTGGCCTTTCCACCTCGGGCGAGCTGCCCGGCGGACTGCAGGTCAAGCGCCGGGCCAAGGCGATCCGCGACAGCCTTCTCGCCCGCAATGCCCCGACCCCGCATGAGATCATGGACTGGGTCAGCCTCTACGCCATCGCGGTGAACGAGGAGAACGCCGCCGGCGGGCGCGTGGTCACCGCCCCGACCAATGGCGCGGCCGGCGTGGTGCCGGCGACGCTGCGCTATTACCGCGACCACTGCCCCGGCGCGAACCGCGAGGGGCTGCACATCTTCCTGCTCACCGCCACCGCCATCGGCGCGCTGTTCAAGATCAACGCCTCGATCTCCGGCGCCGAGGTCGGCTGCCAGGGCGAGGTCGGCGTCGCCTGTTCCATGGCGGCGGGCGGGCTCGCCGCCGCGCTGGGCGGCACCCCGGCGCAGGTGGAGAACGCGGCGGAAATCGGCATGGAGCACCATCTCGGCATGACCTGCGACCCCATTGGCGGGCTGGTGCAGGTGCCCTGCATCGAGCGCAACGCCTTCGGCGCCATCAGCGCGGTCAACGCTGCCTCGCTGGCGCTGCATGGCGACGGCACCCACATCGTCTCGCTCGACAAGGTGATCGTCACCATGCGCGAGACCGGCCGCGACATGGCGTCGAAATACAAGGAAACCTCGCTGGGCGGCCTCGCCGTGAACCTGCCGGAATGCTGAGCCGCCCATGCCGCCGCCGAGGAAGCCCTCACCCGCCGCACAGCTGGTGCGACCTGACGCCGCAAATTTGCTATGCTGGGTCGAGGAGCAGGCCATGAACCAGCAGCGTCCCCCCTCCCTGGCCATGACGAGCGCGTCCAGCACGGCGGCGCCGGTGCTGAATGTCGGCTTCATTCTGGCCGACAATTTCACCCTCTCCGCCTTCTCGCTCATGGTCGACCAGCTGCGCCTCGCCGCCGATGATGGCGACCGCTCACGGCCCATCCTCGCCCGCTGGCAGGTGATGTCCTCGCGTCAGGAGCCGATCCGCGCCAGCTGCGGCATCACGGTGGCGCCCTCCGGCCCGCTCGCCGACCCCGCGAACTTCCACTACATCATCGTCGTCGGCGGCCTGCTGCATGGCGGCCAGCAGCTGGACGAGGAGAGCATCGCCTATCTGAAGCGCGCCGCCCGTGCCGGCGTGCCGCTGGTCGGCGTCTGTACCGGCTCCTTCGTGCTCGCCCGCGCCGGGTTGATGACCGGCCGGCGCTGCTGCGTGTCCTGGTATCACTATCAGGATTTCATGGAGGAATTCCCCCACCACACGCCGGTGGCGGACCGGCTCTATGTCATCGATGGCGACCGCATCACCTGCGCCGGCGGTGGCGGCGCGGCGGACCTCGCCACGGCGCTGGTGGAGAAGTTCCTCGGCCGCTCCATCGCCCAGAAGAGCCGGCACGTGCTGCTGCTGGACCGCCAGCGCCCCGGCACCGAATCCCAGCCGCACCCGCCCATCGCCGATCTGGTGGCGGATGACCGCGTGCGCCGGGCGCTGCTGATGATGGAGCAGCACCTCGCCGACCCCTTGCCCATCGCCGACATCGCCCGCCGGCTGCAGCTCTCCACCCGCCAGCTGGAACGCCTGTTCCAGACGGTGATGGGCCAGCGTCCGGCGGAATTCTACCGCCGGCTGCGGCTGCGCTATGCCCGCTTCCTGCTCGACACCACGGGCCGCTCGGTCACCGATATCGCGCTGGAAGCGGGCTTCTCGGACTGCGCGCATTTCTCCCGCCAGTTCAAGGCGCAGCACGGCTTCACCCCGTCCGATGCCCGCGCCCGCGCGCCGGTGGCGGTGCAGAGCGTCGCCGGCCAGCGGCTGTTCGACTGAGCGCAGGGGTACGTCGCTCGAAAGCGCTCTAACTCTTTGATTGGACGCAATTCCTATCGCAAAACCGCCATGCACTTTTGCGGGAATTGCTTTAGCGGATCGCCAGCCGCAGAAAATCGGCGGAGACACGCAGCTGGGTGGCGCCGTCGCGGTCGTTGGCGCGTGCCGTGTCGACCAGCGCCGCCTTGGCATCCACCTGCCAGCCGACCGAGGCCTGCGCCGGCAGGGTGATGTCGGCGTCGAGTGCGCCGACGGCGAGGTTCACCCTGCGCGGCGCATCGCTGAGGTCGAGACGCGCCCGCAGCGCCGCCCCGCGCAGGTCGATGCGCTCCACCGCCCCGGTGAGCGTCAGATCGCCGGCGCGCGTCTGGGTGTCGAGCGCGGCGAAGCGGCCTTCGAGCCGCGCGTCCATGGCGGCGAGCGTGATCGCCACCGACACCTCGGGCGGCAGGCTGGCGGTGAGTTCGACGGCGCAGTCGGAGGATTCGAGCAGGGAGGGGTTGTGCGCCTCGACATGCAGCACCGTGCCCTCCACCCATAGGCGGCTGTCTGTGCGGCAATCATTGAAGAACCAGCTCGAATACCAGCGGGCGAACCAGCCGGTGCGGCGCTCCGTGAGCCGCGCCTGCGTCCCCTCACCGGGCCGGGCGGTCAGCCGCACCAGGGCGGCATCGCCCGCGATCTCCACCCTCTCAATGCCGGAAAGGTCGAGCCGCCGGTCGTCGGCGCGGGCGAACACCCCGCCGGCCAGCAGCACGGCGAGGACGAGGAACAGCGTTTTCATGGCGGGGAACTCCCTGTGGTTGGTGAGCCCCTGTCCTCGCCGGTCCCCGTGTTCCTCGCGACCCGGATCGCGTTTCAGGTCGACCTGATGCGCGATCCGGGCCAGAACCGTGTGGTTGTCGCCGCCGCTGCACCCCCGTCGCGTCCATGCTCTTCGTCCCGCTGCCCTTCGTCGTCGCGCTGATTCTCCTGCTGCTGGCGCTCCGCCTCGTGCGCGGCGCGGAGGGTGGGCGCCCGCACGCGCTGTTTCTCGCCCTCATCCTCGCCTATGGCGTCCAGTCGGTGCTGGTCGGCCTGCGCTGGGGCTATGACATCCGCGCCGTGCAGCCATTCCAGGCGCTGCTGGCCAGCTTTATCGCGCCGCTGGCCTATGCCGCCTTCCGCAGCCTTGCCGAGGACGACGCGCAGAGGCCGGCACGCCTGTGGCCGCATCTCCTGCTGCCGCCGCTCGCCGTGGCGGCGCTGTTCCTCTTTCAGCCCGCGCCCATCGGCCCGGTGATCGTCACGCTGTTTCTCGCCTATGGCGGCGCGCTGGGCTGGCTCGCCCGAAGAGGCCCGGACGGGCTGATCGGCGCGCGTCTCGACGGCACCCTGCGCTCCTATCGCGCGCTGGTGCTCACGGCCGCCGCGCTGGTCGGCTCGGCGCTGACGGATATGCTGATCTCGCTGGACCTCGACTGGAGCGGCGGGCGTTACACGCCAGCGATGATTGCCAGCTTCAACATGCTGGCGCTGCTGGTGCTGGGCGCCGCCGCCGCGGCGGCCGATTCCGCCGCCCCCGACCGCGAGGCGCCGCCCGACCCCCTCGCCGCACCGGAAGACGCGGCGGACAGGCCGGACGGGAAGCGAACCGCGCCGGAGGGCACCCCATCCGACGAATCGGCGCAGGACGCCGCCATCCTCGCCGCCCTCGGCACGCTGATGGCCGAGCGCCGGCTCTACACCGAGATCGACCTCGATCTCGGCCGGCTCGCGCGCCGGCTCGCCCTTCCCGCGCGGCGGCTGTCGCAGGCGATCAACCGCACCCACGGCATCAGCGTCTCGCACTATGTGAACGATCTGCGCGTGGCGGAGGCGCAGCGGCTTCTCGCCGGCACCGATCTGCCGGTGACGCGGGTGATGATGGAAGCCGGCTTCCTCACCAAGTCCAATTTCAACCGGGAATTTCGCCGCGTCACCGGCACCAGCCCCACCGCGTGGCGGCGGGAGCGCGCGACGGCGGAGCCTGCCTTCCGCAAAGGCTGATCGCCCTGGCGACGCGAAGAGGCTGCCGGTGCGTCCGTCCGGCGTCCCTTTTCATCGATCAGGCGGCTCCGGCGGATCGAAGAGAGCTCTAAAGTCCGGTCGCGATCAGCACCGCCCCGGTGCCGATCAACGCCACCCCCGCCCAACCGGTGGCGGTGAGACGCTCGCCGAGGAACAGCGCGGCAAAGAGGGCGACCATCACCACGCTGAGCTTGTCGATCGGCGCCACGCGCGAGGCCTCGCCCATTTGCAGGGCGCGGAAATAGCAGAGCCAGGACGCGCCCGTCGCCAGCCCCGAGAGGACCAGGAACAGGCCCGAGCGCGGCGACACCGTGCCGAGCCCCTGCCAGCCATTGGTCACCGTCAGCAGGCCGGCGAGAACGGCGAGGATGACCAGCGTGCGGACGAAGGTCGCGAAATCCGAACCAATATTGGCGACGCCGATCTTGGCGAAGATGGCCGTCAGCGCCGCGAAGGCCGCCGAAAGAAGCGCCCAGATCTGCCAGCTCATGAGAAGGGGTTTCATGCTCGTCCGCCGCGCGGTTCGGGTCGGCAGGAATGTCGCACGGCACGCCTGCGCGTGTCATGCCTCTCCCGTGCCGGCCGCTGGCACCGGCAGGTGGTGGCCGGGGCGAGCGCGACCGACGCCCCCCCCGATGCGTGGCCGGCATCAGGGCCGCGGCAAATGTCGCGTGCAGCAAATTGTCTGTCGCGTCGGTGAAAGTCGGCGGCGCACTTGTGTCGAACAATTCCAGACGACAAGCGGGCCGCACCCGCGCGAGGGAGAACAGACGATGCTCGATTCCACCGCCACCCCGCTGAAAGCGCTGCTGCGCCGCCGCAAGCCGGGCTACAGCCTGGAAGCGCCGTTCTACACCAGCCCGGAAATCTTCGCGGCCGACCTCGACATCATCTTCGGCCATCACTGGCTCTTCGTCGGCGTCGACCCCGACATTCCCGAGCCGGGCGACGCCATGACGCTGAATATCGGCCAGACCAGCATCGTGCTGGTGCGCGACGATGACGGCGAGGTGCGCGCCTTCCACAATGTCTGCCGCCACCGCGGCGCGCCCATCGTCCATGACTACAAGACCACGGTGGGCAATCTCGTCTGCCGCTACCATTCCTGGACCTATGGCCTCGACGGCAAGCTGCTCGCCGCCTCGCATATGGGCGAGGGCTTCGACGCCTCCTGCCATGGCCTGAAGCCGGTGCATGTGCGCTCGCTGGAAGGGCTGCTCTTCGTCTGCCTCGCCGACGAGCCCCCGGCGGATTTCGAGGTGATGGCGGCGAAGATGGCGCCCTACCTCGCCCCGCACGATCTGAAGAACGCCAAGGTCGCCTTCGAGAAGGACATCATCGAGCCCGGCAACTGGAAGCTCACCATGGAGAACAACCGCGAGTGCTATCACTGCGCGGGCAACCATCCCGAGCTGACCGTGCCGCTGTTCGCCTATGGCTTCGGCTTCGCGCCGGAAGAGCTCGACGAGCATGAGCGCAAGGAAGCCGAGGATTACGACAAGCTGCTCAAGGACAGCCATAAGGAATGGGAAAGCTGCGGCTTCCCCTCCACGCTGATGGAGCATCTCGACGACATGGCGACCGGCTTCCGCACCGAGCGCCTGCCGCTGGCCGGCGCGGGCGAAAGCCACACCCACAGCACGGAAGCCGCCTGCAAGAAGCTGCTCGGCAAGATCAACGACCCCAAGCACGGGGCGCTGCATTTCTGGACCCAGCCGAACAGCTGGCACCACTTCATGTCCGACCACGCCGTGGTGTTCTCGGTGCTGCCGCTCGACGCCGAGCGCTCGCTGCTGCGCACCAAATGGCTGGTGCACAAGGACGCGGTCGAGGGCGTCGACTACACGATCGAGAACCTCACCGGCGTGTGGGACGCCACCAACGACCAGGATTCGGAACTGGTCGGCTATTGCCAGACCGGCGCGCGCAGTCCGGCCTATGAGCCCGGCCCCTACTCGCCGCACACCGAGATGCTCGTGGACAAGTTCTGCAACTGGTACGTCAACCGGATGAGCGAACATCTGGGACGGTGAGGCGGCGGGCCGCCTCTTCCCTCTCCCCGTCGGGGAGAGGTGGCCGGCGAAGCCGGTCGGTGAGGGGCGACGGCACGGACGATCGGAAATCCCCTCACCCCGACCCTCTCCCCCACGGGGAGAGGGAGCCTCGCCTGCGCACCGGCGCGAATTGACCTGACGAGATATCCCCCATGCACGCGCCCACCCCCACCGTCTCGCCCGAACCCGCCGCCCCGCGCCTCGCCGGCGCCCTCAAGGCGTGGAACCCGGAGGCGGATGACGCGCTCACCGTCCTCGCCATCCGCGACGAGACGGCGGATGTGAAGACCTTCGTGCTGGCGCCGAAGGAGCCGTGCCTGTTCCACTACCAGCCCGGCCAGTTCCTCACGCTGGAACTGGAGATCGGCGGCGAGACCATCAATCGCTGCTACACCATCGCCTCCGCCCCCACCCGCCCGCACACGCTGGCCATCACGGTGAAGCGCGTGCCCGGCGGGCCGGTGTCGAACTGGCTGCACGACCAGGTCCGCGTCGGCTCCACGCTGCGCGCGGTCGGGCCGATGGGCGAGTTCTCCTGCTTCATCGAAGGCAAGGCCGCGCCGGCGCCGAAATATCTGTTCCTCTCCGGCGGCAGCGGCATCACCCCGCTCATGTCGATGGCCCGCACCTTCCACGACCTCGCCGAGCCGCGCGACATCGTCTTCGTCCACGCCGCCCGCTCGCCGGCCGACATCATCTTCCGCGACGAGCTGGAACTGATGGCGCGCAACCAGCCGGGCGTGTTCCGCTTCGCCCCGGTCTGCGAGGCCGACAGCCCGCGCAGACCCTGGCACGGCCTGCGCGGCCGGGTGAGCCTTGGCGTGCTCGAACATGTCGCGCCCGATTTTCGCGAGCGCGAAGTCTTCGTCTGCGGCCCGGCGCCGTTCATGAAGGCGGTGCGGGAACTCCTGAAGGGCGCGGGCTTCGACATGGCCCGCCACCATGAGGAGAGCTTCGATTTCGCCGAACTCGCCAGGGCCGAGCCCGAGGTGGCGGCGGAGGTGGTCTCGGCCGAGCTGCTGCAGGCGGTGCCGGAGGCGCTGGAAGCGCCCGTGGTCACCTATACGGTGGAGTTCGCCAAGCAGAAGCGCAGCATCGAGTGCCGATCGGACATGTTCGTGCTGGACGCCGCCCGCCGCGCCGGGGTGCGCCTGCCCTCCTCCTGCTCGAAGGGGCTGTGCGGCACCTGCAAGTCGAAGCTCATCGAGGGCACGGTCGAGATGAAGCATGGCGGCGGCATCCGCCAGCGCGAGATCGATGCCGGCATGGCGCTGCTGTGCTGTTCCAAGCCGACCAGCAATCTGGTGGTGGACCGCTGAGGCAGCGCGCTGGGCTCCGCTTGAAAAACGTCATCCCGGAAGGGCCGCAGGCCCTGTCCGGGATCGCCATGCAGTTAGGGAGAACGATCCCGGCTCACCGCCTTCGGCGGCGGCCGGGATGACGCTTATTGCGGAAGCGGCTCAACCGGCGCTTCAGCGCCAGAGATCGAGCGCGCCGTTCACCGCCTGCTTCATCCCGTCATAGGCGCGGCTGGTGCCCTCCACCGTGCGGTCGACGATCTCGGTGGCGGTGGGAATGGGCGGCAGGCCGAGGAAGCCTTCCTTCTTCTCGCTCTCGCGGGCGACCACCGGGGCCGGCGGCAGCACGCCCGGTTCGGCGGCGGCGAGATCGAGCGGCCGACCGACCGAGGCGGGTGCGGCGCTGCCGGCGACCGGCGCGGGCGAGGGCGCGTTTCGCACCATCGGGTCGCGGCTGTCGCAGCGCGCGCCACACTGGTCGAAACGCTCCACGCCCGCCGGCAGGTCGGCGACGGTGATGTCGCTGGAAAGCGGCGCGGCGCCGGCATGGGTCGTGCGCGTCGCAGCAGGCTTGGCCGCCTTCTGCGGCGGCTTGTAGACCGCGCCGGGCTCGATGGCGCGGATCATGGTGGGAATGTCGAGCTGGTCGCCTTTGTCGCTGGGCTCCTCGCTCATGTCGAGCGGCACCGCCACCAGCCGCGCGAGCGTCTTCACGCTCTCCTGCGCCTGCTGCGCGCCGGCCTGCTCCGCCTTGCCGCGCGCATAGCCGCTGCCTTCGGCGACCACATAGGTGCCGGCGGCGACCGCGAGCGCGAAGCCCACCGGCAGCATGAGGCGGCCGGTCAGCGAGGACTGGAAGCTGGAGCGCGAGCGCAGGAAAGAGCGCATGGACGGAATCCCCTTTTATCTCGAGCGCATTTCCGCCTGTCTTGGCGACCATTTTGCGGCATGATTGGTGCCAGTCGGTGACGAAGCGGGGGTAATCCTGCGCGCCCATTTCCCAACATGATCGCCGCGCAAGCTTCGGCAAACTTTCCGGGTGCCCTGACGTGCTCGACCCCGCCTCGCTGACCCGCATCGGCTTCCTCACTTTGCCGAACCATTCGATGATCGCCTGCGCCAACGCGCTGGAAGCGCTGCGCATGGCCAATTACGTCGCCGAGGGGGAGCTTTATTCCTGGCGCATCGTCACACCGGACGGCACGCCCGCCACCGCCAGCAACGGCCTCACCCTCTCCCCCACGGTGGCGCTGGCGGAAGCCGGCCCGCTCGACCTCTTGCTGGTGTGCGGCGGCATCGATGTGCGCCACGCCGCCACCCCGGCGGTGGCCGACATGCTGCGCCGGCTCGGCCGGCGCGGCGTCGCGCTCGGCGCGCTGTGCACCGGCAGCTTCGTGCTCGCCGAGGCGGGGCTGCTCGATTTCTACCGCTGCGCCGTGCATTGGGAGAACCTGCCGGCCATTCGCGAGGAATTCCCGCAGATCGATTTCGTCGAGGAAGCCTTCGTCATCGACCGCGACCGGCTGACCTGCACCGGCGGCATCGCCCCCCTGGAAATGATGCTCACCCTGATCGAGGCCAAGGCCGGCCGGACGCTGGCCGACAAGGTGTCGGAACAGTTCATCGTCGACCGCGCCCCGCGCCGGACGGAGAAGGTGGTGGCCCGCCCGCGCCCGTTGCTCCCCGACCCGACGCTCGCCCGCGCGGTGCGGCTGATGGAGGCCGCGATCGAGCAGCCGCTGGGCGTTTCCGGCATCGCCAACCGGCTCGGCGTCTCCGCCCGCCAGCTGGAACGGCTGTTCCAGCGCCATCTCGGCGTCACCCCGGCGGCCTATCAGCTGCGGCTGCGGCTGGAGCGGGCGCGCGAATTGCTGCGCCTCTCGCCGCTGCCGGTCACCGATGTCGGGCTCGCCTGCGGCTTCCAGTCGGCGGCGCATTTCTCCACCGCCTATGCCCGCCATTTCGGCCGCCCGCCCAGCCGCGAGCGGCGCGGTCCCGCCCCCGCGCCGGCCCGGGCGTGAGGGTCCGGCGTCGTCCGCACTGGCGCGGCAGGTCGCGTGGTATTAATTGTGCAGGGTGACTGCCCTTTCCGCGGCGCCTCAAACACGCCGCGCCCCGAGACTGCGCCCATGAACGCGCCCGTGAATCCGACCCGTTATCGCAGGCTGGCCGCCCGCTACAGCGACCTGACGTCGGGCATGCTGGCGCCCGAGCGCACGCCGCTCGCCGATGCGTGGCTCGGCCTGCCCATGACCTTCGTCGCCGGCGCCACCAATGCCGGCGGGCTGCTGGCGGTGGGGCAATACACCTCGCACATGTCGGGCATCATCTCCTCCGCCGCCGACCATGCGGTGCTCGGCGCGCTCGACCTCGTTCTCGGCGGCCTGGGCGCGCTCATCGCCTTCGTGCTTGGCGCCGCCACTTCGGCGGTGCTGGTCAATTGGGGCCGGCTGCATGTCGCCGGCCGCGAATACGCGCTGCCGCTGACGCTGGAGGCGCTGCTGCTGCTGGCCTTCGCGCTCATCGGCCCGTTCACCCGCCAGCACGCCCTCATGCTCGGCCTCGCCGTGGCGGTGCTGTGCTTCATCATGGGGCTGCAGAACGCCACCGTCACCAAGATGTCGGGCGCCAAGATCCGCACCACCCACATGACCGGCATCGTCACCGATATCGGCATCGAACTCGGCAAGCTGTTCTATTCCAACCGGCGCCGGCGCGGCACCGGGCTGCCGCTGGTGCTGGCGGACCGGGAAAAGCTCAAGCTGCTCAGCTATTTCCTCACCGCCTTCTTCGTCGGCGGCGTGGTCGGCGCGGTGGGCTTCAACCAGGTCGGCTTCGTCTTCGCCGTGCCGCTGGCGCTGCTGGTTCTGGCGCTCGCCGGCCCCTCGGCGCTGCGCATCCTGCTGCGCTGAACAGCTCGGTCGCAACGCTACCGGCGCGATGGCGCAAATCTTCTGTCCGGCATAGGTGCATGCGACCTATCGTGCCCGTGTCGGGTTTAGAATGCGTAGGCGAAGGAGCGCGCCCACCATCATGATCGCCAATGCCGAGGCACTTCTCAAACCCTTGACCATCAAGGGCCTCACCATCCGCAACCGGGTGATGTCGACCTCGCACGCGCCGGGCTACGGCAAGGACGGCAAGCCGCAGGAGCGCTATCAGCTCTACCACATGGAAAAGGCCAAGGGCGGCATCGGGCTGACCATGTTCGGCGGCTCCTCCTCGGTGGCGATCGACAGCCCCGCCGCGCCGTGGAACCAGATTTCCGTCACCGACGACAGCGTCATCCCCTATTTCCAGCAATTCGCCGAGCGCGTGCACGCCCACGGCGCCAAGCTGATGATCCAGCTCACCCATATGGGCCGGCGCACGAAGTGGGACACGGAGAACTGGCTGCCGACCATCTCCGCCTCGGTGCGGCGCGAGCCGGCCTCCCGCACCGTGCCGCGCGCCATGGGACAAGCACGACATACGCCGCGTGGTGAAGGCCTTCGCCGAAGCCGCCCGTCGCTGCAAGGAGGGCGGGCTGGACGGCTGCGAGATTTCCGCCGCCCATGGCCATCTCGTTGACCAGTTCTGGAGCCCCTCGGTCAACCAGCGCACGGATGAGTATGGCGGCAGCCTGGAAAACCGCATGCGCTTCGGCAAGGAAGTGCTCACCGCCATGCGCGAGGCCACCGGCGACGATTATGTCATCGGCATCCGCATGTCCGGCGACGAGATGATCGCCGACGGCCTCAGCCATGAGGACTGCGTCGCCATCGCCTCCGAATATGCCCGCCTCGGCCTTGTCGACTTCCTCAACATCGTCGGCGGCCAGGCGCGGGACGAGATGTCCCACGCCGTCTCGCTGCCCAACATGTCCTTCCCCGTCGCGCCCTTCCTCTATCTGCCGAGCGCCATCAAGCGCGAGGTGGAGGTGCCGATCTTCCACGCCCAGCGCGTGACGGATCTGGCCACCGGCGCCCGCGCCGTCGCCGAGGGCCATGTCGACATGATCGCCATGACCCGCGCCCACATCGCCGACCCGCATCTGGTCAAGAAGCTGATGGAAGGCCGCGACGACGACATCCGCCAATGCGTCGGCGCCGGCTACTGCATCGACCGCATCTATGTCGGCGGCGACGCGCTGTGCCTGCAGAACGCGGCGACCGGCCGCGAGGCGACCATGCCGCACGTCATCCCCAAGGCGGAGGTGGCGCGCAAGGTGGTGGTCGTCGGCGCCGGCCCGGCCGGGCTGGAGGCTGCCCGCGTCTGCGCCGAGCGCGGCCACAAGGTGGTGCTGTTCGAGAAGGAGCCGGTGGTCGGCGGCCAGATCAACATCGCCGCCAAGGCGACCTGGCGCGAGGCGCTGTCGGGCATTCCGCGCTGGCTGTATGCGCAGGTGCAGAAGAAGGGCGTCGACATCCGCGTCGGCCGCGCCGCCACGCCGGAAGACATCGCCGCCGAGGCGCCGGACGTGGTGATCATGGCCACCGGCGGCGTGCCCAATCTCGGCCATGCCAAGGGGCACGAGCACGCCGTCTCCACCTGGGACATCCTCACCGGCCGCGTCGAACCCACCGGCTCGGTGCTGCTGTTCGACGAGATCGGCGGCCACAACGCCGCCTCCACCGCCGAGGTGCTGGCGAAAAAAGGCTGCCTCGTCGAGATGGTGACGCATGACGTGCAGATCGCGCAGGAGATCGGCACCACCAACAAGCCGGTGCATCTGCGCGAACTCTACAAGCTCGGCGTGGTCATGACCCCCAACACCGAGCTGATCGAGATCTACCCGGAAGGCAACCGCCTCATCGCCGCCCTGCGCAACACCATGACCGACGCGGAGGAGGAGCGCGTGGTCGACCGCGTCGTGGTCGATTACGGCACGCTGCCCGTGGACGGCCTGTTCGAGGCGCTGCGCGGCGGGTCCGTCAATGATGGCGAGACCGATCTCGACGCGCTCATTTCCGGCCGCGCCCCGCGCTGGACCGGCCAGCCCGGCTTTGCGCTCTACCGCGTCGGCGATGCCTGGACCGGGCGCAACATCCACGCCGCGCTCTATGATTCGCTCCGGCTCTGCAAGGATCTGTGAGGGTTCATGCGCGCGCCTTTTCCCGTGGGAGGGACGTCATCCCGGCCGGAGCCCACAGGGCGTAGAGCCGGGATCGCACGCAGAAGAGGCATCTGTCGCCACGCGATCCCGGCTCGGCCTGCGGCCGTCCGGGATGACGACGCCAGACAGCCAGACCGTCATGACGGCGCTCGGCCGCCGGCGCCCCCCTGCCCCCCTCACCCCACCCTCTCCCCCACGGGGAGAGGGCTTACCTCTCTGCCCTCCTAATCCATTGGCGCGACCTCTTCACCTCTCCCCCTCGGGGAGAGGTCGGCCCGCAGGGCCGGGTGAGGGGCTGCGCCACCCCCGCGAGGCCGGCCGATGACGGACCTCGCGCTTCTCCTCTCCCTCACCGTCCTCGCCATGGTGGTGATCGCCGGCGTCCTCGCCGCCCGCCGCGCGCGGGCGTGGCGCATCGGCCGGGCGGCGCGGGTGGACTGGGTGGCGGGCCTGCTCGCCCTGCCGAAACGCTACCTCGTCGATGTCCACCATGTGGTGGGGCGCGACCCCTATGCCGCGCGCATGCACGCGCTGGCCGCCGGCGGGCTGCTGGCCGGCTCAGGCCTCGCGCTCATCGGCCTCCTCCCGGCGCTGGGCGATGCAAGGCTCTATTGGTGGCTCACCGCCCTCGCCTTCGCCGCCGCCTTCACGGGCGGGGCGATGGTCGGGCGGCGGCGCTACCCGACAAAGCCGGCGCGGCTCTCCGGAGGGCGGTTCCAGCTGCTGCCCTTCCTGCTGGCCGCCTATAGCGGCGGCGGCTTCCTGGTCGCGCTGGATGCTTCGCTGGGCGGGGCGCTTCGCCCGCTCGGCCTGCTCGGGCTCGCCTTCGCGGCCATCGGCGGAATCGGCCTCGCGCTTCAGATCGACCGCGGCCCGATGCGCCACGCCTTTGCCGGCGCCGCCCATCTCGTCGCCCATCCCCGCCCCGGCCGTTTCACGGGCGAGCGCGCCACCGCGCTGACCCCGCTTGACCTCGACGCCCCGCGCCTCGGCGTGGCGATGCCGGAGGATTTCGCCTTGAACCGGCTGATCGGTTTTGACGCCTGCATCCAGTGCGGGCGTTGCGAAGTGGCCTGCCCGGCCTTCGCCGCCGGCCAGCCGCTGAACCCGAAGCGCCTCATCCAGGACCTCGCCGCCAGCCTGCAGCCCGGCGGCACCAACGCCGCTTATGCCGGCAGCCCCTATCCGAACGCCCGCCCCGTCGCCGGAGTCGGCGGCCCGGGCCTGCCCATTGTCGGCGAAGCGGCGATGATCCACCCGGACACGCTGTGGTCCTGCACCACCTGCCGCGCCTGCGTCGAGGAATGCCCGATGATGATCGAGCATGTCGACGCCATCCTTGATCTGCGCCGCTTCCAGACGCTGGAGCTCGGCGCCCTGCCGGCCAAGGCCGCCGCGCCGCTCATGGAACTGCGCTATGCCGACGAGCCCGGTGGGCGCCCGCTCAACGGCCGCACCGATTTCGCCGCCGGCCTCACCCTGCCGCTGATGGCGCAAAAGGGCGAAGCCGATGTGCTGCTCTGGCTCGGCGAAGGCGCCTATGATCTGCGCTATGGCCGCACGCTGCGCGCGCTGGTGACCCTGCTGCAAAAGGCCGGCGTCGACTTCGCCGTGCTCGGCGAGGAGGAGCGCGATTGCGGCGACCTCGCCCGCCGGCTCGGCGACGAGGCCGGCTTCCAGCGCCTCGCCGGCGCGAATATCGAGACGCTGGCGCGCTACCGCTTCGGCCGTATTCTCACCGCCGATCCGCACGCGCTGCACGCGCTGCGCAACGAGTACCGCGCCTTTGGCGGCGCCTATGAGGTGGTGCACCACACCGCCTTTCTCGACGAGCTGGTCGCCACCGGCCGGCTCACGCTCGGCGCGCTGGAGGCGGCACGCATCACCTATCACGACCCCTGCTATCTCGGCCGCTATAATGGCGAGGTGGACGCCCCGCGCCGCCTGCTCGACCGGCTCGGCCTCGAGCGGCGAGAGATGGAGCGTTCCGGCAAGCGCTCCATGTGCTGCGGCGGCGGTGGCGGCGCCCCGGTGGCCGATATTGAGGGCGAACGCCGCATCCCGGATATCCGCATGGGCCAGGCGGCCGCCACCGGCGCCGGCATCGTCGCGGTGGCCTGCCCGCAATGCTCCGCCATGCTGGAAGGCGTCACCGGCGAGCGCCCGGCGGTGCATGACATCGCCGAGCTGGTGCTGATGGCGGTGGAGAAGGCCGCCACCGCCCCGGCCCGCACCGCGCGGGTGCCGGCATGAGCCGCCCGCGCAAGGACCCGCGCGGGGCGCGCGCCGCCCACCGCGTGCCCGGCGGCGCCCGCCCGCGCTTCGATCTCACGGCGACGCCTGTTGCCACGGGCCGCCCGCGCCGCGACCCGCGCGCGGAAGAACGCCTTGCTCTCGTGCCCGGCACGCTGCGCCGCCGGCTGGACCGCAGCCAGCGCGCGCCGGCCGTGGGCCTCGTAGTCGCCGCCGCCCCGGTGGAGATGGAGGCGGCGCCGCGCCGCGTGGTCATCGCCGAGCCCGCCTTTCTCGTCGCATTGGTGCCGGACGCGCCGGGCGGGCGGCTTTCCGCCCATGACCGGCAGCTTTTCGGCGCCGCCCGCCTCTTGGCCGATGCCGGCGGCGGGGCGGTGCTGGCGCTGGTCGACGCGTTTAGCGAGGAACTTGGCGCCGCTGGTGCCGACCGCGTGCTGGCGCTGCCCGTTTCCGGCTATGACCCGGAGGCGAAGGCGGCGGCGCTGAACGCCGCGCTCGCCGCGCTCGATCTGCGCCATGTGCTGTTCGCGGAAAGCGCGGAGGGCGGCGACCTCGCCCGCCGGCTGGCCGCGCTGTCGGGCGAGCCCTTCTTCGCCGGTGCGGAAAGCCTCAGCCCCAAGACCGTCACCCGCGCCGCGCGCGGGCGGCGGGTGGAACAGCGCGGCGCGCCGGTGCGGCTGATGACGCTGGCCGCCGATGCGCTCGCGCCGCATGCGGGCAGTCTGCACGAAGCGCGGCCGGTGGAATTCGCCTTCCCGGCGACGACGGGCGGCGCCCTCCTTTCCGCGCAGTTCATCCCCGCCGACCCGGCGAAAGTGGCGCTGGCGGAAGCCGATTTCGTCGTCTCCGCCGGCAATGGCGTCAGCGATCTCGCCACCTTCCGCGCGCTGGTGGCGGCGCTGCGCGCCACGCCCGGCGCCAGCCGCATGCTGTGCGATGCCGGGCTGATGCCGCGCGCCGCGCAGGTCGGCGCCTCTGGCACGGTGCTGGAGGCGCGCGGCTATTTCGCCCTCGGCATTGCCGGCGCGCCGCAGCATCTGCAGGGCGTCGCCCGCTGCGAGCATGTGATCGCCGTCAACACCGATCTGCACGCCGCCATGATCGAGCGCGCCGGCCTCGCCATCGTCGCGGACGCGCAGAAGGTGATGCCGGCGCTTTTGCGGCTGCTCGGTGAGGAGGGCGCGCCATGAAGATCGCGGTTCTGCTCTCCGCCGGCCGGCACAAGGTTTCCGGCCGCCCGGCCCCGGTGCCGGTGGAACTTCAGGCGCTGCGGCTGGCGGTGGAACTCGCTGGCACCAGCGGCGGTACGGTCACCGGCCTGCATGCCGGGCCGGAAATCGGCCCGCTCACCGATGCGCTCGGCCATGGGCTCGGCCGTCTCGTGCATCTGCGCACACATGCCGAGGCCGACCCCACTCCCACACTCACCGCGGCGCTGGAGGCCGGCGGCTACGACCTCATCCTCGCCGGCCGCAGCGGCCAGGGGGGCGAGGATTCGGGCCTCTTGCCCTACACGCTGGCGCGCGCGCTTCATCGCCCGATCCTCGCCGATGCCGCCGCGCTGGCACTGGGGGCCGAGGCTGGCACGCTCAGCGTCGAGCAGGCGCTGGGGCGCGGGGCGCGGCGGCGTCTCGTGGTGCGGCTGCCGGCGCTGGTCACCGTCCACCCGGCCGCGCCCGGCCCGCTGCCCTTCGCCTTCGCCGGCGTGCGACGCGGCCACGTCGAGACGCAGGAGATCGCCGCCCCCGCTTCCGCCCCCGCCCCGCGCGCGGTGGACGAGCGGCCCTACCGCCCGCGCCCGAAACTCATCGCCAAGGCGGCGGCCGGCGCTTCCGCCGCCGAGCGGCTGAAGGCGGCGACGGTGGCGGCGAGCGGCGGTGGCAGGCTGCTGGTCGACCCGGCGCCGGAGGAGGCGGCGCGGGAGATTCTCGCGCATCTGCGCGCGCTCGGCCTCATCGCCGGGCGCTAAAGCCGGGGGCTGTCAGCGGCCTGTCAGCGGCACGCTGGCCTATTTTGCCGGGCAGTGCCGCGCCTTTTCCCATGCATTTGCCACGAAGAGACGCTAACAACCTACCGCTTCCCGGGGGCCCGGCGACGCACGCGCGAGAGGGAACCGATCATGCCAGAAACACGCGAGACCGCCGGCACACGCCCCGCACCTGCCGTAACGGCAGAAGGCCACACGGCGCGCCGCGCCGGCTGAGCCGCCAAGGCCGGGCCGCAAAGGCCGGGCCGCACGCGTCTCCCCGTGATTTCTCGCTGACACAGACAGACCGACCATGTCCGATCCGAACGAATCTTCGCGCGCCAGGGCCTCCCTCTTCACGCGCGCGCCGCTGACCACGGCCATCCTCGCCACCGCCGCGCTTTCGTTCCTGTTCTATCTGGTCCCGCAGATCGACCTGACCGTCGCCGGGCTGTTCCACGAGCCGGGCAGGAGCTTCCCCGCCGCCCAGATTCCGCTGCTGCAGGATTTCCGCACCTTCGGCTCCAACATCTCGCTGTCGCTGCCGCTGCTGCTGCTCATCGGCGTGGTGCTGAAACTGTCCTTCCCGGCGAAGACGAGCCTGGTGCCGCCGCGCATGGCGCTGTTCTTCATCTCTCTGTATCTGCTCGGCCCCGCCCTTCTGGTGAACGGCATCCTGAAGCCCTATTGGGGCCGCCCCCGGCCGATGAACACGGATCATTTCGGCGGTGCCTGGGCGTTTCAGGGCCCGTGGGTGATGGGTCCCTCGGGCCTCGGCAACCACTCCTTCTCCTCCGGCGAGGGGGCGTTCATCGCCTGCCTGCTGCCGCTGGTCCTGTTCGTCCCGCGCGAATGGCGCTGGCCGGTCGGCACGCTGCTCGGGATTTTCGTCGCGGCGGTCGGGCTGAGCCGCGTCGCCTTTGGCGGGCACTATCTCTCCGACGTGGTGATCTCCATCGGGCTGATGCTGATCCTGGCGGCGGCGCTTCATCACCTCATCTTCGTGCGCTACCGCGACAGCCTGTCCGACGCGGCGCTGGAGAAGCGGCTGACCGCGCTTGGCTACCGCATGGCCGCGCAGCGCGCCGCGCTGCGCCACTGGGTGCGCCGCACGCTCGCGACCTCCTATCGCAGCGCCCGCAATCTGCGCCGGGCCGAGCGGGCGATCCATCCCGGCGCCGCCGCGCGCGCCGCCGCCATGGACGGGCCGACGGGCAGCGTCGGCGCCCCCACCGGCACCAACCCGCCCTAAGCGCCTTTAGCGCTGCGCGCTCTGCCAGTTCGGCGCGGCATAGACCGGCGCGTTGGACGGCGCGAGCAGCGACTTGCCGAGAATATGGTCCGCCGCCTTCTCCGCCATCATGATGGTCGGCGCGTTCAGGTTCGCATTGGTGATCGAGGGCATGGCGGAGGAATCCACCACCCGCAGCCCCTCGACCCCGATCACCCGCATCTGCGGGTCCAGCACCGCCAGCGGGTCGGCAGGCGATCCCATGCGGCAGGTGCAGGAGGGGTGATAGGCGCTCTCCACCTTCTCGCGCACGAAGGCGTCAATCGCCTCGTCGCTCGTCACATCAGCCCCCGGCTGGATTTCCCGCCCGCGATAGGGCGCGAACGCGTCCTGCGCGAAAATCTCCCGCGTCAGCCGCACGGCGGCGCGGAACTCGCCCCTGTCATCGGGATGGGTGAGGTAATTGAACTGGATGCGCGGCGCCGCGAAGGGGTCGGGCGAGGCGAGCCGCACCCAGCCCCGGCTCTTGGAGCGCATCGGCCCGACATGGGCCTGGTAGCCGTGTTCGCTCGCCAGCCCCTGCCCGTCATAGGTCACGGCGAGGGGCAGGAAATGATACTGGATGTCCGGCGAGGCGATGCCGGGGCGTGAGCGGATGAAGCCGCACGCCTCGAAATGGTTGGTGGCGCCGAGCCCGTCCTTCTTCAGGAGCCAGCGCGCGCCGATCAGCCCGCGCGGGATCAGCCCCATCTTGGAATAGAGCGTGATCGGCTGTGTGCAGGCCTGCTGGAAATAGACTTCCAGATGGTCCTGCAGATTTTCCCCCACGCCCGGCCGGTGCGCCACCATCTCGATGCCGAGGGGGAGCAGTTCATCCGCACTGCCGATGCCGGAGAGCTTGAGCAGCTGCGGCGAGTTGATCGAGCCGCCGGAGAGGATCACCTCCCGCGCCGCCCGCACCTCGCGCGTGCTGCCACCGCGCGACCAGCGCACGCCGATGGCCCGCCGCCCCTCGAACAGGATGCGCTCCACCCGCGCATGGGTCTCGACCTTCAGGTTCACCCGCTTCATCGCGGGCTTGAGATAGGCATTGGCCGCCGACCAGCGCACGCCGTCCTTGACGGTCATGTCCATGCGGCCGAAGCCTTCCTGCTGGTAGCCGTTCACGTCGTCGCTGGCGGGGTAGCCGGCCTGCTGCGCCGCCTCGATGAAGGCGCGGTAGAGCGGGTTTTCCAGCGTGCCATAGCGCGTGGCGAGCGGGCCGTCGCTGCCGCGATATTCATCCCCGCCCTCGCGTCGGCTTTCCGCCCGGCGGAAATAGGGCAGCACATCGGCATAGGACCAGCCCTGCGCCCCCTCCTGCTGCCAGCGGTCGAAATCCGCCGGCGCGCCGCGCATATAGACGAGGCCGTTGATCGAGGAGGAGCCGCCCAGCACCTTGCCGCGCGGGCAGTGCATGCGCCGCCCGCCAAGGCCCGGCTCGGGCTCGGTCTCATACATCCAGTTGTATTTCTTCATGTTCATCGGGATGGAGAGCGCGCTCGGCATCTGGATGAACACGGAACGGTCGGAGCCGCCATATTCCAGCACGAGGACGCGGTTGCTCCCATCCGCGCTCAGCCGGTCGGCCAGCACGCAGCCGGCCGAGCCGGCGCCGATGATCACATAATCGAACAGTTCATGCGCGGCGGCGGACATCAGTAGGGCGCCTCGACGCGGCCGAGATTGACGTACACGCTCTTGAGCTGGGTGTAGTGCTCGATCGCCGCCTTACCGTTCTCGCGCCCGAGGCCGGATTGCTTGGCACCGCCAAAGGGCAGCTCGATCGGCGTGATGTTGTAGGCGTTGATCCAGCAGGTGCCGGCCTGCAATTGCGCGATCACCCGGTGGCCGCGCGCGAGGTCCTTGGTGAACACGCCAGCCGCGAGGCCGAAATCGGTGTCGTTGGCGCGGGCGATCACCTCGTCCTCGTCACGGAAGGACAGAACCGCCATGACCGGGCCGAAAATCTCCTCGCGCACGATGCTCATCCCATCGGCGCAGCCATCGAACACGGTCGGCGCCACGAAGCAGCCCTTGCCCAGCGCGCCCGTGGTGACGCGGTGGCCGCCCGCCAGCAGCGCCGCGCCCTCGGCCTTGCCCTTCTCGATATAGCCGAGCACCTTTTCCATGTGCTCGGGCGAGATCAGGGCGCCGACCTGGGTGGCGGGGTCGAGCGGATCGCCGACCACCATCTTCGCCACCCGCTCCTTCAGCTTTTCGAGGAAGGCGGGGCGCACCTTTTCCTGCACGAAGACGCGGGTGCCGTTGGAGCAGACCTCGCCGGCGGAATAGAAATTCGCCAGCAGCGCGCCGGACACCGCATCGTCGAGATCGGCGTCGTCGAAGACGATGAGCGGCGATTTCCCGCCGAGTTCCAGTGTCACATATTTCAGCGTGCCGGCGGCATCCACCATCACCTTCTTGCCGGTGCCGACCTCGCCGGTGAGCGAGACCTTGGCGATGGCGGGGTGGCGGGTGAGCAGCCGGCCGGTGTCGGCAAAGCCCTGCACCACGCTGAACACGCCCTCCGGCACGCCGGCCTCGGCATAGATTTCGGCGAGCTTCAGCGCGGTGAGCGGGGTGAGTTCCGCCGGCTTGAAGATCATCGCATTGCCGCAGGCGAGCGCGGGAGCGGATTTCCAGCAGGCGATCTGGAGGGGGTAGTTCCAGGCACCGATGCCGGCGACGATGCCGAGCGGCTCGCGGCGGGTGTAGCCGAAGGCGCTGGGGCCGAGATCGACATGCTCGCCCGACAGCGATGCGGCAAGGCCGGCATAATATTCCAGGCAGTCCGCGCCCGAGAGCACGTCGACCACGCTGGTTTCCTGGATCGGCTTGCCGGTGTCGAGCGTCTCCAGCCGGGCGAGTTCGTCGTTGCGGGCGCGCAGCAGGGCGACCGCACGCATGAGGACGCGCCCGCGCTCGGCCCCGGTCATCGCCGCCCAGCGCTTCTGCCCGGTGCGCGCGGCCGCCACCGCC
The DNA here is from genome assembly GCF_965249975.1 of Ancylobacter sp. Taxonomy (GTDB): domain Bacteria; phylum Pseudomonadota; class Alphaproteobacteria; order Rhizobiales; family Xanthobacteraceae; genus Ancylobacter. Next base: position 361,413 of record NZ_CBDFNE010000004.1, on the reverse strand, counting down.
GCCTCGACCTCGGCCTCGCCGGCAATCTCGATCTCCGCCAGCACCTCGCCAGTGGCGGGGTTGGAGGTGGTGAAGGTGGCGCCGCCATGCGGGCGGTACTGGCCGCCAATATGGTTGGCGTGCAGCGGGGGACGGCTGGTCATGGTCGCGGGTCCGTTGGTAGGGAGCGCCGGCGCGGCGGCGGCGATCTGGGCATCGACGAAAAGCGAGGCGACCTGCCGGGCGCTGACCGAGTCGGTCTCGCCGGCGGCGGAAAGCGAGGAGCGCAGCCACAGCCCGTCGATAATGGCGGCGATGGTGATGGCGATGCGGGCGACGTCGGCGGACGCGACCAGCCCGCGCAGATCGTGGCGCAGATTGGCCAGCATGCGCGCCTGATAGATGCGCTGCACCCGGCGCAGCCGCTCGGAATGCAGCACCTGCCCCCAGAAGGCGAGCCAGACGCTGGACGTGCGCTGGTCGAACTCCTCCGGCGCCAGATTGGCGTCGATCAGCGCCTGAACCCGGCCGCGCGGCGTGTCGGCGGCGGCAAGGCGCTGGGCGGTGGCGCGGTAGAGCCGCAGCGAGAGGTGACGCAGCGTCGCCTCCAGGAGCCCGTCCTTGTCGCCGAAATAATGCGCGACGAGACCGGGGGAGACGCCGGCCCGCCGCGCGATCTGCGCCAGGGTCGAGGCGTTGAAGCCGATCTCGGCGAGCGAATCGATGGTGGCGTCGATCAGCTGCCGGCGGCGCACATCCTCCGGCGCGCGGCGGCGGGTCTCCTCGTCCCCACGCGTCGGAGTGGCCGGACCGGTCCGGCCGGCCGGATCGGACTCATCGTCCACCTCATCGAACCGCGCGGGAGGCTTCTGCGCCTGCGCATTCGCCCGGGCCACCGGCACCTCCTGATCGACGGAAGGGAACTATTGAATGGCTGTACAATACATGGATCACCCGCGCCGGCAATCCCCGGCGCGGCCGGCACGGAGTACCGCCGTCGGGCGCGTCGCAACGCTTCTGTTGCCGTGGCGCAAATCGGCAAACGCCGCGAAAAGCGCCGTAAATTCGTCGTTTCTGGGCAAAAATTACGCGTGACAAATGGTCCGATCGCGTTTTGAATAGCTGTTCAAAAGAAGCCTCCAGAGGCCGCATCCGGGCGGAGCGGGCCGGGCCCGAAGGGCACCGCAAGATCCCGCCGTCCCTGACTTGTCGATTCCGGCCGTACCGGGCTTGGCGTCAGGCCACGCCGGTTCCATGATCCTGCCAGGATGCCAACGGGAACAACAAAGATGCGCATGCTCAATTTCATGGCCGCCGCCGCCCTCGGATTGGCGCTCGGCCTCGCTCCCCAGCCCCGCGACGCCGCCCAGGCTGCGGAGCCCGCAGCCTGCAAGACGGTCCGCTTCGCCGATGTCGGCTGGACCGACATCACCGCCACCACGGCGCTCGCCTCCTCCATCCTGGAAGGGCTGGGCTACACCCCGAAGACGCAGGTTCTCTCGGTGCCGGTGACGTATAAGTCGATGCAGACCAAGGATATCGACGTGTTCCTCGGCAACTGGATGCCGACGATGGAAGCCGATCTGAAGCCCTATCGCGAGGACAAGACGGTCGAGGTGATCGGTGTCAATCTGGAGGGCGCCAAGTACACGTTGGCGGTGCCGACCTATCTCTATGACGAAGGGCTGAAGTCGTTCACCGACATCGCCAAGTTCAAGGACAAGCTCGGCGGCAAGATCTACGGCATCGAGCCGGGCAATGACGGCAACCGCCTGATCCTCGACATGATCAAGGACAACAAATACGGCCTGAAGGGCTTCGATCTCGTCGAATCCAGCGAGCAGGGCATGCTGGCCCAGGTGGAGCGCGCCTCCCGCCGCAAGGAAGCCATCGTCTTCCTCGGCTGGGAACCGCACCCGATGAACGCCAAGTACAAGATGAGCTATCTCTCGGGCGGTGACGACGTGTTCGGCCCGAATTATGGCGGCGCCACCATCTATACCAACACCCGCGCCGGCTATACCAGCGAATGCCCGAATGTCGGCACGCTGATCAAGAACCTGAAATTCTCGCTCGACACCGAAAACGTCGTCATGGGCTACATCCTGCTCGACGGCATGGAGCCCGCCAAGGCGGCGGACAAGTGGTTGAAGGCCAATCCCACCGTGTGGGAGCCCTGGCTGGCCGGCGTCACCACCATCGACGGCAAGCCCGCCATCCCGGCGGTGAAGGCGGCGCTGAAGCTCTGAGCGCGGCGCATCCGGCCTGGCGGCCCCTTGCCATGAGGGGCCGCCCCTTACGATCATAAGCGATGACCGTCATGCCGAGCCGCCCTTGCGGCCGGGCCTTGATGGATGCTGACCGCAAGCGCCCCTGCCGGCAGGCGGCGCCCGCCCTCACTCACCCCGCCGAGGAGCGCCCATGTATGACTGGCTGACCGAGCACAAGATCCCGCTGGGAATCTGGCTCCGCGACTTCGTCGACCTGCTCACCACGCATGGTCAGGGCTTCTTCGACTTCGTGTCGCTGGTGCTGGGCGCGCTGATCGGCGGCTTCACCGCGGCGCTGCTCTGGGTGCCGCCGCTGCTCCTCATCGCACTGTTCGGCCTCGCCGCCTGGCTCGTCCACCGTTCCATCGGACTGGTGGTGTTCATCGTCGGGTCGCTGCTGCTGGTGACCAATCTCGGCTACTGGTCGGCGACGATGGAGACGCTCTCGCTGGTCATTTGCGCCACACTGGTCTGCGTCGTCGTCGGCGTTCCCATCGGCATCGCCGCCGCGCACCGGCCCTGGCTCTACACCGCGATCCGCCCCGTTCTGGACCTGATGCAGACCATCCCCACCTTCGTCTATCTCATTCCCACGCTTGTGCTTTTCGGGCTTGGTGCGGTGCCGGGGCTGATCTCCACGGTCATTTTCTCCATCCCCGCCCCCATCCGCCTCACCCATCTCGGCATCTCCTCGGTGCCGCCCGCGCTCTATGAGGCCGGCAAGGCGTTCGGCGCCACCAAGACCCAGCTCCTGTTCAAGGTGGAACTGCCTTATGCGCTTCCCACCATCATGGCCGGCATCACCCAGTGCATCATGCTGAGCCTATCCATGGTGGTCATCGCCGCCCTCGTCGGTGCCGACGGGCTGGGCAAGCCGGTGGTGCGGGCGCTGAATTCCGTCAACATCGCCATGGGCTTCGAGGCCGGTCTCGCCATCGTCGTCCTCGCCATCGTGCTGGACCGTGTGTGCAAGCGGCCCGAGCGCCGCGCGCGAAAGGGCTGAACCATGGCCGCCGTCGAATTCCGCAATATCGACATCGTCTTCGGCGCCGACCAAAAGAGCGCCCTGAGGCTGATCGACGAGGGACGCTCGCGCGACGAAATCCTCGCCGCCACCGGCGCCGTGCTCGGCGCGGCCGGCGTTAGCCTTGCCATCGAGCGTGGCGAGATCTGCGTGCTCATGGGCCTGTCCGGCTCCGGCAAATCCACGATCCTGCGCGCCATCAATCGCCTGAACGAGGTGGCGCGCGGCGAAGTTCTCGTCGAGCACAAGGGCGCCGCCATCGATGTCGCGCGCTGCGACGAGAACACGTTGCGCGACATCCGCATGCACACCGTCTCCATGGTATTCCAGCAATTCGGCCTGCTGCCCTGGCGCACGGTCCGCGACAATGTCGGTTTCGGGCTGGAACTGCGCGGCGACATGAGCGCGGCCGAGCGCAACCGCATCGTCGACGAGAAGCTGGCGATGGTCGGCCTCACCAACTGGGCCGGAAAGTACACCAACGAACTCTCCGGCGGCATGCAGCAGCGCGTCGGCCTCGCCCGCGCCTTCGCCACCGATGCCGATATCCTGCTGATGGACGAGCCGTTCTCCGCGCTTGACCCGCTGATCCGCGACAAGCTGCAGGACGAGTTGCTGGACCTTCAGCGGCGCATCCAGAAGACCATCGTCTTTGTCAGCCACGACCTCGACGAGGCGCTGAAGCTAGGCAACAAGATCGCCATCATGGAGGGGGGCCGCATCGTCCAGGCTGGCACTGCCGAGGACATTCTGCTGCGCCCGGCCAATGCCTATGTCGCCGAGTTCGTGAAGCACATGAACCCGCTCAACGTGTTGCGGGGAACGGCGGTGATGCGCCCGGCCGCGAGCCTTGCCCGTGACGGCGATGCCGTGGTGCTCGATCGCGACGGCCATGTGAAGGTCAAGGTCGATGCCGAAGGGCGGCCGGTCGCGCTCGATCTCGACGGCCGCACCGGCGTGCTGGCGACGGCCGATGGCGAGGCCGGGCTGATCGACGACAAGCTGGCGCACGATGCCGACTGCATCGTCGCCCCGGTCGATCTCAAGCTGAAGGCCGCCATCGAGCTCAAGCGCCACACCGATCTGCCGATCCTGCTGGTCGACAGCCTCGGCCGCCTTGCCGGCCTGTGCGACGACGACGAAATCTATCGCGGGCTGCTGCGGCGGCTGGACGGCTGACGCGTCACCGTCCAGCGTAGAAAAACGCCGTCAGGCTAATGCCTGGCGGCTCACTGATCGGGTCGGCGTTGATCGGAACAGGCTGCGTTCACGCCGCCGCCAGACCCACCGCTTCCACGATGTCGCTCACCACTGCCTCGACGAGGTCGCGATCATCGCCCTCGCCCATCACCCGGATCACCGGCTCGGTGCCGGAGGGACGGATCAGAAGCCGCCCATGGCTGTTGAGCTTCAGCTCGGCGGCAGCGATCGCCTTCAGCACGCCGTCATTCTCCAGCGGCCGGCCGCTCTTGTAGCGCACATTCCGAAGGATCTGCGGCAGCGGGTCGAAACGGTGGCACACTTCCGACACCGGACGCTCACGGCGCTGCACCACGGCGAGCACCTGCAGCGCCGCCACCAGCCCGTCGCCGGTGGTCGAATAGTCGGAAAGGATGATGTGGCCGGACTGCTCGCCGCCGACGTTAAAGCCATGGCTGCGCATATGCTCCAGCACATGACGGTCGCCCACGGGGGTGCGGGCGAGAGTGAGACCGCGATCGGCGAGATGGCGCTCCAGCCCGAGATTGGACATGACCGTGGCGACGATACCGTTGCGCGACAGCCGGCCGTCCTCCTGGAAGCTCTCCGCCACCACGGCCATGAGCTGATCTCCATCGACCAGCCGGCCCTTTTCATCGACGATCAGCACGCGGTCGGCGTCGCCATCAAGGGCGATGCCGATATCGGCGCGTACTTCCCGCACCTTGGCTGCCAGCGCCTCGGGCGCGGTCGAGCCCACATCGCGGTTGATGTTAAAGCCGTCGGGCTCGTCGCCAATGGTGATGACCTCGCAGCCGAGTTCCCACAGCGCCTCCGGGGCCACGCGATAGGCGGCTCCATTGGCGCAGTCGACCACGACCCGCAGCCCGTCAAAGGACTGGTTGCGCGGCAGGGTGCGCTTGGCGAATTCGATATAGCGCGCATGCACGCTCTCGATGCGCTTGGCACGACCCATATGTGCGGGTTGTGCCAGCATGCCGCCCATATCGCCGTTGATCAGCTCTTCGATCCGTAGCTCCAGCTCATCAGAGAGCTTGTAGCCGTCCGGCCCGAACAGCTTGATGCCGTTATCGTCAAAGGGGTTGTGGGAAGCCGAAATCATGACGCCGAGATCGGCGCGCATGGAGTGGGTGAGCATGGCCACAGCCGGGGTCGGCATCGGGCCGAGCAGCAGTACATCCATGCCGACGGCGGTGAAGCCGGCGACCAGCGCGTTCTCGATCATGTAGCCGGACAGACGGGTGTCCTTGCCGATGACGACACGGTGACGATGATCGCCCCGCTGAAACACCAGACCGGCGGCCATGCCGACCTTCAGCGCCAGTTCCGGGGTGATCGTCGCGTTGGCGCGGCCGCGAATGCCGTCCGTGCCGAAGAACTTGCGTGCCATCTATTCACCTTGCCGAAGACGGCCGGACGACGGGTGCATCCGGCGGCGGCAGATTCATTTGCCGCGCCACGTGTGTAACATGAGCGTGCACGCCAAAACTTCACAAAATGTAAGCGCATCTTTCGGCGATGGCGTGTGAGGCCTCAGGCCTTCAGAGCGGCCCCGAGTGCGGCGAAATGCTCGCGAACCTCTTTCTCCACCCAGAAGGCGAAAGGAAAGTGGCCGACCCAAGCGCTTTTAGGTCGCAGGCGTAGCGGCGCCATATGCACAGTCTCGGTATCGATCGTGAGCCGGGCGCCGCTCAAGCTGTAGCCGGTCAGCCAGTCCTGCACGCGCGCTGGGAGACGGAGGGGAGCCATTGCCACCACGATCCTCCCGCAATCAGGGGCGAGGCCGACCAAAGGGTAATTGGGCTCGTCATAACGAAAAAAGGGCCCGCCGTGCCGGCAGGCCCCATTTCCGTCGTCGCGGTCGCCGGCTCACGCCTGCGGCTGCGGCTCCATGCCGGCATCCGGGCGGGGCGGACGGTTCTTGCCGGCGGTAGGCACGACCGAACCGCGCGCATTCGGCGGCTCGATGGTGTTGTCGCGCGCGGGCGGCTTGCCGTCCATCAGGTCGCGCAGTTCCTCGCCGGTCAGGGTCTCGAATTCAAGCAGCGCTTGAGCTATTGCCTCAAACTTCTCACGGTTCTCGGTGATCAGGCGGCGCGCCTCTTTCTCGCCGGTCTCGATCAGGCTGCGCACTTCCTCGTCAATCAGTTTGGCAGTCTCGTCCGACATGTTGGTCGACTGGCTTACCGAATGGCCGAGGAACACTTCTTGCTCATTGGAGCGGTAGCGTACCCGGCCGAGCCGTTCGCTCATGCCCCATTCCATCACCATGGAACGGGCCAGATTGGTCGCCATCTGGATATCACCGGAGGCACCGGTGGTGACCTTCTGCGATCCAAAGGTGATGATTTCCGCCTCGCGTCCGCCGAACAGCATGATCAAGCGCGAAATGGCCTTCTCATAGGTCCAGTTGTAGCGGTCGCTCTCCGGCAGAGTCATCACCATGCCGAGCGAACGACCACGCGGAATGATCGTCGCCTTGTGGATGGGATCGATGGTCGAGCTGAGCATCAGCGCGATGATGGCATGTCCCGCCTCGTGATAGGCCGTATTGCGCTTCTCCTCCTCGGTCATGGCGAGTGACCGGCGCTCCGCGCCCATCATCACCTTGTCCTTGGCGTCTTCGAACTCGTTCATCGTCACCATGCGCTTGTTGCGGCGCGCGGCGAGCAGAGCGGCCTCGTTGACGAGGTTCATCAGATCGGCGCCCGAGAAACCCGGGGTCCCACGAGCGAGGACACGCAGGTTCACGTCCGGCGCCATTGGCACCTTGCGGGAATGGACCTTCAGTATCTGCTCGCGCCCGTTCACGTCGGGGTTGGGGACGTTGATCTGGCGGTCAAAGCGCCCGGGACGCAGCAGCGCGGGGTCGAGCACGTCGGGGCGGTTGGTCGCCGCGATGATGATCACACCCTCATTCTGCTCGAACCCGTCCATCTCGACCAGAAGCTGGTTCAGCGTCTGCTCGCGCTCATCATTGCCGCCGCCGAGGCCGGCACCGCGATGGCGGCCAACCGCGTCGATTTCGTCGATGAAGATGATGCAGGGCGCGTTCTTCTTCGCCTGCTCAAACATGTCGCGCACGCGGCTGGCACCGACGCCGACGAACATCTCAACGAAGTCGGAGCCGGAAATGGTGAAGAACGGCACATTGGCTTCGCCGGCGACGGCACGCGCGGTCAGCGTCTTGCCGGTGCCCGGAGGGCCGACCAGCAGCACGCCGCGCGGAATACGGCCGCCGAGGCGCTGGAACTTCTGTGGGTCGCGCAGGAAGTCGACAATCTCGGTGAGGTCGGCTTTGGCCTCGTCGATGCCCGCGACATCCTCGAAGGTAACGCGGCCATGCGCTTCGGTCAGGAGCTTGGCGCGGCTCTTGCCGAAGCCCATCGCCTTGCCACCGGCGCCGCCCTGCATCTGCCGCGACAGGAAGATCCACACACCGATCAGGGCGATGAAGGGGAGCCAGGAGATCAGCAGGCTGACGAACCACGGCACATTATCGGTCAGGGGCTTGGCCGTGATCGACACGCCCTTGCCGTAGAGACGCTGCACCAGCGAGGGATCATTGGGGGCGTAGGTCTGGAAGGTGCGCCCGTCGGTGAAGGTGCCGGTGATCTCCGGACCCTGGATCACCACGTCGCGCACGCGGCCCTGATCCACATCGTTGAGCAGCTGCGAGAAGCTGACATCGTTCGTCGCCTGACGCTGCGCCGGATTCTGGAACAGCGAAAACAACGCCAGAAGAAGAAGAACGATGATCACCCAGAGGGCGAAATTCCTGATATTGGCGTTCATCATGTCCCTTTCGGCGTCGGATGTGACCGACGCACGGGCACCGCCGGCGCTGGCGGCCCTCCCTTGTCGCTCCGTAATTTAGGTGGCGGAGGGGGGATTGCCAAGATGCAGGGCAGCGGCCAGCTGCGACCATCCGCGCAAATCGGCGTCACCTCCGGGAACCGAGCGGCCGACGCTCCGGCGCCCGCGCCACGGTAACCCTCTGCCGGTACACCCTCACCACCGCGCCAGCCAGCGTGCGCGCGCCCGTCTGCTGGTCGCCGAGACCGGCGATCCAGCCCATCAGCGCCTCCAGCTTGCCAAGTTCCACCGGCACTGTACCGACGGTCCCGATCGTCCGGCCGACGAGGCGAAGGGCGATCTCCTCGGGAAGGGCAGCAAGGCCGACGCGCGGAAACGCGAGCACGCCCTCCCCCGATGCGGCCCCGAACGCGGCGGCGGCAGCATCCGTCGCGGCCTCCAGCGCCGCATCGGCGCGGGCCATGCGGCAAGCGAGACGCCCGAGCGTCGCCGCATCGCCCCCTTCCGCCGCGAGAGACGGCAGCAGCGCCCGCAGCCGCACGCGGGCAAAGCGCGTGTTCACATTCGAGGGGTCCTCGGCGAAGGCGATGCGGGCCGCCCGGCAAAGCGCGACCAGCTCCGCCTTCGGCCAGCCGAGCAGCGGGCGCAGCAGAGTGAGCCCGCCCAGCGGCCGCAGCGCCGGGATGCCGGCGAGCCCGCTTACACCGGACCCGCGCAGCAGCCGGAACAGGACGGTTTCGGCTTGATCGTCCAGCGTATGGGCGGTCGCGAGGGCGGTGGCGCCGATGGCGTGGGCGTGGGCGGTCAGGGCCTCGTAACGTGCATGGCGCGCCGCCTCCTGCAACCGCGTCACGGGGAGCGGCGCGGCGAGGTCCAGCACGCTGTGCGGGAGACCCCACTCTGCCGCCAGCGCGGCCACGGCGCCGGCCTCGGAGCGGGACTCGGCTCTCAGTCCGTGATCGACGGTGGCGACGTGAAGCTGCGTCGACGGCCGGCACTCTGCCTGCCAGCGTTGGGCCAGCAGCATCAATGCGGTCGAATCCGGCCCGCCGGAAACGGCAAGCAGCACATGGTCGTGGGCGGCGAAGGCGGCAAAGAGCGTGGCGAGCTCGGCCGCACGCGGGCCGAGCGCGAGATCGGCGGGCGCGGCGTCAGCAGCCGGCGCGCTTCTGCTCACGCTCCACCCCCTGCTTCACCGTCGCCGAGGCGCGGGGATATTTGTTGCCGACAGCATTCAGCGTCGCGCAGGCGGCATCCTTCTCGCCGATGGCGGCGAGCGACTGACCGAGCCGCAGCAACGCGTCCGGTGCCTTCACGGCATTCGGGAAGTCGGTCGAGACTTTGAGGAAATTCTGCGCCGCCTCCTTGTAGGATTTGCGCAGATACTGGCTCTCACCCAGCCAATAATAGGCGTCCGGCGCGGCGCGGTCCGTGGGGTAGAGGCGGACGAACTGCTCGAAGGTCTGGCCCGCCCCCGCATAATCCTGGCGTTGGAGCGCACCGAAGCCGGCATCGAATAGCTCGCGCGGCGTTCCGCCCGCGGCCGGCGCTCCCGCGCCAGCAGCCGCGCCAGACAGCGTGCCGAGGTCCATGGGCGCGCCCGAGGGACCGGAAGGCGCGGTCGTGCCGAGGGGACGCGGCGCACCCGGCGCGCTCGCCTGCGACGACGGGTCGAACACATCGGCGCGTCGTCCCGGCTCGGCGGACGGCGCCGCCCCGACGGCAGGGCCCGTTCCGCCCTGCAACGCCCGCAGCTGCTGTTCAAGCTGCTGGTTACGGAACTGCAGCTGCTCGATCTGCCCGGTCATCTGCCGCAGCTGATTCTCCAGCCGGTCGATCCGGGTGACGAGGCTGTCGGCCTCCTCCACCGCCTCGGCGGGCTGGTTGCCGCCACGCACCTGCCCCGGCGGCTTGAAGAGATTGCCGAAGAAATTGTTGTCCGCCTGTGCCTGCGCCGCCTCATGGGGAAACGACGTAGCGGCGAGGGCAGCGACGAGAAGGAGGGCGGCGGGGCGGAGCGAGCGGACGGTCATCATGGCCATGCACTGGGACGGGAGGAGCGGCAGCGGACGGCGCGCGCTTTCCATTGGAGCATACGGGGCGGATCGCGTCCAAATTTTGACCCAGGGGCACCGATCAGCCGCCGCCCGTCGCTTTCAAATGCCAAACCCGGCCCGCTGGGCGAGCCGGGTTTGGACGGGTTGGGAGGCGGCGATCAGCTGCCGGCGGCGTTCAGCACCGTGACCGCGCGGCGGTTCTGCGACCAGCAGGAGATGTCGTTGCACACCGCGACCGGGCGCTCCTTGCCGTAGGAGATGGTCCGCATGCGGTTCGCCGCGACGCCGCGCTGGACGAGGTAGTCGCGCACGCTCTGGGCGCGGCGGGCGCCGAGGGCGATGTTGTATTCGCGCGTGCCGCGCTCGTCGGCATGGCCTTCAATGGTGAAGGTGTACTTGGCATAGTGGTTCAGCCACTGCGCCTGCTTGTCGAGCGTGGCCTGCGCCTGCGGGGTGAGGCTGGTCTGGTCACTCTCGAAGAACACGCGGTCGCCGACGGAGACGATGAACTCCTGCGGGCTGCCGGGAGGGGCAGAGCCGAGCGCCTGACCGGCGCCGTCCATCGGGTTCTTGGCACAGGCGGCCGCGAGCATCGCGAAACCGACGATGAAGGCGACGCGCGCGCCGCCCAGATGGCGCAACATACGGATCATTCCGCTGACTCCTGAATTCCCGACTGATCTGCCGACTGGCTGCTGGCGTCAATCAATGTTCTGTCGTGCTTTACAGAACCTTGCTGAATTGCGTCCATTTCGCGGCCATGCCTTAAACCGCCGCTTATGGTTAATCGTTCCCTGACAGAACCCGCTCAGGAGCGCAAGGGCGACCAGGCGGGATCGGACGCATAGCTGGGTGTCGGCACGCGCTGCTCATTATAGCCGGTGATGTCGACCGTATAGAGCTGCGGCCCGCCTCCGCCCCCCGCGTCGCGGAAGAACATGATCACCCGGCCATTCGGCGCGAAGGTCGGGCCCTCATTGTGGTAGCCCTCGGTCAGAATGCGCTCGCCCGAACCATCCGGCCGCATCAGGCCGATGGCGAAGCGGCCCTGCGCCTGCTTGGTGAAGGCGATCACATCGCCGCGCGGCGACCACACCGGCGTCGAATAACGCCCGTCGCCGAAGGAGATGCGGCGCTGGTTCGAGCCATCGGGATTCATAAGGTAGATCTGCGAGCCGCCGCCACGGTCGCTCTCGAAGCAAATCTGCGTGCCGTCCGGCGAATAGCACGGCGCGGTGTCGATGGCGGCCGTGTCGGTCAGCCGCGTGGTGGCCTTGGAGCGCAGGTCCATCACGAAGATGTTGGAATCCGCGCCCTGCTGCAGGCTCAGGATCACCCGCTGCCCATCCGGGGCGAAGCGCGGCGAGAAGCTCATATTGGGAAAATTGCCGACGACTTCGCGCTGGCCGTTTTCGATGTTGAGGAGATAGACGCGCGGCTCGCCGCGGCCATAGCTCATATAGGTGATTTCCTGGCTTGTCGGCGAGAAGCGCGGCGTCAGCACGAGGTCGTCGCCGCGCGTGAGATAGGTCACGTTGGCGCCGTCCTGGTCCATGATGGCAAGGCGCTTGATGCGCTTCTCTTTCGGCCCGCTTTCATCGACGAAGACGATGCGGGTGTCGAAATAGCCCTTCTCGCCGGTCAGACGCTCATAGATCGCGTCGGCGATGATATGGGCGACGCGGCGCCAATTCTCCGGCTGCGTGAAGTATTGCTGGCCGATCAGTTGCTGGCCGGCGAACACGTCCCACAGACGGAATTCCGCCTTCACCCGCCCGTCCGGCTGACGGGTGATGCGGCCGGTGACGAGCGCTTGAGCGTTGATGACGCGCCAATCCTGGAAGCGGGGCGAGGCGTCCGGGTTGCTGATCTTCTCGACGAAGGCGGCGGGGTCGATGGGCGCGAACAGGCCGGAACGGCGCAGATCGGCGGAGATGATCTGCGACACCCCCTTGCCGGCCTCGATGTCCTGCGGGCTGCCGCCGCCGACGAAATCGGTAATGGCGATGGGCAACGGCTGTACCGTGCCCGAGGTGATGTCGAGGCGCACCGCCGCATTGGCCGGTGTCGAGCCCAGCATCGCCCCGCCAAGCCCGGCACCGCCGAGTGCCGCCATGCCGACAAGGACCGACCGGCGGCCGACAAGACCGTTGGCTTCAAGGGAAAAACGCCGCGACATTCTGGGTACCTCGAAAAAAACGGGCATCAATGAAGCATGGCCGGGTTGAACCCCAGCTCCAGTTCCTTCCACGTGTCGTAACGGTCGGCACGCAGCATCGGGAACGGGTTCTGTTGATTGGCGATCTCGTACAGCGCCCGCTGCGCGGTTTCGCGTACGATCGGCGCATAGGCATTGCCGGCGCCCTGCACCTCAACCAGTTGCGGCGCCCCCACCAGCCGGCGGTCCGGGCTCAGCACGATCTTGAACACCACCGTTACCTGCGCGGCATCGACCGCGCCGGCCGGCAGCTTCCAGAAGCGGGCAATATAGGCGCGCAGCGCGTCGATCTCGGTCTGCGACAGCGATGTCGCCGTCCCCTGCGACGCGCCAAGCGAGGCTGAATTGTTGATTGTGTCGCCAAGCGCCGCCATGCGCCGCGGGTCCTGCTTGTTCAGCAGGGCGGCGATCTGGTTGGGGTTGAAGTCGCGCTCGGGCGCCGGGTCCTGCGTCACCTTGGGCGGAATGTTCTTCGGCTTCTTCGGCGGCGCGGGCGGCGGCGGGATGGCCTGCGCCTGCTCCTGGGGCTTGGGCTGGTCCTTGGGCGGCTCCGGCGGCTTGGCGGCGAGCGCCTCCGCATCCTGCGGCGGAGGTGGCGCCGGCTTGGATTCGGCCTGAGCGGCCGGGGGCTTGGGTTCGGCGGGCTTCGCCTGGGGCGGCGGAGGTGGCGGAGGCGGAGGCGCCGACGGCTCGTTGGCGGCCTTCACCTCGGGCTTCTCCGACACCTTGGAGTCAAGGTTCTCCGCCTGCTTGGGTGTATCGGCCTTCTTCTCGACGACCGGCTTCGGGTTCTCCTTCGGCGCGTCCTTCTTGCCGGCCATCATCTTCGACATCTCGGAATCGGAGATGATGTCGATCGGCATGGATTCGGCCGGCGTCACCTCGTAGGGCGAGGGTGACGCGAAGGAGACCGCCATGAAGCCGATGATGCCGACGTGAAGAACCGTCGAGGAGAGGAAGCCCGCCTTCATGCGTCAGCCCCCCTGATCGACTTCGGAGACCAGCGCCACGCGCTTGAAACCGGCACCGGAGAGGCGACCCATCACGCGCATGACCGAGCCATAGTCGAGGCTCTTGTCGGCGCGCACGAAGATGCGCTCCTCATAGCCAGCCTTGCCGATGGCCTGCAGCTTGGGCACGAGTTCATCGACCGGGATTTCGGTGTCCTGCAGGAAGATCTTGCCGTCCTTGGTGATGTTGACGATCAGCGGCGCGCTTTCCTGCGGCACCGCCTTGGCCTCGGTCTGCGGAAGGTCGAGCGGCACGCCCGTGGTGAGCATGGGCGCGGCGACCATGAAGATGATGAGCAGAACCAGCATCACGTCGACCATCGGCGTGACGTTGATTTCGGACATGACGGCGCCACCCCCGCGCCGGCGCGAACGCCGTGAGTGCCAGCCGCCCCCCGCTCCTCCTGCGGACATGCCCATTCGATCAGCCCCGTTCGTCGATCTGGCGCGACAGGATGGCGGAGAACTCGTCGGCGAAGCCCTCCAGCCGCGCCGCCTGCCGGTTCACCTGCGAAACGAACTTGTTATAGAAAATCGTCGCGGGAATGGCAGCGATGAGGCCGATTGCCGTCGCGAACAGGGCTTCGGCGATGCCCGGCGCCACCACGGCGAGGCTGGTGTTCTTCGACGCGGCGATCGACTGGAAGCTGGTCATGATGCCCCACACCGTGCCGAACAGGCCGATGAACGGGCCGGCCGAGCCGACGGTGGCCAGCACCAGCAGCCGGCTCTCCAGCCGCTCCACTTCGCGGGCGATGGTGACGTTCATCACCTTGTCGAGCCGCTGGGTGAGGCCGGAAAGCGAGCGCGCACCGCCTTCATAGGAGCGCTTCCACTCCCGCATCGCCGCGACGAAGATCGCCGCCATGGCGTGGTTGGGGCGGGAGGAGAGCGAGCGATACAGCTCTTCCAGGCTCTGGCCGGACCAGAAGGTGGTCTCGAAGCGGTCCATCTGCCGCTTCATCCGGCCGAACAGTATGGTCTTGTCGATGATGATCGCCCAGACCCAGATCGAGGCGAGCACGAGGCCCGCCATGACCAGCTTCACAATGAAGTGTGCCTGAAGGAAAAGGCCGATCAGCGACAGGTCGGCGCTGCCCATGCCGGCGCCGGCGGGCGCGCTCATCGCACCGGGAGGGGCGGCAACGGCCTGACCATCGACCTGCGCCGTCGGCGCGGCGGTGACCGGAGCAGGCGCGTTCTGGGCAATGGCTATGGACGCGGGTGCCGTAAGAACCAGCATCACCGCGATTAAGAGCTTCTTCAGCGTCATCAAGCCAATCCTGCCCGCTCGTTAAAGGTCGCACCGCCGCCTTGCATCCGCTGCCGACAGCAGCGAATGCCCTGCATGGCTGCTTTAAGGGAACGCGCCCGCCATCAACCGACCGAGTCTGTCCAAACTTGGGCGATAAGGGCCAAGGCGCGTCTACAGCCGCGCGGTACAACACCGCATTAGGGTTAATACCGCGTTAGCGTTGCCGCATCGCAACAGCGAAATGGGTGTTTTGCTACCGGGCGCGAGTCAGTCCTGCGAGCCCTGTTCCAGCGCCAGCTTCATCGCGGCGCGCAGTGCATCGGGGATGCGCCGGGCACGGCCCTGCGCGACGAAGGCCACTTTCACCTTGCCCTCGACCAGCAGTTCCACTCCCCGCTTCACCTTCTGGGCGAGAGTGATGGAGGCGCCGGCGACCTCCACCGGGCTGGTGTGGACCTCCAGCACGTCGTCGATACGCGCAGGGCGGACGAACTGCAGTTCCATGGAGCGCACTACGAAGGCGAAACCCGGCGCCTCGGCCAACGCCTCACCGAACAATTCGCCCTGCACCACGCCGATGAGGCGCAGATGGTCGGAACGGGCGCGTTCCATGAATTTGAGGTAGTTGGCGTGGTAGACGATGCCGGAGAAATCCGTGTCCTCATAATAGACCCGTACCGGCAGCACGTGCCCGCCCGGCACCAGCCGGCCGGCCAGATGCAGGAAAGGATCAGCCTTGAGGGTTTCCGGAGAGAAGGGTGCGGCGCGCTCGTTCATGCCGCCCTCATAAACGAGCGCGCGGCGCTTGTGAACAAAGGGGATGGCGTCAGGCCAGGGGGTGGACCGTCAACAACCGGTTCGGCGCCTCATCGGCTGCCCGCGGGGGCTTCCAACACCCGCGCCAAGGCAGCAGCGAAATCGGCCACATCCGTGTTGGGCATCGCGATCTCGGACAGAGGCGCCCCGGAAAGTGCCGACCAACGACGCGCTTCGGTAAAAAAGTCGTTCTTCATGTCATCAAAAAAGAGGTTTCTCTTTTCGATCGGAATGTTCACATCCCGCTGAGCCATGACCGAGGCAACGGCTCCCTCGAACGACTTGAATGTCGTTGGCAAATCGAAGAACACGGGGCGTGCGGCGTCATCTGGCGGCGCGCCGGGCCGCGTGATTCGAAAGACCTGGCGAAACCAGGCGGGATCGCCGCTGCCATAGAGCGATGTCATTTGATAGCCGGCACGCTCCAACGCAGCCGGCAACTGTTTACCGACAAAATCGCCGAAATTCAGCTTGCCGAGAACCTCGTAGGAAGGCGACGCCAGAATGAACCGCGGCGCCTGCAAGCCTTTGTCCGAGAAGGATTTTACGACCTTGTCGAGGAAATTCACCTCGTAGCCGTACCAGATTCCCGCCCCATAGGCGCGGCGGAGCTCCGTCTCCCGGTGCAGACCCAAAAAGTGCCGCCACAACGCCACGGAATTGCTGAGCGAGGCAATAAAGAATCCGACAAAAACCGCGCCAGGCCCTTGCACCACCGCCCAGAAATTAACCCATAGATAAATGAAGAAAGACTGGTTCTTCTGAGCGGCAGCGCTCTGAAGATCACCCACAAAGGCGATGCCGCTGAGAACCGTAAAACAAATCAGAAAGGCGAGCGACAGCGCGCTGAAGAACAGCCCCACCTTGTCAAACCGCCCCGGCAGCATTGTGCCCCCATCGTGATACCCCGATCTTAGCAAGATCGGCGCCGCGGGAAACACTTTCCATGGCACAAAAAAGCGCCGCGCCTCCTGCGTGCAGGGGCGCGGCGCGCGGTCTTTTGGCAAGGCGTCGCGTCGGGGGGAACGGTCCGCCTCGCCTCAGGCCATTAAGGAGTGGGTCAGGCCAAAGGGTCGAACCTTCGGGACCCAGCCTCGCGGCTCAGCCCTGGCCTTCGCCCACCGGGGCCGTCGGCGCGGCCGGGCGGTTGCGGCGGTCAGCCATGAACTGGTCGAACTCGGCCTTGTCCTTGGCCTGACGCAGGCGGTCGAGGAAGGACCGGAAGTCCTTCTGTTCCTCTTCCAGCCGACGCAGCGTCTCCTGGCGGTATTCATCGAAGGCGCGGTTGCCGCTGGAGGCGAAACCACCGCCGAACCGGCTGCCGAAGTTACGCACCGCTTCCGCGCCCTCTTCCTGCCAGCGGCCGAAGCCGCGCTTGCCACCACAAAACATCCGTCCACTCCCTATCGTGAATGCCAGGACCGCAAGACCCAGAGGCCACCAGGCCATGAAGCCCAGTACCGTGAGCGCGATCCAGGCCGGCTTGCCGTAACTATCGAGCTTCTGTGCGAGCTCCATGGGCGTACCGCTCCTGGGTAGAACCGCCGCGGGCCCCATGCCCGCTCGGGTTAATGTTAATCACATTCACATAGATAGAAATCCGCTCCCCGCTTGTCAATGGGCGCGGTCTGCGGGATTGAAAAGCAAAGGATTGCTTCGATGACCGCATTGATTCCCGACTGGACCGAGGTCGCCGCGCTTTTCGAGCCCGATGGCCGACTGCGCGATCTCTATGTGCTCGACGCCGGCCCCGAGGGCTGGCAGGCCGTGATCGACGGGTTGCGCGCGCTCGACCCGCCGGCCGTCTTCGAGATCGACGGCGAGCCAGGCCTTATGCCCGCCCTGATCGAAGATGTGTTCGCCGTCTGGAAGCGCGCAAGCCCCAGCCTGCGCTGGAATGCGGGCAATGTGGCGATCAACCTTCACTTCTTCCGCAGCGACGACATCGAGTTCGACATCGACCCGGCTGATGTCTGCGAGCCGGAGGACTGGCAGGCGCTCGGCGGGTTCATGCTGTGGCTGGCGGAACGCGCGCAGCGCCCGGTGATCCTGACGCCGGAAAACAAGCCGGACGATATCCTGCTGTTCTGCCGCGGCGCCGGCGCCGCCATCGAAGTCAACCTCGCGGCCGGAGACTGAGTGCAACCTAGCCGCTTGCGCCGAGACCCTTGAGATAGACGAGGAACGCGGCTTCCAGCAGGTCGTCGGGCGCCATGGGCAGCTTGCGGCGGGCGCCGTCGGCGCGGCCGAACAGCGAGGCAACGCCATGCGCCAGCGCCCAGGTGTGCAGCGCCACCATCAAAGCGGGTGGGCGATCCCCGGCCGGCATGGAGGCGACCAGCGTGTCCGCCGCCTCGCGCAGCACGCCGAAGGCCCGCTGGCCAGCCTGATCGAGCGCCGGGTAGGCCTCGTTGCGCAGGCCGGATTCGAACATGGCGACATAGTCCGCCGGATGCTCGCGGGCAAAGGCGAGATAGGCGCGGCCGAGCCGTTCAAAGGCCTCCGCCGGCGCGGGGCGCCCCTCGTTCCAGCCTGCTTCCAAAGCTTTGGTGAAGCGCTCGAAACCGTCGGCCGCGACCGCCGCAAGCAGGTCGTCGCGGTCGCGGAAATGGCGGTAGGGCGCGGCCGGAGAGACGCCGGCGCGGCGCGCCGCCTCGGCGAAAGTGGCGCCGGCGGTGCCCTTTTCGCCAATCAGCTCAAGCGCCGCCTTCATCAGGGCTTCCCGAAGGTTGCCGTGATGGTAGCCGCGCGATTCTCCGCCGTTCCGGGACCAGCTCATGTGAAGGGGACTTACATCACGCCAGGGGCTGCGTCGATGGCCGCGTCAATGACGCCCGCGCCTTAATCACCGCCCTCATCGAACAGCGGCATCTGGTTGACGCTGGCCGGTGCGGCAAGGCCGAGATGCTTGAAGGCATGCGCCGTCAGCACCCGCCCGCGCGGGGTGCGCTGGAGAAAGCCCTGCTGCACCAGATAGGGCTCGATGATCTCCTCAATGGCGTCGCGCGGCTCGGAAAGGGCGGCGGCGATGGTTTCCACCCCCACCGGCCCGCCTCCATAATTCATCGCCACCACGGTGAGATAGCGCCGGTCCATCTGGTCGAGGCCGAGCCCGTCCACTTCCAGCGCCCGCAGCGCGTGGTCGGCGGCGGCGCGGTCGATGATTTCCTTGCCCGCCACCAGGGTGAAGTCGCGCACCCGGCGCAGCAGCCGGCCGGCGATGCGCGGCGTGCCGCGCGCCCGGCGGGCGATCTCGCGGGCGCCGTCCCTGGCGATGGGGATGCCCATCACCCGCGCGCCGCGCGTGACCACCAGTTCCAGTTCTTCCACCGTGTAGAAGTTCAGCCGGATCGGGATGCCGAAGCGGTCGCGCAGCGGCGTGGTGAGAAGGCCTGAACGCGTGGTCGCGCCGACCAGGGTGAATTTCGACAGCGAGATCTTCACCGAGCGCGCCGCCGGGCCCTCGCCGATGATCAGGTCGAGCTCGTAATCCTCCATGGCGGGATAGAGGATTTCCTCCACCGCCGGATTGAGCCGGTGAATCTCGTCGATGAACAGCACGTCGCGTTCTTCGAGATTGGTCAGCAGCGCCGCGAGATCGCCCGCCTTGGCGATGACAGGGCCGGAGGTGGAGCGGAAACCGACGCCGAGTTCGCGCGCCACGATCTGCGCCAGTGTGGTCTTGCCCAGCCCCGGTGGGCCGACGAACAGCACATGGTCCAGCGCCTCGCCGCGCGCCTTGGCTGCCTTGATGAAGATGTCGAGATTGGCCCGCGCCTGCTCCTGCCCGACGAACTCCGCGAGGTTCTGCGGCCGCAGCGAGGCTTCCGCGAGGTCTTCCTCGCGCTTGTCGGGGGCGACGAGACGTTTCGCGTTCATTCCGCCCTCTCCCGGTCACGCGCGGGAAAAACGCCGCCGGCCATCAGCACGCCGGTGACGAGTGCCACCGTCGCCGCGAGAATGGGCGCCAGCCGCACCGCCCGCTGCTCGAACAGCTCGCGAAACGCGCCGAAATCATAGGACACCGCGATGACGCCGAGGGGGAGCAGCGCCACCACCACCACGGCGGCCAGCACGAAGAGCGGGTGGCGCGAGCGGAAGGAAAGGGCAAAGGCGCAGATCCCGGCCACAATGCCACCGGGCACCACGGCGATCGCGGCATAGTTCGCGGAGGCCGCGCTGTGCATAAGCCGCTCGATGGTGAGCACGGCGAGGATCGCTCCGCCATAGGCGAAGATCATCGCCGGAATGCGGGCCGACCACGGCCAGGGCTGGCGCTTCCCCGGCTCGCGCGCGGTGATGAAGCGCAGCATCATCGCGCCAGTTCCTTCAGGCCGAGCCGGATCAGCTTGGCGGCATCGGCGCCCTCGCCGGCCTCGCGCAGGGCGGCGGCGATGGCCGCGCTCGCCTGAAGCTGAGCATAGCCGAGATTGACCAGCGCCGACACCGCATCCGCCACCGGGCCGGGCGCCTGCCGCTCCTCGATCTGTGCCGCGAGCCCCGCCACCGCCGGATCGACGCTGGCGAAGCCCGGCGCCTTGTCCTTCAATTCGGCGACGATCCGGGCGGCGACCTTGGGGCCGACGCCATTGGCGCGCGCCACCATAACCTTATCACCGAGCGCCACCGCATTCGCGAGTTCGGCGGGCGAGAGGGTGGAGAGCACGTTGAGCGCCACCTTGGAGCCGACGCCCTGCACATTCTGCAGCAGCAGGAACCAGCTTTTCTCTGCCGGCGTGGCGAAGCCGTAGAGCCGGATCATGTCCTCGCGCACGAAGGTTTCGATGAACAGCACCGCCGCCTCGCCGGCCTTGGGCAGCGCCTGCAGCGTGCGCCCGGAGCAATGGACGAGATAGCCCACGCCCTGCACGTCGAGGATCACATGGTCGTCGCCATAGCTGTCGACGAGGCCCTTGAGCTTCCCGATCATCGTGCCGCCGCCTTTGCCGTGAGCTTCGGCGGCACCTTCGCCGCCATCTGCGCCTTCATCGCCGCCATGCCCCGATGCTGCGCATGCGTCACCGCCACCGCAAGCGCATCCGCCGCGTCATCGGTGGTGAAATCCGCCTGAGGCAGCAGAATCTTCATCATCAGGCGGATTTGCGCCTTCTCCGCCCGGCCGGCGCCGACCACGGTCTTCTTCACCAGCAAGGCCGCATATTCCGACACCGGCACGCCCGCCAGCGCCGGGGTGAGCATCACCACGCCCCGCGCCTGGCCGAGCTTGAGCGTCGAGGCCGGGTTCACATTGACGAAGGTCTCTTCCACCGCCGCCTCATCGGGGGTGTAGGCGCGCAGAACCTGCATCAGTTCGGTGTGGAGACAGGCCAACCGTTCAGCGAGCCCCCCCTCCTCCGGCGGCATCACCGTGCCGCAGGCGATGAAGCTCAGCCGTGTGCCGGCAGCCTCGATCACCCCCCAGCCGGTGCGGCGGAGGCCCGGATCGAGCCCGAGAATGCGAATCGGCGACGGCACCATATCCTAGGGCGTAGCCGAACAAAGGACGAACGCCTAGGGGAGACGGTGCGCGCGGCGTCCGTGACCCCGCGCATCGTCGCCCATGGTGAACGCGCCGTTAACGCGCGACCTCAGCGTCCTGCACTGAACGCCCCGCTCGCCAGGGTCACCCCCACCCCTGTGGCCACCACTCCGATGATTGCCGCCGTGTCCGGGTATTCGCCCAGCACCGGCACCGCGATCACCGCCGCCAGCGCCGGCACCAATCCGGTGAAGGCGGCGGCCCGGGAGGAGCCCAGGCGTTCGATGGCGATGCCGAACGCCACCAGCGCGACGACACCGGACAGCAGACCCTGGATAAAGAGTTGGATCAGGATTTCGCGGCCATAGCCGCTGGAAACCGCGTCGATCACACCGGGGAGGCCGTAAGGCGTGAGAACGACTGTCGACCACAGCCCGACCAGCCCCACCGTTTCCGTCGCCTTCAGCCCGGTACGGCGAAAGGCGAGTGTGTAGCCGGCCCACATCGTCGCGCCGGCCAGCAACAGGGCATGGCCGCGCCAGGCGCCGTCCTGGGGATAAAGCAGGCCACGCCCGCCAAGTGTGAGCACGCCGAGGGCGATGGCGGCAAAGCCGATAGCCCGCGCCGTGCCCAGCTTCTCGCGGAACACCAGCACCGAGACGGCGGCGACGATCAGCGGCATGGTGCCGGGCAAGAGCGGCCCGACATCGGCCGCCGGGACGAAACGCATCGCCGTCGCCACGTCGAGAAAGAAAAAGGCGCCGGCGCCAAGGAAGCAGAGCAGGAACGGACGCAGTCCCCGCTTCGGCCATAGGCCGATGCGCCACCAGGCGGGTGCGAGCATCACCGCCGGCACGATGAAGCGCAGCCAGCCAATGGTCGCCGGGGGCAGATGCCCGTGTACGGCGTGACGCGTGGAGACGATCCAGCCGCCCCAGATGGCGATGGCAAGAAGCGCGCAGCCGGCGCCGATCAAGCGGTCGGAAGGCGACGGAACTACCGCGCCGCCCGGCGCGGCCAGTGAGACAGACGTATTCATGAGCAAAATCCCGCCGCCTAGCGGCGCAAAGAAGGGGTTCCCGGCGCGGCCGGGACGGGCGTTAGTCGAAATGTGGCGGGCGCGACCGGTCTTCGCAAACGCGTTTTGCGAATAGGCACGTTCGCGAAAACTGATGGATGGGGCCGTTCGATCGCCGATCGTGTTGACGCGACTCGGGCAGAAGACTAGCTCTACGCGCGCAGGCCCCGGCGGCGTGCGCGCTCCCCGGTTCGTTCATGGTCTTCGATCCCGCCCTGGCCTGGGCCTTCCTCACCGCGCTCATTGCCGGCGCGACGCGCGGCTTCTCGGGCTTCGGCGGAGCCCTCATCTTCGTGCCGCTGGTCAGCGCCGCCTACGGCCCGCGCGTCGCCGTGCCCTTGCTTCTGGTCATCGACACGCTGATGACGCTGCCCTTCGTCGTTCCGGCGCTGCGCGCCTGCGTCTGGCGGCAGGTCGCCCCGCTGGCGGTGGGCGCCGTGGTGGCGGTTCCGGCCGGCGTGTGGGTGCTGCAGCACACGGACCCGCTGGTGGTGCGCTGGTCGCTCGCCTTTCTCGGGCTGGGGCTGCTGGCTTTGCTGGCCTCGGGCTGGCGCCACACCGGCCGGCACACGCTGCCCGTCACGCTGGGCATCGGCGCCGTCGCCGGCTTCTGCGGCGGCGCGGCGCAAATGTCCGGGCCCGCCGTCGTGGTCTACTGGCTCGGCAGCGGCCAGCCTTCCGTGCTGGTGCGGGCGAACCTGTTCGGCTTCTTCGCGCTGGTGACGCTGGCCACCGGCTCGTCCTACGCGCTCAACGGCATGTTCACCGCCGAGGTCGGGAGGCTGACCCTGTTTCTCGGACCGGCCTATGCGCTCGGGCTCTATGCCGGCGCGCGCGCTTTTCGCGGGGCCTCCGACCGGCACTACCGCGTCGCCGCCTATTGGGTCATCGCCGCCGCCGCCCTCATCAGCTTGCCGCTGTTCGACACGCTGATCGGGCGGTGAGCGGCGCGCCCCGGATCAGCCGCCCATCTTCGCCATGAAGGCGTCGGACAGCTCGAAATTGGCATAGACGTTCTGCACGTCGTCGTTGTCGTTGAGGTTGTCGACGAGGCGGATCAGCTTTTCCGCCACTTCATCGTCCACCGCCACCGTGTTCTGCGGCCGCCAGACGAGGCCGGACTTGCGCGGCTCGCCGAACTTGGCTTCCAGCGCCCGGGCGACCTCGTGCAGGTTCTCCACCGAGCAGACGACCTCATGGCCGTTCTCGTCCGAAGTCACGTCATCCGCACCGGCCTCGATGGCGGCTTCCAGCATGTCGTCGGCCGAAGCCTTGGCGGCGTCGAACTCCACCGTGCCGATGCGGTCGAACATGAAGGAGACGGCACCGGTTTCCGCCAGCGCCCCGCCGGACTTGGTGAAGTAGGAGCGCACTTCCGAGGCGGTGCGGTTGCGGTTGTCGGTCAGCGCCTCGACGATGACAGCGACGCCGCCGGGGCCATAGCCCTCATAGCGGATCTCGTCATAGTTCTCGGAGTCGCCGCCGAGCGCCTTCTTGATCGCGCGGTCGATATTGTCCTTCGGCATGTTTTCCGCGCGGGCCGCCAGCACGGCGGCGCGCAGGCGCGGGTTCATCGCCGGGTCGGGCATGCCGAGCTTGGCCGCGACGGTGATTTCACGCGCCAGCTTGGAGAACAGCTTGGAACGCACCGCGTCCTGCTTGCCCTTGCGGTGCATGATGTTCTTGAATTGCGAATGCCCGGCCATGGCCGCCTCCACGTCACACCGGGCGGGCCCGTGGCCCGGCCGTGTCGAATGCCTGAAAGAAAAGGTGCGCGGCTTATAGGCGAGAGGGCAGGCGCGCGTAAAGCGCAGAGCGCGTCACCTTACGCTGCTCGGCACTCAGCGGGCCCCGCCGCCTGCCGTGTCGCCATCACATCGTAATGCGTGCCACCGCGGGTCGGGTGGAAGTGGTCGAACCCCATGGCGCGCAGACCGGCCATGAGATTTTCCGGGTCCGCCCATGCGACATCGACTTCGTAGAACACGGACTTCACCCGGTCGGCAAAACGGCTTCGCGCCAGCTCCGCCATCACCACGGGCTCATGACCCTCGGTGTCGATCTTCACGACCAATGGCAGGCCCGGGGCAAGATAAGGCTCGAGGATGGCGGCGGTGGAGATCTGGATTTCCTCGACGGCCTCCGTGCCAGCGAACGTGTTGTGAAGAGAGGCCGCGCCGCTATGGTTCGGCTTCAAGCGGATGTTCACGCGCGCATTCTCGGACGACAGGCCACAATTCAAGGCGACAATCATGCCCGCCAATCCATTGGCACGGATGTTGGAAGTGAGAAAACCGAACGTCTTGTTCACCGGCTCAAGACTGACGGCGCGTTCACAGTAAGGATTCTGAGCGGCGATGAGGGAATAAAGCCCCTGATTTGCCCCGATATCGATAAAAATGAACGGGTAATCGATCTCCCGCAGATAGTTCGAGTAAAATGCTCCATACGTCCCGTTAACACAGAAACGAAAAGTCGCATCGTCCCAATTTTCAGTCAAAAACACACCGTAGAACGATCGAACGATTTTACGGTTGAATAGTTTATTTATCTTTCGAACAATGACCCGCCTGATCCTTCGCGGCGTCTTGGAAACGAAA
Organism: Ancylobacter sp.; assembly: GCF_965249975.1. Classification (GTDB taxonomy): domain Bacteria; phylum Pseudomonadota; class Alphaproteobacteria; order Rhizobiales; family Xanthobacteraceae; genus Ancylobacter. The sequence goes on along the minus strand of NZ_CBDFNE010000004.1, from coordinate 336,590 downwards.
GACAACCACCCCTGCGTTCTGAGCACGTCCAACATACCCATGCATGCCTCCGATAAAGGAGAGGGGTTGAAAGCGGCTCGACCGCTTCGCCGGCACCCTACCAGAAGTCCGGCATGGCCCCGCACAGGCTACCACCAATGCGCACCGGCGCCACGGCGATTGCGTGCCCGCTGCCATCCGTCTCCACCGCGAGCCCCGACAGCGTGCCCGGCCCAGCCGCCGGCTCGAAACGCGACGACCCGATCTTGCGGGTGAAGCGGCGCAGCGGCTCCTCCTTGTCCATACCGATCACCCCGTCATAGCAGCCGCACATGCCAACATCGGTCATGTAGGCGGTGCCGCCGGGCAGGATGCGGTGGTCGGCGGTCGGCACATGGGTGTGGGTGCCGATGACGAGGCTCGCCCGCCCGTCGCACCAATGGCCGAAGGCCTGCTTCTCGCTGGTGGTTTCGGCGTGGAAATCGACAATGGTGGCATCCGCCACCAAACCCAGCGGGGCAGTGTCGAGCTCGCGGTCGATGGCCGCGAAGGGGTCGTCGAGCGGATCCATAAAGGCGCGGCCCATCATGTTGACCACCAGCACCTGCGCGCCATTATTCGCCTCGATCAGCGCCGCCCCGCGTCCAGGCGTGCCGGGCGGATAATTGGCGGGGCGAACGAGGCGCGGCGCCCGCGCGATGAACACGAGCGCTTCGCGCTGGTCGAAGGCGTGGTTGCCGAGCGTGACCGCGTCGGCGCCGGCCTCTAGGAATTCCTCATAGATCGCCTCGGTAATGCCGAAGCCACCGGCGGCGTTCTCCCCGTTCACGACCACGAAATCGAGCGCCCATTGGCGGCGCAGGCGCGGCAGGTGCTCCAGCACGACCTGGCGGCCGGGACGCCCGACCACGTCACCGAGGAAAAGAAGCCGCATGCGTCACTCCTCGGCCGGGCGGACCACGCCAGCATCGGTGGCGATGGCGTCGAGACGTTCATCATGCGCCTCCGCCGGTACGGCGGGCAATTCCTGCACCGCGAAGGCGTAGCCCAGCGCCTCGACGCGTTTGGCGTGGCGCAGCAGGCTGAGGGTGCGATCATAGAAGCCCGCACCATAGCCGAGCCGGTTGCCCCGCGCATCGAAGCCGGCGAGCGGCACGACGAGCACATCGGGCGAGACGGCTGGCGCGCCCTCGGGCGGGGCGGGAATGGCCATGCGGCCGGGACCCGCGGAGGGGACGAGAGTGACCCCCGGCTCCCACAGCCGGAACAGCAGCGGCTTGCCGATTTCCAGCACGATCGGCAGGGCGATGCACGCGCCGGCCTCTCGCAGCCGACGCACCAGCGGATCGGTATCGATCTCGCCGCCAATCGACGCGAAAACGGAGACGACTTCGCCCTGCACCGCGCCGAGCCATTCCATGGCATGGGTGGCCGCCGCCTCGGCCGCTGCCGCGCGCGCGGCCGGTTCGAGCGCCGCCCGCCGGGCGAGTGCCACGGTGCGGAGGCTGGCCTTGTCGAGTTGGGCGTCTGTCACAAGAGGCATGATGCAATGAGTGCGGAGCCACGATGGCCGTTGGAGGCTCGATCCCGGGAACCTACAACGTAGGTGGGCGCCGTGTGTCCAAGCCCAGGGGCAAGGTCAGGGACAGCTCCCTTTGAGATCGATAAGGCCCCGGAAATATATGCTCCTGACGAACCCCGCAGCCCCGCGTGACAAATCTAGGACGCCGCAGGGCAAATTGCCAGAGGGGGATGACGGGGGCTGAACAGCTTTCGGTGATCGGACAACATCACCCCGGCCGACGCACCGCGTCGAGCCGGGATCGCTCGAAAGACCGGAACCGATCCCCGCTCGCCTTGCGACGGTTCGGGATGACGGCTGAAGCCTCACTCCACGGCGAGCATGATCTTGCCGATATGGGCGCTGCTCTCCATCCGGGCATGGGCCTCGCTGGCCTTTTCCAGCGGAAAGCTCTGATCCATGACAGGCTTGACCTTGCCGGCCTCGATCAGCGGCCACACCTTCTCGACCAGCGACGCGGCGATCGCCGCCTTCTCCGCCTTGGGCCGGGAGCGCAGGGTTGAGCCCATATGCGACAGGCGCTTGAGCATCAGCCGCATGAAGTCGATCTGCACCTTGGAGCCTTCCATGAAGGCGATCTGCACCAGCCGGGCCTGCGGCGCGGCGGCCTCGTAATTGCGGGCGATATAGGAGCCGCCCACCATGTCGAGAATGACGTTGACGCCCTTGCCGCCACTCTTCTCCTTCACCACGGCGACGAAGTCCTCCGTCTTGTAGTCGATGGCGACATCGGCGCCGAGCTGGCGGCAGACCTCGCACTTCTCGGCGCTGCCGGCAGTGGTGAACACGGTGGCCCCAAAGGCCTTGGCCAGCTGGATCGCCGTCGTGCCGATGCCGGAGGTGCCGCCATGGACGAGAAAGCGCTCGCCCTCCTTCAGCCCGGCGAGGTCGAACACATTCGTCCAGACCGTGAAAAAGGTCTCCGGCAGCGCCGCCGCCTCGACCATGGAAAGGCCCGCAGGCACCGGCAGGGCAGATCCCTCATCCGCCAGACAATACTGGGCATAGCCGCCGCCGGAGACCAGCGCACACACCTTGTCGCCGAGCTTCCAGCGCGTCACGCCCGCGCCGAGCGCCACCACCTCACCGGCGATTTCGAGGCCGGGAATGTCCGGCGCGCCGGGCGGCGGCGGGTAAAGCCCCTTGCGCTGCATCACATCCGGGCGATTGACGCCGGCGGCAGCCACCTTGACCAGGATTTCGCCCGCGCCCGGCACCGGCACCGGGCGCTCCACGGGAACCAGGGCTTCCGGTCCACCCGGCGTGGGCAGGCCGATGGCGGTCATGGTGGCGGGCAGCTCGGTCACGGCGTCGTCCTCATCCCGTTCGAATGTCCCGTCCGTCCTAGGTCAAGCCGCCAGTGCTGGCAACCGCGCACGGGGACGGCTAAGTTCGTTGCATGTGCCGTGCGACGAACAGGAGCAGAGCGATGGCGATCGACGATGACCTTTTCCCCCCGGCAGCACTGGCAGCGAAGCCCGCGACCCACATGGTGGGCACCGATATTTCCGTCCTCTCGGAGACCGAGATCGAGGAGCGCATCGTTCAGCTCGCCGGCGAGATCGAGCGGCTGAAACGGGCGCTGGAGGCCAAGCGCGCCTCCCGCCTCGCCGCCGAGAACGTGTTCAAGCGCTGAGGCCTTAACCCCCGATTAAGGTTTCCGACCTATTACTGGCGCCGGTCCTTTTTGACCGCGAGTGGCCTCTGTCCACTCTGTTTGACGCATCCCTGTCTACCACTTTACGAGCCGCCCCCTGGGCGGCTCTTTTTTCATCCCCGCTATCCCACGCCGGTATCAGACCGAACGCGATTCCACACAGGCCGGCTGGACAGCGCGGCACGGCTGCGCGACAGACAGCGGTGTCAGGCGCCGCCGGGCGTCGTTGAGGGTTTCGCCGCGATGGGCAGCTTCCGCGAAGATTCGGACAAGGACAGCACCCCGGAGGCGGACCGCGCCGCGCCGGGCACGCTGGCGTCGGCGGAGATGATCCGTTTTGCCGAGCGGCGCCTCGCCTCCCCCGCCTTCTTCAGCCTGTTTCAGGAAGGCATGGCGCTGGTCGAGGAAACCGCCGCCTATCTCGATGGAGAGGGCCGCACGGCCAGCGCCGCGCTCTCGCGCGGTCGCCTTGCCGCCTATGTGCAGCAGAGCATGCGGCTGTCCACGCGGCTGATGCAGCTCGCCTCCTGGCTGCTGCTGCGACGCGCCGTGGCGGAAGGCGAGATGGCGGAGGCGACCGCCCGCCGCGAAGCCGCCAAGATCGACATAACGGGTCCGCTGCGGGACATCGACGCGGAAGCGCTGCTGCCCGAGCCGCTGACCGATCTCATCGCCCGCAGCTTCGAGCTTCAGCGGCGGATCGCGCAGCTCGACGCCGCCCTCGCCGCGCCATCGGCGGCGGATATGGCCGCCCTGCGACCGAATGTCGTCGCCGGGCAGATCGGCCGGCTGCGTCGCGCCTTTGAGCGCCGCTGACATCGCGTGCGACGCGCGGACGCCTCCGTCAAAACCAGGGCAAACGAAAACCCTCGCGCCAGGCCGAACCCGGCGCGAGGGTTGATGTCGTTGCGTCGCGCGGCGTCGGCGAGGACGCCAATCCCCGGCCGATCAGGCCTTGAGGAAGCCCGCGAACTTCTTCTGGAACTTGGACACGCGGCCGGCGCGGTCGAGCAGCTGGCCGGAGCCGCCGGTCCAGGCCGGGTGCGAGGTCGGGTCGATATCGAGCTGGAGGACATCGCCCTCCTTGCCCCAAGTCGTCCGGGTCGTGTACTCGGTGCCGTCCGTCATCACCACCTTGACGAAGTGGTAGTCGGGATGGATGTCGCTCTTCATGGGTAGCATCCTCAGCCGCCGCAGGCCGGCCCCTCACGGGAGCCATGCGGCGATCTACAAAACGATCCTGCCGGAAATCCGAGCGGCTCTATAACCGAGACATGCCTGTGACACAAGCCGCCTCCAAGCCTTCAAATGCCGCGTCCACCGAAGCCTCCGCGCCGGCCCTGCCGGAAAAGCCAGCCACGCGCCGCCCGCGCCTGAAGCCGCTGATGGCGCTGTGGCCGCATCTCATGCGCTATCGCGGCCGGGCTGTGGCGGCGCTCACCGCCCTGCTGGTCGCCGCCGTCGCGACTCTGGTGGTGCCGATCGCGGTGCGGCGGATGATCGATTTCGGCTTCGACGAAAGCCATGCCGGCTTCATCGACCGCTATTTCGCGGTCATGATCGGCGTGGTGGCGGTGCTCTCGCTGGCCTCGGCGGCACGCTATTATCTCGTCATGACGCTTGGCGAGCGGATCGTCGCGGACCTGCGCTCACAGGTCTTTGCCCATCTCCTCACCCTCGACGGCGCGTTCTATGACAGCGCCAAGTCGGGCGAATTGATTTCGCGACTCACCGCCGACACCACGCAGATCAAGTCGACCGTCGGCGCCTCGGCCTCCATCGCGCTGCGCAACATCCTGCTGTTCATCGGCGCCACCATCATGATGGTCATCACCAGCCCCTGGCTGGCGGCGACGCTGCTGGTGGCGATTCCGGTCATCGTCGCGCTGCTGATCGGCGCCGGGCGCGGCGTGCGCAAGCGCTCGCGCGGGGCGCAGGACACGCTGGCGGAAGCCTCCGCCTATGCCGCCGAAGCCATCGGCTCGGTGCGCAGCCTTCAGGCAAACACCGCCGAGGGCGCCGCCGCGCGCCTGTTCAGCGGCGAGGTCGAGCACGCCTTCGACGCCGCCCGCAACGCCGTGCGGGCGCGCGCCTTTCTCACCGGCGTCGGCATCTTCCTCGTCTTCGCCAGCGTGGTCGGCATCTTGTGGGCCGGTGCCAATGCCGTCCTCGCCGGCCAAATGAGCGCCGGCACGCTTGGCCAGTTCGTGCTCTACGCCGTGCTGGCGGCGAGCGGTCTCGGCCAGCTCGGCGAGGTGTGGGGCGAGATTTCGCAGGCCGCCGGCGCCACCGAGCGCATCGCCGAATTGCTGGCGGAAAAGCCGAAAGTGGCGCCCCCCGCCGCGCCCATTGGCCTGCCTCAGCCGGCGCGCGGCGCCGTCGCCTTCGAGAATGTCGCCTTCGCCTACCCCGCGCGGCCGGACCTGCCGGCGCTCTCGGGCGTGAGCTTCGCGGTGAAGCCCGGCGAGCGGGTGGCGGTGGTCGGCCCCTCCGGGGCGGGCAAGAGCACGCTGTTCCAGCTTCTGCTGCGCTTCTACGATCCCGTCGCCGGGCGGGTGCTGGTCGACGGCGTCGACATCGCCGAGGCCGACCCGGAAGCGGTGCGCGCGCGCATCGCACTGGTGCCGCAGGATGTCGCCATCTTCGCCACCTCGATCCGCGAGAACATCCGCCTCGGGCGGCCCGATGCCACCGATGGGGAAGTGGAGGAAGCCGGCCGGCTGGCCCGTGCCGACGAATTCGTCGCCCGCCTGCCCGAGGGCTGGGAGACCCCAGTGGGCGAGCGCGGCGTCACGCTCTCCGGCGGCCAGCGCCAGCGCCTCGCCATCGCCCGCGCCATATTGCGGCAGGCGCCGATCCTGCTGCTGGACGAGGCCACCTCGGCGCTGGACGCCGAAAGCGAGACGCTGGTGCAGCAGGCGCTGGACCTTTCGATGCAGGGTCGCACCACCCTCGTCATCGCCCACCGGCTGGCGACCGTGCTCTCCGCCGACCGCATCCTCGTCATGGAAGGAGGTCGCATCGTCGAGGAGGGCACCCATGCCAGCCTCGTCGGGCGCGGCGGGCTCTATGCACGGCTGGCGGCGCTGCAATTCGGCGAGGCGATGGCCGGCGGCTGAAGCCGCGGCGTCCGCGTCGCTGCCACCTCGGCCCGTGTCCGCCGGGTTTCCCGTTGCCGGCCTGAACCATCGCGCGGCTCCCGCATTGACGTCGGACACGCAGCCCGTGGCACGGCGGCATCAGGCGTGCCGCATTGGCACCGGCCCAACGCCACGGCGCACCGTCCTCGGCACGGGAGACCGCACATGGCCATTACAGAGGCGCCGGCGACGCGCATCGTCGCGCCGCCGCTCCACCCCTTCCTCATGCTCATTCCAGCAACCTGCCTCACCACGGGGTTGCTGACCGATCTGGCCTATTGGGCGACGGTCAACACCATGTGGGCCGATTTCTCCGCCTGGTTGGTCAGCGCCGGGGCGATCCTGGCGTGGCTGGTGGCCATAGCCGGCCTCATCGAACTGCTGATGCGGCCTCTGCTGCGCCAGCGGGCGGGCATGGCGCTCTATGTGCTCGCCTATCTCGCCGCCATGGTGCTGGCGACCTTCAACATGCTGGTACACACGCGCGACGCCTGGTCCTCCGTGGTGCCCTGGGGGCTCACCCTCTCGGCGCTGACCGTGCTCGCCTTCCTCGCCGCCGCTGCCGCGGCCTATGGCCTTGTCGCCCGTCCCCGCACCGGAGGTCCCGCCCGATGACCCGCTGGACAACCCCGCTCGCTCCCTGCCTCGCCGCCGCCGTCGGCCTGCTCACGCTCAGCCTGCCGGCGACGGCGCAGGACCGCATCACTGTCGAGCAGCAGACAGGGCCCAATCCGGTGCTGCCCGAACCGCAGCTCGGGCTCTTCCCGACCATGAAGATTTCCGAGATCGTCGGCTGGAAGGACGGCGAGACGCCGACCGTGCCGCAGGGCTACGAGATCAAGGCACTTGCCACCGGCCTCGCCCATCCGCGCGAACTCTATGTCCTGCCCAATGGCGACATTCTCGTCGTCGAAGCCCAAGCTCCGTCCGGCAAGCCGATCCGTCACCCCAAGGACCTGGTGCGCGGCGTCGTGGAGAAAATGGTCGGCGGCGGTGGCGGCAGCGAAGCCAGCAACCGCATCACCCTGCTGCGCGACAGCAATGGCGACGGCACGCCCGAGCAGCGCACCGTGTTTCTCGACAAGCTGCACTCCCCCTTCGGCGTCGCCCTCGTCGGCAGCGATCTCTATGTCGCCCATGCCGATGCCATCATGCGCTACCCCTATAATGAGGGCGACACGCAGATCACCGCGCCGGGCGAGTTGCTGGCGCCCCTGCCCGGCGGCCCGATCAACCACCACTGGACGAAAAGCCTGGTCGCCAGCCCGGATGGGAGCCTGCTCTATGTCGGCGTTGGCTCGAACAGCAATGCCAGCGAACGCGGCATGGAGGCGGAGAAGAACCGCGCCGCCATTCATGAAGTGGATCGCGCCACCGGCCGCCAGCGCCTCTATGCCAGCGGCCTGCGCAATCCCAACGGCCTGACCTTCAACCCGACGACGGGGGCGCTCTGGACCGTGGTCAATGAGCGCGACGAACTCGGCCCCAATCTCGTTCCGGATTACCTCACCTCGGTGCAGGAGGGCGGCTTCTATGGCTGGCCCTACAGCTATTACGGCACGCATGTCGATCCGCGGGTGAAGCCGGAACGGCCGGATTTGGTCGAGCGCGCCATCGTGCCCGATTATGCGCTCGGCTCCCATGTCGCGGCACTGGGGCTCGATTTCTACACCGCCACCGCTTTCGCCCCGCGCTACCAGGGCGGCGCCTTCATCGGCCTGCACGGCAGCTGGAACCGGGATGAGTTCAGCGGCTACAAGGTGATCTTCGTTCCCTTCGCCGGGGGCCGTCCGAGCGGGCCGGCGGAGGATTTCGTCACCGGCTTCCTCAATGAGCAAGGCCAGGCCCGCGGCCGGCCGGTCGGCGTCGCCGTGGATTCGACCGGCGCTTTGCTGATCGCCGACGACGCTGGAAATACTGTCTGGCGCGTCACCGCCACGGCACCTGTGAACGCGGCGCGCTGATGCCGGCGCACCTCCGGGGCGTCGCTCCGGCTGTCAGCCGCCCTTGCGCTCCATGCGCAGCGTCGGGCGGCCGGAGGTAGGGTTGACCCCGTGACCCGTGACGGTGAACCCCGCCTTCTCATAGAACCGCACCGCCCGCTCGTTCTGCTCGTTCACGTCGAGCGCGAGATGGCGGGGCGAACGGGCGGCGGCGGCAGCGATCAGCCGGCTCGCCACCCCCGTTCCCCAATGGTTGGGATGCACCACCAGCTGGTCGACATAGCCCGTGCGGGGATTGACGGACACGAAGCCAAGCAGCGCCCCCGGCGTGCCGCCCTGCCCTTCCGCTTGGGCGAGGTCGATTTCCGCCCCCTCCTCGATCAGCGTGCCGATGCGGTGGCAGAGCCAGCCGCGCCGGGCCTCGAAGTCGATCTCCGGAAGCGCCTCCTGCCACGCCTCGACCCACAGATGCGTCATCTCGGGCATATGGCTCCAGTCGAAGCCGATCAGCAGGGGCGCGGGGGACTCGCTCATCGCAAAGGACTCATCGCTCGGTGAGCTTGAGTTCGATACGGCGGTTGCGCGCGCGCGCCTCGTCATCACTGCCGGCATCGAGCGGCTGATACTCGCCGAAGCCGGCGGCGACGAGATGCTGGGGCGAGACGCCCTTCTGCGCGAGATACTGCACCACCGCGATGGCGCGCGCGGCCGAAAGCTCCCAGTTGGACGGGTAGAGCGGCGTCGCGATGGGGCGATTGTCGGTATGCCCGTCGACACGCAGCACCCAGGGAAGATCGTCCGGTATCTGCTTTTCCAGCTCGATCAACGCGCTCGCCAGCTTGTCCAGCGCCGGCATGGCGTCCGGGCGCAGCTGCGCGGCGGCGGGGTCGAAGAAGATTTCCGACTGGAAGACGAAACGGTCGCCCACCACGCGCACATCCGGCCGGTCGCCGAGAATGGCGCGCAGCCGGCCAAAGAACTCGGAGCGGTAGCGGGTCAGTTCCTGCACCCGCTGCGCCAGCGCGACATTCAGCCGCCGGCCGAGATCGGCAAGGCGCGACTGGCTTTCCTTGTCCTTCTGGTCGGAAATGTTCAACGCCTCTTCCAGCGCCGCAATCTGCCGACGCAGCGCGGCGATCTGCTGGTTGAGAATGGCGATCTGCGCCGCAGCGGAAGCGGCCGCATCCTTTTCCTCGCCAAGCTGGCGGGCGAGTTCGGCGCTGCGGCTCTGGGCGGAGGCGACCTCCTCCGGGCTGGCGACCGCCGCAGCGGCGTCGCGCAGCACGTCGCGTTCCTGTTCCAGCCGCAGCAGGCTGGCGCGAAGCGCGCCCACCTGACTCTCGGCCTCAGCGTCATTCGCCCGCTCAAGCGCCAGCAATTCCGTCAGTTCGCGGATCTGCGCCTGCAGCCGTGCCATCGCGTCGTCCTTGGAGCCGATCTCCTGGGTGAGCACAAATTGCGCGAGAACGAAAACGGAGAGCAGGAACACGAAGACCAGCAGCAGCGTCGACAGCGCGTCGACGAAGCCGGGCCAGTAATCGATGTGGCGCTCGCCACGGCGGGAACGACCGAGGGCCATCAGACGCTCTCGCGGTCCGACTTGGACTCGGCGATCCGCTCCAGCAGGCGCTTGATGTCGCGCTGCTGCTCGGCCTGCGCCTCCACCCAGTCGCGCACCATCTGCTGCTCGCTGCGCATGTGCTGCACAAGGCCCTGCAGGCTCTCGGCGAGATGCGCCATCGCGGAGGTAACGCGCTGCGAGCCGGCCTCGGTCATGGTGCGCTCAAGCCGGGCGATGGCGGCGGCGAGGTCGCTGAAATCCGGCGCCTGGGCGAAGGTGGGCGCAGGCGGGGGCGGCAGCGGCAGCGGACCGATCGGCGTGGCGGAGATCGGCGCGGGCACCGGGCCACGGGCGCGCGCCGCCTCGGTGCCGAGATCCTCCACCGTGGTGGACAGCCAGTCTTCGAGGTCGATGTAGAAACGGTTCTGCGCCTGCCCGGCCTGCAGGTCGAGGAAGCCGAGCACCAGCGAACCGGCAAGGCCGAACAGCGAGGAGGAGAAGGCGATGCCCATGCCGCCGAGCGGCGCGGCAAGGCCGGTCTTCAGCGTGTCGAGCACGGAACCGGATTCCGGCCCCACATCCAGCGCGCCGATCACCCGGGCGATCGAGCTCACCGTTTCCAAGAGGCCCCAGAAGGTGCCGAGCAGGCCGAGAAAGACCAGCAGGCCCGTGAGATAGCGCAGCAGGTCGCGCGCCTCGTCGAGGCGGGTGCCGATGGATTCGAGAATGCCGCGCATCGTCGCTTGCGAGATCGACATGCGCCCGACGCGATCGCCGAGCAGCGCCGCCATCGGCGCCAGCAGCACCGGCGCCTGCCGCACTTCGAGGCCGGGATCGGCGATGCGGAAGCTGTTCACCCATTCGACTTCCGGCAGCAGGCGAAGCACCTGGCGAAAGGCGAAGATGATGCCGATGAACAGAACACCGAAGATGACGCCGTTCAGGCCGGGATTGTTGAGGAAGGCGCGCCAGATCGGCTCGTGCAGAATGGAGGCCAGCGCCACGCACAGCAGGATGAACACGAACATCCGCACCAGAAAGATGCGGGGCGATGACAATTTATGAAATGAATCGGTAGCGCTCATGCCGTCGGCCGTCCCTGTGAAGGACGGCGATGGCCCGAAAAGACCGCCCCTCGCGCCGGACTATGCCACAGACGCAGGGAAAAGGAACGCGGCAGAGACCTTTGGAAAAGCCCTTATCTCTCTACCGTTACGGCTTTCTCTACGCCTTGTTGACGAGCGCCAGAAGGTCGCGCCGCACCGTGTCATTGCCCACGATGATGTCGCCCTTGGCCAGCATCTTGTCGCCGCCGTCGAGGTCGGAGACATAGCCGCCCGCCTCGCGCACCAGCACGATGCCGGCCGCCATGTCCCACGGGCTGAGCCCACGCTCCCAGAACGCGTCGAAGCGTCCGGCGGCAACCCAGGCGAGGTCGAGCGCCGCCGAGCCGGTGCGGCGCAGGCCGGCAACCTTGGGGGCGATGGCGCCGTATTCGCGCCCGAACTGGGCGAAGTCGCCCCGGCCCATATGCGGCAGGCCGCAACAGACCACGGCATCGGCGAGGCTGCGCCGGGCGGCGACGCGGATGCGGCGGTCGTTCATGAACGCGCCGGCGCCCTTCTCGGCGACGAAAAGCTCGTCCGTGACAGGGTTGTAGATCACGCCCGCCACCGGCACGCCGTCGCGCGCCAGCCCCAACGAAACGCAGAACAGCGGAATGCCGTGCAGGAAGTTGGTGGTGCCGTCGAGCGGGTCGATGATCCAGCGGTGGCTCTCGTCGGCCCCGTCGATCTCGCCGCTTTCCTCCATGATGAAGCCGAAATTCGGCCGCGCCTTGGAGAGCTCGTCGTGCAGGATACGTTCGGCCTTGCGGTCGGCGTTGGAGACGAAATTCGCCGGCCCCTTGAGCGACACCTGCAGGTTTTCCACCTCCCCGAAATCGCGGATCAGGGAGCGGCCGGCCTTACGGACGGCCTGGACCATGACGGTCATCAGGGGAGTACGGATCATGTCAAATTCCAGATAAAGCGCGATCAGCCGCCGCAGAACGTGTGCTCCTGTGCGCCGCGCGGCGGAGCGCGTCAAGTGCGCACGGACCGTCGCCGGGCCGGCTAATGGGCGGGGACGGCCGGAGCGGCCCCGGGGTGCCGGGGTTTTCGCCGCGCGGTCAGCCCATGCCGACGCCGCCGGAGGGACTGGTGCCGAGTTCGCGGGTCAGCCGCTCCAGCCGCTCGGCGGCGCCGGTGATACCGCGCGCCACACGGGCCTCCGTCTCGTCGAGGCGCCGCGTCGCGGCGCTGCGGGCGGCGCGCTCGGCGCTCGCCTCCTTCTCCAGTGCCTGGATGCGCCGGCGCGCCTCGCTCAACTCGTCGGCGAGGGTGATGGCGGCCATGATGCTGAGGCGCTGGTCGCCGATCTCGCCAAAGGCGACGCGCAGCTGCTCGATGCGGGCGTCCACTTCCTCGCCAAGGCCGCTGAGATGATCCTCCTGGCCGTCGTCGCAGGCCATGCGGTAGGCGCGCCCGCCAATGCTGATGGTCACATAGGCCATTGCCGTTCCCTCAGCGCTCCTGCGCGGCGAGCACCGCGCGAATGGTTTCCATCGCGCTGCCCAGCCGGCGCGCGACCTCTTCATTGGCGCTGTCGAGCCGTTCGGCACGCGCCTGCGCCCCGTCGAGCGCATCGGCCAGGCGGGAACGGTCGGCGCCAAGCACATGCAGCTGCTGGGCGAGCGCGGCCTCCTGCCGCTCCACCTCCAGCCGGCGCTCGATGGCGCTCTCGAGGGCCTCGACCGCGCTGTCGAAGCGCCGCAGGGCGGCATCCACGACGCCCGTCGTCTCGCCCGCCTCAGGCGCGTTCATGACCTCTCCCTTGTTTCGCCCGTCACGGGCGGGAAGCGCGGGCGAAACGGCCCATGGCGCCGCTTCGTTCCACCCGTACGTAACGCATTCATCGCGGAACGAATCCGGCAATATTGAGCCTGCGGCGCGCGGCAGCGTCAACTTCGCCGCCGGAAGCCCCGCAACCGACCACTTTCAACAGGCGGCCGCCGGCCCCCGCCCCCTTGCGGTGCCAGCGAATGACGTTGCCGCAAGAGGGTGTCACAGCGCTGTCTTTGACACCGCGCCCGGTGGTGCTATCACTCGCCAGCCCCGCCCGCATGCTGAGCTGGCCCGCCCGGGAGCACGCCGCCCGGCCTGCGGCACCGAAACGTCGCGCCCTGACACAGCAACCCATCTGCCTCGGAGAGATCCGTCCTCATGTCGAACCGCGAGAAGCACGACCGCATGGCCAATGCCATTCGGGCCCTGGCCATGGATGCCGTCGAAGCCGCCAATTCCGGCCATCCCGGCATGCCCATGGGGATGGCGGATGTCGCCACCGTCCTGTTCGGCAAGGTGCTGAAATTCGATCCGACCGACCCGCGCTGGCCGGACCGCGACCGCTTCATCCTCTCCGCCGGCCACGGCTCGATGCTGCTCTATGCCCTGCTCTACCTCACGGGCTATGAGGGCATGACGCTCGACGACATCAAGAATTTCCGCCAGCTCGGCTCCCGCACGCCCGGCCATCCGGAATATGGCCACACGGTCGGCGTCGAGACCACGACCGGCCCGCTCGGCCAGGGCCTCGCCAATTCGGTCGGCTTCGCGCTCGCCGAGCGCATGATGGCCGCACAGTTCGGCGGCGATCTCGTCGACCACCACACCTATGTCATCGCCGGCGATGGCTGCCTGATGGAAGGCATCTCGGAGGAGGCGATCGAGATCGCCGGCCGCCAGAAGCTGAACAAGCTGACCGTGCTGTGGGACGACAACCACATCACCATCGACGGCTCGACCGCGCTGTCGGTGGCGACCGACCAGTTGGAGCGCTTCGCCGCCTCGGGCTGGGCGACCACCCGCATCGACGGCCATGACCCTGACGCGATCCTCGCGGCGCTGGAGGCCGCCAAGGCCAGCGACAAGCCGACCCTGATCGCCTGCCGCACCACCATCGGCTATGGCGCGCCCAGCAAGGGCGGCACCAATGCCGTGCACGGCGCCCCGCTCGGCGCCGCCGAGATCGCGGCGGCCCGCGCCTTCCTGAACTGGGAATACGAGCCCTTCGTCATCCCCAGCGACGTGCTCGATGCGTGGCGCCTTGCCGGCCTTCGCTCGCGCCAGGCGCACAAGAGCTGGAGCCAGCGTTTCAACGACGCCGACCCGGCACTGCGCGGCGAGTTCGAGCGCCGCGTGCGCGGCGACCTGCCCTCCAAGCTCGGCGAGACCATTGCCGCCGTGATCGCCAAGGCCCGTGCCGATGGCGGCGCGGTCGCTACCCGCAAATCGTCGGAGATCGTGCTGGAAGCGCTCACCGTCGCGCTGCCGGAAATGGTGGGCGGCTCGGCCGACCTCACCCACTCCAACAACACCAAGACCAAGGCCACCTCGGTCTATGTCGAGCCGCCGAAATATGACGGCCGCTATGTGAACTGGGGCATCCGCGAGCACGGCATGGCGGCGGCGATGAACGGCATCGCCCTGCATGGCGGCTTCATCCCCTATGGCGGCACGTTCCTGGTGTTCTCCGACTATTGCCGTCCCTCCATCCGCCTCGCGGCGCTGATGGGCGTGCGCGTCGTTTATGTGTTCACGCATGATTCGATCGGCGTGGGCGAGGACGGCCCGACCCACCAGCCGGTGGAGCAGATCGCCGCGCTGCGCGCCATTCCCAACCTCCTCGTCTTCCGCCCCTGCGACACGGTCGAAACCGCGGAAGCCTGGAAGCTGGCGCTGGAGCACAAGACCGGCCCGAGCGTGCTGGCACTCACCCGCCAGAACCTGCCGCTGCTGCGCACCGACGACACCGAGCGCTGCCTCACCGCGCGCGGCGCCTATGAGCTGGCGAGCGCTTCCGACGAGGCTGAGGTCACCCTGTTCGCCTCCGGTTCGGAAGTGTCGCTGGTGATGAAGGCGCGCGAGCAGCTGGAAGCGCAGGGCATCCCGACCCGCGTCGTTTCCGTGCCCTGCTTCGAGCTGTTCCTGAACCAGCCCGAGGAAAGCCGCCGCCAGGTGGTGGGCAAGGCGCCGGTGAAGATCGCCGTCGAGGCCCTGATCCGTCAGGGCTGGGACGAGATCGTCGGCTCCGACGCGGCCTTTGTCGGCATGCACGGCTTCGGCGCCTCCGGCCCGGCCCCGCAGGTCTTCGCCCATTTCGGCATCACCGTCGAAGCCGTGGTCGCGACCGCCCTCAGCCGCCTCAAGCGCTGAGCCGGGCCGACAAGCTATGCAGCTGGCGCATGGTAAATGCGCCAGCCCTGCGTCCCACTGGCAGCGTCAAAAGACCGGCTGGTGTCGTGGCCATCGTCGCGCTATGAGGCCCACGCGCGGATCGTGATGAGACAGCTTACCTGGGGATTAAACGCATGACGCTCAAGGTTGCCATCAACGGCTTTGGACGCATCGGCCGCAACGTGTTGCGCGCCATCATCGAGTCCGGCCGCACCGATATCGAGGTCGTCGCCATCAATGATCTCGGCCCGGTCGAGACCAATGCGCATCTGTTCCGCTTCGACAGCGTGCATGGCCGCTTCAACGGCACGGTGACGGTCGACGGCGACACGATCAATGTCGGTCGCGGCCCGATCAAGGTGACCGCCGTCCGCAACCCGGCCGAGCTGCCGCACACCGCGCTTGGCGTGGACATCGCGCTCGAATGCACCGGCATCTTTACCGCCCGTGACAAGGCCGCCGCCCATCTCGCGGCCGGCGCCAAGCGCGTGCTGGTCTCCGCCCCGGCGGAAGGCGCCGACCTCACGGTCGTGTACGGCGTCAACCACGACAAGCTGACCAAGGACCATCTGGTCGTCTCCAACGCCTCCTGCACCACCAACTGCCTCGCGCCGGTGGCCAAGGTGCTGAACGACGCCGTCGGCATCGACCACGGCTTCATGACGACGATCCACTCCTACA
Organism: Ancylobacter sp.; assembly: GCF_965249975.1. GTDB lineage: Bacteria > Pseudomonadota > Alphaproteobacteria > Rhizobiales > Xanthobacteraceae > Ancylobacter. The sequence continues at coordinate 320,771 of NZ_CBDFNE010000004.1, read as the reverse complement.
CCGGCGACCAGCCGACGCTGGACACCATGCACAAGGATCTCTACCGCGCCCGCGCCGCGGCGCTGTCGATGATCCCGACCACGACCGGCGCCGCCAAGGCCGTCGGCCTGGTGCTGCCGGAACTCGCCGGCCGCCTCGACGGCACCTCGATCCGCGTCCCGACCCCGAACGTCTCGGTGGTCGACTTCAAGTTCGTCGCCAAGAAGAAGGTGACGAAGGAGGAGATCAACGAGGCGATCAAGGCTGCCGCCGCCGGCCCGCTCAAGGGCATTCTCGGCACCACCGACCAGCCGAACGTCTCCACCGACTTCAACCACGACCCCCATTCCTCGATCTTCCATCTCGACCAGACCAAGGTTCTGGAAGGCAATTTCGTCCGGGTTCTGTCCTGGTACGACAATGAATGGGGCTTCTCGAACCGCATGTCCGACACGGCGGTCGCCCTCGGAAAGCTGATCTGAACAGCCGGCCCGGCCGGGCCTCCCGCCAAGGAGGTCCGGCCGTTTCGCAGATAAGATCAACAATCCCAGGGAGAAGACCATGAGCGAGGCTTCCGCCTTTCGCACCCTCGACGACGCCGACGTCGCCGGTAAGCGCGTTCTCGTGCGCGTCGATCTGAACGTGCCGGTCGACAATGGCCGGGTGACCGACGACACCCGCATCCAGGCCGTGCTGCCCACCATTCGCGAAATCTCCGACAAGGGCGGCAAGGTCATCCTGCTCGCCCATTTCGGCCGCCCCAAGGGCGAAGACTCGGCGCTGTCGCTGGCCCCCATCGCCGCGGAAGTGGCGAGCCGGCTCGGCAAGCCCGTCGCCTTCGCCCCCGCCACTATCGGCCCGGTGGCGGAGGAAGCGGTCGCCAAGCAGCAGAACGGTGACGTGCTGCTGCTGGAGAACACCCGCTTCGACAAGCGGGAAGAAAAAAACGACCCCGACTTCGTGGCGGCGCTGGCCGGCCTCGGCGATGTCTATGTCAACGACGCCTTCGCCACCGCCCACCGCGCCCATGCCTCGACCGAGGGTCTCGCCCACAAGCTGCCGGCCTTCGCCGGGCGCTGCATGCAGGAAGAGATCGAGGCGCTGGCCAAGGCGCTGGAAAAGCCCGAGCGCCCGGTGCTCGCCGTGGTCGGCGGCGCCAAGGTCTCGTCGAAACTCGACCTGCTGGGCAACCTCGTCGCCAAGGTGGACATTCTGGTGATCGGCGGCGGCATGGCCAATACCTTCCTCGCCGCCCAGGGCAAGGATGTCGGCAAGTCGCTGTGCGAGCACGAGCTGGCCGGCACGGCGCTGGAGATCCTCGACAAGGCCAAGGCCGCCGGCTGCGACATCGTGCTGCCGGTCGACGCCCTCGCCGCCACCGAGTTCAAGGCGCATGCGCCGCACCGCGTCGCCTCGGTCGACGACATTCGGGCGGATGAGATGATGCTCGACGCCGGCCCGGCCTCGGTCGCCAATGTCGTGGCCCGGCTGAAGGACGCCAGGACCATCGTCTGGAACGGCCCGTTCGGCGCTTTCGAGCTGCCGCCCTTCGACACCGCGACGGTGGCGGTGGCGCGCGCGGCGGCGGAACTCACGGACGCTGGCGGACTTCTGTCGGTGGCGGGCGGCGGCGACACGGTGGCCGCCCTCAACCATGCCGGGGTGGCCGACCGCTTCACCTATGTGTCGACGGCTGGCGGCGCCTTCCTGGAGTGGCTTGAGGGCAAGCCCCTGCCGGGCGTCGAAGCCCTGAGACGTTGAAGGACGCCCGGGCGGCGCGGTCCCGTCATTCGGAATCGTTCCGCCCGGTGCTAATATCCGACCGGTCCGGCCCGCGTTCGCTCCGGCGGCGGTGCCGGCCGGTCAGTTTCGCGCGGGAGAGAGACAATGACTGCAAGCCTCGAAGAGGTCGCGTATAAGCTGGCAGCGGGCGGCAAGGGCCTGCTGGCGGCGGATGAAAGCGCCAGCACCATCAAGAAGCGGTTCGACGCCATCGGCGTGGAATCGACGGAGGAGAACCGGCGCGATTACCGCGAGATGCTGTTCCGCTCCGAGGCGATGACCCAGTACATTTCGGGCGTCATCCTGTTCGACGAGACCATCCGCCAGAAGGCGAAGGACGGCACGCCGCTGGTGTCGCTCATCGAAGCCGCCGGCTCCATTCCCGGCATCAAGGTCGATCTCGGCGCCCATCCGCAGCCGGGCTGCCCCGGCGAGACCATCACCGAGGGCCTTGACGGCCTCGCCGGCCGCTTCAAGGAATATTACGATCTCGGCGCCCGCTTCGCGAAATGGCGCGCGGTGATCGATATCGGCCAGCACATTCCGAGCTACACCTCGATCCTCGCCAATGCCCAGGCGCTGGCGCGCTATGCGGCGCTGGCCCAGGCCGCCGGCATCGTCCCGATCGTCGAGCCGGAAGTGCTGATGGACGGCGACCACGACATCGACCGCTGCTACGACGTGACCGAGTGGGTGCTGAAGGAAGTGTTCCAGCAGCTCTTCTATGGCCGCGTGAAGCTGGAAGGCACGGTGCTCAAGCCGAACATGGTCATCGCCGGCAAGAAGTCGCCCAAGCAGGCCTCGGTCGAGGAAGTGGCGGAAAAGACCATCCGCTGCCTCAAGAACTGCGTGCCCTCGGCGATCCCGAGCGTCGCCTTCCTCTCCGGCGGCCAGTCCGACGAGGAGGCCACCGCCCATCTCGACGCGATGATCCGTCAGGGCGGGCTGCCGTGGAACCTCACCTTCTCCTATGGCCGCGCTCTTCAGGCCGCGCCGCAGAAGGCGTGGTCCGGCAAGCCGGAGAACGTCGCCGCCGGCCAGGCCGCGTTCACTCACCGCGCCCGGATGAACTATCTCGCCGCTCTCGGCCAGTGGACGCCGGAAAGCGAAGAGAAGAAGGCGGCCTGAGCCCTTCTCCTTGCAGGCCTGAATGTGAAACGCCGCCCTTCGGGGCGGCGTTTTTGTTTCCGCGGATGGGTTGCGGCGCCGCTTCCTCAGCCGGAAAGCGGGGCTGCAAAAGAAAACGCCGCCCCATAGGGCGGCGCCTTCATAAGCCGGAGGGAGGTCCGCGCTCAGCGGCGGCCGCCGAAGCCCCCACCGAACCCGCCGCCGAAGCCGCCATGGAATCCACCACCATAGCCGCCGCCGAAGCCGCCGCCATAGCCACCGAAATGGTCGCCTCCGCCATAGCCACCGCCGAAACCGTCATAGCCGCCGGCGCGGGCGAAGCTGTCGGCGCGCTGGTCGCCATAGGACTGGTACTGCCGCTGCTGGTTCAGACGGTCCATCTGCGCAGCATCGGTGTCGTTCGCCCAGCCGCTGCCGGTCTGTCGCTGCCAGCCATTATTTGAGTCGTACTGGTGAATCGAGCCGTCATGGTCGGTGTAGACATTGCCATTGTTCCACGCCACTGCATTGCCGGTCTTGGCGTTGCCGGCGACGCCGCGGCTGTCGACGCTGACATGGCCGTTATTGTCGACCACGCCGGTCTCCGAGGCATGGCCGATGCCGGTTGTCGGGTTGTAACCCGCCGATTCGCGCCCGGCGACGGCATTGCCGGTATAGGCGTTGCCCGCCACGCCGGCACGCGCCTCGCCATGGGCGCCCGTATAGGGGTTGAAGAAGGCGGCCGAGCGCCCGGCGGCGTAATTGCCGGTCCAGGGGTTGAAGGCAGCGGCAGAACGGCCGGCGAACTCGGTGCCCCAGCCGGTCACGCCATGCACGGCGTTGGCGCCCCAGGCGGTGCCATAGGGGCCGACGCCCCAGGCATGGTCCCAGGTCGCCGCACCGCCCCACGCGCCATAGATGTTGGTGCGGGCGATGTCGACGCCGGCCCAGGGGCCGTACCACGGGCCGGGCCGCCAATAGGGGCCCCACCAGGGATACATCGCGCCCCAGCCAAAGGCGGCGTCGTAGCCGAAGCCGAAGCCCGTGGTCCAGGCGAAGGCGGCGTCATAGCCATAGGTGGCCGGGCAGCCATACCAGTAGGTGCCGATATAGCCGACGCAGTTATAGCCTGTGCCATAGACCACCGTGCCGCCGGGCTCGATCACCACGCCCATATAGCCGGGCGTGTAGCCCACCGTGACCACATCGGCGGTGGAGGCGTAGACGCGGACATAGGTGACGTAGTGCAGCGGCGAGGACACCGGAATGGTGTAGATCGCGTCCGGCACCACATCCGCCACCACCCAGGGGCCGCTCGGCGTCGCCGAGACGAACCAGGCGCCCTGGAACAGCGCGTAATAGCGGCCGGGATCAAGCTGGATCACCGGCGTGCGGGTGTTCTCGGCATAGGAAAGGATGGTGCCCTTGATCGGCTGGAACTTGGGCTGCCCGCCGTCATACTGGACGGTGAGCTGGGTATCGCGCTTGATCGAGGCGGTCTGCGGCACGGTGGCGGCGATGGCCGCTTCCTTGGCCTGCGGCGTGCCGGGAACCGAGACCAGCGCATTCGCCGCCGGATCGGTGGTGGAAATCTTGGCGAAGCTGGCCGGCAGGCTGGGGCCGGGCACGAAGCTCCACGGCCCGTTGAAGCCGGCGGCACGGAACCAGCGGCCGGAGATCAGCACGTAATACTGGTTGCTGTCGGGATCGAGGATGATCGCGTGGTCGGCATTACCCACGCGCAGCAGCGAGGTGCCACCCACCGGCGTCATCTGCGGCGCGCCGGCGGTGATGACGAGTTCGGTGGGCGTGGTGGAAACGATGATGGCGGGCGGGGTCGCCGGCTTCTGGCCATTGGCCGGCAGCATGGTCTGCGCCGGCTCCTCATAGGTAGCGGTGCTGCCGGCGGCCTCCAGCGCGGGGTCGGGCTGCGCGGTCACCGTCCACGGGCCTTCGACCGACGGCGCCTGATACCAGTTGCCCGAGGCCTGCAGGTGATAGAGACCGGCGCTGTCGACCAGCATCAACGGCTGGGTGTTGACGATGCGCTGGAAGCCCGGCACGCCGTTGACCGGCCGCGGCACCGGCTGCCCCGCGACGAGCACGAGCAGGGTCGGCTTGTCGGCGAAGATGATGCGCGGCGGGGTGTTCTGCACCGGCTGCGTCAGTTCCTTGTCCAGCTGCTTGGTCGCGGCATAGCTGGTCATCAGCTGATCGAGGGCGAAGGTCAGGCCCTGCGGCGAGATGCGCGACTGCAGCGCGTTCAGCAGCACCGCGTTCTGCGAGGCGTCGGTCGGCACATCGACCGAGGTGATGCGGATATTGCTCAGCTGCGCGAGCTTGGACGGCTTGTCGATCGCCACCCGCGCGGTGAAGCGGGCGAGGCCATAGGTCGGGCCGGCGGCGGGCGTGGTGGACGAGCCCGCAGCGCTGGCGGCGTTCGCGTCGGGCTTCGGCCCGATGGCGACGGCGGCGCGGCCGGAGATCTGGTCGCCGTTCCATTGCTCGATGAGCGGCTGGTAGACCTGCATCAGCTTGTCGCCGAGGTCGAAGCTGCGCGGCCAGGCCAGCGCGGCCGGGAGCGCCGCCGGCGCGGCGGCGGTGCCGGCCTGGGCGGCCGGGGGCGCCGGCTGCTGCGCCAGGGCGGGCGAAAGGCTCGCCGCGAACGCCGCGGCGATCAAGGCGAGAGACTGGGAATGAAGGCGCATGTTTCCCCCAAACGGGCGGCGGCGATCCGGCGACGGGCCGGTCGGCTTGCTGCGGTAGAGCATTAGCACCGCTGATTCGTAACGATAAGACGCCGCCCGAACACGAAAGCGACGACGAAGAGATCGCCGTTAAAATGTTACCGCATTAAGGCGAAGGCACCGCCTTGCCGCGACCAGGGCGGCGCACTGGACCGCAAAGGGCCCGCCGCGCTACAGAAAGCGCCGCGTGCCGTGCTTTCGCCGCCATCCTCGCCGATGGCTTCCCCCAATGGCTCGTCACAAGACTGTTTCAATGGCTCGCTCCTCCACCCGCCCCGCCTCCGAACCGCCGCGCCCGGCGCCACGCCTCTATGTGCTTGCCCCCGCCGCCGACGCGGCCGGCATCGCCGCGCAGGCCGACGCGCTGCGCCAGGCGGCCGCTGAGGTCGACATCGCCGCCGTGCTGCTGCGCCCGGCTGCCGGTGCGGCCGCGCCGGCGCTCAAGCCGCTGCTCGCGGCCTGCGAAGCTATCGGCGCCGCCGGCCTTGTCGATGGCGCGGCCGCCCTCGTCGCCACGCTCGGGGCCGATGGCGCGCATGTCGACGCGGTCCCCGCACTGAAGGCCGCTGTCGCCGCGCTTCGGCCCGACGGCATCGTCGGTGCCGGCGGCCTGCGCAGCAAGCACGACGCCATGACGGCGGCCGAGAGTGGCGCGGATTATGTGATGTTCGGCGAGCCCGACGTGGAAGGCCGCCGCCCGCCCTTCGAGGCGACGCTGGAGCGCACCGAATGGTGGGCGCAGCTGTTCGAGCCGCCCTGCGTCGCCTATGCGCGCACGCTGGAAGAGGTCGAGGTACTCGTCGCCGCCGGAGCCGATTTCGTCGCCGTCGACACGCTGCTCTTCGAGGCGCCCGTCGAGGGCGCCCGGGCGCTGGCGGCGCGCCTCATCCTCCCCGCAGAGGCGTCCTGATGCGGAGGGCGCGCGGCAGCGCGGGGATGCGCCATGCAGCGGTCACGGCCGGCCTGCTGCTTGTCCATCTGGGCGGCGCCGGCGCGGCATTGGCGCAATCGCCAGCGGCGCCCAATCCGACAGCGCCCCTGCCGACAGCGCCCCAGCCGACAGCGCCGAAACCCGGCGCGCCCAACCCGCTCGCCAAGCCGCTCTCAAACCCGCTTGGCGCGCCCCTCGGCACCCCCAGCACGGCGGCGCCGCTCGGCACGGACCGCGATCCCGCCTTTACCGCCTATCAGCGCGGGCGCTACCGCACGGCGCTGGATTTCGCCGTCAGCCGCGCCAATGCGCAGGGCGATGCGGCGGCGATGGTGCTGGCCGGCGAATTGCTGTCCCAGGGCTATGGCGTGCGCCAGGACCCCACGGCCGCGCGCAAATGGTATGAGGCCGCCGCCGCCAAGGGCAATGCCGACGCCCTCTTCACCCTCGGCGCCGTGCTCATGGCCTCCCCCACCGTCACCACCAAGGACCAGGCGGTGGAGTTCTTCCGCAAGGCCGCCGAGAATGGCAGCGCCCGCGCCGCCTATAATCTCGGGCTCGTCTATCTCCAGGGCGAGGTGGCGCCGAAGGAGCCGGCCATCGCCGCCGAATGGTTCAAGCGCGGTGCCGAGCGCGACCAGCCGGACGCGCTCTATGCACTGGCGACGCTTTACCGCGACGGCAATGGCGTGCCGCGCGACCCCATCGAATCCGCCCGCCTGCTGCAGCGCGCCAGCGAGATCGGCAATGATGTCGCCACCACGGAGCTTGCCATCGCCGTGTTCAACGGCGTCGGGGTGCCGAAGGACGAGGAGCGCGCCGCCGCCCTGTTCCGCAAGGCGGCGCTCCAGGGCAACGCCATCGCCCAGAACCGCTATGCGCGCATCCTCTCCGCCGGGCGCGGCGTTCCCAAGGATGTGATCGCCGCCGCCGGCTGGCACCTCGTCGCCAAGGCGCAGAAACTTGACGATCCCATGCTCGACAAGCTGGTGGCGAGCCTCACGCCCGAGCAGCGCGCGCAGGCGCAGGCGCGGATCAAGCCTTGGACGCCACCGCCGGCCTATTAGCGTAAGTGCCCGCCCTACCGGCAAAGCCCGGCGGCACGTTCCCGCCTTGCTCATGCCGCCGGGCACCGTTACTCATCGGGACGCTTCGCCGTTGGGAGCCGGCGGCGCGGCGTCGAAGACAGCTTCTGGGGATTTCGTTTGCTCATCGCTCGTCCAGTGCCCTCGCGGGCCATGCCGCTTGCTCATTCCCGCCGGCCGGATCTCGTCCGGGCGTTCGCGGTGGTGGCGGCAGTGCTGGTGGCGATACTCACGCTGGGCACGGCGCCCGCCCGCGCGCTGGAGGCGGTGGCGATCCGGCTCGATGCCCCGGTGATCGACCTCGCCCCCGCCATCGAGCGACGCACCAGCGACAATGACCGGCTGCAGGTCTCCACCGTGCCCGGCGCCGATGGCATCGTCCGCCGCATCGAGGTCCGCTCGGTGGTGCCGGGGCCGCATGGCAGCAAATGGGCGGTCTTCGCCCTCGCCAACAACACCGACGAGCAGGTCGACCGGCTGATCGTCGCCCCGCATTACCGCATGGTCGGCTCGGGCGTGCTGTGGCCGGATCTCGGCAATCGCCGCATCCTCAACGTCACCACCAGCCAGGGCTTCCGGCCGGAACTGCAAAACGCGCCGGACGCCGACGTGTTCTTCCTCACCCTCGACCCCGGCACCACGGTGACGCTGGTGGCCGAACTCGGCGATGGCGGGCTGCCGCAGCTCTATCTCTGGGAGCCGGAGGCCTACAAGGACAAGGTCAACAGCTTCACCCTCTATAACGGCATCGTCATCGGCATTGCCGGCCTGCTGGCCCTGTTTCTCACCATCCTGTTCGTGGTGAAGGGCAGCGCCATGTTCCCGGCGGCGGCGGCGCTGGCCTGGGCGGTGCTGGGCTATATCGGCCTCGATTTCGGCTTCTGGTCGAAAGTGTTCGGCATCTCGCCGCTGGCGCAGCAATTCTGGCGCGCGGCCGGCGAGGCGATCCTCGCCGCGACGCTGGTGGTGTTCCTGTTCGCCTATCTCAACCTCAATCGCTGGCATGTGCGCTACGCCCATGTCACCGCCGGCTGGCTGGTGTTCCTCGCCGCCATTGTCGGCCTCGCCTTGCTCGACCCCTCCGCCGCGGCGGGCATTGCCCGCCCCTCGCTGCTCGTCGTCTCCTTCATGGGATTCGGTGTGGTGGTGTGGCTGGCGCTGCACCGCTACGACCGCGCCGTGCTCATCATCCCGACCCTGCTGCTGCTCGTCGTGTGGGTGATCACCGCCGGCATGGCGGTGTCCGGGCGCATCGGCAATGATCTCGTCGCCCCGGCGCTGCTCGGCGGTCTGGTGCTGATCGTGATGCTGATCGGCTTCACCGTGATGCAGCACGCTTTTGCCGGCATCGGCTCCGTGGCCGGCAGCGCGCAGGAGCTGGAGCGTCGGGCGCTCGCCGTGGCGGGCTCGGGCGACATCGTCTGGGACTGGGATGTCGACACCGACCGCATCCATGTCAGCCCGGAGGCCGAGCATATGCTGGGGCTCAAGCAGGGCACGCTGGAAACCGAGGCCGCCGGCTGGCTCGACATCATCCATCCCGGCGACCGCGACCGTTTCCGCGCCACGCTGGACGGGCTGCTCGACCAGCGGCGCGGGCGCATCGACCAGGATTTCCGCCTGCGCGCCCATGACGGCCACTATCTCTGGTTCAACCTGCGCGCCCGCCCGGTGGTCGGCACGGATGGCGAGGTGGTGCGCTGCATCGGCACGCTTTCCGATGTCACCGACAGCCGCACCGCCGAGGAGCGGATGCTGCATGATGCGGTGCATGACAACCTGACCGGCCTGCCCAATCGCGAGCTGTTCCTCGACCGCATCGCCGCCGCCAACGGCCTCGCGCGCAGCGACGACCAGATCCGGCCGACGGTACTGCTGATCGACCTCGACCGCTTCAAGCAGGTGAACGCCACGCTCGGCATGCCGGCCGGCGATTCCATCCTGCTCACCGTCGCCCGCCGCCTGATGCGCCTCGTCAAGCAGCAGGACACGCTGGCCCGCCTCGGCAGCGATCATTTCGCCCTCATCCTGCTATCCGAACGCGACCCCGAGCGCATTACCGCCTTCGCCGACACGCTGCGCCGCACGCTGCGCGCGCCCATCACCTTCGGCGACCGCGAAATCTTCATCACCGCCTCCATCGGCCTGTTGCTGGCCGACGGCCAGAAGCGCACCCCGGTGGAGACGCTCAAGGACGCCGAACTGGCGATGTATTTCGCCAAGCGCGTCGGCGGCGACCGCATCGAGGTGTTCCGCCCGAATATGCGGACGCAGAAGCTCGACCGGCTGACCATGGAGCAGGACCTGCGCCAGGCCCTGCAGCGCGGCGAGATCAGCGTGCTCTACCAGCCCATCGTCGATCTCACGACGCGGCGTATCGCCGGCTTCGAATCGATGATGCGCTGGCAGCACCCGACGCTGGGCACACTGACGCCCGACGATTTCCTCGGCCTCGCCGAGGATTCGGGGCTGATCGTCGATCTCGGCCTGTTCGTGCTCGACACCGCCGCCCGCCAGCTGGGTGTGTGGCAGCGCACGCTGCGCGGTGAGCCCATCTTCATCTGCGTGAACATCTCCTCCCGGCAGATGCTGCGGCACGACCTCTTGCAGGATCTGAAGGCGGTGCTTGCCCGCAATGTCGTCGCGCCCGGCACGCTGAAGCTGGAGCTGTCGGAATCGCTGGCGATGGAGAACCCAGAATACACCTCGCAGATCCTCACGCGGATGCGCGACCTCGACGCCGGCCTCACGCTGGAGGATTTCGGCTCCGGCTATTCGGCGCTGGCCTATCTCCAGCGTTTCCCCTTCGACAGCATCAAGGTCGACCGCACCTTCACCAAGGCGCTGGGCCGTAGCGGCAACAAGGCGCAGCGTCCCATCATCCTGCGCACCATCGTCAACATGGCGCATGATCTCGGCATGGACATCATCGCCCAGGGCGTCGAAACCGAACAGGTCGCCGCGGCGCTCGGCAAGCTGGGCTGCCGCTATGGCCAGGGCCGGTTCTTCGGCGAGGCGATGACCGCCGATGAGGCGCGCAAGCGCCTGCAGCCGGAACAGCCCCCGACCTCGCTGCTGGAGCGCGGCCGCCAGCTCTCCCGCGGTGCGCGCGCGGCCGCCACCCCGCCGCCGGTTCCCTCGGCCGCCACCCGCCCCGCCAGCGCTGCCGAAGCCGCGCAGCGTGCCGCCCGGCCGACCGCTCCGGAGGCGACGCCCGCATCGGCGCCCGCGGGTGCCGCCCCCGCGCCCGTGGCCGCGCGTCCCGCCGCCGCAACGACAGCTGCGGCGCCCACACAGACGCCGAATTCCTGACGCCGATCCTTCTGAAAACGCGTGGCGGGGCGAGTGGCGCGCCGCCTCAGGCGTGGCCGGCCTCAGCGGACAGCATGCCGGGATCGATGCCGATCTTGCGCAGCGCGAGATCATATTTCGCGCCGGCCTCGGCCTCGAACACCAGCGCCGGATCGGCCGGGCAATGCAGCCAGCCATTCTGCTGGATCTCGTTCTCCAGCTGTCCCGGCGCCCATCCGGCATAGCCGAGCGCCAGCATGGCGAAGGCCGGCCCGCTGCCGGCCGCCATCGCCCGCAAGATGTCGAGCGTGGCCGTCAGGCAGAAGCCATCGTCAATCGGCAGGGTGGAATCCTGAATGAAGAAATCGGCGCTGTGCAGCACGAAGCCGCGCCCGGTTTCCACCGGCCCGCCGCGCAGCACCTTCACCCCGCCGGCGCTCTGCGGCAGGTGAATGCGCTCGTCTTTCGGAATGACATCGAGCTGCACCAGCAGATCGGGGAAGTTCACATGGGCCGCCGGCTGGTTGACGACGATGCCCATCGCGCCTTCCGGGGAATGGGCGCACATATAGATCACCGACCGCGCGAAACGCTCGTCGCGCATGCCCGGCATGGCGACCAGCATCTGTCCGTCGAGGAAGGTCCCGCCATCAAGGGGGTCTGGCTTCCGGGGGCGCTCGCGTCCGATCCACATGAAGGGAAGCCTAATCCCCGCCGGGGCATTTTCAAGCCCGCCCGTTAACTGCCTGGCGGTGGCGAACGCGGCCTCACACGAAAGTGCGCCTCGCACGACTTCCCCACGGGGAGCGGAGAGGCTATCGCCAACACCATGCTGTCTCGTCTGTATTCCTTCGCTGTGTGCTCGCTCGCGCTCGTGCCCGTCGCGGTGCCGGCGCGTGCCGGCGACATGTCCTCCTGGTCGGCGCCCGAGGGCACGGCGGCGCGGCTCATCGCCGGCGGAACGCAGGGCGATGCGCTGCTGGGCGGCGTCGAAATCCGCCTACCGCCCGGCCTCAAAACCTATTGGCGCTATCCCGGCGATAGCGGCGTGCCGCCGCATTTCGACTGGAGCGGCTCGCAGAATGTCGAGGCGGTCGAGGTGCTATGGCCAGCCCCGGCGCGGTTCGACGATGGCGGCTCCTACTCCATCGGCTACAAACATGACGTGGTGCTGCCGCTGCGGATCACGCCGAAGGACCGCGCTCAGCCGGTCGAGCTGAAGCTCAATCTCGATTTCGCCGTGTGCGGCAAGATTTGCCAGCCGGCCAATGCCGCGCTCGATCTCGCCTTGCCGCCCGGCGGCGGCGCCCCTTCCGCCGCGCTGGCCCAAGCCCTCGCGCGCGTGCCGCGCCCCGCTCCCCTCGGCGAAAAGGGCGAGCCCGGCATCGCCACTGCTGAGCTTGAGCGTCAGGCGGAGACGCCCGCCATCCGTATCGTCGCCGATGTCGGCAATGCCGCCACCGCCGATCTCTTCGTCGAAGGGCCGAACGAGGACTGGGCGCTGCCGCTGCCCGTGCGCGAGACCGGCCCGGACGGGCGCACCGTCTTCACGCTCCCGGTCGATGGCGTGCCCAAGGGCGCGGATGTCGCCACCGCCAAGCTTCGCTTCACGCTTGTTGATGGCGACCGGGCGATCCAGGTGGACGCGCCGCTTTCCGCGCACTGAACCCGCTTCCCGCCTCGCGGGAAATCGCTATGTTACCGACCGACCGAGCCGGACCCTGCGGCAGCCGGCTCGGCGCGGCGCTTCGGCGGGTCCGTTCCCACCCCTTCCCGCCCTATGAAAGGACGTTTCCATGACGATCAAGGTTGGCGATCAGCTCCCCAGCGTTACCTTCCGGGTGGCCACCGAGGACGGCCCGGTGCCGAAGAGCACCGATGAAATCTTCAAGAACAAGAAGGTCGTGCTGTTCGCCGTTCCCGGCGCCTTCACGCCCACCTGCCACAAGAACCACCTGCCGAGCTTCATCGCCCGCGCGGAAGAGATTCTCGCCAAGGGCGTCAGCACCATCGCCGTCACCGCGGTGAACGATCCCTTCGTCATGGCGGCGTGGGAGAAGGCCTCCAATGCCGGCGGCAAGATCGTGTTCCTGTCGGATGGCAATGCCGAGTTCGCCAAGGCGGTCGGCCTCGACTTCGACGCGGCGGCGGCGGGCCTCGGCGTGCGCTCCAAGCGCTATTCCATGCTGGTCGATGACGGCGAGGTGCTGATCCTCAATGTCGAGGACGTGCCGAGCAAGGCCGACAAGACCAACGCCGACGTGCTGCTCACCCAGTTCTGAGACCTGCACCATGGGATTCCGGCCGGGCGCGCCCGTGCCGGAATTTCCCGCGAGGGTGAGACCACCGCCGGTCAGGCGATGATGTCGGGGCAGATCTGGTCCTCGATATAGCCGATGCGGTCGCGCAGCTGCAGCTTGCGCTTCTTGAACCGCGCCAGCTGGAGCTGGTCGCTGCCCGGCATGTCCTGCAGCGCCTGGATCGCGACATCCAGATCACGGTGTTCCTGCCGCAAGCGCTCCAGAACAGCCAGGAGCTCGCGTTCCTCTTCCGCCGTCATTTGTGTCAAACGCCCGACCCGAACCCGACTCATCCCCGGCACGGCCGAGGTCGGGCACGAGTATCGCCGCCCCTGCGGCCGGCCGCAACCGCCGGGCTCCCGACACTGTGAGCGACCGCGCTGCGGTGCAGCACATCCTTTCGTCGACAGCCCCGCACTCTCGTGACAGACTGATGACGTTCGCATCGGAAGACAGGAGATACTGTCCATGACCATGCAGTCGCATGTTGCCGAGTTGGAACGTCGCCATCAGGCACTTGAAAAGCAATTGCGGGAAGAGATCACCCGCCCCGCGACCGACGCTACCCGCATCGCCGATCTCAAGCGGCGCAAACTTTTCCTCAAGGACGAAATCGCCCGCTGCAAGGGCGGGACGGTACATTAAGGCCCTCACCTCACCCGCGTGACACAAAAGAGCACGGACGACCGCCGTTCCAGGCCGCGTGTCTGAGAACGGCGCTCGCTGTATTTGCGGTCCATGCCTGCCATGTCGCCTCGGCGCCGGGGCGTCGTCCCGGCGCAGCCTTTTCATGGACATGACGACGCGGTCGCCGGCTTTACCGTCGGCGAACTGCTTATGTGCCCGCGCGGACGCGACCAGCGCGGGCACACGCGCGTCATGCCCTCGACGAAGGGCGTAAGCATTTCAGCGTCTTGCCAGACGCGCGCGAAAGGCGAAATCTCGCAGCAACAAAAACCTGCTCGACAGGAAATCTGCTCTGGGAGACGCCCGCCATGTCCGCTGCCGCCAGCCGCTATCCGTCCCTGCATGCCCGTTCCATCGCCGATCCCGAGGGCTTCTGGCGCGAGGCCGGCCGTGCCATCGACTGGGTGAGCGAGGGTGCGCGCGTCTTCGATCCCGCGCTCGGCATTTATGGCCGCTGGTTTCCTGGCTGGACCACCAATGTCTGCCACAATGCGGTCGACCGCCATGCGGAAGGCGGGCGCGGCGCCCAGCCGGCTATCTTCTATGACAGCCCGGTGGCCGGCGCGCAGCGCAGCGTGACCTATGCCGAGCTGAAGGACGAGGTGAGCCTGCTCGCCGGCGTGCTGCGCGAACTCGGTGTCGGCAAGGGCGACCGCGTCGTCATCTACATGCCGATGATCCCGGAGGCGGTGTTCGCCATGCTGGCCTGCGCCCGCATCGGCGCGGTGCATTCCGTGGTGTTCGGCGGTTTCGCCGCCGCCGAACTGGCCAGCCGGATCGAGGACGCGCAGCCCAAGGTCGTGCTGTCCGCCTCCTGCGGCATCGAACCCTCGCGGCTGGTGCAGTACAAGCCGCTGCTCGACCTCGCCCTCACCATGGCCAAACATCGGCCGGAGGCCTGCCTCATCTTCCAGAGGCCGCAGGTCGAAGCCAAGCTGGTCGCCGGCCGCGATCATGACTGGGCCGCGCGCTGCGCGCAGGCGCGCGCCGCCGGCACGCGGGCGGACTGCGTGCCTGTCGAGGCGACTGACCCGCTCTACATCCTCTATACCTCGGGCACGACCGGCAAGCCGAAGGGCGTGGTGCGCGACAGCGGCGGGTACATGGTGGCGCTGCGCTGGTCGATGGAAGGGCTCTATGATGTGCGCCAGGGCGAGGTCTACTGGTCGGCCTCGGATATTGGCTGGGTCGTCGGCCATTCCTACATCATCTATGCGCCGCTGCTCACCGGCTGCACCACCGTGCTTTATGAGGGCAAGCCGGTCGGCACCCCGGATGCCGGCGCCTTCTGGCGGGTGATCGAGCAGTACAAGGTGGCGGCGCTGTTCACCGCGCCCACCGCCCTGCGCGCGATCAAGAAGGAAGACCCGGAAGGCCGGCTGATGGGCGCCTATGACCGCTCCAGCCTGCGCACCCTGTTCCTCGCCGGCGAGCGCGCGGATCCCGATACGGTGGAATGGGCCAAGGCCCGGCTCGGCGTGCCCGTGGTCGATCACTGGTGGCAGACGGAGACCGGCTGGGCGATCGCCGGCAATCCCGTCGGCCTCGGCGCCCTGCCGATCCGCGTCGGCTCCACCGGCGTGCCGATGCCCGGCTATCAGGTGGATATTCTCGACGAAGGCGGCCACCCGGTCGGGCCCGACCGCATGGGCTCCATCGCCATCAAGCTGCCGCTGCCGCCCGGCTGCCTGCCGACGCTGTGGCGGCAGGACGAGCGCTTTCGCGAGAGCTACCTCGTCGATTACCCCGGCTATTACAAGACGGCGGATGCCGGCTTCACCGATGCCAATGGCCAGCTGTTCATCATGGGCCGCACCGACGACATCATTAACGTCGCCGGCCACCGCCTCTCCACCGGCGGCATGGAGGAAGTGCTCGCCGCCCATGCCGATGTCGCGGAATGCGCCGTCATCGGCATTCATGACGAACTGAAGGGCGAGGTGCCCTGCGGCTTCGTGGTGCTGAAGGCGGGCGTCGCCCGTTCGCCGGCCGATATCGAACAGGAAATCGTCGCGCTGGTGCGCGAGCGCATCGGCCCGGTGGCGGCGTTCCGGCTCGCCATCACCGTCAA
Source organism: Ancylobacter sp. (assembly GCF_965249975.1). GTDB lineage: Bacteria > Pseudomonadota > Alphaproteobacteria > Rhizobiales > Xanthobacteraceae > Ancylobacter. Next base: position 304,791 of record NZ_CBDFNE010000004.1, on the reverse strand, counting down.
CCGGCTGCCGAAGACGCGCTCGGGCAAGATTCTGCGCGGCACGATGAAGAAGATCGCCGACGCCGAGCCGTGGAACATGCCCGCCACCATCGACGATCCCGCCGCGCTGGACGAGATCGCCGCCGCGCTCGGCGCGCGCGGCCTCGCCGGTGCGCCTGCCGCCTGAGTTTCAACGACGCATGAAAAAAGCCCGGGGCGGTAGCGCTCCGGGCTTCTCTCATTCAGGCGGCGGCCCGCAAAAGGCGGCTCATTCCTCGTCGTCGGCCTCGCTCTTGCGCGAGCCGCCGAGCTTGGCGAACACGGTTTCGAGGTCGATCGCTTCCTCGCGCGGCTTGCGGCTGGGCACGAAGGGCTCCGGCCCGTCGCCGACCGATAGGTCGACCGGCAGCAGCGTCGTCTCGTCGCCGACCGGGGCCACCGAGGCGGGGCGGTCCTTGGAGGAGCGCTGCACCTCGATATCGAGGTCGATCTGCGAGCACAGGCCCAGCGTCACCGGGTCCATCGGCGTCAGATGCGCCGCGTTCCAGTGGGTGCGCTCCTTGATCGACTCGATGGTCGTCTTGGTCGTGCCCACCAGACGCATGATCTGGCTGTCCTTCAGCTCCGGGTGGTTGCGCAGCAGCCAGAGAATGGCGTTCGGGCGATCCTGGCGCTTCGACACCGGGGTGTAGCGCGGGCCGCGGCGGCGCTTGGGCTCGGGCAGGCGCACCTTGGACTCGAGCAGCTTCAGCCGGTGATGCGGGTTCTTCTCCGCGCGCTCGATTTCCTCGCGGGCGAGCTGGCCCGTGGTGATCGGGTCGCTGCCCTTGATGCCCTGCGCCACCTCGCCATCGGCGATGCCCTTCACTTCCAGCACGTGCAGCTTACAAAAGTCCGCGATCTGGTCGAAGGTCAGGGCGGTATTCTCGACCAGCCACACGGCGGTGGCCTTCGGCATCAGGGGGGCGTTCGCCATGGGACGCAGCTCCATCGAGTGGGGCGCCGGGCAGGCGGTGAAACCGAGCCGGCGTGCAGATTTCGGGTCTTCGGCCGCGCAAAAGTCTCCCCGCGCCCACCACCCGGAGGGGCGGAGCCTCGGACCGTCTCGCGATGACCGGGATGGCGTGAATATAAGCGCGCGCGCGCCGTCCTGCAAATCCAAAGACGCAGCCCATGGGGTGGCGGTTGCATTCCCCCGCTGCTAGCGTCCGCCCCCCCCCCCACAAATAAGGATGACGCGATGAAGCCTGTTCGAGTTCTCACCGCCGCCACCCTCTTCTTCACCGCCGTCACCGGCGCCTTCGCGCAGGAGGCCGCGCGCGAAATGCCGGGCACGGGCGAGGTGTCCCGCATCAGCGGCGGCACCTACACCGTCGACCCCGACCACACCCAGATCGTCTGGACGGTCGACCACATGGGCATCACCCCGCTCGCCGGCATGTTCGGCGCCTCCGCCGGCACGCTGGTGCTCGATCCCAGCAAGCCGGACGAGGCGAAGCTGGAAGTCACCATCCCGATCGCAGGGCTGCGCGTCACCTCGGAAGAGTTCGCCACCCATCTCGCCAGCCCGGACATCCTCGACACGGCGAAATTCCCCACCGCGACCTTCAAATCAACGAAGATCACGGTGGAGGGCAGCGACGCCACCATCGAGGGCGAGCTGACGCTGCATGGCGTGACCAAGCCGGTCACCATGGATGTCAGCTTCTTCGGCGCCGGCATCAACCCGATGACCAAGGTGGAGAATATCGGCTTCACCGGCACCACCGAGATCAAGCGCAGCGATTTCGGCCTCGGCTATGGCGTGCCCGCCATCTCCGACGAGGTGGCGCTCGATATCGTCGCCGCCTTCATCAAGCAGCCCTGACCGGGCCGCGCTTGACAGCGCGGGCCTCGGCACCCATGACGGTGGCGAGGCCCCGCTGGACCCTGCGATGACCGCCGAAAAACCTGTTCTCCGCGTCCTACTCTGTGCCCCGCGCGGCTTCTGCGCCGGGGTCGTGCGCGCCATCGACGCGGTGGAGCGGGCGCTCGAGATGTACGGCCCGCCGGTCTATGTGCGCCACGAGATCGTGCACAACAAATATGTGGTGGAAGGGCTGAAGGCGAAGGGCGCGGTCTTTGTCGAGGAGCTCGACGAAGTGCCCGCGGGCACCGCCGCCCCGGTCATTTTCTCCGCCCATGGCGTCGCCCGCTCGGTTCCCGAGGATGCCGCCCGGCGGAACTTCTTCGCCATCGACGCCACCTGCCCGCTGGTGACCAAGGTTCACCGCGAGGCGACCGTCCATTACAAGCGCGGCCGCGAGGTCGTGCTCATCGGCCATGCCGGCCACCCCGAGGTGATCGGCACCATGGGCCAGCTGCCCGAGGGCGCGGTGTCGCTGGTGGAGACCGCCGAGCAGGCGCGGCTGTTTCAGCCCCGCGACCCCGGCAATCTCGCCTTCACCACCCAGACCACGCTCTCCATCGACGACACCGCCGAGATCGTCGCCATCCTACGCGAGCGCTTCCCCGCCATGGTGGCGCCGCACAAGGAAGACATCTGCTACGCCACCACCAACCGGCAGGAAGCGGTCAAGCGCGTCGCGCCCGAGGTGGACGCGATGATCGTCGTCGGAGCCCCCAACTCCTCGAACTCCCAGCGCCTGAGGGAGGCCGCCGAGCGTGCCGGCTGCCGCCATGCGGCACTGGTGCAGCGGGCGAGCGAGATCGACTGGGAGCGCTTCGGCGCCATCACCTCGCTTGGCGTCAGCGCCGGCGCCTCCGCCCCGGAAGTGCTGGTGGAGGAAATCCTCGACGCCTTCGCCGCCCGCTACACGCTGGCGGTGGAGACGGTGCACAACGCCCATGAGGACGTGTTCTTCCCGCTGCCCCGGCAGCTCCGCTCCGATGCTGCCGAATAGGCTCGACCCGTCCCATGGCCGTTTACACCGACGTTTCCCCGGAAGAGCTCGAAGCCTTCCTCGCCACCTATGACATCGGCCGCCTGCGGGCCTTCAAGGGCATCGCCGAGGGGGTGGAGAATTCCAACTACCTGCTGCAGACCGAGGCGGGCAGCTTCATCCTGACGCTGTACGAGAAGCGCGTTAACCCGGCCGACCTGCCCTTCTTCGTCGGGCTGATGGAGCATCTGGCGACACGCGGCATCGACTGCCCGCAGCCGGTCCGCAACCGCGAGGGCGTGGCGCTGGGCACGCTGGCGGGACGGCCGGCGCTGATCGCCACCTTCCTCGTCGGCACCTCGGTGCGCCGCCCCACCGCCGCCAACTGTGCCGCGCTCGGCGCCGCTTTGGCCGGGCTGCACAAGGCTGGCGCCGACTTCACCGCCTTCCACCGCGCCAATGCGCTCTCGGTCGCCGGCTGGCGACCGCTCTTCGAGCAGGCAGGCGCGCGGGCCGACACGGTGGCGCCGGGGCTCTCCGCCCTCATCGCCGATGAACTCGCCGTGCTGGAAGCGCGCTGGCCGACCGGCCTGCCGGCCGGCGTCATCCATGCCGATCTGTTCCCGGACAATGTGTTCTTCACCGATGGGCGGCTGTCGGGGCTGATCGACTTCTATTTCGGCTGCAACGACCTTCTCGCCTATGATGTCGCCATCTGCCTCAACGCCTGGTGCTTCGAGCCGGACGGCGCCTTCAACCAGACCAAGGGCCGCGCCCTGCTCGCCGCCTATCAGGCCGAGCGACCTCTAGGGTTGGACGAGATCGCCGCATTGCCGCTGCTGGCGCGCGGCGCCGCGCTGCGCTTCCTGCTCACCCGCCTGGTCGACTGGCTGAACGTGCCGCCCGGGGCGCTGGTGCGCCCGCACGACCCGCTGGAATATCTGCGCAAGCTGCGCTTCCACCGCTCGGTGACCAGCCCGCGCGACTATGGCGTGCTGGAAGGCGACGCCGCGTGAAGACCGCTCCCGGCACCGCCCGCATCTTCGCCGACGACACGGCCAAGGAAGCTTCCAAGGAAGCCCCGAAGGGCATCGTCGCCATCTGGACCGACGGCGCCTGCTCCGGCAATCCCGGCCCTGGCGGCTGGGGCGCGATCCTGCGCTATGCCGGTTCGGAAAAGGAACTTTCGGGGGGCGAATCCCCCACCACCAATAACCGCATGGAGCTGATGGCGGCGATTTCCGCGCTGGAGGCGCTGAAACGCCCCTGCACGGTCGATCTGCACACCGACAGCGAATATATGCGTAACGGCATCACCAAGTGGATCGCCGGCTGGAAGCGCAATGGCTGGCGCACCGCCGACAAGAAGCCGGTGAAGAATGTCGACCTGTGGGAACGCCTTGAAGCCGCCATCGCCCGCCACGAGATTCGCTGGCACTGGGTCAAGGGCCATGCCGGCGACGAAATGAACGAGCGCGCGGACGAACTCGCCCGCGCCGGCATGGCACCCTACAAGGCCGCACGGGGCGGCTACTGAACCGGACGGCCTAATGCCATGACCGCTGAACGTAAGGCATCTTCAGGCGCGGTGATGGGCGCCCCTGCCGCGCTGCTGCGCACGGAGGGCCTCGCCGTCTTCGCCGCGGCTCTGGCGGCCTATGCCGCGCTCGGCGCCAGCTGGTGGCTGTTCGCGGCGCTGATTCTGGCGCCGGACCTGTCGATGCTCGGCTATCTCGCCGGGCCGCGCGCGGGGGCTTTCGTCTACAATGCCGGCCACACCTATGTGGGCCCGGCACTGCTCGGCGCCCTCGCCTATGGGTTCAGTGCCCCGCTCGCCGGCGCCCTCGCCCTGATCTGGACCGCCCATATTGGGCTCGACCGGCTGCTCGGCTATGGGCTCAAATACAGCGACGGATTCAGCCACACCCATCTCGGCCGCCTCGGCCGAAACTGAGGAAGGTTCAGGCGGAGACGGCCAGTTGGATTGACAAGGCCCCCTCCGCTCCGCTATCAGCCGGGCCTCAATTTCTGCTGGCGGATCGAGGCGCGGCCATAGGGCGCCGTCTCATGCGCAGGCGCTGTCGATCCGAAGGTTAGTGTCATGAAGATCCGTAACTCGCTCAAGTCGCTGCTCGGCCGTCACCGCGACAACCGTCTGGTGCGCCGCAAGGGTCGCGTCTACATCATCAACAAGACCCAGAAGCGCTTCAAGGCCCGCCAGGGCTGAGCGAAGGCCGCTAGGCCTTCTGCCGGCCGCGTTCACGATTTCGCGGCCTTTAGCGGACAATATTGCTCAAGGGCGCCGTGACTCCTAACATGGAGACATGCGCGCCCTTTTTGCTGCCCTGATCCTTGCCGCCGCCCCGCTGGGTGCTTTTGCGCCTGACGCTCTGGCCGAGACCGCCCCCCCGCCCCAGGTGGAGCGGCCCGAGGCTGCCGCGCCGGCGGCCAAGCCGGCGGAGCCCGACCGCGCCAAGCGGCTCGACGCGCTGTTCGCCGCGCTGAAGGTGGCGCCGGACGACGAATCGGCCAAGGAAATCGCCGCCCGCATCGACGTGGCGCTCACCCCTTCCGGCAGCGACACGGCCGATCTGCTGATGGCCCGCGCCTCGCAGGCGACACAGGCCAAGCAGTTCGACCTCGCGGTGGAACTGCTCGACGGCCTGCTGCGCATCGAGCCGGATTATCTCGAAGCGTGGAACAAGCGCGCCACCATCTTCTTCCTGCGCGAGGACTATTCCGACGCGCTGGTCGATCTGCGCCAGGTCGTCGCTCGCGAGCCGCGCCATTACGGCGCCTGGGCGGGCATTGCCATTATCTGCAAGGAAATCGGCGACGAAAAGCGGGCGCTGGAGGCCGCCCGCCGGGCAATCGCCATCTACCCCCATCTCGACGCGATGGTGGATATGGAGAAGGAACTGGCGATCAAGGTCGAGGGACGGCCGATCTGAGGCCGGACGGTCGGCTCAGGCCCGCTCGTAATCCACGAAGCTGAAGGCGAATTCGTCCTTCTCGCCCTGGATCGGCCCTTCGCGGCCGGTCTCGCGCCATTCCTCGCGCGCGAAGGCGGGGAAATGCACGTCGCCCTCGGGCTTGCCATGCACCTCGGTGAGGCGCAGCCGCGCGGCATGGGGAAAGGCCTGTGCGTAGATCTGCGCGCCGCCGACCACCGCCATCTCATCGACGCCGAGCCGCAAAGCCTCCTGCGCCCCACGCTCCAGCGCGGCACCGAGCGAAGAGACGACCAGCACCCCCTCCGGCGGGCGGAAGCCCGTGTCGCGGGTGATGACGAGGCTGGTGCGCCCCGGCAGCGGCTTGCCGATGGACTCGAAAGTCCGCCGCCCCATCAGGATCGGCTTGCCCCAGGTGATCGCCCGGAAGCGCTTGAGATCGCCCGATATGTGCCAGGGCAGCGCCTCGCCGCGCCCGATCACGCCATTCTCCGCCACGGCGGCAACCAGTGTGAGAACGGTCATGCAGCCCTCCCGCGCAGCAGCGCCAGGGCGGTGTCCGCCGCTGCGAGGCCGGTCTGATGTGCGCCATGGGCGGTGGAGTAAGCGTGGGGCGAGGAGGCTTCGCCGGCGAACAGAAGCCGATCGCCGACCGGGCGCTCCAGCGTCTGCGTCAGCCGCGCCCGCATAGGGGCGCAGCCCGGCAGGGCGCAGCTATAGCCGCCGCCGATCAGGGGGTCGGCCACCCAGCCCGTGGTGGCGACGCGGGCGACATGTTTTTCGATGTCGGCGCCGAACGCGTCCTTCAGTGCGGCCAGGGCGAAGTCGCGCATCGCCCCCGGCCCGGCCATCACCAGCGCCGCCGCATTCGCCCCGCCGAGCTGGGCGATGGCCATGGGGTGACCGAACGGATTCAGGGTGAAATTGACCGGCTTGCGCTCCGGGTCGCGCCGATCCAGCGTGTCGATATAGCTGGTCGGCTCGGCACCGAACACGTCGCGGTCGAACAGGAAGGCCACCTTTTCCGCCGCGCCCAGCGGCAGCGCCTCGAACGCCTCCGCGAGATCGGGCGGCAGCAACGGCGCGAAGGCGAGCCCGCCGCGCGCGATCACCGAGGTCGGCACCGCGACGATGGCGAGGCGGGCCGTGAGCGTTCCGCGCGAGGTGGCAAGGCTCACGCCCTGCCCCGACCAATCGATGGTGGAAACCGCGCAGCCGGTGACGATGGGCAGGTCCGGCGCCTCCCGCGCCGCGAGCGCCTGCACCAGCGCGCCATAGCCCTTTTCGACGGGGTAGTTTTCGCCCGTGTCGGAATAGGCGGCATAGTCGAGCGTGGAGAGCCGCTCCGGCTCGGCGGCCGAGAGCAGGGTCAGCCAGTGCCGGGCGAGCCGCGCACCCTCCGGTGGCAGCGCCAGCCCGGCCAAGACCGCGCTGGCGGCGACATCCCGTCCCTCCTCGCCCGCCTTATGGATGGCGGCGTAGCTGGCCTGAATGGCGTCCCAAATGGTCTCACACTCCACCTCATCGGCCCAATGATCGCCGAGATGGGTGGCGCGCGCCTTACGGTTGCCGCGCACGAAATAGGAGCGGCCGAGTTCGTCCGCCGCCGCCCGTAGCGGATTGACGGAAGCCGAATGCAGCCAGTGGCAGCCGCGATCCCAGGCGACGCCGAAAGTCGTGGTATCGGTGAAGGCTCGCCCGCCCGTGCGCGCGGCCGCTTCCAGCACCAGCACGTCCGCCCCCGCCTGCGCCAGCCGCGCGCCAGCAGCTAAGCCGGCCGCGCCCGCGCCGATGACGATCACCTCATGCTGAGCGGTCACGGTCAGGTCCGATATCGGGGAAGGAGAGAAGGTGAGACTGCCGACGTGACGGCGACCTCATCACTTCTTGCGGAACGCATCGAGCCGCACGACCTGCGCGCCGCCCGAGCCGCCATCCTTGGGATCATCGCCCTCGCCGGGAGAAGCGCCCTTGTCGTCGGACGGCCTGGCATCAGCAGGCTTGCTGTCGGAAGGCTCGCCTCCGGCCGGCTTCGCCTCGGTCGGCCGGGAAGCGGCCGGAGCAACAGTGGCCGGCTTCGGCGCTGCCTTGCTCTCGGAAGCCCCGACGGGCGCCGGCGCCGCTTGCGGCGCTCCTGCCGCCGGTTCCAGCTTCACCACCGGCTCGGCGGCGCGTGCGGGGGCGCGGGTGGAGGGAACAGAGGTGGGACGGCCCTCGCCGATCGGCGTGGGCGCCACGGCCGTCGGTTCGGCCGGCGTCTCGCCCGCACCGTCTTCCTCTGCCGTTTCGAACTGCAGGCCGAACTTGACCGAAGGGTCGAAAAAGCCCTTCAGCGCCGCATAAGGCACATGCAGGCGCTCGGGGATGCCGTTGAAGGACAGTCCAACCTCGAAGAACTGGTCGGTGACGATCAGGTCCCAGAACTGATGCTGGAGAACGATGGTCATCTCTTCGGGATAGCGCTCCTTCAGCCGCGGCGAAATCCGCACACCGGCCGCACGCGTGTCGAAGGAGAGATAAAGATGGTGCTCGCCGGGCAAGCCGTCGCGCGCGACATCGGTAAGGACGCGGCCAACGACGCCGCGCAACGCATCCTGCACCAGCAGGTCATATCGGATCAGATCGACGCTCATGCTCGCAATGAACCCGATTCCAGTCCTGACTGCCAGTAGGACGTGAGAAGGAAGTGCAGGCTTCTGTTGCCAGGTGCCTGCGAACCCCGCCTCACGGTGCTACCCGTTTGGACTTATTTTCCGTAGATCAAACCGCTCACGCGGCCTGAGCAACCGGAGCATAGTTGTCGTTGGCAACTATATGTTTGGTCCGATGACGGCGGTACCATGCCGGGCGAAAGAAGACCCTTTACGCTCTCGTCGATCCTGTTTCGCCCCCGCCGCAGCCCACTTGCCGATGGGCTCCGGTGGAGGCGCCGGGTACTGCCCCCGGGTCCGAAGAGTTTATTACGGTGTCCGTTTATCGCCATAGCCGGCTTGCGCCTGCAAACCGAATATAGGCGTTCGTCCCGCCGGTTGGAAGAGGGCAGGCGAAACTCCCCGCCCTCGTCCCCGGCCATCGCCTCACGCCTCGGTCTGGTCGCCGAACTGCAAATGCTCGATCGGGCGATTGCCGCCATTGCTGCCGAGCAGTTTCTCCTCGCGTGCGGCAATCTCGGTGCGCAGCGCCTCCATCAGGATCTGGCGCAGCATCTCATAGTCCAGCCGCAGTTCGGAATGGGCGCTCCGCAGCGCCTGCCCTTCGCGCAGCACCAGAGCCGGGGCCGTGTGCGAGTGCTCCACCGTGAAGTCGAGCGGATGCGTGGCATCCTTCTCCAGCAGGTTCAGATGCATGCGCAGGCGGTGCAGTTCGGTGTTGAGCGTGTCGGTGCTCTTGGTCATGGTTTCCTCCCTCAGCATGGCCGCAGGGGACAAGTCGAGCCCCGCCGGAATGTTCCCCGTTACCGCCTCCAGCCGCCGGGTGCCCCCCGCTGGGGATGACGAGGCCGAATGAGGTCTCGCGGATGGGCCTCGGCAGGCTCATATTATATGGGGTGGGCAGGAAGGCGCCGGGACGAACAGCGATGCGGAATTATCACGAGCTTCTGGAACGGGTGCTGCGCGAGGGCGTGCGCAAAGACGACCGCACCGGCACGGGCACGCTTTCCGTCTTCGGCCACCAGATGCGCTTCGATCTCGCCGAGGGCTTTCCGCTCGTCACCACCAAGAAGCTGCACCTGCGTTCCATCATCCACGAATTGCTGTGGTTTCTGGCCGGCGACACCAACATCGCCTATCTCAAGGCGAACGGCGTTTCGATCTGGGATGAGTGGGCCGATGACAGGGGCGATCTCGGCCCGGTCTATGGCCATCAATGGCGCTCCTGGCCGGATGGGCGCGGCGGGGTGATCGACCAGATCGCGCAGGTGGTGGCCGATATCCGCCGCAACCCCGATTCGCGCCGGCTCATCGTCTCGGCCTGGAACCCGGCGGACGTGCCGGCCATGGCGCTGCCGCCCTGTCACTGTCTGTTTCAGTTCTATGTGCTGGACGGAAAGCTCTCCTGCCAGCTCTACCAGCGCTCGGCGGATATCTTCCTCGGCGTGCCGTTCAACATCGCCTCCTACGCGCTGCTCACCCATATGGTGGCGCAGGTAACGGGGCTGCAGCCGGGCGATTTCGTCCACACCTTCGGCGACGCCCACATCTATCTCAACCATCTCGACCAGGTGCACGAACAGCTCTCGCGCGCGCCGCGTCCGCTGCCACGGCTGAAGCTGAATCCTGACGTGACCGACCTTTTCGCCTTCCGCTTCGAGGACATCGCCATCGAAGGCTATGATCCCCATCCCGCCATCAAGGCGCCGGTGGCGGTGTAGACACATGCCCCTCACCCTGCGGCCCGCGCAGCCCGACGATGCCGCGCTGATCCACGCCTTCGTCTGCGAACTCGCCGACTATGAGAAGCTGCGGCACGAAGTGGAGGCGACGGAAGCGGATTTCGCCCGCGAGCTCTTCGGCCCGCAGCCGCGTGTGTTCTGCGACATTGCGGAATGGGAGGGGGCGCCGGCGGGGTTCGCGCTGTTCTATTATACCTTCTCAACTTTTCGCGGGCGGCAGGGGATCTTCCTTGAGGACATCTATGTCCGCCCGGCCTTTCGCGGGCGCGGCATCGCGCGGGAGCTGATGCGCCGGCTTGCACGGCGTTGCCTCGACGAAGGGCTCGGGCGCTTCGAGTGGAACGTTCTCGACTGGAATGAGCCCGCCCTCCGCTTCTACCGCTCCGTTGGCGCCGTGCCGCTCGATGCCTGGACCATGCAGCGCGTCACCGGCGAGGCGCTGGAACGGTTGGCGCAGGGCTGAGCGGGCCCTGCCCGAGAAAATGCCGCCGGCGCGAGGCCGGCGGCAGGTATTCTTCACGACAGTGCGATCGCCTCAGAGCGGCTCGCCATCGGGGCCGTCGGGCCCATCCGGGCCGTGCTCCATCGGGCCGGGCGGCAGACGGTGCGGTATCGGGCCATCCGGCCCCTCGCCGCCGGGACCGAAGCGATGCGGCCCGGGGCCGCGTTCATGACCCGGCCCGTGGCGGCCATCGGCCATGCGCGGATGTTCGATCTGCTTGAACAGAATGGCGAAGCGGCGCTGCTGGGAACCGTCGAGCGCGTCATAGAGCGGCGCGGCGGCATCGGCGACCTTCTTCATGGTCTCGCCCCGGCCGATCATCCCGTCGGCCTGCGCGCGCAGCCGCTCGATGACATCGGGACGCTCGCCCTTCGGCATCGCCTCCCGCGCCGCGCGGCGTTCGGCCCAGTGCGCGGCGCGCTCCTTGGCGGCGTCCTGCAGCGCGGTCTCCAGTGCCGGCCAGAGCTTCTCCTGCTCGGCGTTCAGCCGCAGCCCGGCCTTGAGCGCGGCGATACGTGCATCGCTCATGGCGCCGGCGAATTCGGCCATCTGCTCCGGGCTCGGACGAGGAGGCTCGCCCATACCCGGCTTCGGCGCCGCCACGCCAAAGCTGACACCCGCAAGAAGGGCGGCGGCGGTAGCGGCAATGATCGTGCGTTTCATCGGCCTCATCTCCTGTGAAGGTGAGGCCGATGCTGTCTGATGAGACCGAGCGTTTCAAATGAAACTTCGGTAATGAACCCAATATTACGTTCGGAAACGTAGCTGAACGAACGTTCAGGTTCATGAATAGTCGTTAACCCGGGGAGATCATCTTCTCAGGCCGCACGACAGCATCGAATTCTTCATTGGTAACATAGCCACCACCCACCGCTTCCTCGCGCAGCGTGGTGCCGTTCTTATGCGCGGTCTTGGCGATCTTGGCGGCGTTGTCGTAGCCGATCTTCGGCGCCAGCGCGGTGACCAGCATCAGCGAGCGCTCCAGCGCCGCCTTGATATTGTCCTCGCGCGGCACGATGCCGACGACGCAATGCTCGGTGAAGCTCAGCGCCGCGTCGGACATGAGACGCACCGACTGCAGGAAATTATAGGCCATGACCGGATTGTAGACGTTCAGCTCGAAATGGCCCTGGCTGCCGGCGAAGCTCAGCGCGGCATTGTTGCCGAAAATCTGCACGCAGACCTGGGTAAGGGCCTCGCACTGGGTGGGGTTCACCTTGCCGGGCATGATCGACGAGCCCGGCTCGTTCTCCGGCAGCGCCAGTTCGCCGAGGCCGGAGCGCGGCCCGGAGCCGAGGAAGCGGATGTCGTTGGCGATCTTGAACAGCGACACCGCCACCGTGTTGATCGCCCCGTGCGAGAACACCATCGCGTCATGCGCGGCCAGCGCCTCGAACTTGTTCGGCGCCGTGGTGAAGGGCAGGCCGGTGATGGCGGCGATGTGCTCGGCCACCTTCTCGGCGAAGCCCACCGGCGCGTTCAGCCCGGTGCCGACCGCCGTGCCGCCCTGGGCGAGCTGCATCAGCGCCGGCAGCGTCGATTCGATGCGGGCGATGCCGTTCTCCACCTGCTGGGCGTAGCCGGAGAATTCCTGGCCAAGCGTGAGCGGCGTCGCGTCCTGGGTGTGGGTGCGACCGATCTTGATGATGTGCTGCCACTGCGCCGCCTTCTCCGCCAGTGCCGCGTGCAGCGTGCGCAGGGCCGGCAGCAGCCGGCGCGAAATCTCCTCCGCGCAGGCGACATGCATGGCGGTCGGGTAGGTGTCGTTGGACGACTGGCTCATATTGACGTGGTCGTTGGGGTGGACGGGCTTCTTCGAACCCTTCTCCCCGCCCATCATCTCGATGGCCCGGTTCGAAATCACCTCATTGGCGTTCATGTTGGACTGGGTGCCCGACCCGGTCTGCCAGACCACCAGCGGGAAATGAGCGTCCAGCTTGCCGTCGATCACCTCCTGCGCGGCGGCGATGATCGCGGCGCCCAGCGTCGGGTCGAGCCGGCCGAGCGCCATATTGGTTTCCGCCGCCGCCCGCTTGACGATGCCGAGGGCGCGAACCACCGGCAGCGGCTGCTTTTCCCAGCCGATCTTGAAATTGCCGAGCGAGCGCTGCGCCTGCGCGCCCCAGTATTTGTCGGCCTCCACCTCGATGGGCCCAAACGTGTCGGTTTCGATGCGGGTATTGCTCATCGGTCAAAGCCTTTCGGGGTGCGTCTCAGGGCCCGTCCACACGGGCGTCGCGGCTCGGCGCCGGTTTAGCATGCGTCGTGCGGCGGCGAAATCAGCCGCGGGTTCGATGACAGGCCCGCGCAAGGTTCCTCCGGGCATGATCACAAATACGTGATAAATACCCCTTCGGCGCCCCCTATGGAGCACCCGCCGCCATCACCATTTTACCGCAGGGAAGTCGGATGACGAGTCGTCAGCCGGCTACCTGCAACGGTTTTAGGCTGCCGTCGTGGCGCCTGCCGCCGGGTACCGGAGCGCCGCAAATTCTTGGAAAACGCCATTTTCGCCGATATTATGAGAAGACTAATGCAGCTTGTTGCGTAGATTCTGCGCGCCTTTTGAACGGAGGCCGGCGCCCGTGGGCGACCTTGTGAATCTCAACCGCCACCGCAAACGGATGGCGCGACTGACTGCGGAACAAACCGCCGCTGCCCGGCGTTTGGAGTTCGGCCGCCCAAAGTACCAGCGCGAGCTGGCCGCGGCCGAAGAACGAAAGCAGGAAAAAATGCTTGAAGGGCATAGGCGCATTCGAGAGGACGAGACATGAAGAGTCCCGTGGTTAAGCGGTCCATCGTGATTGCCGGGCACAAGACCAGCGTCAGTCTGGAAGATCAGTTCTGGGACGCCCTCAAGGAGATCGCCGCCAACCGGCGCAGCACCTTGTCGGAGATCGTGGCCTCGATCGATTCGGGCCGCAATCAGGGCAACCTGTCGTCGGCGATCCGCCTGTATGTACTGGCGCATTACCGCAGCCCCTCCTCCAGCCGCGAACCGACCGAAGCGTCGGAGCGAAACGGTTCCTTGCGCTCTACCGTTGCGTAAACCCGACGCCGTTCCCATATCGGCAGGTGGCGGGCGCGTTGTAACCTGATGCCTCGTCACCTATAACCGCCTCGTCACGCCGTCATGGCGGCGAGGCGCGGGTTTTCTTGCACGGTGGCGTCTGCCGGTTCTGCGCTTGCGAGCCCGGACAAGCCGGGCGCGCAAACGGAGTGGGCGCGGAATGTCATGGAAGAACCAGAGCGGCGGGCCATGGGGCAATGGTCCGCGCGGCCCTTGGGGCACTGGTCCGCAATCGCCGGGGCCGAGTTCTCCCGATCTTGAAGATCTGATCCGTCGCGGACAGGAAAAGCTGCGGACCGCCATTCCCGGCGGCTTCGGCACCGGCAAGGGCATCGTGGTTCTGGTGGCGCTCGCCATCGTCGCCTGGCTGCTGTCGGGTTTCTACCGCGTCGAGCCGGACGAGCAGGGCGTGGTGTTGCGCTTCGGCAAATTCGTCGGCACGACCAACCCCGGCCTCAACTACCACCTCCCCTACCCCATCGAGACGGTGCTGACCCCCCAGGTCACGCGCGTCAACCGCATCGATATCGGCATCCGCACCGGGGACGACCCGCGCCGCGGTTCCGTGCAGCGCGACGTTGCGGAAGAGAGCCTGATGCTCACCGGCGACGAGAACATCGTCGATGTCGATTTCGCCGTGTTCTGGATGGTGAAGCCCGCCGCGCCCGGTTCCACCGAGGATGTCGGCGCCGCCAACTTCCTGTTCAACGTCCAGAACCCGGAAGGCACGATCAAGGCCGTGGCGGAAAGCGCCATGCGCGAGGTGGTCGGCCGCACCAACATCCAGCCCATCCTCACCGGCGCCCGCCAGAACATCGAAACGGCGGTGCAGGAGCTGATGCAGCGCACGCTGGACGGCTACCGCGCCGGCGTGCTCGTCACCCAGGTGCAGTTGCAGAAGGTCGATCCGCCCTCGCAGGTCATCGACGCCTTCCGTGATGTGCAGGCCGCCCGCGCCGATGCCGAGCGTCTGCAGAACGAGGCTCAGGCCTACGCCAACCGCGTCGTGCCGGAAGCCCGTGGTGACGCCGCGCGCATCACCCAGGGCGCTGAAGGCTACAAGGAGCGGGCGATCATCGAGGCGCGAGGCCAGGCGGCGCGCTTCCTGAGCGTGCTCGGCGAATACCAGAAGGCGCCCGAAGTCACGCGCCAGCGCCTCTATCTCGAAACCATGGAACGCGTATTCGGCGGAATGGACAAGGTGATCATTGATCCTGCGGCCGGCGGCTCGTCCGGCGTCGTGCCCTATTTGCCTCTCGCGCCGCTCACCGGCAGCACCCCCGCTCAGGGAGCCGCGAAATGAGGAACAGCCTCGGTCTCATTCTGGCGATCGCCGTCGTCGCCGTGCTCATCGGCCTGTTCTCGGCCCTGTTTAGCGTCTACCAGACCCAGCAGGCGTTGGTTCTGCGCCTCGGTGAACCCATCCGGGTGATCGAGGAGCCGGGCCTGCACGCCAAGATCCCGATGATCGACAGCGTCATCTTCATCGACAAGCGCATCCTCGACCTCGAAAATCCCTCGCAGGAAGTGATCGCGGCCGACCAGAAGCGTCTGGTGGTGGATGCCTTCGCCCGCTACCGCATCGTCAATCCGCTGCGCTTCTACCAGTCGGTCGGCAGTGTCGAGGCGGCCAATTCCCGCCTTGCCACCATCCTCAACTCCTCGCTGCGCCGGGTGCTCGGCGAATCCACCTTCACCCAGGTGGTGCGCGACCAGCGCGAGGATCTGATGGCGCGCATCCGCAGCCAGGTGAACCGCGAAGCCGCCGGCTTCGGCATCGACATCATCGATGTCCGCATCCGTCGCGCCGACCTGCCGGAGGCCAACAGCCAGGCTGTGTTCCAGCGCATGCAGACCGAGCGTCAGCGCGAAGCCGCCGAAATCCGCGCGCAGGGCGCCGAGGCGGCCCAGACCATCCGCGCCCGCTCCGACCGCGACTCGACGATCATCGTCGCCGAGGCCAATGCCACCGCCGACCAACTGCGCGGTGAGGGCGAGGCCGAGCGCAACGAGATCTTCGCGCAGGCCTACAACCAGGACCGGGGCTTCTTCGACTTTTACCGGTCGATGCAGGCCTATGAGGCCTCGCTGAAAGGCTCGGACACGCGGATGCTGCTGGCGCCGGATTCGGAATTTTTCCGCTTCTTCAGCAATCCCACCGCCCGCGCTGACTCGGTTCTCGGCACGCCGGCCGCGCCTGCCGCGGCTCAACCCGCCCCGGCGGCTCCGGCGGCGCCGTTGGCGCCAGCGAACTGACGCGACGCGACGATGTATGATTTCATCGTCGCGCTCGGCCTTGTGCTGGTAATCGAAGGTTTGGCGCTCGCCGTCGCTCCGGCGGCGGTGCGCCGCTCCGCCGAAGCCATCGCGCAATTGTCCGATTCGCCCTTGCGCGTGGCCGGCCTCATCGGGGCCGTTCTGGGTCTTGCCCTTGTGTGGATTATCCGAGGTTGACGAGGCGGGGTTCCGTACCCCGCCTCGCGCTCTTTTGGCTTGCATCGCGCCTTGCGGCTTGTAGCGTCGGGCGCACGGCCAATGGATGAGGGGCCGTGCCGCCCGGCTCCGCGTGGCGGCGTCAAGGAGGCTTCATGACCAACTGCCTTGAGGGCCTCGGCCTTGCGCGTTCCGCCCCCGCTCTCTTCGCCTCAGGCCGCAGGGCCGAACAGGCCACTCTGGCACGGCGGCTCGGCGCCGCGCTTCTGGCCTTTGCCATCGTCCTCTCGGTGACGCTCTTGCCGCAGCCGGGCCGTGCGGCGGCGACCAAGGGCCCCGACACGGTGGCCGACACCGCCGCCCAGATCATGGACGCGGTGGTCAACATCTCCACCTCGCAGACCGTCGCCCCCTCGCGTAGCGTGCCGACACCGGAGCTGCCGCCGGGTTCGCCCTTCGAAGAGTTCTTCGAGGAGTTCTTCAAGCGCCGGCAGCAGCAGGGCGAAGGCCAGGGCCCCCGCCGCGTCTCCTCGCTCGGCTCCGGCTTCGTCATCGACTCCAGCGGCTATATCGTCACCAACAACCACGTCATCGCCGATGCCGACGAGGTCTACGCCAATTTCGCCGACGGTTCGAAGCTGAAGGCCGACATCGTCGGCCGCGACACCAAGATCGACCTCGCCCTGCTGAAGGTGACGCCCGAGGCCGGCACGACGCTGAAGGCGGTGAAGTTCGGCAATTCCGACATTCTGCGTGTCGGCGACTGGGTGATGGCGGTCGGCAACCCATTCGGCCTGGGCGGCACGCTCACGGTGGGCGTCATCTCCGCCCGCAACCGTGACATCAATTCCGGCCCCTACGACAATTTCCTGCAGACCGACGCCGCCATCAACCGCGGCAATTCCGGCGGTCCGCTGTTCAACATGGAAGGCGATGTGATCGGCATCAATACCGCCATCATCTCGCCGTCCGGCGGCTCCATCGGCATCGGCTTCGCCGTGCCCTCCAACACCGCCATCCCGATCATCGCCCAGCTCAAGGAGTTCGGCGAAACCCGGCGCGGCTGGATCGGGGTGCGCATCCAGCAGGTGACGCCGGAAATCGCCGAGAGCCTCTCGCTCGACCGCGTGCGCGGCGCGCTGATCGGCTCGGTGACCGAAGACGGCCCGGCCGCCAAGGGCGGGCTCAAGGCGGGCGACGTGGTCATCACCTTCGACGGCAAGGAGGTGAGGGACATGCGCTCCCTGCCGATCATCGTCGCCGACACGCCGGTGGACAAGCAGGTGGATGTCGTCGTCATCCGCAAGGGCCAGCAGGAGACGGTCAAGCTCACCGTCGGCCGGCTCGACGAAGGCACGCCCTCCCCCAGCGCCGCCGTCGCGCCCGAAAAGAAGCCCGAAGCGCCGCCGCCGGTCACCACGCTCAAGCTAATGGGCGTCGAGATGGCCGAGATGACGCCGGAACTGCGCACCCGCTTCAAGATCAAGGACGAGCTCAAGGGCGTCGTGGTCATGGCGGTGGAGCCCGGCTCGGTGGCGGCCGAGCGCGGCATCGCGCCAGGCAATCTCATCGTCGAGGTCAATCAGGAAGCGATGCTCGCCCCCGGAGATGTCGAGAAGCGCCTCGCCGCGCTGAAGAAGGAAGGCCGGCGTTCGGCCCTCCTGATGGTGGCCGACCCCGAAGGCCAGATCCGCTTCACCGCCTTGCCGATCGAGTGACGCACGCGGCCGAGGCCACGTCATCCCTATCCATCCACGAGACAACACCCCGGAGCCCGCTCCGGGGTGTTGTCGTCAGGACGGGTCGGTGAGAGGGGGAAGCGACGCGCTCAGGGCCGTGCCTGCGGCATGGGCGGCGGGGGCAGGCCGGAGCCGACCTCCGCGGCGCCGGGCTTGCGCTCGGTCAGTTGCACCGTCCAGCTCTTCTGCTCGTGCGTGTCCACTTCGAAGAAGCCGGTCCGGTCGAAGCCGCGCGCCAGGCAGTCCTGGATGCCGCGAATGGTGAATTCCTTCTCGCGGGTACACATGAAGGCCTTGCCGGACCATTCCCCGCCGAGATCGTAGTCGATGGCGTAGACATAATAGAAGCGCGCCACCAGATCGCCGCGCAGCAGCGTCTCGCAGCTATTGGCGCCGATGTTCCACCAGCCCTCGGTCGCCCAGCTATTGCCGTCCTTATAGCCGAGCGCGATGCCGACGCGGCTGCTGGAGCGGTTGCACAGGCGGAAATCCGCCGCCGCGGGCACCGGCATCAGCCCGGCGAGAAGCGGGATAGCGAGCAGCGCCGCCCCCACTGCCCGCGTCAGCGCGCCGCGCGGCACCCGCAGCCGGCCGCCCCGAGGGAGGGCGGCGGCAGCGGCAACAGGGTCACTTGTCGACGAGAACGGCTCGGAAATCATTGACGTTCGTGCAGGTCGGCCCCGGCGTGAGCAGATCTCCGAGGGCCTCGAAGAAGCTGGTGGAGTCGTTATTGGCGAGAAAGGCGGCAGGATCGAGACCCTGCGCCGTCGCTCGCGCCAGCGTGTCCGGCATCACATAGGCGCCGGCCGGATCGGAGGCGTCGCCGCCGCCGCCATCGGTGCCGTCCGTGTCGCCGGCCACGGCGTAGATACCCGCCGCGCCGTCGAGCGCCACGGCGAGCGCAAGCGCATATTCCTGATTCGGGCCGCCCCGGCCCTGGCCGCGCATGGTGACGGTGAGCTCGCCACCGGAGAGCAGCACCGCCTTGCGACCGGCCGCCTTCAATTCCTTCGCCTTGGCGGCCTGCGCGGCGGCCACGTCGCGCGCCTCGCCTTCAAGATTGTCGCCGAGGAGCACCGGCTCGATGCCCGCCTCGCGGGCGATTTTCTCCGCCGCGACGAAGGAATCGGCAGGGCGGGAGATGAGGACATACTCGGAACCGGCGAAGGCCGCATCGCCGGGCTTCGGCGATTCATTGGCAGGGTCGCGCAGTGCCACCGCCACGGAGGGCGGCGGATCGATGCGGTAGCGGGCGAGCACATCGCGCGCCTCCGCCAGCGTGGTCGGGTCCGGCACCGTCGGGCCGGAGCCGATCACCGCCGGATCGTCGCCCGGCACGTCGGAGACGGACAGCGTCACCACTCGCGCCGGCTGGGCCAGCGCCGCCAGGCGCCCGCCCTTGATGCGCGAGAGATGCTTCCGCACCGTGTTGATCTCTGTGATGTTGGCGCCGGAGCGCAGCAGCGCGCGGGTCAGCGCGCGCTTGTCGTCCAGCTCGACGCCGAAAGCGGGCGCGATCCAGTTGGCCGAAGCGCCGCCGGAGAGAAGCACCAGCACGAGATCGTCGGCGGTGGCGGAGGCCGCGAGGTCGATTGCCTTCTGCGCACCGGCGAGGCCCGCCGCATCCGGCACGGGATGACCGGCCTCGACCATTTCCAGCTGGCGCGTGGGCCGGCCATAGCCGTGGCGGGCGACGCCGATGCCGAGAAGCCGCGAGGGGTCGACGCCCATTTCGTCGAGATAATGCCGCTCGGCGACTTCCAGCATCGAGCCGGCGGCCTTGCCAGCGGCGAGCAGGATCAGGCGGCCATGGGCGGGGGGCGGCGGCAGCGCCGGCGGCAGGCAGGTGGAAGGATGCGCGGCCGCCACCGCAGCGGTGAACAGGCGATCGAGAAAATCACGCGCCGAAACGTCCGTCATCACACCCACCCCGCCCCAAAGGAGGCCTTTCTGCCGGTCTCTTGCCCGGCCATTGCTTATTGCGCGCGGGCGCGAATCCCCGGCCGCGCGACGCGAAACGGGCGTATTCCTATGGCACGCCACGCCTCACGTCGATATCCTCCTGCACACTTCCCCGCAGCACACGGGCAATTATGCGTCGCCTCTCCACGGACGATTCCGCCGCACCCGCCAGCGCTTCCCCCGCTTTGGACCCGTTCCCCGCCTTTGAGCGCCTTCCGGGAACGCTGGAAGCCGGGCTTATCCTGCTGTGCGACCACGCCTCCAACGCCATGCCGCCGGCCTATGGCTCGCTCGGCCTGCCCAAGGCGGAACTGCAGCGGCATATCGGCTACGACATCGGCGCGGCTGGCGTCACCCGCATGCTGGCGCATCGCCTCGGCTGCCCCGCCATTCTCTCGCGGTTCTCGCGGCTTCTCATCGACCCCAATCGCGGCGAGGACGATCCCACGCTGGTGATGCGGCTCTCCGACGGCGCGGTGGTTCCGGGCAACCGCCATGCCGACGCGGCGGAGATCGAGCGCCGACTGGCGCTGTTCCACCGCCCCTATCACGACGCCATCACCGCCGAGATCGAGGCGGCGCTGGCGGAGGGCATCGTGCCGGTGCTGCTGTCGATCCACAGCTTCACCCCGGTCTGGCGCGGCGTGGCCCGGCCCTGGCACGCCGCCGTGCTGTGGGACAGCGATCCCCGCTTCACCCGCGAGCTCATCGACGCGCTGGAAGCCCCCGGTGATCTCATCGTCGGCGACAATGAGCCCTATGATGGCGCGCTGCGCGGCGACTGCCTTTTTCGCCACGCCACGCTGCGCGGCCTCGCCAACACGCTGTTGGAAATCCGTCAGGACCTGATTACCGAGGTCGACGGCCAGCGCGCCTGGGCCGACCGGCTGGCCGGGCTGCTGCCGGCACTCCTCGCCCGGCCTGAACTGCACGAAGTGCGCAGCTATGGCTCGCGCACCGGCCCCGTGCCCCCCATCTGACTGGGCGACATCTCCCGGGAGACTTCCATGACCGACCTCGACGACCCCACCCGCACCGAACTGGAAGCCGCGGCCTTCCGCCGCCTCGTCGCCCATCTGCAGGCGCGCACCGATGTGCAGAACATCGCGCTGATGAACCTGGCCGGCTTCTGCCGCAACTGCCTGTCCAACTGGCTGCTCGATGCGGCCAGGGAACGGGACGTGGCTATGACCAAGGACGAGAGCCGTGAGGCTGTCTATGGCATGCCTTATGAGGAGTGGAAGGCCCGCCACCAGAGCGAGGCGACGCCGGAGCAGAAGGCGGCTTTCTCCGGGCCTGGCCCGCACTGAGCCGGCAAGGAGCCGCTTTTCCCCGGATTCGCGGTGGATAGCGGGGCTAGCCGGCCGCCCAAAGGCGCACAGATGCGTCATTGCCTTGACGGCCCGCCCGGCTTGCGCTCCCTATCGCCGCCCGAATTGCCGTCTAGACGCCGGGCCCTGCCCGCTGCCCCGGAGACCCCATGTCCGATATTCCGAACGACCAGCCCTTGTCCGATGCCGCCGCCGGCTTCGCCAAGGAACAGCTGAAATCCTTCATCGAGCGCATCGAGCGGCTTGAGGAAGAGAAGAAGACCATTGCCGACGACATCAAGGATGTCTTCGCCGAAGCCAAGGGCACCGGCTTCGACACCAAGGCGCTGCGGGAAATCCTGAAGATCCGCAAGCAGGACGCCGACCAGCGCGCCGAACATGAGGCGATCGTCGACCTCTATATGCAGGCGCTGGGGATGCTCGGCGAAAGCTGAGCCTGCCCTCTGGCAGATTTGTCAAACCGACCGGGCGGCCAGTGGCCGCCCGTTCCGTTTAAAGCGGCTTCTTGAGCGGAGCGGGGCCGGTCATCATGGCAACCACCGGCACGGCGACCACCGCCTCGCCGGAGAATCGCGTGGTGGAGAGCCCCTTCACCCCGTCGCGGCTGAACTGCGCGGCGACGATGCGGCGCGGCGGCAGCACGAAGGCGCTGAAGCGGCGTAGCTCCGGCAGATGCATGGACACCTCGCCGGCGACGCTGGGGCCGCTGAACAGGCGGCGGATCTCGGCGATCATCGCCTGCGAATGCGCCTGCGGCTTGCGCCCGGGGGCAGCGGCGGCCGTTGCCGGTGCGGGAGGCGCGGTGCGGGCGGCGGTCGCCGGGGCCGGCTCCGGCGCGCGGCCGGGCTGGAGGCGCGGGGTCGTGAACACGCTGCCAGCGGCGTCGGCATAGGCCAGCGCCGGGCCTTCGCCCTGCGTGCCGCGCACGATCACTTCCGGCAGGCCACCGACCTCGCTCGGGCGGGTGGCGGCAAGCGGCGTGCCGCTAATGGCGCTGGCGATCTGCCGGCTATTGCTCGCCTCCGGCGTGCCCGGCATCGGGATCGCGGCGGCGAGGGCGGCGAGGTCCGCCTTGCCGCCGGCCGGCGCGGGAGCGGGACGGGGTGCGGCGGCCACCGCGCCGCGCGGCAGCGGATTGGGCTGCGGCAGCGGCACCGTATCCAGCGAAGCCACTTCAAACGGTGCCATGGGCGCCGCAACCGCCGGCAGCGACGGGCGCGGCGTCGGGGTGGGCACGGGGGCGGCGAGCGCGGGGGCGGCGAGCGCGACCTGGGCCGGCGCGGGAGCGACAGCTGCGGGAGCGGCCGCAACCTGAGCCGGCGCCTCCTCGGCGGGGGCAGAGGCGGCGGCCGGGGCGCCCTCCTCCTCGTCGTCGCCATCCTTGCCGAACAGGCCGGCGAAAATGTTCTTGGCCGGCGCGCCCTTGCGCTTGGGATCATTGCCGCCAGACAGGCCGGCGAAGGCCGCGCCGGCGCCGCCGGGCTCGCTGCCGCGCGCTTCCACCGCCGCCAGCGCCTGCGCATAGCCCGGCATCGGCTTGCCGTCGGCCGGCACATGCACGGTGCGCCCGTCGGGGAACACGCGGGCGAGTTCCGGCCGGCTCATGCGCGGCCAGTGGCGAATGCCGCCGGTGTCGAGATGCACGAAGGGCGAGCCGGAAGTCGGATAGAAGCCGACGCCACCGCGCTGCAGCCGCAGCCCGGCCTCACGGATCTTCCCCAGCGGCACACCGGGAATGTAGAAATCCATCGCCCGCCCCTGCATGTGCAGGCTGGTCTGGGCAACACCGCGCGAGCGCGAGCGCAGCATGGCGTTGGTCGCCGGGGAACGGTAGCCGCCGATCACCTGGATCGGCTGGGTCGCGCCGGTCTCGCGATAGACCTCCCAGACGATATCGAACAGGCGCGGGTCCATGTTGGTCGGCTCTTTGCGCCGCCAATCCTGCAGCAGCACGTTCAGCTGCTTCAGTGCCGCCGGGTCGTAGCGGCCATTGCGCTTGAAGGTGATGGTGGCGCTTTCGCCGGAATGGACATGGTGGAGGCTGAGCGTGCGCGTGTCGCCATTGGCCACCGCATCCTGCAGCAGATCGGCGCCGCACAGCGTGGCAAGCGCCGCGAGGAGAGCGGCCTTGGCCAGCTTGGACGAGCGGAGGGCGGAAAATCGCAACGGCTTGAACCCGAACTCAACGTTTCCTGGGACGGTGCGGGCGGAAGCGCCCGTACCGCGCATGGTGAACACAGTCTTCTCGGGTTTGGTTAAGAGGTCCTTACGACCCCAGCCCCCACGCCTGTTGTCTCTCGCACTAAAAAGTGACTGTGGCAAAAGAGTGCCAGCGCGTCAAATTCGCGTGGGATTACCTCCCGCCGCGCGTTTTTGCGCTCGACCGTCTCTTCCTAGCCACAGCGGCTGGTGCGGGGCTGCCGTCAACGCCGGAGAGCCGGCTTCCCTTGCTCGGCGAAGCGGCGCGCCCCGTCGAGACCCAACTGCGCCTTGGTGGCGGCATTGATGCCGTAGAGGTCCTCGCGCGTCACCAGCTGCCCGGCGGAATCGACGAAGCTGGTGAAATAGACGAGGTGGATGGGGAATTTGTTCTTCAGCGTGAGCGAGCGCTCATTGCCGCCAAGCAGGCGCGACAGGCGCTGCTCGGTCCATCCCTCCTTGGGCAGGCCAAGGGCGAACAGCGCCTCGGCGAAGGCCATCG
The DNA here is from genome assembly GCF_965249975.1 of Ancylobacter sp. Lineage (GTDB taxonomy): Bacteria > Pseudomonadota > Alphaproteobacteria > Rhizobiales > Xanthobacteraceae > Ancylobacter. The sequence continues at coordinate 280,848 of NZ_CBDFNE010000004.1, read as the reverse complement.
GCTCATGCACCCGCACGCAGCCATGGCTGAAGGCGCGACGGTCGCGAGCGAACAGAGCGCGGCTCGGCGTGTCGTGCAGATAGACCGAGTGCTTGTTGGGGAACATGAACTTCATCCGCCCGAGCGCATTGCGTTCGCCCGGCTCCTGACGGAACGAATAGCCCTGCGTGCCCCGGCGCCAGTCCACCATGCCGGGGTCGACCACCCGGCCATTGCGCACCACGTCGATTCCCTGGCGCTGCAGCGCATAGGGGTCGGCCTGCAGCTTGGGCAGCATCTCGTTGCGCATGATGCTGGGCGGCACATGCCAGGAGGGGTTGAACACCACATACTGCATCGTCTCGTCGAGGATCGGCGTCGGGCTCTCCGGCTTGCCGACGACGACCCGCGTTTCATGCACCGTGCCGCCATCGACGATGATGCGCACCATGAATTCGGGAATGTTGACGATCACATAGGTCGGCGCCACCTCGTGCGGCACCCAGCGCCAGCGCTCCATATTGGCGATGATGTCCGGCACCGGGTCGCCGCCCGTGTCGTTCAGTGCCGCCACCGTGCCGCGTCCGACAATGCCATCTGCGGCAAGGCCGGCCTGGCGCTGGAAATCCTCCACCGCCCGCACCAGCGCGGAATCATAGATCTCCCCGTCCCCGCGGGGCTCGACACCCAGCCGCAACCGCAGCAGCGGCACGCGCGGGTCGCTCTCACCGGGACGCACCGACGGGCCGGGCGGGATCGGCGCGTGGGAAACGGCCTGTTCCCGGGCCATCAGCCGCGCCAGCTGTTCTTTCAGCAGCAGATATTGCGGGTATTGCGGCGCGAAGCTCGCCAGCACGGCGCGCGCCGCCGCCGCGTCCGGCGCGCCGGCGAGCCGGGCCAGCACATCGGCCGAATCGGGCACGGTCGGGTTCGGGTCGACATCCTTGGAAAGCTTCTTCGGGTCGAACCGGCCGCTCTGCGCGTGCCGGGCGTAAAGCAGCGCGGTGGCGGCGAGCCGCATTTCGGCTTCGGCGCGTTGGGCCGCATCGGCCGTCGCCGGAAGCGGCGGCAGGGCGTAGTCGGTGGGGTCGAGCCCTTCGCTGGCGGCTGCGGCAAAGCTGTCGAGCGCCGCTTGTCCGAGCGGGGAGACCCCACCTTCCTGTGTGAACACCGGCTGGAAGCCACGCGCGGTGTAGAAGGCGGCCAGCGCCTCGCGGTCCGCCGGACGGGTTGAAAAGCGCGGCAGCGAATTGCCGATCAGCGCGGCGAGCTGGCGGGAGAACGCCGATTCGGCGGTCTCCGTCGGCGCGGCGGGCACGGGGCCGCCGGACGTGCCTTCGCCAACGCTTGGGGCCCCATTGCCAACGCTGGGAGTGGCCGGCAAAGCGTCCGCAGGGCCGGCATCGACCGGCGCGGCGGGAAGCGGCTCGGCCGGGCTCGGTGCCGCCAGCGCCGCGCTGCGCGCCGCACTCGGGCGGGCGGGATCGGTCGCGTCGAAATGCGGCGCCTCCGTCGTGATCAACGGCAGCGGCGCCGCCGGCTCGCCGGGGCGCACGAGACTCGCGGTCGCGGCGGCAGGGGACACGTTCTCGGAGGAGGTGGTTGCACCAGCGGGGCCCTCGCCTGTTCCCTGGCCGGCGCGGTCGACGGCGACGATACTGCCGGGCGCCTGCTGCGCCTGGACGCTTAGCCCCACGCTGCTCACCGTGGCCAGCAGCAGGCCGGCCGAAGCCGCCAGAACGCGCCGCGCGGCCGTACCGCTTGCCGTGGCGCCTTTGTTTTCGACCGTCTCAATAGCGCCGCGACCGGACATGGACTTCTCTCCGCCTGTTACCCACCGGGGCGCCTGGCCACGCCGCTCCCGTTGGGAATCGGCGACGATCAGAACATAGCCCACACGGGGTTCAACTCACGAACACGGCAGGCGGATCCCCGGGGAATCTCTCGCCCGGCACTCTGCCCCGGCATGGTAAAGGCGGTGTTAAGCATGGCACCTCGCGACGCTCCGCGCAGCGGCACGGCCAGCCCCTCGGTAAGGCTGGTTGGGCCGATGCAGCGTACCGTCTTCTTCCCTTGCTCCCGCGCCCGCGATTCCTATAATCCGCGCCTTTCCTGAAAGGGGCGGAAAGCAGAATGAGCGACCTGACGGCCGGAACGGCCGCCGACCATCGACCCGTCGCCATCATCATGGGCAGCCAGTCGGACTGGGACACGATGCGCCACGCCGCCGAGACGCTGGACGCGCTCGGTGTCGGCCATGACTGCCGCATCGTCTCGGCCCACCGCACGCCCGAACGCATGTTCACCTTCGCCAAGGCCGCGAAGGCGGCGGGGACAAAGGTGATCATCGCCGGTGCCGGCGGCGCGGCGCATCTGCCGGGCATGGTCGCCTCGCTCACCACGCTGCCGGTGTTCGGCGTGCCGGTCGAATCCAAGGCGCTTTCGGGTGTCGACAGCCTCTATTCCATCGTGCAGATGCCGGCGGGCATTCCGGTCGGCACGCTCGCCATCGGCAAGGCCGGCGCCACCAATGCCGCGCTGCTCGCCGCCGCTGTGCTCGCCCTCACCGACGACGCGCTGGCGACCCGGCTGGCGGAATGGCGCGCCGCCCGCACCGCCGCCGTGACGGAGCGCCCGGAATGAGCACGGAACCGAAGATTCTCTCGCCCGGCGACACGATCGGCATTCTTGGCGGCGGCCAGCTCGCCCGCATGATCGCCCTCGCCGCCGCCCCGCTCGGCCTGAAGGCGCATATCTACGCGCCGGAAGAGGGCAGCCCGGCTTTCGATGTCGCCAGCGCCCACACCCGCGCCGCCTATGACGACTTCGCCGCGCTGGAACAGTTCGCCAAGTCGGTCGATGTCGTCACCTATGAATTCGAGAACGTGCCGGTCTACACGGCCGAATTCCTCGCCCGCCATGTGCCGGTGCATCCCGGCGCGCGGGCGCTCGGCATTACCCAGGATCGCCTGGAAGAAAAGACCTTCGTCTCCCGCCTCGGCATCGAGACCGCGCCCTTCGCCGCCGTGCATGACGAGGCGGAGCTGGAAGCGGCGCTGGCCGAGATCGGCCGCCCGGCAGTGCTGAAGACCCGCCGCTTCGGCTATGACGGCAAGGGGCAGGTCATCATCCGCGAGGGTGATGATGCCGCGGCCGCGTTCAAGGCGGTGGGTCGCCATCCCTCGATCCTCGAAGGTTTCGTGCCGTTCGAGCGCGAAGTCTCCGTGGTCGCCGCCCGCACCGAGGATGGCCGCTTCAAGGCCTATGAGGTGACGGAGAACGAGCACCGCCATCACATCCTGTTCCGCTCCAAGGTCCCGGCCAATGTGACCCCGGCGGTGGACGCGGTCGCCCGCGAGATCGCCCGGCGCATCGGCGAATCGCTCGGCTATGTCGGCGTGTTCGCGGTGGAAATGTTCCTCGTAGTGGTACACGGCGCGCAGGGCGTGATCGTCAATGAGATCGCCCCGCGCGTGCATAATTCCGGCCACTGGACCCTGAACGGGGCGCTTACCAGCCAGTTCGAACAGCATGTGCGCGCCATTGCCGGCTGGCCGCTCGGCGCGGTGGAGCGGCTCGGCCATGTCGAGATGACCAATCTTATCGGCGACGAGGCCGACAGCTGGAGCGACCTGCTGGATGAGCCCGGCGCGCATCTGCACCTCTACGGCAAGGCGGAAGCCCGCCCCGGCCGCAAGATGGGCCATGTGACGCGCATCTTCGAGGAAGAATAGGCCACGCGGGCGGAGCCACCCTCCGCCCCGCGCGTTTTGCCGCTTCGCATGGCGGGGGACAATCGCTCACGCCTTCGTGCGCGGCGCCGTTGAAATGTCGCCGCCGCCGGGGGCGTATAGGCAGGAACGTCACCGACCCGAGCGGACCCGCCCATGCCCTTCCTGCGCGAGAATTCCGGCAAGCTCAGCCCCGAGAAAATCGGCGCGCTGGTGATCGTGCTGCTGCCCTTCGGCCTGCTGCTGGCACAGATCCTCAGCGGCGGCTTCGCCGCCTCCGAACCACCCGGACTGGGGGGCGCCGGTTTGGGCGGCGGCGGGCTCGGCGGGCCGGCGGCCGGGGGCGGGCTGGGCGGCGAGGCGGCGCTAGGCGCCCGCCCGCTGATCCAGGTAATTCACTTCGTCGGCGACTGGGCAATCCGGCTGCTGCTGCTCTCGCTCGCGGTCACGCCGGCGCGGCGTCTGTTCAACGCGCCGAAACTGCTGCTGACGCGCCGCACCCTCGGCCTTGGCGCCGCCGCGCTCATCGGCGCGCATCTCGCCGTCTATCTCGTCGATGTCGGCAGCCTCGCTACGGCGGCGAGCGAGATCGTGCTGCGCATTTATCTCACCATCGGCTTTATCGCCGTGCTGGCCTTTGCCGCGCTGTCGGCAACCTCCTGGGACGGGGCGATCCGCCGGCTCGGCGCGGCGCGCTGGAACCGGCTGCACCAGCTGGTCTACCCCGCCACCGCGCTCGCTCTCCTGCACTTCTTCATGCAACAGAAGCTCGACGTGACTCAGCCGGTGCTGATGACCGGCCTGTTCGTCTGGCTGATGGGCTGGCGGGTGCTGCAGGCTTACGGGCGCGGCACCGGCTTTCTCAATCTCCTAGCGCTGGCCGCCGCCTCCGGCATCCTCACCGCGCTGATCGAGGCCGGCTGGTACGCCGCCGCTACCGGCATCGCCCCTCTGCGGGTGCTGCAGGCGAACCTCTCATTTGCCTATGCCATCAGCCCGAGTTGGTGGGTGGCCGGCGCCGGCCTCGGCGTCGCGGTGCTGAGCGACATCGCCCTGCGGCTGCGGCCCCTGCCCGTCCGCCGCGCCGCGCGGGCGTGAAGGGTCAGCCGACCGCGCGCTCCAGCCACGCGCCCGCCTCTTCCTTCGGCAAAGCCGTCCAGCCCGCCAGCTGGTGGCGGAACCAGGTGTCCTGCCGCTTGGCGTAATGGCGCGTGTCGAGGATAGCCCCCTCGATCGCCGCCTCCACCGTGATCTCACCGGCGAGATGGCGCGCGAACCACGGCATGCCGTGCGCCTTGAGCAGCGGCCGGTCCGCCGGCAGGCCGCGCGCCAGCAGCGCCCGCGCCTCCTCGAGCGCGCCTTCGGCCATCATGGCGTGGAAGCGCTCGGCGATGCGGGCGCGCAGCGCTGTCCGGTCGGTGGCGAGGAACAGCCGCACCGTGCTTTCCGCCGCCAGCACCGGCGCCTCGGCCGGGTCCTGCTGCCACTGCGCCAGCGGCCGTCCCGTCGCCTCGAACACTTCCAGCGCCCGCATCAGCCGCTGCGTGTCGGAAGGCCGCAGCCGCGCCGCCGTCTCCGGGTCAACCACCGCGAGCCGCGCGTGCAGCGCCAGTGCATCGAGGTCGAGGCCGCGCACGCGGGCGCGGATCACATCGGGAATCGGCGGAATCGGTGAGAGCCCCTGGGTGAGCGCCTTGAAATAAAGCCCGGTACCGCCAGTGAAGATCGGCAGCCACCCCTCATGCTCCGCCTCGGCCAGCGCCCGCGCCGCGTCTTCCAGCCACCGCGCCACCGAATATTCGTCACCGCCATCGACATGGCCATAGAGGCGGTGCGGCGCGCGCGCCTCCTCCTGCGGGGTCGGCCGCGCCGAGAGCACCCCGAGGTCGCGATAGACCTGCATGGAATCGGCATTGATGACGACGCCGCCCACCCGCTCCGCCAAAGCGAGCGCCAGCGCCGACTTGCCGCTCGCCGTCGGTCCTGCAATAAGCACGGCGCGCGGGCGCGCAGCATTCTCGGTCACGCCCGCCTCGCTCTTCCGGGTTTCCATCCTGCCTTTTTGCCCGACGCCGGCCCGGCGGCAAGGTCCCAGTCGCTGCCATGTCGCACTCCCTGCCGCTTGTCGCCATTTTCATCTCCTCGCCCGCCGCCCCGGCGGTGGATGAGGCGCTGCTCGCCCGCGCCCGCGCCGCCCTCCCCGCGCCCGGCCCGGCACGCTGGCTCAACCCCGGCATCGCGGCGGAAATCGCCTGCGCCGACGGCGCGGACCTCGCGACCCTGCGCGCGACGCTGGGCGACGCCCCTGTCGATGTGGCGCTGCTGCCGGCGGAAGGGCGGCGCAAGCGGTTGTTCCTCGCCGACATGGATTCGACCATGATCGGCCAGGAATGCATCGACGAACTCGCCGACTATGCCGGGATGAAAGCGCATGTCTCCGCCATCACCGAGCGCGCCATGCGCGGCGAGATCGCCTTCGAGCCGGCGCTGCGCGAGCGCGTCGCCCTGCTCAAGGGCCTGCCGCTCGCCGTCGTGGACGAGGTCATCGCCGCGCGCATCCGCCTCACCCCGGGCGGCACCGCGCTGGTGCGCACCATGAAGGCGCAGGGCTCCCACACGATGCTGGTTTCCGGCGGCTTCACCCTCTTTACCGAGCGCGTGGCGGAGATGATCGGTTTCGACGCCCACCGCGCCAATGTGCTGGTGGCCGATGGCGAGGCCTTCGCCGGGCTGGTCGAGGAACCGATCCTCGGCCGCGAGGCCAAGCTCGCCGCGCTGGTGGAACTGCGCGCGGCGCTCGGCCTTGGCCATGGCGACACGCTCGCCGTGGGCGACGGGGCGAACGATCTCGCCATGATCGGCGAAGCGGGCCTGGGCGTGGCCTACCATGCCAAGCCCGCCGTCGCCGCGGCGGCGCAGGTGCGGATCGACCATGGCGACCTCACCGCCCTGCTCTATCTCCAGGGTTATACGGCCGAGGAATTCATCGCCGCCTGAATGGCGGTCATGGCGCCAGCGGCGGCAGGATGATCGGGCTGCGCAGCGGGTCGTTGGGAATATCCACCGGCGGGGCCAGCGGCGGGGCGGCGCTTCCCGGCGCGCTCTGCCCGGGCACAGTGTACTGGCCATAATAGGATTGCGGCGCCGCCGGCCGGGCGGCACTGGCAGGTGCGCGCGGCGTGGCCGGCTGCGGCGTCGCCCGCGGGGCCACGGCGGCGCCACCGGCACGCGGCGCGGCCTGCGGCGTGGGGCGGCGTACCGGCGCCGCGTCGGTGGCCTGCCCGCCATCGGTCAGCGGCGTGCGGCCATATTCCGCTTCCAGCCGCCTTGTCTCCCGCTCCAGCGCCCGCATGTTGATGGCGGTGCTGAGCGCGGTGAGATCGAAACGGCGCTCCGGCGCCGTCAGCGGGCCACGCCATTGCACCGCGCCGCCGCCGCCGGCGCGGCGGGCAGGCCGGCGTTGGCGACATCCTGCATTTCCAGGGTCGCCTCGAAGGTCAGGGCCGGGATATCCAGCGCCCCGCTCAGGCCGAAGCGCTGTTCGCCCACCGCGAGCCGGGCGGCGCTGGTGCGGGCGACGCCATCCACCACGCTGACCGCGCTTTCCACCCGCGCCAGCTTCAGCGGCGCCCGCGCCAACCCGTCGCTGAGCAGCTGTGCGAGGCGCTGCTGGTCCGGCGGCGGGCCGCGTTCGGTCGCCAGCATCACATATTGCAGCGCCTTCGGGTCGCTCTGGTCGATCTCCAGCCCCTCGACCGCAACGCTGCCCTGCCCCTGCAACTGGCTGGCCAGCGCGAAGGGCGAGGTGCCGCGCCCGGTGAGGTCGAGCGTGGTGCTGACGCGGCCGCGCAGCTTCGGCTGCGTCACGCCGAGGGCGGCGAACAGCGCGGCGCTGTCGGCATTGGTCAGGGCCAGTCGTCCGTCGAACTGCACCGTCTGGCCGGTGCGGGCGAGGTTGAACTTGCCGGCGAAATTTCCGCCGGCGAGCGTGCCATTCGCGCTCTCCACCGCAAGGCGCCCCTCGCTCAGCCGCGCCGCCACCTTCGCCTCGCCCAGCATCAGCCCGCCGGGAAGATCGAAGCGCCCGACATTCAGCGTCACATCGGCAGCGAAGGCCGCGGCGGCCGGACCGAAGCCCGCCCGTGACCATCCTTCCGCCCCGCCGCCATCGGAAGCGCCGACGACAAGCGCGAGCGCCGGCGCGAGGCTCCATTGCGGCAGGTTGAGTGCCGCCCGCAGCGGCTGACCCGACGCATAGGCAAGGGTACCGTCGAGACGCTGCGCACCCAGCGTCCCGGCCAGCGCGCCGATCCGCCACTCCTCGCCGGCGCGGGTGAGCGTGCCGGTGAAGCGGGCCGGCACCGCGCCGGCGGCCCGCACGGCGTTCTGCGGCAGCAGGGCGGCGAGATCGGCAGCGTCCAAGGTCAGGGCGAGGTCGGGTTCAAGCCGCCCGGCGGCGTCGAGCGCCGCCTTGCCTTCCGCCCGCAGCCGCGCCCCGGCAAATTCGAGCGTCGCCGCGACCCGCTGGTCGAGATCGAGGGTAAGCCGCGCCGGGCCGAGAGCGGGCCGCAGCCCCGGCACGCCGGCACTGGTGAGCACCGCGCTGCCGTCGCGCGCATCGAGCGCCATGTGTCCGCTCAGGCTGCCATCGGCGGCAAAGCCGAGCTTCCCGGTGCCGGAAAGACCGCCGAGCCGGCCGCCGGCATCTACCGTTGTGCGCCCGTCCTGCGACACCAGCGTCAGGGTGAGGTCGACAGGCGCGAGGCTCGCCTGCGCGGCGGAAAGGAAGGGTTCGATGCGGGTGAGGCCGAACGCCCCGGCAAGGCCCGGCAGGCCCTCGGCCCGCCGGCCGGTGAGCTTGGCGGAGAAGCGCGCCGTGCCGGCTCGATCGTCGCCCAGAGCGGCGAGCCGTCCGCTACCGGTAAGATCGAGCCCGGCGAAATCCTCCAGCGCGAGGCGCTCGATGCCGAGCCCCTCCGCCGTGCCCTTGAGGATGAGGTCAAGACTGCGGGCGCTGCCACCGGCAAGCCGCACCTGCCGGCCGCCGACGCTGAGATTGAGATCGGTCGTCCCGAGGCCGAGGGCCACCAGCTTCTGCATTGGCGGCAGCAGCGCGTCGACATCGACATCCGAGGTGGTCAGCACCGCGTCGATGCGCCCACGCCCCGGCGCCACCGGCAGCGTATAGGCGGCCGTGCCCGCAAAGCGGCTGTCGCCGGCGGCAAGCTCCAGCTTGTCGAGCGCGAAGCCGCCAGCGCTCACACTGAGGTCTCCGGCAAGCCGCGCCGCCCCGGCCGGCAGGCTCGCCACCAGCCCGCTGGCCTGCGGCACCGCCCAGGCGACGAAGCCCGGCAGATCCTGCGCCTCCAGCACGCCCGTGCCGCCGAACAGCGCCGCATTGGGATCGCCGGTGCCGGCCACGCGTGGCAGGGTGCCGGAAAGCGCGATCCGCGCCCCGCCGGGCAGCCGCGCCTCCAGCGTGCGGGCACGCCAGCCGCCGGGCGACCAGTCGAGCCCGGCTTTCACCTCGCGCGCCGCCGCTCCGGCAAGCAGCACCGTGTCGCTGGAAAGATCGAGCGAGCCGACCATGGCGAGATCGGCGAGGGGCGCCAGCAGCCGCGCCAGCGCATCGGTCGCCGCCAGCGGCGTCGCGCCGCCGGTCAGCGCGGCAAGATCAAGCTGGCGGGCGGCAAGGGTGAGATCGAGCCGCGATTCCGGGACACCGGGACCGGCCGCGACCAGGCGGGCGGAACCCGACAGCGCCACCGGGCGCTCGGCAGCATCAAGCGTGAGACTGAGATCGGTGGCGGCGACGGTCTGCGGCGTCGCATCCACCTTGGCGGCGAGGCTCCAGGCCTTGAGCGGGTCGCCCCCCGTGGGAGTGGGAGCGGGAGTGGCGGTGCGCACCAGCGCCGCCCGGCCGCGAAAGCTCGGCGCGCCACCGGCAAGGTTCAGCACCCCGTCCGCATCGACGCTGAGCGGCGAGCCGACATTCTGCGCGCTGAGCCGCAGCTTGGCGGTGCCGTCGGCGGCGAAGGCCGACACATTCAGCCGCACCCGCCGGCGCAGGCCGGCCGCATCGGCCTCACCATCCAGTTTTATCGGTCCCATCGAACCGCCGACCTCACCGGTAAGGTCCACGTCGTCGAGCTTGAACGCGCGCTGATTGGCGCGGTCCAGCAGTTCGAAGCTGCCGTCGAGGACGGAGAGTTGGGCGACGCTGAACCCCGCCGGGCGGGCGGCACCGGTCGGAAGCGAAATTTTTCCTGAATTATCAATTACTAAGCGGGCCCGTGGACGCAGTAGCGTGACCTGATCGGCCACCACGTCGCCGCGCATCAACGCCCCAAGATTAAGCCGGCCCGACAGTTCCGCCGCCGAGAGCGAGGTTCCGCCGCCATCAAGACCTATGGAAACGTCGCGCAGAATGACACGCGGCGTGGGGAGAATCTGCGCGTCGATCGGGCCGCGGATGATGACAGGCGCCCCCATCGTCCGGGCCGCCTGCGCCTCGAACACCGAGCGCCACTGCGACCAGTCGACGACGAACGGCGCCGCGAAGGCCGCCGCGACGGCCAGTATGATCGCGCCCGCAATCGTCAACAGCAGGTTCTGCACGCGTTCCTCCGGCCTTTCGGCCCCGGCGTCCCGCCCGCTGGCGGATGCCCGACCACTCTACGCTAGATGGTTGATAATTTTCGCGTTCTTAGCGGTATGTGCAAGGCGCGAATTGAGGCAGACCGCCGCGAGCGCGCCGCGGCACCGCCCTCGCGTCCCGGCTCAGGGCAGGATCTTGCCCGGATTCATGATGTCGTGCGGGTCGAGCGCCTGCTTGATCGCCCGCATCGCCCCCAATGTGGCGGCGCCATGCTCGGCCTCCATATAGGCGCGCTTGCCCTGCCCGACTCCGTGCTCGCCCGTAGCTGTGCCGCCCATGGCCAGCGAGCGCTTGATCATCCGGGAAATGAAGTCCTTCGCCTTGGCGACATCCTGCGGGTCGCTCATGTCCACCAGGGTGACGGTGTGGAAGTTGCCGTCCCCGACATGACCGACGATCGGCGCCAGCATCCCCATTTCCTCGATGTCGCGTTTTGTCTCGTCAACGCAATCGGCAAGGCGGGAGAGGGGGACGCAGACATCAGTGGCGAGAGCCTTGGCGCCCGGCTTCAGGGGCAGACAGGCCCAATAGGCATCATGCCGTGCCTGCCACAGGCGCGTGCGCTCCTCCGGCCGCGTCGCCCAGCGGAAACCGCCCCCACCATACTCAGCGGCGATCTCGCTAAATCTCTGACTCTGCTCGTGGACGCTCGCCTCCGTGCCATGGAACTCGACGAACAGCGTCGGCTGCTCGGCCAGGTCGAGCTTGGAATAGGCGTTGCAGGCCCGGACCTGCACTTCGTCGAGCAGTTCGATGCGAGCGATGGGGAGGCCCGTCTGGATGGTGAGGATGACCGCATCGCAGGCGGCGCGGACGCTGGGAAAGGCACAAACCCCGCCGGAGATCGCCTCGGGGAGGCCGGCGAGCCGCAATGTCAGGCTGGTGATGATGCCGAGCGTGCCTTCAGCCCCGACGAACAGCCGCGTGAGATCGTAGCCGGCCGATGACTTCTTCGCCCGCCGCGCGGTGGTGATCACCTCGCCATTGGCCAGCACGGCGGTGAGCGCGATGACGTTGTCCTTCATCGTGCCGTAGCGCACGGCATTGGTGCCGGAAGCGCGGGTGGACGCCATGCCGCCCAGCGAGGCATCGGCGCCGGGATCGATGGGGAAGAACAGGCCGGCGTCGCGCAGATGCTCGTTCAGCTGCTTGCGCGTCACTCCCGGCTCGACCACGCAGTCGAGATCTTCCGTGTGCACCGACAGAACCCGGTTCATCCGCGACAGGTCGATGGAGATACCGCCCCTCGGCGCGTTGATCTGGCCTTCCAGCGAGGAGCCGGCGCCAAAGGCGATCACCGGCACGCGGTGCTGCGCGCAGGCGCGCACGACCCGCTGCACTTCCTCGGTGCTTTCGACGAACACCACCGCATCCGGCGCCTCATTGGCAAGCCAGGTGACGGTGTTGGCGTGCTGCTCGCGGATGGCCCGACCGGTGGCGAGCCGCTCGCCGAAATGGGCGGACAGAGTGGCGATCACCTGCTCTACCGCCGCACCACTCGCAGGCGCCGCAGGACGCTCCTCGACACTGGTTTCCATGCCACCCTCCCGACGCTCGTCTCGGCCCCTGCACCCGGCCGCAGCCGGCCGCCTCAAGGGCATATACCTTATGCCGCCCCCCCGCGACTCCCGGCCGGGGGACGCTGCCGCGCAAAAAGCACGACGAAACCCCGCCATCGCAAGAATTCGGTCATTCAAACGCCATCACAGCAGGTGACGACTGCATGGAAAGTCGGCACAATGCTTGTCAATAAGGCAGCGCGCTACCTCGCGCTCATAACGGTCGGGATGGTGTCATGCTGGACGGGATCGATTTCGAACCCGTGTTCTTCGCGCCCTTCGTGTCGTCCGTGATGACGGTTGACGCCGGTTGGGCCGATCACAACGGGCATTTACACGCAGCGTTCTACAGCCTGCTTTTCGACCGCGCGGTCGATGAAGCGGTGTTTCTTGTGGGGCTTGGGCCGCACATGGTGGAAAGCCGGCGGGCGTCCTTCGTCACAATGGAGGCGCATCAGCGCTTCCAGCGCGAGCTTCGCGCCGGGCAGGAAGTGCGGGCGACGCTCCGCCTCATCAATTACGACGACAAGCGCATGCATCTGTTCCAGGAGTTGCACCACGCCCGCGAGGGCTGGATTGCCGCGACCTATGAGCAGATCGCCCAGCATGTCGAGGCCGGCACCCGCCGTGTGGTGCCCTTCCCCGACGAGGTGCTGGAGCGCTTGGCGCTGATGAAGGCGGCCCATGGGGCGCTGCCCATGCCGGAAGGGCTCGGCCGGCCGGTCAACATGCCGATCCGGCTGAGCTGACCGGCGCTCAGGGCCCACAAGCCCTCGGGGGTATCACCCCCGGAAGGCGGGCGTGGTGTTGCGCCCGCGATCGGCGGTCAATTCCAGCGTCGTCCAGCCCTCAATGGTGCGGCGGCGCTTGAGCCGCAATCCCTGGGCGCGATAGGCCGCCAGCGCCGCATTGGCGTGCGAGGGTAGCAGGCCTGACAGCACCACCGTGCCGCCCGGCGCCAGCAAACGGCTCAGCGGCCGGGCGATCCCCTTGAGCGGCGCCAGCAGAATGTTGGCGAGGATCAGGTCGTAAGGGCCATGGCGGCGGAAAGCCCCAGCCCCGAGACCGGGGGCGTGGATGAACTGGATATGCGGCGCGGCGCGGTTCGCCACCGCATTGGCCCGCGCCGTGGTCACCGCCACCTTGTCGATATCGCTGGCCAGCACGGGGGCGTGGAACAGCCGCGCCGCTGCCATGGCCAGCACCCCGGTGCCGGTGCCGACATCGAGCGTGCGTGCCGGCCGGCGCTGCTTGCCGAAGGAATCGATGGCGGAAAGGCAGCCCTTGGTGGTGCCGTGATGGCCGGTACCGAAGGCGAGCGCCGCCTCGATCTCGATGCCGATGCGGTTGGCCGTCAGCCGCCCGCGATCATGCGAGCCGTGAACGACAAAGCGCCCAATGCCCACGGGGGCAAGCCCCTCGAGCGAGGCGGCCACCCAGTCCTTCTTGTCGAGCAGCGAGAAGGTCGCAGCGGCGGCGGCTTCAGGCGAGACGAGCGCGATGAGATCGCGCACCATCTCCTCGTCCGGAGGATCGCCGAAATACACTTCGACCGCCCAGCCCGAGCCCTCGGCGCGGTCCTCCACCTCGAAGGCGGCGGCGGCGACCTCCGCCGGGTCGAAGCTCTCGCCGAGATATTCAGCAATGGCCCGCGCCTCATGCTCGGGCGCGTCCACCCGCATCACGTGCGAGGCGCCATTGGGCGGCAATCCTTCGAGCATGTCGGTCCTCACCTGGCGAGCGCATCCATGGTGCGCGTCTGTAAGCGAGGACGCGCCCGAACGCCAGCGCGCGAGCGCCTCCGCCGCTCATGCGGCGTCGACGAAGCTGTCCACCACCTTCTTTTCGCCGGCCTTGTCGAACTGCACGGTGAGCTTGTTGCCTTCCACCGAGGCGACCTCGCCATAGCCGAACTTCTGGTGGAAGACGCGGTCGCCAATAGCGAAGCGGGAGGCCGGGCCGGTCGATTTGGCGATGAGTTCGCCCTCGATCACCCGGCCGCCGCGCGCCTTCTCGCTGGCCGCGAAGCGGGAGGGCCGGTTGTCGCTGACGCTGCCACCGGAGAAGCCACCGCCGTCGCTATTGCTGCGCGCGGCGTTCTGCGCCCGCTGCCAGCCGGGCGTCGAATAGGAGGAGCCGAAGGTTTGCGCCTCGTCGAAGCGGCTGGGGCCATAGCCATAGCGCCCCGACTGGCCGCCGCCCCAGCCCTGCCCGCCGCGCGACTCCGTCACCTCCACGTCCTTCTCCGACAATTCGTCAAGGAAGCGGCTCGGCACCGCCGACTGCCACATGCCGTGAATGCGCCGGTTGGAGGCGAAGAAGACCTTGGCGCGGCGCCGCGCACGGGTGAGCCCGACATAGGCGAGGCGGCGCTCTTCCTCCAGCCCCGCGCGGCCCTGCTCGTCCAGCGCGCGCTGGTTGGGGAACACGCCCTCCTCCCATCCGGGAAGAAACACCGTGTCGAATTCCAGCCCCTTGGCCGAATGCAGCGTCATGATGTTGACGGCATCGCCGCCGGCGGCGCCTTCGACATCCATCACGAGAGAAATATGCTCAAGGAAGCCGATGAGGTTCTCGAACTGCTCCATCGAGCGCACGAGTTCTTTCAGGTTGTCGAGCCGCCCCTGCGCGTCGGCGGAGCGGTCCTTCTGCCACATCTCGGTGTAGCCGGATTCGTCCAGCACGATCTCGGCCAGCTGGTTCTGCGGCAGGCTCGTCATCTGGTCCCGCCAGCGATCGAAGGAAGCGACGAGGTCGCGCAAGGTGAGCCGCACCTTCGGCTTCAGCTCCTCGCTCGCCACCAGTTCGCGCGCCGCCTCGATCAGCGGCAGCTGCGCCGCGCGGGCGTGATCATGAATTTGCCGCAGCGCCGCGTCGCCCAGACCGCGCTTGGGCACATTGACGATGCGCTCGAAGGCGAGGTCGTCGGACGGCGAGGCGATGACGCGCAGATAAGCCAGCGCGTCGCGGATTTCCGCCCGCTCATAGAAGCGTGGGCCGCCGATGACACGGTAGTTCAAACCCAGCGTGACGAAACGCTCTTCGAACTCGCGCATCTGGAACGAGGCGCGCACCAGAATGGCGATCTGGGTCAGCGCATGGCCCTGGCGCTGAAGCTGTTCGATCTCCTCACCGATGGCGCGGGCTTCTTCCTGACTGTCCCATGCACCGGTGACCGTGACCTTCTCGCCGCTCTCGCCTTCCGAGAACAGTGTCTTGCCGAGCCGGCCCGCATTATGCGCGATGAGGTGGGCCGCCGCGCCGAGGATATGGCCGGTGGAGCGGTAGTTGCGCTCCAGGCGCACCACGGTGGCGCCGGGGAAATCGGCCTCGAAGCGCAGGATGTTGTCCACCTCCGCCCCGCGCCAGCCATAGATCGACTGGTCGTCGTCGCCGACGCAGCAGACATTGCGCGAACCCGCCGCCAGCAGGCGCAGCCAGAGATACTGCGCGACGTTGGTGTCCTGATATTCGTCGACGAGAATGTAGCGGAAGCGGCGGTGATACTCCGCCAGCACGTCCGGGTTCTCGCGCAGCAGGCGGATGCTCTCCAGCAGCAGGTCGCCGAAATCGACGGCGTTGAGCGCCTTCAGCCGTGCCTGATAGGCGGCGTAGAAGGCGCCGCCGCGCCCATTGGCAAAAGCAGAGCCCTCGCCCGCCGGCACCTGCGCCGGGCCGAGGCCGCGATTCTTCCACCCATCGATGATGTTGGCCAGCAGCCGGGCCGGCCAGCGCTTCTCGTCAACGCCTTCGGCCTGCAGCAACTGCTTGAGCAGCCGTATCTGGTCGTCCGTATCGAGAATGGTGAAGCCGGATTTCAGCCCCACCAGTTCCGAATGCCGGCGCAGCATCCGCACACCGATGGAGTGGAAGGTGCCGAGCCAAGGCATGCCCTCCACCTCCTCCCCGACCATGGCGCCGATGCGCTCCTTCATCTCCCGCGCCGCCTTGTTGGTGAAGGTCACGGCAAGAATCTGCGAGGGCCAGGCAAGGCCGAGCGAGAGGATATGGGCGATGCGGGTGGTGAGCACCCGTGTCTTGCCGGTGCCGGCGCCAGCCAGCACCAGCACGGGGCCGTCGGTCGCCTCCACCGCTGCCCGCTGCTCGGGGTTGAGGCCGTCGAGATAGACGCCGCGCGCGTGCCCGGCCCCGTCGGGACGCGCCAGCGCCGCCGCGCGCGCGGCGATGCCACCGGGGCGCGGGGAGGCCGCCGGCAGGTCGAAGGGGAAATCGGCGGGGTCACCGTCCGGGGTGTTTCGGGGGTCGGCCAACGGCCTGCTCACAGTCATGATGAATGATTCTTGGCGGAACAAAATGGCACCGGCATGCCCGTTTGGCGAGGGCGGTTCGGATTGGCGAGGTTTTCAGCTGGCGCGATAGCCCAGCGCGGGCAGCTCGGCACCGATATGGGCGCCCAGAGCCCGCGCCGCCAGCGAGGGACGCGGATCGGCATATTCCAGCGCGATGCCTATGCTGGGTAGCGCCGGCATGCCCTGCGTGACGATGTGCAGGTCCGGCGGCACCGCCATGCGGGTAAGCACCGCAATCGCATGGCCGGAGCGGGCGATCGCGATCAGGCCGGCAAGGCTGTTGCTGGCGAACGCCACCCGGTAGCGCCGTCCCACCTGTTCCATCGCCGTGCACGCGGCGCGGTAGTCGAGCGTAAGCGGCGCGGAGAGCGCCAGCGGCAGGGTGGCCTGCGCGAGCACGGCGGGCGCGGGATCATGGGCCACCCAGACGAATTCCTCCGGCCGGATCACGTCGCCGCCAGCGGGATCGGGCACCGAGACCAGCGCCATCTCGATCTGCCGCCGGTGCAGCAGCGGACGAAGTTCCAGTGTCGGCGCACAGACCATGCGCAGTTCGACATCGGGATAGAGCGCGCAGAAGCCGCGCAGAAGCTCCGGCAGGAAGGCGGCGGAATAGTCCTCCGGGCAGCCGAAGCTGACCGAGCCGCGCAGACCGGTGCCCACCATGTCGGCGAGGATTTCGTCGTGGCGCGCGAGTAGGGCGTCGGCATGCACCAGCAGCTTCTCGCCTGCCGTGGTGAGACGCACGCCGGAGCCGCTGCGGTGCAGCAGCGGCTGCCCGAGCGCGCTCTCCAGCCGGTGCATCTGCATGCTGAGCGCCGACTGGGTGCGGCCGATCTGCAGGCAGGCGCCGCTGATCGAGCCGGCGCGCGCCACGACGGTGAAGCTGCGCAGCAAAGCGAGGTCGAGGTCGGGAATGGCGGCCATGCCGCCATCAGTTTCATCAATATCGGAATGAAACAATATCAGTTTGCTTGAGAGCGGCACCACCGCTAGCTCTTATCCACCGCCATACGGGGATGAGCCATGTCGCTGAATGCCGATCCCGCCTTCTGGACCGCCGCCAACACGCATCTCACGCGCTATGGGCCCAGCTTCGAATCCATCATCGTCGAGCGGGCGGAGGGCAGCTTCGTCTACGACGCCGACGGGCGCGGCATTCTCGACTTCACTTCCGGCCAGATGAGCGCGGTGCTGGGCCATACCCACCCCGACATCGTCGCCACCGTCGAGCGGCAGATGGGCCGGGTCGCGCATCTGTTTTCCGGCATGCTGTCCCGGCCCGTGGTGGAGCTTGCCTCCCGCCTCGCCGCGCTCGCCCCGGGGCTTGACCGGGTGCAGTTGCTCTCCACCGGCGCGGAATCGAACGAGGCCGCGCTACGCATGGCCAAGCTCGTCACCGGCGGGCACGAGGTCGTCGCTTTCGCGCAGAGCTGGCACGGCATGACCGGCGCGGCGGCGGCCGCCACCTACAGTGCCGGGCGGCGGGGTTATGGACCGGTGACGCCGGGCTCCTTCGTCATTCCCGCGCCCAATTCCTACCGCCCGCGCTTCGCCCATGCCGACGGCGCGAATGACTGGCAGACAGAACTCGACGACGCTTTCGCGCTGATCGACCGCCAGTCCACCGGAGCGCTCGCCGCCTTCATCGCCGAGCCTATCCTGTCCAGCGGCGGTATTCTCGAACTGCCACCCGGCTATCTCCGCGCGCTGAAGCAGAAATGCGAGGAGCGCGGCATGCTGCTGATCCTCGATGAGGCGCAGACTGGCATCGCCCGCACCGGCCACATGTTTGCCTTCCAGCGCGACGGCGTGACGCCCGACATCATGACGCTGTCGAAAACGCTCGGCGCCGGCCTGCCGCTCGCCGCTGTCATGACCACGGCCGAGATCGAGCAGAAGGCGCATGAAAAGGGCTATCTGTTCTACACCACCCATGTCTCTGATCCGCTTCCGGCCGCTGTCGGCGTCACCGTGCTCGACGTGGTCGAGCGCGACGGGCTGGTGCAACAGGCGATCGCGCGCGGTCAGCGGCTGAAGGACGGATTGCTCGCGTTGCAGCAGCGCCATGACTGCGTCGGCGATGTGCGCGGGCGCGGCCTGCTGCTGGGGCTGGAAATCGTGCTCGACCGCGGCACCAAGGAGCCGGGCTTCGAGCTCGGCGCGCGCGTCATGGAAGAGGCGATGACGCGCGGGCTGAGCATGAACATCGTCAAACTGCCCGGCATGGGCGGCGTGTTCCGCATCGCCCCGGCGCTCACGGTGAGCGAGGCGGAGATCGACCTGGGGCTGGAGATCATCTCCGACTCGATCACAGCCGCCAGCGGCTGAGACGCCCGCCGCGCCCGCCCGGACCGCTGCGCAGCGATCCGGGCGGCACAGGGCGCTGGCATCGGCTGGCCGGGCATGGTCTGATCGATCAGATTCCGCCCGTGCAGCACCAAGGCCCATCATGTTCGACGCCAAGTTCCAGACCTTCGCCGATTCCGCCGCTCCCGCGCTCGGCACCGCCCGCCTGAAGCTGCTGCGCGAGGAACTGGAGCGACGCGGGCTCGACGGCTTCCTTATTCCCCGCGCCGACGCGCACCAGAACGAATATGTCCCGCCCTGCGACGAGCGCCTCGCCTGGCTGACCGGCTTCACCGGCTCGGCCGGCGTCGCGCTGGTGCTGCGGAACGAGGCGGCGATCGTGGTCGATGGCCGCTACACGCTGCAGGCCGCCGCGCAGGTCGACACGACCTCCTTCACGGTGGTGCCGCTGGCGGAAACCACGCCCGAGCGCTGGCTGGAGACGCACCTGCCGGCGGGCGCTCATTTCGGCTACGACCCCTGGCTGACCACCGTGGACAGCGAGCAGAAGCTGCGCCGCGCCACCGCCGCTGCCGGCGGGGTGCTGGTGGCGGTGGACGGCAACCCGGTAGACGCGGTGTGGCGCGATCGTCCGGCGCCCCCGCTCGCCCCCGTGACGCTACGCGATCCGGCGCTGGCCGGCGAAAGCGCCGCCGACAAGATCGCCAGGGTGCAGAAGGCGATCGGCGAGCAGAAGCTCGACGCACTGGTCATCTCCGACCCGCATTCCGTCGCTTGGACCTTCAACATTCGCGGCGGCGACGTGAATTTTACGCCGCTGCCGCTGTCTTGGGCGCTGATTCCGCGCAGCGGACGACCGACGCTGTTCATCGACGCCCGCAAACTCTCCAATGCGGTACGCGATGCCCTCGCGCCCATCGCCGAGATTGCCGAGCCGGTGCTGCTGGAACGTGCCGTGGAAATGGCGGCGTCGGGCGGCGCCACCGTCCGGCTCGACCAGGCGACAGCTCCGGCGCTGCTGGCGGCGCGGATTGAGGCCGCAGGCGGCAAGGTCTCCAACGCGGTGAGCCCGGTCGCGCTGATGCAAGCGGCAAAGAATGCCGCCGAGCTTGACGGCATGCGGGCCGCGCACCGGCGCGACGGCGCCGCGCTCGCCCGCTTCCTCGCTTGGTTCGACGCGGAAGCCCCGAAAGGCGGGCTGACCGAGATCGACGCGGTCTGTGCGCTGGAGAGCTTCCGGCGCGAGACGGGCGCGCTCAAGGACATTTCCTTCCCAAGCATTTCCGGCGCCGGGCCGAACGGCGCCATCGTGCATTACCGCGTCAGCGAGGCGACCAACCGGCCCATCCGCCCGGATGAATTGTTCCTCATCGATTCCGGCGCGCAATATGAGGACGGCACCACCGATGTGACCCGCACCATCGTCGTCGGCACGGCGAGCGCGGAGATGCGCGACCGCTTCACCCGGGTGCTGAAGGGGCACATCGCCATTGCTCGGTCCGTGTTCCCACTCGGCACCTCGGGCGCGCAGCTCGACAGTTTCGCCCGCCAGCACCTCTGGGCAGCGGGGCTGGATTTCGACCACGGCACCGGCCATGGCGTCGGCGCCTATCTCTCGGTGCATGAAGGGCCGGCCCGCCTTTCCAAGGTCGGCACAGTGCCGCTGGCGCGCGGGATGGTGCTGTCCAACGAGCCCGGCTACTACAAGACCGGCGCCTATGGCATCCGACTGGAAAATCTCGAGATCGTGGTCGACGGCCCGGTGATCGAGGGGGCGGAGCGCACGCTGCTCGGTTTTGAGACGCTGACGCTGGCCCCGTTCGACCGGCGCGGGATCGAGCCCACTTTGCTTACAGCCGACGAGATCGCCTGGCTCGACGCCTATCATGCCCGGGTGCGGGCACAGATCGGCCCGCTGGTCGACGCGCCGACCCGGCTCTGGCTGGAGGCCGCTACGGCCCCGCTCTGATGGCGTCGCTTCCGCGCCTCCACCGGCCACAAGCGGCCGAGAAATAGGTAATGGTTCAATGGAACCATCGTCGATGACCGGCATTATCCCCGCGACCGATGTAACGGGACGGCTGGAGATTCGACGATGACCACCATTCTTATCGTTATTCTTATCCTTATCCTTATTGGCGCCCTGCCGAGCTGGGGCTACAGCCGCAATTGGGGCTATGGCCCCAGCGGTCTGGTCACCATCCTGCTGGTGATCCTGATCGTGATGATGCTGACCGGGCGCCTCTGACCGTCGCGCACCGGAGTGGAAAAGCCGCCGCGTCTCCCCCCGCGGCGGCTTTTTCGTGTCTGCGAAACGAACGCGGGGGCGGGGTGAACGTTTAGCCGCGCAGCACCGCTGCGGCTTCCTCCGCCGGCACCACCTTCGCGCCGGCGAACTCCAGTGCCGCCATCATCGCCGCCTGCACGGCGGGCGCGGGAACTTCCGTGCCGTTGAAGGCCAGCGGCAGTGTCGCCGTCGCGTCATGCGCGAGCGTCACCTCATAGCCGAGATCGAGCGCCGCCCGGCTCGCCGCGTCCACGCACATATGGCTCATCGCGCCGACGATCACCAGTCGGGAGACCCCCTGCCCGCGCAGCAGGCTGTCGAGATCGGTGCGCAGGAAGGCGTTCACCTCCTCCTTCACCACGACCGGCTCGCCCTCTTGCGGTGCGAGGCTGGCATGGATCTCCGCGCCCGGCGTGCCTCGCGTGAAGAACGGCGAGTCTTCGCCGGTCATTTCATGACGCACATGCACCACGCCGGCGCCCGCTTTGCGCGCCAGGGCGAGAAGTTCGCCCGCCTTCGCGGCGGCGGCGTCCGTGCCTTCCAGTGGGAAGCGGCCGCCGGGGAAATAATCGTTCTGCAGATCGATGATGAGAAGCGCGGTGTCAGACACGGCGGGCTCCAATGGTCATGAAGGGGGCGCCAAGGTCGGCCCCGCGCCACTTCCCTGTCAACTGGCGCCGACCAGCGCCAGCCATTCATCCTCCGAGAGCACCGCGACGCCCAGTTCCCGTGCCTTGGCGAGCTTGGAGCCGGCATCGGCACCGGCAACGACATAGTCGGTCTTCTTCGACACCGAGCCCGCCACCTTGGCGCCCAGCCGCTCGGCCATGGCCTTGGCTTCGTCGCGGGTCATCTTTTCCAGCGTGCCGGTGAACACCACCGTCTTGCCGCTGACCGCACCGGAGCGGGCGACCGCTTCCATGGGCTCGGGCGTCACCTCGCGCAGCAGCGCCTCGACCGCTGCCTGGTTGTTCGGCTCGCCGAAGAAATCGACCACCGCCTCGGCCACCACCGCGCCGATGCCCTCGATGCCTATGATCTCCTGCCAGGCCTCGTTGCCCTTGGGGTGTGCCTCGCCAGGGGGTATCGCCGCTAGCGCCGTCTCGCGCAGCGCCTCGATGGTCGGGAAATGGCGCAGCAGGCGCTTGGCATTGGTCTCACCGACATGGCGGATACCGAGCGCATAGAGGAACCGATTGACGGGCACCTGCCGGCGCGAGGCGATAGCGGCGAACAGATTCTTCGCCGAGGTCTCGCCCCAGCCTTCGCGGTTTTTCAGGCGGGTGAGCGCGCCGGGCGCGGAATCGCGGGCCTCGAGCGTGAAGATGTCCGCTGGCTGCTTTACCAGGCCGGCCTCATAGAAGGCCTGCACCTGCTTCTCGCCCAGCCCTTCAATGTCGAAGGCGTCGCGCGAGACGAAATGGCGGATGCGCTCCACCGCCTGAGCCGGGCAGATGAGCCCGCCCGTGCAGCGGCGCACCGCCTCGCCCTCCTCGCGCACGGCATGGGAGCCGCAGGCGGGGCACAGCGTGGGGAAGATATAGGCCTTTGCATCGGCTGGACGGCGCTCGATTTCCACCGCCACCACTTGGGGGATCACGTCGCCGGCGCGCTGGATTACCACCCAGTCGCCTTCGCGAATGTCGACCCCGCCGCGGATCGGCTCGCCATTGCCGCCAATGCCGCTGACATAGTCCTCATTATGCAGCGAAGCGTTGGAGACAACGACGCCGCCCACCGTCACCGGCGCGAGTTTGGCCACCGGTGTCAGCGCCCCGGTTCGCCCGACCTGGATTTCGATCCGCTCCAGCCTTGTGACCGCCCGCTGCGCCGGGAATTTATGCGCCAACGCCCAGCGCGGCGAGCGCGAGACGAAGCCGAGCCGGCCCTGCAGCGCAAGGCTGTCCACCTTGTAGACGACGCCGTCAATGTCGTAACCGAGCATGGCCCGCTGCTCCCCGATGAGGCGGTAATGCGCCAGCAGCTCCGCCGCCGTATGGCAGCGCACGGTGAGCGGGTTGGTCGGCAGACCCCAGCGCTTGAACGACTCGATGACGCCGAACTGCGTATCGGCGGGCAGCCCGACCTCACTCACTTCGCCCCAGGCATAGGCGAAGAAGCGCAGCGGTCGGCTCGCCGTTATCTTCGGGTCCAGCTGGCGCAGGCTGCCGGCCGCCGCGTTGCGCGGATTAGCGAAAAGCGGCTTGCCAGCCTCCTGCTGGCGCTCATTTATGGCGGCAAAGGCGTCGTGGCCCATATAGACCTCGCCGCGCACCTCGAACACGGCCGGCACATCCGCGGCCTTCAGCCGCTGGGGAATCTCGCCAATGGTGCGGACATTGGCGGTGACATCTTCGCCCTCGAAGCCGTCGCCGCGCGTCGCCGCCTGCACGAACACGCCGTTCTCGTAGCGCAGCGAACAGGACAGCCCGTCGATCTTCGGCTCAGCGGTGAAGGTCACCTCCGCGTCGGTGGCAAGGCCAAGGAAGCGGCGCACACGGGCAACGAACTCCTCCACCTCCTCATCGGCAAACGCATTGCCGAGCGAGAGCATCGGCACCGCATGGCGCACCTTGGCGAATTTAGCGGAGGGTGTGGCGCCGACCTTCTCCGAAAGGCTGCCCATGCCGCGCAATTCGGGAAACTGCGCCTCGATCGCCTCATAGCGCCGGCGCAGCGCGTCATACTCCGCATCGGAGACGGTCGGCGCGTCGTCCTGGTAATAGCGCCGGTCATGGCCGGCGATCTCCTCGCCGAGCTTTGCGTGCGCAACGGCCGCCTCGTCGGCGGTCATTGCCGCGACATCCTCGGCGGCGGCCACGTTCGGCAGTTCGTCGGCCGGCGTGGTGGAAGAAGACGTTGGGGATCGCGACATCACACTCACCGCAGGCTTGGGCGGGGCACCGCCGGGGGCCCTCTCCCTTTCCAGAAATCGCCCGCCGGCTCAAGCCTCGCGATCAGGGCGCGGAAGGCACAAGTCTCGGCGGGTTTGACGCCACCGGATCAAGCCGGAACAGCCGCACCGGCGGCATGGTCACGTCGCGAAAACGCCGCGACACCTCCCCGAGATCCGTTCGTCCATAGACAGCGGCGATCTCGTTGAACGACCGGTAGGTGGAGAGCACCAGCAGCAGCGGCCCCGCCAGGGTCAGCGGCTCGGGCTCATGCATGAAGGCATAACGCTGGCGCTCGTCGAATTGCCGTACGGTCACGCCAGGCAGTTGGCGCTTCAGCATGGCGGTCATTTGGTAATCATTGGTCAGGATCGCGGTCGCGCCGATCTCCCGCCGACGCGCGTCGATTTCGGCAGCGAACTGAGGCCAGCCGCGCGTCATGCGCACAATGGCGTCTTTGTTGCCGGCGAGCGTGGTGGGCACGAACAGCGCGTGAAGGCCCAGCGCCAGAATGAGACCAAAGGCCAGAGGCAGCGTCGCCCGCGCTAGGCCCGGCAGGCTTCGCCCGAGCCATCCGCTGCCGGCCGGCGCCAGCATGCCGGCCGCTGCGGCGATGGCGACCAGCGGGTAAAGAAAGCCGACCCAATTGCCTTCGACGCGCGCGCGCAACGCATGCACCAGAAAATAGGCCAGCGGCACGAACAGCAGGAAGAGCACCAGCGCCCGGCCTGAGCCGGGGCGGAACATCGCCGCCGCGCGCCCCGGCAGCAGCCCGAGAACGGCGAAAAGGAAGATGAGCGGGGTCGCCAGCGCGATCTGCGAGCCGACAAATTCCGGCAGGAAACCGGGGCGAAACGGTGCCTGCGCCGTCACCCGGCCGCCCTGCTTGGTCAACGTCGCCCAATCATGCGTCGCGTTCCAGGCGATGTTGGGCAGGAACACGAGCAGCGCGAGCGCACCCGCCAGCCATGGCCACGGCGTAAGCAACTGCCGACGGAGCGGCGGCAGCACGAGAACCGCCAGCGAGAAGCCACCCGCCAGCATGATGCCGGAATATTTCGACTGTGCCGCCAGCCCCGTCGCCAGACCCATGGCAAGCCACAGCCACGGGCGAGGTGTGCGCAGCAACCGCGCCGCGCCCCACACCATGGCGGCGCAGAACAGGACGAGCGGCGCATCCGGCGTGGCCAGCGTCAGCCCGAGAAAGCCGAAGATGGTGGCGTTGAACAGAACCGCCGCCAGCGCGCCGGCGCGCTTGTCCTCCAGCAGTTCTTCCGCCGCACGCCAGACGAACCAGCTCGCTGGCAAAGCGGCCAGCACGCTGAACAGCCGGATGCCGAGCGGCGTGTCGCCCACCAGTTCCTGCCCGGCGCGGATGAACAGCGCGATCATCGGGGGATGATCGACATAGCCGGCGGAAAGCCCTGCGCCCACAGCGCGTAATAAGCCTCGTCCGGCACGAGCGGCACAAAGGCGGCGAGCAGCAGCCGCCACGCCAGCATGAGGCCGATCAGCACCAGCGCCCCCCGTGCCGCGGCCTCCTGCGACAGGGAGGCAACCGGCGACGAGGCGGCGGGTGGCGCGTTCACGCCGCGTCCTTCCACACCAGCGCCCGGCTCATGGCATAGTTCCACACTGCGCCGATGAAGGCCCCGGCGATGCCCGCGAGCCACCATTGGTTGGTCTGGTAAAAGGCCCAATCTGCCGCACCGACATTCGCCGCCGCGCCGAGGCCGCAAATGGCATAGAAGGCCAGCAACCCGCGCAGGAAGGCGAAGCCGGTCAGGCGGCGATCGCGATAGGTGAGCAGATTGTTGAGCAGATAGTTGAAGGTCATCGCCGTCATCGTGGCGATAGCCTGCGCCACCAGGAAGCTCAGCGCCAGACCGAGGCCGATGCGCAACGCCGCGAGATGGACGACGAGACCGGCCGCGCCCACCGTGGCGAAGGACAGGAAGCGCAGCGAGACAAGGCCGCCCGTCGCCTTGGCGACGATCAGGCCGAGAAAATCCATCAACACCTTGTTGTCGAGCTTGCTGTCGCCGCTCTGCCGCACGCCGAAGCTGTAGGTCAGCTCCGTCACCTTCAGCCGCCCCTTGGCGGTGGCGAGAATGTCGAGCAGGATCTTGAAGCCTTGGGTCGACAGTTTCGGCGCCAGCTCCTCCACGGTATCCCGCCGCAGCATGAAGAAACCGCTCATAGGGTCGGAAGAGGTCACATGCAGCACGCGCTGGGCGAGGAGCGTGGCCAGCCGGCTGCCGCGGCCGCGCCAGGCGCTGAAGCCTTCCGCGTCGCCGCCAGGGGCGTAGCGCGTCGCCACCACCACATCGGCACCGGCGCCCATCGCTTCGAACATGCGCGGCAGCAGGCTCTCATCATGCTGGAGGTCGGCGTCCATGACGGCGACGACCGGCGCCTGTGCCGCGAGCATGCCTTCAATGCAGGCGCCGGCGAGGCCACGCCGGCCGACGCGGCGGATACAGCGGATGCGCGGGTCGCGCCGGCCGATGCCGCGCAGCGCGTCGGCGGTGCCGTCGGGCGAGTTGTCGTCGACGAAGATGGCTTCCCAGGCGAGACCGTCGAGCACGCGCGCGAGCCGCGCGACCAGCGGCTCCAGATTGCCGCGCTCGTTGAAGGTGGGAATGACCACCGTCAAATCAGGCGGCACGGCCGGTGCCGCGAGGAAGACAGGCGCGGCACTGTCGGTGCCGGCTTGGGTGGGCGCGAGGGACGGCGAGGACGTCATGGGAAGCCGGCGGAGCGAGGGACAGGGGCGTTCGCAAGTCGAATAGGACAGGCCGGCGCGGAAGTCGACGCCCTCCGAGGGGGCAGGCGCCACACCGGCGGGGTATCAATCGGCGAGCGCCCCTTTCAGCAGCCTGTCGGCCGCTGCTCGTGCCTCCGACGTCACCTCGGCGCCGGACAGCATGCGGGCGATTTCCTCTCGCCGGTGATCGGGCGCCAGCGGCGCCACCCGCGTCGCCACGCGGTCGAGATCGGCCATGGCTTCCTTGGCGATGCGGAAATGATTGCCGGCGCGTGCGGCCACCTGCGGGGCATGCGTCACCGCCACCACCTGCACGCGGCCCGAAAGCCGGGCGAGGCGGGCGCCGATCGCGTCTGCCACCGCGCCACCGACCCCGGTGTCGATCTCGTCGAATACCAGCGTCGGCGCCGAACCCTTGTCGGCCAGCACCACCTTCAGCGCCAGCAGGAAGCGCGCCAGCTCGCCGCCGGAGGCGACCTTCATCATCGGGCCCGGTCGCGTGCCGGGATTGGTCTGCACCCAGAACTCGATGCGGTCATAGCCGTCGACATGCGCGGCCTCGTCCACCTGGCAGTCGGTGAGGAAGCGGGCGCGCTCCAGCTTCAGCGGCGGCAGTTCGGCGTTCACCGCCGCATCCAGCGCCTCGACCGCCGCGCGGCGCTTGTGCGAGAGATCGCGCGCCGACTGGCGATAGGCCGCTTCCATCGCATCGGCGCGGGCCTCCAGCCCCTTGAGCGCCTCCGCTCCATGGTCGAGCGCGTCGAGCTGGTCGGCAAAGCGGGCGGCGACGGTCGGCAGGTCGTCCACCGTGCAGGCGTATTTTCGGCCGGCCGCGCGCAGGGTGAACAGCCGTTCCTCGATGCGTTCCAGTTCATGCGGGTCGAAATCGGCCTCGCGCAGCGCCGCGTCGAGATGGGAGCGGGCGAGATCCAGCGCGTTCAGCGCCGCGTCGATCGCCTCTACCGCGGGGCGCACCAGCGATTCGACCTCGCCGGCCCGCCGTTCGAGCCGGCGCACGGCGGCGGCGAGGCCGGGTATGGGGGAATTGTTGCCGCCCACCGCGTCCTGCGCATCGGCGAGATCGGTCGCGATCTTCTCGAAACGCATCATTTCGGTGCGACGCGCCGCAAGACGTTCTTCTTCGCCCGGCTCGGCGGCGAGGGCGGTCAGTTCCTCCACCGCATGACGGATGAAATCGGCTTCCTTCGCAGCCTCATCGAGCCGCGCCTTTTCCTGGGCGGCCTCCGTGCGGGCGGCCCGCCAGCCTCGAGCGCGGGCGCTGACCTCCTCGGCCAAACCGACCAGACCGCCATAGGCGTCGAGCAGCGCGCGGTGCGACGCCGGATCGACCAGTGCGCGATCGTCGTGCTGGCCGTGAATTTCCACCAGTCGACGGCCGAGCGTACGCAGCATCTGCGCGCTGACCGACTGATCGTTGACGAAGGCGCGGGTCCGACCATCCGCATGCTGCACCCGCCGCAGCACCAGCGCGCCATCATCGTCGATCCCGGCTTCCGCCAGCAAGGCGCGCACGGGGTGATCGGCGGCGAGATCGAACTCGGCCGTCACCTGCCCTTGGGTCGTGCCCTGACGCACCAGCGAGCCATCGCCCCGGCCGCCAAGCGCAAGGGTGAAGGCGTCCAGCAGGATGGATTTGCCCGCGCCGGTTTCGCCGGTGAGGACAGTGAGGCCGGATTGGAAAGAGAGGTCGAGCCGCTCGATGAGCACGATATCCCTGATCGACAGGGCGATCAGCATGGGTAACGCTCCAGAACGTGGTCTTGCGGGACGAGCATGCGCGGCGTTGGCGCCAGCGGCCGGAAGACGCGCATCGTGTTCTTGCTACGTTCTCACATGTCGCGGCGAAGCGGAAGAGGGTTTCGCCCCTTCCCTAGCCGAGGGTGAAACCCTTGAACGCCTTGGCGATCCACGACTGCTCGTTCATCTTCGGATCGACGCCGCGCGACTGCACCAGCTTGAACGCGTCCTTGTACCAGGTGCTGTCGGGGAAATTATACCCCAGCACGGCCGCCGATGTCTGCGCCTCGCTGACGACGCCCAGCGACATATAGGCTTCGGTAAGGCGGTACAGCGCCTCCTCGACATGGCGGGTCGTCTGATAGCGGGTCACCACCACCTTGAAACGGTTGATCGCGCCCGCATAGTTGCGCTGCTCGAGATAATAGCGCCCGATCATCATCTCCTTGCCGGCGAGCTGATCGCGGGCAACTTCGAGCTTCTTCTTGGCACTGACGGCGTA
This sequence comes from Ancylobacter sp., assembly GCF_965249975.1. Classification (GTDB taxonomy): domain Bacteria; phylum Pseudomonadota; class Alphaproteobacteria; order Rhizobiales; family Xanthobacteraceae; genus Ancylobacter. The sequence continues at coordinate 252,093 of NZ_CBDFNE010000004.1, read as the reverse complement.
TTCTGTATTCGGATACTTGCGAACCACCTCTTCCAGAGCATCCATGGCACGCTGCGTGCGCTGCTGGTCGCGAGAGATGTCGGGGATCTGGTCGAAATAGGAGGCGGCGACGAGATACTGCGCATAGGCAGCATCCTCCGAGCCGGGATGCAGCGCGAGGTAACGGCGCGCCGCTGCGATGCAATCGTCGTATTCGCCCAGCGTGTAGTTGTTATAGGCGATCATCAGCAGCGCCTTGCGCGCCCATTCGGAATAGGGATGCTGGCGATCGACATCCTCGAAGCGGGTGATCGCCTCCTTGTACTCGCCCTTCTGCATGAGGGTGAGCCCCTCATTGTAGCGCTGCTCGGCGGGAACGTCGGGATAGATCGTCTCTTCCTTGTTGGTATCGAACCAGCTGGCGCAGCCACCCAGCGAGGCGCCAACGAGCACCAGCCCGAAAAGGCGCGCGGCCACGAGGCCCGAACGCACCACCCGGGGGCGGGAGGCGGGAGCCAAGGGGCAGGGAACAGTCTCGCCGAGACGGAGAAGACGCATCACAAGTTCGATCCCGATCTGGTCGCTGTTTCGTCGCCGAGTGCGTGGACAGGCGCTAAGGTGGCTTTCCGACCGGATTATGGCGCCTTGGGACGCCGAGCGCAAAGAGCCGCAGCAAGCCACCTTTTCACGCTGTCTGTGGCGCGAAGGACGCGCCTGCCTGGAAACACCAGGAAACGCAGCCCGGCCGAAATCGAGTGAGGTGGAGAAAAAACCGGAAGACGGAAGCGATTGGTACGTCGGGCGCCCGAAGCGTCAGTCGCCCAGGAGGCCGACAGCCTCACAGTTCCGGCGCGTAGGCGGGAACCGCCACCGCGATGAGGCCGGCATTGCTGCTGACGGTGCGGCGGGCCGGGATGCGGGCTTCGACGATCTCATAAGCGGAGCGATCGGAAAGCAGCGCGTCGACGACGGCGAAATTGAGCTTGTGACCGCCGCGATAGGAACGGTAGCGGGCCAGCAGCGGCAGGCCGCCAATGGCGAGATCCCCAATGGCGTCGAGCGCCTTATGGCGGACGAACTCGTCGGCGAAGCGCAGACCGGTGGTGTTCATCACACCGTCGTCGCCGAGGCAGATGGTGTTGTCGAGCGAGGCGCCGAGGGCATAGCCGGCCTGCCACAGACGCTCTACATCGCTGACGAAGCCGAAGGTGCGCGCGGCGGCAAGTTCCTTGCGGAACACATCCGGCGACATGGTGGCCGCGAAGCGCTGGCGCCCGATGGCGGAATGATTGAAATCGATCTCGACTTCGAGCCGGAAGCCCATGTCGTAGGGCGAGATCTCGCCGAAGCCGGTCTCGGTCTCGATGCGGACGGGCTTGAGCACACGCAGATAACGGCGCGCGCGGCCGGTCTCGACAATGCCGGCCGCATCCACCGCCGCCACAAATTCGCCGGCGCTGCCATCGAGGATTGGCACTTCCGGACCGTCGATCTCGACCCGGGCATTGTCGACACCGAGACCGGCGAAACAGGCCATCAGGTGTTCGACGGTGGAAACGGCAGGACCTTCCGAATCACGCAGCACGGTCGCGAGATCGCTGCCCCGCACCGCACCACGGCAGGCGCGCACCGACTGATTCGTATCGTTGCGGAAAAAGACTATGCCGGTGTCGGCTTCGGCGGGGGAAAGATGCATCCGGGCCATCTTGCCGGAATGTACGCCAACGCCGGACAGCGTCACGTCATCGCCGAGGGTGGTCTGCCGTACAGCGTTCATTCGACCCAAAAAGCGGTTGCGGCAAGCGCCCCGCTCTCCCCAATCCCCAAAACCAACACAGTGCGCCGCTACCTGAAGGCTCGGAACCGAATCCGCTGCGGACGCTTATCGTTGGCTGGCAAGATAACGGCGCCGTGAGTCCGCGCCAAATCACGCTTGCTTACCGTCTGTTACCGTTTTTACGCTACCGCACAAATCTAAAAAATCCTTTAATTTCAAATAGCTACGCCCGGACCTCGCGATCCGGGCGCTGCAGTGCGTGGGCGTTTTGTAACAGGCGGCACACGGCCGCCTGTGTCGTGTGTCAGCCCTGACGGCGCAGGAAGGCGGGGATGTCGAGATGATCATCCTCGGCCGGGCGCGCCGCGCGCGGATCGGCGGGGCGAGCCGCCGGACGCTTGGCGTATTCGGAAGCCTCGGGACGCATATCGGCGACCTGACGCGGCTCGGGCTGGGCCGGCGCCCGACGAACCACGGGGCGCATGTCCGCCGCCGGCTCCTCGTCTTCCTCCTGGCTGCGGCCGAGGCCGACATGGGCGAGACGCTGCAGCAGCGTCATCCGCTTCTTCTCAGCCTGATGATGGTCCGGTGCCTCGCCGCGCGCGGCGCGAATCTGATTCTGCGCCGGCATGGGAAGCTCGTCGACGCGCGGCATGCGCGGGGACGGACGCTCCGCCTGCGGCGGAATGAACGGCTCGATCGCGTGCTCTTCGTAAGCCGCCTCATTGTACGGCGCCGGCTCGGGCTCGGCATAGAGCGCGGGCTTGGGCGCCATCGGGCGGATGGTTACGTCGTCAATGGCGGCCGGCGCCGGCGCGTAGGACGGCTGGGCGTAGGACGGCTCGCCATAGGGATGCTCGCTGACCGGGGCCGCGGCAAAGCTCGGCTCGTGGTGCGGGGCGCCGAAATCCTCCGCGTCGAGCGCCGAGGCGACCGAGCGCAGGGCGGCATCGCGGCGGGCTTCCACGGCGGCGCGGCCGGCATTGGACACACGGCGGCCACCGAGGTCCGGCAGATTGTTCAGCGCGTGGGGAATCTGCTCGGGAATCACCGCCGGATCGATACCGGTGGCGACGACCGACACGCGGATCAGCCCTTCCAGCGTCTCGTCGAAGGTAGCGCCCAGAATGATGTTGGCATCGGGGTCGACTTCCTCGCGGATGCGGGTCGCCGCCTCGTCCACCTCGAACAGGGTCAGGTCCTTGCCGCCGGTGATCGAGATCAGCAGGCCGCGCGCGCCGCGCATCGACACTTCGTCGAGCAGCGGGTTGGCGATCGCCGCCTCGGCCGCGTGGCGGGCGCGCTGCTCGCCGGAGGCCTCGCCCGTGCCCATCATCGCCTTGCCCATCTCGCGCATCACCGCGCGGACGTCGGCGAAGTCGAGATTGATGAGGCCTTCCTTCACCATCAGGTCGGTGATGCAGGCGACACCGGAATAGAGCACCTGGTCCGCCATCGCGAAGGCGTCGGCGAAGGTGGTGCGCTCATTGGCGACGCGGAACAGGTTCTGGTTCGGGATGACGATGAGCGTATCGACACCCTTCTGCAGCTCGTTGATGCCCATCTCGCCGATGCGCATGCGCCGCTGGCCTTCGAAGTGGAAGGGCTTGGTCACCACGCCGACAGTGAGGATACCCAGCTCGCGGGCCGCACGGGCAATGACCGGGGCGGCGCCGGTGCCGGTGCCACCACCCATACCAGCGGTGATGAACACCATGTGTGCGCCCGCGAGATGATCGCGGATCTCGTCGAGCGCCTCCTCGGCGGCGGCGCGGCCGACTTCCGGCTGGGAACCGGCACCGAGACCTTCGGTAACCGCGACGCCCATCTGCACGATGCGCTCGGCCTTGGAGAGGGTCAGCGCCTGCGCGTCGGTGTTGGCGACCACGAAGTCGACCCCCGTCAGGCCGGCCGTGATCATGTTGTTGACCGCGTTGCCGCCAGCGCCACCAACACCGAAGACGGTGATGCGGGGACGCAGTTCGCGGATATCCGGTACCTGGAGGTTGATGGTCATTCTAGTGTCCCCTAACGCCGGCGGGCACGCGGCCCGTCATGATCCCTGTGGTGCCGGTTCCGCCGGCGCGGATTAAATGGTGCACGTCAGAAGGCCTCCCTCAGCCAGTGACCGACGCGCGAGAAGTAGCCGGAGCCGTCGCCCTGCGAGAGGCGGCGGCGGCGAGCCTCGAAATGCTCGAGTCCCGCGACCTGCGGATAGACCAGAAGCCCGGTAGCCACGGCGAAGGGCGCGCCGCGCGTCGCCTCCGGCAGCTTGGAGATACCGAGCGGACGACCGATTCGCACCTGTGGTCCCAGTATGTTCCCGACTAGCTCCGCAAGGCCAGTGAGTTGAGCGGCACCGCCGGTGAGAACGATGCGCCGGCCTGCTCCCGCCGCATGGCCGGAGGCGTGCAGGCGGTCGCGCACCAGTTCCACGATCTCCTCGACGCGGGGACGCACGATTCGCATCAGCCGCGCCTTGGGAATCGCCCGCGGCAGGTCGTGATCGTCGGTGATGCTGGGTACGGTGAGCATTTCGCGCTCGTCGGCACCCATCGCCAGCACACCGCCATGTAGGCTCTTCAGCCGTTCGGCATCGGCGAGGCGGGTGGACAGGCCGCGCGCCACGTCGTTGGTCACATGCTGGCCACCGATGGCGATGCCGTCGACATGCACGCAATGGCCATTCTCAACCACCGCCACCGTCGTGGTGCCGGCGCCGAAGTCGATGAGCGTGACGCCGAGTTCCGCCTCGTCATCGGCGAGGGTCGACAGCGCCGCCGCATAGGGGGCGGCGACCATCGCCTCGACGCCGAGATGGCAGCGCTCGATGCACAGCAGCAGATTACGCACGGCGGCCGCCTCGGCGGTGATGACGTGCAGGTCAACACCCAGCCGGCGCCCCAGCATGCCGCGCGGCTCGCCAATCCCGGCGACACCGTCCAGCGCGTAGCCGACGGGCAAGGCGTGCAGGATGGTGCGCCCCTCGCCGACGGCGAAGGTGGAGGCGGCGTCGAGCACGCGGCGAATGTCGCCCTCGGCGACCGCCGGCTCGGGCAGGTCGACCTCGGCGGTGAAATGCTCGGAGGCCAGCCGACCGCCGGCCATGGAAACGATGACGGAGGCGATCTGCGCCCCGGCGGTGCGCTCGGCCGCATCCACCGCACGGCGGATCGCGTGCTCGGCGCGTTCCATGTCGATGACGGTGCCGCCCTTGATGCCATGGGCGCTGGTGTGACCGATGCCGAGCACATCCACCGAATGGGTGCGCCGGCGCAGGCTGGACGTGGCCTCCCGCGGCTTCAGCCGGGCGATCATGCACACGATCTTGGACGTGCCGACTTCCAGCACGCCGACCACGCCGGTGCGGCGCGGCGCCAGCGGCCGCATCTTCGGGGCGATCTCAAACGGTGCGCGGGTTCTCATGTGCTGCCCGCCTTCTTCGCCTTGGCCTTGGCCTTCAACTCCGCCTCGCGCGCCGCATAAGCGGCGTCGGACAGGCGCACCGACACCCGGTCGGGCAGGCGCAGGTCGACAATGGTAATGTCGCGCGAGAGCAGCGACTTCTGTTGGTCGAGCAGCGCGAGCTGTTCGAGCGCGTCGTTCAGCCCTTCTTCGGGCAGGCGCACATCGATGCCGTTGCGCAGCTTCAGCGTCCAGCGCCGGTCGGCGACGCGGATGGCCGCGCGCACCTGATCGCGCACCCCGGGAACGAGGCTCAGTGCCTCGACGATCTCGACCACATGGGTCTCGGCCCCGTCGCCGACCACGATCGGCAGGCGGATGTAGCGCGGGTCATCGGAATAGGGGGCAATGACCGTGCCGTCACGGGCGATGACGTTGATCTTGCCGTCCTTCTGCCAGAGCGCGAAGCCCTCGCGCTCGACGATCTGAATGTCGAGGCGGTCGGGATAGAGCTTCTGCACCGTGGCGCGCTTGATCCAGGCCAGTTCCTCCAGCCGCATGCGCGCGCCCTCGGCGTCGAGGAACAGCAGCGAGGAGGTTGGCTTCACCCCCGCCGTGGCGAGAATGTCGCCGGGCGTGACGTGGTTCTGGCCGGAGAGATTGATGTTGGCGATGCGGAACCCGGCAAAATTGGCGGCGACATCGCCGAAGTCGCGGGCGGTCTCGATTGCCGCGGGCATATGGCCGCCCCGCTCCATGCCGTAAAGGCCGGTGGCGGCGAACAGCGCCGCCGTGAGCCAGGCCCCGGCGCCGGTGAATGCGGCGCGCGAAGTGCACAGGCCGACCAGGAGGCGCCGGCCGCCGATGATGGTGCGGTCGAGAAGACGGGTGCGCTCGGACACAGGGGCCCGGCGCACCGGCATGCGCGGACGCACGCCTCGGGTCGATTCGCCGGTGGCCGCGCTGGTCCGCTTGCCCGCCGGCGTCTGCCGCGGGGTCAGCGATCGAGCGAAGCGTCCTCCACCATCCATCGTACAAGCTCACCGAACGAATGGCCCGCATGGGCTGCCAATTCGGGCACAAGCGACGTCTCGGTCATTCCGGGCTGCGTATTGACCTCCAGACAGACAAGGCCGGATTCGTCTCCGGTCTGGTCGTCGTAGCGGAAGTCCGTCCTGCTGATGCCCCGACAGCCGAGAGCGCGATGCGCCCTGACCGCTAACATCTGCGCCTTTTGGTAAATATTCGGTAAAATTCGGGCCGGCAGAATGTGGCGTGAACCGCCCGGAGCGTATTTTGCCTCGTAATCATAGAACTTTAGGTCGGACTGGATTTCGATAACGCCGAGCGCCTCGTCGCCCATGACGGCGCAGGTCAGCTCCAGGCCGGGGATATAGCGCTCGGCCACGAGGTCCTCGCCGAATCCCCAATCCGGGCGGTGAAGCTCCTGTGGCGGATGCTCCTGATCCTCCCGCACGATGAACACGCCGACGGAGGAGCCGCCGGTGTTCGGCTTGAGCACATAGGGGCGCGGCAGCACATGCGCCCGCGCCGCTTCCGCCCGCGTCACCATACGGCCCTCGGGCACGGGAATGTCGTGCGCGGCAAGGACAATCTTGGCCTGCCGCTTGTCCATGGCCAGCGCCGAGGCGAGCACCCCTGAATGGGTGTAGGGAATGCGCAGGATTTCAAGAATGCCCTGGATGGTGCCGTCCTCGCCGGGGCGCCCATGCAGCACATTAAGCGCCACATCGGGTTTGAGCGCCGTCAGCACCTGCGCGATGTCGCGCCCGACATCTACGCGGGTCACGCGGTAGCCAACGCTTTCCGCGGCCTTCGCGCAGGCTTCGCCGGACCACAGCGACACCTGCCGCTCCGGCGACCAGCCGCCCATCAGGACGGCGACATGCTTGCCCATGATTCTCTCCTCGACGGCCCGACGGGCCGCATCGCTCAGACGGGAAGACCGATGCGCTTGATCTCCCACTCCAGCTCGACGCCGGAGTGGTCCTTCACGCGCCGGCGCACTTCTTCGCCGAGCCCCTCGATATCGGCGGCCGTCGCACCGCCGGTGTTGATCAGGAAATTGCAGTGCATGGTCGACATCTGCGCCCCGCCCCGGGTCAGCCCCCGGCAACCGGCGGCGTCGATCAACTGCCACGCCTTCTGGCCGGGCGGATTCTTGAAGGTCGAGCCACCGGTCTTCTCGCGAATCGGCTGCGAGGCTTCGCGTGCGCTGGTGATTCGGTCCATCTCGGCGAGGATGGCCGCCGTCTCTCCCGGCCGCCCCTGAAACAGCGCCGCGGTGAAGATCACATCCGCCGGGGCCTGGGAATGCCGGTAACTGAAGCCGAAATCGGCATTGGTAAACACGCGCACTCGACCCGCACGATCGACGCCGCGCGCCTCGATGAGCGTGTCCCTTGTCTCGCCGCCATGCGCTCCGGCATTCATTCGCAACGCCCCGCCGAGCCCGCCGGGTATGCCACGATAGAAGGCCAGTCCGTCGATCCCCGCTTCCGCCGCTGCGCGGGCGAGCTTCACGTCCGGCACCGCCGTACCGGCACGGAGCCGGTGGCCCTCTTCAACCGTGATCTCGCTGAAGCCGCGCCCCAGCCGCACCACCACGCCCGGCACCCCGCCGTCGCGCACGATGAGGTTGGAGCCGAGGCCAATGACGGTGACCGGGATTTCGGCCGGCAGATGGCCGAGAAAATAGGCGAGATCGCCCTCATCGGCCGGGGTGAACAGCATCTGTGCCGGCCCGCCGACGCGGAACCAGGTGAGTTCAGCCAAGCTCTGATTGGCGATCAGCCGGCCGCGCAGTTCCGGCATCGCGGCGGAAAGCTCTGGCGTGAGGTCGGGGAAGCTCATCGCGCGGCCCCGGCCGCCAGTTGCTCCGGCAGCGCATAGGCCCATTGGGTGATGTTGCCGGCGCCGAGGCAGACGACGTAGTCACCCGGCTTCATCAGCCCGTTCACCAGCCCCGCGAGAGCCTCCGGCCCGCTCAGCGCCGTCACCGAGCGATGGCCGCGCGCGCGCAGCGCTTCGACCAGATGATCGCGGTCGATGCCGGGGATCGGCGCCTCGCCGGCCGCATAGACATCGGCGACGATCACATGATCGGCGTCGTTGAAGCAGGTGGCGAACTGGTCGAAGAGCGATTGCAGCCTTGTGTAGCGGTGCGGCTGGACGATGGCGATCACCTGCCCCTCGGTCGAGGCGCGGGCCGCCCGCAGCACGGCGGCGATTTCCACGGGGTGGTGGCCATAATCGTCGAAAATGGTGACACCGCCCACCTCGCCGGTGCGGGTGAAGCGCCGCTTCACGCCACCGAAGCCGGCCAGCGCGCTGCGAATCTGCTCGTCACTGGCGCCGAGTTCATACGCAACGGCGATCGCGGCGGTAGCGTTCAGCGCATTGTGCTTGCCCGGCATCGGGAGCACGAGATCGCGCAATTCGTGCACCACCGCGCCGGTGCGGTCACGGAACAGAACACCAAACCGGCACATGCCGCCGCGCAGGTCGAGTTCGACCAGGCGAACATCCGCCTGAGGGTTCTCGCCATAGGTGATGACGCGGCGATCCTCGACATGGCCGACGAGGTCCTGCACCACGGGATGATCCGTGCACATGACGGCGAAGCCGTAGAAGGGCAGATTGTCGATGAAGCTGCGGAACGCCGCCTGCACCGCTTCGAAGGTCTTGAAGTGGTCGAGATGCTCCGGGTCGATATTGGTGACGATGGCGACCTCGACCGGCAGCTTGAGGAAGGTGCCGTCGCTTTCATCCGCCTCCACCACCATCCATTCGCCATCGCCCAGGCGCGCATTGGTGCCATAGGCATTGATGATGCCGCCATTGATGACGGTGGGATCGAAACCGCCAGCATCGAGAAGGGTGGCGACGAGGGACGTGGTCGTGGTCTTGCCATGTGTGCCGGCGATCGCGACGCAGCTCTTCAGCCGCATCAGCTCGGCCAGCATTTCGGCGCGACGCACCACCGGTAGGCGCTTGGCACGGGCGGCGACCAGCTCGGGATTGTCGCGGCGGATGGCGGTGGAGACCACCAGCACCTCGGCGCCGTCGATGTTGCCGCTCGCATGGCCGATCAGCACCTTGATGCCCTTCTCGGCGAGGCGCTTCACATTGGCGCTCTCGGCGACATCCGAACCCTGCACGGTGTAGCCGAGATTGTGCAGCACCTCGGCAATGCCGCTCATGCCGATGCCGCCAATGCCGACGAAATGGATGGGGCCGAGGGAGAGCGGGAGCTTCATGGGATGTTCCTTCCGCCCGCGCGCGCGGCAGGCGTCCTTTGCCGGCGCGCAGAAATAGACGAGCGCATTGCGCCCGTCACCGGGCCTTTGGTCTGGTGAGAGAGAAGACGGGCGGGCGCGATCCTAGACATGGATCTTGCCGACCGCGATCACGAGCGTGGCGAGGCGCTCAGCGGCATCGGCCCGGCCCATAGCACGGGCGGCGCTGGCCATCGCCTCCAGCCGCCCCGCTTCACCGGCCAGACGGGCGATGGCGGCGGCGAAGCTCTCCGGTGTAAAATGGCTCTGCGGCATCACCACCGCGCCGCCGCCATTGGCAAGCGCGGTGGCGTTAGCCAGCTGGTCCTGGTCGAGCGCACCAGGCAATGGCACAAGAATGGAAGGGCGGCCGATCACACCCAGTTCCGCCACGGTCATCGCACCGGAACGGGAGATGACGAGGTGCGCCTGAGCAATCCGCGCCGGCAGATCGGAGAAGAAGGGCGCCACCTCCGCGCTCACGCCGAGCCGGGAATAGGTGGCGCGCACCGCCTCAAGGTCCTCCGGTCGGGCCTGCTGCACGAGACGAAGCCGGGCGCGCAGCGCCGGGTCGAGCGCTTCCACGCCCGCCGGCACCACCTCGCTCATCACCCGCGCGCCCTGGCTGCCGCCGGTCACCAGAAGATGGATCGGTCCGTCCGGCGCCAGGGGGGCGAAGGGCACTTCAGCGGCGGCGATCACCGCCGGACGGACGGGGTTGCCGGTGTGGTGAGCCTTGGCCGCGAGGGCAGGCTTGCCGGCGCAGATGGCGGGATAGCCGGAGGCGATGGCGGTAACACGGGACGCGAGAAGCGTGTTGGCCCGTCCCATCACCGCATTGGCTTCATGGATCAGGGTTGGGAAGCCGGCATAATGGGCGGCGAGTATGGGCGGCAGGGTGGGATAGCCGCCAAACCCGACAACGATTGCCGGCCGCATCGCCCGCATCAGCCGGAAGCCCTTCGCGAAGCCGAGCCCAAGCGTGAGCGCGGTGCGCGCCAGCGCGACGGGCGAGCGCCCGCGCACCGTCTCGGCCGGCAGCACGTGCAGGCGCCGCGCGGGAAAATGGCCGGCATAGCGGGCGGCGCGCGAATCGGTGACGAGATCGACGTCGATGTCGCGCGCGGCCAGCACACCGGCCAGCGCCTCGGCGGGGAAAAGATGACCGCCGGTGCCGCCGGCGGCAAGCATGACAAGCGGACGCGAGGCGGGTGCCATGGTGCGCCTCACGCCGGACGCGGCATCGGCGCGCCGAGACGGGTGCCGAGCCGCTCCAGCTCGGCCAGCGTCGCGGTGCGCGGGCGCCGGCGCGTCAGGGCGAGCAGCATGCCCATGCCATAAGCGAGCGACAGCAGCGACGAGCCGCCATAGGAGACGAAGGGCAGCGTCATGCCCTTGGCCGGCATCATGTGCAGGTTGACCATCATGTTGATGCAGGACTGCAGCCCGAACAGCATGGCGAGGCCCGCCGTGGCGAAGCGCACGAAGGGGTCCTCGTCATTCAGCGCCCGCGATAGCGCACGCAGCACGATGAAGGCGAACAGGCTGGCGATCATCAGGCACAAAACCGCACCGAACTCCTCACCGGCGACGGCGAAGATGAAGTCAGTGTGCCCGTCGGGCAGCACCTTCTTGAAGCTGCCCTCGCCCGGCCCCTGCCCCAGCCATCCGCCATTGAGGAAGGAGTTGATCGACAAATCGATCTGATAGGTGTCGCCGGAATCCGGATTCATGAAGCGGTCGATGCGCTGGGTGACGTGCGGCACCGTCTTATAGGCGATGAACAGGCCGGTGGCGCCAATGCCGCCGAGGCCAACCACCCAGATGATGCGCAGCCCCGCGAGGAAGAACAGGCTTCCCCACACCAGCGAGACCAGCATGGTCTGGCCGAAATCCGGCTGCATCACCAAGGGCGTCACCACCATGCCGAGCAGGCCGATGGCGAGGAACTGGCCCGGCATTTCCGGCCGGCGCACGCTTTCCGAAAACAGCCAGGCGGCGATGATGACGAAGCTCGGCTTGAGGAATTCGGACGGCTGTACCGTGACGCTGGCGATGTTGAGCCAGCGCCGCGCACCCTTCACTTCCGGCCCGATCACCAGCGTGGCGCAGACGAGGCCGAGGAACAGGAAGAACAACACCAGCGCGATGCGCCTGATGTTGCGCGGCGACAGGAACGAGGTGGCGAGCAGAATGATCAACGCCGGCACCAGGAACATCACCTGCCGGTTCACGAAATGGAACGGGTCGGGGATGCCGATGCGCGCCGCCACCGGCGGGCTCGCCGCCAGCGCCAGCACGATGCCGATGATCATCAAGGCGGCGAGAGCGCCGAGCAGCAGCCGGTCTATGGTCCACCACCATTCGCCGACCACCGTCCTTTCGGCACGCGATATCATATACGCCACTCCGGGAAACGCTTTGCCGGAGTATGGGACGGTTAAGGTTGACGCCGACTTAATGCCGGCGCTGCCTCAGGCCGCCGGAAGGGCGTTGACGAGATCGCGGAACGCGTCGCCCCGCACCTCGAAGTTGCGGTACTGGTCGAAGCTGGCGCAGGCGGGCGACAGCAGAACCACCGGATGCGCCAGACCCGACGCCGACGCGTCCGCAGCCGCGCGGGCGACCGCCACATCCAGCGTCCCGCACATCTCGAACGGCACCGTCTCGCCCAGCGTCGCGGCGAAGGCCTCGGCGGCGACGCCGATCAGATAGGCCTTGCGCACCCGCGGAAAGAACGGCCGGAGCGGCTCGATGCCGCCTTCCTTGGGCTTGCCGCCGGCAATCCAGAAGATGTCCTCGAACGAGGTCAGCGCCCGCTCGGCCGCATCGGCATTGGTGGCCTTGGAATCGTTGACGAACAACGTCGGACCTAGGGTGCGCACCTGCTCCATGCGATGGGCTAGGCCGGGGAAGCTTTTCATGCCGGTGGCGATCACCTCCGGAGCGAGGCCGAGGGCACGGGCGGCGGCAAAGGCGGCGGCGGCGTTCTGCGCGTTATGCGCGCCGCGCAGCGAGCCGATGCCGGCAAGCGGAAGGGAAAATACGCGCGTGCCGTTCTCCCTGACGACGAGATCGGCGCCCTCGAGAGAAACCCCGTCCTGCAGCAGCTCCCGCACCGAGACCCGCACCACATGCTTGCCCGCCGCTTCCGCGCGATCAGCGATGGCGCGCGACCAGTCGTCATCGACGCCGATCACCGCCGTGCCGCCGGCTTCGATGCCAGAGATGAGGCGCTCCTTCACCTCGGCGTAATGCTCCATCGTCCCATGCCGGTCGAGATGATCGGGAGAGAGATTGAGCAGGATTCCCACCGCCGGATCGAGGCTCGGCGCGAGGTCGATCTGGTAGGAGGAGCATTCGATCACATAGGCACGGCGCCCCTTCGGCGGCTCCAGCCCCAGAATGGCAGGCCCGAAATTGCCACCGATCTGCACATCGCGGCCGCCGACTTTGAGCAGATGGGCGAGCAGTGCCGTGGTGGTCGATTTGCCATTGGTGCCGGTGATCGCCGCGAAAGCGGGGCGCCCCGCCGCGCGCCGCTCGCGGCAGAACAGCTCGATATCGCCGATGACCTCCACGCCGGCGGCCCGCGCCTTCTTCACCGTCCAATGCGGTTCGGGATGGGTGAGCGGCACCCCCGGCGCCAGAACCAGCGCGGCGAAACCCGACCAGTCGGCCCTGGCAAGGTCGCCGGTCGGGATGCCCTCCGCCAAAGCTTTCTCCACCGAGGCAGGCGAATCATCCCACGCGGTGACCTTTGCCCCCCCGGCGAGCAGCGCACGGGCGGTGACGAGGCCCGACCCACCGAGCCCGAACAGGGCGACAGCGCGGTCCTTGAAGGAAGATACGGGTATCATCGGGAACAACCTCAGGAGCGGCACCCGCAAAAAGGACAGGGCGGGCTCCTCTCGCTAGCGCATTTCACCGGGCGATGAAATGATCGGCCTGCCGACGACACCGGCGACCTCCCCCCAGCCTGAGAGCCTGCCATGCCCGCCCCCGCTCTACTTCCCCTCGGCTCGACGATGCGCGTGCTGCGGCCGCATCCCAACATCTACGCCTTCTATGACGGCCGGATCGACGGCGCGCGGGCGCATTCGGCGGCGCCGAACTGGCTCGACGATGGCGCCTATGCCCTCGGCGTCTGCGTCTATGCGGTGGTAGATGGCAATGAGGCGCTGCTCTACGACACCCACATCTCGATTCCCCACGCGCAGATGATGCGCCGGACGCTGGAAGAAGCGGGCGTCACCTCCTTCCGGGTCGTGCTGAGCCACTGGCACGACGACCATGTGGCCGGCAACGCCGTCTTCGCCACAGACGAGATCATCGCCCTCGACCGCACCGAACGTGCGCTCGCCGCCAACCGCGTGGCGCTGGAGAACGGCGACCCGCCGATCTTTCCGCTGGTCATGCCGAACAAGATCATCACCGGCCCGACCGAGCTTTCTGTCGGCCGCCTCACCGTGAAGCTGGAACCGGCGGAGATCCACAGCCATGACGGGCTGATCCTGCTGCTGCCGCAGCTCGGCCTCATGCTCGCTGGCGATACGCTGGAAGAGCCGATCACCTATGTCGCCGAGGCCGAGCGGCTGCCGGTGCATATCGAGGAGTTGAAGCGCATCCGGCAGTGGGGCTATGCCCGCATCCTGCCCAATCACGGCGCACTGGACGTGATCGCCGCCGGCGGCTACGGCCCGGAACTGATCGATGCCACGCTGCGCTATGTCAGCAAGCTGCTGCACACGCGCATCGACATGGCATTGGCGGACCAGGACCTTTCCACTTTCATCGCCGGCGATCTCGCCACCGGGACGCTGGCCTATTTCGCCCCCTATGAGGCGGTACACGCCGCCAATGTGAAGAAGGTGCTGGCGCTGCCGGGATGAACGGAGACGCTGGCGCTCACCGGAGCTTCAGCGTCGACAGGCCGATCAGTGCCAGCACCACCGCGATGATCCAGAAGCGGATGACAATCTGCGGCTCGGTCCAGCCCTTCTGCTCGAAATGGTGGTGGATCGGCGCCATCTTGAACACGCGCTTGCCAGTGAGCTTGAAGGAGGCGACCTGGACGATCACCGAGACCGCCTCCAGCACGAACAGGCCACCGATCACCGCCAGCACGATCTCGTGCTTGGTGGCGACCGCGATGGTGCCGAGGAGCCCGCCGAGCGCCAGCGAACCGGTATCGCCCATGAAGATCTGCGCCGGCGGCGCGTTGAACCAGAGAAAGCCGATGCCCGCGCCAATGATGGCACCGCAGATCACCGCCAGTTCGCCCACCCCGGCGACATAGTGGATCTGAAGGTAATCCGCGAACAGCACGTTGCCGGAGAGATAGGAGATCATCCCGAAGCTGCCTGCGGCCACCATGACGGGCACGATGGCGAGGCCGTCGAGGCCGTCGGTCAGGTTCACCGCATTGCCGGCGCCGACGATGACGAAGGCACCGAGGACGACGAAGAACCAGCCAAGATCGAGCAGCAGGTCCTTGAAGAAGGGAAAGGCCAGCGAAGAGGACAGCGGCTCGCGGCCGACATGCATGATGACGACCGCCGCCGTGCCGGCGATCAGCGCCTCAATGGCGAGGCGCGACTTGCCCGACAGCCCGTTATGGGTCTGCTTCGTGACCTTGAGATAGTCGTCATAGAAGCCGATCAGGCCGAAGCCTATGGTGACGAACAGCACCACCCAGACATAGGGGTTGGACAGGTTGCCCCAGAGCAGCGTCGCCACCATGAGCCCCGAGAAGATCATCAGCCCGCCCATGGTGGGCGTGCCCTTTTTGGTCAGCAGATGCGACTGCGGCCCGTCGGTGCGGATGGGCTGGCCCTTGCCCTGCTTCAGCCGCAGCAGGGCGATGATCGCCGGGCCGAACATGAAAACGAACAGCAGCGCGGTGATGATCGCCCCGCCGGTGCGGAAAGTGATGTAGCGGAAGACGTTAACCGCCGGGACGCTTCCCTGGAGTTCGGCGAGCCATTGCAGCATGGAAGATCAACCTTGGGGTGGGCGGGGCGGCAAGCCGGCGCGCCGCGCCAGGCAAGTGTTCAGGCCCGGAATCGGGAAGAAAGGAACGGCGCGGCTCATTCCGACGATTCCGCCGTTTCCGCAAGGCGGTCGGCGGGAAAACGTTCGATGAGTGCACGCACCAGCGGCCCCATGCGACTGCCATTGGAGCCCTTGACCATAATCACGTCGCCGCCGCGCAGCCGCTCGGCCACCAGAGGCAGAAGCGCCGCCGCATCCGGCGCCCAGCCGCCGCGGCGGCTTTCGGTAAGCGCCTCCCACAGTGCCCGCATCAGCGGGCCGGCGCAGAAGACCAAATCGGCGGCGGCAGCGGACAGGGCGAGTTCACGGTGCATCGCCTCGCCCTGCGGGCCGAGTTCCAGCATGTCGCCGAGCACGGCGATGCGCCGACCGCGCCCCGTCGGGGGTGTGGTACCAAGCACGGCCAGCGCCGCGCGCATCGAGGCGGGGTTGGCGTTGTAGCTTTCGTCGATGACCGTCGCGCGCCCGCCCTTGACCGCGAGGGCGGTGCGCACGCCGCGCCCCGGGGGAGCGCCGAGCGCCGACAGAGCCAGCGCGGCGAGGCACAGATCGGCGCCCGCGAGCTTCGCCGCGGCGAGAACGGCGAGCGCGTTCTGCACGATATGGCGACCGGGCAGCCCGACCTTGAAGCTGACGCTCTCACCCATGATGTCGGCCATGGCGGTCGACATATGCGGCTGGAGATTGACGCTGGTGAGCCGGGCCTGCGCGCCTTCCGCCTCGCCGAAACCGATGATCGTGCCGATGCCCGCCGCCCGCGCGGCGGCGACCAGCCGCTCGTAATGCCGGTTGTCGCGGTTGAGCACGGCCGCGCCACCGGGCGTTACGCCGGTGAAGATTTCCGCCTTGGCATCGGCGATGCCTTCCACGCTGTCGAACTGGGCGATATGGACCGGCTCGATGGTGGTGATGATCGCCACATGCGGACGCACCATGTCCACAAGCATCGCGATCTCACCGGCATGGTTCATGCCGAGTTCGAACACGCCGTAAACGCTGTCCTGCGGCATGCGGGCGAGGGAAAGCGGCACGCCCCAGTGATTGTTGTAGGACGCCGCCGAGGCATGGGTCGAGCCGTCCGCTCCCAGCGCCAGAGCCAGTGCTTCCTTGGTCGTGGTCTTGCCGACCGAACCGGTGACACCGACGATGCGGGCGCGGGTGCGCCCCCGGGCGACGCGTCCCGCCGCTTCCAGCGCACGGAGCACATCGTCCACCAAAAGCAGCGACGCGGCGTCCGGCATGTCGCCGGCGCGCCCGCGCTCGACCACGCTCAGTGCCGCGCCGCGCTCATGCGCCATGGCGACATAGGCATGGCCGTCACTGTTGTCGCCGCGAAGCGCGAAGAACACATCGCCCGGCCGCAGAGTGCGGGTATCGATGGAGACGCCGCCAATGGCCGCGGCCGGCGCACCGGCGAGCACTCCTCCGGTAGCCTGCGCGAGCGCCTCCGGCGTCCACAGCGGCGATACAGCAGCCGAACCGGCGCTCATGCGCTTATCTCCCGAGAAGCCCGACCGCGACGTCGCGGTCGGAAAATGGCAGCGTCCGGTCGCCGATAATCTGGCCGGTTTCGTGACCCTTCCCGGCAATCAGCACCACATCTCCCGCTGCCGCCTCGTCCAGCGCGGCTTTGATGGCTTCCGCACGGTCGCCAATCTCGCGCGCACCCGGCGCACTGGCCAGAATCGCCGCCCGGATCGCGGCGGGATCTTCGCTGCGCGGATTGTCGTCGGTGACGATCACGACATCGGCCTTGGCGGTGGCGATTGCGCCCATGATCGGGCGCTTGCCCCGGTCACGATCACCGCCGCAGCCGAAGACGACGATCAGCCGCCCGCTCGCATAGGGCCGCAGCGCGTCGAGCGCGTTGGCCAGCGCGTCGGGCTTGTGCGCGTAGTCGACAAACACGCCGGCGCCGTCTTGCGTACCGACGAGTTCGAGCCGTCCCGGCACGCCTTCCAGCGTCTCCAGCAGCGGCAGCACTTCGCGGGCAGCCGCACCGGTGAGCAAGGCAAGACCGGCAGCGACGAGCGCATTGCACGCCTGGAACGCGCCGACGAGCGGCAGTTTCACCGTGTGGCGCGCACCGTCGATCTCGATCTCAAGCCGTTGGCCCAGCCCCTCATCCACACGTTCGAGCAGCGCGATGCCGGCTCCCGTCGTGCCGATGCCGAGCAGGTTGAGCTCATGCTCGGCAGCGACCTGCGCAACGTGACTGCCTTCGGTGCTGTCCACCCACACCGCCGCCCCGCCGCCGAGAGGCACGAGATCGCGGAACAGCCGCATCTTGGCGTCGAGATAGGCCTGCATGTCAGGGTGATAGTCGAGATGATCGCGCGAGAGGTTGGTGAAGCCGCCGGCCTTGAGCCGCACCCCGTCGAGCCGGCGTTGGTCGAGCCCGTGGGAGGACGCTTCCAGGCACAGATGTGTGACGCCCTCTTCGGCGAGGTGGTGCAAGGTGCGATGCAGAGTGATGGGGTCGGGCGTGGTGAGCGCGCCCTTGACGGCTCCTGAAGGCGCCACCACACCGAGCGTGCCGAGGCTGGCAGCGGAGAAGCCGAGCCCCTGCCAGATCTGCCGGGTGAAGGAGGCCACCGAGGTCTTTCCGGAGGTGCCGGTGACGGCGGCGATGGTCTCGGGCTGGCGGGGAAAGGCGCGGGCAGCCGCCAGACCCATGGAGTGCCGGGCATTGCCGACACGCACATAGGAAATGGCAGGATCAAGCCATGTCGGCCTTGCCCCCTCCGCGACAAGGGCGACCGCCCCGCGGTCGATGGCCTCGCGCACGAAGGAAAGTCCGTCGCTCTTCACACCGGCAAGCGCGAAGAAAACATCTCCCGCCCGAACCGAACGGCTGTCGAGCGCCGGCTCGGCCACAGCGAGTTCCGGAGAGGCGGCCTCGTAATCGGCGTCCTCGCCGATCAGCCCCCGAAGGCTGAGGCGGCGGGCGCAGTCGACGGTGGGTTGTATCTGGTCACGCATTGGCGTCGTCCTGCGCGCCACGGCGGGCGCCTTCTACATCACTGCGCCCGGGCCAGCGTCGTGTTGGCGAGCAGACTCTCGGCCGGCGGCACGTCGGTACGCGGCATGATTCCGAGCATCGGAGCGATGCGCGAGATGATCTTGCCCGTGGTCGGCGCCGCATTCCAGCCGGAGGTGGCGAAGCCATAGGTGCCCTCGACCGGCTGCGGCTCATCCAGCATCACCAGCACGAGGTACTGGGGATTGTCCATTGGAAACACACCCGTGAAGGTCGTGAGCAGCCGCGTCTTTGAATAGCGGCCATTGATCACCTTTTCCGCTGTGCCGGTCTTGCCGCCGGCATAGAAGCCGGGAACATTGACCTTCTTGGCCGAGCCCTTCTCCGCGTTGAGCCGCAGCAGGTAACGCATCTTGGCGCTCGTTTCCGGCTTGATGATCGGCGTGCCGAGCGCCATCGCCTCCTCCCGCGTGCGCTTGAGGAAGGTCGGGGGAATGAGATAGCCGCCATTCACCAGCGCGTTCACGGCCATCACCGCCTGCAGCGGCGCAACCGCGAGGCCATGGCCGAAGGCGATGGTCGCCGTGTTCACCTCGCCCCAGCGCTTGGGGACGATCGGCATGGCGCTTTCCGGCAGTTCCGTGCGCAGCCGGTCAAGCTGCCCGGCCTTGGCGAGGAACGCCTTGTGCGCGTCCACGCCGAGCGATAGCGCCATCTTCGCGGTGCCGATGTTGGACGAGAACAGGAACACTTCGGGAAGCGTCAGAACGCGGTTTTCCGCGTGATAGTCGCTGATCTTGAAACGCCCAAAGCTCAGCGCCCCGCGCGCATCCAGCGTCGAATTGATGTTGAAGCGGCCGCTGTCCAGCGCCATGGCGAAGGTCAGCGCCTTGAAGGTCGACCCCATCTCGAACACGCCGGTGGTCAGGCGGTTGAGGTTCTTCGGATCGAGCGAGCGCGCCGGGTCATTGGCGTCGAAATCCGGCAGCGAGGCCATGGCGACGATCTCGCCGGTGCGCACATCCACGACCGTTCCCGCGGCGGCGATGGCCTTGAACTTCTCCTTGGCGGCGAAAAGCTCGTCGCGCAGCACGTGCTGCACGCGCAGATCGAGCGCCAGTTCCACCGGCTCCTGCTGACGGTCGGTCGCAAAGCCTGCAAGGTGAAGATCGGAGAGCCCGCGCGTGTCGACCCATTTCTCGATGCCGGCAATGCCCTGATTGTCGATGTTTGTCGAACCGAGCACATGGGCGCCAAGCGTGCCGCCCGGATAGATGCGCCGGTTCTCGGTCATGAAGCCGATGCCGGGCAGCCCGAGATTGTGGATTTCCCGCTGCTGCTGCGGGGTGATGTCGCGCTTGAGCCAGATGAAGCCGCGATCGGTGGAGAGCCGCTGGCGCAGTTCGTTGGCGTCGAGGTCGGGCAGAACGGCGGTCAGCGCCTCGACCGCCTCGTCGACATCGATCAGCCGGCGGGGTTCGCCATAGAGCGAGGCCGACTTCACATCCGTGGCCAGCACCAGCCCGTTGCGGTCTACAATGTCCGGCCGCGCCGAAGCGACCGCATCGGTAGCAACGATGCGCCGCGCCACCGCGCCCTCGGGCGCCGAGGCCAGCATGGCCAGCCGGCCGCCAATGGCGAGGTAGACGCCGCCGAACACGATCATGCACAACACGATGCGCGCGCGCGCGACGGCATGAGCTTCCGGCCGGCCGCGTCCGAAAGCGGCCCGCATAATGGCGAGCAGCCCCCGCATCAAGGCGTGCGGCAGGCGAAGCAGGCGGCGGCCGATCGCGGGGGCGGAGAGGTTGGATACGATGCTCATGGTGCCACCTCGCGCTTACTGGCCGATATCGCCGGGGGGAAGCAGCGGCGCCGCCGTAACCGGGTTGAGCGGCGCGCCGACGACGCCCTGCGCGCCCGCGGGGCTGCGACGCGCGGTCCCCATCGTTCCCGCCGGCGGCATCGCCGAGAGGGGCAGCGGTTCGGCGGAGAAGGGCTGTTCGGGCAGCGGCGCATCGTCGGGCAGCTTGGCCACCGGGGCGCTGCGCGCCGGCCTGGACGGCTTCGGCGCGGCCGCTTCCGGTGCCGGTGGATTAAGAGAGGGGCCGTCCACCAGCGCCTCTATCATACCGCTCAGCCCGTCGCCGCCTGCGTCCGGCTTCGCAGGAAGGCTGGCGAGACGGTCCATATGGTCGACATCGAGCGGCTGCATGTCGAGGTGCTTTTCCGCCAGGGCCTGAACGCGGTCGGGCGCGGTGCGGCGCGCCCATTCGGCATGAAGAATGGCGATGCGGTCGCGCTCGGACCGGATTTCGGTCCGCAGCTTGGCGATTTCCTGCGCCTCGAAGGCCGAGGAGTATTTGACATGGTAGACGATGCCCGCCGCGGCGAGGAGCGCGATGACCGAGACGGCGTTGAGTATGCGGAACATGTCTCGACCTCAGCGACGGCGGGGAGCATCAAGGGCGGGCAGAGGCGGCAGCAGCGAGCCGAGGTCACCCCCGGCATGAGCCGGCGCTGCGGTGCGGGCGGCGGCCCGCAGCTTGGACGAGCGAGCCCGCGGATTGGCCGCCCGCTCCTCTTCACCCGGCTCGACCGCGCCGCGCGCCACAAGCGTGAAGCTCGGCGCCGCACCCGCCACCGCCGGCAGATGGCGTGAACCGGCGGCAATTTTGGCGCGGTTGGCGAAGAAATTCTTGACGATGCGGTCTTCCAGCGAGTGGAAGGTCACCACCACCAGCCGCCCGTCGGGCTTGAGGACACGCTCGGCGGCCTCCAGCGCGCGGGCGAGTTCGCCCAGCTCGTCATTCACCGCGATGCGTAGCGCCTGAAAGGTGCGGGTGGCCGGATGCGGCTCGTGCGGCTTCGCCCACACCACCTTGGAGATGATGTCGGCAAGCTGCAGCGTGCGTTCGATCGGCGTCTGCACCCGCGCTTCGACGATGGCGCGCGCCACCGCCCGCGAGCGACGCTCCTCGCCGAAACGGTAGATCAGATTGGCGAGTTCGGTCTCGGAGAGCTTCGCCACCAGATCGGCGGCGGACGGCCCATCCTGCGACATGCGCATGTCGAGCGGCCCGTCGCGGCGGAAGGAAAAGCCGCGCTCGCCCTCGTCAAGCTGCATGGAGGAGACGCCGATATCCAGCACGACGCCATCGACCAGCGGCTCGCCCTCCGCTTCCACCACAGCGTCGAGCGCGCTGAAGCGCGCCGGCACCAGCGTGAGGCGTCCGCCAAATTCCGCGACCAGCGCCTGCCCGTCGCGGATCGCGTTGGGATCGCGGTCGATGGCGACCACGCGGCACTCCGCCGCGCCCAGAATGGCGCGTGTGTAGCCGCCGGCGCCAAAGGTGCCGTCGACATACACGCCGCCCGGCTGCGGGGCGAGATAATGCAGAACTTCGTTCAGCAGGACAGGCAGATGACGGGCCGGTCCGCCGGCAGCGTCCGTCTCCGAACCGCCGCGACCCGTCATCATGCCCCATCGGCGCGGGAATCCCGCGTCGCCCCCTGAGAGCCGATCTCCTGCTTCAGCGCGCGCACTCTGGCAGTGGCCTCCGCCAGATGCGCCCGGAAGCGATCGGGCTCCCAGATCCGAAAATGATCGCCGAGACCGACCAGAACGGCCTCGTCCTTGATGTGCGCATGGGCCTTCAGCCCCTCGCCGAGCATCACGCGGCCCTCCGGATCGAGCTTGACCATCTCGATCGCCCCGTAGAGCGCGCCCGCCAGTTCCTCCCGCGCTTCCGAATAGGGCGGATAGCACGCGATCAGGGCGTCGATCCCCGCCATCAGCCGCGCGCCGCCCGCCTGCAGGGCGGGAAGGTCGAGCGCCGGATGGCAGTAAAGGTGCTCCAGCCCGTCCCGCGCAAGAAGCGCGCGGTACGGCGCCGGGATCGACATCCGGCCCTTGGAATCGAGCCGCATCGGGTAGGTCGATACGAAACGTTCCATCGGCCCGGCACGCCCCTACGCAAACACGCCCCGCCGCAATGTGCTCGCCGCGCAACAAATGCCGAACGACCGGCGCCGAAACGGCGCCGTCGGCCTTGGTTACGCGGTACTGCAACGGGATGATCTGGGATACCATGGGATATGATGGTCGTCAATGGAATGACCGTGACAGACCACCGTCTGTGGGGCTTCCACACAGGTGATTCCGCCGCAGTCGGCATCCCGGCATTAACGCCCCATGAACCTTAAGAATCTGTTGAATCACGCCGGGTCCGGCATTAGCTGCTGCTGGATGAGCGACACCCACAGCCCCTTCCCGCCCGACTCGCCGCTGGTCGCCGAGGTCCTGCCCTCGCCCAACCACGGCCCGCGCCTCGGGGTCGCCCGCCCGGACATGTTGCTCCTGCACTATACGGGCATGGAATCGAGCGCCGAGGCGGTCGCCTGGCTGCGCGCGCCGGAGCGGCAAGTCTCGGCGCATTATGTGGTTCTGGAGAATGGCCGCATTCTCCAGCTGGTGCCGGAAGCGCGCCGCGCCTGGCACGCCGGCGCCGCCTTCTGGGCGGGGGCCACTGACATCAACTCGCATGCGATCGGCATCGAAATCGCCAATCCTGGTCATGAATTCGGCTACCCGCCCTTTCCCGCCGTCCAGATCGAGGCCGTGACGGCGCTGGCCAAGGACATCCTGTCGCGCCAGCCGATCCCGCCCGACCGGGTGCTCGCCCATTCCGATGTCGCCCCAACGCGCAAAGACGACCCCGGCGAGAAGTTTCCTTGGGAAATTCTGCACCGCTTCGGGGTCGGGCATCTCGTCGAGGAAGTCCCGCCCAGCGACGGACGGTTCTTCATGCGGGGCGAGCACGGCCAACCCATAGAAGCGCTCCAGGCCATGCTCGCTCTCTATGGCTATGGCGTGCCGGTAAGTGGCACCTATTGCGCCCAGACCGAGGCGGTCGTCCGGGCCTTCCAGCGCCATTTCCGCCGCGCCCGTGTCGATGGTGTCGCCGATGTCTCGACACTGGCGACGCTCTACGCGCTCTGCGCGGCGCGCCCGACGGGTGTGGCGGGCGCAGCGCCAAGCGCCTAGGCCGCCTGAAATAGCGCCGCGCCTCAAATGCGAGCAGCGCGCGACAGGATGCTGCGCCTGGCGCGGTTGTCCCGCAATCATTGTTCGAGCCCGCTGCGATGACACCACATTGCGCGGTACTGCCGGCGGGTTGCGGCCTTCGCTTGTCGGCAATGCGACGGTTCTTGTGCGGCATAGGTCACATTCGTACCTGATTGTCTTGGCTTTTCCCCGGCTTCCAAAACCGGACCGAAAGGCTTTAACCGTCTGATGAACGTTTCCCGCCTCTTCTCTGCTCTGATCGTCTCCTCCCTCTTCATCCCACTCCTACCGAACATCGTGGATGCGAAATCGATTTTCGAGCGGCCGGCGCCGCCGCCCCGCGCATCTTCTGAGATAAACCTCTCATCCTCCAGAGCTAATCTGACCGAACTCGTCGACCGCGAGGCGCGCGCCAACGGCATCCCCGTCGCCCTCGCCCGCGCCGTGGTGCGCATCGAAAGCAACTGGAAGGTCCAGACCACCGGGCGCGCCGGTGAGGTCGGCCTCATGCAGATCAAGCACCAGACCGCGCGCGGCATGGGCTACAAGGGCTCCCGCGCGAAACTCTACGAGCCCGCGACCAACATCCGCTGGGGCATGCGCTACCTCGCCGGCGCCTATCGCCTCGCCACCGGCGACACCTGCGGCACCGTGATGCGCTATCAGGGCGGGCACGGCGCCAAGCGTATGTCGGCGACCGCGCGCAGCTACTGCTCCAAGGCACGCACCATCATGGCCTCCAACTGACGCCGATGCCCCGCGTGCCGGATTTGCCCTGTGGGCGGGGCGGCGCCCATGGCCTCTTCCTCACCCGCGCACTTGACGGCGGCGCCGCACTCCCGCATGTGCAGACCGCCAGCCGGCCGGACGGCCGCGTCATCGCAAGATGCCGAGGAAAGTCCGGGCTCCACGGAGACACGGTGCCGGATAACGTCCGGCGGGGGCGACCCTAGGGAAAGTGCCACAGAAATCAGACCGCCACGGGTTCGCCCGGGGTAAGGGTGAAACGGTGCGGTAAGAGCGCACCGCGCGTCCGGCAACGGAGGCGGCACGGCAAACCCCACCGGGAGCAAAGTCGTATAGGGGTGGCACGAAGCTACGCTTCAGGTCCCGTCTTCGGACAGCCGCCCGGGTTGACTGCTCGAGGCGCCAAGCAATTGGCGTCCCAGAGGAATGGCCGTCACGTGGGAGAAATCCCGCCATACAAAACCCGGCTTATAGGCCGGCTGGCACCCACTCTTCCCCCGTGCCATTGGCGCCGGGCTCACGGCTTGCTACGGCTTGGCTGCCGTCAACCGTGAAGGAGTTCACCCTATGGCGATCCGCATCATTCTCGCCGGCGCCACCGGCTGGGTCGGGCGCGCGCTCACACCCGCCACAGCCGCCGCGCCCGATCTCGAACTCGTCGCCGGTGTCGCCCGCTCCCATGCTGGCGCCGACCTCGGCACCGCGCTCGGTGGGGCCGCGACCGGTGTTCCGGTCTTCGCCAGCGTCGCGGAAGCCCTCGCCGTTCCCGCCGATGTGATGATCGACTACACCAAGCCCGGCGCGGTGAAAGCCAATGTCCGCGCCGCTTTGGAGGCCGGCCTCTGCGTCGTGATCGGAACCTCGGGGCTCGGTGCCGCCGACTACGCCGAACTCGACGAAGTGGCGCAGGCGCAGCGGAAAGGGCTGCTGGCGGCCGGCAATTTTTCCATCACCGCGACGCTGCTGAAGCGGTTCACGCTGGAGGCGGCAAAGTACGTCGCCGATGTCGAACTCATCGACTACGCCTCGGCCGGTAAGCCGGACGCGCCTTCCGGCACCGGCCGGGAACTCGCCGAAGCGCTGGCGGGCGTGCGTCAGCCGGCGACCTCGCGCCCCGTTGCCGAGGTGGTCGGTGTGCCAGAGACGCGCGGCGGCGCCTTCGGCGAAGGCACGCGCGAGGTGCGGGTGCACGCGCTGCGCCTGCCCTCCTTCGTGCTGGGAGTGGAAGCGATCTTCGGCGCGCCGGATGAGCGGCTCACCATACGCCACGATGCTGGCTCTTCCGCCGCGCCTTATGTCGCTGGCACGCTGCTCGCCGCCCGCAAGGTTCAGGGCTGGGTGGGGGTGAAGCGCGGCCTCGACACGCTGCTCGACTGAACAGCTACCCGCTCAATCCGACCCGGTCGCCGCCGCCGGGGGTGGGATCGGGCTGGCGAATTCACGCGTCGTGGTGAACGAGCGGGCATCGCCGGCCGTGCCGGTCGGCGTGGTGTCGAGGCCAAGCCATTTCGCCAGTGGAATGCTGCCGGGGGGCAACAGTCCGGGGGGACGCGTCGAGGCCGGGGCGGCCGGGGCGGGCGCGCGGGGCGCGGGATAGCTTTGCGCGGGGTAGGCCGGTGCGGCCGGGGCGGGCGCCGGATAGGGATCGGCTGCATATCCCCCGTTCTCATAAGGATTCGCCGCCGGAGGGGTCAGCACCATCGGCGCCCCCACATTCCCGGTGGGGGCACGGCTTGGCGCCGGGTAGGCCTGCGCGGGCGGATAAGCGGGAGCGGGAGCGGGTGCGGCGCGGGCGGCGGCCGGGCGGGCGGGTGCCAGAGGCGCGGGCGCGAGAGGCGCATTGGCGGTCGCCTCGTCATAACCCTCCTGCTCGTCGCCCGCCGGGCCATAGTCTTCTGCCGGCTGAGCCGCGCCCGGCACGGACGACATCGGGCCCGTCTGCCAGGACGCGCCATAGGGCGGCGCCTTGTAGGCCGGCGCTTTATACACCGGCAGGCGCGGCGGAATCGGACGCTGCGCCAAGGGCTTACAGGTAGTGGAGCCGGAGGCGCGGCGCATCAGGTCGATGTGGATGTGATCGTAATGGTAGATGTTCGATCCAGGCGCCAGAACGACGGTGAACCGCTCGCAGGCATCGGCCTGCACGGTGCGCAGGAATCCGCGCGCATCGGCACTGCCCTTCCAGTCCTTGCGCACCGAAATCTCACGCCCGTCGGCCAGAACGAAGCCGCCAATGTCGAGCCCGTTGCCGAAGGCGTGTTCGGAAATCTTGCCCGTCGTCGCCCCGTTCATGCGCCGGCAGGAATAGGACGACATCTGCTTGATCTTGACCACGGGCTGGCCGAACCAGGCCATGGCGGCGGGCTGAACGTCCTGTGTCACCCATTGGTCGACGGCCGAGGTCATCGGGCAGGCCAGCGTCGCGCGCGGGCTAACCTCAACAGATCCTTGCGAAAAAGCCGTGATGCGGAAGGCATGGTCCATGCCGCAGGTGCCGGCGCCGTTGAGGGCGCGGTCCTGGACGATGAAGGCGGAGGGCTTCACACGGCCCTCCGCCAAACACCTTTCTTCAGCTTCCGTGCGCCAGGGTTCGCGCTGATCGAACAGCCCGAACTTGCAACCCGAAAGCCCCAGAAGGACGAGCGGGGCTACGAAAAACCAGGATACGCCGCGCGTCATGGGAAGACGGTAACGCGTCTTGGTTGACAGCGGGTTAAGCCCCGTCCCCCCATGCCAAAAAGGCCCGCCGGGGGGCGGGCCTTTTCGTGTGTTCGGGGCGTGGACGATGAGTGCGGTGAGGTGGACGATGAGACCGATCGAGACCGATCCGCCTCGCCCTCCCTCGCGGCGCCATCCTCAATGATTGAGGTTCTTGACCACGTCCTCGACCATCTTCTTGGCGTCGGCGAACAGCATCATCGTGTTGTCGCGGAAGAACAGCTCGTTCTCGACGCCGGCATAGCCCGCCGCCATGCCGCGCTTGATGAACAGCACGGTCTTGGCCTTCTCCACGTCGAGGATCGGCATGCCGTAGATCGCCGAGGTCGGGTCGGTCTTCGCCGCCGGGTTGGTCACGTCATTGGCGCCGATGACGAAGGCCACATCCGCCTGCGCGAACTCGGAGTTGATGTCCTCGAGCTCGAACACCTCGTCATAGGGCACGTTCGCTTCCGCCAGCAGCACGTTCATGTGCCCGGGCATGCGGCCCGCCACGGGGTGGATGGCGTATTTCACCTCGACGCCTTCCTCCTTCAGCTTGTCGGCCATTTCGCGCAGCGCGTGCTGGGCCTGCGCCACCGCCATGCCGTAGCCCGGCACGATGATGACCTTGGAGGCGTTCTTCATGATGAAGGCCGCGTCCTCGGCCGAGCCCTGCTTCACCGGGCGCGTTTCCACCGCACCGGCCGGGCCGGAGGCGCTGTCGCCGCCGAAGCCGCCCAGGATCACCGAGATGAAGGAGCGGTTCATGCCCTTGCACATGATGTAGGACAGGATCGCGCCCGAGGACCCCACCAGCGCGCCGGTGATGATCAGCGCGGTGTTCTGCAGCGTGAAGCCGATGCCTGCCGCCGCCCAGCCGGAATAGGAGTTCAGCATCGACACCACGACCGGCATGTCGGCGCCGCCGATCGGGATGATGATCAGCCCGCCCAGAATGAGCGCGGCAAGGACGATCAGCCAGAACACGGTGTGGCTCTCGGTCGCCACCAGCACGCCGATCAGCACCACGATCAGGCCCGCGAGCGAGGCGTTGATGAGGTGGCGCGCCGGCAGCAGGATCGGCTTGCCCGACATGTTGCCGTTGAGCTTGGCGAAGGCGATGACCGAGCCGGTGAAGGTGATGGCACCGATGGCGACGCCGAGGCTCATCTCGATCAGCGCCTGGGCATGGATATGGCCATCGCTGACAATATGGAACGCCGCCGGCGCGTAGAGCGCCGCCGCCGCCACCATCACGGCGGCCAGGCCGACCAGCGAGTGGAACGCGGCCACCAGCTGCGGCATCTGCGTCATCGCGATCTTGCGGGCGATGACCGCGCCGGCGCCGCCGCCGAGCGCGAGGCCGCCGAGCACCAGCGCCCAGCCGCCCGGGCCGGCCGGCGGCGCGGAGCCGAGCGTGGTGAGAAAGGCGATGGTCATGCCGACCATGCCGAAAATATTGCCCTGGCGGGAGGTGACCGGGCTGGAGAGCCCGCGCAGCGCCAGGATGAACAGGACACCGGAGACGAGATAGAGCAGCGCGACCAGATTGGCGTTCATGTTCGCGCTCACTTCTTCTTCGAGTACAGGCGAGCATGCGGCTGGTCACCAGGAACCCGCCGAAGATGTTCACCGCCGCCAGGACGAGGCCGACAAAGCCGAAGCCGCGCGCCCAGCCCGTGCCTTCCGCCACCGTGTCGACGCCGACCGCGAGCAGCGCGCCGACCACGATCACCGAGGAGATGGCGTTGGTGACGCTCATCAAGGGCGTGTGCAGCGCCGGGGTCACCGACCACACGACGTAATAGCCGACGAACACCGCCAGCACGAAGATGGCGAGCTGGAACACGAAGGGGTCGATCGCCCCGCCGGTCAGCGCATGCGCGGCGTTGCCGGCGAGTTCCGCATAGCTCTGCTGCGCCGCCGCGGCATAGGCCTGCGCCGCTTCCGCCGCCTGCCGCGCCACTTCCGCCGCCATCCGCGCCCCTTCGGCCGCGTTCTGCGCCATCGCCCCCTGCGCCGCGTCGGAGACGCCAGGCGCGTTCTGGGCGAGTATCACGCCCCCTGCCGGATTGGCCATTTCCTCGATTCCCCGTTCTGTGAGGCGGCTGCCGATCTCCCCGGCCGGGCCGCCCTTAAGGCTTGATCTCGTTACCAGCGTTCGCGAGAGGCGCCCCCATAGGGCGCCCCGAAGAGGCGCTCTGCCGCGTCCCGGACACCGCCCCGACGCGTCATCCCGGACGGCGCGGAGCGCCGGGCCGGGATCGGCTGCGGAGCCCGCGCGACCCTCACCCCCTTCGCGCCCTCATGCCCGGGCTTGACCCGGGCACCCAGGCGTCTCCCGACGCGCCGCGTCAGGCGGGATCCCCGGGTCAAGCCCGGGGATGAGGGAGGAGGATGCGATCCCGGATCGGCCTGCGGCCGTCCGGGAGGACGGCGGGTCTCACGCCGCCGACGCGCCCTCGGCCGCCGGCGCCGGCGCCGGCGCGAAGCCGGGATGCACCACCGCCCCGTCCTTGGTCAGCAGCGTCGCCTTCACCAGCTCGTCGTCCCACTTCACCGCCAGCGCCTTCGACCCCTTGTCCACCAGCGTCTCGACAAAGGCGTAGAGGTTCTTGGCGTAGAGCTGCGAGGCGGTCGCCGCCAGCCGGCCCGGCACGTTCAGATGCCCGACGATCTTCACCCCATTGGCGGTCGTCACCACCTCGCCCGGCGCCGCGCCCGCGACATTGCCGCCGCGCTCCACCGCGAGATCGATGATGACAGAGCCCGGCTTCATCGACGCCACCATGTCGGCCGACACCAGCTTGGGCGCCGGGCGGCCGGGGATCAGCGCCGTGGTGATGACGATGTCCTGCTTGGCGATGTGGCTGGCGGTCAGCGCCGCCTGCTTGGCCTGGTACTCCGCCGACATCGCCTTGGCGTAGCCGCCGGAGGTTTCCGCCTGCTTGAACTCCTCGTCCTCGACGGCGATGAACTTCGCCCCGAGGCTCTCGACCTGTTCCTTCGCCGCCGGGCGCACATCGGTGGCCGAGACCACCGCGCCGAGGCGCCGCGCCGTGGCGATGGCCTGCAGCCCGGCCACGCCCGCGCCCATGATGAACACGCGCGCCGCCGGCACCGTGCCGGCCGCCGTCATCATCATCGGGAAGGCCCGGCCGAACTCGGACGAGGCGTCGATCACCGCGCGGTAGCCGGCGAGATTCGCCTGGGAGGACAGCACGTCCATCACCTGCGCGCGGGTGATGCGCGGCATCAGCTCCATGGCGAACAGCGACACGCCGGTGCCGGCGATCTCGGTAAGCGCGGCCTCGTGGCCATGCGGATCGGCGATGGCGATGACCAGCGCACCCTTGTTCGCACCTTTGAGCGCCGCCGCTTCCGGCCGGCGCACGGCGAGCACGATGTCCGCGCCGGCAACGGCGGCAGCGTTATCCGCCACCACGGTCGCGCCCGCGCCCTCATACTCCCCGTCGCCAATCCCCGACGCCGATCCCGCACCCGACGCGACAAAAACCGTCGCACCCAAGCCGATATAGCGCTTTACCGTGTCGGCACTGGCCGCCACGCGCGGCTCGATCCGCGCTTCTTCCTTCAAAATTGCGATGCGCACTGCCTCACTCCCAAGATCGCCTTCCTCCCGAGAAGGTCATTGGCCGTCTTCTTCATGCGTCGCCAGGGACGGGCCGGTGGGGCTCCGCTCGCCGGCCCGGCGTCCCCGGCCGGTTCCGCCACCCCTGTCACCCGCGGCAGCGCGCGGGGAATTTCCGGGGACGGAGGCCGTCGAGACGCCTGGGACCGCATGCGCGACACGCATAGTGGTATACAGAATTCCGCATGCCAGCAAGACGATTCCAGCAGGTCACCGGCGTGGAAATACGCCCCCTGCGCCACCCCCGCGCCTGCCGCTGCGGCACGCTCTTGTGATGGGATCCGCCCTCGGCGTCGCGAAAGGGACACGCTGCGGTGCAAGATAACATCCGAGAGACAGAAGTAGACTTTTGGTTCATATGAGGGTTCGCCGGTGCTGCGCATCGGCAAGCCCACCGACGGAGGATATCATGGTTAGCAGGCGTGGACGCGCGACCAAAATCGTGGCGACGCTGGGTCCGGCATCTTCGAGCCCGGAGATGATCAAGGCCTTGTACGAGGCCGGGGTCGATGTGTTCCGGCTGAATTTCAGCCACGGCACGCAGGAAAACCATGGAAGGGTGCTCGCCTCTGTGCGCGCACTTGAGAAGGAAGTCCGCCGGCCGATCGGCGTGCTCGCCGACCTTCAGGGCCCGAAGCTGCGCCTCGGCCGCTTCGAGAACGGCTTCATCAACCTGACCGCCGGCTCGACCATCCGCTTCGACACCGACCCGACCCCGGGCAACGAGACCCGCGTCTCGATCCCCCACCCGGAAATTCTCGAAGCCCTCAATGAGGGCTCCACCGTGCTGCTCGACGACGGCAAGGTGCGCGTGCGCGTGGTGAAGAAGGGCGCCGGCTTTATCGAGGCCGAGGTGGTGGCCGGCAACAAGCTGTCCAACAACAAGGGCTTCAACGTCCCCGACGTGCTGCTCCCCGTCTCGGCCCTCACCGACAAGGACCGCGCCGACCTGTTCTTCGCCCTCGACCTCGGCGTCGAGTGGATCGCGCTCTCCTTCGTGCAGCGCCCCGAGGACGTGATCGAGGCCAAGGAGCTGATCCAGGGCCGCGCCCAGATCAACCTGAAGCTGGAGAAGCCGCTGGCGGTCGAGCACCTCACCCGCCTCACCGAGCTGTCCGACAGCATCATGGTGGCGCGCGGCGATCTCGGCGTCGAGCTGTCGCTGCCGGAAATCCCGGCGCTGCAGAAGCGCGTCATCCGCGAATCCCGCCGCCTCGGCAAGCCGGTGATCGTGGCGACGCAGATGCTGGAATCGATGATCAGCGCCCCGGTGCCGACCCGCGCCGAGGTCTCCGACGTCGCCACCGCCGTCTATGACGGCGCCGATGCGGTGATGCTCTCGGCGGAGAGCGCCGCCGGCCAGTACCCGGTGGAAGCCGTGGCGATGATGGACCAGATCATCAAGCAGGTGGAGCGCGACCCCGGCTACCGCGCCATCATCGAATCGCAGCGCCCGGAGCAGGGCCATTCGGTGGCCGATGCGGTGACGCAGGCCGCCTATCACGCGGCGCTGTCGACCAATGCGGCGGCGATCTGCACCTATACGCTCTCCGGCACCACCACGCTGCACGCGGCGCGCGAGCGCCCGCGCATCCCGATCATCGGCATTGCCAGCCAGCTCTCCACCGCCCGCCGGCTGGTGATGTCCTATGGCGTGCATGTGGTGCATGCGCCGGAGGAGATTCACACCTTCGGCGAGATGGCGGCCAAGGCGACGCAGGTGACCGTGGACCACGGTTTCGCAACGGAAGGCGACCTCATCGCCATCACCGCCGGCGTGCCCTTCGCCACTCCCGGCACCACCAATGTGCTGCGGCTCGTCACCATCGACAAGACGATGGCGCACCGCACCCCGCGCCCGGAAGAGAGCGGCGATTCCATGCGCCCGCGCGCCGCGGCGATGAAGGCGGACGACGCCGTGCTGCGCTCTGCCCCGGTGGAGCCGGCGGCGGAGTGATTTCGGCGGATTGACCGCACAGACACCGAAAGGCCCGGCGCGCGCCGGGCCTTTTTCGTTGCAGGCGGGGAACTCAACCCGGCTGCGCTACCAGCTGAAATGCTGCCGGGCGACGGCGAGCACCGCCTCGTCCTCGGTGATGATCTCGTAGAACGAACTGTCGAAGGCGCGCACCATCAGCCATGGCGCCGCCGCCGCTCCCTCAAAGGCCCGGAATTCTCCGGTGATGACCTGAAGAATATCGTCCGCGCGGGCGCGCAAGGTCTCGCCCGAGAGGCGCTGGCCGGTTCCGGCGATCGCCTGCGCCCAGTCGATGTCGTGGCCCCGTGTGGCCGTCGCCCAGAATTCCCCCTCCTCGCCATGATCCAGCTCCCACGCGGCTAGGTCGCCACGCGGCTTCAAGAGGTGGAGAATGTCGCGCAGATGAACGTCGCGACCGTCCTCCCGCACGGATCGGAATTCAAAGGAAGCCATAAGGCAGCGTGGCACAGAGGGCGCGCGGCGGGCAACGTGATAGATTCGTGCCGCGCCAGGCCCGCAGGCGTGCCGGAACCCAAGGCCCCGCGCGCCGTTGCCCGGTCTATGATGGCACACCAGGCTCGCGCCCCCAACCCCACGGAGACCGACCATGATCCTGACCGGCGGCTGCAATTGCGGGGAGGTGCGCTACCGCATCGAGGGCGCGCCGCTGCGCACCGGGCTGTGCCATTGCGCCACCTGCCGCAAACAGTCCGGCTCGGCCTTCTCCTTCTTCGCCATCTGGCCGCGCTCAAGCGTGACGCTGTCGGGCGAACTCGCCTGCTGGCAGGCGCGGGCCGGCGGGGAGCGCTTCTGCCCGCGCTGCGGATCGCAGCTGTTCTGCTGGGAGGAGGGCTCGGACGAGATCGAGGTGAAGCTCGGCACGCTGGACGAGCCGCCCTCCGCGCTGGTGCCGTCCTATGAGCTCTGGACCATCCGCCGCGAGCACTGGCTGGCGCCGCAGCAGGGAGCAGAGCAGCACGCCAGGGACCGGCCGACGCCGGAGGACTGAACCGGGCGCGGGTGGGCTCGCCACGCGGCCGGCTCTGCCGGTATCTTACGGCGGCCTTATTGCCCCCCGCCACGGACCGCCCGCCCCCATGCCGCCGCGCCCTGCCCTCGTCGCGCCCGCCGCCGCCACGCCCGCCGCCCCCGCCGCCGCTCCCTCGCAAAGGGTGCTCTGCCTCGACGGGCTGCGCGGCGTCGCCGCCTGTTCGGTGGTGGCGTTCCATTTCTTCTATGCCTTCACCCCGGCGCCCTTCACCGATTGGGGCCGCACCGGCTTCGGCCTGTGGGACACGCCGCTGGCGGTGCTGTGGAACGGTCATTTCGCCGTCGCCCTGTTCTTCGTGCTGTCCGGCTTCGTGCTCGCCGCCTCGGCCCCGCGCAGCGCGCGCGAGGCGCCGGCGCTCATCGGCCTGCGCTATCTCAGGCTCGCCCTGCCCGCCCTCGTCTCCTCCGCGCTGGCCTGGGCGTGGCTGAACGGCTTTCCCGAGGCGGCGCGCGAGGTGCAGGCGATGACCGGCAGCCGCTGGTTCCGCTGGACCTATCAGCCGCCGATCCCGCCCTTCGACCAGGCGCTGTGGGAAGGCGGCATCGGCGTGTTTCTCACCGGCACGACGCGGTTCAACAACCCGCTCTGGACCATGCAGGCGGAGTTCTTCGGCTCGGTGCTGATCTATGGATCCTATGCGCTGCTGCCCGGCCGGGCGCGCCCGCCCGCCATGGCGCTGGGCGCTCTTGTTCTTGCCGTTGTCGGACAGTTCTCGCTCGCCGCCTTTTGCGGCGGGGCGCTGGTCTATGAGGGCCGAGCGTTGCTGCGCGACCATGCGTGGGGCGGCGCGCTCCTCGGCCTGCTCGGCCTCGTGCTCGGCGCCACCTATCCCGGCCATTCCAGCGAGGGCGGCCTCATTCCCCTGCTGCAATCCTGGCTCGGCGTCGATGGGCCCCGGCAGATCGGCGCGGTGATGGTGCTGGTGGCGCTGCTCATCACCCCGCCGGTGCGGCGCCTGTTCGAGAGCACGCCCCTGCAGCGTCTGGGCGAACTCTCCTTCCCGCTCTATCTCGTGCATGTGCCGCTCATCGTCGCGCCGGCCTGCGCTTTCTATGCCCGCTTCGGCCCGCTGGAGCCGGCGGCGCTGGCCGCGCTGTTCGCCGCCACCTTCCTCGCCGCGCTCGCTCTGGCGACGCTGTTCCTCGTGGCGGTGGAACGGCCGGTGCTGGCCGGGCTACGGGCGCTGCGCGGCCGGCTGCGACGCCGCCCCTCGCCGGGCTGACGCCGCGACAGGTCGCCGCTTTCCCTCCATAACGGCGCAAGCTCTTGTTTCCTCGCCTGTCTTTTCGTGGTCTTAAACAGTCCCGGCCGCGCTGTTTCGGCCACCCAGCCCGTCCCCCGGGCGTCAAGGAGAGCCGCGTTGCGGGTCACGAAAGCCAAGGTCGCCGAGCACAGAAGGGCGATTCTGGAAACCGCCTCGCGCCTGTTCCGCGAACGCGGTTTCAAGGATGTCGGCGTCGCCGAGATCATGCAGGCGAGCGGCCTGACCCATGGCGCCTTCTATGGCCATTTCCGTTCCAAGGCCGACCTTGCCGACCAGGCCTGCCGCGAAGCCTGCGCGGAAGGCATTGAGGGCTGGCGGCACTCTGCGGATCTGACTGCGCTGCTCGACCGCTACCTCACCCCGGCGCATCGCGACGCCCCGGCGCGCGGCTGCGCCCTCTCCGCGCTCGGCGCCGAGGTCGCGCGCCAGTCGCCCGAGTTGCAGAAGAGCTATGCCGAAGGGCTGGAAGGCTTTCTCGCCGCGCTGGAACGGCACATGAAGGAGGCCACGCCCGCAGAGCGGCGGCGGCAGGCGCTGGCGGTGCTTTCCGGCATGATCGGCGCGCTGACCCTGGCGCGCGGCGTGGCCGAGGGCGACCCGGCACTGTCCGCCGAGATTCTCAGCGCCATGCGCGAGACGCTGCGGGCAAAGTTCGGCGCGTAGCCCCCGCGCGGACGGGGTCGTCCGATCATTTCACTGTTTCAGGGAAACGGTGAAATGATCCAATTCTTTGTTTCGTCGCGTTTTCTTCACGCGAACCGGTGTCCACTTCGCTCGAAAACGCTCTACCCCGCCGCCTGCAACGCCTTGCGGAAGCGCAGCACGGCGAGGCCGAAAAAGGCGGCGCCGATGGCGGCGAGCGCGAGCAGGTTCGGCCAGATCACCGCCAGCCCGGCGCCGCGATAGAGCACCGCCTGCGACAGGGCGACGAAATGGGTGGAGGGCGAGAGCTGCATCACATTCTGCAGCCAGACCGGCATGCTCTCCATCGGCGTGGTCGAGCCCGACAAAAGGTTCATGACGATGAGGATCGGCATGACGATGAGGCCGAACTGCGCCATGGAGGTGGAAACGGTCGCCACCAAGATGCCGAGCGCCGTCACCGAGAACTGGTAGACCAGCATGGAGGCGACGAACAGCGTCACCGAGCCCTGCACCGGCACGTTCAGCAGCCGCTCGACCACGATGAGCAGCGACAGCGTCGCCGCCACCACGATGACGAGGCCATTGGCCCAGATCTTCGCCAGCATGATCTCGATCGGCGTCACCGGCATGACCAGCAGATGCTCGATCGTGCCATGCTCGCGCTCGCGGATCAGCGCCGCGCCGGAGAGGATGACGGCGAGCATGGTGACGTTGTTGATGACCTGCATCACCGCCGTGAACCAGGCGGAGGTGAGATTGGCGTTGAATTTCGGCCGGATCACCACGCTGACCGGCGCCTCGCCCGTGGTGGAGGCGACCGCCGAGCGGGCGGCCAGCGCGGCCGTCACTTCCTGCGTCATGATGTTCTGGATATAGGCGGCGCCATTGCCCGCCTGCGACATGGCTGTCGCGTCGATGTCGAGCTGCAGGGCCGGGTCGCGGCCGGCGATCAGGTCGTGCTCGAATTTCGGCGGGATGGTGAGCACGAAGACATAGCGCCCGGAATCCATCGCCGCGTCGACCTCGCTGGCGGTGATGACCACCGGCTGCTTGAAGAAGGGCTGCAGCAGCGCGTCGCGCAGCTGACGCGACAGCGCGCTCTGGTCCTCGTCCACCACCGCCACCGCGGCGTTCTCCACCTCGAACTTGGCCCCGGCCGAGACGGTGTAGACCGCGACGGTGAAGGTGTAGAGGATCAGCCCCGCCAGCACCGGGTCGGCCTTGAGGCTGAAGAGTTCCTTGACGCCGAGGCGCCAGATGCGGGCAAGGCGGGCGAACATGCTCACGCCCCCTGCTTGCGCAGCGCCAGCATGGCGCCGGCGATGAAGAGAAGGGCCAGCACGAACACCATGGCGATGTCGTGCCACAGCGCGCCGAAGCCGAGCGCCTTGGTGAAAGTGCCGACGCTCACCTGCTGATACCAGGCCGAGGGGAAGGCGAGCCCCATCAGCCGCGCCCCGCCCGACAGCGAGGAGACCGGCACCAGCAGGCCGGAGAAATTCACCGCCGGGATGATGGCGACGATGGCGGTGGCGAAGATCGCCGCCACCTGGCTGCTGACGAAGCTCGACACCAGGAGGCCGAAGGCGGTGGTGGAAAACACATAGACCAGCGAGCCGAAGGCCAGCGTGGCGAAGGAGCCCTTCACCGGCACCGCGAACACCAGCCACGCCGCCGCCACCATGGTGAGGAAGCTGACAAAGGCGATGGCGACATAGGGCAGCTGCTTGCCGAGCAGGAATTCGAACCGCGTCACCGGCGTCGACTGGAAATTGGTGATGGAGCCGGTCTCCTTCTCCTTCACCACGCCGAGCGCGCTCATGATGGCGGGGATCAGCACCAGCATCAGCATGATGACGTTCGGCACCATGGCGTTCACGCTCTTGAACGCCTGATTGTAGCGGTAGCGCGGCTCCAGGGTGAACGGCGCGGCGGCGCTCGCCCGGCCGGTGGCGCGCTGCTCCGCATCCGCGAGATAGCTCTGGGCGATGCCCTGGACATAGCCGCGCGTGGTCTCGGCGCGGAAGGGCATGGAGCCGTCGAGCCAGACGCCGATTTCCGGCGTGCGCTCGCGCAGGAGGTCGCGGCCGAAATTCGGCGGGATTTCGATGGCGAGCTTCAGCTCCCCGCTTTTCAGCCGGGTTTCCAGTTCCTCGATCGAGGCTATGGGCGCATGGGTCTCGAAATAGCGCGAACCCTCGAAGCTCTCCAGCACCTGCCGGCTCTGGGCGCTGCGGTCCTGGTCGAAGGCGGCATAGGGCAGCTTCTCGACATCGAAGGAAATGCCGTAGCCAAAGGTGAACAAGAGCAGGATCGGCCCGATGAGCGCGAAGGCGAGGCGGGCGGGGTCGCGGACGATCTCCAGCGCCTCGCGCCGCGTATAGGCCCACAGCCGGCCGGCGTCGAAGCGCTTCACCGGCGCCAGCGTCGCCGGGCGTTCTTTCAGCTCCACCTCGCCGGATTCACGCCCCATGCCGGCCTCTTCCAGCACGGTGATGAACACCTCTTCCAGCGTGTCCATGCCGCGCTCGCGCTTCAGCGCCTCGGGCGTACCGACCGCCAGCACCCGGCCCGCGTGCATCAGCGAGATGCGGTCGCAGCGCTCGGCCTCGTTCATGAAATGGGTGGAGAGGAAGATCGTCACCCCATCCTGGCGCGACAATTCGATCAGCGTGCGCCAGAAGCCGTCGCGCGCCACCGGGTCGACGCCGGAGGTCGGCTCGTCGAGGATGAGGATTTCCGGCTTATGGATCACCGCCACGGCGAGCTGCAGCCGCT
Organism: Ancylobacter sp.; assembly: GCF_965249975.1. Classification (GTDB taxonomy): domain Bacteria; phylum Pseudomonadota; class Alphaproteobacteria; order Rhizobiales; family Xanthobacteraceae; genus Ancylobacter. The sequence continues at coordinate 213,717 of NZ_CBDFNE010000004.1, read as the reverse complement.
GGCGGATGCCGAGCGGCAGGCTTTCCGGGCGCACATCGGCGACATCCGCGAGGTCGAAGCGCCGCTCCATCTCGGCGACGCGCGCCTCGCGATCGGCGATCTCGAACAGCTCCGCGTGCAGCACGAGATTCTGCCGCACGGTGAGTTCGCCATAGAGCGAGAAGGCCTGCGACATGTAGCCGACGCGCTTGCGCGTTTCCATGTCGCCGCCGGCCAGCGGCGCGCCGAACAGCTTCGCCTCGCCCTCGCTGGCGGGCAGAAGGCCCGTGAGCATCTTCATCGTCGTCGACTTGCCCGAGCCGTTGGAGCCGAGAAAGCCGAATATCTCGCCGCGCTCGATGCGGAAATTCACATGGTCGACGGCGACGAAATCGCCGAAGCGGCGGGTGAGCCCGTTGGCCTCGATCGCCGGCTCGCCATCATGGACGACGCGCGGCAGGTCTGGCAGTGGGCCGTCCTGCGCCCGCTCGGCTTGCGGCAGCAGGGCAATGAAGGCGCGCTCCAGCGTCGCCTCCCCCGCCTGCGCGCGGATCTCGGCCGGCGTCCCGGTGGCGAGCACCCGCCCGGCATTCATCGCCGCCAGCCAGTCGAAGCGCTCGGCCTCCTCCATATAGGCGGTGGCGACGATCACGCTCATCGACGGGCGGCGCTCGCGCAGCCGCGCCATCAGCTCCCAGAACTGCCGGCGCGACAGCGGGTCGATGCCGGTGGTCGGCTCGTCGAGAATGACGAGATCGGGGTCGTGGATCAGCGCGGCGCAGATGCCGAGCTTCTGCTTCATGCCGCCTGACAGCTTGCCGGCCGGGCGCGCGGCGAAGGGCGCGAGGCCGGTGGCGGCGAGCAATTCGGCGATACGCTCGGCCCGTTCCGCCGCGCCCTGGCCGAACAGCCGGCCGAAGAAATCCAGATTCTCCGCGATGGACAGCGTCGGGTAGAGATTGCGCCCGAGCCCCTGCGGCATGAAGGCGATGCGCCCGCCCGCCTGCCGGCGCCAGTCGCGCGCCGCCATGTCGCCGCCGAGCACGGCGACGTTCCCCTGCTGAATCCGGGTGACGCCGGCGGCGAGGCCGAGCAGGGTCGACTTGCCCACCCCGTCCGGCCCGATCAGCCCGGCCATGCAGCCCGCCGGCACGGCGAGGTCCACCCCGTCCAGCGCCAGCGTCTTGCCATAGCGATGGGTGACGCCGGCAAGCGCAAGAACGGGCGTGCCCGCATCCCCGCTCATTGCGGCAGCTTGACCGCGAGCATGTCCGGCCACGGCGTCGCCGGATCGGTGCGGACATAGGCGAGGCCGCGCACGCCGGCCTTCACCCGGTCCTCATATTGCCGCAGCAGCTCCGGCGCGATGCGCAGCTTGACGCGGAACATCAGCTTTTCCCGCTCATCCGCCGTCTCCACCGCCTTCGGGGTGAACTGCGCGCCGGTGGCGACGAAGCTCACCTTGGCCGGCACGACATAATCCGGCGCGGGATCGAGAATGATCCGCGCCTCGTCGCCCATGGCGAGGCGGCCGGCGACGCGCGCCGGCACGAACACGGTCATGTAAACGTCGGACAGGTCGAGCAGGGTCACGATGGGGGCGCCGGCGGCCACCACTTCGCCCGACTGCACCAGCCGATATTCGACCCGCCCGCGCCGGGGCGCCCGCAACGTGGAATCGTCGATCAGCGACTGCACCCGCGCCACTTCCGCCCGCGCCGCATCGGCGGCGGCGTCCGCCTCGTCGAGCGACGCCTGCGCGGCCTTGAGCGCGGCCAGCGCGACATTGAGCTGGCTCTGGCGCAGATCGAGCGACTGGGCGGTGCCGAAGCCGCTCTCCTTCAGCTTGGAGGCGCGCTCATGTTCCTGCTGCGCCAGCGTGCGCTCGCTCTCGCGCTGGGCGATGGCGGCTTCCGCCTCGGCAATGGCCTTTTCCGCGCGGCGCACCTGCGCCTGCGCGCCGGCGAGCTGGGCTTCCAGCTCGGACGTGTCCATGCGCGCAACCACCTGCCCCGTCTCCACCGTCTGGCCCTCTTCCACCAGCACGGCGAGCACGCGGCCGGCGAGCTTGGCGGCGACCAGCACCTGTTCGGCCTCGATCCGCCCATTGGTGGAGAAGATGCCGGCCGGCAACCGATGGCCGGTAAGCTTGCCGATCAGCGCCTGCAGCCGCGCGCCGAGGGAGGCGGGCGGCGTGGTGGCCGCCCCCTCCTGCGCCGCGACGGGCGAGGCCAGAGCGGCCACGAGCACGAGCGCGAGAGAGAAAGCCTGGAACCGTCGCTGACCTGCCATCGTGGCTCCTTAGGATTGCAGCCGCTCATCAAGAGGATGGGGCGCTGCGCCGCATCCGCCAGTCGCTCGCGAAACAATGTCCACGAACAGATGCGCATGAGTAGCCGTCATTTGCACCTGCGTCTTGACCACGATCAACGAAGGGACGCCCATGAGCCTGTTGGATGCCGCCGCCATCACCCCTGAGGTCCCCTTGATGAAGGCCATGGTCCTCCATGCCACTGGCGAGGCGCTGCGTTTCGAACAGCGCGCGCTGCCGGCGCCCGGCCCCGGGGAAATCCGGGTGCGGGTGGAAGCCTGCGCCGTGTGCCGTACCGATCTTCACGTCGTCGATGGCGATCTGCCGCCCGGCCCGCTGCCCATCATTCCCGGCCATGAGGTGGTCGGCATTGTCGAGGCGCAGGGCGAAGGGGTCGAGGCCCCGCCGCTCGGCACCCGCGTCGGAATCCCGTGGCTCGGCCATAGCTGCGGCCACTGCCCCTATTGCGCCAGCCAGCGCGAGAATCTGTGCGACGCCCCCGCCTTCACCGGCTACACCCGCGACGGCGGCTTCGCCTCCCATATCGTCGCCGATGCCGCCTTCTGCTTTCCGCTCATCGGCTTCGACGACCCCGTCGCCGCCGCGCCGCTGATGTGCGCCGGGCTGATCGGCTGGCGCACGCTGAAACTGGCGGGGGAGGCGCAACGCGTCGGGCTCTATGGCTTCGGCGCCGCCGCCCATCTCATCGCCCAGCTCTGCCGCTGGCAGGGGCGCGAGGTCTATGCCTTCACCCGCGCCGGTGACGAGGGCGCGCAACAGCTCGCCCTCTCGCTCGGTGCGCGCTGGGCGGGAAGCTCGGGCGAAGCGCCGCCGGTGCCGCTCGACGCCGCGCTGATCTTCGCCCCCGTCGGCGCGCTGGTGCCGCTCGCCTTGCGCGCGGTGCGAAAAGGCGGCCGGGTGGTGTGCGGCGGCATCCATATGAGCGACATTCCGCAATTCCCCTATTCGCTCTTGTGGGAAGAGCGGCAGGTCCTGTCGGTCGCCAACCTCACCCGTGACGACGCGCACGAATTCCTCGCCCTCGCCCCGCAGGCCGGGGTGCGCGCGACCACCCATGTCTACCGGCTGGAACAGGCCAATGACGCCCTCGCCGATCTGCGCGCGGGTCAATTTCAGGGGGCGGCGGTGCTGGTTCCGTGACCCGGCCCGCCGGCGCCCTATCTCACCAAACGGCAACCCACGCAGAGGACAGAGCAATGGCATCGCAGCAGGCGACGGACACTCTCGCGCCGGACCTTCTCAACCGCATGAACGCCTGGTGGCGGGCGGCGAATTATCTCTCCGTCGGGCAGATCTATCTGCTCGCCAACCCGCTGCTGCGCGAGAAGCTGACGCTGGAGCATGTGAAGCCGCGCCTGCTCGGCCATTGGGGCACGACACCGGGGCTGAACTTCCTCTATGTCCATCTCAACCGGCTGATCCGCGACACCGGCGCGGAAGTGCTGTTCATCGCCGGCCCCGGCCATGGCGCGCCTGGCGTGGTGGCGGCGACCTATCTGGAGGGCACCTATAGCGAGCTCTACCCCGATGTCTCGCAGGACGAGGCCGGGCTGTGCCGGCTGTTCCGGCAGTTCTCCTTCCCCGGCGGCATTCCCAGCCACGCGGCGCCGGAAACCCCCGGCTCGATCCATGAGGGCGGCGAGCTCGGCTATTCGCTCTCCCACGCCTATGGCGCGGTGCTGGACAATCCGGACCTGATCGTCGCCTGCGTGGTCGGCGATGGCGAGGCCGAGACCGGGCCGCTCGCCACCTCCTGGCACGGCAACAAGTTCCTCAACCCCGCCAGCGACGGCGCGGTGCTGCCGATCCTGCACCTCAACGGCTACAAGATCGCCAACCCGACCATTCTCGCCCGCATCCCGCATGAGGAGCTGAAAAGCCTGTTCGAGGGCTATGGCTACGACCCGATCTTCGTCGAGGGCGAAGACCCCGAGCCGATGCACCAGGCGATGGCGGCGGCGCTCGACGAGGCGCACGCCAAGATCCGCGCGATCCAGGAGGCCGCCCGCACCCGCGGCGACACCGACCGCCCGCGCTGGCCGATGATCGTGCTGCGCTCGCCGAAGGGCTGGACCGGCCCGAAGACGGTGGACGGCAAGAAGGCGGAGGGCTTCTGGCGCTCGCACCAGGTGCCGTTCTCCGACATGTCGAAGCCCGAGCACCTGACCCTGCTCGAAGACTGGATGAAGAGCTACAAGCCGGAAGAGCTGTTCGACGCGGCGGGCACGCTGAAGCCCGAGATCGCCTCGCTGGCACCCGAGGGCGTCAAGCGCATGAGCGCCAACCCGCACGCCAATGGCGGCGCGCTGCGCCGGCCGCTGCGGCTGCCGGACTTCACCGCCTATGCGGTGGAGGTCGCCCATCCCGGCGAGAAGGAGCTGGAATCCACCGCCATCATGGGCGCCTTCCTGCGCGACGTGATGAAGGACAATGCGGCGTCGAAGAATTTCCGCGTCTTCGGCCCGGACGAGACCGCCTCCAACCGGCTGCAGGCGCTGTTCGAGGTGACGAACCGCGCCTGGGACGCGGAGACGCTGTCCTATGACGACCATCTCGCCCGTGACGGGCGGGTGATGGAAATGCTGTCTGAGCATATGTGTCAGGGCTGGCTGGAGGGCTATCTGCTCACCGGCCGGCACGGGCTGTTCTCCTGCTACGAGGCGTTCATCCACATCGTCGATTCGATGTTCAACCAGCACGCCAAATGGCTGAAATCCGCCTCCGAGGTGGAATGGCGCCGGCCCATCGCCTCGCTCAACTATCTGCTCACCTCCCATGTCTGGCGGCAGGACCATAATGGCTTCAGCCACCAGGACCCCGGCTTCATCGACCATGTGGTGAACAAGAAGGCGGAGATCGTGCGCGTCTACCTGCCGCCGGACGCCAACACGCTGCTCTATGTGACCGACCACTGCCTGCGCTCGTGGAACCGGGTCAATGTCATCGTCGCCGGCAAGCAGCCCGCGCCGCAATGGCTCGACATGGACAGCGCGATCAAGCACTGCGCCAAGGGCATCGGCATGTGGGAATGGGCCTCCACCGATGGCGGCGTCGACCCGGATGTGGTGCTGGCCTGCGCCGGCGACGTGCCCACGCTGGAGACGCTGGCCGCCGCCGACCTGCTGCGCGGCTTCTTCCCGGACCTTAAGGTGCGCGTGGTCAACGTGGTCGACCTGATGACGCTGCAGCCGCAATCCGAGCACCCGCACGGGCTGTCGGACACCGATTTCGACGCGCTGTTCACCACCGACAAGCCGGTGATCTTCGCCTATCACGGCTATCCCTGGCTCATCCACCGCCTCGCCTATCGCCGCACCAACCACGACAACATGCATGTGCGCGGCTATGTCGAGGAAGGCTCAACCACCACGCCCTTCGACATGGTGGTGCGCAACCGGCTGGACCGCTTCCACCTCGTCGCCGACGTGCTCGACCGGGTGCCGCAGCTGAAGACCAACACCCATGTGCGGCAGGCGATCCGCGACAAGCTGACCGAGCACGCCCGCTATATCCGCGCCCACGGCCTCGACATGCCGGAAGTGCGGGAGTGGAAATGGTCGGGCGGGAAGTGACCGGCGCCAGCCGTTAAGAAACGAAGCCGGCAACGCAGCGCGTGCCGGCTTCCCCACGCCTGCCTCCGTCATCCCCGCTCTGCGCCTTCGGCGGCCGGGATGACGGCGTCGCATCGTTCCTGAGGTTCTGACAGCTGGCCGACAGCATGCCGCCGCTAGCCTCCCTGTGTTCGCCGCTGACGGCGATCACTGGATCAGGAACACATCATGAAGAAGATCGTTGCCGGCCTCATCGCCTTCTCCGTCCTCGCCCCGGTCGCCGCTTTCGCCGGCCCGGTCTGCACGACGGAAGCCAAGGACAAGTGGATGAGCGAGGATGCCATGAAGGCCAAGGTGGCCGAGATGGGCTATCAGAAGATCAAGACCTTCAAGGTCTCCGGCTCCTGCTACGAAATCTATGGCTACACCAAGGACAACAAGAAGGCCGAAGTCTATTTCAACCCGGTGACTGGCGCCGTCGTCAAGGCCGAGATCGACTGATGACCGACAGGGTCGCTCAGGCCGGCGGCGTCACGCCGTCGGCCGCGGGCGCGAACGTCCGGGTGTGGGATCCGGTCGTGCGCCTGTTCCACTGGACCGTCGTCGCCGGCTGCATCCTCAACCTGTTCGTTCTGGAAGATGGCGAGCTGCCGCACAAAATCGTCGGCTATGCCGTCGCCGCCGCGCTCGTCATCCGCCTCGTCTGGGGCTTCATCGGCACGCGGCACGCACGTTTCGCCGACTTCGTACCGACACCCTCCCGGCTCAGCGCCTATGTCCGCGCCCTCCTGCGCGGCGAGGAGCCGCGCATGCTCGGCCACAACCCGGCCGGCGCGGTGATGATGCTGGCGCTGATGGCGCTGCTCGCCGCCGTCTGCCTCACCGGCTGGATGACGACGCTCGACGCCTTCTGGGGCGAGGACTGGCTGGAGGAGCTTCACGAGGGCCTCGCCAATGCCATACTGGTGCTTGCCCTGCTGCACGCGGCGGCGGCGCTGTTCGAGAGCTGGCGCCACCGCGAGAACCTCGTATGGTCGATGGTGACGGGCTGGAAAAGGCGGTGAGCGCGGATGCGGCTTCTCCTCGTTGAAGACAGCGCGCGGCTGCGCGACCTCGTCGGCGAGACCATCCGCATGGCGGGCTGGCGGCTCGACGCGGTCGGCGGGGTGGAGGAGGCGCAGGAGGCGCTGGCCACCACCCATTACGACCTCGTTCTGCTCGATCTCGGCCTGCCCGATGGCGACGGGCTCGATGTGGTGCGGGGCCTGCGGCGCAGCCGCAGCAGCACGCCGGTGCTGGTGCTGACCGCGCGCGGCGCGGTGGACGAGCGCATTGCCGGGCTCGACGCCGGCGCCGACGACTACCTCACCAAGCCGTTCAACAATGGCGAACTGCTCGCCCGCGCCCGCGCCTTGCTGCGGCGCGCGCCGGTTTCCGCCGAGCCGGTGCTGGAAGCGGGGGCGCTGCGCTTCGACCCGGCGACGCAGGAAGCGCGCTGCGGGGAAGAGGTGATCGCGCTGGCCCCGCGCGAGCGGGCGACGCTGGAAATATTGCTGCGCAATGCTGGCCGGGTGACGCCGAAGCGCGGGCTGGAGGAAACGCTTTCCGAATATGACGAAGAGATCAGCCCCAACGCCATCGAGGTGCTGATGTCGCGGCTGCGCCGGCGGCTCGCCCCCTACCCCACCCGCACCGCGATCGAAACGGTGCGCGGCGTCGGCTATCTCCTGCGCGAGACCGAAGGGTGAAACGGGCCGGCCGCGCGCCGCTGGGGCGCCTCGTCGCGCTGCGCATCGTGCTGTTCGCCGCGCTGGCCATGCTGGCGCAACTCGTCGCCGTGCTGATCGACTATGGCAGCGACCCCGACAATATGGCGCGCCTCGTGCTGGAGCAGGAAAGCACGGAACTCGCCGCCGGCCTGTCGCTGCACGACACCCGCCTCGCCTATGAACTGCCGGAGGAACTGCGCCGGCGCTACGGCGCGGCCGAAACCTTCTATGTCGCCCGCGTGCGCACCGCGCAGGGCGTGGTGCTGTTCTCGCATTGCGACGACGCCTGCACCGCGCATTTCCTGCCCCTCGACCTCAACCCGCCCTCCTTCTGGCTGCGCATCACCGCCCCGGGCTATCCGCTGAGCTTCGCCGGTGGGCGGACGGTGGAGATCGGCCTGCGCACCGCCTTTATCGAAGTGGCGGTGACGGGCGACCCGCAAGGCGCGGTGTGGGGCGTGCTGGCGCATGAGGTGGTGGACCATATGGTGCTGCCGATGAGCCTCACCCTGCTTTTCGTGCTCGGCGCCACACTGCTGTCCATCCGCGCCGCGCTGCGCCCGGTGACGGCGGCGGCCGAACAGGCGGAGCGGCTCGACCCGCTGAGCCCCGATGCCAGGCTGGAAGAGGCCGGCATGCCGCGCGAGATCGCCCAGCTGGCCGGGGCGGTGAACCGCTCCTATGCCCGCACCCGCGAATTGATGAACGCGCAGAAGCTGTTCACGTCAGCCATCGCCCATGAAATCCGCACGCCGCTGGCGGTGATCCGGCTGGAGCTGGAGAGCATCGACCACCCCGCCGCGCGCCGCACGCTGGGGGAACTGGATGAGCTGACGCATTTTGTCGATCAGATGGTGATGCTGGCGCGGCTGGAGGCGGCCGACCGCAGCGGCTTCACGCCCGTCGCGCTCGACGAGATCGGCCGCGAGATTGTCGGCACGCTGGCGCCGATCGTCTATGCGCGCGGCGCCCGTATCGGCTTCGAGGAAGCCGGCGACATTCACGTGCCGGGCAATGCCGCCCTGCTGAAGGACGCGGTGCGCAATCTGATCGAGAACGCGCTGCGCCATGGCGGGCCGGGCGTTTCCATCACGGTGCGCACCGATGACGGCCCGGGCATCAGCGTCATCGATGACGGGCGCGGCTTCGACCCCGACGCGCCGGGCGAGGCGACCGACCCGCCCGGCCATTACCGCCGCGCCGGCGGCCTCGGCATCGGGCTGGAAATCGTCCGCCGCATCGCCGCGCTGCATGGCGGGCGGCTGGAAATCGCCCGCCTCGCCCCGCACGGCACCCATGCGCGGCTGGTGTTTGCCCCCGCCCCGGTCACAGCCGCGCCGCTCACACGCGCGAGATGAGCGCCTGCGCCGCGGCGGGGTTGCGCGGCTTGAAGCCGGAGATGACGAACAGGAACACCTCGCGCGGCGCGGCTTCCGCCGGGGGGGCGAGCAGGGCCGGCGTGTGGGCTTCCGGCGTCGCGCCCTTGGCCCAGGCCCGCGCGGTGGTGGCCCAGCCATCGAGCGCCTTCTCGCCATAGCCGAGCGCCTCGTCCTCGCTTGTGCCCATGATCCGCGCATAGACGAAGGGGGCGGTGACATCGGCGATGGCGGGGAAGTCGCTGTCGCCGGCATGGACGATGGCGACGCCATGCTCGCGGGCCAAAGCGACGAAATCCGGCGATTTGAAGCTCTCATGCCGCACTTCCACCGCGTGGCGGATGTCGCGGCCGTCGACCCGCTTCGGCAGCAGGGCGAGGAAGGCGGCGAAATCGTCCGGGTCGAACTTCTTGGTGGCCATGAACTGCCAGTTCACCGGGCCGAGCTTTTCCTTCAGCTCGGTGACGCCGCTGTTGAAGAAGCGCTCGATCGATTCACCCGCTTCGGCCAACACCCGGCGATTGGTGGTGAAGCGCGGGCCTTTCAGGGTGAAGACGAAGCCTTCCGGTGTCTCCGCATGCCATTTGGCGAAGCTCTCGGGCTTTTGCGAGCCGTAATAGGTGCCGTTGATCTCGATGGCGGTGAGCTTCGACGCGGCATATTCCAGCTCGCGCTTCTGGGTCAGGCCGTCGGGATAGAACACCCCGCGCCAGGGCTCGAAGGTCCAGCCGCCGACGCCGATGCGGATGGGTGCGGAAGGGGACATGGGGGGCCTCTGCGTTCGTTGGACTCAGCGCGCAGTGTCGATTGGCGAGGAGCAGGCCGCAAGCAGCGGCGACAGCCCGCGTCGAGCCTATCATCCCCTTCGACGCGGATTGATCTGATCCCCGAAAACTGGACCGTTTGAAGGTGGAGTTTTCCGCGTCAAAATCCCCTGGCTGGGAGGAGCGGAAGACGATGAAGGCATCGAAGTTTTCGGACGCGCAGAAGGCGTTCATCCTGAAGCAGGGAGCAGACGGCGTGCCGGTGGCGGATATCTGCCGGCGGGCCGGGATCAGCCAGGCGACCTACTTCAACTGGAAGAAAAAATACGAGGGGCTCGCCCCGCTCGAGATGAGGCGGCTGAAGCAGCTCGAGGATGAGAACACGAAGCTGCGCAAGCTCGTCGCCGACCTCTCGCTCGACCGGGAGATGTTGCAGGATATCGTCCGCCGAAAAATCTGAGGCCTGGTCGCAAGCGCGAGCTCGTCGGCATGATGTGTGGCGAGTGGCAGGTGTCGATCCGCCGGGCCTGTGCGGCCCTGGAGTTCGACACGTCCACCTACCACTATAGATCCTGCCGGCCCGACCAGGCCCCGTTGGCGGCCCGCATCAAGACGATCTGCGAAACCCGTGTCCGCTATGGCTATCGGCGCGTGCAGGTGCTGCTGCGCCGGGAGGGCTGGATGATCAACCAGAAGCGAACCCGTAGGATCTATAATGAGTTAGGCCTAAAGCTGCGCAACAAGACGCCCAAGCATCGGGTCAAGGCGAAGCTGAGAGAGGACCGGGCACCGGCCACCCGGCCGAACGATGTCTGGGCCATGGACTTTGTCCATGACCAGCTCGCCACCGGCCGCAAGATCCGCGTGCTGACGGTCGTCGACACCTTCTCGCGCTTCTCGCCGGTGGTCGATCCGCGCTTCAGCTATCGGGCCGAGCACGTGGTCGCGACCCTCGAAAGGGTCTGCGCCAAGGTGGGCTATCCACGCACGATCCGTGTCGACCAGGGCTCGGAGTTCATCTCCCGCGACCTCGATCTGTGGGCCTATGCGAAGGGGGTGACGCTGGACTTCTCCCGGCCGGGAAAGCCCACCGACAACGCCTTCATCGAGGCATTCAACGGCCGCTTCCGAAGCGAGTGCCTGAACACGCACTGGTTCCTGACGCTTGCGGACGCGGCCGAAAAGATGGAGACTTGGCTCAGATACTACAACGAGGATCGGCCGCACGGGGCCATCGGCCACAAGCCCCCGATCGCGTTGCAGAACCCCGGCGGCGTAGCCAGCCCACCGCCGTGAAGCAGGCCGGAAACTCCAGCTTCCGGCGGTCCAGAAAATGGTCTCGGATCAGGATGGCAACCCTCTCGCTGGCGACGCGGCACAGCTTTCGGTAGCCTTCGCCCACGGCGCTTCGGAATTACAATCAACGGATGGCTTGCCGGGCAAGACCGTCGGTCGGCACCCCCATGCGGCGCTGGCTGGGCGCGCTATCGGACAGCGATGGGGACGCTTCCGTTTACTGACGTTGGTTGTGCCATGCCCGCCATTTACGCCCATTCTTTACCTGGCCAACCGTTAGCGACCTGGGAGACACTCGCCGAACACAGTGCGGCTGTAGGCGCTTTGGCCGGCGAGTTCGCAAAGCCTCTGGGATGGGCGGAGGTGCTGCGCCTCGCCGGAAGCCTGCATGACATCGGCAAGGTATCGCCTGACTTTCAGGCCTACATCGCCGGACAGCGCCCCTCGGGCGGCGACCACTCCTCCGCCGGGGCGCGCATCGCGCTCGACCGCTATGGCACGGGGCCCGGCCGAGCGCTGGGCACGATCCTCGCCGCCATCATCGCCGCCCATCATGCCGGCCTTGCCGATGGCAGTGACCTTAACCGCCGCATGCAGGCGGCCGGTCCTCTGGTCCCGGCGGACTGGCAGAGCCATGCCGGGCCGTTGCCGGAGCCGGCAGGGCTGCGGCCGAGCGTGCCGCCGCCGCAGGGAGGGCCGAAGGGATTCGCCTGGAGCTTCCTGGTGCGGATGCTGTTTTCCTGCCTCGTCGATGCCGATTTCATCGCCACGGAGCGCTTCTATGCGCGGGCGACGGGCGAGACGATTACGCGGGGCAACCACACGGCTCTCGCCGTGCTCCGCGACCGGCTCGCCGCCTTCATGGCGGAAAAGCGCGCCAGCGCCCCGTCGACGCCGCTCAACGCGCTGCGCGCCGGCATACGCGACCACGCCCTGGCCAAGGCCGCGCTGGCGCCGGGCCTGTTCAGCCTGACCGTGCCGACCGGGGGCGGCAAGACGCTCGCCTCGCTCTCCTTCGCGCTGGAGCACGCGGTGCGGCACGGCCTGCGCCGGGTCATCTATGTCATTCCGTACACCTCGATCATCGACCAGACGGCCGAGGTTTTCCGGCAGGCGCTCGGCGACAGCGACGACATTCTCGAACATCACGCCAGCTTCGACTGGGAGAAGGCACGCAAGGAACGGCTGGCGGACGACGAAGCCCCCAGCGCCCTCGCCAAGCTGCAGCGGGCGGCGGAGAACTGGGATGTGCCGATCGTCATCACCACGGCGGTGCAGTTCTTCGAGAGTCTGTTCGCGAACCGCACCTCGCGCTGCAGAAAGCTGCACAACATCGCCGGCAGCGTGGTTGTGCTGGACGAAGTCCAGACGCTGCCGCTGCCCTTGCTGATGCCGAGCCTGGCCGCGATCGAGCAACTGGCGCTGAACTACCGCACCAGCGTTGTCCTCTGCACCGCCACCCAGCCCGCACTGCGGAAGGTCGATGGTGCGCTAACCGACAAGGACAAGCGGCCCATCGGCCTCGATCTGCCACCGGAGCGGGAACTGGCACCCGACCCGGCCGGGCTCTACGACAAGTTGAGGCGCGTGGCTGTCGAAAGTCTGACAGGTCCGGTCACGGACGAGGCGATCGCCGCACGCTTTTCCGAGCAGCCGCAGATGCTGTGCATCGTCAATACGCGCCGCCACGCGCGGGTGCTGTTCGATGCGATCCGCGACCTGCCGGGCGCCGTGCATCTTTCCACGCTGATGTGCGCCCGCCATCGACGGCTGGTGCTGGCGGATCTGCGGGCGAAGCTCAAGGCCGGCGCGCCGGTGCGGCTGGTCGCGACCTCGCTGATCGAGGCAGGCGTCGACATCAGCTTTCCCGAAGTGTGGCGTGCCGCGACCGGCATCGATTCCATCGCGCAGGCCGCTGGGCGCTGCAACCGCGAGGGTGAGCTGAAGGACGCGGCCGCCGCGCCCCGCCTCGGCCGCGTGGTGGTGTTCGAGCCGGCGGACGGGCACCTCCCGCACGACATCAAGCTGCGCTGGCAGGCGGCGCAGCCGTCATTGGCGCGACACGCCGATCCACTCGGCCTCGCCGCGGTGCGCGACTACTTCGCCGAGCTCTACTGGCGCAAGGGCGATGCAAACGAGGTCTTCGACACCGCCCGGATAGGCGCCTATCCCGGCATTCTCAGGGCCATCGGGGAGACAGCGGCCGAACTGGCCTTTCCCTTCCGTTCCATCGCCGAAGCGTTTCATCTGATCGATGACGCCATGGAGCCGGTAGTGGTGCCGTGGCGGTCCAGCCCAGACGATGACGACGCCACCACGCTGCCGGGTCGCATCGCCGGCATGGAGCGCCCGCTTGCCGCAGACCTGCGGCGGCTCCAGCACTATGTGGTGTCAATCCCAAAAAAGGCGCGCGACGAGTGGCTGGCGCGCGGCGTGCTGCGGCCGGTTCATCCCGCACTTGGCGAGGCGATGCTGCGCTTTGGGAACGACGCGCATTACCGGGGCGACACCGGCGTCGATCTGGCGGATATGACCTTTCGCGATGCCGTGCTGAATGTCGTTTAAAGGCAAAGCAAGATTGCGATTTAGTACGTGATTCTAAGGCTTTATACGAAGTGAGCTCTCTCGGCCATTTTTGGCCGAGAGAGCTTTGCCCTTCATTTCGACGGCTACAATCATCGGTGGAAAATCCGGTAGCCTTTCCATACGGCAATTGCGCCACTCGGGGATGAAGGTTGAGGTTGTAGGGTACGGAAGATTCTGAGTTGTAGCCGAGGTTGCGCGATGTCCTACGGTGTCAGGCTCCATGTCTGGGGCGAGCGGGCGTGTTTCACGCGCCCGGAAATGAAGGTCGAGCGCGTCTCCTATGACGTGATGACCCCTTCGGCGGCACGCGGAATTCTTGAAGCCATCCACTGGAAGCCGGCAATCCGCTGGGTCATCGACAGCATTCATGTGCTGAAGCCTATCCGTGTCCAGTCGTTCCGGCGCAACGAAGTCGGCGCCAAGGCCAGCGCGTCCTCCGCCGGCACGGCGATGCGCGCCGGCAGCACGGCCGGCCTCGGCCTGGTGGTCGAGGATAATCGCCAACAGCGCGCCACCCTGTTCCTGAACGATGTCGCCTATGTCATCGAGGCGCATTTCGAGCTGACGGCGAAAGCGGGTCCGGAAGACAGCGGGGCCAAGCACTTGAGCATGTTCAACCGCCGGGCGGCGGCCGGACAGTGCTTTCACCGCCCCTGCCTCGGCACCCGCGAATGCGTGGCGGATTTCGAGCTGATCGCCGCCGGACAACCGCTGCCGGAAAGCCGGCTGCCCGACGACCAGCGCAACCGCGATCTCGGCTGGATGCTGCACGATATCGATTTCTCTGAGGGCAACACGTCCCGCTTCTTCCACGCCCGGCTGACCGATGGCGTGCTGGACGTGAACGCCTGCCTCGCCGGGGGGACGGTGGCGTGACCGTCCTTCAGGCGCTGGATGCCTATTATCAACGGATGGCCGCGCGGGGTGAGGCGGAACCGCCGGGCTTCTCGCGCGAGAAAATCGGTTTCGCGATCGAGATTTCCGAGGACGGCACGCCGGTCGCGGTCCTCGACCTGCGGGCGGCGAACGGCAAGAAGCTGGTGCCGCAGCTGCTCTCGGTGCCGGCCGCAGTGAAGCGCACGGCCGGCATCTTGCCCAACCTGTTCTGGGACAAGAGTGCCTATGTGCTCGGCCGCACAGTGAGCGGGAGCAACCGCACGGCGCTGGAACATGACGCCTTCAAGGCCGCGCATCTCAAACTGCTCGCCGCCCCCGCCGATCCCGGCCTCGTCGCGCTGCGCCGCTTTCTCGAAGGCTGGATGCCGCAGGAGTTCGATGCAGTTCCCTTCACCCCCGACATGCTGGATGCCAACATCGTCTTCCGCCTTCAGGGCGACATGCGCTTCATCCACCAGCGCGAAGCGGCGCGGGCGCTGCTTGCCGCACGGGCCAGCGGCGAGGGCAGGCGCGTGGCTTGCCTCGTCACGGGGAACACGGCCATCGCGCAACGGCTGCACCCCACCATCAAGGGGGTGAACGGGTCGCAATCCTCTGGCGCGGCGCTGGTGTCGTTCAATCTTGATGCCTTCACCTCCTACGGCAAGGAACAGGGCGACAATGCCCCCACCTCCGAGGAGGCCGCTTTCCGCTACGGCGCCGCGCTGAACGGCATGCTGGAACGCTCCAGCCGCAACCGCCTGTCGCGCGGCATCGGCGACGCCACCGTGGTGTTCTGGGCCGATACGTCGGAAGTTGCCGACGAGGCGGCGGCGCAGGCGGCGGAGAACTGGTTCGCCGCGGCGATCGAGCCGCCGGACGACGCCGACGCCGCGCGAAAGGTCCGTGAGCAGCTCGACCTGGTGATGGAAGGGCGCCCGGTCGAAACGCTCGCCGCCGGCCTGCACCCGAAAACCCGCTTCCATGTGCTCGGCCTCGCGCCCAATGCCGCCCGGCTCTCGGTGCGCTACTGGTTGAGCGACGATTTCGGCGCCTTCGTGGAGCGGCTGGCCGCGCATCACCGCGACCTCGCCATCGAGCCGACGCCGTGGGGCGAGCGGCCGCCTTCCATCTCCTGGTTGCTGCTGAAAACCACGGCCATGCTGGAGAAATACGACAACATCCCGCCGCTGCTGGCCGGCGAGGTCGCCCGCGCCGTTCTGGAAGGCACCCGCTATCCGCGCTCGCTGCTGGCGGCGGCGATCATGCGGCTGCGCGCCGGCGACGATCCCGCCATCGGCTGGCACGCGGCGGTCATCAAGGCTGTTCTCGCCCGCGAGCAGCGCTTGCGGACGATCGACAAGCACGCGCCTGGAAGCCTCAAACGCGCCAAGGAGGAACCGCTCGTGAGTCTCCACAGGGAGAATGCCGATCCCGCCTATCAGCTCGGCCGCCTGTTCGCGGCCTATGAGACGGCGCAGCGCATGGCGCTCGGCAAGGTCAACGCCACCATTCGCGACCGCTATTTCGGCGCCGCCTCGGCAACGCCGGCCAGCGTTTTCCCCATCCTCATGCGCGGGGTGCAGAACCATCTCGGCAAGCTGAGGAAGAGCGGCAAGGGCGTGTGGCTGGAGCGCGAGATCGAGGAAATCACCAACCGCCTCGACGACCACCTGCCGCGCTCGCTCTCGCTCGAAAAGCAGGGCCGCTTCGTGCTCGGCTATTACCACCAGCGCAAGGGCCAGTTCGCCAGCCGCGAGGCCGAGGCCGAGCTCGCCGGGACCGACGCAGAGGACAGCGACAATGACGAATGAAACGAACGCCCTCACGCGCCGCCACGAATTCGTTCTCTACTTCGATGTCGTCAATGGCAACCCGAATGGCGACCCCGATGCCGGCAACATGCCCCGCCTCGATCCCGAGACCAATCAGGGGCTCGTCTCCGACGTCGCGCTGAAGCGCAAGATCCGCAATTACGTGGCGCTGGCCCGGCCCGATGTGCCGGGTCATGAGATCTACATGCGCGACGGCGCCACCCTCAACAATGAGCACAAGCGGGCCTGGGCCGCGGTGCTGCCGGATGTCACCAAGGCGGACGAACTCAAGAAGGGGCCGAAGGACGAGGCCAAATCGCGCGAACTCACGGCCTGGATGTGCGCCAATTTCTGGGACATCCGCAGCTTCGGGGCGGTGATGACCACCGGCGTCAATGCCGGGCAGGTGCGTGGTCCGGTGCAGATCAACTTCGCCCGCTCGGTCGAGCCGATCCTGCCGCTGGAAATCTCCATCACCCGCCTCGCCGCCACCACGGAGGCCGACGCCGACGCCAAGGGCGGTCGCACCATGGGGCGCAAGCACATCGTGCCTTATGGGCTCTACCGCGCCCATGGCTTTGTGTCCGCCCCGCTCGCCTCGCACCCGGTGAAGGGCACCGGCTTCTCCGACGCCGATCTCGACCTGCTGTTCGAGGCGCTCGCCAACATGTTCGAGCATGACCGGTCCGCCGCCCGCGGCGAGATGGCGACGCGCAAGCTCATCGTCTTCCGCCATGCCTCGGCGCTGGGAAACGCCAAGGCCAACGAGCTGTTCGACCGTGTGAAGACCTGGCGATTGTTCCGGGGCGAAAGGCACAAGCCCGGCGACGAGCGGCTCGACAACGCCCCGCCGGCCCGCAGCATCGAGGATTACGCCATCACCATCGACCGCGACGGCCTGCCCGAAGGCATCGAGATCATCGAGAGGTAGGAGGGGTTCAATGACCGCCTCCCCCATCGACCGCGAGACGGAGGAGGCGCTGATCCCGCTCTCGGCGCTGCAGCACTATCTGTTCGGCCCGCGCCAATGCGCGCTCATTCATGTCGAGCAGCTCTGGGCCGAGGATGTCGCCGTGGATAGAAACTCGAGCGACGCCGTCACCGTCGCCCCACGCGGGGGCGTGGATCGAAACAAGCTGCTTCTTGGCCAATGGTGCCTTCTGGCAGGGTCGCCCCCAGGCGGGGGCGTGCATCGAAACAACTTCGTGGTCGGGCAGGGCATCGGCAACGGCGAGTCGCCCCCACGCTGGGCGTGGTTCGAAACGCGGCCTTCGGCAACGATGCGGACAATCCGCCCTGTCGCCCCCACGCGGGGGCGTGGATCGAAACGACGGGCTCGATATCACGCCGACGCCTAAGCCGGTGTCGCCCCTCACGTGGGGGCGTGGATCGAAACTTCGAGTTCCGGGGCGCGCGGCTCTATGATTGGGTCGCCCCCCCACGCGAGGGCGTGGATCGAAACGTCGGCGGGTTGGCCCGCTCGCTAACGCACCCGGTCGCCCCCACGCGGGGGCGTGGATCGAAACAGGCCGTTGGGGCACTGGAAGGCGACGACGGCAGTCGCCCCCCTCACGGGGGCGTGGATCGAAACCAGCGTGTCCCACCGCGCTTGCCGACCGCTCGGGTCGCCCCCCGCGGGGGCGTGGATCGAAACGCGTGGAGCGCGGCGCCGATGGTTTACGGCTGTCGCCCCCCAACGCGGGGGCGTGGATAGAAACGCGGCCGGCACCGGCGTCGAGATGATCGCCTATTGTCGCCCCCCACGCGGGGGCGTGGATCGATTATCCGACGCGGTGTTACCACCGCCACGTAGATTGCCGCTCCCCTCAGAACTTCAGCGAGAACTGGGCGGTGAAGGTGTTCTGCGAGGCGTCGCCGGCGAGCTGGCCGGCATAGGTGGCACCGATCTGCGCGGTGGGCGAGAGCGCGTAGCTCAGTCCCGCCTCCAGCAGCAGCGCATCCGCCGCCACCGGCACACCGGACACGGTGAACGGCGTCAACCCACCGGCGAACTGCATGGTCGAGCTCGGCGTCACATCGCCAAAGGCATGCTGCCAGCCCAGCGTCGCATAGGGGGTCAGCGTGCGCCCGCCCACCTCCACCGTGGTGGCCAGCCGCACGCCGAGCGTGGAGTAGACCGTGCTCATGTCGTCGGTGGAGACGGACAGCGCCGCCGCCCCGCCCTCTTCGCCCAGCGAGGCGCCCGACACATTGACATAGGCAAGGCCGAGGAAGGGCTCGAAGGCGATGGCGCCCACGTCCAGGTCATAGCCGATCTCGCCGAAGACCTGCGCCGTGCCCGTGGTGTCGCTACCCTTCAGCGACTCGGCAAAGCCCGGGAACACCACGCTGCGCGACATCGACAGGTCATGCCAAGTGTAGGCGGCGCCGCCGCGCAGCGCCACGGCGCCATACTGCGCCCCGGCATAGAGGCCGAGATCGTAATTATTCGCCGAGCCGGAGGAGGACCGGCCGTCGACATCGAAGGTCGAGCGGCTATAGCCGCCGAACAGGCCGGCGCGGGCATTCTCCGCCACCGACACATCCGCGCCCATGAGGAAGCCGCCAATGGTGTTGGAGATGCTGGCGGCGTTGCCATTGGACCAGCTGGTGCCCCAGCCGCCATAGCCCTGCGCCCACAGGGTCGGCGTGTAGCCCTCGGCCAGTTGCGCCTTCACCGGGCCGGGGCCATAGGCGAGCGGCGAGACGCCCGGCGCGGTCAGCGCCTGGCGCAGCCGCCCGCTCACCGCGTCGCGGACATAGATCGACTGCTGCTGCAGCACGCTGCTCACCGAGGCATAGGCCTCGCCCGAGAGCGCGTCGAAGGCCACATAGGCCTCGCCCTTGCGCTGCGAGGCAACGGCGTCATAGATCGCATTGCCGGCGCCCAGGCTCTCAATGCCGGTGGCAACCGCCCGCTCATTCCTGGTGAAGGCCTCCCGCACGAAGGGGATGTCGTTGCGTACCAGCGTCACGTAGACGGACGTGCTGCTGTAGCTGAGGAGCGGGTCCAGGAAGGCGAGGTTGGAGGTGGCGCCGGAGAAGGTCCCCGTGAGGCCGCCGGCCGCTGACAGCAGGGTGAAGGTCCGGGAATTGGCATAGGAGCCGCGGGCACCGACGATGGCGACCTGGCTGTCGGCAGCGATGGTGGCGCTGCCCCCCGCCGTGATGAGATCGCTCATATGCCCCGGGGCCACGTCTGCCTGATAGGTGGAGCCGCTGTTGAACGCCACATTCCCGGAGACGACGAGGCTGCCCGGCGAATAGCCCGGCGAGACGGTGCCGCCGGCATTGACGACGAGCGAGCCGATGGTCCCGGAGCCGCTCAGAACACTGTTGGCGCCCACCACGAAGGCGGAGGTGGTGGAAACGCCTTTCGAGAGGACGAGATTGGCGCCATCGAGCGGGATCGTGCCGGTGAAGGTGCTGCCCTCATAGTACGCCGTGCCGCCCCCCTGCAGAGAGACGGTACCCGAGCCGCTGAGCGCGGAGGGAAAGGCGTAGCTTCCCGACAGATTGTAGATGAGGCTGCCATTATTCACGATGGGGCCGTTGATCCACCCGGTCGTGCCGCCATTGCCGATCTGCAGCGTGCCGGCGGCGATGTTGACGCCACCGGTGAAGGTATTGCTGGCCGTGACCGTGAGGGTTCCGGTGCCGGTCTTGGTGAGACCACCATCGCCACCGATGACGCCGCCCAAAGTGAGCGTCTGCCCGTCGGCAACCGCGATCGTGCCGCCGCCGCTGAGACCGACCGTGCGCGTGCTGGTGAATCCGGCGCTGACGGACAGTGTGCCGCCCTGCAACGCCAACGTCCCGCTGGCGGCGCCGAGATTGGCATCGGCGCTGACTTGCAGGGTGCTGCCCGCATTGACCTGCATGCCACCGCTGAAGCTGTTGGCACCCGTGAGCGTCAAGGTGCCGGCGCCGGCCTGCATCACGGCGCCCGTTCCCGAGATGGTTCCGGCGAAGGTGACCGCATCGGCGCGGTAGAAGGCAAGGACGCCATTGTCGACCACGTCGCCGGCGAGGCTGCCGGCCGTGCCGCTGTCGCCGACCACCAGCGCGCCCTCGGCGATGGTGGTGCCGCCGGTGAAGCTGTTCGCGCCGGTCAGGGCGAACGTGCCCGTGCCGGTCTTAACGAGGCCGCCGGCGCCGCCGATGCTGCCGGAGAAGGTGGTCGAACTCCCATCCCCGCCGGTGGTCAACGTGAAGGCGCCGAGGGCGACGCTGCCCGCGCCTTGCAGTGAGCCGATGCTGTTCGACGCCCCGAGCGACAGCGTGCCCGCCGCCGCGATCTTGACCGCCGACGCGGCGGGAATGGCGTTTGCGCCCGTGATATGCAGCGTTCCGGCGATGATCTCCGTGTCGCCGGCATAGGAGTTGGTGCCGCTGAGGGTCACGGTGCCGTCACCCTCCTTGCGCAGCGTGCCGGTGCCCGAGATGGAGCCGGAGACACCGAGCGTCTGCCCTGCGGCGACGCTGAGTATGCCGAAGCCCTCGAGCGTGACACGGCGCGTGGTGTCGAAGGAGCTGCTCGCCGCAAGGCCGCCCCGCGCGAGCGTGAGGGTTCCGCCGGCCGCGCCCAGCGCGCCGTCGCTGCCGGTCTGGATCGTGCCGCCGCTGATGCGCAGGCCACCGGTGAATGTATTGGCCCCGTTGAGCACCAGTGTGCCGGCGCCGATCTTCTCAAGGCCGCCAGTGCCGCTGATCGGCGCCGTGATGGTGGCGGTGACGTCGTGCCCTTCCACCCAAAGACGGCTGCCATCGTGAATGGCGAGGCCCGAGTCGGCGACGTTCGCATCCGCCTCGAGCACATAGCCGCTGGTAACGAACTCCAGCTTCTCGATCGACTGGCTGCCGGACAGCGTCACGGTTCCGGCGGCGCCGGTGAAAATGCCGGTCTGCCCGCCCCAGGGGATGGCGACGCCGGGGGGAGTCGCGTACCAGGTGGCGCTGGAGGAGGTCCAGCTACCCGATCCGCCCGGCGTGCTGCCATTGGCCATCCAGAGCTGCACGGAACTGTCATCCTGCACCAGAAGGTTCACCTGGCCGTTCTGGGACGTATCGAGGCTCGACGTGTAATCCACGGGCGTGGTGCCGAGGGTGAGGCTGCCGGAGAGGGTGCCCCCATAGGTGAAGACGCGATAGAGGCCGGCGCCATGAAGCGGATCGCCGCTCACATTCAGCGTGCCCGCGAGCGCAAGGTCGCCGCTGACTTCGGCAATGCCGGTATTGGCGGCCCCGCCCAGCATCAGCACCGAATCCGCGCCCGTGGCGAGGGTGAGGCTGCTGGCCATGAGCGCGGTGGCCGCCGGATTGTTCTGGCTGGTGACGCCGCCGGCCAGTGTGCCGCCGCCGGCCACCGAAATCGCTCCCGCGATGGAACCAAAGCCGGTGAGGGTCGCGCCACTGGCGACGGTCACGGAGGGGGAAGCCAGGCTGCCGCCATAAAGCCCCAGCGTGCCGGCGTTGATGGTGGTGGCCCCTGTATAGGTGCTGGTTCCCGTGAGGGCGACGGTGCCGGCGCCGGTCATGGAAAGGCCGCCCACCCCGGAAAGGACGCCGCCCAGCGTGAATGTCTGGCCACCTGCCACATTCAAGGTGCCGCCGGCGCTACCCAGAGAAACGCTCCGGTTCGAAAGGAAGCCGGCGGTGATCGCGAGCGTGCCCCCATCGAGCGCCACGCTGCCGCTCGTCGCGCCCAGATTGGCATCGGCCGCCACCTGTACGGCCCCGCCGTTAACGGAAAGTCCGCCGGAGAAGGTGTTGGTCCCGGTGAGGGTCAGCGTGCCGCTGCCCTGCTTGACCACCGAGCCGCCGGTGCCGCCATAGCGGCCACCGTCCGCCACGGAGACGGCCAGGAGACTATCCGCTGTGGTGGAAAGTGTCAGCGTGCGACTGCCAAGCATCACCGCGCCGGACCCGGCGAGGCCCTCGACCGACAGCCCTTGCGTGCTCAGTCCGCTGATGTCCAGGATGGCGCCGCTGGCAATGCTGATCGCGCTTTTAGCGTCAAGGCTGCCGTTCCCGAAGAGAGCGAGCGTTCCCGCGCTGATCGTCGTGCTTCCCTTATAGGTCGAGGCGCCGCTCAGAATGAAAAGGCCCACTCCCTGCTTGACCAGCCCACCACCTTCTCCGGGACTGGAGCCGTGGTCAGCGATGATGCCGCTAAACAAGTCGCCGGGAAACGAATAGGCGCTGCCCACATCCACTGTCAGCGTGTTCGCGCCGAGCAAGACATTGCCGCCTCCCGTGAGTCCCCCCACGGTGACTCCGCCGGTCGTCACCCCCGAAATATCGAGGACACCGCCGGCGATCGTCAGATAGGGAGCCGCCAAGTCTACGGTGCCGGTGGCAGAGAGGCTGCCGGTGCCCGTGAGCGCGAGTGTCGTCTCCGAGCCGACATTGGTATTGCCCGTGTAGGTGTTCGCGCCCGACAGGGTGAGAACACTCCCTCCAAAGACCCAGAGCTCCCCGGTGCCGGTTATGTCCGAGGAGATCGTCACGGGAGTGTAGTCGAGGGAGAAAAATGCCCCGAGGGGGCCAATGTTGATCGCATTGTCGATTGTCAACGCTGAGCCGAACTGAAGGGTGCCACCGTTCACCGTCAAGCTGGCCGAACTCCCGCCGAGGACGGACATCGAGGAGAGAACGAGCACGCCTTCAAAGACGCTCCAGGAGGTGGGAGCTATGGCGGTTCCTGTCAGTGTCCATGTGGACGACCCGACTTTTTCGAACGCGTTGAAACCCTGATATTGAGCCGTTCCCCCGATCTGCGACACGTCGAAGGTGGCGCTTCCCAAACCGCCCAACTGAAGGGTGGACGTGCCGCTTGCGACGACGTTGCCGTTGATGACCGAGCCAGTCTGGATCTGAAGCGTGTTGGTGCCCCCGGTAAAGGTGATGGCATTGGCCGCCGCCCCACCCTCGCCCCAGCGGCCCGCAGTGATGGTGCCGCCGTTTATCACCGTGAGTCCACTGCCGACGACGCCGTCACCGCCGGCGCCCGGGGCTCCGGGGGTGCCATTGTTCCACCAACAGCAGCCCCCGACGGACCCAGGGTCGCCGCCCGTGCCGCCCGTGATCGTGCCGTAGTTGGTCAGTACATTGTTGCCGCTTCCGGCGAAGATGACGCCCGCCGCGCCGTCCCCGCCGCCACCACTTCCCGTATTGGCCCCACCGCCGTCGCCGCCGCCACCGCCATTGCCCGCGGTGATGCTGCCGAAATTGGTGAAAGTGACGCCTGGACTCACGAAATAGACACCGACGCCGCCATCTCCGCCGTCGCCACCTCTGGTGTAATTATTGTAGGAGAAGGAGCCGCCGTCGCTGTCGCCGCCGCTGCCGCCAGCTCCGGCTGTGATGATGCCGAAGTTCAACTGCGTGCCGCCACTGGTGACGACGGCTCCATAGCCGCCCCCGCCGCCGCCGCCGCCGCTTGCGGCATTGTCAAAGTTGCGGCCGTCATAACCGTCACCACCATTTTGACCGGTCATGACAAGCAGGTTCACGAGGCTGTCGCTGCCTTGGCCGTTGCCGTGCAGACCGCCCGTCCCGCCCGCGCCGCCGTGGCTGATACACTCGTCGCCGCACGTCCCGCCGGCGCCCCCTGCCCCGCCACCCGCGGCACCGCCACCGCCACCGCTAAAGGGCAACCCGAAGCCCCACGTACCATCGCCGCCCGCTGCGCCCTGATAGCCAACGCCGCCGGCCCCGCCTGCGATGTCCCCGGTGCCGGATCCGCCGTTGCCGCCGTCGGCGAAGGCGATGCTGAGCGTTCCGAGCAGGGCCGTCGTCGTGAGCAGAGTGACCAGCCCGACCTCTCTCAATCCGGAACGGATCTTGACCGGACGCATGACGGACCACGGCGGAACGACCATCGGAATGTGCTGGGGGAGGCGGCGCTCATTCCGCACGTGCCCTCGACCATTGTGTGCCATGTTCCGCCCCCTGCCCTTGTCGTTCCAGAGACCCGCTTTTCTGTCCCCGCGCGGTCTGGCCCTAAAAAGGCCTCATCTACACGCGTATGGTATTCCAGTAACTGGCCTACCATGAAACCATCGGCATTTCAAAGCTTGGCCGACGGTAAGCAGGCCTGTGAGCGGCTTCAATTTGTTGGGAAAACCGTTGGCGCGGTATCCTGCGCGGCGATCTCCCGGCATCGGCTCGGGCTTTCTCTTTCATGACCCGCGCGGGGAACAGTGGCGCAGGGTGTGCTTGCGCCGGAGGGGAACGCCGCGCTCCCCTCTCACCTTTCCCCCGTCTCAGAACTTCAGCGAGAACTGGGCGGTGAAGGTGTTTTGCGAGGCGTCGCCCGAGAGCTGTCCGGCATAGGTGGCGCCGATCTGCGCATTGGGCGAGAGCGCGTAGCTCAGACCCGCCTCCAGGAGCAGCGCATCCTCCGCCACTGGCACGCCGGATACGGTGAACGGCGTCAACCCACCGGCGAACTGCATGGTCGAGCTCGGCGTCACATCGCCAAAGGCATGCTGCCAACCCAGCGTCGCATAGGGGGTGAGCGTGCGCCCGCCCACCTCCACCGTGGTCGCGAGCCGCACGCCGAGCGTGGAGTAGACCGTGCTCATGTCGTCGGTGGAGACGGACAGCGCCGCCGCCCCGCCCTCTTCGCCGAGCGAAGCCCCCGACACATTGACATAGGCGAGGCCGAGGAAGGGCTCGAAGGCGATGGCGCCGACCTCGACATCATAACCGATCTCGCCGAAGACCTGCGCCGTACCTGTGGTGTCGTTGCCCTTCAGCGACTCGGCAAAGCCCGGGAACACCACGCTGCGCGACATAGAGAGGTCGTGCCAGGTGTAGGCGGCGCCGCCGCGCAGCGCCACGGCGCCGAACTGCGCCCCGGCATAGAGGCCGAGATTGTAATTATTCGCCGAGCCCGACGAGGACCGCCCGTCGACATCGAAGGTCGAGCGGCTATAGCCGCCGAACAGGCCGGCGCGGGCATTCTCCGCCACCGACACATCCGCGCCCATGAGGAAGCCGCCAATGGTGTTGGAGATGCTGGCGGCATTGCCATTGGACCAGCTGTTGCCCCAGCCGCCATAGCCCTGCGCCCACAGGGTCGGCGTGTAGCCCTCCGCCAGCTGCGCCTTCACCGGGCCGGGGCCATAGGCGAGCGGGGAGACGCCCGGCGCGGTCAGCGCCTGGCGCAGCCGCCCGCTCACCGCGTCGCGGACATAGATCGACTGCTGCTGCAGCACGCTGCTCACCGACGCATAGGCCTCGCCCGAGAGCGCGTCGAAGGCGGCGGGCGCCTCGACCGCCGACAGGCCGAGCACCGCGTCATACACCGCATTGCCGGGGCCGAGATGCTCCACCCCATAGGCGGTCTCGGCCTGGTTCACGGTCTGCGCGACATCGGGGAAGTGCGTGCCATTGCGCGCCAGGGTCAGATAGACGCTGTTCGCGTCATAGCTCGTCCTGACATCGAGGAAGGTGCTGGGATGGAGCGAGCGCACATCCGCGAACTGCCCCGTCAGCCCGCCATCTGCGGTCAGGATGGTATAGGTCGTCCCCGCCCGGTAGGTGCCCTGGCCGCTGCTCACCACCAGCGTCGCTCCGGCGATGGTGGCGGTGCCCTGCGCCGCCAGGAGGTCGCTCACGCCCTGGGGCGCAATCTCGGCCGCGTAGGTGGCGCCGGCGTCGAGCGTAAGATTGCCGGTGATATGGAGCGTTCCGGGCGAATAGCCCGGCGAGACCAAGCCGCCCTGCCGCACGGTGAGGCTCGCCACCTGTCCCGCTCCGCTCAGCACGCCGTCCGAGCCGATGGTGAAGCCCGCCGAGGAGACGATGCCGCTGGCAAGGACGAGGTGAGCGTTCGACACGGCGACCTGACCGGTGAAGCCGGAGGCGGCGAAGGTCGCGCGGCCCCCGCCCCGCACGGTCAGGGAGCCCGTGCCGGTGAGGGCGGAGAGCGTGTAGTCGGTCTTCAGGTCGTAGACCAGCGCAGCATTGTTCGTGATCGACCCGGCGATCCAGCCCGCGGCGCCGCCCTCGCCGACCTGCAGGGTGCCGGCCTCGATCACCACGCCGCCGGAATGCCGGAGGTCGGAGGTAAGGACCAGCGTGCCGCCGCCCTCCTTGGTGAAGCCGCCATCGCCGCTCATGCCGCCGGTGAGCTTCAGGCTCGCGCCGTCCGCCACCGAAATCCCACCACCGAGAATAAGCGTGACCGGTGCGGCGAGGGTGAAGCTGGCGGTGGCCGCCAGGCGCCCCCCGCCGGCAAGCTGGATGGCCGCGGAACCATCCCCGAGATTGGCCGCCGAAGAGACCGCGAGCGTGCCGAACAGCACCCCCACGCCGCCGCTGAAACTGTTCTCCCCGGTCAGCGTCAGCGTGCCGGTCCCGAGTTGGGCGACGAAGCCGGACCCGCTGATGGAGCCGGAGAAGACCACGTCATCGGACCTGTCGAAGACCAGGGCGCCCGCATTCGACACGTTGCCGGTGAGGCTGCCGCTGGTGCCGCCGCCGCCGATCCGCAGCGACCCGCCAATGATCGTGGTTCCGCCGGTATAGCTGTTGTCGCCCGTCAGGGTGAGCGTTCCCTTGCCGGTCAGAGCGAGGCTGCCGCTGCCGGAGAGGTTCCCCGCGAACAGGGAATCGGTGCCGGTATGCGTGGTCAGGGCGAAGCTGGACAGGTCGACATGGCCGCGGCCCGCGAGCGCGCCGATGCTCTGGTCGGCGCCGAGCCGCAAGGTCGCCCCCGACTGCACGGTGACATCGCTGCCCGCCGGCACCGCGCCGGCGACGCCGGCCAGAAGCGTGCCGCCTTCGATCACGCTCGTGCCCTGATAGGCGTTGGCGGCGGCAAGCACCAATGTGCCCGTGCCCTCCTTGCGCAGGCCGCCCGCACCAGAGACCGTCCCCGCGAGGGTGAGCGTATCGCTCCCGGAGACCTCGAAGGTGCCGCGCGCCTCCAGCGTCACGGCGCGCGTCAGCGTCAGCGAGCCGACCACCGAGAGCGCGCCGCCGGCCAGGGTCACCCCGCCGCTCGCCGCGCCGAGCGCGGCGTCCGAGGCGATCTGCAGCACGCCGCCCTTGATGCGGGTGCCGCCCTCATAGAGGTTGGTGCCGGAGAGGACGAGGGTGCCCGCGCCCACTTTCTCAAGCCCGCCCGTGCCGGAGATCGGCGCCTGGACGAGGGTGGTCACGTCGTGGCCCTCGACCCAGATCGTGCCGCCGCCGCTGAAGGTGAGGCCGGATCCGGGCGTGCTGTCGGCCGCGATCTCATAGCCGTCGGTGACGAATTCGAGCTTCTGGAAGGCTTGGCTCCCCGCGACCGTCACGGTGCCCGCCGTGCCGGCGAAGATGCCGATCTGGCCGTTCCAGGGCACCAGCGTGTCATAGGCAAGCTCGTTCCAGGTGGTGCCGGACGACGACCAGGTGCCCGAGCCGCCGAAGTCGGTTCCGTTCGCCGTCCACCCCAGCAGAGGCGAGGCATCCGCCAGCAGGACATTGACCTGGCCGGGGATGCTGCGCTCGAGCGTGGCGCTGAAGCCGCTGGGCGTGGTGCCGATGGCGAGGCTGCCGGACACGCCGGACGTATAGGTGAAGACGCGATAGATCCCCGCGCCCGTCTCGGGCGTCCCGGTGATGTCCAGGGTGCCGCCGAGCGCGAGCGTCGCGCTGGTGGCGATGCCGGCATTGGCGCCCCCGCCGACCGCCAGCACCGAGAGCGCGGAGGCCGCCAAGGTGAGATCTCCGCCGATCTGCAGCGCGGCGCCCTGCGGATTGTCGCGGCTCGACACGCCGCCGGAGAGCACGCCGTCCGAGAGAACCGAGACGCCGTCCGTGATGCTGCCGAAGCCGGTGAGCGTCGCGCCCGCCGCGACCGTCACATCGGTGGCGGTAAGGCTGGCACCGTTCAACAGAAGAGTGCCGCCGGCGAGGAGCGTGTTGCCCTCATAGGAACTGACGGCGGAGGACAGTTCGAGCGTGCCCGGTCCCGCGAGGGTCAGGCCGGCAAGGCCGACGATGCCGCTGGTGAGGGTCAGGGTCTGGCCCGCCGCGACGGCGATGGTGCCGCTGCCGAGGTCGAGGGAGAAGCTGCGCGCCGAGGTGAAGCTTGCCGTGGCCGAGAAGGTGCCGCCTCCAAGCGCGACCGTGCCGGCAGCGGCGCCGAGCGCCGCGTCGGACGCGACGGCGAGCGTGCCGGCCGCCACTTCGACGCCACCGGAAAAGATATTCTGCCCCGACAAGGTGAGGGTGCCGCTGCCGCTCTGGCGTACCGCGCCGGTGCCGAAAATGGAGCCGGCGAAGGTGACGGCGTCCGAGCGGTTGAAGACCAGCAGGCTGTCATTGAGCACCGTGCCCGCGAGCGCGCCGCGGGTTCCGCCCTCCCCGATCTGCAGCGTGCCCTCGGCGATGGTGGTGGACCCGGTGAAGCTGTTCGCGCCGCTCAGCACCAGCGTGCCCGAACCGGTCTTGGTGAGGCCGCCGCTGCCCGAGAGGACGCCGGAGAAGGTCGTGTCACGGTCGTTGCCGCCGGTCGTCAGCACATAGCTGGCAAGGTCCACCGCGCCCGCGCCCGCGAGCGAGCCGATGGTCTCGCTGGCGCCGAGGCGCAGCGTGCCGGCGCTGTCCACGGTGACGCCCGAGAGGTCGGCCATCGCCGCGCCGCTCCACAGCGCCAGCGTGCCGGCGGCGACCCGCGTCTCGCCGGCATAGGTGCCGACGCCGGCGAGGATCACCGTTCCGGCGCCCAGCTTCAGCAGGTCGCCCTGCTCGGTGACATTGCCGTTCACGGTCAGCGTCCGGCCCGCCTCGGCGCCGAGCATCGCCGTGCCGGTGAGCACGAAGGTGCGCGAGGTGGAAATGTCGGCGACCGCCCACAGGCCGCCATCCGCCAGCGTGATCTTGCCCGTCGCGCGGCCGAGGCTTGCATCCGAAGCGGCGGCAACGAAACCGCCGGCGACGGTGAGCCCGCCCTCGAAGGCATTGACGCCGCCGAGCAGCAGCAGCCCGGCCCCCACCTTGGTGAGACCGCCCTTGCCGGAAATAGGCGCATCGATCTGCGCCTGCGTCAGCGCGCCTTCCACCCACAGCGTGCCGCCGGAGGTGAAGGTGAGGCCGGAGCCGGCCGTCGCCGCATCCGCCTTGAGGAGATAGCCGGTGCTGGCGAATTGCAGCTTCTGGAACGCCTGCTGCCCGACGATGGTCACGGTGCCCGCCGTGCCGGTGAAGATGCCGACCTCGCCGCCCCAGGGCAGGACCACCCCGGCCGCCGCCTCGTCCCAGGTGCGGCTGGTGGAGGTCCAGGTGCCGCTGCCGCCGAAGCTGGCGCCCTTGTTGACGGTCCAGAACTGGAACGGGCTGGCGTCGCTGAGAAGCACCGAGACGGTCTGCGCCGTGGACGTGTCGAGCGTCGCCGTGTAGCCGGCGGGCGTGGTGCCCAGCGTCACGTCCCCGCTCAATGTCCCGGTATAGCTGAACACATGGTAGAGCCCGGCGCCGTGCGCGGGCGTGCCGGTCACGTCGAGCGTGCCCGCGAGCGAGAGGTTGCCCGTCACATGGGCAATGCCGGCATTGGTCCGGGCCCCGAGCTCAAGCACGGAGGTCGCGCTCGACGCGAGCGTCAGCGCGCCGGTCGAGAGCCCCCCCGCCGCAGCGTCGCCGGCGGCCGCCGACCCGCCGAGCAGCGTGCCGCCCGCGTCCACCGTGATCGTGGCGGCGATCTGGCCGAAGCCGGAGAGCCGCGCACCGCTCTCCACCGAGAGGGTGGGCGCGGTGAGGGCGCTGCCCTGCAGCGCCAGCGTGCCGGCGCTGATCGTCACGCCGGCCCCGAGCGTGCCGGCGCCGGACAGCGCCAGCGTGCCGGTGCCGGTCTTCTCGAACCCGCCGCTGCCGGACAAGGCACCGCCGAGGTCGAGCACGGTACCGGAAGCGACCTCGACGGTGTTGAGGCCGGTGAAGCCGATGGCGCGCGCCGAGGTGAAGGAAGAGGTGGTGCGCAGGGTCGCCGCGTTGAGGCTCAAGGCCCCGCTCGCCGCGCCCAGGGCGCCGTCCGAGGCCACCTCCAGCGTGCCCGCGCCGACGACGAGGCCGCCGGTGAAGCTGTTCGCGCCGGTGAGCGTCAGCGTGCCGGCGCCGAGCTGATACACGGTGCCGCTGCCCGAGATGGCGCCGGCAAAGGTGACGTCGTCCGAACGGACGAAGGAGAGGGTGCCGTTATTGGCGACCGGCCCCGTGATGGAGCCGCTCGCGCCACCCGCGCCGACCACCAGCGTCGCGGTGCTCACAAGGGTGGTGCCGCCGGTATAGCTGTTGGCGCCGGTGAGCACGAGGGTCTGCGCGCCGGTCATGGCGAGAGCGCCATCGCCTGAGATGACGCCCGCGAACGAGGTCGAGCCGGGGCCCGCGAGGGTGAGGGTCGCGGTGCCGAGCTGAACGGCGCCCGCCCCGGAGAGCGTGCCGATGGTCTCGCTGACCTCGAGCGCGAGAAGCCCGCCCGCCGCGATCGTCACATCGGACGTATCCGGCAGGGCCGAGCCGCCCTGCGCCACCACGGTGCCCGCGCGAATGACGGTCGCGCCGGTGAAACGGTTGGCCGCCGACAGGACGAGCGTGCCCCCGCCTTCCTTGTTGAGCGTGCCGGTGCCCGTGATCGACGTGCCGAGCGTCAGCGTCACGCCGTTCTGCGGCGCGAAGGTGCCGGTGCCGGCCAGCGTCACCGCCTGCGACAGGGTGACGTCCGCGGTGCCGATGAGCCCGCCATTGGCGAGCGTCAGGCCGCCGGCGCCGAGCGCGGCATCGCTGGCGACGCTGATGAAGCCGCCCGAGATGCGCGTGCCGCCGGTATAGCTGTTGGCGCCCGCCAGCACGAGCGTGCCCGCCCCCACCTTCACCAGCTCGCCCGTGCCGGAGATCGACGCGCTGATCGTCGCCGTGATGTCGTGCCCCTCCACCCACAGCGTGCCCTTGCCGGTCAAGGCGAGGCCGGAGCCGTCGGCACCGTCGCTGACGAGTTCGTAGCCATCGCTGACGAACTCCAGCTTCTCGAAGCTCTGCGCGCCGGCGATGGTGACGGTCCCCGAAGGGCCGGCGAAGATGCCGAACGTGCCGCCCCAGGCGGTGCTCGCATCGGCCACATCGAGCCAGGTCAGGCCGGCGCTGCTCCAGGTGCCGCTGCCGCCCGCCGCGCTGCCATTGGCCGCCCATCGCTGGATCGCGGTCGCGTCCGCCAGCAGCAGGTTGACCTGTCCGGGAACGTCGGTCTGAAGTGTCGCCAGATAGGTATCGGGCGTGCCCGAAACGCTGAGCGTGCCGGTGAGCGGCCCGCCGCTATAGGTGAAGACCCGATAGACGCCCGTGCCGTTCGCGGGCGCCCCCTCCAGGGTGAGGGTTCCCGCGAGGGCGAGGGCGCCGTTGACGTCCGCGACGCCGGCATTGGCGTTCGCCCCGAAGGCGAGCAGGGTGGTGGCGCCCGCCGCCAGCGTCAGCGCCCCGGTCTGGAGCGCGGTGCCGGCGGTGTTGTCGGCGGCCGCATAGCCGCCGGCCAGCGTGGCGCCGCCGGCGATCGAGACCGCGTCGGTGATGGCGCCGTAGCCGGCCAAGGTGGCGCCGCTCGCCACCGAGACGGGGGAGGCCTGCACGGCGGCACCGGCGAGCGACAGCGTGCCCGCGCCCGAGACGACGAGGCCGCCCGTTCCCTCGACGCTGCCGGAGAGGGTCAGCGTCTGCCCCGCCGCCACGCTGATCGTGCCGCCGCCCGTGCCGAGCGTGACCGTGCGCGCCGTGGTGAAGCCGGAGGTGACGGAAAACGTGCTGCCGGTCAGCGTCAGGCCGCCCGAGGCGGCGCCGAGCGCCGCGTCCCCGCCCACCTGAAGCGTGCCGCTCGCCACCGTCACGCCGCCGGTGAAGCTGTTCGTCCCCGTCAGCGCGATCAGCCCGCCGCCATAGACCGTGACGCCCTGCGTGCCCGAAATGCTGCCGGACAGCGTCAGGCTCGTGCCCGGCGCGGCGAAGAAGATGCCGGTAACCCCAAGGCTGGTCGGAAGGCTGATCGGCCCGGCCCAGCTATTGTCGCCGGAGAGGCTGAGCAGCCCGCCGAGGGCGATGTCGTCGCCGATGCTGTTCAGCGTCAGCGCTTCGTTGCCGATGGCGATCGAGCCGGTGAGCGCGAGGCTGCCACCCGCCTCGACGCGCGTCCCCCCCGCGGTCGAGCCGAGGGCGGAGGCATTGGCGAGGATCAGCGGGTTGCCCGAGACCAGCGTCGTCCCGCTATAGGTGTTGCTGCCCGCCAGCGTGACCGGGACCGGGAGCGGGATGCCGTTGCTGCCGACCTCGACCCCGCCCGTGCCGGAGATCGTGTTGGCGACGGTCGGGAGGCCGCCGATAAGGCCGAGCGTGCCATAGGTGACGATGTCGCCGAGAACCGCCCCACCCGCGCCGCCCTCGCCAAGTACCAGGGTGGCCCCGGCGGAGATGGTGGTACCGCCCGTATAGGTGTTGGTTCCGGTGAGCGTCAGCGTCCCCGGCCCGCTCACGGTGAGGGAATTGCCGATGAGATTAGAGGCGATGATGGCGGTAGTGCCCCCCTCGCCCACCGTGACAACCGTCGTGCCGTTCGGCCCGGCGAGCGTCAGCGCGTCGCCGGCAATGACGTAATCGTTTCTCTCGAACCTCATCGCCTGGACGGAGACCGCGCCGGCGCTGTTGTCGATCGTGACGATGCCGCCATTGCTGCTGCCGAACACAGCCGTATTGCTGTTCCAGGCCAGGTTCTCCGTGCCGTTCGGCGAGGTCCAATTGGTGGTGGGCCCGGCGCTCCATGTGCCCGAGCCGCCCTGGGGCGGGCCGCTGGTGTTGTTGCCGTTCCAGCGCAGCGTCGGCGTCGAGACCTGGAGCTGGAGCCTGGAAGCGGTCGTCAGCAGCGTCAGGGTATAATCGTCGACCGTCCACGACACCGGGCTTGTCGCGCCGGAGATCCCGCCTGGGCCGGCGATGATCAGGTCATAAAGGCCGGTGCGCAGGACGCTGTCCGCCGCGACCTCGACCGTGAAACCGTCCTGAAGCACCGCGCCCTGCGCGAGGATCGGCGCGACGCCCTGGTCGGTCAGCGTCGCGCGCAGCGTGCCGCCGATGGACAGAGTGTCGGCGACGGAGAAGGAGGTGCTTGGCGCGCTCGCCACGTCGCCGATGGCGAGCGTGCCGCCGCTGTTCACCGTCAGCGAAAGGAAAGAGGCCGGGCCCGTCGAGACGAGATTACCCACGTCGAGGGTGCCGCCCGACGCCACCGTCATACTCCCGCCCCCCAGGCTGGTGCCTGACGCGAGCGTCAGCTGTCCGCCTTCGACCGTCATCGTGGTGAAGTCGAGCGCCCCGCCCAACGTCCAGGAGGACCGACCGCTCTTCACGAGGTTCGAGAAGCCCAGGAGGGTCTGCGTGGAGGGCGTGAGGCTCGTCGAGAGCGTGATCGACTCGGTGCCGCTGCCGCTCAGTTCGAACGTGTCCCCATCCCGGCCGATCGCCGCGCCATCGAGCCCGCCGCTGCCCGAAAGTTCCAGCGTGTTGGTGCCGCCGGTGAAGGCCACGGCCGCCGGCTGGACGCCGAACTCTGTCGCGCCCTTGACGACGTGGCCTTCGAGAATGACCAGCGAGATGTTACTCCCCGCCACGCCCGCGCTGGCCGTCGCGCCACTCGCTCCGGAAAGGAGCCTGCTTGCGCCGCCCTGCACGGTTCCGCGCACAATGATCAAGGAATCCAATCCGCCCGAGCTGTAAATGCCCGCGCCGCCCCCGCCGCCCGTGCCGCCCAGCGAAGCGCCGCCCGTGACTTTGCCGCCAACGGTAACCACCAACGTGCCGCCCGGCACCGTCGCGCCGGGCGGGGCGATCCAGATGCCGGCGCCACCGCCTCCCTGCACCGTGTCCGAGGTCCCGCCTTGGCCGCCCGTGACTGCGCCGCCCGCCTCGACCGACACGGTGTAGGGCTCGGACAGCGTGGTCGCCTGAGTGACGATGATGCCGGCGCCACCATTGCCTGCCGTTCCGCCATTGCCCGCCTGTCCGCCAGAGCCGATTATGCCGCCGGCGCCGCCCACCGCTGACGAAGTATTCTGGATAGTGAGGTTCGACCCTCCGGTCAGCACAACGCCGGCGCCGCCATTGCCGCCGTTTCCGGCGGGGCCCCCCTGCGTGTAGCCGCCAGTGCCGCCGGCGCCGCCGGTCATGGCCGCATCGATCAGAAACTGGGTCGCGGATGTGGGCGCAAGATAGAGGCCGATGCCGCCGTCGCCGCCATCGCCGCCATAAACGTTTTCGGTTATATCCACGTTGCCGCCGCTGCCGCCCGCCCCGCCGGTGGCATTTAAAAGGAACATCAGCGGGGATTGCGTCGTGCCGGAGATGACGGCGCCGAAACCGCCCGCGCCGCCGCCCCCGCCCGCGATAAATACGAAAGAGTATGCATAATAATCGCCGCCACTACCTCCCGCGCCGCCGGTGACGGACTGAACAGGAGCACTGGCCCCGACATACCCATGTGCGCCGCCGCCGCCGCCGGCTGATTGCTCGCCGTTCGCTCCGTCGGCTCCAGGGGAACTCCCGCCCTTGCCGCCGTTGAATTGCCCAGCGTTGTTGGCACCGGTCCCGCCGGTTGTGCCGGCGCCACCGCCGCCACCGCCGCCGATCTTAAACCTGTTTACGCCACGGCTCGGCCCGTTGCCGCTTTGGCCCTTCTGGCCCTTGCCCGTAGGCACGCTCGCGCCGCCTGCGCCGGACGTGCAGTCACGGCAGCCGCTTGGTCCTGCTCCACCTGCGCCGCCCGCCGGCATGAAGGAAGCCGTCTGCGCCCAGGCGGGAGCGGCGAGCAGCGTTACAGTGCCGGTCAGCAACGCCATCCGCACTGCGGCGGCGGACGGGCGCGGCAGGCGCATGGCGACCGAGGCGAGAAGGGCGGACCTGTATCTGGCAAGTTCCGTCCGAACGACCGGCGCGCGCATCATGACACCCTGTTCAACCCGGCGCGAACGCGCCACGCCTCACCCAGCGGATCGGGCTCCCAACCCACCTTAGGCTACCACCGTGGAAGCTAGGCCAGGGCCAAGTGACCGGTCAACGGGTTTTGGAATACCAAGGCGCGAAAGGGTCACGGTTCCGCAGAGTTATTCGGCGTCCGGCGCGTTGAACACCTAGATGTGGGAGCTGTGAAGGTTGTTTATCCGGGCCCGGAGCCAGTAAGGCGGCATATTCCAGCCCGCGCTTCTGGATCAGCCCCTTGGAATAGAAGACCCCGCGCCCGGACCCAACTTCAACCGTCGATGCCGATGGGGATGGCACGCGTCATTGATCCCGCGCCGCCGGCAAACGCGCTATAAGACGGGTTCTGCCGTCACAAACGGAAGGCGCCATGCTGTTTGAGCTGCACATCCCCAAGACGGGCGGGACCTCGTTGTTCTCGGTCCTTTCCGCGGCCGTGTATCCCGGTCGCGCCCATGTGGCGCTGTCGGAGCAGGAGCTGCGCGAACGGACGACGGGCTACGCGCTGCTCTCGGGCCATTTCGGGTGGGATGCGCTCTCCCTCTTTCCGCAGAGACCGCAGGTGCTCACCGTCTTGCGCGATCCCGTCGAGCACATCCTGTCCCTGTACGGCTATTGGCGGGCCCACGCCGATGCGGGGATCTTCGGCCCGGCTGCCCAGCGGGGCGCCGACGAAGCCGCCTCCCGCCCCATCGACGCGCTCCTGCTCGACCCGGAGTCGCAGCTGCGGACGCGCCTGGGGATGATGACGAACCATCTGGCGGGAGACGAGGCGCTTGCCGCGGGCCGTGGGCTCGAGGCCGCCTTGCAGCATCTGGAGTCCTGCGCCTGGGTGGCGACCACGCCGACGCTCGACCGCGATATCCGGGTGGCCTTCACCATGTTCGGGCTCACGCCGATGACGGAAATCCCGCGTCACCTCGCCACGCCGCAGCGCGTCCAGCGCCGCGACCTCGGCAAGGAAGCCCTCCGCGTCATCGAGACGGTCGCAGAGGCGGACTTCATCCTCTATGACCGCGCGCGGGCGATCGCCGAGGAACAGCAGCGCCGGTACGGCTAAGGCGGTCAGCGCGCTTGCGCGATCATCCGGCCCTCGCCCGTGCGACGGTCGACGCCGGGGGCGTCGCGCGCGTGTACCAGTCGCCGTCACTCCAGTCCGCCGGCGGAAGGCCGGCGAGATGGCGCTCCCAGGCCCGGGCGATGAACTGCGCGAATTCGCCGACGCTCGCCGCGCTCTCGACGAACAGACCGGCCTTCTGCCGCAGCTCGGCCCCCCGGGCCTGACGCCAGGCAGGGTCGTTGGCGAGACGGAGGGCGATCTGCAGATACTCGTCCTCGCTTGTCGCCGTCAGCCCCGACACGCCGATATGCTGATAGATGGTCGCCGTCCATTTCCCGAAAGGCATCTCCGCGGGAAGCGTCACCAGGGGCACGCCGAGCATCGCCGCGTCAAAGCTCGACGACATGCCGCAGAGCGGAAACGAATCCAGGCAGCAATCCGCGGACAGCAACAGGCCATGCGCATCCGCCTGCTTCAGGGTCGACAGGAAAACCACCCGGTCGATGAGAGCGCCGAGCCGCTGGTGCAGCCGGAAGCGCAGCGTCTTCGACGGGGGATAATCACCCCGCAGGAAGACGAGCGTTGCTTCAGGATCGCTCTCCAGCAGCCGGCGGAACAGGCCGTCCATATCGGGGTGGATCTTGGGCGGGGTGTTGGCGCACAGATAGATGCGCCCGGAGGCGCGCGGGCCGAACAGACGCTGCCTCAGCTCGGCTTTCTCGGCGTCGGAGATCGCCTCCACCGCGTGCCGTTCGATATAATAGGGCGGCTCATCCAGGAGGGCCACGCGCGATCGGTAGAACCGTCCGACCTCCGCCGGCTCGGCGGGTTTCCAGGAAATGTAATAATCCGCATGGGTCAGCCCGTCGGTCCAGTTCGGCTCCAGCAGCACCATCTGCAGATGCGCGAGCCGCGCCATCATCGGAAAAAACACCGCAGCGCCTGACGGTCCCGACACGATGATGTCGAACTGCTCGGCCGCGATCGCGTCTATGGCCGCATACGCGTCCATGTCGGAGACCTCGACCACGCGTTCCGCCCGCTGCACCCAGTTGCGCGCGGCCCGGCTCGGCCCCATGACGCCCGGACGGATGAAGACGGTCTCGAAGAGGTTCTTGTCCAGCCCCGCCAGCAGACCCGACATCATGGGCATGGAATCATGCACCATGAAACCGATGCGGATGCGCCGGCCCGCAGCGGGTCGCAGCACCGGATCGATGACATGGCTGGCAGTGTGGTTGAGCCTCGGCCAGGCGGCGAAGGCGACGCTTTCCAGCGCGGCGATCGTAGCGTTGTAGCTCTCCATGGCGCCGAGGCAGAACAGGTACTGCCAGGGCGTCCAGCTGAAGGACATGTCGCGGATCGGCTCCGCCAGTTCGAGCGGCGCCCGCGCGAGAGACTTGCAGGCGTCGATGAACTGGCGCGTCTGCGCCTCGGCCCGGCCGCCGGCGGATGGAACCATGGGCGGGGTCAGCCGGAAAAGCATGTCGACGACCCGCTCCTCCTTGGCCAGCGCGTCACCGGGCTCCGCCCCCTCCGCCAGCCGCAGGCGAAACGTCTCCCGCAG
Organism: Ancylobacter sp.; assembly: GCF_965249975.1. Lineage (GTDB taxonomy): Bacteria > Pseudomonadota > Alphaproteobacteria > Rhizobiales > Xanthobacteraceae > Ancylobacter. Next base: position 175,745 of record NZ_CBDFNE010000004.1, on the reverse strand, counting down.
GGCCGTCGTGAATGTCTCATCCAGGTCCAGATAGCGAGAGAAAAACGTGAACAGCCGCATCTTGTCGCGGGGAATATGCGCCCGGCCCACACTGTCCAGCACCGCCCGGAGAAGTTCCGCAAACTGATCCGCGGTGCAGAGATGCTGAATATCCCGGTAGTTCATGATAACGGCTTCGGCGACCAAGGGGTCCGACCGCATCGCCGTGATGTAGACATCGGAGACCTTCAGGCCGCCATAATCAGGTTTACCCGGCAAGGTCGCCATGAACGCGGCACAGCGCTGATGTTTCAGGTGATAGGTCGAAATCTGAAGATAAAAATGTTCAAGCTCAACCGATGTCGGAGATCGTCTCAGCCCTTGCTCAAGCGCCGTCAGGCAGCCGTCGATATCGCCCAGTCGCAGGGCGGACGCGGCCGCGAAGTATGAATCCCACATGCTCTCGCGGGGCCGATCCATCAGACTGCGGTATATTTCACCGGCCTCGGCGGCAAAGCCCTTCTCGGTCAGCCGGAGCGCGATGTGGAACAGTGCATCGCTCGGGTCGGGCGGCTCCCCCGGCCCCCGGCTCAGCTTCTGCCTGACACGGGTCAGGTCTCCCTTGTCGACATAGTAGTTCACGATCTTCAATTGCTGCTGGCGCTCTGAGAACTGGTCCAGAGCAGCCTCGATGGCTTCGGCACTGTCGGCCCCGGGATCCACCCACCTGGCCAACCTGTCGAAAAGCCCGTGCTCAAACGAAATACGCAGGTAATGCTCGCGAAGATGCGCCGCGTCCGGATATCGCGCGAGTTGCGCCTCCAGCCGCGCGGCGGCTTCGCGCGGTTCGAGGAGCCGTTCGAAGGACAAGGAGGCGTACAGCGCGGCATCGGGCCCGTCGATCGCGCGGGCGGAAAGCCGCCTGTAGAGGGTGGCGGCGTCGTCCCTGCGGCCGCATGCGAGAAGGATATCCCCCAGGCGCCACAGCGCGACGACGTTGTCGCTGGCCTCGATGATCTGCCGGATCGACGTCTCGGCACGCTCCGGCGCGCCGGCTTCCCTATGGAAGGCCACCAGATCGACCTGCGTGTTCCAGTCCTCGGATTGACCGACCAGCTGCTCGAAGGCGCTCCGCCCGCCACGGGCATCGAGCATATCGATCAGCCATCGCAGCCGTTGCTGCTCGACACACAGGCGAAGGCAGTGCTCTGCCAGTAAAGCGTCGCCGGGATGGCGATGGTGGCCCCGCGCGAGGATTTTCGTCGCGCGCGCGGCCCGTCCCAGCCGGTAGCTCGCCAGTCCCGCATAGAGAAAGCCCTGCGGCGTTGTCGTCCTGCGCCGGGCAAGAGCACGATAGATCTCACGGGCGGTCGTCGCGTCGCTCCGCGCCTGCGCCATCTCGGCCCGCAGCCAGGACTGTTCCGCTGTCTCCCGGCGCAGCCGGAGCCACTTACCCAGAGTGGTACGTCGCAGCGCGTTTTCCAGACCGGAAACGAAGGCTCTTGTCGTCGGCAATGGGGCGCTCCCAAATCGAAACGGCGGGAGGTGACGACCAGATGCGGACGAACACCACGCTCCGGTGCAGCGACGACAGGCACGAGCAGCCCGCGGCGACCGCCCGTGCCCCGCGCGTGGCCCCACCGCAGGCCCCAACTTCCACGCCATCGTACGTAACGTCAAGGCTCCCACCTATACGCATCCGCCCGGATCTACCGGACGTGCTTTCGCCCTCTCAACGCTGATAGCTGCCCGGCGCACGGGCGGGCGGCTCACGCCGGCAGCGGTCTACGGGGGGGCATGTCGCAGCTTCCGGTTGTCTTGTCCCACCCTTTGGGCCTCGGATTTCTCAACGTGGCTCGCGTAATGTTCGGAAATGTTCTAACTAAGCCGACCTTAAGTAGCCTCGTTGCGCGCTAAAAGGCGCGAGAAGTCAGAGTCACATGCGCGTGCCCCTGTTGAAGCCGCGGCCCATTCGCCTGAGCGATCACCGCGATGATCTGGCGGCGCTGGAGGCCTCGGGCCAGTTCTCGAATTTCGGTCCGATCAACACCGCCTTCGAGACGCGCCTGAGGGACGAGATGTTCGGCGGCGAGGGCGCCTGCCTGACCGCCTGCAACGCCACGGTTGCGCTGCTGCTGGCGATCAAGGAGGCGGTCTATTTCGGCCGTCGCCGCGGCCGCTACGCCCTGGTGCCCTCCTTCACCTTCGCGGCGACGGCCCATGCGGCGGCGTGGTGCGGTCTCACGCCTCTCCTCTACGACATCGAGCCGGAGACCTGGCTACCCTCGGGCGAAGCCGAGCGCCGTCTGCTCGATCGTCATGGCGACGAGGTCGCCGTGATCGTCACCTATGCCACCTTCGGCAACTGCCTCGATCTCGACGGCTACGCCGACCTTGCCGCGCGCACCGGCGTCGGGGTGGTGGTCGATGCCGCCGCGTCGCTGGGCGCGCGCGATGCCGGCGGGCATGGCTTCGGACGCGGCGCGCCCATGTCCGTCGTCTATTCCATGCACGCCACCAAGACCTTCGCCACGTCGGAGGGCGCGGTCATCTACAGCGCCGACACCGAGCGTATCGTCCGCCTGCGGCAGATGGAGAATTTCGGCTTCGACAGCGCCCGTGCCGCCGAGATGCCGGGCCTCAACGCCAAGCTCGCCGAGGTGCCAGCGCTGCAGGCCCTGCGAAAGCTCGACGAGATCGATGGGGTGGTGCGCCGCCGGGGCGAACTTTACGCGCTCTACCGCTCTCTTCTGCCGGACTTCACCTTCCAGCGTCAGACAGGAAGCCGCGCCGTCCACCAGTTCGTGCCGGCGCTCCTGCCGGAGGGGGCCGGTGTCGATCGGGCGCGCTTCGTGCAGCGAATGAAGGAGATGGAGGTGGGGCTGGGCACCTATTTCAGCCCTCATCTGGCCGAGCAGCCCTATTTCAAGGATATCTCGGTGGTGGACGAATTGCCCGTCACCGCGCGCATCGCCCCGCGCATCGTCGCGCTTCCGCTCTATGACACAATGGAGGAAGCGGAACTGCGTTATGTCTGCGAATCGGCGCAGGCGTGCCTGCGCTGAGGCGCCCGGGGAAGACGGATGGCAATGCAGGGCCGGGACGAGCTGCGATTGGGGGGCGAGGCGGTGCTGTACGGCGCGGGCGGCCAGGCCCGCGAGCTGCGCTACGAGCTGGAGCGTGAGGGCGCTCGCGTGTGCGCCTTCGTCGACGATCTGGCGCCGGGACGCGTCGTCGACGGCGTGCCGGTGCTTGCCTTCGCGGACGCAGCCGCCCGGTTCGGCGGCTGCGACTGGTTCGTCGCCATTGGTGAGATTTCCGTCCGCCAACGGCTCGCGGACCGTCTGCGCGCGGCCGGCCTGCCCCTCGGGCGCTTTGTCAGCGCCACGGCGCACATGCTCGCCTCCGCGCGGGTGGGCGTGGGGGTGCAGGTGTTCCATGGCGCCGTGCTCTCCGCCGCGGTCCGCCTCGGCGATTTCGGGCTGGTGAATTTCGGCTGCGTTCTATCGCATGATGTCGAGATCGGCGCCTTCGCCACCATCTGCCCTGGAGCACATGTCGCCGGCCATGTCCGGGTGGGTGAAGGGGTGTGGATCGGGGTCGGCGCCTCGGTTCGCAACGGGTCGCCGGGCCGGCCGCTGACGATCGGTGACGGCGCCTTCATCGCCGCGGGGGCCTGCGTGGTCGGCGAAGTTCCCGCTGGGGCGATCATGGCCGGCGTGCCGGCGCGGCCCTTTCCGTCGGCCCAGAGGGAAGAACAGTGAACACTCCGATGGAAAAGCCGCCTGTTACACCGCGTGTCTCCGTCGTCATGCCGTCCTACCGGCATGAGGCCTACATCGCGGAGGCGATCAGCTCAGTCCTCGGGCAGTCGATGACGGACCTCGAGCTGATCGTGGTCGACGATGCCTCTCCGGACGGCTCGAACGCGGTGATCCGCAGTTTCGACGATGTCCGACTGATTCACATGCCGCTGGAGACGAACATCGGCGCCAGCGCGGCGATGAATGTCGCCGTGCGGCAGGCCCAGGCGCCGCTTATCGCCGTGTGCAATTCCGACGATGTGTGGGAACAGGACAAGCTCGCCCGGCAGATCGCCCTTCTGGAGCGCCTGCCGGACTGCGCGGCGGTGTTCTCCGATGTGAGCTGGATCGATGCCGCCGGCCAACCGATCAGCGAACCGGGCTTCGTCGATACAACCATCTTCACCCAGCCGAACCGGACTCGGCACCTCTGGCTCAAGCGACTGGTGGAAGGCGGGAACTGCCTTTGCCACCCCTCCGTCCTCCTGCGGCGCGAGGTCTATGCCGAATGCGGTCTGTACGACGAGTATCTGCGCCAGGTGCCCGATTATGATCTGTGGCTACGTCTGCTGCAGAAGCACCCGATCCACGTGATGCCCGACCAGCTGGTCCGCTTTCGCCTGCACGGGAGCAACACGTCGGCACAGACGCCCGCAGCCGTGGAACGGGACGCGCGCGAGCGCCGGTTCATCATGCGCCGGTTCTTCGAGGAACTGAGCGTTGAGAACTTCAACGGCGCCTTTCGCGACGGATCGGGGAGGGAGGCCGCGCCGGCTTCGGCGAGCGATCATCGTGTCAATCCGCCCGATGTCTGGCGCTATCTGCTCGCCTATCGGGGGCCCCAGGAAGACCCCTTCGGGGATATCGCCCTGGAGGCGGTGTATCGAGCGCCGGCCGAGCTGCGGCGGTCGGTGATCAACGCGCTGGATTTCCATCGCGCCACGGGAGCCCCGGGACGCGCCTTGCCGGCGCCGCCCCCGCCACCGCCACCGCCGCCCGCGCGGCCGCCCGGTTTCATCAAGCGCCTGCGCCGCCGGTTAGGTCTCCGCAAGGCAGCGCGCCAAAGCTGAAACGCACCTGTCACCCCTTTTGCATCTGCAAGGCGACTGCCATGGTTGATATCCGTAAACTGGCCCAACTGGCCGAGGCCATTCCTGCGGATCTCGGCGGCGGCAGCTCGCTCGACAAGCTCTATGTGATGGCCGGCCTCGCCGCCCGCCTCGATCTGAGGACCTATGTCGAAATCGGCGTCTATCGCGGGCGCAGCCTGTTGCCACTGTCCTGGTCCTTCGCCGCGCGCGGCGGTCACAGCTACGGCGTAGATCCGTATTGCAGGGAGGCCTCGCGCCAAGCGGACATGCCGCCAGCGGTTGCCGAGGAGGTGAGCGCCTTCATCGAGGCCACGGACTATGACGCGCTGCACGGCGACTTGCTGCGCCAGCGGGACGCAATGCAACTGGGCGGATCCTGCGAACTTCTTCGCGAAACCTCCACCCGGGCGGTCGAAAGCCTGCGCGCGCGCGGCGTCAGGGCGGGCATGGTCCATATCGACGGCAACCATGACCGGCACCATGTGCTCGCCGATGTCGAGGCCTATCTCACCCTCATGGACGACGGGGCGGTCATGGTGGTCGACGACATCGACTGGCCTTCGGTCGGCGACGCCCTCGCCCGTGCGCGCGAAAAGCTGACGCCTCTCTTCGAAACCGCGACCTATGCGGTGCTCATCCGCTCAAACGACGCGGCGCACGTCCGCAACCTCGCCGCCTTCTGCGACTCGCTGGAGCGACACGCCCTGCGTTTCCTCGCGCCAGGGCCGGCTCCCAAGGTGTCGGTGCCCATCATCACCTACAATCACGAGCGTTTCCTCGGCCAGGCGATTGAGAGCGTTCTCGCCCAGCAGACGGATTTCGAGGTCGAGATCGTCATCGCCGAGGATTGCTCCACCGACGGAACGCTGGCGGTGTGTCGCGCCTATCGCGACCGGTATCCCGACCGCATCCATCTGATCGAGCGGCCGGTGAATGTGCGTACCTCGACCAATTATCTCGAGACCTATAGGGCCTGCCGGGGAGAATATGTCGCCCTTCTCGAAGGCGACGACTTCTGGATCGATCCCCACAAGCTGCGCAAGCAGGTCGCGTTTCTCGACACCCATCCCGACTATGCCATCTGCTTCCACAACGTGCTGCTGTCCGGCGACGACGGAACGCCCGGGCAACCGCTGTTCACCACCCTGCCCGAAACGACCACCGCCGCCGATCTGTGCCGGGGCGACTACATAGCCACCGCCTCCTGCATGATGCGCAACCACCTCGTGGAGATACCGGCGTGGATGTACACGCTGCTCGCCTGCGACTGGCCTTTCGACATATTGAATGCCGAGCACGGCAAGATTGGCTATATCGACGAGGCGATGGCCGTTTATCGTCGGCATGCGGGCGCCGTCTGGTCGTCCCTCTCCATGCGAGAGCAATTGATAACGTCGATGAGGCTCGGCCTCCTGCTCGATCGGCGCTTCGGCTTTCGCTACCGTGACTCCTTTACCTATTTCCTCGACGCCGTCCGGAAGGCGTTTACTGTCGAGCTCGACCGCGAGATTCGAAATGCGCCGGGGCCGATGACCGCTCTGCCGCCCCCGCCACCGGCGAAGCAGAGACGCCGTGGGCGTGTATCGACGGCACGAAAGGCGCTTCAGCAACGCTGGCGGCAATGGCTCTCACCGGTCGACAAAGCTGTCTGCGCCGGGGAAGCCAGCGCGCCGCCCTCCGAGGTGCTTGACCTTCTCATCCTGGACGATGCCTATCCGCACCCGCAATCGTCCTTCCGGCGTGAAGAGTTCGACACCTATCTTGCCCTGTTCGAGCGGGCGCGCGCGTTCTCGACGGGTTCTGCGTTCTCCTTCTTCAAGGACACGCGTTCCATCGAGGAACTGATCGCCGAGCACGGCGAAGCCGCGCCGCTTTTGCGTGGAATGGTGCGGCCCATGGCGGAGTTGCCCCCTCATCTGCGCGCCCGTTGCGGTTTCACCGTCTTCGCCAACAACAGCTGGGGGAACCTCGACTATTTCGAGGCGAACGCCATTCCGTTCGTCTTCACGCTGTATCCGGGCGGCGGCTTCCTGCTCCGGGATCCGGCGTCGGACGAGCGCCTGCGCCGCATCTTTTCCAGCCTGATGTTCCGCAAGGTGATCGTGACGCAGAAGATCACGCTCGACTATCTCGTCGACAATGGCTTCTGCCCACGCGACCGCATCGAATTCATCTTTGGCGTCGTCACGCCGGCAACAAATCTCGATGCCCCCTCGCCGCTGCCCCGCTATGGCGAGGGCAAGCCGCGCCTCGACATCTGCTTCACGGCGCACAAATACACGCCGGACGGGCGCGACAAGGGGTTCGACATCTTCCTCGATGTCGCCCGCGCCCTGGCCGCGAGGTTTGACGACTGCCATTTCCATGTCGTGGGGGGATTCAGCCCGGAGGACCTGCCGCTTGACGGGCTGGAGGGTCGGATCAGCTTCCACGGCAGCCGCGAGCCGGACTGGCTGCGCGACTTCTACCGCGACAAGGACCTGATCCTGCTGTGCAACGCCCCCTTCGTGCTGCAGCCCGGCGCGTTTGACGGCTTTCCGACCGCCTGCGGCTCGGACGCCATGCTGAACGAGGTGGCGCTGTTCTGCACCGATCCGCTCCATCTCAACGCCGCGTTCGAGGATGGCCGCGACCTCGTGCTGGTGCCGCACGACACGGCGGCGATCGTGGAAAAGCTGAGCTGGTACCGCGCCAACCCTTCGGCCTTGCGCGCGCTGGCCCGCAGTGGTCGGACCAAGGCGGCGCAAGTCTACAGCTTCGAGGCGCAGCTCGCCCCGCGCCTCGCCCTTCTGCAGCGGCAGATCATCGGGGAAGAGCTGCCAGCCGACCGCGCCGTCGAACAGCATAGTGCGGCGGAATGAAAGGGCGATCTTCGCGTTCGGCCTGCGGTCACGAAACGTAGTACGCCCCCCGTGCGCGCGCCAGAGAGCCGCCCGGTGAAAGCCCCTTAGGGAGGGCGCGCGGGCTCTCCCGCCTTGCCCAGACGCATGCGCCCACGGGCGTGTGGAAAGTCCGCAACAACTTGGCTACAAGCTTCAGTGCCCCCCTAACACACGCAGAAGATCCGCTCATGCACCTGCTCCCCGGCCATTGTGTCAGGCGCGTCGCGGCACCGGACATGGCCGACGCAAGCACGCCGGTGGCGGGCCCGAACAGGCCGGTTTCAACCCCGGGCACGCCCGAATGACCATTCTTCTGACCGGCGGCGCCGGCTATATCGGCTCGCATGTCCTCTTCGCCTGCCTCGCGGCGGGCCATGAGGTGGTGGTGCTGGACGATTTCTCGAACAGTTCACCCGCAGCGGTGACGCGTGTGCGGGAACTGGCCGGTGGCGAGATCACCCTGTACCGGGGCGACGTGCGCGACGGCAAACTCCTGGCGGACATCTTCGCCCGTCACGCCATCACGGCCGCCATGCATTTGGCCGGCAAAAAAGCCGTGAATGAGAGCGTGGCCGACCCGCTCGACTATTACGGCGTCAATGTCGGCGGCGGCATGAGCCTGATGCGCGCCATGGCGGCGGCGGGCGTGTTCCGTCTGGTGTTCAGCTCCACCGCCTCGGTCTATGGCGAGCGGGTCGAGATGCCCCTCACGGAAACGAGCCCGCTCGGCGAGCCGGCAAATCCCTATGGACGCTCGAAAATGATGGTCGAGCGTGTGCTGACCGATCTGTGCCGGGCCGACCCGCGCTGGTCCGTCGGGGTGCTGCGCTATTTCAACCCGGCCGGCGCGCATCCGAGCGGGCGGATCGGCGAAGACCCGCTGGGGCCGCCCTCCAACCTGATCCCCTACGCCGCGCAGGTCGCAGTGGGGCGGCGGCCGGAGCTTCTGGTGTTCGGCAACGACTACCCCACCCCCGACGGCACGGGGGTGCGGGACTATATCCACGTCATGGACCTCGCGCAGGGGCATCTCGCCGCCCTGGACTATCTCCGGACCCGGACGGGGCATCATGTCTGGAATCTCGGCGCTGGCCGCGGCCATTCGGTGCTCGAGGTCATCCACGGCATTGAGCGCGTGACCGGACGGCCTCTTCCATGGGCTGTGGCGCCGCGCCGCGCCGGCGATATCGCCCAATACTGGGCCGATCCGAGCCTGGCAGAACGCGATCTTGGCTGGCGCGCGACGCGCGGCCTCGACGACATCCTGGCGGATCATCTGCGCTGGCAACAGCAGAATCGCGAGGGGTATGCCGGCTGAGCATCAGAGAGTGAGAGCGGTGCCCCCGGCCCCTCACTCCACCGGTAGCGCCTGCGCGTGTTTCACCTGGCTCAGCGCGAAGCTCGATTCGATGGAGGCGACGCCGTCCAGCCGCGTGAGCGTCCGCTTGAGGAAAGCCTCATAGGCCGGCAGGTCCTTGACCACGATGCGCAGGAGATAATCCCGCTGCCCGGTCATCAGATAGCACTCGACAATTTCCGGCCAGCGGGCGATGGCCTTGGCGAAACGGTCGAGCTCGTCCTCGCGCTGGCGCTCCAGCCGGATGGAGGCGAAGACGCTGACCGGCAGGCCGGCCTTGTCCTGGTCGACCACCGCGACATAGCGCTTGATGACGCCCGAGGCTTCAAGGTTGCGCACCCGCCGGGCGCAGGGCGAGGGCGAGAGCCCCACCGCCTCGCTCAGCTTCTCCATCGTCATATGCGCGTCCTGCTGCAACAGGGCGAGGATCTTGCGGTCGATGGCGTCTATTTTCGCCTCTGGCATGAATTACCCTTTGTGGGCCTTAACTCAGCGATTTCAGCCACAATAGGCTTCCCGAACGATCCAGAATAGCTCCAAACACCTGCATTCCGTGCCTAGGCTCGATCCATGGATGAGCCCGGAGCGCCGACCATGGCTGCAAGCGCCGAACGCCGTGCCGACGACCTCACACTTCTCGCCGAGCTGGAGCGCAAGATTCTCTGGCTGGCGACCTGGACCATTCACAACGCCAACCATGTGCGCCCCAATGCGGACGGGCTGAAGGTGGGCGGTCATCAGGCTTCCTCCGCCTCGCTCGCCACCATCATGACCGCGCTCTATCTCAAGGCGTTGCGGCCGCAGGACCGGGTGGCGGTGAAACCGCATGCGAGCCCGATCTTCCACGCCATCCAGTATCTCTTCGGCAGGCAGACGCGGGAGAAGCTGGAGAATTTCCGTGGCTTTGGCGGTGCGCAGTCCTATCCCTCCCGCACCAAGGACATTGACGACGTGGATTTCTCCACCGGCTCGGTCGGCCTCGGCGTGGCGCAGACCTTGTTCGCCTCGCTGGTGCAGGACTATCTCGCCGCCAAGGGGCTGGGGAAGGGTCCCGAGGGCAAGATGGTCGCCCTCGTCGGCGATGCCGAGATGGACGAGGGCAACATCTTCGAGGCGCTGCTGGAGGGGTGGAAGCACGGGCTGCGCAACACCTGGTGGATCGTTGACTATAACCGCCAGAGCCTCGACGCCGTGGTGCGCGAGGGGTTGTGGGAACGGTTCGAATCCATCTTCCGCAGCTTCGGCTGGGATGTGGTGATCCTGAAATATGGCCAGTTGCAGCAGGCGGCATTCAAGGAGCCGGGCGGCGCGGCGCTCAAGCGCTGGATCGACACCTGCCCGAACCCGCTCTATTCGGCGCTGACGTTCCAGGGCGGCAAGGCCTGGCGCAAAAGGCTGATGGACGAGATCGGCGACCAGGGCGAGGTCACCGCGCTGATCGAGCGGCGGACGGACGCGGAACTCGCCGCACTGATGGGCAATCTCGGCGGGCATGATTTGCCCTCGCTGATCGAGGCTTTCGAGCAGGCGCGCACGCATGACCGCCCGGTCTGCTTCATCGCCTACACCATCAAGGGCTTCGGCCTGCCGCTCGCCGGCCACAAGGACAACCATGCCGGGCTGATGACCCCGGCGCAGCTGGAGGGCCTGCGCGCCAGCCATGGCGTGCGCGAAGGCCATGAGTGGGAGCGTTTCGAGGGCCTCACCCCCCCGCCGGCCCACTTGCAGGCCTTTCTCGACGCCGTGCCGTTCCGCGCCGGGGGCACCCGCCGCCATGAACCGCCCAAGATCGAGGTGCCGACGACGCTCGACGTGCCGTTGCAGCCCGCCATGTCCACCCAGCAGGGCTTCGGCCTGCTGCTGAACGAGATCGGCAAGCGCGAGGATGATTTCGCCCGCCGCGTCGTCACCACTTCGCCGGATGTGACCGTCTCGACCAATCTCGGCGCCTGGGTCAACCGGCGCAAACTGTTCGCGCGCGAGGAACTGGCCGACACCTTCAAGAAGGAGCGCATTCCCTCGACCTATAACTGGGAATTCGGCCCCGCCGGCCAGCACATGGAACTCGGCATCGCCGAGATGAACCTGTTCACCCTGCTCTCGGCGCTCGGCCTGTCGCATTCGCTGTTTGGCGAGCGGCTGCTGCCTATCGGCACGCTGTACGATCCCTTCATCGAGCGCGGGCTCGATGCGCTGAACTATGCCTGCTACCAGGATGCCCGCTTCATCCTCGCCGCCACCCCTTCCGGGGTGACGCTGGCGCCGGAAGGCGGCGCGCATCAGTCCATCGCCACGCCGCTGATCGGCATGGCGCAGGACGGGCTGGCGAGCTTCGAGCCGGCCTTTGTCGACGAACTCGCGGTGATCCTGCGCTTCGCCTTCCAGCATGCGCAGGCGGAAGATGGCGGCTCGACCTATCTGCGCCTCTCCACCCGGACCATCGAGCAGCCGCGCCGGACGATGGATGCGGCGCTGGCGGCGGACATCGTCAGCGGCGGCTATTGGCTGCGCCGGCCGGGACCGAATGCGCAGGTGGTGATCGCTTATGCCGGTGCGCTGGCGCCGGAAGCGATCGAGGCGGTGGGGCTGATCGCCGAGGACCGGCGCGATGTCGGCCTGCTCGCTGTCACCTCGGCCGACCGGCTTCATGCCGGCTGGACGGCGGCGCAGCGTGCCCGCGAAGGCGGCAATGCCGGCGCGAAGGCACATGTGGAAACGCTGCTCGATGCCGTGCCGCCGGGCTGCGCGATCATCTCCGCCGTTGACGGTCACCCGGCGGCTCTGGGCTGGCTCGGCTCGGTGCATGGCCACCGCGCCCGGGCGCTCGGCGTGGAGCATTTCGGCCAGACCGGCACCATCGCCGATCTCTACCGGCATGTCGGCATCGACGCGCAGGGCATGGTGCGGGCAGTGCAGGCCATGGTGCCGGGCCGGCCGATCCGCCATCTGCGCGCGGTGGGCTGATACCCTCTCGCCGCCTGCGCTTCCCATCCCCACCGACGCGGCGTAACAAGGCGACCGGGCAACGCCGCGACCGCCCTGTCGCGGCAGCGGGGAACGGGCGTGGCGCAGCGGCGCATTTTCATAACGGGTACCGCCGGCTTCATCGGCTTCCACCTCGCGCGCCTGCTGCTGGCGCAGGGGTGGCGCGTCCATGGCTATGACGGCCTGACGGACTATTACGATGTCCGCCTCAAGCAGCGCCGCCACGCGATGCTGGCGCAGAACGAAGCCTTCGCCGCCACCGAGGCGATGCTGGAGGATGTCGACACGCTCCAGCGCACGGTCGAGGCGTTCCAGCCGGATGTCATCGTCCACCTCGCCGCCCAGGCCGGCGTGCGTTACAGCCTGGAAAACCCGCGCGCCTATATCGAGGCCAACATCCTCGGCACCTTCAATGTAATGGAATGCGCGCGGGCGGTGCCGGTGCAGCATCTGCTCATGGCCTCGACCTCCTCGGTCTACGGCGCCAATGAGGATATGCCGTTCCGTGAGACCGACAAGGCCGACACGCCGCTGACCATCTACGCCGCCACCAAGAAGGCGACGGAGGCGATGGGGCATTCCTATGCCCATATTTACGGCCTGCCGACCACCCTGTTCCGCTTCTTCACCGTCTATGGCCCCTGGGGCCGGCCGGACATGGCGCTGTTCAAGTTCACGCGCGGCATTCTCCAAGGCACGCCGATCGACATCTACAACCATGGCGACATGTGGCGGGACTTCACCTATGTCGACGACCTCGTGCGCGGCATAAGCCTGCTGATCGACACGGTGCCACCGCTGCCCGGCGCGCGCGGCGAGCCGATCCCCGGCGACAGCCTGAGCCCGGCGGCGCCGTTCCGCGTGGTCAATATCGGCAATTCCGACAAGGTGCGGCTCAGCGATTTCGTCGAGGCCATCGAGGCCGAGATCGGCACCAAGGCGATCCGCAACTATCTGCCGATGCAGGCTGGCGACGTGCCCGCCACATGGGCCGATGCCAGTCTTCTGCACGCGCTCACCGGCTTCCGCCCGCACACCCCGTTCCGCGAGGGCGTGGCGCGGTTCGTCGCCTGGTACCGGGAGTATTACGCGGTGTGAACCGCCCATGCCGGGTGAGAAGGGCGCGGGCTACCCGTCGTTGCGACGCGCGGCACTGGCGCACGCAGGACCTCGGCAAAGGCCTGCGAATAGCAGACGCGGCCGGTGCGGCGGCGAACACGGAACGCACTCACAACAGATCATTCCCGCGGATGCCGTCCCATGCATTCGAGAGCGGCGCGGTGCCCAGGATGAGGCTCGCCACACGCTCGGAAGTGTTGGTCACCTGATAATCCTCCGGCACCGGCGTGGGCAACCCCTGCTCGGCGCGCGCCGCGAACAGGCGGGTGGCGACCTCGACGCCGCGCAGGATCGCCGCGCGGGAGAGGCCGGTGACCATGATCGAGCCCGTATCCAGCGCCTCCGGCCGCTCGATGGCATCGCGCGGGGTGATGGCGGGAAAGTCGAGCAGCGAAGCTTCCTCGGCGATGGTGCCGCTGTCGGAGATGGCGCAGAAGGCGTTCTTCTGCAGGTGATTGTAATCATGGAAGCCGAAGGGCTTCATGAAGCTCACCCGCTCATCCGCCACCAGCCCGGCCGCTTCCAGCCGCTTGCGGGTGCGCGGATGGGTGGAGACGATCACCGGACGGTCATAGCGCACCGCCAGCTCCGACAAGGCGCCGACCAGTTCGCCAAGGCGTTCGCGGCTGTCGACATTCTCCTCGCGGTGCAGCGAGACGATGAAATAGCCGCGCGGAGCAAGCCCCAGCCGCCGCAGCACGTCGGAGGCCTCGATGCGCGGGCGGTAATGCTCCAGCACTTCGCGCATTGGCGAGCCCGTGAGATAGATGCGCCGGTGCGGCAGGCCTTCCGAAATGAGATGCCGGCGGGCATGCTCGGTGTAGACGAGGTTGAAGTTGGCGATGTGGTCGACCAGCCGACGGTTGGTCTCTTCCGGCACATTGCCGTCAAAGGAGCGGTTGCCGGCTTCCATGTGGTAGACGGGAATCTTCATCCGCCGCGCCATCAGGGCGGAAATGGCGGAATTTGTGTCGCCGAGGATCAGCACCGCGTCCGGGCGCTCGGCGGCGAGCACCTTCTCGCTCTCGATCAGGATCTTGCCCAGAGTCTCGCCCAGCGAGCCGCCGCCGGTGCCGAGGAAATGGTCGGGCCGCCGCACGCCGAGATCCTCGAAGAACACCTCGTTCAGTTCGTAGTCGTAGTTCTGGCCGGTATGAACGAGGCGATGGTCGCACAGGCCATCCAGCCGCGCCATGACGCGCGAGAGCCGAATGATCTCGGGCCGCGTGCCCAATATCGTCATGACCTTGAGCATCGTCTCACCCCAGAACCGGATCGGCATAGGTATCGGGCGCGGCGGGGTCGAACACCGCCTGCGTCCAGAACAGCGTCAGCAGCGGCTTGTCGCCGACATTCTCGATGCTGTGCGTGTGCAAGGTGGGCATGTCGACGGCCGCCGGCTGGCGCCCGTCGACGCGGTACTCCCACACGGGGCCATCCGGCACGCGGCGGATGCGGATGACCGCCTCCCCCTCCAGCACCAGAAAGCGTTCCACCTTGTCGAGGTGGAAGTGATTGCCGCGGGTGATGCCCGGCTCGGTCCAGCTGAGAAAGGTCTGCCCGCCGCCGCCGCCCTTGGCCGCCTCGAAAAGAACGCCGCGCGCATCGGCGTTAAGCGTGAGCGGGCGGGGAAATCCCTCGGGGTAGAGTGCGGTTCGGTAGCTGTTGAACAAAGCGAGATCGAACGGGTCCGACAGGTCCGGGAACAGGTTGGCGCCATAGGCGGTGTGCATGTCCTGCAGCCGCGCCAGCAAGTCGCCGACGCCCATCGGGCGCGGCGCCGGCCGAAGCTCCCCGGTGACACCCTCGGCGACGGCGGCGATCGCCGCTTCCACCGCCGCGCCGGCGTGCAGAAGCTGCACCCGCCCTTCCGGATTGACGCTCGGCGTCTCGCCGCGCATCACCTGGTGGATGAAGGTGGCGGTCACATTGTTATAGAACGGCCGCGCGCCCTCGCCGAAAATGTGCGGCAGCACGAGATCGGTGAAGCGCGGCGCGGCATTGGCAAGAATGTCGCCGGCCCGGCGCTTGGAGCGGCCATAGGGCGTGTCGGACGCCGCATGGGTGGAATTGGCGTAGACGATATGGGCCGTGCTGCCGCTCGCGCGGCAGGCCTCGGCAAGGCGGGTGGCGATGTCGACATTGCCGGCCTCGACTTCCGCCTCGGGGCCTCGATTGACCCCGGCGAAATGGTACACAGCCGCCGCACTCTCCAGCGCCCCCGCGAGGCGGGCCGCATCGTTGAACGCCGCGCGGTCGAGGGGCACCAGATCATAGGGCGCCGGCTCGCCGCGGCACCGGGCCGCGCAGTTGCGGGCGTGGAGACGGACAAGGCAGTGCCAGCCGAGCAGCCCGCCGGCGCCGGTGACGACAACGCGCCGGGCTCCCCCCGCCAGGGCATCAGCCGCGCTGTGCATAGACATCCCGCAACTCCCGCACCATTGTTTCCCAGTCGGGGGGCGTATAGCCCGTCGCCGCACGAAAACGATCCGACCGCAGCGAGCGGTCGAGCACCGGCTCATCCTTCGGCAGGATCGCGGTCGACCTGCCATAGACCTCGGCGACGATGCGCAGCAGCGCGTCCTTGCTGATCGGCTCGGCCGAGAGGTGATAGAGCCCGCGCAGCTCCGGATTCGGCAGAACATGACGCGCCAGGACCCGCGCGAACTCCACGGTCGTGACCCCGGAAAAGATCGCGCGGGTGAAGCCGTAGACCGGCCCCTCCTGCGCGAGGAACCAGTCGATCAGCGAATGACAGCTGGCGAGTTCATGGCCGACCAGGGAGGTGCGCAGGGTGATCGCATGGGGGTAGTCCACCTCGCCGAGCAGCTTGCTGCGCCCGTAAAGATCGGTCGCATCGGGCCGGTCGGCTTCGGTGTAATGGCCGCGCGCGCCGTCGAACACACAATCCGTGCTGACATGGACCAGACGCGCGCCGGTTTCCCCGCACAATTGCGCCAGCTGATGCGGCAACAGCGCGTTGATCGGCAGGGCCACCAGCGGGTCATCCGCTTCGGCGAGCTGCTTCACCACGCCGACGGCATTGATCACCGCAGCCGGCCGCAGCCGGGCAAGCAGCGCGCGCAAAGCGTCGAGATCCTGCACATCGGCGATGCGCACATAATGATCGGGGGAAAGACGCGGGAAACTCTCGGCGGAGAACGGGGGGCGGGCCACTCCGTAGACCTCCATACCCTCGGCCGGGAGCACCCGCGCCAGCGCATTGCCAAGCATGCCGCTTGCGCCGACGACGAGAACCTTCATCGGCAACTCGCCCCCCACGCCTTTGCGCTCCTCACGCCGTCCATGCCTCGATCTCGGCCTCGACCTCGGGAAGCGTCAGCAAGAGTTTCTTCACCTCGGCGACGCTGAGGCGGTCCGTGTTGTGGGAATGGTAATCCTGCTGGTCGACGGTCTCGGTGTCGCCCTCGACGAAATAATGCCGGTAGTTCAGGTCGCGCCCGTCCATGCTGACGCGGAAATAATCGCCCATATCCTCGCTCTTGATGAGCTCCTGGGCGCTGACCAGCGTCTCGAACAGCTTTTCGCCATGCCGCCAGCCAATCACCTCGACCGGGTGGTCGGGACGGCCGAACAGTTCCGTCAGCGCGGTGACCAGATCGGCGATGGTGGACGCTGGCGCCTTGCGCACGAACAGGTCGCCCTGGCGGGCATTCTCGAAGGCATGGTGCACCAGCGCCACCGAGTCGCGCAGCGGCATCAGGAAACGCGTCATGCTGGGTTCGGTGACGGTGATCGGCAGGCCCGCCTTGATCTGGCGGATAAACAGCGGGATCACCGAACCGCGCGAATACATGACATTGCCATAGCGCACGAGCGAGATGGTGGTCGGCGCCTCCGGGCCGATGGAACGGGCGAGCGCCTGCGCCAGCTTTTCCATCATCGCCTTGGAGATGCCCATGGCGTTGACCGGGAACACCGCCTTGTCGGTGGACAGGCAGACCACGGAACGCACCCCCGCCGCCACCGCCGAACGCACCACATTCTCCGAGCCGAGAATGTTGGTGCGCACCGCTTCCAGCGGAAAGAACTCGCAGGAGGGCACCTGCTTCAGCGCCGCCGCATGGAAGACGCGGGTGGCGCCGGCCATCGCACGGTCGACACTGTCCCGGTCGCGCACATCGCCGATATAGAAGCGCACATTGCCGCTGCGCAGCGTGCCGCGCAGCATGTCCTGCTTCTCCTCGTCCCGGCTGAACACGCGGACTTCCGGACAGCCCCGACGCAGCAAATCCTGCAGCATCGTCCGCCCAAACGAGCCGGTGCCGCCGGTGATCAGGATACGCTCATTCTGCATGCCGCCGCCTTTCGTGGCGCCCTGTTTACTGCACCGTGCCGGCCGACGCCACCGCCTTCACTTACCCTAGGGCCGCCCCCAGGGCGGCGCGGAACAAGCGCCGATTGGCGAGGATATCGCCCTGCCGGCGTGCCTCCTGCCGGACATAGGCGGCGGCCCGGGCACGGCGGGCCAGCGCGTCCTCAGCCGGTTCCGCCGCCAGCGCCTCGATGCGGGCGGCGAAGGCGGCGGGATCGCCAAGCGGCAGGTCGTCGCCAACACCCGCTTCGGCGAGCCCGCGCCAGGGCGTGGTGTCGGCGATCAGCACCGGCGTTCCCGCCGCCAGCGCTTCGGCGATGACATGACCGTAATTCTCGCCACGCGTCGGGAAGAAAAACAGGTCATGCGCGGCGAAGGTCGCTGCCACCTGCTCCGGCCGCAGCGGGCCGAGCCACTCGACGGAGAGTGACGGTCCCACTTGCTGCGCGAGCCGCCGGCACAGCGCGATATAGGCGGCATCCTCGGCGGGCCCGGCAATGCTGAACCGCACCGGCACACGGACCCGCGCGAGCACTTTCAGCGCGTAATCGAGGTTCTTCTTCGGCGAGAGGCGGCTGAGGAAGACGATCCGCAACGGCTCGCCGGGCCGCCGCGGCGTATGGGGAGGACCGTGCGCGCCGAGCGGCGCCGGCAGATCGCAGGCCACACTCAGCCGCGCCTGCGGCCCGAGGACGGCGCGGATGTCGCGCGCCTCGAAATCCGACGACGCCTGCCAGTGAATGGCACGGAAAAGGCCGGCCGCCTTGCCGGCGGCGAGATAGAAGCGCTTCTTCAGGGGCTTCAACGCCAGCGCGCCAGCGGAGAACTCACCGCGCGGCGCCAGCACCGTCGGCCGCCGGGGGATCAGGCCGAGCCGGCGCGCCAGCAGCGGCACGATGGTGAAGCGGGGCGAGAAGAAACTGTTGAGATACAGGAGGTCGTGCGGTGTCTCGGCGATCAGGCGGGCGATGGCCCGTGCCCCCTGCCGCGGCGGCGAGGCGTAGAGCACCCGCGCCGGCCCCACCGAGAGCCAGCGGTCCGTCTCTATGCCGGGATAGGCCCCCTCATCTCCGAGATCGCGATCGGTGGAGACGATGCGGAAGTCGAACTCGTCCGAGAGATGCTCGACCAGATGGGCGACGCTGTGAATGGGGCCACCGGCGCGAAAACCGGGGAGATAATGGCCGGTGGTCACGAGGACGACAAGGCGGGCCGGGGCCATGCCTGATCTCGGCGATGGAGCATTCGCCTCACGAAGTTGCGGCATGCCGGTCTTCCTCCGCCTCAAGCCGCTGCAACAGGCGGCAGAAGCGACTCGCCATTTCCTGAGTGTTGAATTCTTGCTCGGCCACGCGTGCCGCAGCCACAGACCAGCCGTCATCCACCTCGGTTACGGTCAGCGCTTGCGCGATGGCGCGCGCCAGGACAACCGGGTTTCCTCTCTCGAAGTTCACGCCGCAACGCGCACGGTGGAACGCCGCGATTTCCGGCATGTGCCGCCAGCGCTCGTCATGCACCACCACCGGCAGGCCATACGCCATGGCATGCAGCAGGCTGAGGCCAACCCCGCCGGGATAAACGAACAGCCGGCAGCGATTGGCGATGGCGGCAATGGCGCGCTCGTCGGTCATACCCCCATGCCAGGCAATACGGCCCTCGAGGCCGAGCCCGGCCGCCTTTTCCTCGAGGGACGACCGCTCCTCGCCATCGCCGATGATCTCAAGCCGCACATCCGCCAGTTCCGGACGAGCCAGCGCATCGAGCAGGGTGCCAAGCTCGGCTTTTTCCGTGAGACGGCCGATGAAGAGCAGGGAGCGCGGGCGCTGTCCGGGCACGTAGGGCGCCCGCACGGCTAATATCGGCTCGACATTGATGCCGTTATTGAGCGCGTCGACCGGCCGAAGGTCACCGCGCCCCAACCCGTTGCGATACGCGTCGACCTCATCGTCGGTGTAGAACAGGATGGCGTGGCTGAGCTTCATGAGCAGGAGGCGCAACAGGAAGCGATGCGTGCGACTGGTGCTGCTCCAATACTGCCCCCACCACACGGTGCGCGCACCGCGCCAGCGCGCCCAGGCCAACATGAGCATGTTCGACACATTGCGCGGCGCGCCCGAGAGGACGACGATGTCGCCCGGTCCGACCGGCGTCGTCAGAACGCCGGGCTGCCAGTCGAGGCCCGGCAGCAGGGCGCGCATGGCCGGCAGCCGCCGCTCCCAGGCAAAACGCTCCTGACGTTGCGTTAACACCCCGAGTTCGACGGAGGAGTGCCACACCTCGGTGGGGCAAGCGAGGCGCTCCGCGACCCGCGCGAACAGATCGACGCGGTAGCTCGGCAGCGTCGGCTGAAAGATGATCACACGCGAGGCGTTCATAGGCGCATTATCTTCCCGGCCTGGCAGAGCGCGCGCCACCTGATGGCGAGGGAGCGGGCCGAGTTCACCATGTCTGCCGCTCCAAACGCGGTCGAACTTGCATCGCCGCGCGCGACACCTGGAACATCTTCTCGCGCGTCTGATCGCCGAAAGACAGAAGCAGGCCGATCGCGCACCACATGAAGGTGGAGCCGTATAGCGACCCAGAGAACTGCGCGCCGATCAGATATTGCAGGAACAGCAGCGCCGGCCAGCCATACTGTGGGTAGCGCCGGAACAGGACGGCGGCACGGTAACACAGGGCCACCAGCACGCCGATGAACAGCACCGTCACGAAAAAGCCGAGGGCCATGAAGGATTCGACGATGACGTTGTGCGGATAGCCTAGTGTGGAGGGATCCTCCATCGCCCCGCCGAGCCACGGGTTGGTCCAGAACACCTCGAGGGCGCTGGCATAGAGGTCGAGCCGCGAGGATTGCTGGGCATGCTCTTCAAGCGACATGCCGAACAGCCGGCCAAAGGCATTGATGTTGTGCGCTTCCTGCAAATACATCGACAAGGGCACCACCGCCAGCGCGCCGACGACTAGAAATGCCATCACCGCGAATTTGTAGCGGAAGCTCACGAAGCACAGAAGAAACAGGAAGCAGGCCAGGACGGCGAGAACCGGACCGCGCGAGTTGGCCGCCAGCAGCACGTAGGCGCCAATGGCCATCCC
This sequence comes from Ancylobacter sp., assembly GCF_965249975.1. Classification (GTDB taxonomy): domain Bacteria; phylum Pseudomonadota; class Alphaproteobacteria; order Rhizobiales; family Xanthobacteraceae; genus Ancylobacter. Next base: position 155,100 of record NZ_CBDFNE010000004.1, on the reverse strand, counting down.
GAAAAGCAGGAACAGCCGCCGCGAACCGCGCGCCCAGGGGCGATGGAACAGCAGTGCCCATGCCGACAATACCACCAGCATCGCGCCGAGATGGCCCAGAGCGATAGGGTTCAGGGCCTCGAGCCGCATGCGCCCCGATTCATACTCCATTCCCGCCTCATTGCTCACCGTGCCGGTAGCCAGAAATATAGACAGGAAGCAGCCGGCGAAGGTGGCGACATAGAGCCAGCGGAAATAGTCGTCCGCCTGCTCGGGACGGCTGCTCCGCATCGCCAGGCCGAGCATGGGCACCAGGCAGCCGCCAATCGCCCAGACCCAGTAATAGGAAACCTCCTTGCCGAGGAAGAGAGGCTCATAGAGCGTGTCGACATAGAGGCGGACCACATACGCCCCCCAGAACAGGGCCAGCAGCAGAAGCAGGACCGACGCGCCCCGCCCCCGGCGGCTCGCGATTCCGCCGACGATCAACAGCAGCGCCAGACAGAAGTTGAGCGCGCGCATCGCCAGCGATATCGGCGTGTTCGGGAGATCGAACAGGGTGGCGAACGCCGCCACCAGCGGGTAGCCGGGGAACGACATGATGACGACCGCGAGGTAGATGTAATCGACCTTGGGGTGAGCCCGTCGCCCGGGCAGCACCTCCGTCATCCGATGCTGCCGCAGTCCCACATTCATCCCATCACGCTTCCACCTCTCGCCGCTCCGGCCCTCGGGCGTTATCAGCAATGCCTCCAGCCAGGGCGCTGCCGGCGAGAACCGGACGCCGTGGTCTTTGATAACACGATTTCATCCGCGGTGAGCCCGTTGATCACCGTGCTCAGGCGCGGCCGGCTCACGAGATCACCGCGGCGGGACTCGGCCGTCTACATAGTCGAGGAAAGGAACAATCTGCGCCTCGAAGTTCATTTCGGTTTGGTGGTATTGTAGAGCCGCCTGTCGCTTGCGCTCGAGAGTCGGGCGATCCGACAGCGCGGCGGCTAGCTGATCTGCTGCCGCCTCCGGGTCCGTCGCGTCAAAGGCAAAACTTACATCGGCCGGCAAATAGGAAAGCCCCGGATTGCCGGTGTGGGCCACCACGAGTCCGGCGGCGATATACTCGCAGATCTTGTTGGAAGCGGCAGACACGAAAACCGACCGGTCCCGAGCGACGTTCAGATCGGCGTCGGCCAAGGGCGCCCAGAAAAGCCCGGCATCGTAATCGCCGATCACAGCGAGCAACTCGCGTTTCGGAAGAGGCCCATGCACCCGATAGAGCGGATGGGCACAAAGTCCCCGCGCGGCGTCGAGGGCAACCGAAAGCTTGCCAGGACTTGCATGAATGTACCAGTCGAGCGAGACACCGTGGGCACACAGCCGCTCGATAAACCGCCCGAGGCGCGCCGGGCTACAGATCTCCAGCATCAGCAGAGCGGAGCCCGTCAGCACAACCCTTGCGGGCCCCGCGTGGGGCGCAAAAGGCCGTTGCGGCTGGCGCAACGCCGCGTTGCGCGCCACGAAAGCAGGCGCGACCATGCGCGGCCAGAGGTCCTTCTGCCACGCAACTCTCATTTCACAGACGTCGAGGTAAGCATCAATTACTCCCGCCAGAGGCTTTAAGGCCCTGACATATCGGCGCGCACCATGGAAATCGACGAAACTCGCCGCGACATACGCTCGCTTTACTGGGAGAAAACGGTAGAACACTGCGGGAACGACATACTCATGCTGGGTGATGATCCAGTCCGGTCTTTCCCGAATGAAAGTGGCCAGCAACGCATGATAGTTTGCACGGACAAAGGGAACTTTCGCGCGCCAGCCGAGGCTCTTAGACACCAGAACATGGCGTAAGCTGCGACCTTCGCTCCGCGCGTCATTGTAACTGACCGACGAAATGAATACGACTTCGTGACCCATATCCCGTAGACCACGCGCAATATAGTACATATGCGGAAAAATGTTAGGGTCATGCTGCGATATAACGATTATCTTCATACGACACTCCGCACATTATCATTGATTATAATCACGGATGGGTAAAATTACATAGCAATTTATCTTCAATTATCAGAATATATGAAATTCACAAAATACTTCAGCATAATTTGATCTGAGATCTCTTCATTTAACAAAGTCTGTCTCGCGGAGTCGCAAATACCGGCCTCCTGCAGCATCATCAATGCGCGCAGGCGATCAACAATAGCACCCGCCTCCAAGGATGGGCATGACACGCCAAAAGGCAGCTTCTGAAGCAGGGTCGAGACCTCTGTATAGGCAGGCGCGTGGTGGAAGATGGCAAGGCCAGCCGTAGCATAGGCGGACAGCTTACTTGGAAAGGAGGTCCGCGCGACGACCTCAAAGCGAGGATCGAACCAATAGGGGAGATAGCCGACATCCATCTCGGACATGATGCTCATCGCCTCCTGGAAGCTGCGCTCGCCCAAGTAGTTCACCCATGATGGCCGCAGGGCCCCGGTGAGGGGAAACCGGCCGATGAAGTTCAGTTCGACCTTTCGGCCACCAACGTTGCAGTTCACGCCATCTAGCGCAGACACCAAGGCATTCCACTCCTCCTTGGAGTAGAGTGAACCAGCGAAGACCATGCGACATGATCCGCTCAGGCACGCAGAACGTCGGAGTGGAATGTGCCTCGCATCAATTCCATGACGAACGATGGTCGAGCCTATGCCGTATCTCTGCTTATAGAGGCTCTGCATATTCATGCCGATGACGGCGACCGCGCGCGCATTCCTAAGCAGGCGCCCAAAGGCCTGCATCACCTCCGCCTTGAACGAATGATCAACATCGAGATTCGTCAGGAAATACGACGGATCGTCCCAGACCATCACTCGAAGGTCGTGCCCGAGCGCCGCCAGCCTATCGGCGATCAGAATGACTTCCGCGCTCGATGCCGTGACCCAAACGGCCCGCGCATCTGCGGCATCCGCCGCCGCCGCGACCGCAGAGACGCGCGCGTCGAGCACAGAGCGTCGAAAGTAGCGCAGTCGCATTGAGTGAAAATGGGGTATGCGGCTCGACGCGGCCCGAACAAGGCGGCCGAAACGGCCGCCTGCGCGCATCAATCCCCGTTCCATCAGGAATGGCGGCTCCCACCACGCAGAGATCTCGCCGGCCGAACGGCTGGCCAGGATTTCGTTGAGGAAAATCGCTCCCACGCCATTGCTAGTGAGATCGACCGGGGTCATCAAAAGGACGGGACCACAAGAGAGAGAGCGAGCCGCCGCGCCGTCGGCAGACCCTCGATCCGGCAAGGCGGTACCTGCGCCTCGGACCGGACGGCCGCTCATGGCGTCACCTTCTCCTGAACGACGGCGCGCCCGCCTTCCAGCCGGACCAACATATCGCATCCCTCAAGCGTCGACAGCCGGTGCGCGATGATGAGGATGGTGAGTCCCCGGTCCAGTCGTTCAATCGCCTGCATGACCGCCGCCTCGGTCTCGTTGTCGAGCGCGCTGGTCGCCTCGTCGAACACCAGGACCGAGGCCTGCTTGTAGAGCGCGCGGGCGATGCCGATGCGCTGGCGCTGGCCGCCCGACAACTGGATGCCGCGCTCGCCCACCCGCGTCTCGTAGCCCTTGGGCAGCGCCTCGATCACCTCCGTCAATTCCGCCTGCTCGGCCGCGCGGCGCACGCGCGCGTGATCAATCTCCGCAGGCCGTACGCCGAAGGCGATGTTTTCGGCGATGCTGGCATCCGCCAGGAAGATGGCCTGCGGCACATGCGCGATGTGGCGCTGCCAGGCATGGCGGTTGGCCGCGGTCAAGGTGACGCCATCGACCCGGATTTCGCCGGATGTTGGCTCAAGTAGCCCGATGAGGATGTCCATCAGGGTCGACTTGCCGCTGCCGGTCTTGCCGGCGATGCCGACGCGCGCGCCGTGAGGAATGGTGAGGCTGATATCGATCAGGGCCGGGCGGGAGCCCTCGGCGTAGCGATAACCGACCCGGTCAATGGCGAGGCCTTGTTTAAAGGTGAGCGAAACATCGGCGGAAGGCGCCGGCGGCATCGGCCGCTGCATCAGTTCGGCGATGTCGAACAGCACCTGTCGATTGCCGATCGTCGTCGCCCAGCCCGAATAGATCTGCTGCAGCAGCGGCAGCAGGCGTTGCGCGCCAAGCGCGAGGGCCCCCAGAACCGGCAGGATCTGCGTCAGGCCGCCCGCGTCCAGCGTGGCGACGCAAGCCACGACGGCGACGACGACGACACCCAGCGCCTCGACGACGTAGCGCGGCGACAGGGACGCCAGTGCGGTCCTGGTGCGGGCGTCGCGTATGTCCGCTTCCGCGCGGTCATAAGCCTCGGTGAAAACGGGTTGCGAGCGATCGAGCAGGATGTCGCGGATTCCCCCGATCCCTTCCTGCATGACCTTGAACCGCGCCCCCTGGGCGCGGGCGACAATCACGCTGTTGCGGCGAAGCTGTGCGCGGCTGGCGATGGACGTGCCGACATAGACGGCGGCCAGTGCCACCCCGGAAGTGAGAGCGACCCGGGGGTCTATCCACACCAGTCCCGCCACAATGAACAAAGCGAGGATCAACGCCACCAGCGCCTGCATGGCCGGCAGCAGGACTTCGCCGGTGACCTGCTGCGCCTTGTTCACCGCCGCCAGGATTTCGCTGGAGTTCTGCCGCGTGTGCGAAAGATAGTCCTGGTGCAGCGTCATGGAGAACAGCCGCGAACCGAGTTCGCAGGCGGCATCGAAGCCGAAGCTCACCGTGTTCTTCAGCAGCAGCAGCCGGATCGCTGCCGCGAACAGGACGCACAGACAGAAAAGCGCGGTGACGGCATAGGTCCACTCCGCCGGTGTGTCGGCGCCAATCGCCGACAGCAGCCCCGGCAGAGCCGGGAAACGCGCGATCGACTGAGGCTCGGCGACGATGGAGAGGAAAACGACGACCGCGCCGAGATTGAACAGCTCGGCGAAGGCGCCGATCAGCATGAGACACAAGAGCGGCAAAAGAGCCCGGCGCCGCGCGGGACTCAATTCGCGGTAGAGTTCGCGGCCAGCCTGCAGCAGCGTCCTTTGGGATTTTGATCCAGTCACGCCTGCAATTACCGTTCCTTGACCGCGGGAAGCTAGGCGGCGCCCGATCGGTCTCGCCAGGCCGATCAGCCACACGCCCGAGTGCTCCCCTTTGGAAGGGAGCGGGCGTTCAGCGGCGCAGCCGGGAATCGCGCCGGGACAGCGCTCCCAGGCACTTGCCTAGGCGTGGTTCTGACATGGCGGGGGGCGAGAGGCAATCTCTCACTCCAGTACCTCGTTCCGCACAGGAAATGTCTCCCCTTGGTTAAGCCTTCCTTGCCGTTGCGTGCATTTCACCGCATTTTCGCGCAGGACATTGCCGCACTTCGAGCGGCTCCTCATTGCCTCGGCACACTGAAACAGGATGCATGACCCGCATGTCCATTCCCAGCAGCACTAGCCTTCCCTCACGAGTGATCGGGTTCGTCCACAGAGCGTATCAGAAGCTCCGTCGTGAGGCGGCGTATCACCGCACGGCGGCGGATTATGCGCGCCAGGGGCAGGGATGGAAGATCGATTGGAACTGGAAGGCCACCCACTACAACCGCATCGCCCTTCTCAACGTACTCGCCGCCCGCAACCCGACGGGCGCGTACCTGGAAATCGGCTGCTTCAAGAACGACCTGTTCGATTCGATACCCCTGGCGGTTAAGGTCGGTGTCGACCCCGTCCAGGGTGGTACGGTGCGTGCGACCTCAGATGCGTTCTTCGCCACCAACACCCAGAAATTCGACCTGATCTTCATCGACGGCCTGCACACCTACGACCAGGTTCATCGCGATGTCGCCAATGCCCTCAAGGCGATCAGGCCCGGCGGCTGGATCGCCATGCACGACATGCTGCCCAGCAATGTGATGGAACAGCACGAGCCCTATTCGGAAATCACCGCCTGGGTCGGCCAGGGCTGGAAGGTGGCTTTCGAGCTGCTGCAGACCGAGGGGGTCGACTTCAAGATCGTGAAGATCGACCACGGGGTCGGCGTGATCCGGGTGCTGGAGCCGGGCAGCGAGCTCGCCGATCTCAGCGGCCCGCTGGGCGGGCCCCAGTTCCCCTACTTCTACGCGAATTACAACCGCCTGCCCCTGGCAACATGGGACGAGGCCTTGCCCTGGCTGCGCACCGCCTGAGGTCACGTCGGCTCAGGCGGCGCCCGAAAGGCCGGCGCCTTCCTTCAGCGCCGGCTGCGACTGCATCGCCAGCCAGCGCAAATCGCCGATCGCTTCCGCCGGCTCATAGCCGGTGGGGGCTTCGCGCAGAAGGTCGCGCAGCGTCGGCAGGTCGTGCGCGTCACACGCGTTGGCGAGCCGCTGCAGCAGCGCGTCGAGCGCCGGCCAGTCCATCGCCGCCTCCGTCGCCGTCATGATGCGGGGATGCTCGGTGGGCTGGGCGTCGCTGCCAACGAGCAGTTCCTCGAACAGCTTCTCCCCCGGCCTCAACTCGGTGAACCGGATTTCGATATCGCCCTTTGCCGGGACGGCGCCTCCCCCTCCCGCGCGGGGCACAACCGGGTTGAGACCGCTCAGCCGCACCATGCGCGAGGCCAGATCGACAATACGCACCGGCTCGCCCATGTCGAGGATGAACACATCGCCGCCCCGGGCCATGGCGCCCGCCTGAATGACCAGCTGCGCCGCTTCCGGTATGGCCATGAAATAGCGGGTGATGTCGGGATGCGTGACCGTGACGGGCCCGCCGGCCTCGATCTGCTTGCGGAAGAGCGGGATGACCGAGCCCGACGAACCGACCACATTGCCGAAGCGGACAATAGAGAAGACCGTCTCGCCCGGCAGCCCGCTCAAGGCCTGGCAGATCAACTCGGCGATGCGCTTGGAGGCGCCCATGATGTTGGTCGGCCGCACCGCCTTGTCGGTCGATACCAGGACAAACGCCTTCACCCCCACGGCCCGCGCCGCCTCCGCCAGCGCCAGCGTGCCGAAGACATTGTTGCGCACCCCCTCCACGGGGTTCCGCTCCACCAGCGGCACGTGCTTGTAGGCGGCGGCATGGAAGATGGTGTCGACGGCAAAATGGCGCAGCGCGCCTTCAAGGCGCGGCCGGTCGAGCACCGAGCCGAGCAGGGGCACGATCACCGTTTCCGGTGATTCCGCCTCGGCAAGGCCCCGCAACTCCTCATCGATGCCATAGAGCCCGAACTCCGACAGATCGAGCAGCACAAGTCGCGCCGGGCGCTGACTCAGAATCTGCCGGCACAGCTCGCTGCCGATCGAGCCCCCCGCCCCCGTCACCATCACCGTCTTGCCACGGATATTGGCGTCGAGCAGGTCTTGGCGCGGCGGCACCAGGTCGCGGCCGAGCAGGTCCTCGATGGCGACCTCGCGGATTTCGCTGAGTTCCGCTCGCCCCGAGACGATGTCGGAAAGCCCGGGAACGGTCTGGACGCGCAGCCCCAGCGGCTCCAGCCGCTCCAATATATCGCGGCGCTGGCGCCGTGTGGCACTGGGGATCGCCAGCAGCACGCATTCGACGCCGTGTTCCGCCACCAGGCCCGGCAGGCGCGCCGGCGAGTAGACGCGCAGCCCGCCAATGTCGCGGCCCTGCAGCTCTGACGCGTCGTCGACGAAGGCGACGGGAGCGTAGTCGCCGCCATGTTCGAGGGTCGCGAAAAGCTGGCGGCCGGCGCTGCCGGCGCCGAAAATGATCACCCGCGCCTTCAGGCGTGCCAGGCGCTGGCGATACAGCGCGCGAAGGCCGAACCGCGCGCCGCCGAGGAAACCCATCGCGAGCAGCCAATAGATGGCGGGCACCGAACGCGGCAGGAACAGGCCGAAGCTCTTCGCCGCCAGCAGCAACAGCAACCCCGAGACGGCAAGGCCGAAGGCGAGCACCTGCACCGTGCGCCCGGCGACATGGCGCACAACGGCCCGGTAAAGCCCCATCAGGCGAAACAACAGCAAGGTGAAGGGCAGGACGAGCGCAAAGGCAAGCCAACTGGACGGCGCCAGCACCGGCGAAAACCCGTCGAGGCGCAATGCCATGGCCAACCCGAAGCTGACCGCCAGCAGCGCCGCGTCCACCAGCATCAGCACGGCCCGCTTCCGCGACCGGCTGAGTCCGATGAGATAGTTGAGAAAGCGTCCTGTCATCGCCTTCCCTTTCCATCGTATCCATCGCGGCGAAAGGAGGGGCGAGGATATCCGCCCTGCGGCCCCACGCCTTCATCTGCGCTCATTGCCGCCAAAAGTTTACTCTCTTCTGCCTGCACGTCCGACACACCGTCACATGACGCCAGAACATTTAACAATCCCCACCGGCCGGGCGGGATCGGCTCGAATGTCTGCGCGCCCGCCGCTCGGTCCGACGACCAGCCGCATCGTGCAAGGCACACTCAAGAGCGCCATAGACCTGTTCGGGCGAATAATGGGCCTCGAAGTAGCGGCGGCCATTGCCCGCATAGGCGGCCCGCGCCTCGGGTCCGGTGTCCATCATCCGCGTAATGGCATCGGCAAGGGCTTCAGGCCGACCGGCCGGAACGGCGAGCCCGGCCTCGGCCTCCTCGATTATTCGCGCACCCTCCCCCGAAAGCGAGGCCAGAATGGGTTTGCCGCAGGCCATATAGCACTGGACCTTGTAGGGGACCGTAAGGCTAAAGATCGGAATGTCCTTCAGGCTCACCAGCATTGCATCCGCATGGGCGAACAGCTTCGGCATCTCGGTCTCTGGAAAGCGCCCGAGGAAGTGGAAGCGATCCTCCAGACCGCGTTCGGCGATGAGCTTCTGCGCGCGCGCCTGATCCCGGCCGCTGCCCACGATCACCCAGCACAGATCGTGGCGCGCGCGCAGGAGACCGGCGGCAGCGATCAACGTATCAAAGTCCTGGCTTTCGCCGATGTTTCCCGCGAACATCAGGCGGAACCCGTCCTGCGGCACGATGCCCGCATATTCAGGGGCGTCCTGCGGTGCCATCGGGAGATAAGAGTCGGGTGCGGTATTGGGCAGGAGCCGTATACGCTCCTCCGGGACGCCAAAGCGCGCGATCATGCTGTGAAACGCCGCGCTCTGGATCATGACGATATCGGCCCGGCGGTAGAGCCAGCCACACAGCGCGTTTAGGAGGCCCACCACCGCCCGGTTATGGATGCCGAGCGTATAGGTGACGCTCTCCGGCCATATGTCCTGAACCCAATAGACACAGGGGGTTCCCGTCCGCCAGCGCAGAAAAAGGCCGGCGAAAGCCTGCAGCAAGGGCGAGGGCATTGAGACGAAGGACACATCCGCCGCTGGCGCGAGCCGTCTGGACAATGTCCAGCTCGCCGCCACGGGAAAGGCGAGATAGTTCAGCAGAAGCGCCGCCGCCGTCTTCCCGCGGGCGAGAGTATAGACCCGACTGATGCGCATGCCCTCCCACTCTTCCTCACGGCGCGAGGCATTTGAATACCCCTCGAAAAAAACACCGGCAGGATAGTTTGGAACGCAGGTAAAAACGTGAACATCATGACCGCGCGCGACAAGATCGCGAGCGATCGCGGTATTTGAGAACTGCTCAGGAAAAAAATACTGAGATATGAAAGCTATTTTCATAGGGATGCGAGGCTTCGCATGTTTCCTGCACTTAGGCCAGAATAATGAGAGACATGACGCGCGAAAATGAGAAAGTTAGGCTCGCGGTCACGGGAGCCACAGGCTTTATCGCGCGAGGTCTGCTGGCGGAGGCGCCCTGCACCGACCTGGAATACCGTGCCGTCTCCCGGCATCCGCGCCCCGCCTGGCTGCCGCCCGCAACCGACTGGACCCGCATTCCTTGCTACAGCGATCCGGCGGCGCTCGAAGGCGCCTTTTCGGGGTCCGATTTCATCCTGCATCTTGCCGACGACCCTTCGCGCCTTGCCGCGCGCGATCCGCAAACCGGCCTGCGCAACGCGGACGCCATCATTGCCGCGGCCCGTGAAACACGGATTAAGGGCATCATCCTTGCCAGCAGCGTGTATGCGCGCGAGGGCCGGGGTGCGTATGGTGCCGCCAAGCGGGCACTCGAAGAGCGGTTTATCGCCGCCGGCGACCTGAAGACCGTGATCCTGCGCTTGCCACCGGTCTATGGCCCCGGTTGCAAGGGAGGCTTCGCGGCGCTGGCGCGTCTTGCGGGAAAGCCGATCCCGCTCCCTGTGGGCGCGGCGCGGGCACCACGCGCCTATCTCTCACGCACCAATCTTGTCGCGTTGTTCCGTGCCATCGCCTTGGCGGAGCCCGAGCGCTGGGATGCCGCTGCGGGCCGCGTTTTCGAACCCTGGGACGGACAAGCGATCTCGACGCGCGAACTGGCCATTATGATGGGAGCCCAGCGCGGACGCGCGCCACTGCTGCTTCCCGTGCCACCCCTATTCCTGCGGGCCATCGGCTCTGCCACCGGCCGGCGCGATCTGGTGGGGGGAATCGTCGACGGGCTGGAGATGGCTCCCGTGCAGGAACTCACGACCGCCTTCGGCTGGCGTCCCCTTGAGCGGATGCCGCAAAGCCTTGCCTTTCTCGCCGAGGGCGTCAGCAACGCATAGCCGCATCGCCACGGCCGGCGCCCCGTGCGGTTTTGACGAGATAGCCGAGATCCGACGCGAGCGTCATCTCTCCGAGATAACCGGCATCCGCTTGCGCCAGCTCCACCGGCGTCGACATGTCGATCCCCGCGATCTGCGCCGGGCCGGTGATGCCCGGCCGCACCCCATAGACGCCCCGCCGGGCACGCTCGGAAATCAGCAGCTCCTGGCTCGGCAGGCAGGGGCGCGGGCCGACAAAGCTCATATCGCCCCACAACACATTCACCAGTTGCGGCAGTTCGTCGAGTTTGGTCCTGCGCAGGAGTGCGCCGAGCCGCGTGATCGCCGCCGGCGGCACCTCGTGACTGGGATGGTTGCCGGTATTGGTCGTCATGGTTCGCAGCTTGTAGAGCACGAACGGACGGCGATTTCGCCCTACCCGTGTTTGCCGGAACAGCCCCGGACCCGGGCTTTCCAGCCGGATGGCAAGAATGCAGCCAAGACAGACGAGACCCGCCGGCACGATCAGCGCCAGCGCCAGCGCCACATCGAGCAGGCGCTTGCCCCGCTTGGCGTAAACATCAGACATGCGCGACAACCTTTGGGCCGGGCGGACGCACCTGGAAGGGAGCCCTGGCACGGCGGGCGGACGGGGGCTGCGCGCGATCCGGCGCTTTATCGCTCCAAGGCGCGGCCCGCTTGATCATGTCCGCGCTCCCGCGCCGGGGGACCGCATCGGCCGGCGTGCCGGCGCGGCGCGCGTGGGGACGGCGGGAACGGTGGGTGTGCGCGCCTGCCGCGTGATCCGCGCCAGCGCTGCGGCCGGCGTCATCAGCGCGCAGCAGGCAGCGAAATAAGCGAGCATGGCGGCGGTGCGCAGGGGATAATCGACGAAGGAATGCAGCAGCAGCAGCAGCACCGCCAGCGAGGCGCATTGCTGCAGCACCAGGAGCCGCGTCGCCCCCGTCTCCTCCGGGGCGATCCACAGCCGGTACACGCGCGCGCCGAACCAGACGAGAAACAGCGCCACGAGCAGCCCGCCGGCGAGGCCGGTTTCGAGGAAGAACTCCACCCAGTCGTCATGGGCGCGGTTGACATATTGCGGGCCGAGAGTCGCCGCGCCTTCATAGACCGGGAACACGGCGGTGAAGGTGCCAAGCCCGGTGCCGAAGGGCAGAGCTTCCAGCGCAGCCTGAAGCGTCGTCTCGTTGAGATTTGCGCGCATCTGGTCGACAAGGCCGCCGCCGAAACGGCCGAGAAAGCGATCGGCGCCGAGCTGGCCGACCAGCAGCACCAGCCCCACCAGCACGGCGAGCACGAGGCTGCGCACCCGCCGGGGGGCGGCGGCGCGCCCGCGCAGCACGGCGAGGATCAGCGGCGCCATCACCACCACACCCGCCAGCCCCAGCAGCAGCAGCAGGATGCCGGCGCGCGAACGGGCGAGCGCGATGCCGGCCATGATCAGCAGGCCAAGACAGAACGCCCCCGCGAGCCAGATCACCTTGGGCGTGCTCGGGCCGCGATGCCCCAGAACACGGTCGCCACGTCCGACGAACCAGGCAACGCCAAGGAGGAAGGTCACATAGAGCTGCGCGGCGAAATGGTTGCGGTTGGCGAAGAAACCCACCGATTCCGAGCGGTTGCTGATCTCGAAGAAGCGCAGCGCGCTGGCCGGCCCCTGCATCACCTGCAGAATGCCGAGGAACAGCGCCAGGAAGCCGAAGACCACCGCCCAGCCGGAAAAGCGCAGGCGGCGCTCCTCGTCGAGCAGGGCGACCAGAAGAAACAGCGCCAGCGGCGGCAGCACGGCAGGGAGCGCGGCGAGACTCGCCGCCGGGTCGACGGAGGAACTGCCCGTCCAGGCGACGCCCTCCAGCCCCTGTCCGCCAGCGGCAACAAGGCGGGCCGAGAGGCCGCCCCAGCCCGGCGCGCCGAACAGCGGAAAGAACTGCGCCAGCGCGAGGAGCAGGCCGACCACCGCGATCGCGGCGCCGCAGGCGAGACCGAAGCTTAACCGCGGGCGGCCAGGGGGCACGGTCAGGCGATCAAGCCAGAGCCACGCCGCCAGGGCAAGGAAGGGGAGGGAAAGGAACTGCAGCAGCACATCGGCGAGATAGCCCGTGCGCGTGGCCCCGCCGAGCACGATGCTCGCGAACAGCAGGAGGACAGACGCACCATACGCCCCCCCCCCCATCGCCATGTGGCTTCAGAAACAGGGCCAATTGCCTCTTTCACGCGCCTCGTTCGTCGCCCCGATCACGGGCTGACCGGGAAGATGATCCCATTCTTGCTGTCATTGTTGGAGAGGGCAATGGCCGCCGCGATGCCGCCGCCGACGGCGACTGTGCCGATCACCAGCCCGGTGGAACTGTCCAGCGCCACGCCGCAGCCGGGGACGCGCAGGGTCTCGGTCGTGGAAGAGGGCACGGTCACGGTGCGCTCATTGCCGAAATCGACCACGGCGCTGCCGGGGCCCTGCACCGCCACCTTGTCGCCGCCCTTGAGCGAAGCGCCGACGACGCCCGGGGCAAAGCCCTGGCCCTTGTCGACCAGCACAGTACCCACCGCCTCGGCCAGCGTGCCTGTGGTCTGGCAGGCATCCGCCGCCGCCGAACCGATCATGCCAAGCGAGACGAGCCCCGCCACCGACGCATACGCCACAAAACGCTTCATTTCGCCCCGCTTTACGATTGGTAACCTCTGGCACGCCAACCTTGCTGAATGTTACTGGGTTTGTGCCCTGAAATCAAAACCGCAGGGATGACGTGGTTTCCAGTTTGTCTCTTATCCCGCTGCTGCGCGCGAGGAATGCCGAGATTCCCTTACAAACGCACGATCTTCGCCCCAGCTTCGCCGGTACCGCCCCCTGTGGGCAAAACCGCCGTCCTCGCCGGGGTGCGTGCCTGCAAAAGCGGGCCGCGCGCATGCGCTCCTTGCTGAGCCCCCTCCCCCGCCCTATCTGCACACCTGTGACGCGGCGGCGCCGGCCGTTGGCATGGTGTGCGGGGTGCGGCCGATTGACCGCCCGCAAGGACGCTCCCGCTGGCCGCATGCACAGATGGGCCCCATGATCGACCTGCACAATCATATCCTGCCCGGCATCGACGATGGCGCGGCCGACTACGCCGTCTCGCTTGAAATGGCGCGGCTGCATGTCGCGCAAGGGGTGGAGATCGTCGCCTGCACCCCGCACATCCTGCCGGGCGTCTATCACAATGAAGGCCCCAAGATCCGCCAGGCGGTGGACGATCTGCAGCGCGTGCTCGACGAGGCCGGGGTGCCGCTCATCCTCATTCCCGGCGCCGACAACCACATCGTGCCGGATTTCGCCGGCGAGATCGGCCGCGGGCGGCTGCTGACCCTGGGGGACACGCGCTATGTGCTGGTGGAGCCACCGCACAATGTCGCTCCGGCGCGGCTGGACGACTTGGTCTTTACCATTCTTTTGGCGAATTATGTGCCTATCGTAACCCACCCGGAGCGCTTGAAGTGGATCGAGGAGAAGTATGATCTGATCGAACGCATGGCCGCGCGCGGTGTGTGGATGCAGATTACCTCCGGTTCGCTCACCGGCCGTTTCGGGCGCCGGCCCAAATACTGGGCAGAGAAGATGGTCAGCGAGGGAAAGGCGCATATCCTCGCCAGCGACGCGCATGATACGGTGAAGCGCCCGCCGGACCTTGCGGAAGGCCGTCGGGCGGCCGAAGCACTGGTGGGATCGGCGGAAGCCACGCGCCTGGCGGTGCAATGCCCGCGCGATATCGTTTTGGACAGGGCGCCGGCCGAATGTGCGTCGACAGGGATGGGGTTCAATGAGGCTGGGCGGAACGAGAGCGACGATTTCCGCACGCATCGCGGCGCTGATGGTGGCGGCGGTCTGCTTGGCCGGCTGCGTCGCCTCGTCGGGCGATAATCCTTCGCCCTCCGCCTCGGCGGCGAACTATGCGGATTCGGCCGACGCGACGCCTGCGACCCGCTCAAGTGCTGCGACGACCCGCCCGGCGGCGACGCCCGCGGCTGCGAGTACCCCGGTGGCGGCGCAGCCGGCAAACCTCCCGGCGGGCGAGGCGGCAGCGGTGAGCGCCTTGACCGCCGTTAGCACGCCCGGCTCGGACGGCTACCGCGTCGGCCCGCTCGATGTGCTGAACATTACGGTATTCAAGGTCGAGGACCTGACCAAGACGGTGCAGGTGTCGGAAAGCGGCAGCTTCGCCTTTCCGCTGGTGGGCGAAGTTAAGGCGGCCGGCCGCACGGTGAGCGAGATCGAGAAGGACCTCGCCGCCAAGCTCGGCGGCAATTACCTGCGCAACCCGCAGGTGACGGTGCTGGTGAAGGAGTATAACAGCCACCGCATCACCGTGGACGGGGCGGTGAACAAGCCGGGCGTATTCCCCATGCAGGGGCCGATGTCGCTGCTGCAGTCCATCGCCATGGCCGGCGGCATGCAGGAAGTGGCGGAGGGCACGATTTTGGTGTTCCGCCGGATGGACGGCAAGACGGCGGTGGCCAAGTTCAGCGTCGCCGATCTGCGCTCGCAGAAGGCCAGCGACCCGGACCTCCAGGCAGGCGACATCGTCACCGTGCCGAGTTCCGACCTTAAGATCGGCATGAAGTACATTTTCCAGACTGTGCCGCTGTTCAATGCGTTCATGCTGTTGTAGCCCAACCAGAGCGAGCAGCGGGATGCGCCTCAAGGGAAGCATAAACGGATGATGGGCGAGGGGGCGGAGAGCGGACGGCCGGGCGGCGATCGTAACCTTCCGGTTGTGCAGGAGAGCCGGAACCTTCCCGCCGCGCGCGACAACTATGGCTATGGCTACGGCGCCGCCGCCTATGTCGGGCCGGAAACCCATCACGAATCCGAACTCGCCGCCGCGCTGCACTATGTGATCGGCATCGCGCTGAAATGGCGCACGCTGATCCTCAGCAGCGCCGGCGCCCTCGGCGTCATCGCGCTGGTCTACAGCTTCCTCGCCACCCCGCTCTACACCGCCAATGTCCGTATCCAGATCGATAGCGAGGCGAGCAAGATCGTTGACGGCGGCGTGCAGGCGCCGACCGAACGCGGCGGCGCCGAGTTCCAGAAGACGCAATATGAAATCTTGAAGAGCCGCGCCATGTCCGAGCGGGTGGTGGCGGCGCTGGGCCTCGATCAGAACGCGGACTTCACCGCCTCCTCGCCCGGCCTGATCGGCAGCCTGTTCGGTCTGTTCTCCGGCCCGTCCGATGAAACCGAAGCGGCGGCGGAGCAGGAGCGCAATCACCGCCGCGCCGTGAACCGCGTGAAGGGCGATGTGGATATTCGCCCGGTGACCGCGTCGCGACTGGTCGACATCAAATACACCGACGTGTCGCCGGCGCGCGCCGCCTCCATCGCCAATGCCTATGCCGACGCCTATATCGCCTCCAATCTCGACAAGCGGTTCGAGGCCAGCTCCTACGCCAAGGTGTTCCTCGAAGACCAGATCAAGCAGCTGAAGCTGCGGCTTGAGGAATCCGAGCGGGCGGTGATCGCCTTCTCGGAAAGCGAGAACATGGTCCAGACCAATGACAAGGTCTCGATCGCCGAGAGCAATCTCGCTGCCGCCAATGCCGCGCTCGGCCAGCTCATCTCCACCCGCATTCGCGACGAGGAGAACTGGAAGCAGGTCGACGCCGCCACCGGCATCAACCTGCCGCAGCTTCTGACCAACAATGTCATTGACGGGCTGCGCACCCAGCGCAACGAGCTCAGGCGGCAATATGAGCAGGGGCTGGAGACCTTCAAGCCCGGCTATCCCGCCATGGTCGAGATCTCCAACAAGATCGCCGAGATCGACCGCCAGCTCGCTGCCGAAGTCACGGCCATCCGCAGCTCGCTGAAAGCCGCCTACGAATCCTCGTCCAATCAGGAAGCGCAGATGCGCCAGCGGATCGAGGAACTGCGCGGCGAGGTGCTGGATCTGCAGAAGAAGAGCGTGCGCTACGGCATTCTCCAGCGCGAGGTCGATTCCAGCCGCAACCTCTATAACGACCTGCTGCAGCGCTATAAGGAAGTCGATGTCGCCAGCGGCGTCGGTACCAACAATGTCTTCATCGTCGACCGCGCCCTGCCGCCCGTCGGCCCCTCCCACCCGCGCACGATGCTGCTACTCGCGGGCGGGCTGATGCTCGGGCTGATCGGCGGCTTCGGCGCGGCCTGCCTGATCGAACTGCTCGACGACCGCATCCGCACCCCCGAGGACGCGGAGAAGGCCACCGGCCTGCCGATCCTCGGCATCGTGCCGCGCGCCGAGTTCCCCAATGGCATCGTCGCCGAATTGAGCGATCCACGCTCACCCGTCGCCGAAGCCTATCGCTCGCTGGCGACCTCGCTGCAATTCGCCACCGAGACCGGCCTGCCGCGCACGCTGGTCGTCACCAGCGCCGGCGCGGCGGAAGGCAAGTCGAGCACCGCCATCGCGCTCGCGCGCCATTATGCCATTACAGGCAAGCGGGTGCTGCTGATCGACGCCGATCTGCGCCGCCCCTCGGTGCACAGCAAGCTCGGCTACGACAATTCGGTGGGGCTGAGCAACTGCCTCACCGGCATGTCGACCCTGCATGATGTGGTGCAGGCGACCGATCTCGACACGCTCGATTTCCTCGCCTCCGGCCCGCTGCCGCCCAATGCGGCGGAAATTCTCGGCGGCACCCATGTGTTCTCGCTGATCTCGGTCGGGCTGGAGATTTACGACCTGCTGATCTTCGACAGCCCGCCCATGCTCAGCATCGCCGACGCCCAGCTGCTCGGCGCCGCCGCGCAGGCGACCATCTTCGTCACCGGCTCCGGCGACGGGCGCCGTGCCATTGCCCGCAACGCGCTGCGCCGGCTGCAGATCGCCCGCGCCGCCACCATCGGCGTCGTGCTGACCAAGTTCGACACCCGCAGCGCCCATTACGGCTATGGCTATGGTTATGGCTACGGCTATGGCTACGAATATGGGCAGGGCACCGACACCGGCAGCCCCAGCCCCGGCACGCGCGGGCTCGAGGGCGTGAAGGCGCTGCTGCCGAAATTCGGCCGCCGCGATTCCAAGACCGACCACTCCGAAGCGGCCTGACCATGGCGGAGCCCGACGCGCTCGACGCCGCGCTCGCTTTGTTCAAGGACCCGGTCAGGGCCCGCAACCTGCCCGGCCGGCCGCTGCCGCCGGATGTCGGCCGGCTGCTCGCCATCGCCGTCGGCGAGGAAGAGGCGCTCGCCACCGCCAGCCGCCGCAGCGGCTTCACCCGGCAACCCTTGCAGGAGGCCGCCGGCTTCTTCATCGAACAGGCGCTGCTCTGTCGCGACGCCGACAGCTACCGCGTGCTCGGTGGCGGGCCGCAGTCCACCCATGAGGAGCTGCGCCATAATATGGCGCTGCTGATGCGCTGGCTGCATCCCGACCTGCAGGCGCAGCGCCGCGGGCCGCTCGACCGCGAAGTGTTCGCCGCCCGCGTCTCCCGCGCCTGGGAGGACCTGAAGACGCCAGAGCGGCGCGAGGCCTATGAGCTGCGCCGCCCGCCCGCGCCGAGCGCCGGCACGCGTGCTGGGGCGGGGCGCCCCCCGGGATCGAATGGCACCCGCACCAATGGCGCAGGGCCGGGAGGCGGCAAGCCGGGCGCCGCAAGGCCCAATGCGGCCAAGGTGCCTTCCGGCAAGACGCGGGCGTCGAAGGCCGGGACGCGCGCGCCGAATGGCGGCGGGCCGGGGACGAACGGCTCCCGTCCCGGCGGCGCCGGCGCGGGCAGCGGCCTTTCGCGTCGGCCGCTGCCGCTCAGCGTCCACCGGCTTGAGGAACCCTCGCTGTGGGTTCGGCTCTGGGGCCTTCTCTGGGGCCGCCGATGAGCCGACCGACGCACCGGCGCCAGCGGTCGCCGCGCCCGCACGCCTCCTGGCTGCAGATCTCCTGGCTTCGCCCGCGCTTCACCGGGCTGCGGAACGCCCGCCTCGCCATGACGGTGCATCCCGTGCGCAGCGCGGCGCTCGCCGCCGGCCTGGTGGCCCTCGCCGTGCTCATCGCCACCACCTCGCTGCCGATGGCGCTGGCCGAGCGCCACCCGCAGCTGGCGCTGTGGCTCTATCCCGACCATCCGCAGGCGCTGCTGACCCTGGCGCGGGAAGAACGCGCCCGGCTCGCCGCCGCCACGACGCGGGCGCAACAAGAGGCCTCAGCCCGGGAAGCCGCTGCGCAGGAAGCCGCCGCCCGGCAAGCGGCGGCGCAGGCGGAGCAGCAGGGCAAGATTGCCCAGGAGAACCCCGACCGCGACAGCGAAGCCGCCGCCGTGGATGAGGCCCCCCCGGCCGAGGACGCGCTGGCGCAGGCCGAGCGCGAGCACGCCGCCTCGCTCGCCGCACCGGCGCGCGACGATGCCGCCGAGGACGCACCGGACGAAGCCGCGGCCCCCGCCCTACCGCCCGCGGCGGCGGAACTGCCCGCCATCCGCGCCGGCCTGCGCGACCTCGCCGCCCGCATCGCCGCCGCCGCGCCGCTGGAGCCCTCGGCCTACCGCCTGCTCGGCGACACCACGGACGATCTCAATGCCAGCCGCCAGGCGATGCTGGACGCGGTCGCCCGCTCGCGCCGCGAGACCGTGGCCGCCTTCTGGCTGATGCATCAGGATTACGAGCGCAAGGACTATCAAGGCGTGGTGGCGCTGGCGGCGGTGCTCATCCAGACCCGCCCTGCGCTCAACGAATACACGCTGAGCTATCTCAATTCGCTGGCGCTGGAGCCGGAAGGGCGCGCCGCGCTGGTGGCGGCGCTGGTGCGTAACCCTGGCTGGCGCCCGCTGTTCCTGCGCAGCATGGGGGCCAAGCTCGCCGCCTCGGACGCGCCGCTGGCGCTGATCCAGGCGCTGAAGGAGGCCGGCAGCCCGCCGAACGAGGCCGAGCTGATCCCGCTGCTGCGGGCGCGGATGGCGGCGGAAAAGCGCGCCGAGGGCGCCTATAATATCTGGCTGCAAATGCTGCCGGCGGAGGAGGTGCTGAAGGTCCGGCCGGTGAACAACCTCGATTTCGCCCGCGACCCCAGCACCCTGCCCTTCAACTGGAACCTGCCGCGGCCGATGAACGCCTTCATCGATCTGCAGGCGCGCAACGACACGGTGGACGGGCGCGTGCTGCGCATCCGCTTCGGCGTCGGCCGCATCCGGCTGGGCGCGATCGAGCAGGTGACCTTCCTGCGACCCGGCCGCTACCAGTTCTCCGGCGAGCAGAAGGGGGTGATGTCCTCCAAGCGCGGCATGGTCTGGCAGCTGCTGTGCTATCCCGGCGGGCCGGTGGCCGGCCAGTCGACCCTGCTGATGGGCGCGCCGCGCGTGTGGCGGCCGTTTTCCTTCGACATCACCATTCCCAATAATGGCCGCTGCGATGCCCAGCGGCTGCGGCTGTTCCACGATTCGCGCTCGACCTCGGAGCAGTTCGCCTCCGGCGAGATCCAGTTCCAGTCGCTGCAGATCACGCCGGTGGAACCCGCGACATCCGGCGGCTGAGCCCCGGCCGCTGGCCCGCGGGCGCTTTGCCCGCTCTTGCCTAAGATCAAGGCCCGGGCCCGTGCAGCGTCTAGGGTATGCTCGTAGGGCCGGCGCCCGTTCTGGCGACGCCGGGCGTCATCCGTGCGGGACAGACCCCATGAGCAAAACGAGCGACGAAGCGCCCGCCCCTCTCTCCCGCAAGGTGTATGAGCGCGAACTCAAGCGCCTGCATGGGGAGCTGGTCGCGCTGCAGGAATGGACCAAGGCGACCGGCGCCAAGATCTGCATCCTGTTCGAGGGTCGCGACGGCGCCGGCAAGGGCGGCGTCATCAAGGCCATCACCGAGCGGGTGAGCCCGCGCGTGTTCCGCGTCGTCGCCCTGCCGGCGCCGAGCGAGCGCGAGAAATCGCAGATGTATGCCCAGCGCTACCTGCCGCATCTGCCGGCGGCGGGCGAGATCGTGATCTTCGACCGCTCCTGGTACAACCGCGCCGGCGTCGAGCGGGTGATGGGCTTCTGCACCGAGGCGGAGGCGGAGAAGTTCCTCGACACCATTTCCGCCGTCGAGCGCGTCATCGTCGAATCCGGCGTGATCCTGTTGAAATACTGGCTGGAAGTGAGCCCGGAGGAACAGACCCGCCGGATCGAGCAGCGCATCCACGACCCGCGCAAGATCTGGAAGCTCTCGCCGATGGACCTCGAATCCTATGGCCGCTGGTACGATTATTCCCGCGCCCGCGACGCCATGTTCACCGCTTCCGACAGCGCCTGGGCGCCCTGGTATGTCGCGCGGTCCGACGACAAGAAGGGCACGCGGCTCAACGTCATCAGCCATTTGCTGTCCAAGGTGCCCTATGAGGCGCCCAAGCGCGACAAGATCACCCTGCCGAAGCGGCAGAAGCCCAAGGGCTATGTCGAGCCGGAGGATGTGCGCCACCACGTCCCCGCGATCTTCTGAACGCCATCCGCCACCGGCGGCAACCCACCGAGGAGCGAAACGATGACCGAGACCCCCGGCCTGCATGAGAAGCTCGGTGACGAGAGCTTCATGTCCGCCGCCGATCTGCGCACCTATATGGACAAGATCGCGCTGGCGAAGATGAACGAGGCGGTAGAGGCTATGGACCATGCCCGCCACGCCAAGGAGGAACTCGCCAAGCGGCTGGCCGAACCCATCGACCTGACGCCGCAGAAGCTGCACGAACTCGCCGAGACGCTGCTGGTGAAGATGCGCGCCGCCGCCGAGCGCGGCGAGACCGAGATCATGGTGATGCGCTTTCCCAATTCGCTGTGCACCGACCATGGGCGGGCGATCAACAATGCCGAGCCCGGCTGGCCGGAAACGCTGACCGGACGCCCGCGCCAGGCCTATGAAATCTGGCGCGACCACCTGAAAAGCACCGGCTACGGGCTTTCCGCCCTCATCGTGGAATGGCCCAACGACATGCCCGGCGATGTCGGCATGTACCTGACGTGGGGCAAGCGATAGGGGACTGAGGCAAGCGATAGCGGGACGACACCCGCCGAAGGGCCGCACAGGAGGGGGGATTCCGTCGTCCGCTCACTCCGCCTCGGCGACGATCAGTTCCACCCCGGCCTCGGTGAGGGCGCGCCTCATCGCCTCGGAAGGCGGCACATCGGTCACCAGCCGGTCGATGCGCGCCAGCGGCGCGACCTCGAACACCGCACCGCGCTCGAACTTGCTGTGGTCGGCCAGCACGGTGACGCGGTCGGCGCGCTCGATCATCGCCTTCGCCACCTCCGCCTCCTGCAGGTCGAAATCCATCACCGCATGGGCGTCGATGGCGCCGATGGTGAGCACGGCGTGGCGGGTGCGGAACTTGCCGATCTGCTCCAGCGCCAGCGGGCCGAGGCTCTCCCCGGCGTCGGCGCCATAGGCTCCGCCGAGCAGAAACACCTTGTGGGTATGCGGTGCCGCCAGCGTCGCGGCGATGCGCGGCGCATTGGTGATGGCGACCAGCGCCGGCCGCGTCGCCAACGCCTCGGCGAAGGCGATGGTGGTGCTGCCGGTGTCGATGAACAGCGAATCCTCGGGGCCGAATAGCTCGCGGGCCGCCAGGGCGATGCGTTTCTTGCCCGCCGCGTTCTGCACCATGCGCTGCGCGAAGGGGCGCTCTTCCTCGGGCTCGGCGCCCGGCGCGGCGAGCGCGCGCGCGCCGCCATGGTAGCGGCGCAGATGCCCCGTGGTCTCCAGCCGCGCCAGATCGCGCCGCACCGTCTCGCGCGAGACGCCGAGCCGATCGGAAAGCGCTTCCACGGTCAATTCGCCCGCAGCGGCGACCAGCGCGACGATGTCCTGATGGCGCGAGGAAAGTGCCAAGCCTGTCTCCCAACGAGCCGCGCCCCGCGCCGCCCCATGCCGCCCCTGCCCGTTCGGCCATCAAGGCATTCAGGATCGGTTATGCCAGAGCGGAAAGGCGGTCAATACGGCCAAGTTTGACCGAATGGGCGGCGTTAATCCAGTGGATTCCGCGCGAAACATCGATTTGGTCAATGAATCCGGGCCGCGACCGACCGTTCGGACTTTTTGTTCACAAATTCAGCGACTGAACGGGCAATTAGGTCAAAAATCGGGCTTCCCTTTGCGCTCCGTTACGTTAGAGTGATCGCAAGCGCGAAAAAATCAAGCAAGCACAACATTAGTGCAATGCAGCGCGAGGGGACTGAATTGAACCGGGCAGCACCTGCCGGGCCCATGCCCGGCCGACGGCGGCAGCGCCGCACCCCGCATCGCCCTGCGCTGGCCCCGGCCGGCGCGGCGTGGCTGCGGGCGTGGGTCCTGTCGCCCGGCAAGGGGCGCCCGGCCAGCCATGGAGACACCGCGTGCAGGTGGAAGGCGTGAAGCGGAGCGGGGGCGGCTGGCGGCTGATCGCCGCCTATGTCCGCGTGACGGACAAGCTCTCGGACTATGTCGGCTATCTCGCCGCGTCGCTGGTCTTCGCCATGGGCGGGGTGCTGATGTTCGACGCGGTGACCCGCAACCTCATCAAGATGCCGGTGCACTGGGCGGTGGAACTCACCCAGTTCATGCTCGCCGCCTATTACTTCATGGGTGGCCCGTTCACGCTCAAGAACAATGAGCATGTGCGCATGGACCTCTGGTATTCGACCCTGTCGGAGCGCGGCAAGGCGAAGATGGACCTCGCCACCGTCTGGTGCCTCATCTTCTATCTCGGCGTTCTGCTCATCGGCTCCATTTCCAGCCTGCAATACGCCATTGCCACCAATGAGAAGCGCTTCTCGATCTGGAATCCCTCGGTGATTCCGATCAAGGCGCTGCTCACCGTCTGTCTCATTCTGATGCTGATGCAGGCCTTCGCGCTGGTGTTCAAGCATATCGCCACCCTGCGCGGGGAGAAGCTCTGATGTCCTATGAGACGATCGCGCTCCTGATGTTCGCGTCGATGGTGCTGGCGCTGATCAGCGGCCAGCTGGTCTTCGCCGGCATCGGCTTCGTCGCCTCCGCCGCCGCGCTGCTGCTCTATGGCCCCGGCGCCATCGACCTACCGTTCAACCAGGTGTTCAAGCTGTTCAACTGGTACGCGATGCTGACCCTGCCCATGTTCATTTACATGGGCTACGTCCTCGCGGAATCCGGCATTGCGGAGGATTTGTACAGAGCGCTGCATGTCTGGTTCGGGCGCTTCACCGGCGGCCTCGCCATCGGCACCATCTTCCTCATGGTCATCATCTCGGCGATGAACGGGCTTTCCGTCGCCGGCATGGCCATCGGCGCCACCATCGCCCTGCCGGAAATGATCCGTCGCGGCTATGACAAGGTGCTGATCTCAGGCGTCATCCAGGGCGGCTCCTCGCTCGGCATCCTCATCCCGCCCTCGGTGGTGCTGGTGCTCTACGGCATGATCGCCCGCCAGCCGGTGTCGAAGCTGTGGTTCGCCGGCGTCGGGCCCGGCCTTTTGATGGCCGCGCTGTTCATTCTCTACATCTATGTCCGGGTGAAGCTGAACCCGAAGCTGGCGCCCAAGCTCACCGACGATGAGCTCAACATGCCGCTGCGCGAAAAGCTGGCGCTGGCGCGGGCGGGCATAATTCCCTTCGCCATCTTCTTCTTCATGACCGGCCTGTTCGTCTTCGGCGTCACCAGCCTGGTGGAAAGCTCGGCAGTCGGCGCCACGGCGGCGACGCTGGCGGCGCTGGCCAAGCGCCGGCTCAACTGGCCGGTGCTGCGCGACACCGCGCTGAAGACGCTGAACGTCTCCTGCATGTTCATGTGGCTGATCCTGGCCGCGCTCGCCTTCGGCACCGTGTTCGACGGGCTCGGCGCGGTGAAGGCGATCGAGTTCCTGTTCGTGAAGCAGTGGGATCTCAATCCCTGGACCATCATCATCATGATGCAGCTGAGCTTCATCATCATGGGCATGTTCCTCGACGACACCGCCATGCTGGTCATCGTCGCGCCGCTCTACATCCCGCTGGTGAAGGCGCTCGATCTCGGCTTCGACAACCAGCTGATCTGGTACGGCATCCTCTACACGATTACCTGCCAGATCGCCTACATCACCCCACCCTTCGGCTATAATCTGTTCCTGATGCGCTCGCTGGCGCCGAAGGAAATCTCGCTGGTCGACATCTACAAGTCGATCTGGCCCTTCGCCGCGATCATGATGTTCACCATCATCATCCTGATGGTCTTCCCGCAGATCGCGCTCTGGCTCCCCGAACATATGAAGGTCAAAGGCTGATCAACGGCCTTGTCCAACCTTTCCCCCTTCCAGAGGAGAACAAGATGACCGACGACATCAAGAAGCCCGCCGCGACGACGCCCTTCCCGAAAAAGGTCGATCCCGCCGCAGACGCCATTCTCGCCACCCGCCGCAGTTTCCTCGGCAAGGCGGCGCTGGGCACCGGCGCGGCGCTCGCCGGCTCGACGCTCGCCGCCCCCGCCGTCATCGCCCAGGCCGGCACCATCAAGTGGCGCCTGCAGACCTATTCCGGCGCCCCGCTCGGCGCGCATGTGATCAAGCCGCAGATCGACGCCTTCAACGCCGCCGCCAATGGCGCAATGGAGATCGAGCTCTATTACGCCGACCAGCTGGTGCCGACCTCCGACCTGTTCCGCGCCTTGCAGTCCGGCACGATCGACGCGGTGCAGTCGGACGAGGCCACCATGGCCTCGCCGGTCGATATCGCTGTCTTCGGCGGCTACTTCCCCTTCGCCACCCGCTACAGCCTCGATGTGCCGGCGCTGTTCCGCTATTACGGCCTCAAGGAAATCTGGGCCGAGGCCTATGCCGAGGTGCCGAACGTCACCTGGCTCTCCACCGGCGCCTGGGACCCGCTGCACATCTTCACCGTCAACAAGCCGATCAAGAGCCTCGCCGACATGGCGGGCCTGCGCGTGTTCGGCGTGCCGACCGCCGGCAAGTTCCTCTCCAAATACGGCCTCGTGCCGGTGACCATCCCGTGGGACAACGTGGAAGTGGCGCTGCAGACCGGTGAGCTCGACGGCGTGGCCTGGTGCGGCTTCACCGAGGCCTATGAAGTGGGCTGGGCGGATGTGTGCAACTACGCGCTGACCAATTCGGTCACTGGCGCCTGGTTCGGCAGCTACTTCGCCAACACGCCGAGCTGGGAGAAGGTGCCGGCGCATCTCAAGGAGCTGTTCCTGATGAGCATCGACCAGTCGCACTATTACCGCGATGTCTGGTACTGGGGCGGCGAGGCCAAGCTGCGCGTCGAGGGCAACAAGATGGAACTGACCGCCCTGCCGCCGGCCGAATGGGCGCAGGTGGTGGCCGATTCCAAGGGCTTCTGGGACGAGGTGTCGTCGTCCAGCCCGCGCGCGGCCAAGGTGGTTGCCGCCTTCAAGAAATATGACGAGACCATGCAGAAGGCCGGCTACCCCTATCGCTGAGCCTGCCTCCCGCCCCTCGCCCCGCCGCCTTCGCGGCGGCGGGGCCCCGAGCGCCCGCCCCCCCAGCGCTCACTGTCACCTGCCAGCCGGGCCCGACCGCCCCGCTGCGGCCGTGCCGACCAGGAAAGGAGCCGCATGCTCCCCGCAACCGCCCCCACCCTCTCACCCCCCCGCGAGATCTTCGACGTCGCCGTCATCGGTGCCGGCGTGGTCGGCTGCGCGGTGGTGCGCCGTCTTGCGCTCGCCGGCGCCAAGGTGGTGCTGATCGAGAAGGGCAGCGACATCCTTTCCGGCGCTTCCAAGGCCAACAGCGCCATTCTCCATATCGGCTTCGACGCCCCGCCCGGCAGCCTGGAGCTGGAGCTGATCAAGGCGGGACGCGCGGAATATCTCGCCATCGCCGGTTCGCTCGGCCTCTCCGTGGTGAAGACCGGCGCGCTGGTCTGCGCCTGGAACGACGTTGAGGCGGAAAAGCTGGAGGCCATCGCCGCGCAGGGCCGGGCCAATGGCATCGCGGCGCTGGAGCTACTTTCCGGCAGCCAGGCCCGCGCCACCATGCCCGGCCTGTCGCAGCGGCTGGTCGCGGCGCTGGAAGTGGCGGACGAGCACATCATCGACCCCTGGACCGCGCCGCTCGCCTATCTCTCCCAAGGCGTAAAGCTCGGCGCGCTCTTCCTGCGCAATGCCGAGCTGACCGAGGGCCGCTATGACGGGGAGTGGCGGCTTTCCACCACCGCCGGCGCGTTGCGCGCCCGCGCCGTGGTCAACACCGCCGGGCTCTATGGCGACATCGTCGATGCCCGCCTCGGCCTCGAACCGGAATTCGAGATCCGCCCGCGCAAGGGCCAGTTCGTGGTGCTTGACAAGGCGGCCGCCGCGCATGTGCCGCGCATCGTGCTGCCGGTGCCGACCGAGATCACCAAGGGCGTCGTCGTCTGCCCCACCGCCTTCGGCAATGTGCTGGTCGGCCCCACCGCCGAGGAACAGGACGACCGCGTCCGCGCCACGGTGGAGAAGGACACACTCAAAGCGCTGCTGGCGCGCGGGGCGGAGATCGTGCCGGCGCTGGCGGGCATCCCGGTCACCGCCGTCTATGCCGGCCTGCGCCCGGCGAGCGAGAGCAAGGCCTATCGCGTCTTCTGCCGGCCGGAGAGCCGCGCCGTCACCCTCGGCGGCATCCGCTCCACCGGGCTCAGCGCCGCGCTCGGCCTGGCGCAGCACGCGCTGCGGCTGATCGAGGGTTTCGGCCTCGGCCTCGCGCCGGTGGAAAGCGCGCCGCCGGTGCACCTGCCCAACCTCACCGAGACGCTGCCGCGCGACTGGCAGCAGCCGGAGCATGGCGAGATCGTCTGCCATTGCGAGTTGGTGACCAAGCGCGAGATCGAGGCAGCGCTCGCCTCCGATGTGCCGCCGGGCGATTTCGGCGGGCTGCGGCGGCGCACCCGCGCCGGCATGGGCCGCTGCCAGGGCTTCTACTGCAATGCCCGCCTCGCCGAGATGACGCGCGGCCATCTGGCCGAACCGCTGGCCGTGGGGGGCGACGCATCATGAGCGAAGCGGATGTCCTCATCGTCGGCGGCGGTCCGGCCGGGGTCGCGGCGGCGCTGGAGCTGCGCCGCCAGGGCGTCGCCCGCGTCGTCCTGCTGGAACGCGAGCCGCATCTCGGCGGCGCCACCCGCCATTGCAGCCATTCGCCCTTCGGCATGCGCGAATTCGGCCGGGTCTATCTCGGGGCCGCCTATGGAAGGCGGCTGGAGACGGAGATCGCCCGCGCCGGGGTCGAGCTGCGCACCGGCCATTCCGTAGTGCGGATCGAGCCGGGCGGACAGCTTCAGGTCACCTCGCCGCGCGGGGTCGAGACGCTCGCGGCAAAGCGACTGCTCATCGCCACCGGCACGCGCGAGACGCCGCGTTCCGCCCGCCTCATCTCCGGCGACCGGCCGGTGGGCGTGGTGACGACCGGCGCGCTGCAGGCCTATGTCGCCTTTCACGGGCTGATGCCGTTCCGCCGTCCGCTCATTGTCGGCTCGGAACTGGTCAGCCTGTCGGCCGTGCTGACCTGCAAGAGCCATGGCGCGCGTCCGGTGGCGATGATCGAGCCCGGCCCGCACCCGCTCGCCCCGGCGCCGCTGATGGCCTTTCCCCGGCTGATGGGCATGCCCTTCCATGCCGGGGCGGAACTCGTCGATATCCGCGGGACGACGCGGGTGGAAGAGGCGACGGTGCGCCTCGCCGACGGCACGGCGCGCGTTTTCGCCTGCGACGGCGTGCTGTTCACCGGCCGCTTCACCCCGGAATCGGCGCTGCTGCGGCAGTCCACGATTGGCGTCGACGCCGGCAGCTCCGGCCCGGCCATCGACCCGTTCGGCCGCACCGCCGACCCCCATGTCTTCGCCGCCGGCAATCTGTTGCGGGCGGTCGAGACCGGCGGCTGGTCGTTCCGCGAGGGTCGTGCCGTCGGCCGCGCCATGGCCGAGGATCTGGCGGAAGATCGGGCGCGCGGCAGCGCGCCGGGCGACCTCATTCCCGTCACCTTCGACCCGCCGATCAAGCTGGTGGTTCCCGGCCTGATCCGGCGCGGGGCGCGCGCGACGCCCGCCTTCCCCGATTTCCAGCTGCGCTTTCTGCGCCGGGCGCGCGGGCGGCTGGCGCTGCTCATTGACGGGCGCGAGACGTGGTCGGCGCGTGGGGCCTGGATGCCCGAGCGGCGCATCCTGGTGCCAATCCCGCGTGACGCGCTCACCGCCGACGCCGTGCATCTCCGCTTCGAGGAGGCCGCCTGATGCGTGTCGCCGCCATCGATCAGGGCACCACCTCCACACGCTGCCTCGTCGTCGAGGCGGATGGGACAGCGCGGGTGGCCGGCAGCCTGACCCATGCCCAGCGCCACCCCGCGCCGGGCTGGGTGGAGCACGACCCGGCCGAACTCCTGCGCAATATCCGCGCCCTCATTGCCGCCGCCGGCGCGGTGGACGCCATCGCCCTCGCCAACCAGGGCGAGAGCTGCCTCGCCTGGGACGCGGTGAGCGGGGACGCGCTCTCCCCCGTCATCGTCTGGCAGGATGCGCGCACGGCCGACAGCCTGGCCGCCCGCCCGGCGAAACAGGCGGCGCGCGCCAAGGCGATCAGCGGCCTGCCGCTCGACCCGTATTTCTCCGCCTCCAAGCTCGGCTGGCTGATGGAGAACGTGCCCGCCGTCGCCACCGCGCGGGCGACCGGGCGGCTGCGGCTCGGCACCACCGACGCCTATTTCCTCGACCGGCTCACCGGCACCTTCGCCACCGACCTTGCCACCGCCTCGCGCACCGGCCTGCTCGACCTTTCCACCGGGCGCTGGAGCGCGGAATTGTGCGATCTCCACGGCGTGCCGCGCGAGTTCCTCCCCCCGATCCGTGCCGTCGATGCCGGTTTCGGAACGGTCGACGGCGTGCCGCTGCGCGTGTCCATCGTCGACCAGCAGGCGGCGCTCTATGGCCATGGCTGCAGGGCGCCGGGGGATGCCAAGATCACCTTCGGCACCGGCGCCTTCCTGCTCGCCATCGCCGGCGGGGAGCGGCCCGCGCCGGAGGGGCTGCTGCCGACCATCGGCTGGCAGCGCTCCGGCGAGGCGCCGGTCTTCGCCATTGAGGGCGGGGTCTATGACGCCGGCGCGGCACTGGAATGGCTGCGCCGGCTCGGTCTCTACAGCGACACGGCCGAGCTCGACGGCTTCACCGGCCCCTCCGCCCTCAGCCGCGGGCTGGTGTTCGTGCCGGCGCTGTCCGGCCTCGCCGCGCCCTATTGGGACCGCAAGGCGGCGCCGCTGTTCATCGGCATGGAGGCGGCGACCGAGCGGCGCGACATGGTGCGGGCGGCGCTGGAAGGCATCGCTCTGCTCACCGTCGGGCTGATCGAAGCGGCGGAGGCTGCCGGCGCCCCGATCACCGTGATTTCCATCGATGGCGGCCTATCGCAGAGCAGCTATTTCGCCCGCTTCCTCGCCGCCGCCAGCGGGCGGGCGGTGAAGGTGCCGGCGCAGCATGAAATGACCGCGCTCGGCCTCGCCGCGCTGTGCGGCGTCGATGTCAGTGCCGCGCGCGGCGCCGATCGCCATTTCGCCCCGGACGGTTCGGTGAGCCCGCAGGACCACGCCCGGTTCGCCGAGGCGGTGGCGAAAAGCCGGGGCTGGCGAGCGTAACGCCCCTCAGAACACGAAATCGACCGAGGTGAGCAGCCAGCAGCCGCGCGCCCATTCGATGCGGTTGCCGGACGCGTCGGTATTGATGGAGCTGGTGCGAAACACCGGCGTGCCCGGCGTCAGCGCCAAAAGGCTCGCCTCCTCCGCCGTGGCGAAGCCGCCGCTGATGCGGGTCTCGGCGCGGCGATATTTCTGGATGCCATGGGCGATGAACACATCCGTCACCGACTGGCGGCGGGAATAGACGGTGGCGAAGTCCGGCAGCAAGGCGGCGGGAAACACCTTGGTGCTGATATAGATCGGCTGTCCATCGGCTGAACGCACGCGGCGCAGCCGCACCACCGGCGCGCCGGGCGGCAGATGCAGCTGCTCGGCGGCAGCCGCGTCCGCGAATTCCTCTTCCAGGAGCGTCGTGGTGGTGGTGACCACCTTGCCGTCGGCGCGCAGGCTTTCGGCGAAGCGGCTGCCGTCGCGCACCACCAGCGCCGAGGGCAGGCTGCGCACGAACGCCCCCACCCCCTTGCGCGCGGTGAGGTGGCCTTCCTGCTGCAATTGCTGCAGCGCCCGGCGCAGCGTGATGCGGGTGACGCCGAGCTTTTCCGCCAGATGCACCTCG
Source organism: Ancylobacter sp. (assembly GCF_965249975.1). GTDB lineage: Bacteria > Pseudomonadota > Alphaproteobacteria > Rhizobiales > Xanthobacteraceae > Ancylobacter. The sequence goes on along the minus strand of NZ_CBDFNE010000004.1, from coordinate 124,428 downwards.
CCCGGCAGCTGGCTGCCCGGCCGCAAATAGCCGCTCTCGATCAGCGAGAGGATGTAGTCGTAAATCTGCTGCCAGATCGGGGTGTCGCGGCGCGGGCGGAACACCAGCCCGTCAAAGCCGGACACATCGCTCGCCCCCCCGGCCTGTGCCTTCACGCTCCGGTTCACGCCCTCACTCCGCCGCCTGCGCCACGCCCGCGACCGGCCGATGCTCCATCGCCCGGCGCGCATAGACGATACGCCCTTCGACCAGCGTCGCCACCACTTCCGGGTGCGCCATGTCCGAGGCGTCGACCAGCAGAAGATCCGCCCGCTGCCCCGGTGCCAGCCGGCCGCGATCGTCCAGACGGGCGACGCGGGCGGGATTGGCGGAGATGAGCGGCCAGTGCCGCGCCAGCGCGTCGCGGTCGCCCGCCGCCAGGGTGAAGGCGGCATAGAGCGGCGAGGGGTAATGATAATCGCTGGTCAGCACGGTGCAGCGCCCGGCGGCCACCGCCTCCCCCGCGCTCAGCGCGCCATTATGGCTGCCGCCGCGCACCACATTGGGCGCGCCGAGGATCACATCCTCGCCGGCGTCGCGGGCGGCCTGCGCGGTTTCCGGGTTCATCGGGAATTCCGAGGCCACCGCGCCCAGCACGCGGAAACGCGCGCGCTCCTCCGGCGAATTCTCGTCATGGGCGAGCAGCACATTGCCGTTCGCCCGCGCGCTGGCGGCGAGGCTCTCAATGGCGGCGGGCACGGCCTCGCGCACGCCCCACACGCGGTCCAGCAGCGCGCGGTAATCCTCCTGGCTGAGGCCGGAGCGCTCCGCCATCTGGCCGATCTTGCGGGCGATGGTGCCCTTGAGCACCGAGCCGGTCGTGTGGTCGTTGAAGGCGAGGATAGGCGCGGGGTCGAGCGCCAGCCAGCCGCGCACCTCTTCCATGGCTTCCAGCGCGAAGGTCTCCCAGCGCAGATGCAGGCGGGTGTCGCAGGCGAGGCCGCGGCGAATGTCCATCAGCGTGGTGATGAAGGCGCGCGCCGCTTCCACCGAGCGCAGGCCCGGCTCCCAGGAGATGGTGACGCCGTGAAAGGCGGTGGTGATGCCGTTGGCCACCAGCTGCCGGTCGGTGTCGCGCAAGGCGAGCGTGGTGTCGAAGCGCACGCCCGGGCGCGGCATGATGTGGCGCTCGAAGGCATCGCCGTGAATGTCGACGATGCCCGGCAGCACCAGGAGGCCCGACGCGTCGATCACCCGCGTGGGCACTCCGCTGGCGGCGTCATCGGTCAGAAGCGCCCCGCGCAGCCGCAGCGGCTCGTCGCTCCACCGGCCGTCCACCAAGGCCAGACCGTTCTCGATACGCACACTCATCGCCGCACACTCATGGCCGCCTCGCCATCCCCTTGGGTCACTGTCACGTATGCGTCATACGCTGTCTATACAGATAATCGCAGTCCACAGTTCCTGTCTATACAGCAAGGGGCACAAAATGTTTCGCAGGCTTGTTTCCGCTCTCGCCATCACCGTGGTGACCGCCTTCGCCGCAAGCGCCGAACCCGTGCGTTTCGCCGTTACCGACATTGAGGGGCTGGAAGCGCTGCAGCAGGAGTTCGGCGGCTTCCAGAAGGAGCTGTCGAAGCTCACCGGGCTCGACATCGAGCTGATCCCGGTCAGCTCGCGCACCGCCGCCGTTGAGGCGATGAATTCCGGCCATGTCGAATTGGTGCTCACCGGCCCGGCCGAATATGTCGTCATGAAGCAGCTCAGCGACCCGCGCATCGTCGTCGCCTGGCAGCGCCCGGATTATTTCGCGCAGATCGCCGTGCTGGCCAACGGGCCGATCCGCTCCATCGACGACCTAAAGGGCAAGAAGGTCTCCTTCGGCTCGGTCGGCTCCACCTCGCAGCACCTCGGCCCGGCGCAGGTGCTGGCCGATTTCGGCATCATGTATGGCAAGGATTATGAGGGCGTCATCATCTCCCGCAACGTCGCGGCGGAAGCGCTGCTCCGCGGCGACATCGCCGCCATCGGCCTGAACTATGGCCATCTCAATGCCATCCGCAAGGCGTTCCCCAATGCCGCCTTCGCCGTCGTCGCCCGTGGCCGCGACCTGCCGAACGACATCCTCGTCGCCCGCAAGGACATTCCCGAGGAGGTGTTCGTGAAGGTGCGCGAAGCCTTCCTCAAGCACGGCAACGAGCTGATGAACGCCGTACTCAAGGGCGAGGACAATCAGAAGTTCAAGGGCGGCGTCTTCATCACCGACGTGAAGGACAGCGATTACGACTATGTCCGCTCGATGTACCGCACCATCGGTATCGAGAGCTTCGGCAGCTTCATCAACTGATCCGCTTTCCCGGTGCCGGACGGGCCCTGCCCCGTCCGGCGCTTCTCTGTTTCCGCGATGGAGGCCGCCATGGAGCGCGTTCCGACCGGGCACGTTCCCGTGCCGCATCTCGCCGGCCTCAGCCCGGCCGACACCGGCAATCCGCCGCTCGGCCCGCTGGTGAAGGCGCCGGCGCCGGTGCTCGCCCCGCAGATCATCGGCGCGCGCGGCCTGGCCAAGACCTATCCCAACGGGCAGCGCGTGTTCGCCGGCGTCGATCTCGACATCCGCGCCGACCAGCGCGTGGCGCTCATCGGCTCCAATGGCGCGGGCAAGTCGACCCTGCTCAAATGCCTGATCGGCCTTTTGCCGACGACGCTGGGCGAAATCACCACGCTGGGCGAGCGCTTCCTCGTCGCGCCGAGCGGCGCGCAGCTCGCCCGCCTGCGCCGGCAGATCGGCTTCGTGTTCCAGAATCACGGGCTGGTCGGGCGGCAGAGCGTGCTCACCAACGTGATCCAGGGCAAGCTCGGCCTGCCCGGCAGCTGGCGCGCCTTCCACCACGCGCTCGCCCCGCAGCACTGGCGCGAGGAGGCGATGGCGGTGCTGGCCGAGGTGCGCCTCGCCGACAAGGCCGGCGCCCGCGCCGACCAATTGTCCGGTGGACAGGCGCAGCGCGTCGCCATCGCCCGCGCGCTGATCCGCCGGCCGCGCCTGTTGATCGCCGACGAGCCCGCCGCCAGCCTCGACCCGGCGGTGGGGCGCGACATCATGCGCATCTTCTCCGATCTCGCCCGCGATCACGGCATCACCCTCGTCTACACCACGCACGACATGCAGCACGCGCTCGACTATTCCGACCGCATCGTCGCCCTGAAGGATGGCCGGGTGCATTTCGACCGGCCCACCGCGCGGGTCACCGCGCGCGACATGGAGGGCGTGTTCCATGGCTGACGCCGCCACCGCCCAGCGCGCCCTGCCGCCCTCGCGGCTTCCGTCGATGTCGCCGCTGACCTTCACCCTCATCGTGGTCGTCGCGGCCCTCTTCCTCGCCTCCATGGGGCAGGTCGCTCCCTCGCCGGAAAAGCTCGCCAACGGCCTGCCGCGCATGGCCGAGCTGGTCGGCCGCATGCTGCCGCCCAACACCGACCCCGGCTTTCTCCAGCGCATGGGCTGGCGCATTCTGGAGACGCTGCAGATCGCTCTGGTCGGCACCGTGTTCGGCGTGCTCATCAGCCTGCCCATGGGTTGGCTGGCCGCGCGCGGCATCTCCCCGCTCGGCGCGCTGCGGCATTTCCCGCGCGCGCTGATCTCGCTGTTCCGCACCGTGCCCGATCTCGTCTGGGCGCTGCTGTTCGTCTCGACGCTGGGCCTCGGCGCCGTGGCGGGGACGATGACCATCGTCGTCGACACGATCGGCTTTTGCGGCCGCTTCTTCGCCGAGGCGATGGAGGAGGCCGACAAGAAGCCGCAGGAGGCGCTGCACGCCATCGGCGCCAATCGCGTCTCCGTGCTGTTGGGGGCGATCCTGCCCGACGTGATGCCGACGCTGATCAACTCCTCGCTGTTCGCGCTGGAAAAGGCGGTGCGGGCCTCGGTGGTGCTCGGCCTCGTCGGCGCCGGCGGGATCGGGCAGGAATTGAAAGTGGCGTTCGACCTGTTCCAGTACCGCAACGCCTCGGCCATCATCCTCGCCATCTTCGTCATCGTGCTGGCGATGGAATTCCTCACCGACCGGCTGCGGGCGAAGTTCCAATAGGCGCGCGCGGAGGGTGCTTTCCGCAGGTCGAGGGGGTAAGTGTCGCGCCTCAAGCGACAGGTGCCCACTCGTGACCTCCCTCCTCCTCCATATGCGCCCCATCTTCTTCGGCACCGTGCTCGGGATTGGCGGCCTCGCCAATGGCTGGCGGGTGGCGAGCCGGCTGTGGGGCGCGCCGGTGCTGATCGGCGAAGCGCTGGCGGTCACCGCCTTCGCCCTCTGGGCGCTGTGGAGCGTGCTCTACGCGCTGAAATGGCGGTTCCACCCCGGCGCCGCGCGCGAGGAGATACGCCACCCCGCGCAGGGGCTGATCGCCGCGCTGGCGCCGGTCTCCACCCTCATCGCCGCCATCGCCATCGGCCCGCATGTGCCGCTGCTCGGCTGGGGCCTGTTCATCGTCGGGGCGGCCGGGGTCGCGCTCTATGCCGCCTGGAGCGTCGGCGGGCTGTGGCAGGGCGGGCGGGCGCCGCAGGAAGTGACGCCGATCCTCTATCTCCCCACCGTCGGCGGCGGGCTGGTCGCCGGCATCGCCTGTGCCACTTTCGGCCAGCCGGCGCTGGGCTGGATGTTCTTCGGCATGGGGTTGTTCTCGTGGCTCTCCATGGAATCGGTCTTCCTCACCCGGCTGTTCCAGCACGGGCTGCCCGCCACCGCCCGCGCGAGCCTCGGCATGGAGCTGGCACCGCCGGCGGTGGCCTGCGTCGCCTATCTCTCGCTGGCGCCCGGCCCGGCGGACCGGGCGGCGCTCGCCCTGTTCGGCTATGGCTGTTTTCTCGCGCTGGTGATGGCGCGCCTCGTGCCGTGGCTGCGCCAGCAGCCCTTCGGCCCCGGCGCCTGGGGCTACACCTTCGGGGTGGCGAGCCTGCCGCTCGCCGCGCTGAAGCTGGTGGAACAGGGCGCCGGCGCGCCGGTGACGCAGATGGCGCTGGCGCTGTTCGTCGCCGGCAATCTCATCATCGGCTGGATCGCGCTGCGCAGCCTGGTCGGCGTCGCCGGTTTCATCAGGAGCAAGGTCGGCTGAACCTCGCTCAGCCCGCCGACCCGCGTTCCGCTAGCAGGAACGGTGCATCCGGCCCCAGCGCGTCGAGCACCCGCCAGCCGGGCGCGCGGAGTTCGGCCGGCACCCTCACCTCACCCGCATCGGCCAGAAGGCGGGTCGGCACGACGACGCGCACCGCCTCCTCGCCGCGCCAGCGCTCGAAGCCGAACCAGCCGACGCGGTCGGGCTCCATGTCGAGCGGGCGGTAGTCCCCGCCCGTCAGTGCGCCATTGCGGCGGCGAAGGGCGAGCAGCGCCCGCGTCAGCCGAAAATACTCGGCATCGCCGGCCTCCGCAGGGTCCTCGCCGCGCAGCGCCGCCTGCCGCGCCGCCCAGTCGACCGGGCGGCGATTATCCGGGTCGACCAGCGAGAAATCGCGGAATTCCGTGCCCTGATAGAGGTCCGGCGTGCCCGGCAGCGTGTGCTGGAGGATGAGCTGGGTGAGGCCGACCAGCCGCCCGGCCGGCGCGATGTCCGCCACCAGCGCCTCCATCCGGGCACGGAACCTGGCCGCCTCCGGCGCCTCGATCAGCCCGGCGGCGAAGGCGAGGCAGGCGTCCTCATAAGGCGCGTTCGGCGTTTCCCAATTGCTGTGGCGCTTGGCCTCGCGCAGCGCCTTGGTGATGTAGCCCGCCATGCGCTCGGCGCTGATCGGCCAAGCCGAGACCAGCGTTTGCACGATCATATGCGCATCGAGCGGGTCGGGCATCGCCATGCCCGCCTCCTCGCGCAGCAGCGGCGCGACAAGCTCCCGCGTCTCCTCGGTGAAGGCGAGCCAGTGCTCGGGACGGTGGCTGAGCGCGGCGAGCCGCGCGCGCGGGCCGGGGCCGCGCTTGGTGTCGTGGGTGGCGAGCGGGATGAGATCGCTGAGGCCTGCCTGCGCCCGCGCCGCGTTCAGCGCGTGCATCTCCTCCGCCGTGCGGGAGGGATGGTCGAGGCTGCCGCCCACCTCATTGGCGCAGAGCAGCACGGGGTAACGGTACAGCTCCGTGTCCTCGAACCCCTTGGCCATGGCCGGGCCGCTGAGCTGCTGGAAGCGCGAGCGGAACTCGTGGTCGCTCGGTCGCTCGGGACGCTCCACCCGCTGCAACAGCAGCGTAGCGGCGGCCGTGGTGAGCGGGTTCTCATTGGCCTCGATGCGGGCGCGGATCTCTTCCCAGATCGCCACATCCTCGGGCTCATGGCCTTGGGGCGTCGCATAGGAGCGGTAGACCGGGCAATGGGCGAGCAGCGCCACCACGGCGTCCCGGATCGCGGTGTCGGTGAGGTCGCCGGCCTGCATCGCCTCGTCCAGCCCCTCGCGGGCCAGTGTCGCCAGAATGTCGACCTCGGCCTTCAGGCTCGCTTCCAGCACCTGCCGCTTCGCCGAAGCGAGCCGCTCGGGGAGCGCGCCGATGAGCAGATGGCGGGTCCGCAGCGCCTCCTCGAAGCGGCGATAGCCCTCGGGGTCGACGCAGAGCGCGTTGATGTCGTTCAGCCGCTCATAGCCGGTGGTGCCCTCGATCGGCCACGGGCGCAGCACCTCGCCCGGCTCCAATATCTTCTCGACAAGGAGCGGCACGCCCGCATCCACCGCGGCCCGCAGCCTGTCACAATAGAAGGCGGGGTCCACCAGCCCGTCGATATGGTCGATGCGCAGGCCGTGAACGAGGCCGCGGCGGATCAGGTCGAGCGGCAGGCGGTGGACGAGGTCGAACACCTCGGGATCCTCCACGCGGACGCCGGCAAGGTCGGTAATGTTGAAGAAGCGGCGGTAATTGAGATCATGCGCCGCCGTCCGCCACCAGGCGAGGCGCCAGTGCTGGGCCTCCAGCAGGGCGGCGAGGTCCGCCTGCGCCAGCACCGCGTCGAGCGCCTCCCGCCCGCTTTCGCCAAGGCCGGTGAACACCACCCGCGCCGCGCCGAGACCGGCATCGCTGGGCGAGGCTTCGACCCGCTCGAACACGGACGCGGCGGCCTCAAGTCCCGCCGCACGCAGCAGCGCGGCCACGCTCGCCGCGCGCAGCGGGAAGCGGTGGTCGGCATAGGCGACATTGATCCGCCCGAGCGCGTAATCGGCCTCCAGCGACAGGCTGCCCGCCTCCAATGTCGCTTTGAGCGGATCGCCAAGCAGCGGCAGCAGCAGCCGGCCGCTCTCCCATTTCACATCGAACACGCGGGCGGCAGGCGAACCCGGCCCGCCTTCCAGCATGTCGTTCCAGAACGGGTTGTGGCTGGACGCCGCCATGTGGTTGGGCACGATGTCGAGCAGCACACCCATACCCTGCGCGGCCAGCGCGGCGGCGAGGCGCGCGAACCCTTCCTCCCCGCCCAGCTCCGGGTTGATGCGGGTCGGGTCGGCGACGTCATAGCCATGGGTCGAACTGGGCACCGCCATGGTGATGGGCGACGCGTAGAGATGGCTGATGCCGAGCTCGGCGAGATAGGGCACCAGCCCCTCGGCATCGGCAAAGGTGAAACCGCGATGGAACTGCAGGCGGTACGTGGCGCGAAGCGGCGGGTTCATGCGGGCGCGAGGCTCCAGACGGCGGCGGCGAAGGGGCCGAGGGTGAGCTTGCCCTCGGCTTCATGGATCACCCCGCCGGTGCTGGCCCCGGCCGGCATGCCGGCAATGCCGGTCATCGGGTCGAGCGTCGCCGACTGCCGGCCGCCATTCAGCACCATCACCAGCGTGCCGGCGCCATAGTGCCAGGCGACGCGCAGCGCCTCCCCGGTCCGAACCAGATCGCCGCCGCGATAGAGGCTGGCGGTGAGCGGCCAGACCAGCCGGCGGCGCTGCTCGGCCAGACGGTGGAAGGCATCGAGCTCCGCCCGCGCCTGCGGAGTGCGGAAATCCTCCGCCTTCAGCTTGGCGGAGATGAAGGTCGCTTCGCTCAGCGGGTCGGGGAAGCTCTCGCCATGGGCGTCGAAGAAATCGGCGAACTCGCTGCGCCGGCCGTTGCGCACCGCCTCAGCGAGATCGCCCTCGAAATCGCAGAAGAACGGGAAGGGCTGCGACAGCAGCGCCTCCTCGCCCTGGAAAAGCAGCGGAATCGCGGGCGAGAGCATCAGCACGAAGCGCAGAAAAGCCAGCCGCTCCGGCGCCAGGCTCGCGGCCAGCCGGTCGCCGAGCGGTCGGTTGCCGATATGGTCGTGGTTCTGGGCGAAGGCGACGAAGGCGTCGGGGGCGAGCTCCGTGCTCACCGTGCCGCGCGGATGCCCGCCCTCGCCGGGATAGGGCTCGCCCTGGAAGACGAAACCCTCGCTGAGCGCCCGGCCGGCGGCGGCGACGGGGTCGCGCGCATAGGGCGCGTAATAGCCCGTGCGCTCGCCGCTCGCCAACACATGGAAGGCATGGTGCCAGTCGTCATTCCATTGCGCGTCGTAGAGATGATCGTCGCGCGTCATCCAGCCGGCGATGTTGTCGTGGTTTTCCAGCACCAGCCAGGCATCCGGCTTCACCGCCCGGCAGGCCGCCGCAATTTCGCGCAGGAAGGTCTCGGCGCCCGTGGTCGCCAGCGCATGCACCGCGTCGAGGCGCAGACCGTCAAAGCCGAATTCGGCGAGCCAATAGGCGGCGTTCTCGCTGAAGAAGGCGCGGACGATGGGGTTTTCGAGGTCGATCGCCGGGCCCCAGGGGGTGTCGATATCCTCGCGGAAGAAGGATTTGGCGTAGAGCGGAAGGTAATTCCCGCTCGGGCCAAAATGGTTGTAGACGACGTCGAGCATCATGCCGAGGCCGCGCTCATGCGCGGCGTCGATCAGTGCCCGCAGGTCCTCGGGCGAACCATAGGCGGTGTCGGGCGCGTAGAGCAGCACGCCGTCATAGCCCCAGTTGCGGCGCCCGGCGAAATCGGCGACCGGCAGCAGCTCGATGACCGTGAAGCCGGCGTCGCGGTAATGGTCCAGCCGGTCGATCAGCGCGCGAAACGTGCCCTCCGGCGTGGCGGTGCCGACATGCACCTCGGCGATGATGGCCTCGTGCCAGGGCCGCGACGGAGCGGGCGCGCGTGAAGGAACCGGCGCGGGGACGAGGCTCCAGCCGTCGGCATCCTCCGCCTGCCCGCGCGAGGCGGGATCGGGCACGGCGAGGCCCGCCTGCCCCTCTCCGAGGCGGAAGCGGTAGCGCGTGCCAGCCGCGAGCCCATCGACAGCGGTGGTGAAGAAGCCGTCCGCGCCTTTCTCCATCGCCACCGGTCCCGCGCCGTCGATCTCAAGGCTGACGGTGTCGGCCTCAGGGGCGAACAGGCGGAAGCGTGTGGTGGCGCCCTCGATCAGCGGGCCGAAAGTGCCGGTCATGCCCGCCATTCCCACACGATGAGAGTACGGGCCGGCACGCCGAAGGTGCCGCCGCCGTCGACGCTCGCGCCCTCGAGATCGTCGCCCGTGGCGAGGATCGCTTCCCAATGGCCGGACTGCACCGGCGGAGCGACAAAATCGACATCGACATGCGAGGCGTTGAGCATGATCACCAGCGAGGGCTCCTCGGGGAGAACCGGCGCGAGCCGCAGGGTGATGCATTTGGAATGCGGATCGGCCCAGTTCTCCTCGGTCATCCGCGTGCCGCCATTGTTGAACCAGGCGACATCGGGCTGGCCCATCTCATTGCGCGAGCCGGTGAGGAATTCCGGCCGCGACAGGCAGGAATGCGTCTTGCGGATCTCGGCGAGGCGGGCGACGAATTCCGGCAGCTCCGGGTCGTCATTCGACCAGTCGACCCAGCCGATCTCATTGTCCTGGCAATAGGCGTTGTTGTTGCCGCCCTGCGAGTTCGAACGCTCGTCGCCGGCCAGCAACATGGGCACGCCCTGGCTGAGGAACAAAGTGGCGATCAAATTGCGCTTCTGCCGGCGGCGCAGAGCGTTGATCGCGGGGTCGTCGGTCTCGCCTTCGACGCCGCAGTTCCAGCTCTTGTTGTCGTCATGGCCGTCGCGGCCATCCTCGCCATTGGCCTCGTTGTGCTTGTCGTTATAGGTGACGAGGTCGTGCAGGGTGAAACCGTCATGGGCGGTGATGAAATTGAGGCTCGACCACGGCCGGCGCCGCCCTTCCGAGAAGATGTCCTGCGAGGCGGCGAAGCGGGTGGCGAAGCTCGGCAGCAGCCCTTCCGAGCCGCACCAGAACTCGCGCACCTTGTCGCGGTAGTCGCCGTTCCACTCGGAGAAGCCGGGCGGGAAGGCGCCGAGCTGGTAGCCGCCGGGGCCGACATCCCACGGCTCGGCGATCAGCTTGAGCCCGCCAAGGGTGGGGTCCTGGAGAATGGCGTTGAAGAAGGCGTGGCCGGAATCGAAGCCTTCCGGCCGGCGGCCCAGCGTGGTGGCGAGATCAAAGCGGAAGCCGTCAATGCCGTAGACCGAAGCCCACATGCGCAAGCTGTCCATCACCATCTGCAGCACGCGCGGATGGTCGGTGTTCACCGAGTTCCCGCAGCCGGTGAGGTCGTCATAATAGCGGCCATTGCCCGGCAGCAGCCGATAATAGGACGCATTGTCGATGCCCTTGAAGGACAGCGTCGGGCCGAGATGATTGCCCTCGCAGGTGTGGTTGTAGACCACGTCGAGAATGATCTCGATGCCCGCCTGATGCAGTCGGTCCACCGCCTCGCCAATGGCGTCGAGCCCGTCCTCGCCGAGATAGCGTGGCTCCGGGGCGAAGAAGTTCAGCGTGTTGTAGCCCCAGTAATTGGCGAGGCCTCGGTCGAGCAGATGCCGGTCCTGGGTGAAGGCATGGACGGGCAGCAGTTCCAGCGCGGTGACGCCGAGCTTGGCGATGTAGTCGATGAATTCGGGCTGGCCGAGCGCGGTGAAGGTGCCGCGAATGGATTCCGGCACCAGCGGGTGGCGCATGGTCAGCCCGCGCACATGGCCCTCATAGATCACCGTCTTGGCCCATGAGATGCGCGGGTGCTGCGTCGCCGCCATCGGCGTGCCGGCGACAACACGCGCCTTCGGCATGAAGGGGGCGCTGTCGCGCGCGTCCATGATCAGGTCGGCATCGTCGCCGGCGCCGATCGTGTAGCCATAGAGCGCGTCATGCCATTTGATGTCGCCCACCAGCATGCGGGCATAGGGGTCGAGCAGCAGCTTGTTGGGGTTGAAGCGGTGCCCGGCCTCCGGCGCCCAGGGGCCGTGGACGCGCCAGCCATAGACCTGGCCGCGGCCGACGCCCGGCAGATAGCAATGCCAGACACCATTGGTGCATTCATGCAGGTCGATGCGCTCCAGCTCGGTCTGGCCATAGCGGTCGAACAGGCACAGCGTCACCCCGACGGCATTGTCCGAGAAGAGCGCAAAATTCGTTCCTCTCCCGTCGACCGTCACGCCGAGCGGAAAGGCAGAACCGGGCAGTATCTTGCGCATGATGGGGTCACCAGAAGGAGGGAAAAGTCGGACATTCGCGCCGCAGGGCGGCGCGTGGCACATCCGGCAAGGTCACAAAAATGGAGCGTCAGCCCCAGCCCCAGTGGTTGGCGCGCATGAGGCGCACCGTGCGTTCAACCGCCCGGCGCAGGTCGAGCGGCGCCCCGCTTTGCGCCGCGGCGGCGAGCGCGCCGAGCGTGGTCTTGACCAGGGGATGGCCGGGGCAGGCGCTGCGGTTGCCGACAAACTCGTAAGCGTCGCGCAGCGTGCGCAGGCGACGGCCCTCGCGCGTGCGGAGCGGGCGTTCCAGATCAGCGTCCCAATAGCAATCGGACATGGGTGCTCTCATGTGTCGGATCGAGCACAAAACGCCAAATGCTGCGAAAAGGTTCCGCGTCAGGAGACGGAAGCGGCCGATCCTGCGGCACCCAAGTGGCGAGAGAACGCAAAAAAAGGGGCCGGCGGAAGCCGGCCCTTGGGAGGTTGTGCAGGAACGGGATGTCTCGCGGGTGCCCGGCCCGCTCGTCGCTCAGGCGGTCAGCACCTTCACTTCGTCGCGCAGCCGCCCGCCAAGCGCGGAGACGGCATCGGAAACCTGTTCGATCTGCCCCGCCGTGCCCCGGATCTGGCCGGAGATGCGCGAGACGCCATTGATGCTCTGCGTCACCGAGGCATTGGTGACGCTCTGTTCCTCCACCGCGGCGGAGAGGGTCGAGAACACGTCGCGCAGCGTGCCGACGCTGTGGGTGATCTCGCTCACCGCGCGCGCCGCGTCGCTGCTGGCCTGCTGCACCGCACCGACCTGGGTGCTGATCTCCTTGGTGGCGTTGGCGGTCTGCAGCGCCAGTTCCTTCACCTCGGAGGCGACCACCGCGAAGCCCTTGCCGGCTTCGCCGACGCGGGCGGCCTCGATGGCGGCGTTGAGGGCGAGGAGATTGGTCTGCGAGGCGATGCGCTCGATCATCGCCGAAATATTGCCGATGCGTTCGATGCTCTCCACCAGCCCGCCGACAAGCCCGTCGGCAGAGGTGGTACGCTCGGCCGCCTGCGCGGTCATGGCGGTGGCGTTGTGAATCTGCTTGCTGACTTCGCCGAAGGACACCGACATCTCCACCGCCGAGGCGGCGACGGACGCCGTCATCTCCTCGCTCTGGCGGCTGAGATGGTCGAGATCGGTGCTGGCGGCCTCCATGGCGGTGGAGGACTGGTTCATCTCCTCGATGACCGAGGTGACGCTGGCGGCGACCTTGACCGTGTCCGTCACCAGCGCCCAGGTCAGCATCGGCCCGTCATAATGGCCATCGGGCGTCATCAGCGCGGACACGGAGAGGTTGAGCGTCTCCGGCCCGACCTTGATCCGCGCCGTGTGCGGCAGACGCGAGGCGTCCGCCAGCATGTGGCGCTGCATTTCCGGCTTCTTGTGAAACACGTCGATGGAGGAACCGATCAACTCGGACGCCTTGATCGGCAGATGCTGCTCGATGCGCTGGAGGGTGTCGAGGCTGGTGCGGTTGGCGTAGTCGATGATGAAGCCGTCGAGCGAGCAGGTCATCACATTGATCGGCATCTGATCGACCATCTGCATCAGCCGCCGGATCTTGGCTTCGGCGATCAGCGCCGCCGTCTCCACGCTCCACATCACCTGCACATGCTGGCACTCGCCACGAGCATTACGCAGGGGCGAGAGGGCGAAGCGCAGCACCTCGTCGCCAAGGCGCACATCCCGCGAGAAGGGCTGAAGGTCGCCGCGCGCCGGGCGGTCGCCGGCCGAGGCGAGATCGAGGGTGAACAGGCTGAGCGAGGCCCCCACGATCTCCGGCGGCGCCTTGGGCAGCGCGTGCCGGATCGTCTCGTACAGCGCCTTCGAGCGCGCATTGGCGTAGTCGATCCCGCCCGTATGGGGGTCGCACATGAGGATGGCTGCGGGCAGGTCGTCCAGCAGGGCAGCGTCGAAGGCGCGCGCCGAGGAGCGGCGCTTGAGGGAATAAAGCGAGGCGGGGCTCATGCCGATCTCCGGTCGGGGGCGGTTCGCCGGTCCGATCGATCAGGACGGGCTCTTTTTGCTAGCCTGCGGAGCTTGCTTCAGGCTCGCTCCGGTTGCCCGAAATGGCGGCGTCATCCGCAGGTGCCGCCGGCACTTCCGGCAGGGCGATGGTGAACAGTGCGCCGCCCTCGACATTGGCGACGGTGAGCGTGCCGCCATAGTCGCGGATGATGCCGAAGCTGACGGAGAGGCCGAGGCCCGTGCCCTGCCCGGAAGGCTTGGTGGTGAAGAAGGGCTGGAAAATCTTGCCTATCGCCGCCGGCGGGATGCCGCCGCCATTGTCGCGCACGGTGACGACGACAAAGCCCTGCCCTTCCGCCACGCGGCGGCCGATGGCGATGGCGATGCGGCCGGCAAAGTCCGGCTCGTGCTGGCGGCGGGCGCGGATGGCGTCACGCGCGTTCAGCACCAGGTTGATCAGCACCTGTTCCAGCTGCTCCTGCCGGCAGGGCACGCGCGCCGAGCCGGCGCTGCCCGTGGCCGTCAGTTCGATGCCGTCGAGGCGGATTTCCGTGCCGAGCACCTGCAACGTTCCCTCCACCGCCGTTTCCGCCGAGGAGGGATCGATGGTGAGCGCGTCCTTGCGCCCGAAGATGCGCATATGGTCGATGATCGCCTTCATGCGCTCGACCTGGCGGACGATGCGCGCCAGCTTCTCGCTGGTGTGCTCGGCCGGCAGCCCCTTGCGCAGGCCCATCTGGGCATTGCTGGCCGCCAGCCGGATGACGCCGAGCGGCTGGTTGATCTCATGGGCGAGGCCGGTCACCAATTCGCCCAGCGCCGCCATTTTCGACATCTGGTAGAGCTTGTTCTCCTTCAGGCGCTTGGCGGTCTCGTCGAGCGCAAACACCACGGCGGGCGCGTTGGCAGCATCCGTGCGGCCCGGCCCGTTGGGGCGCAGCCGGGTAATGACCATGCCCACCTCGAACTCCTCGCCATCGCCGGAGAAATGCTCCATCGCCACCGAAGGCGCGGCATCTTCCTGGAGGCGGGCGAGGAATTCCGGCGTTTCCACCCGCTCGGCGATCAGCCGGGGCAGCAGGCCGTCCGCCGCCTCGCCGATGCGCACCGCCCGCCCGTTCTCGACATGCAGCACATGGATGCCCGGCACGCGGCTGATCGCCTGCAGCACCTGCGCCTCGCGCTCCTGTGCCTGTGCCGTCAGTTCCCGCTCGCGATAGATCCGCTCCAGCCGCGCATGCCGCGCGCCGAAAAGAATGAGGGCGACGAGCGTCAGGCTGAGGCCGCCGGCAATGCCCCAGATCGCGACGTGAAAATTGTGATTGTCGGAATTGATCTCCGCGCGATCCACCGCCACCGACACGAAGAAGGGGAAACGGTCGGAATGCATGGAATAGCCGACGCGCCCCGCATCGTCCCAGGCGAGGCCGCCTTCGGGGCCGTTGGCCGTGCCGGCGGTGATCGCCGCCTCCGGGAGGATGGTCGCGGCCTGCAACCCGTCGATCTGCCGGTTCGCCGGCACGATGGCCCGCACCACCCCGTCAAAGCCGACGAGAGCAATGAGTCCCTCGCCCTTCGGCAGCAGTTTTTCATAGAACTCGATGAAGTCGGAGATCTGGTAGGAGGCGGCGATGATACCGCGCAGCTTGCCGTCATCGGCGCGCACCGCGCGGGTGAACTGAAGCGACCAGGCCCCGCTGATCCGCCCCTTCACCGGCTTGCTGATGAAGATGCCGGTATCGGTCGGATCATCATTCATATGTACGCGAATATGTTCGCGGTCGGCCAGCGTCACGCCATTGCCCGGCGGCAGCAGATTGCTGGCGACGACGGCCCCGGTGGGATCGACATAGGTCACCTGAATGACCGAGGCGGGCAGGCGGGCGGTGAGCAGGCGGGAGTAGATTTCCTGCGGCGACGCGTCTTCCGGCAGGTTGGCGAAGCCGTCGAGGAAGGCTTCGATCGATTCGACCGTGCGCTCCAGATGAGAGGTCAGCGCGAAGGCCAGCTTGCGCGAGGCGGCGATGGCGACCTCTTCCTCATGCGCGGCATGCAGCTTGATGGCGATCAGCGCCACCGAGGCCGGCAGAACGACGGCCAGCACGAGCACGAACACCAGCAGAAGTCGGTACGAGGCGCCCTTCCATAGCGGCGCGGCAGGGGGAGCGTTCGCCGGCACGGCGGTGGGATCGGGCGGTAGCGTCACCGCCTGCGCTGAAGAATCCGACGTCATCGCCGCCATGTCGAAAAAGGCATGTCGCTGCCGCCTCACCCCGCACCTGTGTCTTCGGGACCGACGGCACCCGGACACTCTTGCAGTTCATTATGTCGTAGTCGCCCCGCCCTGTGGATGCAATCATGCGCACCCGTTAGCGCCTCGCACGACCTGAGATAGCCGAAACAACGCTGAAACCTTGCATTTTCTTGACAGCCGGCGCGGTTTTCTAGCCGGCGCGGTGCCTGCCCTCGCCAATTTGATCCAAAATGGAGCGATCTCCACCGTTTCCCCGCCGGAATGGCAGCGTTTCGGCAGGCTTGTCCGCACACCGCGTGCGATCCTAGCCGCGCTCGTGCCGGTTGAGCGGCGGGCTTTTTCCACGGAGCGGACGATGATGGTCAGGTTGATCTGCGCGCTCATTCTGGGGCTTGCATGCCTCGCCTTGCCGGAGGCCGCGCGCGCGCACGAACTCACCCTGCGCTGGCTCGGCGCCGACGGCCAGGTCGCGCTGGAGAAGACGCTGACGCTCGCCGAGATCGACGCGCTTCCCCAGGTGACCATCGAGACCAGCACACCCTGGACCGAGGGCGTTCAGCGCTTCACCGGCCCCTCGCTCGGCGCGCTCGCGGCGCTGGGCGGCCGGCCGGTGCGGGAGGCGAAAGTGATGGCGCTCAACGACTATGTCGCCCCCATTCCCGCCGAGGACTGGAAGGAGCATGGCGCCATACTGACCACCCGGGTCGACGGCAAGACCATGCGGGTGCGCGACAAGGGGCCGTTCTGGGTGATGTATCCCATCGATTCCGACCCGGCGCTGCGTCAGCAATATTACCAGTCGCGCATGGTCTGGCAGGTCAAGTCCATTGATTTTAGCGCGCAATAGTCGCTCGCCCGGCCTTCTCAAGCTCGGCCTCGTCGTCGCTTCCATTGCGCTCTTTCTCGCAACCGCGCTGGTCTATGTCCTGCAGACCCGCCAGCAGGCCTTTCTCACCGCGACGATCCGCTCCTCCGGCTGGGTGGCCTATCAGGCGCAGCTGGAGTTCGTGAAGACGCAGGCCGAATTCGCCAAGCTCGCCATCGTGCCGAGCACTCTGGGCATGGACAAACTGATGCTGCGCCTCGAACTGCTCCGCTCGCGGCTGCCGCTGCTCTATGATTCCGACGAAGGCCGGGTGCTGAGCGATGTCGTCGACACGCGCGGCCCGACGCAGATTTTCGAGGCCCGGTTGGATGAGATCATCGAGGAGGTGGGAAAGCTCGACCCGGAGGATGGCGGCACGGCGCGAGAGCTGAAGAAGCTAAGCCAGCAGCTGGAGCCGCTCGGCCAGGCGCTGCAGACCATATTGATGCAGTCGGTCGCCTATAATCAGGAAATCTTCCAGCGCGAGCGCGCCATGGCGCAACGACCCGGTGCGTTGCCGCTGGTGATGCTGTTCGTCAGCGGCGCCTGCCTTGCCGCCGTGCTCATCCTGCAGGCGCGCCGCGACCGTATGCGGCTGAACGACGTGCGGGAAGCGCAGGCGGCGCTGGCGGCGATGGAGGAAAATCTGCGCGCCGTCATCCAGGCCGTGCCGGCCTGCGTGGTGGTGACCGACCCGGACACCGACAAGGTGAACTTCATCAATCCGTCCGCCGCCGCCCTCGTCTCGCCCTCGCTGGACGACCCCGCCTGGCCGCGCTTCGTCCGGGCGATCCGCGCCGCCGCCGGCGAGCCCGACACCCGCCGCTGGGGGGCGCTGAGCATGGGCTATGCCCGCAACCCCGGCGACATCATCTCGCTGCGCGGATCGATCGGCACCGTCTTGTGGGAGCGACGCCCGCAGCAGCTCATCGTGGTGGTCGACACCTCGCAGGTGCGCAATGCCGAATTGCAGGTGATGCAGGCGGCGAAGCTGGCGACGCTGGGCGAGATGGCCACCGCCATCGCCCATGAGCTCAACCAGCCGCTGGCGGTGATCAAGATGGCGGTGGCCAATGCCCGCCGCCTGCTCGACCCCCTGCCGGGCGGGGAACCGGTGGCCGCCAAGCTGGAGCGCATTTCGGCGCAGGTCGACCGCGCCAAGCGCATCACCGACCAGGTCCGCCGCTATGGCCGCATGCCGACCCAGCAGCTTCTGCCCTTCTCGCTGCGCCATGCGGTGGAACTCGCCGCCGGCTTCGTCGCCGAGCAGTTCCGCGCCGCCAATATCGTGCTGTCGATCGAGGCGGGCGTGCCGGCCGAATTGCTGGTATTCGGCGAGCAGACCATGTTCGAGCAGGTCATCGTCAATGTGCTGATCAACGCCCGCGACGCCTTCGAATCGCAGGAGCTTCGCGAATCGCAAGAACTTCGCCAGGCGCAGGAAAACCGCGAGCCTCAGGAAAGCCGCGAAGCTCCGGACAATTCTCGGATGCCCGAGGCCGGCGACGCACCGCCGCTTACCGCGGCCGGCGCGGCCCGGCGCGAAGTGCAGGTGTCGATCGGGCGAGTGGAGGAGCACGCGGTGATCGCAGTGCAGGACAATGCCGGCGGCGTGCCCGAGGACATTCTGGAACGCATGTTCGAGCCCTTCGCCACCACCAAATCGACCGAAAAGGGCACCGGGCTCGGCCTGTCACTCGCCCGCAGCGTGGTGCGTGACATGAACGGTAGCATCGTGGCGGAGAATGTCGGGGCTGGCGCGCGCTTCACCATCACCGTGCCGGCCTCGCTCATCAACGCCGCGCGGGCCGCCGCATGAACGCCGCACCCAGCATGCTGATCTGCGACGACGAGGAAGAGCTCGCGCACGAGCTGGGCGAGTATTTCGCCTCGCTGGGCTGGCGTGTCGCCCTCGCCATCACGGCGGAGGAGGCGATCGGGCAGTTGCGCGGCGGGCTGGCGCCGCAGGTGTTGATCACCGATCTGCGCATCGGCGCTGTCGACGGGCGGCTGGTGGTGGCCGAGGCCCGCGCCCTGCCGCCGGCGCTCCGCCCGGCGATGGTCATCATCATCACCGGCCATGTCATGCACAATGTGACGGCGACCGACCTCGACAGCGACTTCCTCTATGTGAAGCCGGTCGATCCCACCGACGTGCTCGACGATATCGGCAGTTTCCTCGCCAGCGTGGCGCCGCCGCCCAACTGAGGGCGAAGGTCGCCCACCCCGCCGGACGACGCGAAGGAACCTCGCATACCGCAATTTGTCATTTCACAATGACGCAAGGCCCGCACTAACATAGTAGTTGTGGCAGTCGCCGAGCGAGACATTGTTTTCGTCGTGAGCGGGCGTGTGGCGGTGCGAATGGTGGGTGCAGCTGGGGTGGATTCGGAACTACCGCGCGTTCTGCTCGTCGATGACGACCCGGACGTGCTGATCGAACTGAGCGAGGGGCTGGCCATGCTCGGCCTGCCGAGCCTGACCGCGAATACGCCGGTGGAAGCCATCGACCTCGTGCAGCGTAACGAGCAGCTGCAGGTGGTGGTGACCGACCTGCAAATGCCGCGCATCGACGGCATCGAGCTGTTGCAGAAGCTCGCCTTGATGGGCCGCAAGCGCCCGCTCGCCACCATCATCATCACCGGCCACGCCTCGCTCGACCGGGCGGTGGGCGCGCTGCGTCTCAATGCGGTGGATTTCCTACAGAAGCCGCTGCTGCCCGAGGAAGTCGCGCAGGCGGTGCGCCGGGCCTTCTCGCTGGTCGAGGACAGCGTTCGGCAGGCCAATGGGCCGGCGCCGGTGGCGGAAAAGCCGGTGGCCCGGCCGAATTACCTGAAGACGCTGGTGGCCGCCCGCGCCGACCGCGACGCCATCTTCCAGTCCGACCTGTTCTCGGACCCGGCCTGGGACATGCTGCTCGACCTCGCGGTGGCCGAAGCCTCCGGCCGGCCGATTTCGGTCACCAGCCTGTGCATCGCGTCGGGCGCGCCGACGACGACGGCGCTGCGGCGGATCGATGAATTGCGCGACGCGGGGCTGATCGAGCGTCGCCCCGACCCCGCCGATCGCCGGCGGATCATCGTCGAGCTGACGGAAAGCGGGCGCCAGCGGATGGAAACCTTCGTCAAGCGCCAGGCCGAGCGTCTAGGCCTTCCCCTGGACTGAGCCGGGCGCTCACGGGCGGCCGGCGGCCGGCGTTCAGCCGACGAACTGGTAGCCGAGATAGCGCTTGGCGTCGATCACGTCATAGCCAAGCTTCATGCGCAGCTTCTTGCGCAGCTTGCTCATATGTCCTTCGACCACGCTCTCGTCGACATCGTCGTTGAAGATGCCGTAGATCGTGTTGAAGATCTGGGTCTTGGTCACCCGCCGGCGGGCGTTCTTGACCAGATATTCCAGCATGTGCCGCTCGCGGCGCGGCAGCGGCAGCGGGGCGCCGTCGATCTCGGGGTCACGGCCGTCGAAGAACACCTTCAGCCGGTCCTCGCGCGCCGCGGCCGGGGCGGCATTGGCGTTGACGCGCCGCCAGATGGCATCGGTGCGGGCGACGATCTCGCGGACATGGACGGGCTTGCGCACCACGTCGTCAATACCGGCGGTGAACAGTTCCAGCGTCTGCGCCAGGCTCTTCTGGTCGCTCAGCGCCAGGATCGGCGCGGCGCTGTGCGAGCGGATCATCTCCGGATAGGTGGGGCGCCGCTCGAAATCGCCGAGCAGAAAACCTTCCACCGCAGCAATATCATTTTCCGAAGCGCTCTCGATCCAGCCTTTGAACTCGTCTTCGTTCAGACCGAAGCTTGAAAAAACTTCCCGCGAGAAGCTGGAGACATAGCTTTCGGCAACAATAGAGCGATCGTCGACGATGACATACATGATTCAATTCCCCTGCCTTGAACCTGCAGTCATGCAATTCGTTGATTGCTGCCTGCACGTGTCCTTGGCCAAAGAACTATTTTGGTAAATATCTCCACTCAAGCCGAGTTGCTTCAGGGTTGGAGTGGGTTTCCCTCCATTCTGGCGGGTATCGCCGTCTCGGGCCGCGTCGCGGCAACGCAAAAGCCGCCCCTCGGGGTAAGCCGAGGGGCGTTGGCGTGAGATCCATCCAATGTGAATCGATCCGGACGACGCCAGCGTGCGCAGGCCCGGCGGCGATGCGCGCGTTACGTGCGCGCCGGGCCGACGGCCGCAACATCAGCCTTCGAACACGGTCTCGATCTTGCTCTTCAGCGTCTGCGCGTTGAAGGGCTTGACGATGTAGTTGTTCACGCCGGCCTTCTTGGCGGCGATGACGTTTTCCGACTTCGCCTCGGCCGTGACCATGATGAAGGGCAGCGCGTTGAGGTCGCTGTCGTCGCGCACCTGCTTCAGCAGTTCGTAGCCCGTCATCGGCTCCATGTTCCAGTCGGAAATCACAAGCCCGTACTGCCGCTCCTTCAGCTTGGACAGGGCTTCGACGCCGTCGGACGCCTCGTCCACGTCTTCAAAACCGATCTGCTTCAGCAGGTTGCGAATGATGCGGACCATGGTCTTGTAATCGTCGACTACAAGAACCGGCATCGACAAATCCACGGCCATAAAGCGCTCCGTCCCTCAGCTAACAAGTTCCACGGGACAGCCACATGCCGCCCTTTCCTAGGTTGATGTTCTGAATTGCAATGCTTGCGCGAAGCTTGCAGGGCGAAACCTAGGGTTATTCTCAGGCGATTGGCTTTGAACTATAAGAAATCATCGAACACTTGCGAGTTAATGGGAGAAATTACATGTCGTCTGCCCGGCGGCCGTTCCGGATTGAAGCGAATGAACGACACAATGGGGCGGGGGAGAAGCACGTCGCCAGCACAGTGACGATGCAGGGCTCCGTCTCCGCCCAAATAAACCGTGTGCTGGAAGAGCTGCACGAGCTGCGCGGCGTGATCGCGCGTTTCGACCGCCGCTGCCCCGAAGCCGACCCCGAATGCTCGCGCCACGCCATGCTGATGGATGTAGAGACGATCCGCCAAGCCATCGACAACACCAAGAACGAGCTTGCCACGCTGCAGGCGGGCGGCGCCAAGGGCGCACGCTTCAACCGCGCGACCGACGAGCTCGACGCCGTCGTCGCCGACACCGAGGCGGCGACCGAGGACATTCTGCAGATGGCCGAGAATATCGACGGCGCGGCGATTTCGCTGGTGGCGGAGCTGGAAGGCAGCCACAAGATGCTGGCGCAGGCGATCCACAGCTATGCCACCCGCATCTTCGAGGCCTGCAATTTCCAGGACATTAGCGGTCAGCGCATCCGCAAGGTGGTCGACCTCATGGTCTTCATCGAGGAGCGGGTCGAGCGCATGTCCAACATCTGGGGCGGGCAGGAAGAGGTCGCGCGCATCGCCGAGACCATCGCCCCCGAGCGCACCGGCGACGAAGCGCTGCTCAACGGGCCGGCGCTGGCGGATGACGCGAACGTCGTCTCGCAGGACGACATCGACTCCCTTTTCGCCTGAGATCAGGCGCAGAAGGCCCGCGACTGGGCGGTCCAGCTTCCGAAGCCGGACCGGACCAGATTGCGGATGACGGCACAGACATAGCGCTTCTGCGCCGGATCATTATCCGGCCCGGCATTGTAGCGGGCCGCCGCCATCGTCCAGTTGCCATGACGCTGCCGCAGTTCCGCAAGGAAGCGGGCGGCGTAGTCGACATTGCGCTCCGGATCGAACATCTCCGCTACCGAGGCGAACTGGTCGCCATGCCAGCGATGGTTGATCTGCATGCAGCCGAGATCGACCAGGTTCACCCCCCGCGCCTTGAACTCCGCCAGCTTGCGCGCGCCATCGGCGGGGCTGGTCGCGACAAGGCTTTTCCCCCCCGCATTCATCGCCAGAGGCTGCAGCGTGCCATTGCCGCCGGTCTCGGTCATGCCGACTGCATAGAGGATCGCCAGCGGCACGCCATGTTTGGCCGAGGCGCGCGCCATCGCCGCCTCGCAGACGCCGAGGCGCGCCCCGGCCGCCGCGCTGGCGGGCGTGCTTGGGGGCTTGCCGGGGGGCGTGCTTGCGGGCGTTTGCGTCGCCGAGGCGTTCGGCGCGGCGGCAAGCTCAGGGCTGCTGGTCAGCAGAGCCGCCATCAACAGCGCGGAAAGCTGCATCTTCATCCTGTCGTCTCCTTCGGCGCGGGTCGGAATCGCCGGAATTCCCCTCGCGGGACCCGCTCCCCTCGCGGCGCTCCCAGTCCGCCGGCGCAAAGGCGTCCTCGCCGGTGAGGCGGGGCGGCAAGCCGGTCTGGCTGATGGTCAGGTCGAGCGGGCCGGCATCGGCATCGGCCAGCGTGGCGATGAGGCTGGCGCGGTCCTGCTCCAGCAGGCGCGCCGTTTCGGCCCGCGCGGCATGAACATGGATCTCCAGCCCGTTGCGGCCGGTGCGCAGCCGCACCGTCACCAGGCCGAGTTCCAGCGGGCGGAGCTGGATTTCCAGTACCCGCACCGGGCCGCGCGCCGGGATGGCCGCGCCGGCGGCGGAGGCGCCCGGCGCTTCCGCGCGCACCGCCTCGGCAAGGATGCTGCCGAGCTGCACCGCCGCCGGCGACGGAGCGGCGCCGGCCGGCGCCGCGACAGGCGCGGGAATGGAGGCGGCGCTGCCGGAAGCCGGAGCGGGGGTCGGGATCTCGGCGGCGATCTCAGGTGCGCCGCGCGCCCGCTCCGCACCTGCCGCGGCCCGCGCAGGCATCCGCACGGCGGGGCGTTCCTCGAGCAGGGCCGTGTCGTTGGAAGGCGGCGGCGCCTCGCCCGCCTGGGCGAACATGTCGACAGCACGCGCGGCGGGACGACGCTCCGTTGAGGCGGGCGCCGGACGGTCGAGTCCCGGCCCTTCGGACGCAACCAAGGCGGAAGCGGCAGAGATGGAAGCGGCAGAAGCCGCTGCGACCGTGCCGGCCGGGACCGCGACGGTCGCAGCCTGCGCTTCGGCTTCCGCCGCCTGCGGAAGCGCGACGGAAGGCCGGGGCGCGGCCGGTGTTTGATCGGGCACGGAAGTCGGCGTCGGCCCGGCCTCGCGCGGCAGTACCGGCGCGAAATGGGTCTCGCACAGCACGACCTTGGCGGTGGGAACCGGCGCCTCGTCCAGCGTGGCCCCCTCCTCCAGCGTCGCGACCATGGCCAGGTCGCCCGTGCCTTCCGGCACATCCGCCTCTTCCGGCAACGCCGAAGGGGCGGGCAGCAGGGACGCGAACATCGCCGCCGGCAGCGGAGACGTTGAGGGCGGTGCGCCGCTGTCGGCAGCCGAAGCGGCGTGTAGCGCTTCCTCCGGGCGTTCCGGCGACGACGTGGCCGCGGACCGCTCGGCCTCGACCGGTAGAGGGCGCGGCGTGCCGTCCTCCGCCACCAAGGATGCGGGCGTCGCATCGAAGCGGGCGGTGGGTAGGCGGGTGGAATCGGCTCTCATCGGCACCGGCGAAGAAGAGGGCTTGGGCCGCTCCGGGCGGGGCGCGGCCTCGTCCGCCGCCATCGATGGCGGGACGGCAGAGGCCTGCGCACCCTCCCCCGCCCCGGCGTCGCGGTCGGACCGGACGGCAGGCACGGGGGCGGTTCGCGGCGGGGTGGGCGGCATCTGAGCCACGGTTTCCGCCTCCTCGCCCGGCAGGGAGAGGGTGGAAGGCGCAGACGGACGCAACGGCGCTGCCGGCGTCGAGATCGTGTGCGCCACGGTGCCGAACGCGGCAGGTCGGGCGGACGCCGGCGGCGCGCCGGAGGCCGCTTCCGCCGCCGGGGCAGGCGGGCGCATCGCCGACCCGATCTCGGCCAGCGCGTCGCCTGCGCCGTTGATGATCGGTTGGGTGGCGGGGGACGCCCCCTGCGGGGCAACCGAACGGGCGGAACGGGCGAGCAGCGCGCCGAGGTCCATCGCCGCCAGCGGCCGCTCCGTCTCGGTCATCGGGCCGGCGGACGCGGCGGCCTGATCCGGGGCCGGCTCGGGAGCGGGCACCGTCTCCACCGCCTCCAGCCGCACCGGCACGCCGAGGCGCGGCGCCGCCATCGCGGAGCGTTCGGGCCGAGAGCTGGCGGAAGGCGACGGCGCCTCGGGCGTGGCGGCGGGCCGTCCGTCCATCTCGGCGAGCAGGGCGGCGAAGGCGTCGCCGCCGTCCCCGCGCTCGGCGCGGCCGGGCAGATCGTCGGCGGTGGCGGTGCGGGCGGCGTTGAGCGGAACCGGGATCATAGCGGCGCGTCTCCCAGGGCTTTGTCGGCGGCCTCGAGCGCGGCCTGGGCCGAAGCCAGCACGGCGGGCGGCATGGCGTCCTTGCCGCCGTCCTTACCCGTCTCCGGGGCCACCGGCCCCTGGGCTTCCGGCGCGCCGGCCTCGCCCCCGAGCCCGGCCGGCGGCGGGACGGGCACATTGACGGCATCGGTGATCGACGCGGCCACCGCCAGCGCCGCGCCGAGCAGCCGCGTATCCTCGCTGCCGAAGCGCTCGCGCGCCACGCTGGCGAGGGCCGCGCTGGCCTCGTCGAAGCGGCCGGGCGCGGCGATGATCGCGGCGGCGCGGTACAGCGTGGCGCGGTCGGCTTCCAGGCTGCCGAACACCGTGCCCTTCAGCACCAGTTCGGAGGCCAGCGCCGCAGCCGTGGTCTTGCCCTGCGCCAGCGCCGCCTGGGCGATGAGCAGCGCGACCTCGCGGCGGCTTTCGGGTTCCAGCGGGGCGAGGAGTTCATGCACCCGGTGGAATTCGTCGGCGCTGTCGATGAAGCTCATCCGCGTCAGCGCGGCGGCGAAGCGCAGGCGGAAATTGCCGGCATAGACCGAGTGGCGGTAGCGGGCGAGATAGGTCGAGGTCAGGCGTTCGAAAGTGGCGAGTTCATTGGCCTGGGCGGCGATGAAGATCTCGCGGCGCAGCGCGGCCTCCTCCACCAGCGTGCCCGGCGCCAGCAGGCGGGCGCGGCCCAGCAGCACCGAGGCGCGCGGCGGGTCGCGACGCACCCACAAAGCGGCCTGCGCCAGCGCCACCTGGCCGGCGAGGCTGTCCGGCAGCTGGCGCGCGTCGATCTCGCCGAGTTGCTTCAGCGCCTCAGGCTCGCGGCCTTCGAGATAGGCGAGCGTGCCGCGCAGCAGCCGCTCATCCACGGCGGGACTGGCACCCTGGCCCAGCACGGCCCGCAGCACGCCCGGCCCGCCGCCGCTGAGCGCGAAGACGATGAGCGCGCGGGCATTTTGCGGGTCGTTCCAGGCGGAGGCGTCCGCTGCGCGGAAGCTTTGGTCGATGCGGGTGATCAGCGCGTTCTGCGCCGTCAGGGCGTTCGGCTCGCCCGCCGCCATCCGGTCCTGCAGGCGCTGAAGCTCGCGCACCTCGCGGTAGAGCGGCGGCGCGGGCGGCATTTCGGGCGCGTTCGCGGCGGAAGCTGCGGCATCCTTGGCAGGCCCGTCCTTGGCGGACGCTTCCTTGTCGGCGGCCTCCGGCGCCGTGGCTTCCGCCGCCTGCGCCGACGAGAACACGCCAAGCGTCGGCAGAGCCAGCAGCGCGGTGGTGCGCTCCATCGGCTCCGGCAGATCAGGCTCCGGCGCCGGCGCGGCGGCGGCCTCGGGTGCCGCGAGGGCGACAATCGGGGCGACAGGCTGGGCGACAGCCGGGGCGACCATCGGCGCCACCGCCGGAGAGACGACCGGGGACAGCGCCGGCGCGGCCGCCGCGCTCGAAGCCGCCGACACGGAAGGCGCGAAGGAACGGGGGTCGAAGGAGTCTGCCGTAAAGGCCAGCGCGGCGAAGGTGTCCGGCCCGACAGCCTCCGACGCCAGCAGGGCCGGCGCCGGCACAAGCCCGGCGAAGGGCTGCCGGATCGGCGCTTCCTCCGCCGCCACGATCGGCACCTCGACGGGCGCGGGCTGGAAGGCGACCGGCGACCGCGCCGGCGCGCCGCCCAGAGCCGGCCGCGCGGGGGGCAGCGGCACGCGCAGCGTCGCCACCCGCGCCACCGGCGCCTCGCTCGCCAGCACCGGCCGCGCCGACGGGAGCGGCACCGGCAGGGTGGTCTCCGGGGTGTCGCGCGCGGCAGCGTTCGGCAGATCGGCCGGTGCCTCCGCCAGCGCAAAAGGCTCCGGGGCACCAGCGTCCGTCTCCACCAGGACAGGGTCCGCAACGGCGGGAGCCTGCGCCGCGAGATCGGCGGGGCGCGGCAGCGGGAGCGGCGCCTCGAGCGGCATCTGGCGGGGCATCTGGCGCGGGGCCGCCGGGGGCATCACCGCCGGCTTCGGCAAAGGTATCGGCACCCGCACGGGCGTGAGTGCGGGCAGCGCTTCTCCATCGCCCGTCTCCTCCCCGCCCGCATCGGCCGGCGTGGCATCGGCGGGGCGCAACTCGCCCCACGGGTCCTTGGCCATGGACGGGCGGCCGGCCAGCAGCAGCGCGGCGAGCAGAGTGGCGAGCAAAGCGACGCGGCTCATCGGGCAGGCTCCTGCAGCACGATTTCGATCCGGCGGTTTTCCGGCGCGTTGGGGTCGGCCTTGTTCTTGAGATTGCGGTCGGCGAAACCGACGATCTGCTGGATGCGCCCTTCCGGGAGCCCGCCGCGCACCAGCATGTAATGGGCGATGTTGGCGCGGGCGGCGGAGAGCTGCCAATTGTCATAGGTCGGCGAGCGGAAGGGGCGCCCGTCCGTATAGCCGCGGATCACCACATCGCCCGGCCGGTCCTTCAAGGTCTGGGCGATGCGCGCCATGGCGGCAACGATGCGCGCATCCGGCACCGCCGAGCCGATGGGGAACATGGAGAAATCGAGGTCGTCGGTCAGGCTGATCACCGTGCCGTCGCCGGTCTTGCGCACCGTCACCTGCGGACCGGTGGCGCCGCCCATGGCGGCGGCGAGGTCGGCCTTGATCTGCTCTTCCAGCTTTTCCGCCGGCCCCTGCGCGCCCTCGGTGCGGGCCGGCCCAGTGGCCGCCACCGCCTTGGCGCTGTCGCCGTCGGGTGTCGACGAGGCAGCCTTGGTCGCGCCGGCAATGCCGCCGGCGCGGGCGGACTCCGGCGTCGGGCCGCCGGCGGGCGAACCGTCCATCCCCTCCACGGCGGGGTTGGGCGTGTCGCGCTTGGCGCCCGCATCCGGCCGTGTGCCCTGCGGCGCGCCGATGCCGGCGGTGCCGGGGGCGGTCGCCTGCGCCTTGCGGGTGGAGGTCATCTGCCAATAGACCGGGTCGAACGGGTCGCGCGTGGCGTCGCCGCTGCCGGTGCCCGGCTCGCTATTGACGCCGATCGGGGCGTCGAGCGAGGTCGGCGTGCCGGGCGGGGCGTCGGCGACGATCTCGGCCAGCACGGCATAGGGGTCCTGGAACAGCGCCGCCTCGCGCGGGCCCTGCTGCACCTCCTCGCCTTTGCCGGTGTTCTCGCCCACCGTGTCCTTGAGCGCGGACATCTGGTCGCCATCGTCCGAGGTGCCGACATCCTTGATGTCCTCGGGGTCGTTCAGTCCCTTGCGCTCGCTCACGCTGTCGGCAAGGTTCACCGGATTGAAGTAATTGGCGATCGCCTTGCGCACATCCTTGTCGGTGACGTTGATCAGCCACATGATCAGGAAGAACGCCATCATCGCCGTCATGAAGTCGGCATGGGCAACCTTCCAGGCGCTGGAATGATGCTCGTGCTCATCTTCCTCGTAGCGCTTGATGATGATCATTTCCTGGTGTTCGGGACCGGCCATGGCCGCCTACTCCTGCACCAGGGCGAGGCGCGCGGCCCAGGCCTGCATCTGCGTCTCGAATGTGGTGGCACCGGCGACGGCGACGATCTCGCCGCCCGCTCCGGCCTCGAAGCACACCGGCGCGCGCGGATCGAGCCGCGCCTGCAGCCCCTCCAGCAGGTCCGCCGGGCCACGCACGTGAAGCAGCGGCGTGGTGCCGTCCGCGAGGGCGCGGGTGATCGCGTGCGCCATGTCCGCCAGCACACGCTCGCGCAGGGCACTCGCGAGGAAGGGGGCGATCACCCGGCCGAGTCGGGTGGCGAGGTCCTCGCCCAGTTGCTCCAGCCCCTCGGCCAGCGCCTGCGCCAGCGGTTCGCTCTCCGCCTGCGCCCAGGCGCGGCGCATCTCGGCCAGCCGCTCCTCGGCCCGGGCGGCATCCTCGGTGCGCTGCCGGTCGAAGCGGGCGCGCGCGGCGGCTTCACCCGCCGCCCGCCCGGCCGCCTCGGCTTCCTGCACCAGCAGGGCGAGGTCCGGCGCCGGGGGAGCGGCGGGGATCGGCGCCGCAATGGGCGACGCCGGATGCGGCGCGGCGGGACGCGCCGGCGCCTCGCCCGTGCGGGGGGCCGCCGGCTCGGCGGCACGCGGGGCGAGGCCGGAATAGTCGGGCAGATGGTCGATGAGCGCCCGCATCAGACCCGGGCCTCTTGCTGCAGCCATTGCCGCAGGATGGCGGCGGCCTGCTCCTCATCGAAGTCGATGATCTGCTCCAGGCGCTTCTGCGGCGAACGGTTCATCTTGCTGGTCAGGTCCTCGATCAGACTGACCGGCTCGGTGACGCCGGGCGTCATGGCGCCGCCGCCGTCAGGCGCCGGCAATTCGCCCATCGCGCCGCCCGTGCCGGCGAGCATGGCGGTCTCGATCAGTTCGGCATCTTCAGGCCGGGCGACGATGGCGCGCACGGCGGGGCGCAGGCCGAACCAGATCAGCAGGACGGCGACGATGAGAATGGTGGCGGCGTTCACCAGCGTGCCGGCCTGGCGCATAAGCACTTCCGACCAGGGCAGCGCCGCCACCGGTTCGAGCTCGCCATTGCCATCGGCGAAGCCGACGGCGGAGACCTTCAGCTTGTCGCCGCGCGCCTTGTCGAAGCCGGAGGCGGCGGCGGCGAGCTGCTCGATCTCGTAGATCTGCGTCTCCAGCGGCACGGCACCATCGCCCGCCCCTTCCGCCGGCACCAGCCGGGCGCGGTTCACCAGAATGGCGATGGACAGGTTCTGCACGGTGAAGCCTTCGCGCACCGTCTCGGTGCTGCGCGAGGAAATCTCGAAATTGGTCAGTTCCTCGCGCCGGTTGGTCTCCTCATTGGAGTTGTTGCCGGCATCCCCGCCGCCCGACTGGCCGGGCATGTTCTGCTGCACCGAGGCCGCCGCCTGCTTGGAGCGGTTCTGCGACGTGCCGGTCTCCTTGACCACGCGCACCGAGCGCTCGGTCTTGGAGGCGGGGTCGTAGGTGGTCTCATTGGTGGTGACGCGATCGATGTCGAGGCGCGAGGTGACGCTGATCTGGAAATTGTCGATGCCGAGATAGGGGGTGAGCGCGCGGCGGATCTTCGCCTCGGTCTCGCGGTTCATCTGCTCCTGCAGCATCGCCTTCTTGCCGGAAGAGGCATTGGCCGGGTCGTCGCCGGAAGCGAGAATGGCGCCCTCGGTGTTGAGGACGGTCACGGCGTCGATCTTCATGCCCGGCAGGGCGGCGGCGACGAGATGGCGGATCGCTTCCGCCGAGGTACCGTCCTCCGCGTTCTCCGTGCGGATCACCACCGAGGCCGAGGCGCTCTGCTGGTCGCGGCGGAAGGAGGCGCGGTCGGGCAGCACGATATGCACCCGCGCCGCCTTGATGCCCTTCATGGTCTGGATGGTGCGGGCGAGTTCGCCTTCCAGCGCGCGCACCTTGGTCACCTCCTGCATGAAGGAGGTGAGGCCGAGCGAGTTCACGTCGTTGAACAGTTCGTAGCCGGAGCTGGAGCTCTGCGGCAGGCCCTTCTCCGCCAGCTGCATGCGCGCGCGGGCCGTGTCGGCGGGGGCGACCAGCACGGCCGTGCCATCGGCGTTCACGTCGAAGGAAATGCCGGCATCCTTCAGCGCGGCGCCGATGCGGGTCACGTCCTCGCGGCTGAGATTGGCGTAGAGCGTTTCGGTCGCGGGGCGGCTGAGATAATAGGCGCCGAGGCCGATGGCGGCGAGCACCGCCAGCCCGATCATCGCCAGCGCGAACAGGCGGCGGGCACCGAGCTGCCGCAGATTGCTCAGAAGCATATCGAGCTGCTGGCGTGCGAACATCTGCTCTCCCGCTCCCTAGATGATGCGAAGGGCCCTTGGCGCGGGCCGCGCGCGGGGCCCGCCAGTGGGGAGGGCCGTTCCGTCGGGAGGAGAGTGCGTCGGCGAGCTTGCCTGAGCGTTGCGCGGGGGAGCGCAAAAAAAGAGGGCCACGCTCCTGGGAGGTGAAGCGTGGCCCAAGGCGCGCCGTGGAACACGGCGGCGGGGTGGGAGAAACCGGGCGCGAACCCGGCCGTATCAGCCGCGGAACAGGCTGAGCACGCTCTGCGAGCTGGAATTGGCGATGCCGAGCGACTGAACGGCGAGCTGCTGCTGAGTCTGCAGCGCCTTCAGACGGGTCGACTCTTCTTCCATGTTCGCATCGACGAGCGAGCCGATGGCGCGGTTGTTGGCGTCCTGCAACGCCTGCACGAAGTTGGTCTGCGACTCGATACGGCTGGCCGTGGAGCCGAGGCTCGTGGACGCATCCGTAAGATCGGTCAGGGCGGCATCGACGATCGAGGTGTAGTTCGCGATCTGGTCGAGGTCGTTCTGGCTCGAGGTCAGCTTGGAAATGTCGATATCCATGATCGAGCTGACCGTCGCCTTGCCGTTGGCCGTGGCGGCCACGCGGGACTTGTCGAGAATGCCGAGGTTATCGGTACCCGACGCGCCGAGCGAGTTCTTCAGCGCGAGAACCGCGCCGTCGAGAGCCGTCTTCTTCGTGGTTTCGGCGGTGGTGAAGGCACTGTCACGGGTGTTCTTCGCCGTCGCATAGGCGGCGTCACGGGCGGCGACAGCCGCGGCGTCCATGGCGCTGCCGGCGAAGGTCGTGTCCGCCGTGCCGATGGCGGTGTCGTAGGCCGTCGTCGCCGTCGTCTTGGCGGTGTCGAAGGCCGTTGTCGCGGTGGTGGCGGCGGTGGAGTAGGTCGCCGACGCCGTGGTCACCGCGGAGTCGACCGCCGAGTGAACGGTGGTGTTCGAATCCAGCAGCTTGAACTTGCTGGTGTCGATGTTGATCGTGTCGACCTGCACCGATTCGCCGGTGCGGGAGAACGAGGCAACCACCGCCTTGTTGGCATTGTAGTTGGCTTCGCTCGAATCCACCGACAGCCAGTTGCTGCCGGAAATGACCGTGCTCTTGGCGTTGTTCTTCACCTCTTCGAGCAGGCTGCCGATTTCGGTCTGCAGCTTGGCGCGATCGGCGTCCGGAGACGCGGCGGTGATGAGCTTTTCCTTCACCTTCTGCAGGGCATTGCGGACGGTGTCGAGACCGGTGTTGACGGTGTCGACCGAGGACTTGGCGAGGCCGAGCGAGTCCTTCACCGCACCGAGCGCACCGTTGTCGGAGCGGGTCGTGGTGGCGATGGACCAGTAGGCCGCGTTGTCCGACGCCGAATTGACGCGCAGGCCGGTGGAGACGCGGTTGTTGGTGTCGTCGAGCGAAGAGTTGATGGTCCGCAGGGTCTGCAGGGCGACCATGGAGGACGTGTTGGTCATAAGGCTGGTCATAGGAATGTCCCTTGAGTTGATGTGAGTTTTTCACGGGACATACCGGGCTTACACCGGCATGGCAGAGGCGGCATCATGCCTTTGATGATCGGGCCCGAGAGCGCGATCCGAGTGCCGGCCCTGAGCGGGCGGGCAATCAATCTGCCATGAAGCGACCTTCGCACGGCAAGCTTGCGCGAGGCTTGCATCCGGCACGGGCCCCGAAATGGCGATGCGAAGCCGGCAAAACGCCGGCGGGGCGGCCCGCTCGCGCGCACCGCCCCGCCATGTTGTCAATCCGTCGGTCTATGAATTGCGTCAGTAGAACGAGCGCACCAGCCCGCCCACCAGAAGATTCCAGCCGTCGATCAGGATGAAGAACAGGATCTTGAACGGCAGGGCAATGACCGCTGGCGGCATCATCATCATGCCCATCGACATGACCAGCGT
Organism: Ancylobacter sp.; assembly: GCF_965249975.1. Taxonomy (GTDB): domain Bacteria; phylum Pseudomonadota; class Alphaproteobacteria; order Rhizobiales; family Xanthobacteraceae; genus Ancylobacter. The sequence continues at coordinate 91,976 of NZ_CBDFNE010000004.1, read as the reverse complement.
CGCCACGATCATGTCGATGATCAGGAACGGCAGCATGATCAGGAAGCCGATCTCGAAGCCGCGCCGTAGCTCGGAAATCATGAAGGCGGGGATGAGGATGCGCAGCGGCACCTTGTCCTCCGTCGCCGCCGGCGCCTGGCCGTTGGCGGCGGCGAGGTCGGCGAAGGTCTGCAGGTCCTTGGGGCGCACCTGCGACATCATGAAGTCCTGGAACGGCGCCGCCACCCGCGTCAGCGCCTCCTGCTCGGTGATCTGGCCCTCGGTCAGCGGCTGGATGCCCTGCTGCCAGGCGCGGTCGAAGGTCGGGCCCATGACATAGAAGGTCATGAACAGCGACAGCGAGATCAGCACCATATTCGCCGGCGTCGATTGCAGGCCGAGCCCCGAGCGCAGGAAGGACAAGGCGATGACCAGCCGGGTGAAGCTGGTGACGGTGATGAGCAGCCCCGGCGCCACCGACAGCACGGTGAGCAGGGCGATCATCTGCACGATGCGCCCGCTCGCCGCCCCGCCGCCGGACTGCTGGAGCAGGTCGTTCAGCCCCGGCAGCGACTGGGCGAAGGCCGGCGCGACGAGGACGGCGCTGGCGAAAAGGCCGACGGCGGCAAGGCCGGCCACCGCGAGGGGGCGGGCAAGACGGCGGGCAAACGCGCTCATTGCACCACCATCGTCTCGATGATCAGCTCGTCGATCTTGCCCTCGGTGCGCAGCTTGGCGCGCTCGCTCAAATCCTCGCGCAGGTGCAGAAGCCCGCTCGGCCCTTCCAGCTGGCTGAGCGAGAGCGTGCGCAGATACCCCATGATGTCGTCGCGGATCTGCGCGACGGCGATCTTCGGGTCGGGCAGCGCGTCCTTCTTGAAGATGATCGCGGCCTCGATACGCACGAAGGTCTGCGAGGGTGCGGCGAGATTGGAGACGATCGCCTTCATCGGCTCCATCACCACATCGGTGCCGGCATATTTCAGCGGCGGCGTGTCGGGCTCGGGCGGCTTCTCCTTCGCCTTCTCGCTCACCGTCTTCTCGACGCTGGTGGCGAGCTGGATGCCGAGCCCGCCGCCACCGCCGGCGGCGAGGAGCGTGAGGATGGCCAGCGGCACGATCAGCCCGCCGCCACTTTTCTTGTCGTCGCCTTTGACGGCGGCTGCCTTCGATGCCATGGCCCGCCCCCGTCAGAACGGCGCCACGACATCATAGATGCGCTGGCCCCAGGCGGGCTGCTGCACATCCATGAGCCGGCCGCGCCCGGCATAGGAAATGCGGGCTTCGGCGATCTTGTCGTAGGAGATGAGGTTGCGGCCGGAAATATCGAGCGGGTTAACCATGCCGGCAACGTTGAGCACGCGGACTTCGTAGTTCACCAGGATCTCCTGTGAGCCACTGATCATCAGATTGCCGTTCGGCAGGACGTCGGTGACCACGGCCGCGATCTGGACCTGCAGCTTTTCCGAGCGGTCGATCGAGCCCTTGCCCTTGGCCGCGGTGTCCGAATTCATGGTGAGGTTGCCATTGGCCGAGCCGGCCGCCCCGCTCCAGCCGAAGCCTTCGGCGGCGACGGCGACATCGAGCCCGGCCTGCTGCGCCGATTTGCGCGAGCGGTCGGTCTGGTTGTCGAACTGCGCCATGTCGTTCATGGCGATGGTCACCGTCACCACATCGCCGACCTTGCTGGCGCGGATGCTGCGATAGATGCTCTGCGTGCCCTGGTCCCAGGTCGAGGCGAAGCTGCGCTTGGGCGGCGCGGGGAAGCTCATGGGAATCGGGTCCGTGGGCTGGTTGATGCCGTAGCCGACCGGGGTGAGGCTCGGCCCGAAGGCCAGACTGTCATAAGTCTTCTGGCAGCCGCCCAGCGCGAGCGCGACGAGGGACACCGTGAGGGGAAGCGTCGAACGGGTGCGGGTCACGATGATTTTCCATCCGGAGGCGGCGGGCGCTTGGCGATTCCCACCATCACGCCGGTGAGGCGGGCGGCGCGGGCCGGGTCCATCTCGTTGAGGATCGCGCTGGCGACGCGGGGGTTCAGCTTTGCGAGGATGGCGGCGGCGGGATCGTCGCCCATGATGGTGAGCTGCGCGGCGGCGGCGTCGGGGCGCATCTGCGAGATGACCGAGATCACCGCCGCGTCCGCCTTGTTGAGGAAATCCTCGCGCCGGGTGAGCCATTTCTCGAATTCGGCGCGCTTGGCCTCCAGCCGGGCGATCCGGTCTTCGATGTCCTTCTCCAGCGCGGCCAGCGCCGCCCGCTGGCGGGCGAAGCGGGCATCGCGCACCGCGTCGACCATCGCCTCGCAATACTGGTCGGCATTGTCGCCCTTGGGCGCCGGCGGCGCCGGGCGCGAGGCGGCGATGGGCGCTGCGGCCTCAGGGGCCGGTGCCGTTTCCGCCCGCAGGCTCATCGCACCGAGAAAGCTGGTGCCAAGGGCGAGCGCGACGATGACCAGCGCCTTGACGATGCCGGCGCTGCCGTCGCGGCGCGGCAGCGGCAGGCGGCGGGCGGGCACCGTCCAGCCCATCGCCTCCGCCTCGTTATCCTCCCCGCCGGCCTCGCTGTCGCGGGCGGCGAAGCAGAGGGCGGCGGACAGAAGCCCGAGCAGGCAGCCCACGGTGAGGGCGGCGAGATGGGAGACGACCAGTATCATGCTCATGCGGGAACTCCCGGCTGATGCGCCCTGCGGCGCTTACTGGATGACCAGCTCGGCTTGCAGGGCGCCGGCTGTCTTGATCGCCTGAAGGACGGAGATGATGTCCGTCGGCCTCATTCCCATACGGTTCAGACCTTGCACGAGGGTGTCGAGATCGGGGCCCCGCACCACGCTGAGGTAACCGCCATCCTGCTCGACCTGGACCTCGGTATTGGGCACCACCACCGTCTCGCCATAGGAGAACGGCGCGGGCTGGGAGACCTGCGGCGTCTCGGTGACACGCACGGTGAGATTGCCCTGAGTGACCGCGACGGTGGAGATCTTGACGTTGCGCCCGATCACCACCGTGCCGGAGCGCTGGTCGATGACCACGCGGGCGGGCGCGTCGGTCTGCACCGCGAGATCGCCGACCATGGCGAGGAAGCGGGCGGCGCTGATGCGCGGGGGCCGCAGCACGACGATGGAGCGCTGGTCGCGCGCCAGCGCCGTCGGGCGCACCGGCCCGCCGATCTTGCCATTGTCGGTGACATTGTTGCCGAACCGGGCATTGATGGCATCGGCGACGCGAGCGGCGGTGGCGAAATCGGGGTTGTTCAGTTCCAGCACGAATTGCGGCAGCTCGGCCAGCTCCCCCGGCGCCGGCTTTTCCACCAGCGCTCCGTTGGGGATGCGTGCGGCGGTCGGCACGCCCTGGGTCACGCTCTCGGCCTCGCCGGCGGCGACATAGCCGGTGACGGCGAGCTGGCCCTGCGCCACCGCATAGGTCTGGCCGTCGGCGCTGTTCAGCGGGGTGATAAGCAGCGTGCCGCCCTTCAGCGAGGTGGCGTCGCCGAGCGAAGCGACATTGACATCGATACGCCCGCCGACCCCGGCGAAGGAGGGCAGATTGGCGGTCACCGCCACCGCCGCGACATTGCGCGAGCGCAGCGGCACGCCACGCGTGCTGATGCCCAGCCGGTCGAGCATGGACTGCATGGCCTGCTCGGTGAACGGCGAGTTGCGCAGCGTGTCGCCGGTGCCTTGCAGGCCGATGACGAGGCCGTACCCGATCAGCTGGTTGTCGCGCACGCCCTGCACGCTGGTAATGTCCTTGATGCGGGTCGCCGCCTCGGCCACCGGCGCGAAGGCGAGCACCAGCAGCAGCGCGCACAGGCTGCGCCCGCGCAGCAAGCGCCGTGTCCAGCCCATCATGGCGCGGTCACCTTCACCGAGCCGTCGGCCTGCACGATGCCGGCGACGACCTTGCCGCTGTCGGCGTTCTTCAGCTTCACCATCGCGCCGAGCGCGCCGGATTCGAGCGGGACACCAATCGCGCGGATGCTGAGCCCGTCCTGCTCGAAGCGCAGTTCGGTGGCGACGCCGCGCGTCACCAGCTGCGCCTCCGCGACGGCGGCGACGGGAATGGCGTTGCCCGCCGCCAGCGGGCGGCGCGCCACCTTGCCGACCAGCTGGCCCGGATTGACCGCCAGCGGGTATTGGTGCGCCATCGAGACCGGAAAGGCGCGCTCACCGAGCATGGCGGCGGTGATGGTCTCGCCCGGCGCGATATTGGTCGCGGCGACCGGCAGGCTGATCTGATCCGGCGCGGCGACGGCCGCCGGCGCGGGCGCAACCGGCGCCGGCGCGGGGGGCGCGTCGAGGCCGGACACCGTGTCGGCGATCGGCCGCTGGCGCGCAGTGGCCGGGGCCTGCGCCTGCGCCAAGGCCGGCAGCGTGGCCGACAGAACGGCGCAGGAAAGGGCGAGGGCGCGCACGCCCCCCGGCAGCAGCCGATTCATCGCAGCTATCCTTGTTTAGCGGATGCCCTTGGCAACCGTCGCCGCCATCTCGTCGGCGGCCTGGATCACCTTGGAGTTCATCTCATAGGCGCGCTGCGCCGTGATCAGCTCGGTGATTTCCTTCACCGGATCGACATTCGAGCCTTCGAGATAGCCCTGGTGGATCTTGCCGAAGCCGGCATCGCCCGCCACGCCGGTGACCGGCTGGCCCGAAGCGGCGGTCTCGCGGTAGAGATTGTTGCCGATCGGCTCCAGCCCGCCATCATTGGCGAAATTGGCGAGGCTGAGCTGGCCGAGCAGCTGCGGCGTCGCCTGCCCCGGCGTCTTGGCGTAGATATTGCCGGTCTCGTTGATGACGATCTCGGTGGTGTCGGCGGGAAAGGTGATGGCCGGCTGCACGACATAGCCGTCATTGGTCACCAGCTCGCCGGCCGGTCCCTTGCTGAAGGAGCCGGCGCGCGTATACAGCGTCTCGCCGGTCGGGCCGGTGATCTGGAACCAGCCGCGCCCGTTGATCGCCATGTCGAGCGGGTTGCCGGTCTGGGCGAGCGGGCCCTGCTGGTGCAGGTTGCGCACCCCGAGCGTGCGCACGCCGAGACCGATGAGCGCCCCCTCCGGGATCGGCAGGCCGCCTTCCGCATTGGGCACGCCCTGGGCGCGCTCGGCCTGGTAGAGCAGGTCGGAGAATTCAGCGCGGGCGCGCTTGAAGCCGGTCGTGTTGATGTTCGCGATGTTGTTCGCGATCACCTCGACATTGGTCTGCTGCGCGCTCATGCCGGTGGCGGCGATGGCCAGTGCTTTCATGTCGGCGTCCTCGGGGCAGCCTCGGGCGGCGCGGCGACGGCGCCGCCGGCCGGGATGCGGGAAACAGGGGCGAAGCGATGTCGCGGGCGGCGCTAGATCGCCATCCGCGAGATTTCCTGATAGGCGGCGACCACCTTGTCGCGCACCGCCAAAGCGGTCTGCAGCGTGGTCTCGGCCGCCATGATGGTCTGCACCACATGCTGCACGGAGGCCTTGCCCTGCAGGCCGGTGATGGCGGCGGCTTCCGCCCCCTGCAGCGAGCTGACCGCCTGGCCGGAGATGTCGGCCAGCATGTCGGAAAAGCCGGTGCCCGCCGCCGGCCGAACCGCCGAGGTCGCGGAGGTGGCCGCCGTGGAGCCGGTGCCGCCCACCCCGCGCAGGGTGGAGATCGAATTGAGTGCGTCCATCATCAGCCGGCCCTCAACAGGTCGATGGTCATGGAAATCATCGAGCGTGCCTGCTTCATCATCTGGAGATTGGCGGAATAGGAACGGCCGGCCTCGCGCAGGTCCGCCATCTCCATCAGCACATTCACATTGGGCAGCTTCACATTGCCCTCGGCATCGGCGGCCGGGTTGCCGGGGTCGTGCTCGATGGTGAAGGGCGTGGTGTCGTCGGTGCCGATGGCGCGGATCGCAACACCCGGCCCGGCGCTCAGGCCCTCCGGCACCCCCATATGCACCGTCTTGCGCCGGTAGGGGTCGGCACCGGGCGTGGTGCCGGTGGAGCGGGCATTGGCGAGGTTCTCGGACACCACCCGCATGCGGGTGGACTGGGCCTCCATGCCGGAACTGGCGATGGCGGAGATGGACTTCAGGGAATCGATCATCAGGCGTTCCTCACACTGGCGAGCACCATGCGGTGGAAGGCGCGCACGACGCTCGTGTTCAACGTAAAGGCCCCGCTCGTTTCGGCAGCTTTGACCATCTGCTGGTCGAGGCTCACCGTGTTGCCGGATTCGGAGACTTCCCAGCTGTCCGCCGGTTTCACCTCGGCGCGCATCGCCTCGGCACCCGCCGGGGAGAGATGCCCCGCCGAGGTGCGGGCCTGGGTCAGGTGGGTGCGGTCGAGCACCGTCGAGAACGGCTCCACATCCGCCGCCCGATAGGCCGGCGTATTGGCATTGGCGATGTTCGCGGCGATCGTCGCCTGCCGCACCGACGCCCATTCGGCGTGGCGGGCGGTGAGATCGAACAGGAAGATCTTGTCCAAGGGGGGGTCTCCGCATTCCTACGCGGGGACCGTAGGACCAGAACCTTGCACGAGGCTGGAGCGTTCAGTGCTCGCTGAGCCGGGCCGCCGCCAGCGCCGCCTCGAAGCGGCGGAGATTCTCGCTCTCCGATCCCGTCGCGGTGGCGAACTCGATGGCGTCGATATGCACGCCGACCGAATTCTCGTCGAACACCACATGGAAAGCGGTCGTCATCGCCGGCTGGCGGAAGCTCAGCGCGAGGGAGACATGCGGCGGGGCGCCCCAGTCGCTCTCGATTACCGCATGGCGGTCATAGCTGAGCTGGCCCGGCTTGAGGAACAGCTCGGCCGAGGAGGCGATGAGGTCGTCGATGTTACTGTCCTGGCCGCTGTTGATATAGGCCATCACCACCCCGGCATTGGTCAGGCACAGCTCGGTGAGAAAACCGCGCAGCACCTCGGCCAGCCGTTTTTCATAGGTGAGCAGCGTCAGTTCCGGCAGGCTGGCGATGTCGAGACGGCAAGGCCCCTCATTTCCGCGCATTTTGGCCTCGCGAGTAGATGAAGAAGAGAATCTTGGCGACCGGGCGGTAGAACTCCGCCGGAATCCACTGGTCGACCTCCACCGCCTCATAGAGCGCGCGCGCCAGCGCGCGGTCCTCCACAACAGGCACGCCGGACGTTTCGGCGATGGAGCGTATCTTAAGGGCGATCAGATCCACGCCCTTGGCGAGCACCAGCGGCGCCCCGCCCTTCACCCGGTCATAATGCAGGGCGATGGCGTAATGGGTCGGGTTGGCGATCACGAGCGAGGCGCGCGGCACCGCGCTCATCATGCGGTGGCGGGCGCGTTCCTTCGCCAGCGAGCGCATGCGCGCCTTGACGATCGGGTCGCCCTCGGCCTGCTTGAACTCCTCCTTCACCTCCTGCTTGGTCATGCGCAGTTCGGCGCGCCAGCTCAGCCGCGACCAGACGAGGTCGATGCACACCAGCGCGATGGTGGCGACGCAGACGGCGGAGACCAGCCGCACCGCGAGGCCGAGCAGCATGGAGGGAACGAGCGTCGGGTCGCTCGACATGGCGCCCATGATGCTGTCCTTGGCGGAGAGCAGCAGCATGACGCAGATCGCCGCGACCGCGCCGAACTTGAACAGCGATTTCAGGAATTCGACCTGGCCGTGCCGGCCGAAGATGCGGGTGAAGCCGGAGGCCGGCGAGACGCGCGACCATTGAGGTCGAATGCGCTCGCCCACGAAGCGCGGCATGTTCTGCGCCAGCGAGGCGACGAGGCCGAAGGCGGCGAGCACCAGCGCGATCGGCAGCAGGAAGCGGGCGGCAAGGCCGAAGGCGAGCCAGAACAGCTCCAGCGCATCCTCGCTGCCGGCGATGCGGAAGCCGCCGGGATTGTCGATCAGCCGCGCCATCCCCTCGGTCAGCAGCGTGACCTGCGGACCGGCGAAGAAAGACAGGCTGACGAGAATGCCGAGCAGCGAGGCGAAGAGCGGTGCTTCGCGCGAAAACGGAACCTGTCCCTTTTCCAGCGCGTCGGAGATCTTCTTCTCGCTCGCCTCCTCGGTTTTGCTCTCCTTGTCATTATCCTCGGACATGGCGGCCCCCGGGGTGGCCTGACCTAGCGCACATAGGCTTCGTCCTCGCCGCCGGCGTTGAGCTCGATCTCGCCGCGCCCGGCCATTTCCAGCGCCATGTCGGTGATGGCGCGGCGGGCCTCGTGCACGTCGCGGTGCGAGGCCGGCTCGCTGCTCGTGAGTTCCTGCTCGACCATGCGCCGCACGCGCGAGCCGAGCGACTGCAGGATGATCTCGCGGAACTGCGGATCCGTGCCCTTCAGCGCCATCACCGTGCGGTCGTTCGGCACCTGGTCGAACAGCGCCGTGCGGGCGCGCGGCGGCAGCGAGATGATGTCGTCGAAGGTGAACAGCAGCCCCTTGAGGATTTCCGCCGATTTCGGCCGCGTGCTCGCAAGGCTGGAGAGGACGTTCTCCATGTCGTCGCGCTCCATCTTGTTGATGATGTCGGCGATGCGCGCATGGGTGTCGGCGCCCGCATTGCGGGCGAGGTTCACCATGAAGTCCTCATGGATGGTGTTCTCGATGATCCGCATCGTCTCGTCGACGATCGGCTTGAAGCCGAGCATACGGCGCATCACGGCGTTGCGCATCGCCTCGGGCAGATGGCCGAGCACCTTGGCGGCGCAGGACGGCTTGACCTTGGACAGGATCAGCGCCGCGATCTGCGGGTGCTCCTTGATCACATAGGCGGCGATCGTGCCTTCGGCGACCCCGGAAATACGGTCCCAGATACTGTGATTGGTCGAGCCGAGAATGTCGGTCATGATCGCGGAGATCTGCTCGGGGGGCAGGACCCCGTCGAGCAGCCGCTCCACATCGCTGGGCGAGCCGACCACATTCGCGCCAGCGACGAACTGGGTGGCGAATTCCTCGATGGCGAGCTCGACCTGCGCGGTCGATACCGGGCGCATCTCCGCGATGGCGCGGGTGATCGCCTTGATCTCCTCGGGCTGGAAGTGCTTCATCAGCCGCGCCGCCACCGGCCGGCCCATGGTCATGAGCAAAGCGGCGACACGGTCGGAACCCTGTAGCGGGCGGGCCACCCGAGTGACGGCGGACATGCGCGCTCAACCGTCTCAGCGCGAGAGATCGGCACCGGACGCGCCGACGATCTCGGTCAGCGACACGCCGAAACGGGAATTGTCCTCGTCCACCACCACGACTTCGCCGCGGGCGATGATGCGGCCGTTGACGACGATGTCGACCGGCTCGCCGACGCGGCGGTCGAGCGGCACGATGGCGCCACGGCCCAGCTTCATCAGCTGCGCCACCGGCAGGTGCGCCGAGCCCAGCACCACCTGCAGCGTGACCGGAACGCGCAGCAGCGATTCGAGGCCGCGGCCGCCGAAGCTCTCCTCAACCGTGCCGCTGGCCGACAGCACTTCCGGGGCGAAGGTTTCGTGGCTCATCCGCGCGGGTCCTTGTTCACGGGGGTGGGGAGAACGGCGGCGGCCTCGGCGCGGGCACGGTCGAGCCGGGCGACCAGCGCCTCCGCCTCGCCGATGCGCGTGCACAGCGCCGAAATCAGCTCGCGGCTATCATTGTTGAGCAGGGCAACGGCATCGCGCGCCTCGCCCAGCGCCGCGGCGCTGTCATGCAGCGCCAGCCGGTAGTGGCGCCCGACCGTCGAGAGCTCGTTGAGCTTGAGATACATCAGCACGACGCAGCCGCTCGTCACCACGAGCGCCACGAACAGCACCGCCTCAGCGGGGGAGAATGTCATCGATGAACTCCTGATCGAGGTCGACCGCCTCTTCGATACGCAGCACATAAGACCCTTCAGCTTGCCCGAGGCTGCACCAGAACAGCGGCTGCTCGACGCTCTCCAGCTTGACCCGGCTGCGCGGCGTCGCTTGCAGCGGCAGGATCTGCCCGACTTCCAGCTGCGCGGCGTCGCCGAGCGTGATCTCGCGCTCTTCCAGCACCGCGCGCAGCCGCACCTCGGTGCGCTGCACCTCGCCGCGTATGTGCTTGGTCCAGATCGGGTCGCGCGGGGAGGATTCGCCGGCGGTGGTGCTGGCGAGCTGCTGGCGCAGCGGGGTGAGCGCGCCCTGCGGAATCAGCACGAACATCTCGCCGCCGCGATTGAGCGCCTGCAGCAGGAATTTGGCGCAGATGGCGAGGTTGTTGCGCCGGCCGACCACCGCAAAATCCATGCGGGTTTCCTGGCGCTGGAACTTGAAGCTGACCTGGCTCACCAGCGCGAAGCTGCCCTGCAGTGCCTTCGCCACCTGCTCGAACAAGGCGATGGCGATGCGCAGCTCGATATTGGAGAAGGAGCGCTCGTCATCCACCGGCGGTTCGGAACCGTCGGCGCCGAACAGAACCTCGACCATGCTGAACACGAAGTCGCGGTCGAAGCCGACAATGACGTGGCTGTCCCATTCCGGGGAGTGGAAGACGCCGACGATCGCCATGCCCTCATAGCTGTCGAGCACGTCGCCGATGCGCCCGCTCTCCACCTGGCTCAGCGAGTAATAGGCCTGCGAGGAGGCCAGCTGGCGCAGGCTCTCCGCGCACAGCGTCGCCATGCGGTCGAAGATGACGTGCAGCATCGGCAGCTTGTCGAGCGAAAGCCCGGCAGCGTCGAGCAGAAGGTCGCGAATATCGGCCGGCGTGCCGGTGGAGGGGGTGGCGCGCATGTTCATGTGATCAGGCTGCCTGGGGAACGGCCGTGAGGTTCGGCACGTTGGAAATCGCCTCGGCTTCCACCTCGTCGATGGTCGGGCGCTCGGAGGAAGAGATCGTCTTGCGCCCATGTTCGAGCGCGATCTGCGGCAGCGCCCCGTTCATGTAGGCGATGAGCGACTGCTTCACGATGATGTAGGGCTGGACCTGCTTCTCGCGCATGATCTTGATGTAATGCGCCATCGGCCCAAGGATCGCGTAGGAGGTGTAGATACCGATCAGGGTGCCGACCAGGGCCGAGGCGATGTAGTGGCCGAGGATTTCCGGCGACTGGTCGATGGCGCCCATCGCCTTGACGATGCCGAGCACCGCCGCGCAGATGCCGATGGCCGGCATGCCCTCGGCCACCGTGCTGAGCGCCCCGGCCGGCTTGGTCTTGTACTTCTTGATGGTCGAGATTTCCTGTTCCATCAGCCCCTCGATCTCGTGCGAGCGGGCATTGCCGATGACGATGAGCCGCGCATAGTCGCAGATGAACTGCGTCAGCTCCTTGTCCTTGAGAATGTCCGGGAAGTGCTGGAACAGCGCGGAATTGGCGGGGTCGTCGATATGGCCTTCGACCTCGTTGCGCGGACGGGTGCGCAATTCGCGCATCAGCGCATAGAGCAGGCCGAGCAGACCGAGGAAATCCTTGCGCTTGGGCGCCTTGCCGGCGAAGGCCTGACCCAGCGCCTTGCCGGTGTCCTTGACGGTGGACATCGGGTTGGCGATGAGGAAGGTGGCGAAGGCGATGCCGAAAATAATAACATATTCAAAGGGTTGCCAAATCACTTCGAGATGGCCGCCCATCGCGACGAAGCCGCCTCCAATCGAGGCAAACCCCAGGACGATGCCAATCAGAATGAACAATGCCGACCCCTCCGTTGTTGGCTGAGGGTCTAGGCAAGCAAGATTGCGCGAGGCTGGCCCTGCCCGGCCGGACGGCGCGGAAGCCCGGCGCAAGCTTGCCGCGCCAGGGTGGCGGCCGGACCGGAGCCGGGAACCGCCATGACCACCACCTTCGCGACCTTCCAGTCGCTCACGCGCAACATGACCCGCACGCTCTCGCTGAAGGCGGCGGAGCCTTCGGTGGCGCTGGAGACCAAGCACTTCCTCGCCACCATCCCGAAGATCAAAACGGTCGACGCCTTCCTCAAGAACACCCGCGTCTTCACCTATGCAATGAACGCCTTCGGGCTCGGCGACATGGCCTATGCCAAGGGCTATATGCGCAAGGTGCTGACCGAGGGCATCGTCGACCCCAAATCCTTCGCCAACCGGCTGAATGACGAGCGCTTCACCGCCTTCGCCAAGGCGTTCGACTTCGACAATTTCGGCCCGCTCACCACGACGCGCCCGGCGGCGCGGCAGGATGTGGTCGACGCTTATGTGCGCCAGAAGCTCGAAGTCGATGCCGGGGCGGAGAATGAAGGCGTGCGGCTCGCGCTTTATTTCCAGCGCGAGGCGCCCAAGGTGAAGTCGGCCTATGGGCTGCTCGCCGATCCCGCCCTGTGGAAGGTGCTGAAGACCGTCTACGGCTTTCCCACTGCCATGGCCTCCGCCGACATCGAGAAGCAGGCCTCCGCCGTCACCCAGCGCCTCAAGCTCGCCGAGCTGCAGGACCCGGCCAAGCTCGACCGGCTGATCCGCCGCTTCACCGCGCGCTGGGATGCCGACCAGGGCGTCGCCGCCTCACCGACGCTGGCGCTGTTTCCGGCCAATGGCGTCGGCATGCGCACCGGCATGGCGCTGCTGAACCTCAAATATGGAGGCTGATCCATGCCGAGCCTTTACGTCCCGCTGGCGGCACAGGTCGCGACCGAACGGCGCATGGCGACCATCGCCAACAACATCGCCAATATGAGCACCCCCGGCTTCCGCGCCGAGTCGATCAAGTTCGAGCGACTGCTCTCCACCGCCGGCGACCAGGAAGTGGCCTTCGTCTCCGAGGGCGAGACCTACACCTCGCTCGCCGCCGGCCCCGTCAACTACACCGGCAACCCGCTCGACGTGGCGCCGCAGGGCGACGCCTGGTTCGCGGTGCAGACCCCGGCCGGGCGGGCCTATACGCGCGACGGGCGTCTGCACATCGCCCCGACCGGCGAGTTGCTGACCGTCGATAACCTGCCGGTGCTCGATGCCGGCGGCACCGCGATGCTCGTCGACCCCGCCGGCGGCGAGATCCGCATCGGCGCCGACGGCGCGATGACCCAGGGCGCCAACCGCGTCGGCACGCTCGGCCTGTTCACCCTGCCGGCCGGTGCCAAGCTGACCCGCCAGGGCAATGCGGTCATCCCCGACCGCCCCGGCCTGCCGGTGCAGGACTTCTCCAGCCTCGGCGTGCGCCAGGGCTATGTCGAGGGTTCGAATGTCGACCCGATCATGGAGATGACGCGGCTCATCGCCGTGCAGCGCACGTTCGAGATGGCCGCCCAGGCGGTGCAGCAGAGCGAGGACCAGACGTCCGAGGCCATCCGCACGCTGGGGCCGTCATGAGATGAACGCGCTGGCGCGGCTGGAAGCGGCGGTTCAATCCGGGCTCGACGATCTGCCCTTCGTGCGCGTCTCCGGCACGGTGCGCGAGGTCACGCCGACGCATTTCCGCGTCTCGGGCCTGTCCTCCCATCTCACGCTCGGCGCCTGCGTGTCGGTGGAGGCCAATGGCCGAAACCTGATCGGCGAGGTGGTGCGGCTCGACGAGGGCGGCGCCACGGTGAAGCCGTTCGACGAGCGCGTGCCCATCGGCCTCGGCGCCCCGGCGCACCGCGCCCGCGCCCTCGCCTTCCGCCCGCATGAGGAATGGAAGGGGCGGGTGATCGGCGCGCTCGGTCAGCCGCTGGACGGGCTCGGCCCGCTCACCCTCGGCGACGAGGCGCGCGAATTGGAGGCCGACCCGCCGGAGGCGATGAGCCGGGCGCGCATCCACAAGCCGCTGCGCACCGGGGTGCGGGTGATCGACCTGTTCACCCCCATGGTCGAGGGCCAGCGTATCGGCATCTTCGCTGGCTCGGGCGTCGGCAAGTCCACCCTGCTCGCCATGCTGGCGCGCTGCGAGGGCTTCGACACCATCGTCGTCGCGCTGGTCGGCGAGCGCGGACGCGAGGTGCGCGAATTCCTCGAAGGTCCGCTGGCGCCCAACCGCCACCGCTCGGTGGTGGTGGTCGCCACCAGCGACGAGAGCGCGATGATGCGCCGCCTCGCGCCGCGCGCCGGCTTCGCCGTGGCAGAATACTTCCGCGACCGGGGCGAGCAGGTGCTGCTCATCATCGACAGCGTCACCCGCTACGCCCATGCCGCGCGCGACGTGGCGCTGGCGGCAGGCGAGCCGGCGGTGGCGCGCGGCTATGCGCCGAGCGTGTTCAGCACCCTGCCGCGCCTTCTGGAACGTGCCGGCCCCGGACCGGAAGGCAAGGGGGCGATCTCCGCCATCTTCTCGGTGCTGGTTGATGGCGACGACCATAACGACCCGGTGGCCGACGCGGTGCGCGGCACGCTGGACGGCCATATCGTGCTCGACCGCGCGATCGGCGACCAGGGCCGTTTTCCCGCCGTCAATGTGCTGCGCTCGGTCTCGCGCCTCGCCGACCTCGTCTGGAGCCCGGAGGAGCGCGACCTGATCCGCCGGCTGCGCAGCCTCATCGCCCGCTTCGAGGACACGCGCGATCTCAGGCTGATGGGTGGCTACCACCCCGGCGCCGACCCCGAGCTCGACCAGGCGGTGAAGGTGGTGCCGCGCATCTATGAGGCGCTGTCGCAATATGCCGACGCGCCGCCGAGCCGCGAACCCTTCGCCGAACTCGCCCAGGCGATCCGCGGCTAACCCTACGCGGCTAGCCCTACGCGGCCGCGCCGCGCACGCCAGTCTCGCGCAAGCCTGACAGGGTCAACTGCGGCAACGACACCGAGGAGTGATGAAATGAGCCTCTATGGCATGATGCGGACCGGTGTGTCCGGCATGGCGGCGCAGTCCAACAAGCTGGGCACCATCGGCGACAACATCGCCAATTCGGGCACCACCGGCTATAAGCGCGCGTCCACCGAATTCTCCAGCCTGCTGCTGCAGAGCGGGCCGGGCGAGTACAATTCCGGCGCGGTCAACACCAGCGTGCGCTACGCGGTGAGCCAGCAGGGCGCGTTCAACTATTCCACCTCCGCGACCGATCTCGGCATCCAGGGCAACGGCTTCTTCCTGGTCTCCGATCCAAACGGCACCTCCTATCTCAGCCGCGCCGGCTCCTTCACCGTCGATGCCTCCTCCGGCAATCTGGTGAACACCGCCGGCTTCACGCTGATGGGCTACGACATCACCAATGGCGACCCCAATGTGGTGCTGAACGGCGCCGGCGGGCTGAAGCCCGTGCGCGTCGCCGATGTGCGGCTCGCCGCCAATCCCTCGCGCACCGGCGCCTTCGCCGCCAACCTGCCGGCCGCCGACACGGCAGTGACGGGCAGCACCCCGGCGGCCAACGTCGCCGGCTCGTCCTATTCGCAGAAATCCTCGCTGGTGACCTTCGATAATCTCGGCAGCGAGGTCACCATCGACATCTATCTCACCAAGACCAGCGACAGCCCGATCGCCTGGGAAATGACCACGTTCGACCGCGCCGGCGCGGCGGCGGGCGGCGGCTTCCCCTACGCCAATGCCCCGCTGTCCACCCAGACGCTGGATTTCGACGCGCTCGGCAACCTCACCTCCGCCCCGACCACGGCGCTGAACGTGCCAGGCGGCCAGACGCTGACGCTCGACCTCACCGGCATGACCCAGCTGGCCGACCGCTACACCCCGCTCAACGCCACGGTGGACGGCAACGCCCCGAGTTCGGTGTCGAGCGTCACCATCGACAAGAACGGCGTCGTTTCCGCCGTCGATCTCAACGGGCGCAAGTCGCCGCTCTACAAGATCCCGCTCGCCTTCGTCACCAGCGCGGACAAACTCGCCCCCAAGGCGGGCAATGTGTTCGAGACCACGCGGGAATCGGGCGGGCTGCAGATCGGCTTCGCCAATGAGGGCGGGCTCGGCACCATGGTGTCCGGCGCCACCGAGCGCTCGAATGTCGACATGGCGTCCGAGCTGACCGAAATGATCAGCGCCCAGCGCGACTACACCGCCAACTCCAAGGTGTTCCAGACCGGCTCCGAACTGCTCGACGTGCTGATGAGCCTGAAGCGGTGATACGCCGATGAGCCTGTCGCTCGCCTTCAACACCGCCCGCGCTTCGCTCGCGGCGACCTCAACGCAGATCGAGACGACGACCCGCAACATCGCCAATGCGGGTCAGCCGGGCTCCTCGCGCAAGATCGCCGTCACCACGACGGAAGCGACGGGCGGCGCCTATGTCGTCACCGTGTCGCGGGCGAGCGACGGACCGCTCTATACGCGCATGCTCGGCGCGACCTCGAACGCGGCCGACCGGCAGGCGGTGCTGGATGGGCTCGACCGGCTGCGCACCGGCATGGGCGATGTCACCGGCGACAATTCGCCGGCGGCACGCCTTGGCGCGCTTGGCGACGCGCTCGCCCAGTTCGCCAACGCTCCGGACGATCCCGCGCTCGGCGCCCGCACCGTCACCATGGCGCAGGACCTCGCCACCACGCTCAACAGCGCCGCCACCACCGTGCGCACCGTCCGCTCCGAGGCCGATAGCGGCATGGCGCGCTCGGTGGCACGGGTCAACGATCTGCTCAAGCAGTTCGCCACCGAGAACGACACGGTGGTGCGCGGCACCGGCGCCGGGCGCGATGTCAGCGACGCGATGGACCGGCGCGACACGCTGCTCGCCAGCCTGGCCGAGGAAATGGGCGTCACCGCTGTCTCGCGCGGCAATAACGACCTCGTGCTCTACACCGATGGCGGCGCCACCCTGTTCGAGACCACGCCGCGCAGCGTCAGCTTCGCCACCACGCCGGTGCTCGCCGCCGGCATGGCCGGCAAGGCGGTGATGGTGGATGGCGTCAGCGTCACCGGCGCCGACGCCACCATGCCGCTGCGCTCCGGCCGGATCGCCGGCCTCGCCGAACTGCGCGACCGCACCGCCGTGACGCTGGAGACGCAGCTCGACTCCCTCGCCTTCGGCCTCACTCAGGCCTTTGCCGAGAAGGACCAGACCGGCGGTGGCGCGCCCGACGCGCCCGGCCTGTTCACCGATGGCACGGCGAACCTGCCGGCGGGCCCCACCGGCCTCGCCGCGCGTCTCACCGTCAACCCGGCGGTCGATCCCGCGCAGGGCGGCAGCCCGAGCCGGCTGCGCGACGGCGGCATCAATGGCGCGGCCTATGTGGTCAATACGAGCGGCCAGCCGAGCTTCGGCGCGCATCTGCAGGCAGGTGGCGCCGCGCTGGCCGAGGTGCGCGATTTCGACCCCGCCTCCGGCATTCCCGCCCGCTCCACCATGGCCGATTTCGCCGCCGCTTCCACCGGCTGGCTGGAAGGCCAGCGGCAGGTGGCGGCGCGGGAGACGGAAAGCGAAACCGCGCTGCTCGCCCATGCCTCCTCGGCGCTGTCCAACGCCACCGGCATCAACATGGACGATGAATATGCCCGGCAGCTCGACCTCGAACGCAGCTACCAAGCCTCGTCCAAGCTCATTGCCGTGGTCAGCAGCCTCTATGACGCGCTCTTCCAGGCTCTGAGGTAAGCGATGCACTCCAGCTTTATCTCCACCCTCTCGCTCAACAATGCGCCGCGCGCCGCCCTGCCCCGGCTGCAGAGCGAACTCGCCAAGGCGAGCCAGGAACTCACCACCGGCCGGCGCGCCGATATCGGCCGCGATCTCGGCGTGGCGGTCGGCGAGAACCTCACCCTGCGGCGCGACCAGACCTCGCTGCAGAGCCTGATCGACGGCAATGCCTCGACCGGCGCCGTGCTCGACCGCACCCAGACCGCGCTCGACGACATTCGCGGCCAGGCCGATCGTTTCCTCAGCGCCATGGTCGGCATTTCCGACGCCAATAGCGGCGCCGGCGTGCTGGCGGCGCAGGGACGTTCCGCCCTCGATGCGCTCACCTCGACGCTCAACCTCACCGATGGCCGGCGCTATCTTTTCGGCGGGCTGAACAGCGGCACCAAGCCGATGGCCGGCTTCGAGGAGGGGCCGGAGGCGGCGATAACAGGGGCCTTCGCCGCCCGCTTCGGGCTTGATCCCGCCGATCCGATGAAGGATCCGGCCGTGGCGCAGATCCCCGTCGCCGACCTCGCCGACTTCATCGACACCACCTTCGCCGCCTCCTTCGAGGAGCCGGGCTGGAGCGCCACCTGGTCGGACGCCAGCAGCGAGAACCGCCGCGCCGCCATCTCCTCCACCGCCCAGATCGAGGTCGGCGCCAGCGCCAATGAGCCAGCCATGCGCAAGCTCGCCATGGCATACACCATGATGGCGACGCTGGGAGGCGCCGGGCTCAAGGGCGACGCGCTGAACACCGTGCTCGACAAGACCCGTGGCCTCCTCGGCAGCGCCATTTCCGGCGTCACCGACATATCGACCCGGGTCGGCTCCGCCCAGAGCCGCATCGACGCCGCCGACACCCTGATGCGTAGCGCCATCGACGCCACGGATCGCCGCCTCAACGTGCTCGAAGCCGTCGACCCGGCCGAAGCCAAGACGCGGTTCGACACCATGACCACCCAGGTCGAGATGTCGTACTCGCTGACCGCGCGAATACTTAAACTGTCCATCATGGACTACGTCTAGGACGAAAGGTCTAAAGATGTACCGCTTCTCCTATGCCGAGATACTCGGCGATTCCGCTGCCGAAGCCCGGGACGAGGAGCGCCTCGCGCTCGACCGCGCCATCGACATGCTGACGCGCGCCCAGGCCAACGGCCCGTCCTCGCCGGAGGCCGCCGAGGCGGTGCTCTATCTGCAGAAGCTCTGGGGCTTCCTCATCCGCGACCTCAGCGATCCGCACAATGAGCTGGCCGAGCAGCTGCGCGGCAATCTGATCTCCATCGGCCTGTGGGTGATCAAGGAGGCGGACCAGATCGTTCAGGAACGCTCCTCCAATTTTGCCGCCCTCATCGAGGTCAACCGTTCCATCCGCGACGGGCTGATGTGAGGCGCGGCGATGCAGATTTCCCTCAAGCCCGGTGAACGCCTGTTTCTCAACGGCGCCGTCATCCGCGTCGACCGCCGGGTGACCGTCGAGCTGATGAATGACGTGGCCTTCCTGCTGGAAAGCCATGTTCTCCAGGTCGAGGACACCACCACGCCGCTGCGCCAGCTCTATTTCGTGGTGCAGATGATGCTGATCGAGCCGCACCGCATGAACCAGGCCCAGCGCCTGTTCCGCGAGCAGCTCGCCGCGCTCGTCGTCTCCTTCCGCACCGAGTCGATGGTCGCCGCGCTGACCCAGATCGGCGATCTCGTCGATACCGGCCGCTATTTCGACGCGCTGCGCTCTATCCGCCGCCTGTTCCTCGTCGAGGAGACCATCCTCGGCTGCGACGCGCCCCGGGCCGCCTGAACCTTTTCCGAGCCGCGCCAACGCTGCCGCCCCGCCGCCGCCTGTTGCGTGCGGCCCCAAGGGAGTTCCGCCATGACCAGCATCAACGCCCTCGGTGGCAGCACAAGCGCGGCCGCGCCGGCCAAGTCGGGCGGCAGCACGCTCGACTACAGCGCCTTCCTGCAGCTGCTCGTCGCCCAGATGAAGACGCAGGACCCGACCAAGCCGATGGACAGCGCCCAGTATCTGGGCCAGCTCGCCTCCTTCTCGCAGGTGGAACAGAGCGTCTCGGCCAATGCCAAGCTCGACCGGCTGCTCACCTCCTCCGCGCTGCAGATCGCCGATGCCGCCGTCGGGCGCACCGTCACCAGCGCCGATGGCAGCGTGACCGGACAGGTGGCCTCGGTGCGCATCACCTCGGAAGCGCCGGTCGCCACCCTCACCGACGGGCGGGAGATCACCCTCGGTTCCGGCATCCGGATCGCCTGAGCGATGAACGAGGCCGACGCTCTCGATATCGTCCAGTCCGCCATCTGGACCATCATCATCGCGTCCGGCCCCGCGGTCGCGGCGGCGATGCTGGTCGGCATCGGCGTCGCCCTGTTCCAGGCTCTGACGCAGGTGCAGGAAGTCACCCTCACCTTCATCCCGAAAATCATCGCGGTGCTCATCGTCACCGCCCTCACCGCCACCTTCGTCGGCCAGCAGATCCTCGCCTTCACGCAGGAGGTCTATGGCCGCATCGGCACCGGATTCTGATGCATCATGAGCGCCCTGACCGCCGCACCCGCCACTGAGCGCGCCTCCCGGCGCGACATAGGCTTCGCGGCGGGCATCGTCGCCATCCTCACCATCCTGTTCCTGCCCATCCCGGCCCCGCTCATCGATCTCGGGCTGGCGCTCTCCATCGCGCTCTCCGTGCTGATCCTGATGGTGGCGCTGTGGATCCAGAAGCCGCTGGAATTCAGCGCCTTCCCCACCGTGCTGCTGATCGCCACCCTGCTGCGCCTCGCGCTCGGCATCGGCACCACGCGCCTCATCCTCGCGGAAGGCGGCGAGGGCGTTCACGCCGCCGGACACATCATCAGCGGCTTCTCGCAGCTGGTGATGAGCGGCGATTTCGTCATCGGTATCGTCGTCTTCGTCATCCTGATCACCGTCAACTTCCTCGTCATCACCAAGGGCGCCACCCGCATCGCCGAGGTCGGCGCGCGCTTTACCCTCGACGCCATCCCCGGCAAGCAGATGGCGATCGACGCCGATCTCAATGCCGGCCTCATCGACGACAAGGAAGCCCAGAAGCGGCGCAGCGAGCTGGAGGAGGAAAGCTCCTTCTTCGGCTCGATGGACGGCGCCTCCAAATTCGTGCGCGGCGAGGCGGTGGCGAGCCTGATCATCATCGCCGTCAACATTTTCGGCGGCATCATCATCGGCGTCACCCGTCACGGCATGGCGCTGCACGAAGCGGCGGACATCTATACCCGCCTCTCCGTCGGCGACGGGCTGGTCTCGCAGATCCCCGCCCTCATCGTCTCGCTCGCCGCCGGCCTGCTGGTGTCGAAGGGCGGCACACGCGGCGCCACGGAAAAGGCGGTGCTCGGCCAGCTCGGCGCCTATCCGCGCGCGCTCTATGTCGCCGCCGCCCTGCTGTTCTGCCTGGCGCTGGTGCCCGGCCTGCCGCTGGTGCCCTTCGCCGGCCTCGGCGCCATCATGGCCTTTGTCGGCTACAAGGTGCCGCAGCACCTCGCCCGGCAGAAGGAGGCCGAGCAGGCCCGCGCCGCGCAGGCGCAGCAGCAGGCCGCTGCCGAGGCCAAGGATTCGGTCAAGGAATCGCTGCGCACCGCCGAGGTCGAGGTGGTGGTCGGCAAGCAGCTCGCCACCATCGTGCTGCGCAACCCGGCCGAACTCGCCCACCGCATCGGCAAGATGCGGCGCAAATTCGCCGAGCGCTACGGCTTCGTGGTGCCCGACATCCGCGTGACGGAAGGGCTCGGCCTGCCGGCGAAGAACTACCAGATCCGGCTGCACGGCACCGCCATCACCGGCCATGAGATGCGGATCGGCGAAGCGCTGGTGGTGATCGGCGAAGGCCCGCGCCCGGACGTGCCCGGCGACGAGACCCGCGAGCCGGCCTTCGGCATGAAGGCGCTGTGGGTGTCGGACGCCTATGCCGCCGAGGTCAAGCGCGAGGGCTTCATTCCCATCGACGCGCTTTCCATCATGCTCACCCATGTTAGCGAGGTGGTGTCGAACAATCTCGCCCAGCTGCTGTCCTACAAGGACATGCGCGCGCTGCTCGACCGGCTCGATCCCGAATATAAGCGGCTGATCGAGGATATGTGCCCCTCGCAGATCTCCTATTCCGGGCTGCAGGCGGTGCTCAAGCTGCTGCTGGCCGAGCGCGTCTCGGTCCGCAACCTGCACCTCATCCTCGAAGCCATCGCCGAGATCGTGCCGCATGCCCGCCGTTCCGAGCAGGTGGTGGAACATGTGCGCATGCGCATGGCGCAGCAGATCTGCGGCGATCTTTCCGAGGGCGGGGTGCTGAAGGTGCTGCGGCTCGGCGGCAAATGGGACCTCACCTTCCATGAGAGCCTGAAGCGCGACGCCAAGGGCGAGGTGGCGGAGTTCGACATCGACCCGCGCCTTGTCGAGCAGTTCGGCACCGAGGCCTCTACCGCCATTCGCGAGCGCATGCGCAGCGCCGGCAGCTTCGCCCTCGTCACCGCCCCCGACGCCCGGCCCTATGTCCGGATGATCATCGAGCGCATGTTCCCAGCGCTGCCGGTGCTCTCGCATGTGGAAATCGCCCGCGGGGTGGAAATCTCCTCGCTCGGGGCCATCGCGTGAACAGCGCGGCGGAGGCGCCCCTCGTCGCGGCGTTCCTCATCTTCTGCCGCCTCGGCGCCTGCTTCATGCTGATGCCGGCGTTTTCCAGCAGCCGTCTGCCGGCCAAGGTCCGGCTGTTCCTGGCGCTGGGTATTTCCTATGCCCTCTACCCGCTGCTCGGCGACGGCATCACCCGCACCGTGGCCGGCCTGTCGCAGGCCCAGTTGCTGCTGGCGATCGGCGGCGAACTCGCCACCGGCGGCATTATCGGCCTGCTCGCGCGCATTTTCTTTCTCGCCCTGCAGACGCTGATGACGGCGGCGGCGCAGGCGCTGAGCCTCGCCACCCCTTCCAGCATGATGGCCGACGATGAAGGCCAGGTGCCGGAGATCGCCACGCTGATGGGGTTGTCGGCCATCGCCCTGCTCTTCGCCACCGAGCAGCACTGGGAAATCCTGCGCGCGCTCATCGATTCCTATGCGCGTCTGCCGCCGGCCGGCACCTTCCAGACCGGCGCCTCGCTTGCCTTGGTGGTGGACCGGCTCACCGACACCTTCCTGCTGGCGCTGCGGCTGGCAAGCCCGTTCCTCATCTATTCCGTGGTGGTGAACTTCGCGGTCGGCCTCATCAACAAGCTGACCCCGCAAATACCCGTCTATTTCATTGCGATGCCCATCATCACCGCCGGCGGGTTGCTGCTGCTCTATGCGACGGTGGACGATGTGCTGCGCATGTTCCTGGAGGCCTTCGCCTCCTGGCTGGTGAAAGGCTGAACCATGGTCGCCACACTGCGCAAGGCACGCCGGATCGAATCCGTGCAGGGGCAGATGCACCAGCGCGCCGAAAGCGCGCTCGCCCAGCTGGAGCGGGCGCTGGCCGAGGTGCAGCGGGAGCGGGGCGAGGTGCTCGCCGTGCTCAACAACGAGGCCGTGCCCTCCTTCGTCATCGCCCTCGCCGCCCCGCGCCTGCGCGCGCTCGACGCGCAGATCGCCCGGCTGCAGCAGGAAGTGGCACGCCAGAAGGTGGTCGCGCTCGACGCCGCCATGCGGCTGAAGCGGGCGGAGCGCCTGACCGGCAAGGCCGCCGCCCACGCCAACGCCGCGCAGGAGCGCGCCGATCTCGACGACGCGCTCGAGGCTTTCATCGCCCGGAGTGGCGCAAGCTTCCCGCCAGCCTGACCTGCGAGGCTGCAACCGTCAAAATGTAACGGTGCAGCCGATGAGCATTCAGCCGCCATCCGATATCCTTCTCGACGTGGTGAAAGCCGCCGATCCGCACAAGGCGCAGGCCATGGCGGCGCGGCTGCGCGAGGTCGCGTCCGCCGGTCCGGCCGGGGCCGTGGACCTCGCGGAGGGCGCGCGTTTCGACGACGCCCTCGCCAGCGAAGGTGTCGCCGTTCCGGTCCTCGGTGAAGGCACCGGCCCGCTCGGCGGCTTCTCCGCCCGGGCGCTGTCCAACGCCACCGCTCTCTCCGCCCGTCACGAGGCGCCCGGCGCCTCGCCCTATCGGCGCTTCGAGGCGATGGTGCTGAGCGGCTTCGTCGAGCAGCTGCTGCCGAAATCGAGCGCCACCCTGTTCGGCGCCGGCACCGCCGGGCAGGTCTGGCGCTCCATGCTGGCCGAGCGCATCGCCGACGAAGTGGCGAAGTCCGGCGGCATCGGCATCGCCCAGCACCTCGCCGCCGCGCGGGGCGGGTCCAGCGCATCATGACCGCCAACCCCGCCCTTGCGACGCTGAAGGGCCTGCTCGACCGGCTGGAAGAGACGGTGAAGGAGGAAACCTCCGCGCTCGCCCAGCGCCGGCCGCTGGACTTCGAGGAGATCAACCGCCGCAAGAGCCGCAGCCTGCTGGAACTGACGCGCGCCATTCGCTCGCTGCCCGAAGCGTTCGACGCCGCCCGCGAGGGCGGGCTGTCCGCGCGGCTGGCGCGGCTGCGGGCCGGGCTGGAGGCCAATCAGGACATGCTGCGCATCCATCTTTCCGCCGCGCAGGAAATCGCCGCCCTTCTCGGCCGCGAAATGGGCGAGGCGGAATCCGACGGCACCTACTCCTTCGCCCAGCTCAACCGGCAGGCCGCGCGATGATGCGTCTGCTGTTCATCGGCCTCTGGGTCTGCCTGGTAACGCTGCTGGCGAGCTATGGCGGGGCCTATTGGATGGCGGGATCGGCCGGCGCCAAGAGCGAGGAACCCTACCTCGCCGGGCTCGAATATCGCCGGCTCGACCCCATCAACGTGCCGATGATCATCGACGGCACCGTGCGCGGCTATGTCATCGCCAAGCTGGTGTTCACCGCCGATGCGGGGACGCTGCGCAAGCTGCCGATCGAACCGCAGATCTTCGTCACCAACGCGGCCTTTGACGAGATTTACACTGAAGGCCGCATCGAATTCGGCAAGTTGTCGAAATACAACCTCGCCGAGATGATGGCCAACATTCGCAACAGGGCAAATGAAAAGCTGAAGGGCGAGGTCATAACCGAAATACTCGTCGACGGCATCAACTACATCGACAAGTCCGAAATACGTGCCCTTGTCGACAGGACCGGCGACGCGCCGAAGAAGAAATCATCCGCCGCCTCAGGCGAAAAAGCAACGCATTGATCTCACCCGGAAATGTCCACATGAAGATCACCGGTAAAATCTACTCCATCGTCGCCACGTTGGGCCTGACAACGGCGATCGTCGGCGGCATTTCGGTCTACACGCTGGCGCATGAAACCCGCCTGGCCAACAAGCTCGACCAATTGCACCGCCAGGCCTTCCTCGCCGAACGCATCAACGGCCTGGTCAGCACCGTCGTCATGGACGCGCGCGGCATCTACATGTCGAAGGACACGGAAGCCGCCAAGCCCTTCGTCGCCGGCCTGAAGCGCAGCCTCAACCAGCTGGAGGAGACCGCGCAGGAAGTGACCTCGACCAATGACGCCGATGTGCGCGCGAGCTTCGGCCCGGTCGCCAAGGATGTCGCCGACTTCGTCACCTTCCGCACCGAGACCGCGCGCCTCGCCACCCTGGAAGGCCCGCAGGCGGCTAACACGCAGGGCAACAACGAGGCCAACCGCGCCAACCGCAAGGCGCTGCAGACCTCGCTCAAGGAACATGTCGAGCGGCTGCGCGACATGACCGACCCGCTGCGCGAGGAGTTCAACACCGTCAGCGCCTGGGCCGGCTTCGTCATCCTCTCCGCGACGATCATCGGCCTTCTCATCGGCATCGGCACCGGCCTCTATATCGGCGTCGTCACGCTGAGCCGTCCCATCCGCCGGGTCATCGAAACGGTCAAGGCCGTGGCCAATGGCAAGCTCGATGTCGCGGTCGAGGCCAATCCCGGCAAGGACGAGATCGGTGACCTCTGGCGCTCCACCGGCGAGCTCCTGGGCAAGCTGCGCGATGCCGAGCAGCTGCGCGCCGAGCAGGCCACCAATGCCGAGCGCATGGAAGCCGAGAAGCGCGTCGCCATGCGCGATCTCGCCGACCGTTTCGACAGCGAAGTCTCCGGCGTCGTCCGCTCCGTGGCGGCCGCCGTCACCCAGCTCGAGCACTCCGCTTCCAGCATGAGCTCGTCCGCCGACGAGACCAGCAAGCAGTCCACCGTCGTCGCCGCCGCCGCCGAACAGGCGACGAGCAATGTGCAGATCGCCGCCTCCGCCGCCGAGGAACTCGCCGCCTCGGTGCGCGAGATCGGCCATCAGGTGGCCACCGCCGCCAAGATCGCCGGCGAAGCCACCGAACAGGCGACCGGCACGGCCGATGTGGTGCGCGGCCTTTCCACCAACGCCCAGCGCATCGGCCAGGTGGTGAACCTCATCACCGACATCGCCTCGCAGACCAATCTGCTGGCCCTCAACGCCACCATCGAGGCGGCGCGGGCGGGCGAGGCGGGACGCGGCTTCGCGGTTGTGGCGATGGAAGTGAAGACCCTCGCCGAGCAGACCTCGAAGGCGACCGACGAGATTTCCTCGCAGATCGCCGCCGTGCAGGGCGCCACCAACGACGTGGTGCGGGCGATCGAGAACATTACCGGCACCATCCGCCGCATCGACGAGATTTCCAGCGCCATCGCCACCTCGATCGACGAGCAGGGGGCGGCGACCGGTGAAATCGCGCAGAACGTCCACCAGGCGGCCCAGGGCACACAGGAAGTGTCCTCCAGCATATCGACGGTGAGCGTCGCCGCCGCCGATACCGGCCGCGTCTCCGCCGAGATCGTCCGCTCCGCCACCGATCTGTCGTCTCAGGCCAGCCGCCTGCGCACCCAGGTCGACACCTTCATCGAACGCATCCGCGCCGCCTGAGCCCCGCCGGCGCCGTGCGCGCCGGCTCCGAGATCACCCCAATCCAGTGAGTGTCATGGACGATCTGCTCCGCGAATTCCTGACGGAAACCAGCGAAAGCCTCGACGTCGCCGACGGCGAACTTCTGAGGCTCGAAACCGACCCGAACAACCGGGACATCCTCAACAACATCTTCCGCCTCGTGCACACCATCAAGGGCACGTGCGGCTTCATCGGCCTGGCGCGGCTGGCACGGCTCGCCCATGCCGCCGAGACGCTGATGGATGAGTTCCGCAACGGCCGGCCGGTGAAGTCGGGCGCGGTGGACCTGATCCTGCGCACCATCGACCGGATCAAGCTGATCCTGGCCGAGATCGAGCGCACCGACGGTGTCGAGCCTCCGGGCGCGGACGAGGACCTGATCACGGCGCTGGAAGCGGAAGCCGCGCAGGAAAGCGTCGAGGAAGAGGTGGTGGCCCCGCCGCTCGCCGCCGCCATGCCGGCACCGGTGGAGACCGCCTCCGCCGCCGGCACGCTGGAGCGCGAACTGCTGCCGGGCGAAGTGCCGCTGGACGAGCTGGAGCGCATGTTCCGCGAGACGGCGGTGGAAGCCCGCCCCAAGGCGGTCGCCACGCCCGCCCCCGCGCTCGCGCCGAAGGCCGCCGAGGGCGAGCCGGCCGCGGCCGGACACGACCCGGCGGCTGCGGCGGCGCAGACCATCCGCGTCAACGTCTCCGTGCTCGAACATCTGATGACGATGGTGTCCGAGCTGGTGCTGACCCGCAACCAGCTGATGGAAATCAGCCGCCGCAACGAGGACAGCGAGTATAAGAGCCCGCTGCAGCGGCTCTCCACCGTGACCGGCGAATTGCAGGAAGCGGTGATGCGCACCCGCATGCAGCCGATCGGCAATGCCTGGCAGAAGCTGCCGCGCATCGTGCGCGACCTCGCGCATGAACTCGGCAAGCATATCGAGCTGGAGCAGCACGGCGCCGAGACCGAACTCGACCGGCAGCTGCTCGACCAGATCAAGGACCCGCTCACCCATATGGTGCGCAATTCCGCCGATCACGGTCTGGAGCTGCCCGCCGCGCGGCGTGCCGCCGGCAAGCCGGAGAAGGGCACGATCCGCCTCGCCGCCTATCACGAGGGCGGCCATGTCATCGTCGAGATCGCCGATGACGGGCGCGGGCTCGATGTCAGCCGCATCAAGGCGAAGGCGGTCGAAAACGGCCTGTGCTCGGAAGCCGATGCCGCGCGCATGACCGATGCGCAGGCCTTCCGCTTCATCTTCCAGGCCGGCTTCTCCACCGCGCAGCAGGTCACCAGCGTGTCGGGCCGCGGCGTCGGCATGGATGTGGTGCGCTGCAATATCGAGGCGATCGGCGGCACGGTCGATGTGCGCTCTAAGCGCGGTGAGGGCACCACCTTCACCATCAAGATCCCGCTGACGCTGGCCATCGTCCCGGCGCTGATCGTCGAGAGCACCGGCGAACGCTTCGCCCTGCCGCAGACCTCGGTGGTCGAGCTGGTGCGGGTGCGCGGCGACAGCGAGCATTCGCTGAGCTTCATCAAGCACGCCCATGTGCTGCGCCTGCGCGACCGGCTGCTGCCGATCCTCGATCTCGGCGCGGTGATGGGCCTGTCCTGCCATTGGGGCGAGCGCCCCGAAGGCGAGCTGATCGTGGTGATGCAGGTCGGCAGCCAGCGCTTCGGCGTGGTGGTCGACAGCGTCTCGCACACCGAGGAAATCGTGGTGAAGCCGCTCGCCTCGGTGCTGCGTGGCATCTCCCTGGTCTCGGGCAGCACCATTCTCGGCGACGGGCGCGTCATCATGATCATCGATCCCAACGGCCTGTCCCAGCTCGCCGCCGCCCGCTCGGACAAGACCGGCGAAGCGACCAAGAGCGAGGCGGATGCCGCAAAGAGCGCCGATTCCAACCGCATGTCGCTGCTGCTCTGCCGCGCCGGCGCGGAAGGGCTCAAGGCGGTGCCGCTCGCCCTCGTCACCCGCCTCGAAGAACTCGACGCCGAGGATGTGGAGCGCCTGTCGGATCGCTGCGTCGCCCAGTATCGCGGCACGCTCATCCCGATCCTCTACGCCAATGACGAAGTGGAGCGGAAGACCTCCGGCAAGCAGCCGCTGCTCATCTTCTCGGAAGGCGAGCGGACCATGGGCCTCGTCGTCGACCAGATCGTCGACATCGTCGAGACCGCCTTCGAGCTCAAGCTGTCCTCGACCTCGCCGGACATCATGGGCGGGGCGATCATCAACGGCACCGCGACCGAGGTGCTGGATGTCGCCCATTTCGTGCAGCGCGCCTTCGGCGAAAGCTTCGACATTCCCGTCGGGCATGGCCATGAGCGCAACGGCCGTCTGCTGCTGGTGGACGACAACGCCTTCCATCGCGCCATGCTGGAACCGGTGCTGAAGGGCAACGGCTATGCCGTGACCACCTGCACCTCCGCCAGCGAGGCGCTGGAGAAGCTCTCCGGCGACGCCCGCTTCGACGCGGTGGTCAGCGAGGTCGACCTGCGCGGCCTCGACGGCATCGGCTTCGCCGAGCGCGTGCGCAGCGTGCTGCACATGGAGAACCTGCCGATCATCGCCATCGCCACCGGCGGCGACCCGGATTCCATCGAACGCGGCCGGATGGCCGGTTTCACCGATTATGTCGCGAAGTTCGACCGCAATGGCCTCCTCGCCGCCCTGCGCGAATTCGCGGTCCACGAGGATGAGGAGAAGGCGGCATGAGCACGGCAGCTGCCAATGTGGAAGGGCGCAGCGACGCCCATCAATATGTGACGGTCCGCGTCGGCGGACAGCTCTTCGGCCTGCCGATCTCGTCGGTGAACGAGGTGTTCGTCCCCGACCGCATCACCCCGGTGCCGCTCGCCTCGCGCGAGATCGACGGGGTGCTAAACCTGCGCGGCCGCATCGTCACCATGATCGACATGCGCCGCTTGCTCGGCCTGTCGGACGGCACCCTCGCCCGCATGGCGGTGGGGATCGAGCGCACGGGCGAGGCGTTCGCCCTGCTCATCGACGGGGTTGGGGACGTGCTGCTGCTCGACCCCAGCACCTATGAGAGCAACCCGCCCAATCTCGAGGAAGAGTGGACGCAGTTCGCCGAGGGCGTGCATCGCCTGGAGACGGAGCTGCTCGTGGTGCTCGACGTCGAGCGTGTGCTCGCCACCGTCGGTGGCGTGCGCAGCGCGGCATGAGGGGACGGAGCCGGGAACGAAGCCGATGAAGACGTTTCTTGTCGTTGACGACTCCAGTGTGGTGCGCAAGGTCGCGCGGCGGATGCTGGAAGAATGGGCGTTCGAGGTCGACGAGGCCGAGAACGGCGCCGTGGCGCTCGTGCGCTGCCGCCAGCAGATGCCGGACGGCATCCTGCTCGACTGGAACATGCCGGAGCTCACCGGCGTCGAATTCCTGGAGCAGCTGCGCAACGAGGCCGGCGGCACCGCGCCGCGTGTGGTGTTCTGCAGCACCAATAACGATGCCTCCCACATCGCCTCGGCCCTCTCGGCCGGTGCGGACGAGTACATCATGAAGCCGTTCGACGCGGACATCCTGCGGGAGAAGCTTGTCGAGGTCGGTCTGCTGGAGGAAGAGCCCACATGACGCTCGCACGCCCCCCGGGGGCCCCCGCAACGCCGGCGCAGGCGCAGCCTTCCGGTCCGCCGATCAAGGTGATGATCGTCGACGATTCGGTGTTCATGCGCGGCATCCTGAGCAAGTGGCTCGGCGAATCCGGCGAGTTCGCTGTGGTCGGCACCCATCCCAATGGCCGCCGCGCCGCCGACGATGTCCAGAGTTCGCAGCCGGACGTGGTCATCCTCGATCTCGAAATGCCCGACATGGACGGCCTCACCGCCCTGCCGCTCATTCTTGAGCGCAAGCCCAACACCGCGGTGCTGGTCGCCTCGGCGCTGAGCCGTCGCGGCGCAGAAGTCAGCCTGCGCGCGCTCACCCTCGGCGCGGCGGACTATCTGCCGAAGCCCGACAGCGCGCGCGGCCCGGTGGCGGCGGAAGAATTCCGCACCGAGCTTCTGGCCAAGGCCCGCAGCCTCGGCCAGCGCGTGCGCCGCCGCTCCATGCCGCGCCCGCCGGTCGGCTCGACGGCCGGCACACCCGCTGCCGGCACGCCCGCGACGGCCCCGGCCGCCGCCCCGGCGAAGATTCCCGGCCTCGGCCGTACCGACGGCAAGCTGCGCGCCTATTCGCGCATGCCGCCGGCTCTCCTCGCCATCGGCAGCTCCACGGGCGGGCCGCAGGCGCTGACCAAGCTGTTCGCCGATATCGGTCCCTTCATCAGCCGCGTGCCGGTGCTGGTGGTGCAGCACATGCCGCCCACCTTCACCGCCATCCTTGCCGAGCACATCGCCCGCGCCTCGGGTCGTCGCTGCGCCGAAGGGCGCGACGGGGAAGACCTCGTCGCCGGCCAGATCTATGTCGCGCCGGGCGGCCTGCACATGGACGTGGTGCAGAGCGGCGGCGTGAGCCGGATCCGCCTCATGGACAGCGCGCCGGTGAATTTCTGCAAGCCCGCCGTCGATCCGATGTTCGAATCGGTCGCCGGCATCTATGGCGCCGCGGCGCTGAGCGTCGTGCTCACCGGCATGGGCAGCGACGGCGCGCGCGGCGCGCTGAAGATCGCCGATCTCGGCGGCAGCGTCATCGCCCAGGACGAAGAAAGCAGCGTGGTCTGGGGCATGCCCGGCGCCACGGCGGCGATCGGCGCCTGCGCCGGCATTCTGCCGCTGGTGGAGATCGGCCCACGGGTCAACCGGCTGCTTACGGGAGGCCGTGAATGATCGCGCCTGTCGAATTCGACTTCCTCCGTCGCTTCCTCAAGGAAAAATCCGGTCTCGCCCTCTCTGACGACAAGCATTACCTGCTGGAGACGCGGCTCGACCCGGTGATGCGGAAGGCCTCGATCCCCAATGTGACGCGGCTTGTCGCTGCCCTGCGCGAGCGCGGCACCTCCCCGCTGGCCGAGGCGGTGATCGAGGCGATGACGACGAACGAGTCGCTGTTCTTCCGCGACAAGCGGCCCTTCGAACAGCTTGCCTCGCTGATCCTGCCGGGCATCGTCTCGCGTCGCCCGCCGGGCCAGCCGCTGCGCATCTGGTGCGCCGCCGCCTCGACCGGGCAGGAGCCCTATTCCATCGCCATGCTGCTGCGAGACAATGAGCGGCTGCTCGGTGGAAGGCGGGTGGAGATCATCGCCACCGATCTCTCCGGCGAGGTGATCGACCGGGCGAAGGAGGGTCTCTACACCCAGTTCGAGGTGCAGCGCGGCCTGCCGGTGCAGTATCTGCTGAAGTGCTTCAACCAGGAGGGCGACATGTGGCGGATCAATGCCGACATACGCTCCATGGTCCGCTTCTCCCGGCTGAACCTGCTGCAACCCTTCGGCCATCTCGGGCAGTTCGACATCGTGTTCTGTCGCAACGTGCTGATCTATTTCGACGCGCCGACGAAAAGCGACGTGCTGAGCCGCATTGCCAGCGTCATGGCGCCGGACGCCTATCTCGTGCTCGGCGGCGCCGAGAGCGTGCTCGGCCTGTCCACCGAGCTGGTGCCCGGCAGCCAGCACGGCTTCTACATCCGCAAGAACTGATCCGGCTCCGGCCGTCGCGGCGTCCCCGGCCCTGCCGGGGAAGGACGACGCGCGCCCGGACCGGGCAGGGCCGGCAAGCCGCACACAAGGAAGCCGCCCCCGCGGGCGGCTTCCGTTCTCACGCCCGGCGCGGCGTCACAGCAGCGATTTGCGCAGCAGCATGTGCACGCCCTTATTGCCGTCCACCATCTGCGTCACCCGCAGATTTCCCGCCAGCGAGCACAGCATATAGGCCTGGTTGCGCGAGAGATTGGTGCGCTCGCACACATGCTTGACCATCTCGCGCGTCGCCTGCTTGGCGGCGTCATCGAGATCCTCGTCGAGGCCGATCGACATCAGATGCGTTGCGCTCTCGGCGAAGGGCCAGTCGAGCGCCATGTCCTTGCGCACGGTCAGGCGGAACGTGCCGGTGACGCCGGTTTCCAGCGCGGTGATGCACACCTCGCCATCGCCCTGCACGCCGTGGCCGTCGCCGGCGAAGAACAGCGCGCCCTCGTTGAAGACAGGCAGATAGAGCGTGGTGCCGGCGCGCAGTTCCTTATTGTCCATATTGCCGCCAAAGGCGCGCGGCACCGGCGAGCCGCAACGCCCCCAGGCCGGCGGCGGGGCGGTGGCGATGATGCCGAAGAAGGGGTCGAGCGGAATCTCGGTGCCCCAAGGCATGATGCAGACATTCTTGGCGTGGTCGACCACCGGGTGGATGGTCTCGTAATCGGTGAACTCGTCCGGCAACGTGCCGAGCAGCGGCAGGATGGAGACGAAGCCCCAATCCTGGCGCACCTTCACGTCGAGAATGTCGACCTGCAGCGCGTCGCCGGGCTTGGCGTCCTTCACATAGATCGGGCCGGTGATGAAATGCGGGCCCGGCCCCTGCGGCAGCGTGTCGAGCGCCAGCCGGTAATCGTCCGGAACCGGCAGGGTCTCGGGCAGCGTCTCCTTGCCGCCGGCAGGGAAGGAATGCAGCGTGACCACATCCCCCGAGGCGACTTCGAGCACGGGCGGGGTCTGGCTGTCGAGATAGCCCCAGACCATGTTTTCCGGCGTGGCCGGGATTTCAAAGCGGCGCGACATGGGGAACTCCTGATGCGAGGCGCGAGCGCGTGTCAGACGGCGATGAAGCGGGTGAGATGGGCGCGGCTCATCGCCTCGGCGCGGCCGCGCTCCACCACGGCCCCGCGCGAGAGGATGAGGAAAGCGTCGGCGGTCTCGATGGCGAAGTCGAGATATTGCTCGACCAGCAGGATGGAGAGCCGGCCCTTCAGCGCGCGCAGCACCTCGCCGATGGCGGCGACGATGTTGGGCTGGATGCCCTCGGTCGGCTCGTCGAGGATCAGCACGCGCGGCCGTGTGACGAGGGCGCGGGCAATGGCGAGCTGCTGCTGCTGCCCGCCCGACAGCGCGCCGCCGGGGCGCTTCCACATCTCGGCCAGCACCGGGAACAGGCTCACCGCCTCCTCCATCGCCGCCGTGCCATAGGTGCCATGGGCCCGGGCGGCGGCCTCGATGTTCTCGCCCACCGTCAGTTCCGAGAAAATCTCACGGCCCTGCGGCACATAGGCGATGCCGGCGCGGGAGCGGCGATTGGGCGACCAGCCGGTGATATCCGCGCCGTCGAGCAGCACCCGCCCCGCGCTCGGCGCGATCAGCCCCATCACGCATTTGAGCAGCGTGGTCTTGCCGGCGCCGTTGCGGCCGAGAACGGCCAGGCACTCGCCCGGCGCGATCTCCAGCCCCACCTGCCGCAACACCTGCGAGGAGCCGTAATGCTGGTCGAGTGCCTCGATACGGAACTGCATGCTCAGCGCCCCAGATAGACCTCGATGACGCCGGCATCGGCGCGGACCTTGTCCATCGGCCCTTCGAACAAGGTGCGGCCCTCATGCAGCACGGTGACGCGGTCGGCGATGCGCTCGACGAAATCCATGTCGTGTTCCACCACGATGATGGCGCGGTCCGGTCGGTTGAGCCGTCGCACCAGCTGGGCCGTGCGCTCGGTCTCCTCATCGGTGAGGCCGGCGACCGGCTCGTCCAGCATCAGCACCTTGGGGTCGGAGGCCAGCACCATGCCGATTTCCAGCCATTGCTTCTGGCCATGGCTGAGCTGACCGGCAAGGTGGGTGGCGTGCCCGGCGAGGCCGACCGTCTCCAGCACCTCGCTCACGCGGTCCTCCAGCGCCGGCGCGTCGAGGGCGCGGCGAAAGCCGGCATCGGCGCCGATGGCGATGTGCTGGCGCACGCTCAGCCCCTCGAACACGCTGGGCTTCTGGAACTTGCGGCGGATGCCGGCGCGGGCGATGGCGGATTCGCTGGCCTCTGTGAGGTCGAACGCGCCGTCGAACAGAACCCGTCCCTCCTTCGGCCGCGTGATGCCGGAGATGACATCCAGCAGCGTGGTCTTGCCGGCGCCATTGGGGCCGATCACCGCGCGCACCTCGCCATAATCGATGGCGAGCGACAGGTCGTCGATGGCGCGGAAACTGCCGAAGCGCACGGTGAGGCCGTCGACAAGGAGAGCGGTGACCGCCATCAGCGCCCCTCCTCCAGCGCGGCCGCCGCGCGGCGCGGCCCGAAGGGGCGGACGAGTTTGAACGTCGCCAGATCCATCAAGCCGTTGGGGAAGACAAGCACGACGAGCACGATCAGGCCGGAGAGAATGAACGGCCAGATGTCCGGCGCGGCGAAGGACAGCCAGAACTTCACCGCATTGACCAGCAGCGCCCCGATCACCGCGCCGACGAGATGGCCGCGCCCGCCAATCGCCACCCAGACCGCGATTTCCAGCGACAGTTCCGGCGAGAGCACGCGCGGATTGATGATGCCGACCTGCGGCACATAGAGCATGCCGGCCAGCATGGCGATCAGCGCCGAGAGGCACCACACGCCGAGCTTGAGCCGCAGCGTCTCATAGCCCAGCGTGCGCAGGCGGGTCTCGTCGTCGCGCGTCGCCAGCATCAGCGCGCCGAAACGGCTGCCGACGAGCAGGCGGCAGCCGACCAGCACGCCGGCCAGCACAAGCAGCGAGGCGATGGCGAGCGCGGTGATCATGCCTGATGTGCCCATCGGCCAACCGAACAGCACGGCAAAGCCGGTCATGCCGTTATTGCCGCCAAAGCCGGTGTCGTTGCGGAACATCAGCAGCATGGCGACATAGACCAGCGCCTGGGTGATGATGGCGAAATAGACCCCGCCCACCCGCGAGCGGAACGACACATAGCCGAAGATGCCGGCGATCAGCCCGGTGACCGCCACGGCGACACACAGCGCATAGGGAAAGAACTCGAACCCGGCCCAGTAGAAGGGGAAGTCCTTCCAGCCCATGAACTGCAGGAAGTCCGGCACCGTCCCCGTCACCACGAAGGAGTGCTTGAGCAGGTACATGGCCATGACATAGCCGCCAATGGCGAAGAACAGGCCATGACCGAGCGACAAGATGCCGAGATAGCCCCAGATGAGATCGAGCGCGAGCGCCAGCACGGCGAAGGCGGCGAGCTGGCCGATGGCGTTGGCGAGGTAGCGCGACAGCGCGAATTGCGTGCCGGCGAGCAGCCCCATCGCCAGCGCCACGGCGACCAGCGCCAGAACCAGCGCGAGGAAGGGACGGTCCTTGGACAGCGGCATCATTTGCGGCGCCCCTTCACGGCGAACAGCCCTTCCGGCCGCCATTGCAGGAAGCCGATGATCATCAACAGCACGATCACCTTCGCCGCCACCGCACCCCACAGCGGCTCGATCAGCACGTTGATCTGGCCGATGCCGAGCGCGGCCACCACCGTGCCGGCGATGGTGCCGACCCCGCCGAGCACCACGACCATGAAGGCGTCGACGATGAAGTTCTGGCCCATTTGCGGATTCACCGAATAGATCGGCGACAAAGCGAGGCCCGCCAGCCCCGCAAGGCCGGAGCCGAGGCCGAAGGCCATCATGTCGACGCGGCGGGTGGGAATGCCGATGCAGGCCGCCATGTCGCGGTTCTGCGTCACCGCGCGAATGTTGAGGCCGAGCGGCGTCTTGCGCACCACCGCCCAGGTCAGCGCCAGCGTCACCACGGCGAAGAGAATCGCGAACATGCGGTTCCAGGTGAAGATGAAGTCGCCGATCACAGGCACGCCGCCGGTGACATAGAACGGCGTCTCGAATTGCAGGTTCTGCGTGCCGAACAGCACGCGCACCAGGTTCATCAGGAACAGGCTCACCGCCCAGGTGGCGAGCAGGCTCATCAGCGGGCGCTTGTAGAGATGGCGCAGCAGGCTCGCTTCGAGCGCGATGCCGATGGCGGCGGTGACAAGGAAGGCGACCGGGATGGCGAGCACGAGATACCAGTCGAGCAGGCCGGGCGCGAGGCTGCGCAGCCCCTGCTGCACCAGCCACGTCACATAGGCGCCAATCATGATCAGTTCGCCCTGGGCGAGGTTGATCACCCCCATCAGCCCGAAGATGATGGCGAGGCCGATGGCGGCCATGAACAGGATCGAAGCGAAGCTCACGCCATTATAGAGCGTCGCCAGCGCGTCCCCCAGCGCGATGCCGCGCTCGACCTTGGCGATGCCGGAATCCACCGCTTGGCGGAACGCCGTGTCCGAGGCATAGGCGGCATCGCTTTTCAGCCCGGTGAGCTGGGTCAGCGTGCGGCGGTTCGGGTTCTCGGCGAGGCGGGCGATGGCGGCGAGCCGCAGGGCAGGATCGGCGGCATTCAGCGCGGCGCTCTGGGCGAGGTTCTCGATCTGCGCCTTCAGCCCGGCATCGGTCTCGGCCTGCGCGGCACCCTCCAAAAGGCCCGCCGGGATCAGCGCCGGGCGGCGTTCCAATATCTTCAGCGCCGCCGCCCGCGCACCGACGTTTGGCGCCATGCGCAGCGTGAAGGCGGCGTCGGCGAGTTCATAGACCGGGCGGTTCTTCAGGCTCAGCAGCGGCGTGCGCGGCGTGCCTTGCGCGGCGCGCGGCGCGCCGGTGACGGCATCAATCCCACCACCCGCGAGTACGGCACCGGCCTCGTCGCAGGCGAGCGTGCGGTCGATGGCGGCGCGCGGCAGCGGCGCCGCCCAGGCGCGGTCAGCCGCGTCGCCGCCGGCCGCGAGAGCGGCAAGCGCCGTGCCCGCCTCGCCCATCGCCCCGGCATCGCCGCACATCTTGGCGACGAGCCCGGCGCGGTCCAGCGTCGCAGCCTGCACCGCGACGGGCAGGACCGAAACCAAGCCGGCAAAGACAAGCCAGAACCAGTGTTTCATGCGGAAACTCGAGACGGCCGCCCTCCTGCGAGGGCAGCCGTTTCTTCGGTCGGGAGGGACGGGAAGGCACTCAGCCATAGGGGCTGAACGGCACGGGCTTCGGCGTGTCCTTGGACTGCCAGAGAATGTCGAAGCCCTGCTTGTCGTTGACCGAGCCGATGAACACGCCGCGGGCGACGTAATTGTTCTCCCCGGTCATCGAGATCTTGTAGCCCGACGGGCAGTCGAAGCTCAGGCCGGCGAAGGCCTTGGAGACTTCCGGCACGTCGAAGGAACCGGCCTTCGCGGCCGCCATGGCCCACAGATGCACCGAGTCATAGGCCGACACCATCGGGTCGATGGAGACTTCGCCGCTGAAGGGCACGTTCTTGGCCTTCACATAGGCCGCCCAGTTCTTCAGGAACGCCTCATTGGCCGGGCCCTTGGCGTTCTGCAGATAGGCCCAGCAATTGAGGTGGCCGACCAGCTTGGAGGTGTCGAGGCCCTCAAGATCGGCCTCCACCATGTCGAGGCCGAGCACCGGAATATCGGTGGCGAGAATGCCCTGATTGGCGAATTCGCGCATGAAATCCGGGATCGAATTGCCGACCACGGTGAGGATCACCACCGGCTGGCCGCCGCCCTCATCGGCGAAGGCGCGGATCTGGTTGACCAGCGTCTGGAAGTTGGAGAAGCCGAAGGGGACATATTCCTCCTTCCACGCGCTCTCCTTGATGCCCTTGGACTTGAAGTAGCCCTTGAGCTGCTTGTTGATGGTGCGCGGCCACACATAGTCCGAGCCGAGCATGAAGAAGCGCTTGGCGGAGACGCCCTCGTCGCCCATCAGATAGTCCACCGCCGGCAGCACCGAGCTGGCGGGGGGCGAGTTCACATAGACGACGTTCTTGGAGTTCTCGTCGCCCTCGAAATGCAGGGGGTAGTAGAGCAGCCCGTTCTCCTGCTCGACCACCGGCAGCACGGTCTTGCGCGACACCGAGGTCCAGCAGCCGAACAGCGCCGCGACCTTTTCCTGCTGCAGCATCTGCTTGGCGGACTGGGCGTAGAGCGGCCAGTCGGAGGCGGGATCGGACACCAGCACCTCGATGGTGGAGCCGTTGACGCCGCCCTTGGCGTTGATCTCGTCGGCCGCCATCTTCACGACATAGTTCAGCCGGCCTTCCAGATTGGCCATGGTGCCGGAGGAGGAGAACAGGCAGCCGAGCTTCACCGGGCCGGCGGCGCGGGCACTGCGCAGATAGGCCGGCATGGCGAGGGGAGAAGCGAGGCCGGCGGCCGCAACGCCACTCGCCTGCAGGAAGGAACGCCGCGAGAACTTGACCATGGGACGGACACCTCGATGAGCGGAAGATGCCGCGAATTCTGTTGAACCCCCGTCCCGGCGCAACTTCATATAATGTTCAGCCCTGCCCAATGGCGCGGCACCGGGCCTGCCCTCGCGCCGTTTCTGGCAGGATTGCCACTTGCGGGCGCGCAACTCTCCTCGCCCGCGACCGCACGGGCCGGGGCGGCAACCGCCCGCACCATCCCATGCGGCCAAGCAACCGGGCCAGCTGTGACGCGGCGCAGGATTTCAGTCGCCGGGCGGGGCGAGACGCGGTACTGTGCCCATATTAAGCGCATGCTTATCTGATGTGCGGCTGACGGCCGCCGCGCCAGATGACCGGCTTGGGGTGTGGGGACAGGTTCGACCGTTCGATCCGTCGACATTCATGAGGACGATCCGATGCGACGTTCGCAGTTCACCGAAAGCGAGATCATCCACCTGATCCAGGAGGCGAATGCCGGCGTGCCGGTGGACGAGATCTGCCGCACCGCCCAGGTCTCGCTGCGCACCTTCTACCGCTGGCGCCGCCGCTTCGGCGGGCTGAGCGCGCCGGCGGTGATGCAGATGAAGGAACTGGAAGCCGAGAACCGCCGGCTGCGGGCGCTGGTGTCGAACCTGTCGCAGCAGTTGCACGAACCCCCGCGCACCGAACCGCCCGGCGAGCGGCCGCACCGGCCCGGCCGCCTTCCCTTGCCGGCCGGCGCAATGCCGCCGCACCGCGCCTCGATGCTGGCGGCGGAGCGGTGTGGCGGCGCGGTGGTCGGTCGCTTTGCCGCGGTGCGCGTCAGCCGCTGAGGCGCTGCCGCTTGTTTAGGCGCGCCAAATGGCAAAACTGACAGAATGATCCGGACCGCGCGGCGGAAATAATCATTCCGCCGACCGCGTGTGCGCGGCGCGGCCGCGAATGCTGCGACAGCATCTCCCATCCGCTCCTCTCGGTGGTGCAGCAAGAACATGCCGCCCCTCGCGGCAGATTACTGCGCTCTATTTGCGCTTGCGCCACGCGGCACCCGGTCTTTTCCTTTCCGCCGAGGCTCATGCGGCATTCAGCACGGTGGAGAGCAACCCATGTCCCGGATCACAACCGACGGCTTCAATCGTCGCGGCTTCCTCAAGACCTCGGCCCTGATCGGCGGCGGCCTCATCGCCGCGCCCTATCTCGGCGGGCGCGCCAGCGCCGCGGCGCTGAAGACGGTGAATTTCAGCGAGGCGGTGCATAATCTCGGCTACATCAATCTCTATGTCGGCATGCATTCCGGGATCTTCGAGAAGAACGGCCTCGACATGAAGGTCTCCGCCGCCGGCGGCGACACCCAGACCTTCGCCGCCGTGCTCGGCGGTTCCGCCGATTTCGCCATTGGCGATGCCACCATGGCGCAGATCTCGCGCGAGAATGGCGGTCCCGGCGTCGTGGTCGGCACGGTGGTGCAGCGCGCGCATTATTTCGGCGTGTCGAAGACCATGGAGCCCTTCACCGACCCGATGGCGCTGAAGGGCAAGAAGGTGGTCACCTCGCCCGAGCCCAACACCAATTATTCCGTCACCAAGCGCATGGTGGAAAAGGCCGGCATGAAGCTCGGCACCGATGTCACCATCGTGCCGGTCAATCCCGGCACCGAGATCGGCGCCATGCTCGCCGGCCAGGCCGATATGGCGGTGGCCTATCAGCCGAGCGTCGCCGCGGCCGAAGCCCAGGGCTCCAAGGTGGTGTTCGACTTCTCCAACTATATCGGCCCGTTCTGCAACACCGGCATCATGGTGCTGCCCTCCACCATCGCCAAGGACCCGGCCATGGTGCAGGCGCTGGTGACCTCCTTCGAGGAAGCCTCGCGCAAGACCTATGCCGACCCCGCCTTCGCCAAGAAGGTGGCGCGGCTCGAATTCCCCGACCTGCCGGGCGAGGTGGTCGACAAGGCGATCGACGCCGAGCTGAAATACCTCATCCCGGCGCAGTCGGTGATCACCAAGCCGGACCAGTGGGCCAATCTGATGGACATGCAGCTCTATCTCGGCAACATCAAGGGCACGGTGAAGTTCGACGAAATCATCGACAATTCCTTCGCCGAGAAAGCCATCAAGCAGCTCGGGTGAGCGCGGTGGCACCCCCCGCCATCGCGGGAGGGGCGGCCGCGCCGGCTGGCGCGCCGCCTCTCGTCGTCGAGCACGTGGCCAAGAGCTACGACGCGGACGGGCGCATCGTGCCCGTCATCGGCGATCTTTCGCTGAACCTGAACGAGGGCGAGATCGTCGCCATTGTCGGCCCTTCCGGCTGCGGCAAGACCACGCTGCTCAACACGCTGTGCGGGCTCATCTCCGCCGATGCCGGGCGCATACGCTGGCACGGGCGGGAGATTTCCGGCCAGCCCGCCGGCGTCGGCTACATGCTGCAGAAGGATTTGCTGCTGCCGTGGCGCACCGCGCTGCGCAACGTCATGCTCGGGCTGGAAATACGCGGCGTGCCGCTTTCCGACGCCGAGGAGCGCAGCCATGTGGTGCTCGACAAGCTCGGCCTGCACGGCTTCGCCGAGCATTACCCCACCACCTTGTCCGGCGGCATGCGCCAGCGCGTGGCGCTCGCGCGGACCCTCGTCAACGAGCCGGACGTGCTGCTGCTGGACGAGCCCTTCGCCGCGCTCGATTTTCAGACCAAACTGCTGATCGAGAGCGACACCGCCCGGCTGGTGCGGGAGAGCCGCCGCTCGGTGCTGCTGATCACCCATGACATCGAGGAGGCGGTCTCCATCGCCGACCGCGTCATCGTGCTGACCAAGCGGCCGACGCGGGTGAAGGCGGTGTACGACATCGCGCTCGACAGCGACCGCACCGACATGATCGCCGCCCGCGAGAGCCCCGGATTCGTCGACTATGTCCGACGCATCTGGGCTGATCTCGACGTGGCGCGGAACTAGGAGGAGCGGCATGGACGCATCCACCCGCTTCATTTCCGCCGACACACGCGCCGCCGACGACCACGCGGCGGCGCGCCTCGCCGCCCACCGGCGCGCCCGCCGGCGGGCCACGGCGCTGGTGATCCTCACCCAGATCGCCCTGCTCGCCGCCTTCATCGCCTTCTGGGAATACATGACCGCCTTCGACCGGCAGGCGGCCTTCATGTTCGGCTCGCCCTCGGCCATCGCCGGCTTCCTCGTGACCATGGCCAGCGACGGCAGCCTGTGGCGCGACACCTATGTCACCGGCGTCGAAACGCTGCTGGGCTTTGCCGTCGGCAATGTCATCGGCACGCTGATCGGCCTGTCGCTGTGGTATTCGCGCTTCGTCTCCCGCGTCATCCAGCCCTTCGTCATCGCGCTCGGCTCGATCCCGATCATCGCGCTGGCGCCGATCATCATCATCTGGTTCGGCACCGGGCTGATGTCGAAGATCGCTATGTCGACGCTCTCGGTGGTGATCGTGGCGCTGGTCACCTCCTACAAGGGCGCCATCGGGGTCGACGAGGACCAGATCAACCTGATGCGCACGCTCGGCGCCTCGAAATTCCAGATCTTCCGCAAGCTGGTGGTACCGGCCTCGCTCACCGACATTTTCGCCGGGCTGAAGCTCACCGTCGGCTTCGCGCTGATCGGCGCCATTGTCGGCGAGTTCATGTCCTCCTCGGAAGGGCTCGGCCACGCCATCTTCAAGGCCGGCTCGCTCTACATCATCCCGAAAGTGTTCGCCGCGCTGGTCGCCACCATCGCGCTTGCCCTTCTCCTCACCTTCATCGTCGGCAAGGTGGAAAAGCTGCTCATGCCCTGGCGCCGCCTCGGCTGAGCCGCCCCCCTGCCCCCAGTGCCCAACGGAGTGACCATGACCCAGCGCGTCGCCAAAGAAGGCAACATCAAATACGCCCTCTCCGCCGCCGATGCCTTCATCGCCCGCGTCGCGCCCGGCGAGACCTTCATCGTCGAGTGCGCCATCAACGCCAATGACGGCACCATCCGTCATGTCGGCCAGCAACTGACCGAGGCCGACGTGACCCTGCCCTTCGTCAACGGCGCCACCGGGCCGATCGAGGTCGCGGGCGCCAGGCGAGGCGACATGCTGGTGCTGGAGATTGTGAAGATGGAGGTCGACACGCTCGGCTTCACCGCGCTGTGGCCCGGCATCGGCATGTTCCCGGACTGGGTGCGGCAGAAGGAGTTCGGCCTGCGCACCCATGTGGTGGAGATCAAGGACGGGCTCGTTCACTGGAGCGACAAGGTGAAGCTGCCCATCCGCCCGATGATCGGCGTCGCCGGCGTCGCCCCGGTGCATGGCGCGGTGCTCACCGTGGACAATGGCACCCATGGCGGCAATCTCGACGTGCAGGAGATCACCGCCGGCAACAAGGTGATGTTCCGCGTCAACCATGACGGCGCCCATCTCTTCCTCGGCGACTGCCACGCGCTGCAGGGCGATGGCGAGGCCAATGGCATGGGCGCCATCGAGGTGGCGGCGACGCTCACCGTGCGGGTGACGCTGGAGACGGCCCCGGCGCGGCTCACCCATCCGCGCATCGAGACGCCGACGCATATCTGCACGCTCGGCTGCGCCCGCCCGCTGGAGGACGCGATGCGCACCGCCTTCCAGGAGATGATCTACTGGCTGGAGGACGACTACGGGATCCCGGCGGCGGAAGGCTACATGCTGCTCGGCCAGATCGCCGAGGCCCGCTGCACCCAGGTGGTGAACCCGAAATACACCTATATCTGCAAGGTCGACAAAGCGATCCTCGCCCAGTTCGCGGCGTGATCGGTGCACAGCGGCGGCTGTCACCGCCAGCCGCCGCGTTTGGCACACGCGCTCTACCGCGCCGTCCAGCCTCCATCGACACGCAGGCTGTCGCCGGTGATGAAGCGCGCCCCCGGCGACACGAGGAACAGGATGCCCTCCGCGATATCCTCGGGCGTCGGTAGCTCGTTCAGCGGCACCATGTCGTAGACGAAGCGCCGGAACTCGGCATCCTCGAACATGCCGTGGGTCATCGGCGTCATCACGAAGGTCGGCGCGATCGCGACGACCCGGATGCCGCGCGGGGCGAGTTCCACCGCCATCGCCTTGGTCAGCCCCTCCACCGCATGCTTGGTCATGCAGTAGACGGTTCGCTTGGGCGAGCCGACATGGCCCATCTGCGAGGACATGTTGACGATCACAGCCCCTTGGCCCATCGCCCGCGCCGCGGCCCGCGCCACCCGGTAGACCGAGCGGATATTGAGGTCGATCATCCAGTCGAGCGTCTCGTCATCGACATCGACCATCAGCTTGGGACGATTGCCGCCCGCATTGTTGACGAGAATGTCGAGATCGCGCATCGCCTCGATCCGCGTGAGCAAGGCCGCATCGCGCACATCCGCGGCCCAAGCTTCAATGCGTCCGCCGCCTTCCTGCGCGAGTTCGTCGAGATCGGCCTGCGTACGGGCAACCGCGATCACCTTGGCCCCCGCCTTCGCCAGGGCGAGCGCCGTCGCCCGCCCGATGCCGCGGCCGGCGCCGGTGACCAGCGCCGTCTTGCCCTGGAGCCGCATGGTTCAGCGCTCCTCGGTATCCGCGACGAGACCGGCCGCCTCGATGCCGGCGACCGCGCAGAATTCGTCGACATCCGAGGTATCGCCACTGATGCCGACCGCGCCGATGATCGGTCCGTCCGCGCCGGCGCGCACCAGCACGCCGCCGGGCACCGGCACCATCCGACCATCGGTCGCCGCGGCGAGCGCGGTGAAGAAGCCGGGCATCTTCGCCGCGCGCACCGACAGGCCCCGCGAGGAAATGCCCATGCCCAGGGCGCCCCAGGCCTTCCCGAAGGCGATGTCGAACCGCGCGATCCCGCTGCCGTCCTCGCGGCGCACCAGCGTCACATGACCGCCGGCGTCAAGAACCACCACGGTCAGTGGCTTGGCGTCGCGCCGCCGGCCGTCCTCCAGGGCGACACGGCCGATCACATCGGCCTGAGCCAGAGTGAGATTACCCATGTCACTCTCCCTTGTCGTGCGGCGCGGTCATGCCCTTGAGCACGGCGAACAGCGAGGCGGTGTCCTGCTTGCCACGGCCCTCCGCCAGCGCCGCGTAATAGAAGGGCAGGCTCGCCGCCATCAGCGGGGTGGGCGTGCGCATCTCGCGGGCGAAGTCCATGATGAGCTGCAAATCCTTGATGTAGATGTCCATCTTCATCGTCGCCGGTTCGTAGCGGTTCTCGATCATCATGGGCGCGCGCACGTCGAACATGCGCGAACCGCCGGCCCCGG
This sequence comes from Ancylobacter sp., assembly GCF_965249975.1. Classification (GTDB taxonomy): domain Bacteria; phylum Pseudomonadota; class Alphaproteobacteria; order Rhizobiales; family Xanthobacteraceae; genus Ancylobacter. Next base: position 47,363 of record NZ_CBDFNE010000004.1, on the reverse strand, counting down.
GACGGATGGCGTCATAGACAAGGTTGAGATCGAGGCCCGCGCGCTCGGCGAGCAGCAGCGCTTCGGCGGTCGATAGATTGTGGATCGTGACCAGCAGGTTCGCGATGTATTTCAGCTTCATTCCGGTTCCGAAACTGCCGCAATAGCGCACGTCTCGGGCGAAGGCGCCGAATGACGCCTCAACCTTCCGGAATGCGGCCTCGTCGCCGCTGGCATAGATGGAAAGGTCGCGTCGTGCCGCCTGCGCGCCGGTGCCGCTCACCGGGCAATCGAGCACATCGGCGCCCTTCGCCGCCAGCGCAACGCGGCACGCCTCTTTCGCCTCGATCGGCAGGGTGCCCATCTCGCAGGCCACCGCTCCGGGTCGAATGGTGTCGGCGATCTCGGCCGTCACCGTCTCCAGTGCCTTCACCGAGGGCAGGGCGAGCAGGAGAATATCGGCGCCCGCCGCCACCTCCCCGGCCGAGCCGACCGGCTGGCCACCCTGCTCTGCCAGCGCGGTCCTCGCGTCGTCGGCGACATCGGTACCGATCACCCGAAAGCCGTCCGCCAGCAGATTAGCGGCATAGGCCGAACCCATAATGCCGAGACCGATGATGCCGACGGTCCCTTTGGTCTCGCTCGTCACGCGTCTCACTCCGCCGCTTGTCGGGAAATGTCGAGAAAATCGCCGACCGCCCGGTTGAAGCCGGCCACGTCTTCCATGTTCGCGATATGCGCGGCGGCCGGCAGCATGTCGAACCGCCCGCGCGGCGTTTCCGCCGCCATCTGACGCATCGCGTCGGCCGGCGCGGCGCCATCCTCGGCACCGACGAGGTAGAGCGTCGGCGGCGCCATGCGCTTGAGATGACGCAGATAATCGAGCCCCTTCAGAGCGTTGGCGCAGCCGATATAGCCGACCGGCGAGGTCGACAGCACCATGCGTGCCGCGCGATCGACGACTTCCGGCCGCGTCTCGCGCGTCGCGGCGGTAAACCAGCGCTCCAGGGTGCCCGAAAGGATCGCCGCCATGCCGCCGGCTTCCACCGCCGCGATCCGCTGATCCCAGCCCGCCACAAAAGGCGGCGGCGCATCGGCGCGCGCATCGGCGCAGATCAGCCGGCCGACGCGCTCGGGATAGCGCAGGCCAAGCCCCAGCGCCGTCATGCCCCCCATCGACAGACCGAGAATATCCGCCTGTTTGATGCCGAAATGGTCCATGACCGCGACGAGATCGCCGATGAGAATGTCGAAGCTGTAGGGCCCGGCCGGCGCCGAACTCTTCCCATGGCCGCGGGTGTCGTAGCGCAACACACGGTAGCTGCGGGTGAGGAACGGGATCTGGTCGTCCCACATGCTGAGATCGGCGGCGAGCGAGTTCGACAGCACGATCCAGGGCAGATGCGTCGCCCCATCGATGCGCACGGCGATCTCGGCATCGCCTGAAATGACGAAGTCGGTCGTCATGGGCGGCTCCTCTCCAACTGTGAGTGCCGGGGCGTTTGCCGCCTCCGGTCCGGGTGAACGCTAGCGACCTCCCCGTCGGGCTCGAAACCATGAGTTCTGATCCGGTCGATCATCAATGCTGATCGCCCGCGCCCTTGGCTCCGGCCCGCGGTGAGCGATTGACAAAACCGTCACGCCACCCTGATATTTATCGAACGATAAACAAACCGCACGGGTTTGAAAAGCCCGCACGTGATTGGCCCCGGCGGGAAAGTGCCTCCGCGTGCCTGCCCTGCCGCCCGGCCGACGCCGGTTCTCCCGGCCGGCGATCAAGAACCAGAAAAGAGAGGAAACCCATGAACATCAATGTCGGCCTTGCCGCCATCGAAGAGGCCTCCCGCACGCTCTCCAACTGGGGGCGCTGGGGCAAGGACGATCACAGCGGCACCCTCAATCACATCACGCCGCAGGACATCGTCGACGCCGCCGGGCTCATCAAGACCGGCCGGGTGTTCTCGCTCGGCATCCCGCTCGACCGCGAAGGGCCGCAAAACGGCCTGTTCGGCGGACGCTTCAATCCGATCCACCAGATGCTCGCCACCGGCACCGATGCCATCACCGGCCAGCAGGACTGGAACAAGATCCGCTATGCCGACGACACGCTGAATCTGTGCGTGCAGGGCGCCACCCATTGGGATGCGCTCGGCCACATCTTCTATGAGGACAAGGCCTATAATGGTCACGACCCCCGTCACATCAATGCGCGCGGTCTCAACGTTCTCGGCATCGAGCACTCCAAGTCGAAGATGAACGGGCGCGGCGTGCTGCTCGACATCGCCCGTTTCCGCGGCGTCGGCTGGCTGCAGGACGGCGAATCCATCTCGAATGACGAACTTGACGCCTGCGCCAGAAAGCAGGGCGTCGACATCCGCCGGGCCGATTTCGTGATCTTGCGCACCGGCCAGATGGAACGCTGTCTCGCCGAGGGCGAATGGGGCGGCTATGCCGGGGGCGACGCGCCGGGCGTGAAGTTCGAGAATTGCTACTGGTGCCACGAGAAGGAGATCGCGGCGATCTGCTCCGACACCTGGGGCGTCGAAGTGCGGCCGAACGAAACCACCGAGGCCAACCAGCCCTGGCACTGGGTGGTGATCCCCGCCATGGGCCTGTGCATGGGCGAGATCTTTTATGTCAAGGAACTCGCCGAGGACTGCGCCCGCGATGGCGTCTATGAGTTCTTCTTCTGCGGTCCGCCGCTGATCATCACCGGCGGCACCGGCTCGCCGATCAATCCGCAGGCGATCAAATAGCGCCGCCGCCTCGGCCAATATCGCAGGGCGGCGCAGACCCGCGCCGTCCCCTCGCTGCTCGCATCATTGGAGCCAATCATGGCTGCCGCCCGCAAGGTCATCGTCACCTGCGCCTGCACCGGCGCGATCCACACGCCTTCCATGTCGCCGCATCTGCCGATCACGCCGGACGAGATCATCGCCGACGCCATCGGCGCCGCTGAAGCCGGTGCCGCGATCCTGCATCTTCACGCCCGCGACCCGGAGACCGGCAAGCCGGACCAGACGCCCGAGGCGTTCGGGCGTTTCCTGCCGCAGCTCAAGCAGCGCACCTCGGCCGCCATCAACATCACCACGGGCGGCAGCCCCTATATGAAGGTCGAAGAGCGTGTGCTGCCGGCGGCGCACTTCAAGCCGGAGGTCGCCTCGCTCAATATGGGGTCGATCAATTTCGGCCTGTACCACCTGCTCGACCGCTACAAGGACTTCAAGTTCGCGTGGGAGCGCCAGCATCTGGAAGCGACGCGGGATCTGGTTTTCCGCAACTCCTTCAAGGACATCGAGTACATTCTCGAGACCTGCTATGGCAATGGCACGCGCTTCGAGTTCGAGTGCTACGACATCGCCCATCTCTACAATCTCAAGCATTTCCTCGATCGCGGCCTGGTCAAGCCGCCGCTCTTCGTGCAGTCGGTGTTCGGCATTCTCGGCGGCATCGGCACGCATCCCGAAGACATCATCCATATGAAGCGCACGGCCGACCGGCTGTTCGGCGACCAGTATCGCTGGTCGGTGCTCGGCGCCGGGGCCTCGCAGCTTCGGGTCGCCGCCATGGCCGCCTCTATGGGGGCCAATGTCCGCGTCGGGCTGGAAGATTCGCTGTGGCTCGGGCCGGGCGAACTCGCGCCTTCCAGCGCCGCGCAGGTGCGGAAGGCACGGCAGATCCTCGAAGGCATGGGTCTTGAACTCGCCACGCCCGATGAGGCCCGCGACATGCTCGCGCTCAAGGGCGCGGACCAGGTGGATTTCTAGACCATGCTGCGCACCGCGATCATCGGGCTCGGCCGCTGGGGCCAGTCTCTCGTGGGTTCTGTCCAGGGGAAAAGCGACCTCATCCGCTTCACCTGCGCCGCGACCGGGACCCGCGCCAAGGCAGAGGGCTTCGCCGCCTCCGCCGGCATCGAACTCAAGGACAGTTTTGAGGCCGTGCTGGCCGATCCCTCGGTCGAGGCGGTGGTGCTGGCGACGCCGCATCTCCAGCACGCCGAGCAGGTCGCGCGGGCGGCCGAAGCGGGCAAGCACATCTTCGTCGAAAAGCCCTTCACCCTGACGAAGGTGAGCGCCGAGCGAGCCGTCGCCGCGGCGGCGCGCGCCGGCGTGACGCTGGCGCTCGGCCATAACCGGCGCTTCCATCCCAACATGCACCGATTGCGGGCTCTCGTGCGGGCGGGCGAACTCGGCACGCCGCTGCATGGCCATGGCGAAATGGCCTCGCCGACCGGCCTGTTCCTGCCGCCCGGCGGGTGGCGCACCGATCCCGATCAGTCGCCGGCCGGCGGAATGACCGGGCTTGGCATCCACCTCGTGGATGGCATGATCGACCTGTTCGGCGCGGTGGAGGCCGTCGCCTGCCAGAGCGTTCACCGCGCCGCGCCCTCGGGCGCCGAGGATACAACCTCGGTGCTGCTGCGCTTCCGGAGCGGGCAGACCGGCTCGCTGCTCGCCTTCACCACCGCGGCGCCGACCTATCGCTTCATGGTCGCCGGCTCGGCCGCCACCGCGACCATCACCGGGGCGACGCTGGACAGTTTCAGCCTGCAGCCGGTGCCGACCGCCTCCGGGGTGCCGGCGGCGCCGACCACGCACGACACGGTGGCCGGCTTCGATACGTTGCGGGCCGAACTCGACGCTTTTGCGCAGGCCGCCCAAGGCGGCACGCCTTATCCCCTGACACCCGCAGAGATGATCCACGGCGTCGCGGTGCTGGAAGCCATCATTGCCGCCGTCGGTACGGACCGCTTCGTCACCGTCGCCTGAGGAGGCGTGCCATGCCTGTATCCGAAGTCCCTGCATCCGCCACGCCGCGCACCCTCATCGTCACGGGAGGCTCCAAGGGCATCGGCGCGGCCATCGCCCGTGCCGCGGGCGCCGCCCGTTATCGGGTCGCCCTCACCTACAAGGATGACGCAGCCGGCGCCGAAGCGGTTGCCGAGGCCGTCACGACGGCCGGCGGCGACGCATTCATCGTCAAGGCGGATGTCGCCGAAGAGGCCGACATCCTCGCGCTGTTCCGCACGGTTGATGCCCGTTTCGGCCCGCCCGACGTGCTGGTCAACAATGCCGGCGGTGTCGGTCCGCTCGGCCGCGTCGAGGCGATCACCGCCCGCGCGCTCACCGACATCATGGCCGTGAACGTCGTCGGCAGCTTCCTGTGCTGCCGGGAGGCGGTGAAGCGCATGTCGACGCGCCGTGGCGGGCGCGGCGGCCTCATCATCAACATGTCCTCGCGCGCCGCCGAACTCGGCGGTGCCGGCGAGTGGGTGCATTATGCGGCCAGCAAAGGCGCGGTGGACAGCCTCACCATCGGTCTCGCGCGCGAGGTGGCGGCGGAAGGCATTCGCGTCAATGCCGTCGCACCGGGTCTCATCGCCACCGATCTGCACGCCGCCGCCGGCGCGCCCGAACGGCTGGAGCGGCTCGGCCCGATGATTCCGATGCAGCGGCCGGGCACGGCAGGGGAAGTTGCCGATGTCGTGATGTGGCTGGCCTCGCCGGCCAGCGCCTATGTCACGGGCGCCATTATTCCCGTCGGCGGCGGGCGTTAGCCGGCAGCGCCATCCGCGCCTTACGGCTTGCGAACGATGACGAGATCATCTTGCATCGTTGACATGATCGAAAATCAGAGTGATTATCAATCGATAAATAAGCAGGAACTGCCGCGCGAAGAACCAGCGGCGGGTGACGCCAAGCCGACCGGGACGCTCGCCTCTCCCGCGCGGAGTCCGTGGGACGCCCCGATCTTCTCTGCTCAGAAACACGTGATCCGGCCAAAGCCCGGGCGCATCGGGAGAAAACGATCATGGCAACACGACGCGGCGCCTTGGCGCTCGCGGCCGCGACGGCGGCCCTCATCCTCGCCCCCGGCGGGTTGACCCCGGCAAAGGCCGACCCGGTCAAGATCCGCATCGGCTGGTCCACCATGCCGGGCCATCTCATTCCGGTGCTCTACAGCAAGCCGGACATCCTCAAATACTACGGCAAGAGTTACACGGTGGAGCCCATTCGGTTCCGCGGGTCCTCGCCGCAGATCACCGCCATGGCGGCGAACGAGATCGACATGGCCGCATTCGGCCCGTTGGTCCTCGCGCTCGCCGCGACCAATGCCCGGCTCGACGTGAAGGTGGTGGCCGACATCATTCAGGACGGGGTCGGCGACAGCCACAGCGAGACCTTCATGGTCCGCGCCGATTCCGGCATCAACAGCATCGCCGACATGAAGGGCAAGCGGGTCGGCACCAACGCCATCGGCTCGGCTTCCGACACCGGCATCCGCGCCATGTTCCGCAAGAACAACATGCAGGACAAGCGCGACTACACGATGGTCGAGGTCGCCTTCCCCAACATCCCGGCGATGCTGGATGAGAAGAAGATCGACCTCGGCACCGTGCTGCAGCCGATGTCGAAGCAGCTGCTCGCCACCGGCAATTACAAGGTGCTGTTCACCTCCAAGGATGCGATGGGGCCGTCGCAGCTCGTCTTTCTCGCCGCCAAGGGCACGTTCCTCGCGGACAACCGCCAGGCGCTGATGGACTTCTTCGAGGACCATGTGCGCGCCGTGCGCTGGTTCACCGATCCCAAGAACCATGACGAGGCGGTGAAGATCATCGCCAACTTCATGCAGCAGCCGCCGGAGTCGCTGAGCTACCTGTTCACCAACGAAGACTATTTCCGCGATCCCTTCATGGTGCCGAACGTGAAGGCGATTCAGGAAAGCATCGATATCGCGGTCGATCTCGGCCTCGCCCAGCGCGGCATCAAGGTCGATCCCGACTATGTCGACCTCAGCTTCGTCAAGGAGGCACAGAAGCGGATCGAGGCAAGCCAATGAGCAGGACCGACGCATCCGCCGCCCCGCGACAGGGCGCCCATCTCGCCAGCGGCATTTCGATCAGCGATGTGTCGCACAGCTACGGTGCGCAGGGCGGCAGCGGGGTACTGGCTCTGGACGGCATCAATCTCGAGATCGGCGATGGCGAGTTCCATTGCCTGCTCGGCCCCTCGGGCTGCGGCAAGAGCACGCTGCTCTATCTCGTCGGTGGCTTCATCCCGGTGCAGTCCGGGACGATCTCCACCGCCGCCGGCCTGGTGACGGCGCCGGGGCCGGACCGCAGCATCGTGTTCCAGAACTTCGCCCTGTTCCCGTGGAAGACGGTGAAGGACAATGTGCTCTACGGCCTGAAGAAAGCCGGCTACCCCAGCGCCGAACGCGAGCCGCGCGCCCAGCGCTATATCGACATGGTGCATCTCACCGGCTTCGAGAACGCCTATCCCTCGCAGCTCTCCGGCGGCATGCAGCAGCGCGCCGCCATCGCCCGCACGCTGGCGGTCGACCCGGGCATCCTGCTGATGGACGAGCCGTTCGGCGCGCTCGACGCGCAGACAAGGCGCGTGATGCAGGAAGAGCTGCGCGCGATCTGGCGCGAGAGCCGCAAGACCGTGGTGTTCGTGACCCATGACGTTCAGGAAGCGGTGTTCCTCGCCGACCGCATCTCGATCATGAGCGCGCGGCCGGGCCGCATCCAGCACGTCATCGATGTCAACCTGCCCAAGGATCGCGGCGAGGAGATCCTCGAAAATCGCGACTTCATCGGGCTCAGCGAGCACATCTGGCGTCTGGTGCGCGAGCAGGCGGTGGCCGCGACGCGGGGGGTGCACTGATGAGCGACATCTTCGCCGGCGGACGGCGATCCTCCGGCTTTGGCTATACCCTCATCGACACGGCCTTCCGCTTCTCGCCGCTGCTGCTGCTGGCGTTGTTCTGGGAGTTTCTCGGCCTCAGCGGCATCGTCTCGCAGCAGATGCTGCCCGGGCTCGGCGAGGTGTTTTCCGCCTTCGTCCAGATGCTGGTCAATGGCGACCTGCTCTACAACACCGCCCGCTCGATCAGCCGCGCGGCGGCAGGACTGGGCGCTGCGGTGATTGTCGGTGTGGTCATCGGGCTGATGATGGCGCAGTTCCGCCCCGCCCGGCTGCTGGTCAATCCGATCGTGCAGATCTTCTACCCCATGCCGAAATCCGCTCTGATCCCCGTCGTCATGATCTGGCTGGGCCTCGGGGATTCCTCCAAGATCCTGCTGATCTTTCTCGGCTGCCTGCTCCCGGTTGTGGTCGGGACGTATAATGGCGCGCGGGGCGTCAACCCGTTCCTGCTGTGGTCGGCGGCAAGCCTCGGTGCCTCGCGCTTCGACGTGCTGCGCGAAGTCGTGCTGCGCGGGGCGATGCCGGACATTCTCAACGGCTGCCGCACCGCGCTCGCCTTCTCCTTCATCCTGATGGTGAGCTCGGAATTCGTCATCGCCACCGATGGCGTCGGCTTCATGATTTCCTCGCTCGGCGACGGCGGACAGTATCCGGCCATGTTCGCCGCCATCTTTTTCGTCGCTGGCATCGGTTTCGCGGCAGATCGCCTCTACGCGATGTTCGCCCGGCGCTCGCTGCGCTGGAGGGAGGCGTGATGACCATGGCTCAGGCCCGCGACATCGCTCCCGACAGGCCCGCCAGGAAGGTGACGGCGCCGCGTCCGGCCGGCCCCCTCTCAGCGAAGACGGTCGACACCCTCGTTCAGATCGCGGTGGTCGCCCTGCTTGCCGGCATGTGGGAATTCGGCGCACGCTTCGGCGCGCTCAACCCGTTCCTGCTGCCGCCGCTCAGCGTGGTGCTGGGGCGGATCTGGGAGGATGTGCTCGCGGGCAACGTGCTGGTCGATCTCGGCCTCACCCTGTATCGCGCCTTGCTCGGCTTCGTCATCGGCGCGGCGATCGGCATTCCCGCCGGCATTGTGATGGCGCGTTCGGCAGTGATGCGCTGGTTCCTCGACCCGCTGGTTTCCATCGGCTTCCCGATGCCGAAGATCGCCTTTCTGCCGATCTTCATCCTGTGGTTCGACATTTACGACACCTCGAAGATCATCATGGTGTCGTTCTCCTGCTTCTTCCCGATCGTCGCGGCGACCTATGCCGGCTGCTCCGGCCTTGACAAATGGCCGATCTGGTCGGCCCGGTCGCTGGGCGCCAAGGAGTCCGCGTTGCTGTGGGAGGTGTATCTGCCCATGGCCATGCCGCAGATCATCACCGGCCTTCAGGTCGCCTTGCCGACCGGCATGATCACCACCATTGTCACGGAAATGCTGATGGGTGGACGCGGTGTGGGGGGCTCGATGATCATGGCCGGGCGCTTCGCCGACTCGGTCGGCGTGTTCGCCGGCATCGTCCAGATCATCCTTCTCGGTTTCATAGTGGTGAAGAGTCTCGAAATCGTCCGCCGCCGCCTGCTGATCTGGCATCCCGAGAGCCGGCGGTGACAGGCCGTCCCCCCACCCTGGCCGGCGCGCCGCCGCTCGTCGCCTATGGCGTCGCGAAGGCACCGGCCAATGGCTCCCTCGACGGTTTCCTCCGGATGCCCGTGCGTCCGGGGGAATTGCTGCGTCTCAACGACGAGGCGTTCGATCTGCCGCCGCCCGCGATCGGGCAGGAGAACACGCCAACGGATGTCCGGCTGGCCGAGCATCTGAAGCGGCTGGCCGGCGGGTGGAACCGCAGCGCCGGCCTGTTCATCGACTTCTATTTCGCGCATCTCCGCGCGATCATCGCTGGCCATCGCGAGGAGATCGGCGAGCGTTTAGGGGGGATGGCCGGGCTCTTCGTGCCGGAAGACGTGCTCTACGCCGCCCCCCTGCCGCTGCCGCGCGCACTGGTGCCGCTGGCTGCTGGGGTGCAGATCCCGGTGGACATGTTCCTGTGGCTTGGCGAGACCGCCGCGGCCGTGCTTTTCGAGCCCTCGGCCCTGCTCCCATCGGCCGAGCGCCGACGGCAGGAGCACCTCGCCGCGGCGGGAATAACCGTGCGCAGGATCAGCGCCGCCGATCTTAGCCGACCCGGCCTCTTCGCCGAACTGCTCGGCGAACGCGGCAACGGCTTCTGGCGCGACAATGTGCTGCCCATCGCGCCCGGAGCGCCCCGGCTGCCGAGCTTCTAAACCGATTACCGGCTCGCCGTGCGATACCAGTCGGCGATCGCCTCGCCGGTCATCATCGCCACCTGCGGCCGGGTGCGCACATAGTCCAGCAACTGTTCGAAATAGCCGATGCGGTGCGGCACGCCGGTAAGATAGGGGTGCGTGCTGATCGCCATCACCTTGGCGTTCTCCGCGCCCTCCTCCCACAACCGGTCGAACTGCAGCGTACAGCGGCGCAGAAAGGCGTCGGAAGGCTGATGCTGCACGGCATGCACGACGATGTCGTTGGTCTCCACCGAATAGGGGACCGACAGCATCGGCCCATGGGCGGTGGCGAGTTCCAGCGGCAGGTCGTCGATCACCCAATTGGCGACATAGCCGACGCCGGCCTCCTTCAGCAGGTCGAGCGTCGCATCGTTTTCGGTGAGGCCGGGACTTTCCCAGCCCGGCGGCGGGCGGCCGGTAAAATCACGGATCGCCTCCACCGTGTCGAAGATCGCTTTGCGCTGGTCCTCCGCATGATGCATGGGCTGCTGCACATAGCCGTGGCCCATGAACTCCCAGCCGGCATCGCGCGCCGCCCGCGCCACCCGCTCATAGGAACGGCAGACATGGCCGTTCACCGCGAAAGTGGCGCGAAGCCCGCGGGATTCGATGGCTTTAAGCAGCCGCCAGAAGCCGACCCGCATGCCGTATTCATGCCAGGCCCAGTTGGGCAGATCGGGCATCAGCGGCTGGCCCATGGGCGGCGGCAGCACGGTGCGCGGCATAGGCCGGGCGATGGACCATTCCTCGACATTGACGATGATCCAGACCGCGACGCGGGCATCATCGGGCAAATGCAGGCGCGGCCGGTCCGGAAAGGCGAGATAAGGCGCGCGGTCGCTGAGAAGGCTCATGCTGCGGCTCCGGGCATGGCAGAGGGAATCCGAGGGGCGCGGCGGGCCGGCGTCACCCGATCGTGTGGGCCGCAGCCGCCGCGTACTCGACATTGCCGCCGCCATAGCGGCGGACCCGGACATTGGCCTGCTCGGCATGGCCGAGGAAACCTTCGAGCACGCAGAGCCGCGAGCAGTACGCGCCAATTTCCGCGCTCGCTTTGTCGCTGGTCACCTTCTGATAGGTGCAGGTCTTCAGGAATTTGCCGACCCAGAGCCCGCCGGTGTAGCGCGCCGCCTTCCTGGTCGGCAGCGTGTGATTGGTGCCGATCACCTTGTCGCCATAGGCGACATTGGTGCGCGGGCCGAGGAACAGCGCGCCGTAATTGCGCATGTTGTTCAGGAAGTAGTCGGGGTCGGCGGTCATCACCTGCACGTGCTCGGATGCGATGCGGTCGGCCTCGGCCACCATCTCGTCGAGGCTGTCGCAGACAATCACCTCGCCGAAATCGCGCCAGGAAACCGAGGCGATCTCGCGGGTCGGCAGGATGTCGAGCAGTCGCTCGATCTCGGCCATGGTCGCGCGCGCCAGCGTCTCGGAATTGGTGAGCAGCACCGCCGGCGAGGTCGGTCCGTGTTCGGCCTGGCCCAGAAGGTCGGTCGCGCAGATCTCGGCATCGACCGTAGCGTCGGCAATCACCAGCGTTTCGGTCGGGCCGGCGAACAGGTCGATGCCGACGCGGCCATAGAGTTGCCGCTTGGCCTCGGCGACGAAGGCATTGCCCGGCCCCACCAGCATGTCGACCGGCGCGACCGTTTCGGTGCCCAGCGCCATCGCGGCCACGGCCTGTACCCCGCCAAGCACGAGAATTTCGTCGGCTCCCGCCAGATGCATCGCCGCGACGATGGCGGGATGCGGTCCGTTCTCGAAGGGCGGGGCCGCCGCCACGACGCTCTTCACGCCGGCGACCTTGGCGGTGACCACGCTCATATGGGCGGAGGCGACCATGGGATATTTGCCGCCCGGCACATAGCAGCCGACACGCTCCACCGGCACATTGCGGTGGCCGAGCACCACGCCCGGCAGGGTTTCCACCTCAAGGTCGGTGATGCAGGCGCGCTGCTTCTGGGCGAAGTTGCGCACCTGTGCCTGGGCAAAGCGGATGTCGTCGAGATCGGACTTCGAGACCTTCGACAGCGCCGCTTCGATCTCCGGCTCGGACAACTTGAAGCTCGCCGGCGACCATTTGTCGAAGCGCTCGGAAAAGGCGCGGACCGCCGCGTCCCCGCCGGCCTCGATCTCCTTCAGTATGGTCTCGACCGTGGCGCGCACCTGCGCATCGGCGTCGGCCCGCTCCGCGCTGGAGCGGGCGGTCTTCAAATGGCGGGGCATGTTTTCCTCCCGGCCCCTCGGTGGAGCCACATGTGGGCGCGAGCGGCGAGGCGCGGCGCGGTCCATCGCTATCCGTTCTTATTTATCGAGTGAAAACTAAATGACCGAGACGTGTCAAGCCTTGCCGGGGTCCACCCGCCCATGTTATTTATCGTTCGATAATTAATAGGAAGGGAACGCCATGCACGCCACCGGCCTGAACCATCTCTCGATCAGCGCCCGCGATGTCGACGAGTCCGTTCGCTTCTATGTCGAGCTGTTCGGGATGGAGATCATCCCGACCTATAATTTCGGCTTCCGCACCCAGTATCTGCGCTGCGGCAACCAGCAGCTGCACATCTTCGGCCTGCCCGACGCCACGCCGAACTTTCAGCATTTCGCTCTCAACGTGGACGACTTCATGGGCGTGTATGAGCGGGCGCGCGACGCCGGCCTCATCGACCACACGACCTTCGGCAATGGCGTGAACGAGATGCCCGACGGCACGGTGCAGCTTTATCTGCGCGATCCCGGCGGCAATCTCGTCGAGGTCGACTGGCCGGATGTTTCCAGCCTCGACACCTCGCGGATTCCCGAGCTCAAGCGTCTCGCCGACCGCTTCGAGCAGGTTGGCGAGAATCTCGAGGCGACCCTTTACCTCGACCGCCGCCGGCACGCGTGAGGGAGGCGGTGATGAGCGCCACGATCTCGGTGCCCGCCCTCGCCCGCTCGCCCGAGGAGCGGCGCCACGATGAACTGCTCGGGCGCGCCGTCGAACTCGCCTCGGTGTTCGCCGAACGCGCCCCGCGCACCGAGGATTTGCGGCGCCTGCCGCCGGAAAGCGAGCGCGATCTGCATGAGAGCGGCCTCTACCGGATGCTTCAGCCGCAGGCGGTCGGCGGCGCCGAACTCGGCTATGAAAGCCTGATCACCATCGGCGCCGCGCTCGCCGCCGGCTGTGCCTCGACGGCGTGGAATCTCACCAACCTCGCCAGCCATCACTGGATGCTGGCCATGTTCCCGCCGGCCGCGCAGGACCGCGTCTGGAACGAGGACCGTGACGCGCTCATCGCCTCCTCCTTCGTCTTTCCCGCCGCCAAGGTGACGAAGGCGCCAGGCGGCTATGTGCTTTCCGGGCGCTGGCCCTTTTCCTCGGGCGTCGATGTCTGCGGCTGGAACATGCTCGCCGGCATCCTGCGCGCGGACGGCGCGGCGCCGGACCACCGTGTGTTCCTGCTCCCCCGCGCGGACTACAGGATTCTCGACACCTGGCAGGTCACGGGGCTCAAGGGCACGGGCTCCAACGACGTGGTGTGCGAGGAGGTTTTCGTGCCGGAGGAGATGACCGTCTCGGTCGCGCATCTGAAAGGCGGCGGGACGCCGGGTGCCGAGCGGCATCCCGCGCCGCTCTACCGCCTGCCGGTATTCGCCCTGTTCCCGGCCATCCTCTCGGGTGTCGGGCTTGGCAATGGCGAAGGCGCCCTCACCGATCACGTGGCGTCCACCCGCAAGCGTGCGGCGAGCTATACCGGCGCGCGGCTGGCCGAACTGCAGAGCGTGCAGATTCACATCGGCAGCGCCGCGACCCGGCTGTCCCACGCCCGGCGCATGATGCTGGCGATCTGCCATGAGGCGATGCGCGATGCCGCGCGCGGCCATGTCCCCGACCCGGTGACGAAATTCGCCTATCGCCGGGATCTGGCCTTCGCGACCGGCTTGACGACGCAGGCGGTGGACGAAATCAATGGCGCAGGCGGCGCGCAGGCGCTCTATCTTTCGGGCAGCGCGCAGCGCCGCTTTCGCGACGCCCATGCTATAAGCGCCCATATCGCCTTCAGCACCGATGTCGCCAACGCCGCTTTCGGGCGCCTTGCGCTCGGCATGGAAGCCGACAACCCGGCCGTGTGAGACGCGCCGCGACAGGGATATCGACGCAAGATCAATGGACGGCCCGTCATCTCCCTCCGCTGAAGCCGCCGGCACGGTTCGCGCGGCCCGGCGCACCCGCAACAAGCCCGAAGACCGGCATCGCGAATTCGTCCGCAAGGCCATCGAGCTGTTCGCGGAGGTCGGGTTCGAGGCCGGCACCCGCGAACTTGCCCAGCGCCTTGGCGTCACCCAGCCGCTGCTCTACCGCTATTTCCCCAGCAAGGACGACCTGATCGCCGCCGTCTACCAGGAAATCTACGTCAATCGCTGGAAGAGCGAATGGCGCGAGGGATTGATGGACGAGAGCCGCCCGATCCGCGAGCGCATCATCCGCTTCTATGAGGACTACACGCGCACCATCTTCACGCCGGAATGGATCCGCATCTACATCTTCGCGGGGCTGCGCGGCGTCGACATCAACCGGCGCTATGCCGCGAAGGTGGAGGCTGAGATCCTGCGGCCCATCACCTTGGCAACCCGGCAGAGTTTCGGGCTGAGCGGGAACGAACCGCCGAGGCCGGAGGAGGTCGAATTGTTCTGGACCCTCCAGGGTGGCATCTTCTATTACGGCGTCCGCGAGATCGTGTACCAGTTCCCGATGCCGGTCGACCGGCCGACCATGATCCGCAACGCGGTCGACACCTTCCTCACCGGCGTCGGCCCGGTGCTGACCCACCTCGCCGGTCGGGAAACCGAGGACAACGCAAAGCGTTAGACGATTGGCCCATTGGGCCTCGAACATCTTCGCTTTGATCGAACGTCCCCCGCGCGTATGATCCACCGGTAATTGTAGCCGTGGAGAGTGCCCTGTGTCCCTTCAGCCCGTCGCGGTCGCGGACGACGAATCGACAACGCTCGGCATCGAGATTTACGCCCGGCTGCGCCGCGACCTGATCGCCGGTCATCTCAAGCCCGGCGAGCGGCTGCGCTTTCGCCAGCTGAGCGCGATCTATGGCGTCGGCATCGCGCCGCTGCGCGAGGCCCTGTCGCGTCTGGTGTCCGATCAGCTGGTGCGTTTCGAAGGCCACCGTGGCTACACCGTCGCCCCGCTCTCGCTGTCGGACCTGCATGATCTGTGCGCGCTGCGCACCGAGCTCAGCTGCAACGCGCTGCGCCGCGCCATCGCCCGCGGCGATGAGGATTGGGAGGCGGAGATCCTGGCCGCCCTGCACCGGCTGGAGCGCACGCCGCTGCCGCATTCGGTCGAGGACCGCAAGACGGTGGACGAATGGGAGCTGCGCCACGACCGCTTCCACTACAGCCTGATCGCCGCCTGCGACTCGCCCTGGCTGCTGCATTTCTGCGGGGCGCTGTCCGATCATTTCCAGCGCTATCGGCGCGGCGTGATCGTCGTGACCTCGTCGTCGCAGGAGCTGCTGAAACGCGTGCGCGACCAGCATCGCACCATCGCGGAAGCCGCGATCGCCCGCGACGCGGACCGCGCCACCGCCGTGCTCGCCGAGCACTTTCAGGGCAGCGTGGAGGTGGTGATCCGCAACTATGAGGAGGTCTCCCGAAGCCTCTCGGCGGGCAATGGCGACGAGGGAAACTAGCCGCGAGGCGAACAAACAACACTCGCCTTTATTGACATAGCTATTTTGTTCGAACATCCTTTTGATTAACAATCAGAAGGACCGTTCGACGGGTCTTGTCCGCGTGGGTCCATCCGGGAGGACTGCGCATGCTCGACCACACCAGGGTTGCCGACGTTAAGATCGACCTGATCTCCGGCATGAAGCTCATCGCCCATGACCCGATCGCCGGCTTCGGCGGCATCGGCGAGGGCATGTCGCTCCAGAAGGCACCGGATGGCCGCCGCATTCTCTGGCTCGCGCATGAAGGCCCGCCGAAGAACTTCACCGGCGTCGACGTCACCGATCCGGCCCGCCCCAGGGTAATCGTCCAGACCGACCTGCCGCATAACCGGGTGCGCTCGAACTCGCTGGAGACCTCGGGCAATCTGATGGCGGTGGCCTATCAGACCTATGAGCACGGCGCGCAGCCGGCCGGCATCGAGCTGTTCGACATCTCCGTGCCGGAGCATCCGCGCTCCGTCAGCTTCTTCGACTGCTCCGGCCCGCATTCGCGCGGCGTGCATCAGGTCTGGTTCGTCGATGGCGAATTCGTCCACTGCGCGGCCGGGGCGCCCGACTTCACCCCGCGCAACCCGCTCGACGACCAGCCCTACCGCATCATCGACGTGCGCAACCCGTCGAAGCCGGTCGAGGCCGGCCGCTGGTGGATGCCGGGTACGGCCGAAGGTGACGACGCCCCACCACCGCCGCGCCTGAAGATCGACACCGGGATTCGTTGCCACAACACCAATGTCTACCCGGCCCGCCCGGACCGCGCCTATGTCGGCTATATCGACGGCGGCTTCTTCGTGATGGACGTTTCGGACAAGTCCCGCCCGACCGTCATCTCCCGCTTCAGCCCCAATCCACCCTTCCCGGGCTTCGCGCATACGCTGATGCCGCTGTTCGGCCGCGATCTGGCGGTCGCAAGCCATGAGTGCATCCATGATGACGGCTTCGACTGGCCGAAGCTCACCTGGATTCTCGACATACGCTGCGAGGACAATCCGGTGCCGCTCGCGACGTTGCCCATGCCCTCCTTCGACGAATATTCCCGCAAGGGCGGCCGGTTCGGCTGCCACAATCTGCATGAAAACCCGCCACGCGAGACGGCGCTGCACTCCGAGACCCTGCTGTTCTCGACGCTGTTCAATGGCGGCCTGCGCATCCACGACATCAGCGACCCGCTGATTCCGCGCGAGGTCGGCGCCTTCGTGCCGGCCGCGGCGCCCGGTGCGCGCGTGCCGGCGACCCAGATCAACGAGGTCTATGTCGACGAGAACGGCATCGTCTACTGCGCCGACCGTCACGCGGGCGGGCTCTATATCTTGGAACTCGACCTCTAGGGGGAGACGCCGCCATGATCCCCGTCGTGCTGATCACCGGCTTCCTCGGCAGCGGCAAGACCACGCTGCTGAACCATTTGCTGCGCGATCCCGGCATGGCGGACAGCGCCGTGATCATCAACGAATTCGGCGATGTCGCCATCGACCATCTGCTGGTCGAGAGTTCGATCGAGAACACCGTCGTGCTGCAGAGCGGCTGCATCTGCTGCACCGTGCGCGGCGACCTTGTCGATACGCTGGACGACCTGACCGGCAAGGCGGCACGGGGCGAGGTTCCGCCCTTCTCGCGCATCGTCGTCGAAACCACAGGCCTCGCGGACCCGGCCTCGCTGGTGCAGATGTTCCTGACCGAGCGCACGCTGGCGGAGCGCTTTGCGTTGCGCGCGGTGGTCACCACGGTCGATGCCGCCAATGGCGCCGGCCAGCTCGACGAGTTCGAGGAGTCACGGCATCAGGTCGGGCTCGCCGATGTGCTGGTGCTCACCAAGTCCGATCTCGCCACGCCGGAGGCGATCGCGACGCTGCGCGAGCGGCTGAGAGCGATAAACCCCGGCGCTGAAATCCTGACCGTGGTTCAGGGACACATCGCCCCGGACGATCTGTTCGCCCACGCCGCGCGGGCACCGACGCGCGACAGCGGCGACGTGCTGCGCTGGCTGAACGACGCCGCCTTCGCGGCCGCTCACGCGCCCCACACACCGACCGGGCAGGCGCCTTCCCACCACGACAAGGGCATCCAGGCATTCGCGATCACGCTGGATCGGCCGGTCAGCCGCGACGCGCTGCGCGGATGGCTGCGCGCCATCCTCTCGCTGCGCGGCCGCGATCTCCTCCGCATGAAGGGCATCGTGGCGCTGCGCGGCGAAGCGGCGCCTCTCGTCGTCCACGCGGTGCAGAACGTGCTGCATCCGCCGGTGCAGCTGGAGGCGTGGCCGAGCGCGGACCACACCACGCGGATCGTCTTCATCACCCGCAATATACCGCCCGCCGCGCTACAGCGGAGTCTGGACACCCTTGCGATGGGAAACGCCGCGTGATGCCGGATCGCGCCCTTTGGAACGACCCACCCCCGCGCCCTCATCGGCCACGATGCAGTGCGAAGTTCCAGTAACGACTAAGCATTGGTATACATAATTCAATAATTTTGTAAGTAATGCTGACATTCCCGCTTCCTCCGGACTTTGTTTTATTTCTCTTATATTAGCACGGGAAATTTTCATTTAAAAGAATATCGGCTGTCGCTTTCTGGATTAGGCGCCAAAAGCGCTCCAGTTGACCTAGAGACTGACGCGCCTCCTGACCGTGGGGCGCGCAGTCAGACCGTGCGCCAGCGGAAGCCAGACCTCAAAACACCCGAGGAGGCTGGCGTTTTACATTATCGATACATAATCGATACCGATTTGTACTATACAAATGCCGTTTCGACATGGGTTACGTAGCATATTTATTTCATTTTAACTTGACATCACCGGACGGTCGCCATTTCCTCTGCACCACAAGACGTCAAAAGACGCTGTGCCGCCGCAAGCCTGGGAAGGAACGCCACATGATTCAGACAAACACTGAGATGCGGCCACGCGTGCCGCTTCATCTGCGCCTGAAGCACACCGCCATCGCGTTCGCGCTTGGCGCCGCCTGCCTCGCCGCGCCCACCGCCCTGCAGGCGCAGGGGGCCCCCACCGGCCCGATCGAAATCACCACGGGCACCAGCCCGGGTGGCACGCCGGATGTGCTGATGCGCCGTGCCGCCAAGATCCTCAACGAGCAGAAGATCATCACCAACCCGCTGGTGGTGCAGAACCGCACCGGCGGCTCGTGGATGGTCGCGGCCAATTTCGTCATGGGCAAACAGGGCGACCGCAACGTCGTGCTGTGCATCGCCCAGCCGATCCTGACCACGCCGATCACGCAGGGCCTGCCGACGCTCTATGACAAGCTGACGCCGATCAGCATGTTCATCCAGGGCGATCTGGTTCTGGTCGTCCAGGACAGCTCGCCGATCAAGGACATGAAGCAACTCGTCGAGCTGGCGGCCAAGCGCGAACGCTCGGTCAAGGTCGCTGGCGCCCAGTCGGGCTCCACCGACCACATGGTGTCCGGTCTGGTCGAAAAGGCCGGCAAGGTGAAGCTGAACTACGTGCCGTTCGACGGCGGCGGCGCCGCGCAGGCGGCCTTCCTTGGCGGCAATGTCGACTTCATGACCCTGACGCCGGGCGAAGCACTGCCTTTGGTGAAGGCCGGCAAGGCGCGGATCATCGCGATCCTCGCCAGCGAGCGTCGCACCGCGCCCGAGCTGAAGGACATCCCGACCGCGAAGGAGCAGGGCTACGATGTGGTGTGGGGTCAGGCCTGGGGCCTTGCCGGCCCGCCCGGTCTCGACGCCGAGACGGTGAAGTTCTGGGACGACGCCATCGCCAAGCTGGTCGCCAACCCGGAATGGCAGGCGAGCCTGAAGGAGAACTTCCTGCGCAGCCAGATGATCCCGGCGGCCCAGGTGAAGCCCTACATGCAGAAACTGCATGACGAGCATCTCGCTCTGCTGCGCGACCTCGGCCTCGCCAAACCGACCACGGTGCAGTGAGAAGCTGACCCGGCGGGCCGGGCGAACCCCGGCCCGCCACTGTCCGTCGTCACGCAGGGGTTCGGCATGCGCTCAACCAACATCATCGCCGCACTGGTGCTGCTCGTCCTCTCCGCCACGGTGCTGCTCGGGACATGGCAACTGCCCTATTGGGCGGACTTTGCCCCCGGCTCGTCATTCGCCGCGTTCTGGGTCGGCGTGATCGGCGTCGTTCTGGCACTCGGCCTTCTCGTCACGTCGGTGATGGAGGACAGCGCCGAGCCCCACAGCTTCCCCGGTCGGTCCGGCCTCCTGCGCATTGCCGCGCTCACCGCCGGGCTCTGGCTGATGGTGCTGTTGATTCCGTCGCTGGGCTTCGTCACCGCCAGCGTCCTGTTCTGTCTGTTCCTGCTGCTCGGCATCGAGCGGCGGCCGGTCATGGCCAGCCTGTTCACCACCGTGATCGTGGTCGGACTGGTCTATGGCGTCTTCATCGCGTGGCTCGGCATCGCTTTGCCGACCGGCCCGCTCGGCATCTGAGGCGAGGGACCGCACATGGACGCACTCGTCTCGCTCGCCAACGGTTTCGCCGTCGCGCTGACGCCCACCAACCTGCTGTTCGTGCTGATCGGCGTCACGCTCGGCCAGCTTATCGGCGCGCTGCCCGGCATCGGGCCATCGGCCGGCATGGCGCTGCTGCTCCCCATCACCTTCGGCCTCGATCCCGTCACCGCGCTCGTGATGCTGTCCGGCATCATGTATGGCGGCATGTATGGCGGCACGCTTACCTCGGTGCTGGTGAACGTCCCCGGCGAAGCTGCGAGCGTCATGACCGCGATCGACGGCAACCAGCTTGCGAAGCAGGGACGCGCCGGACAGGCGCTGGCCGTGGCGGCCATCGGCTCGTTCCTCGCCGGCATCGGCTCCGTCACCGCGCTGGTGTTCCTGACCCCGGCGCTCAGCGCCTTCGCGCTCAATTTCTCCGCGCCGGAATATTTCCTGCTGGCGCTGCTCGGCATCACCGCCACGGCGAGCCTCGGCACCGGCTCGGCGCTCAAGGCGATGATCGGCGCCACGCTCGGCCTGATGATCGCCCTGGTCGGCACCGACCCGATCCAGGGCACGTCGCGGCTCACCTTCGGCTCGCTGGAGCTGCTGGAAGGCATCGATTTCCTGCCCGTCGCCATCGGCGTGTTCGGCATCGCCGAGATCCTGGTGTCGATGGAGCAGACCCAGTCGGGTCAGGTCATCCGCACCCGGCTCAAGGATATGTGGCTGACGAGCAAGGACTGGGCGGAATGCCGGATGGCGATCGTGCGCGGCGGCTTCATCGGCTTGCTCATCGGGCTGATGCCCGGCGCCGGGCCGACGGTTGCGGCGCTGCTCGCCTATGTCGTGGAGAAGAAGGCGAGCCGCCACCCGGAGAAGTTCGGCCATGGCGCGCTCGATGGCGTGGCCGCGGCGGAATCCGCCAACAATTCCGCCGCCCATGGCGCGATGATCCCGATGCTCGCGCTCGGCATTCCCGGCTCGGCCTCGACCGCCGTGCTGCTTGCCGCGCTGGTGCTGCTCGGCATCCGGCCGGGGCCGATGCTGCTCACCGAGCAGGCCGATCTGGTCTGGGGCCTCATCGCCTCGATGTTCATCGGCAATGTGATCCTGCTCATCATGAACCTGCCGCTCGCCCCGCTGTTCGCGAGCGTGCTGCGCATTCCCTATTCCTACCTCGTCGCCGGCATCCTCATCGTGTCGCTGGTCGGCGCCTACGCCATCAGCCTCAGCCTGTTCAATGTCGGGCTGACGCTGCTGTTCGGCATGGTCGGCTATCTCATGATCCGCGCCGACATACCGCGGGCGCCGCTGGTGCTCGCCGTGGTGCTGGCGCCGATGATGGAAAGCTCGCTGCGCCAGAGCCTGATGCTGTCGGAAGGCAGCGCCGCGATCTTCGTGCAGCGCCCGCTTTCCGCGGTGCTGGCCCTGCTCGTCATCGGCTCGCTCTGCCTGCCCCTGCTCAGCTTTCTCCTCGCCCGCCGCGCGGCGCGCCGTGCCGGCGTTGCCGAGGCCCTGTCGCATTCCTCTGACTAGGACATCAGCATGACCTCTCTCGCGCCTGCCGCTCCCGTCATCGACGTTCACGCCCATATCCTCACCGAGGACATGATGGCTCGCATGCGGCGCGAGGCGCCCGAGATCGGGCCGACACTCTCGGAGGTCGATGAGGAGGGCGGCGTCCTGAAGGTCGGCGACATCGTGCAGCGGCCATTCCCGCGCGGCGGCTGGGATCTCGACCGGCGCTTCGCCGATCTCGATCATGCCGGCTTCGATCTGCAGGTGCTCTCCAACTGCCCGCAGACCTTCCTTTACGAGCGCGAGGCGGCGCTCACCGCCGCGCTGTGCCAGATCCAGAACGAGGCGATCGCCGATCTGGTACGGCGCCACCCGACCCGCTTCCTCGGCATCGCCACCCTGCCGATGCAGGATCCCGCCCGCGCGGCGGACGAGCTGCGGCGCGCCGTGACCAAGCTGGGGCTGAAAGGCGCGCAGATCGGCTCGCACATCGAAGGCAGGAACCTTGACGACCCGGCGCTGGAGCCGATCTGGGCCACCGCCGAGGAACTCGGCGCCTTCCTGCTGATCCATCCGCAGAAGACCGCGGCCGCCGACCGCACCAACGCGTTCTATCTCAAGAACCTGATCGGCAACCCGCTTGAAACCACCATCGCCGCGGCCTCGCTGGTGTTCGGCGGCGTGCTGGAGCGCTACCCCGACCTGAAAATCTGCCTGGTGCATGGCGGCGGCTTCCTGCCGTTCCAGACCGGCCGCATGATTCATGGCTGGAAGGAGCGGCCGGAATGCCGGCGCTTCATCGGCGAGAGCCCGGAAGTCTCGATCCGCCGGCTGTATTTCGACACGCTGACCCATTTCGGCCCGGCGCTGCGCTATCTCACCGATACGTTCGGCGCCGATCATGTGCTGCTGGGCAGCGACTACCCGTTCGACATGGGCACGCTGGAAGGGGCCCGGCAGGTCCGCGCCGCCGGCTTGTCGAAAGCGGACGAGACCACGATCCTTGGCCGCACCGCCGCCGGCTGGTTCGGTCTCGACGCGCAGACCCGCAAGGCGGTGAACGCATGAGCACGCAGCCATCCGCTCCCGCCATCCTGCGCCCGAACGACCTGCCCGTGACCGAGCGTGGTGGCGGTGCCCGCACCGTCCGGCTCGTAACCGCCGAGATCGGCTCGCAGAAGCTGCTGAACGGCATCACCCGCTTCGGGCCGGGCGCGGCCATCCCGCTGCACAGCCATAATTGCGAGGAGAGCGTGATCATCCTCGAAGGCGACGCGGAGTTCGAGATCGACGGCGTCACCTATCAGCTGTCGCAGCACGACACGACCTGGATTCCCCCTGATGTGCCGCACCGCTTCCGCAACGCCTCGGACAGCGCGCCGCTCGCCATCTTCTGGACCTATGCCGATGTCGAGGCCACCCGCACCCTGACGGCAAGCGGCGAGACCCGCTCCATCGCTTCCGAACATTCGGCAGGCCCGAAAACCCCTTCCGCAGGTACGCCCCAATGAACGCCGCCGTGAAGCCGGATTCCGGCGCCCCTGCCACTCTTCCCCCCGCCGCCCTTGAAGGTCTGATCGCCGACGCGATGGAGGTGTGCGGCCTGCCGGCCACGGACGCGCAGCGCGTGGCGACCCTCATGGTCGAGGCCGACCTGACCGGTGCCGACGGCCACGGCATTTTCCGCCTGCCGCAATATGTGAGGCGGCTAAAGGGTGGTGCGGTCAATCCCACCCCGACCATTTCCGTCGCGCGATCCGCCCCCGGCGTCGCGCTGGTCGACGGCGATAACGGCATGGGTCACCTGGTGATGTCGACCGCGGCCGATACCGCCGTGGCGATAGCCCGCGAGATCGGCGTCGCCTGGGTCGGCGTGCGCCGTTCCAACCATGCCGGCCCGGCCTCGCTCTATGTCGACATGCTGGCAAGGCGCGGCATGGTCGGCATCTACTCGGTGGTCGCGAGCTCCAACCACATGGCGATCTGGGGTGGCACCTCGTCCCTGCTCGGCACCAACCCGCTCGCCATCGCCATTCCCGCCGGCGAGGGCAAGCCGCCGGTGCTGCTCGACATCGCCACCACCGTCGTCTCCTATGGCACGGTGAAGAAGCATCTGTTGAACGACGTTCCGATGCCCGAGGGCTGGCTGGTCAGCAAGGCCGATGGCCGCGCCATCACCGACCCCAAGCGCAGCGGCGAGGGTCTGCTGCTGCCGATCGGCGGCTATAAGGGCTCTGGCCTCGCCTTGATGCTCGGCCTGCTCGCGGGCACGCTGAATGGGGCGGCCTTCGGCAGCGAGGTGGTCGATTTCAACGCCGATTCCTCCACCGAAACCAATACCGGCCATTTCATCCTGGCGCTGGATGTCGGCCGCTTCATGCCGCCGGATGCCTTCGCGGCGCTGCTGGCGACCCAGCTTGATGAGCTGCGCAACGACACTCCCCTGCCCGGCACGGACGGCGTGCGCATTCCCGGCGACCGCCGCGCCGCGCTGCGTGAGGCCCGCGCCCGCGATGGCGTTCCGATGCCAGCGGCGCTGCAACAGCAGCTGGACACGCTCGCCGCCGATCTCGCCATTCCCCCGCTCGCCCGCCGCGTATGAAGGAACGTCATCCTTTCCGCCAGGGCTGACGCCAAAGCGAACCACAGCGGTGCGTTCACGGCCGCGGACGGCAGGAGAACCGGCCGTCACGACGACGCGCCGGCGACCCCATAGAGCCCGGCGCGCTCGCCCCAGACCCGGCCGATCCGCGCCGTTTCCTGCGCGAGAATGTCGAGAAAGGCCGCGGCGGCCGGCTCCAGCGACCGCCGCGCCGGCTCGATCTGCACAAGGTCGATTCCGAGCGGGGGATCGTCGATCGGGTTGACGGTGAAGCGGCGCATGGCCTGCGCTCCGGCCGACCATTCGACCTCCTGCGCCATCATCAGCCCGGGCAGGATCGCCACCCAGTCGGTCGAGGCGACGAAGTCCAGCGTGCCCATCATGGCATCGAGTTCGAGCCGCTGCTCCACCGCGACGCCGTTCGAGGCGAGATAGGTCTCGATACTGGCGCGCCGGGCGTTCTGCGCGCTCGGCACCACTACTTTCAAGGGGCCGAGATCGGCCAGCCGCACCGGCCGCATATGCTCCCGCTCCGCGTCCACCGCCGAGACCAGAACTTCCGGCGTATAGGCGAACCGCGTGGTCTTCACGCCCACCGTCGCGGTCGAGGCCGGCACGATGGCGAAAGCGAGCTCGCCGGCCCGCACCTGCTGGGTCAGGATCGCCGAATAGGCTTCGGTCACGCGCACCACGACATTGGGATGCAACGCGACGAAGCGGGCGAGCGCCGGGGCCAGCACGGAGCGGGTCATGGTCGGCATCAGTCCCACCACCATCTCGCCGTCCAGACCGGTACCGAACCGGCCCACCGAGCGATTGGCCGCCTCGTTGAGCCGCAACAGCTCGATGCAGTGCCGGTAATAGCTCTCGCCGGCCGGTGTCGGCTGCACGGTGCCGCCACCGCGCGCGAACAGCTTCACCCCGAAGCGGTCCTCGATCTTGCGGATGTGCTGCGAGACGCCGGACTGGGTGGCGTTCTCGCGCTCGGCGGCGGCGGTGAAGGAGCGCTCCTCATAGGCCGCCACGAACAGTCGGATATCCCGCAGGGTCTCGCTCATCGCCATTATGTTTCCTGATGGAGGCGAGCATATCATATCATTTCTACAGCGAGCACGACCGTTCTAACGTCGTCCTCATGAGCGAACATGTCATCGATTTCCGGTCCAGCGACGATCATGGTCATTTCCGGCGGGCGCTCGGGCGCTTCGCCACCGGGGTCACCATCGTCACCACGCGCACGGCCGACGGAAAGCTCGAAGGGCTGACGGCCAACAGCTTCTCCTCGGTCTCGCTCGACCCGCCGCTGGTGCTGTGGAGCCTGCGCCGACAGGCGCCTTCCCTCGCGAACTTCACGATGGCGGGCCATTTCGCGGTCAATGTCCTCGGCACCCATCAGAAGCATCTGTGCCGGCATTTCGCGACGCCGCAGCCGGACAAGTTCGAAACCGTCGCGCACCGCATCGGTGATCACGGCGCGCCGCTGATCGAGGAAGCGATCGCCCGTTTCGAGTGCCGCACCGAGCAGATCATCGAGGCCGGCGACCATCTGATCTTTCTCGGCCGGGTGCTGCGCGCCGCGCATCGCGACGGTGAACCGCTGATTTTCGCCACCGGCGCCCTTTGCAGCGCCGCCACTCTGCCGGCCGACACGCCGGCCCATGACACCACCGCGAACAACGCTGTCGCGAACCGGGAACGCGCATCATGAAACTCGGCTTTTTCACCATGCCGATCCACCCGCTGCACCGTCCGCTGAGCGAGACGCTGCAGGAAGATCGGGAATTCTGCCTCATCGCCGAGAAGCTGGGGTTCTGCGAAGGCTTTTTCGGCGAGCATGTGACCGACGGCGCCGAGACCATCACCTCCTCGCTCATCTTCATCGCCTGGCTGCTGAACGAGACCAAGACCATCAAGCTCGGCTCCGGCACCATCAACCTGCCGAACCAGCATCCCGCGCGCGTGGCCGGCGAGGTGGCGATGCTCGATCATATGGCCAAGGGCCGCTATCTCATGGGCATCAGCCCGGGCGGCCTGCTGTCCGACGCCGAAGTGTTCGGCAATCTCGACAAGAACCGTACCGAGATGTTCGTCGAGGCCATCGACCACATCCTCGCCATCTGGTCGGGTGAGCCGCCCTACAGGCTCGAAGGCAAGTACTGGAACATCACCACCGAGCGCACCTACATCCCCGCGCTCGGACAGGGGGCGATGCACAAGCCCTATCAATCGCCGCACCCCCCCATCGTCGTCACCGCGGTCGCGCCGTTCTCCAAGGGCGTGACCGAGGCCGCGCAACGCGGCTGGGACCCGATCTCGGCGAACTTCCTGCTGCCGTGCTGGGTAAAGACCCACTGGCCGCGCTATGTCGAGGGTTGCGAGAAGGGCGGCCGGCCGGCCGACCCCGCCAACTGGCGCGTCGCCAAGAGCATCTTCGTCGCCGATGATCTTGCCACGGCGAAGCGCTACGCGACCGAGCCCGGCAGCCCCTATTATGCCTATTACAACTCGCTGGCGACCAAGCTGGTGAGCAATGGCCGGGCGAACCTGTTCAAGCGCGACCCCAACGCGCCGGACAGCTCGGTGACGGTCGACAGCGTGCTGTCCGATCTCGTCATCTGGGGCACGCCGGACAAGGTTGCCGACGAACTCGCCGCGTTTCAGGATGAGGTCGGCCCGTTCGGAACCCTGCTCTATGCCGGCCATGACTGGGCGGACAAACCGCTCGCCATACGTTCCCTTGAGCTGATGGCGGAGAAAGTGATGCCGGCAGTCAATGCCGGGCGCCATTCCGCAGCCGCCGAATAGCATTCTCAAGATCAAAAGCCGCCGGGCAAGGCGGCAGGGGAGGACCATATGATCCGCGCCGCAATCGCCGGCCTTGGCTGGTGGGGCAAGCACATGATCCGCCGCATGGCGGATTCCGACCAGCTCCGCATCGTCGCCGCCATGGACACCTCGGACGCGCAGGCCGCCTTTGCCGCCGAGCATGGCGTCCCGCTCACCACGAACTGGGACGACGTGCTGTCCGATCCCTCGATCGACGCGGTGATCCTGTGCACCCCGCATTCGCTGCACACCGCGCAGGTCGCCATGGTCGCGCAGGCGGGCAAGCATGTGTTCTGCGAGAAGCCGCTGGCGCTGACACGTGCCGACGCCGAACGTTCGGTCGCCGCCTGCCGCGCCGCAGGTGTCCGGCTCGGCATCGGGCATGAGCGCCGCTATGAGCTCGCCATGCTGCAGATCAAGGAGCTGGTACAGTCCGGCGCGCTCGGCACGATCATGCATGTCGAGGCGAATTTCAGCCACGACAAGCTCGCTTCCGTGCCGAAGACCGACTGGCGGGCCTCCACCGTGGACGCTCCCGCGGCCGGCATGACCGCCATGGGCATTCATCTGACCGACGGTTTTCTCGAACTGTTCGGCCCGATCAGCGAGGTCTATGCCGCGACCTCGACGCGGGCGACCGACCGGCCGAATGGCGATGTGGTCTCCGTTCACACGCGCTTCGCCTCCGGCGCCACCGGCTATCTCAACGCGATTCTGGTGACGCCGCTCTATATCGGCATCACCGTGTTCGGGACCGAGGCCTGGGTCGAGGCGCGCAACCAGACGCACCCCGACACGCCGGGCCCGACGACGCTGACCATCCAGCACAAGGACGGACGGCGGGACGTGCGCGAATATGAGTGGACCGACACGGTGCGCGCCAATCTCGAAGCCTTCGCCCGCTCGATCGAGACCGGCGCGCCCTATGTGTTCACCGACGAGCAGAAGATCGGCAACATCGCCGTGCTCGAAGCGATCTGCCGCTCGGTGGCGACCAACATGCCGGTCGCGGTCGAGGCCGCCGCGCCGTCCGGCCGTCCCTCCCTCGCCGCCAGCGCCTGAGGAGGTGACATGAACAGCCAGACCGGCACTCCCCCGCGCTACCGCGAACTGAACCCCGCCGATCTCGACGCCGAGCAGCTGCGCATTTTCGATGCCATCGGCCGTCCGAGGGCCGGCGCGGTGCCGGCGCCCTTCCACATCTATGTCGAGAGCCCGGAACTGGCCGAGACCGCGCAGGCGGTCGGCGCCTTCTGCCGCTATCGCACCGGCCTGTCGCCGCGCCTCTCGGAACTCGCCATCCTTGCCACCGCCTCCTTCTGGGGCGCGGAATATGAGTTTGGCGTGCATGCCGGCGAGGCGCGCAAGGCCGGGGTGCCGGAATTCGAGATCGAGGCGCTCGCCGGCGGACGCCGTCCGGATTTCACGGATGACGACGCCGCGCTGGTGCATGATTTTTCCGCCGCGATCTACCAGCACAAGGACGTGCCGGACGATCTGTTCGCGGCGGCGGTGACGCGCTTCGGCCGTCGCACGGTGATCGAGTTGACCGGATTGCTCGGCTACTACTCGATGCTTGCCATCGCCCTGCGAGTGTTTCGGGTTCCCTCGCCCGCGTGAGAGGATTTGCGTTCAGCACGAAGGGCGCGCCACAAAACAACAGGTGCCCTTCCCGGAGGAAGACGCCATGGAATTGCGTAGCATCGAAGCCTTCGTGCGCGTTGCCGAACTTGGCAGCATCACACGCGCCTCCCGCGATCTCGGTATCGTCCAGCCGGCGCTGAGCCGGCATATCCAGCGCATCGAGACCGAGATCGGCGCCCAGCTCCTGGTCCGGTTGCCACGCGGGGTGCAGCTCACCCTCGCCGGTCGTCGTTTCCTCCAGCACAGCCGCCGCATCCTCCAGGAAGTGGCGCATGCCGCGCAGGAGATGAACATTGGCGGCGACGGCGTGTCGGGCAAGGTGGTGGTCGGCATCTCGCCGACCCTGTCCTCGCTTCTCGCCCCCGGCCTCATCGAGCGCTGTATCGCGACCTACCCGGCAATCAACCTCACCATCGTCGAGGAATTCACCCGGCGGCTGCAGGTCGATCTGGTCAATGCCCAGGTCGATCTCGCCCTGCTCACCAACCCGCCGCCGAACCGTGCGCTGCGCTTCACGGCGGTGCTGACCGAGCCGATCGTCGTGGTGATGCCGCGCCAGCAGCGCGGTGTCTCGCCGGTGGTGACGCTGGATGAGCTGGCCTCGACCCCCATGCTGGTCACGCGCGGCATCCGCGCGCTGGTCGACGAACAGCTCGCCTCGCACGGCGTCTGCGTCGAGGTGGATTGCGAGATCGACGCGGTGGAAGCCATTCGGCGGATGCTGCTGCGTGGGCGTGGCGCCTCGATCATGCCGATCTCGACCTTTCGCAAGGAGATCGACGAAGGCCAGCTCACCGGGCTGGCGGTTGGCGGCGTCAATCTCAGCCGCACCATCATGCTCTCGCATGTCGGCGACAAGGTCAGCCCGGCGGCGCATGCGGTGATGGGACTGCTGCGCGCCGAAATCGACGCCCTGGCCCAGCGCGGCCTCTTCAGCGCGCTCCCCGACACCAACGCCTCGCACTGGGCGGCGCCGCAGCGCCGGACTCTTGCCGGCGTCGCCTGACTTCCCTTTCGCCTCCCAAAGCAAAACGGCCGGGCTCCCTGCCCGGCCGTTGTCGTTTGAGCCGGAGAGCGGCTCCTAATCCGCGCTCTCCTCGAAGGCACGCTGGCGCGTCATGCGGATCATCGGCGCCACCAGCACGATCAGCAGCAGCACCGTCAGCACCAGGAAGCTGAGGCTGATCGGCCGCTGGACGAAGACCATCGGGTCGCCATGGGAGATCAGCAGCGCGCGGCGCAGCGTTTCCTCGATCATCGGGCCGAGGATGAAGCCGAGCAGCAGGGGCGCCGGCTCGCAATGCAGGCGCTTCATCAGATAGCCGAACGCACCGAACACCGCCGCCAGCACCACATCGAGCGCGTTATTGTTGATGCTGTACACGCCGATGCAGCAGAACAGCATGATGGCGGGATAGAGCATGCGGTAGGGCACCGAGAGCAGCTTCACCCAGATGCCGACCAGCGGCAGGTTGAGCACCACCAGCATGAGATTGCCCAGCCACATCGAGGCGATGAGGCCCCAGAACAGATCCGGACGCTGGGTCATGAGCTGCGGGCCGGGCGACAGGCCCTGCATCATCAGCGCGCCGATCATCAGCGCCATCACCGCGCTCGACGGCAGGCCCAGCGTCAGCATGGGGATGAAGGCCGTCTGCGCTGCAGCGTTATTGGCCGCCTCCGGCCCGGCGACGCCGGCGATGGCGCCCTTGCCAAATTCGCCGGGGGTCTTCGACAGCTTCTTCTCCAGCGCATAGGTGGAGAACGACGCCAGCACCGGCCCGCCGCCCGGCAGCAGGCCGAGCGCGCCACCGAGCAGGGTGCCGCGCAGGGCCGGCGGCACAAAGCGGCGGAAATCCGCCCAGCGCGGCCAGAGCCCGCGCACTTCCTTCACGAAGCTGCGCTCCTCGTCCTTCTGCGTGAGGTTCGAGATCGTCTCGCCGATGCCGAACATGCCCATGGCGATCACGGCGAAGTCGATGCCATCGGCAAAAGCGGGAACGCCGAACGTATAGCGCTCCAGGCTGGTATTCGCGTCAATGCCCATCGTTCCGAAAAGGATGCCGACAAGGATCATCCCCACCGCCTTGACGACCGATCCGTGCGCAAGGATCACGGCCGCCACCAGGCCGAACAGCATCAGCGAGAAATAGTCGGCCGGCCCGAAATCGAGCGCCACCTCCGCCAGCGCCGGTGCGGCCACCGCGATCACGACGGTCGCCAGCGTGCCGGCGATGAAGGAACAGAGCGCCGCGGTGGCGAGCGCCAGCCCGGCCTGTCCCTTGCGGGCCATCTGGTAGCCGTCAATGGCCGTCACCACCGAGGAACTTTCGCCGGGAAGATTGACGAGGATCGCCGTGGTCGAGCCGCCATATTGCGCGCCGTAGTAAATGCCGGCGAGCATGATCAGCGCCGCCGGCGCCGGCAGCGCGAAGGTGACCGGCAGCAGGATCGAGATCGTCGCCACCGGCCCGAGGCCGGGCAACACGCCGATGATCGTGCCAAGCAGCACGCCGAGAAAACCATAGACCAGGTTCGCCGGCGTCATCGCTACCGAGAAACCGAGGAAGACATCGTTGAAAAGTTCCATGACCGCCCCTCACCACAGATGCGTGGCGGGCAGATGGAGGCCCAGCCCATAGGAGAACAGGAGCAGGCAGAAACCGACCAGCCCGACCGCGAGCAGCCCGGTCTCCAGCGGCCTGTAGTGTTTGCCGGCGATGCGCGCGCCAATGACGACCACCAGGCCGGCGACCGGGAAACCCCAGTCCTCGATCAGCAGGCCGAACAGCAGGATGCTGACGATCAGCAGCCCCAGCGGCCGGAAGTCGATGGACCCGACCTCTTCGGTCTCGGTAAGGAAGGACCGCAGGACGAGGATGCCGCCGAGCAGGATCAGCCCGCAGCTGATCATCAACGGGAAATAGCCGGCACCCATGCGGGCCGCGGTGCCGATGGGATAGTCGGAACCGATGATCATGGCGACCGCGCCGAGGGCGCAGAAGAACAGCCCGGTCACGAAATCGGAGGAAATCCTGATGTCCATGCACAACCCCAATGGATGGTTCGTCGCAGCGTCATGGCCGCGTCGAGGGGGGAGGATCGGTCGGAGCGACGAGGGGCCGACGCCGGGGGCGCGGCACCTTCGCCGGTGGGACATCAATCGGCCTTGGCGCCGATATCCTTGATGACGGCGCTCCATTTGTCGGCATCGGCCTGGATATAGGCCTTGAAGTCGGCCGGGCTGGGGCTCGACACTGCGCTGACGCCGGCATCCGCCATGCGCGCCTTGATGGTCGGATCCTTCATCGCCTCGACGATGGCGGCATGCAGCTTGTCGATGATCGGCTGCGGCGTGCCGGCCGGCGCCAGAATGCCCTGCCAGGACGAGGACACGCTCTTGGGGAAGCCCTGCTCGGTCATGGTGGCCACGTCGGGCAGTTGCGACACGCGTTCCTTGGTGGAAACGCCCAGCGCCTTGAGCCGGCCGCCCTTCACATGGTTGATGCCGGACGAGATGGTCACGAACATCAAGCTGACATGGCCGCCCATCACATCGGCCGTGGCCGGGCCGGCACCGCCCTTATAGGGGACATGGATCATGTCGAGCCCCGCTTCGCGACGGAACGCCTCCATCTCCAGCCGGTTCACCGAGCCGGTGCCGGGCGAGGCGAAGTTCACCTGCCCGGGGCGGGCCTTCACATACTCGACCAGTTCCTTGACGTTGTTCGGCGGGAATTGCGGGTTGGCGATCAGCAGGCCGGGCGTGTCGGCGACGATGGAGATCGGGATGAAGTCCTGCAGCGGCTTCACCCGCAGGCTTGAGAACAGCGACGGGTTGATCGACACCGTGCCGACATTGCCGAGGAACAGCGTGTAGCCGTCCGGCTTGGCCCGGGCGGCGAAGTCCATGCCGACATTGCCGGCCGCGCCGTCACGGTTCTCGATGACGATCTGCTGACCGAGGATCTCGGAGAGCCGCGGCTGCAGCAGCCGGGCCGCAAAGTCCGACGCGCCACCGGGCGCGAAGGGCACGATCAGCGTGATCGGCTGGTTCGGATAGTCGGATTGTGCCGAGGCGGGACGCGGGGTGGCCAGGCCGACGGCGAGTGCGGCGGCCGCGCACACGGCTAAGGAATTCACGGCACGGCGCGTGACGGACGTGTTCATCGTTCCCTCCCAGGATAGCCGCGCCGCTTATTGTTCTGGCTGACGCCGGCTCGCTTTGGCGATGTCAGGCACGGCACTTTCAGGCCATGACGGCCTCACGCATCATCTCGCGCTCGCCTTCCACTTCGAGCGGCAGCTTCACCGGACGCTTGAGTTTGGCGGAAAGATCGAGCGCCTTGGTCAGCATGAGCCGGTTATGGGCCTCGGCCGCGGTCGCGTGCTGGGTCGGAAGGTCGAGCGCGATGCGGTTGAGCCAGGATTCCGTCTCGGTGCGCATCGGGCCGCGCAGCTCGCCAAGGGCCATGTCGCCCGGCGGATAGCTGCCCATAAAGTCGACGAGCCGGGTCTTGTCCGGCAGATAGCCTTCTTCCTGCGGCGCCGACACCGCCAGCACGATATCGCGATGGGTGTCATCGATGGTGAGCACGCCGGTGGTGCCGACAATACCCACCTCGAGGCTGTAGACCGCGCCAGGCCAGGTCACCGGCAGCGCCCACGAGATGGCGAGGTGATAGACCGAGCCGTCGCTCATCATGATCATGCCGGCCGTGCCGTCGATGCCCTGCCAGTCGCTGCCGAGCACCTTGTCGACCGAGCGGGCATAGACCTCGACCGGGGTCTTCGCCTCCAGGTACCACATGACGATATCGAGGGCGTGGGTGCCGGAAATCACCATCGGCGAGATGGTCTTGGGCGCATCCGAGCGCCGGTAATTGTCGATGGCGACCAGCCGGTTCATGAAGGCGCGGGACGTCACCATGGTCACGTCGCCGAGCGCTCCCGTGCGCACCTTTTCCTTCGCGGCAAGCCAGCGCCGGCGGAAGCGCTGGGTATAGCCCACCACCGCGTCGACACCGGCATTCTCGATCTCGCGCAGCACCCGCAGGGAATCGTCGAGATGCGTGGCGAGCGGCTTTTCGATCAGCATCGGCAGGTTGCGCTCAAGCGCCGCCATGACAGGATCGACATGCAGATGCTCGTCGGTGGCGACGATCACCGCCGTCACCTCGGGCCGCTTGAGCAATTCGCGATGATCGGTGGTGATGAAGTCGGCGCCGATCTCGGCGCCGACGCGCTGGCCGCGTTCGGGATTGATCTCGGCGAGGCCGATCCACTCCACCGCCGGATGGCGCGCGGCGACGGCGCCGCGAAACAGGCCGACACGTCCGGCACCGACGATGGCGAGGCCGATACCCTTGGGCGACGGGCGACGCATCACCGCGCTCCCTCTGCCGTTGCGGCGCAGACATCGGCCTGCGGACGCGCGTTGATGGCGTCGTCGTCCATGTTCCTCATGGTTTCCACCCGTTCAATCATTGTTGTTGAGGGTGAGCGGACCATGCGTTTCCAGGCCGCGCAAATGCTCTTTCGCCATTGGGACATAGTGAAAGGGCATGGATGCTGGACCGGCACCAAGGCCGGAGCGGCACCTCCAGGCGACAATTCGACAATTCGTCGGAATTTATTGACTTGTGGAAAATGTTCAAACATCGTTCATATGTTAATCTGATCCGGCATGGCGCACCCTTCTGCCTGGAGCGTGCGCTCAACACGTCCGGACCTTGATCCCGACACGGCAAACCGAGAACGGGCCGGCGGGACTGCAACGGGAGGAAGCCACACATGTCCGCACAAGCCGCCATGTCGCGTGAAACCAAGAACGAAGGCGCGGTGAAAGCCGGCGAAGGCGCCTATTTTTTCGACCTGCTCACCCTCGACAAGATGGAAGCCGGCCCGACCTACAGCACCGCCATCGGTCCGGTGGTCGAAGGCGAGCGCACGCAGGTCGGCTTGATGCGCAAGGCGCGCGGCACGGGCGCCCGGCCGCATTCACACCCTAATGAGCAGTGGAACTACGTCATCCAGGGGCGGCTGCGCGTGAACATCGAAGGCGAGCCGGAACGGATCGCCGGTCCCGGCACGCTGATCTTCTTTCCCGCCAACAAGATCCATTCCACCGTCGCCCTGCCGGACGAAGACGTGATCTTCTTTGTCGCCAAGGATCTGTCCTTCGGCATTGCCGGTGTCGCCGCCGACGGCAAGAACACCGGCGCTTTCTATGAGAAGGGCTTCGAGCCCAAGGCCTGATGCAGGCCTGATCGCCCGGGAGACGCGGCTGCGCCAACACCCGCGTCTCTTCTCGACCGCCCGCACCGCGCCGGTGCGCGCGGGCCGGCAAGCGCACAAAAACCGCGCGGCCAAAACCTGGGAGGAAACCACATGATCAAACTCGCCGCCGGCCTTGCGGCCGTGATGCTGTCTGTCGCCGCCGCCCCGGCGGCGCAGGCGCAGGCCTATCCCACCAAGCCGATTGAACTTGTCTGCTCGACCTCGCCCGGCTCCACCGCGGCGCAATGGTGCCAGCTCATGGCGCAGGTGCTCTCCAAGCCCGACGTGATCGGCAAGCCGGTGAACGTGGTCTACAAGGGCGCCGGCTCCGGCAATGAGGCGGCGGTCTATGTCATGAGCCGCCCTGCGGATGGCTACACGCTGCTGCACGCCAGCGCGAGCTTCTCGGGCTACATGAACCTGCCGACCTTCTCGGCCAAGCCGGATGATTTCGAATTCCTGGTCAAGGTCGAGAAGTTCGTCTACGCGCTCGCCGTCCGCTCGGACAGCAAGTACCAGACCTTCGGTGAACTGGTCACCGCCGCCAAGCTGGCGCCGGGCAGCATCGGCGTCGCCGGCAACAAGATCGGTTCGATCCACCACAAGCACATCCTCTCCGCCTTCACGGCGGCGGGCGCCAACGTCAACCACATTCCCTATGAGGGTTCGGGCGACGCGATCCGCGACCTGCTCGGCGGCCATGTGCCGGCGGGGCTCGGCACGATCGGGCAGATCATGCCGCATCAGGAAGCCGGCAAGCTGCGCACCTTGGTGGTGCTCAACGAGACGCGCTCGCCCAAAATGCCCGATGTGCCCACCATTCAGGAGCTCGGCTACATCTACCCGATCTCGCATCAATGGCAGGGCATCTTCGTCAAGAAGGGCACCCCCGACGACGTGAAGGCCAAGGTGCGCGCCGCCTTCCAGAAGGTGGTCGATGGGCCGGAATATGCGGAATATCTGAAGAACAGCCCGCATGTCGAAAAGGCGTTCGAGACCGATGGCGCGAAGCTGAAGAAGTCGTTCGACGACGAACTTCAGGGCTACCGCACCTTCATGCAGCAGAACGGCATTCTCTGAGCCACGACCTTCTGTCCGCGCCCGGCCAAGGGGCGCGGACGGCCTGTCAACGGCCCCGATTCAAGGGAGCATCGCTATGGAAGAGCGTGGCATCGTCAATATCAATCGCGGCGTCGCGGAGGTGGTCACCGCCCTCGTGGTTCTCGCCGCCGTCATCGCCCTGTTCGTCAACAGCCTGAGCCTGCCGCCCTCGCCCATGCGCGGCTATCCCGGCCCCGGCTTCATTCCCCGCATCATCCTGCTCTTCACCGGCGCCTTCGCCCTGCTCTGGCTCGGCCGTCTCTATCTCGGCCGGGGAGGCCGCCGGCACGATCCCGGCTCGCCCGAAGCGGAAGCGGAGGCCGCACCGGTCGTCTTCGAGTATCGCGATTTCGCCCTCGCCATCGGCGCAGGCGCGCTGTTCGCGGTCGGCCTCGATACGGTCGGTTTCGAGGTCACCTGCGTGGCGATCACCTTCGCACTGCTCTATCCGCGGCTGGACTCCCCCGCGATGAGCGCCGTCGCCGCCGTCGCGACCATGCTGACGATCTATCTCGTCTTCGTGCTGGCCCTCGGCGTGTCGATCCCGCTGGCCTTCCTGCCCAGCTACATCACCTTCTGAGGAGGCCGCGATGGAGGTTCTACTCGACAACCTGATCCCGGCGACGCTTCTGGTCCTGTCGCCGACCAATATCCTGATCATGCTGGCCGGCGTCGTCGTCGGCACGGTGCTGGGCGCCCTTCCGGGCTTCGGCGCGGCGCAGGCGCTGGCGCTGATGTTCCCCTTCACCTTCTTCATGTCGCCGGAAGCGGGAGCGCTGTTCTTCATCTCGATCTATGCGGCGGCGGAATATGGCGGCTCGATTCCGGCCATCCTGATCCGCACGCCCGGCACCGCCGCGGCGGCGATCACGCTGCTCGATGGCTACCCCATGGCCCAGCAGGGCAAGGCGGCCCGCGCGCTCAAGATTTCGCTCTACACCGGCGTGGTCGGCTCGATCGCGTCCAGCCTGATCTTCCTGTTCGCCGCGTCGGGCCTCGCCTGGGTCGGCCTTCAGTTCGGCCCCAGCGAAATGTTCGCGGTCGGCGTGTTCGGCCTGTCGATGATCGGCTCGTTCTTCGGCAACAGCCCGGTGAAGGGTTTCGTCGCCACCGGCATCGGCCTGTTCCTCGCCACCATCGGGAGTTCCGGCTTCGCCGGCCTGCGCTTCACCTTCGGCCTGGAATCGCTGATGGAAGGCCTCCCGCTGATCGTCGTCATCACCGGCCTGATGGCGATGCCGGAAGCGTTCCGGCTGCTGATGGCGCGCAAGAGCGAGGCGGGGCTCGACCTGCAGTCGCTCAAGGGCGCGGATCGCGAGAAGAACCGTGTCGGCTGGAAGGAGATGAAGAAGCTCTCGCCGACCATGCTGCGCGCGACGGTGATCGGCACGGCCATCGGCGCTATACCCGGCCCCGGCGCCACCGTCTCCTCCATCGTCGCCTATAATGAGGAGCGCCGCGTCTCCAAGCACCCGGAGAAATTCGGCACCGGCTGCGATGAAGGCGTCGCCGCGCCGGAAACCGCCAACAACGCCATCGTCGCCGGCGCGCTCATCCCCTCGCTGGCACTGGGTGTGCCGGGATCGGGCGCCATCGCGATCCTGCTCGGCCTGCTGATCTCCAAGGGCGTGGTGCCCGGCCCGCTGCTGTTCGAGCGGAACGGATTGCTGGTGATGGCGGTCTTCGTCGGCCTCATCGCCTCGGCGCTGCTGATGCTGCTCGTCGGCATGGCGGGTATCCGGGTCTTCGCGCTGGTCGCGCAGATTCCCCGCTACATTCTCGGCCCGTTCGTGCTGATCCTTCTGACCGTCGGCGTGTTCGCCGACCAGACCTACACCCCGCACATCATCATGGCACTGATGCTTGGGGCGGTCGCCTTCTGGTTCGAAAAGATCCAGATGCCGGTGATCCCGATCGTGCTCGCCTTCGTCATGGGTCCGATCGTCGAATCCAATCTCAACCGGGCCATGGTGATCCATGGCGGCGATCTCAGCTTCATGCTGACCCGGCCGATCACGATGGGCCTGCTGCTGATCGCCTTGATCACCGTGGTTCTGGCCTTCCGGCGGTCGAGTCAGGCCCGCCGGAGCGGCACGCGCCCGGCGACGGCGTGACATGAAACGACCGGCGCCACGGGCGCCGGTCGCTTGACGGCATCGCTTTGCTGAAGGTCAGGAAGCGGCGATCATCGCCGCTTTCAGATCGTTGATCTGGGCGATGGAGCGGTTCGACAGCGGCAGGTCCACCGGCTCGTTGACCGCCGCCGAGAGATCGGCCGCCAGATAGCTCTCCATCACCATGCGGGCATGCTCGGGCGCCACCATGGGCGCGCGGTCGAGCAGCACCGATTCAAGGAAATGCAGCGTCTCCGGTCCCATCTGGCCGGCAAATACGTGATCGACCTGCTCGCCCGGCATGGTCGACATCGGGAAGCGCGTGCCCCCGCTTACCGTGCTCAGCCAATTGTCGCGCTGCGTGTCGTCGAGGATCAGCGCGCCCTCGGTGCCGGTGATCTCGATCCAGGTGCCGCAATAGTTGGGATAGGCCGGCGGCAGGTTCCAGCCGCCGCCGATCACCACCAGCATGCCATTATCCATGGTCACGGTGGACCACATGCAGTCATAGGAGCCGTTGACGGCCTGCATGTAGCCATAGGCGCCCTGCGAATAGACGCGGACAGGCTTGGCCGGCTCCAGGAGCCAGAACACGAAATCGAGGTCGTGGGTCGATTCCATCGCGGCCGGCGACAGCTTCACCCGCGAGGCGATCTTCTTGCCGAGGCTGCGCGACAAATGGCGTGACACCATCACATTGACCACGCGGCCCAGAGTCCCCTCGGCGATCTGCTTCTTGGCGTAGGCGATCTTGGGGTTGAAGCGCTGCGAATAGCCGATGGTGAATTTCACCCCGTTGCGGTTCGACAGCTCGATCAGCTCATTCGCCTCCCACAGCTCCATCGCGATCGGCTTCTCCAGCAGGACATGCTTGCCGGCCTTGAGACAGTCGCGGGCGATCGGGTAGTGCGTGCTCTCGGGCGTGGTCGAGATGTAGACCACCCGAATGGCGTCGTTTTCGACGATGTCACGATAGTCGAGGGTCGCCGTCGCCGCGTTGGTGAGGGTGCGCACCTCCTCGAGCCGCTCGGGCCGGATGTCACAGATGTGCAGCTTGTCCACCAGTGCCGATCGCGAAAGGGTCTCGGCGCGGATCCCGCCGCACCAGCCCGTGCCAATGACCGCTACCTCGACCTGCCGCATGATCTGATCTCCTTCCGACCCATCGCACCCGGCGATCGGGAATGCTGGAGACTACCGGAGCTAAATGCCGTAGCGGCAATGCTTTTCGGGCATGCAACCATCAGATCCGGGCATGCGAGACGGTCCGGCTGCGGGCGGGCGCGGGCGCCCGGCCGTCAACGCAGCGGGCGGGTCGCCACGCGGCGGAGGGCGGACCGCCCGAAAAACAAAACCCGCAGCCGAGGCTGCGGGTTTTGTCGTCTTAGTGGTTGCGGGGGCAGGATTTGAACCTGCGGCCTTCAGGTTATGAGCCTGACGAGCTACCGGGCTGCTCCACCCCGCGTCAGAGACGGGAAGTCGCCGTGGCGTCTTGCCGATGGCGGCTATCTAGCAATCCGCATGGCCAAATGAAAGGGGTCCGGGCTATCTTTTTGTCACCCTATCGTCGTCTCGGGCGTTGAGAAAGCACCTAACAGGCTGATTTGGAAAGGTGTTTCATCGTGGAGAAGGTTTCGGACAGCGCTGCGGCAACGGTGGATAGCCCCGCTCCGGCGGACGGGACGCCGCCCACGCGCCTGGCGCTGGCCCTGGAGGACGCCTTCACCGAGGCCCGCGACGCACTTGCTTTGAGCGATCCGGAAGCGGCGGTGCATGGGGTGCGCAAGGGCTTCAAGCGGCTGCGGGCGCTGTTGCGGCTCGCCGAGGCCGCCCGCGCGCGCACGGTTTCCCAGCGCGCCCGCGCCGCCCGGCGCGCTTTGGCGGAAACCGCGCGCCATCTCGCCCAGGCCCGCGACGCGGCGGCGCGGGAGGACGCGCTGGACGATCTCGTCGCCAAGGCGGGCCTTGCCAAGGCCACCCGCCGCGCGGCCGGCCGCGCTCTCGCCAGCACCGACGCGCCGGCGCCGCAGGGCGATGGCGTCGGCGTGCATCGCGCGGCGCTGGAGGCGGAGATGGCGGCTTTGGCCGAGGCGCTGCCCCGGCTCGGCGCCGCGCTAGGTGACGACGCGCTGTGTACCGCCCTCGCCCGCTCCTATGCCAAGGCGCGCCGCGCCGGCCGCGCGGTCGACCCCGCCGACGACGACAGCCTGCATGAGCTGCGCAAGGATGTGATCGCCCAGCGCTACCAGATGGAGCTGGTGATCGCCGATTGGCCGGCACTCGGCCAGTTCTGGGTCGACGAATTGCAGCGGCTGCGCGACAAGCTCGGCAAGCATCACGATCTCGCCGTGCTGCGCACGCTCGCCGAGGCGCAGCCTGCCCGCGCCGGCCGGCGCCCGGCCTGGTGCGCCCCGCTGCTCGCCGCCATCGCCGCGCGGCAGGGCAAGCTCGCCCATTCCGCCCAGTTGCTGCACGCCCGTCTGTTTGCGGAAAAGCCGAAGGCCTTTCGCCGCCGGCTTTCCGCCTATATGTCTGCTGTATCCGAGCGGAAATAGCGGGGCCGGGACGCCCATGCCGCGCCCTTGAGGAGCTTTGGAACCGCCCATGTTCGTGCGGCAGATGCACTATCTCGTCGCTTTGGCCCGCGAGAAGCACTTCGGCCGTGCGGCGGCCGCCTGCCATGTCACCCAGCCGACGCTGTCCGCCGGCATCCGCAAGCTGGAGCAGGAACTGGGCGTGCCCATCGTCGCGCGCGGCCATCGCTTTCTCGGCTTCACCGCGGAAGGCGAGCGGGTGCTCGGCTGGGCCCGGCAGATCGCCGCCGATTATGAAAGCCTGAAGCAGGAAAAGGTGGAGACCGGCAGCAGCATAACCGGCACGCTGCGCGTAGGCGCCATTCCCGCCGCGACCGCCGCCGCCCCGGCCCTGCTCGCCCCGTTCCGCGACCGCCATCCCGGGGTGAAGGTGCAGATGCTCACCCTCTCCTCGGCGGCGATCCAGCGCGGGCTCGACGCGATGGAACTCGACGCCGGCATCACCTATCTCGACAATGAGCCGCTGAACCGCGTGCGCCGCGTGCCGCTCTACCGCGAGCATTATGTCTTCATCACCCGCCCCGACGAGCCGCTCGCCCGCCGGCGCAGCCTGCGCTGGGCGGAGGCGGCGGCGCAGCCTCTGTGCCTGCTCACCCCCGACATGCAGAACCGCCGCATCATCGACCAGGTGATGGCCGAGGCCGGCCTCGCCTCCGCCCCGGTCATCGAGACCAATTCCTTCATGGGCGTGTGGTCTTTCGTGCGGCGCGGGCCGTGGAACAGCCTGGTGCCGGAGGCGAGCTTTCGCGGACTGGGCGACGGCGTCGATCTCGCCGCCGTGCCGCTGGTGGACCCGGTGCATGTGCAGCCGATCGGCCTTGTGCTCTCCGAGCGCGACCCGCTGAGCCCGGTGGCCGGCGCGCTGCACCGGCTGGCACAGAAGCTGGCGCGTGAAGGGACGCTGGAAGGCCTGTTCAGCTGAGGCAATTCCTGCCGGGCGCAGGACGGTTCTGCGATAGAAATTACGTCTCTTCAAACCGTTGCAGCACGCCGGCAGGCTCACAGCGCGGCGGACGCGCCCCGCCCCCCCCCCCCCCCACGCGTTTCGTCGCCCACGCCGAAGCCCGCCTCGCACGCAACGCATCACACCGCAGATGCGGCTACCAGAGCGGCGGTCCGGGACGGCCGCTCTCGCCCCAGCCCCGGACGAGAGGCGGCCGGCGGCGCGAACCTTCATATCCGCCGTCTATCAATTGTTCACCGCTTTCAATTTGAAGCGCCGTCGCCCGCGGGCCAGTGTCGGCGGGCCGGCGAGAGGCGGGGCCGATCACCCCGCGCCGCCCGGCACAAGGACGACCGCCGCGCCGTTTCGGGACTGTCACCCCGCACCGGCCACCCTGCAGACATGAGACGCCGGCCCGGCCGGCAGGCAGGCTCTGCCGCGTGACGCGGCGGCAACGTCCCCGCTCAACCCCAAGCGAGGAAATGGCCCGATGGCGAAGGTTCTGTGCGTTCTCTACGATGACCCGATCGACGGCTACCCCACCACCTATGCCCGCGACGACCTGCCGAAGATCGACCATTACCCCGGCGGCCAGACCCTGCCGACGCCGAAGGCGATCGATTTCACCCCGGGCACGATGCTGGGCAGCGTTTCCGGCGAGCTCGGCCTGCGCAAATATCTCGAATCCAACGGCCATACACTGGTGGTGACCTCCGACAAGGACGGCCCGGATTCGGTGTTCGAGAAGGAACTGGTGGACGCCGACATCGTCATTTCCCAGCCCTTCTGGCCGGCCTATCTCACGCCCGAGCGCTTTGCCAAGGCGAAGAACCTCAAACTGGCGCTCACCGCCGGCATCGGCTCCGACCATGTCGACCTTCAGTCGGCTATTGATCGCGGCGTTACCGTTGCGGAAGTCACCTA
The DNA here is from genome assembly GCF_965249975.1 of Ancylobacter sp. GTDB lineage: Bacteria > Pseudomonadota > Alphaproteobacteria > Rhizobiales > Xanthobacteraceae > Ancylobacter. Next base: position 4,663 of record NZ_CBDFNE010000004.1, on the reverse strand, counting down.
TTGCAACTCGATCAGCGTCGCCGAGCATGTGGTGATGATGATCCTCGGCCTGGTGCGCAACTATCTCCCGGCGCATGACTGGGCGCGCAAGGGCGGCTGGAACATAGCCGACTGCGTGAAGCACTCCTACGATCTGGAAGCGTTGAGCGTCGGCACCGTCGCCGCCGGCCGTATCGGCCTCGCTGTGCTGCGCCGTCTCGCGCCGTTCGACGTGAAGCTTCACTACACCGACCGTCACCGCCTGCCTGAGTCGGTGGAGAAGGAGCTGAACCTCACCTGGCACGCCTCGCCCACCGACATGTACCCGCATTGCGATGTGGTGACGCTGAACTGCCCGCTGCATCCCGAGACCGAGCATATGGTGAATGAGGAAACGCTGAAGCTGTTCAAGCGCGGCGCCTATATCGTCAACACCGCGCGCGGCAAGCTGTGCGACCGCGACGCCATTGCCCGGGCGCTGGAGAACGGCACGCTCGCGGGCTATGCCGGCGATGTCTGGTTCCCGCAGCCGGCGCCGGCCGATCACCCCTGGCGCACCATGGCGTGGAACGGCATGACGCCGCACATGTCCGGCACCTCGCTCACCGCCCAGACCCGCTACGCCGCCGGCACGCGGGAAATCCTTGAATGCTTCTTCGAGGGACGGCCGATCCGCGACGAATATCTCATCGTCCAGGGCGGCAACCTCGCCGGCGTCGGCGCGCATTCCTATTCCAAGGGCAACGCGACCGGTGGCTCGGAAGAAGCGGCGAAGTTCAAGAAGGCGGTATAGATCGCGCCCAAATAAGCCGGCTATTCGTCGTTCGCCGCGAACGGACGACCGCTCTCCCAAAGGCCCGACTGGGGCGTGTCGTGTGAACCACGGCGCGCCCTTTTTGTTGCGTCGCCCGCCGCCCCTCGCGGGCGCGCGTCCCAGATGAAACGGGTGCCGGCGCGTGGGTTTGCAGCCTCTGCAGGTGATGGCCGGACTGGCGCTGAGCGTTTGGGGATGGGACGGCCAAGTGTTCAGGCGCGGCAGTGAGAGCCCCAGAGAGCAAAAGCGGGAGGCGAAGGGCCCGCCGCAGCCGATCTGCGTCATGTGGCGTTCCCCCGCCGAGCGAGAAGGACGTGGAGGGGAAGTCGCCCGGCGCGGAAGGGCGCCGGTTCCGCGTGGTGGTGACCCGGCTCAGGACCCGCGGATGAGACCGCGTCTCCTTGGTCGTCATGCCTCAGGCCGGCGGCGCAGCCGCTGGCTTTCGCACGTCGTGCGGCCCAGCGGATGTGGCCTTTGGCATTGCCCGCGCCTCGTCGCCCGTCCGCGAGGGGCGTCGGCTCTCGTCGGGGCGCGTCGCCGCTATGTCAGCAGCGCTCGCATAACGAAAACCCCGCCTGTGATTTCTCACGGGCGGGGTTTTCTTGGGTTGTGAAGAAGCTTTTTTGCTGTGCTTAGCAGGCCTGGCAGCGACCTACTCTCCCAGGTCTTGAGACATAGTACCATCGGCGCTGAGGAGTTTAACGGCCGAGTTCGGGATGGGATCGGGTTGGGGCTCCTCGCAATGGCCACCAGGCCGGCGAAGCACAGCATTTTGCGAAGCAAGGACCCTATTATTGGGTCGGCGCGTTTGCGCCTGGTCTTTGGATGTCTTTGATCCTTGATGGGATGGCCATCGAGGATGAGAACGATCAAGCCAATCGAACGATTAGTACCGGTAAGCTCAATATGTTGCCATACTTACACACCCGGCCTATCAACGTGGTCGTCTTCCACGGTTCTCAAGGGAATACTCGTTTTGAGGTGGGTTTCCCGCTTAGATGCTTTCAGCGGTTATCCCGTCCGTACATAGCTACGCTGCACTGCGGCTGGCGCCACAACAGCTCCACCAGAGGTACGTTCATCCCGGTCCTCTCGTACTAGGGACAAATCCTCTCAATATTCCTACACCCACGGCAGATAGGGACCGAACTGTCTCACGACGTTCTGAACCCAGCTCACGTACCACTTTAATCGGCGAACAGCCGAACCCTTGGGACCTGCTCCAGCCCCAGGATGTGATGAGCCGACATCGAGGTGCCAAACGATGCCGTCGATATGGACTCTTGGGCATCATCAGCCTGTTATCCCCGGCGTACCTTTTATTCGTTGAGCGATGGCCCGTCCACGTGGGACCACCGGATCACTATGGCCGACTTTCGTCTCTGCTCGACTTGTCAGTCTCGCAGTCAGGCGGGCTTATGCCATTGCACTCGACGACCGATTTCCGACCGGTCTGAGCCCACCATCGCGCGCCTCCGTTACTCTTTGGGAGGCGACCGCCCCAGTCAAACTGCCCACCATGCAATGTCCCGGATCCGGATGACGGACCGCGGTTAGACATCCATATCTATAAGGGTGGTATTTCAAGGATGGCTCCACGAGAGCTGGCGCCCTCGCTTCAAAGCCTACCACCTATCCTACACATACCGACACGAATGCCAGTGCAAAGTTGCAGTAAAGGTGCACGGGGTCTTTCCGTCTGACCGCAGGAACCCCGCATCTTCACGGGGAATTCAATTTCACTGAGTCTATGCTGGAGACAGCGGGGAAGTCATTACGCCATTCGTGCAGGTCGGAACTTACCCGACAAGGAATTTCGCTACCTTAGGACCGTTATAGTTACGGCCGCCGTTTACCGGGGCTTCGATTCAAAGCTTGCACCTCTCCTCTTAACCTTCCGGCACCGGGCAGGCGTCAGACCCTATACGTCATCTTGCGATTTCGCAGAGCCCTGTGTTTTTGCTAAACAGTTGCCACCCCCTGGTCTGTGCCCCTCCACACTGGTTGCCCAGAATGGAGGCCTCCTTATCCCGAAGTTACGGAGGTAAATTGCCGAGTTCCTTCAGCATAGTTCTCTCAAGCGCCTTGGTATACTCTACCAGTCCACCTGTGTCGGTTTCGGGTACGGTCTATGTTGTGGGAGCTATTTCCTGGAACCCCTTCGAAGCCAGAACAGAACCAATTCGTCTGACAACACACGGGATTCGTCACTACCCACAGGCTCAGGAATATTCACCTGATTCCCATCGACTACGCCTTTCGGCCTCGCCTTAGGGGCCGGCTAACCCTGCGCAGATTAGCTTTACGCAGGAACCCTTGGACTTTCGGCGACAGTGTCTCTCACACTGTTTGTCGTTACTCATGTCAGCATTCGCACTTCCGATACCTCCAGAGGCCCTCACGGGTCCTCCTTCGCAGGCTTACGGAACGCTCCGCTACCGCTTGCCCGAAGGCAAACCCTAAGCTTCGGCGCGTGGTTTGAGCCCCGTTACATTTTCGGCGCAAGAATCCTAGACCAGTGAGCTGTTACGCTTTCTTTAAAGGATGGCTGCTTCTAAGCCAACCTCCTGGTTGTTTTCGGACTCTCACATCCTTTCACACTTAACCACGACTTGGGGGCCTTAGCTGTAGGTCAGGGTTGTTTCCCTCTCGACGACGGACGTTAGCACCCGCCGTCTGTCTCCCGCGCAGTACTTCCAGGTATTCGGAGTTTGGTTAGGTTTGGTAAGATGGTAAATCCCCCTAGCCCATCCAGTGCTCTACCCCCTGGAGTATTCACGCGAGGCACTACCTAAATAGTTTTCGCGGAGAACCAGCTATTTCCGAGTTTGATTGGCCTTTCACCCCTAGCCACAAGTCATCCGAGACCTTTTCAACGGGCACCGGTTCGGTCCTCCAGTGCGTGTTACCGCACCTTCAACCTGCTCATGGCTAGATCACTCGGCTTCGGGTCTAATCCGACGAACTGAACGCCCTGTTCAGACTCGCTTTCGCTGCGCCTACACCTATCGGTTTAAGCTTGCTCGCCAGACTAAGTCGCTGACCCATTATACAAAAGGTACGCAGTCACCCAGGACGAACCTTGGGCTCCTACTGTTTGTAGGCATCCGGTTTCAGGAACTCTTTCACTCCCCTTGTCGGGGTGCTTTTCACCTTTCCCTCACGGTACTTGTTCGCTATCGGTCGCTGAGGAGTACTTAGGCTTGGAGGGTGGTCCCCCCATGTTCAGACAGGATTTCTCGTGTCCCGCCTTACTCGAGGATGAATGCTTGCATTACGTGTACGGGGCTATCACCCACTAAGGCTCGGCTTTCCAGACCGATTCCGACTAAACTCGCACATTCAGGCACTGGCCTGGTCCGCGTTCGCTCGCCACTACTGACGGAGTCTCTGTTGATGTCCTTTCCTCCGGGTACTTAGATGTTTCAGTTCCCCGGGTTCGCTTCAAACCCCTATGTATTCAGGATTTGATACCTTCATCATGACCAACCGTAATTCCAAAGACCTCAAGACTCGGGATCGCTCCGAAGGTCCAAGACTTCAGAGTCCACAATACGGAAGGTCGAAGGTGGGTTTCCCCATTCGGAAATCCACTGGATCAAAGCTCGTTCGCAGCTCCCCAAGTGACTTATCGCAGCGTACCACGTCCTTCATCGCCTCTCAGCACCAAGGCATCCACCGAATGCCCTTAAGACACTTGATCGTTCTCATCTTCGATACCCACCCCATGGAACTCTAAACACGAACCGGGCTCCGTCCGGGTGTGCAACCCGAGCGGCGGTGCGTGGGGGCGTGGCGGTTTTGAGAGACCCGCCACACGGCATCAAAGCTATTTCTAAAGACCAGCTTGCTTCGCAGTTGTCCGAGGAC
>NZ_CBDFNE010000003.1:0-944766 GCF_965249975.1 Ancylobacter sp. | reverse complement strand
CCGCGACGGGTGCGGGCGGGGTGACCGGCGCGGGCGCAACGGAGGCCTGGGGCTGCGGGGCGGTGGAGACCGCCACCATGCCGAACATCGGCCAGGAGAAGGAGAGATCGGCCGGCGTGGCGCTATAGCCGGAGAAGCCGCCCATGATAGCGGCCGGCGCGGCGGGTTCCTCGCTCACGGCCTCGTTCGCCTGGTCGCCCTCGGCAGGCAGCTCTTCATCGGCGGCCCAGACGGCTGCGACGGGCGCGTCGTCCTCAGCCGCGTTGTCCTCGACGGCGTCTTCACCGGCGGTATCGTCCTCGGTTTCGTCCGAGAAATCCTCGTCCGTCTCCTCGGCGAAATCCTCATCCTCGAAGCCGTCATCCTCCGACGCGAACTCGTCCGTCTCATCCTGCGCGACGAAAGCCGGCGCGGCGGAGACCGGGGCGTCTTCCCCAAGCGAGGCGTCGATGGTGGGAGTTGGAGCGTCGGCCGTGGGCGCGGCGGGAGCCCGCGCGGCGCCATAGCGCGCGGCGAGCAGGCGCTCCTCCTCGGGGAATTCGTCCTCATAGGCGCCGTCTTCCAGCGGGATGAGGTCGTAGACATCCGCGACATCATTGGCGGCGGTGAACGGCGCTTCCGGCACCCAGGCGGCGGCGGGCGTGAGGGCGGCCGGGATCACCGGCGGCGTGTCGTAGCCGAACTGGATCATGGAGGCGACCGGCGTCGCCACCGGCTTCGGCGCCGGCGCGACAGGCGGCTGGGCCGCACGCGTCGTCGCGTTGCTGGTCACGTTCTTCGTCGCGCTCGGGGCGCCGATCTTCGCCGCCGGCCCTGCCGACGGCGCGGCGGGCATCGGCTTCGTGACGGGCGCGGCCGGCACCACCTCGGGCTGGGCCGAGAGCGCGCGCCGGGCATGGGCGACGATGAGCGGCTTCGGCGCGGCGCCGAGCGGCGGCTTGCGCGGCGGCACGCGCAGCACCGGCGTCTGCGAGGGGCGCGGTGGGGCGACGATGGCGGTCGCGGTCGCCGGTGCTTCCGGCTGCGGCGCCGCCACCGGCTGGCGCATCAGATAATCCGGCGTGCGGGTGAAGCGCGTGTTGGGCGGCATGGTGAAGGGCTGCAGCCAGCTCGGCACCATTTCGTGCTGCGGCGCGACGATGGGCGCCTTGGCCACGGGGGGCGCCTTCGCCACGGGGGAGGCCGACGGCTTCGGCGCCTTGGGCGGCGGCGGGGCGTAGGTCACCTGCGGATTGGCGCGGGAGAACACGTGAGTCTGGGCGCTCGCCTTCGACTCGGAAGCCTTGTCCGCATTCGGATCGGAGGGACGCGCCGGATTACGCATGGGACGCTGAAACCTTTGCCACTACTGCCGTTGAGCCTGCCGCGCCCGGCGCGCGAGGCGCCGTCGAGGCCGTGCCATATGGTTAGGCGAACAGCGTTAACGAACGGTATGAGGCGGCAGATTTCCCGGCGGTAATGTGGCGGCTCCCCCGGCGCTTTGCCTGCCGGGGGAGCGGCGCGTCAGGCCGGAAGGCCGAGCGTGGCGCGGATTTCGGCCGGCATCAGGTCGTGCGTCTCGGGGTGCTTCATCATGTAGCGACCGAACACCGAGCAGCGCGGCACCACGGCCAGGCCACGCTGGCGGGCGCTGGCGAGGCCAGCCTCGACCAGCTTGGTGGCGAGGCCGCGCCCACCGAGTTCCGGCGGCACTTCGGTGTGGGTGAAGATGATGTGGTCATGCGCGAGAATGTACTGCGCAATGGCGAGCTGGCCGTCCTGCTCGATTTCGAACCGATCGGCGGCGCGGTTGTCCCGCACCGGGATTTCGCCGTTGATGCTCATGCTGGTCTCCTTGGGGGCGCCCGGTTCGGGTTCGTGAGCGGATGCCGTGATTGAGTGGGCGCCGGTGGGATATTGTCGACCAAAACGGACGCAGCGTCGCCCCCCGTTTCGGCCTGCGGGGTGAAATTATCGGCTGGCTCCGATATAGCGCGGGCTCCTCCGCAGGGAAGAGAGTGCCCATGATCGCGTCGACCCGCCGCCCGCCCTCACCGGAAACGCTCGCGCTGCTGGAAACCCGCCGCTCGGTTGCCGCCGCCGGCCTGCAGGCGCCGGGGCCGGATGCGGGGCAGACGCAGCGGCTGCTGACCATCGCCGCCCGCGTGCCCGATCATGCCATGCTGACGCCGTGGCGCTTCATCTTCATCGAAGGCGCGGCGCGCGCCGAGATCGGGGCGCGGCTGGCGCAGGCCTATCGCGACCACAACGGGCATATGCCGGAGGAGAAGCGGGAAAAGTTCGCCGCCATCATGGGCCGGCTGTTTCCCGCCCCGCTGGCGGTGGTGGTGGTGAGCCGCCCGGTGGCGGGCAGCGCCATTCCCGCCTTCGAGCAGGAGCTTTCCGCCGGCGCCGTGTGCATGAACCTGCTGACCGGCGCGGCGGCGATGGGGTTCGACGGCATCTGGGTCACGGGCTGGGCGGCGACGCACCAGGCGGCGCTCACGATTCTCGGCGTGGGGGTGGGTGAGCGGGTGGCCGGCATCCTCCACATCGGCTCCGCCAAGGAGGCCCCCGCCGACCGCCCGCGCCCGGATGTAGCGGCGCTCACCACGCGCTGGTCGCCATCGGAGCCATAAAAAAAAGGCCGCCCCGGCACAGCGGGACGGCCTCTTCTTCAGGCGCTTGGCGTTTTGGCGCTTCCTCGAACGGTGGATCAGGCGGCGGCCTGAGCTTCAGCCTGCGCACGCTTGGCCTCGCGGCGGCGGCGGGTGAGCACGAATTCGGTGTAGCCGTTGGGCTGGGCGCGGCCTTCGAAGATAAGATCGCGGGCGGCGCGGAAGGCGAAGCCGTCATAGGACGGGGCCATTGGCACATAGGCGGGGTCGCCCGCGTTCTGGCCGTCGACCACCTTCGCCATGCGGCGCAGCGTCTCTTCCACCTGCTCGGCCGTGACCACGCCGTGCATCAGCCAGTTGGCGACGTGCTGGGAGGAGATGCGCAACGTCGCGCGGTCTTCCATCAGCCCGACATCGTGAATGTCCGGCACCTTGGAGCAGCCGACGCCCTGGTCGACCCAGCGCACGACATAGCCGAGAATGCCCTGGATGTTGTTGTCCAGTTCCTCCTGCACGGCCGCCGGCTCCCAATTGCCGCGGTCGACCACGGGGATGGTGAGCAGGTCGCGGCGCGCGGCGCGCTTGCGGTGGCGCAGTTCCGCCTGCCGCTGGAACACGTCCACCTTGTGGTAGTGCAGCGCGTGCAGCGTGGCGGCGGTGGGCGAGGGCACCCAGGCGGTGTTGGCGCCGGCGAGCGGATGGGCGACCTTCTGCGCGATCATGTCGGCCATGCGGTCGGGCATCGCCCACATGCCCTTGCCGATCTGGCCATGGCCGTCGAGATGGGCCTCCAAGCCGGCATCGACATTGTTGTCCTCATAGGCCTTGATCCAGGCCTGCGCCTTCATCTCGTTCTTGCGCACCATCGGGCCCGCTTCCATCGAGGTGTGGATCTCGTCACCGGTGCGGTCGAGGAAGCCGGTGTTGATGAACACCACGCGCTCGCGGGCGGCGCGGATGGAGGCGGAGAGGTTGGCGCTGGTGCGGCGCTCCTCATCCATGATGCCGATCTTCAGCGTGTTGAGGTCGAGCCCCAGCGCCTGCTCGACACGGGCGAACAGGTCCACCGCGAAGGCGACCTCCTCCGGGCCGTGCATCTTCGGCTTGACGATGTAGACGGAGCCGGCGCGGCTGTTGCGCAGCTCGCCTTGGCCCTTGAGGTCGTGCAGCGCGATCAGCGAGGTGACGGCGGCATCGAGAATGGCCTCGGGAATCTCCCGGCCCTGCGCGTCCAGCACGGCATCCGTCATCATGTGCTGGCCGACATTGCGCACCAGCATCAGGCTGCGCCCGTGCAGGGTGAGTTCCTCGCCGGTGGGCGCGGTGTAGCGGCGGTCGGCGGCGAGGCTGCGCTCGACCGTCTCGCGGCCCTTGGCGAAGCTGGCGCTGAGCGTGCCCTTCATCAGGCCGAGCCAGTTGCGATAGACCAGCACCTTGTCCTGCGCGTCCACCGCCGCGACGCTGTCCTCGCAATCGACGATGGTGGTCACCGCCGCCTCGATGACGATGTCGGCGATGCCGGCGGCGTCGGTGGCGCCGATGCGGTGGGCGCGGTCGATGACGATGTCGATGTGCAGGCCGTGATTGACCAGCAGCACGGAAGTCGGCGCCTCGGCTGCGCCATCGAAGCCGGCGAATTGAGCGGGGTCCTTCAGCGCGGTGCGGGTGCCGGAGGCGAGCTCGACTTCCAGCGCGCCCTTGGTGACGCGGTAAGCCACGGCGTCGGCATGGCTGCCCGCGACCAGCGGCACGCTCTCGTCGAGAAAGGCGCGGGCGCTCTCGATCACGCGCCGGGCGCGGACCGCGTTGAAGCCGTTGGAGCGGGTGGCGCCGCCGTCCTCGGGGAGCGCGTCAGTGCCGTACAGCGCGTCATAGAGGCTGCCCCAGCGGGCATTGGCGGCGTTCAGCGCGTAGCGGGCATTGGTGACCGGCACCACCAGCTGCGGGCCGGGAATGCGGGCGAGTTCCTCGTCCACCTTGTCGGTGACGACCTCGAAGGCGTCCGGCTCCGGCAGCAGATAGCCGATCTCCGCCAGGAACACCTCATAGGCGACGGGGTCGATCGGCTTGTTGCGGTGGGCGCGGTGCCAGGCGTCGATCTGCGCCTGCAATTCGTCGCGGCGGGCGAGCAGTTCCGCATTGCGCGGGGCGAAGTCGCGCACGATGCCGGCGAAGCTCTCCCAGAAGGCGGCCTTGTCCACCCCGGTGCCGGGAATGGCTTCATTATTGATGAAATCGACAAGGGCGGAATCGACCTTCAGGCCGGCGACGTCGGTATGAGTCATAACGGGTCCCTTCACGCGAGCGGATGGCCGGTTGCCGCGAGCCGGCGGCACAGCTGTGCATTCACATAAACAAAAGTGCGGGTGCGGCGCAACATCGCAGATAGTCGGATGCGGCCGCGATGCAAGGGGCAATCCTTACCCGACAACGCCTCTCGCTGCGTTTGCGTTGCAGCGAAGGGTGAAAATCACCCCTGGGTTGACCAAGCGTCATTTGGGGCGAGGAGGGCCGGAACAACGAAAATGTCACCCCGGGGATGTCCGGCTCGCGCCGGACCCGGTGGCGGTTTTCCCCGAACCGCCACCGGGCGCGCGGCATGCGCCGCCCCGGGGTGACAAGGTGGTGCGCCTCAGAACTGGGCGGTCTCGGTCGAGTCCTGCATCGCCGTGGTCGCGCTCAGGCCTTCGCTCAGCACGGTGGCGATGGCGTCGAAATAGCTGGTGCCCACTTCGCGCTGGTGGCGCGTGGCGGTGAAGCCCTGCGCTTCCGCTGCGAATTCGCGCTGCTGCAGCTCGGAATAGGCGGCCATGCCGTCTTCCCGGTAGCGCCGCGCCAGCTCGAAGGTGGTGAAGCACTGGTTGTGGAAGCCGGCCAGCGTGATGAACTGGTACTTGTAGCCCATGGCCCCCAGCTCGGCCTGGAAGGTCTTCATCTGCGCCTTGTCCATATGCTTGGCCCAGTTGAAGGACGGCGAGCAGTTATAGGCGAGCATCTTGCCCGGATGCACACGGTGCACGCCTTCGGCGAAGCGGCGGGCGTCGTCGAGGCTGGGGGTCGAGGTCTCGCACCACAGTAGGTCGGCATAGGGCGCATAGGCGATGGCGCGGGCGATGCCGGCCTCGAAGCCGCCATTGTAGCGGTAGAAACCTTCCTGCGTGCGCTCGCCGGTGATGAAGGGCCGGTCCAGCTCGTCCACGTCCGAGGTGATGAGCCGGGCCGATTCCGCATCGGTGCGCGCCATGATGACGGTCGGCACGCCGAGCACGTCGGCCGCGAGGCGGGCGGCGTTCAGCGTGCGCACGAATTGGCGGGTGGGCACCAGCACCTTGCCGCCGAGATGGCCGCACTTCTTCTCCGAGGCCAGCTGGTCCTCGAAATGCACCGCCGCCGCGCCGGCCTCGATCAGCGCCTTGGTCAGTTCATAGGCGTTGAGCTGGCCGCCGAAGCCGGCTTCGGCATCGGCGATGATCGGCACGAAGAAGTCGTGCTGCGGGCCCTTGGCGCCGTCCGCGCGCTCCATGGTCTGGATCTGGTCGGCGCGCATCAGCGCCTTGTTGATTCGCCGGACCACGGCGGGAACGCTGTCGACGGGGTAGAGGCTCTGGTCGGGGTACATGTCGCCGGCGGAATTGCCGTCCGCCGCCACCTGCCAGCCGGAGAGATAGATCGCCTCCAGCCCGGCCTTCACCTGCTGCACCGCCTGGATACCGGTATAGGTGCCCATGGTCGGCACGAAGGCCTGGGTCTGCAGCAGGTCCCAGAGACGGCGGGCGCCATTGGCGGCGAGCGTGTGCTCGATGCGCAGCGAGCCGGCGAGACGAGCGACGTCAGCGGGGGTGTAGCTGCGATGAATGCCGCGCCAGCGGTCGGGCGCCCAGCTCGGGGCGGGGAAGCTGTCGGGCGAGTGGGGGCGAGTCTGGTCCAGCATGGTCGTTTCCTGAAGCAAGATCGGAAGAAGAGAGAGACGCGGGGGCCGAGGAGGGGGCGGCTCCCGCGCCGGCCACGCCGCGTCGCGCGTCCTCGACGCGGGGGGGCCTGAAGTCGCGCGGCACGAGGTCGAGCGGGGCGAGGCGGGGCGGGCGGAAGCGGGGGCGGGCGGCCATCGCTTAGCGTGCGCGCCTTGTGTAGGTCGCCGCCACCAGACGGCCGCCGAGCAGGGCGCCGACGAGGGCGTTCATGTCGTCCTGGCCGGGGGCCATGGCGATGCGGTGCCGGCCGATGCGGTGGACGATGGTGAAATCCTTCGCCGCCAGCCCCTGGTCGCGGAAGACCTGGCCGATCTCTTCGGCGTCGCCGCCGATGATGGTGATGAATTCCTCTTCACCCATATTGGTGCGGGTGTCGGTGCTCGCGCTCATGTCAATTCCTCCCTGCGGGTGTGATGTAAAGATTTAACAGTCGACTTCGAAAGGCAAGAAAGATAATGATTTGAGCGTGTTAAGCTGATAAGGCTTGTAAAGTTTACAGGTCGGTTTTGTAAAGCCAGCAAAGGGCCGGGCCATGCTCGCCACCAGTGAACCGCGTATCGGCAGCCGCGTGCAGAGGCTGCGCCGCGCCAAGCGCATCTCGCAGGCGGACCTTGCCGGCGCGCTCGGCATTTCCGCGAGCTATCTCAACCTCATCGAGCATAATCGCCGCCGCATCACCGTGCCGCTGCTGATGAAGCTGGCGGGCTATTTCGGCATCGAGCCGGGCGAGCTGGTGGAGAATGACGAGACCCGCCTCGTCGGCGACCTGATGGAGCTGTTCAGCGACGAATTGTTCGCCGAGAACGCGCTGACCAACCAGGACATACGCGACCTCGCCTCCTCAAATCCTGCCATTGGCCGGGCGGTGGTGCGGCTCTACGACCAGTTCAAGACGCTGCGTGAGGCGCACCGCACCGGCGCCACGGGGGCGATCGAGGGGGAGGGCGGTTATCACTCCTCCACCGACGCGGTCTCCGATTTCATCCAGGAGAACGCCAACTACTTCCCCACGCTGGAAGCGGAGGCAGAGCGCATCCGCCACGATATCGACTTCGCCTCGGATTCCTTCGAGCACGGGCTGAAGACCTATCTCGCCAATGTCTTCGGCCTCAACTGGCGCTCCGCCTCGCTGCCCGCCGGCATCGCCCGGCGCTATGATGCGGGCGCGCATGAACTCATCACCGCCGAGGTGCTGCCGCCGGAATCGGCGCTGTTCGTGGTCGCCCACCAGCTCGGCCTGCTCGCGGCGTCGCGGCAGATCGACGAGCTGATCGCCGCCGCCAACCTGCCGGACGATGCGCCCATCGTCACCCGCAACGCGCTGGCGAGCTATTTCGCCTCGGCGCTGGTCATGCCCTATGAGCCGTTCCTCGCCGCTTGTCAGGAGACGCGCTACGACATCGAGCGCATCCAGCGCCGTTTCCGCACCAGCTTCGAGCAGGTGTGCCATCGCATGACCACGCTGCAGCGGCCGGGGCGCAGCGGCATCCCGCTGCATCTCGTGCGCACCGACATCGCCGGCAACATCTCCAAGCGCTTCTCGCTGTCGGGCATCCATATTTCCCGCCATTCCGGCGCCTGCCCGCGGTGGAATGTCTATGCCGCCTTCTTCCACCCCGAGCGGATCAATGTGCAGCTGAGCCAGATGCCGGAAGGTCAGCGCTATTTCTGCATCGCCAAGTCGATCACCAAAGGCGGGCACCGGCACAATGCGCCGCGCCGGCACCTCTCCATCGGGCTGGGCTGCCATATCAGCCACGCGCACCAGATGGTCTATTCCGACGGCATGAACCTTTCCGATCCCTCGCAGACCGTGCCGATCGGGGTGGGCTGCCGCATCTGCCCGCGGCTCGACTGCGAGCAGCGCGCCCAGCCGCCGACCGACCACCGCTTCACCCTGAACGAGATCGACATGTCGGAGAGCTTCTACGCCCCGGCGCGGCGGGGTTTGTGAGTTTCACCCGATCTTCTCGCCGGTGACCTCGCTGAGCCGCCGGCGCATCTCGTCGCTGTAGCGCTTGACCGCCTGCGCCTCGCTGAGCACGCCGGCCACCGTGCCATCGGGCAGGGTGACGGCCAGCGCGTCGGCCTCGCTGCGCTCGAACAGGCCCAGCGCCTCGCGCAGCGTGGTGGTCGGGCCCAGCGTGGTGTCGGTGTGGCGCAGCAGCGGGCGCAGGCGGGCGGGCGCGTCGTCCTCCACAGGCTCGAACAGTGCGGCGGGCGCGATCATGCCGGCATAGCGACCATTCGCGGTGGCGACAAGAGCGGCGGTGGCGCCGGGCGGGTAGCGCCGGCGGGCCTCCCTCAGCGGGGTATCGACATCGATCAGCGGCACCTCGCGGCGCATCAGCGTGGCGACGGTGAGTTCGCGCAGCCAGCCGACATCATGCGCGCCGCGAATATTCTCGCCGCGCAGATGGAAGCGCCAAGTGGCGAAGGAGAAGCCGAACAGCAGCCGCGTCGCCAGCGAGGCGGTGCCGGCCGCCGCCAGCACCGACAGGGTCAATTGCAGATTGCCGGTCATTTCCAGCGCCAGCAGCGTCATGGTCATCGGCCCGCCGACCACCGCGACGGCGAGCGCGCTCATGCCGATCAGCGCGTAGAAGGCGTGGGCGGTGACAAGATCGGGCAGGATCAGGCTCATGCCGCCGGCGAAGACACGTCCCGCCATCACCCCCATCAGCAGCGAAGCGAAGAACAGGCCGCCACGAAAGCCGGCACCGATGGAGACGGAGGAGGCCGTGACCTTCGCCACCAGCAGCAGGGCGGCGAGCGTCGGCCCGGTATCGGCGGCGAGGAAGTGATAGACCGCGCCATGCCCGGCCGAGAGCACCGCCGGGTTCCACAAAGCGAGGGCGCCGACGAGGAGACCGCCCACGGCCGGGCGCAGCCAGGCGGGCAAAGCGGAGCGGCGGAAACCGGCTTCCACCAGCGTCGCCCCGCGCATGACGGCGATGCCGACCAGCGCGCAGAAAAAGCCGAGCAGCAGCACCGAGGGCAGATCGGACAGCTGCGGGGCGTTCAGCGCGGGCAGGGGCGTGTGGTGCGGGGGCGCCAGCAGCTGCTGGGTGAGGGAAGCGGCGAAGGTTGCCGTCATCATCGGCACGAAGGCGGGAATGGCATAGGTGCCGAGCACCAGCTCGAAGCCATAGAACGCACCCATCAGCGGCGCGTCGAACGCCGCGCCGATGGCCGCGCCGGCGCCGCAGCCGACCAGCAGGCGCAAATCCCCGCGCCGGACATGAAACACCCGGCCGAACCAGGAGGCGAGGCCGGCCGCCGCCTGGGTATAGCCGGCCTCCAGACCCACGGACGCCCCGACCCCGCTGGAGAACAGCGTCTGCAGCGCGACAATGAGGCTGTCGCCCGGCGACATGCGCCCGCCATGCAGCGCATTGGCTTCGATGGGGTCGACCGGCGGGCTGGCCCGCGTGCGCAGAAAGGCCCGCACGCACAGGCCGAAGGCGAGGCCGCCAAGCGTGGGCACCAGCAGCAGCAGGACGGCGGGGACGCCGGCCGTGGTCGAGAGATGGCTGGCGGTGGGAATGCGGAACAGCAGTTCGTGCAGGCCCTGCAGCGCCATGTTCATGGCGATGACGACCAGCCCGGCGGCCACGCCGACCAATGCGGCGAGGGCGACGACGCCGAGTTCGCTCGCCCGCACCAGCCGGCGCAGGCCCCGGGGCATTCCGTCCTCGCCGCTGGTGCTGTCGGAGGTCACGTCCCGCTCGCCCAAATCCCTGATGCCTCACTAGGCAAGGACGCGGCCGGGCGCAACGCCTGACCTTGGGTCGCGTCGCCGCGATGTGATGGGCGTGGGGATGACCGCGCCGCCGGGCCGGCTAAAGTCACGCCCGACGTCCCACGGATTCGGCGCCGCCTGCGGGCCGGCCGCCGCGCATGGAGAACCCCTAATGTCCGATACCTACACCCCGCCCAAGGTCTGGGTCTGGAACCAGGCCAATGGCGGCGCCTTCGCCAATATCAACCGCCCGACCGCCGGGGCGACGCATGAGAAGGCGCTGCCGGTGGGCAAGCACCCGTTCCAGCTCTATTCACTCGCCACGCCGAACGGGCAGAAGGTGACGATCCTGTTCGAGGAGCTGCTCGCCGCCGGCCACACCGGGGCGGAATACGACGCCTGGCTGATCAAGATCGGCGAGGGCGAGCAGTTCGGCTCCGGCTTTGTCGAGGTCAACCCGAACTCGAAAATCCCGGCGCTGATGGACCGCTCCGGCGACACGCCGATCCGGGTGTTCGAATCCGGCGCCATCCTGCTGCATCTCGCCGAGAAGTTCGGGGCCTTCCTGCCGACCGAGCCGGTCAAGCGCGCCGAATGCCTTTCCTGGCTGTTCTGGCAGATGGGCAGCGCGCCCTTCCTCGGCGGCGGCTTCGGCCATTTCTACGCCTATGCGCCGGTGAAGATCGAATACGCCATCGACCGCTACGCCATGGAGGCCAAGCGCCAGCTCGACGTGCTGGACCGGCGGCTTGCCGAGACCCGCTATCTCGCCGGCGACGACTACACCATCGCCGATATGGCGGTGCTGCCCTGGTATGGCGCGCTGGTGAAGGGCTGGGCTTATGGCGATGCCGGCACCTTCCTCTCCGGGCACGAATACACCAACGTCCTGCGCTGGGCGGATGAGCTGTTCGCCCGGCCGGCGGTGAAGCGCGGGCGCATGGTCAACCGCATGACCGGCGAGCCGGCAGAACAGCTGCGCGAGCGCCACGACGCCGGCGATTTCGACACGCGGACGCAGGACAAGCTGGAGGGCTGACCGCGCGGGCATGAAAAAGGGCGCCCCGGGGCAGGGGCGCCCTTCCTCGCGACGGGGCGGCGTCAGGCGCAGAGGCGCGTGAGCTCGCGGATATCGCGCAGCTGCTCCAGCCGGCGCACCGTCTCGACGATGGACTCGGTCTTGGCCTTGTCCCATTTGGCGAATTCGGCGCAGCCGCGGAACTTGTCGGCGGCCTCGTCATAGGTCATCGGGTTGGCAGGGCTGCCCTTGCCGAAGTCGGAGCGGCCGGAAATGGTACGGCCGTCCTTCATGTGGATGTCGATGATGGTGGTCATCTTGTCGTAGCCGGCGGCTTCCGCCTCCGGGTGGACATGGAAATTCACCCGCTCGATCATCGCCTTCACATCGTCCCGCTCCACCGTCTCGTCGGTGAATTCCGGAAGGCTGCCGCGCCCGTCGAGCAGCAGGATGGCCATGCAGAATTCCATGGAGAACTTGGCCTGAAGCTCGTTCTTCGGGCGATGATGGATCAGCGCGTTCGGCATGTTCTGGTTGGTGCCGACATCCACGCGCTCGACATCCTCGGCCTTGATGGAGTGGGTGCGGATCAGTTCCAGCATCTTGGTCATGCCGGGATGGGTGAGCGAGCCCGACGGATGCGGCTTGATGGAGACGCCCGGCGAGGCGAAGGTCCAGGGCTGGCCGAGCTTGCCGACGATCGCGGTCGGATCGAAGCCGCCGCCCGCCGCCTGGAAGAAGCCGCGCGGCGCTTCCAGGATCTTGTCGGTGGTGGTCCAGCCCAGCGCGGCGAAATCGGCCGCCACCACGCCGCTCTCCGAGGAGCGGCCGGCGTGGAACGGCTTCATCATGGTGCCGAAATTCTCGCGCAGTCCGGCCGACTGGCTGCCGGCGCAGCCGAAGGCGCGCACCATCTGCTCGACATTCAGCCCCTTGAGCTTGCCGGCGGCGGCGGCGGCGGCATAGGTGCCGCAGGTCGCGGTGGCATGGAAGCCGTGCTGATAGTGGCGCGGGTTGATGGCCTCGGCGATCTTGCACTCCACCTCGACGCCGAGGTGATAGGCCAGCATCATCTCCGTGCCGGAGGTGCCGGCGGCTTCCGCCACGGCGAGCGCGGCCGGCAGGGCCGGCGCAGTCGGGTGGGTGAGCAGGCCATAGACGCGGTCCTTGGCGACGGCGAGCTGGGTGTCGTCATAATCATCGGCATGGATGCCGACGCCATTGGCGAAGGCGGCGAAGCGCGGCGGCACCTTCAGCGACGTGCCGATGACGGTGGCCGGCCCTTCCTGGATGCCGAGGCCCTTGAGATAGGCCTGGATGTGCTCGCCGCTTTTCGCCACCGAGCCAGAGAGCGCGAGGCCGATGCCATCAAGGATCGACTTCTTGCCGAGTTCGACCACGTCGGCCGGGAGGTCGGCATAGGAGGTGCCAACGACGAATTCGGCCACGTCCTGGGTCAGGCCCTCGACAATGGGCTGGGCCTGGGCGGGGTTGGTCTGGTGCAGCGTCATGGGGCGTTTCCTCTTTATGTCGGGCGTCAGGCGGCCGGGGCGCGGGCGGCGACGGAAGGCAGGGCGCCGATGATGGCGTCGGTGAGTTCGCGCGTGCCGGCGGTGCCGCCGAGATCGCGGGTGAGGCTGTCGCGGCGGGCGAGCACGTCCTCGATCGCCTTTTCGATGGCGCTGGCGGTCGCTTCCTCGCCGAGATGGCGCAGCATCATCGCCCCCGACCAGATCTGGCCGATCGGATTGGCGATGCCCTTGCCGGCGATATCCGGCGCCGAGCCGTGCACCGGCTCGAACATGGAGGGGTAGTCCTTCTCCGGGTTGATGTTGCCGCCGGGCGCGATGCCGATGGAGCCGACCACCGCCGGGCCGAGATCGGACAGGATGTCGCCGAACAGGTTGGAAGCGACCACCACGTCGAACCAGTCCGGGTTGCGGACGAAATGCGCGGTGAGAATGTCGATGTGGAACTGATCGGTGGTGAAGCCGGGATATTCCTTCGAGATCGCGGCGAAGCGCTCGTCCCAATACGGCATGGTATGGCTGATGCCGTTCGACTTGGTGGCCGAGGTGACGTGCTGCTTGCGGCCCTTGGCCAGCTCGAAGGCGTAGCGCATCACCCGGTCGCAGCCACGGCGGGTGAAGATGGACTGCTGCATCACCAGCTCGTCCTCCAGCCCCTCATAGAGCCGGCCGCCAATGGAGGAATACTCGCCCTCATTGTTCTCGCGCACGACATAGAAGTCGATCGAGCCGGCCTCGCGGCCCTTCAGCGGGCTTTCGACGCCGGCGAGCAGCTTCACCGGGCGCAGATTCACATATTGGTTGAAGCTGCGGCGGATCGGGATCAGCAGGCCCCAGAGCGAGACATGATCCGGCACGCCGGGAAAGCCGACGGCGCCGAGGAAGATCGCGTCCTTGTGGCGGATCTGCTGCAAGCCATCGGCGGGCATCATCGCCCCGGTCTTGGCGAAGCGCTCGCAGCTCCAGTCATAATGGGTCCAGTCGAAGGAGAAGCCGCCAATGCGGCTCGCCGCCTCCAGAACGCGCTGCGCCTCCGGCACCACCTCATTGCCGATCCCGTCGCCGGGAATGACCGCTATGGAATAGGTCGTCATGGGAACTCCTTGGAGATCAGGCGGGATTTCGGCGGCGGCACCGCGACGTGTGCGGCAGGACAGTGTTCAACGTCTCGCCAACTGTCAACAATTTTTCCATGTGCTGCAGCGTGCCCGAGGTAGAAGTCTGCTGCGAAGAAAGTGGCTGATTCCATAGAAAAGCGCGATTTTTCAACGCTTCGCCTGCGGTATTCCAAGGGTCGTGCGTGCTTCCCCAGCGGCAGCGCGGGACTCCCCGCCTGCGCCGTCACTGAGCCTATTTTGGCTATCATTGTTGACAATTGGCGATTCTGACGGCGAAATGGCGCCATGCTACGCCCCGTCGCTCCTCCCCCGCGCACGCCCCGCACCGCCTCCTTCGTGCCGCTGATCCAGCGCGAGATCGAGCGGATGATCGGCACCGGCGAGCTCACCGGCGGCACGCGCATCAATGAAAGCACGCTGGCGCTGCGGCTCGGCATCAGCCGGGGCCCGGTGCGCGAGGCGTGCCGGGCGCTGGAGCAGATCGGCCTGCTGCGCAGCGAACTCAATCGCGGCTTCTTCGTCCGCGAGGTCTCCACCAAGGAGGCGCTGGACCTCTACGATATCCGCGCCGGCCTGTTCGGCACCGCCGGGCGGTTGGCCGCGGCCATCATCACCACGGTGCAACTGCGTGAGATGGCGGAACTGATCGCGCAGATGGACGCGGCGATCGAGGCGCCCGACATCGCCACCTTCTACACGCTGAACAACGAGTTCCACCGCCAGGTCGTGCTCGCCTCCGACAATGACAAGCTGATCGAGCTCTATCCGCTGCTGGAAGCGGAACTGCACCTGTTCCGCCGGCGCGGGCTGGTGCTGCCCGGCTCGATGCGCACCTCCAATGACGAGCACAAGGCCATTTTCGAGGCACTGCGCCAGAGCGACGGCACCGGTGCCGCCCGGCTGCTGGAGCGGCACATCCTCGCCGGCAAGGCGCGCTTCCTGCGCACGCTGGAAGACGACAGCGCCACCGAGGCGCGGCCCGGCCCGCTCGACCCCCGACAGTCACGCCCTAAGGACAGGTAGTTTCATGACCGCGCATCCTCTCCCCATTCTCGCCCTCACCCCCGGCGATTGTACCGGCATCGGCCCGGAACAGACCGCGCGCCTGCTGAGCGAGGGCGGATTCGACGGTGAGGCGCGGATCGTCGTGGTGGGCGACGCGCGGGTGCTGGACATGGGCGCGCGCCATGCCGGGGTCAGCCTGAACCTGGTGCGCTACGCCTCGCCCGGCGCGGTGGACTGGAGCGCGCCCGGCATTCCCATGGTCGATCTGGGCAATACCGACCCCGACCTGTTCCCGCTCGGCGTCGCCAATCCCGAGTCCGGCCGGCTGACCGGCGACACGCTGGCCCGCGCCATCGACTTCGCCAAGGCCGGCGAGGTCGACGGCGTGTGCTTCGCCCCGCTCAACAAGCAGGCCATGTTCAAGGGCGGCTGGCGCTTCCCGGACGAGCACAAGATGTTCGCGCATCTGCTCGACCATAAGGGCCCGTTCAGCGAAATGAACGTGCTGGAAGGCCAGTGGATGACGCGCGTCACCTCGCATGTCTCGCTGCGCACGGCACTGGACCGGGTGACCTATGACAGCATCTGCGGCGCGCTGCGGCTGGCGGATGAGACCATGCGCAAGGCCGGCATCGCCCGCCCGCGCATCGCGGTCGCCGCGCTCAACCCGCATGGCGGCGAGGGCGGGCTGTTCGGCACCGAGGAAATCGACTTCATCCGGCCGGCGGTCGAGGCGATGGCAAAGGAGGGCATCGTCTGCGAAGGGCCGTTCCCGTCCGACACCGTGTATCTCAAGGCCTTTGCCGGTGCCTATGACAGCGTGCTGGCGATGTATCACGACCAGGGCCAGATCGCGACCAAGCTGAAGGGCTTCAACAAGGGCGTGACCATCACCGCCGGGCTGGAGGTGGTGTTCACCACCCCGGCGCATGGCACGGCGTTCGACATTGTCGGCAAGGGTGTCGCCGATATCGGCGCGTTCCAGTCCGCCGTCCGCCTCGCCGCCCGCGTCGCCGCCCGCAAGATCGAGGCCCGCGCCGCCGCTGCGTGAGGGGGCGGCGGACATGGGGCGACCATTCGCCCGTGCTGCGTCATCCTGAGGCTCGGGCGCAGCCCGAGCCCCGAAGGATCATCGGGCGTGCGGCTTCAGCCTCCTTCGAGGCCCGGCGAAACGCCGGGCACCTCAGGATGACGTTGTTCCAGAAGCGAAGCCGAGTTGGGGATCCGTTGCTCGAAAGAGCAGACTCAGTCGTGCCGTGCCGGGCCGTCGACGGCGGCGATGAGACGGCGCTTGGCCAGCGCCACATGCCGCCAATGCGTCATCTGCGCCCGGTCGCCATCGCCGGAGGCCAGCGCTTCCAGCATCGCCCGATGCTCGCGATTGGAAACGGCGAGGCCGCCGCCCTGCACCAGCGCGCGGGCGCGGAACAGGTGCAGCTTGTTGACGAAGCGGTGATATTCGGCTTGCAGCGTGCGGTTGCCGCAGGAGCCGACGATGAGATTGTGGAAGCCGAGATTGAGCGGGTAGTAATCGTCAAAGCTGCCGCGCTCGGCGACCGCATCCATCTCGTCGACCATCCGCGTCAGCTCGGCGAGCAGCCCGTCGGTCATGCGCTCGGCGAGCAACCGGCCGGCCTGACCGAACAGTGCGGCGCGCACATCGTAGATTTCCACCGCGTCCTCGACGGAGAGGCGCCGGACGAAGACGCCGCGATTGCGGACGACTTCGACCAGGCCCTTGGCCTCGAGGCTGCGGGTAGCCTCGCGGATCGGGCCACGGCTGGTGCCGAAGCGGTTCGAGAGGTGGATCTCGTTGATCCGCACCCCCGGCTCCAGTTCGCCCGTCAGAATGAGGCGCTCGAGTTCCTTCTCGAGCGCGCTCGTGAGCGAGACGCTCTTCACAACTGACAGATCGCTGAGGGGCGCGGAATCGCTTATGATGCTCATCGGTCAATTGTAAACAATTCAGCGCTGGAACGCTTCCAGATTTTACGCCACACTCCGGGTTGTGCCGGCTGCTGCGACACTTTGACGTTGAAGGGTCGCGATCACCGCCGCCGTCACCTCGGCCGTTCCTGCCGTTCCGCCCAGATCGGGCGTCAGCGTGGTGCCTTCCGCCGTCACCTGTTCGATCGCCGCCATCAGCCGCGCGGCAGCGGCGGTCTCGCCGAGATGTTCCAGCATCATCACCGCGCTCCAGAAGGAGCCGATCGGGTTGGCGATGCCCTTGCCGATCAGGTCGAAGCCGGAGCCGTGGATCGGCTCGAACATGGAAGGCGTTGAGCGGTCCGGCGCCAGATTGGCGGTGGCGCCGATGCCGAGGCTTCCGCTCAGCGCCGAGGCGAGGTCGGAGAGCACATCGGCATGCAGATTGGTGGCGAGCACCGTGTCCACCGTGCCCGGCCGCAGCACGAGCCGCATGGTCATGGCGTCCACCAGCATCCAGTCGACATCGAGTTCGGGAAAGTCCTTGATAACGCCTTTGCACACCTCGTCCCACAGCACCATGCCGTGACGCTGGGCGTTGGACTTGGTGACGATGGTCAGCTTCTTGCGCGGGCGCGACATGGCGAGCTCGCAGGCGAAGCGGCAGACGCGCTCAATGCCGGTGCGGGTGAACACCGACACATCGATGCCAACCTCGATCGGCAGGCCGCGATGCGCCCGCCCGCCGGCGCCGGCATATTCGCCCTCGCTGTTCTCGCGCACGATTACCCAGTCGATGTCCTTGCCGAGCTCCGGCCGCAGCGGGCCGGTGATGTTCGGCAGCAGGCGCGAGGGGCGGACATTGGCGTATTGGTCGAGCCCCTGGCAGATGGCGAGGCGCAGTTCCCACAGGGTGATGTGGTCGGGAATCTTGGGGTCGCCGACAGCGCCGAAATAGATGGCGTCGAAGCCGCGCAGCGTGTCGACGCCGTCCTCCGGCATCATCGTGCCGACGCGGCGGTAGCGGTCGGAGCCCCAGTCGAAGCTTTCGAAATCGAAGCCGAAGCCGCCATCGCTGGCCGCCAGCGCGTCCAGCACCTCGCGGCCGGCATTGATGACGTCGGAGCCGATGCCGTCTCCGGGAATGAGCGCGATTTTATGCCGGCGCATGGGTATGGGTCTCCAGATGGGAAAGAATGGCGCGGGTCATGTCGGCTTGGGTGCCGGTGCCGCGAATGTCGGGGGTACGGGTGGCGGGATCGGCGAGCGCGGCCTCGATCGCCGCCTTCATCCGCGCGCTGGCCTCGGCGGCGGCGGGAATGCCGCGCCGGCGGCCGAGCCACTCGATGAGCATCCGGGTGGATTCGATCATCGCATAGGGGTTGGCGAGGCCCTTGCCGGCGATATCGGGCGCCGAGCCGTGGGTGGCCTGCGCCATGGCGATCTCGCCGCGCCCGATGCACAGGCCCGGCGCCATGCCGAGCCCGCCGACGAGGCCGGCCGCCTCGTCGGTGAGGATGTCGCCGAACATGTTGGTTGTGACGACGACATCGAAGCGCTGCGGCTCGCGCACCAGCTTCATGGCGAAGGTGTCGACGATGACTTCCTCGATGGCGACATCGGGGAATTCCTTGCCGGCCTCGTAGCACTCTTCCACGAACATGCCGCAGCCGAGCTTGAACACGGTGTTCTTGTGAACGACGGTGAGCCGCTTCTTGCGGGCGCGGGCGATCTCGAAGGCGGCGCGGGCGACCTTGCGGCTGCCCTCGCGGGTGATGACGCGCACCGAGATGGTGGTGTCGTGCGTCGGGCGGAACTCGCCGGAGCCGGCGACCACGTTGCGGTCCGGCTGGAAGCCCTCATTGTTCTCACGCACGATGACGAGGTCGATGTCGTCATAGAGGCACCCCAGCCCGGGATAGGAGCGGGTGGGCCGCACATTGGCGAACAGGTCGAAGCTCTTGCGCAAGATCGGGTGCGGATTGATCGCTTCCGGCACCTTCGGATAGGCTTGATGACCGATGGGGCCGAGGATGAACCCGTCGAGCGTGCCGAGCGTCTCCAGCGTGCCCGGCGGCATGGTGTGGCCCAGCTCGTCCAGCGCCTTGCGGCCGAGCGGCATGGGGCGCCAGTCGATGGCGAGGCCGCTCGCCCGTGCCGCCGCATCGGCGATGGCATGGGCGGCGGGGACGATCTCATGGCCAATATCGTCGCCATTGAGAACGCCGATGCGCAGAGGTGCATGCGTGGTCACGGCGCTCACTCCGCCGCGTCGCGCAGGCCGGCCGGCACCGAGGCGCGGGCGATCTCGCCGGCATCCGCGAGTTCCGGCAGGCGCCAGCACAGCGCCATCAGCCGCTCGGTCACCTCGTCGCCGACGACCAGCGCCGACTGGTGGGCGAATTTGCGCGCGAGGTGCTCATTGCTCAGCGGCTTGTCATGGCTGCCGATGGCGCGGTCGATGGTCTTCTCGATCGTGCGGCCGTCGTTGAACTCCACCTCGATCACCACCGAGGCTTCGTGGATGGAGGTGTCGGACGTGGCGTCGACCTTGTCGCGCAGGGCGATGATGTCAGGCGCGTTGGCGGCTTCGTCGGTGAAGGCGGTGGGCGAACCGTCGCCGCGCAGCAGGGCGCAGGCGGCGGCGTGGAAGACGCTGAACTTGGTCTCCAGCCCGGTCTTCGGCGTGCGCTTGCCAGTGAGTTCCAGCACCAGCGGATGGGTGCGCAGGCGCACGGCGGCGATGGCGTTCACCGCGTCGCCCAGCTCCTCGCGCAACTGCTGGCAGCCGTCGATGGTGGGGTGGATGACGATGCCGCAGGCGAACGGCTTGTAGGAGTTGAGCCCGGCTTCCCAGGTCTCGCCGAGCCCGCCGAGGATCTCGTTATAATCCTGCTTGGTGGAGAGCACATTGGCGAAGCCGCGCGGCGCCTCGATCGCCTGCAGCGAGCTGTCGAAGCCGGCCTTGGCGAGGAAGGCGGCGAGCGCGCCGTTCCGTGCGGCCGCGCCGGGGTGCAGGCTCTTGCACATGGTGCCGAACATTTCGCGCAGGCCCGAGGCCTGCGTCGCGGCGATGCCGAGCGCCCAGGTCATCTGGGTGGCGTCGAGCTTCAGCATGTGGCCGACGGCGGCGGCGGCGCCGAACACGCCTGTCGTGCCGGTGATGTGCCAGCCGCGATCGTAATGGGCGGGATAGACGCTGTTGCCGATGCGGCATTCCACTTCCACGCCGACGATCAGCGCATTGAGGAAGTCCGCGCCGGTCATCGGGTGATATTCGGCCGCCGCCAGCAGGGCGGAGGCGACCGGCCCGGCGGGGTGGATGATGGTCTTCAGATGGGTGTCGTCATAGTCCAGCACATGCGAGGAAATGCCGTTGATCAGCGCCGCGTTCGGTACATCCAGCCGCTCGCCGCGCCCGATCACGGTCGCCTGCGGCTTGCCGGCGAAGGGCGAGATGCCGGCGAGCGCCCGATCCACCGTCTCGTGGCGGGCGCCGCCGACGGCGCAGCCCATCCAGTTGAAGAAGGTGCGCACGCCCTCCGTCTGTACCGAGGCGGGAATGTCGCCGAGCTTGCAGCCGACGATCCAGGCGGCGAGCTGGCGGGTGACGTCTTTGTGGGACATTCTGTTCTCCTTTAAACGAGGCCGCGCGCGATGCCGCCGTCGACATTGATGGATTGGCCGGTGATGTAGCTGGCGAGCGGGCTGGCGAGCCACGCGACCATGACCGCGATCTCGTCCGGCTCGGCGAAGCGCTTCAGCGGGATTTCTTCCGCGAATTCGGCGTAGATCGCGTCCACCGGCACGCCGCGCTCGGCGGCCATCTTGGTGGCGCGGTTGATCCAGAGCGCGGTCTTGGTCCGGCCGGGCCCGACCGCGTTGATGCGGATACCCTTTTCGCCAAGCTCCAGCGCCAGCGTCTTGACCAGGCCGAGCAGCCCGGCCTTGTGGACATTGGTCATGATCTGGTGGGCGTAGGGCATCTTCGCCGCTGCCGCGCCCAGCGTCACCACCGCCGGGGCATCGCCCGCCGCCAGCAGGGGCAATGCGGCGCGCACGGCGCGCACGGTGGAGAGCACGTTGAATTCGTAGCTCGCCAGCCAGTCTTCATCGCTCAGCGTGTCGAAATCCGCCCGCACGCTGCCCCCGATGGCGCTGACGAGAATGTCGAGCGCCCCCCAGCGCGTGTGCGCCTCGTCCATCAGTGCGATCGCCGAGGCGGCATCCTTCACCACATCGGCGACGAAGAGTTCGGGCGCGCGGCCGGTGGCGGTCTCCAACCGGGCGCGGGCGGCCTCCAGATTGTCGCGGCTGCGCGAGGCGATGATCACCTGCGCGCCCTCGCGCAGCAGGATCGCGGCGGTGGCTTCGCCGATGCCGTAGCTGCCGCCGACGATGACGGCGCGGCGGCCGTCAAACCCCAGATTCATAATGGCTCCTCAGCACGAAGCGGTAGACGCGGAACACGATCAGGATGGTCGACGAGATCACCGCGATGCGGACGATGTGGAAGGCGGTCACCAGCTCGGCATCGGCGTGCATTGCCTTGGCGGTGAGCACCATTTCGGTGATCGCCGCCGGGGCGAGGGCGAGAAAGCTGGTGGTGAGCGGCAGGCCGGTGGCGAGCGAGAGCCCCTCCGCCCCCAGCGCGGCGGCGAGGATGAGCAGCACGCCGATCAGCAGGCCGGAGGCGGCGACGCGCGGCAGGCGCACGAACAGGTCGCGCCGGAACCGCATGCTGAGCCACACCCCGATCATGATCTGCGCGGCGATGATGAGGATGCCGGGCACCGCGACATTCATGAGCCCCGACGCGCCCAGCGCCGCGCTCGGCAATAGCGAGCCGAGCAGCCAGGGATTGGGGATCACTGTCGGGCGCAGCGCCTGCGCGCCGAGATAGGCGATGACGAGGCCGAGGCCGAGCAGCAGCAGGTCCTGCGAGGCGGTGGGATCGACGGAAGTGACGTTGCCGGCCTCGCCGAAGGCGAACACCATGAACGGTACGATGCTGACCACCGTCGTCACCCGCAGCGCGTGGACGATGGAGACGGCGTTGGTGTCGCCCCCCCGCGCCGCCGCCACCACCGCCATATCGGCCATGCCGCCGGCGGCGGTGGCGAAGAAGGCGGTGGTGGCGTCGATGCGCGCCAGCGGGCGCATGATGAGCGCGCCGATGAAGGTGGCGAGGATGATGTAGAGCGTCGCCACCAGCATCGCCGGCAGCAGCTCCAGCGACACCAGCAGCAAATGCGGGGTGAAGCGCATGCCGATGGCGAGGCCGACAATGACCTGCCCGATCTCGCGCAGATGCCAGCCGGCCTGCAAAGGCACGCCGGAGACGTTCAGCAGGCCGCAGACGAAGAGTGGGCCGAGCATCCAGGGCAGGGGGATGTGGATGAGCGAGGCGGCATAGCCCGCAGCGGCGGCGACGGCATAGGTGCCCATCAGCCGCAGCCAGGCGACGCGCCACGGGGCGCGCGGGCTCGGCGCGGGTGCTTTGGAATCGGCCGCCATCAGCTGCGCCCGGCGGGCCGCGCACAGCCGGTCGGGATGATTCGGGCAAGGTGGGAGGCCGGTTTCCGGCTCTGGCGCGGGCATTCGGACATGGCGGCCTCCCAGTTTGGCGCGGCGGTTATTGACGCCTGTCTCGCAGCGGCGGGTGCCGTCGGCAGGGCATGGGGCGATAGAGACACTGAGAATGAAAACTGTCAACAGATGCCGACCGTGCTCTCCCATCGCGTTCGGGCGCGGATTACGACGCTGAGACTGCGTTCCCTAGCGTTTTCAACGGTGCAGGGGCGCCATGCTACCGGACGACACCGAGGCGTGCCGACGGGCCTCGCGCCTTGCGTCCCGAGGGGGGAGGGAAAGTTCACTGCAAATCTGTTGACAGTTGACGGGAGCCGGGACAGTCTTCCCCCGCCTAATCCACACGGGTCGGCCCGCTCATGGCTCGCCGGCCGAACGCATCCAGATGGAACGGCGGGAGGAAAACATGACCCATTTCACACGCAGAGACCTGTTCAAGATTTCGGCCGGCGGTGTCGCCGTCGCCTCCGGCATGGTCGCTATGCCGTCCATCCTGCGCGCCGCGGCCTATCCCAGCCGTCCGATCAACGTGATCGTGCCCTTCGCCACCGGCGGCTATAATGACCGCTTGTCCCGTGCCTTCATGCCCTATCTGGAGCAGGAGCTCGGCCAGCCGCTCGTCATCGTCAACAAGCCCGGCGCCGGCACGCAGCTTGGCAATTCCTATGCGCTGAACCAGCCCGCCGACGGCTATTCGATCCTGTGCACCTCGGCCGCTCCCTATATTCCGCTGACCGTGCTGCTGCAGAACGCGCCGTATAAGGTCGAGGACTTCACCATGATCAACCTGCCGTCGCGTGACTACACGCTGGCGGCGACTTCTTCCGGCGGGCCGGTGAAGACCTTCGCCGAGGTGATCGAGAAGCTGAAGAAGGACCCGTCCAGCCTCAGCATCGGCGTTCAGCCGGCCTCGGCGGACTATGCCAACATGGTGCTGGCCTTCCAGGCGGCGGGTATCGACCCCTCCAAGCTGCGCATCGTCACCTATGATGGCGGCGGCCCCGCCCGCAACGCCACCGCCGGCGCGCAGGTGGATGTCGGCTTCGTCGGCGGCGAGGGCTTCCTGCCGCTGAAATCGAAGATCCGCCCGCTCGCCATCTTCGCCGCAGAGAAGGTGGAGTGGTTCCCCGACGCGCCGCTGATCGGCGCGACGCTCAAGACCGACTTTGTCGAAGGCTCGCAGCGCGGCTGGGCCGTCTCGACCAAGCTGACGAAGGAGCAGCCGGAGATCTTCAAGATCCTCGTTGCGGCGGTCGAGAAGGCGAGCAAGAACCCGAAGGCGATCGAGACGCTGAAGCTGCAGGAGCTCGCCACTACCTGGTACGGGCCGGACGCTTCCAACAAGGCCTATCTCGACAACGCCGCCAAAATGGCGAAATACGTCGACCTGCTGAAGTAGGCCGCCGCACCGCATGGGGCGGGCGGAAGAAAATTCCGACCCGCCCCGCTCCCACTCCTCTGACGAAGGGAGAGTAAGATGCGTATCGGTCGGAAGACTTACGCCATCGACTACGGCCATCTGGCACTCATCACGCTGATCGCGGCGGCGGTCTTCTGGTATCTTCTCGACGCGCGCAGCGTATCGCTCAGCATCAACAATCTTCTGCTTGTGCAGCCGGTGGCGATCTTCGCGCTGGCGCTGTACCTGTTCATTCTCCCGCAATGCTTCCACAAGGTGGACGCCCGCTCGCCGGAAAAGCCGGCGGACGAGGCCGATCCCTTCGCGATCAAGCTGTCTACGGACCGCGCGGATGTGATCCGCATGGCCGCGCTCGGCGTGTCGCTGGGCCTGATGGTCTTCCTGCTCGACGTGATCGGCTACGACATCGCGATCTTCCTGTTCGCGGCGGCGGCGATGGCGATCTGCGGCGAACGGCGCCCGCTGCATCTGCTGGGCTTCTCGCTCGTGGTGACGCTGGTCACGATCTACGGCTTCCGCGCCCTGATCTCCTATCCCATGCCGACCACCCTGCTGTGAGGCGCGCGCGATGATCGACTTTTCCGCCTTCAATGATGCCCTCGGCATCATGTTCACGTCGGCCGGGTCCTGGGGGTGGATCGTCCCCGGCCTGGTCGTCGGCCTCGTCTTCAGCGCCATTCCCGGCATTTCGATTACCATGGCGATGGCGATCGTTCTGCCGATGTCGCTCTACATGGACTTCTTCTCGGCCATCGTCTTCCTCACCTCGGTCTATACCGGGGCGGGGTTCGGCGGATCGGTGCCGGCGATATTGATGAACATACCGGGCTCGCCATCGTCCTTCGCCACCACCTTCGACGGCTACGCCATGTCGCAGAAGGGTGAGCATAACGAGGCGCTGGGCTATGCGCTGTTCGCCTCCACATTGTGCGGCATCGCCGGCTATGTCTTGCTGCTGCTCGTCATCGAGCCGCTGGCGGATATCGTCTTGCGCATCGGGCCGGTGGAAATGTTCGCGGTGGCGATCTGGGGCATGATGCTGCTGGGCTCGCTCGGCTCGGCCTATATCAGCCGCGGCCTGCTCGCCGCCGCGCTGGGCATCCTGCTCGGGACGGTGGGCATGAACACCGCCGGCTTCACCCGTGGCACGCTGGGCCTGCCGGTGCTGCTCGACGGTATCGCGCCGATCCCGGCGATGATCGGTCTGCTGGCGGCGAGCCAGTTGCTGAGCCTCGCCAGCCGCGACTACATCATCGAGGCGGAGGGCTCGCGCGAGGTCAGCCTGCGCAAGATCCTCAAGGGCTGCTGGGGCACGATGAAATATCCCGGCGTGCTGCTGCGCGGCTCGATCATCGGCATCATCATCGGCGCGGTGCCGGGTGTCGGCTCCTCCATCGGCAACCTCATCGCCTATGCCGAGACCAAGCGCACCGCCAAGGACAGCGCGACCTTCGGCAAGGGCAACCCGAAGGGCGTGATCGCGGCGGAATCGGCGGTGGCGAGCGGCGAGGGCGGCTCCATGGCCACCATGCTGGCGCTCGGCATTCCCGGCGGCGGCGCGACGGCGATCCTGATCGCGGCCTTCATGATGCACAACATCGTGCCCGGCCCGAGCTTCATCGAGACGCAGAAGCCGATGGTCTACGCCATCATCCTCAACAACATCGTCCAGGCGGTGGTGCTGCTGGCGGTGGGCATCGGCTTCATCTATGTCGCCTCCAACATCATGAAGGTGCGCACCCGCTACGTGCTGCCGGCGATCCTCGTCATCGCCACGCTCGGCACCTTCGCGGTGACCGGCGAGGCGGCCGGTCCGATCACGCTGTTCGTCTTCGCCCTGCTCGGCTATGCGCTCAACCGCTACCAGTACCCGGTCTCGGCGGTGGTGGTCGGCATCCTGCTCGGGCGCATGCTGGAGACGGAGTTCCTGCGCTCCTACCAGCTTTCCGGCGGCAACCCGCTCTATGTTCTGGAGCGGCCCGGGGCGATGGCGATCTTCGCCGTGATGTTCGCCTCTCTCGCCATGACCGCCTGGGGCAAGCGCAAGCAGAACCGGGCGGAAGCGGCCGAAGCCCTGGCCATGGAGAAGCTGCGCGACGAGGCGGCCGCCCACGCCGCGCAGACGACGCCGAGCAAGGGCTGAGGGTTTCCTCTCTTCCGCGACGGCCAAAAGGGCGGGTGCGAACCCGCCCTTTTTCGTTGCGCCCGGGAGGGCTTTCCGACGTTGCGTGCCATCCGGGCCGCCAAGCAAAAGCCCCGCCATCGAGGATGGCGGGGCTGAGAGGAGTGGCAAACGGCGGCGAAGGAGCGGGCGGCAAAGGAACTGGCCGCGAAGGCTCAGGGTGCGGCGCCGATGGGCACCCAGCCGAAGGCGGCGCGCTCGGCCTCGTCGAGCTGGTTCACGAGGCCCATCTCCCAGGCGAGATATTGCCGGGAGGCTTCCCGATTGCCGTCATGGCGGTCATGCACGAACCAGACGCGGTCGCGGGCCTCTTCCCGGCTCATGCGCCGGCGCGCGCGGTCCACTGGCCAGCCTGCCTGGGCGCAGGCCTCGGCGTCGGCCGGCAGCCAGGCGGCGGCGATGCCCGCCTCCTGCAGATCGACGGCCGCTGCCGCGACGGCGACGGCATCGCCGAGCAGGATCGCCCGGCGCACGCCCTTGGCCAGCGCGCCGGGAAGATCGTCGCGCAGCACCCAGCGCGCCGCGTCGAGCCGCCACGTCTCCCATTCGGTGGAGGCCCGAAGATCGAACACCGGAACGCCGCTCTGGGCGAGGTTCCATGCCGCGCGTGCCTCGACCATCGGCGGCGGGGCCGGTGCGCGAAGCGCGCGGGGCGGAATGTGCGGGATGGCGGCGTCCGGCGCCTCGTCGAGCGCCAGCACCAGCACCTCAAAGCCCAGGGCGCGCAGGAACAGCCCGGCGAGTGCGGCGCGCAGCCCGGTATCGTCCATCAGGATGAGGCGCGCATGGCGCACGCCGACATACTGGTCGGTGGCCTGAATGAGCTGGCCGGCAAGCACCGGCACCGCCCCGGACGCCGGCCGCGCGTCCCGCTCCTCGGCGCTGCGCAGGTCGAACAGGAAAGGGGTGCGCCCGGGCGCGGCCAGAAGCCGTTCCGCCTCCGCCACGGCGATGCGCGGAAGCTGTGCGGCGCGGGCGAGGTGGCGGGCGCGGTCACGGCTCGCCTGCGCCTGCGCCTCGTCAAGCGCCGGGAGCGGGTCGGCGCGCGCGCCCCGGTCGAGCGGCAGGCCGGCGAGCGCCCAGCCCTGCGTGCCGTTTTCCAGCGCATAGACGGGGTTGCGTATACCGATGGCGCGCAGCGTCAGCGCCCCGACAATGCCGCGCGTGCGGCCGGCACAGGTGATGACGATCGGCGTCGCCATGTCCGCCACGGCGGCGTCGAGGCGATGGGCGAGTTCGCCATTCGGCAGGCAGCGCGCGCCCTCGATCCGCATCTTGGCGTATTCCGCGGGCGGGCGGGCGTCGAAAAAGGCGTGCGGGCGCCCCTCGCCGCGCCAGCTGGCGAGCGTGGCGGCATCGATCATCGCCGGGCGGTGGTCGTGCTCCAGCAATTCGCCCAGCGTCTTGCTCGGCACATTGACCCCGGCAAAGACGCCTAACCCCGCCGCCGCCCAGGCGGGCAGCCCGCCCGCGACATAGGAGAGGTCGGAGTAGCCGCAGGCGGTGAGCCGCCGCGCGGCTTTCTCGGCGGTGCCGTCGCCATCGTCGATCAGCAGGATCGGACAGTCGGCGCGCGGCACCAGCGCCACCGCCGCCGCTTCCAGCCGGCTGAACGGGCAGGGCACGGCGAAGAGCGGATGCCCTTCGCCGAACGCCGCGGCCTCTCGAACATCGAGAAAGGCGATCTCCCCGCCTTCATGCAGGCGCGCTTTTGCCGCCGCCGGCGTCAGGGCGCCGCCACTCATGTCACGGGCTCACCGCGGAAGAAGCGGTAGAAGGCGGCGTAGATGAGGTCCGGTCGATGCTCGGCGGGGTAGTGGCCGGTGGGAACGGGAAGACCGACGAGATCGTCCGCCCATTCCGACCACGCCTCGACGGGCTTGAAGTGGCGCCCGCAATGGCTGTTGGTGCCCCAGATGACCATGGTCGGGCAGGCGATCTTGCGCTTTCCGTAGTCCGCCGTGTCCATGTCGAGGTCGACGGTGATGGTGGCGCGGTAATCCTCGCACACGGCGTGGATCTGCTCCTTGGTGGCGCAGCGTATATATTCCGCCATCGCCTCGGGGGTGAAGATTTCCAGCCCCACGCCCTTCTTGTTGAGCTTGTAGCGCATATAATAGTCGAGATCGGCGCCGAGCAAATTCTCCGGGAAGGGTGCCTTCTGCGCCATGAAGAACCAGTGATAGCTCTCGCGCGCCCAGCCGAGCGTGATGTTGTTCAGCACATGGTGGGTCGGCACGATGTCGAGCGCGGCATAGCGGGTGATGCGCTCCGGCCGGTCGAGCGCCATGCGGAAGCCGACGCGGGCGCCGCGATCGTGGCCGGCGACCGCGAAGGTCTCGTGGCCGAGTGCGTCCATCACCTCGAACGCATCCTCGCCGATAGCGCGGAAGGAATAGCCGGAATGGTCTTCGCCGCCATCGGGCTTGGAACTGTCACCGTAGCCGCGCATGTCGATAGCGACGACCGTGAAATCTCGCGCCAGCGAGGGCGCCACCTTGTGCCAGCTGACCAAAGTGAGCGGGTTGCCATGGATGAGCAGCAGCGGCGGCCCCTCGCCGGCGGTGGCGACATTGATCTCGGCGCCGCGCGTCTTGATGCGCTGGAAGGTGAACCCCTCCATCAGCCGCGTGGTGGGAACGAGTTCGGGAACGGCTTCGGCAACATCCATCGGGGCACTTCCTTGCAGGATCGGACTTCACTGTCCGCATTGTGCCAACTGTCAACAATTTGGCGTGCAAAGGCAAGAGTGCCGCGTCGGTTTCCCTGCATTCTGTCCGAACTGCCGGCAAATCTGGGATTGTCGACCACGGACGCGGTGAGACAGCACCTCGCGACGCGAGCTGCCGGCGAAAAGTAAGCAATATCGCAATCAAATAAATGCTTGCGAAAAAATGCAATCGTTATAGATGATGTGTCCCAGGGGTGAACCTGCCCCGGCCTGGAAACACAGCCATGACCCAAACGCCTGAAGTCACCGGCTTCTTCGACCCCCGCACCTGGTCGATCCAGTATGTCGTCGCCGATCCGGCCACGAAGAAATGCGCGATCGTCGACCCGGTTTATGATTTCGACGAGAAGTCGGGCCAAACCGCTACGCGCAATGCCGACCGCCTCCTCGCCTTCGTGCGTCAGCGCGGCTACGCGGTGGAGTGGATTCTCGACACCCATCCGCACGCCGACCATTTCTCCGCCGCGCACTATCTCAAGACAAAGACCGGCGCGCCGACGGCGATCGGCGAACGGGTGAAGGAGGTCCAGACACTCTGGAAGGGCTTCTACAACTGGCCGGACTTCCCTGCCGACGGCTCGCAATGGGATCGGCTGTTCGCGGCGGGCGACACCTTCACGGTCGGCGACATCGCTGCCCGGGTGATGTTCTCGCCCGGCCATACGCTGGCCTCCATCACCTATGTGATCGGCGATGCCGCCTTCGTCCACGACACGCTGTTCATGCCCGATAGCGGCACGGCGCGAGCGGACTTCCCCGGCGGCAGTGCCGGAGCGTTGTGGAACTCGATCCAGGCCATTCTGGCGCTGCCGGACGAGACACGCCTGTTCACCGGCCATGACTACCAACCGGGCGGACGGCCGCCTTTGTGGGAGTCCACCGTGGCGGAACAAAAGGGACGCAACATCCATTTGGCGCATGGCGTGACGAAAGACGCTTTCGTCGCACTGCGCGAGGCCCGTGATCGAACGCTCGCCATGCCCAAACTGATCCTGCCCTCCTTGCAGATCAACACCAATGGAGGCCAACTGCCGCTGCCGGAATCGAACGGGGTACGTTATCTCAAGATTCCTCTCGATGTGCTCACGGGCGCGGTGTGGGACTGACGCCCAGCGGGAACGACACGATGCTCGACACGCCGTCCACCGAGATCGCCGACATGAAGGCCAGGGTGGGGGAGGCTTCGGCCTTTCTCAAAACCCTGTCCAACCCTGACCGGCTGATGGTCGCCTGCGCGCTCGTGCAGGGCGAGCGCTCAGTGCGCGAATTGGAGGATCTGCTCGGCATCCGCCAGCCCGGCCTGTCGCAGCAGATCGCCGGGCTACGGGAGGCGGGGCTGATCGTCGGCCGCAAGGAGGGCAAGCAGGTGTTCTATCGCCTTGCCGACCCGCGGGTGGAGACCTTCATCGCCACCATGCACGGCCTGTTCTGCGCCGCTCCCGCAACGCTCCCGCTCAACCCCGCGAGACAACCATGACGGCGTTCACGCCGCTGGCCTCCTTCATCGGCGGCACCCTCATCGGCCTCAGCGCGGTGCTGCTGTTGCTGGCGGAGGGCCGGATCGCCGGCATCAGCGGCATCGCCAGCCGGCTGTTTCCGCCTTATGGCGACAGGTTGTTCGCCGGGCGCCTCGCCTTCATTGTCGGCCTTGTCGCCGCGCCCGTGCTCTATGCCGCCGTGACCGGCGAAGGCGTGGTGCAGACCGTGTCGTCCAATCTGGTGCTGATGGCGGTGGCCGGCCTGCTGGTCGGCTTCGGCTCGGTGTGGGGTTCGGGCTGCACCTCCGGCCATGGCGTGTGCGGCCTGGCGCGGCTGTCGCGGCGCTCCCTCCTGGCCACCGGTGTGTTCATGGCGGCGGGCGTCGCCACCGTCTTTGTCGCGCGCCACGTCATAGGAGGCTGAGGCGATGTCGATCCTCGTCAATCTCGCCCTCGGCCTCCTGTTCGGCGTCGGGCTCATTGTGTCCGGCATGAGCAACCCGGCCAAGGTTCTGAACTTCCTCGACCTCGCCGGCACGTTCGATCCCTCGCTCGCCTTCGTCATGGGCGGGGCGGTGCTGGTCGCCTTTGTCGGTTTCCGCCTGGTGCTGGTGCGCGAGAGGCCGTTGCTGGCGCCTCGCTTCCAACTGCCGACCCGTACCGATATCGACACGCGGCTGATCGTCGGCCCGGCGCTGTTCGGCATCGGCTGGGGGCTGGGCGGTTTCTGCCCGGGCCCGGCCTTCACCGCGCTCGGCCTTGCCGCGCCGGGGACGCTGGCCTTCGTTCCGGCCATGCTGGCGGGGATGTGGGCGGCGCGCGCCCTTGCCGAGCGCAGGGCCTAGGCGCGGGACGTCAAGCCGGCAAGGTCGAGCCGCGAAGGGGGAGTGCCGCGTGCGGGAAAACAGCGGGTTGCCGATCGTGCCGGTCTCCTTCTTCGGCATGGTGCTGGGCCTTTGCGGGCTGGGGGGAAGCTGGCGCGCCGCCCATGCGCTCTGGGGCGTGCCGGCGATTCTCGGCGAGGCGTTCATGGCGGCGGGCGCGCTCGTCTGGGCGGTGGTCCTGCTGCTCTATGTCCTCAAATGGACGCTGGCCCGCCCAGCGGCGCTGGAGGAACTTCACCATCCGGTGCAGTCGGGATTCGTCGGGCTGGCGGGCGTGGCGACGCTGCTGGTCAGCATCGGCGCGGCGCCTTATTCCCGTGCCCTTGCCGAGGGGCTGCTGCTGGCCGGCGCGCTGTTCACGCTCGGCTTCGGCGTCTGGCGCACCGGTTGCCTGTGGCGCGGCGAGCGCGACCCGGAGGCGGCCACCCCGGTGATGTACCTGCCGCTGGTCGCCGGGAGCTTCGTCACCGGCACTGCTTGCGGCGTGCTGGGTTTCCAGGACTGGGGGCAATTGGCGTTCGGCGCCGGCCTGTTTTCGTGGCTCGCCATGGAATCGGTGCTGCTGAACCGCTTCCAGCACGGCTCCGCCCTGCCGCCGGCGCAGCGCCCGTCGCTTGGCATCCAGCTGGCGCCGCCGGTGGTCGGGGCTGTCACCTATCTCAGCCTGACCTCAGGCGGGCCGGACATCTTTGCCCGGGCGCTTCTGGGCTATGGTCTGCTCCAGCTGCTCCTGATCGCCCGGCTGCTGCCCTGGATTCTGCGCCAGCCGCTCTCTCCGGCCTATTGGGCCTTCACCTTCGGCTTGACCGCACTGGCGACTGCGACCCTGCTTCTGGTCGCGCGGGGCGAGACGGGCGTGCTGGCGGTGCTGGCGCCGTTCCTGCTCGCTCTCGCCACCGGCGTGGTCGCGCTCGCCTCCGCGCACAGCCTCTGGCAGCTTTTGCGCGGCCGACTGCTGCCACGGCCGGGTTGAGGCGGCACCGCGCACCGCTGGACGGCGGACGGGCGGAAGGCTAGACCGCTCGCATGCGGCCCGCGCTCCTCATCTTCGATTGCGACGGCGTGCTGATCGACAGCGAGGTTCTCGCTGCGCGCGCGCTGATCGACGCGCTCGCCTGTCACGGCATCGCCGTCGACCTGGGCTTCGTGGCGCGTCATTTCATCGGCCGTGCCCACACCGTCATTCGCGCCGAGGTGAAGACGCGCTTCGGCATGGACCTCGCTGCCTCCTTCGAGGATGACTACCGCGAGCGCCTGCTGGCCTCCTTCGAGGCCGGGCTGGTGCCGATGCCGGGCGCGGTGGAGGCGCTGGCGGCGCTCAACGTGCCGTTCTGCCTCGCCACCTCGTCGAGCCCGCCGCGCCTTGCCGCCTCGCTGCGGCTCGTCGGCCTCGACGGCGTGTTCGCCGGCCGTGCCTTCACCGCCTCCGAGGTCACGCGCGGCAAACCGGCGCCGGACCTATTCCTGCACGCCGCCGCACGCATGGGCGCCGACCCCGCCCGCTGCGTGGTGGTGGAGGACAGCGCGGCCGGGGTGGCCGCCGGGCTTGCCGCTGGCATGGAGGTTTGGCATTTCGTCGGTGGCGGGCATTTCGCGGCCATGGACATGCCGCTGCCCGACGGGGTAACTCCGCACCGACGTTTCGACAGCTTCGCATCCCTTCGGGCGGCGAGGGCCGACCTTTTCCATGCGCCGGCTGGCGCGGCAGACGCGAACCGAGCATGACGAGCGACCTCGATGCCCCGATCGACGACCAGGCCGCCCGCGCCGCCTGGCTGTATTACGTCGGCGGCCTGACCCAGGACCAGATCGCGGCTGAGATGGGGCTGTCGCGCCAGCGCGCGCAACGCCTTGTCAGCCGGGCGGTCGCGGCGGGCCTGATCCATGTTCGGCTCAACCATCATCTCGCCCGCTGCGTGCAGCTGGAAGCGGCGCTGCGCGAACGTTTCGGCCTGGTGCGCTGCCGGGTGATGCCCGGCCTCGGCCCGTCTCGCGATCCCGTTCGCTCCATCGCCCCGGCGGCGGCGGAGGAGATGGAGCGCGTGCTGGCGGAAGCGGGGTCGCGCGTCATCGCGCTGGGCACGGGCCGGGCGCTGCGCGGCATGGTGGACGCGCTGAGCCCGGTGGCGGCGCCGCAGCACCGGCTCGTCTCGCTGCTCGGCAATATCGCGCTCGACGGCTCGGCCTCCTATTTCGAGGTTATCATGCGGCTCGCCGAGAAGGTGCGGGCGCCGCACTACCCGATGCCGGTGCCGGTGCTGGTCGATTCAGTTGAGGAGAACCGCACGCTTCAATCGCTCGGCGCGGTGCGCAAGGTGCGGGAACTGGCGCAGGCGGCGGATGTGACCTTTGTCGGCGTCGGCCAGATGAGCGAGGACGCGCCGCTGATGACCGACGGCTTCCTCACCGCCGACGAACTGCACGAAATCCAGAACGCCGGTGCCGCCGGCGAGGTCGCCGGGTGGATCTATGATCGCCAGGGGCGCTATCTCGACCTCGCGCTCAATGCCCGTCTCACCGGCGTGCGGGTGGAGATCGCGACGCCGTCGCGGCCGGTGATCGGAATCGCCGCCGGCGCCGCCAAGATCGTCGCCCTGCGGGCGGCGCTGACCTCTGGCATCATCAACGGCCTCGTGACCGACGAGCCGACCGCCGCCGGGATTCTCGCCGGCTGAGCCCAGCGCCGCACCCTCCCTCTCGCCTATGCATGCGAGACCGCTGACGCACCGGCAGCGTGCCCAAGCGGCAGCGGTGGTGCGCGCTAAGTAGCGTAAATATCTGATATAATACCAGAATTTTCCACGCGTTCGACCGAGGGCGAGCAGGATGTTCGCGGTTGCAGCATCGAAATCGCTTGACGCTCGCGGAGCTGCGCATGAGTATTTGCCCATACGGCGATTATTTGCTCATAAAACGCCGAACGGGAGGACAGCCATGACCGTGACATTCCGCCCCCTCGCGGGCGCCTCGCTTTTGCTGGCCCTGATGGGCTCGGCCTCGGCGCAGACCACCATCACCGTCGCCACCGTGAACAATGGCGACATGATCCGCATGCAGCGCCTCACCCCCGAATTCAACGCCCTTCACCCCGACATCAAGGTCAATTGGGTGACGCTGGAAGAGAACGTGCTGCGCCAGCGCGTGACCACCGACATCGCTTCCAAGGGCGGCCAGTACGACGTGCTGACCATCGGCAATTACGAAGTGCCGATCTGGGCCAAGCAGGGCTGGCTGATGCCGCTGGAGAACCTTGGCGCCGATTATGACCAGGCGGACTTGCTGCCGCCGGTGGCGCAGGGCCTTACGGTCGACGGCAAGCTGCATGCCGTGCCCTTCTACGCCGAAAGCTCCATGCTGATGTACCGCACCGACCTTCTGGCGAAGGCGGGGTTGAAAATGCCGGAGAATCCCGACTGGGACTTCATCACGGAAGCCGCCCAGAAGATGACCGACAAGGGTGCCGGCATCTATGGCATCTGCCTGCGCGGCAAGGCCGGCTGGGGCGAGAACATGGCCTTCCTCACCTCCATGAACAATTCCATGGGTGGCGCCTGGTTCGACATGGAATGGAAGCCGCAGTTCAACGGCGCCGAGTGGAAGAAGACGCTCGACACCTATCTCAGCCTGATGAAGCAGTACGGCCCTCCCGGCGCCTCGTCCAACGGCTTTAACGAGAACCTTGCCCTGTTCCAGACCGGCAAGTGCGGCATGTGGATCGACGCCACGGTGGCGGCGTCCTTCATCTCCGACCCCAAGGAATCGCAGGTCGCCGACAAGGTGGGCTTCGCGCCCTCGCCGGTGCGCAAGGGCGGCTCCAACCATGGCAACTGGCTGTGGTCGTGGAACCTCGCTATTCCCGCGACCACCTCCAAGGCGGAAGCCGCCAAGACCTTCGTCGCCTGGGCGACCTCGCCGGCCTATATGAAGCTGGTGGCGGAGAAGGACGGCATCGCCAATGTGCCGCCGGGCACGCGCACCTCGCTCTACAAGAACCCGGAATACCTCAAGGTCGCGCCCTTCGCGCAGATGACGCTGACCGCCATCGAGGCCGCCAACACTCAGAAGCCGTCCGACAAGCCGGTGCCCTATACGGGCGGCCAGTTCGTCGCCATTCCGGAGTTCCAGGCGATCGGTACCGCAGTGGGCCAGCAATTCTCGGCCGCGCTGGCCGGCACCGCCACCGCCGACCAGGCGCTCGCCGCCGCGCAGGCGCTCACCACCCGTGAGATGACCCGCGCCGGCTATCCCAAGAAGTAGCCGCTTCCCGGGAGGCCGAACTGCCGGCTTCCCTCCAGGCCCGCCCGGCGCCCGCCCGCGCCGGGCTGTTTCCCGGCACGGCGCGGGTGTCTCCCGCTCCGGCGCCGTGCCGGGACCTCCCCCGCAAGGGAGTTTTGCCCGGGCGCAAGCCTGAAGGGCACGGTATCGACGCGGCAGGCGCCGCCCCTCATCATTCGTTCCGCTTTCGAGCCCCCGGCGCGCGGCGCCGATGGCCGGCTCCGTCAAGGGAGGCCCCAGATGGCGACGCAAGCCTCGCGCATGGCCGGCCGGCTGATGCTCACCCCGGCGGTGCTGCTGCTGTTCCTGTGGATGATCGTGCCGTTGGGCATGACCATCTATTTCTCCTTCCTGCGCTTCAATCTGCTGATGCCGGGGACGGAAGAGTTCACCGGCTTCGAGAACTACCATTACTTCTTCACCGACCCCGCCTTCTGGCCGGCGCTGGTGAACACGCTCACCCTCGTCCTTGGCGTGCTGGTCATTACCGTGGTGGGCGGCATCGCGCTGGCGGTGCTGCTCGACCAGCCGATGTGGGGGCAGGGGATCGTGCGCATCCTCGTCATTGCCCCGTTCTTCGTCATGCCGAGCGTGTCCGCGCTGGTGTGGAAGAACATGCTGATGAACCCGGTGAACGGGCTGTTCGCGGCGATGGCCCGCGCGCTCGGCCTGCAACCCATCGACTTCTTCGCCAGCGTGCCGCTCGCTTCCATCACCGCCATCGTCGCCTGGCAGTGGCTGCCTTTCGCGACGCTGATCCTGTTCACCGCGCTGCAGAGCCTCGACCGCGAGCAGATGGAAGCGGCCGAGATGGACGGGGCCGGCCCGGTCTGGCGCTTCGTCCACCTTACCCTGCCGCATCTGATGCGGGCGATGACGGTGGTGGTGCTGATCCAGACCATCTTCCTTTTGTCGGTGTTCGCCGAAATCCTCGTCACCACCAATGGCGGGCCGGGCACGGCTTCCACCACGCTGACCTTCCTCGTCTACATGCAGTCCATGCTGCAATTCGATGTCGGCCTCGGCTCGGCCGGCGGCATCGTCGCGGTTCTTCTCGCCAACATCGTCGCGATCTTCCTGATGCGGATGATCGGCAAGAATCTGGAGGCGTGAGATGGCACGCGAGGTCTCGAAAGGCCGTAAGGCCGCCGTCACCCTTCTCGCCTGGGGCGTGGCGCTGCTGATCTTCTTCCCCATCCTGTGGACCTTCCTCACCTCGTTCAAGACCGAGGGCGAGGCGATCAATTCCCACCCGTCCTTCCTGTTCTTCGACTGGACGCTGGAGAATTACGAGACGGTGAACCAGCGCTCGGATTACCTCGCCCATTTCTGGAACTCGGTGGTGATCTCGCTCGGCTCGACCGTGCTCGGCCTCGTCATCGCCGTGCCGGCGGCGTGGTCGATGGCCTTCGTGCCGGGCAAGCGCACCAAGGACCTCTTGATGTGGATGCTCTCCACCAAGATGCTGCCGGCGGTGGGCGTGCTGGTGCCGCTTTATCTGCTCGCCCGCGACACCGGGCTGCTGGACACCAAGACCGGCCTCGTCATCGTGCTCACCCTGGTGAACCTGCCGATCATCGTCTGGATGCTCTACACCTACTTCAAGGAAATCCCCGGCGAGATCTTGGAGGCGGCGCGGATGGACGGGGCGACCCTGTCCTCGGAAATCCTCTATGTGCTGACGCCCATGGCGGTGCCGGGCATCGCCTCGACGCTGCTGCTCAACGTCATTCTCGCCTGGAACGAGAGCTTCTGGACGCTGAACCTGACGGCGGCCAATGCCGCGCCGCTCACCGCTTTCATCGCCAGCTATTCCAGCCCTGAAGGGCTGTTCTACGCCAAGCTTTCAGCCGCCAGCACCATGGCCATCGCGCCGATCATGATCCTGGGCTGGTTCAGCCAGAAGCAGCTCGTGCGCGGGCTGACCTTCGGCGCCGTGAAATAGGGAGAGACTTATGGGCGAGATCGTTCTTTCCGAGGTCCGCAAGTC
Source organism: Ancylobacter sp. (assembly GCF_965249975.1). Lineage (GTDB taxonomy): Bacteria > Pseudomonadota > Alphaproteobacteria > Rhizobiales > Xanthobacteraceae > Ancylobacter. Next base: position 907,308 of record NZ_CBDFNE010000003.1, on the reverse strand, counting down.
CTTTGGCGGCGTCGCCATCATTCAGGGTATCGACCTCGTTATCCCCAATGGCGAGTTCGTGGTGTTCGTCGGCCCCTCCGGCTGCGGCAAGTCCACTTTGCTGCGCCTGATCGCCGGTCTGGAGGACACCACGTCCGGCACCATTTCCATCGATGGCAAGGACGCGACCAAGCTGCCGCCGGCGCGGCGCGGCCTTGCCATGGTGTTTCAGAGCTACGCGCTCTACCCGCATATGAGCGTGCGCAAAAACATCGCCTTCCCGCTGCGCATGGCCGGGGTTTCCGCCGAGGAGCAGGAACGCAAGGTGCAGGCGGCGGCGAAGGTGCTGAACCTAACCCCTTATCTCGACCGCAAGCCGAGCCAGCTTTCCGGCGGCCAGCGCCAGCGCGTCGCCATCGGCCGCGCCATCGTGCGCGAGCCGGCGGCGTTCCTGTTCGACGAGCCACTGTCCAATCTCGACGCGGCGCTGCGCGTCTCCATGCGGCAGGAAATCTCCGAACTGCACCACACACTCAAGACCACGATGATCTACGTCACCCACGACCAGGTGGAGGCCATGACCATGGCCGATCGCATCGTGGTGCTGAATGCCGGGCGGATCGAGCAGGTGGGCAGTCCGCTGGAGCTCTACCGGTCCCCCGCCAACCTGTTCGTCGCCGGCTTCATCGGCAGCCCGAAGATGAACCTGATCGAGGGCGCGGAAGCGCAGAAGCACGGCGCCCACACGCTCGGGATCCGCCCTGAGCATATCGACCTCGCCGAGGACGGGCCGTGGAAGGGCACGGTGGGGCTGTGCGAGCATCTTGGCTCCGACACCTTCCTCAAGGTCGAGGTGGAGGGCGTCGGTCAGATCAATGTCCGTGTCGGCGGCGACGTGCCTCTGCGCCATGGCGCGCGGGTGAGCCTCGCCCCGCAGGCGGACAAGCTCCATCGCTTCGACACGGCGGGCAAGGCGCTCGTGCCCACCCTCTGAGCCCCTGCCGCCTTCGTTCCGAGATCACGGCCGGTCGCCGGCCGCGCCTTCAACGTCGCCTGCTTCAGCGGTGCGACAACCGGAAGACCTGAGAGATGACGACCCCCGCCCATCCGCCCGCCCTCGCGCTCCCCGCCTATGACCGCGCCCGCCTGACGGCCGGCATCGTTCATATCGGCCTCGGCAATTTCCACCGCGCCCATCAGGCGGTCTATCTCGACGACCTGTTCGCCCTCGGCGAAGGCCATGACTGGGCGATCATCGGCGCCGGCGTGCGTCCGGCCGATGCGGCAATGCGCGAGGCGCTGAAGGCGCAGGACTGCTTGTCCACGGTGATCGAACTCGATCCCACCGGGCGCCGGGCCCGGCGCATTGGTGCGATGATCGACTTTCTGCCCGTGGAGCGCGGCAATGGCGCGCTCATCGCCGCCATGGCGAAGCCGGACATCCGCATTGTCAGCCTCACCGTGACCGAGGGCGGCTATTTCATGGATTCGGCCGGTCAACTCGACACCGGCGCCCCGGATATTCAGGCGGACGCCGCCAGCCCCGACGCGCCGGAGACGGCTTTCGGCGCCATCCTCGCTGCGTTGAAGCGGCGCCGTGCTGCCGGCGTGCCGCCCTTCACCGTGATGTCCTGCGACAACCTTCCCGGCAATGGCCATGTGACGCAGCAGGTGGTGGTGGGGCTGGCCCGGCTGTCCGACCCGGACTTCGCCGATTGGGTCGAGGCGCATGTCGCCTTCCCCAATGGCATGGTCGACCGCATCACGCCCGCCACCGGCGCGCGCGAGCGTGCCATGGCGGCGGCCTTCGGCCTCGACGATCCAGTGCCTGTCACCTGCGAGCCATTCCGGCAGTGGGTGCTGGAGGATCATTTCCCCGCCGGCCGTCCGGCGCTGGAGAAGGTGGGCGTGGTCTTCACCGAGCATGTCCACGCCTATGAAGCGATGAAGATCCGCATCCTCAATGGCGGCCATGCCATCATCGCCTATCCCGGCGGGCTGATGGATGTCGATCTCGTGCATGAGGCGATGGAGCAGCCGCTCATTTCCGCCTTCCTCGACAAGGTGGAGCGCGAGGAGATCATCCCCATCGTCCCCCCGGTGCCAGACACCGATCTCGGTGGCTATTACGCGGTCATCCGCGAGCGCTTCGCCAACCCGGAAGTGGCGGACACGGTGCGCCGCCTCTGCCTCGACGGCTCCAACCGGCAGCCGAAATTCATCGTCCCCTCGATCCGCGACAATCGCGCCGCCGGCCGGCTGCCGCCGGGGTTGATCCTCGAATCCGCCCTGTGGTGCCGCTACTGCGCCGGGACGAGCGACAGCGGCACGGTGATCGCGCCGAACGATCCCAACTGGGCGGAACTCACGGCCCGCGCGCAACGGGCCAAGGACGACCCGGCCGTCTGGTTCGCGATGAGCGAGGTCTATGGCGATCTCGGCAGCGATCCGGAGGTCGTCGTGGCTTTCGCGCAGGCGCTGCGCGCGCTATGGGCGAAGGGCGCCCGCGCGGTCCTCGCCGACTATCTCGCGGGCTGAGGTCAAACGTTCCAGAGGTTGCCCATGTCCGTGCCCCTTCCGGCCGCCGCACCGGTTCTTCTCTGCGCTGGCGAGGCGCTGATCGACATGGTGCCGCGCCAGACGCCGGAAGGGCAGGCTTTCCTGCCGCTGCCGGGCGGGGCGGTGTTCAACACCGCCATCGCTGCCGCCCGGCTCGGCGTGAGGACGCAGTTCTGGTACGGGCTGTCGAGCGACATGTTCGGCCAGCAGCTGCGCGCCGCGCTCGATGCCGCCGGCGCCGATGCCAGCCTGTGCCCGCCGATCGACCGGCCCTCGACGCTTGCCTTCGTGACGCTGGTGGAAGGGCAGGCGCGTTATCTCTTTCTCGATGAGAACACCGCCGGCCGCCTGCTCACCCCGGCCGACCTTCCCGATCTGCCGGACGAGGTCGGCATGCTGTTCTTTGGCGGCATCAGCCTGGTCAATGAGCCCGTCGGCTCTGCCATGGAGGCGCTGGCGGCGCGCACGGCGGGCGACGGGCGGGGGCGGCTTATCATGCTCGACCCCAATATCCGCCCCGGCTTTATCCGCGACGAGGTGGCCTATCGCGCCCGCCTGTTCCGCCTCATCGCGCTCAGCCATGTGGTGAAGCTCTCCGACGAAGACCTGTTCTGGCTCACAGGCCCGGGCGAGATCGCGACCCAGGCCGAGCGCATCCGCGCCATGGGGCCGCGCCTCGTGCTCATCACGCTGGGGGCGAAGGGCGCACGCGGCTTTGCCGAGGGGATCGATATCGCGGTGCCGGGGGAAGCCGTGACGGTGGCCGACACGGTGGGAGCCGGCGACACCTTCAACGCCGCCTTCCTCTGCGCGCTCGCCGAGCGCGGGCGGGCGGCGCCGCAGGCGCTGGCTGACCTCTCCACCGAGCTGCTGGCGGAGGCGCTGGGCTTTGCGGTGAAGGCGGCCGCGATTTCGGTGACGCGCGTCGGCGCCAACCCGCCCTGGCGCCACGAGGTGATCGGGGAGCGCTGAACGGACGGCACTCTCCGGAACCCCCAGCCGCGGGCCGCGTTGGCCCGGACAGGCAAAAGGGAGGAGAGTTCCATGGCCCCCAGCCAGACCCCGATCGGGCAAGCAAATTTCGCCGTCATCGACCCCGCCGCGCCCGGCATGCCGGGTGTTCCGCCGACGCCGGACGTTCAGCCGGTTCCGGACGTGAACCCGACCCCCGACCCGGAGCCGATCCGCGATCCCGTGCAGCCGCCGGTGCGCGACCCCGATGTGCCCGGCATTCGCGATCCGATCCCCCCTGATGTGAGCGACCCGTGGCCGGCGCCACCCCCGCCGCGCCGGGCGGGCGCGTCCGGCATCGTCATCGCGGTGGCATCGCCGCGCGAGCCGCCGTCGGATCGGCCCGAACCAGGCATCGATGAGCCGACGCTGCCGCCCGACCAGGATCCCGACATCACACCGGAGGTGGAGGAGCCGCTCGACGAGCCCAGTGCGCCGCCGATGGACCTGCCACCGCGCGACCCGGTGTCGGCGCCAATGTGATGGCGAATACGGTGTCCGACCGATCAAAATCGGGAACGGCGCTCCGTCTCGCGTGTTCATTAAGTAGAGCGCGGCGATAGCGCGCCGCGCAGGGGCGCCGGTTACCGGAGGCGTCCCCTTTTGCCTTTCCGCAAGGAGGAAATATTTATGGGCTTGTTCTCTAAGGACATCAAAACGATGGACGATCTCTTCGTCCATACGCTGCGTGACATCTATTACGCGGAGAAGAAGATCGCTTCGTCTCTGCCCAACATGATCGAGAAGGCGACCGATCCGCAGCTCAAGGCCGGTTTTAAGCAGCATCTGTCGGAAACCGAGGGGCACATCCTCCGCGTCGAGGAGGTGTTCAAGATGCACGGCGTGGAAGCGAAGGCGGTCACCTGTCCGGCAATTGACGGCATCCTCGATGAGGCGGAGGAAGTCTCCGGCGAAGTCGCGGACAAGCAGGTTCTGGACGCCGCTTTGATCGCGGCGGCGCAGGCGGTGGAGCATTACGAGATGACCCGCTACGGGACGCTCGTCGCCTGGGCGAAGCTGCTGGGCCGGCCGGACTGCGCCAGCGTGCTCGCGAAGAATCTCGACGAAGAAAAGAGCACCGACGCCAAGCTGACCAAGCTGGCGGAGGCCCGGGTCAATCTTCACGCCGCCGAGTAGCCGGCGCTCCCGCCTAGCTGGCGGGGACGCGCCGGAGGAGGTTTGTCATGCCTGCCAAATCCAAAGCGCAGCAGAAGGCGGCCGGCGCGGCGCTCTCCGCCAAGCGCGGCGAGACCAAGAAGAGCGACCTGAAGGGCGCTTCCAAGTCGATGGAGAAATCCATGACCGAGAAGCAGCTGGACGAACTCGCCAGCACCAAGCGAAAGGGCAAGCCCGAGCACGCTTGACGCCGGGTTGAGAACACGGATGGCGGCGGGGGGAACCTCGCCGCCATCGGTGCGTTTCATGGCCGCTAGAGGCGAAAGATGGGTGCCCTTATGCGTTCGACGGACGGTAAACCGAGACGTTCGTTTTTCACCCGCTTTTCGCAATGGGTCGCGGCTCAGGCCGGAAAGCCGGCGGTGTTCGCAGCGGCGGCCGGTTTGATCGTACTATGGGGGCTTACGGGCCCGCTCGTCGGTTTCGGCGACACCTGGCAGCTGATCATCAACACATCGACCACCATCATCACCTTCCTGATGGTGTTCGTGATCCAGAACAGCCAGAACCGCGACACCGCCGCGCTGCACATCAAGATCGATGAGTTGATCGCCCGCACGAAGGGCACGCGTCACGTGCTTCTCGACCTTGAGGAGCTGGACGACACCACTTTGGAGAAAATCCGCGCCGATTACGAGGAGCTGGCCCGCCGCGCCCGCGAAGGCGGCGAAAGCGAGCGCGGGGACGCTTCCGCGCCCCCGGCCGCGTAGCGGGCGCGGATCTCAGTCCTTGCCCTCTTTCTTGGCCGCGCGCGGGCGATTGGTGAAGCGCGCATTGCCGAGCCCGGTGCCGATAGTCAGCACGCCCCAATGCGTCACATCCTGCATGAACGGCACTTCGCTCAATCCCTGCACCACGGCGTCATTATGCATCACCACGGTGGTCTCGTTGCCGCCGATGGCGGGCATCGCCTCCCACAGCGCCGCCGGCAGGTTAAAGCGCGAACTCTGCCAATTGCCGGGCAGGTTCTGGGCGCCGTTCTCGATCGACCCATCGCCGGCGATGGAGCCGGGACATCCAACCCCGATGAAGGGGGCGAGCTTCAACTCGTGCTTCTCCGCATCGGCGATGAGGGTTTCCAGCATGGAGACCAGCTTGCCTACGGCTTCCTCGCGCCCGGGGTCTTCATCGCCATGGCGCCAAAGCTCGAAGCCGCGCACACGCGCCTTCGACAGGTCGTCTTCCTTGTCGAGGTTCAGCTTGACGATGCCGCAGCGTATATTGGTGCCGCCAATATCGACCGCGAGGATATGGTCGAAGCTGGCGAACATCCAGCTCGGCGCGAGATGGGCCGCGCCGATGAGGCCGGCCTCATCGGGATCGTTGCGGATCGGGCGCATCTCGATCGTCAGGCCGGCTTCCCGCGCCAACAATTCGGTCCGTGCCACCGCGATTTCGGCGAAGCGCCCCGCCTTCAGGCCGCCGCCAATAACGATGCGCTGCGTGTCGCGCCACTCCTTGGTGCGCATGAAGCGGCGCACCACGGCGAAGAGCTGCTGGGCATATTCCTCAATGGCGCTGTGAATGATCGCCTGCTCGTGCGGCTTTCCCTCGCGCAGCGCCTCGTCGATCGCCGATTTCGACAGCTCGGCCGTCGGCGTTTCGCCGAGCACCGACAGTTTCCTGTCACCGAGGTCGCGCCAGCGGTCGAAAATCTCGAAAAAGGCCGCCCGCCGCGCGCGGTCGCCGACAAAGCCGCTGTCGTCGCGCAGCTGGGCGTTGAAGGCGTCGACGGTTACGCCGGTGAGCGTCGCGGCGCCATGCACCGCGACATTGGGCGGGACCTGCGGCGGGGTCTCCGCCGTCGCCTTGCGTGCTGCCGATTTGGCCATGGATATCGCTCCCCATCTGTCCCGTCTTGTTCGGACGAGAACGGCGGACGGGCAGGGGACGTTCCATCGCGACGCGCGGAAAGCGCGCCCCTCAGCTCCGCTTGCGGCGACCTGCGGGCGCCGGGGCGACCGGGGCTGGCTCCGGCGCGACCGGCACCGCCGGTTCAACCGGCTTGGCCTTGGAGGCCTTGGCCCGGGCCGGCTTGGGTGGGGCGGCCACGGGTTCTGCCGCCGCGGCGCTCGCCTTGGCCTTGGCGCGGCTTGGCTTCGGCGCCGCTTCGAGATCGGCCGCGGCGGCCTCCACTTCCGGCTCCGGCCGGCTCACGATGCCGGCCTCTGGCGCAGCATCCTCCTGAAGGACGATTTCAACCGCCCGGTACCAGTGTTCGCTGTCTCGCCCGTGGGCATAACCGTCCTGTTCCCACAGCCGGTAGGCCCATTCACGGATACGCTGTTCTCGATCGTTCATGTCGTCTCCCGCGTCAGACTGGTGTCAGCGTGAACCCTCAGCGCCTGCTTCGCTATCGCAAAGGTGTCGCAGGGGTATGAAAAGCGGAAGACGGAAGATGACGTAGGCGCTTCACGTTGCGGCGACGCGGCAGGCCGCGCCGCCTTTCTCAGTCGCGCAGGCTGCGATAGGCGCCCTGCAGCCTCTCAAAGGCGTGGAAGCGCCGTTCGTGCCAGTGGCGGGTGGACGTGCTGGGGGAATAGACCACCTCGATCTCGGACATGGCCGACATCGCCCCGGCGAAGCTGTCATAGCGACCGGCAGCGACCGCGCCGAGAATGGCCGAGCCGAGCAGCACCGGCTCCGGTGCTACCGTGGCGGCGATGTCGACCTGCGCCGCATCCGCCAGCACCTGGCGCACCAGCGCGCTCTGGCCGGCGCCGCCGGAGATGACGACCATCTGCGTCCGCGCGCCCTTGGCGGCCTGGGCGTCGAGGATCTGCCGCAGCCCGTAACCGATGCCGGCGAGACCCGCCATATAGAGGCCGACGAGGCTGTCCAGCCCCTCATCCATGCCAAGCCCGGCGACGATTCCCCGCGCCAGATGGTCGGCGAAGGGGGCGCGATTGCCGAGAAATTCCGGCACCACATGCAGGGTGCCCACCAGCGCGGCGATGGCGCCGGCCCCGCCGGCCGCCTCGGCGCGACGCGCGAGCCAGACATTGAGGCTCTGTCCCGCTGCCCGCGCCAGCTCGGCGGCCTGCGGCGCGGCCGGGTGCAGGCGCACCAGCCGGTCGATGGCGGCGCCGGCGGCGGACTGGCCGCCCTCATTGAGCCAGAAATCCGGCACCATGGCCGAGTAGTAAGGTCCCCACACACCCGGCACGAAGGCCGGTTCGGGGGTGGTCAGCAGGGTGCAAGCGGAGGTGCCGAACACATAGGCCATGCGGCTGAGCACATCGCCGCTGCCACCGCGCGCACCCACCGTGCCGATGCCGCCGGCATGGGCGTCGATCAGCCCCGCCGCCACGGCGGTGCCCGGCGCGAGGCCGAGTTCGTCCGCCGCCTCGACCGTCAGCCCGGCGCCGAGCGGCGTGCCGGCGGCGACGATCTCGGTCCCGATACGGGCAAACCCCTCATCGGCCAGCGCTCCAAGGCCGATCTTGCGGAAATAGCCCTCGTCCCAGCGCTGTTCGTGGGCGAGATAGGTCCATTTGCAGGTGACGGTGCAGACCGAGCGGGCAAGGCTGCCGGTGGCCTTCCAGGTGAGGAAGTCGGCGAGGTCGAGAAACTGCCAGGCGCCGGCGAAGGTGGCGGGGAGTTCCTCGCTCAGCCACAGCAGCTTGGGCGTCTCCATTTCCGGCGAAATGGTCCCGCCGACATAATCCAGCACCGGGCTGCCGAGCGCATTGATGCGGTCGGCCTGGCCGGTGGCGCGGTGGTCCATCCACACGATGATGTTGCGGGCGGGATCGCTGTGCTTGCCGACGGGGAGGGGGCGCCCCTCCGGCCCCAGCACCACCAGCGAACATGTGGCGTCGAAGCCGATGCCGGCAATGTCATTCGGCGCCAGCCCCGCAGCTTCGCGCGCTTCCCGGACGCAGGCGCAGACGCAGGCCCAGATATCGTCGCTCGACTGCTCGACGATATCCCCCGCTTCCTTCCACATGCGGATGTCGCGCTTGGCGACAGCGAGCTGCCGTCCGTCCGCATCGAAAATGCCGGCGCGCACGCTGCCCGTGCCGACATCGATTCCCGCGAAGCATCCGCCCATGGCCTAGAGGTCCGTTCCGTTCGGCACGATCACCAGATCGCGTATGGTCACGTTACGCGGCCTTGTCAGCATGAAGATGACGCAGTCCGCCACTTCCTTTGCTTCCATTAGAGCCCCGGAGGCAAGGGCCTCGTCGAGCTTGGCCTGCGGCCAGTCCTTGATGAGGGCGGTGACCACCGGCCCGGGCAGCACCGCGCCGACTCGGATGCCGTGCTTGGCCACCTGCCGCCGCGTGGTGTGGACGAAGGCCTGCACGGCGAATTTTGAGGCGGTGTAGATCGGCTCCCACACCACGGGGACCACGCCGGCAATGGACGAAGTGAACAGCACGTCGCCGCTTCCCCGCTCGACCATATGCGGCAGCACCGCCTGCACGGTGCGGAAGGCGGCGTTGATGTTGAGGTTCAGCACGCGGTCCCACACGTCGGGGTCGCCTTCCACCACGTCGCCGCCGATATAGGCGCCGGCATTGGCGTGGAAGATGTCGAGCTGCCCGCATTTTTCCAGGATCTGCGGCAGCATGGTGGCGACGCTCGCGGGGTCGAGCAGGTCGACCACGACCGGCACCGCCTTCGGGCCGAGCTCAGTGCAGAGCGCCGCGAGCGTGTCGGCGGCGCGGTCGACCAGGGCGACGGTGGCGCCCTCAGCGAGCATGGCACGGGCGCATTCGAGCCCGATGCCCGACGCCGCACCTGTTATGGCGGCCACCTTGCCTTCAAGCCGGTTTGCCATGGGGGAACTCCGATGGGTTGTTGTTAGCCACTCGCTGCACCGTCATCCTGAGGTGCCCGGCCATCGGCCGGGCCTCGAAGGATGGTTGTGGCGCGCGCCCAGAGAGCCATCCTTCGAGGCCCGCTGCGCGGGCGCCTCAGGATGACGGTATTGCCCTGATGCGGTTTAAGGCATCACGATCTGCAGCTTCACGTCGGTCGGCAGGCCCTTGGCAGCCCGGTCGAACGCCTCGATGCTGCGGGCGAAGTCGAAGGTCTCGGAGATCAGCGGCTTGAGGTCGACCTTGCCGGAGGCGATGAGGTTGACCGCGCGGTCGAAATTATTGGCGTAGCGGAACACGGTCTCGATCCGCGCTTCCTTGATGATCGCCGCCGCAACATCGAATTTCGTCGTCTCCACCGGCATGCCGATCAGCACCAGCGTGCCGCCGGGGCGGACGATATCGAAGATGCCCTCATAGGCGCGCGGCGAGCCGCTGGCCTCGAACACCACATCCGCGCCCCAGCCCTCGGTTTCCTCCGCGATCACCTCGGCCAGCGGCCGCTCGGTGATGTTGACGGGATGGACCCCCGGATACTGGCCGGCAATGGCGAGCTTCGGCGCGGAGAGGTCGGAGATGTAGACGCGCGAGCAGCCTCCAGCCAGCGCGGCGAGCGCGGTCATGATGCCGATCGGGCCGCAGCCGATCACGACAGCCACATCGCCGGGGGTGATGCGGGCGCGGGTCGCGGCCTGCAATCCAACGGCGAAGGGTTCCACCATGGCGCCCTCGGCGAAGGAGACATTCGCCGGCAGCTTGTAGGTGAAGGCGGCGGGGTGGACCACCTCGGGCGTCAGCACGCCATGGATCGGCGGCGTCGCCCAGAAGCGCACATCGGGATCGACATTGTAGATGCCGAGCTTGGTGGCGCGCGAATTCATGTTCGGCACGCCCGGCTCCATGCAGACCCGGTCGCCGACCTTGAGATTCTTCACATTGGCGCCGACCGCCGTGACCGTGCCGGCCGCCTCATGGCCGAGCACCATGGGTTCGCGCACGACGAAGGAGCCGATGGCGCCATGGGTGTAGTAATGCACGTCGCTGCCGCAGACGCCGACCGTGTGGATGGAAATCTTCACGTCGTCCGGGCCGACCTCGAGCGGGAGGTCGATGTCGCGAAGGGAAAGCTCGCCCTTCTTTTCGAGAACCAGTGCCTGCACCATGGGGCGTGTCCTGCTGGAGTGTGCCGTCGCCGGGGCGCTCAGAGCGCGAGGCCGGCGGCGTCGAAGAGATAGATGTGGGAGGGGGCGATGCCGAGGGTAAGCGCATCGCCCGGCTTGAGGTTGGGTCGGCCGGCGGTGAGCGCGATGATCGGCTCGCCTTCCGAGCGGGCATAGAGCTGGGTGGAGCCGCCGAGGCTCTCGGCGAAATCGAGGGTGAGCGCCAATACCGGGTTGGCGGCCCCGACCGAGAGATGTTCCGGCCGCAGTCCCACCGTCACCGCCGCCCCGACCTTGGTGCGCGCAGCGGCCGGCGTGTCGAGGGTCAGGGTGCCACCGGCGAAGGTCGGGTGCGCCAAAGTGAGTGTGTTGCCCGCGATCGACGCCACCTTGGCGTTGATGAAGTTCATCTTCGGCGAGCCGATGAAGCCGGCGACGAAGGTATTGGCGGGGGTGTCGTAAAGCTCGGTCGGCGAGCCGATCTGCTCGACGAGGCCGGCGCGCAGCACGACGATACGGTCGGCCAGCGTCATCGCCTCCACCTGGTCATGCGTCACATAGACCATGGTGGCGCCGAGCGAGCGGTGCAGCTTGGCGATCTCCACCCGCATCTGCGAGCGCAGTTCGGCGTCGAGATTCGACAGCGGCTCGTCGAACAGGAACAGCTTGGGGTGGCGGACGATGGAGCGGCCGATGGCGACACGCTGGCGCTGGCCGCCGGAAAGTGCGCGCGGCTTGCGCTCCAGCAGCGCTTCCAGCTGCAGGATGCGGGCGGCCTCCAGCACCTGCGCCTTGATCTCGGCCTCCGGCTTCTTCGCCATCCGCAGGCCGAACGCCATGTTCTCGAACACGCTCATATGCGGGTAGAGCGCATAGGACTGGAACACCATGGACACCTCGCGCTTGGCGGGCTCCTCATAGGTGACCTCGCGGCCGTCGATATAGAGTTCGCCCGAACTGACATCCTCCAGCCCCGCGATCATGCGCAGCAGGGTGGACTTGCCGCAGCCCGAGGGACCGACGAACACCACGAACTCGCCCTTCTCGGCCGCGAAGCTGACGCCCTTGATGACGGCGGCGTCGCCATAGCTCTTCTTGATGTTGTCCAGTCGCAGGAAGGTCATCGTGCAGTCTCCAGAGTGGCCGGCCGCAAGGGTCCGGCGGCCGTCCATCAGTTCGTGAGCAGCGCCGCAGCGCAGCTTTCGTCCGTCACCAGTCGTTTCACATAGCCCGCGCGCAGGATCGCCCGCACGATCGGCACCTTGTAGAGCCCGCCGGAGGCGAGGATCGAGTGACGCACCGGCTTCACCTCATGCGGGGCCAGCGACAGCACGCGCTCGTTCAGAGGGTGGTCCACCGGGCGCCCGTCGGCGTCGAGGAACATGCCGAGCAGGTCGCCTACCGCCCCGGCCGCTCGCAGGCTGTCGATGTTCTCGGAGACGGTCTGCGTCTGCACCAGCAGCGAGCGGGTCGTCATGTCACCGCAGGAAAGCAGCGCCACGTCGACCGCGCGCGCCCGGCGCATGGTCTCGCTGATCCCGTGATGCGAGAGCAGCATGCCGCGGCTCTCGGGTGTGGGGAAATAGAGCGGCGCGGCGAGATAGTAGCACTCGGCGGAGATGGCGCGGGCATAGCCGGTAGCGACCTCGAAGGTACTTGAGCCCGATCCGCGCGTGAGCCCGCCCATGATCGAGGTCACCCAGCTCTCCGTCATTGGCCGGGCGTTGACGCGCTTCAGTCCGGCGGCCAGCGTCTTGCCCCAGCCGACACCGAGGCCCATGCCGTTCTCCAGCAGCGCGTCGAGCATGCCGCCAGCGGCTTCGCCGATGACGCGCTGCTGCTCGGCCTCGTCGGGGAGGGACGGCACCACGGTGACCTGTTCCAGCCCGTACTCGGCCTTCAGCTTCTGCTCGGCCTCTATGCAATCGGCCATGGGCAGGCGGATATCGATGAACACCGACCCGTCGGAGCGCACCTGGCCGAGGATCTTGTTGGTGCGCAGGCGCGTGAGGCCGAGCTGATCGGCGATCTCCTGCTGAGTCAGGCCGCCGATGAAATAGAGCCAGGCGACCCGCGCACGGATCTGCGCCGCCTCCATCTCCTGCGTGCCCACCGGCCTGCCGCGCTCGCGCCCGCCCCCGTTCATCGCCGGTGCCTATGCCAGAGCGTGCTTGAGGCGCGCGCAGCTTGTCTCCAGCGCGGCGAGGATGGTGCGGCTGTCTTCTTCGAAGGGATAGAACACTTCGAGGAACACCGGGCAGGTGTCGGTACCGGTGCGGCGCAGCAGGGCGGCGGCCTCCAGCGGGTCGACCTTGCCGGGCACGGTGAAGTCCCAATGGCGGTCGAAGGCGAAGTCGGTCTGCTGGATGTGAACGGCGGTGGTGACGTCGGCGAGGTCCCGCAGCCAGGTTTCCATGCCGTCTGTCACGTCGCCATAGAGCGGCGCGAAGGTGGCGTGGCCCCAGTCGATGCAGAGCCGCCACGGCACCGCGCTGTCCGCCACGTCGTTCATCATCTGCCGGGCCTGGGCAATGGTCCACGGCCATTCGCGGCGCAGGGGCGTCGGCTCGACATAGAGCTCGCTCAGGCCCTCGGCGGCGGCGCGTTCGCCCAGCCGGTGCATGCGGGTGACGAGTTCGGCATAGTCGGCGGGGTCCAGCGCTGCCGCCTCGGCTCCGTCCAGCCGCGCCGGCAGGGCGCCGAGCGGGCCGCCGACACGGGGAATGCCCGCCAGCGCGGCGAAGCGATAGGCCCGGCCAAGCCAGTATTCGGCGTAGTTGCGCACCGCCGGATCGGGATGCAGCAGCTGGTTGAAGCTGTAATGCGCGAGGCCGATGAAGGCGCTGTGGATGGTGATGCCAGCCGCCTCCGCCGCGCGCCGCACCTCGGCGGCGTGGCGGTCGACGATGGCGTCGGGCCACATCGGGTCGACCAGATCGAACGAGAACTGGACCACGTCGAGGCCGAGCCGCTCGCGCACCACGCCCGTCCACAGCTCGGGCGTCACCCAGCGCTTGGTGCAGAAGCCGAGATTGATGCCGAAGCGGATCGGCGCCTGGGTTCCGTTCACTTGGTCGCTCCCATGGTCAGGCCGCGCACCATGTGCCGCGAGACGATGAGCGCGAAAATGGTGACGGGCAGGACGATGACGGTGCCGGTGGCCATGATCTTGCCCCAGGGCAGCTCATAGCCGGACATGAAGCTGGTGGCGACGACCGGGGCGGTCTGCACGGCGCGGCGCGTCAGCACCAGCGCGTAGAGCAGCTCGTTCCAGGAGAAGATGAAGGAGAAGATCGCCGACACCGCGATGCCCGGCGCGCCGAGCGGCAGATAGATCTTGCGGAAGATGGTGAACTGGCTCGCCCCGTCGAGCCGCGCGGCCTGTTCGAGGTCCGCCGGGATCGATTTGAACTGGTCGGTGACGATCCAGACCACGATCGGCAACTGGAAGGTGAGGTAGATCAGGATCAGCACGAGATGCGTGTCGAGCAGCCCGGTCTGGATGGCCAGCAGATAGACCGGCAGCGCCAGCACGATGGGGCTGATCATGCGGTTGGAGATGAACCAGAACCACAAATCCGACTTGCCGCGGAACTCGTAGCGGGCGAGCGCGAAGGCCGCCGGCGCGCCGAGGATCACGGCGAGCAGGGTGGAGCAGGTCGCCACGATCAGCGAATTGATGATCGCGCCGCTCACCTTGGTGTCGGCGAAGATTTCCGCATAGTTCTGCAGCGTCGGGGTGAAGAACCACACCGGCGGCGAGGACAGGATGTCGGCCTGCGTCTTGAAGCTCGCCGACACCATCCAGAAGAACGGAAACAGCGTGAAGATGACCACGGCGGTCAGGCCGAGGGCGTGAAGCAGCTTGCCGGACGAGATACGCATCAGTGAACCTCGCGGTAGAGCAGGCGGATATAGAGCCGGCTGATGATGATGGTGAGGATCAGCAAGAGGATCGCCTGCGCCGACGCGGTGCCGAGATCGAAGATGCGGAAGCCCACACGCTGGATATAGATGGAGATGAGGTCGGTGGCCGAGCCGGGGCCGCCGCGCGTCATCACGAACACCATGTCGAACAGCTTCAATACATCGGCCGAGCGCAGGATCATCACCGCGGTAAGGCCGGGCAGCAGATAGGGCAACTGCACATGGCGCAGCAAGGCGAGCTTTGACGAGGTTTCCAGCCGCGCCGCCTCCTCGATCTCGCCCGGCACCATGGAGAGACCGGCGAGGAAGATGAGCGCGCAGAACGGCGTCCACTGCCACACATCCATGATGACGATGGCGGCGAAGGCGCCGTCGGGCGTCGACAGCCAGTCGATGGGGCCAAAGCCGAGCACGCTCAATGCCTGGTTAGCCACGCCAAAGTCGCGATTGAAGATGAGCCGCCCGATGAGGCCGACCACGGCATAGGTCGTGGCCAGTGGGACGACCAGTGTGACCCGTGCGAGCGATTTGAGCAGGCCCATCCCGGGCTTGTGCAGCAGCAGGGCGATGGCGAGGCCGAGCACCACCTGGATCGGCAGGACGGTGACGTAGAACTTGGCGGTGAGGAACAGCGAGGACCAGAAGGTGCTGTCGGTCAGCACGTTCACATAGTTCTCGAACCCGATGAAGGGAAAGCCCTCGCGCGGCCGGGTGATGTTGTAGCGCCGGAACGAGGTCACCAGCGCGAAGATCGTGGGGTAGATGCCGATCACGAACAGCGTCAGCACAGCGGGCGCCAGGAACCAGAGCGGCGTCCAGCGTCCATAGCCCCGGTTGGGCCGGCGTTGTGCGGGGGATGTCGCGGTGTCGCTCATGGCGTCTTCCTGTGGTGCTTACCGGGAGAGGGGAACCCCCCGGTCACTCCAGATTCGTATGGTTGGCGCGCATCTGCGCCGGGGTCACGCCGAGGCGATCGCGCAGGCCGAGGACCAGGATCTCGAACAGCACGTAGAGCGCGCCCTCATAGAGCGAGCCCATCGGCAGAACCGAGGTCGCGGCGGCGCCCTGGTCGCTGGCCATGGTCTGAGCGGGAACGGTGAGCACCCGGTCGGCGCGGGCGGCAGCGGCCCCGCCCGCCTCGGCGGTGACGACCAGCGTGCGGGCGCCGGCCGCGCGCGCCTCGACCATCAGCGCGGCGACGGTGGAGAAGTCGCCCGGCCCGGCGGACACCACCAGCACGTCGCCGGGGCCGACCGGCGGCGTGGTCATGTCGCCCACCACGGCCGCCTTGAGGCCGAGATGGAACAGACGCATGGCGAGGCCCTTGATCTGCAACCCCTCGCGGCCGACGCCGTAGAGCGCGATGCGGTTGGCGCTCGCCAGTTCCGCGATGGCGCCGTCCAGCTCGTCGGCGCGGACCTGATCGAGGCAGGCGCGGATCTCGTCCAGGGCGCGGGCGTGAAGCGTGGTCATGGCATTGGCTTTCGCAAGCGTCGAGGCCTCAATGGCCTCGGGGCATCGGCATCCTGAGAGGCCCGGCAAACGCCAGGCGCCTCAGGATGACGGCGCTTTCGGTTCCTGGAAACGCGCGGATTTCGGTCGCGATAAGGGGGGCGGATGCCGCTTCGCGGGTTGCAGCATCCGCCCGGAGGCCGGCAGCGCGGGAGAGAGGCCCCGCCGCCGGCTTCAACTCACTGCAGCAGCTTCTTCTTGCCGTCGTAATAGCCGTCCTTGCCGAGGATGGCCTCCATGCGGGTGCCGATCTCCTTGGAACCGCCCTCGACGGTGACTTCACCCAGCATCATCTTGGAGCCCCACTCGGCGACGATCTCGGAGATCGCCGGCCAGGCCGGGAAACGGGGACGATACTCGGGAACGCCCGCCTGCCAGGACGCGACCATCGGCTCGACGAACTTGTACTTCGCCTTGATCTCCGGGTCGTTATAGACCGCCATGCGGCCCGACACGCCGCCCGCCTCGACATAGGCCTTGGCGATGGCTTCGGAGGTCGCCCACTGGATGAACAGCCAGGTGGCCTTCTGCTGCTCGGGGGTCGCCTGCGAAGCGACGGCGAGCGAGAAGCCGCCCAGCGCGGGCAGGCGGCCGGCCGGGCCGGCAGGCTCCGGCGCCACGGCGAGGCAGTCGCCGAGCTTGGAGGTCGCGGGGTCGGCGAGGGTGGAATAGAAGGCCGACCATTCGGTGATCATCGCGACCTGGCCCTGCGCCAGCGCGTTGACGGCCTCGGCATGGTCGAAGGACACCACGCCCGGCGGCTGATACTTGAGCAGGTCCTGACGGAACTGCAGGCCGGCCTGGCTCTCCTTGCTCATCAGGTTCGACTTGAACTCCTTGTTCAGGAGCGAGCCGCCAAAGGGCCAGAGGAAGCGCATGAAGCTGTCCGCCGACTGGGTCTCGCCGCGGCGGGACTGCAGGGCGTAGGCGTACTGGTTCTTCGACTTGTCGGTGAGCTTGGGACCGTAAACGGTCATCACCTCTTCCCAGGTCGCCGGCGGCTTGTCGAAGCCCGCTTCCTTGAGCTTGCAGGAATTATAGAACAGCAGGCCGGAATAATTGTCGAAGGGCAGGCCGTAGACCGTGCCGCCCCAGGAGCCGAACGCTTCGAGCAGCAGCGGGAAGAAGCCGTCGAGCTTCAGGTTCGGGTCGGTGATCGCCTTGTCCTTGGCGAGTTCCTCGACCGGCACCAGCCAGCCATTCTCGGCAAACTCGCCGATCCACACGAGATCGACCAGCGCCATGGTGAGGTCGCCGCGCGAGGTGAAGTTCAGCACTTCCTTCTCGCGGGTGTTCTCATAGGGGACGATTTCGTAATTGACCTTGATGCCGGTCTTCTTCTCGAACTCGGGCAGCAGCTTGATGATGGCGCGATAGCCCGGGCGGTCGAGGAAGATGCCGTTGACTTCGGTGCCCTTCAGAGGCTTGGCCGCCTCTTCGAGCCAATCGGCCATCGCCGCGACGGGCATGGCCGCCGTTGCCGCCGCAAGGGCGACGACGCTGGCGCAGATTCTCAATGCACGCTTCATGGTTTCCTCCTGAAATGGCGCAGCGCCACGGTTTAGGGCGAGGCCGGCATGCGGGACGGTTCAACCGTCTCTCGTCTTGGCGGCGGGGGCGGGCCGTTACCGGCACTGCCATCCTCCGCGGAAATGCCGGACGGGCCGGCCTCAACCTTGCACCGGCGCTTATCGTGAAGCCCGGCGGCGGCGACGGGGGTAAAGCCATCGACGACGAAAGCGATACATTTGTAATCTGGAATATGCAATAGCATCGAGATCAGGCAAGGTGGCCGATGCGTGGCAGTCAACAAGCGTGGAGACGTGCAGAATGGCAGCGGAGCATGACGACGGAATGGACCCGCTCCACGCCCGGCACGCCCTCGCCGAGGCCTTGGCGCGCAAGGCGGGCACGCGGGCGCGCGGCTTCTTCCTGCAGCGCGACACGCTGCATCCGGAGCTGAAATCCGCCTCGCAGGATCTCGTCAGCGAGGCCGACCGCAGCATCGAGGCGTGGCTGCGCAAGGCGATTCGCCGGCGCTTCCCTGAGGACGGCATTGTGGGCGAGGAAGAAGCGGCGAGTGCGGGCACCTCCGGCTTTGTCTGGGTCATCGACCCGATCGACGGCACCATGCCCTTCCTTGTCGGCCAGCCGAACTGGACCGTGTCGATCGGGCTCGCCCGCGACGGCGAGGCGGTGGCTGGCGTCATCTATGCGCCGATGCTGCGCGAGCTGTACTCGGCCGTTCTCGGCGGCGGCGCCCGGCTCAACGGGCGGGTGCTGACGATGAACCCGGACTGGACGGTTGCCTCCACCACCACCGGCTTCGGCGCCACGCAGAAGGCGCCGGCGCCCGAGGTGGGCGCCTTCGTCGAGGCGCTGTACCGCGCCGGCGGCGTGCTGTTCCGCGTTGGTTCAGGGGCGCTGATGCTGGCCTATGTCGCGGCGAACCGGCTGGCGGGCTATTACGACCCGACGCTGCATTGCTGGGACTGCTGGGCCGGCATGGTGCTGGTGCGCGAGGCCGGCGGGCTCGTGACCTTTGAGGGCGATTTCACCCGGCCGGGCGCGCTGTGGGCGGGCAATGCCACGGTGCATGCCGAACTGAGGCAGCTGAGCGGGCGGGACTAGGCATCCGGGAGGGGCTTCGGCTGCGCATTCGGTCATCTCAGCTTCGAGCACGGTCAATCAGCCGGTGGCTCCGGCGATAGGCTTTCCCCTGCGGTGCCGGTCCTGCGGCAGATCGCCAACAGAGGGAACAGCCATGATCTCACGCCTGCTCGTGACATGCGTCGCCTTGTCCGCCACGCTCATCTCCTCCTCCGCCTTCGCTGCCGACCCCGCTTCCTGCGCCAAGCCGCGCTTCTCCGATGTCGGCTGGACCGACATCACCGCCACCACGGCAGTCGCCAATGAATTGCTGACCCAGCTCGGCTATCAGCCGAACGTCGCCGTGCTCTCCGTCGCCATCACCTTCAAGGCGCTGGAGAATGGCGACCGCGACATCTTCCTTGGCAACTGGATGCCGCTGCAGGAGCCGACGCAGGTGCCGCTGGTGAAGGCCGGCAAGGTCGAGGTGGCGGCGACCAATCTCGAAGGCGCGCGCATCGGCTTCGCGACCTCCAAGGCCGCCTATGATGCCGGGCTGAAGACCTATGCCGACATCGCCAAATTCAAGGACAAGCTGCAGGGCAAGATCTACGGCATCGAGGCCGGCAGCGGCGCCAACGCCACCATCTCCAAGATGATCGCCGACAACACCTTCGGACTGAAGGGCTTCGATCTCGTGGAATCCAGCGAGCAGGCGATGCTGACCCAGGTCGGCCATCGCATCAAGCAGGGCGAGCCGGTGGTGTTCTTCGGCTGGCGCCCGCACCCGATGAACGTCAACCTGCCGATCGCCTATCTCACCGACGGCAAGGACGTGTTCGGCCCCAATGATGGCGGCGCCACCGTGCTGACCCTCACGCGCCCGGGCTATTCCAAGGAATGCCCGAATGTCGGCAAGCTGCTCAAGAACCTCGTCTTTGACGTGGCGATGGAAGACCGGCTGATGAGCGACATTCTCGACAAGGGAATGCAGCCCGACGCTGCGGTGAAGGCGTGGATGAAGCAGAACCCGGCGGCGGTGGACAGATGGCTCGCCGGTGTCACCACGCTCGACGGCAAGCCCGGCCTGCCGGCGGTGAAGAGCGGCCTCGGCCTCTGATTACAAACGCTTCTGGCGCGCCGCCGAGGGTGGCGCGCCGAACTGCCGCCGGAACGCCCGCGACAGCGAGGCGATGGCGGAAAAGCCCGTGCGCTCGGCGATGTCGGCGATGGGCAGATTGGTGTCGAGCACCAGCCGCCGCGCCGCCTTCAGCCGCAGGGTGACGTAATAGGCGCCGGGCGACACATTCACCGTCTTGACGAACAGCGTCTCCAGCCCCCGCGTCGACACCCCCACCCGCCGGGCGATAGCGGCGATGGTGAGCGGGCGGTCGATATGGGTCTCCATCATGCGGATGGCGTCCGCGACGCGCGGCTCGTGCTGGCGGATGCGGCCGAGCGAGACGATGGGCTGCACGTCCGAGCCGGTGCGCACCTCCTCATAGATGTACAGGCTCGCGACATCGAGCGCGGTGGAATAGCCATGCCGGGCGCGGATCAGCGCCAGCATGCAGTCGAGCGCCGGCGTTGCGCCGCCTGTCGTGAAGACCGGCTCGTCGATGACGAAGCGGTCCGGCTGCACGTCCGTCTCGGGAAAGCGGGCGGCGAAATCCTCCAGATCCTCCCAATGGGTGGTGGCGCGGCGCCCGTCCAGCAGGCCGGCGAAACCCATGAGCCAAGAGCCGGATTCGATGCCGCCCGTTGCCGCCGAGCGCTTGGCGCCAGTGCGGATCGCCTTGAGGATGGGCGGCGTAGCGAAGCGGGAGGCCTCGAACGCCGCCACCAGCAGCAGCACATCCTGCCGCGCGCCGGCATCGAACGCGCCCTCGACCGGGATCGGCAGGCCGCAGCTGGCGGTGGGCATCGCCCCGTCCATCGACACCAGCTTCCAGCGGAAGGCGGGCCGCCCCAGCACGCGGTTGGCGCCGCGCATCGGGTCCAGTGTGGCCGCCAGTGAGAGCAGCGACAGGCCGGGAAACAGCAGCAGGGTCACGTCGAGCGGGTCGTCGGCGGGGGCAAAGATCATCGCTGCGCAGAATGGAAAATGGGTTGCGCAAATAGTTGCGTCACGACTTCGCTTTGCCGTCAAGCTCCCTTCATGAGTTCAGGAGCCTTCCCATGCCCTTGTCGATGAATCGCGATGTCTTCATCACCTGCGCCGTTACCGGCGCCGGCGACACCACCGGCCGCTCTTCGCATGTGCCGGTGACCCCGCAGGAGATCGCGATGAGCGCGATCGACGCGGCCAAGGCCGGCGCGGCGGTGGTGCATTGCCATGTGCGCGATCCCGAGACCGGCGCCGCCTCCCGCCGGCGCGACCTCTACCGCGAGGTCACCGACCGCATCCGCGCGGCCGAGGTCGACGTGGTGCTGAACCTCACCGCCGGCATGGGCGGCGACCTTGTCTTCGGCCATGTCGAGGCGCCGTTCCCGCTGAACGAGAAGGCCACCGACATGGCCGGCGCCACCGAGCGCGTCGCCCATGTCGCGGACTGTCTTCCGGAGATCTGCACGCTCGATTGCGGCACGATGAACTTCAATCTCGGCGACTATGTCATGACCAACACGCCTTCCATGCTGCGCGAGATGGCGCGGCAGATGACGGCGCTGGGCGTGCGCCCCGAGATCGAAGCCTTCGACACCGGGCATTTGTGGTTCGCCAAGCAACTGGCGGAAGAGGGGCTGATCGAGGACCCGGTGCTGATCCAGCTGTGCATGGGCATCCCCTGGGGCGCGCCGGACGACCTCAATACGTATCTGGCGATGGTCAACAACGTGCCCGCCAGCTGGACCTTCTCCGCCTTCTCCATCGGCCGCAACGCCATGGCCTATCCCGCCGCCGCCGTGCTGGCGGGTGGCAATGTCCGTGTCGGACTGGAAGACAACCTCTATGCCGGCAAGGGGCAGCTCGCCACCAATGCGCAGCTGGTGGAAAAGGCCGCGAATGTGGTGACGAATATGGGCGCGCGCGTCATCGGCCCGGCCGAGGTGCGCGAGAAGCTGAAGCTGGTGAAACGCTGAGGAGATGCCGATGCCCGCCCTTGCTCCCATCTCCCGTGCCGCCTGTATCGGCGGCGGCGTCATCGGCGGCGGCTGGATCGCCCGCTTCCTGCTCGCCGGCATCGATGTGAAGGTGTTCGATCCCCACCCGGAGGCGCAGCGCATCGTCGCCGAGGTGCTGGCCAATGCCGAGCGCGCCTATGGCCTGCTCACCGGCGCGCCGCTGCCGAAGCGCGGCACGCTCACCTTCTGTGCCAGCCTCGCCGAGGCGGTGGCCGGGGCCGAATGGGTGCAGGAGAGCGTGCCCGAGCGGCTCGACCTCAAGCGCCGTGTGCTGGCGGAAATCGACGCCGCCGCGCCCGCCGCCGCGCTCATCGGCTCCTCCACCTCCGGCCTCAAGCCGAGCGAGTTGCAGGCGGGACTTTCCCATCCCGGTCGGCTGTTCGTCGCCCATCCCTACAACCCGGTCTATCTGCTGCCTCTGGTGGAGATCGTCGGCGGGGTGGAAACCGCGCCGGAAACGATCGAGCGGGCGAAGGCCGTTCTCGACGCTATCGGCATGAAGGGCGTGGTGATCGCCCGCGAGATCGAGGCCTTTGTCGGCGACCGGCTGCTGGAAGCGCTGTGGCGCGAGGCGCTGTGGCTGATCAAGGACGACATTTGCGATGTCGAGACGCTCGACGACGTGATCCGCTATTCCTTCGGCCTGCGCTGGGCGCAGATGGGGCTGTTCCAGACCTACCGCATCGCCGGTGGCGAGGCCGGCATGCGCCATTTCCTCGCCCAGTTCGGCCCCTGCCTGCAATGGCCCTGGACCAAGCTCACCGATGTGGTCGACCTCGACGAGGCGCTGGTGGAGAAGATCGGCGCGCAGTCCGACGCGCAGGCGGGTGGCCTGTCCATCCGCGAGCTGGAGCGCATCCGTGACGAGAACCTCGTCGGCATCGTGCAGGCGCTGAAGGCCAGCCGGGGTGGGGAGGGCTGGGGCGCGGGGCAACTGCTGAAGGATTTCGAGCAGCGGCTATGGGCGCAGGCGGGCGCGCCGCCCGTTTCTATCGACCGTGCCGCGCCGCTCGAACTCCTGGAGACGCGCGTCTCGCCGGCCTGGCTCGACTATAATGGCCATATGACCGAGTTCCGCTATCTCCACGTGTTCGGCGACACGACGGACGCGTTCTTACGGCTGATCGGCGTCGACCTCGCCTATGTCGAGGGCGGGCACAGCTACTACACGGTGGAGACCCATCTGCGGCATCTCGACGAGGCGAAGCTGGGCGAGGCGCTGCTCTGCACCACGCAGATCCTCAGTACGGACGAGAAGCGCCTGCACCTGTTCCACCGGCTCTTCGCCGGCCCGGAGCGCCGCGAAGTCGCCACCGGGGAACACATGCTGCTGCATGTCGACAGCAAGGCCGGCCGCGCCTGCCCGGCGCCGGCGTCGATCCTGGCAAAGCTTGATGCGCTCGCCGCCGCCCATGCCGGGCTCCCCCGGCCCGTGGAGGCCGGCCGGGCGGTCGGCGCCAAGGCGCGGGCCGCGGCCGCGGAGTGACGCCCGCGCGCTAAAAATACCGGCGCCGGCCGCGCCACGCCGGGAACGGCCCGCCGGCCCATGCGTTTTCTCAGCGTTTCCAATCGGGGTTCTGGGAGAAATCGCATGGAAGACGCACAGATTGGCTGGATCGCCGCCATCATCATTGGCGGTCTGGCGGGGTGGATCGCTTCCGCCATCATGAAGACCGGCACCGGCATCTTCTTGAACATCGTGCTCGGCATCATCGGCGCGGCGGTGGCCAGCTTCCTGTTCGGCCTGATCGGCGTCGGCTTCGGCGGCTGGATCGGCTATCTCGTCGCCGGCGTGCTCGGGGCGTGCATCCTGATCGGGCTGGTCCGCGCGATACGAAACTGACGCAGCGGGCGCGGCGGCAGCACCGCCACCGCAGCGAAGAGGGCGCGCTCGCAAGGGCGCGCCTTTTGCGCATCTAGAACCCGCTCTTCACCCGCACATGGGTGTGCGCGTGCGGGGAGCCGTGATTATGCACATGGTGCGACTTCTCCTCGGCCACGGGGATGAGGCTTAGCGCGCCGTGCATCACGCCTCTTTCCAGAAACAGAGCCTGCGCATAGGCGGCGATGTCGCCGACCTCGCCGCGCATGACCGTGACATCCACCGAGGTCGTGTGGTCGAGCGGCACGGAGAGGGCGGCCACCGTCTGGTCGTGCCGCTCCAGCCGCCCCTGCGGCACGCGCGCGGCGAGGTTGCGCACCGACTGGTCGATGGTGCAGCTGACGACGCCGAAACAGGCGGCGCCGTCCGGCCCGTCCGGTCGGGCGGAAAGGCCGCGCCGTACCATGTCGCGTATGGCCTCCGAGCGGCTCGCCGCGCCGCTCTGCTCGATGAACGCATCCAGCTGCGCGGCCAGATCGTCGTCGATAGCGATGGTGATCCGCTGCATGGAAGCGCCCCTCCCGGTGCGCTGGAAGCTAGGTTATCACCTTGATTTCCGCAAGACTTTTCGGTTCGTGCCTATTTTTTGTGCTTGTCGCGCGTCGTTACGGATGTATGATTTTTTATCCTTTTATTCATACAGGAGGTGCCGCGTGTCCGCCCCCCACCGTTCCGGCCTCATTGCCGCTCTGTTCGCCCTGCCGCTGATGGGGCCGCCGGCGCAGGCGCATTTCCAGGAGATCATACCCTCTGCCGACGTGCTGCCCGAGGGCGGCGCGGTGAACGTGGAGATGGTGTTTACCCATCCCGTCGAGGGCGGGCCGGTCATGGAAATGAAGAAGCCGGCAAAGCTGGGCGTGCTGGCCGGCGGCAAGGCGACCGATCTTCTCGGGCGGATCACCGAAAAACCGGTGGACGGCAAGAGCGCCTGGACGCTGGCCTATGAGCTGAAGGAGCCCGGCGCGGCGATCTTCTATGTCGAGCCGCAGCCCTATTGGGAGCCTTCCGAGGGCAAGTACATCGTCCATTACGCCAAGGCGACGGTGGATTCCTACGCGTCCGGCGAGGGCTGGGACGCGCTGGTCGGGCTGCCGGTGGAAATCCAGCCGCTCACCCGGCCGACCGGGTTGTGGACCGGCAATGTCTTCACCGGCGTGGTGCTGAAAGGCGGCAAGCCGGCGCCCTTCGCCGAGGTGGAGGTCGAGTTCATCAATGACGGCACGGTGACCCCGCCCAACGACGCCTTCGTGACGCAGGTGATCAAGGCCGATGCCAACGGCACCTTTACCTATGCCATGCCGCGCGCCGGCTGGTGGGGCTTCGCCGCGCTGCTGGAAGGCGACACGCCGATGACCTCGCCTGAGGGCAAGGAGGTGCCGGTGGAGGAGGGGGCGCTGATCTGGGTGAAGGCGACCGACATGGGCGGCGCTGCGGCGGGTGGAAAATAGGCGCATGGCGCACATCCCGGATGGTCTCCTCTCCGCGCCCGTGCTCATCGGCGGCGGTCTCCTTGCCGCCGGCGGCGTGGCGCTGGGGCTGCGGCGGCTCGATGAGCGGATGATCCCGCGCACGGCGCTGCTGGCGGCGGCGTTCTTCGCGGGATCGCTGGTCGCGGTGCCGGTGGGGCCGTCGAGTGTGCATCTGCTGCTGGCCGGGCTGATGGGGGTGATGCTCGGGCCCGCCACCTTTCTCGCCGTGCTTGTGGCCCTGTTGTTGCAGACGCTGCTGTTCGGTTTCGGGGGGCTGACGACGCTGGGGGTGAACACGGTGAACATCGCGCTGCCGGGTGTGCTGTGTGGCATGGCGCTGGGGCCGGTGATCCGTTCCACGCCGCGCGCGCCCCTGCGCTTCGCCGCCGGGGCGGCGGCGGGAGCGCTGGCGGTGCTCGGCACCGGGGGCATGGTGGCGCTGGCGCTGTGGCTGTCGTCGAGCGATTTCGCCCCGGCGGCGCGCGTGGTCATCGCCACCTATCTGCCGCTCGCGCTGGTGGAGGCCTTCGTCACCGGCGCCGTGGTGTCCTTCCTCGCCCGCGTGCAGCCCGAGGCATTGAGGCCCGTCACGTCATGATCCGCCTGCTGCTGCTGTTCGGTTTCGGGGGGCTGACGACGCTGGGGGTGAACACGGTGAACATCGCGCTGCCGGGTGTGCTGTGTGGCATGGCGCTGGGGCCGGTGATCCGTTCCACGCCGCGCGCGCCCCTGCGCTTCGCCGCCGGGGCGGCGGCGGGAGCGCTGGCGGTGCTCGGCACCGGGGGCATGGTGGCGCTGGCGCTGTGGCTGTCGTCGAGCGATTTCGCCCCGGCGGCGCGCGTGGTCATCGCCACCTATCTGCCGCTCGCGCTGGTGGAGGCCTTCGTCACCGGCGCCGTGGTGTCCTTCCTCGCCCGCGTGCAGCCCGAGGCATTGAGGCCCGTCACGTCATGATCCGCCTGCTGCTGCCGCTCCTGCTGGTCCTGGCCTTCGCCGGCCCGGCGCAGGCGCATAAGCTGAAGGTCTTCGCCACGGTGGCGGGCGCGGAGGTGACGGGCTACGCCTTCTTCATCGGCGGCGGCCGCGCCGCCGGGGCGGTGTGGACGGCCAAGGACCCCGCCGGCACGACGCTCGCCGCCGGGACGACGGACGGGGAGGGTCGCTTCGCCTTCCCCGCGCCGCAGCCGCCCGTCGATGCCACGGTGACGGTCGACAAGCGCGAGGGCCATATCGCCGCCGCCACCCTGCCGGCGTCGCGTTTCGGTGGCGCGGCCGCTGTGGCGGCGGCCCCCGTCGACCGTCCGGCGCCGGCGGTGGAAGCGGCAGGCGAGGCCCGGCTGGCCGCGCTGGTCGAGGCGGCGGTGCAGCGGCAGGTGACGCCGCTGATGGAGCGGATCGAGCAAATGGACGACCGCCTGCGCATCGCCGATCTGATGTCCGGCATCTTCCTCATCCTCGGCCTTGCCGGCATGGCGCTGTGGGCGAAGGGGCGGCGGGCATGAAAACGGACGCCGCCGCCACCGGCGATCTGCGCCTGCGCCTCGTCGCGGCCTTCGTCCTCATTGCCTGCCTGTCGCAGTTGCACCGGCTTCCCGTCGCGGTGGTGGCGCTGGGGGTGGTGGTGCTGGCGGTGGCGTGGTCCCGGCCGCCGACGAAGCTGTGGCGGCGGCTGCTGCATGTGGAGGGCTTTCTGCTGCTGCTCTTCGCCACCTTGCCGTTCACCTTGCCGGGACAACCGTTGTTTTCGCTCGGCCCGCTCACCGCGAGCGTCGAGGGGATGGCGCGCGCGGCGCTCATCGCCGCCAAGGTCTCGGCCTCGGTGCTTGTCCTTGTCGGCCTGCTCGGGGCGGTGGAGCCGGCCGGGCTCGGCGGCGCGCTGCGCGGGCTCTATGTGCCGGAGACGCTGGTGCGACTGTTCGTGCTCACCGCACGCTATCTCGCGCTCATCCGCGACGAGGCGCGACGGCTGCTGGAAGCGATGCGGATGCGTGGTTTTCGTCCGGGCTCGAACCGCCACAGCTGGCGCAGCTATGGCCATCTCGTCGGCATGTTGCTGGTGCGGGCGCTGGCGCGGGCGCAGCGCGTGGAGGAGGCGATGCTGTGCCGGGGCTATGAGGGCCGCTTTCCGCGCCTCGCCCTGCCGCCGCCGACACGGCGCGACTGGACCGGGGTAACCGCCGTGCTGGCCTTCGGGCTCGCCCTCACCCTGGCGGACCGGCTATGAGCGTGCTGCTTTCGCTTGAAGAGATCACCGTCATCCGCGACGGCGCCGCCGTGCTCAGCCGGGTGAATCTCGCTTTGGCAGAGGGGGAGCGGCTCGCCATTGTCGGGCCGAACGGCGCGGGCAAGACCACGCTGCTGCGCACGCTGGTCGGGCTGGAGCGCCCGAGTGCCGGGCAGGTCCGTCTGTTCGGCACGACCTGCGGCAGCGAGCGCGACTTTCGAGCCCTGCGTCCGCGCGTCGGCTATCTCTTCCAAGACAGCGACGACCAGCTGTTCTGCCCGAGCGTGATCGAGGATGTCGCCTTCGGCCCGCTCAATCTCGGCTGCACCCAGGCGGAAGCCTTGCGCCGCGCCGAGGAGGTGCTGGCAATGCTGGGGATCGCCGCGCTGGCGCCGCGCATCAGCCATCGGCTTTCCGGCGGCGAGAAGCGCCTCGTCTGCCTCGCCGGGCTGCTGGCGATGAAGCCGGACGTGCTGCTGCTCGACGAGCCTACCAACGGCGTCGACACTGCGAACGGAAAGCGCCTGCGGGCAGCCTTGCACGCCTTTCCCGGCGCCATGCTGCTGGTGTCGCATGATGACGCCTTCATCGCCGAACTGGCGACGCGGGCGATGGCGATCGAGGGCGGGCGGTTGATTCCGGCCGCGCTGCACAGCCATCCGCACAGCCATACCCATTCGCATCCGCACATCCATCCCGTGGCCGAGAGCTAGGGTCGGGCGGGGGGCGGTCGTACCCCTGCCTAACCGGGAGGCGGTGGCTGCCCGTAAACGAGCGGGCGCCATTCCCTCCGGACGCTGCGCGGGCGAGGCGCGCGCGGGGAACCGCGTCGCGCCCTTTGCTGCCGGGAGGTGGTGCGTGACTTGCAGGCGGGGCGCATGCCGGCGGAGCCGCGTCCCCCCAACCCAGCCAGCGAGGCGCCCATGCACGAATTCGACACGGTCATACGCGGAGGCACGGTGGTCACCGCCTCGGACACGGTGCGCGCCGATGTCGGCATACGCGACGGGCGCATCGTGGCGGTGGCGGAGAGCCTCGCCGACGGCGCGAAGGTGATCGACGCCTCCGGCCTGCTGGTCATGCCCGGCGGCATCGACAGCCATGTCCACCTCGCTCAGCCGGCCTTTGGCGGCCCGGCCATGGCGGATGATTTCGAGAGCGGCACGCGCTCGGCCATTGCCGGCGGCAACACCACGGTGCTGCCCTTCGCACTGCAGCCGCGCGGGGCGAGCCTGCGCCAGAGCGTGATGGACTATCACAAGGAGGCCGAGGGCAAATGCTATTGCGACTATGGCTTCCACCTCATCATCTCCGATCCTTCGCCCAGCGTTCTGGGGCAGGAACTGCCGGCGCTGGTGG
The DNA here is from genome assembly GCF_965249975.1 of Ancylobacter sp. Lineage (GTDB taxonomy): Bacteria > Pseudomonadota > Alphaproteobacteria > Rhizobiales > Xanthobacteraceae > Ancylobacter. The sequence continues at coordinate 878,512 of NZ_CBDFNE010000003.1, read as the reverse complement.
GCGATGGCTACACCTCGTTCAAGGTATTCATGACCTATGACGATCTGGTGCTGAACGACCGCCAGCTGCTGGAAGTGTTCGACTGCGCGCGCGGCTGCGGTGCCCTCGTCATGGTGCATTGCGAGGGCTATGACGCCATCCGCTTCATGACGCAAAAGCTGGAGGCGGCCGGCAAGACCGCGCCCTATTATCACGGCGTCTCCCGTCCGCAGTCGGTGGAGCGCGAGGCCACCCACCGCGCCATCAGCCATGCCGAACTGACCGACGTGCCGATCATGGTGGTGCATGTCTCGGGGCGCGAGCCGATGGAGCAGATCCGCTGGGCGCAGCAGAAGGGGCTGAAGGTCTATGGCGAGACCTGCCCGCAATATGTGGCGCTGACCGCCGAGGACATGAAGGGCCTCAACATGGATGAGAGCGGCGGCAAATATGTCTGCTCGCCGCCGCCGCGCGACCACGCCAGCTGGGACGCCATTTGGGAGGGCATCCGCACCGGCGTGTTCCAGACCTTCTCCTCCGACCACTGCGCCTTCTTCTATGAGGGCGAGATGGGCAAGCTGAATCCGAAGGCGCGCACCTCGTTCCGCTGGGTGCCGAACGGCATTCCCGGTGTCGAGACGCGGCTGCAGATCCTGTTTTCCAAGGGGGTGGTGGAAGGGCGGATCACGCTCAACGAGTTCGTCGCGCTCACCTCGACCAACCACGCGAAGATGTACGGCCTCTACCCGAAAAAGGGCTCCATCGCCCCCGGTTTCGACGCCGACATCGTGCTGTGGGATCCCAACCGCAAGGAGACGATCCGCCAGGAGCTGATGCATCACGGCGCCGACTACACGCCCTATGAGGGCATGGAGGTCACCGGCTGGCCGGTCATGACCCTGCTGCGCGGGAAGGTGATGGCTGAGGACGGCCGTATTGTCGGCGAGGCTGGCGATGGCGGCTTCCTCAAGCGCGAGCTCTCCCCCTATGCCGTGCCGGCTGGGGGAGCCTGAACGGCTGCGGGCGCTGGGAGATGAGCCCGGTAGGGCATGGGTGCAGCTTGTGAGGCGTGCGTGAGCGACAGCAATGAGAATGAACCGTGGGGAACGCTGACGGCGCTCGCGGCGACACCGGCTCTTTTCCGGCCCTATGGCCACCTGGTCGCGCCCGGCAACGACGCTCCGATGCCGGCGAATGCCGGCACGGCGCGGCGCCACGACATTACCCCGTTCGAGACCGACACGCGCCCGGGAAGCCGGCTGATCGCCTCGCTGTTCGAAACGGCGCCGCAGGCGCTGCCGCTCTCGGTGCGGCTGTTGGAGCGCCATGCGTTTTCGCAGCAGGCCATAGTCGCCATGCAGGGGGAGAGTTTCGTCCTCGCCGTCGCTCTGGACGATGGGAAGGGGTATCCCGACCTCGCCACGTTGCGGGCCTTCGCCTTCACGGGCGGCGGTGTGGTCTATGGGCGCGGCGTCTGGCACACGCCGATCATCGGTTTGGTGAGTGAGGGGCGGTTCTTCGTGCAGTCCTGGCAGGCTGGCACGGCTGAGGATTGCGAGGAGCGGGTCGTCGGCCCCTTCCTCATCGGCATGGACTAGGGCCGGGGGAACGCTCCTCGCGGGGCGGCGTTGTTCCGGTAGTTCATCTCACCAGGAGCATTCCCATGTCCGACGCCAACAAGATCAACGAGAACCTTCCTTCCAGCGCCGATGCGCTGGTGCGCGAGGCGGGTCGCAACATGTCCTCTGCCGGCGAAGCGGTACGGGAAGGCATGCACGAGGCGGCCGATCGCGCCTCGGGCCTCTATGCTGCGGGTAACGCGGCGGTCGCCAACCGCATCGACGTTCTGCCGGGTATGGTGACAGCGGCGCTGGCGGGCGTCGTGGTGGGCTATTTCATCGGCCGCGACCGTCATACCAGCCGCTGGTGAGCGCGGCTGCAGCCGACAGCAGAAGTTTAGGGAAGGGGCAGGCGGTGCGCGCCTGCCCCTTTGCGTCGTTGAACGTCACGGTGGCGGCGGATCGGAGTCAGCGGTGGCGCCCAGCGTGGCGAGGAGGAATTCCGCCCGCGCCGCAACTGTCCGCTTGGGCAGCAGGGTGACCTCATAGCCGAGGGCCGGGTAGGCGGCGAGCAGGCGCTCATACTCGGCCATGGCGGCGGCGAGGTCGTGCCGGCGCGCGTCATCGCCGGCATAGATTTCCGGCCAGGGCGGCGTCAGGAACACCTGCCTGTTATAGCGACGTGCGGCGCAGAGCGCGGCGTCCAAGGGTTCTCCCGTTGCGAAGGCCAGGGCGGCAGCGGCGTCGACCAGCCCGCGATCGAAGAACACCCAGCCGCTCTGGTTTTGCGCCGCCACCCGGTCCTGCTGCGCAAGGACGATGGCGCGGCGGGCAAAGCCGGCGAGATCGACCCAAGGCAGGTCTCGCCCGCCCGTGCGCAACTGCTCTCCGACGATGCGACGCCCAGGCTCCTCGACCGTCGCGAAGCCACGCCTTGCCAGTTCGGCCAGCAGCGTCGACTTGCCCCCGCCCGAGCAGCCGGAAATGACGACGAAACGATCCATGGAGCCTCCCGGCGTCAGGGCGCGGCCTGAAGCTCCGCCACCTTTTTCTTAAGCGCCTTCATCTCCTCGAAGCGGGGGGTGATGTCCCGCAGCACCGCCGCCATGCCGGTGACCTTGCCGGTGGCGTCCTTGATGAGGGCGATGGTGAATTCCAGCGAGATGCGCCGCCCGTCGCGGGTCAGCCCCGGCACGGCCAGCATGTCGCCGGCGCCGTAGCGGCTCTGGCCGGAGGCGACGGTCTCGCGATAGCCCTCCCAATGCCGGGCGCGGAACGGCTCGGGAATGATGATGTCGAGCGAACGGCCCAGCGCCTCCTCCTCAGTGAAGCCGAAAATCCGCTCGGCGCCCGGGTTCCACAGCACGATCGCCCCCTCGGCATCGCTGACCACGACGGCGTCGGCGGCGCTGTCGAGCAGTGCGTCGCTGATCGCCGCGCGGGTGACATCGCCGACCGTGCGCGAGTGGCGCTCCGCTACGGTTGAGGGCGAGGAGGACGGGGCGGCGCTGGCCGCCGGCGGCTCGTCGAACAGGTCTTCCACCGCGCCGAAGAACTCGTAATGCAGCCGTTCCGGCGGAACCCCCGCCTTGGCGAGGGCGGGCACGAACAGCCTGAGAAAGCGGGTCGGGCCGCAGACAAAGTACTCCGCCTCCGCGACGGCGGAATGGGCCAGCAGCCAGTCGGGCGTGAGGTGACCAGCGACGACATCGGCGTCGATCTCGCCATCTTTCGCCCGCGTATGGAAGAACGCCGTCTCGGCGCCCACCGCGGCGGCGAGACGGCGCAGATGGGCACTGAAGGCCTGGGTGGCGCGACTCTGGGTGCAATGGATGAACTGCAACCGGGGGCTGCGATGGTCGGCGGCCAGCGCCTCCAGCATCGCCACCATTGGCGTCAGCCCGACCCCGGCGCTGAGCATGACCAGCGGGCGCGCATCGTCCGCCGGAAGCACGAAGCTGCCGGAGGGCGCGGCGATATCCAGCGCCGTGCCCTCGCGCGCCACGTCATGCAGCCATTTCGACACGGTTCCTTCCGGCTCGCGCTTCACCGAGATGCGGTAGGTCTCGCCATTCGGCGCGGCGGAGATGCTGTAGTTGCGCTTCTGCCGTCCCGCGCCGGGAATGTCCGCGAACAGCGTCAGGTGCTGGCCGGCACTATGCGGCGCGGGCGGGCGCCCGTCGCGCGGGCGCAGCACGAAAGAGGTGATGACATCGCTCTCGCGCTGGCGGCTCTCGATCACAAAGGGCCGCACGCCCGCTTCCGGACCCCTCATCCCCGTCTGCCCGCCGCTGTCGGTCATCACTTGCCTCCCCCGAAATCATGTATACGCTATACATGTATTCTCGGACTGGAAAGCCTCCAGACAGCCATGCAGCTGACGCGCTATTCCGATTACGCCTTGCGCGTGCTCATCTACCTCGCGGCGCGGGATGACCGGCTCTGCGCGATTTCCGAGATCGCCGCCGCCTATTCGATCTCGCAGAACCATTTGATGAAGGTGCTGCACGACCTCGGCAAAGCGGGCTATGTCGCCAGCGTGCGGGGGCGCGCCGGCGGTTACCGGCTGGGCCGGCCCGCCGGGACGATCCGCGTGGGCGAGTTGCTGCGTCATACCGAGGGGGACGACTGCCTGGTCGGCTGCGAGGGCTGCGCGCTCGCCGGCGGCTGCGGCGTCCTTCCCGTGCTCAACGAGGCCATGGAGGCTTTCTTCGCCGTGCTGGACAGCTATACCGTGGCCGATCTGGTGGAGCGAAAACCGGGTTTTCAGGGCCTCATTCTCTCCCTCGGCATCGCGGCACCGGGCGCGGGAGCCGCCTGATGAGGGCCAGAACGTCTCTCACCCCACGCCGCCGCTCGCCGCGTGACCCACAGCCGACCCTCGGCGCGCCGCTCCGCATGTAAGCCGCGCCAGAGCATGCCGTTTTCTTGGAGGCCGCCTTGTCTGTCAGTTCCCGCCTGAGACTGTTCCGTCCTATCCTCGCCGGCGCGAGCCTTCGCGATCGCCTGCTCGCCTGCGCCGGGGCGCTGGTCGGCATCGCGCTCACCGGGCTGATCTGCGCCTTCGCCGCGACGGAGCCGCAGCATCTGCTCTGGCTGGTGCCGCCCATGGGGGCTTCGGCTGTGCTGCTGTTCGCGGTGCCGGCGAGCCCGATGGCGCAGCCCTGGCCGGCAATCGGCGGCAACACGCTTTCCGCGCTGGTCGGCGTTCTGGTGGCGCATGTCATGCCGCTGTCGCCGCTCTCCGCCGGCATCGCCGTCGGCGGCGCCATCGCGGTCATGTCGCTGCTGCGGTGCCTGCACCCGCCGGGCGGCGCCGCCGCGCTGGTGGGCCTGTTCGCGGGCGCCACCTCCGGCTTCGTTTTCCCCTTCCTGCCCGTCGGGGCGAATGCGGTGGTGCTGGTGGCTTCCGCCTGGATCTATCATCGCTTTTCCGGCCACGTTTATCCGCATGTCCCCGTTCCGCCCGCCAAGCCGGCGAAGGAGATGCCGTGGACGTTCAGCAAGGCGGACCTTGCCGCCGCCCTGGAGCGCACGGGCGAGACCTTCGACATCGACGTGAACGATCTTGAGCGGCTGCTGCGCGACATGGAGCAGGGGGCGCTGGCGCGCTCCTACCGTGATCTTTCCTGCGCCGATGTCATGCATGCGGGCGTCATCGCGGCGCGGCTTTCCATGACGCCGGACGAGGTGCGCGCGCTGCTGGTTCAACACGATGTGCGCCGTCTGCCCATCCTCGACGATGCGGGCAGGATCGTCGGCGCCGTGGGCCTGCGCGAACTGGCCTTGCCGGCCACGACCTTGGCAGAGGCGACGCTGGCGGAGGCGATGACGCCGGCCAGCACGGCCGCGCCGGATACGCCGGCCATTGCCCTGCTCGACCGCTTCGCCAATGATCGCGTCCATGCGGTCTTCATCGTCGACGCCGCCGGGCGCCCCCTGGGGGTGGTGACGGAGGCGGACTGGCTCGCCATCCTCCGGCGCGGACTTGCCTGAGCAATCTGCCGCCGGCAAGCTTGGCTTTTGGCCGGTTTGGGTAGGGTTTTGCCGTGAAAGGGGCGTGGAGTACCGCGCTGGGATCTGGACCCGTTTCCGGCCTCGCAAGGCCGGAACGTCTCATAGAACTGGGGATTAGCCCTCGCAGTCAGAGGACGAGGAGCCCCCATGAAAGCGCTGACCTGGCACGGCAAGGGCGACATACGCTGCGAGAGCGTGCCCGATCCCACCATCGAGGATCCCCGCGACGCCATCATCAAGGTGACGGCGTGTGCGATTTGCGGGTCGGACCTGCATATCTATGGCGGCATCATCCCGGGCATGCAGCATGGCGACGTGATCGGCCATGAAACCATGGGCGAGGTGGTCGAGGTCGGCGCCGGCAACAGCAAGCTCAAGGTCGGCGACCGGGTGGTGGTGCCGTTCACCATTTCCTGCGGCGAGTGCTTCTTCTGCAAGCGCGGCTATTTCTCCGGCTGCGAGCGCACCAATCCCGACCGTGCCAAGGCGATGAAGCTGTGGGGCAATTCGCCCGGCGGCCTGTTCGGTTATTCGCATCTTCTGGGCGGCTATGCCGGCGGGCAGGCGGAATATCTGCGGGTGCCCTATGCCGATGTCGGCCCAATCAAGGTACCGGACTCGCTCACCGACGAGCAGGCGCTGTTCCTTTCCGACATTTTCCCAACGGGCTACATGGCGGCGGAGTTTTGCGACATCCAGCCGGGCGACACCATCGCCATCTGGGGCTGCGGCCCGGTCGGGCAGATGGCGATCCGTTCCGCCTTCCTGCTCGGCGCCGAGCGGGTCATCGCCATCGACACCGTTCCCGAGCGGCTCGCCATGGCGCGCGCCGGCGGGGCGGTGACGCTCGATTTCCATGAGGAAGACATCTATGACCGCCTGATGGAACTGACCCAGGGGCGCGGGGCGGATGCCTGCATCGACGCCGTCGGGACCGAGGCCGACGCTACCGCGAGCGCCGATTCCGTGGTCGACCGGGTAAAGACCGCGCTGTTCATGGGCACCGACCGTCCGCATGTGCTGCGTCAGGCGATCCATTGCTGCCGCAATTTCGGAACGGTTTCGATTGTCGGCGTCTATGGCGGCTTCCTGGACAAGGTGCCGATGGGCTCGGCGATCAACCGCGGCCTGCGTTTCCGCATGGCCCAGACGCCGGTGCAGCATTATCTCGCCCCGCTGATGGAGCGCATCGAAAAGGGTGAGATCGACCCCTCCTTCGTCATCACCCACCGCGCCTCGCTGGAGGACGGGCCCGACCTCTACAAAACCTTCCGCGACAAGCAGGACGGCTGCATCAAGGTCGTGCTCAAGCCCTAAATCGGCATCGCGGCCGATGGGCAGCTTTGAGGAGACCGCGCAGCTCCTGCGCGGTCTCTGCGACTTAGTTACCGCCGGGCGATCGGACCTGGCCGGGCGCGACGAGGGACATCTTCGAGGGGCGGCCGGCTCACTTGTCGAGCTTCTTGGCCATGTCGAGATGGTGCTTAAGTTCGGGGAGCATCTTCGCCGCCCAGGCCTTCAGCGCGGCATTGTCGCCACCCTTGGCATAGCGCTCGAAGAGCGAGACGGCATCTTCATGCGCGTCGACCTGCTCGTCGATGTATTCCTCGTTGAACTCGGCGCCCTGGAGCTTGCGCAGATCGTCCATCGTCTCTTGATGCGCGCTGTCGAGCGTCGCCGGCAGGGTGACGTTGATATTGGCGCTCGCCACCAATCCCTTCAGCTCCTCGGAAGCCTTGCGGTGCGCGGTGATCATCTGCTGCGCGAAGGCTTTGGTGGCGGCGTCGCCGCGCTCAAGCGCCAGTTCGCTCGACTGGATCTCGAACATGCCGCTGACCGCCGCCTGGGTGACGAAATCGGTGGTGGAGGGGCTGACGCCGAGTACTGCATTCACCCCGGTCTGCTCGCCGACCGACTGCGCGGCGGCCGGAAGCACGGAAAGCGGGGCAGCAGTGATGAGTGCCACGGTGAGCAGCTTGAGGGTCTTCATTGTCGTCTCCATTTCCTGGAAGCGCGGCGTGTGGCGCCTTGGCGCCAGAGCGCGCTCTACACTTCGCTAAGTGTCAGTAACCAGGAAGGTTCCTTTGCGTGTCGGCAGCATCTTCCGGCTCTGTAAGCAAATACTTTCGGCGATGTACCATGTAACCGCCGTGTTCTGTTTCGAGTAAAGGGTCTTCGGTTTGCTCTTACGCCGCCATTTGTGCGCAAGCGTCCACCATGCGCGGTGGCACCCGCGCGGCCCGCCAACAGGGGGCATTCGGTCGCCTGGGGGGCGCCTACGGCGCTGTCGCCTCGGCCGCTCCCGCCATCCGGCGGCGGGCAACGCTCTTTCCAGAGCAGGCCGGGCGGCAGCCTTTGCTGCGCAGGAGTTCGGCGAGCAATTGCATCCGCGCGAGGGGCGAGCGCGCTTCGGGGCCGGATTTTGCCAGCGTACCGGCCTCGAAGGCGGAGATCACGCTGTCATGGACATAGCTGGTGCGGCAAACCGTGAGCGTGTTGGCGAGTTCGTCGGCGAGGGGAGCGATGGCCTGACGGATCTGCTGCCGGCGGCCGCGCTCGCTTCCCGCTGGCTCCAGCCGCCCCAGCCGGTCGAGCACGCCCAGCGACGCCGTCAGGGTGCGGAAGTCCTTCAGCGATATGGCCTGCCCGCTGATGGCTTTCAGAAAGGCGTTCACATCCGCCCCGCGCACCGCGTAGACGCCGCCATCCTCGCCCCGGTATTTGAACAGCCGCGCGCCCGGAATCTCCTTCAGCTGGGCCAGCGCGCGGGCGAGATCGGCGTCGCGGCACTGCTTGCGGATGGGTTTGCCGCCCTTGCCCTTGAAGGCCAGCGCCACCTCGTCATCCCTTAGCCGCAGATGCGATTTGAGCAGGGTCGTCGCCCCGCGTGTGCCGTGCTCCTGCGCATATTCCTCGCTGCCGGCGCGGATCGCGGTGAGCGCGACAAGCTGCACGACGGCGGCAAGGGCGAAGCGGCGGGGGGAGGAGGGCTGGCGCAATTCCCGCCGCACGCTACGCAGGATGCGGGGCAGCGCTTGCGCGAGGCCGGAAAGCCGGTCGGCCTTCAGCGTCTCGCGCACCAGCGTCCAATCCGGGTGATAGCGGTATTGCAGCCGCCCGGCCGCATCCTCGCCGACGGCCTGGAGATGGGCGCGCGGATCGGCGGCGAAGCACACATTGCGGTAGGCCGGCGGCACGGCGAGCCGCCGCAGCCTTGCCAGTTCCTCAGCGTCCTTCAGCGCTGTGCCGTCGGCGGTCTCGTAGCTGAAGCCACGCCCGCGCCGCTTACGGCGGATGGTGAGGCTGGTGGGTGAAACGATCTTGAGGTCGAAGCGGCGCGCCAGGCGCCGGACGGTGGTTTTTTCGGCCATGTCGATGATCGCGCCTCCGAACGACGGACGCTCAACGTGCCGCGCTGTCGCCGGTTCCGGCCGGAACGGTCCGCGCACCCGGCGCGTTCTGGCTCGACAAGTGGGAGGAACTCCATGGACGAACGAGAAGACACCATACGCGCGCGGGCTCACCAACTGTGGGAGCAGGAAGGCCGCCCGGAAGGCCGGGCCGAGGACCACTGGGTGCAGGCCAAGGAGATTTTGGCGATTGAGGAAGGGCGCCCGGAGACCCTGCTATCGGTCGAGGAGACGGCGTCGCCGCCGATCGAGCCAATCGAGGCGCAGACCAACGCCGGCGAATTTCCCACCCTCACCGACCAGGGCGAGATGCAAATCCCCCACCGCCCGGACGCCGTGACCGCGCCGGCGGAAACCGGGGTGGCCGAACGGGCGTCCGGCCGCAAGAAACCGCGTGCCTGATAGAGATCGCCGCGAAGAGCAAAACGGGGCGGCCATGGGCCACCCGGTTTTAATTGTCCTTCCCGGCGGATTGGCCGGCGCGATAGCGTTCAGCAGCGTGTGTGTTGGGCGCGGTCGGCGAGGGGGCCGGCAAGGCGCGCTCAGGCCGGCTCCATCCGCGCGAGGTGGAGCTTGACCCCGCTCTTCTCGGCGACGCTGGCGAGGTCGCCGACCGGCGCGGCCTCGGTGACAAGCAGGTCGATGTCGCGCAGCGATCCCAGCCGTACCAGCCCGCGCCGGCCGAACTTGCTGCTGTCGATGGCGAGGATGACCCGCCCCGCCTGCATCATCGCGGCGCGCACGGCGGCGACTTCGGCATAGTCGTCATCGCCGATGTCGCCATCCTCGTCGATGCCGCTGACCGAGATGACGACGAAGTCGAATTTGAACGCCTGGATGAACTCGGCCGAAGTCTGGCTGAACACGCCGCCATCCACCTGCCGGACGAAGCCGCCGGGCACGGCGATGGTGAAATCGGTGCGGTCGCTGAGCGTCGAGGCGACGCGCAGGCTATAGGTGACGACGCGCAGCGCCGTGTGGTCGAACAGCGCGCGAGCCACCGCCTCGCAGGTCGTGCCGGTGTCGAGGAAGACCGAGGCATTGTCGGGCACGAGGCGGGCGACGGCGGCGCCAATCGCCTCCTTCGCCTGCGCATTGGCGATGCGCCGCTGGCGGTAGACGGTGGGGTCGATCGGGGTCGAGGCCACGGCGCCGCCATGCAGCCGGCGCACCTTGCCCTCCAACTCCAGCGCGACGATATCGCGCCGGGCGGTCTGGGTCGTTACCGAGAAGCGGCTCGCGATCTCCTCGATCGAGATGTAGCGGTTCTGATCGAGATACTGCACCAGAAAGGCGCGGCGGCGCGCCTTCTTGCCCTCGTCGTCCCGCTCGTCATCGCGCATCAGCATGTCGGCTCTCGAAAGCACAGCGTCAGAATAGTCAGCGACCCATGCGGCGCCCATCAGGCGCCGCATGGGTCGAGACGGCTCGGGGCCGGCCGGAGCTTGTTCCGGCCGGCGGAGGATGACGCGGAAGGACCGCGCGTCAGAACTTGACGCTCAGCGTCCCCGTGAGGCCGTTGTCGCTCTGGCCGGAGCCGAACTGCCCGTCATAGCCAATGCTGATGGTAGCATATTCCGTGGCGGCGAACTCGATCCGCGCGCCGAGCACCGCGACATTTTCCGCAATCGGCGCGCCGGTGACCGAGAACACGTCGCCGCCGACGAAGGCGAATGACGCGTCGGGCGTGATGTCGCCGGAGGCGTGCTGCCAGCCGACCGTTCCGTGCAGCGTGGCCTGCATCCCCCCGACGGTGAAGCGGGTGGACGCACGCAGCCCCAGCGTGGTGAAGAAGGTGTCGAGGCTGTCGCTCTGCCCGCCCAGCGCCGTCACGCCACCCTGTTCGGCGAAGCTGTCCGTGCTGTAGTGGACATAGGCGAGGTTGACGAAGGGCTCGAACACCGCCGTGCCGTTCTCGAAGCGGTAGCCGAGCTCACCGAAGACCTGCGAGGTCGCGGCATCGTAATCGGCGGTGAGTCGCTCGCTGATGGTCGGAATGTTGACCTGGCGCAGGCTGTCGATGGTGTGCCAGGTATAGGCGGCGCCGAGGCGCACGCCGACCGGGCCGGCCTGCGTGCCGGCATAGAGGCCGAGATGGACATTGTCGCTGTCCGCGCTGGCGGCGAGGTCGTCGAGGCTGACCGAGGTCTGGCTGTAGCCTGCCAGCATGCCCACGCGCCAGTTGCCGGGAAGGCCGGCATCGAGGCCGCCGAGGACGCCGCCGGTGTTGCTGGTGAGGCCGTCGGCATTCCCGTCGCCATCGACCGCGTTCCAGCTGCCGAAGCCGCGCATCCACATGGCGACGCCCTTGGTGTCCGCCGCCACCGGGCGGGGCGCCTTGGTGTCGAGGCTGGCCACCGCCATGTCGGAGATCAGCGTCTCGCCCGCCGAGGCACGCAGCCGGTCATCCATCGCGTCGCGGACGAAGCGACTGGTGCTGACCAGCACGCCGGCGGTGGAGGCATGCACCTCGCCGCCGATCTGGCTGAAGATGGACCGCGCCGTCGTCGCGTCCTGCATGACGATGGCGTTGTAAAGCGCATTGCCATAGCCGAGGCTTTCCGCCCCGCGCGCCGCCGCCTGCTGGTTGCTGGTATAGCCCACCTTGTCGAAGGCAGTGTCGTTGCGCGCCATGGTGAGCCGGATGTCGGTCGCGCCATAGGTGAGCGTTGGGTCGAGGAAGGCGAGGTTGGAGGTCACGTCGGCGAACGCCCCCTCGATGCCGCCGGCCGAGGTGAGGATGGTGTAGGCGGTTTCGGGCAGATAGTTGCCGCCGGCCGCGATGCCGATCACGCTGCCGCCTTCGATCGTGGTGGCGCCAGTCACGGCGACAAGGTCGCTTTTGCCCTCGGCGTTGAGTTCGACCTGATAGATGGAACCGGCGGCGAAGCTCAGGTTGCCCGCCACGTTGAGCGTGCCGATGGACTGGCCGGGCGCGAGCGTGCCGCCGGAAGCGACGCGCAGATGGCCCACCGTGCCGGTGCCGGCCAGGGCGGCGCCGTCGAAGACGGTGGTGAGGGACGAGGTGGCAATCGACCCGTTGACCACCAGCAGGCCCGCTTCGATCTTGGTCTCGCCGCTATAGGTATTCTGGCCGAACAGGCCGAGCGCACCGTCGCCCAGCTTGGTCAGGCTGCCGGTACCGGAAATCACCCGGCCGATCGCCACCGCATTGTCCGCCGCGGCGACCTCGATGCCGCCGCCGCCGGCTTCCAACACCACGGCGCGGTCGAGCAGCGTCATGGCCGTGCCGGCAATGCGCAGCGTGCCATTGTCGAGATGCAGGCTGGCCGCCGAGGTGCCGAGCGCAGCGTCCTCGTCGACGATGAGCGTGCCGCCATCGGTCACCAGCGTCTGGCCGATGAAGCTGTGGTCGTCGATGCAGTAGTCGCGGATCGCCTGCTGGAAGCGCGGGTCGGTGCTCGTGCAGTCGAGCAGCGTCTTCTTCTCTTCCAGCGTCAGGCCGGTGAGGATCGGATTGCCGTTCTCGTCGGAGATCTGCCCGAGATAGACATCGGTGCGCATATTGTTGCGCGTGAGGTAGAATTCCTTGTTCTTCTCCGCGAACACGGTGGCGTCGGCACCCCAGACAAGGCGGGTTTTTTCCACGTCCTTGTTGTCGACCGTCTCGGTATAGGTCTCCAGCGCCGGGCCGATCCATTTGAGCGTATGGGCCACCGGCTCATGGTCGGCGAGCGGGGCGCTACCGTCATTGATGAAGCCGACATCGTCCAGCACGCCAGTATAGGCGTCCTTGGGATCGTCGACGATGGTGTACCACTTGCCGAAGGGACGGGAGACCAGGAAATGGTCGATCGTCACCCGGTCCCAGCTGGTCCAGGTGTTGGTGGCATCTTCGCCGGCCGAGGGCCAGGTGGTGGTGCCGTCCTTCAGCTCGTGCGGCGCGAAGGGCTCGCGCTCGGCGGGGGTGGTGAGCAGCATGTACTGCTTCTTCAGCACGTTCATCGTCACCGGCGTGTTCGAGGCCACCGGATAGGTCTCGTCGTCGAACGTGATGCCGTTCTGCGCCATGTCCTTGGCGATGATCTGTTCCCACTCGCGCCAGCTCATCTGCGAGATGCTGGTCTTGCCGGGGAACTCCTCGGGATGCGCGTCGAAATAGGCCTGGATCACGTTGCGGTAGTGGGCCTTGCCGTTGCCGTCCACCACCTGCATCGAGGCGGCATAGGCCTCATACTCGCTCGCCTTGCCTTCCGGGGTGTATTCCTTGGCCAGTTGCTTCCACAGCGCCGAGGAGCCGCTGTCGACGATGGTGCGGGCGAAGAGATAGGACTGCTGGTCGGCATTGTGCAGGCCGCGCTCGGAAACGTCGCCGGCGTTGAAGTCGCCGACGAGAATGATCGGCGTGTTGGAGCCCGCCGCCCAGCTGTTCATGCCCTTCACCTCGTTCAGGCGGGCATTGGGCTCGTCGTAATAATTGAGATGCACCGAGCCAATGATGGTCTGCGGCACGCCGTTCTGGGCGTCGATCTTCTGATAGGCGACGGCATCGCCAAGCGTGCTGGAGCCGAAGCTGCCGGACAGCCGGCTGATAAGGCTGACATCGCTGATTTGCGTGCCGGCATAGGTGCCGAGGCCGGCATCGCCGAGGATCTGCGTCAGGCCGGGGATGTACTTGGTATTGGTGCGCGATTCCTGCAGGGCGATGATGTCGTAATTGCCATTGGTGAAGAAGTCCGAGGTGACGCCGAGATTGTTGGCGTACTGGTCGCCCCAGGTGTTCAGCGTCAGGATGCGGAGCGTTCCGTCCTCCGCTTGGCCGGCAACGGTACCGAGCACCGTCATCGCCGCCCCGCACAGGAGGCGAGAGGAGAGTGTGGCGAGGCTGAAGTCACGTCGGTGGCGGGTTTTCCCAAGAGTCATCATGCAGTCCCCATGCGCCCGGAGTGCCGCGCCCGGCCCGGAAAGCGACACTGGCTCCCGGATTTCGGTCGGCGTTGATCGAGGACTGTCGATTTCGCAGATCAGTATGTCACTTAGATTACATTTATGGCGAGCGGAACGAGGCTGCGGTGCTCAAGCACCTTTGCGCGCGGCGCCGCGTACCCTGTGTGGCTTTTTGCCAACAGAAAGACCACCCAAGTGACGTCGACGCAGGCGTTTCATCGCAGGCATGGGGAGCTGTAACTCTTTACTCCGAAACGATATATAGCTGAAAAGATTGCTCATTTTCCGCGATAGGCGTGCGTCGCGCGCCCTCGGGAAAGGCTGTGGAGCGACGTTCTCGGGCTGGACCTTATCAGCCCGATCGTTGCCAACGACGCGCGGAGATGCCTCTGTGGCAATTCCATTGATGGCGCGGGATGTCGGCTGTGTGCTCCATCTTTTGAGCGCTTGATGAAAAGTAATGTCGTTAAAGCAACATTTATGTCTCTCTTTGCGTCCCGCGATCAGGCGCGCTCGGGTATCCCGGCGGGTGGCGTAATCGACAGGCGCCGCACTTCCGGGCGGTAGGTCTGGTTCTGCTGGCGGCGCAGCGAGGTGCGGAAGTCGCGCGGCGTCATGCCGAATTGAGCGTGGAACGCGCGCGACAGAACGCTGGGATAGGAAAAGCCGCAGGCGGTGGCGACATCCTTGATGCCGAATTCCTCATAGAACAACATGTTGCGGGCAGCCTGCAGGCGAATGCGCAGGTAAAGCCGCATCGGCGTCTCATCGAAGGAGCGGCGGCATTCGCGCTGCACCGTCTTCGGCGACACGGCCAGGGTTTCCGCGATCTCGTCGAGCGGCAGGGGGAAATCCAGATTGCGCTCCATCAGCGCCACGATCCGGTCGGACAGGGACGGGGTGGCCGCAGCGGCCGGCGTGTCGTCGAGCCGCTGCGGGGTGGCGGCGGGGCGGGGGGCGTAGACCAACGCATTGGCCACCTCGCTCGCCAGAGTCGTGGTTTTCAGCCGCCCGATCAGGTCGAGCATCATGTCGAGCGTGGCGATGCCGCCGGCACAGGTCAGGCGCTGGCCGTCGATCAGGTAGATCTGGCCGTTGACGCCGACCCCGGGGAAACGCTCGCGGAAGGTCGGCACCGCCTCCCAGTGCAGCACGACCTCGCGCTTGTCGATGAGCCCGGCCTGCGCAAGGGCGAAGGTGCCGGTGTCGACCGCGCCGATCGATGCCCCGAACCGGGCAGCGGTGCGCAACTGGCTGAGCAGCTTCGAGGAATTGCGCTGCATCGGCAGATTTCCCTCGAAGACGAGGTAGAAATCGGCGGCGGGCATGGACTGCAGACTGTCATCCGCCGACATCCACAGCCCGTTGCTCGCCCGTACCGGCGCCCCGTCCTCGGAGACGAAGCGCCAGCGGAAAATCTCCCGCCCGCTGTTCTGGTTGGCTATGCGCAGCGCCTCGCTCGCCAGGACCAGCGCGTTGAGCGGGAATTCCGGCTGCAGGATGAAATTGAATGCGGGCACCCCGCCCTCGCGCAGGCCGGGGGAGCCAGTGGCAGGCGAGGGGCTGGGCATGGGAGGTCTCACCGACATCTGGGCTGACCAGAAACATCAAAAATGAGACCAGATATGTCAACTCGTTCGGCGTTTTGCCGTCACTATGAGGCCACGGAATGATCCGGGGAACCGCTGGCGGGCCCCTCGGCACCGGGATTTGTTGACACGACATTTGAGTGGGCACGCGACGCTTTCGTCCGTGAACGTCTGCGGCCAGCGGGCCGTGGGCGCGGGATGACGCGTGGCTGCCGCGAGCCGGGAGTGGTGACGTGCAGACGGAAATTCTCAAGAAAAAGCTCGAAGGCTGCTACGTCACGGTGCCGACGCCCTTCCGCGACGAGGAAGGGTTTCCGGTCGACGAGACCGCGCTGCGCACCTATGTGCGCTTCCTCATCGATGGCGGGCTGACCGCCGAGACGGCCGTGTTCCTCGCCGGCGGCGCGGCGGGCGATTTCTCCACCATGACCTTCGAGGAGCGGGTGCGGGTGGCGGAGATCGTCGTCGACGAGGTCGGTGGCCGGGTGCCGGTGGCCATGGGCGCGCAAACCACCAGCACGCTCGAGCTGATCCGCCTCGCCAAGGCCGCGCAGCGCATCGGCGCCGACTTCATTCAGGTGTCGTGCCCGTTCTACTTCAGCCACACTGAGGCGGATTTCGAGGCGTTCGTCCGCGCGGCGGCGGAAGCGGCGCCGGAGATCGGCATCATCATCTACAACACCTTCTGGAACACCACGAACATCTCGTTCCGGATGGTGGAGCGGCTGGCGGAGATCCCGAATGTCGTCGGCCTGAAATGGGCGACCCCGCGCACCGACGCGATGGAATTCGAGAGCGTGGCGGCGCATTTCTCCAAGCGCTTTACCATCATCGACAACAATCTGTTCTTCGCCTTCAGCGCCATGCCCGCGCTCGGCGCCAAGGCGTTCGAGGTGCATCTGTGCAATTTCTGGCCCGAATGGGGGCTGAAGCTGGTGCGCGAGATCGGCGCCGGCCACTACACCGAAGTGGCGCGCATGCTCGTGGAAGAGGCCATGCCGTTCTACAAGCTCTGGGTGGAGATCGAGCGCGATTTCACCAGCGGCGACGGCTATCTCGACAAGCTGTGCATGGAACTCGTCGGCCTGCCCTCCAGCCGCTGCCGCCCGCCGACCCGCGACGTCCGTCCGCTCTACCGCGCGGCGACGCTCGACATGATGCGCCGCATCGGCACGCCCAACCTCGTGGCCGGCTGAGAGGCACCATGGCGGGCGCGGCGAACCTCATCATCCTGGCTGCCGGCGACAATGTCGGCATCGCGCTGCGCGACATCCGCGCCGGCGAGCGGGCCACGACGCTGTCCGGTGTGTCGCTGCAGGCGCTGGAAGATATCCCCCAGGGCCACAAGCTGGCGCTGGGCGACATCGCCGAGGGGCAGGACATCGTGCGGTTCGCAATGAAGGTGGCCGTCACCCGGGCGGCGATCGGGCGGGGGCGTCTCGTCCACATTCACAACGTGGCCAGCCGCTACCTCAACAATGACGAGGACCATTATGAGTAGCCTCGCCACCTCTTCCCCGCTTGCCGGCATGCGCGGATTTCTCCGCCAGGATGGCCGCAAGGGCATCCGCAACTACGTGCTGGTCGCCTATCTCGTGGAGTGCGCCCACCATGTCGCGCGCATGATCGCGGCGCCGCATCAGGCGGAGGGCGCGCAGCTGATCGGCTTTCCCGGCTGCTATCCCAGCGACTATGCCGAACGGGTGATGACCGCCCTCACCACTCATCCCAATGTCGGCGCGGTCCTGCTGGTCTCGCTCGGCTGCGAGGAATTCCAGCGCAGCCGTCTCAAGGCGGCGATCGCCGCCAGCGGACGGCCGGTCGAATTGCTGACCATTCAGGCCTGCGGTGGCACCGCCGGGACGGTGGCGCAGGGCCGGGCCTGGGTGAGTGAACAGCTCACCGCCCTTGCGGCCATGGAAAGCGTGCCGGTCGCGCTCAGCGATCTCGTCATCGGCAGCAAATGCGGCGGTTCGGACGGTCTGTCCGGGGTCACGATCAACCCGGCGGTCGGCCATGCCAGCGACCTGCTGGTCGATGCCGGCGCGACCGTGATGTTCGAGGAGACCTGCGAGCTGATCGGCTGCGAGGAGCATATGGCCCGCCGCGCCACCACGCCGGACCTCGCGGAAGCATTGCGCGGCGCGGTGCGGAAGGCGGACGCGTATTACACCGCGCTCGGCCATGGCAGCTTCGGCGGCGGCAATATCAAATACGGCCTGTCGACGCTGGAGGAAAAGTCGCTCGGCGCCTATGCCAAGAGCGGCTCGCGGCCGATCAGCGGCCTGCTGAAGCCGGGCGTGCGCCCGCCCGGACCCGGGCTCTACCTCATGGACACGGTGAATGACGGGCCGGTGCGCTTCGGCATTCCCAACATCAACGACACCCAGACCATCACCGAGATGGTGGCGAGCGGCTGCCACCTGATCCTGTTCACGACAGGCGCCGGCTCGGTGGTCGGGCAGGCCGTGGCGCCGGTCATCAAGGGCGTGTCGAACTCGCGTACCTATGGCCGCATGCAAGGCGACATGGACGTCAATGGCGGCACGATCGCCGATGGCGTGGAGACGGTGGAGGATGTCGGCCGCCATCTGGTGGACGCCGTCATCGCTGCGGCTTCGGGCGCGCCGACCAAGTCCGAAGCGCTCGGGCACCAGGAATTCGTTCTGTCCTACAAGACTTACGAAGCGCTCGGCCCCGGCTGCCTGCCGGTCTGAGCGACCCCAGTATCGCACAAGCAATAACCAGAGCGGGGATCGCAATGATCATGTCTGCAACACTCGGAAAGCGACTTGCCGGCGCGGCGCTTCTTGCCGTCAGCCTGTTCGGTGCCGGTCAGGCCAAGGCCCTCGACGATGTGAGGCTTCGGCTCAACTGGATGTGGTACGGTTCGCACGCGGCCTTCGCTCTCGGCAAGGACCGCGGCTATTTCAGGGATGCCGGGATCAATCTCGATATCCGTTCCGGCAACGGCTCGGGCTCGGCGCACCGGCTGGTGGCCAATGGCGACAGCACCTTCTCCTACGGTTCCTGCGCCGGGCTGGTGAACCTCGCCTCCAAGGGCGCGCCGCTGATCTCGGTCGCCGTCATCGACGCGATGGGGACGGAGGCCATCATCGTGCGCCCGGATGCCGGCGTCACCAAGATCGCCGACCTCAAGGGCAAGAAGCTGCTCACCACCTCCAATGCCGGGGTGAACACCTTCTTCCCGCTGGTGCTGAAGAATGCCGGCCTTGCCGAGGGCGATGTCGGCATCATCAACGTGCCGGATGGCGCGCTGGTGTCGAGCTATCTGCAGGGCGCCGGTGGCACGGTCGGCATGCTTGGCGGGCTTGACGACAAGCCGGCCGAGATCAAGGCGGCCGGCGGGGCGCAGCCCGTCACCTTTCCCTATTCCGAATTTGGCGTGAATCAGGTCGGCTATTGCATCGTCACGTCGCGGGAGACGGTGGCGAAGAACCCGGATCTGGTGCGGCGCTTCCTCGCCGCGACGGTGAAGTCCTACAAGGCGGCGGAGGCCGACCCTCAGGCGGCGGTCAACGCGATGGGCGACATCGTCGGCGGTACCATGAACGAGGAAGCCGGAAAGAAGCAGGCGGCGGAGGTGCAGAAGGTCACGCTCGACGTTCTCTACTCCAAGGCCAATACCGGCAAGGTGCTGGGCATGAACGTTCCGGCCGACTGGAACGACATGATCGCGCTGATGAAGACGTATAACGGCCTTGAGACCAAGGAGCCGGCGAGCTTCTTCTACACCAACGATTTCCTGCCGAAGTAGAGGCTTCCGACCCCGCGCGGGCGGGGAGAACCTCTCCGCCCGTTCCGTATCTCAGGGAGTGCAGACGCGTCATGGGAGCAACGATCGACATCCGGTCGCTGACAAAGACGTTCGGTGTCGGTCCGGCGGCGGTGCACGCCTTCGGACCGGTCGACCTGACCATCGAATCCGGCAGCTTCGTCTCGCTGCTCGGCCCGTCGGGCTGCGGCAAGTCCACCCTCATGCTGATGATCGCCGGCCTTCTGGACGCGAGCCGGGGCGAGATATTCTTCGACGACCGCAAGGTCGAGGGGCCGCGCACCGATATCGGCATCATGTTCCAGGACAACACGCTGGTGCCGTGGCGCACGGTGGAGGGCAATGTCGCCCTTCAGCTCGAACTGCGTGGGCTCGACCCGCGCGACTATGCCGACCGCATACGCGACCTGCTGCGTTCGGTGAAGCTGGACGGTTTCCAGCGCCGCCATCCCTATGAGCTTTCCGGCGGCATGCAGCAGCGCGCGGCCTTCTGTCAGGCGCTGGTGCACGAGCCGGACACGCTGCTGTTCGACGAGCCGCTGGGCAAGCTCGACGCCATGACGCGCGAGAGCATCCGCACCGACCTGCAGACGCTGTGGATGCAGAAGCGGCCGACGGTGGTGTTCGTCACCCATTCCATCGAGGAGGCGGTGCAGCTTTCCTCCACCGTCTGCGTGGTGACGCCGCGCCCGGGGCGGATCGAGCGCCGCATCGACATCGACCTGCCCTGGCCGCGCAACCTCGAAGTGAAGGCAAGCGCCCGGTTCACCCAGTATGTCCGCGAGATACAGGGGATCTTCCATGACTATGGTGTCCTCTAGCATGCCGCCCGAACCCGGCCTCGCCGCACGGCTCGCTACGCGGGTCGTTCTCGCGCTGCGCGCCTCCTGGCCCTTCGCTGCCTTCTTCATCGGCTTCTTCCTGGTGTGGGAATATTCCGTGGTGATCTTCAAGATCCCCGGCTACATCCTGCCCACGCCCTCGCAGATTGCCGCCCATGGCTGGGCGGATATTCCCCGGCTGCTGGACTACACGCTGATCACCGGCGCGGAGAGCCTGATCGGCTACGCGCTTGCCATCTGCGTCGGCGTGCCGGTGGGGCTTGCCATCGCGTTCTGGAAACCGCTGCAGCGCACCGTCTACCCGTTCCTCGTCAGCCTGGAGATGGTGCCGAAGATCGCCTTCGCGCCGCTGTTCATCGCCTGGCTCGGCTTCGGGCTGCTGCCCAAGGTCGTGATCGTCGTGCTGGTGTGCTTCTTCCCCGTCGCGCTGAACTCGATCCACGCCTTCGGTTCGCTCTCCGACGAACTCACCCGCTTCTGCCGCTCGACCGGCGCCGGGCCGCTGCGCACCTTCTGGAAGGTACGGCTGCCCGCCGCCCTGCCGCAGTGCTTCGTCGGCTTCAAATATGCCGCGCTGAACGCGACGGTTGGCGCCACCATCGCCGAGTTCATGGGCTCCGATCAGGGGCTCGGTTTCTACATCCAGATCGCGACCGGCAATATGCGGCCGGATCTCGCCTTTGCCGGCATCTTCTTCCTCACATTGCTCGGCCTCGCCTTGTTCGGCGCGGTCTCGCTGGCGGAGAAGCTGCTGATCCCCTGGCACATCACGCTGCGCCGCCACTGAGCGCATTCTCCCAAAGGGCCTGCCATGACGCCGCGTTTCGCGTATCGCGACCTTCTCTCCCTTGCCGAGGCGGTGCTGGTGCAGGCCGGACTGCCGTCCGAGCCCGCGGCCTCGGTGGCGTTCGGGCTGGTGGAGGCGGACCTGCTCGGCCACACCACGCACGGGCTGGCGCTGCTCGTCGATTATGTCGAGGAGCTCGACAACGGCACCATGGAGCGCGAAGGCCGGCCGGCGGTGATTGCCGATCAGGCCGCCGTCGCGACCTGGGACGCACGGCGCCTGCCCGGCATCTGGACGACGCGACTGGCGGTGGAGGAGGCCGTGCGCCGCGCCGGCATTTACGGCCTCGGCGCCATCGCGCTGCGGCGCAGCCACCACATCGCCTGCCTTGCGGCCTTTCTGGAGGCGCCGGCGCGGGCGGGAATGCTCACCCTCGTCTATTCCTCCGATCCCAGCGACGCCCATGTGGCGCCGTTCGGCGGGCTGACCCCGGTGATGACGCCTAATCCCATCGCCGCCGGCATTCCCGCCGAACCCGATCCGATCCTCATCGACGTGTCGACGTCGATCACCACCGCCGCCATGTGCGGGCGGGTGCGGTCCGCCGGCGGGCGTCTGCCCGGCGCGTGGCTCAAGGACAGCGACGGCAACGCCACCGACGACCCCGCCGCGTTCAAAGAGGGCGGTTCGATCCTTCCGATCGGCGGGCTGGACCATGGCCATAAGGGCTACGGCCTCTCCCTGATGGTGGAGGCGATGACGCAGGGCCTTAGTGGCTATGGCCGCGCCGACGCGCCGCGCGACTGGGGCGCCAGCGTGCTGGTGCTGGCACTCTCGCCGGCAGCCTTCGGCGGGCTCGACGGCTTCACCCGCCAGACCGAGTGGCTGGCCGGGGCCTGCCGCGCCTCCCGCGTGCCCGAAGGCGCGCCGCGCGTGCGCCTGCCCGGCGAGGCCGGCCTCGCCCGCAAGCGGCGTGCGCTCGATGAGGGCGTCGCGCTGCATGACGGCATCGCCGACGCCCTTGCCGGGCTGGCCGCGCGCTTCAACCTGCCGGCCCTCGTTCCTTTTGCCGCCTGACCGCCCCATCCCCGGAGACCCGCCCGATGAGCGCCTATAAATCCGCTGAGCACTACCGCACGATCGCCGGACGCCTGACCCTTCCCGGCCACGCCTTCATCGACGGCGACTGGACGGCGGCGGCGTCGGGCAAGGTGTTCGAGAATGTCGACCCGGCCACCGGGGCGCTCATCGGCACGGTCGCGGCCTGCGACGGGGCGGATGTGGACCGCGCGGTCGCCTCGGCGCGCCGTGTGTTCGAGGCCGGCGACTGGTCGCGCGCCGCACCGGAGCAGCGCAAGGCGGTGCTGCTCAAGCTCGCCGATCTCGTGCGCGTCCACGCCGAGGAACTGGCGGTGCTGGAGAGTCTCGACAGCGGCAAGACCATCAAGGACTGCCTGAACGAGATCAGCCACGAGGTGCCGACCTTCTTCCAGTGGTATGGCGAGCTCGCCGACAAGTCGTTCGGCAAGGTGGCGCCGACCGCCGAAAAGGTGGTGGCGATGATCGTCAAGGAGCCGATCGGCGTGGTCGGCCTCGTCCTGCCATGGAACTTCCCCTTGCTGATGGCCGCGTGGAAGCTGGCGCCGGCGTTAGCGGTCGGCTGCTCGGCGGTGCTGAAGCCGGCCGAGCAGACCCCGCTTTCCGCGCTGCGCCTCGCGGAACTCGCCCTTGAGGCCGGCCTGCCGCCCGGCGTGCTGAACGTGGTGCCCGGCTTCGGCGAAACCGCCGGGCAGGCCATTGGCCGCCACAACGACATCGACGCGGTGTCGTTCACCGGCTCCACCGAGGTCGGTGCCTATTTCCTGAAATATGCCAGCGAAAGCAATCTGAAGCCCGTCGGGCTGGAAATGGGCGGCAAGAGCCCGATGATCGTGCTCGACGATGCCGACATCGACGACACGCTGGTGTCCTCCGCCATCAATGCCGCGTTCTGGAATGGTGGGCAGAACTGCTCCGCCAATATGCGCCAGATCGTCGACCGCCGGGTGAAGGACGCCTTTCTCGACCGGGTGCTGGAAAAGACGCGGGCGCTGGTGGTCGGCGACCCGCTCGATCCGGCGACCGATCTCGGCTCCATGGTCAGCACCGAGCACAAGGAGCGGGTGCTGTCCTATATTGAGATCGGCAAGGCGGAGGGCGCGCAGACCCTTGCCGGCGGCGGCGCCAGCGAGGGGCTTGCCGGCGCGTTCGTCGACCCTACGGTGTTCGACAATGTCGACCCGGGCATGCGGATCGCCCGCGAGGAAATCTTCGGCCCGGTGCTGGGCGTGATACCGGTCGATGGGGTCGATGAGGCGCTCGCCATTGCGCGCGACACCGATTACGGCCTGCACGCCACCCTTTTCACCCGCGACATCGACAAGGCCTTCCACCTCGCCAAGCGCCTGCCGTGCGGAACGGTGGCGATCAACGGCTTCAGCGAAGGCAATGTGACCACCCCCTTCGGCGGCTACAAGCGCTCCGGTTCCATGGCGCGCGACAACGGAACCGAGGCCATCGACCAGTATCTGCAGACCAAGACGATCTGGCTGTCGCTGAAGTAAGGGGAGGGGCCTCTCCTTGCGTGGTGGCAAAGGAAGCGGTGGGGCCGGCCCGCCCGGGAAGGCCGGGCGGCGTCACCGAGCGACCAGCGCCACCACGAAACGCAGGCCGACGATGAGCAGATAGAGGCCGAACCCGACCTCAAGCTGGCGCTTGGTGAAACCGTGCGCCAGCCGCGCGCCCAGCGGCGCCGCCAGCGTGGCGATGCCGCCCACCAGCACCAGCCCCGGCAGCGAGACATAGCCGAGCGAGAAGGGCGGCAGATCGTCGAGATGCGGGATGCCGCTGATGATGTAGCCGAGCGTGCCCGGCACCGCGATCAGCGCCCCGAGCCCGGCCGAGGTGGCGATGGCGGTGTGGATCGGCACCCGGTAGAGGGTCAGCACCACGGTGGCGATGCCGCCGCCGGAAATGCCGATCAGCGGCGCCGACGCGCCGATTCCGAAGCCATAAAGCGTCATCGGCAGGCGGCCCGGCAGCGTCTCCGCCAGCACCCAGTGATCCCGGCCGAACAGCAGCTTCGACGACATCAGGGCCGCGAACAGCACAAAGGCAATCTTCAGCACCACATCCGGCGACACCGCCGCCAGCGCGGTGCCCGCGACCACGCCGGCGATCAGCGGGGCCGCCCATTGCCGCATGATGGAATTGTCGATTTTGGTGCGGCGCCGATGGGCGAAATAGGAGCGCAGCGCGGTCGGCACGATGATGGCGAGCGCGGTGCCGACCGAGAGATGCATGCGCTCGGAATCGTCGACCCCCACCGCGCCGAACACCTCGTACAGCACCGGCACGACGATGGCGCCGCCGCCTATGCCGAACAGGCCGGCGAGAATGCCGGTGGCCAGTCCCGCCACCAGCAGCACGCCGGAGAGCCACACCAGATGTTCGAGAGGAATCGCCTGTACCATCACGCCACCACGTCACGCCGTCGCATCGGGCTGCCGTGATGGCATGGATTCACGCCACAAGCGACCGGCGTTCTTCGGCCCGGCGGACCTCATTGACGGCAGTTCGCAGCACATCGAGCCCCGCTTCTGGCTTGACACCCTCAATGGCGAGGTGGCGGCGGAAGGCACGCGCACCGGGACGGCCGGGAAACAGGCCGAGCATGTGGCGGGTGATGTCGTGCAGCCGCCCGCCCGTGGCGAGATGGGTGGCGATGTAGGGCTCGAACGCCTCCACCGCCGCGAAGGCGTCGGCGTGCCCGTCCGCCTCGCCGAAGAACAGGCTGTCGACCTGCAACAGCAGCTCAGGCTGCTGATAGGCGGCGCGGCCCAGCATCACCCCATCGACATGAGCGAACTGCGCCTGCGCCGTTTCCAGCGTGGTGAGCCCGCCATTGAGGCTGACGGGCACGCCGGGCAGGCGGGCCTTGAGCCGATACACCCGGTCATAGTCGAGCGGGGGAATGTCGCGGTTTTCCTTTGGGGAGAGCCCTTGCAGCCAGGCCTTGCGGGCATGGACGATGAGCCCGTCCGCTCCGGCCGCGAGCACAGCGTCGGCGAGGGCGTCGAGCGCCGTTTCCGGGTCCTGCTCGTCGACGCCGAGCCGGCACTTCACCGTGACCGGGAGCGCCACCTCCGCTTTCATCGCCGCCACGCAGGCGGCCACCAGCGCGGGATCGCGCATCAGGCAGGCGCCGAAATTGCCACCCTGCACGCGGTCCGAGGGACAGCCGACATTGAGGTTGATCTCGTCATAGCCCCAGTCGGTGCAGATCGCCGCCGCCTTGGCCAGCGCTTCCGGGTCCGACCCGCCGAGTTGCACGGCGATGGGGTGCTCCTGCGAGGAATAGCCGAGCAGCCGGTCGCGATCGCCGAAGATCACCGCATTCGCCGTCACCATCTCCGTGTAAAGCAGCGCGCGCGCCGAAAGCACCCGGTGGAACGCCCGGCAGTGCCGGTCGGTCCAGTCCATCATAGGGGCCACGGAGAATCTAAAGGATTGATCGATCGACATTATTTCTGTGGCTTCAGGGATTTGGGTCTTGTGGTGTGCACCTGGCTTTTCGCCACGATACACCCCAATTTCCGATTTTTGACGCGTGAGTGCACCGGAACGCACACGGGTCGGCTACCCTCACTAAACTAAAACCCGGCTCTTGGAGAGACCAGAACCGTCGAAGGGGCCGCACGTCAACGAGACGTTCCAGGATATGGCGCGGCGGGGATGAGGATCGGTCGTTCTCAGCCCTTCTGCCTGACGGTCCTTGAGACGGCGCTCGGAGGGAGGCCAAGACGTCCCGCATGGCTGCAGTCCCATCCCCAGCCACTCCTCGACGCGTGAGGCTACGGTCGCGGCGAAGTTCTCGCCCAGGGCTCCGGCGGCTCGACCGGCATGGGATGGAGAATGGCGTAGGCGGCGGCGTAGCGGTAATCCTCGCGCAACGATGTCGTGCAACGAGAGACGGGATCTCGAAGGGGCCAAGCTTGCGACTTTTGATCATAGAGGATGATGACCAGCTTGGGCCATGGCTGCGGCAAACGCTGGAAGACGCCTTGGGCGGCGCCGATCTGGTGACGTCGCTGGATGAAGCCAAGGCCGCCCTTGCTGTGCGCGAATTTGACCTGGTGGTTATGGACAGGCGCCTGCCGGACGGTGACGCAATCGGCCTGATCGGTCATCTTCGGCACCTGCAGCCACGTCCGAGCATTCTGGTACTTACGGCGCTCGACGATCCCGGCGATATTGCGAAGGCACTGGATGCTGGCGCGGATGACTACCTGGGCAAGCCCTTCGAGCCGATTGAACTTGTGGCGCGTGCAAAGGCGGTGGTGCGCCGGCTGCATCTCGACCAGAAGGGCAGCATTACGGTCGCCAATCTGCGCTTCGATACCTTTTCGCGAACTGCCTTCGTGGACAATTCCCCGCTCATCCTGCCTCGGCGCGAATTGGCGCTGCTGGAGGCGCTCGTGCGGCGGGTGGGGCAGGTGACGCTTCGGGAAACCCTCGAAAGCGCCACCTATGGCTTTGACGATGAAATCCAGTCCAATGCGATTGACGCCCATCTCTCCCGGCTGCGGAAGCGGCTGCGGGAGCACAATTGCCTTGCCATCATCCGCCCGCTAAGGGGGCTCGGCTACATCCTTTCCGAGGCCTGATGCATCTTATCCGAGGATCCATCGCACTTTCCGCCTCCGTTCTTATCGGAGTGGCCATAACGGCGGTCCTTCTGTGCGCCTGGATCGTGATGGCGGTGTTGTATGGCGATGATGGCGGCTATGCCCAGTATGACGCGGCGATTGCCATCCGCGACGCCATACGGCCTGACAGCCGCGGGAGCTTCCAACTCGTGGAGACCCCGGAGTTGCAGAGGTATAAGGCCGAGTTCCCCGCCTTCTGGTTTCTCCTCTCCGACGGCCGCACGACGATTTCCTACGGACCTGTTCCTGCCAGGGTTCGGGCCGGCAACGCGGTATGGGAAAAGCCGGAGCCCATGTCCCGCTATGTCACCAAGGGGTCGGACGTTTCCCTCGACCAGCTGGGAATGGGCGATAAGGACCAGAATCCTACGATCCGCATCGACGTGGGCGGAGCGTCCTATACGGCGAGTCAACTCACCCGCGCCATCCTCGCCGATTTCGACGCTACCACGATACCTTTGTTGATCGTGCTCGTTGCTACGATCCTCCTGACGGTTCTGGTCGTGCCAATGATGATCGCCCGGCCGGTGCGGCGGGTGGCCCGCGCGGCGGAGCTGATCGATGGTTCACGAGAGGGGATCCGCCTGCCCGAAGTTGGCCCGCCCGCAGAGCTGCGGCCGCTTGTGAGCGCCTTCAATCGGGCCCTTGATCGCATCGACATGGCCACCGCCGAACAGCGGCGTTTCCTCTCCAACGCGGCCCACGAACTGCGCACCCCGCTGGCACGGGTTCGCACACGCCTGGAGCGGGTGGAGGACGGGCGATTGCGTGCCGAACTGGTCGCCGACGTGCAGGACCTCTCCGCGACGGTCACCATGCTGCTGCAACTGGCCCGTCTTGCAGCGGAACCCACCGCCATGGTCCAAATCGATCTCGTGGACGTGGGCATACGGGCGCTGGCGCAGGATGCACCCATGGCCATCGCCGCCGGCCTTGAGGTCGAGTTCCGCAATGAGGAAGGGCCGATCCCCATCATCGGCTCGGCGCAAGCCATCGGCATTGCCCTGTCGAACCTCATCCGCAACGCCGTGCAGCATGGGGCTAAGGGCGGGCGGATCATTGTCGATGTGCAGCGGCCCGGGCGAATCGCGGTGATCGACGAAGGGGAAGGCATCGCCGGTACCGTCGGCAGGCCGGAGACGCTCACCTCGATTGACCGCGCGCAGAACAGCGGGACGGGGCTTGGCCTCACCATCGTGGCGCAGGTGGCCGCGCTGCATAAGGCGAAGGTGTCCATCGAGGAGACCCCCGGCGGCGGCACCACCGTAGCCCTGATCTTTCCGCCGGCCGACGAAGGCACGGCAGCCTAGGTCACATACCCATAACCGGGATTCCCTGCGGGCTGGTGTTCTGATTCACTGATCTCAGCCTTGGAGGTAGAGATGGCCCGCTTTGATCTGACGGATTTTGAGTGGTCGGTGATCGAGCCGCTTCTGCCGACGAAGGTGCGTGGGGTCGCGCGGGCGGATGACCGGCGCGTTCTGAATGGCATCTTCTGGCGCCTGCGCACTGGGGCGCCCTGGGCCGATATCCCGGCGCGCTATGGCCCGCATACGACGTGCGTCAACCGCTTCAACCGGTGGCGCAAGGCGGGCCATTGGGCGCGAATTCTACGAGCCGTCTCAGCCGCTTACGATGGCGATATCCAGATGATCGACGCCTCGTCGATCCGCGTTCACCAGCATGCCGCCAACGGCCAAAAAAAGATGAGCGATCCCGTTGCATGGGTCGCTCGCGTGGCGGCCTGACCACCAAGATCCACGCCCTTGTCGATGCTGAAGGCCGACCGATCCGCCTCAAGCTGACCGAAGGCCAGGCTCACGATGGGCGCTCGGCCGCCGACATGCTGGACACCGTCGGGCCGGGAAACATCCTTCTCGCCGATAGGGCTTACGACAGCGACGCCTTGCGCGAAGAGATGAACGGGCGCGGAGCATGGGCCAATGTCCGCGCCATGCCCAACAGGGTCAAAACCTTCGCCTTCAGCGCCTGGGTCTACCGCCAGCGCAACGCCGTCGAGCGCTTCTTCAACAAACTCAAACATTTCAGGGCCGTCGCCACCCGCTACGACAAGCGAGACGACAACTTTCTCGCGTCAATCCAACTCGCTTCAATCCGCATCTGGCTGCGAAGTTATGAGTCGGTCACCTAGCCTTCTGCAACCAGCCTTCGCGCTTTGTGCCGGTCAACGTAATGCCGTTGTAATCCAGCCCCTTATTCTCGGACGGGACGTTCACATTCCGGGTTCTGCTCAGACATGAACATTGGCAGCCGCACATCTGGGGCGCTCGTCACAGCTTTTCCTGGCGGCGCCCCGGGCACCGAGGCCTGCCGCGGCCCTGTTCCAATGGTGCGCGGAAAACCACCTCATCCCACGCGCATCCCAACGGGAACCAGCATGCTCAGCCGCACCATGGCGATCACGACGACGGCGACGTGAATCACGGGCAGAGTTCACTCGCGCCGGTCGCCTGATCGCGCCGCCTGCACCTCCCGCATGCCTTGCGCGGCCTCAACATGTCGGCACCCGGTGCCGCCCGCGCCGACCTTTTCAAGACAGCTTCAGGAACGAGCCTATGCATTCGGCAGTTTCCGCGTTCAGCAGTATCCCAGCGCCATTATGGGATGGCTGTTTTCCCGGCGAGGTGGAAGGCTTGCGCTATTACCAGGCCTGCGAGGCGTCCCACCCGTCACATGCGCACACGCAGGCGCTTGTGGTTAAATCACCGCACGGGGCGGATGCCGTGGCTCCCATGTTCCGGATGGATTACGCGCTTCACACCTCCCTCCAGGAGGGTCGCCTTGGTGACGCGTTGCGCTGGCTCGATCAACGATTCCCGCGCGCTTTGAAGCTTCCGCTGCTCGGGCTCGGTTCTCCCTTTGCCGAGCGCTGCCATTTTGGCTTTGCCCCTGAAGCAAGCGTGCCCGACCGCCAGGAGGCCGCAGGCCGGATGCTCGATTTGTTGGAGCAGCAGGCTGCCCTCTCCGGAATCGGTCTCACCGTGGTGAAGGATGTTCATGACACCGATCTTCCGGTGCTGGAACCTGTGCTTCGGGAACGTGGCTATACGCGCCTGTCCAGTCTGCCTGTCGCTGTGCTTCATCTACGCTATCCGACGTTTGACGCCTATCTGGACTCCTTGTCCGGCGCGACGCGCAAGGACATGCGCCGCAAGCTGCGTGCGGCAGAAGCCGTCGAGATCGAAATCCGCACCGATGTCTCCGACATCCAAGACGAGCTCTACGCGCTTTATGAGGAGACGCGGCTGACCAGTGCGTCAGACTACGGCGATTTCGAGCGGTTGCCGCGCGACTACTTTCATCAAGTCGTGTCGTCACTTTCGCCGCAGGCCTTCTGCGTGCTTTACCGGGTCGAGGGCGTGCTGGCAGCGTTCAACCTGTTGATGGTCGAAGACGACAGGGTGATCGATAAATTTCTCGGCATGCGTTATCCGCTGGCGCGCACCCACAATCTTTACTTTGTCAGTTGGATGCAAAACGTCCGCTATTGCATCGCCAACGGCAAGACCCGCCTCCAGACGGGCCAGGGAACCTTCTCCAACAAGCTTCGACTGGGCAGCAGCCTTGAGCCCATGCACAATTACTTTTGCCACCGAAATCCCGTGCTGAACGGCGCTCTGAAATGGGCGTCGAAATATTTCGGCTTCGAGGAAATGGACCCCGGGCTACGGGAAGCGCGCAAGCGGGCGGGCGAGCTCTCGCCTTTGTGAGGCAGGAAAGCGCGTGCTGCGCCGTCCGTAATGCAGCGGCAACGCCGCCTTGCTGAATGAACCCGAAACCATGGCGGTGCGCACCCGCCTGCTTCGGGAACCAAGATCATGACTTTCACGCGCTCGCGGACGCCGCGCCCCACCCGGCACTTGCTCCTGCTCGAGATTCTGCATCTGCTCCGCCCGTTCTGGAAAGCGATCCTCGGCGCGACGGTCGCGGGGGCGATCGGCGGCAGCGCCATGGCGTGGCTGCTGTCGATCATCAACACCTCGCTTTCCAGCTCGGTCTCGATTGCCGGCCTGGTCGGGTTTGGCCTGCTTGCGATCCTCAGCCTCGCCGGGCAGTCGCTCGCGGGCGTCGGCAACAGCATTATCGGCCAGAAGATTGTCGCGCGGCTGCGCCAGCAGATCTGCCGCCGCATTCTCAACGCGCCGTTGGCGACAGTCGAGAATGCCAAAACCCACCGGCTACTCGCCGTGCTCAACAACGATGTGGAGAAGGTGGCCGAGTTCGCCCACCATTTCGCGGGCTATGCCACCGCCCTGACGGTCGTGCTGGGATGCCTCGCCTATCTGTTCCTGCTTTCCCCAATGGTGCTGGCATTCGCCCTCGGGCTGGTAGCGCTCGGCGCGTGGCTCAATCATGTGGCGATGAGCGTGTGGATCGTGCGGTTCGAGGAGGCGCGCAAGCTGGAGGACACGCTTCAGAAGCACTATCGCAGCATCATTGAGGGCGCCAAGGAACTGCGACTCAACCGAACGCGTCGCCGGCTGCTGGAACTGCAAAAGGTCATCCCGCTTACCGAGCGCATTGCCGGGCTTAACGGCCGGGCTTTTGCCATTTTCTGGGCTGCCGATACGGTGAGCATCGCGCTGCTGCTTGGCATGATCGGCGCCATCCTTGCCGCACGGCCCTATCTCGGCATTGGCAATGACGCCATCACTGGCTTCATCATTGTCATGCTGTTCGCCAAAGGGCCGGTGGAAGAACTTGCTGGCGCCCTGCCGGTGTTCGGTCAGGCGCAGGTCGCGTTCAAGCGTATCAGCGCCTTGTCCGTCGAGTTTCGCACGGCCTCGTCAAATGAGGAGGTCCGCTCCGTTCAGGCGCCGATGTTCTCCCGCGATATCGAACTACGGGATATTCGCCACAGTCGCTTTCCCGGCGAATCGGCGGGGTTCACGCTGGATATTCCCCGCCTCTCCATCGCCCGGGGAGAGGTCGTGTTCATCGTCGGCGGCAATGGCAGCGGCAAGACCACGCTGCTCAAGGTGCTGCTGGGGCTCTACCAGCCGGCCTCCGGTACTCTGCTTCTTGACGGGCGACCAGTGGCGGAGGAGGCGACCGAGGCCTACCGCCAGCTCTTTTCGGCGGTTTTCGCGGAGTATCATCTGTTCGAGGACATCGTCGCGGCGCCCGGCGCTCTGGACCGCGCAACCGCCTGGCTGCACCGGCTGGACCTTGCCTATCTGGTGGATCTGGAAGCCGGCTGCTTCTCCACGGTCGATCTGTCGACCGGCCAGCGCAAGCGGCTCGCCCTGCTCAACGCCATATTGGAGGACCGCGAGGTTCTCGTGTTCGACGAATGGGCTGCGGATCAGGACCCGGGGTACCGGAACCTGTTCTACACGACCATCCTGCCGGAGCTCCGGCGCGCGGGCCGCACGGTCATCGCCGTCTCCCATGATGATCGCTACTTCGACACGGCAGATCGCGTGGTGCACATGGAGCGCGGGCGCATCACCTCCATCGTTCCCGGCCACCCACGGCACGCGACTGAAACTCAAACGCTGTCAGTGCGGTGAGGTTTGCTGCGTTCGAAATCGGGCGCGGCTCTAAGAAGTCGATTCATGTATAAGTCTCCACTTTGACGCCAGAATCGGAGCAAAATTGCGCCATTATTTGCGATGTGTTGCGATGATTTTGCTGAATGTGTTCAATGTAATGTTGTCGTAACGTCGGGTTGCGAGAAGATGCGCGTCGCTGAACTTAGTGGCGTAAGTGAAATTAGAATCAAGTACGATGAAAGATCGGATCAATGTCCTTCTGGACTTCGATGGCACCGTTTCACGGCATGATACGACGGATGAGATCCTCGCCGCCTTTGCCGATCCCCAATGGCATGAGATCGAACATGAATGGGTGACCGGGCGTATAGGTTCGCGTACCTGCATGAGCCGTCAGGTGGCACTCATGCGGGCCTCGCCCGAGGCGCTCGACCGGTTGGTTGACGGCATCGAGGTGGACGAGCACCTGCCGCAGCTGGTCGATGTTTGCCGGGACAGAGGTGTCTCGCTGACCATTGTGTCCGATGGCTTGGACCGGGTCATCGCACGGGTTCTCCGCCGCTTCGACCTGTGCGTGCCGGTGATAGCCAATCGGCTTGTGTGTCTGCCCGACGGGCGGTGGAGCCTCGATTTTCCAAATGCCGCCCCCTACTGCGAGGCGGGGACCTGCAAGTGCCTCTCGGCCTCTTCAGGGGGCGGTCCCACCATTCTCGTCGGCGATGGACGCTCGGATTTCTGCGTCGCCGAAGCCGCGAGCGTGGTGTTCGCCAAGGCCAAGCTCGCGGAGCACTGCCGCCTCAACGGCATTCCTTTCCTGCCCCTTCCGAACCTCGGCGCCGTCGCGTGCTGGCTGGCGGAGGCGGCTCTTCCACTCTCTTTGCAAGGAACTCTGTAATGATGTCTGCCACTGCCCATCTGGCACGCCCGGTCTATGAAGAAGCCAACGAAGAGGCGCGGCTTCTAGCGCTGGAAGCGCGTTATTGCTCCCATGGCGATACGGTTCACTACAGTACTCCGAAGATTTTCGACCGCTGCGAGGGATCCTATCTCTATGATGCCGAAGGTCTACCCTATCTGGATCTCCAGATGTGGTACTCGGCGGTCAATTTCGGCTATGGCAATAAGCGGCTCAATGCAGCCCTGACCCGTCAGCTCGACCGCCTGCCGCAGGTGGCCAGCCAATATCTGCACGCGGAAAAGATCGAGCTGGCGGCCCTGATCGCCCAGCGGGCCGAGGCGAGCTGGGGTGCCGCCGGGCGGGTGCATTTCAATGTGGGCGGCTCGCAGGCCGTCGAAGATGCCCTGAAGCTCGTACGGAACGCCAAGCGCGGCAAGAGCACCATGTTCGCCTTCGAGGGCGGCTATCATGGGCGTACGCTCGGCGCCTCCGCGATCACCTCATCCTATCGCTATCGCCGCCGCTACGGTCATTTTGACCGGGCCCTGTTCGTGCCTTTTCCCTATCATTTCCGGGGGCCGAAGGGCATGGGCAAGGAGGAGTACGGGGCGCACTGCGTGCAGCAGTTCGAGCGCCTGTTCGAGAGCGAATATAATGGCGTGTGGGACCCCAAGGCCGGCGAGGCCGAATGCGCGGCCTTCTTCGTCGAGGCCATCCAGGGCACCGGCGGGTATGTCATTCCGCCGAAGAACTTCTTCACTGAACTGAAAAAGGTTCTGGATCGGTACGGCATTCTGCTGGTGGTGGACGAGATCCAGATGGGCGTCTACCGCACCGGAAAATTGTGGTCGATCGAACATTTCGGCGTCACGCCGGATGTGCTCGTGTTCGGCAAGGCCATCACCAACGGCCTCAATCCGCTGTCGGGCATCTGGGCGCGGGAAGAGCTGATCAATCCCACCGTCTTCCCGCCGGGCTCCACCCATTCCACCTTCGCGTCCAACCCTCTCGGCACCTCGGTGGCGCTGGAAACCCTGCGCATGGTGGAGGAAGAGGACTTCGGGGCGCAGGTCGCCGCAAAGGGCGCCTATTTCCTTTCCGGCCTTGAGGAATTGAAGCGCCGCCACGCGGTGATCGGCGACGTGGATGGCCTTGGTCTCGCCCTGCGCATGGAGATCTGCGAAGCCGACGGCTACACGCCCAACAAGGCGCTGGTGGACCGCATGGTGGAGGTCGCTCTGGCGGGTGATCTGGTGGTTGGCGGCAAGCGCCAGGGCCTGGTGCTGGATATTGGCGGCTACCACAAGAATGTCCTCACCCTGGCGCCTTCGCTCCTCATCACGCGGGAGGAAATCGACCTCGCCCTCAAGCTGCTGGACGCGCTGCTCATTCGCGTGACCCGGGGCTGAGCCATGCGGCTGTGCGTCCTCGATCTCGACGGCTCCGTGGCCGCGCAGCCGCCGCTTCTCGCGCGTGTCGGTGCCGGCATAGCGCATGGCGTGGACCTGCGCGACCTCGCGCCACGCCTGCGCCTCGCCGCGTCCCGCTCCGCCATACGGACCGTGCTGGAGCGGCTTGAGCGGGTGATGGCCGGCGGCCACGGGCCGGAGGTGATCTTCTATGGCTCCGGCGATTTTCATCACCTGACCGCCGCCTTTCTGCAGCGACGGACAAGGCCGATCACCGTGATCCATCTGGACAATCATCCGGACTGGGTCACCTTTCCCGCGACCTTCAATTGCGGGGCCTGGGTGAACCGGGCGCTGGAAAATGCCCATGTGGCCAAGGTCATCACCATTGGCCCGTGCAGCGATGACCTTGCTTGGCCCCAGTTGAAGGGTGCCAATCTCGCCGCCATCGCCTCAGGCCGGCTGGAGGTTTACCCGTGGCGGCATCCGCCGTCCCGTCTGGTGCCGGCACTGCCGCGGCCGAAGGGGTTGCCGGTTCTGGGGCGTCGTCTGTACTGGCAGCCCGTGGGTGGCGACGCCTGGGCCGGCTTCGTGGACGATTTCAGTCGCCGCATTCCCACGCGCGAGGTCTGGATCACCATCGACAAGGATGTTCTGGCTCCCGACGAGGCGGTGACGAACTGGGACCAGGGAGAGATGCGCCTCGCTCAGGCCATGGCCCTTGTGCGGGCCGTGGCCGAGAGGCACGCCGTCGTCGGCGTCGATGTCTGCGGCGATTACTCGCCGCCACAACTGGGCGATCCCTGGCGGCGGGCGCTGGCGTTCCTCGACCGCTCCTGCCGCCCGCCTGTGAGCCGACCCCATAGCGCACTGAACGCCGATGCCAACGCACAGTTGC
Organism: Ancylobacter sp.; assembly: GCF_965249975.1. GTDB lineage: Bacteria > Pseudomonadota > Alphaproteobacteria > Rhizobiales > Xanthobacteraceae > Ancylobacter. Next base: position 843,157 of record NZ_CBDFNE010000003.1, on the reverse strand, counting down.
TGCGGCTGTTTGACGACGTGCTGGCCTGATCGCGCGTCCGCCTCGCGTCTCCGACTTCCCTCGCGTCCACAGGTTCCCCATGCAGAGCCAATCCATCCCGTCGGAACACGATATTCTCTATGAAGGTGGCTCAACCGGTGTTCTGCTGATCCATGGGTTGGGCGGCACCCCCATCGAGCTGAAGCGTGTGGCGCGGGCGGTGCACGCGGCGGGTCATACCGCCCTCTGTTGCACCCTCGCCGGGCACTGCGGCAGCGAGAGCGATCTACTGGCGACGCGATGGCAGGACTGGGCCGCCAGTGTCGACTCCGCCTTTGAACGCCTGTCGCAGCGTTGTGACCGCGTCGTCGTCGGCGGCCTCTCGCTCGGCGCTGTGCTGGCCCTGCATCTGGCGGCCCAGCGTCCCCGGCGGGTGCATGGGCTGGCGCTGTATGCGCCCACCCTATGGTACGATGGCTGGTCTATCCCCTGGTACCGTTTCCTGCTGCGCTTTGCCGTCTACACACCGATCGGCGCCCGCTACCGATTCATGGAACGTGAGCCCTACGGCATCCGCGACGAGCGGATCCGGGCGCACCTCGTGGCCGCCTTGAACAGCGGCGATAGCAGCGAAGCCGGCCTCGCGGGCACGCCGGGGCCGGCGGTCCGCGAACTCTGGCGCCTTGTGGCGAAGGTTCTCCCAGAATTGCCGAGCATCACGGCACCGACACTCCTGGTGCACGCGCGCAACGATGATGTGAGCAGCCTGCGCAATAGCACCTACATCGCCAGTCGATTGGGCGCTGCGGTCGACCTCACCGTGTTGGAAGACAGCTACCACATCGTGACCCTCGACCGGCAGCGGAACATCGCCATCGCCCGCACTCTCGACCTTATCGAGCGGGTGCGGTTGTCGCAGGGAGCAAGCGTAATGCAGCGGCAATTTCGCCAGGGCATGTCGGTGCTCAAGCCTGAAGGGCGTCTGCTGCGGCTTCGGGCAGGCCGTGATCGCGTCGCCTCGCAGCCGCGGTTCTGACGGCCCCGGACGATCGCCAAGGAGAACGGGCATTCATGTGCTCTGGAGCAACGTGTATTCGGTTCGCTCGCGGGCCTTCGGGAAGCGCCTGCGCGAAGCCACCCCGTCGCGGGAGGGCGGCAACCGGCGCTGTGCTTTTCGGAGGGCTTCTTCTGGCAGGCTGCGCGTCTTCGGTTCTGGAATCCTCCGATGAGCCGACGTCTGTCTCCGTCTCCGCCTATGCCAGTACTGAAAGAATCGAGGCCCCGCGTAGCCTGACCGGCTGGTGGCGGACTTTCCACGATCCAGTTCTCGACCATCTGGTTGAGCGGGTGGCGGCGGAGAATCTCACGCTGGCTCAGGCGCGCGCCCGTCTGGTCGCCGGTCGCGCGCAAGCTTCGGCCGCGCATTCCCTTTTTCTGCCCACGCTTGGTGCTGGCGGCACCGCCATCGGCGCGACGTCCAAAGTCGAAAACACTGATCCTCTGCGTCGCCCGTTGATGGCGGGATTCGACATGAGCTGGGATGTGGGCCTGTTCGGCCTCTCGGAAAACACGGCCCGCTCCGCCGATGCGGGTGAGGCGATTCTCGCTGCGGATGTCGAGGCGATCCGGGTGGCGATGACGGCTGAAGTGGCCAGCGCCTATATCAGTCTGCGTGCCGTTCAGCAGCAGCAGGTTCTCACGGCCGCGCTGGTTTCCGCGCTGCGCCGGCGCATGCAGGGTGGAGCGGCACTCGTGCGCTCGGGTCTCACCACCGCCGCTGCCGAGGTCGACGTCTCTGCGGCGGTAGCGGAAGCCGAAGTGGAGCAGGCACATCTTGAAGCACGCGCCAACGCGCTTCGGCACCAGATCGCGACCTTGTTGGGGACTTCGACACCCGATGCGGCCTTGCTTCGTACGGGCGACCAGCCACAATCAACGCAGGCGCCAAACGAAAGCCGATCCAATGATCTGCTCCGTGCACGGCCCGACGTGCGTGCCGCCGAGCAGAAAGTCCTGCAGGCGGCGGCCGAGATAGGAATCGCGCAGGCCGGCCTCTACCCGCGTCTGCGGCTTATGGGCACCATCGGTGTGGGCGCCCCCTTCACCAACTCTGCTTTCGGCGTGGCCGGGGGCCCCGTCCTCGAGATTCCGCTGCTGGACTATGGCCGTCGGCAGGCGGCAGTAAAGGCGCGGCAGGCTCTCTATGATGAGGCGGTGGCGGCCTATCGGCAGAGCGTCCTTGTTGCCTATCAGGAGGCGGCGACCGCTCAGGATCAGTGGCGCGCGAGCCGTGCCGCCACTCTCCAGCAGCGCAGCGCCCTGGAGGCCGCCGAGCGCAAGGCGCGCGAGGTGCGCGTTCTGAATGGGGAAGGTTTGGCGGACCGCAGCCGGCTGGCGGAGGCCGATGTCAGTGTGTTGGACCGCCGGCGTCGGCTGGTGCTGGCCCGCGAGTCCGAGGCCCTCTCGCTTGCCGCCTTCTACAAGGCTATCGGCGGGGCGTCGCCTTCGGTCACCGGTGCGGGGCAGCGCTGATGGCTGTTCCTCTCGCCCGCAGGACCCTCGTTCATGAGTGGCGGCGCTTCTTGCCCGCTACAATCTCGGTGGCCTTTTCCGGCGTGCTCATGATCGTTCAGGGGGCGTTGTTGCTCGGCATCGTCAGCGCCAACGCACTCTATGTCACCCAGTCGGGCGCGGATCTCTGGATTGGCTTTCCCGGGACGCAGAGTGCCGATCTCGGCCGCTCCATTGATCCCGGAATCGCCGCGAACCTGTATATGGACCCGCGCATCGACCGGGTCGAAGCCCTGCTTCTCGGGGCTGGCGACTGGCGCGGCGCCCGCGGTGGCGGCACCAGCGTGACCCTCGTCGGCATCGACCCGCGCCCTGACGGTGTGGGCCTGAGCAATGCAATGCCGCCTCAGGTGCGCGTTCTGCTCCAGGAGCCGGGCGCGGTGCTGGTGGACGAAACTGATCTCGACAAGCTGGCGACGGATATCGGCCAGACGGCGGAGATCAATGGGCATCTGGTGCGTGTCGCGGGAACCACGCGCAATCTGCGCGCGATGGGTGGGGTCAATGTGGTGGCCTCTCTGGCTACGGCACGAATGCTGGACAACGCGATCTCGGCCTCTGACAGCGTTACCTATTATCTCGCGAAAGTGCTTGAGCCCCGGAATATCTCCGCGGTGCAGGCCCATCTGTCGTCGATCTCGGAAAAAACCCGCTTCGAGATCTGGACCGCCGGTGAACTCGCCGGCCTCTCGGTACGCTACTGGCTGCTGGAATCCGGCGCGGGCATCGGCTTCGTCTTCGCCACCGTGATCGCGATGCTGGTCGGCACGCTGATCACCAGCCAGACGCTGATGGCGGCCGTGGCCGCCTCGATCACGCAGTATGCCACCCTGCGGGCACTGGGCGTCTCCTTTCCCGAGTTGCGCAAGATCGTGATCGAGCAATCCGGCTGGGTCGGTGCGGTGGGCCTCAGCATGGGGCTGGTGTGCAGCCTGCTGGCTGCCGTGCTGGCACGACTGAACGATATCCCCTTCGAGCTGCGGTTAAGCATGATGCTGTTCTCGGGCGCCGTGGTTCTTTCCGTGGCGCTTGTCGCCGGCTTGCTGGCCCTGCGCCGGCTGCGCCACGCCGACCCCGCTGCCCTGTTGCGCTAAGCCATGGAGGCCAAGCTGAGCGCGCGCGCGCTTTTCAAATCCTACACGGTGCAAAACATCCGCACGGATGCGCTGCGGGATGTCTCTCTGGACCTCTGGCCCGGAGAGCTCTCGCTCATCATCGGTCCATCCGGGTGTGGCAAGAGTACCTTGCTGTCCCTGATGAGCGGGCTCACCCGCCCGGACAGGGGCATCGTGTATGCCTCAGGTGTCAAGTTGAGTGCGCTGGGTGACGCCGAGCGGGATGCGTTTCGCCTCGCCCATTGCGGGTTCGTCTTCCAGGGCTTCAATCTGTTCCCGGCGCTCACTGCGCTGGAGCAGGTGCAGATCCCGCTCGACTACCTGAAAGTGCCGCAGGACAGCGCGGCCCGGCAGGCCGCCGCAGCTCTCGACATGGTGGGGCTGTGGCATCGGCGGCATTTGCGGCCGGCCGAACTCTCCGGTGGCGAGAAGCAGCGGGTGGCCATTGCGCGCGCCGTGGTCAAGCGGCCGTCGCTGTTGTTCGCGGATGAGCCGACCAGCGCCCTCGACAGCACCAATGGCGGCATCGTTACCGACCTTTTGCGGCGGGTCGCCCATGCAACCGGCGCGGTGGTCGCCTGCGTGTCGCATGACCCACGCCTGATCGCACGCGCGGACCGCGTGCTGGAAATGGAGGACGGGCGCGTGCTTCGGGACCGTCGCCCGGCTCGTTCCTGAACCATGGATTCCCTATGATGCGCAATCGGACTCTCATTGCTGCCGGAACGCTGGGCCTCGTCCTGTTCTTTGCCCTCGGGGCAGGCCTTGCGGCCTTGCTCTCCCCTGCTGCCGGAGAACCGGACCCCGCGACCATTCTGGCTCAGTCTCCGGTGATCGCCGTCGCGCGCGGACGGGTGGAAGTCGATGGCGGCCTCTCCCGCGTCCTCGCCGCGCGTGACGGGATCGTGCGCGAGGTGCGGATCAAGGAAGGCCAGCAGGTTAAGGCCGGTGAGGTGTTGGCGGTGCTGGACGAGCGCGCCGCCGATTTCGCCGTTCAGGCCGCCCTGGCGGAGCAGGGGGAAGCCGAAGCGCGTCTATCCGCCGCGCAGGCACGGCGCGACGGGCAAGCCCGTCAGGTCGACCGGTTGCGCCGGGCGGCGAAGGCCCAAGCCATCGCACCTCAGGCTCTGGACGAAGCCGAATCCGCTCTGGCGGCGGCAACGGCGGATGTGCGGCTGACCGAAGCGGCGGTAGCCGCAGCCACGACTAAACTTGGTGTCACACGATTCGAATTGGACCAGCGCCAGATCCGAGCGGCGCTGGACGGCGAGGTGGTGCGCCGCGCGGTGAAGCGTGGGGACACGGTCTCGGCTGCGGCTCTTACCGAGATGTTTGTCATCATGCCCGACGCGCCCTTGGTGGTGCGGGCGGAAATCCAGGAGCAATTCGTCCGCCAGATCACAGCCGGTCTTGAGGCGGAGATCGTTTCGGAGAGTGACGAACGTGTGACCTCCGTCGGCCGAGTGCTGCGGGTCGGGCAGGTCCTCGATACCCGCCGCTCCAACGAGAATGTCGCCGAGCGGGTCGACGTGCGCGTGGCCGATTGCATCGTTTTTCTGGATGCCAAGGGCGCGTTTCTGGTCGGACAGCGTGTGTATGTGCGGTTCAAACGTCCATCGCTGTAGTGCCGCCGAGGCGAGGCCCAGCGACCGGGCGCGATCTCAGCTCGCCGATCATCGCCAAGGTCCCGCGCCGAAACCGGGCGACCCGATATCGCCTGGTGGCCGCGAACGACCCAGTTTCTTGAGAGGACGTCTCGATGATGGCTTCCAGCAATCCGTTCAAATGCGTTCTTGTCGGCGTGACCTTGCTGGCTCTTGCTGCCTGTTCCGACAACGGGCCGTCGGCCGCGACTGAGGAAGGACACCCTCAGCAAGGGAATGAAGCAGGCGCAGCCCGCGTCGCGACAGTCACCGTCCGACCGCGCCGCGTCGTCGTCTATGATGAACTGCCCGGTCGCGTATCAGCACTGCGCACGGCCGAGATCCGTCCGCAGGTCAGTGGAATCATCCGTAAGGTGCTGTTCGAGGAAGGCTCGGAAGTCGCGGCGGAACAGCCATTGTTTGAGATCGACCCCGCGCCGTTCGTCACGGATGTCGAGGCGGCGACGGCCGCGCTGGCGCGCGCCGAGGCAGACGAACTCAATGCTTCCCTCAAGCACGACCGTATCGCGGCCTTGGCCGAAAGCCGCACCGCGACCGCCGCCGCTCTGGGAGATGCAAAGGCAGCCTTGGCACAGGCGCGCGCGAGCGTGGCCGAGGCGCGGGCAAACCTCTCCCGGCGGAAGCTGGAACTGGCGCATGCCACTGTCAGCAGTCCCATCGCCGGCCGGATCGGACAAGCCCTCATCACGGAAGGTGGTCTCGCCACGGCAGGGGCCACGAATGCGATGGCGGTCGTTCAGCAACTGGACCGCTTGTTCCTGGATATTCGCCAGCCGTCGATGCGCCCCGAAATGTTCGAAGGCGTACTCGCCGATGGACTGGGGGACGATGCGGGCGGGTTGCCGGTCGACATTCTGACCATCACGGGAAAGCCCTACGAGTTTCAGGGCAATATCCGGTTCTCTGACAGCACCGTCGATCCCGGCACAGGCAGCATCACCATCCGTGTCGAAGTGCCGAATCCGCACGGCCAACTCCTGCCCGGCATGTATCTTCGCGCGAGAGTGCCACGTTCAGTGCATCCCAGCGCCCTGACGGTGCCGCAGGAGGCTGTGGTGCGGGATAGCTCTGGTCGGCCGCAGTTGGCGGTCGTCGGGCCGGATAGGACGGCATCGCAGCGCAAGGTCGAACTCGGTCCGCTGGTCGATCGTCAGTACGTGATCTTGTCCGGCATCAGTGCCGGGGATGAGGTGGTGGTTCAGGGTCAGGATCGCGCGAGGGACGGAGCGAAGCTTCAAGCGGTGGCGTACCAGCCTGCCATCCAAACGAGCGCACAATAGAGCCCAGCATGCCTCAATTCTTTATCGAACGCCCCGTCTTTGCCTGGGTCATCGCCATCGTCATCGCGCTCGCCGGCATCGTCGCGCTTCCGCAGCTGCCTGTCTCTCGTTTCCCCCCGATCGCGCCGCCCAGCGTTAGCATCTCGGCGAGCTATGTCGGCGCCAGCCCACAGACCCTTACCGACAGTGTGATCGCGCCCATCGAACGCGAGCTGACCGCCGTCAAGAACGTGCTGTATTTTTCATCCTCGGCGGACGCCTCGGGAAACGCCAGCATCACGGTGACATTCAAGCCCGGCACCGATCCCGAGCTTGCCCAAGTAGACGTGCAGAACCGCCTGAAATCGGTCGAGGCCCGCCTGCCGGAACAGGTGCGCCGCGCTGGGTTGTCGGTCGAGGCGGCGTCGTCCAGCTTCCTCTTGATTGTCTCGCTGCGTTCGACCGATGGGGCGGTCGAAACTCTGGCGCTCGACGACTATCTCGCCCGCAGCCTCTCCCCCGAGTTGAAAAGGATTCCTGGCGTTGGCCGCGTGCAGTCATTCGGCTCGGAGGCGGCGATGCGGGTATGGTTGGATCCGGCACTTCTCGTCTCGTATTCGCTCTCGATGGCCGAGATTGTCCAGGCGATACAGACGCAGAATGTTCAGGTTGCTCCGGGCAGGCTTGGAGAGGAGCCGACCGTCCCCGGCCAGATGACCACCGTGCCGCTCAGTGTCAGCGGCCAGCTCGAGACGCCCGAGCAGTTCGCCGAGCTGGTGCTGCGATCCAATCCCGACGGCTCGAAGCTGACACTTGGTGATGTCGCCCGGATCGAAATCGGTGCTCAGACGTCGAGCTTCTCGAATCTCGACGGCGGCAAGCAGGCAACTGCGGCGGGAATCCAGCTGGCGCACGGCGCCAATGCTGTGCGCACCTCGGAAGGTATCCGCGCGCGGCTGGCCGAACTGGCACCTTCCATGCCGGCCGGCGTAACATATGCGGTCTCCTACGACACGGCCCCCTTCGTGAAAGTGTCGATCATCAAGGTCGTCCATACCTTGGTCGAAGCGATGGTGCTGGTCTTCCTCATCATCCTGCTGTTCCTTCAGAACGTTCGATACACGCTGATCCCGGCGATCGTTGCTCCGAACGCATTGCTGGGCACCTTCGCCGTGATGTGGGGGATTGGCTATTCGATCAACACGCTGACGATGTTCGGTATGGTGCTGGCTATCGGCATCATCGTCGATGACGCCATCGTCGTCGTGGAGAGTGTTGAGCGGCTGATGGCCACCGAAGGACTGTCGCCGGTGGAAGCCACCCGTCGAGCCATGCGGGAGATCACGGGCGCCGTAATTGGTATCACGCTGGTTCTGACGGCTGTATTCCTGCCAATAGGTTTTGCGACGGGGTCCGTCGGAACGATCTATCGCCAGTTCACGGTCTCGCTTTCGGTTTCGATTCTCTTCTCGGCGTTCCTCGCCCTTAGCCTGACACCCGCTTTGTGCGCCACGGTCCTGAAGCCCATCGCGGGTCATCACAAGCGCAGAGGGTTCTTTGCTTGGTTCAACCGTTCGTTCGACCGTTTGACGGGCCGCTACACGATGTGGGTCGACGCACTGGTAACGCGTGGCGTGCGGGTTATGCTTGTCTATGCCGCGATCGTCGGCGCGCTGACCTTTGGCTATAATGCTCTGCCCACGGCCTTCGTACCGGACGAAGACCAGGGCACGTTCCTGACGTCCTTCACGCTTCCTGCCGACGCAACCGCCGAGCGCACACGAGCGATCGTTGAACGCTTCGACCGCCACGTCGCTACACGCCCGGACATCGTGAACAACCTGTCCGTGTTGGGCTTCGGCTACACGGGATCGGGGGCGAACACCGCCATGTCATTCACGACCCTGCGCGACTGGAGTGAGCGCGCGGGCGACACCGCCACCGAGATTGCGGCTGCCAGTGCGGCGATGCAGGAGGCCACGGAGGGAGAAATCCTCGTGATGAAGCCGCCGGCCATCGATGAACTCGGCACGACCGCCGGCTTTGCCATGCGCTTCGTCGACCGTGCCGGCAACGGAGTTGTGGCCCATCGGAAGGCTGCAGACGAACTCATCGAGTTGGCGTCACAGAGCTCGCTTCTGCAGAACGTCCGGGTCGACGGACTGCCGAGCGGCCCGAATGTTCGCCTTCTTGTCGATCGCGCGAAGGCCGGCGCGCTGGGGGTGACCTTCTCGACGATCAGCGACACGCTGGCCGCGGCGATGGGCTCGACCTATGTCAATGATTTCCCGCGCGCGGGTCGACTCCAGCAGGTCATCATACAGGCTGAGCCCAAGGACGGGATGCAGGTCGAGGACGTGCTCAGGCTTCACGTCCGAAATGAAAAGGGTGGGATGGTTCCCTTGGCCGAAGTGGTCACCCCGGAATGGTCGGTCAGCCCTCTCCAGCTTGACCGATACAACGGCTATCCCTCGCTGAGCATTTCAGGCGATGCCGCCCCGGGGGTGTCCAGTGGTACCGCGATGGGTGAGGTCGAGCGCCTGGCGTCGAAGCTGTCAGGTGGTTATGCGGTGGAATGGACCGGGCAGTCGTTTCAAGAGCGCCAAGCGGACGCGCAGGCACTGACTCTGGTCGGCTTCTCCTTCCTGGTCGTGTTCCTGGTTCTGGCAGCGCTCTATGAAAGCTGGGCCATTCCGTTTTCCGTCATGCTGGTCGTTCCGCTCGGCATTCTGGGGGCGGTGGTGGCCGTACATCTGCGGGGTTTGGAAAATGACGTGTTCTTCAAGGTCGGCCTGATCACGCTGATCGGGTTGTCGGCCAAGAACGCGGTGCTGATCGTGGAATTTGCGCGCAAACTCCACGCTGAGGGCCTGGGTCTGCGTGCCGCCGCCGTCGAAGCATCTCGCCTGCGGCTGCGGCCGATCGTGATGACTTCGCTCGCCTTCACGCTTGGCATCGTCCCGCTGGTCATCGCGAAGGGGCCGAGCTCCGAGACCCAAAATGCGCTGGGCACGGGCCTCTTCGGCGGAATGATCTCAGCCACAGTGCTAGCCGTGCTCTTTGTGCCGGTATTCTTCACGATCGTCATGCGAATGGCTGAGCGTCGAAAGGCCCAGCCATCAGCCGACACGGTTCAGACCTGAAGATCTGACGTGTTCCCGTCGTTCAGGCCCGTTTGAACTGGAGTTCTCCCCTTATGGTCTGAGCCCCTCGCGCGCTGCGCGGTCGATCGGCAGCGGGCCGCGTTCGACTGTTCTGAACGCCAGGAGGAAGGAGGCCGGACGCGTACCACACGGCGCCCACACATACGCCACGCCGGCTTCATCTTCCATGATTAGACTACCATTAAAACGGGTTTCGGCAGGGGGCCGGCAGAACAAAGATGGCTACATGACTGAAGTGCTTCAAATCCACCGCAACGTCCGGTATCCGGTCTCGATCCGCCTCCTGCATTGGCTTCGAGCCATTCTGATCCTGGGGCTGATCGCCTGTGGCTGGTATATGACCGGCCTCACCGAAAATGATTCCATTGCCGGCATCCTCTATCCCAATCACAAGCAGTTCGGAGTCCTGGTCTGGCTATTGGCGCTGGTTCACATTGCGCTGCGCTGGCGGTACCGTGCCGTCCTGCCGCATGAGCCAGAGGCTCTGAAATCTTGGGAGAAATGGCTCTCCCATGCCACTCACCGGACGCTTGTCGCTTTGACGCTACTCATTCCGCTGCTGGGCTATGCCATGTCGAGCAGCTTCCCCGAGAGCGACGGGGTACCGTTCTTCTTCGTCTCCCATGTGCCGGAAATACTGCCGAAGAGTTATGCGGCGTTCGAGGTGTTCCAGGCGCTGCACAAATACAGTGCCTATCTTCTGTTGGCGGTGATCATTCTCCACGTCGCCGGCGCCATGAAGCATCGGCTTGAGGATAGAGGCGGCGAGACCGACGTCCTTCCACGCATGCTTTGAGGCGTGCTGCGGTTCTCCGTGTTTAGTCCACCACCTTCGCCCGCATCACCAGTTTTTCCCCGCGGATTTCGAAACTGCCGAGGCGGGAGAGGAAGGTCATGCCGAGCAGGCTGTGCTTGAGCGTGCCGGGGCTGGCGACGAGGGCCGGCACGTCGCGCTCGTCGATCGAGCCGGCGATGCCAATGCGCTGAAGCACCACCGCCGCCGCGCGGCCACGGCCGTTCGCGGTGTCTATGGGTATGTCATAGCTGAGGAATTCCAGCGGTAGGCCCACGGCCACCGCATCCTCGGGGGTCAGCACGACACTGGACGCGCCGGTGTCCACCAGCATGGGGATTCGCGTGCCGTTGATTTCGACGCGCACGTTGAAATCGCCGTCGCGGGCGCGGGCGACTTCGACGGCGGGGCCGTCGCTGGCCAGCGGGACCGCGTAGCCCGGGGCAAGTTCCGCCAGCACGCGGTAGGCGACGGCGTGCAGCTCGATCCGATAGGTGTAACCCACGGCCAGAACAGCGAAAATCGCCAGCCACAGCCCGGCCGCGCGCAGTGCTTCGCCCAGCCTGCCGGTGAAGGTGGCGAACACGCTGGCGCCGACCACGAGCAGCAACGAGCCGTAAAATACGAGCTGCGCCAAGTCGTTAGCGCCAAGACCCGCGACATCGCCATAGCGTGACGCGAAAAACACCAGGCCGATGCCGGCGGCGAGGCCGATGACGACGATCCACATCAGGCGGTCGGCGTTCATTGCGCGGCTCCTGCCGGCCGGGCGGACAGGCGCGCCATGATGGCGCGCCGCTCGGTTTCGCTGAGCGCTGGCCACGCGCCGATCTCCTCCAGGGTGCGGCCGCAGCCGAGGCAGGTCCGCCCGGCGGCATCCAGCGTGCAGACGGAAACGCAAGGTGTGGAAAGGGTTTGCGGCATGATTCGGTACGCTAAGGGACTTCTCATCCTGACGCATTTTCCTGTCCATCCGGTTAAGCCCGGGCGGGCGGAAGGGGTCAATGCGCGACGATAAGCAGGCCGAGGAGGAAGGCGATTTCGACGAGAAGCGTGGCGGCGCCCGCGACATCGCCGGTCTGTCCGCCGAATTGGGCGCGCGCAAGGCGCACCACGCCAAGGAAGATCACGACCGCGAAAGCGCTCGCGACGAGAAGACCGATGAGGCCGATGGGGTGGACGATGAGACCGAGAGCGATGAGGAGGCCGATGCCGAGCGCGCGCCACCGGCTCGTCGCGCTTGGCACCCCGGCGCTGCGGGCGAGACCGTCCGGCCGCGCGAAGGGGAGGGCGGCCAGCATCCACAATCCGGCGAGGCGGGAGACGCCGGCCGCCGCGATGAGCCCCGCCGCCGCCACGGCCGGGCCGGCGGCGAGCAGGCCCGCCAGCGCGCCGATCCGCAGGGCGAAGGCGAGGATGAGGGCGCAGACCCCGAAGGCGCCGACGCGGCTGTCCTTCATGATCGCCAGCCGCCGCTCGACGGTCCAGCCGCCGAGCGCGTCGGCGACATCCGACAGCCCGTCCTCATGCAGCGCGCCCGTGATCGCCACCAGCACGGTGACCGCCAGCGTCGCGGCGAGAAAGTCGCCCAGCCCCACCGCATGGGCGAGCAGCAGCACCATGGCGGCGATCAGCCCCAGCACCGCGCCGGCGAGCGGCAGAGCGGGGCCGAGCCGGTCGAGGTCCGGCGGGCCGTCCTCGCGGGGTTCGGAGGGCAGGCGCACCGGCAGGCGCGAGAGGAAGCGCAGCGCGGCGGGTACATCGGAGAGGAGGGGCACGGGCATGCGCGTTTGCCCCTCAGCGCTCGACCAGAAGCTCGGCCAGCGGCCGGCGGTGCTCCCACCCCGCGCGCTCCAGCTCCGGCACCGGGGAGGCCTCGGCGGGATAGCCGAGGCAGAGATAGCCGACCAATTGCCAGTGCGCCGGCACGTCCAGCGCCGCACCCACCGCCTGCGGGTCGAGGATCGACACCCAGCCCACCCCGATGCCGCGCGCCGCCGCCGCCAGCCACAGCGTGTGGATGGCGAGCACGGCGGAATAGGCGACGGTTTCCGGCATGGTGGCGCGGCCGAGGCCGTGGCCGGTGGCGGGATCGGGCTCGACGAAGACGGCGAGATGTTCGGGCGCATCGTCCAGCCCGGCGAGCTTGAGCCGTGCATAGAGGCTGGCGCGCTCCCCCGGCTGCTGCGCCAGCGCCTGCGCATTGGCGGCCTCAAACAGGGCGCGTATGGCGGCGCGGCGGGCCTGCGCACGCACCCGCACCAGCCGCCAGGGCTGGCTGTAGCCGACGCTCGGCGCGCGGCAGGCGGTGGCGAGCAATGCGCGCACCGCTTCCTCGTCCAGCGGATCGGTGCGGAAGCAACGCACGTCGCGCCGCCAGGCGAACAGCGTGTCGAGAAGGTCGCAAAACGCCGCGTCAAAAACCGGCGTGGCGACAGAGGCCTTGAGAGGAGCGGCCAAGGGGGCCTCCTTACGGGCTTCCATCCGTGATCCCCTTCTTGCGCGTCCGCGCGCGTCCATGCGCCTTCCCGAGGCGGCGGCTGCGATGCTGAGGGTTGCGTGTCCCTCGGTGAGGGTCTACCCCGCCTTGGCGCCCGAGGCGACACTTCTTCGCCGCCTCGCCCGATTTGGCGTCGCCCGTTCTGCTGCTGAGGCTCCCCCATGCTGCGCTCCGCCACCGGCCTGCCCTTCGACGACATCCGCAACCTCGTCGCCCAGATGCCCAGCCCGGACGCGGCCGCCCGCGCCGCCGCGAGCGCCCGGCAGGGGCAATTGGTGAAGCCACCCGGCGCGCTGGGACGGCTGGAGGAGATCGCGGTCTTCATCGCCGGCTGGCAGGGGCGGGAGATTCCGCAGGTGAACCGGCCGACCGTCGCCGTGTTCGCCGCCACCCATGGCGTGGCGGGGCGCGGCGTGTCGCCTTACCCCTCAGAGGTCACCAAGCAGATGGTCGCCACCTTCACGGCGGGGAAGGCGGCGGTGAACCAGATTTGCGGCGTGTTCGGCGCCGGGCTGCGGGTGTTCGACCTCGCGCTCGATTTGCCGACGCCGGATATCGTCGACGAGGACGCGCTGACGGAAGCCGAATGCGCGGCCACCATGGCCTTCGGCATGGAGGCGCTGGCGGGCGAACCGGACCTGCTGTGCCTCGGCGAAATGGGCATCGGCAACACCACCGTGGCGGCGGCAATCTTGCACGGGCTTTATGGCGGGGACGCCGCCGACTGGGTCGGCCCCGGCACGGGCGCGACGGGCGAGGTGCTGGAGCGCAAGACCGCGGCGGTGCGGGCGGCGGTGGTGCGCGCGAAGGGCCATCTCGACGACCCGCTGGAAGTGCTGCGCAAGCTGGGCGGGCGCGAAGTGGCGGCGATGGCTGGCGCCATCCTCGCCGCCCGGCTGCAGCGCGTGCCCGTGGTGCTCGACGGCTATGTCGTCACCGCCGCGGCCGCCGTGCTGAAGGCGCTGGACCCGCGCGCGCTCGACCATTGCCTCGCCGGCCATGTCTCGGCCGAGCCGGCGCATCGGCGGGTGTTGGAACGGCTCGGCCTGCGCCCGTTGCTCGATCTCGACATGCGCCTCGGCGAGGGCTCGGGCGCGGCGCTGTCGATCGGCGTCATCAAATCCGCGCTCGCCTGCCATGGCGGCATGGCGACCTTTGCCGAAGCCGGCGTGGCGGGGGCGTGAGGGCACGGGCGTGCGGCGCGACGTGGTGCGTCTGAACCTTCGTCCCTCATCCCCGGGCTTGACCCGGGGATTTGCCGTCATCCCGGACGGCCGCAGGCCGATCCGGGATCGCGATGGAACCGGCGAGCGATCCCGGCTCTGCGCTTCGCTTCGGCCGGGATGACGCCATGCGGTTCGACAAGCTGACCTCTCGGCGACGACATCGCCCCCCGCGCGGCTGGCGGCCGCAGACCTGGCGCGGCATCCTCCTCGCCGCCGGGCTCATCGTCGTGGCGCTGGTGGTGGAGCGGGTCATTCCCCCGCTCACCGGGCAGGTGCGAGTGGCGGATGGCGACAGCCTGGAAGTGGCGGGCGAGCGGGTGCGGCTCGACGGGCTCGACGCGCCGGAACTGCACCAGAGCTGCGGCGAGGGCGAGCGCAGCTGGCCCTGCGGGCTGAAGGCGCGGGAGGCGCTGGAGGCGCTGGTCGCGCAGGGTGCGGTGACCTGCCGCCCGGTGGACGAGGACCGCTATGGCCGCGCCGTGGCCCGCTGCACGGTGGATGGCGCCGATATCGGCGCCGCGCTGGTGCGCAAGGGCTGGGCGGTGGCGACCAGCCTTGCCTATCGCGGCGAGGAGCGATCGGCACAGGCGGCCGGCGCCGGCATCTGGGCCGGCCCATTCGAGATGCCGGCGGAGTGGCGGGCGCGGCACCCAAGGCCGGCGGAGTGAGGCAACGCGATCACCCGCGCGCCAGAAGGCGACTTCCCTCTCCCCCCACGGGGAGAGGGTTGGGGTGAGGGGCCTTCGACGCTCCGCCATCTTCTCGCCCCTCACCGACCCCGCTGCGCGGGGCCACCTCTCCCCCACGGGGAGAGGGAGGAAAGGGGGCATCGCCGGCGGAGTGGTGGGCGCGGCATCCAAGGCCGGCGGAGTGAGGCCCCTGCACGACATCCTTCGAGGCTGGCCTGCGGCCAGCACCTCAGGATGACGGTGATCTGGGCGGGATGACGGATGGTCCGGCCGCGCCTATCTAACCGCCATGCCCGCCGACGATCTCGACGCCCTTCTCGCCGCCATCCGCGCTTGCCGCTTCTGCGTGGAGACGCCACGCGGAAAACCGTTGCCGCACGAACCGCGCCCGGTTCTGCATGTCGGGCCGCGCGCCCGCATCCTCATCGCCGGGCAGGCGCCGGGCACCCGGGTGCACGCTTCCGGCCGCTCCTTCACCGACGCGTCCGGCGACCGGCTGCGCGACTGGCTGGGGGTGACGCCGGAGACGTTTTACGACACCGAGCGCTTCGCCGTGGCCGCCATGGGCTTCTGCTTTCCCGGGCAGGACGCCAAGGGTGGCGACCTGCCGCCGCGCCGGGAATGCGCCAGCCTCTGGCACGACCGGCTGTTCGCGGCGCGGGCGCCGTTCGAGCTTGTCGTCGCGGTGGGGGCGGCGGCGCAGGACTATCACCTCAAGCGGCTCGGGCTGGCGCGGTTCGCCGGCGGCGGGCTGACCGAACGGGTGGAACGCTGGCGGGAAATATGGGACGCACGCGAGGCGCCGCGCCTGCTGCCGCTGCCACACCCCTCCTGGCGCAACACTGGCTGGCTGAAGCGCCACCCCTGGTTCGAGGCCGAGCTGGTGCCGGTGCTGCGGGAAGAGGTGGCGCGGCTGGTGCGATAGGAGGACGGGAGGCACGGACCTGCGTGCTTCGAGGCCGGCCGTTGGCCGGCACCTCAGCATGACGGCGTGGTGCGGCGAACGCCGTCATCCTGAGGTGCGAGCGAAAGCGAGCCTCGAAGGATGGCAACCGGCCGCGCTACCTCGACACCGCCAGATGCCGGTTCAGCCGGCGCTCCAGCACGTTCCACACCCGGCGGATGATCTCGACCATCAGCAGATACAGCACCGCCGCCCAGAGATAGACCTCCATGTCGTAGGAGCGGGAGAAGGCGAGGCGGGTGACGCCCATCAGATCATAGACGGTGATGACCGAGGCGATGGCGCTGGCCTTGATCATCAGCACCAGCTCATTGCCGAGCGGGCGCAGGCCAATGGCGAGCGCCTGCGGCAGGATGATCTTGCGATAGGCCAGCGCGCGGGAGAGGCCGAGCGCCTGCGCCGCCTCCATCTGCCCGGCCGGCAGGCTCTGTATGCCGCCGCGCAGGATTTCCGACTGATAGGCGGCGGTGTTGAGCGTGAAGGTGAACACCGCGCAGTTGAAGGCGTCGCGGAAGAACCACCACAGGCCGATATCGGTCAGCTGTTCGCGGAACTGGCCGGCCCCGTAATAGACGAGGAAGGTCTGCGCCAGCAGCGGCGTGCCGCGGAAGAAATAGGAATAGGTCCAGGCCGCGCGCGACAGCGCCTTGCCGCCTTCCACCCGCGCCAGCGCCAGCGGCACGGCGAGCAGCACGCCGAGGAAGACGGACAGCCCGACCAGCTGCAGCGTCACCCACACGCCATCGAGAAAGCGCAGGCCGTAGCGGGCCATGAGGTCGGTGTTGAGCCCGATCAGCCCCATCAGCCACAGGAAGCCGTCGGCGAGGGCCGCGAGGATCGTTTCCATCAATGGCCTCCCACCCGCTTGAAGCCGCGCGAGGCCCGGTTTTCCAGCGCGGTGAAGACGAGGCTGGAGAGGCCGGAAAACACCAGATAGATCAGGCAGGCGACGAGGTAGAAGAAGAAGGGCTGCTTGGTCACGCCCACCGCGATTGAGGTCTGGCGCATCAGGTCGGTGATGGCGATGACCGAGACCAGCGAGGTGTCCTTCAACAGCACCATCCAGTTATTCGACAGGCCCGGCAGCGCGACGCGCCAGAGCTGGGGGAAGGTGACGAGCCGGAAGGTGCGCCAGCCCGACAGGCCGAGCGCGTGGGCGGCTTCCTTCTGGCCCTTGGGCACGGCGCGGATGGCGGCGAGCAGCACTTCGCTGGAGAAGGCCCCGAGCACGAGGCCGAGCGCCACCACGCCGGCGACGAACTGGTTCACCTCGATATGCGCGCCCTCGACCAGCGCGCCGGCGAGGCGGGTGAGCAGCATCTGCCCGCCATAATAGACGATGAACAGGGTGAGCAGTTCCGGCAGGCCGCGAAACACCGTGGTGTAGAGATCGCCCACCGCGCGCAGCACGCGCGAGGACGAATCCTTGGCCAGCGCCACGGCGAGGCCGATGGCGATGCCGACGGGGAGGGTGACGAGGGCGAGCTCGATGGTGAGCAGCGTACCCTGCAACATCTCGTCGCCCCAGCCATTCGGGCCGAAGGAGAGCAGCTCAAGCAGATTCAGCATGACGGACGGCAGGTCCCCCGGTCAGCGGACGAGAAGGCGCCGTCCCCGAACGGGGGGCGGCGCCGGGCGGGGCGTCAGTAGACGCTGAAGGGGAAATACTTGTCGTTGATGGTCTTGTAGGTGCCGTCGGCGACGATCTCGTCGATCGCCTTGTTGAACATGGCGACCAGTTCCGGGTCGCCCTTGCGGATGCCGATGCCGATGCCCTCGCCGAAATATTTCGGGTCGGTGTGGTCGGCGCCGGTGAACTTGCAGCAGGTGCCTTCCTTGGAATTCAGCCATTCCAGCAGCACGATCTTGTCGGCGAGCACGGCGTCGAGGCGGCCATTGGCGAGGTCGAGATTGGCCTCGTCCTGCTTGCCGTAGAGCTTCACCTCGGCGCCGGCCTTGGCGTACACGTCTTCGAGATAGTTGGCGTGGATGGTGGAAGCCTGCGCGCCCAGCACCTTGCCCTTCAGCGCTGCCGGCGAGGTCTCGGTGATGGCGCTGTTCTTGGGCGCCGCGAAGATGGCGGCCGTCTTGTAGTATTTGTTGGTGAAGGCGATCTGCTGCTTGCGCTCCTCGGTGATCGACATCGAGGCGACGATGGCGTCGTATTTGTTCGCCAGTAGCGCCGGGATGATGCCGTCCCAATCCTGCGCGGTGAAGGTGCATTCCACCTTCATCTTGGCGCAGAGCGCCTTGGCGATGTCGATGTCGAAGCCTTTCAGCTCGCCATTCTCGATATAGTTGAAGGGCGGGTAGGCGCCTTCCGTGCCGATGCGGACGGTCTTCCATTCCTTGGCGGAGGCGCCGCCGGCCAGGGGCATGGCAAGGATGGCCACAGCAAGCGTGGCCGCCGCCGCGAACCGGGTGACGAGGCTCATGATGTTCCCCTCTGAACGAGTACGCTGCGCCGGTTTGTTCTGTCGTTGCCGGCAACCCATGCTGGCACTATTTGCGAAGGATGCGCAACGGGGTGCCGCATCCCTCATCACAAAGTCGAACTGACCCTTTTGTGTGCAGCGCAGCGCCATAGCGGACGTCGATCACCCGACGGCGCGGCACGGGTTGACGCTGCGCGCGCGCTGGTGTGTCTCAGCTTGAAACAGCTCTATTGAGGAGAAGCGCGCTATGGCGACGGCAGACGATGTGAAGGCGCGGCTGGCGCAGGTTTCCGCCCCCGATGGCCGTCCCGTGACCGAGGCCGGCGTGCTCTCGGAGGTGCTGGTCTCGGATGGCAAGGTCTATCTCTCGCTTACCGTCGATGCCGCCGAGGCCCGCGCCTGGGAACCGGTGCGCGCCGCCGTGGAACGCACCGTGCGCGGCACGCCGGGCGTGACCTCGGCGCTGGTGGCGCTCACCGCCGAACGCAAGGCGGGCCTGCCGCCCATCGCCTCGCACACGCCCGCCGCCGCGCGCGCCCCGGCCGCCGGCGGCCACTCCCATGCCGGCCACAGCCATGCGGGCCATTCGCATGCCCAGCCGCCGGCTGATCCGCAGAAGGAGACGCCGGGCCTGCCGGGCGTCGGCGCCATCATCGCGGTGGCCTCCGGCAAGGGCGGCGTCGGAAAATCCACTCTGGCGGCCAATCTCGCCCTCGGCCTCGCCGCCTCCGGCCTCAAGGTCGGCCTGCTCGATGCCGATATTTACGGCCCCTCCGTGCCGCGCCTGATGGGGCTGAAGGGCCGGCCGGAGGTGAACGGCCGGATGATCACGCCGATGCAGGCCTTCGGCCTCAAGGTGATGTCCATCGGCTTCCTCGTGGAGGAAGAGACGCCGATGATCTGGCGCGGGCCGATGGTGATGTCGGCGATCAGCCAGATGCTGAAGGAAGTGAACTGGGCGCCGCTCGACATTCTCGTCGTCGACATGCCGCCCGGCACCGGCGACGCGCAGCTGACCATGGCGCAGCAGGTGCCGCTGGCCGGCGCCGTCATCGTCTCCACCCCGCAGGACCTCGCGCTGATCGACGCGCGGCGCGGCGTCGCCATGTTCCAGAAGGTGAACGTGCCGGTGCTCGGCGTGGTCGAGAATATGAGCTACTTCATGTGCCCGCATTGCGGCACCCGCTCCGACGTGTTCGGCCATGGCGGGGCGCGGCACGAGGCACAGCGCCTCGGCGTGCCCTTCCTCGGCGAGGTGCCGCTGCAAATGTCGATCCGCGAGACCTCGGACGCCGGCCTACCTGTGGTCGCCACCCGGCCGGACAGCGCGGAGGCCGGCATCTACCGCGCCATCGCCAGTTCGGTGCGCGAGGCGCTGGCCGGCCGGCGCAGTGCGGCGCGCCCGGCGCCCCGCATCGTGATGGAAGGCTGACGCGAACCGGCGAGGGGAGGCGGCCCGTGCCGCCTCACCCTTCCGCGCTCAACGCTGCTGCGCCGCGAAGGCGGTGAAGACGGCCTCGATCTCGGCGAAGCCCATCGCTTCGTCGAGGAAGTCGAACCGCCCCTCGCGCTGCATCGCCTGCGCCGCGCGGATCACCGCGCCATAGGCGAGCCGGGCGAGGCTGGAGCCGACACTGATGCGGCGAACCCCGGCCGCGCTCAGCTCCTCGCGGGTGAAGCGCGTCTTGCCGATGCCGATGACCACATTGACCGGCCGCGACACCGACGCGCACACCGTGCGCACCGCCTCGATATCCGGCAGGCCGGGGGCGTAGAGCACATCGGCCCCCGCCGCCTCGAAGGCCTGCAGCCGGCGGATGGTGTCGTCGAGATCGCGCCGGCCCCAGAGGAAATTCTCCGCCCGCGCGGTGAGCACGAAATCGCCCGGCAGGCCATTGCGGGCCTCCTCCGCCGCCGCGATGCGCTCGACGGCGAGGGTGAAGTCGTAGATCGGCGCGTCGCGCTGGCCCGTGTGGTCCTCCAGCGATCCCCCGGCCAGCCCAAGGGCGGCAGCGGCGCGGATGGTCTCGGCCGCGCTCTCCGGGCTGTCGCCGAGGCCCATTTCCAGATCGGCCGACACCGGCAGGTCCGTCGCGGCGACGATGCCAGCGCAATGGGCGAACAGATCCGCGCGCGAGGTGGTGCCCTCGGCGACACCGCGCGAAAAATCCATGCCGGCGCTGGTGGTGGCGAGCGCGGGATAGCCCAGCGCGGCGAAGATGCGCGCCGTGCCGGCATCCCACGGGTTGGGCAGGATGAAGGCGCCGGGCCCTTCATGCAGGGCGCGGAAGCGGGCGGCCTTGTCGTTCATGGCGATCATCTCCGGATGCGGGCGAAACGCTAGCGGGCGCGCGTGAACATATCAAGAACATTTCAGCAGCGCGGCAACAGCCGGTTGCTCTGCGGGCCGGGCTGCTGCAAACATCCGCCGCCCCCTCGGAGCCAGCCCCCGGAGCTCTGCCTGCCCATGAAGCGCCGCGATTTTCTCCGCACCGCCGCCCTTGCCGCCCCCGCCGCCACGCTCGCCGCCCCCGCCTTGGCGCAGGGCGCGCCGCAGGTGCGCTGGCGGCTCACCTCCTCCGTGCCCAAGGTGCTGGACGCCATTTTCGGCGCCAATGAGCTGGTGTCGAAATATGTGAGCGAGGTGACGGAAGGCCGCTTCGTCATCCAGAACTTCGCCGCCGGCGAGATCGTGCCGGGGCTGCAGGCGCTCGACGCGGTGCAGAACGGCACGGTCGAGGTGGCGCAGACGCCGCTCTATTACTACACCGGCAAGGACCCGGCCTTCGCCTGCTTCACCACCATGCCCTTCGGGCTGAACGCGCGGATGCAGAACGCCTGGTTCTACCATGGCGGCGGGCGCGAATTGCAGGACGAGTTCCTGGCCAAATACAACCTTGTCGGCTTTCTCGGCGGCAATACCGGCACCCAGATGGGCGGCTGGTTCCGCAAGGAGGTGAAGGACCTCGCCGACTTCCGTGGCCTGAAATTCCGCATCGGCGGCATTGCCGGGCAGGTGGTGGCCAAGCTCGGCGTGGTGCCGCAGCAGATCGCCCCCGGCGACATCTATGCCGCGCTGGAAAAGGGCACGATCGACGCCTGCGAATGGGTCGGCCCCTATGACGACGAGAAGCTCGGTTTCGTCCGGGTGGCGCCCTATTACTACTATCCCGGCTGGTGGGATGGCGGGCCGACGATGAATGTCGTGGTCAACCGCGACAAGTGGAACGCCCTGCCCAAGTCCTATCAGGCGGCGTTCGAGGCGGCGGTGGCCTATGCCAATAGCGACATGCTGGCGAAATACGACGCCTTCAACCCGGCGGCGCTGCGCCGGCTGGTGGCGGCCGGGGCGCAGCTGCGCACCTTCCCGCAGAGCTTCCTCGACGCCTCGTGGAAGGCCTCGAACGAGCTTATCGCCGAGATCAGCGCCAAGAATGCCGGTTTCAAGAAAATCATGGACGCGCAGATCGCCTTCCGCAACGAGGAGTATCTGTGGTGGCAGGTTGGCGAATACCCCTATGACGGCTACATGATCCGCGCCCGCACGCGGGGGTGAGGCAAAGACGTCATCCCGGAACGGCCGGAGGCCGTATCCGGGATCGGCCCACCGATGCGGCCCACGATCCCGGCTCTCCGCTGCGCTGCGGCCGGGATGACGCAACGAAAAACACAGAGGAAACGCCGATGCCGCATTCGCCTTCCCGCCGGGGCCTCATCACGGGCGCTGGCCTCGCCGCCGCCGCTTCCACGCTGGCGGCGCCCGCCCTGGCGCAGAGCCTGCCGACGCTGCGCTGGCGGCTGACCTCCAGCTACCCGAAATCGCTCGACACCATCTATGGCGCGGCGACGCTGCTGTCGAAATATGTCGGCGAGGCCACGGATGGCCGCTTCACCATCGACGTCTTCGCCCCCGGCGAGATCGTGCCCGGCCTGCAGGCGTTCGACGCCGTGCAGAACCGCACGGTCGAGGTGTGCCAGACCGCGCTGTATTATTACATCGGCAAGGACCCGTCCTTCGCCCCCTTCACCACGCTGCCCTTCGGGCTGAACGCGCGCATGCAGACGGCGTGGCTCTACCATGGCGGCGGCAACGAGCTGCAGGCGGCGTTCCTGGCGAAGTATGGCGTGGTGGGCTTCGCCGGCGGCAATACCGGCGCGCAGATGGGCGGCTGGTTCCGCAAGGAGATCAAGTCGGTCGCCGATCTCAAGGGGCTGAAGATGCGCATTCCCGGCATTGCCGGGCAGGTGCTGGCCCGCCTCGGCCTGGTGCCGCAGAACTTCGCCGGCGGCGACATCTATCCCGCGCTGGAAAAGGGCACGATCGACGCCGCCGAATTCGTCGGGCCGGTGGACGACGAGAAGCTCGGCTTCGTGCGGGTGGCGCCCTATTACTACTATCCCGGCTGGTGGGAAGGCGGCCCGACCATCCACTTCATCGCCAATGCGAAGGCGTGGGAGGAACTGCCCAAGGCCTACCAGGCCGCGTTCGAGGCGGCCTCCGCCTATGCCAATGCCGACATGCTGGCGAAATACGACGCCCGCAACCCGGCGGCGCTGCGCCGTCTGGTGGCCGGCGGCGCGCAGCTGCGCCCGTTCCCGCCGGAGGTGATGGACGCGGCTTATAAGGAGAACATCGCGCTGATGGCGGAGATTTCCGCCAAGAACGCCGATTTCAAGAAGATCTACGACTCGATGCTCGCCTTCCGCAACGAGGAGTATCTGTGGTGGCAGGTCGGCGAATATCCTTACGACGGCTACATGATCCGCGCCCGCCAGAAGGGCTGAGGGTCAGCCGCCGGCGCGGGGCCCCTCGCAGGCGGCCTCGCGCGGCACCGGCCGGGCGGCGGTGAGGGCGCGGGCGCTCATATGGTGGTGCATGGTGTAGAGCCCCGCCGCCATGATGAGCGCCATGCCGCCGATCGAAACCAGATCGGGCGTGTCGTGGAACACCACGGCGGACAGGCCGACGGCGCAGACCACGGCGGCGTAGCGGAACGGCGCCACCACCGAGATGTCGGCGGTGCGCATCGCCGCGATGGTCAGCAGCTGGCCGATGACCAGCGAGATGCTGCCGCCGACGAGATAGGCCAGCGTCCGCGCATCGACCGCCTGCCAGGGCTCCACCGAACTGCCGGCGAAGCCGAAGCCCATGCCGACCACGGCCGTGGTGAAGGTGACGACCAGCGTCGGCACATGCGCGCCGATGCGGCCGGTGATGAAATCGCGAAGCGCCATCAGCAGCGCCGCGCCGAGCGGCAGCAGCGCCATGGTGTCGAAGGCGGAGGTGCCGGGCTTGACGATCAGCGTCACGCCGAGAAAGCCGATGCCGACCGCCACCCATTGGCGCCAGCCGATATGCGCCCCGAACAGCAGCACCGCCGCCGCCATGGTGGCGAGCGGGGTGACCTGCAGGATGGCGGTCGAATCGGCGATCGACATCACCGAGATCGAGGTGATGAAAAGCATCGCCACCCCGGCCTCGGTGAGCGCCCGCAGCAGCACCCGCCGCTCCATCATGTGGCGCAGCGCCGGCAGCTGCCCCATCCAGCCCAGCACCGCCAGCAGCACCAGCGCGGCGAGCACGCCGCGCATGGCGAGGATCTGCGAGGTCGGGATGTGCGCCACCGCCAGCTTGGAGAAGGCGTCATTGGTGGAGAAGATCGACGAGCCCGCGATCATCAGAAGGATGCCGCGCTTGGCGCTTTGGGCGTGCATGAGGAGTATCCGGAGGCAGAAGCGCCCTTAAGCCATGCAAAGGCGGCGCAATCGCGGCTTTGGCGACGGCGCCGAACGAGTGCCGCGCCCCGGGGAAAGGGGGCGGCTCAAGGCCGGTTCAGCACTCTTCGCAGGCGACCTCGCCGGCGAGGTCGTCCGCTTCCACCAGCCCGCCGCTGCGGCGTTCCAGCGCCTGCGAGGCGACGCACAGGCCGAGCGCGCCCACCGCCAGCCCGGCCCCGACCCAGGGCAGGTCGGCATAGCTGATGCCGAAGGTGATCGCCGCCCCGCCGATCCAGGCGCCGGCCGCATTGCCGAGATTGAACGCGCCCTGATTGAGCGTCGAGGCGAGGTTGGGCGCGCCTTCCGCCGCGTCCACCACCCGCATCTGGATCGGCGGCACCACGGCGAACACCAGAATGCCCCAGACGAAGACGGTGGCGACCGTGGCGGCGGCGAAGCCGCTGAGGAAGACGAAGGCCACCAGCACGGCGGCCAGCCCGATGAAGCTCGCCATCAGCGAGGGCATCAGCCGCCAGTCCGCGAGCTTGCCGCCGAGCAGATTGCCGATAGTGATGCCCACCCCGAACAGCAGCAGCACATAGGTGACGGCGTGGGGCGCGAAGCCGGTCACGTCGCGCAGCAGCGGGGCGATATAGGTGAACACCGAGAACAGGCTGGCCGAGGCCAGCACGCTCATCAGCATGGTGAGGATCACCTGCGGGCGCTTCAGCACCGCGAATTCGCGCAGGATGTTGCCCGAAGCATGGGGAATGTCGCGCGGCACCCACAAAGCGATGGCGCTGACCGCGAGAATGCCGATGAGCACGACCGCCCAGAAGGTGGAGCGCCAGCCGGCCGCCTGCCCGAGCGCGGTGCCGAGCGGCACGCCGAGCACATTGGCGAGCGTCAGCCCGGCGAACATCAGCGCGATGGCGCTGGCCCGCTGATTCGGCGGCACCAGATTGGCCGCCACGACCGCGCCAATACCGAAAAAGGCGCCGTGGCAGAAGGCGGTGACCACCCGCGCGCCCATGAGGAACCAGTAGTCCGGCGCGATGGCGCAGAGGAAATTGCCGAGCACGAACATGCTGGCAAGGCCGATCAGCGTGCCCTTGCGGGGCAGCGAATTGGTGATGATGGCGACGATGGGCGCACCCACCACCACGCCGAGCGCGTAGCCGGTGACCAGCAGGCCGGCGGCGGGGATGGTGACCGAGAGATCGGCGGCGACCTCCGGCAGGAGGCCCATGATGACGAATTCGGTCGTGCCAATGCCAAAGGAGGCCATGGCGAGGGCCAACAGCGGAAGCTGCATCGCGAAACGCTCTATGTCGAAAAAAGGTGTGTTCGCTGCCCTTTAGCAGCGCGATTCAACCAAACCTATGCACGTTGTATTGCAATGCAGCAACATGGCGGGGCGCGCGGCAGCCATGCGAAATGCTGGAAAGGGCCGGGCTCAGCCGCCGGTAAGGCTCATATGCCGGCGCACCGCCGGGGCCTGGCCGGGGCGGTCGATCACGAAATCGTGCCCCTTGGGCTTGCGGAAGATCGCCTCGTCCAGCGCGGCGTGCAGCGTCTCGTCGCCCTCGGAGGCGCGCAGCGGCGCGCGCAGGTCGGCGGCGTCGTCCTGGCCGAGGCACATATAGAGCGTGCCGGTGCAGGTGACGCGGACGCGGTTGCAACCCTCGCAGAAATTATGCGTCAGCGGGGTGATGAAGCCGAGCCGGCCGCCGGTCTCCTTGATGCGGACATATCGCGCCGGGCCGCCGGTGCGGAACGGAATGTCCTCCAGCGTCCAGCGCTGGGCCAGCCGGTCGCGCACGGTGGAGAGGGGGAGGTACTGGTCGATGCGCTCGGCGCCGGTTTCGCCCAACGGCATCACCTCGATCAGCGACAGGTCCATTCCGCGCCCATGCGCCCACTCGATGAGTCCGGGGATCTCGTCCTCATTCTCGCCGGCCAGTGCCACGGCGTTCAGCTTCACATGCAGCCCGGCCTGCTGCGCGGCGTCGATGCCGGCGAGCACCTTGTTGAGGTCGCCCCAGCGGGTCAGCGCCCGGAAACGGTCGGGGTCCAGCGTGTCGAGCGAGACATTGATGCGCTTCACCCCGCAATCGGCGAGTTCGCGCGCGAAGCGGGCGAGCTGCGAACCATTGGTGGTCAGCGTCAGTTCTTCCAGCGCGCCGGTTTCGAGATGGCGGCCGAGCGAGCGGAACAGGGTCATCACATCGCGGCGCACCAGCGGCTCGCCGCCAGTGAGGCGCAGCTTCTTCACGCCGCGCGCGACGAAAGCGGAGCACAGGCGGTCCAGCTCTTCCAGCGTCAGCAATTCCGGCTTCGGCAGGAAGGTCATGTGTTCGGCCATGCAGTACACGCAGCGGAAATCGCAGCGGTCGGTGACCGAGACGCGCAGATAGGTGACGGCGCGGCCGAACGTATCGACGAGCGGCGCACGCGGGGTCTCGCGCTGAAAACGGTCGATGACGGCTTCGCTGGTGCTCACGCAGTCGCTCCCGCGCCGAAGGGCGCTGTTTCTTGCGTCCATTTCTAAAGGCCGGGGCCGGGCCTGCCAAGCCGCGCCACCCTATCGGCCGATAGCCTAACCCATTCGTGACGCGGGTTTTGCGCAAATGCCGCCACGCAGAGGAGGACCCGGTGCGGGGGGATTGGCGAAGCCGCGCGCTCTGTCTATGTGGGGAGGAACGCGAGAAGAGGAAGACGCCCGTGACCGACGCCGCCAACTGGCCGACCGAGATCAAGGTGCACAAGGACCGCCGTGTGCTCACCATCGCCTTCGAGGGCGGGGCGAGCTACGCGCTGCCGGCCGAGCTGCTGCGGGTGGAAAGCCCCTCCGCCGAGGTGCAGGGCCATTCGCCGGCCGACCGCCAGCTGGTGGCCGGCAAGCGCGAGGTGCGGATCGAGGAAGCGATCCCGGTGGGGAATTACGCGGTGCGGCTGATCTTCGACGACGGCCATTCCACCGGCATTTACACCTGGGACTGGCTGTTTGAGCTTGGCCGCGACCAGGAGGCGCGCTTCAAGCGCTATCTGCAGGAGCTGGCGGCGAAGAACCTGTCGCGCGATGCCCCCGGCGCCGTGCGCCGGCACTAAAGACCGCGCGGTG
Source organism: Ancylobacter sp. (assembly GCF_965249975.1). Classification (GTDB taxonomy): domain Bacteria; phylum Pseudomonadota; class Alphaproteobacteria; order Rhizobiales; family Xanthobacteraceae; genus Ancylobacter. The sequence continues at coordinate 815,956 of NZ_CBDFNE010000003.1, read as the reverse complement.
CGCCGGCACTGAGAGATCGCGCCGTCTGGCGGGCGATCCCGGAGCGGCCGTGCGGCCGTCCGGGATGGCCTTGGCGTTAGTTGAGCACGACCACGGTGGTGCCGACCCTCACCCGATCATAGAGATCGGTCACGTCGTCATTGGTCATGCGGAAGCAGCCGGACGACACCGCCTGGCCGATCGTCTCCGGCTCGTTGGAGCCGTGGATGCGGTAGAGCGTCGAGCCGAGATACATGGCGCGGGCGCCGAGCGGGTTGTCGATGCCGCCGGGCATGTAGCGCGGCAGGTCGGGGCGACGCTGCAGCATCTGCGGCGGCGGGGTCCAGCCCGGCCATTCGGCCTTGCGGGTAATGGTCTTGATACCGCCCCAGCGGAAGCCGTCGCGGCCGACGCCGATGCCGTATTTCAGCGCGGTGCCATTGTCCTGCACCAGATAGAGCCGGCGCTCGGCGGTGTTCACCACGATGGTGCCGGGCTTGTAGGGGCCGTTATAGGCCACGGTCTGGCGCCGGATCGAGGACGTGCCCTTCACCGGGCCGTTGCCGAAATTCGACGGGCGCGGGAAGAAGCTGAAAAAGGAAGGCGTGCTCGCGCTCTGCGCCATGGCGGGCGCGCTGCCCGCGATGAGCGCGGCGCCCAGCACCAGGGCGGCCATTGTCTTCAATCGCATCGTAAGCCTCATCACATGCCCCGTTTGTCGGCCCGCCGTGGAGGGGGACCCCCGCCCGGCCGGCATTCGGGACGCCGGCGGCCGCCGGTGCAGTATGCGGCGAAAATCCGGCGGATGCCTTGGCCTAAGGCGCATTCCCGCCGCATTTGCGCCGGCCTATGGCGCGAAAGCCACAGGCGGGCGTGAGTTGGCGGGCACTATTTGGCCGGGCACTATTTCGCCGGGCTGCCGAAGATGAGCTCGCTCACCGGCCGGCCGAAGAAGCGCGCACCGGCCATGGTGAAATGCGAGCTGTCATGCTGCAGCGGTTCGCCCTCCACCATCAGCGGGCAGTCGGCGCTGCCGCAGGCGGCGTCGAACACCGAGATGTAGGTGACGCCCGGCATGGCGGCGAAATGCGCGGCCAGTGTCTTGTCGGATGTGCGGGCGCCGGGGAGGGCATCGCTGCCGGCGTCGGTCGACCTGTCGCCGGCCTCGATGCGGCGCGCGAGCAGCTTCGGCACCGCGTCGCGGTAGAGCGGCACGGGACCCACCACCACGACCCTTATCCCCAAGCGCACGAAGTCCGCGATCGCCGCGTCGAGATCGGGCGTCGCCACGCTGAGGCCGCCCAGCACCAGAATGTCCGGCTTGTTTTCCTCGACCCATTTGCGCGCGAACAGGTTCATGTCGCGGCAATAGGGCACGATCCGGGCAAAGCGCTCGCTCACCGGCGGGCAGGCGGCGCCGGTGATCTGGCCGACATCATAGCCGCGCGCCTCGCCCGCCGCGATGATGGCGGTGATGAAATGGGCGATATGGCTGCTGCCCCAGACCATGACCGAGGGATGGCGGGTGGGCAGGCATTCCGGCTTCGCCTTGTAGTCGGCGAGGAAGAAGGGGGTGAAGCACACGCCCTGCCGGAACACGGGATCGCCATTGTAGAAGGCATAGGCGGCGAGGCGCTGCGCCTCGGGCGAGAGCCGCTGCGGCAGGCCGCGCGTGGCGATGGCGACCTGGGCGAAGACCGCGAGCACCAGCGTGCCGGCGAGCGTGGTGCCGACGAGGACCTTCGGCGTGAACAGACGCCGGTTGACGCGCACCGGCTGTTCGACGAAGCGCCAGGACAGGAAGCCGAGCAGCAGCGACAGCGCCACGCCGCCGATGAGGAAGGGCAGCGGCGCCACAGGCCCCAGCCACTCCTTGCCCAGCGCGACGATGGGCCAGTGCACGAGATAGAGCGAATAGGAGATCTTGCCGACGAAGACCATCGGCCGGCTGCCGAGCAGGCGCGTGCCCAGCGTGGCCACGCCTTCCCCGCCCCAGATTACCAGCGCCGCGCCGACGCAGGGCGTGAGCGCGCGCAGACCCGGGAAGGGCGAGGAGGCTTTCAGCATCAGCATCGCGCCGAGGATCATCGCGCAACCGCCCAGCACCGCCGCGGCGCATTCGGCCGGCTTCTGCGAGAAGCGCACGCCTGGCAGCGCCAGCGCCGCGCCGATCAGCATCTCGAAGGCGCGGAAGGGCAGGAGGAAATAGGCGGCGGCGGGATCGCGCGTCAGCATGAGCTGGCTGGCGGCCAGCGAGGCGACGAACAGCGCCACCACGCCCACGGCGAGGGCGCGGCGGCCGAAGCGATTCAGCAGCAGGACGACGGCGGGAAACAGGAAATAGAACTGCTCTTCCACCGCCAGCGACCAATAGTGCAGCAGCGGCATTTCCTGCGCCGCCGGGGCGAAATAGTCGGTGCGCTGGTAGAAGAAGATGTTGCCGACGGCGAACACCGACCACAGCACCGAGCGGCCGAAGATCATCATCTGGTACGGCAGCAGGATCAGCGCGGCGGCGATGGCGGTGACCGCCGTGACCGCGAGGAAGGCCGGCGCGATGCGGCGGATGCGCCGCTCATAAAAGGCGAGCACCGAGAAGCGGCCCTCGGCCACGTCGGCATAGATCGACTTGCAGATCAGATAGCCGGATATGACGAAGAACACGTCGACGCCGACAAAGCCGCCCGGCAGCCAGTTCGCACCGAAATGATAGAGGACGACGCCAAGGACGGCGATGGCGCGCAGGCCGTCAATATGGGCGCGGTAGCGAAGCGACTGGTGCACGAGACATCATCGACGGCTGGGGGAGGCGGAACGGCGAAAGGCCGGGCCGCGCCATTTGTGGGCGTAACGACCTAGCATCGACCTTCGCCGAAGTAACGCCTATGCGCGGTGCCGGCCGTCGATCTTGGCTGGGATGTTGCGCCCGGGCCATGGGCGGCGTCCGGGCGGGGCGTCAGGGCGCGGGCGGCGCGGCAGGACGCGCGGGCGGGCCAGCCGAGGTCTTGCCCGCCGAGATCTCGCCGAAGATCAGCGCGCCGAGCCGGTCGCCATAATAGGCGACGCCCGCGCGGGTGAAATGCGAGGGGTCGAATTGCAGCGGCACGCCGTCGACCGTCATCGGGCAGTTCCCCTCCGGGCACATGCTGTTGAGAATGGACACGAAGGTGACGTTGGGATTGCCGGCGAAATGCTCTCGCATCAGTCGGTCGGCGCGGCGCGTGCCCTCGGTGAGATCGTCATCGGCCATGCGGCTCGGCTCGTTGCGGTACATGCGCTCGGCGAGAATTTCCGGCGCGGGGCGGCCGAACTGCGGCACCGGGCCGAGCAGGATGACGCGGATGCCGGCGGCGTGCAGCTGCGCGAGCTGGGCGTCGAGCAGGCGGAAATGGTCCTCGGAGACCAGCGTGTCGCCGCCGATCACCAGGATGTTCGGCTTGTGCGCCATCAGCCAGTCGAAGGCGAAGCGGTTCAGCTTGTCGCACATCGGGCTGGAGGGCGCTTCGACCAGCGGCAGGCAGGCGGCGCCGGTCATCTGGCCGACGGCGTAGCCATGCGCCTTGCCGATGGGTTCCAGCGCGCCGATGAACTGGGCGACATGGCTGCTGCCCCACAGCACGAGGCTGGGATGCGTCTGCGGCAGGCATTCCGGCGCCGGCGCCTCGCGCGGGCGGTTGCCGTTGATGAAGCAGGTGCCGTCGCGCACCACCTCGCGGAAGGGGTAGCGCGTATAGCTGAGCACGCGCTGGATTTCCGGCGCCAGCCGGCCGGGAAAGCCGCGCGTGTCGGACGCCGCCGTGCCGAAGGCGATGAGCAGCGCCGCGCCCACGGCCGTGCCGCCGAAGACCCACCGGCGGGAGAACCGCGCCCGGTTCTGCCGCACCGGCTGTTCCACGAAGCGCCAGGACAGCCAGCCGAGCAGGGTGGAGAGCGCGACCCCGCCGATGAGAAAGGCCGGCGCCGGGAGGTTCGGCAGCAGCGGGCGGGCAAAGACCACGATCGGCCAATGGACGAGATAGAGCGAATAGGAGATGGCGCCGAAGAAGACGAGAGGCCCCACCCCCAGGAGCCGCGCCGGCAGGCTCATGACCCGCTCGCCGCCCCAGATGGCGAGCGCCGCCCCGAGGCAGGGCACCAGCGCCAGCACGCCGGGGAAGGGCGCGCGCTCGGTGATGAGCAGCATGCCGGCGAGGATGAGGGCGAGCCCCGCCGCCATCGCCGCGCCGCCAGCCTTCGCGCTTTCGGGAAAGCGCACCCCCGGCAGGGCAAGGGCGGCGCCGATCAGCAGCTCGAAGGCGCGGAAGGGCAGCAGATAGAACGCCGCCGCCGGGTTGAACGGGCGGACGATCTCGCAGGCGATGAGCGAGACCGCGAGCAGGCCGAGCACCAGCTTCGCCCGCGCTTTCGGCGCGAAGCGGGCGATGAGCAGCAGGAAGCCGGGGAACAGGAAATAGAACTGCTCCTCCACCCCCAGCGACCAGTAATGCAGCAACGGCGTCTCTTCCGCCGACGGGCCGAAATAATCGGTGCGCAGGTAGAAATAGACATTGCCGAAGGCCAGCACCGCCCAGATGAGCGAGCGGCCATAGGTCATCAGCGGATTGGGGAAGAAGATCAGGAAGGCGCACAGGCTGGTGACCGCCGTCACCGCAAAGAAGGCCGGCGCGATGCGCCGCATCCGCCGCTCATAGAAGCCGAGAATCGAGAAGCTGCCGGCATCCACATCGGCATAAAGCGACTTGGCGATAAGAAAGCCGGAAATGACGAAGAACACATCGACGCCGATGAAGCCGCCCGGCAGCCAGTGCGCGCCAAAATGGAACAGCACCACGCCGAGCACGGCGATGGCCCGCAAGCCGTCGATATGGGCGCGATAGCGCAGGGGGTAATGCACGGGGAGCTGATGACCTTGGAGCGGATAGAAGGGTGGCGCCGGAGCAGCCCCGTTTACGCCAAGCCGAGGCCGGCTGGCCATATGGATTGTGCGGGGCGGAGCCGGGGTGGTAGCCCATAACCCACGCTGCTACGGTGTGTGGGTGCTTCCGCGTCTCCTGCGGAGCCCGATTGAGGATGTACAAGGCGTGGCCATGCTGAAGCCGGGGCCGGGACCCAGACTGGTCCTTACTCACATTCCCAAATCGGCGGGGACGGCGCTGCGCTATTCGCTGATTACCGCCACGCAGGCGCAGTCAGTGGTGGCCGGCTTCGACCGCTCCCTGTTCGGCGGCTTCAGGAATTTCGACGCGTTCGAGCCGCAGGTGCGGGCGATCGTGGCCCTCGCGCCTGAGGAACTGCCAGCCACACCGGATATCGTTTGCGGCCACTATGCCCTGAGCACGACCCGCGCGCGCTACCCCGGGGCGCCGCACATCACCGTGCTGCGCGAGGCGCGTGCGCGCCTGCTTTCCCATTGGACCTATTGGCGCTGCGCGTCCCCCGGCCACGCTCCGGGCTGGGGAGGCTGGGAGCGCTATGTGGCCAAGGCCACCGGCACCTTGGTGGATTTCCTGTCGGATCCCCTGCTCGCCGGGCCGGTCGACAATGTCGGGCTGCGCATGCTGCTGTGGCCGCATCCGTTGATTCGGGACGAAGCGTTCATCGCCGAAAGCGACGATGCCGAGCTGCTCGCTTTGGCGATCAAGGCGCTCGATGACTTCGATTGCGTCGACTACATCGAAAATCCGCGGTTCGAATCGCGGCTGGCGCAGTGGATCGGCGGCGACTTCCGACTTCAGCGCGCGAACGAAACCATGCCGGTCCCAGTCGAGCTGTGCGCGCCGCTGGAGCGCATGTTGACGCCCGAGGCGATGACGGCGCTGGCGCAGCGTTCGCGGCTCGATGATGCGCTGTGGCGCTATGTGGTCGGCCAGCACATGAAGCCAGCGGCCGTCGAGGCGTTGCGCGAGGCCGCCTTCGCCGCCGCCATCGCCCGCCACACGCGGCTGATGGAGGGGCCCGGCCTCACAGGAGCGAAAGCTGCCCCGGCCCCGGTCCCGCCTGAGCCTGCGCCGCCGCCTCCGGCTTCGCCTCCGCCCCGCCCGTCGCGTCTGGCGGGTCTTCCTTGGCCGTTCCGCGCGCGACGATGACGAGAAGCGCGTCGGCGAGCGGGCGCTGCAGGGCCTTCGCCTCGTTCCAGGGCGCGCGCAGCCAGGTCTCCCGCTCCTCGGCGGTGGTGAGAATCACCGGCATCGCCTTGGGGTGAATGGGGGCGACGACCCCATTCGGTTCGCAGGTGAGGAAGCCGAACAGCTCGTGCTGCCCTTCCACCGGCGCGGCCTTGGTGCCGCGCGTGCCGCTCCAGCGCGTCCACAGCCCGGCGAAAAAGGCGAGGGGGCGGCTCTCATCCCGCGCGAACCACACCACATCCTTGCGGCCGGTGGCCGGGTTCGGCACCGGCGCATATTCGGAAAAGCTGGTGAAGGGCACGAGGCAGCGATGCGCCGGCCCGCTCCACGCCCGCCAGTGCGGCGAGCCAAGGTTGCGGATGTTCGTCACCGGCGGCCCGGCGACGGAGGGCGGCGAGGGCATGCCCCAGCGCGCCAGCGCCAGTTCGCGCATGCCGTCTTCGCCCGTGCGGACGATGGGGGCGGGATAATCCGGGAAGATGCCGGTCTGCGGCGGCAGATTGCCGGCGAGATTGCGCAGCGTGCCGACGAGATCGGCGATGGCGTGGAGATTGGAGTGATGGCTGTAGAGGTTGCACATGGCGGCCCCGCTGGCCGGCTCCCGGCCTGCCGCATCCCGTGGGCGCGGCGGTAGGAGGGAAGCGATGATGGTGGGCGATGCAGGGCGGCCCGCCAATCCATCAAGCCATTGACTACAAAGCGCTATCTACGACGGGAGGTTATGATTATGTCTCACTTCCGTGAGCACAGATTAGGCCTGATTTGGAGAGCTACGGCAAGGGGTGTGCGGAGGCGAAGTGCGGAAGAAGGTTGGCGCCGGTCGCGGGAATCTCCTGATTTCGGGCCCTTCCCGACCTGATCGGCATAAATGGCCGTGGGCTGGCTTCCTGTTCGGCAGGCAGGTTACCTCGAACGGGCGGGCAATCGCCCGTCAGCGGCGATTCTTGGGGCGTGAGGTCGGCGCTATGCGCCGCCTGCGCCAGCTACTCCCGCATGGTGCGGCCGATGGCCGGTGACTTCTTTGCTCTGAGGCGATAATTCCGATGATGAACCGCATCGGACGCGGAGGTGCAGCGACAAGCTGCGGAGCCGCGCTGCGGAATGCAGCGTGTTCGGCTAAAAATCCGATGAGCTTTTTTCCGAGGGTATCTTAAGGGGTCAAGTGCGGCTGCGCCCCCGTACCGGGGGGAGGGCGTCGCGATTATTAAAGCGCTGTCGGCTTGGCATAGGTAGCTCTGCCTTGGCCTCAGCGCCTCCACTTCGGAACGGTAGGCCATCCTCCCCACCCTCAGGTGCGGAACAGCGGCCGATGCCGCGGTGCGCTTGTCGGAGTGCTGATGGGAGCCTCGGTCCTTCGTATGTGGAATAAAAGGGTAGCTCTACAATCTCAATGCAGTCGACGGATAATGTCGTCAGGCTGAAGATGCAGAACTTGTGTTAACCGCCTACGGATAGAGGGTGCAAATGCCGACCTGTATCGGTTTTCAGATTAGAGAAAAAGATATATATACAACAATTAATACAGCCTATGTATAATGTATATATACATTAATTGGTATATAATTATGTTATGATTACAATATATTATAATGTAACTTATTGTACAATGCATTACGGTTTAGGCTGATCTAGTCAGGCTTTCGTTGTGTCCATATAGGTATGCCCTAACGGTCGGCGCAAATGTGGCGAATGGGGCTGTCCACTGGGGTTGATATCAATCAACGGACATGCAATTAAACGGACATGATCCTTATGGACAGTCGAGGTGTCTATGTCCGTCATTCTTTATGCCCGTGTCTCCACCGCAGATCAGACGCTCGCTCATCAACAGACGCAGGCTGAATCGGCTGGCTTCAAGTTCGATAGGATCATAGCTGATGAAGGGGTGTCCGGGGTTTCTGTCCCTCTTAGAGAGCGCGCAGAGGGGCGCCGTTTGTTCGATATCCTGCGGTCCGGTGACACTCTCGTCGTGCGATGGGTTGATCGGCTCGGCAGGAACTATGCCGATGTGACGGACACCATTCGCGACTTCATGCGGCGCGGTGTGGTGATCAAAACCATCATCAACGGTCTGACGTTCGATGGCGCTACAAATGATCCGGTGCAGATGGCGGTGCGGGATGCTCTGATCGCCTTCATGGCTGCAACAGCGCAGGCGCAAGCGGAGGCTACCAAGGAAGCCCAAAAGGCCGGCATCGCTCATGCCAAGGCTACAGACGGTACAATCAAGTACCGAGGCCGCAAGCCCGGCTTTGATCGTGAGCAGTTCGAACGGGTTCGCGAACTGCTGGCGCAGGATACCGGTGCGAGCGAGATAGCCAAGCTAACGGGGGTCACTCGCCAAACCATTTACCGGATCAAGGACCGTCCGGCCGAGCAGATAAAGGCTTTGGAGATGTGGGGGCTCTGGTCGGCTAGGAGGCCTTTGGAGCCCCGCTCGTCCTCCGGGTTGTGAAGCTGCACCATGGCTGTCGCTTGCCTGTCCACGGCCGCGCCAGCCCCTCGGATATGAGAATGCTCCCAAGCGAGCGGCCGTGTCGCATCAATACCCGGAGTTTGCGGCCGTAACGGTCTTCGTCGCGGCGCTTCCATGCGATCAAACCAAAGGGGCCGGCGTTCAAGAGTTCAAGGAGCCGTGTCGTCGCTCGTTCCCCTAGCAGCTTTTCCTCGGTGCAGCCGGGGCGGCTGGTCTCTGGCGTATCTATATCGGCAACGCGGATGACGATGCCTTGCACCCTCAGCGTATCGCCATCGATGACGCAGTTTCTGCGCACGTCTTTTCCGCATCGGGAATACGACGGATCTTCCGCATCCGGCGCCATGCAACTGATCAACATCACGCAGCATGCGCCCGTGCAAACAGCGACAGCAATCCGCACCTCGACAACGTCGATCTATGCTGCCGCTGCTTCGCAGCAAGCCACCGCTACACGACGGGGATGGATGCCGCTGGTGAACTTATCCCTCAGCCAAGCTGGATCGATCTTTGCCATCAAGGTCGCGGCCTTGCTCGGGTCGGGGCATAGGCGCGTCAGTTCGGTACCGAGGGCATCCTGATAGCTTTGGTAGCTGGAAAACCGCTCGATCTTTCCCATCTGCTCGCACTGCTCAACAGCCAGCACGAGCGGGTCTATTCCGTCCCTGTGAGCGCGGCGAAAAGGCTCGTCCTCCATTATGTCGACGATGCGGAAATTGCCTGAAGACTCGCCCCAGATGCGCTGCACCTCGTTCGCGAACGTCTCATAGAAGGCATCGAATCCGGCGTCGCTGTCTGCACCAACGGGCGTAGCCACGGGACTGCCAGACGCAACCTGACGGGCACGGTAACTGAGTTCGATGGTCGCAGTTGATGGCGCCCTGCGCACAAATGAGGCGTACCAGTTCGGCATATTCGGCCTCAGGCCTTGCCGATATGCGTAGCCGACGAGAGCGAGCTTCTTGCCTTGGTGAACCTGCTCGTATTCGAACTTGGCAAGGGCGATCACCTTGCTGGCAGTCTCTGACGATAGATCGCTCAGGAATTTGTCGGTGATCGCATTAGCGTCATCGACAGAGCCGCCTTTTTGCAGGATTTCGAGGTAACTGAAGGCTCGAACCGCCTCTAAACCCGCTGCCGTATTGAACTTCAGCAGCTTGTAGCCGCCGAAGGCGATGAGCCCGAGAATGAGGATGGTTTCCATTGCATGGCCCCGTACGGAAGGGCACTAGTCGCGGTGCGTCCCCGCGATTTGCCCTTGATCCTCTGGTGATCGGGGAGTTGGAAAACCGTACTTGACGGCCCCTGTGGCCTTTAGTTCGGAGAACCTGGACATACGCCACAGGCTCCCCGACCATAGGTCGAGGAGTGCGACGCTGTAACGGCCAGCATCAACCGCAAGTAAGGGGTTTCCACGCCCCAGAGCCGCACGTACGGCTCCGCACCTTATGTCCCGTGTTTGCTGGTGGGTGTCAATGCGAGCGGCTATTAAGGCTGGGCCCGCGTCCAACACGCCGAATCAACGTAGGTCCACACCAACCATCCACTATATGCATCCCAGCCGTATGGCCGCTCATCGTTGGGGGGAGTGTGAGTGCGCTATCGACCCGCTCGACGTGTCTGCTCAAGAACAACCTCTCGTACAAACGCAAAAACTCCCTTGCTTTCATTGAATCCATCTGCCCAATCTCGCACCCATTCAGTACGCGAGAAGCGCTTGTCGAGTTCAATGAGCTCCTCCAAAAGCTGGCGCCTTGTCCGTGTTGAATAAATATACTTATTTTTTACAGGTGCGTCGTTATATCCGCGCAGCCAGTTGCTTTCGTATAGTTGGCTTATGCAATGTTCAAATGCGAGATAAAGTATAATTATTATATCATTCTTATCAAAGGTTCGGTTTCGATGTTTTGATGTTAATGATGTGAAATCGTATGCGCCAGTTACGGATTTTAGTGTGCCAATATTAAGTAGCTTTCCGACGTTCTCGTGAAATTTCTTGTCGAGTGATCTGAACATCACAAAACCAACAAACTCTGAGAACAAAGTTAACATTCCCCTAAGTATTTTTTGCTTCTGATACTCGGGATCCGTGTCTAGGGCTCTGTCTTGTTCGTCGCGGGAGCGTGTTTCGAGGCTCAGTCGCGCGATAGAAAGGTCGCGATTTTCTCGTCTGCCTAGCGCCAAATGATCGGCAGCCTCTCGACAAAGATAGGCAACGAGCATTGCCTCTGGTCTGGGGGATCCTGCTTCTGTCTCATTCCACACCTTGGAGTCCATAGTGAGTTTAAAGTCATAATCAAATCCATGTCGAATCGTTCTCTTAAGAAAAATTAGGCTATAATATTCATCCTTATCGAATATAGTCTTCTTTTCATTGATGGCCTCTGTAGAAAATCCTATAAAAGCGAGCCAATTCTGGGCTACTTGATCGTTGTCTACTACGCGATATAGTTTTCCACTTACATGGAAGTGCTCTGGTCTCTTGCCGTTTAGGCCGCGCCATGCTCTGTGGTCTGCTTTGAATGCATCCCATGCTCCCTGCTTACGCTCATAAAACCAATTTATGTTGGAAAATAATCTTTCAAATGCAATTTGCTCGGGGTCGTTAGATCGCAGATTGCGGGCCTTCATGGGATTTTGATTGTTGGTGGCTTTCACCAACTGTTCTGGACGCTTAACTGCTCCCTCTTGATGTACTCTGCAAAGGACAAGACAATTCTCCTTAAAGTCTATCTGCTCGTCCTGCGAGAGGCGCCGAAATGCATCGTGAAGGCTTTTAACTGTCTGAAGGCCGTTCACTACGCCAGGCTTTCGTATCTGCAATGCAGACACGCGACCGGCATTCTGTTTCTTGCCCCATCCGGTGCAAATTAAGGTAATTCCATTATTTAAGTGCTGGAACTCGCGCCGTCCCTCTCGGGTCTGAACGGTACTTTTTATAGCTTGGTTGACCTTCGACTCTTTGAGTTCGCAGCGTACATTGGGCTCAAATATCTGGTAGCCAAAATCTTCATATGCCTGAACAAGGTCGTAAGCGGGAGCAAAAAATACGGCCGACTTTCCGACAAGTATGGCGTCTCCAACAATGTTGAGCTGAATTTCATCACGCTTGCGACCTAATTTATCTCGCCAATCAACATTACGTTGTTGCCATTTTATCGAAAGTAAATCGTCAATAAATACATGATGAACAGAAATAGTTAACAGTACGCGCCCGTACCGAATTGGCCGAACCGACTCTATTTTTGTAAATTCCTCTTCAGCCTGAGACGTAAAGCCGCGTCCAAGACCAAAAAAATAGATATTAATGCGATACTCAGGTTGTTGGTCGAGGACGTCAGGCCCGTCACCGTCAATTGCTATTTGCGCGGCTGGTGCGAGTGCCCGCCTATTTATCTCGGTACGCATCGATGTTAAGGCGTCTGTTACTCCGCTATTTGCTTCTCTGGGTATATGATCGAGATCTCTAATAACATCTATTATGCGACGAAGGTCATTCAGATAGGATGCATCAAATTTTGCATCGATCGGTAGTTTGCTTCCGTAACCGAGGCTCTTCGCTTGGAAGATTGAGGTCTCTTCCTGCGTGACATTGACGAAATCGAACCCGCAGTCGTACCCGCCGTCGGTCTGATGGCCCTCGTCAGGGTCGAAGCCGTGCGTCTTGAGGGCGACCCTGAGAAACGCTTCGTCGGGGCTAACACCCTCTTCCTCCTGCTCTCTGGCCATTTCCTCAAGGAGCAGATTGGCGAAATTCTCACGCTGAGAATCAGGCAAAGCAGCCGGACGCATATGTGTTAGCCTCTCAAGGAGCCTGGAAAGCGGCTGAAAGTAAGCTACAGCACGGAGCTTTGTCCGTCATGCTAACTTTCTCGTTCAATGCCAGGCGGATGGGTGGGAGTTCAAGAAAAATTACACGAAACGTATAGCCTCGACAGCGGGTGCTAATTGCGTAAGTCTGTATCCCGCCTTGAAATAGTACTGCTGTGTAACACCACTCTTCGTGTGTCCGACCACTGATTTGACGATAGGTTCCTCAATCCCTGCCTGCATCATCGTCGTCACTGCCGTATGCCGCAAGCTGTGAAAGCTAACTTTGACCGTCTTCAGCCCCAGTTTCGGTAGGAAGCGGTCGTTGAACCATCGTCCCAGGGTGCGCCCGTAGCCGTTCTTTGCGTCCCTAGTGAAGGTTGGGAATAGGCGGTCGTGCCCTCTCTTCCGTAACCCTTCAATGTAGTCGAGCAGTCCTAAGGAAACGAGCTGACTATGCACGGGAACCCAGCGCTTTGACGCCCGGTTCTTGAGCTGCATGCCGTCGCCGTCGTCATTGAAGTCGAAGTACCGGACGCCCGTCTCCGGATCTATCTTTACGTCGTCGAGACGCAGTTGGGCAATTTCATTGAGGCGGGCGCCGGTGTAGATGCCGATCAGCGGTCCCCAGCGTTGGTACTCTTCTCTGATCCACAGGCTGTCGTCATTCGTTAGTTCCGCAAGCATGCGCTGTATCTGGTTCTTGCTGAAGGCCTCCCTCGTTTCGCCGGAGGAGGCCTTTTGAATGACCATGCGTTCAAAAAGGTTCTGTGAGACATAGAAATTATCCTCACCCCACTGGAACAACGTTGAGAACGTCTGAATGTACTTGTTCGCCGTCAGCACGTCGATCGTTTCAACCGAGGGATCTTTCATAATCTCGTCGAGTGATCGGCCTTTGAGGCTAGGGTTCTTGGATCGGTTCTTCGGATATTGAGTGATGACATTCTTAATCCGCTGAGCGTCCGCTATTGCGATGGACTTCACGTCCTTCTCACTGCCCAGCAATTCGCACAGCAGCTTGAAGTGCTTCTCCTTCTCATCGGCCGTACGTAGTCCCCACGCTTTCGCCTTTTGCCTGTCGGCGGTGAAGCGCCTGATTAGTTCGCCTAGGTGACCGACTCATAACTTCGCAGCCATATGCGGATTGAAGCGAGTTGGACTGACGCGAGAAAGTTGTCATCTCGCTTGTCGTAGCGGGTGGCGACGGCCCTGAAATGTTTGAGTTTGTTGAAGAACCGCTCGACGGCGTTGCGCTGGCGGTAGACCCAGGCGCTGAAGGCGAAGGTTTTGACCCTGTTGGGCATGGCGCGGACATTGGCCCATGCTCCGCGCCGGTTCATCTCTTTGCGCAAGGCGTCGCTGTCGTAAGCCCTATCGGCGAGAAGGATGTTTCCCGGCTCGAGCGTGCCCAGCATGTCGGCGGCCGAGCGCCCGTCGTGAGCCTGGCCTTCGGTCAGCTTGAGGCGGATCGGTCGGCCTTCAGCATCGACAAGGGCGTGGATCTTGGTGGTCAGGCCGCCACGCGAGCGACCCATGCAACGGGATCGCCCATCTTTTTTTGGCCGTTGGCGGCATGCTGGTGAACGCGGATCGACGAGGCGTCGATCATCTGGATATCGCCATCGTAAGCGGCTGAGACGGCTTGCAGAATGCGCGCCCAATGGCCCGCCTTGCGCCATCGGTTGAAGCGGTTGACGCACGTCGTATGCGGGCCATAGCGCGCCGGGATATCGGCCCAGGGCGCCCCAGTGCGCAGGCGCCAGAAAATGCCATTCAGAACGCGCCGGTCATCTACCCGCGCGACCCCACGCACCTTCGTCGGCAGAAGCGGCTCGATCACCGACCACTCGAAATCCGTCAGATCAAAGCGGGCCATCTCAACCTCCAAGGCTGAGATAAGTGAATCAGAACACCAGCCCGCAGGGAATCCCGTTTATGGGTATGTGACCTAGTGCGATGCCCGCCTCCGGTTCCGGCTCAATATGGCTAGATAGGACATCTGGAACTGCGGGAGGAGACGCTTCCGAGAAATCGTAGCTGTCAAGCGTACGCAGATGCGCAACGAAGGCCTTAAGAAAGTCGCGGTACGCTAGCTTGAACTCGTCATTGAACTTGTCGAATGCGGCAGGATCGTCCGGCACTTCGAACTTAAAGCCACGAGCATAGTACTCCAACGATTCGCGCTCAGTGAGGCCCGTGCGAAGTGGTGTGCCGCCTCGAATCGCCTGATTTACCAGGATGATCTGCCCTTCCAGGTCGTCCATCGTATCTTGGGAGGGGCGACCTCGATCGTGGACGCGCTGCTTGGCTTCGTTCAGCCAATAGGAAAGTCGCTCATGCAGATGCTCCCGTATCTCTCCGAACTTCATGCCACGCGCCATCGATTCCGTAGTGACCAACTCGGCAAGGTTGGTCAGTACGCGGGACAGGCGCAAGGCTTCCTTGGGTTCTCGCGTCCGAAGTGATGTCTTGATGGTCGTGGCGACACACCTCGGATGAGCGCAGCGAGGAATCGGCCACCGGAAGTAGAAAATGCCGTTACGTGACAGCTGGAGATAGGTGGGATTGTGCAATGACGTGTCTCACTCCGATGTCCCACCGGGTGATAGTGATTGCTAGGTCATTGAACTTAAAAGAGATGGTGGGCGATGCAGGGATTGAACCTGCGACCCCTCCCGTGTGAAGGGAGTGCTCTCCCGCTGAGCTAATCGCCCGTTGGCCCGGTAAAGGTTCCGGGCCAGCGCCATCGCGGCGGGGTTTAGTGTGTCCACGCCCCGGGTGTCAAGCGCCGCGCGCAGCTACCCACGGGAGAGTAGCTGCTCCACCGTCTCCACCAGCCGGTCGTAATGGTCGATGAACACGTCGCCACCCAGTTCCTCGGCCGGAATCTCGGTGTAGCCGAAGGGCACGACGATGGAGGGAATGCGGGCATTCTTGGCGGTGAGCACGTCGGTCATGCTGTCGCCGACCATGATGGCGCGGGTGGGGAGGCCACCGGCGCGCTCGATGGTGCCGAGCAGATGGCCGGCATCGGGCTTGTACACCGGAAACGTGTCGGAGCCGGCGATGACGGCGAAGCGGTCGGAGAGTTCCAGCCGGTCGAGCAGCAGGCGGGAGAGATATTCCAGCTTGTTGGTGCACACCGCCAGCACATGGCCGCGCGCCGCCAGTTCGTCCAGCGCCGCGATCAGCCCGGGGAAGGGCGTCGACGAATCGGCGATGTGGGCGGCGTAATGGTCGAGGAAGCGCGCATAGAGCGCGTCGAATTCCGGCGGGGTGACGGTGAGGCCGGCGGCGGTGAGGCCGCGATTGACCAGCGCCTTGGCGCCAGCGCCGATCATCTTGCGGGTGTCCTCGCGCGGCAGGCGCGCGGCGCCGGCCTCGTCGAGCACGATGTCGAGCGTGTCGAGCAGGTCCGGGGCGGTGTCGACGAGCGTGCCGTCGAGGTCGAAGGCGATCACGGCAGGGGGCGTGGAGGGCATGGCGATTTCCGTGGAGGGTGACGGGAAAAGGGCGGCGACCCGCCGCCGCGAGACGGGCGTGCCGCTCTAGGCCTACAATCCTGCCGCTTTTGCTGTCCAGCCTTCCGCGTCCATCGGGCGCACGCGGGCGAGGCCGCGACGGCGGTGGACGAGAAAGACGCAGGATGATCCGGCTATGAGGATGACGATGCAGAACGGGCACAGGGCAATCGCGGCGGCCGTCTTCGGGCTGGCCGTGCTGGCGGCCGGCGGCGCGCTGGCGCAGGAGGGCAAGCCGGATGGCGGGGCCGAGGCCACTGGCGCCCCCAGTGAGGGCGTCGGCTATGTCTTCGCGTCTCCCCCGGCGGCGCAGGCCAACCGGCTCTATTCCGTGAATGTGCGCACCGGCGAGGTGAATGCCTGCCAGTTCGAGCGCCCCGAGGGCAGCCTCGTCGGCGTCACCCGCTGCTTCCACCGCGATGCCAGCGCCCAAGGCACGGCGCCTGGGCGCTACGACATCATGTCCACCCGCTATTCCGGCGAGACCGGCATCTTCCGGGTCAATGCGATGACCGGGCAGATGAGCGTCTGCTATGTCCGCGACATGCCCAAGGAGGGCGGCGGCGTCGAGCCGGCCGTGGTGTGCACGCCGCCTTCCAGCCAATGATCGCCGGGGAGGCGCGGCCGGCGGGCTTGTCGGCGCGCGCCAACGGCGCTACGCACGAGCTGAGGATCAAGAAGTCCTAAAAACAGGGGCCCCGGGGACGATCATGTCCGACGCAGAGACGCTGAAGAGACAGGCCGCCGCGCAGGCGCTGGAATATGTGCGCTCGGGCATGAAGCTCGGCCTCGGCACTGGCTCGACCGCCCGGCATCTGGTCGATCTGCTCGCGCTGCGGGTGAAGGAGGGGCTGGAAGTGGTCGGCGTGCCGACCTCCGAGGCCACCCGCGCCCAGGCGGAGGAACTCGGCGTTCCCCTCGGCACGCTGGACGAGCACCCCGTGCTCGACCTGTGCATCGACGGGGCCGACGAGATCGGCCCGGACCTGACGCTGATCAAGGGCGGCGGCGGCGCGCTGCTGCGCGAGAAGATCGTCGCCTCGGCCGCCAAGCAGATGATCGTCATCGCCGACGGCTCGAAGAAGGTGGAGGTGCTCGGCACCTTCCCGCTGCCGATCGAGGTGGTGGATTTCGGCGTCGCCGCCATCCGCCGCGGCATCGACCGCGCCGCCCGCGCGGCCGGCTGTCATGGCCTGCTGACGCTGCGTCGCCGCGCCGACGGCCATGTTTTCGTCACCGATCAGGGACACCTGATCCTCGATGCCGCCTATGGCAGCATCACCAACCCGACCGCGCTTGCCGCCGAGCTCTCCAATGTGCCGGGCGTGGTCGAGCACGGCCTCTTCATCAATCTGGCGAGCCGCGTCATTCTCGCGGGCGCCGGCGGCGTGACGGTCATCGACCGCGCGTGAGCAGTTCGTCAGGAGACTTTCATGCAGCTTGATATTGCCGCACCGCGTGTCGCCCGGCGTGCCACGCCGCTGGCCGCCGCCGCGATAGGCGTCGCCCTGTTCGTCGCCGGCACGCCGGCGCTGGCGCAGGACACCGCCCCGTTCCAGCTGGCCCAGGCGGCGACCGCGCCGGCCGCGACCGCCAAGCCGCCGCAGCCCAGCGCCGAGCAGCTGAAGCTCGCCAATGAGCTGTTGGTGGCCAATGGCGAGGCCAGCAGCTTCGATGCCGTGATCCCCAATGTGGTGGAGCAGACGGCCGCCGGCTTCGTGCAGTCCAATCCGGACCTGATTCGCGACCTGCGCGAGGTCGCCAAGCAGCTCTCGGCGCAGTATGAGAGCCGCCGCACCGAGATCGTGCAGATCCTCGCCACCATCTACGCCACCGAGTTCACCACCCAGGAGCTGCGCGAGCTGCTGGCCTTCTACCGCTCGGAGGCCGGCAAGAAGCTGGTCACCAAGCGCGAGGAGCTGCTCAAGGTCGGCTTCAGCAGCATCCAGGCCTGGAGCGCCCAGTTCGCCCGCGAGATGGAAGTCCGCGTGCGCGAGGAGATGAAGAAGCGCGGCTTCACCATCTGAGGCCATCCGCTCCCCCGAAATGAAAATGCCCGGCTCGCGCCGGGCATTTTTGTGTCTGGAGGTCGGCGCGCTCAGTCCTCGTCGCCGCCGACCGGCGCCTTGCGGCCGGTGATGACGTAGAACAGCAGCGGCCCGAACAGAGCGAGGGCGGACAGCGCATAGAGCGTCAGCGCCACCGGGCTCTGGAACAGCACCACGGGATCGCCGACGCTGATGGCGAGCGCCCGGCGCAGCTGCTGCTCCGCCAGCGGGCCGAGGATGAGCCCGACCACGACCGGGGCGATGGGATAGTCGTAGCGGCGCAGCACATAGCCCAGCAGGCCGAAGGCCAGCAGCATGCCGAGTTCGACCAGCGAGGGGTTCGCCCCCAGCGTGCCGAGCGTGGCGAACACCAGAATGCCGCCATAGAGCCACGGGCGCGGAATGGCGAGCAGGCGCACCCACAGCCCGACCAGCGGCAGGTTCAGCACCAGCAGCATGCCATTGGCGATGAACAGGCTGGCGATGAGGCCCCAGACGAGGTCCGGGTTGGTGGCGAACAGCAGCGGGCCGGGGTTCATGCCATATTGCTGGAAGCCGGCGAGCATGATGGCCGCAGTCGCCGAGGTCGGCAGGCCGAGGGTGAGGAGGGGCACCAGCACGCCGGCCGCCGCCGCATTATTGGCCGCCTCCGGCCCGGCGACGCCCTCGATGGCGCCGTTGCCGAACTCGTCCGGCTTGCGGCACAGCCGCTTTTCCAGCGCATAGGACAGGAAGGTGGGGATTTCCGCTCCGCCCGCCGGCATAGCGCCGATGGGGAAGCCCAGAAACGTGCCGCGCAGCCACGGCTTCCACGAGCGCTTCCAGTCCTCCTTGTTCATGAACACCGAGCCCTTCACCGGCTCGATGATCTCGTCCGCCCGCGCGCCCGCCGCCACCACGGAGAGCGTCTCGCCGATGGCGAACAGCGCGACGGCGAGCGTCGTCACCTCGACGCCGTCGAGCAGGTCCGGCACGCTGAACGACAGCCGCGCCTGCCCGCTCTGCAGGTCGATGCCGATGAGGCCGAGGGCGAGGCCGATGAACAGGCTGGTGAGGCCGCGCGTGACCGAGGAGCCGAAGGCTGCCGACACCGTGGTGAAGGCCAGCACCATCAGCGCGAAATAATCCTCCGGGCCGAAGGAGATGGCGAGATCGACCACGGTCGGCGCCACCAGCGCCAGCCCGATGGTGGCGATGGTGCCGGCGACGAAGGAGCCGATGGCGGCGGTGGCGAGCGCCGGCCCGCCGCGCCCGGCGCGGGCCATCTTGTTGCCTTCCAGCGCGGTGACGATGGAGGAGCTTTCTCCCGGCGTGTTCAGCAGGATGGAGGCGGTGGAGCCGCCATACATGCCGCCATAATAGATGCCGGCGAACATGATGAGCGAGCCGGCCGGGTCGAGCTTGAAGGTGATCGGCAGCAGCAGCGCGACGGTGAGCGCCGGGCCGATGCCCGGGAGCACGCCGACCGCGGTGCCGAGCATGACGCCGACGAACGCGAACAGCAGGTTCATCGGCTGCAGGGCGACCATCAGGCCCTGGCTGAGAGCGGCGAACGTATCCATGGCGGCGCCCTCAGATCAGCCGTTCGAGCGGGCCGGCCGGCAGGGCCAGCTGCAGCCCCTTGGCGAACACCACATAGATGAGGAAGCACATCGCCGCCCCGGCGAGGAAATGGCCCCAGAGCGGGCCCTTGCCGAAGCCCTTGGCGGTGGCGGCGAACAGCCAGCCGGTGGCGAGGGCGAAGCCGGCGCCGAAGGCCAGCAGCACGATCTGACCGATCAGCCCGGCCAGCACCCAGGCCATGGGGACGATCTCGTCGCGCGGGCGGTCCTGCGCGCCCTCGCGCACGGCTTCGACCGCATTGGCCAGCGCCAGCAAAGCGAGGCCGGCGGCGATGATGGCGGGGAACACTTCCGGCCCGACGGCCGAGTAGGAGTTGATCCCGGAGAGCCGCCACGCATCCCAGCCGATCACGAGCGACAGCACGGCGAGGGCGAAGGCGATGACGAAGCGGGCCTTGTCGGGGCCGTGGGTGGAGGCGGGGCGGGGATCGCTCATCGGCGAGGCTCCGGGGTGGGGCGGAAAGCAAAGGCTCCCCCGCGGCATGCCGCGAGGGAGCGGGGACAGGTGCGGACGGCGCGCGCCTTACTGGGCGAGGCCGATGTCCTTCAGGATGGTCTGGGTGGCGGCGATGTCCTTGGCCAGCTGGGCGTCGAAGGCCTCACCCGAGAGATAGGTGTTGGCCCAGCCCTTCTGCGCCAGCATGTCGGTCCAGGCCTTGGACTTCACCATCTTCTCGATGGTTGCGCTCAGCGCCTGCTTCTGCTCGGCCGTGATGCCCGGAGCGGCGGCGATCATGCGCCAGTTCTGGATTTCCACGTCGACGCCCGATTCCTTGAAGGTCGGCACATCGGGAGCTTCCGGCAGGCGGGCGGCGCTGGAGACGCCGAGGATGCGCAGCTTGCCGGCCTTGGCCTGCGCGTCGAACTCCGACAGGCTGGAAATGCCGACCGTGACCTTGCCGCCGAGGATGGAGGCGAGCGATTCGCCGCCGCCGGAGAAGGCGATGTAGTTCACCTTGCGCGGATCGACGCCGATCGCCTTGGTGAACAGCCCGGCGGTGATGTGGTCGGTGCCGCCGGCCGAGCCGCCGGCCCAGGACACTTTCTGCGGGTCCGCCTTCAGCGCCGCGACCAGATCGGCCAGCGACTTCAGCGGCGAATTCGCCGGCACCGCGATGGCTTCATACTCGCCGGTGAGGCGGGCGATCGGGGTGACCATGGACAGGTTCACCGGCGACTTGTTGGTGATGATGGCGCCGACCATGACATAGCCGCCGACGATCATCACATTGGGATCGCCCTTGCTGCCATTGACGAACTGGGCGAGGCCGATGGTGCCGCCGGCGCCGGGCACGTTCAGCACCTGGACGTTCTGAACCAGCTTGTCGGTCTGCAGCACATGCTGGATCGACCGCGCCGTCTGGTCCCAGCCGCCGCCGGGCGCGGCGGGGGCGATGATCTTCAGCTCGTTGATCTCGGCATAGGCCGCACTGAAAGGCGCGGCAGCGACGGCGGCGGCGAGCAGCGCCCCGCGAAACAGATGCTTCATGGTTTCCTCCGAGGACTGGGCGACGGCACGTTGGACGCTGGCCGCCGCTTTGGACGCACTAAGGGAAGCTAAGGCCGCTGGGCCCTCGCTGTCGAGTTCCACGCAAGTATGAGTTGCCCTCGCCCCCACGAATTCGCACGGGAGCCATGCCGATGCTTGACGGGGGCGGCGTGCGGGGCGACATGCGAGAGACAGCGCAGCACGGAGAGCCTCACATGGACCAGTTCGACGTCGACCTCTTCGTCATCGGCGGCGGCTCCGGCGGCGTGCGCGCCGCCCGCATCGCGGCGGGCCACGGGGCCAGGGTGATGTTGGCGGAGGAATACCGGCTCGGCGGCACCTGTGTCATCCGCGGCTGCGTGCCCAAGAAGCTGTTCGTCTATGCCGCCCGCTTCGCCCATGAATTCGAGGACGCCGCCGGCTTCGGCTGGAGCGTGGAGGGCGCGCGCTTCGACTGGCCGACGCTGATCGCCAACAAGGACAAGGAAATCGCCCGGCTGGAAGGCGCCTATACCGCCAACCTCGGCCGTTCCGGCGTCGAGATCGTGCGCCAGCGGGCGAGCCTTGCCGGCCCCCACAGCGTGCGCCTTGCCGACGGAACCGAGGTGAGGGCGCGCACCATCCTCATCGCCACGGGCGGGCGGCCCAATCGCGGGCTGGATTTCCCCGGTTGCGAGCTGGGCATCTCCTCCAACGAGATCTTCCATCTCGAACGTTTCCCGGAACGCATCATCATTCAGGGCGCGGGCTACATAGCGCTGGAGTTCGCCAGCCTGCTCGCCGGGCTCGGCGCCAAGGTCACGGTCATCCATCGCGGCGACAAGCTGCTGCGCGGCTTCGACGGCGACATTCGCGACCGCATCGTCGACGAGATGGCGCAGACCGGGGTGGAGTTCGCCTTCAACGTCACCGTCGAGGGCATTTATGCCGAGAGCGGCGAGAAGCGCGTGCGGCTCAATGACGGGCGCGACCTCTATGCCGACGAGGTGATGCTGGCCATCGGCCGGGTGCCGAACACGATCGGCCTCGGCCTCGACGCGGCCGAAGTGCATCTCGACGAGGCCGGCGCCATCGCGGTGGACGCGCAGTCCCGCACAAATGTCCCCTCCATCTACGCGGTGGGCGATGTCACCAACCGGGTGAACCTCACCCCGGTCGCCATCCGCGAGGGCCACGCCTTCGCCGACACGGTGTTCGGCCAGCGGCCCTGGCAGGTGAGCTACGACAACATCCCGACCGCCGTGTTCACCGAGCCGGAGATCGGCACGGTGGGGCTGACGGAGGAGGAGGCGCGGGCGCAGGGCCGGCGGCTCGACATCTACAAGACCGATTTCCGCCCGCTGAAGGCCACGCTGTCGGGCCGCACCTCGCGCGTGTTCATGAAGATCGTCGTCGACCAGGCCGATGACCGGGTGCTCGGCCTCCACCTCATCGGCGAGGGCTCGGGCGAAATGGTGCAGATGGCGGCGATCGCGATGAATATCGGCGCCACCAAGGCCGATTTCGACCGCACCATGGCGCTGCACCCCTCCAGCGCGGAAGAACTGGTGACGCTGCGTTCCAAGCACGCCAGCAGCGACCCGCTGCCCGAATCCTCCGCCGAGGCGACGCCGGCGCTGTGAGGCGGGGGGCCGTGCAGACGTCATCCCGGACGGCCGAAGGCCGATCCGGGATCGCGCGCGAATGGAGAGCGATCCCGGCTCTGCGCTGCGCTCCGGCCGGGATGACGCATGGGAGCCCCCTGTAAGGCGGCCGGACGCCTCAGGATGACGGTGTCGCGGGTGGCGCGGCGCAAGGGCGCGCGGGGGCATGTCTGCCCTTGCGGCGGTGCACTGGCGCGGCGGCGAGGCTTGGGTGTATAAGGCCCGCCTTTCCGCCGGGAAGAGCCCGGTGAGTGTGGAGCTTGTGGAGGCCGTCATGTCTGATCGCTGGACGCCGGATAGCTGGAGGGCACTGCCCGTTCAGCAGGTGCCGGAATATCCGGACGCCGCCGCTTTGGCGGCGGTGGAGCGTCAGCTGGCCTCGTTTCCGCCGCTGGTTTTTGCCGGTGAGGCGCGGCGCCTGAAGCGCGAACTGGCCAAGGTCGCCAATGGCGAGGCCTTCCTGCTGCAGGGCGGCGACTGCGCCGAGAGCTTCGCCGAGCATTCGGCCGACAACATCCGCGATTTCTTCCGCGTCTTCCTGCAGATGGCGGTGGTGCTGACCTATGCCGGCGCCTCCCCCGTGGTGAAGGTCGGCCGCATCGCCGGCCAGTTCGCCAAGCCGCGCTCGGCGCCGATGGAAACCGTGAACGGGGTGGAACTGCCCTCCTATCGCGGCGACATCGTCAACGACATCGAGTTCACGCCGGAAGCGCGCATCCCCGATCCGCGCCGCCAGCTTGAGGCGTACCGCCAGTCGGCGGCGACGCTGAACCTGCTGCGCGCCTTCGCCAATGGCGGCTATGCCAGCCTTGGCAACGCGCATCAGTGGATGCTCGGCTTCATCAAGGATAGCCCGCAGTCCGGCCGCTACCAGGCGCTCGCCGACCGCATCACCGAGGCGCTCGACTTCATGCGCGCCATCGGCATCGACCCGGAAACGCATCCGGAGATGCGCTCGACCGAGTTCTTCACCTCGCATGAGGCGCTGCTGCTCGGCTTCGAGGAAGCGCTGACGCGGGTGGATTCGACCACGGGCGACTGGTACGCGACCTCCGGCCACATGATCTGGATCGGCGACCGCACCCGCCAGGCCGACCACGCGCATATGGAATATTGCCGTGGCGTGAAGAACCCGCTCGGGCTGAAGTGCGGCCCGTCGCTGAAGCCGGACGATATGCTCCGGCTCATCGACACGCTGAACCCGCAGAACGAGGCCGGCCGCCTCACGCTGATCGCCCGCTTCGGCGCCGACAAGGTGGGTGACCACCTGCCGGCTCTGGTGCGCGCGGTGAAGCGCGAGGGCCGCACCGTGGTGTGGTCGTGCGACCCGATGCACGGCAACACCATCAAGGCGGGCTCGGGCTACAAGACCCGGCCGTTCGACCAGATCCTCAAGGAGGTGAAGGACTTCTTCGCCGTCCACGCGGCCGAAGGCACCTTCGCCGGCGGCGTGCATCTGGAAATGACCGGCAAGAACGTCACCGAATGCACCGGCGGCGCGCGCGCGATCTCGGATGCGGACCTCAAGGACCGCTACCACACCTATTGCGACCCGCGCCTCAATGCCGAGCAGGCCATCGAAATGGCCTTCCTCGTCGCCGAGCTGCTGAAGCAGGAACGTTCGAACCGGGTGCGCCCGGTGATCGAGGCCGCCGAATAAGCCGGCGCCGCCCCGCGCGGGCGGGCGTCCGGAAAGCAACGCACCGCGGTCTCCGGGCCGCGGTGTTTTCGTGAGGAGGATGCGTGTCGCAGCCTGAGACCGCACGGCATGTCCTGCTTGAAACCGAGAATGTGCGTGTCGTCCGCACCGGCGGCACTCGCAGCGATGTGGTGTTCGTCACCTTCGAGCCGCATGTGCTCGACAAGAACCCCGAGCGCCAGGCCTTCGCCGAGAAGTTCCTGCGCGACAATGGCTTTCCCGCCTACCACTTCTTCGCCAACGACAATTTCTGGTTCCAGTACCCGGAAATGGAAGAGGTGCTGGCCAAGGTGCGGGCCGATATCGCCCCCGGCACCCAGATGGTCGCCTATGCCGTGAGCATGGGCGCCTATGCCGCCATCCGCTTCGCCGGGCGGCTCGGGGTCACGCGCATCCTCGCCTTCTCCCCGCAATACAGCATCGATCCGAAGAAAGTGCCGTGGGACAGCCGCTGGGACCGGCTGTTCGACCGCCCGCGCCAGATCCTGTGGGAGCATCTGATGGCCCCGCGCGGCGTGCCGATCTATCTGTTCTACGACCCGCACAACCGCGACCGCCGGCATGTGCGCCTCTATGCGCGCGAGGCCGATGTGGTGCCGGTGCGGGTGCCCTATGTCGGCCATGGCTCGATCACCGCCGTGATGCAGAGCGGCCTGCTCGCCAAGGCGGTGCTCGATGTCGGCGAGAACCGCTTCGACGCGGCCGGCTTCCAGCGCGAACTCGCCTCCCAGCTCGACCGCTCGCCGCTCTACCGCGACAAGCGGGCGTTGAAGCGCCGGCGGTTCCACCGACGCCTCATCGCCGACATCGTCGATCGCTTCGGCCTCTGACGCCGCGCCGCGCCGGCGGGCTCAGACATAATCGCGCAACCTTCGGAAATTGTGATTGTCCGCGGGCGGCGCCTCTGGCTAGTTTGCCCTCGCATGAAGGGGCCCCTTCTGGCGGCCCAGCGAGGCAGGCGTGCGTGAGCTCATCTTCGAGAGCGAGAATCTAACGGTCGTCAAGGTTCCCGGCGAACAGGACGACACGGTCTTCGTCACCTTCGAATCGATGCGGGCCGACTGGCCCAAGGGCCGCAAGGGATTCGGCGAGGACTTTTTCGCCAAGCGCGGGCGCACCGTCTATCTGTTCCTGCCCTCCGGCAATTGCTGGTATCAATATCCGGAAATGTCCGAGGCGCTGGCGCGGGTGCGGGCCGATGTTCCGCCGGGCACGCGCATCATCTCCTATGGCATGAGCATGGGCGGCTATGCCGCCTACCGCTTCTCCGCGCCGCTCGGCGCCGATGTGGTGATCGCCTTCTCGCCGCAATACAGCATCGACCGCTGGCGCGTGTGGTGGGAGCGGCGCTGGCGCTCGCAGAGCCGCTCCGTCATCTGGGACCGGCAGAGGCCGCGCGCCGAGGCGGTGAAGTACGTCTTCTACGACCCGCTGAACCAGGACCGGCGCCATATCCGCGCCCTGCGGCGGGAGGCGCCGCTGGAACTGGTGCGCATCTATTTCAGCGGCCATGCCTCCATTGCCTATGTCAATGAATGCGGCCTGCTGGAAGCGGTGGTGATGGACATCGCCGAGGGCCGCTTCGACGCCGCCGGCTTCGAGCGGCGCATCTGGCAGCGGCGGCAGGTGTCGGAGACCTATGCCAAGATCCGCCAGCGCAAGCGCACGGGTCTTTTCCGCCGGCTGCGTTACCTCGTGATCGAGCATCTGCTCGAACGCCGGCTCGGCAGCGGCCGAGGTTCCGAGCCGGCGGGGCTGACCCCCGACCGTGCGCGCTGAGGGCGGCGCGGTGCGGCAGGCCCTGTTCCAGTCCGACAATCTTGAGGTGGTGAAGGTGCCGGGGCGCGGCGAAGGCCCGGTCTTCGTCACCTTCGAGCCGATGCTGGAGGCGCGCGCGCCGGACCGGCGCGGCTTTGGCGAAGCCTTCTTCGCCAAGCGCGGCATCACCGCCTATCACGTGCTGTGCCGGGGCAATGACTGGTACCACTACCCGGAGATGCAGCAGGCCCTCGCGGCGCTGCGGGCGGACATCGCGCCGGGGGCGCGGGTCATTCTCTATGGCTCCAGCATGGGAGGCTATGCCGCGCTGCGCTTTTCCGGCTGGCTGGCGCCTGACACCATCATCGCCTTCGCCCCGCAGGCGAGCGTCGATCCCGCGCGCGCGGGGTGGGAGAAGCGCTGGGCGCCGCAGACGCCGGCCCTGTGCTGGGACCGGCTGGCGCCGCACAGGCAGGCGACCTGCTATGTCGTCTACGATCCCTTCAACATGGATTGCCGCCATGTGGCGCTGCTGCGCCGCGAGGTGACGCTGGTCCCGCTGCACAGCCATTTCAGCGACCACCACGTCACCGAATATGTGCTGGAGAGCGGCCTGCTGGAATCGCTGCTGCTGGGCATTGCGCAGGGGACGTTCGATGCCTGCGCCTGGCAGGCCGAACTCTGGCGGCGGCGCGCCGGCATTTCCTATTACCGCGCGTTGCGCCCGCGCAAATGCCGGGGCCTGCTGCGCCGCTGGCGCTATGGCCTCATCGAGCGCTGGCTCGACCTGCGCTATCGCCGCGGCGCCGGCGACCGCCCCCAGCCGGGTGTGCCGGCAGGGGCGGTGCCGCGCGGAGACTGAACCTCAGTCCCAGCCTTCCAGCACGATCTTGCCGATGGTTGTCCCGCTCTCGATGGCGGCATGGGCGCGCTTGAGGTTTTCCGCGTTGATGGTGCCGAACGCCGCGCCGGCCGTGGCGACCAGCGTGCCGGCATCGACGAGGCGCGACACCTCACGCAGGATCTCGTGCTGGCGGATCATGTCGGGGGTGGCGAACAGCGAGCGGGTGAACATCAGTTCCCAGTGCAGCGACAGGCTCTTGGCCTTGAGCGGCAGGGCGTCGAGGCTGGCCGGGTCGTCGATGAGGGCGATGCGGCCCTGCGGACGCGCGGCCTTGACGATTTCGCCCCAGTGCCGGTCGGTCTGGGTCAGCGAATAGGTGTAGTCGATCGGCCCCAGCCCGGCGGAGGCAATCTCCTCGCTGAGCGGGCGGGAATGGTCGATCACCGCATGAGCGCCGAGCCGCTCCACCCAGGCGCGGCTTTCCGGCCGCGACGCGGTGCCGATAACGGTGAGGCGGGTGAGCTGGCGGGCGAGCTGCACCACCATGGAGCCGACGCCGCCGGCGGCGCCGACGACGAGCAGGCTCGCGCCCTCTCCCCCCTCAATCGGCACCTGCAGCCGGTCGAACAGCCCTTCCCACGCCGTGAGCGCGGTGAGCGGCAGGGCGGCGGCCTCAGCGAAGCCGAGCGAAGCGGGCTTCAGCCCGACGAGGCGCTCATCGACGAGGTGAAGCTCGGCATTGGTGCCGGGGCGGTTGAGGTCGCCGGCGTAGAACACCGCGTCGCCCGGCTGGAACAGCGTCACCTCGGCGCCGACGGCCTCGACGATGCCGGCGGCGTCCCAGCCGAGGATGACCGGCGCCTCCGCGCTGCCCGCACGGCGCCGGCGCACCTTGGTGTCGACGGGATTCACCGACACCGCCTTCACCCGCACCAGCAGGTCGCGCGGGCCGGGGGTCGGGGCGGCGGTCTCGAAATCGAACAGTGCCTGCGCCTCGGTGATGGGAAGCGAGGTGCTGTAGCCGATGGCCTTCATCTGGATTCTCCTGCGTCGCGCCGCCAAGGAGCGCGTGGGGTGGCGCGTGGGGCGGCGCGTGGGGTGACGATCTGTCCCCAGATGTCGCGATGCGCGCGGCGGACGCAAGAACGCACGAGAATGTCGGCTGCTATCGAAAAGGATACGCCCTTTCCCCCGCGCCCCCGAAATCCTAGATTTGGCGCGCCCGGAGCGGAGACAGGCCATGGCAAGGCGGCATCAGGATTATGCGTGCGGCGAGGGCTGCCCGGTGGAGGCGGCGCTGGAAATCATCGGCGCCAAATGGAAGGGCGGCATCGTCTATCACCTGCTGTCCGGCGAGGTGCGGTTCGCCGAACTCGGCCGGCGCATGCCCAATGTCACGCCACGCATCCTGGCCAAGGCGCTGCGCGAGCTGGAGGCGGACGGGGTGATCGCCCGCACGGTTTATCCCACCGTTCCGCCCCAGGTCGGCTACCGCCTCACCGACGCGGGGGAGGGCCTGCGTCCCGCCATTCTGGCGCTGCACCGCTGGGGCAGCCGGCGGCAAGGCTCGCATGGCGCCACGCTGGCGGTCGCCGCCGAGTGAGTTTGCGCGCCAAGGGTCTGGCCTTCGCCGGCCGCGCTCTTTAGAACCCCGCAAGCGCCGGGCGGCGCCGCGCTTCCTGCGGGAACGCCCGTTTGCCCCTTCCGCTGATCCGCATCGGCCCGCCGGAGTGTCATGACCCGTCCCGAGTCTTCCCTGCCGGAACAGGCCCTGCCGGCGACCGATGGTCCGTCCACCGACCGTCCGGCCAAGCGCGCGCGCTACTATATGCCCAAGCAGCGCAGCAAGCTGCGGCGCTCGATCACCGTTCACACCCAGAAGGCCGGCCGGTGGCTGGGCCAGCTGCTGTTCGACGCGGAGGGGCGTCCGCGCGCCTTCCTGCGCGCGCTGCTGTTCGACGCCTATCAGCGCCCGCGTCCGGGGCTGGAAGGCGTGATCTTCAAGGAGCCCGGCCGGCCGCGCCGCCCCTTCGCCGGCTGGCTGACCCAGGCCGATGCGACGCTGGCCCCGCTCGCCGCCGGTTTCGCCTTTCCCCCGCCGGTGGCCGGCCGACGCACCGTGCTGGTGGTGGTCGAGAGCAGCGCCAGCCCCGCCGCGCCGCTGCTGCGCGCGCTGGCGCGGGACTATGCCGTGGTGGTTGTCGTGCTGGATAAGGGCGGGGACAGCGGCGACAGCGGCGCGGTCGAGGTGCCGGTGGCGGTCGCCCGCTCCCGCGTGCCGCGCGCGGTGACTCTGGACGCGCTGGCCTATCGCGCCCGCGTGGAGCGGCCGCTCTTCGCCGTCACCGTGGGGCTTTCGACCATCGACGCCGCCGACGCGCTGGAACAGCGCAACATTCCCGTCGTCGCGGTGATCGGCGCCACGGAGAGCGAGCGGGCCGGGCCGCTGCCGCAGGACCTCGCGCTCGACCCCGCACTCGGCCCGGCGCTGGAGCTGGCGCTCGACCGGGCGAGCGCGCTGGTGTTTCCCTCGCCGGCCGCGCGCGAGGCGGCACTGGCGGCCATGCCGCGCTTCGCCGCCCGGCGCCGGCTGGTGGCGGCCGGGGACCCGCTGGGAACCGGCGCCGCCGAGGTCGTCGCCATCGGCCGCGAGATCGGCGAGGAGCTGGACCGGGAAGTGGCGCTGGTGCTGGCGACCGAGCCGGAGCGGCTGGAAGTGCTCGACATTCCGCGCGAGAACGACCCGCCGGGCGATTTCACCGTGGTGGAGAAGCTGGAAGCGCGGATCGCCGACTGGCGGCGCAAGGCGCTGTTGAAGCGCCACCCCAACCGGCCGCCGCTGCGCCGGCCCTATTCCGGCTTCCACCCGCTGATCTATGCCGAGCATCACCCGGTCGCGTGCTTCGACCAGCGGCGCTACCCGCTCGCGCACTGGATCGAGCGCGGGCGCCCGGCGGGGCCGTGGGCGATCCCCGTCTTCGGGCCGCTGCCGGAACCGCGCGCGAGCGGGCTGAGGAGCGCGCTGCACGGGCATTTCTTCTATCCCGACCTGCTGCCGGAACTGCTGGAGCGTATCGCGGTGAATGCCGCGCGCCCCGACCTGTTCCTCACGACAGACACGCCCGCCAAGGCGGCGGAACTCAAGGCGCTGACGGCGACCTATCCCGCGCCGGTGCGGATCGACGTGGTGCCCAATGTCGGGCGCGATGTCGGGCCTTTCCTCTCCGCGCTGCGCGACGTGCTGGCGGGCGGCGGCTATGACGTGTTCCTGCATGTCCATGGCAAGAAGACCAAGGGAAGGCGCCGCGCCATCGGCGACCCGTGGCGGAACTTCCTGTGGGAAAACCTGATCGGTGGCGCCCATCCCATGCTCGACGCCGTGCTCGCCCATATGGAGGCGCAGCCGAGGGTCGGCCTCGTCTATCCCGAGGACACGCATCTGCTCGACTGGGCGCGCAATGGCCGCATCGCCGAGGAGCTGCGCGCGGATCTGGCGCTCACCGAGCCGCCCGGCACCTATGTCGATTTTCCCGTCGGCAACATGTTCGCCATCCGCCCGGCGGCGCTGGCGCCCTATCTCGCGCTCG
Organism: Ancylobacter sp.; assembly: GCF_965249975.1. Classification (GTDB taxonomy): domain Bacteria; phylum Pseudomonadota; class Alphaproteobacteria; order Rhizobiales; family Xanthobacteraceae; genus Ancylobacter. The sequence goes on along the minus strand of NZ_CBDFNE010000003.1, from coordinate 785,352 downwards.
GCCTCGACTGGGCGGATTACCCGGCCGAGCCGATTCCCGATGACGGCACGCTGATGCACGGGCTGGAGCGGCTGCTGCCCATGGCGGTGCGCAAGGCCGGCTTCACCACGGCTGCGGTGCGCGTGCCGGGCACGGACTGGGACTGACGGGCGGAAACGAGGCACGGGGAGCGGCGTTGCCGCCACTGCTCGGGAAGGCTACATCAAGCCGCATGTCCAGCACGCTCTCCTCCGCGCCTGCCGACCAGCTGCTCATCGCGGTTGCCCAATTGAACCCCGTGGCTGGCGATATCGCCGGCAATGTGCGGCGCGTGCGCGAGGCGCGGGCGCTGGCGGGCGGGCAGGGGGCCGAGTTGCTGGTGTTCCCCGAACTGTTCCTTTCCGGCGGGCTGCCCAAGGACCGCGCGCCGGACGTCGTCGCCGCCTGCCGGGGCGCGGTGGAGGAACTGGCACGCGAGACCGGCGAGGACGGGCCGGCACTGCTGATCGGCGCGCCATGGGACGAGGGCGGCCGGCTGCACAATGCCGTCCTGCTGCTGGATGGCGGCGCGGTGGCGGCGAGCCGCTTCAAGGTGGAACTGACTGATGGCGGCGAACGGGACGTGTTCACCCCCGGTCCGATGCCGGGGCCGATGGCGTTTCGTGGCGTGCGGCTCGGCGTGCCGGTGGGCGACGACATCGCCGCGCCCGACGTGGCCGAATGCCTGATGGAAACGGGCGCGGAAATCCTGCTCGTCCCCAGCGCCTCGCTTTATCACCGCGACGCGCAGGACGCGCGGCTGAACCGCGTCGTGGCGCGGGTGGTGGAGAGCGGGCTGCCGCTGGCCTTCGTCAATGGGCTGGGCGGGCAGGGCGAGGCCGTGTTCGATGGCGGCTCCTTCGTGCTCAATGCCGACCGCGCGCTGGCGGTGCAACTGCCGAACTTTCAGGAGCGGGTGCGGATCACACGCTGGGAACGCTGGGCCGATGGCTGGCGCTGCGAGGAGGGCGCGCGGGCGCCGCTGCTGGCCGGCGACGAGGCGGATTATGCCGCCGGCGTGCTCGGCCTGCGCGACCAGGTGGAAAAGAGGGGCGCGCGCGGCGCGCTGCTCGCCCTGTCCGCCGATCGCGATTCGGCGCTGGCAGCGGTGATGGCGGTGGACGCGCTGGGGCCGGCGCGGGTGCGGGCGGTGGCGTTGTCGTTTGACGCGGCCGCGGCCGAAACCTTCACGGAGGCGGCGGCCCTCGCCGGGGCGCTGGGCGTGCGCGTCGACCGTGTGCCGCTCGACCCGGCGGTGGCGGCGCTGGAGGCGCTGCTGGCGCCGCTCGCCGGCCCTGCCGAGGCAGATGCGGCCGCCGCGCTGGCGTCCGGCGTGCGTGGCGCGCTGCTCACCGCCCTGGCCGAACGGCTCGGCGCGCGCGTGGTGACGCCCGGCGGCACCCTGCGCCAGCTTGACGCCACCCGGCGGCACGCTCTGGCCGCGCTGCGCAACCGCTGGAAGCCGGCCGGGGCGCTCGGCCCGGATGGGCAGGTTATCCCCGAGCGGCTGCTGGCCTGGAGCGACGCGGAACCGGCCGGGGCGGACGACGTTCCGTCCGCCTGATCGCTCTCGGGGGCCCAGCTTACCCCGCGAAATGGCGCGCCAGTGCGGTCCACAGCGGCGCGGCGACGGCGAAGCCGATCACGCTGACGATCAGCGTCGAGGAGGCGAGGCCGACATAGGTCTGCTCGCGCCCGGCGATGACGATGCCGGAGAAGGCCGGCGGCAGCGCGGCGAGCAGCACCACCTGTTCCAGATGGGTGGGGCTGACGCCCGTCATCACCGCGAGGGCCAGCATCGAGGCCGGCATCAGCCCGACCTTGACCAGCGAATTCCACAGCACTTCGGTATTGAGCTGGAACTTGTGCGCCGACAGCACCAGCCCGGCGGCGAACACGGCGACGCCTGACGTGGCGTGGCCGATCAGCGCCAGCGGCGCTTGCAACAGTTCCGGCATGCGCACGCCGGCCAGCACCAGCGCCACGGCGATCATCGGCGCCAGCACCACCGGCTCCTTCGCCGCCTTGATCAAAGCCGCCGCCGGCTTGGTGCCCTTGGGCGCGACGAAGAACATGCCGAGCGGCACGAGAATGACGTTCACCACCAGCGCGACGATGGCGACACTCAGTGCAGCCGTGCCGCCGAACAGCGGCGAGAGCACCGCCATGCCAAGAAAGCCCACGGTCGGTGCGCCAGCGCTGAGGCCGGCGATGCCCGCTTCGCGCCGGTCATGGCCGAAAACGAGCAGCGCCCCGGCAAAGGCGACGAAGTACCAGAACAGCAGCACGATGACGGAGATCGACAGCAGCCGCGTGTCGGAGAACAGCGCCTCGCGCGAGGAATTGGCGATGGAGACAAAGAGCAGCGCCGGCAGGCAGTAGGTGAGTACCAGATGATTGAAGCCGGAGGCCTGAGCCTGATCGAAGCTGGAGCGTTTTCCCGCGACATATCCAAGAGCGAGGACGAAGAAGATGGAGAAAATATCCTGGATGATCGGGGTCACGCGAAACTCCACTAATCAGCGCCGCAGCGCCTCTTGCATATTGTCGACCAGCGCAATCTCTCATTTGCGGCTGCTGAGGTAAAGCTGTGGGGCGTCGACGCGGACCGGGGCGCTTGCTCCGGGGGGCCGTCCTCGGCGATAAGACGCCATGCCCGACACCGCTCCCGACACCCCGCCCGTCCTGCGCTTCGCGCCTTCGCCCACCGGCCTGCTGCATGTCGGCAACGCCCGGACGGCGCTGTACAATGCCCTCTATGCGCGGCAATGGGGCGGTACGTTCATCCTGCGCTATGACGATACGGATACCGCCCGCTCGACGGCGGAATTCGCCGATGCCATCGCCGAGGATGTCGCCTGGCTCGGCCTCGCCCCGGACCGGGTGGAGCACCAGTCGCGGCGGCTCGCGCGCTATGACGAGGCGGTGGCGCGGCTCAAGGCGCAGGGCCGGCTCTACCCCGCCTATGAGAGCGAAGAGGAACTGGAGGCGATGCGCCAGTCGCGGCGCCGGCGCGGGCTGCCGCCGGTCTATGACCGCGCGGCGCTGAAGCTCACCGACGCCGACCGCGCCGCGCGCGAAGCCGAGGGCCGCCGCCCGCACTGGCGCTTCCGTCTCGATGGCCGGCAGGTGGTGTGGGACGATCTGGTGCGCGGGCGGCAGGGCGTCGACACCGCCACCCTTTCCGACCCCGTGCTGGTGCGCGAGGACGGGTCCTATCTCTACACGCTGACCTCCGTCGTCGACGATATCGATATGGGCGTGACCCATGTGGTGCGCGGCGAGGACCACGTGACCAATACCGGCGTGCAGATCGAGATCATCGAGGCGCTGGGCGGGTGGGTGCCGCGCTTCGGGCACCACAATCTGCTCGTGCTGCCGAGCGGGGAGGGGCTGTCCAAGCGGCTCGGCCATCTCTCGCTGCGGGCGCTGCGGGCGGAAGGGGAGGAGGCGCTGGCGGTGGCGAGCCTCGCCGTGCTCACCGGCACTTCGCTGGCGGTGGAGCCGGTGGCCTCGCTGGAGGCGCTGGCGGGCAAGATCGACTTCGCCAAGATTTCCCGCGCCCCGGCGCGATTCGACCCGGCCGAGCTTTCCGCGCTCACCGCCGCGACGCTGCATCACCTGCCCTATGAGGCGGTGGCCGCGCGGATGGAGGGGCTCGGCGTCGGCGGCAGCGAGGCCTTCTGGCTGGCGGTGCGCGGCAATCTGGCCCGGCTTTCCGAGGCGGCCGACTGGTGGCGCGTGGTCGAGGGGCCGCTGGCGCCGGTGACGGCCCCGGAAGATGCCGATTTCCTCATTCAGGCGGCGGCGCTGCTACCGGAGGAATGGGGCGGGGATGTCTATCCGCGCTGGATCGCGGCGCTAAAGCCGGCGAGTGGGCGCGCGGGACGGGCGCTGTTCCACCCGCTGCGGCTCGCCCTCACCGGGCGCGAGAGCGGGCCGGAAATGAAGGCGCTGCTGCCGCTGATCGGCCGCGACAAGGCGGCGGCGCGGCTGCGGGGCGAGAGCGCTTAGCCTGTAGGGCTTTAAAGGCTCCGGCCGTCATCCCGGCCGCAGCAAAGCGGAGAGCCGGGACCGCATGCCGATCGGGGAGACGATCCCGGATACGGCGTGACGGCCGTTCCGGGATGACGGATATTTGGAGAATCAGGGCTTCTTGGTCGCGGGCGGCGCGGCCGGGCGGGGCTGGGACATTTCGCGCGAGGCATCCTCGGTCACGACGATGTCGCCCTTGCGCAGGGTCGGGTCTTCCGCGCCGGACAGCGCCTGCGCCCAGTTCATGCCGGCGGGGCGGCAGGAGCAGGCGGCGACATATTCCTTCTTGAACAGCAGCGCGGTGGGCAGCGACATATAGGGCTGGCCGTTGATGCCGACCGCCTGGTTGATGTCCTCGCCGGGGTTGCGATAGGCGAACAGCCGCGCCTCGGTGCCGGGGCACTGGCGCTGGCACTGCGCCTCGTCCGAGCCGAACTTGGCCGGGGTGGCGGCGAAGGAGATGGGGAAGAAGAAGCCGTCGCAGGTGCGCACGCACACGGTGCGATAGGTCGAGACCTTCGGCATTTCCAGCGGCTGCACGTCGAGCGGGCCGGTTTCTTCCGTCGGCACGCCGAACAGCTGCTCGATGAAATTGCGCGGGCGGCGATTGGCGTTGCCGTAGTTTCCACCGCCGCCGCCCTGGCCGAGAGCAGCCTGATATTGCGGGCCGCAATTGTTCTGGGCGAGGGCGTAGATGAGCTGGCGGCGCTGCTCGTCATTGCCGCTCTGCTGCCCGCGCGCCTGCATCATGGTGCGGTCGAGCGTCGAGCGCGCCTGGGTGAGGCGCCGGTTGAGCGATTCGCACTGGGGCGGCAGCTGCGGCTGGAAGATGAGGAAGCCGCGCTTGTCGCAGCCGAGCTGGCGCACCTGCGCGGTGAGATTGGCGATGTCCTGCTGCTGCTGGGCGATGGCGGCGCCGTAATCCGGCTGGCCGCCGCCCTGGCCGCGATCGAGCCCGGCAAGCTGGCCTTCCAGCCGGATGCAGGTCGAGCGGTCGCCGCTCTCATAGCCGCCGCCGACGCTGCCGGGCGGATAATCCTGCGCGACCGCGAGGCCGGCCGGGGCCAGGAGAGCCGCAGCGACGAGGAGGCGGACGGCGAAGCGGGGACGGCGGAACATCATCAAGGGGACTGCAATCGCGATGGCGGACGGGAGAGGGTGTGCCGGAATCAGGCGAACGGCGCAATGAGCATGGCAAGCTTGTCGAAAGTTTGAACCCGCTTTCCCTGAGGGCTGCCGCGCGTCCGCCCTGGTGAGCAAGGGCGGTGGGAGGGGCGTTGCGCGCGGCCCTCGCCTCCCCATATGCGGGGCGTTCCGACCGGAGTTCACATCCGCATGATCCGTGCCCCCCGCCTATCCGTCTTCCGCAGCGCCGCCCTTGCCGCCCTGGCGCTGGCCGCCGGCCTCGCCGTCGCGCCCGTACAGGCGCAGGAGCCGGACCTGATCTTCCGCAAGTCGACGGTGTGGAAATTCCTCACCCCCGACGACAAGCTCGCGACCTATGGCATCGACGATCCCGTGGTCGATGGCGTCGCCTGCCACTACACCGTGCCCGAGCGCGGCGGGGTGAAGGGCATGCTTGGGGTGGCGGAGGAGGTGTCGGACATTTCCATCGCCTGCCGGCAGATCGGCCCGATCAGCTTCAAGCGCAAATTCGAGCAGGGCGATGTGGTCTATCGCGAGAGCCGCTCGCTGATCTTCAAGAAGATGCAGATCGTGCGCGGCTGCGACACCAAGCGCAACGTGCTGGTCTATCTCGTCTATTCTGACAAGCTGATCGAGGGGAGCCCGAAGAACTCGACCTCGACCGTTCCCATCATGCCGTGGGGCGCGACCAACGAGGCGCCCAAATGCGCGGATTTTCTTGAGTGAGAGCGAAGGGGCGCGCCCGCTGCGGCGCGCCCGGAGGCGTCAGCGGGCGCAGGTGATGGCGACGGCGCCCTGGCAGGCGCTGCCTTCGCAGGCGGCGGTGCGCACCGGGGCGGTGACCTCGCCCAGGCTGGCCTGCACGTCGGAACGGGCCACGCCGAAGCTGGTGGCGCGGGTGAAGCCGTGCACGCGGCACCACGCATCCGCCATTGCCTGGCCGCAGCTCGCGCCCGAGGCGATGCAGGCGTCGATGCCATAGCCGTCGGAGAGATCGACGCTGAAGATTCCGGTGTTCTCTTCCGCCTGGGCGAGGCCGGGGGCCAGCATCAGGGCAAGGGCAAGCAGGGACAGGCGCAGGCGCGGCATCGCGTTCATGGGAGGTGCGTTCACTGGTGGCGACAAGGTGGCGGTCCGACAACGTGAATGTGGCGAAAAGGTTTGAACCGACCCTTAAAATTTCGCACCGGCGTCATCGCGGCCGGGGGATAACCTCGCCTTCTCCCAGGGTCAATACAGGCCGGGCGACCGGCGCGGGCGTTGCGGAAAACCGCGCGGGTGGGGGCGTTGTCGCCGGCTCGGCTTGACGCGGCGGGCCAAACGGACGACAGACGCCACGCCGCGCCTCATCGGGCGCGGCAGGATCGAGAAGGCACACTCATGTCGGGCATACAGGCGCTTCCTGAGCTGAAGCTCTACAACACGCTCTCGCGGACCAAGGAGGTGTTCACGCCTCTCGATGCCGCCAAGGTGCGCATGTATGTCTGTGGCCCGACGGTCTACGACTTCGCCCATATCGGCAATGCGCGCCCGGTGATCGTGTTCGATCTGCTCTACCGGCTGCTGCGCCACCTCTATGGCGCCGACCATGTCAAATATGTGCGCAACATCACCGACGTGGACGACAAGATCAACGCGCGCGCGGCGGCCGAGCACCCGGGCCTCGACCTCAATGAGGCGATCGCCAAGGTGACCTTCACCACCGAGGCGCAGTTCCATGACGACCTCGAAGCGCTCGGCGTGCTGCACCCGGATGTGGAGCCGCGCGCGACCGAGCACATCGCCGAGATGCGGCAGCTGATCGAGAAGCTGGTCGCCTCCGGCCATGCCTATGTCGCCGAGGACCATGTGCTGTTCTCGGTGCCGTCCATGCCCGATTACGGCAAGCTCTCCAACCGGCCGCTGGACGACATGCTCGCCGGCGCGCGGGTGGATGTCGCGCCCTATAAGCAGGACGCGATGGACTTCGTGCTGTGGAAGCCGTCCAAGCCGGGCGAGCCGGGCTGGACCTCGCCGGCGGGCATCGCGGTTCCCGGCCGGCCGGGCTGGCACATCGAGTGCTCGGCCATGAGCTGGAAGCATCTGGGCGAGACCTTCGACATTCATGGCGGCGGCATCGACCTTGTCTTCCCGCACCATGAGAACGAGGTGGCGCAGTCCCGCTGCGCCTTCCATTCCGGGCTGATGGCCAAGGTGTGGATGCATAACGGCTTCCTGCAGGTGGAAGGCGAGAAGATGTCGAAATCGCTCGGCAACTTCATCACCATCCGCCAGCTGCTCGCCGATTGGCCCGGCCCGGTGCTGCGGCTCAACATGCTGAAGACCCATTACCGCCAGCCGATCGACTGGACGGTGAAGGGGCTGGAGGAGAGCGCCAAGACGCTGGAGCAGTGGTTCGACGCCGCTGCGCCCGACGCCTATCCGCGCCCGGCACCCTCCGTGCTGGAGGCGCTGGCGGACGATCTCAACACGCCCAAGGCGATTGCCGAGATGCACGCGCTACGCGACCATGCCGGCAAGAAGGCGCTGGCGGGCACGCTGGCCTTTCTCGGCTTCGAGCCCGGCCCGCTGGAAGCCTGGGCGGCGGCCCGCGTGCCGGCGCTGGCCATCGCGCCGGAAGAGGTGGAGGCCCGCATCGCCGAGCGCATCGTCGCCCGGCAGAACCGCGACTGGGCGGCCTCCGACCGCATCCGCGACGAGCTGCTGGCGCTCGGCGTGGCGCTGAAGGACAATAAGGACGGCACCACGAGCTGGGAGCCGAAGCGGTGAGCGGCGAGGCGAAGCGCCCGCCCGCCGCCGCGCTGCGCCCGGCACTGCCCGGCGACTTACCGGCGCTCGCTGCCATTGCCGAGGCGGCGATCCTCGAACTGACGGGCGAGGATTATGATAGCGACCAGCAGGAAGCCTGGGCGGCGGCGGCGTCCGACGTGGAGGCGCTGGCGGCGCGGCTGAAGGACCACCTCACCCTTGTCGCCACCCGCGATGGCGAGCCGGTGGGCTTCATCGCGCTGGCCGACAACAAGCTGGTGGACATGCTCTATGTGCGGCCGGATGTGGCGGGCGAGGGCGTCGGCGCGCTGCTCTATGACGCCATCGAGCGGCTGGCCGGCGCGCGCGGGGCGAAAAGCCTCACGGTCGACGCCAGCGACACCGCGCTCGATTTCTTCGGCAAGCGCGGCTTCCAGCCCAAGCAGCGCAACACACTCTCCCTCGGCGGGGTGTGGCTGGCCAACACGACGATGGAAAAGCAGCTCGCCGCGCCGGCGACCACCCATTGAAGAAGCGCCCGGCAATGTGTGCCGGGCGCTGCCTCTCGCTCACGGGGCCTTGGCGGCGATCAGCGCGGCGGTGGCGTCGCCGGCCATGCCGTCGAGCGTGGCCAGCGGCAGCGACAGCACAGCCTTGCCGGCCGCCAGCTTGGTGAGATCGAAGGTGCTGTAGTTCAGCCCGCCATAGGTGCGGACATAGAGCACGCTGCGGTTCAGATCCGTCAGCGCCGTCCATGAGGTGTATTCGCTGGTGAAGGGCGGCGAGTCCTTGGTCGCCACCGCCGCGATGCCCTCATTGCCACCGGCATTGGTGTCGATGGTGATGTCCTTGGGCCGGTCGAAATTGTTCATGATATGCGCGAGCGTGCGCACCGCGTCGTCCGGCGCGGTCACCTTCTGCGCGTACTGCGAATAATACACCGCGCGCACGAAGCGCCCGACCGACGTGTTCGACGCCGGCAGCCCCGCCGTGGCGATGCCGGAATCGGGCTGCGCCACCTTGAGCGCGCCGAACTGGCCGCTCGACTGGTCGACATTGCTGAGGAAGGTGTAGTTGTTGAGGTTGGTGAGGTGCCAGGGCAGCTCCGGCCCGTTGGTCATCACGCCCACCGGGTTGTCGTAGACGGTCTGCTTGCCATTGGCGAACTCGATGACGATCGAGGCGCCGCTGCGGTCGTGCAGCACATAGTGGAAGGGCGACTTGGCATTGCCGAGCACCGCGAGCGGCGCCAGCAGCACCGGCTGGCTGGCGAGCGCCGCCTTCACCTCGGCCACATCCTGGAACTGGCCGAGCGTCCAGGAGCCGAGGTCGATGGCGGAAAGCGCCGCCTTGGTCATCTCGAAGGCGTGCGTGGGACCGGCGGCGCCGGCGAAGGCGAGCAGGCTGAAGGTGAGGCCCTTTTCGTTGAAGCCTTCAACGATCTTCAGATCGTCCAGCGAGCCGTCCGGCACGGTGATCGCCAGCATGCGGTATTTCGTGGTGTAGGCGAGCGCGGCGGCACCGGCGGTGGCGGTCGAACTGTAGCGCTGGCCGGCCGGGATATAGGCCACCCGGTAGGGCAGCTCCATGGCGAGTTCCAGCGTCCGGCCGAAATACACCGCGCCGTTGGCGTCGCGATAGATCAGCGAGGTGCAGGCCTGCGCGGCCGGCGCGAGCGCCAGGGTGAGCGACAGGCAGGCGGGACCGAGCAGGCGCGCGAGCGGGCGGCGGAGCGAGAAGGCGGAGACTGTCATGGGAAAACCTGTGAACGCCGGAACGGCAACCGTCTTCGATTACCGTTTCCGGCGGCGCAGCGCCATCGCGCGCGGCATCACGATCCTGACAGGCCCGGCGAGGCGGCGCTCACATCCGGTCGAGCACGCGCTCCTCGGCCGCGCCGTGCAGATCGCCCTCGCCGAGATGGGCGACGGCACCGTGCAGCTTCGGCAGCACCGCGCGCACATTATGCGCCACCAGCAGCTTCACCGGCCGGGCGACATTGACGAAGCCGGTGGCCTGCATGTGGTCGAGCAGGGTCAGCAGCGGGTCCCAGAAATTGGCCACGTTCAGCACCATCACCGGCTTGGCGTGGCGGTTGAGCTGCACCCAGGTGAGCTGTTCGATCAGCTCTTCCAGCGTGCCGATGCCGCCGGGCAGGGCGATGAAGGCGTCCGCCCGTTCGAACATCAGCCGCTTGCGCTCATGCATGTCCTTGGTGACGATCAGTTCGTGAGCATGGTCGAAGGCCTGCTCCTTGCCGATCAGGAAATCCGGGATGATGCCGGTCACCCGCCCGCCGGCTTCGGCGCAGGCGCGGGCGGTGGCGCCCATCAAGCCGACGCCGCCGCCGCCATAAACGAGGCGGACGCCCTCGGCAGCGAGCAGGCGCCCGAGGGCGATCGCGGTGTCGAGATAGACGGCATCGGCCCCGGTGGCCGCGCCGCAATAGACGCAAATGCTCTTAATCTTTGTCATGGCCACCATGGTGCACTGCGCAAAAGGTCCGTCAAGTCCGCCCGGCGGGCGCGCGGGGTGAAGTTGCTGCGAGGTGTCGAGGTTCCGTAAGGATGTCTCACAGGCCCTCGCGCGCTCGATAATCGTCTACCGCAGAGCGGACAAGCGGACGCAGGACATTGACGAAGGTGTTCACCCGTTCGGCGAGCCACGCGAAGGCGAGGGCGCGCTGGCCGGGGTTTTCAAGATCCGAGAAGCTGCGATGGTCGCTGACCTTCGGGCGGCCAAAGCTGTCCTTCCAGAGCGCCGCCGTGCCCGCAAGCTGGGGCTGAACGGCGTTCCATTCCTCGGCGATTGTCGCCGCTGCGTATTCACCCGCGCTGTTGCGCGAGGCGGACAGGAACACGCCCACCTCGTTCTTCTTCATGTCGCGATAGACGGTCAGCCAGCTGCTGCCATTCGGCGCGGGGAACATGAAGCTGAGATAGCCCTGCCGTGCGGGACGGGGAATCGGCTGCTCGGGGTCGTCGAGCTTCAGCACGGCGAGGAACTCCTTCCAGAATTGCTGACGCTTTGCCGCAAGTTCCGCCTGATCGGGGTCCAGCACCTCGGTGGTTTCGTCCTCGGAGGCGAGGTCGGCCACGGCCATGCCTTCCGGGACGGCAACGACCTGACGGACGATGTTGACGGTGCGGGCCAGCACCCGGGGCGTCACGAGGCGGCTGCCGTCGGGAAGAACGAAAATGGGGAGTTCGACCAGACCGAAGGAGAAGTGAAGGCCGGCGTGCCGCTGAAGATACTCGGAGATGGCCTCCACGCCTTCGCGAATGCCATCACCGACGATGAGCAGCAGGAACCGCCCCCGCCGCAGATTGGAGCTCAATGCGTCGTTGAAGGCGATTTCGTCCACGTGAGGGGCGACCTCGCGCACCTTCTGCAGCAGGATGTTGCCTGATGTCCGCAGCCGCACATTCGCCTCGCGCTGAAGGTCGGACTGGGTCCAGCGGCTGAGTTCCTTTGCGTAGTCGAGTATCTGGCCGACGACCTCGCGCCGTCCCTCGGGGTTGCGCCACAGCTTGCATTCCACCAGCACCGGAAGGCCGCCCGGCGTGACCAGGAAATTGTCGATCGGTCCCGCAGGCGTGCGCAGCTCGCGGCAGATGGAAACGGCGCCGGCGAAGGTCGGGTCGATCTCCTCGATTGGGAGGACGGTGGGGTGCTCATGCACCAAACGCTGAATGTCGGCCTCGGCAACGGCGCCGTCGCCGGCTTGCATCGCCAGCGGAGAGAGTTTCAGCGGGGCAATGCTGCTGTCGCTGCCCAAGAGGAGAGGGGTGGCATGCTGGCGCGACACGAATCGATCCTCTCGATGGGGTTGGCCACCAGTATGGGCGCAACGGTGTACCTGTCGCGACCATCGGTTGCCGCATCGCCGTCTTGAAACCATCGTCAATCGACGATAAACGATGGCGATGAATGTTCATGAAACCTCTGCCGAACCCGACGAGGTGCTGGCGCTGCGCCTGCGGGCGCTGGCGCATCCGGCGCGGCTGGCCATTGTCCGTGCGCTGGCGCAGACCGGGCGCTGCCAGTGCGGGCAGATCGTGCGCGGGCTCACCCTCGCCCAGTCCACCGTCTCCCAGCATCTCAAGGTGCTGAAGGAGGCGGGGCTGATCACCGGCACCATCGAAGGGCCGCGCTCCTGCTATTGCCTCGACCGCGCCACGGTGCAGGCGCTGGCCGACGAGCTGCTGCCGCTGCTGGCGCGGCTCGCGGCCCCGGCGGAAGCGACCCCGGCGGAAGCGACCCCGGCGGAAGCGACCCCGGCGGAAGCGAGCACGGCATTCGGCGAGACCGACGCGCCCGGCAACCCTGATCCGCGCGAGGGCGCTCTGGCCTGAGCGCGCCGCATCACCATCTGGACGACGACTGACCCGCCCGGGCCGCCGCCGCCCGTGCTTGAGAAGAACGGAAATCCGCATGTCCGCTGCCCAGGGCGTTCCCGCCGTCGCCCGCCCGTCCAAAGCGTCCGAGATCAATCCGCGCGGCAGCCTGCTGATCGCGCTCAAGGGGCTGTGGCCCTATCTCTGGCCCGCCGACCGCGCCGATCTGCGCGCCCGCGTCGTCTGGGGCCTGTTGCTGCTGGTGCTCGCCAAGATCGCCACCCTGTCCACGCCCTTCTTCTTCAAATGGGCGACCGACGCGGTGGCGGAGGGCGAGGGCGCGCGCATTTCCACCGACGCCATCGCCTGGCTGGTCGCCGGCCCGCTGATGCTCACGCTCGCCTATGGCGGCTCGCGCATCGTCATGGCCAGCCTGACCCAGTGGCGCGACGGGCTGTTCGCCAAAGTGGCGATCCATGCCGTGCGGCGCCTCGCGCTGGAGACCTTCCAGCACATGCACGCGCTTTCCCTGCGCTTCCATCTGGAGCGCAAGACCGGTGGCCTGACCCGCGTGCTGGAGCGCTCGCGCGAGGGCATCGAGACCATCGTGCGCATGCTGGTGCTGCATCTCGGCCCCACCATCCTCGAATTCGCGATGGTGATCGGCGTGCTGTTCTGGCAGTTCGACTGGCGCTATGTGGCGGCGACCCTCGGCATGATCGTCGGCTACACCGTCTTCACCTTCGTGATGACGGAATACCGCATGGGCATCCGCGCGGCGATGAACGAGAGCGACACCGAGGCCAACGCCAAGGCGGTGGACAGCCTGCTCAATTACGAGACGGTGAAGTATTTCGGCGCGGAGAAATGGGAATCCGAGCGCTATGACCGCTCCATGGCCCGCTATGAGCGGGCCACCGTGTCCACCCACACCTCGCTGGCCTGGCTGAACGCCGGACAGGCGGCGATCTTCACCCTCGGCCTCACTGCCGTCATGGCGCTGTGCGTGCTCGATATCCGCGCCGGGCGGCAGTCGGTCGGCTCCTTTGTCATGGTCAACGCCATGATGATCCAGCTCTATCAGCCGCTGAACTTCCTCGGCATGATCTACCGCGAGATCAAGCAGTCGCTGATCGACATCGAGGCGATGTTCGCCATCCTCGCCCGCTCGCCGGAAATCCGCGACCGGCCCGGCGCGCCGGCGCTGGCGCTGGTCGGCGGCACGGTGCGGTTCGAGGACGTGCGCTTCTCCTACGACCCCGACCGCGAAATCCTCAAAGGCGTGAGCTTCGAGGTACCGGCCGGGCGCACCGTGGCCATTGTCGGGCCGTCGGGCGCGGGCAAGTCGACCATTTCGCGGCTGCTGTACCGTTTCTACGACGTGAATGCCGGCCGCATCGTCATCGACGGGCAGGACATTCGCGAGGTGTCGCAACAGACGCTGCGCGCCGCCATCGGCATGGTGCCGCAGGACACGGTGCTGTTCAACGACACGCTCGGCTACAACATCCGCTATGGCCGCGCCGGCGCCTCGGAGGAGGAGGTGGTGCGCGCGGCGGAACTGGCGCAGATCGACGGCTTCGTGCGCCGCACGCCCAAGGGCTATGCGACGGAGGTCGGCGAGCGCGGGCTCAAACTTTCCGGCGGCGAGAAGCAGCGCGTCGCCATCGCCCGCACCATCCTCAAGGACCCGCCGATCCTCATTCTGGACGAGGCCACCTCGGCGCTCGACAGCCACACGGAGCGCGAGATCCAGGACGCGCTGGAGCGCGTCTCGCGCGGGCGCACCACGCTCGTCATCGCGCACCGCCTCTCCACCGTGGTCGGGGCGGACGAGATCATCGTGCTGGAGCATGGGCGCATCGCCGAGCGCGGCACCCATGGCGAACTGATGGACCGGGGCGGGCTCTACCATTCCATGTGGGAGCGCCAGCGCGAGGCCGAGCGCGCCCGCGAGACGCTGAAAGAGGTGGAGGCGGAGGACGTGGACGCGCCGGACACGGCGCTCGCCTGAGCCGGGCCATCGGCCGGCGGGTGCCGATGCGGAACCATGTCGCGCATCCGGCATTTGACGGCCGGCGCGGCTGGCCCTACCTCTCCCCGCAGGACCCGGCGCAGGCCCCAGGGGCGCCGGGCAGAAAGGCCAGTTGATGTCCGTCCTCGATTCGATCCGCAGCGGTCTCGCCCCCGTCCACCGCGAGGGCTACCCCTTCATCCTGATCGGCGCCGCCGTGGCGTTGCTGTTCCTGTGGCTGTTCCCGCCGCTGGGCTGGATCTGCGTGCTGATCACCGCCTGGATCTGCTATTTCTTCCGCGATCCCGAGAGGGTGACGCCGGTGCGCGAGGGGCTGGTCGTCTCCCCGGCCGATGGCCGCGTCTGCCTTGTCGGCCCCGCCGTGCCGCCGGCCGAGCTCGGCCTCGGCGATCTGCCGCTGCCGCGCGTGTGCATCTTCATGAACGTGTTCGACGTTCATGTGAACCGCGCCCCGCTGGCCGGCCGCATCACCCGCATCGCTTATCGCCCCGGCAAGTTCCTCAACGCCGATCTCGACAAGGCGAGCGAGGACAATGAGCGCAGCGGCATGGTGCTCGACACCGCCATCGGGCTGGTGGGCGTGGTGCAGATTGCCGGGCTGGTGGCGCGCCGCATCGTCAGCTTCGTGCGCGAGGGCGACCTGCTGGCGCCGGGCGAGCGCTTCGGGCTGATCCGCTTCGGCTCGCGCGTGGATGTCTATCTGCCGCTCGGCACGCGTCCCGCCGTGGCCGAAGGCCAGCGCGCCATTGCCGGCGAAACCGTGCTGGCGGACCGCGCGGCGTTCGGCACCGAGCCGACCTTCCGCGTCGACTGAGTTCCTCAAGCCACGAGCGTGCGATGGCCGATCCTTTTGCGCCTTTTGAGCCGAATGCCCCCGAGCCGCCGCGCCGCCGTTTCCAGGCGGTGCCGCTGCGCGTGCTGCTGCCCAATCTGGTGACGCTGCTGGCGCTGTGCGCCGGCCTTACCGGCATCCGCATGGCGATCGAGGGACGGCTGGAACTGGCGCTCGGCGCCATCGTGCTGGCGGCAGTGCTGGACGGGCTCGACGGAAGGCTGGCGCGGCTGCTGCAGGGCACGTCGCGCTTCGGCGCGGAGCTGGACAGCCTCTCCGATTTCGTCTGCTTCGGCGTGGCGCCGGGGCTGGTGCTGTATATGTGGGGGCTGGAGACGCTGGGCTCGGTGGGCTGGATCGCCGCGCTGGCCTTCGCCATCTGCGCCGCGCTCCGTCTCGCCCGCTTCAACGTAATGCTGGAAGACCCCAACAAGCCGGCCTTCGCCGGCGATTTCTTCACCGGCATTCCCGCGCCGGCGGGCGCGATCTGCGTGCTGCTGCCGGTCTATCTCGAACTGATCGGCCTGCCGCGCCTCGTCGCCTCGCCGGCGGTGGCGGCGTTCTACTGCCTGGTGATGGCGCTGCTGATGGTCTCGAAGCTGCCGGCCTATTCCGGCAAGCGGCTCGGCGCGCGCATTCCTCGCGACAAGGTGCTGCCGCTGTTCGTCTGCGTGGTGCTGTTCGTCGCGGTGCTGGTGACCTGGCCCTGGGCGGTGCTCTCGGTGATCTGCGTCGCCTATCTCGCGGCGCTGCCCTTCTCGGTCATGCGCTACAACAAGCTGGCGCGCGAATATGAGCAGCATCGCGCCCGTGACAACGCCGCCGCGCTCCACGCGGCGCCACTGGCGGGCGGGACGCGTGAGGACCGGCCGGGTCCGCTGAACTAGATGATTTAGCGCCCGCCATTCAGCGGGCGCGGGCCTTCATCGCCTCGACACGCGCCGACAGCGGCACGGCGGGAAAGGCCTGCCGCAGCAGGCGCAGCGCTTCGGCGTCCGAGTCGGGGCGGGCGAGGTCGAGATGCTGGGACATCATCTGCGCCGCGTTTGCGGCGTCGGGCCGGCCATAGGTGAGGCGAGGCTCGGCCGCGCGCAGCGGGGCGGGGGTCGGAGCCGTCACTGTCACGCGCGCTGACTGCAGCATCACAACTTCCTCCGATCGCCGTCACGAATCAATCGGCTTTGCTCATGCATAAGATGAGCGCGCCAGACGCCAAACGCACGAACTAAATCCACGTTCCCTTTGATGTGAGCGGGCGCTCTGCACACGCTCACACATCCCGACCTTGTCCGCCATACGAGACAGTACGAAGACGCGGGCCAGCTTATCCCCGCCTTGCGGCGGGGTTTTCCGGAGTGAACGTCGAGGAAGGCGGTAAGCCGAGGCGCCCCTTCAGGGCGCGGGCGATCAGGTGCGGGTCAGCGTCACCTTGGCGCCGTCTCCGGTGGCGACGCCGTCATACTGGCCGGCGCCGGCGGGCTGCAGCCGGGCGGTGACCTTGCCGACATGGTTCTGCAGCACGATCTCGCTGCCCCACACGTCCCAGCCCTTGGTCATGAAGATATCGTTGGGGCAATCGACATCGGCCGTGGCGGCGAAGCCGGACATGCCGCGATCGGTGGAGAGGGTGACCTTGCACTTCTTCTGGCCACCGTCCCAGCTGTAGTTCCATGTGCCGGCGAGCTGGGTGCGGGCGGCGCCCGGCTCGGCATAGGCGACGCCGCCCGGCGCCGTGGCGGCCGGCGGGGCGAGCGCGACCGGCGTGGCGGAACTCTGGCTGGTTGGGGTGACAGCGGCGGCGGCGGTGGCGGCCGAGGCGCCATAGCCGGTGGGGGCCGCGACGGGCGAACTCTCCACAGAGCCGGACGGGGCCGGGGTGATCTGGCTGGTTTCGACGGGACTGGGCGCCTTGTCGCCGAACCCGTCGAGCACGGTGCTGCATCCGCCCAGAAGCAGGGCGGTGGCGGACGTGAGGACGAGGGCGCTGCACTTCATCAACTCGTACTCCTCGCCCAGCACGGTGGCCGGGCGTCTTCTGCAACTTACACGCGGCAGGGTCGGGTGCGACATGCGCATTATCCCTGCTGCCGGCCCCGTCTCCACGCGGAAACAGGGTGGCCCTGTTTCGGTGGGGAAGATGGCATCAGCGTGACCCTAACGCCGCGCAACCGGGGCAGGGTTTCGCCATGGCGACATTTGGCGCGGTTATGCTCAAGGAAGGCTTAACGCGGCGCAGCGTCAAGGCAATAAGATACCGCGCGGCCGCCCTGCCTTCAGCACCGTTCAGTTTTGCCTCGAACTGGTCTATGTGCGTTGCAGCGAAGAGGAGCTGCGCCATGTATGAGATGCTGGATCCCGCCACACTGCGTGTCCTTGTCACCGGAGCGACCTCCGGCATCGGCGCCGCCACGGCCCGGCGCTTCGCGCTGGCGGGCGCCCGCGTGGTCGGCACCGGCCGCCGCGCCGACCGGCTGATCGCCCTGCGCGACGAACTCGGCAGCCATTTCCACCCGCTGGAAGTGGATGTGCGCGACAATGACGCGCTGGTCGCGGCGCTGGCCGGCGTGCCGGAGGCCTTCGCCCCGTTCAATGTCGTGTTTGCCAATGCCGGGCTCGCCCTCGGGCTGGAGCCGGCCCATGCCGCCAGCCTGAAGGACTGGGACGACATGGTGGAGACCAACATCAAGGGCCTGCTCTACACCGTCCGCGCCACGCTGCCGGCCATGGTGGAGGCGAAGGAGGGGCATGTGCTGTTCACCGGCTCGGTGGCCGGCGACTATCCCTATCCCGGCGGCAACGCCTATGGCGCCAGCAAGGCCTTCGTGAAGCAGTTCGCGCTCAACCTGATTTCCGATGTCGCCGGCACCGGCGTGCGCGTCACCAATATCGAGCCCGGCATGGTGGAGACGGAGTTTTCGCTGGTGCGCTTCCATGGCGACGCCGCCAAGTCGGAGAGCGTCTATGCCGGCACTGAGGCGATGACGGCCGAGGATATCGCCGAGCAGGTGTTCTTCGCCTCCACCCTGCCGCGCCGGGTTAATATCAACCGCATCCAGGCCTTCGCCACCTGCCAGAGCTTCGCCCCGTTCAAGGTCTCGCGCGGCTGAGGCCTTTACAGAAGGATGGCGCCGTCCAGGGCGGCCGGTTCTGTCTAGGGAAGGATGGCGCCGCCAAAGGCGGCGGGTTCTTTCTAGAGAAGGATGGCGCCGCCAACGGCGGCGCCCGCGACCACCGCCCAGGCCGGCACACGCCACAGCGCCAGGGCGAGATAGGCGAGGAGCGCCAGCGCGAAGCTGCGGCCCGAGGTGACGCTGGACGTGAACACCGGGTCCCACAGCGCCGCGCCGAGCAGCCCGACCACCGCCGCATTGATGCCGGCAAGGCCGTCGCGCACCCGGCGGTTCGCGGCCAGCCGCGTCCAGAAGCGAAGCGCGGCAAAGACCAGGAGTGCCGAGGGCAGGAAGGCCGCCACCAGCGCCAGCAGGCCGCCGGCAATCCCGTTGGGCGGCACCGGCATGACGGCGCCGACATAGGCGGCGAAGGAAAACAGCGGTCCCGGCACCGCCTGCGCCGCGCCATAGCCGGCGAGGAAGACCTCGCGCGTCAGCCCGCCCGGCTTCACCAGTTCCGCCTCGATCAGCGGCAGCACCACATGGCCGCCGCCGAACACCAGCGCCCCGGCGCGGTAGAGCGTGTCGAACAGGGAAATTCCCGCATTGCCCGTCGCTTGCGCGAGGAGGGGAAGGCCGACGAGCAGCAGCGCGAACAGCGCGAAGGCGGCGAGCGAGGCCATGCGGCCCGGCAGATGGTGCCGCACCGGCTCGGTCACGGCGACGCCGTCCAGCCGGCTGAAGGCGAGGCCGATGAGGGCGCCGCCGGCGATGATGCCGATCTGGCCCAACGCGCCCGGCACCATGGCCGCGGCGGCCGCCGCCACGAGGGCGAGGCTGCGGCGGGTGCGGTCGGGGCACAGGTTCTTGGCCATACCGAGCACGGCATCGGCGACGATGGCTACCGCCGCCACTTTCAGCCCGGCGAGCCAGCCGCCCGCGAGGCCGGCCTTGTCCGCATGCGTGACCCCATAGGCGAAGGCCAGCATCAGCAGGGCCGAGGGCAGGGTGAACGCCACCCAGGCCGCCGCCATGCCGAGGGGCCCCGCGCGCATCAGCCCCACCGCCATGCCGACCTGGCTGGAGGCCGGACCCGGCAGGAACTGGCAGAGCGCGACGAGGCTGGCATAGCTCTCCTCGCTCAGCCAGCGGCGCCGCTTCACCAGATCCTCGCGGAAGAAGCCGAGATGCGCCACCGGCCCGCCGAAGGAGGTGAGGCCGAGGCGCAGGAAGGTGAGGAACACCTCGCGCGGCGTTCCTTCATGGGGCGAGGCGGTGGAGGCGTGCGTGTCGCTCATCGCGCGGCTTTACCGCGCCCGCGCCCGCGCCGCATGTGAAATTTTGACGACGCGGGCGACGACGTCGGCCTTGCGGTCGCTTCGTCGGCAGCAGCGTAGGTCAGGCTACCCTTGACGGGCGACGCGGCCGGCCATGAGTGTTTCGAGATAGGTGCGCGTGCTGGTGAGAACGGCGCGGTCGATGCGGTCCACCGGCTGCGTTCCGTCCTTGCCCACAAGGGCGTCATAGGCGGCGGTGACGTAGTCGAGCACGGCCATGGCCGCCTCCAGATTGCCGCTGTCCTTCAGCTGGCCGACGAGCGCGTACAGGCGCATGTCGCGCGCATCATAGGCGGTGACGAAGTCGCGCGCGTCGGCAAGGCGCAGCGGCTGCCAGTCGCGCTCGCTTCCGCCTCGTTCGAGGACAGCGCGCAGGGCGGAAGCGAGATCGTCGTCATAGGCGAAGGGCGAGATCGGCTGCACCGCCTTGACCAGATACAGATTGGCCTTCAGCCAGCCCTGCAACGCGGCGCGCCGGGTGATGCCGATATCCTCGGGATTGACGACCGCCGCGGCCTTGCAGGTGAAATACATCTGGAAGGCATGGGGAACGCTCGTGACCGAGGACTGCCCGCACTGCCTCTGGATGGCGGCGTTGGAAAGCCGGGTCGGCGGATCCTTCACAAACACTATCTCCGCCTTCAGGCCGGCGAGGCTGTGCACCAGCATGATGGGATAGGCGGAGAAGTCCTGCCCCTCATTCCAGTCGGCCACCAGCCAGAGTCTTTCCGGCAGCGGGGGTGAGAGCTCGATGCGCAGCGGGCCGGTGTGACCCTCCGCCAGGGTGATGCCGCTGCCATTGCGCGAGATCGACACGCGGCGGATGGCGGATTCGGGATTCGCGGTCAGGTTGAGCACGAAGTGCGGCGTGCCGGTAGGGGCGTCCTCGGCGTGGGCGGAAGGCGCCGTCATCGCCAGCGCCCCGGCGATCGCAGCCGTGATGAGCCCGATGCCCAAGCCTGAGAGTGTGGGGGCGGTCATAGTTTCAAACCCACGAGCAGCATGACATAGACGGCCAGCGAGGACGCGATGTCGACGAAGAACGCCCGGTTGACCGCCGCGTCGTCCCAGTGATCGGGCGCGAACAGGGTGCTGCCGACCAGGCTCGCCAGCAGCGCCAGGGTCGACACCACCACAAGCAGGCCGAACAGCAGCCTTGTATGTGGATTGAAGGCCAGCAGGTTGGCGGTCAGAGCCGCGAGAAGGGGCAGCAGGACCTGGCGCAGGATGTTCAACGTGCCGGCCGAATTCTTCGCGAAATCGGTGACGTTGGACAGGATCGTCTTGTCTTCGAGTTCCCAGGTCAGCGGGTTCATCTTCAACGCCGCATAGAGGGTGACGACAATCAGCGGCACGCAGTAGGCGAGCAGCATGAGGGTGGCGACGATCTGGCGGAACGTCTGCACGGATCCTTCCGTGGGCGTCGTCGTCGACATATCCGATCCCCTCTCAGAGATGGGGAAACGGTAATACAATCCTTAATATAAGTAAATCAATACATGCAATTATAGGTTACATTCAGCGCGCGCTGATGGCCCCACGCGGCGTCCTGGCGGGTGGAGGCGGGAGGTCGAGGGGTCAGGCGGCTTCCACCACCGGCATGGCGAGTGCCGTGCGCAGCATGTCGGCGAGGCGGCGGGCGGCGGCGGAGGCGGCGGGGGCGAGGAACAGCGCCACCTCGATATCCGGCAGCGGCGGAAGCCCATCCGCCGGGCCTAGCCGGCGCCAGTCCGGCGGCGCAGCGCATTCGGGCAGGGCGGTGATGCACAGCCCGGTCTCGATCGCCGCGTGGATGCCGCCCTGGGAGGAGGAGGTGCAGGCCACCCGCCAGCTCAAGCCCGCCTTGTCGAGGCTGGAGGAGATGTGCGGGCGGGCGCGGCAGCCGGTGGGAAACAGCGCCAGCGGCAAAGGCGAGTTGCGCTCCGGGCGGTAGCCGCGCGCCGCCAGCCAGAGCAGCTTTTCGCGCTTGATCAGTTCGCCGGTCGGGCGGGTGCTGTCGCGGGTGAGCAGCGCCACGTCGATATGCCCGCGATCGACCTCCGGCTCGATATGCTTGGAGAGATCGGCGCGGATGGAAATCTCGACGCGCGGATAGGCGGCGGCGAAGCGGGCGATGGTGGGTGTGAAATAGGCGTCGACATAATCGTCGGGCATGCCGACGCGCACGCTGCCCTCCGGCGTGCCGCCCTTGAGATCGGCCAGCGCCTCGCTCTCATAGGCCAGAAGACGGCGGGCATGGGCGACGAGCCGCTCGCCGGTCTCGGTGAGCGAGATGCCGCGCCGCGAGCGCTCCAGCAGCCGCACGCCGAGATTGTCCTCCAGCTGGGCGATGCGGGCCGAGACCGCGGACTGGGTGCGCCCGACGCGCTCGGCTGCCGCCGTGAACCCGCCCGTGTCGACAATGGCGATCAGCATGCCCAGCGATTCGGTGTCGAGATGTCGCATCGCGCTCCCCGGTCCGCCGGATGAGTATGGTCAGCGCCCAGACCGGCGCGCGGGGGTTATATCAGAAACCATGATGGAATGACAAAATAAACTCGCTTTGGCGATTTCAGCCGGCGGGTTAGACATCCTGTCATGGGCCTGCCGACATAAGGCCCGCCCCGGCCGCCGCGCCGGTGCGGCCCCGGTCGGGATGCAGGCCACGTCACCTGTGCACCTGTCGAGTTCGGCAATGTCTCCGCCCCCCGCCGCCGCCCTTGAGCCTTCGCTCGGGGGGCTTCCCCTCGCGAGCCCTTCCGTGCTGCGCGAGACGCAGCTGCGCCGGCAGGCCTTCTTCGCCGTGGTCATGGCCGCGATGTGCATTGGCTGCTCGGCCCCGCTGGTGCGGCTGGCCGATGCCGGGCCGGCGGCAATCGGCTTCTGGCGCCTGTTCTTCGCGCTCGGGCCGGCCATGGTGTGGGCCTATGCCGAGCATCGCTCTCGGGCGCTCAAGGCGCGCCGCTCCGGCGCCACGGCGCTGCGCCCTTCGCTGCGGCAGGTGCTGCTGGCGATGCTGGCCGGCGTGTTTTTTGGCGCCGACCTCATCGTGTTCCACAAGGGGCTGGCCCTGACCAGCACCGCCAATGCGCTGCTGCTCGGCAATCTCGCCGTGGTGTTCGTGTTCCTGTTCGGCTGGCTGATCCTGCGCGAGCGGCCGACCCGTGGGCTGCTGATCGCGCTGGTGCTGGCGCTGACCGGAACCTTCATCATCATCGGGTCGAGCGCGGCGGGCGGCGGCGCTTCCGGGGCGCGGCCGGTGAGCGTGATCGGCGACCTGCTCTGCGTCGGCGCGGCGCTCGCCTATGCCTCGTATATGCTGGCGACGCGCGCGGTGCGCCGGGCCGGCAAGGGTGATGCGGTGCCGCTCGGTGGCGGCATGGTGTCGCTCGTCGCCAGCTGCACCGGCGCCGTGGTCTGCCTCGCCTGGGCGGTGGCGGCGGGTGAGGTGCTCGTGCCGCAGTCGCTGCAGGGGCTGCTGGCGGTGATCGGGCTCGGTCTGATCCCCCACGCCGCTGGCCAGGGGCTGGCCACCTTTGCGCTCGGCCGGCTACCGGCGGGCGTGATCTCGGTGGTGCTGCTGCTGCAGATCGTCGTCGGCGTGGCGCTTGCGGCGCTGCTGTTTGGCGAAGTGCCTTCGCTCATCGTGCTGGCCGGCGGGCTGCTCGTGGTCGCGGGTGTCACCACGGCGCGGCCGAATTGACCGCGACCTGACGGCAACGGACTTGCGCGCTCCGGCTCAGGGCACTACGTCGTCCCCTGAGCCAAGGAGCATGACGATGCAGCCCAACCCGTTCGGTGGCGTTATCGAGAATTTGACGGTCGAGCAGGTGAAGGCCGGTCTTGAGGACGGCACCATCCTTCTCGTTGATGTGCGCGAGCCGAACGAACTGGCCGCCGAGCGCATACCCGGCGCGGTCGATTTTCCCCTGTCCACCTTCGACGCCGCCGCCCTGCCGGACCCCGGCGCGAAGACGCTGGTGTTCTCCTGCCGCTCCGGCCAGCGCTCGCAGAAGGCAGCCGCCGCCGCGCAGGCCGCCGGGCTCGACCTGCACCGCCACATGGCGGGCGGCATCCTCGCCTGGAAAGCCGCCGGCTTCCAGACGACGCAGGGCTGATGGGGGGCCCGCGCGCCCTTCGTCTTCCCAGGAAATGGCGCGACGCGCTGGCCAAAAGGCGTGCGAGAGCGCGTGCCGCGCGCGAGCCGGAGCCGCGCGCCCGGCGCCTGCTGCTGCATGTCGGCGGCCCCAAATGCGGCAGCTCGGCGATACAGGCGGCGCTCGCCGCCAATAGCGCGGCACTGGCCGCGCGGGGCGTGCTGCTGGCCTCCGACCGGATGGACGCGGAGGGCGGCTTCATCCATGGTCAGGTCGGCTATTTCGACGAATTGAAAGGCCGGCAGGACAGCGCTGCGGAACTCGCGGGCCGCTTCCGGCGGCTGGCCGTCGCGATGGACGAGCGCGCGGCCGACACATTGGTGATCAGCGCAGAGAACCTGCTGCTGCGGACCGGCGCCGCCGAGATGCTGATTCCGCCGGCGCGGGCAGCCGGGTTCACGCCCGAAGTCGTGGCCTATGTGCGCCGGTGGGACGACTTCCTGATCGCGGCCTGGCAGCAATGGGGCATCAAGTCCCATGACTCGCCGGAGGCCTATTGGAAGGATCACGGTTTCCCCAGTTGGTTGACGGGCCTGCGGGCGTGGGAAGAGCAGGTCGGGCTCCCGGGGCTGAAGGTCTATCCGTTCCGGCGGGACATCTTCCCCGAGGGCGACGTGGCCGCGCACTTCTTCGAGGTCAGCGGCCTGTCCTTTCCCGGCATGGTGCGCCCGACGCCGGTCAATCCCAGCACCAGCGAGCATCTGTCCGATCTGATGAACCGCGCGCGCGACCTGTTCGCGGATGAGAACGACAATGACGTGCTCGGCATCCTGGCGCCGCTGATCGGGCCGGCGGCCTATAAGTCCGGCTCGGCCTCTTTTCTCATGACGCTCGACCAGCGCCGTGCCCTGCTGGAGCATGCTCAGGCGGACGATGAGGCGCTGAAGGCCCGCTACCTGCCGCAGTTCGGCGCCGGGCCGCTGTTCCCGCCGTTGCGGCCTGAGCAGGTGGTGGAATGCTCGGACATCGACAAGCTGCGCGCCGAGAACGCGCTGCTGCTGCGCGCAGTCCACACGCTGGGCCAGCGCTTTTCGGCGCTTGAGACCCGAGCGACCAAAGCCGCACAGCGGCGTCGCTGGCGGATCAGGCTCTAGATCATTTCACCGTGTCACAGAAGCAGTGAAATGATCTAGTTCTTTGTTTTGTCGCGTTTTCTTCACGCGAACCGGTACCCACTTCGCTCGAAAACGCTCTAGCCGGCCAGCCGCTCCACCACATTGCGCGTGGCGGAGACGAGATTGTCGACCTGCGCCTCCGACGTGGCGGGCGAGGCCAGCATCATGTCGTGGAAGGGCGAGATCAGCACCCCGCGCACCAGCAGCGAAAGGTGGATGGTCGCTTCCAGCGCCGGGAAATGCGCGCCCTTGGCCTGGCGCCCATCGGAGAGAGGGGCAGGCGCGCGCACCACTTCCACCCGCGCGCCGCAGCGGGCGACGTGCCAGGGCAGGCGGGCCTCGCTCAGCACCTGCGCCAGCCCCGCCTCCATGCGGTCGGCCAGCCGGTTCATGTGTTCATAGGCCGCGTCGGTGGCGACTTCTTCCAGATTGGCGCGCAGGGCGGCGAGTTGCAGCGGGCTGCCGGACAGGGTGGTGCCCATGCCGGAATGGCCGTCGGGCCGGTTGATGCGGGCGGTGCGGAAGCGCTCGGCCACCTCCGCATTCATGCCCCAGACGGCGGCGGGAATGCCGCCGGCCACTGCCTTGCCGGCGACGAACATGTCCGGCTCCAGCCCATGCGCGCGCGTATAGCCGCCCGGCCCGGTGGAGAGGGTGTGGGTCTCGTCGATCAGCAGCAGCGTGCCATGGCGGCGGGTGATCTCGCGCAGCCCCTCGTGGAAGCCGGCGCGCGGCAGCACCATGGCGCAATTGGTCATGACCGGCTCGGTGATGACGCAGGCCACGGTGCGGTCGGCCAGCGCCGCTTCCAGCGCGTCGAGATCGTTGAACGGCACGACGCGGGTGAGCTGGGCGAGGTCGCGCGGTTCACCCATCAGCGCCGGGCGGTTGGCGGCGCGCCCGTCCGGGCCGATTTCGACGAAGGTCTCGTCCACCGCGCCATGATAGGCGCCGTCGAAGACGAGAATGCGCGGGCGCCCTGTGGCGGCGCGGGCGGCACGCAGGGCGAAGCGGTTGGCGTCGGTGGCGGTGGTGGCGATCTGCCAATAGGGCAGGCCGAAGCGCGCGCTCAGCAGATCGCCGACGATGGCCGCATCCGGGCTCGGCAGCATGGTGGCGAGGCCGCGCTGGCCCTGTCGCGCCAGCGCCTGCGCCACCGGCGCCGGCCCGTGGCCGAACAGCGAGGCGGTGTCGCCCAGGCAGAAATCGTCATAGCCATGGCCGTCGACATCCAGGAGCCGCGCGCCGGACGCCTCGGCGATGACCAGCGGCACCGGGGTCGACCAGTCGACCATCCAGTGCATGGGCACGCCGTCGAGCAGATGCGCGGCGGCGCCAGCGGCGGCACGGGTCTTCGGGCGGGTGCCGAGATACAGCGCTTCCGCCTCTGCGCGCAGGGCGGCGGTGCGGGCCGGGCTGACGCCCGGTCCTTCGGCGAAGGAGGTCACGGCATTCATGTCCGGGCTCGTGCGTTGTCTCGGCGCCGGGGCGCCAGCGCGCCCCTTGGGGCGCATTTAAGCATGTTTCGCTGCCGGGTGCCTGGACTAGCGGACCCAGCCCCAGCGCTTGAGCTCGGCGAAGGTGTCGTCCAGCGTCTTGCGGACGCGGGCGATCAGCTCGTCGCATTCCTCATGCGAGATGACGAGCGGCGGGGCGATGATCAGCCGGTCGCGCACGGCGCGCATGACGAGGTTGTTCTTGAACGAGAAGTCGCGCGCCAGCGTGCCGACCTTGCCGACATCGGGGAATTTGGTGCGGCCGGTTTTGTCCGGCGTCAGTTCCAGCGCGCCGACAAGGCCGAGCATCGGCGCTTCACCGACCAGCGGATGCTCGGCCAGCGCGTTCCAGCGGGCCTGGAGATAGGGGCCGACATCGCTGGCGACGCGGCCGACGAGGTCCTCGCGCTGCATGATGGCGAGATTGGCCAGCGCCGCGGCACAGGCGGCGGGATGGCCGGAATAGGTGTAGCCATGGTTGAAGTCGCCGCCTTCGTGCAGCACTTCCGCCACCCGGTCCGCCACCATGACGCCGCCGAGCGGCATGTAGCCCGAGGTGATGCCCTTGGCCATGACAAGAATGTCCGGCTCTGTGCCGAAGGTCTCGCAGCCGAACCAGCTGCCGGTGCGGCCGAAGCCGCAGATCACTTCGTCGGAAACGAACAGGATGTCCCGCTCGCGGCAGATGCGGGCGATTTCCGGCCAATAGCTGGCGGGCGGGATGATGACGCCGCCGGCGCCCTGCACCGGCTCGGCGATGAAGGCGGCGATGCGGTCTTCGCCCATGGCGTCGATGGTGGCTTCCAGCGCCCGGGCGGTGCGCAGGCCGAACTCTTCCGGCGTCTCGCCCTGGCGCGCCTCGCCCCAGAAATAGGGCTGGGCGATGTGGAGGATGTCCGGGATGACCGCGCTCTGGCCGTGCATCGGCGCCATGCCCCCTAAGCTGCCGGCGGCGACGGTGGAGCCGTGATAGGCGTTGCGGCGGGAGATGATGATCTTCTTCTCCGGCTTTTCCTTGATCTGGAAATAGCGGCGGACGAGCTTGATCACCGTGTCGTTGGATTCCGACCCGGAGCCGGTGAAGAACACCTTGTTGAACTGCGGCGGGGTCAGTTCGGCGAGCTTGGCCGACAGCTCGATGGCCGGGCGGTGGGTGGTCTTGAAGAAGGTGTTGTAATAGGGCAGCTCGCGCAGCTGCGCCGCCACCGCCTCCACGATCTCCTCGCGGCCATAGCCGACATTCACGCACCACAGGCCGGACATGCCGTCGAGGATGCGGTTGCCGTCGGAATCGGTCAGCCAGACGCCTTCCGCCTTCACCACGATGCGGGAGCCTTCCGCGTTCAGGGACTTCATGTCGCTGAACGGGTGGAGGTGATGGGCGGCATCGAGCGCACGCAGCTCGGCGGTGGTTTTCGGCAGGGTCATGACGCGCACTCGCGAGAGTTATGAAGCTGAGCGGCACAATGTGATCACATTTTGCGTGCGTCAAGCCTTGCCGCGTGTCACAAGTGCGCTCGGCGGGCCGGGGGCCGGCCGGGCCCCGACGCGCAGGCGGAGGCGGCTTGACCGAGGCCCCCGCGCCGTGACCAGAATTGACGTGTCGACTTATACCAGGTGGATCATGCCATTGCCCGAAGCCGTGGGAGACGCCACGGCGGCTGCCCGCGAAACCGTTCCGCAGATTGACGAATTCGGCGCCTATGTCGCCGCGCACGGCGCGCCGGAGATCGTCGAGGTGCTGTTGCCCGACACCCATGGGGTGCTGCGCGGCAAATGGATTCCCGGCGGGGCAGGGGGCAAGATCTGGGGCGACGGCGTCGCCATTCCGCTTTCCATCTTCGGTCTCGACATCTGGGGCCGCGAGGTCGAGGAGACCGGCATCCACATCGAGACCGGCGACCGCGACGGCATCTGCCGCCCGGTGCCGGGCACGCTGAAGCCGGTGCCGTGGTCGCCGCGCCCGGCGGCGCAGGTAATGCTCACCATGAACGAGCCGGACGGGCGCGGCGGCGAGCGGCCCTGGGACCTCGACCCGCGCCACAAGCTGGAAGCGCAGGTGCAGCGCCTCGCCGCGCTGGGGCTCACCCCCTGCGTCGCCTTCGAGCTGGAATTCTACCTGCTCAAGCCGGCGCCGGGGCCGAACGGCCTGCCCGAACCGGTGTTTCCCGCCTCTTCCGGCGGGCCGGCGCGGCAGAACATGTATTCCATGTCCGATCTCGACGCCTATGCGCCGCTGCTGCACGACATTCGCGAGGCCGCGCGCATCCAGGGCCTGCCCGCCGACACGGTGATCTCGGAAGCTGCGCCCGGCCAGTATGAGGTGAACCTCTATCACCGCCGCGACCCGATGGCGGCGGCGGACGACGCCATTCTGCTGCGCCGGCTGATCGACGGTGTGGCCCGCAAGCACGGCGTGCGGGCGAGCTTCATGGCCAAGCCCTTCCTCGATTTCGCCGGCTCCGGCATGCATGTGCATGTGAGCCTGACTGACGCCGCCGGCCACAACGCCTTCGGCGCCGGCGAGGCGGGCGACCGGCTGCTGCGCCATTGCGCGGCTGGGCTGCTGAGCACGATGGCTGACACCGCCGTGCTCTATGTGCCGAGCTATAATGGCTTCCGCCGGCTGGTGCCGGGCAGCTACGCCCCCACCAGCGTCTCCTGGGGCTATGACAACCGCGCCGTGGCGGTGCGGGTGCCGAACGGCCCGCCCAAGGCGCGCCGGCTGGAGCACCGCATCGCCGGCGCCGATGCCCATCCCCATCTCGTGCTGGCGGCGATCCTCGCCGGCATGCTGGAAGGCATCGAGCGCGGCGAGGAGCCACCGGCGCCGCTGACCGGCAATGCCTATGAGCAGGGCGCGCCGGGTCTGTCCTACGACATGGGGGAGGCGATCCGGCTGTTCGGCGCCTCCGACTTCGTCGGGCGGGCCTTCGGCACCGAATATCAGCGGGTGTTCGCCATCATGAAGGAAGCGGAGCTGTTCGCCTTCGAGCGGCGCATCAACCCGCTGGAATACGAGACCTATTTGTAAGCACGGCCAAGGGATGAGCAAACAGCGGGTTGAGCAAAGCCCACCGACGCTCTAGCCTTGGTATGATGAGGCTGCGAACCTCAGCCGAACAACGCTTTCCCGAGGAGAATAGGATGTCCCGCCTCCTGACCACCATCGCGGCCGGCTTGCTGACCGCGCTGGCCATCGCGCCGGCTGCGGCGCAGGAAAAGGTCGTGAACGTCTACAACTGGTCCGACTACATCGACGAATCGGTGTTGGAGGAGTTCACCAAGGAAACCGGCATCAAGGTCCGGTACGACGTCTTCGACTCGAACGAGGTGCTGGAGACCAAGCTCCTCGGCGGCAAGACCGGCTATGACGTGGTGGTGCCCACCGGCTCCTTCCTGCAGCGCCAGATCCAGGCCGGCGTATTCCTCAAGCTCGACAAGGCCAAGCTGCCCAATTTGCAGTATCAGTGGCCGCTGATTTCCGAGCGCCTCGCCGTCTATGACCCCGGCAACGAATATGCCGTGAACTATATGTGGGGCACGACCGGCATCGGCATGAATGTCGACAAGGTGAAGGAGCGCCTTGGCGACACCCCGCTCAACAGCTGGGACATCATCTTCAAGCCGGAGCTGCTGGCCAAGCTGAAGGATTGCGGCGTCTACATCCTCGACGGGCCGGAAGAAGTGATTCCGACCGCGCTGCGCTATCTCGGCAAGGACCCGAACTCCAAGGACCCGGCCGATATCGAGGCCGCCGGCAAGCTGCTGGCGCCGATCCGCAAATACATCAAGAAGTTCGATTCCTCGGGCTATATCAACGCGCTCGCCGGTGGCGACATCTGCATCGCGCTCGGCTGGTCCGGCGACGTGTTCCAGGCCAAGACCCGCGCCGAGGAAGCCGCGCAGAAGACGGGCAAGAAGCCGGTCAACATCGAGTACGTCATCCCCAAGGAAGGCGCGCTGATGTGGTTCGACAACTTCGCCATCCCGAAGGATGCCCCGCACCCCGAGGAGGCGCTGGCCTTCATCAACTTCATGATGAAGCCGGAAGTGGCGGCGAAGAACGCCAACTTCATCTCGTACGCCAGCGGCAATCTCGGCGCGCAGCAGTTCATCGACAAGGCGATCATCGACAACCCCGCGATCTACCCGGACAAGGAGACGCAGGCGAAGCTGTTCACCGTCACCACCTACCCGCAGAAGGTCCAGCGCGTGGTCACCCGCACCTGGAACGACTTCAAGCGCGGCAAGTGAGCGTGCGGTGAACGCCGTTCTCAACTGATGCGAAAGGCCGGGCCCAGCGCCCGGCCTTTTTGTTTGCTGGCGGTGCGAAGGCGTTATGCGACATCATCCTGAAGTGCCCGCACAGCGGGCCTCGAAGGATGCCCAGCCGGGAGAGGGATCTGCGTGCTTCGAGGCCGGGCTGTGCCCGGCGCCTCAGCATGACGGGCCTCGCATTCAGGACGGCTTGTCCGGGGTACTGGAGAGGCGCCCAGCGCCCCCTACATCCGCCAGCGCTTGTAGAACCAGGTCCACTGCTCGGGATATTCGCGCACCCAGCCTTCGACCACGGAGGTGATCATCTGCATCGCCCCGTCCACGTCGATGCGCCCGCTGGCGTCGCGCGGCAGGTTGAGCGCCGGGGTGCACTGGATGCGGAACCGGCCTTCCGGCAGACGGATCACCCGCACGCCATGCACCGGGCACTCATAGAGCCGGGCGAGGCGGGCGATGGTGGGGTTGGCGGAGCAGGGCTGGCCAAAGAACTGCACGGTCGGCCCGCCACGGCGCGCCTGATCCACGAGAATGCCGAGATGCTTGCCCTGGTCGAGCACGGCGGCGAGCTCGAACACCGCCACATGCGAGGCGGCGACCAGATTGCCCATCACCCGGCTGCGGGCCTCGAACAAAAGGTCGGCGAAGAAGGAATTGTCCGGCGCGCGGAACAGCACGGCGCTGTCCAGCCCCTGCGCGGTGGCGGCGATGGCCGGCAACTCCCAATTGGCGAGATGCGCGGTGAACACCAGCGCCGGCTTTCCGTCCACCCGCATGGCGACGAAGTTCGATACGCCCGTGGTTTCGATCCGGCTCTTGGCCGGCTCCCACATATTGTACTGCCAGATGCGGTCGAGATGGACGAACTCGCCGGCCATGCGGCCGAGATTGTCCCACATGCCGCGCGCGATCGCCTCGCGCTCGGCCTCGGTCTTCTCAGGGTAGGCGCGGCGCAAATTGCTCAGCGTCACCCGGTGGATCGAGGTGTAGGGCCCGATCAGGCGGGCCCAGAAGCCGCCATTCCACGAGGCGAAGCGCGGCGGCTGCAGCCGCATGACGCGCATCAGCGTCCACACGCCCGCCGACAGCGCGGCATCGCGCAGGCGCGTGGTCCAGGGGCGGGAAGGGGTCATCGCGTTTAAGGCCCGAACCTCGCCTTTGCTCAGAAGGTGATGACGACCTTGCCGAACACGCGGCGGGTTTCCAGCCGTTCCAGCCCGGCGCCGAACTGCTCCAGCGGGAATTCGGAATCGATCACCGGCTTCACCCCGCGCTCCATCCGCTTCAGCCCGTCGGCAATGGCGCGGATCGGCGCGCCGAAGGAGCCGATGATGCGGTACTGGCGCTGGAACAGCTGCATCAGGTTCATGTTGACCGACACGCCCGAGGTCGAGCCGCAGGTGACGAGACGCGCGCCCGGCTTCATCGACAGCAGCGAGCCGTTCCAGGTCTCGGCGCCGACATGCTCGAACACCACGTCCACGCCCTTCTTCTTGGTGATCTTGCGCACCTCGTGCTCGAAGCGGTCGGTCTTGTAGTTGATGACGTGATCGGCGCCGAGGGCCTTCGCCTTGGCGCATTTCTCGTCGTCGCCCGCCGTGGTGATGACGGTGCAGCCGATTTCCTTGGCCATGCGGATCGCCACCGTGCCGATGCCGGAGCCGGCCGCGTGGACGAGAATCGTCTCGCCCGGCTCAAGCTTGGCATTATCGAACAGCATGTGCTCGACAGTGGAGAAGGTGACGGGCGCGGTGGCGGCGTCGGTCCAGGAAATGCCGTCCGGGATCGGCACGCACAGGCGTTCCTTGATGTTGAGCTGGTCGCGGGCGAAGCCGTCGACATGGAAGCCCATCACGCCGGCAACTTCCTCGCAGAGATTGTCGCGGCCCTGCCGGCACATCTTGCACTGGCCGCAGGTGAGCGCGCCATACATCGCGACCTTGGAGCCCGGCCGGAAACGGGTGACGCCCTCACCAATGGCGGTGACCTCGCCCACGGCCTCGGCGCCCACCACCAACGGCATCTTGCGCTTGGCGAAGGCCATGCCGCGCCAGCCCCACACATCGATATGGTTCAGCGCCAGCGCCTTGATGCTGACCTGCACCTCGCCCGGTTCCGGCGCGCCGGGGGCGGGCAGGTCGGTGAGGATGAGTTCGCGGTCGGAGACCAGCTGAAGCGCGCGCATGAACAACTCCGGACAGACGGCGGCGGCAGGACGCGCCCCGCAACCCGTCGATACGGGAGTGGGGCGCGCGTGGATGCCGTCCGCGAAAGGACGAGGGTGGATAACGAAATCAGCGCTGTATGGCTAGTGCGGCGGTGAGCCCGCCATCCACCGGCAGGGTTGCGCCGGTGACATAGGCGGCGCCGGGCGAGAGCAGGAACGACACCACGCCCGCCACATCCTCCGGCGCGGCGAAGCGGCCGGCGGGAATCTGCTTCTCGACATTGGCGCGGTAGGCGGCATAGGGCGCCAGCATCGCCGTATCGACGAAGCCGGGGGCGACGACGTTCACCGTCACCCCGCGCCGGGCGCTCTCGATGGCCAGCGTGCGGCAATAGCCGGCCAGCGCGGCCTTGGAGCCGGCATAGATGGCGTTGCCGGCATTGGCGACATCCGCCGCGATGGAGCCGATGGCAATGATGCGCCCGGCCCGCGCCCGCGTCATCGGCCGCACCAGCGCGCCGACCAGCTTGACGAAGGACCAGTAATTCACCTGCATCAGCTGCTCGGCGCGGTGCTGGTCGACCAGCGCCGCGAGCGTGTCGTAGCTCATGCCGGCATTGTGGACGAAGCCGAAATAGGTCGGCTCCTCCGCGAGCACGGCGGCGAAGGCTTCCACCGCGCTTTTGTCGGCGAGGTCGAGCGCGCGGGCCTCAACACGGGCGTCTGGCTTCTCGGCCGTGATGGCGGCGATCAGCGCCTGCGCTTCGGCCTCGGCCGTGCGCACGGTGAAGACGACCTCGAACCCCGCGAGCGCGAGGGCGCGCACGATGGCGGCGCCGACGCCGCGCCCGCCGCCGGTGACGAGGACGCGCTGGCTCACGCGGGTTCGCCCGTGAGGATCAGGCACACATTCTGGCCGCCGAAGCCGAACGAATTCGACATCACCCGCGTCACCGTCGCGTCGCGGGCGACGTTCGGCACCACGTCGAGCGGGATGGCCGGGTCGGGCAGCTCGTAATTGATGGTCGGCGGAATGCGGCCATTGGCGATGGTCATCAGCGACACCACCGCCTCGATGGCACCGGCGGCGGTGAGCGTATGGCCGATCATCGACTTGTTCGACGAGATCGGGATGCCCGCCAGCCGCTCGCCGAACACGGCGCTCATGCCGGTGAACTCCATGCGGTCGTTCTCCGGCGTCGAGGTGCCGTGGGCGTTGATGTAGTCGATGGCATCCGGCTCGACACCAGCATCGGCCAGCGCGTTGCGCATGCAGCCGATCACCGGCTTGGCATCCGGCGAGGAGCGGGTGCGGTGGAAGCTGTCGGCCATTTCGCCGACGCCCTCGACCACGCCGAGGATCTTCGCGCCGCGCGCCAGCGCGTGCTCCAGGCTCTCCAGCACCAGCGCGCCGGCACCCTCGGCGATGATGAAGCCGTCGCGATTCTTGGCGAAGGGGCGGGAGGCGGCTTCCGGAACGTCGTTGTTGGTCGACAGCGCCGAGAGCAGCGAGAAGCGGATCAGGGCTTCGGCCGTCACCGAGCCGTCGGTGGCGATGGACAGCGCCGCCTCGCAATCGCCGCGCCGGATCGCCTCGACGCCGAGCTGGATCGAGGTGTTGCCGGATGCGCAGGCGGTGGACAGCGAGATCGGCTGCCCCTTGGTGCCGAAGCGGTCGGCGAGGTGGTCGGCGATCGAGCCGTAGAGGAAGCGCTCGTGCCAGGCATCGTGGCCATGGGCCTCGGCGGCGCGCAGCAGGTCGTCATAGGAGACGGGGGCGTTGGGCGCAGCTTCCTGGGCAAGGATGCGGCGCTGCGGCCATTCCAGCTCGATCGGCGGCACGGCGCAGAACAGCGGGCCGGGGAAGGCGCCCTTGCCGCCAATGCCGGATTCGGCGATCGCCTCTTCCGCCGCCAGCGTCGCCAGTTCCTCGGAAAGGTCGGGCGCCGTGCTCTTGCTCTTCGGCAGATAGTCCACCGTGCCGGCGATGGTGGTGCGCATCGCGTCGATGGGGAAGCGGGTGATGCGGTGAATGCCGGACGTGCCGGAGGTCAGCTTCGCCCAGTTATCCTGCTTGCCCTGGCCGAGCGAGGTGACGAGCCCCATGCCGGTGACGACGACAATCGGCCGGCCGGCCTTGTCGGTATAGGAAGCCATGATCTGCTCCTCGGAAGCGATATGCTCCCGGCTGGTGGGTCAGTCGGCGCGCTCGACCAGCGCGACGCCTTCCCCACGCCAATGCCCCACTGCGGTCACGATGGCACGGGAAAGCGAGCCATCGAAAGGCTTTTCAAGCGTCTCGCCGTCGAGCGGCGGGAACAGCTTGCCCTCGGCCACGCAGAGCGCGGCCAGCGCCAGCGCCACCGGCATCTGCGCTTCCAGCCCGTGGCCGACACGGTCGGTGACCGAGCGCACCGGCAGGCCGGAACGGGCGAGCACGGCGGCTTCCGCCTGCGTCGGCTCGGGCGCGCCGCTGGCGGCGGAGAACAGCGCGGTGGCATCCGCGTCGGCGCCGGCGGTCTTCAACAACTCGTCCAGCACCGCCTCGACGGCGCCGGGCTCGTTGCGGCGGGCGCGCTCGGACCACACGCCGGAAAGCTTGGCGATGGGCTTGGCGCCGCGCGCCGTGGCGTGCTCGGGCGATTCCAGCACCAGGAAGGCGCCGGCCGAGCCGGTCGGCACGCCCTTCGGCTCCGCCAGCACCGGCGCCCAGGGGGCATGCATGGCGAGGCGCTTGAGGGCGAAAAGCAGCAGCATGTCGCGCCGCTCGGCATTATAGGCGCCGCCCACAAGGGCGATCTCGCTGGTGCCGGCGGCGATGCGCGACCAGCCGATGCGCACCGCGTCCGTGCCGGAGCTTTCCTCGCCCATGAAGGTGCGCGAGGAGCCGGTGACGCCATGGACGATGGAGATGTTGCCGGCGAGCAGGTTCGACAGCTGCGCCAGGAACAGCGTCGGACGCAGATTCGACTGCAGCTGCTCGTTGAGGAAAACCTCGGGGTTCGGCTGCTTCTCGATGTCGGTGAGAATGGCGCCGTCGACCGCCTGGTCACGCTCGCCGCCGCCCGCCGCCACCACCATGTCGGTGGTGGAGAGAATGTCCTTGTTGCCCTTGATGCCGGCGGAATCCAGCGCAAGGCCGGCGGCATAGGTGCCGATGCGCTGCCAGGGCTCCATCTGCCGCTGGTCGCCCTTCTTGGGGATCTGCGCGTCGAAGCTGATCGGGGCGAGCGGATGCACGACGTAGGGCGCGAAGCCCGATTCGTCGATCACCGGGCGGGCGCCGGAGGACAGGGCCTGCCAATGGGCCTCGGGCCCTTCACCGAGCGAGGAAACAAGCCCGATGCCGGTGATCCAGACGTCGCGACGATTAGACATGCGTGAGATTTCCTGCGGCTTCCGCCGTGTCTAACACGGCCTCGCCCATCGGCATGCCGATGCGTTCGGCAGTGGAAAGCAGATAGCCGCGCAGTTCCGGGGCCGGGAAGGGCATGGTCTTGAGCGTCACATCGGCATTGCAGACAAGCTTGCCATCGACGCGCCCCTCGGCTTTCAGCCGGGCGAAGCCCGAGCCGTCATGATCGAGGCGCGCGAACACCTCGATCACCTGGCCCGGCGTCACGAAGGTGCGCAGCTTGCCCTTGTCGACCGAGGCGAGGAACGCCATGCGGTCGTAATTGTGCAGCCGCAGCAGCAGCATGCCGCAGCTCTGCGCCATGATCTCGAACAGCAGCACGCCCGGCAACAGCGGGTGCCCGGGGAAATGGCCTTCAAAGATCGGGCTCTCGCACGGGACGGTGTTGGCAGTCCGCAAGGTGCGAGCCTCGAGGTCGAGCTCAACCACCTTGTCGATCATCTGAAAATATTCGAGGCGCATTACCCGTCCCGCTTCTACGTCGCCCTTCCGCCGGATCAGGCGGACTTGGCCGCGATCAGCTCGTCGATGCGCGCGCAGAGATTCTTGAGCACGAAATACTGCTCGGTCGTCGCCTTGCCTTCGTTGACTTCCTGGGTCCAGCTTTCAAGCGGCAGCTTAATGCCGAACGCCTTGTCGATGGCGAAGGCGATGTCGAGGAAGTCCAGGCTGTCGATGCCGAGATCGTCGATGGCGTGGCTCTCGGGCGTGATGTTCTCGCGCGGGATGTCGCACGTTTCGGCAATGATGTTGGCAACGGTCTCGAACGTGGTCGACATGAAAGGCCTCTGATCTCGCAGCCGCGTCCGGCCACAGTTGAATGGGTTCGCCCGGCGCTCCCGCGTCGCAGGCCCCCGAATGGATGTCGGCCCGTATACCTAAGCGCGACCGGCGATTCAATGGCGCCGGCACGGCAATCCTCGGCAGTGTGACATCCCTGCCGTCGCGCTTTGGCCGGCCCGGCATCCACATGGGTTGCGCGGCGTCATGGCGAGGTGATCGATTTCGTCCTATCGTCCCCCGCGTCGATCGGCAGTCCAGTTGCGGAGCAGGTGTCATGAACCCTTTTAGTTCGGCCTTTTCATGGCTCGGAAAGGGGGCGGCGCTTTCGCTCCTCGCGCTCTCGCTGGCGACAGCCGCCCACGCGCAGGCTCAGAAGCCGGCGGCGACCAAGCCGGGCGCCGCCGCCGCTGGGGCGGCCGCCGCCGCCGCGGCCACGACTGCGAAGCCCGCTGCCGCCACGCCGACCGCGGCTGCACCGGCCAAGCCGGCGCCGGACGCGCTGCCGAAGACCTATGCACCGCAGGAACTGGTGGAGGCCGCGCGCCGCTTGCAGGCCCTGCTGCAGCGCGAGCGCGGCCCGCTGCCCAAGCCCGCAGCCCAGCTGCGCAAGGATGCCGACGCCGCGCTCACCGCCGGGGATGCGCGCACCGCCGCCGATCTCTATGGCAAGCTGGCGCTGGCGAGCCCCGGCGATGCCGGGCTGTGGCAGCGCCTTTCGCGCGCCCTCTCGCGCATCAAGCCGAACGACGATGAGAGCGCCGACACCTTCCTGGAGCGGGCGCAGGCCGCCGCCTTCCTCGCCTATCGCGCCGCGACGACCAAGGCGCAGCAGGCCGACGCGCTGTTCGCCATCGGCCGTCTCTACGATCAGCGCTCGCTCTGGCGCCCGGCGCTCGACACGCTCGCCACCGGCCTCACCTATGTCGACGTGCCGGAGCAGCGCGCTTTCTACAACAAGCTGCGCGAGGAGCGCGGCTTCCGCATTCTCGACTACAGCGTCGATTCGGACGCCTCCAACCCGCGCATCTGCGTGCAGTTCTCCGAGCCGCTGGTGAAGGGTGGCAAGGACTATTCCGCCTATGTGACGCTGCGCGGGCCGCAGGGCCCTATCGACAAGCCGGCGGTGACGGCAGAGGAGAGCCAGCTCTGCGTCGAGGGGCTCAAGCATGGCGAGAGCTATGACGTGACGCTGCGCGCCGGGCTGCCGTCCTCGATTGCCGCCGAGCCGCTCGCTGCCGCCTCCGAACTCACCATCTATGTGCGCGACCGCAAGCCGGGCGTGCGTTTCACCGGCCGCAATTATGTGCTGCCGCGCACCGGCCCACGCGGCATTCCGGTCGTCTCGGTGAACACCTCGAAAGTGGCGGTCGATCTCTACCGCATCGGCGATCGCAGCCTGATTCCCACCGCGATTGACGGCGAGTTCCGCCGCGATCTCGGCGGCTATGATCTGCAGCAGCTCAAAGACGGCAAGGCCGAACTCATCTTCAAGGGCGAGCTGGAAACCGCTTCCCCGCTCAATGAGGATGTGACCACCTCTTTTCCCGTCGATGAGGCGGTGAAGACGCTCGCGCCCGGCGTCTACGTGCTCGCGGCGCGGCCGGGAGGGGATGCCGCCGACCCGAATGACGAGTGGCAGTCGCGCGCCACCCAGTGGTTCGTCGTTTCCGATCTCGGCCTCACCGCCCTGTCCGGCAGCAACGGACTGACCGTGCTGGTGCGCGCGCTCGGTACCGCGCAGCCGCTGGAAGGGGTGGAGCTGCGCCTGCTCGCCAAATCCAACGACGTGCTGGCCACCGCCCGGACCGATGCCAGCGGCAGCGCCGCCTTCGACGCCGGGCTGATGCGCGGCACGGAAGGCTTCGCCCCGGCGGTGATCGTCGCCCAGGCGAAGGAGGGCGACTATGCCTTCCTCTCGCTGGCCGACCAAGCGTTCGACCTCACCGACCGCGGCGTCGGCGGGCGCGCGGCGCCGGAACGTTATGACGCCTTCGTCACCACCGAGCGCGGCGTCTACCGCTCCGGCGAGCAGGTCCATGTCACCGCGCTGCTGCGCAGCCCGCAGGTCAGCGCGGCGGCGGGCGTGCCGCTCACCGTCATCTTCAAGCGCCCCGACGGCGTGGAGGAGCGCCGCGAACTGGTCGCCGACCAGGGCGCGGGCGGGCGCACGGTCACCTATGCCCTCATGGGCGACGCCATGACCGGCACCTGGCGGGTCGAGGCCTATGTCGATCCGCGCGGCGCGCCGGTGGGTTCCACCACCTTCCTGCTTGAGGACTATGTGCCGGAGCGGCTCGCGCTGAACCTCTCCACCACCGCGACCACGATCGCGCCGAACGCGCCGGTGACGGT
This sequence comes from Ancylobacter sp., assembly GCF_965249975.1. Taxonomy (GTDB): domain Bacteria; phylum Pseudomonadota; class Alphaproteobacteria; order Rhizobiales; family Xanthobacteraceae; genus Ancylobacter. The sequence goes on along the minus strand of NZ_CBDFNE010000003.1, from coordinate 746,012 downwards.
GGCGGCGGATGGGCGCTGGCTGTTCGGCCCGCCGGCGGCCGGGCTCGACATCGACGCGGAAATCGAGGTGCGCGTCGCCGATTCCCGTCCCGGCCTGCCGGGCTGGCGTTTCGGCCGCACTGACGACGGCTTCACCCCCGTGCGCCAGCCGCTGGCCGACGCGCCGGTGACGGATGCGCAGGGCAAGGCGAGCCTTTCCGTGCTGCTGCCGACCCTGCCGGCCACCGCGCGGCCGCTGGAGGCGGAGATTTTCGTCGGGCTGAACGAGGGCGCGGGCCGGGCGGTGCGCCGCTCGCTGGTGCTGCCGGTGCAGCCCGCCGGCAACGGCATCGGCGTCAAGCCGCTGTTCGACAAGGCGGGGCCGGGCGAGAACGCCACTGCCGGCTTCGAGGTGCAGGGCTTTGATGCCGCCGGCCAGCCTGTGGCGCTGAAGGGCGCGCAATGGGCGCTCTACCGCATCGAGACCCGCTATCAATGGTACCGTCTCGGCGGCAGCTGGGATTTCGAGCCGGTCGAATCGGTGGCGAAGGTCGCCGACGGCACGCTCGACCTCACCGGCGGCGCCCCGGCGCGGCTGAGCGTTCCCGTCGCCTGGGGCCGCTACCGGCTGGAAGTGACGGACGGCACGCGCGCCACCGCCGTGCCGTTCAATGCCGGCTGGGGCGGCGGCGCCACTGCCGACGCGCCGGACCGGCTGGAAGTCGGCCTCGACAAGGCGCAATACGCCGCCGGCGACACCCTGAAGGTGAACCTCACCAGCCGCTATGCCGGCTCGGCAACGGTGCTGATCGTCGGCGACGGCGTGCTGGCGGCGAAGACGCTTGACGTGAAGGCGGGCGACAACGCGGTCGACTTCAAGGTCGCCGCCGGCTGGGCGCCGGGCGCCTATGCGCTCGCCTTCCTGCACCGGCCGCTCGATGTGGCGGCGGGCCGCAATCCCGGCCGCGCCATCGGCCTCGCCTGGTTCGGCGTCGACCGCGCCGAGCGGGTGCTGGCGGTGAAGCTGGGCGCGCCCGCGCTCGCCCGGCCGGAGACGACGCTGTCCGTGCCGGTCGAAGTGGCGGGCAATGGTCAAGGCGAGGCCTATGTGACGCTCGCTCTGGTCGATGTCGGCATTCTCAACCTCACCGGCTTCAAGGCGCCGGACCCGGAGGCCTTCTATCTCAGCCAGCGGGCGCTGGGCACGCAGGTGCGCGACTTCTACGGCCAGCTGATCGACGGCATGCTCGGCAGCCGGGGGCGCCTGCGCGCCGGCGGCGACGCCATGGATATGGGCCTGCAGGCCGAGCCCCCGACGCAGCCGCCGCTCGCCCTGTTCTCCGGCCTCGTCAAGCTCGACGCGCAGGGCCGGGGCACCGTCGACTTCACACTGCCGCCCTTCGACGGCACCGGCCGGCTGATGGCGGTGGCGTGGTCCGGCGCGGCGGTGGGGCATGCGCAGGGCGATGTGGTGATCCGCGACCCCGTGGTCATCACCGCCACCCTGCCGCGCTTCCTCGCCGCTGGCGACCGCTCGACACTCAACCTTGCCCTCGACAATGTGGATGGCGAGGCGGGCGACTATGCGCTGGAGATCGTCACCGACGGCCCGGTCACAGTGGCCAGCGCGCCGAAGACGGTGCCGCTCGCCAAGGGCGCGCGCCAGTCCTTCGCCGTGCAACTGAACGGCGCCGGCATCGGCGGGGCGAAGGTCTCTGTGCGGCTGTCGGGCCCCGGCGGGCTCGCCATCGTGCGCGACTATGCGCTCAATGTCCGCCCGGCCTATCCCGCCATCTCCCGTCGCAGCGTCGAGACGCTGGCGCCGGGCGCGGCACTGACGCTGAGCGCCGATCTCGTGGCGGACCTCGTGCCGGGACGGGGCGGGGTCAGCGTTTCCGCCGGGCTCGACCCGGCCTTCGACGTGCCGGCGCTGATCGGTGCGCTCGACCGCTACCCCTTCGCCTGTTCCGAACAACTCACCAGTCGGGCGCTGCCGCTGCTCTATCTCAGCGATTTCGGCCCGCCGAACCGCTTCCGCCTGACCAGGGACCCGGCGGAGACGATCCGCAACGCCATTGCCCGGCTGATTGCCCGGCAGGGCTCGGACGGCTCCTTCGGCCTGTGGGATGCGGGCGGCAACGATCTGTGGCTCGACGCCTATGTGAGCGACTTCCTCACCCGGGCCCGCGAGCGTGGCCACGCCGTGCCGGAGCAGCCCTTCACCCTCGCGCTCGACCGGTTGCGCAATTCGCTCGCCTATGCCGGCGACGGCGCCACCGATGACGGCGCCGCCTATGCGATCTATGTGCTGGCCCGTAACGGCCGGGCACCGCTGGGCGACCTGCGCTATGTCGCGGACGCCAAGCTCGATGCGGTGACCAGCGCCATGGCGCGCGGCCAGCTCGCGGCGGCGCTCGCCATGCTCGGCGACAAGGGGCGGGCGGAGAAGGTGTTCAACGCGGCGCTGGAGATTCTCCCCGACGCTTCGGAGACGCTGACCACCGGCCGGCCGGATTTCGGCTCGATCCTGCGCGACGCCGCCGGCGTGGCGACGCTCGCCTCTGAAGCCGGCTTCACCGCTACCGCCCGCACCGCGCGCCAGCGCGTCGCCACCGCCTTTGTCGAGGCGGGTCCGACCTCGACGCAGGAAGACGCCTGGCTGCTGCTCGCCGCCCGCGCGCTGCGCGAGGGCAAGGGCATCGCCCTCGACATCGACGGCCGGGCGCATACCGGCCTCTATGAGCGCAGCCTGACGCCGCAGGAACTCGCCAAGCCGATCATCCTCACCAATCGCGGCATTGCCCCGCTGGATGTCGCGGTCTCCATCGACGGCCCGCCGGTGGCGCCGGAGCCGGCGGCGGCGGACGGCTTCACCCTGACGCGCAGCTATTACACGCTCGGCGGCGCGCCCGCCGATCCCGCCAAGGTGGCGCAGAACCAGCGTCTCGTCGTGGTGCTGGAAGCGACGGAGGAGGAGGCCGGGCCGAGCCATGTGCTGCTGGTCGACCATCTGCCCGCCGGCTTCGAGATCGACAATCCGACGCTGGCGGTGGGCGCCGATACTGGGGCGCTGGCCTGGCTGGGCGATACCTCGCAGCCCGACCATGCGGAGTTCCGCGACGCCTTCTTCGCCGCCGCCTTCGACCGCACGCAAGGTGGCGAGGAGCCCGGCCTGCTGCGGGTCGCCTATATCGTGCGCGCGGTCTCGCCCGGCCGCTACGCCCATCCCCCGGCCATCGTCGAGGACATGTACCGCCCGGGCCGCTTCGCCCGCACCAGCGCCGGCCAGACCGAGGTGACGGGGCCGGCGCGATGAGATGGCGGTTATGAGGGGCGCAGTGAGGCGAGGGCTGCAGCGTCTCGCGGCCGGGGGCCTGCTCGGCGCGATGCTGCTGGGCGGGGGCTCCTATGCCTGGCTCGCCGGCGTGCGCGCCAGCGCGCCGCCGCCGCCTCGTCTCGCGCTTTCCGTGGAGGTGCGCGACCGCGAGGGCCGGCTGCTGCGCCCCTTCGCTCTACCGGACGGGCGCTGGCGGTTGCCGGCGCAGACGCGCGACATCGACCGGCGCTTCCGCGACATGCTGATCGCCTATGAGGACCGGCGCTTTTACGCCCATGGCGGTGTCGATCCGCTGGCGCTGCTGCGGGCGGCCGGGCAGATGCTGCGCCATGGGCGCATCGTCTCCGGCGGGTCCACCCTCACCATGCAGGTGGCGCGCCTCCTGGAACCGCGCGAGGGCCGCGGGCTCAAAGCCAAGCTCGGCGCCAAGTTCGCCGAGATGCGCCGCGCCATCCAGCTGGAGGCGCGGCTGAGCAAGGACGAGATCCTGGCGCTCTACCTCACCCTCGCGCCCTATGGCGGCAATATCGAGGGCGTGCGGGCCGCGAGCCTCGCCTGGTTCGGCAAGGAGCCGCGCCGGCTTTCGCTGGCCGAGGCGGCGCTGCTGGTGGCGCTGCCGCAGGCCCCCGAATCGCGCCGGCCCGACCGTTTCCCGGAACGGGCGGCGCGGGCGCGGGAGAAGGTGCTGACGCGGCTCGGCGAAGCGGGGCTGTTCGGCCCGGCGGAGGTGGAATACGCCCTGCGCGCCCCCGCGCCGGGCGGCCGTCTCGACCTGCCCAAGCTCGCCCCGCATGCGTCGGAGGAGGCGCGGCGCCAGCAGCCGGCCTTGCAGCGGCACGATCTCGCCATCGACGGGGCGGCGCAGGCCCGGCTGGAAGAACTGGCCGCAGAGCGCGTGCGCGAGCTCGGCACCGGCGTGTCGCTGGCACTGGTGATGGTCGACAATACCAGCGGCGAGGTGCTGGCCCGGGTGAGCGGTGCCGACCCGCTGGACGCCACCCGCGCCGGGGCGGTGGACCTGACGCGCGCCATACGCTCGCCGGGCTCGACGCTGAAGCCCTTCATCTACGGCCTCGCCTTCGAAGACGGCATCGCTCATCCCGAGACATTGATCGAGGACCGGCCAGCGCGCTTCGGCGCCTATCGTCCGCGCAATTTCGACCGCGACTATCAGGGCACGGTGTCGGTGCGGCAGGCGCTGCAATTGTCGCTGAATGTGCCGGCCGTGGTGCTGCTGCAGGCGGTGGGGCCGCAGCGCCTTGCCAGCCGGCTCGGCCAGTCTGGGTTCGCCCTGAAGCTGCCGCCCGGCGAGGTGCCGGGGCTGGCGGTGGGGCTCGGTGGCGTCGGCATGAGTCTCGATGCGCTCGCCGGTCTTTATGCCGGCATCGCCAATGGCGGGCGGGCGCAGGCGCTGCGCGAGCGGCTGGACGGCGCCGCCTCCGGTCCCGACGGGACGCGCGAACTGATGAGCCCGGTGGCGGCGGCCTATCTCGCGCAGTCGCTTGCCGGCACGCCGGCGCCGCGCAATGAGCGTGCCGGCCGCATCGCCTTCAAGACCGGCACGTCCTTCGGCTATCGCGACGCCTGGGCGGTCGGGTTCGACGGGCGGCGGACCATCGCCGTGTGGGTGGGGCGGCCGGACGGCCAGCCCGTGCCGGGCATGATCGGGCGCGAGGCGGCGGCGCCGATCCTGTTCGAGGCCTTCGCCCGGCTGGTGACGCGGCCCGCGCCCTTCGCGCCGGCGCCGCGCGAGGCGATTGAGGCGAAGAACGCGCAATTGCCGCCGCCGCTCCGGTTTTTCGGGCGGGCGTCGGGGCAGGCGGGCGCGGAGGAAGGGCCGAAAATCGCGTTTCCGCCCGATGGGGCGAATCTGGAGCGCGATGGCGACGAGCCGATGGTGCTCAAGGTGAGCGGCGGAACAGGCCCGCTGACCGTGTTTGTCGACGGTGTGCCGGCCAGCCAGCCCGCCGGGGCCGCCACATTGTTCTGGCGGCCGGCGGGCGCGGGCTTCGTGCGTCTGACCGTCATGGACGCTGCGGGATCATCCGACAGCGTCACCTTGCGTATTCGCGGAGCGGCCGATGAGGAAGGGGCCGCTCAGAGTGGACGTCTCAGCGGCCGTTGACGGCGGCGCGGGCGATGTCCTGGCGGGTCAGGCCACGCTTGGCGAGGGCGGCGTCGGACAGACGGGACAGGGCCTCATAGCGCTGGGCGATGCGGCGGCCTTCACCGATGGCTTCGAAGAAGCTGGTGACGTTCTCGACGAAACGCGAGAAGAAGTCGGACGAGGTGTGGTTCAGGGTTGTGGTGGACATCTCTGGCTCCTGTATTCTGTATGCCAGCAAATATAGAGATTCCACCGCAGCGCAAAAGACGGAATGCTGCATGGCAGCACTGAGGTGCGTGCATGCCTGTGAGTGCCCGTTAATCCGGCATTAACGGTGGTTGGGTGGCGACGATCAACCAAAATGGTTGGAAGTGTTCCAGACCCGCAGAATTTGCCGCCCATATCTGCGCCTTTTGGCGGATAAGCTATGCCAAAAGCGCTGGTTGGCATGCCTGCCCTTCCTTAGCGGCATGGCTGGGCCGCAGATTGCTTAGCGCCGCGAGGGGCGCGGCCCGGCCGGTGCGGTGACGAGGGATGCGGCACGGGCGACGGTGTCGAACGGAGACGCGGGTGGCGGGTTGCGTCTTCGCGGGACGCGGCGGTGTCCGTCCGGGGAGGACGGTGGAAACTGCGCGAGAGGGGGTAGACCGGGCCAGCGGGAGCGTCTATAGAGCGCGCCACTGCCGCTGCCCCGCGCCCCGACATCCCAAGAGTCGACGCGGAGAGCCCTGGAAGCGTCGCTCGCGGCGCTCTGGTGGGGGATAGTTTAACGGTAGAACTGCGGACTCTGACTCCGTTAGTCCAGGTTCGAATCCTGGTCCCCCAGCCACTTCCGATAGGGCCGTGAAATCAGAGGCTTGATGCCCCGGCGGCCACAGCCCACGTAGCGGCCTCGTTCATCGGCCGTCCGAAAAACCCTCCCGGGATTGGCAATGACAGCAAAGCCGCGGCTCTATGTGTTGGGCGCCTCCTGTTCCGGCGTGTCGACATTGGGCCGGGCTCTGGCCGCGCGGTTCGCCGTCCCGCCTCTCGACGTGGACGATTTCTACTGGATGCCGACCGATCCTCCCTACCGCGTCAAGCGCGCGCCGGAAGACCGGGTGCGCCTGATCGCGCAGCAGCAGCGGGAAGCCGATGGTTGGGTGCTTGCCGGCTCGTTCATCGGCTGGGGCGAGGCGCTGGTTCAGGCCGTGGACCTGATCGTGTTCCTCTACACGCCAACACCCGTTCGGCTGCAGCGTCTGGATGCGCGGGAGGAGCAGCGGCACGGCGCGCGCATTCGGCCCGGCGGGGACATGCACGAGGCCAGCCGTGCGTTCCGCGAATGGGCGTCGCGTTATGACGACCCGTCTTTCGAAGGCCGCAACCGGGCCCAGCATGAGCGCTGGCTGGCCGAGCAGGGCGCCCCGGTACTGCGCCTCGACGGTGAGCGCCCTGTCGAGGCGCTGGTGCTGTGTGTGGCCGAAGCGCTCGCCAGCGGATTTATGCGTCGCTGATTGAACGGACAGTGCGCGGCGGGGGGGCATCCCATCCGCCGCGACGGTCGATGCCCCCGCGGCTTCGGGGGGAATCAGCTGCCGCTATCCTCGGGATGGTCCGCCTTTGGCGGGCGGCGTGGGAAGATGCGGTAGACCGTGGCCGGGGAAACGCCAAGCGCGCGGGCGACATCCGGCACGGCATTGCCGCTCGCGAGCAGGCGGTGGGCTTTGGCGATATCCTTGTTGGACAGCGATTGCGGCCGCCCGCGCCGCCGCGGGCTTCCGCCGGTGGCCGCCGGGGCGGGGGCCGGCTCGCTGAGCTGGGCGAGCGCGCGGCAGGCGAAGGCGAGGGCTTCGCCGGAGGGGATCATCATGTCCATCGGCATGTGGCCGAGTTGGATGGTCACGCCCTTCCGGCTGAGCGACGCCACGATGCGCACCACGGCCTCCACATCCACGCCGAGATGATTGAGCGCCGGCACCACCAGCACATCGCCGACCCGCGCGAAATCGAGCGCCGCCCGCAGGCCGGGCCGGTCGATCCGGCGGTCGTCGTCAATGTCGCTGAACACATGCTCGCAGCCCAGCGCCCGCAGCGCGGCGGCTTCGGAAGGCTCTGATCCAGCGGCCGGCGGCAGCGTGTCGCGACGGGCAAGAAGCGTGGATTCGGTGACGGGACGGGGGGATACCCCCCCTTCGGATTCGACCAAACAATAACCGATGAGCATCATTCCCCGCAGGCTGGATGCGCCCCCGCAACGGCGCGCAGGCTCAGAACCACTCCGATAACCGCCAGCCTTCCCCCTCATTAGGTGCAAAAATAGCACACATTGTGAGAACCGCTATGCTGCTGCCCTTGCTTTTTCGGGAGGTATCATTTTGGCGAAAATTCTGAGAGAGGAGGCTGGTGGCAAATTTGGTTTATAAAACATTGAATTTACAAGCAACTTTGCCCCAAGGCGGTGAGGCGCATTAGAAAAGTGTTTTTTTGCGCCATTTTTGCAAGATTGTGGCGCTCCAGCGGCCGTCTTGTGGCCCGGATTGAGACCGGACTAGGGTGCCGTCGAATCGAACCGTCATGCCATGCGGACACGGACGGATTCGAAAAAGCACGCACTGCGGCAACGCCGTACATAAAAGGACCGGGGGCATTTGATGTCGAAGAAGTTTGCCATTCCGCGCCGGGGCGCCGGCAAGGCCAAGCTCGTGATCCGCCGCAAGGCTGCGCCGGTGGCGCCCGCGGCCGTCGATAACAGCAAGGTTGCCCTGTTCGGCTCGGCCTCGGCGGTCGCCCTCGCCGCGCTGCTCAGCGTGGGCCTCATGGCCAGCCCCGTTCAGGCGGCGCCGGCGAGCTGCACGGAGAGCAGCCCCAACAGCGGCAACTGGTTCTGCAACAACAATCCGCCCGAGGTTTCTGGCGATATCAATGGCAATGCCAACGACAACACCATCGAGATTGTCGGTGGCTCTTACACCCTTGGCGACTACCCCTCTTCGAATGTGAACGGCGGCGCCGGCGCGGATACCATCACGCTCCGGGCGGACCCGAACAATGGCGGATCCTCGCTTGCCTTTGACGGCGACGTTAACGGCGACAGCGGCAAAGACACCATCACCATCGGTGGCGGCGGGTTGTCGAACCCGGCCTGGACGGGGTGGACGAACGTCAATGGCGACGTCGATGGCGGCGACGATGATGACATCATCAACATTACCGCCTCGGATCAGATGCTTACAGGCATCAACAAGAACGAGGCCAAAACCGCAGGCGGCAATGTCCTCGGCGGCGCCGGCGACGACGAGATCAACATCACCAACGGCTCGAAGCAGAACATCAGCATCGAAGGTGGCGTGGAAGGCAATTCCGGCGCCGACAAGATCACGATCAGCCAGACGAGCTCCTCCAAGATCACCATCGGTGACGATATCGATGGCGGCACGGGTGCTGACACGATCAAGCTGTCCGCCGCCAAGGGCGAGCTCAGCATCGCCGATCTCACCGGCGGCGATGATGACGACACCATCACGCTGCTGGTCGAAGACAGCGGCAAGCTCACCGCCGGTGACCTGAAGGGCGGCAACGGCAAGGACAGCATCACCATCACCGGCAAGACCGACGGTACATTCACGGCGGGCGCGGTTGATGGCGGTAATGGCGACGACACCATCGAGATCGGCGCCACGGATTCCGATGTCACTGTCGGCGACGTGAAGGGTGGCGCTGACAATGACAAGATCACGCTGAACGCCGGCGACGGCGGCGATATCGTCGCGAAAGACCTGGGTGGCGGCAGCGGCAATGACGAACTGAAGATCGTCACGACTGAAGGCGGCGACGTCACGGTTGACTCGATCGACGGCGGCGACGGCAACGACACGGTCGAACTGAAGGCGACGGATCGTGGCAGCAACATCGTCGTCAACACTAACATCAAGGGCGCCGACGGCGAGGACACCATCACCCTGACCGCCATCGATGGCGGCGACATCACCGTGGTCGACATTACCGGCGGCGATGACAACGACACGATCACCGTCAAGGCCACCGGCAACAAGAGCGACATCGGCCTTGATGATATCGAGGGCGGCAATGGCAACGACAAGATCAGCTTGATCGCAGAGAAGTGGGGCGAGGTCGAGTTCGACACCATCAAGGGTGGTGACGGCAACGACACGATCAAGCTGTCCGCCACGGATGCCGGCTCCAATGTCCGCGGTAACGATATCGAAGGCGGTGACGGCGACGATTCCATCACCCTCGAAGCCTCCACGAAGGGCCAGGTCGACGTCGACGATATCAAGGGTGGCGCCGGCAAGGACACCATCTCGCTGCTGGCGACCAACGATGGTGACATCAGCGTCGACGGCGATATCGACGGCGGTGATGACCAGGACAAGATCACCCTGACCGCTGAGGATGGGAACATCGACCTCCTCGATCTTAACGGCGGCCAGGCCGATGATGAAATCAGGCTGGAAGCGACCAAGGGCGGAACGATCACCCTCGATGATCTCGACGGCGGCTCGGGTGAAGACACGATCGGCCTGAAGGCGGATGGTCAGGGGAGCAAGATCTCCCTCGACAATATCTACGGCGACTCGGGTAAGGACGACATCACGCTGACGGCGACCAATGGTGGTGACATCAGCCTGACGGATAGCATCGAGGCCGGCTCGGGGGCGGACAAGATCAGCCTGAAGGCCGATGGCGGCACGATCAGCCTCAACAATATCGAAGGCGGCGATGGCGACGACGAGATCACGCTGACGGGGACTGCCACCAAGGGTACGCTGATTACAGTTGACGATATCCGCGGCGGTGATGGCGATGACGAGGTCACCCTCTCCGGTCTCAACAACATCGATCCGACCGGCAACTTCAAGATCACCGGTGAAGTTGACGGTGACAGCGGCTACGACGAATTGAATGTGGTCGAGGGTAGCAAGCTTTCGCTCGGCGACGTCACGGACTTCAATATCCTCACGGTTCAGAAGGACTCGTTCCTCCAGCTCACCCAGCAGTCGGTGGAATTCGACGAGAGCGGGATCAGGGACGGCGGCACCTATGTTGACGCCACCTCCTACCTCCAGCTCTCCAACACGGCGGCGCAATTCACCACCGGCACCTTCGAGCTGGTGGCCGCCGAGGGTGAAGACGGTTACCGCTCCATTTACACCGGCCGCGACGCCGGCTGGCTGAACCAGACGGGCGGCGTGCTGGACGTTGCCGGCGACACGTCGAACACCCACAACACGACGATCGACTTGGAGCATGTCGACGGGAATTATGTTCCCGGCGACAACCCGGCGGCCACCTTCCTCAACCGCGGCACGATCGCGCTGCATAATGGCGTCGATGACGTGACCGGCGACCGCCTCACCATCAACGGCAACTACCAGGGCGGCGGCAATCTGCTGATCGATACCTATCTGGGCGCCTCCAACAGCCCGACCGACATCCTCGTCATCGATGGCGATGTCGCGCCGGGCTCCACCACCACCATCTATGTCAACAACACCAACACGGGTGAGGGCGTCTTCACCGGCTCGGGCCTCGGCCAGGGCATCAAGGTGGTGGATGTGGCGGAATGGGGCACCTCGCCGACCGACACGTTCCAGCTGGCGCGCAACAGCGTCAGCGGTCAGCGCGAAGTGATGGCGGGCGCCTATTCCTACCGCCTGTTCCAGGATCCGGACAACGTCGTCCTGCCTAAGGGGATCCCCGACCCCGACACCGGCGCGGGCGACTGGTATCTGCGTGCGGGCTACACAGCCCAGGCCACCGGCTATGCCACGGCGCCTTCGGCGATCCAGCGCCACTTCTATGCGGGCCTCGACACGCTGAACAAGCGGCTCGGCGAGGTGCGTCAGCAGGACCAGTTGGAAGGCCGCAATGCCGATCTGGCCGTGGCGGCGACCAAGGCCCCGGCCTATCAGCCGGTGCCGGCGCCGAAGTTCCAGATGTGGGGTCGCGGCGGCGGATCGGATCTCAGGTACGACGTCAGCAACGGGTGGGACTTCTCGCAGCAGAGCTGGGGCCTGCAGGCGGGCGGGGACTACACGTTCGACTATGACAGCTGGCGCATCACCGCCGGCGCCTTCGGCGGCTATGGCTGGTCGGATGTCGACGTGGACGGCGACTGGACGTCCTGGGGCGGCAGTTCCTCGCTCAACATCGATGGCTGGAACGCCGGCATCTATGCCAGCATCCGTCAGGTCGGCCTGGTGCGCGGCGCGGGCTTCTATACCGACATCGTCGGCAAGGTGGACGTGCTCGACCTCGACATCAGCTCGAGCAGCAACGTGACGGCGAATACCAACGCCACGGTGTGGGGTGGTTCGATCGAGATGGGCTACGGCTTCGATCTGGGGAACAGCTGGGTGATCCAGCCCCAGGCGCAGCTGGCCTATGTCAGCGCCAATCAGGACGCCTATGTCGACTCGATCGGGACCTATGTCACGCCGGGTGATGCGGAATCGCTGATCGGTCGCCTGGGTCTGCAGGTGCAGTCCACCTTCGTCATGGCCACCGGCCAGACGATCACGCCCTACGCGATCTTCAACGTGAACTCGGAGCTCCTGGGCGACAACAAGACCAATGTCGCGGGCACCATCCTCACCAGCGACATCAACGGCACCTGGTACAATGCCGGCATCGGCTTCACCGCCGATCTGACGGGCAGCGTGGCCCTGTTCGGCAACGGCGAATACAATTTCGGCGATGTGCAGGGTTGGGCCGGCCAGGGCGGTATCAAGGTCCGCTGGTAAGCTCTGGTGCGTGGCGCGCGGCCTCCGCCGCGCGCTGGCAAGAAATAGCTGGGCCGGCCCTTGTGGTCGGCCCATTGCTTTTGGGCTTCGTCACGCCGGCTGTCGCCAGCCCTCGCCAAGCGCTGGGATCGGTGGCACAGACGGAGCCGTGATTTTCACCCCGTGGCGTGCCATGACGGCACTTCGCCCCTCGCTCATGCCCGGGACCGTTCCGGAGGACCTCATGCACCGTTTCGCCCGCCGTGCCGCCGCCCTGATGCTCGGCCCGTGCCTTCTGGCCGGCGCCCCCGCCGCCTTCGCCCAGACCGCGCCGGCGGCGCCGGCCGCGCCGAAGGCGCCCGTCCGCACCGAGACCACCACCTTCGACAATTGGGTCGTCACCTGCCGCGCCAGCCTGGAGAAGGGGGCGAAGAAGAGCTGCGTCGCCTCGCTCAAGGTGACGGAGTCGAAGTCGAAAAAGACGGTGCTGCTCTGGCAGATCGGCCAGGACAAGGCCGGGGCGCCGACCTATCTCGTCCGCACTCCCCTCGGCGTCCGGTTGAAGGATGGGGTGCAGATCACCATTGCCAAGGGCAAGCCGCGCAAGATCGACTATGCCTCCTGCCATTCGGGCGGCTGCGAGGCCATCGGCCCGTTCGAGGAGGCGTTCGGCAAGGAACTGCTCACCGCGAAAGAGGTGGTCGCGAGTTTCGTGCTCGCCAATGGCCAGACGGTGAACGTCACCCTGCCGATGGCCGGCATTGCCCAGGCTCTACCGGCGCTGAAAGGCTGAGCGGGCTGGCGGCGGCGAATCGCTGCCAGGCGAGGGCGCCGGGCGGCACATGTCGTTCACGTGACCGGCAGGACGGCCGATGCGCCCTTGTCCTGCCGGGGTTTGCGGCTTGACCAGCCCTGCCTCCCGCGCCGGGCTGCCATGAAGTCGATTGCGCCAGCGCTGGCGAATGTTACATTTCATTCGAGATGTTGAACAATGCGAGCCTGGAACCGCACTTCGCGCGGCCGGCACGACGGCTTCGGCCGGGGAAGTTGAAATGGTCGACGAGACCCAGATATGGGCCGGGGAGCGGGTGACGGAAACGTCCGCCGGCGACGAGCGGCCCTCTGTGCGTGTGCGTCCGAACGGGCCGCCCTATGGCGGGGCGTCCGGTGCGGCGGGCCGCGACCCGCGGCAGGCGGCGCGCCCGCGCAACAACGACCCCTGTTATGCCGCGCTCGACCTCGGCACCAATAATTGCCGGCTCCTGGTCGCCCGCCCCACCGGCAGCGGCTTCCGTGTCGTCGATGCGTTCTCGCGCATCGTCCGGCTGGGCGAGGGGCTGATCTGCTCCGGCCGGCTCGGCGCGGCGGCGATGGACCGGGCGGTCGAGGCGCTGAAAGTCTGCGCCGCCAAGATCGAGGCGCGCCATATCGTCGATCGCCGGCTGATCGCCACCGAGGCCTGCCGCTCCGCCGTCAATGGCGCCGAGTTCATCGACCGTGTGACGCGCGAGACCGGGCTCGAACTGGAAATCGTCGACCGCGAAACCGAGGCCCGTCTCGCCGCTTCCGGCTGCACGCCGCTGGTCGATCCGACCTCCGATGGCGCGGTGCTGTTCGATATTGGCGGCGGTTCGACCGAAGTCGTGTGGCTCGATCGGGTGGAAACACGCGATGGCGGCCCGCCGGCGGCGGTGATCCGGGCCTGGGTGTCGGTGCCGCTCGGCGTCGTCACCGTGGCCGAGCGCCATGGCGGCGTGAAGGTGACCCGCGACGATTTCGAAGCCATGGTCAATGAGTTCACGCCGCATCTCGCCGGCTTCGTGCAGGCGGTGGGCCCGCATAATTGCGGCCGGCTGCACCTGCTCGGCACGTCCGGCACGGTGACGACCATCGCCGGTGTGCATCTCGATCTGCCGCGCTATGACCGTTCGCAGGTCGATGGCACCTGGCTCGGGGCCGAGCAGGTGCGTGTGGTGGTGGACCGGCTGCTGGCCATGCCCTTCGCCGAGCGCGCGGCCAATCCGTGCATCGGGGTGGAACGGGCCGACCTGGTGCTGGCGGGCTGTGCGATCCTCGAATCGGTGCGCCGGGCGTTTCCCTGCGACCGCCTGCGCGTGGCCGATCGTGGCCTCAGGGAAGGAATTCTGGTGGAACTGATGCGTGCCGATGGTGTGTGGCGTCCGAGGGGCGGAGCCTCGACGTGATTGACAAGCCCCAGCCCGGCAAGGGCGGCGAGGCGCGGCCGCTGAAGGTGCGGCTGAAAAAGGCCCGCTCGCTCAGTTCTTCCTCGCAGAAATGGCTCCAGCGCCAGCTCAACGATCCCTATGTCGCCCGCGCCAAGCGCGAGGGCTGGCGCTCGCGCGCCGCCTTCAAGCTGATCGAGATCGACGACAAGCTGAAGATCCTCAAGCCCGGTCTGCGCGTGGTCGATCTCGGCGCTGCCCCCGGCGGCTGGAGCCAGGTGGCGGCGAAGAAGCTGAAGGTGGACGAAGGCCGCGGCAAGATCGTCGCCATCGACCTTCTGGAGATCGATCCCATCCCCGGCGTCGATTTCGCCCAGATGGACTTTCTCAAGGACGAGGCGCCCGAGCAGCTCAAGGCCATGCTCGGCGGCGAGGCGGATATCGTCATGTCCGACATGGCCGCCAACACGACAGGCCACAGGGCGACCGATCATCTACGCATCGTCGGGCTGGTGGAATTGGCCATCGATTTCGCCCGCCAGGTGCTGGCGCCCGGCGGCTGCTTCATCGCCAAGGTGTTCCAGGGCGGCACGGAAGGCACGCTGCTCGCTGACCTCAAGCGCGATTTCACCGCCGTGCGCCACATCAAGCCGCAGGCGAGCCGGGCGGATTCGGCGGAGCTCTATGTGGTGGCAACGGGCTTCCGTGGCCGGCCGCGCGCGGCGCCGGAAGCCGATTAGAGCACGTTCGGATTTGATTGCATCGCAACTAGATCGGTAAAACGTTCTCTATCAATCATTTAGAGGCTGATTCACTGATCAGGTTGTTTCAACCTGATCGGATCAGGCTCTAGCCCGCACTCCCCATCTCGTTTGGCGGCTCGGACACCTGCGCGGGCTTCACCCGCCTCTGGGCGAGTTCCGCGCCGGCATCGGGCGGCAGGCGCAGGAAGAAGAACACCGAGCACACCGCGATGCCCGCCACGACCAGGAAGGCGGCGCTGAAATCGCTGAGCGCGATGGTGCCGTCGCCGCGCCAGCTGCGCAGCCCGTCGAGCACCAGCGCCGCCACCGCCACGCCGGTGGAGATCGATACCTGCTGCGCCACGCTGGCAAAGCTGGTGGCCCGGCTCATCTCCTCCGAGGAAACATCGGCATAGGAGAGGGCGTTGGTGCTGGTGAATTGCAGCGAGCGGAAGAACCCGCCGAGCAGCAGCGCCCCGACCAGCACCAGATAGGGCATGCCCGGCCGGAACAGCGCCCCCACCGCGATGAAGGCGGCGGCGATGACGCAGTTCACCACCAGCACGCGGCGAAAGCCAAAGGCGCGGATGATGGGGGCCGCGGTGAATTTCATCGTCATCGCCCCCGCCGCCGAGGCGAAGGTGATCATGCCGGAGGCGAAGGGGCTGAGCCCGAAGCCGAGTTGCAGCAGCAGCGGCAGCAGAAAGGGAAGGGCGCCGATGCCGACGCGGAACAGCGAGGCGCCCACCACGCCGGCGAAGAAGGTCGGGATTTTCAACAGCGCCAGATCGAGGATCGGTTTCACCGTCCGTCGGGCGTGGCGGACATAGAAGCCCATCGACACCGCGCCGACGACGATGACGGCGAGCGCGAGCGAGGGTGCCACCGCGTGCTGGCCGAGCAGAGCGAAGCCGAAAACGAGGCCGGCGAGACCCAGCCCGGACAGGCCCATGCCCTTGAGATCGAAGGGCGGCACGTTCGGTTCGCGGATATCGGGAATGAAACGGCTCACCAGCAGGAAGCCGAGCAGGCCGATCGGCAGGTTGAGGAAGAAGATGTAGCGCCAGTCGAAATAGGTGGTGATGAAGCCGCCGAGCGGCGGGCCGATCACCGGCCCCAGCAGCGCGGGAATGGTGAGCCAGGCGAGCGCGGAGACCAGTTCTTCCTTCGGTACGGTGCGCAGAATGACCAGCCGCCCTACTGGCACCATCATCGCCCCGCCCATGCCCTGCAGGATGCGATAGGCAACGAAGTCCGGCAGCGAATGGGCGAGCCCGCACAGCAGCGAGCCGGCGGTGAAGATGGCGATGGCGGCGCGGAACACGGTGCGCGAGCCGAAGCGGTCGGCGAACCAGCCGCTCGCCGGAATGAACACGGCGAGGCTCAGCAGATAGGAGGTCAGCGCCAGCTTGAGCGAGATCGGGTCCTCGTGCAGATCGGCCGCGATGGCCGGCAGCGAGGTGGCGATCACGGTCGAATCGAGCTGCTCCATGAACAGCGCGCAGGCGACGATGAGCGGGACGAGACGTTCGGAGCGCACGGGCCGTTCCGGGATGGCGGGCGGGGGGGAGACGAGCAGCTTTCCGGCTATAACGCCGCAATCGCGCCCCCGCGACCACAAATGCACGCACAAATCTGTCATCCACGCCCGTTACGCAGGGGCTTGCTGGCGCGCATCGGCATTGCGTTCTGCACAGAGATAGACGCCTAGGAAAGCGTACAAGGCCATGGTATGAGCCCTCGCCAACTCGAAGCGCGCGGGCGCTGTGACAAAGGCCCGGTTCGCTTCGTTTCATCCATCCATCGGGCGGGTCGGGAGCCGTGTTCCCCTTGCCCCTAATCGGGAGTTGGCGATGTCGGTCTATGACGGCCTCGCGCGGGAAGCGCTCACCTTCGACGACGTGCTGCTGAAGCCCGGCCTGTCCGATGTCATGCCGGGCGAAGTCGATATTCGCTCGCGGGTGACGCGGAACATCTCGCTCAATATCCCGATCCTGTCCTCGGCCATGGACACCGTTACCGAATGGCGGCTCGCCATCGCCATGGCGCAGGCCGGCGGCCTCGGCGTCATTCACCGCAACCTCGATCCCGAGGTACAGGCGGAGCATGTGCGCCTCGTCAAGAAGTTCGAGAGCGGCATGGTGGTGAACCCCGTCACCATTCATCCCGACCAGCCGCTGGCCGATGCGCTGGCGCTGATGAAGAACCACGGCATTTCCGGCATCCCGGTGGTCGAGCGCGGCCCGAACGGGCGCGGCGGCAAGCTGGTGGGCATTCTCACCAACCGCGACGTGCGCTTCGCCACCAATCCGGCGCAGCCGATTTCCGAGCTGATGACCAAGGAACGGTTGATCACCGTGCGCGAAGGCGTCGATCAGGCCGAGGCCAAGCGCCTGCTGCACAGCTACCGCATCGAGAAGCTGCTGGTGGTGGACGATGAAGGCCGGTGCGTCGGCCTGATCACCGTCAAGGACATGGAAAAGGCCGTCACCAACCCCAATGCCGCCAAGGACGAGCAGGGCCGCCTGCGCGTCGGCGCCGCCACCACGGTGGGCGAGGACGGCTATCGCCGCGCCGAATTGCTGATCGAGGCCGGCGTCGATCTCGTCGTGGTCGACACCGCGCACGGCCATTCCCGCAAGGTGCTCGACCAAGTCAGCCGCATCAAGACGCTGTCCAACAGCGTGCAGATCCTCGCCGGCAATGTCGCCACCGCCGAGGCGACGCAGGCGCTGATCGACGCCGGCGCCGACGCGATCAAGGTCGGCATCGGTCCGGGATCGATCTGCACCACCCGCATCGTCGCCGGTGTCGGCGTGCCCCAGCTCACCGCCATCCTTGACGCGGTAGAAGCCGCGAAGAAGAGCGATGTGCCCGTGATCGCCGATGGCGGCATCAAGTTCTCCGGCGATCTCGCCAAGGCACTGGCCGCCGGCGCGGATTGCGCGATGATCGGCTCGCTGCTGGCCGGCACGGATGAGAGCCCGGGCGAAGTTTATCTCTACCAGGGCCGCTCCTATAAGTCGTATCGCGGCATGGGCTCGGTGGGTGCCATGGCGCGCGGCTCGGCCGACCGCTATTTCCAGGCGGAGGTAAAGGACACGCTGAAGCTGGTGCCGGAAGGCATCGAGGGTCAGGTGGCCTATAAGGGGCCGGTGGGCGGCGTTCTGCACCAGCTCGCCGGTGGTCTGCGCGCCGCCATGGGCTATGTCGGTGGCGCCACGCTACAGGATTTCCGCGAGAAGGCGCAGTTCGTGCGCATCTCCGGCGCTTCGCTGCGCGAGAGCCATGTGCACGACGTGACCATCACCCGCGAGAGCCCGAACTATCCGGGGGCCGTCTGAGCGTCGGCTTTGGCCGGCGCCGCACCGATGAGGGAGGGCTGATCCATGTACGTCACTGCCACGCTGTTGCCCGTGTTCGTACAGGTCGCCCTTACCTTCGCCGTGCTGTTCCGGCTGGGGGCGGTGCGTCTCAAAGCCATCCGGGCCGGCGGCTTGGTGCGCGAGGAGGTGGTGCTGGGCGACACGGGCTGGCCGCCGATTGTGCGGCAGGCCAGCAACTGCTTCCGCAACCAGTTCGAACTGCCGGTGCTGTTCTATGTCCTGGTGGTTCTGGCGCTGCTGACGCGCCAGGCGAGCGACCTTTTTCTCGTGCTGGCGTGGCTGTTCGCCATCAGCCGCATCGTCCACGCCTATGTCTATGTGACCAGCAATCACATTGGCTGGCGCTTCGGCGCCTTTGCCTTCGGTGCGCTGGTGCTGCTGGCGATGTGGGTGCTGTTCGCGCTGGCGATCCTGCTGGCGCCGGCGCTGCCGTGACGCCTTTGTTTATTGTGGAGTTGACATGACGCCGGCTGCCAGGCTTTCCGCCGCCATCGAGGTGATCGGCACGATCCTCGCCGAACGCCGTCCGGCCGCCGACGTGCTGAAGGATTGGGGCCGCAGCCACCGCTTCGCCGGCTCGGGCGACCGCGCGGCGCTGGCCTCGCTGGTCTACGACACGCTGCGCCGCCGCGCCTCCGCCGCCTGGATCATGGGCGAACGTGTCGGCGAGGAGACCTCGCGCGGGCTGGTTCTCGGCATGCTGAAGGTGGCGCGCGGCCTCGATGTCGACGCCATCGCCGCGTTGTGCGACGGCGGGCGCTTCGCCCCCGCGCCGCTGAGCGAGGCCGAGCATCAGCGCCTTTCGCAGGCAAACCTCGACGACGCGCCTGCGCCGGTGCGCGGCGATTACCCGGAATGGCTCGACGCCCCGCTCGCCGCCGTGTTCGGCGAAGCGCGTGCCGAGGAGGGCGCGGCGCTTGCCGAGCGTGCCCCGCTCGACCTGCGGGTCAATTCGTTGAAGGGCGATGTGGAGAAGGCGAGCGAACTCATCGCCCATCTGGCGCCGACTCCCGGCGCCTGGTCGCCGCTCGCTCTGCGCATCGCGCTGGAGGCCGACGGCAAGGCGCCTCCGCTGACCTCCGAACCGGCCTATCTAAAGGGGCTGGTGGAGATACAGGACGAAGGCTCGCAGATCGCTGCCATTCTCGCCGCCCCGCCGCGCGGCGGGCAGGTGCTGGATTTGTGTGCCGGCGGTGGCGGCAAGACGCTGGAACTCGCCGCGCTGATGGATGGTGCCGGCCAGCTCTACGCCTATGACGACGATCTGCGCCGCCTCGCGCCGATCCATGAGCGGGTGCAGCGCGCCGGCGCCCATAATGTTCAGGTCCGCTCGCCGCGCGGCAAGGCGGATGTGCTGGAAGACCTTGCCGGCCGCATGGACCTCGTTCTGGTCGATGCGCCCTGCACCGGCACGGGCACCTGGCGCCGCAACCCGGATGCGAAATGGCGTATGCGCCCCGGCGCGCTGGCAGAGCGGGTGAAGGAGCAGGCCGCGATCCTCGATACCGCCGCCCACTATGTGAAGCTTGGCGGGCGGCTGGCCTATGTCACCTGCTCGCTGCTGGACGAAGAGAATGTCGACCAGGTGCGGGGCTTCCTCGCCCGCCATGCCGGGTTCCACCTCCTGCCGCCGGCGGAAGCCGCGCTGGCGCTCGGCGAGCGCGGCATCACGCTGCGCGCCGCCGCGCTGGAGCGGCCCGAGGGCCTGCTGCTGACCCCACGCCGCACCGGCACGGACGGCTTCTTCATCAGCCTGATGGTGCGTGCCGACCAAGCCGGATAAATGAACGCCACCGAGACCGCCCGCGCCGCCGAGAGCCACGAGACAGAGCCCGCCATGACCCAGTTTGACCCGACCGCCGCCACCGCCGAGCACGACACCATCCTCATCATCGATTTTGGCTCGCAGGTCACGCAGCTCATCGCCCGCCGCGTGCGCGAGGAGGGGGTCTATTCCGAGATCGTGCCGTTCCAGAGCGCGGCGGAAGCGGTGCGGCGGCTCAAGCCGGTGGGCATCATCTTCTCCGGTGGCCCGGCCTCGGTGATGGACGAAGGCAGCCCGCGCGCCCCGCAGGAGGCGTTCGACCTCGGCGTGCCGATCTTCGCCATCTGCTACGGCCAGCAGACCTGCGCGCTCCAGCTGGGCGGCGAGGTGGAGGGCGGCCACGCCGCCGAATTCGGCCGCGCCGAGGTGACGGTGCACAAGCCCAGCGCGCTCTATGACGGCGTGTGGGACGTGGGCGAGCGCTATCCCGTGTGGATGAGCCATGGCGACCGCGTGACCCGCCTGCCGGAAGGGTTCGAGGTGGTGGCAACGTCCGAGAATGCGCCCTTCGCCGTGGCGGTGAATGAAGAGCGGCGCATCTACACCACCATGTTCCACCCGGAAGTGGTGCACACGCCGCATGGCGCGGCGCTGATCCGCAATTTCGTTCGCAAGATCGCCGGCGCCCGCGGCGACTGGGGCATGCGGGCCTATCGCGAGGAATCCATCCGCCGCATCCGCGAGCAGGTGGGGTCGGAGAAGGTGATCTGCGGCCTTTCCGGCGGCGTCGATTCCTCGGTGGCGGCGGTGCTGATCCATGAGGCGATCGGCGACCAGCTCACCTGTGTCTTCGTCGATCACGGGCTTCTGCGCCTCGGCGAGGCGCAGAAGGTGGTTACGCTGTTCCGCGACGCCTACAACATCCCGCTGGTGCATGTGGATGCCTCCGAGATGTTCCTCGGCGCGCTGGAAGGCGTCACCGACCCCGAGGTGAAGCGCAAGACCATCGGCAAGCTGTTCATCGACGTGTTCGAGGCGGAAGCGAAGAAGGTCGGCGGCGCCGCCTTCCTCGCCCAGGGCACGCTCTATCCTGACGTGATCGAGTCCGTCTCCTTCACCGGCGGCCCCTCGGTGACGATCAAGAGCCACCACAATGTCGGCGGCTTGCCCGCGCGCATGAACATGAAGCTGGTGGAGCCGCTGCGCGAACTGTTCAAGGACGAGGTGCGGGCGCTCGGCCGCGAACTCGGCCTGCCGGACGTGTTCGTGGGCCGCCACCCCTTCCCAGGACCGGGCCTCGCCATTCGCTGCCCCGGCGAGATCACCCGCGAGAAGCTCGACATCCTGCGCCTCGCCGATGAAATCTACCTCGAAGAGATCCGCCGCCATGGGCTTTACGAGGAAATCTGGCAGGCTTTCGCCGTCATTCTGCCGGTGAAGACCGTGGGCGTGATGGGCGATTTCCGCACCTATGACTATGTGGTCGGCCTGCGCGCCGTGACCTCGGTCGACGGCATGACGGCGGATTTCTACCCGTTCGACATGGCCTTCCTCGGCCGGGTCGCCACCCGCATCGTCAACGAGGTCAAGGGCGTCAACCGCGTGGTCTACGACGTGACCTCGAAGCCGCCCGGGACCATCGAGTGGGAGTGAACTAGGGTGGTTTCAGACCATCCCGCGCCGTGCCGGAAATCGCACCAACCCTCTGGCTAACAACGATTTTTCTTCCTACCCCGTATCACTGCATGTCACCCCAGCCGGACCACTTTGTTGGTACCGATGTTGGTATGGCGCAGGATGGTCGAGAAACGGGCTTCCGGTACCAACAGCGCCTGTTGATGGTATCCGTTCGCCCCCCGACCGGATGCGGATTTATGAGCGAACTCACTGATAAAGAACTGAAAAATCTGAAGCCGAGGGCCAAGCTCTACAAGGTGACGGACCGCGACGGGATGTATGCGGCCGTCACCCCGACCGGGGTCGTTTCGTTCCGGTATCAGTATCGGGTGAACGGGCGGCAGGAGGTGTTGACCATCGGCCGATATAGCGCCGAGGCGGCGCGCAAGCTGACACGGGCGCCCGACGCGCTGGAATACGGCATGGAGGTGTCGCTTGCGGAGGCAAGGTCGCTGCTGGCTCGGGCTCGACGTCAGGTCGAGCGGGGCGAGTCGCCGTCGAAAGCCAAGGTAGAGAAGCGCACCGCGTCAGCCGAGGCTTTGACGTTTGGCGGGTGGGCGGAAGCCTATTTCAAGCATAAGGCCGATCCCAAGTCAGGGGCCGAGAAACTGGCTGACAGCACACTGGCCATGCGCCGCTCGGTCTATGATCGCGCTATCGCGGGAGAGTTGTCGAAGCTCAAGCTGGGGGAGGTGACGCCGCAGCGTCTCAAACGCCTGTGCGACGAGGTCAAGGAGAAGCGCGGGCCGGCCGTCGCCGTGCATGTCCGCGAGGTCGTGTTGCTGGTGTTCCGCCATGCCCAGGGAAGCGGACTGGACGTGAGCAACCCGGCCGAGTCGATCCGTACCAGCGCCATCGCCACCTTCGAGCCGCGCGAGCGCGCCCTATCGCCGTCTGAGGTCCGCGCGGTCCTGACTGCTCTGGATCATGTGGCGGCGGCGCCCACGCTGCGCTCAGCGGTGAAGTTCGTCCTGTTGACCGGCGTCCGCAAGTCGGAGTTCATCGACGCCACATGGAAGGAAATCGACTTCGCCGCCGCGCGCTGGACGATCCCGGCCGAGCGCATGAAGGCCGGCAAGGCGCATGTCGTCCCGCTGAGCGATCAGGCGCTCGACATCCTGACGGCGTTCCGCACCATGTTCGGCGCCAGCCGATACCTGCATCCCGGCCGGTACGACGGCGACACGCCCATCAGCAACGCCACGCTCAACCGCGTGATCGACACGGTGGTAGAGCGCATCCGCGAGGATGATCCGGATTTTCAGAGCTTCGGTGTTCACGACCTGCGTCGAACGTTTTCGACCGGCCTGAACCGCGCCAAGTTCGATGATCGCTGGATCGAGATGAGCTTGGCCCACGCGCCCCGCAACCGGATCGCGGCCGTCTACAACGTGAACCGTTATCTCGCTGAGCGGAAGATCATGCTCCAGTGCTGGGCTGACATGCTCGACGCTTGGGTAGACGGGCGATCCGCGAGGGATCTGATCGCCGCCGCAAAACAGCGCGCCGCTGAGGTGCGCGATGACGCATTGGATGATGATCTCTGAGCGAGATTCTTCGCCATCCATTTTGTCAGTCATTAGTGGCCCGCCAACGGGGTGGATCCGCGACCCATCGGTTGATATCGGTTTCCCGCCAGCCCGCGCCGTTTGTGCTGATCCTGAGCTGGGCGGGAAACGTCCCCTCGGCGATCTTGCGGTAGATGGTGGAACGGGACAGGCCAGTGCGGGTAAGGACGGTCTTGAGGCGGATGATACGCTCTGGTGTCTGCATGGCGGTGCTGCCTCCTGCTGGATGCGCCTGAGGGCGCTTGAGCAAGACAAGGCATCGGGCCGCCGACCGGCAAGAGGATGAACGGCGCCGGTGCGGCCTGGCGAACCGGCGGCGGCACATCGGACGGTTTTAAAGCCCGAGGCCACGACTGCGGTCAAAGTCGATGCCGTGGCTGAAGGCGAGCTCGCGACCAAGACTGCGGCCGGTCTCGGCACTGATGCCCAGTTCTTTCTTGCGCGTGGCGAGCAGGGATTCGAGCTGCGGGTCGCGCTCCAGGCTCCGCGCCATGTCGCCCATCTGGACGCGGGTGGCCTTGTAGCCGGAGTAATCGCCGTCGCTGTACTGGCGTTGACGCTGCTGGTCGAGCTTCTTCCAGCGCTCGACAAATTGACCGGCGCGGCGCTCCGGATCGGTGCGGATTTCCGTTTCAAGCTGGAGGGCGCGAATGGTGCGATTGAGCTTGCCGCCGGCCGCCTCGTGCACCAGCTCCGGGTTCTTCTCGTAGGCCGCTTCCGCGTCCCGCCAGCCATGAGGGCGTAGCTCCTCGAAGGCCTTGCGGGCGTCAGAGAGTTCGCGAATCTGCTCGGGCGTCCCCTGGCCGGTCGCGTCGGCCGTAGAGAGGATCGCGTCCCACGCGCGGGCATGCCTGACGAGAGCGCGGGTTCGCGCCTGCCGCAGCACCGCCTCCGGATCCTCGGGAGGCTCCTTCGCGAGCGGCCCGGCTCTGTTCCCGAGCTCTTCGCGCAGAGCTGGTGCTTCCTGTGCCATGTCTACGGACGGCCTGAGCGCGTCGACGAGGTCGCGCAGCTTCTCCGGAACCTTCCGCATCATCTCGACGACACGCTGGCGGAAGGTGATGCCGCGCCGCTCGGCATAGTCCTGCGCCGGATCGGAGCGCGCATAGTCCGACGCCATGTCCTTGGCCCGGTCACGCGACAGGGTGCGCACCAGCCGGTCCCTATCCGCGAAGTCGTCGCGGCCAAAGTGCAGCTCCATCCCGTCGCGGTGGCGCGATAGCGCGACATAGCTGGCATGGGCATCCATGCCGGGCGTTGCCAACACATGGGTGCGGTCCACGGTCATGCCCTGCGCCTTGTGGATGGTGGCGGCATAGCCATGGTCGATGCGGTCGTAGTCCTTCAAGTCGAAGGCGACGGATCGGCCATCATCAATACGCACGGACATGGACTGCGCGCTGACCTCTTCGATGGTGCCGAGCGTGCCGTTTTTCACCCCGAGCCCGCGCTCGTTCTGCAGGAACATCACACGGTCGCCACTGGCGAAGGAACGCTCTCCCCGCTCCACGATGACTTGCACTTCCTCGCCGAGATCGCCCGCCTCCCGCATCCGCTCGCGGGCGGCCTGGTTGAGGGCGCGCACCTCGTCATTGGTGTGGGTGAGGATGATGCGGCTGCGATCAGGCGCGACCTGCCGGTCACGGTCCCAACGTTCGATCAGCTCGCCCCGCGCCTGCTCCCGCGTCTGAGCGGCATGGACCATGCCGTTCCTCTCATAGGTATGAATCGCATCGCCGATCCGACCGGTCGCCAGATTGCGCGTGGCGTCGCGCTGCCAGTCCGCGCGCTGGCGGCGCACCTCGCCGATCTCGGCGCCGCCGTGACGCTCAACAAGCGAGCGGAAGGCGGCGCCCGCCTCGATCGATTGCAGTTGCTGCGGATCGCCAACCAGTACCACCTTGGCGCCAACATCAGCGGCATGGGAGAGCACGCGCTCCAACTGGCGCGTGCCGACCATGCCGGCCTCGTCAATCACCAGAACATCGCGTGAGGTGAGCAGATCCCGGCCTTGCCCCCAGCCATGTTCGAGGCTGGCGATCGTTCGGGACGTGATACCCGATCCGCCCTCCAGATTTTCCGCCGCGATGCCGGATAGCGCGACGCCGCGAACCTCCAGGCCCGCCGCCTCCCAGGCCTCACGCGCGACACCCAGCATGGCGCTCTTCCCCGTCCCGGCATAACCGACGACGATGCCGAGATCGTGCGTGCCGGTGATGTGCGCCAGAGCGTTAGACTGCTCACCGGAGAGAACAAGGCCACGCTGCTCAGCACGCTGAAGAGCCGCCTCCCTCTCTGTATCCTTTACGGCATGGCGTTCGCGTTCCGCCATGAGACCGGCAGCCCTGTGCAGACGCTGCTCGGCTTCGATCATCTGGCGGGTGGTGAAGCGGTCCTCGCCGCGTCCGTTCTTGCCGAGCTCGACGAGATCGGGCGCGCGGCCCATCGCGCCCATTACCTCGTTGAACTGCTCCATGCCGTCACTGTGGCGGTGGGCGAACCGAGCCATGTCCCGCCGGGTAAAGGTCGATTGCTGGTGGGTGATGGCATCCAGTGCCAGCGCCGGATCGGCGATGATCCGCGCGCCATTGCCGCGCGCGATCTCGCGATGAACCTCAGCACGATCGGCGGCCTCGATCCCCTCTCCCTCGATGCGTTGCGCGGGTGCACCGATCTGGCTCTGCGGCTCCAGCGCGATGCCCTGAGCCTCCAGGCTGCGATGATCAATCCGCGCGTCGATATCGAGGTCGGCCAACCGCTCATTGGCAAGCTCCGCCCAGCGTGCGCGCCAGCGCTCCACCATCTGGGTCGCATTCCATTCCCGCACCTTCGGGCCGAAACCGTCCTCGTCAACCGAGCGCATCGTGAGCATGACATGGGCATGGGGCTTGGCCATGCCGTCCCCGCCAATATCCCGATGCACATTGAGGTCGGCGACCATTCCGAGATCGACGAACTCCGCCTCGACGAAGTCACGGGCGAGCGCGATCCCCTGCGCCTGACTCATCTCGCGCGGCAGGGCAAACTCGACCTCGCGGGCGAGCTGGGCGTCCTTCCTCACCTCGAAGGCTTCGACATCGTTCCACAGCCGCTCGCGGTCGCGCCACATCTCGGGCGCCCCGTCGGGCAGCAACACCTCTGAGTGCACGACACCGCGCTTCGACGAGAAGTCCTGAACGCGATCAATCCGCGCGTCGCGCAGCCGCGAGGCCGAGCGGTAAGCTGCGGACGCCACCGCGCTGGAGCCGGCCTTGCGGCCAATGACCTTGACGTGAAGATGATAGATCGCCATCGCGATCCGAACATCACCACGGCGAAGCGCGCGTCGGAACGACGTATAAGCGCGCCCTCGAAACTAATTTCTCGGGACCGATCGCGCCGTTCCAGGCCGTCCCGTCACCCTTAAAGCATTTCGGCAGGCGCTCAACTATCATCGCTCCATCGACAGCTTATGGAGACGATGATGCGCAAACCACGGGACTTCGATGCAGAACTGAAATCGCTGGAAGAGAAGGCGCGGGACTTGAAAGCCCGCAAAGTGCAGCAACTCGGCGAGTTGGTCATCTCCACAGGAGCCGACGCGCTGACCGCCGACGAACTGGCGGGCGCGCTGATCGTGCTGGCCGAAACCAAGGACGCCGGAAAGAGGGAGGCATGGGCGAAGCGTGGCGCCGCGTTCTTTCCGGGGCGGACACGCCGAACTGCATCAGCGTCTGACCGCGACGTTGGTGGCGCTCAACCGCAACCGGGCGGCGCGCAACCGGCATCAGGGAGCGCGGGCGCGGAATGATATGCGCACCTGGCAGGTCGAGCGTCGCAGGCGGACGCGGCATCTGATCGAACTCGGCGGCCTCGTGGTTAAGGCCGGGATCGTGGACCTGACCGGCGATGATCGCGCCATGATCTACGGCGCACTGCTCTGGATGGCCGACAAGCTCCGAAGCGAAGAGCGCGACAAGGCGCTGGCGCTGTGGGTTGCGAAGGGAAAGCAGGCGTTCGAGGATAACTGAGCATCAGCACCGCCGAAGGACCCGCCCCTTCGATGGCATTGAGGTCAGGGAAAGAGAACGCGCTCCAATGCATCGACCAGTTCGCGCCGTTTGGCATCGGGCAGCTGGGCGAGGTTGCGCTGTTTCCACATGACGGCGGGCAAATGCTGCGCCTCCGGTATCGCGAGAAGTGCCCAATCCGGTTCGCCGCGCTTGAAGCCGGCAAGGAAGCGCCGGTGATCTTCCGGCATGTCGGCGACCATCGCGGCGATGATCGCCTCCCGCGCGGCCTCAAGGGCCGCGAGCGCGACAGGCTCCTGAGTCATGCCGGCGAAGCCCCGCGCGAACTCTTCGCCCAGCGGCTTGCGGGTCGGGGCGAGAACTTCGGCCATCGGACGGTTGTGACTGATGAGGTAGACCAGAAAAGCGCGGCGCAACTCGTCGCCGACGCCCTCGTTTGCCAAGAGGCTGCGCACGTCGAAGAGGTCGCGCGGGTGCTGGCGGTCGAAGGCCGCCACGATCTTGCCCGCGTAGAGGTCGGCGAATGACACGACCTGCATTTCGGCGAAGCCGAAGGCGTCTTCGACAACGGGCACCACACTCATTACGATGGGATCATAGACCGCACCGCGGAGCACTGGCGTCACCTCGATCTTGATCTGCACGCCGCTCGCCCGAACGATCAGCTTGGTGACGATATTCTCGTCGGCGGAACGCGAAGCATTGACTCGCGCGACAGGGATGCCCCGCTCGATCCGTTCCTTGATCCCCAGCATGGCGGCGTTGATTGCCGCGAGCGATGTGGCCCGGTCTTCGACCGGCAGATAGGTCAGGTCGATGTCCACGGAGAGGCGCGGCATGTCGCGCACGAACAGGTTGATCGCGGTGCCGCCCTTGAGCGCGAAAGCCCGCTCCTCCGCCACGAAAGGAAGGACGCGAATGAGCAGGGCGACCTGCTGCCGATATGCGTCCAGGAAGGCCATGAACTTCACGGACCTCCAAGATCGGACGGCACGGTGATGTTGTAGCGCGGATCGAGCTTGCCGCCTTTAGCGAGGACGCGCTTGCCCGAACCCAGATCGACGCGGGATACATCGAGCCGGGATCGCCACGCATGGCGGTGGCGGTCGGCGAAGTAGAGAAAAAGCCGCTTCACCTTCACGCTGGCGCAAGCCTCCAGTAGGGCTTGCAAACGGCGTGGGCTCAGATCGCTCAGCCCCTCCATCAAGGCGTCGGCCTGATGAAAACTCTCATGCTCGGGCAGTCCGTCGAGCAATTCGAGAATGGCCCGCTCCTTGCCGGAATAGCGGACAGGTAAGGTCAGGCCGCCGGCGCTGACCATGACCGGGTTTGACTCGGGCGGTGCATCGGCGCCGCGGGGAAACAGCCGCAGGCTGTTGTGCCAATGAAAGGTCACGTCGAGCGGCAGGCCCGCCAGCCAGGTTGGCGGGCGCTTCGGCCCGTAGAGGTGAACCTCGCGCACTGCTGTCGAAAGGTAGTGGGCGTAACCCTGCTGTTCGAGCGCGGTACGCCCGCCGACCGTCAACGGAAGGCCCAGCACCGTCTGGAGTGAGACGGCCACCTGCTGCCAGGTGAGTGGCGTGCGCGACCGGCGATAGACCCGCCGGGCCGGGCTATCGAGCCAGCCCGCGCGAACATACTGGCTGCGCAGCGCCGACGAATAGTCGTGGGCTTCCATCCAGGCGGCATCGGCCAGGAGCCCTTCGGGGAGCTCCTGCTGGAGTCGGTTTAACTTTCCGCCAGAACGCATATTCATGCTCGGTATTTTGGCTGATTTGCAAACCGATGTCGAGTTCGCACTCTTCGCGATTCGCAAAGGCTCGCTTAGCGTTTCATGAACCTGACAAACCACCCATCAAAATCGATGAGGTGGCCGCCTACATCGGACCATCCTTAAAGCCCCGTTTTCAGAGCGGAATTTTCAACGTGATGCTGCGGCAGCCCCGGCCCAACCGCCGCTGCTCGCCCCAGGATGGGGAGCTGCCGCTATCTTCCCTGATTTTCTCCGATCTTCTATAAACTTCCCCAACTACGAGTCACGGTGGGCGCATGGGCGACGAAATCCTGACGATCCGGGAGGTGGCGGAACTTCTCAAGATCAATGAGAAGACCGCCTACAAGCTCGCCTCGGCAGGCAAGATTCCTGGCTTCAAGGTCGGCGGATCGTGGCGATTCCAGCGGCAGGAAATCGCAAACTGGATAAAGCGTAAGGTCGAGGAACAGCAGGGGGGCAGCGGGGGCGCATGACGAACGAAGCCGATACCTGCCGAAAATTCGTCGTGCCCAAGCTGCAATCGGCGGGGTGGGATAATGAACCCCATTCCATCGCCGAGCAGCGCACCATCACGGATGGTCGCGTCATTCCCGTGGGCAAGGGCTTCGTCCGCAAGCCGCCCAAGCGGGTGGACTACCTGCTGCGCTACACGCGGGACTTTCCGCTCGCCGTGGTCGAGGCGAAGGCCGGCTACAAATCCGCGACCGATGCCGTGCAGCAGGCCCGCGACTATGCGGAAATCCTCGGCCTCAAATATGCCTACGCCACCAACGGCGCCGAAATCATCGAGATCGACTATTTCAAGGGGACGGAAACGCGCGTCGCCGACTTCCCCGCGCCCGACGACCTTTGGCGGCGCTATCAGGCGGGCAGCGGGATCGACACGCCCGAGCGCGCCGAACACCTGATTGCCCCCTACAATACGGTCGGCGGCAAGCCGCCGAGATACTACCAGCAGATCGCCATCAACCGCACGGTCGAAGCCATCCTTGCCGGAAAGAAGCGCCTGCTTCTCACGATGGCGACAGGAACGGGCAAGACCATCGTGGCCTTCCAGATTTGCTGGAAGCTCTGGTCGAGCCGCTGGAACACGACCGGGGAGTATCGCAAGCCGCGCATCCTGTTCCTCGCGGATCGCAACATCCTCATCGACGATCCGAAGGACAAGACCTTCACCCCTTTCGGGGATGCTCGCCACAAGATCGAATCTGGTGAAATCGTCAAAAGCCGGGAAATGTATTTCGCCATCTATCAGGCGCTTGCAGAGGACGAGCGCCGCGCAGGGCTTTTTCGCGACTATCCGCCGGACTTCTTCGACCTCATCATTGTCGATGAGTGTCACCGGGGAAGCGCGCGGGATGATAGTTCATGGCGCGTCATCCTTGAGCATTTCAAGCCCGCCTACCAGCTTGGCATGACAGCTACGCCCCTGCGCGAAGACAACCGCGACACCTACCTCTATTTCGGCAATCCGATCTATGAATACAGCCTGCGGCAGGGCATCGACGATGGCTTTCTCGCGCCTTATCGCGTTCATCGTGTTGTTACACAATGGGACGCGGCCGGATGGCGGCCGAGCAGGGACGAGGTTGACCGCTTCGGCCGGACGATCCCGGATGACGAGTACCAGACCAAGGACTTCGAGCGGACCATAGCCTTGCGTGCCCGGACGGAGGCGATCGCACGCCACCTGTCCGACTTTCTCAAGAAGACCGACCGTTTCGCCAAGACCATCGTGTTCTGCGTCGATCAGGAACACGCCTCGGAAATGCGGCAGGCGCTGGTCAACCTCAATGCCGACCTTGTGGCGCAGTATCCCGACTATGTGGCGCGCGTCACCGCCGACGAGGGCGCCATCGGGCGCGGCCACCTGTCCAAGTTCCAGGACCTCGAAACCAAAACGCCGGTTATCCTCACGTCGTCGCAGCTTCTGACGACCGGCGTCGATGCGCCCACCTGCAAGAATGTCGTGCTGGCGCGCGTTGTCGGGTCCATGAGCGAGTTCAAGCAGATCATCGGACGCGGCACGCGCCTGCGCGACGATTACGGCAAGCTGTGGTTCAACATCCTCGACTACACCGGCTCGGCCACCCGCATGTTCGCTGACCCGGATTTCGACGGCGATCCGGCTCGGATCACGGAAGAAGAAGTCAACGACGACGGCGAGACCACGGCAACGACGGAGATCATTCCCGAAGGGCAGGAGCCGGAGCCCGCCCCGCCAGAGGAAGGCGAACCCGGCGTGATCGAACCGCCGACCGGCGAGCCGCGCAAATTCTATTTCGACGGCGGCAAAGTCGAAGTCGTGGCCCATCTGGTCCACGAGCTTGATCCGAACGGCAAGCAGCTTCGCGTCGTCAAATACACTGACTATGCTGCCGAAAGCGTGCGGTCATTGGCTCCGACCTCCGCCGAGCTTCGCAGGCGGTGGGCGGACGCGGACCAGCGTAGCGAGATCATCGCTGCCCTGACCGAGCGCGGGATCGATTTCGACGTGCTGGCCGAACAGACGGGCCAGACTGATGCCGACCCCTTCGACCTCCTATGCCATCTCGCCTTCAACGCGCCGCTTCGCACCCGGCGCGAACGAGCGCAGAGCCTCAAGGCCGAGCGCAAGGACTATTTCGAGAAGTTCTCCCCCGAGGCGCGCCAGGTGCTCGACGAGCTTCTGGAAAAATATGCGGAACATGGCGACGCTCAGTTTGTCTTGCCGGACGTGCTCAAGGTTCCGCCCATCTCAACCCACGGCCAGCCCGCCGAAATCATCAAGCTATTCGGTGGCCCCGACGAGCTTCGCCGGGCCGTGACCGACCTGCAAGGACTGCTCTATGGCACGAACTAAAAAGAAGAACGGCTCAGACGCCGCACCAATGACGACCTCCCAGATGCTCGGGAGCCTCCTCAAGTCTGCGCGTGACATCATGCGCAAGGACAAGGGGCTGAACGGCGACCTCGACCGCCTGCCGCTGCTGACATGGATCATGTTCCTCAAATTCCTCGACGACCTTGAGCAGCAGCGCGAGGAGGAAACCGCGCTGTCTGGCCAGAAGTTCAGGGCCGCCATCGAGGCTCCGTATCGCTGGCGCGATTGGGCCGCTGATCCGCAGGGCGTCACGGGCGACGAACTGCTTTCCTTCATCAATTCCGACGAAGCCGTGCGGGCGGATGGGACGAAGGGCCCCGGCCTATTCGCCTACCTGCGGTCGCTCTCGAGCTCCAACGGCGACAACCGCCGCGACGTGATCGCCATGGTGTTCAAGGGCGTCGATAACCGCATGAAGAGCGGCTATCTGCTTCGCGACATCATCAACAAGGTTGGCGGGATTCATTTCACGTCGTCGGAGGAGCTTCACACCCTCGGCGCGCTTTACGAATCCATGCTCCGCGAAATGCGCGACGCGGCGGGCGATTCCGGCGAGTTCTATACGCCGCGCTCCGTCGTCCGCTTCATGGTGGAAGTCACCGACCCGCGCCTCGGCGAAACTGTCCTCGATCCGGCGAGCGGCACGGGCGGGTTTCTGGTGGAAACGTACAACCACCTTGAAAAGCAGGTGAAGACCGTCGCCGACCGCAAGCGCCTGCAAAACGACACCATCACCGGCTGCGAACCCAAGTCCCTGCCTTATCTGCTCTGCCAGATGAACCTGCTGCTGCACGGGCTGGACGCGCCGCAAATCGACCCGGGCAACGCGCTTCGCTTCAAGCTCTCCGAGATCGGTGAAAAAGAGCGCGTCGATGTGATCATCACCAACCCGCCTTTCGGCGGAGAGGAGGAAAAGGGCATCCAGGGCAACTTTCCCGAAGACCGTCAGACGGCAGAAACTACGCTGCTGTTCCTCCAACTTATAATGCGCAAACTCAAACGCCAGCCGACTTCAAGCGGCCGCCCAGCGCGTGCTGCCGTAGTCGTGCCGAATGGAACACTGTTTGGCGATGGTGTTTGTGCTCGCATCAAGGAAGAGCTTATCAAGGACTTCAACCTGCATACCATTGTGCGGCTGCCCAATGGCGTTTTCTCTCCATACACGCCCATCCCAACCAACATCCTGTTTTTCGACCGATCTGGTTCGACTAAAGATGTTTGGTATTACGAGCAGCCGTTGCCCGAAGGGCGCAAGAATTACACCAAGACCCAGCCCATGCAGTTCGACGAGTTCAAGAGTTGCATGGCGTGGTGGACAAAACGCGAGGAGAACGATCAGGCGTGGAAGGTGCCGGTCAAGGAGTTGTTGGACGCTGCCTGCAACCTTGACCGTAAGAACCCACGCGCGAAGGTAGACTTCGAGCATCTGCCGCCGGAGAAGCTTGCCGATGACATCTTGAAGAAAGAACTGCGAATCGCCGAGTTGATGCGGGAAATCAAGACGGCGTTGGGGTCGCCTGCATGACGACAGCGTGGCCCAAAGCATCCATGGGTGAAATCGCTCCACTGGTGAGACGCCCCGTTCTCACCAGTGCTGAGGAGCTGTATCGGGAAATCGGCATACGCTCCTTCGGGAAAGGTGTCTTCCACAAAGCGCCCACCACCGGCTTAGAAATTGGAGACAAGCGAGTCTTCGCTGTAGAGCCGGGCGACTTGTTGTTCAATATCGTCTTCGCTTGGGAGGGAGCAACTGCCGTTGCCTCCCAAGCTGAGCGAGGAATGATTGGCTCACACAGGTTTCTGACTTGCGTGACCGACAAGTCAAAAGCCGATGCTCGGTTCCTTAACTACTGGTTCACGCAGGCAGAAGGGCGCGACCAGCTTCTACGAGCGTCACCAGGAGGCGCCGGTCGCAACCGAACTCTTGGCGTGGAGAAACTTGCAGCTATCCACGTTCCCCTGCCTCCGCTCGACGAGCAGCGCCGGATCGTCGAGCGCATTGAGGAATTGGCTGCGAAGGTGGCGGAGGCGCGTGGATTGCGAGTGGTATCCGCCGAAGGCATGGATGCCTTAACCACAAGTGCCGCCGCGCGCATCCTAGAGGCACTGACCAAAACCGCCCCCCGCCTTGCGCTTGGTTCGCTCGTGACAGTTCGTGGCGGCGGAACACCATCGAAGGATGCACCGCACTTTTGGGGCGGCGATATTCCGTGGATAACGCCTAAGGATATGAAGCGTCGTGTGTTAGCCGACGCCGTTGACCACATCACCGAGATTGCCAGCAAGGAGAGTCCGGCAAAGCTCATAGCCCCAGGTGCCGTGCTGGTCGTCGTCCGCGGCATGATCCTCGCGCACACATTTCCTGCCGCTTTGTTGCATGCCCCAGCGACTATCAACCAGGACATGAAGGCCCTCATCCCTGATGCGAGAATATTGCCAGAATACTTGTGTGCGGTGCTATGGGCTTGGAATCCACGAGTCCTCGGTCTTGTAGATCGTTCTGGGCACGACACGAGGAAACTCAATACAGACAAGTTACTTTCCTTTGAGATACCTGTTCCAAGCATCTTGGTGCAGGAACGAGTTATTGCCGAACTCGATGCCCTTCAAGCCAAGGTCGATGCAGTGAAGGCGCTCCAAACCGAAGCCGCCACCGAGCTGGACGCCATGCTTCCGGCGATTCTCGACAAGGCGTTCAAGGGGGAATTGTGACGACATGGCCGACGACAAGAAAAAACACGAATCCTGAACGCTAAAAATAGGGGGCGGGATGCACATTGTACGTCTGACGATTTCCGGCTTCCGGGGCGTGCGTTCTGCGGACATTTCGTTGGGCCGTCATGCCGTGCTGGTGGGGCCGAACAACAGCGGCAAAACCACTGTCGTCGAAGCACTGGCGTTGCTGTTCGGGCGCGACCGTCTGGTGCGCCGCCTGACCGAACACGATTTTCACGGCAGCGCGCCGGATGAATCCGCGCGCATCCTGTGCATCGCCACCGTGACGGGCTTTACACCCAATGACCCGCATCATCATTCCTCTTGGTTCAGCCCCGAACGAGGGGTCGAGAAATGGTACGACCCGAACGCCAAGACGCTGAACGCCGCGCCGGACGCACAGCATACCGACCTGGCGGTGCAGATTGGCTTTGCCGCGCGCTTCGATCTCGACGAGTTGGAGG
The DNA here is from genome assembly GCF_965249975.1 of Ancylobacter sp. Classification (GTDB taxonomy): domain Bacteria; phylum Pseudomonadota; class Alphaproteobacteria; order Rhizobiales; family Xanthobacteraceae; genus Ancylobacter. The sequence goes on along the minus strand of NZ_CBDFNE010000003.1, from coordinate 710,716 downwards.
CCGAGACGATCCGTTTTTTCGTGGACGACGAGGCGACGCTGGGCGATCCGTTCGCAGAAGACGCGCATCTGCGAACGATTCAGACCAAGGCGCTCCAAGAGTTGGGCTTCTTTCTGGTTCCGGCCTCGCGCACATGGGACCGCTGGATTTCCTTTTCCTCGGAATTGTTCCGCCGCGTGGTAGCGACGCGCGGGGACATGCCCGCACAGACCGTCCGCGCCGAACGGGCGCGACTCTCGAATCCGCCGGAGGGCGCGCGGCTTGAAGACCAGCCGGGACTTTCCGAGATCGTCAACGCCGCCAACGACGAACTGCGGACGCTCATGGCCACCGCGCCACGACTTCAATTGCGCTTGACCGCGACCGACAGCGATTCCGTGTTGGAAAGCGTCATGCCGCATTTCGTGCATGGCACCGGGCCGACCCTTCCCTCACAGCGGCAGGGCACGGGCCTTGTCTCCCTGCAAAGCCTTCTATTGCTGATGCAATTCGGTAAGGCGCGCGCGGAAACCGGCCAGTCCTTCGTGCTGGCCGTCGAGGAACCGGAACTTCATATCCAGCCTTCGCAGCAGAAGCGGCTGGTCAATCGCCTCAACGCGCTATGCAACCAGACCGTCGTCACCACGCATTCGCCCATCGTCGCTGCGATGTTTCCCGCGCCCGACACGCTCTTTGTCGAAACGCGCGAGGGAATCCTGAGCGCCAAGCCGCTCATGGACCCGGTGCCCGCACAGCCGACCAATCACCAGCAGCATCTTCTCTTTGCATGGCGGCAGAAGTTGGTAGCCGCGCTCATGCACGAAAGCGTCCTGATCCCCGAAGGAGTTTCAGACGTGGCATGGCTGGAGACGCTGCAAACCGCACTTGAACTGCATCAAGGCTGGCAGGACGCCGGGGACGATGCTCCGCTTCTTTCCACCTTCGTCGGAGTCGTGCCGACCATCGACGCCAAGATCGCCGACACGTTCAGGCTGGTCAGCGCCGTTCACGCGCGGCCCAGCATTCTGGTGGATGGGGACAATGACGGGCGTGGCTACTTCGATGCGGTGAAGGCCAGCAACCCGCCGCCGCGTTGCGTGGTGTTTTGGCCGCAGGGCTGGGCGATGGAGCATGTGGTTTCGTGGATCGCGGCCGCAGATGAAGCCGTGATGCTGGCCGCGCTGGGGGCCGGGCTGGGGAGGCCGTTCGCTAACGCGCAGGCGCTTACTGCCCACTTACTCACCCAGAAATCCTATGCCCCGACCCATGAGAGCGCCGCCGTCGTTCTCATGGAGAATGTGGCCTGCCGGGCGCGTGCCGCGCAATTGCTCAATGCCTTGTGTGGCGTGTTGCGCGATCCCGCGAACGCCAACACGCCGTTCTTTACGCGCATTGTAGCGGACTCGACCGCCGACATGCACGTTTTCCAGTTTGTACCCACATGACGTTCGATTTCTTCGAGGGTGCGGCAGGCACTGGCAAGACCCACAATCTTGTGAGCCGCGCGGGGGAGATAGTTCAGGACGGCGCGCTTGGCGAAGGGCACAAGCTCTTGGCGCTGACCTTCATGAACGGGGCGCGCCGCCGTTTGGATGCGCGCCTTGGCGAGAACCCGGCATTCTACCGGCGCTTTGATTGCCAAACCTTCGATGTGTTCGCCAGGACGCTGGCCGCGCGGCGCCGGAGTCTGATTACACCAGCGATGCAGACGCAGGCCGATGCCCTGAGCGAATTTGACGGGCCATGCGCTCTGGCAGCGGGGCTTCTGGAAAACGAAGCCGTTCAGAAATGGGTAGCGCGGAGTTTTCCCCTTATCCTGGTGGATGAGGCGCAAGACCTCGATGAATACCGGATGCGCGTTCTTCAAGGGCTTTCGCCTTCTTGCCGGATCGTGGCGGCGGCGGATGCCTTCCAGTGTCTTCACAACGGACGTGACACCGCGCCACTCATGAGTTGGCTCGAAGGCGCGGGCCAGACACATCGTCTAACAGTTGTCCGGCGTACCAGTCAGCGCGGCCTTCTCGCCGCTGCGCTGGCCGTGCGCGAAGGCCGCGATGTGAAAGCGGTCCTTACCGCCAGAACCGCACAGAACAGGACGACATGGAACGGCGCAGGTTTTCGGCTTCAGGATGCTGTTGCGACGCAGGCCAATACGGGTCTACTTGCTTGGACGATTGCCAACGACATATCGCAGCGCCAAGGGCAGGTGGCCATTCTCACACCCGATGCAAGCAACGCCATCATCCGGGCGGCGCTTGCCACTGTGCAGACGAGACAGTGGACACGCAACAACGGTGGCGCGACCTTTGGCCCGTATCCTCACACATGGGATCGCCGCGACAACGACGAAGCGGATGCCTTAATGGCCGACGTCGCATTGCCAGAAACCGCGTCATACGCCGAACTTCGCGCGCTTCTAGCGCCGCTGACCGGACACGCGCCCATCGTGCAGGCAATCAGCCGAATGGACCGTTTGCGCCGCGCGCACGGGCAAGCGTCTTTCACCTCGGCGCAAGTCAAGGAGTTCGTGCGGGAGGCCGTGCGTAACCGCTCGCGTCTAGGTTTCCGGCAGCAGCACGGCCATTTGGCCATGACGATCCAGCGCGCCAAAAACCGTGAGTTTCCGAACGTCATCGTGTTGTGGCCGCACACGGCGACTGGCAGCGCCGAGCATCTGCGCAGGCTGCTTTACAACGGCATCACACGCGCTCAGAATCATTGCACCGTCATCGTGCTTGGGCAGAACAGACTGAACGCCGCACCATTCGCGCCATAGGGCGAAATGTTCTTCCTTCTCCCGACGCTCGTTTATGATGTTGAACGCAATTATGGCGATCTGGTTGCTGTATAGAATCCACGAATCCAGCACCTTTACTCTGATGGTATCGCAGTTGGTATGGACTTGGCGAACTAAGCTGAAACACCAATAATTACAATACGAACTCAAGCCCATTGACCATCGAGTGGGAGTGACGCGGGACGGCATCCGCGTCGGGCTGAGGTTCGATCTTGTCTGCCGTCTCGCTCAGACTGTTTTCCCAGCCGAGGTCGCCCGCGTAGCGCCATGCCATGCGGCCTTCGTGGTCCAGGGTGAACAGGTGCAGCCAGCGATTGTCGAACAGCGCGCGGACCTCCGGGTGACGCTCCAATATGCCGCCCACCGCCTCACGCGGGGCCTCAATCAGTACGGAAAGGCGCAGGGGTTCGTGCGTCAGCCGTTCGCCATCATGCACGGACTGCCACGGCAACCCCGCCCGCAGCAGGCCGCCATTGCCTTCGACCACGCCAATGCCGCCCGTCACGTTGTGCAGCAGCTTGTTGCCCGCTCCGAAGACCTCGGGCGCGACGGTTGATCCGTAATATTGCAGGCTGATCCAGCTGGCGACGACGACGGGTGCGGTCAGGATCAGCTCCAGCACACCAAAACCGTCGTCGCGCCGCCAGTCATAGTCGTGGAGAAAGGCTCTGCCGGCCAGATCCCGCCCGGCCGTGCGCGACCGTGGCGCGGCGATGAAGGCCTGGCAACCAGCCAGCGCCCATTCGGGGCGCAACTCGGCCCAGTTTCGAGCGCGATGCGGAATGTCCCCGGGGCGCCGCGCGCGGGGCAGGCGCAGCGCCCGTTCGCCCCGCGCGAGCGCCCCGGCAGACGCCAGCCAGCGCTCCGTCCGGTCGATATCCCAGGCATGGGCCGAGGAGGGATGGTCGGCGGAGTAGATGGTTACATCATCCGTGGTCGTGTCGTGCAGGGCGGCGAGGAACAGCGTGTCGTCGGGGATGACGATGCCGCGCTCGGCAAGACCCGCCCGTACCCCCCTGTCATTGAGCAGCGAGGCCAGCAGCCGCGCATTCACCTCGCCCGAATAGCCGCCGCATGCGCCGCAGTTCAGCGCGCTGGCATGGGGATTGTTGACGACGCTGGCGCCGTGGCCGGCGAGGAGAACAAGCCGTGCGAAGCCTGTTGTGAGCGACATCGCCTGAAGCACGCGCATGGCCATCGTCAGCCGGGTGGGAAGGTCGAGCCCCTGCGCCGGGCGCGGCGCGGGGTCGTCTGGCGCGCTATTGCCCTTCAGTCCGAGTCCATCCCGGAGCAGCTTGGCGACATAGATCGAGCCGGTGGCCTCGACGAAAGCAAAGGAGGAAATGGCGGCCAGCTTGAAGCGTCCCCACGCCCGATGGGCGCGGGCGGTGATCCGGGCGGCCAGGTCCGCCTTTGCGACGGCCGGCGTCGCGTCGCCCGCGCAGGTGAAAACGCCCGGAGACAGCAGCACCGGCAGACGCGCCTCGACAGTGTCCGAGGCGAAGCGGCGATGGCCGATGCCCAGCCCGAAGAACCCGGCAAAGCCAAGGGTACGGATTCCGGGATCGAGGCTCTCCAGCGCGCGGCGGAACACTTCCGAGCGCACGTCGATGCAGAACGCCATTTGCAGTGTCGGACGTTCACCTTCTGCGGGAGATGGCGCGCTTCCCGCCAACAGGGTGGCGAGCCGCCTCTGCGCCGCGCGCTCGCTCGCTTCCTGCAACAGGGCGTCGATGATGTCGTCCGGGGAGGCGCAAACCGGCACGGCATAGGCCGCGCGCGTCGCCTGCCACTGCGGCGCGAGCGCAGCGCCGAAATGGCGCAGGAGAGCCACTTCCCAGATCAGGCGGATGGCGAGGAGGTCGGAGACCGACGTGTCGGTGCCGCCGCCCAGTTCCGCCTGCCAGAGCCGATAGCGGGCGAACTGGCTCCAGCCACCGAGCGACGCCAGCAGTCGGTGGAAATAACCTTCCAGCGCCGCCCCTGAGAGGCCAAGGCGGGCGACACAGTCGATGATCGCGTCTTCGGCCTTGGGTGGCGCCTCCGCCACATACCGCGCGAAGCCGGTGAGGCCGGCGATTTCGGGCGTCAGATCGCGCGTCGCGATGACCCGCCACGCGGTGTAGGCGCCGTCTGTCCGCTCCGTGGCCCAGAGGGCCTGTCCCTGATCGAAATGGCCGGCGGCCCAGTGGCTGATGCGCTCATTGACCACGCCCGGCCAGTCGATCGCCGTGACATCGCGCGCCAGATCGGCGACGGTAGGGAGCGCGTGAGGCGCGGGGCGTTCAGATTGGATGGCCTCCTTGAACGCGGCGAAGGTCGCCGGCCCGGCGGCCGCAGGCGCGCTCTGGAAGGCCGCGTGCAGATCGTCCTCGGTCATCTCGCCGGACCGTAGCCGCGCCGCGTACCAGCTCCTTGGCATGGTCAGCGCGATGCCGGCGGCGCGGCGGAGGCGGGCGGCGGCCGTCGCGAGGGGCTCTCTGGTTTGGCCCAGGAAGGGATTGACGGCCACGCTCGCGGCGAGGGGCCAGAGCGGGGGAATGGCGCGCGCCGCCCGGTTAGCCGCTTCGAGGACGGCATTAGGCGACAGCAGCGGCGGATGGATCGGGGTCATCAGCATGGGCTTGTCCTGGAGCTTCTTTCTTCACGACGCCTTGGAGATGGACCAGCCGCCGAGGATGCGATCGAGGATCGCGTTGACATAAAGGCCGTTGGAGAGATGGACGCGCAGGCCGGCGGCGGCGGGATGCGAGGCCCAGAGCGGGAACAGCGCCTGGGCGACGGCCACCAGCCCAAAGCTCAGCACGGCGAGCGCCATCAGCGTCCATTCCAGCCGTCCTGGCGCCGGCGTCGCCGGGAGAAGCCCCCGCGTCAGCCATTCGGCCGCGGTCTGAAGCGTGAAGTACCCGATGGCGGCGGCACCGGCGAAGAGCGCAGTCCTGCGTGTCAGCGGTTGCGGCGCGGCGTCCGCCAGGCCCTGCGCCAGCAAATAGGCGACACCGAAGATCAGGATGGCGCCGAGCGCGAGCGCTTGGGGCGACTTATGCTCGAAGCCGAAGGTGGCGCCGAACGCCGCCCCGATTGCGGCATAGATGCCGAGCGCGATCAGGAAGGCGCGGCCGACCGCGTGCCCGTCGGGGACGGCGACCGGTCCCGGGCGCCGAAGGGCGGCCACCTGTTCGACAGCTCCGCCGGAGGCAAGGAACGCGTGCGCCTTGTAGAGCGAGTGGGCGACGATATGGAGCAGGGCGAGCGGAAACAGCGCCAAGCCGCACTGCAGCATCATGAAGCCCATTTGCGCCACTGTGGACCAGGCGAGCGAGGTCTTCACCGCCGGCTGCGTCAGCATCACGAGCGCGCCGAACAGCGCGGTGAACCCGCCGATCATGGCCAGCACGGCGAGTACGCCGGGCGCGGCGAGCATCACATCGGCGAAACGGATCAGCAGGAAGCCGCCCGCATTGACTACACCGGCATGAAGGAGGGCCGAGACCGGGGTCGGGGCCTCCATCACCTCGGTAAGCCAGCCATGGGTCGGGAACTGCGCCGATTTCAGCAGGGCGGCGAGTGCGAGCAGGGCGGCCGCCGTGACGATGAGCCAGGAGCCGTCGCCGTTGCGCGCCAGCGTGTTGATGGTGGCGATATCGCTCGTGCCGGAATTGATCCATAGGAGCGCGCCGGCGATCAGCAGCGCGGTGGCGCCGATCGCGGAGAAAAGGTGCTTCTTGCGGGCGGCGCGCTGCGCTGCCCGGCGTTCGGGATAAAACAGAAGCAGGCGGTGCAGTGCGGCGCTGGTGGCAATCCATGCCGCAACCAGCTGGACGACATTGCCCGCGAGGACGAGGGACAGGACCGCCGCGAGTGTCGCGCACAGCCAGCCGAGGAACAGGCCCTGCCGTGCCTCGCCATCGAGATAGGTGCGCGCGTATCGCACCACGATCCAGCCGATGAAGGTGACAAGCAGGAGCATGGTCGCGCTGACCGCATCGAGCCGGATCGACAGGCCGATGCCCGCCCATCCGATCAGCCCGCTGTCGCCGGGGCCGCGAAGGATCAGAGCCGCGACTGACGCGAGCGCGATCAGCAGCGCGCCGAGCGCGGCACCCTCCGCGAGGGCTGGCACGAGGGGCGGGCGCCGGCCTTTTCGCACGAACCCGGCGAGGGCGGCGACCAGCAGCAGGAGTGGTGCGGCGAGTGGGAGCAGATACAGCGACAAGGCGGTTCCCCTGCACGAATGGCGGTTGGCGGCCTTGGTTATCGATCGGTGGAATGGAAGAAAAATTCATTGTCGGCGTAAAATCGTTCGCTAATATCGAACGTCATGTCCTCGCTGAACTACAATCATCTGCGCTATTTCTGGGCGGTCGCGCATGACGGCCATCTGACCCGCACTGCCGAGCGGCTGAATCTCACCCAGTCGGCGCTCTCGGTGCAGATCCGCAAACTTGAGGAACGGCTGGGCCATGCGCTGTTCGAGCGTCGCGGGCGGCAGCTGCATCTGACCGAGGCCGGCAAGATCGTCCTCGATCATGCCGACGCGATTTTCGCGACGGGCGATGAACTGCTGGGGACGCTCCGCCAGACGGGAGCGGCGCGGCAGGCGTTGCGGGTCGGTTCGCTCGCCACGCTGTCGCGCAATTTCCAGATGGAGTTCCTGCGCCCGGTGCTTGGCCGCACGGATATCGATCTCGTTTTGCGCTCGGGCAGCGCGGGCGAATTGCTGCGGGCGCTGGAGGCGCTCAATCTCGATGTCGTTCTGCTGAATCAGGCGCCGGCCGGTGATGCCCTCACGCCCTTCGTCACCCATCGTCTGGCGGAGCGTCCGGTCAGCCTGGTCGGGACCCCGGACCGGCTGGGCCATGCCGCGAGCTTCGCGGAGCGGCTTCGGCGCCATCCCATCATCCTGCCGACGGTGGACAGCCCTGTGCGCATCGGCTTCGACGCCTTCGCCGATCGCCTCGGCGTCCGGCCGCAAATCGTGGCGGAAGTCGAGGATATGGCGATGATGCGCCTTCTCGCCCGCGAGGACATTGGACTAGCCGTTCTTCCGCCCATCGTCGTCAAGGACGAGATCGCGGCGGGCGTGCTCGTGGAAGGCGATCAGTTGCCGGGCATCGTGGAGACGTTCCACGCCGTCACCATGGCGCGACGTTTCCCAAATCCCCTGGTCCGGCTTCTGCTCCAGCCAGCGCACATGCCGGCCCCCGCCGAGATCTAGACGATTGCCCGGAAGCTGAGGCCGCTACGGGCGCCGGTGTGCGACCGAACGAAATTCCCCTGCGGGCGGAACCCGCTTGCGTCAGGCGCGTTTAGGCACGTCGAGGTCCCTTCCGGTGGGAGGCAGGGCCCACTCTTGGGTCATGGGGTGTCAAGTGCGGCTGGACGAGAGCGTCGTAAACACCGATCGCGCATTCATTGCCGGCGGTGGTCCCCTTGCGCGACGCATCGCAGCGTTTGACTGGTCCGCAACCCCCATCGGTCCTCTGGAACGCTGGCCTGCCAGCCTTCGCAACACCGTCAGCCTGATGCTTGCCAGCCCGGTGCCGCTCGTCCTGCTGTGGGGCGAGTACGGGGTGATGATCTACAACGATGCCTATTCGGTCTTCGCCGGCGGACGGGACAGCCGGCTGCTGGGCTCGAATGTCCGGGAAGGCTGGCCCGAAGTCGCCGATTTCAACGACAATGTCATGCGCGTCGGGCTAGCGGGTAGCACGCTCTCCTATCGCGACCTTCCGCTGACCCTTCATCGCGACGGTCATCCCGAACAGGTCTGGCTCAACCTCGATTATTCGCCCGTGGCCGGCGACGACGGGGCGCCCGCCGGTGTCATCGCCGTGGTGGTGGAAGTCACCGAGGCCCACCATACGCGGGTGGCGCTGGAGGAGAGTGAGACACGGCTGCGCTTCCTCGACGATCTCGGCCGCGCGGTGGCCGGGTCCCATGATGCGGCCGACATTCTCGCCATCACCACGCGCATGACCGCCGAGCACCTCGGAGTCTCCATCTGCGCCTATGCCGATATGGACGAGGACGAGGACGGCTTCACCATTCGCGGTGATTGGCACGCGCCCGGCTCGCCTTCCATTCTGGGTCGCTACCGTTTGAGCGATTTCGGCAGTCATGTCAGCCATTACCTGCGGGGCGGGCGTCCGCTGATCTTGCGCGACACGAATGTCGAACTGTCCGCGCAGGAAGCGAGCGCCTTCGCCACTCTCGGGATCGCGGCGACGATTTGCATGCCGCTGGTCAAGGATGGTCGCCTGATCGCGCTGATGGCCATCCACGACAAGCGGCCTCATGACTGGTCGGACTATGAGTTGAGCGTGATCCGCGAGGTCACGGAGCGCTCCTGGGCCCATATTCAGCGTGCCGGCGTGGAGGGAGTCCTGCGGGAGCGCGAGGCGCATCACCGGCAGATCCTCGATAGCGCCGTCGATTACGGCATCGTCTCGACCGATCTCGATGGGTTCTGCACGCTTTGGAACCGGGGCGCCGCCGAGATGCTCGGTTGGAGCGAGGCGGAGATGCTCGGCCAGCCCATGGACATCTTCTTCACCTCCGAGGATCGCGCCGCCGGCCGTCCGGCGGCGAAGCGGCGGGAGGCACTGGAGTCCGGCCGGGCGCATGATGCGCGCTGGCACCTGCGCAAGAATGGCGAGCTTTTCTGGGGCCTCAGCGAAATGATGCCGCTGCGCGACGAGAGCGGCCGGCCGATCGGCTTCGTCAAGCTTATCCGCGACCGGACGGCCGAGTATGAGGCGCAGGAGGCGCTGCGCCAGAGCGAGGAGCGGCTGCGCCGCGCCCAGGCGGCGGGCGGCGTCGGCCTGTTCTCCATCGACCTGCGTACCAATCTCATCAGCGCGACGCCCGAATTCTGCCGCCTGTTCGGCTTTGCTCCCGTCCCGGAGATGCCGGCCGAGCGGGTCGAGGCGCTGGTGATCCCCGAAGATGCCGGCATCATCTCCAACGCCGCGAGCCGCGCCGCCGGCGTCGCCCTGCTCGATGTCGAGTACCGCATCCGCCGCCACGACACCGGCGAGGAGCGGATCATGGCGCGCAAGGCCGCCTATGACCGCGACGAGGCGGGCGCGCCGCTGCGGCTGGTCGGCGCCGTGCTCGATGTCACCGAGCGGCGCCGCACCCAGTTGGCGCTGGAAAAGAGCGAGGCGCAGTTCAGCGCGCTGGCGCAGAACATGCCCAACCAGGTCTGGACGGCGCGGGCCGATGGCGGGCTCGACTGGTTCAACGACCAGATCTACGCCTATTCGGGGACGGAGCGCGGCAGCCTTGACGGCGATGGCTGGATGCAGCTGGTGCATGCCGACGACCTGCCGGGCGCCCGCGAGCGGTGGGTCCAGGCGCTAGCCTCGGGCGACACCTATGAGGCCGAGTTCCGCCTGCGCGCCGCCGATGGCGGCTATCGCTGGCATCTGGCCCGCGCCGTGCCGCTCATCGATGCGCGCGGCGCCATCACCGCCTGGGTCGGCACCAATACAGACATCGAGGCGCAGAAGCGGGCGGAGGAGGCTTTTGCCCAGGATCGTGACCGGCTCTGGCGTATCAGCCAGGACCTGATGCTCGTCTGCGATTTCGAGGGCGTCATCACGGCCGTCAACCCTTCGGCCGAGCGGCTTCTGGGATGGGACGAGGCGGAGATGGTCGGGCGCAAGATTGCCGAGTTCCTGCATCCCGAGGACCTGGAAGCAAACACGCGCGAACTGCAGAAGTGCTCGGACGGCCGGACCACGGTGGCCTTTGAGAACCGCTATCGCACCAAGGCGGACGAGTATCGCCTCCTCGCGTGGAGCGCGGTACCCGGCAATGGCCGTATCCATGCCGTGGGGCGCGATATCACCGAACAGCGATCGGTGGAGGAAGCGCTGCGGCAGAGCCAGAAGATGGAGGCGGTGGGCCAGCTCACCGGCGGCATCGCGCATGATTTCAACAATCTGCTGCAAGGCATTACCGGCAGCCTCGACATTCTCGGCAACCGCATCGCGCAGGGGCGCACGGATGATCTCGCGCGCTGGGTGGGCGGGGCGAAGACCTGCGCCGACCGCGCGGCCTCGCTTACCCACCGGCTGCTCGCCTTCTCGCGCCGCCAGCCGCTCGACCCGCGCCCGGTGCGGGCCAACCCGCTCATCGCTTCGCTGGAGGACATGCTACGGCGCACATTGGGCGAGCGCGTCGAATTGGAGCTGGTGCTGGGCGGCAGTCTGTGGCTGACACGCTGCGACCCCAATCAGCTGGAGAGCGCCATTCTCAACCTCGCCATCAATGCGCGCGATGCGATGCCGGAAGGCGGCAAGCTGACCATCGAGACCTGCAACGCCCATCTCGACAGCCACTTCGCCGCCCGCCAGCGCGAGGTCAAACCCGGCCAGTATGTCTGCATCTGTGTCACCGACACCGGCACCGGCATGAGCCGGGAAACCATTGCCCGCGCCTTCGAGCCCTTTTTCACCACCAAGCCGATCGGGCAGGGGACTGGCCTCGGCCTTTCCATGGTCTACGGTTTCACACGCCAGTCCGAAGGCTATGCCCGCATTTACTCCGAACTGGGGCAGGGCACGACGATCAAGCTCTATCTGCCGCGCTATCGTGGGGAGGAGGAGATCGAGGAAGGCGGAAGCAGCCTCAGCGAAGCCCCGGGTTCGGAGGATGGCGAGGTCGTGCTGGTGGTGGAGGACGAGCCTGTCGTGCGAGGCCTCATTGTCGAAGTGCTGGGCGAGCTTGGCTATCGCGCCATAGAGGCGGGGGACGGGCCCAAGGGCCTGGAAATCCTTCAGTCCCGCCAACGCATCGACCTCCTCATCACCGATGTGGGCCTGCCCGGCCTCAACGGGCGGCAGGTCGCCGATGGCGGGCGAGTCTCCCGGCCACACCTCAAGGTACTGTTCATGACCGGCTATGCCGAAAACGCGGCGCTGGCATCCGGCTTCCTCGAGCCGGGCATGGCGATGATCACCAAGCCTTTCGCCATGGACGTGCTGGCAACCCGCATTCGCGAGATTATCGAGAAATAGCCGCACGTTGAGCCGAGCGAGGCTGTGGAGCGCGAGGCGCCCCCACGGGTCGATATGTTGCGCAGCATAAGCGCAGCGAAGGTACTCGACATGCGTTTCCTGCTCACGCCCACGCGACACCCCTTGTTTTTGTGCAGTGCAGCAACGATCTCGACGGAGGGGCGTTAGCCTTTCGCCGTCCAGATACTGGGCGCCGCAACCAGGAGACTTCCCTTGCGGACAATGTCGGAAACAATGGCCCAGTTCGCCGCCTTCGGCGCGCGCCAGGGCTCGCTTTACACGCCGGGCTCGTCGCCCAGCCAGCTCGAATCTCTCGCCGATTTTGGCTCCAATCCCGGTCGGCTGCGGGCGCATGGCTACTGCCCGGCGGGGCTTCCGAAGAACGCGCCGCTCGTCGTCGTTTTGCACGGCTGCAAACAGAATGCGGGCGATTATGACCATCGCTCCGGCTGGTCTGAACTCGCCGATCGGGCGGGATTCGCGCTGCTCTATCCCGAGCAGAGCCCCGGCAATAATCCCAATCTGTGCTTCAACTGGTTCCGCCCCGGCGATACGCGGCGCGATTCCGGCGAGGCGCTGTCCATCCGCCAGATGATCGACGCGATGATCGCGGCCCACGGCCTCGATCGCGACCGCGTTTTCGTCACCGGCCTTTCCGCCGGTGGGGCGATGGCGAATGTGATGCTGGCGACCTACCCGGAAGTCTTCGCCGGCGGCGCGATCATCGCCGGCCTCGCCTATGGCTGTGCGTCGAGCGTGCCGGAAGCCTTCGACTGCATGCGTGGGCAGGCGCCGGCGTCGGACGAGGAACTGTGGGCGCGCCTGCGGCAGGCCTCGCGCCATGCCGGGTCGTGGCCGCGGGTGGCGATCTGGCAGGGTATGGCCGATCACACCGTGGCGCCGTCCAATGCCGAGGACATCGCCGCGCAATGGCGCACGGCGCATCGGCTCGATGACGCGCCGTCGCAGGAGGAAATCTCCGGAGGCCGGGTGCGGCGCATCTGGAGCAACCGGGCCGGGGAAGCGGTGATCGAGTTGAACACCGTCGCCGCCATGGGCCACGGCACGCCGCTGGCAAGCGATCTTGGCGCGCCGGGGCCTTACATGCTCGATGTCGGTATCTCCTCGACGCGGGAAATCGCCGTTTTCTGGGGTATCGCGGACGATGCGGCCGGAGCCGGTTCGGTCCACAACGTCCCGTCCAAGTCGGTTGCCCCGCAACCTGCCCCCCGGAGCGGCCCGGCCGCGAAAAGGCCGTTGGCCGCGCCGCCTCCGCGTAAGTCTGTGGCCACCGCGAAGGCTGATCCCGCCTCGCCCTCGAGCCCGGCGGCCGTTTCCCGCATCAAGGGAGTCATCGAGCAGGCGTTGCGGGCTGCGGGTTTGATGAAATAGCGCTGGTGCACCCGGCGCCTCATGAAAGGCGCCGCCTTGTTGCGGCGCCGGGTTCGTGCTTGTGATCCCTAGGGCGCCGCCGCGCGCCACGATCACAAGGGTTGGGGAAACGCATGATCATTGAGATTGCCGAACTACGGATCAAGCCGGGCGAGGAAGCCGCCTTCGAGGCGGGGGTGGCCAAGGCCGTGCCGCTGTTCCTGCGCGCCAAGGGCTGTCACGGCGTCGCCCTGCACCAGGTGATCGAGACGCCGAATGTCTACCGGCTCGTCGTGCGCTGGGAGACGCTCGACAACCATATGGTGGATTTCCGCAACTCGGAGGATTTCCAGCTGTGGCGCGGCCTCGTCGGGCCCACTTTCGAGGCGCCGCCGACGGTGACGCATGAGCGCATCGTCGATCTCGGGCCGGCCATCTGAGATATTGCCCGGCGACCGGGCGCGTTCGAACGGGCAGCCCGATCTACCGGGCTGCCCATAGACTGACTACACCAGGCTGACCTTGCCCGTCGCAAGATCATACACGCCGCCGACGACCTTCAGCTTCCCGTTCGCGACGTATTCGGTGATGATCGGCGTCGCCTCGGACAGTTCCTTCACATTATAGCGCACATTTTCCACGATCGCCGCGTTGAGCGGGTCTTGCGGGTTGGATTTCAGCGCGGTCTGGACGGCGGGCTTGATGCTGTCGATGAGCTCGTTGAGATGCCCCGGCAGGCTGATGTTCTCTTTCACCACCTTGATCGCCGCGTCGACGGCTCCGCAGTTGGTGTGGCCGAGCACCATGATGAGCGGCACTCCTAGAAACTTCACGCCATATTCCAGACTGGCGAGGCCGTCGTCATTGACGAAGTTGCCCGCGACGCGGACGACGAACAATTCGCCCGGTCCCTGGTCGAAGGCGAGTTCCGGAGCAACGCGAGAATCGGCGCAGCTCACCAACCCGGCGAAGGGGTATTGAGCCTTGGCCCGGGCGGCGCGTCCCGCCGAGAAGTCGCGGTTGTTGAGAGCGTTCGAGGTGTAGCGGCCATTGCCTTCCATCAGCCGCTTCAGCGCCTCGTCGGGACTGATGGCGTTCGGCAGCGCTTCCTGCGCGAAGGCGCCGACCGGCAGCGCCAGACCCCCGAGGAAGGCCGCCGAGGCGAACCCCAGACCGGCGGCGAGCGTCATGCGGCGCGATGGGACAAAGGTGTGATCGTTGCACATGGGCGGTTCTCCCGGGGGCGTGTCTTGGTGGTGGCGACGGCGTGCAGCTGCCAACGAAGGCGCCCGGCTCAGGCTACCTCCGCTCTCAGGTCGGTTCCAAGTATTTCTAAGTCGATCGGGCCGACCAGCCCAAACTTTGCAGGTATCACTTGTGGCGCGGCGTACGCTCGAGCAGGGAACACGCGGCCCCACTGGCCGGCCAGCGGGACTTCCCGCCGAACTTTCCGCGCGCGCGGACGAATTGCTGCGCCATCCCGGCCTGCCGCTCGCCTTGGCTGAGTACTGCGCCGGGATGGCGGCGGGCCCGCCGGTGCGCTGGCCCTATTACAAAATGTTCGATCAGCTGGGGCGCTATCTCGTCTGCTACATGCTGATCCATAATTACTACCAGTGGCGCCACCGCGCCGGGCCGCCGCCGACGCTTTCCTCCCTGCAGAAGGTGGCGGGGGTGAGCCCGCGCCAGACCGCCGGCTTCGTTGCGGCGCTCAGGGCCGGACGGCTGGTCACGGTGGAGGCCGACCCCGCCGACCGCCGTGTCACCTTGCTGCGCCCCTCTCCGCTGGTGATCGCCGAAATCGGTCGCTCGCTGCGCCTGTTCGTCGAGGCGCTCGACCGGCTCGATCCGCCCTGCGAGCCCGCGCGACCGCGCAGCGCCGCGCTCCTCGGCGATGCCGACGCCCTCGGCGATCTCATCGCCCGTTCGGCCGCCTATGTGCTTGCCCATGGCACGCTGCTTCACCCTTTCCCCCGCGTGCTGTCCTTTGCTCAGCGCGATTGCGGCTACCTGCTGCTGACCGTCGTGATCGGCAACCATTACGCGCAGAGTGTCCACGGCGCCGCCCCGAATGTGCCGCTGCGGCGGCGCGATCTCGCCGACCGGCTTCAGGTGTCGACCGCCCATATTGGCAGCCTCCTCGCCGATGCGGAGGCAAAAGGCTGGTTCCGCGTAGGCTCTGACGGGCGTCTCGCCGCTCTCGATCCGGCGTTTCTCGCCGAATTCGAGCGCTGGTCCGTCTGGCAGATGGCGCATTTCGAGTGGCTGGGCCATACGGAGGCCGCTCAGGGCCTGCAACTGGAAGTATCATAGCGCCATCATTTGATGGTATCCTGTAGCTTGTCGTGGCAGGCTCGGTACCGGCGAATTCACGAGGTGGCGTCATGAAGCTTCTCTCCCCTCCATGGCAGGGCGCGCTTTTGCTTTGCGCCGCTCTTGGACTGGCGGGCCATGCCAAGGCGCAGACGCCGGTGGCAGGCGATCCTGCCGTTGTCATGACGCAGCAGGGCGCGGTGCGCGGCGTCGTCGCGGAGGGTTTAAGGGCGTTCAAGGGCATTCCCTACGCGCTGCCGCCGACCGGCGAGCGCCGTTTCGCCCCGCCGGAGCCAGCGGCGCCCTGGAGCGGCGTGCGCGACGCCACCCGCTATGGCAGCGCCTGCCCGCAGCTGGAACGCTACGGCATCCCGGAATCGAGCGATGATGAGGACTGCCTGTTCGTCAACGTCACCGCCCCCAACCGCCCGGGAGACGCCGCCGCCGCGCCTCGCCCGGTGCTGGTATGGATCCATGGCGGGGCGTTTGTCGGCGGCTCCAGCGGCCTCTACCCGCTGGATGCGCTAGCGAAGGACGGCGATCTCGTCGTCGTGTCGTTCAATTACCGGCTGGGCGCGTTCGGCTTTGTCGCCCATCCCTCCTTTCCCGCCGATTACAATGGCGGCTATGGCCTGCTGGACCAGCGCGCGGCGCTCGCCTGGGTCAAGCGCAACATCGCGGCCTTCGGCGGTGATCCCGGCAATGTGACGGTGGCGGGCGAATCGGCGGGCGCGGGTTCCGTCTGCATGCACCTGCTGGCGCCGGAAGAGACCACGGGCCTGTTTGAGCGCGCCATCGTGGTGAGCGCCGGTTGTGCCAGCTGGCTGCCGAGCGTTGCCGAGGGCGAGAAGGTTGGCCTGGCGATGGCCGCCAAGGTCGGCTGCGGCGATCCCGCGAGCGCGGTGGCCTGCCTGCGGGCAAAGCCGGTGGACGAACTGTTGAAGGCGGCGGCCGACATTGCCGGCGCCAATATCCTCACCTTCACGCCGCTGATCGGTGCCAAGACTGTGCCGCTGCCGGGCGCCGAGGCGTTTCCGGCCGGCAAGTTCGTCAAGGTGCCCGTCATGAATGGGGGCACAAGGGATGAGCAGCGGCTCTATGTCGGCTATGCCGCCCTTGAAGGCGAGGTGGTCACGGCGGCGAGTTATCCCGACGAGATCCGCAAGGTCTATGGCGACAAGGCTGAGGCGGTGCTGGAAAAATACCCGCCGACCTACGCCTCTTCGCCACCGGCGACACTCGGCTCGGTGTGGTCGGATTTCCGCCGGGATGTCGGGATCAACAACTGCGCCTATCTGGAAGCGGCCAAGCTGATGGGCGCGTTCGTGCCAGTCTATGAATTCGTCTTTGGGGATTCGGACGCGCCGCCAGTGACCCCATCCGATCCCGGTTTTGAGATGGGGGCTGTGCATTCGTCCGAGCTGCCCTATTTCTTCCCGCATTTCGACAACACGATGAAACGTGCCGGACCAGATCTGAAGCCGGCGTCGCAGCAGCTCGCGGCGATCATGACCGCCTATTGGTCGAGCTTCGCCCTCACCGGCACGCCTTCCGCACCGGGGGCGCCCGGATGGAAGCCCTTCCAGACCGATGACGACGTGATGAATCTGGAGCCGGGCAAGCTGGGGCTTTTCAATGCCTCGACAGCGCATAACTGCGCCTTTTGGAAGTCGCTTTATCCCGCCGATCTCACCCGGTGAAGCGGCTCCCGCGACGAAATGCGCCGGGCGTTTCGCCGTTGGCGGACTGGACCTTTCGCCCTCTAGGATCATTCTAAAGGTAGCGCTAACATCCGCGCCCGTCGCAAGCGCCTCACATAAGGGCGCCATTCAATGATCACCGCCTGGAAGGACGCCATGAATCGCTTCGTCACCACTGCCGCCCTGCTCGTTCTTGGTACCACCGCCGCGCTGGCCCAAAGCCCCGCTGGCGATGCCGAAAAGGGCGCCAACGTCTTCAAGAAGTGCATGGCCTGCCACGCCGTCGGCGAAGGCGCCAAGAACAAGGTCGGCCCGGAACTGAACGGCATCATTGGCCGCAAGATGGGCTCCATCGAAGGCTTCGCCTATTCCGACACGCTGAAGGAGCACAATGCCAAGGGCGATGTGTGGACGGCGGAAGTGCTGAGCGCCTATCTGGAAAACCCGAAGGGCTACATGCCGGGTGTGAAGATGGTGTTCGCCGGCCTGCCGAAGGAAAGCGACCGCCTGAACCTCGAGGCCTATCTCGGCCAGTTCAACGCCGACGGCACCAAGAAGTAGTCGGCGTGCCTCCTGAGGGAGGCATTGCGAGAGGTGCGGCGATGGCGAAGCTGCCGCGACTGCATAGGCGTGACCTGCTCACCCTCGGTGCGGCCCTGGCACTCGGGGGCGGGCGGTCCGCTTGGGGGCAGGCCGAGCCGGCGAGTGCCGGCCATCCTGTCGCCCTCGAAACCGTGGCGCCTGGGGTGCACGTGTTCCGCGCGCCCTATGAACTGGTCGCTCCGTCCAATGACGGGGCGATCGCCAATATGACGCTGATCGTCGGCGATGATGCCGCCGCTGTGATCGACACCGGCAATAGTTATCGTGCCGGGGCGCTGATGCGCGACGCCATGCGCGCGGTGACGGACAAGCCGCTGCGCTACGTCATCAATACCCACATGCACCCCGACCACACGCTGGGTAATGCCGCCTTCGCGGAGGCCGGCGTTCGCTTCGTCGCGCACCACAAGATGCCGCGCGCGCTTTCGCTGCGCGCCGAGACCTATCTCGCCCAGGTCGAGCGCCTGCTTGGCCCCGCAGGGGAGGGGACGCGGATCGTGCTGCCGGACCTGCTGGTCGAAGACCGCCTGACGCTCGATCTCGGCGGACGGCCCTTGGAACTGCGCGCGCATCCCACGGCGCATACCGACAACGACCTCACCATCTTCGATTCGACGACCGGCACGTGGGTCATGGGCGATCTGCTGTTTGTTGGCCACATCCCGACCCTCGATGGCAGCCTTAACGGCTGGCTCACCCTGCTGGACCAACTGGCGGGGGCTTCGGTTGCCCGCGCGGTTCCCGGCCACGGCCCCGCCAGCGTCGCCTGGCCACAGGGCGCGGAGGCGGAGCGGCGCTACCTCACCGCGCTGCGTCGCGACATTCGCCAGCTTCTCGACGCCGGCCAGCCGATGAGCGAGGCGCCCGCGCACGCAGTTGTGTCCGAGCGCGAGGACTGGGCGCTTTTTGCCGAGTTCAACGCGCGTAACGCCATAGCGGCCTATCACGAGCTCGAATGGGAATAGTGTGCTGCGTTGCAGCAGGCGTTCGGAGGTAAAACTGCCCGGAAAACAGTGCTCGCACGTGGTATTTTGTATATCTTTTCGCTCTTGCAGCAAAAATATAATAAGAGCGATTTCTCATAAGAGTTCTTATTGCCAGTCCGAGGGATTCGGATTAGCGTAACCTCGTCTTCGGCTTCAACGGCAATCGGGAAGAAGTTCCCGGGTCCGGTTCGTAGGCCAGCTTAGGGCGGAAGCCCCCGTGAGATCCGGCTGTTTCTCCCTCCAGCCGGTCGTGACACGCTGTCGAAGACAAAAAGGTCAGACGGCAAACAAGCCGCGGCGGGTCGTCCGTGCATTCGGTCGGTCCCGGAGGATCGTTCACGAGGAGAATAAGCATGCGCAAGTTTCTTGCGACAGCACTGTTGGGTGCTGCGGCGCTCTATGCTTGGCCCGCATCGGCCAATGACGGGCTGGTCAGTATCATCAAAGACCCCAAGCAATGGGGTATCCAGACCGGCGACTACGCCAATACCCGCTATTCCAAGCTCGACCAGATCAATGCCAGCAATGTCGGCAAGATCCAGGTAGCCTGGACCTTCTCGACGGGCGTCCTCCGTGGTCATGAGGGCGGCCCGCTCATCATCGGCGATGTGATGTATGTCCACACGCCCTTCCCCAACATCGTGTACGCCCTCGATCTGAACAATGACGGGCGTATCATCTGGAAGTACGAGCCGAAGCAGGACCCGAACGTCATCCCGGTGATGTGCTGCGACACCGTCAACCGCGGTCTGGCCTATTCCGACGGCACGATCTTCCTGCATCAGGCCGATACCACCCTCGTCGCGCTCGACGCCAAGACCGGTGCCAAGAAGTGGTCGGTCGTCAACGGCGACCCGAAGAAGGGCGAAACCAACACCGCGACCGTTCTCCCGGTGAAGGACAAGGTCATCGTCGGCATCTCCGGCGGCGAATTCGGCGTGCGTTGCCATGTGACGGCCTACGACACCAAGACTGGCAAGCAGGTGTGGCGCGGCTATTCCATGGGCCCGGACAATGAGATGCTCATTGACCCGGAGAAGACCACGGCGCTCGGCAAGCCGGTCGGCAAGGACTCCTCGCTGAAGAGCTGGGAAGGCGATCAGTGGAAGATCGGCGGCGGGTGCACCTGGGGCTGGTATTCGTATGACCCCGAAACCAACCTCGTCTATTACGGCTCGGGCAACCCCTCGACCTGGAACCCGGCCCAGCGTCCTGGCGACAACAAGTGGTCGATGACCATCTGGGCTCGCGACGCGGATACCGGCGTGGCCAAGTGGGTCTACCAGATGACCCCCCATGACGAATGGGACTTCGACGGCGTCAACGAAATGATCCTCACGGATCAGCAGTTCGACGGCAAGCCGCGCAAGCTGCTCACCCATTTCGATCGTAACGGCTTCGGCTACACCCTTGACCGCGTGAGCGGCGAACTGCTCGTCGCCGAGAAGTTCGATCCGGTGGTGAACTGGGCCACCAAGGTCGACATGGACAAGAACAGCCCGACCTATGGTCGTCCGCTGGTCGTGGCCAAGTATTCGACTGCCCAGCAGGGTGAGGACGTGAACACCAAGGGCATCTGCCCGGCCGCGCTCGGCACCAAGGATCAGCAGCCGGCCGCGTTCTCGCCCAAGACCAACCTGTTCTACGTGCCAACCAACCACGTCTGCATGGACTACGAGCCGTTCCGCGTCAGCTACACGGCGGGCCAGCCCTATGTCGGTGCCACCCTGTCGATGTATCCCGCGCCGAACAGCCATGGCGGCATGGGCAACTTCATCGCCTGGGACAACACCAAGGGTAAGATCGTCTGGTCGCTGCCGGAGCCCTTCTCGGTGTGGTCGGGTGCTCTCGCCACCGCCGGCGACGTGGTCTTCTACGGCACGCTCGAAGGTTACCTGAAGGCGGTTGACGCCAAGACGGGCAAGGAACTCTACAAGTTCAAGACCCCGTCGGGCATCATCGGCAACGTCACCACCTATGAGCACAAGGGCAAGCAGTACATCGCCATCCTGTCGGGTGTCGGTGGCTGGGCGGGCATCGGCCTGGCGGCCGGCCTGACCGACCCGAATGCCGGCCTCGGTGCGGTGGGTGGTTATGCCGCCCTGTCCAACTACACCAATCTCGGCGGCCAGCTGACCGTGTTCGCTCTGCCGAACTGAGCCAAGGAACGGCGGGCGTCTTACCGCGCCCGCCGGTTCGAGACGAAAAAGGGGCCTGGCCGCCGGCTTGACCGGTGCGCCGGGCCCTCACGTCTCGCAGCCCCGGCGTTTATGAGACTCTTAGAAAAATTCCAAGCCGTGGAGCGGCGTCCCGCGTGACGCTGCCCGGACGCCAGAATGGCCCCTGCGGCGCCTTGAGGAGACTGCTTCATGACGAAACCTGTTCGCGGATGGTTTGTTTCCGGCATGCTGCCGGCATCCGCCGGCGCTGCGGCGCTCATCCTGGCGGCCGCCCTGTCCCTTCCCGCTCCGGTCCTCGCGC
Organism: Ancylobacter sp.; assembly: GCF_965249975.1. Lineage (GTDB taxonomy): Bacteria > Pseudomonadota > Alphaproteobacteria > Rhizobiales > Xanthobacteraceae > Ancylobacter. The sequence goes on along the minus strand of NZ_CBDFNE010000003.1, from coordinate 689,460 downwards.
AGGAACAGGCTCCGGCCGCCGCCGCCCCGGCACCGGTCGAAAAGGAGAAGGACGAGCTCGGCAAGTACACGCTGCCGGACGGCGATCCGATCTACAATATTCAGGCCGACGGCACGATGGACTGGTACACCTATTCCGGCTATCGCCGCTACCATGCCGAGTGCCATGTCTGCCACGGCCCGGACGGCATGGGCTCCAGCTATGCGCCGGCGCTCGCCAACTCGCTCAAGACCATGACCTATGCGCAGTTCATGGAGATCGTCGTCAACGGCAAGCAGAATGTCGGTGTCGGCACGGCCGACCAGGTCATGCCCGCCTTCGGCGAGAATAAGAACGTTATGTGCTATCTCGACGACATCTACGTCTATCTCAAGGCCCGCGCCGACGGCGCCCTCGGCCGCGAGCGTCCCAGCAAGCGCGAGGACAAGACCAAGGCGTACACGTCAAATGAAAACCAGTGCTTCGGACGGCCGAGCTGAGCCCATGGCGGACAGCGCACAGCCGGGACTTTGCCATCGCTCGGCGCGCAAGAAGGGGAGGGGTGTCGCGGTCTGCGTGACGCTCCTCGCCCTCGCCGCCTTTCCCCACGCGGCCTCGGCCCAGGTGGCCGATCTGGTTGATCGCTCGACATTGCGGGTCTGCGCCGATCCCGCAAACATGCCCTTCACCAATGAGGAAGGGCAGGGCTTCGAGAACAAGATCGCCGAGCTCATGGCCGAGAAGCTCGGCCTCGCCCTCGATTACACCTGGTTTCCGCAGGCTACCGGCTTCTACCGCATGACGCTCGGCGCCAAGCGCTGCGATGTGGTGATGGGTTATGTCGCCGCCGGCGACCCGATCCTCAACACCAATCCCTATTACCGCTCGGCCTGGGTGCTGATCACCAAGAAGGATGGCGATCTCGCCGGCGTCGACACGCTGGAGGATCCGCGTCTGAAGGGCCGGCGGATCGGCGTCATCGCAGGGACGCCGCCGGGCGATCTCCTCACCCGCAATGGCCTGATGCCGCTGGCGCGGCCCTACGCGCTGATGGTGGATCGCCGCTTCGACAGCCCGGCCGAGGCGATGATTGCCGATCTCGACGAGGGTGAGATCGATGCCGGCATCCTGTGGGGCCCGATCGGCGGCTACTACGCCAAGAAGTCGACTGTCCCGCTCTCGGTGGTGCCGCTGGTGAAGGAGAAGGGCGACCCCTCGCTTATTTACCGCATCACCTTTGGCATCCGCCCCGGCGAGCTGAACTGGAAGCATCAGCTGAACGGCTTCATCCAGAAGGAGCAGGGCGCGATCAACCGTATCCTGCTCGATTACGGTGTGCCTCTTCTCGACAATCAGGACCGCCCCCTCGAAGCGGCGCCTTAGATCTGCAGGAGGCGGCGGTGAAGCGCTATCGGCCCGATTCCACCCTCCACCGGCTGGCCTGGCTGGGCATGGCCGGGCTCGCCGCCGTTCTCTATGTCTTTGCCCCCGCCGCCGGCCGGGGCGAAGACGTTGTGCCCGAGCCGACGGGCTACCGCATGGAGGCTTACCGTGCCCCGACGCCGGCCACCCTCAAAGGCGCCCAGGTGATCGACACAGCCCAGGCCGAAAAGCTCTGGCGCGCTAAAGCGGCGATCTTCGTTGATGTGATGCCGCGGGATGTGAAGCCGGCCAACCTCCCTCCAGGCACGCTGTGGCGCGACAAGAGGCGCGATCATCTGCCCGGCAGCGTCTGGCTTCCCAATGTCGGCTATGGTGCCCTTTCGGCCGAGATCGACGCCTATTTCCGCACCCGGCTGGATGCTCTGGCCGGCGGCAACCGCGCAGCCCCGCTGGTGCTTTACTGCCAGACCGATTGCTGGATGAGCTGGAACGCCGCCAAGCGCGCGATCACCGAATATGGCTACACTAACATCGCCTGGTATCCCGCCGGTAGCGATGGCTGGGCCAAGGCCGGCCTGCCGCTGGAAGAAGGCCAGCCGACGCCCTGAGCGTCGCTTTCTTCCCTGAACGTCGCCTTCAACTCGGCGCGCGACACCTCGCGGCGCGTTGGGGGACGCCCCGGCCGCACAGGCCGGGGCCACCTGTTTACGGCAGCTTTTCCTGAATGGCCCGGGCGAGCGCGAAGATGCGCTGTTCCAGCAGCACCGGGCTTTCGCACACGGCCGTCATCGACTGCTGGCGCGCATCATAAACGCGCGTGTCCCACAGCAACTGCTTCTCCAGTTCCTGCGCCTTGGTCTTGTCCTCGTCGGTGGTCGCGGCCTTCTTGGCCTTGGCGAGGGCGAGGCTCTCTTCCTTGATGCGTTTGGAGAGCTCGATCTGGTGCTCGGAATAGCGCTCGATGCCGCTCATGATGCGGCTGCGGCGGGCATTGATCTGCTCGAACACGCCGGCGAACAGCAGGGTGAGACGCTGTTTGTCGTTCGGCCCGAGCGTGCCGGCGAAGGCGTCGATCTGCTTCGTCGCCTCCTCGATGGGTGTGCGCTGGGCGGCCAGCACCGGCACAAGATCGGCGACCTGTCGGTCGTCTTGCCACTGCAGGTTTTCGATCGGAGGGCCGGACCACATCTGACCGACCGCAAGCTCAGGCACTTTGCGCTGGATGCAGGGCCAGAGCCCCCCGCTGGGGGCGGCGGCGAGGGCGGGGGCGACGCCCACGAGCAGGAGAGGCACGGCGAGGCTTAGGCGACGCAAGGCGGGGTAGGATGTGGGCATGGGCTTTTCCTCGAGATATTGCCCGGAAGCTCTCCGGCTTCCGTTTCGACATGGCCGTGCAGGGGCCGGCTCATTTTGCCGTTTCCGGTCCGCCGCGACGGGCCATGACGCCAGCGGAAGGATCATAGGCCAAGATCGAGGCGGCAAGGAACAGCGCCGCGCACCCCGCGACCACCAGCGCGGCAAAAGGGGCGAATTGGCCGTAAAGCGCGAAGCGGATCAGCTCCACGGCATAGGTGAACGGGTTGAATGTGCAGATCCACCATAGTGCGAGGCTGCTCTCCTGCACCCGCCACAGCGGGTAGAGCGCCGAGGAGGCGAAGAACATCGGAAAGATGACGAAGTTCATCACGCTGGCGAAGTTCTCCATCTGCCGGAACAGCGAGGACATGAGCAGCCCCATGGCGCCGAGCATCAAGCCTGAGAGGAGGAGCGCGGGGATAACGGTGACATAGCCGATGGGCGGCAGTTCCACCTCCCAGAACCAGGCGACGGCGAGGAAGGCATAGACCTGCAGCAGCGACACGCCGATGCCGGCGACGAGCTTGCACACCAGCAGGTACCAGCGCGGATAGGGGCTCACCAGCAGGATACGCATGGCGCCGACCTCGCGGTCGTGAACCATGGAGAGCGAGGATTGCAACCCGTTGAACAGCTGGATCATCGCCACCAGGCCCGGTGTCACATAAACCTCGTAGAGCACATAGGTCTCATAAGGCGGGATGATCGAGACGCCGAGCACCGAGCGAAAGCCGGCGGCGAAGATGAACAGCCACACCAGCGGGCGCACCAGGGCGGAGAGAAAGCGGCCGCGCTGGTTGAGGAAACGTAGCGCCTCCCGCCAGCAAATGCCGGTGAGGACGATGACATAGCCGGTCAGCGGCAGGCGGAATCGCGCCGGGGTCATGCCGCTGCCTCACCCGTGTCGTTCACCAGCTGCAGGAGGGCCGTGGACAGGTCCTCGCCGCCGGCGCGGGCGCGCATCTCTTCATAGGAACCGCTGGCGCGGATCTGTCCGCGGTGCAGCACCACAACGCGGTCGCCGGGGCCGATCTCCTCGATGATATGGGTCGCCCATAGTACGCCGATCCCTTCATCTGCCACCAGCGCGCGGACAAGGGCGACCACGGCCGCGCGCGAGGCGATGTCGAGGCCGACGGTCGGCTCGTCGAGCAGCAGCAGGCGCGGGCGGTGCATGAGCGCACGCACGATTTCCACCCGGCGCATCTGCCCGCCCGAGAGGTCGCGCACCTTTTCGCGCGCGCGTTCGGCCAGGCCATCCTGCGCCAGCAGTTCCATCGCCCGGCGGCGCCCGGCGCCAAAGCCGATGCCGTGCAGCGTGGCGTGGTAGAGCAGATTGTCGAGCACGGAGAGTTCAAGGTCGAGCGTGCGGGCCTGGAACACCACGCCGAGCCGACTGAGCGCTTCGGCGGGCCGGCGCCGCACGTCGGCCCCGAGCACATGGATCGCGCCGCTGCGGTTGTCGTAGAGCCGGGTGACCAGTGAGAACAACGTCGTCTTGCCGGCGCCGTTGGGGCCGAGGAGGGCGGTGAAGCTGCCGGCGGGCACGGTGAGGCTGACATCGTCCAGCGCCTTGCGCGCACCAAAAGCATGGCTGACCGCGCGGATATCGAGCGCCGGCACACCATCGGCCGGGCCGGGGGCGTGGGGCGTGGAGCTGGTCGGTTCCGTCATGGCATCTCCCGTACCGAGAGAAGAAAGTCCCCGGCGGGGCCGGGGACAAGGGTCACGAGGATCGAAATACAGGCCTGGTCGGGGCTATTTGACGATGAACTCGCCCTTCATGCCCCGCTCCTCCATGCCCTTGCAGTACCAGGCGAAGGTGCCGGGCTTGATGGGCACGAAGAAAAGTTCGGCCTCGCCTTCCTTTTCAAACTCGATCTCGGTTAGGGCGACGGCCTTCACCTCGACCTCCTCGACCTCCACCTTACGCAGGAAAATGCTCTTGAAGAATTCCGGCGCCTGCCAGGCGCATTCCTTCTTGCCCGTGGAGCTGAGTTCGAGGCTGTAGGCCTTGCCGGTTTCCAGATTGTACTTGGTCTCCGAGACGCCATAGCCGGCATTGCCGAGCCCGAGTTCGAGCGGCTTCAGTTCGGTGGGCTTCAGCGTCAGGTCGCCGGCCGCGAGGGCAGCGCCGGAGGTGGCGAGAAGGGCGGCGAAGGTGAAGGAAAGAGCGGCTTTGCGTCGAAGAGTCATGAAGGGGTTCCTCCCGATATTGCTTAGTTTTCTGGTGAAAATGTCGGTCACGGCACCACGACCACGCCCCAGGGCAGGCGGCCGACCGTGACGGATTTGGTGACCTTCTCGTCGGCGACGTCGATCACCGAAATGTCGTTGGAATTGCCGTTGGTCGAGAGCAGGAACTTCTCGTCCGGCGTGAAGCCGAGCTGCCAGACGCGCTGGCCGACCAGCAGATATTTCTCGACTTCCAGCGTCTTGGCGTTGACGACTGCGACCCGGTTGGCCGGGCCGAGCGCGACGAAGGCCTTCGAACCGTCCTTGGTGATCCGCACGCCGACGGGCTGGATGGCGTCATCCGCCACGCCGGGGATCTTGAACGAGATCTTCTTGACGATCTTCCAGGTCGCGGGGTCGATCACCGCCACCGTGCCGCCGACCTCCGACGATACCCAGAGCTGCTTGCCATCCTTGCTGAACTCGGCAATGCGCGGGCGGGAATCGACGAGGATGTTCTCGATAATCTCATTGTTCGAGGTGTCGACCACATGCGCCATGTTGGTCGTCTCGGACGTGTTGACCATGTATTTGCCGTCGGGGCTGATGCCCATGCCTTCCGGCTCGACGCCCACCGGAATTTCCGCGATCAGGTCGTTGTTCTCGACATTGACCACCGTGACCATGTTGTCGTCTTCGTTGGCGATGTAGAGCGGGTTGCCCGAGGGGTGGAGCACGAACAGCTCGGGGTCGGGGCCTGAGCGCAGCGTCTTCACCAGCTTGAGGGTCGCCGCGTCATAGACCTCGACGCGGTTGTCGTCGGAGGCGCAGACATAGATCAGCTTGCCGTCCGGGCTGGCGATGATGCCGCGTGGGCGACGCCCGGTCTTGATGGTGTTCGTGACCTTCAGCGTCGACATGTCGACCACGCTCATCGTGTGGTCGCGCTCATTGGTCACGAAGGCGCGCGGAGACGCCTCGGCCGGCAGGGCATCCACCAGCATCAGCCCCGCAAGGGTGGCCAGGCCGGTGGACAGCAGCATCTGTCGTTTCATCGTTTCCTCCAGGCAATCGTTTGATTTTATTGGAATTTGCAGAGCGTTTCGGGTCTGTCGAAGCCCAGCGTATCAAGTGGCGAGGTCTGGTGCAGGAAGCCGGCCTGCGGCGAGAGCGTCACCGTATTGGTGGCGTGGGTCAGCAGTATCGGCTGGCGCAGCTGGTGGTCCCAGCTGCGGAATGACGCGGCGACACCCTTGAACACCGGCAAGTCGTAATCGGGCGAGAGCATCTGCGCCTCGATCTTCGCCGGGTCGCTGTTGCGCGTCTTCAGGCTGGCCGAGCCGACGGCAAACACGCCCTGCCACATCTGGAAATCCAGCGGCTGCATCATCCGCTTGGACTGCTTGAAGAACCGGCTCTGCAGCTGCGAGGCGCCCCAGTTTTCCATCGTCGGGTGCCAGGAAAGCGCCATCAGGCCCTGGGTGCCGGCGATCGGGCGCGGCAGCCAGGTATTGTAGGGCAGGATGTCGCCGAACTCGCCGAGTTCGTCGGCGACGATCAGCATGTCGTACTCGCCGACCTGTGTGCCGCGCGGCACTTCGGACTGGGCGGTGGCGCGGGCGTCCGGCCCATAGTCCCAGGTCTTTTCGGCCACGATCTTGGCGCCGAACTTCTTGGCCGAGCGCTTCACCGCCTCGCCATAGAGCTTGTCATTGTCGGTTCGCCCGACCATCAGGAACCAGTTCTGCCAGCGCTTGGTGACGAGGAATTGGGCCAGCGCGTCGGTCAGCATGGAGCGGCTGGGGGCGATGTGGAACACATTGGCCCGGCAGTCCTTCTGCCGCAGCCGATCATCCGTGGCACCGACATTGATGAAGACGATGTCGCGATCCTTATAGGTATCGGCGATCTTCAGCAGCGCATCCGGCGGCACGTCCAGCAGGATGAAGCGATTGCCGGCCTCGACCAGCTTTGCCACGGCCGAAAGCGGGTCGCCATCCGTGGGCACGATCTCGCTCGACAGCTTGTAGTCGAGCTTGAGGAAGCGGCCGCTGGTGAGGTTGTCACGAATGCCGAGCTCGGCGCCGGCGATGCCGAGGTCATCGGGCGGCATCTGCAGGGGCGCGATCCAAGGCGGCGGCTCGGGAAGCTGGCGCACTACGCCGATCAGGAAGGTCTGTTCCGGACCGATCGCCGCCGCCGGTTTGGCGGCCAAAGGCGGGGAGGCAGGGGGAGTTGTGGGCGCCGCCGCTTCCTGCGCCCCGGCGGGGGCAGAGGCGTATACCATCGCCATAAGCGTCGCGCCGACAGCGCCTGCCATCCTCATCATCGGCTTTCCATCCCGCGGCTTGCGTTCTCGAGGAGATGGTCCTCGGAACTTTTCTCGTGAGCCTTGGGGAAAACTCTACGCAAACAAAATCCGGCATTCAATAAAATTGAGTACATAAGAAACTAATAAGAGAATGTAACGTTCCTATTGTCGCAAGCATAGACGAAATATTTCAGACGGGAACTTTTTCCCGATGGGTTGCAGGAGGAGTTCTTGTCGATATGATTGCGCCGGCCGGGAAGAAGTCGCCCATCGAGGAGGCAAGTCGAATGAGATTTCCAATTCGTGCCGGCCGCTTCCTCGGTTTGGCTCTCGCCTTGTCGATAGCGCTGGGGTCCGGCCTTGGAGTGGTGAGCGCCGCGCAGGCCGCGACGCGGGTTGCGGTGTTCGACTTCGAGTTGCTCGACACCAGCAGCGAGGTCGACATTCGTGGTCCGAAGCCGGAGGAGAAGCGCAGGCTCGACCTCATCACCGAAGAAGTTCGGCGCCGGCTGAAGGAGGCGGGCTATGACGTGCTGGACCTTTCGCCCCAGCGGGCGCAGATCACGGAAGCTACGCCGTTTCGCAACTGCAATGGTTGTGAATTGCCGATCGCTCAGGCCCTCGGTGCGCAGATCGAGGTCATAGGGTTGGTGCAGAAGGTGTCGAATCTCATTCTCAACATCAATTTCCAGCTGCGCGATGCCGCTACCGGCGAGGTGCTGCGCGCCGGCAGCGCCGATATCCGCAACAACACGGATGAATCCTGGCTGCGTGGCATCTCCTATCTCGTGCGCAACCGTCTGCTTGATCCGCCGCTTACCGGGAAGGCCGCCCCATGACCCGTGCCACCCTCTCGCCGCTTTCGCGCCGAGCCTTGCTCGCGGCGGCGGCGGGCTTCGTCGCCACGCCCTCGCTGCTGCGCGCCCAAGGTGGCCCGGCGTTGGCGCTGCGTGTCGGGACGCTGAAATTCGGCACGCTCAACTGGCTGGTGGAGACGATGCGTGCCGAGGGGCTCGACCGGCGCGAAGGGCTGGCGCTGGAAAGCGTCGATTTCGCCAGCGGGCAGGCGACCACGGTGGCGCTGCAAGCGGGTGATATCGACCTCATCGTCAGCGACTGGCTCTGGGCCATGCGGCGTACGAGCGATGGTGAGCGCATGCGTTTCGCGCCGTTTTCCAACGCGCTGGGCGCGGTGATGGTGGCGGCGAATGGGCCGGTTAAGACACTGGAGGATCTGCGCGGCCGGCGCATCGGCGTTGCCGGCGGCGCGCTCGACAAGAGCTGGCTGCTGCTGCGCGCCTATGGGAAGGCGAAGCTCGGCGTCGATCTCGCCAGCGCCGCCGAGCCGGTCTATGGCGCCCCGCCGCTGGTGAGCGAGCAATTGCCGCTCGGCCGCGTCGATGCGGTGCTGACTTTCTGGCCCTATGCCGCGCGGCTCGACGCCCGCGGTTTCGCCCGGCTGATCGATGTCAGCGAGATGGTGCGAGGGCTTGGCATCGACCCGGTGCCGCCGCTGGTCGGTTTTGTCTGGCGCAACGCCGTCATGGCGGAACGCGGCGCGGCGATCGCGGCCTTCCTGCGTGCGGCGGCGGCGGCCAATCGCGTGCTCGCCACCGACGATTCGGCCTGGACCCGTCTTCGCCCGCTGATGCAGGTGGCGGACGATGCTGAGTTCGCCCGCCTGCGCGACTATTACCGCGCCGGCATTCCCGGCGCGTTCGGCGAGGCGGAGCGGGTTTCCTGCGCCAAGCTGTTCGAGGTGCTGGCGCAGATAGGCGGAGAGGAATTGGTGGGACCCGATCCCCGTTTCGACCGTTCGCTGTTCGGCCCTATCGGCGAGTGAAACCGTGTCCACGTCCCGGCGTCTGCTGCTGACGGCCGCCTCCTTGCTGGCGCTGCTGCTGTTCTGGCAAGTCGCCGCGCTGTGGGCGCAGTCGCGCCTGCTGCCCGGCCCGCTTGAGGTGTTCGCGGCCATGCTGCGCGCCACGCGCACCGGCGTGCTGCCCGAAAGCGTCGCCATCACGCTCGCCCGCGTCGCCGCGAGTTTCCTCATCGCCATGACGCTTGGATCCGCCATCGGCATCGTGCTGGGCCGGTCGGTGGCGCTGAATGAACTGTTCGGACCGTGGCTGGTGGTGCTGCTCAACTTGCCGGCGCTGGTCGTCATCATTCTCTGCTATGTCTGGTTCGGCCTCACCGAGGTGGCGGCGATCACGGCGGTGGCGATCAACAAGATTCCCAATGTCGCGGTGACGATGCGCGAAGGCGCGGCGGCGCTGTCGCGCGATCTCGACGAGATGGCGCAGGTCTACCGGGTGCCGCGCCTGCGGGCGCTGCGCGAGGTGGTCCTGCCGCAACTGGTGCCGTTCTTCGCCGCCAGTGCCCGTTCCGGCTTGGCGCTCACCTGGAAGATCGTGCTCGTTGTGGAACTGCTCGGCCGCTCGAACGGCGTCGGCTTCGAGTTGCAGACCGCGTTCCAGCTATTCGATGTCGCTGGTATCCTCGCTTATGCGCTCGCCTTCACGGCGGTGGTGCAACTCATCGAAATCGGTCTTCTCCAGCCCTGGGAACGTCGCGCCAACCGGTGGCGGCGATGAGCGCGATCACAATCGAGATCGATGAGAAGCACTATCCCGCGCAGGCGGGAGGGGTTGGTCGTGCGGTCTTTCGCAACTTCCATCTCGATATTGCGGAAGGTGCCTTCGTGGCACTGCTGGGTGAGTCCGGCATCGGCAAGACCACGCTGCTCAACATCGTGGCCGGGCTGGACCGTGATTTCCGTGGAACGATCCGTTTCGGCACTGCCGCGCCGCGCCTCGCTTATGCGTTCCAGAACCCCCGGCTTCTGCCATGGCGCACGGTGCTTCAGAATGTCGCCCTGCCGCTGCCGTCGGGGGACGCGGGGCGACTGCAGGCGGAGGAGATGCTCCAGGAGGTTGGGATGGCGGATCTCGCGGGGGCCTATCCTGAGCGCTTGTCGCTCGGCCAGCAGCGGCGCGTGGCGCTGGCCCGCGCCTTCGCCATCGCGCCCGACGTGCTGTTGATGGACGAGCCCTTCGTTTCGCTGGATGAGGCGGGCGCGGCGCGGCTGCGGGATCTGCTGCGTCGCCTGCTCGCCCGTCGTCCGGCCGCCGTGCTGTTCGTGACGCACGACCGGCGCGAGGCGGTGGAACTGGCGAGCCGTATCGTCGTGCTGGACGGCGCGCCGGTGCGGGTCGTCCGCGACATGCCGATCAACCTGACGCCGGAGGAGCGGGCGACGCCTGCGTGCCTCGACGCGGTGCGCCTTAGCCTGGATGCGGCCTAGCCGAACGAAACGAAGCTTGTTCTCCGGTGGTCTGACGGATCGGCAGCGTTGGCCGGCCACAAGCGCGCCTCCCGCATGCCCTGAATGAAAAAGGCCCGGAGCGATGAAGCCCCGGGCCAAAATGATCTGCGTCGGCGTGAGAGGGCGGAAACCGCCGCCTCCGTGGCGCAAGCAAGGGCCTGTGCGGCCCTCACTTGTTCAGGAAGATCGCCGCCAACCGCTGGAGCAGGCCCTTCGGGTATTGGGCCGCGGGCGGAGCTGTTGTCTGCCCAGGGTTGCTTCCGATCTAAGCGGCGAAGGGGTGCTTGGCCGAAGCGGCCTGAGCGAGCACTTCCTTGATCGTCGGCTGGCCTTCCACGGCGCGCTTGAGCGCTTCCTTGGTGGCCTCATAGTTGAACTGCTGGATCTTGGCGTCGTCCGCCGCTTCCCAGTGGATGAACACGCCGACCGAGATGAACAGGTCGTCGGCTTCTTCTTCCGGGATCACGCCTTCAGCGACGCTGTCGACGACGGCCTTGGCGACCGCATACTGGGCGGGACCGAACATCTGGACGGCCTGGCGGGCGTCCTTGATGGTCACTTTGTTGAAGAGGATGGTGTTCGGCTTGGCGAGCAGGTTCGGAGTCACGACCGCGAGCAGCGAGGTGAAGCCGTCCTTGTTGTTGGTCAGCGCATTCAGGAAGGCGCTTTCGGCCGCGGAGCCGCGCGGTCCGATGATGAGGTCGATATGGGCGACCTCGTTGCCGTCGCCCACCAGCGACTCGCCGATGAGTACCTTGTTGATCTTGGCCATCTATTCCTCCCAGAACGGGGTTGCATGACAAGGGACGGGAATTGTCCCCCGATGTCCCGGCTATCTTTGTTGCAGCGTTTGGAACACCAAACCGGTTGGCCCGATAGCGCGACCAGACACGTTACGGCGAGAGACTAGGCCCGCTTCGCCTTTATCTGCAAGGGATTCTTCATTCGTATGACGCCGGCACGCGCGCTTGCCCCACGGAATATTGTCGCGCATGCCTAACGCTCGCACCTTGAGGAAACTGGCGGCACGACCAAAAATGCGGCATAGTTCGCCGGCTGTGGGCGAGGGATGCGCACAATCGCCTGGAGCGCATGCGACGGCCAAGCCGGATACAGCTGGCAAGGTTCTTGCTGCGTTGCAGCATTCATGAGTGATCCGACTGCCGCGTGCGGCGTAGAGATCGAGGCCGGCCTTTCGGGGGAGCGTTCGGACGGCGTTGCACTCACGCCACGAGGAACAACATGGAGCTCATTCTTTCCATCTGCCTCATTGCCAGCCCCGGCACGTGCCGCGAGGAGGCGGTCTCTGTCGGGCTTGAAGCGCCACCGGCGCCCATGCAGTGCATGATCGGCGCCATGCCGGTGATTGCCGAGTGGACCGAGACCCACCCTAAATGGAAGGTGCTCAAATGGCGCTGCGCGCCTCCCGGCGCGAGTGGGCGAGAGATCTGACAGCGCCGTAGCGTGGGCCCCTCGCCAGGGCGGCCTGTTGCATCGCAGCGTGCGCACGGGTCGCGTCCGTGAAATCATTGGGACGCCATCGCATGGGGTGGCGTCATCCGGTGAGGCGGGATGGGGCGCGGCTTGTTCTCATCGCTTAGAGCGCGCATGGCGCTCTTGCTGTCGGTTGCCGTCTTTGTGACGGCGGCTTCGACTTTGGCGCTTGTCCTCGCGCTGGGAGCGGTCAGCGGCCAGCTGGATCGGCTCGTTTCCGCGCAGACCCGGCTGGAACTCCTCTCCACGATTTCGGGACGCATCGGCGATTACGCGCTTCTGGCGTTGCAGGCCGGGCACGAGTCGCCGCAGGCCGAGCGTACACCCGCCCGCGCCGGCCGCGTTCTCGCCGCCGAGCGGACGCGGGAAGCCTTCGCGCGGCTGGAGGAGGCGCTTTCGTCCTATGTCGGCCGGCTGGTCGGCGAGGAACAGCGGACATTGATGGCGGCCCGCAGCCGCACCATCGCCCGGCTGCGGGCGCAGTTCGATGTGCTGGACCGGCAGGTCGACCTCGCGCTGAAGACGGAGGAGCCCGCGACGGCGGCCCGCGTCGCGCTCGATGTGTTCGCCGCTGGCTTCGGCGCGCCGCTCAGCCAGGCCATGGAGGAGGAGCGTACCACCGCCCTCGACGCCTATAATCAGGTGCGGGAACTGCGTGAACGCACCATCCGCTGGGGGCTGGCCGGCGTGGCGCTCGCCTTCCTGCTGGCGGTCGCGCTCTACCATCTTCTCGGACGCACGCTGGTGAACCGGGTGGCGGATGTCGCGGCGGCGGCGGCGGCGATCGCGCGCGGGCGATCGGATACCCGTGTCAACGTGACGGGGCATGACGAACTCAGCCTCGCCATGGCGCGGTTCAACCGCATGGCGGCGCATCTCGCCCGCCGCGAAGCCCGGCTGGTTGCCGATCAGAAGCAATTGCAGCAAATCGTCGAGGCCCGCACGGCTGAATTGCGCGCCGCCAACACCCGGCTTGAAAATGTCGACATGGCGCGCCGGCGCTTCTTCACCGATGTCAGCCACGAATTGCGCACGCCGCTGACGGTGATTCTCGGCGAGGTCGAGATCACCTTGCGTCCCCAGAAACCGCGCGAGGAGGATTTGCGCGCGGCCCTGCTGGTGATCCAGTCGCGCGCGCGCCGGCTACATCGCCGGGTGGAGGACCTTTTGCGTATCGCGCGGTCCGAAAGCGGCCAGATCGAGCTCGACCGCTCGCTGTTCCTGGTGTCGGACCTGCTGACCGACGTGTGCGAGGGCATGGCGCCGCTGGCGCGGGCGAGCGGGCTCGTGCTGGAGGCGGAGGAGGGGGCGGAGGGGCTGGCCGTCGATGCCGACCGCGAATGGCTGCGTCAGACCTTTGATGGGCTCGTCGCCAATGCGGTGCGTCACTCGCCTCCCGGCGAGAGCGTGCGGCTCGGCGCACGCCGGGAGGGTGAGGAGGTGGTGATCGAGGTGCGCGACCATGGCACCGGCATTCCACCCGACGAATTGCCGCATGTGTTCGAGCGCTTCTGGCGCGGCTCGGCCGGCACGCGCGAAGGGACGGGTTTCGGTATAGGTCTCGCCCTCGCAAAGTGGATCGTCGACCGCCATGGGGGTCGAATCGCCATTGAAAGCAGTACGGGAGAGGCCGGGGGGCGGCGCGGCACCTGCGTCGCGGTGCGCCTGCCGCTCCCGCTGCCGGACATCACACTGGAGGCCGCCCAATGAACATTCTGGTCGTGGAGGACGATCCCGATATCGGCTCGCTGCTGCGGCGGGGTTTTTCCTCCGAGAGTTACGACGTGGAGCTGGTCGGTGACGGCGAGGCGGCGCTGCGGGTTGCCACGGGCAAGCCGTGGGGGGCGATCATTCTCGACGTGATGCTGCCGGGGCGTTCGGGCATCGAAGTGTGCAAGGCGCTCCGGGCCGGCGGGCAGACGGCGCCGATTCTCATGCTGTCCGCCCGTTCCAGCGTGAATGAGCGTACCGAGGGGCTGATGGCGGGGGCGGACGACTACATCGTCAAGCCCTTCGCCTTCGAGGAACTGCTGGCGCGGGTGAAGGTGCAGGCCCTGCGCCGCAGCGGTGCCGGGAGTGAGCCCCGCACGCTGGAGGTCGGCGCGCTCTCGCTCGATCTCGACACCCGGCAGGCGCAGCTTGGCGGCGTCCGTGTGCGGCTGACCGAGCGTGAGGTGGAACTCCTTGCGCTGCTTATGCGTCATCCCGGTGAGCCCCTCTCGCGTGCGGATATCTTCGCGGCGCTGTGGGCTGGCCATGGCGGCGCCTCGCTGAACGTCGTGGATGTGTATGTCGGCTATCTCCGCCACAAGCTGGCGGAGGCTCTGCCGGAAGGGGCGCACCTCATCGTCACGGTGCGAGGCCGTGGATTCATGCTGGACGCGGACGGGAATTGAGATGCAGCGTTCGCGATCACATCGCCGTGGTATAATGTGTGCCTGAGGGAAAGATGGTCAGGTCTTCTTGACGGATGACCAAAGGATCATCACATTATTGAAGCGGTGAAATATCCGCAAAGCAACTCAATCTCTTATAATCTTCTTATGAAGTAAAGAGGGATTGGACAACATCAGGAGGACGATATGGCCTGGACTGCTCCTCGCATTGTTGAAGTCTGCGTCGGCATGGAAGTCAACGCCTACTATCCGGCTGACTTCTGAGCCTTCTGGGGACGGGATGGCATGAAATCGCTTTGCCGATGACCACGCCCCCGTCCCACTTCAAGCTTGTGATCCTCGGATCAGCCGCGGGCGGTGGGTTCCCTCAGTGGAACTGCCGCTGCGCGGTCTGTTCGCTTGCATGGGCGAACGATCCCCGTGTGCGGCGGCGAACGCAGGCGTCGATCGCCGTGACTTCTAATGGTCGCGACTGGGCGCTGGTGAACTGCGCGCCCGAAATTCTCGCGCAATTGCAGGCGACACCCGCATTGCATCCCCGAGAGGGGCTGCGGCACTCGCCGCTCAAAGCCGTGCTGCTGACCAATGCCGATATCGACCACGTCGCCGGTCTGCTGAGCCTGCGCGAGGCGCAGCCTTTCAGTCTGCTGGCGACGCCGGGCGTACAGTCAGTGCTCGCGGGCAGCAGCGCCTTCGATGTGCTGGCTCCCGATGTCGTGGCGCGCCGCCCGGTGCAGCTGGGCGCGTCTTTTGAACTTGTCGCAGGCGTGCAGGCGACGATTTTCCCGGTGCCGGGCAAGATCGCCCTCTATCTTGAAGCGCGCGAGCAGGCCGAGCAGGGGTCGCTCACCACCGATCGCGAGGGCGAGCAAACCATCGGCGTCGAACTCACCGCCGGCGGCAGGCGCGTTCTCTATATCCCTGGCTGTGCGGCCATGACCGACGGCTTGCGCGCGCGGCTGGACGGGGCGGATGCGGTGCTGTTCGACGGCACGCTCTGGCAGGACGACGAGATGGTGCTTGCCGGTGTCGGCACCAAGACCGGGGCGCGGATGGGGCATATGTCGATGTCGGGTCCGCGCGGTTCGATCGAGGCTTTGCGCGAGGTCAACGTCGGGCGAAAAATCTATGTTCACATCAACAACACCAATCCGGTGCTGGTTGATGGCTCAGATGAGCGGATCACGGCGAATAAAGCCGGATGGGAAATCGCTCACGATGGGATGGAGATTGCCCTATGACCACGCTTCTTTCGCCGGAAGAACTTGAAGCGCGCCTGCGCGATGTTGGCACGCGCCGCTATCACAGCCTGCATCCCTTTCACAAACTGCTGCATAATGGCAAACTGACCTTTGGTCAGGTTCAGGCCTGGGCGCTCAATCGCTATTACTACCAGGCGATGATCCCGGTGAAGGATTCCGCCATTCTCGCCCGCATGGAGGAGCCGGAACTACGCCGTGTCTGGCGCCAGCGCATCGTCGATCACGATGGCGACCATGAGGGGGAGGGCGGCATTGCCCGCTGGCTGGTGCTGACCGACAGCCTAGGGCTCGACCGCCATACCGTCACCTCGCTGCGGGGCCTGCTGCCGGCGACCAAGTTCGCGGTCGACGCCTATGTACATTTCGTCCGTGAGAAGACGCTGCTGGAGGCCATCGCTTCCTCGCTCACGGAGATGTTCTCGCCCGGGATCATCGGCGAGCGTGTGGCCGGCATGCTGAAGAACTATGATTTCGTCTCCAAGGAGACTCTTGCCTATTTCGACAAGCGCCTGACCCAGGCGCCGCGCGATGCGGACTTCGCGCTCGACTATGTTAAGCAGCACGCCCGCACGCCGGAGCAGCAGGAACAGGCGATCCGGGCGCTGGAATTCAAGTGCGACGTGCTGTGGGTGCAACTCGACGCGCTCTATTTCGCCTATATCGACCCGAAGATGGCCTATCCGGGAGCCTTCGTCCCGAAGGAGGGGTGATGACAGCGACTCTTGCGGCGAACGGCGTTCCCAGGCTGGCGCGCGGCGTGCGCCTTCGGCATGACGAGGCGCGGGGCCAGTGGGTGCTGCTGGCGCCGGAACGGGTGCTCAATCCCGATCCTGTCGCGGTCGAGATCCTGAAGAAGGTGGACGGTGTGCGCTCCATCGGCCTCATCGTCGACGAACTCGCCGCCGCCTTCACGGTGGAGCGCCAGACCATCGCGACCGATGTCGATGCCTTCCTCGCCGGGCTGGCCGAGAAAGGGCTGATCGAGGTCGCCTCGCCCTTGGTCGGGGATGCCGCATCATGAGCCTGATCGACGAACCTCGCCACCAGGTGGAGGTGCCGGCACGCCCGGCGCCTCCCATCCCCTACGGCATGCTGGCGGAGCTGACCCATCGCTGTCCGCTGCAATGCCCCTATTGCTCCAATCCGGTGGAACTGGACCGGCGCAATGTCGAACTCGACACCGAGACTTGGCTGCGGGTGTTCTCCGAGGCGGCCAAGCTCGGCGTGCTGCAGGTCCATCTCTCCGGCGGCGAGCCGACGGCGCGGCGCGATCTCGAACAGATGATCCGCCACTGTGTCGAGGTGGGGCTCTACACCAATCTCATCACCGCCGGCGTGGGCGTGACGGCGGAGCGTCTGCAGTCGATTTCCGATGCCGGTATCGACCATGTGCAGTTGTCCTTCCAGGGCGCGACGGCGGATATGACCGACAAGGTCTCAAATTTCCGCGGCGCGCATGAGAGGAAGCTCGCCGTTGCCCATGAGGTGCGCCGGCTCGGCCTGCCGCTCACAATCAACTCCGTGGTGCATCGCGCCAACATCCACCAGATCCCGGACTTCATCGACCTGGCCTTGTCCCTCGGCGCCAAGCGTATCGAAATCGCCCATTCGCAGTATTATGGCTGGGCGCTGCGCAATCGCGGCGCGCTGATGCCGACGCGCGACCAGGTGTTCTGGGCGCTGGACGTGGTGGAGGAGGCGCGCACCCGGCTCAAGGGCACCCTCACCATCGATGCCGTCGTGCCGGACTACTACGCCAGGTATCCCAAGCCCTGCATGAATGGCTGGGGCCGGCAGTCGCTCAATGTCACGCCCTCCGGCAAGGTACTGCCGTGCCACGCGGCTGAGACGATTCCGAGCCTCGATTTCTGGAACGTGCGCGACCATTCGCTCAGCGATGTCTGGGTGAATTCGCCTGCCTTCAACGCCTTCCGTGGCACGGACTGGATGCCGCCGCTGTGCAAGAGCTGCGACCGCAAGGAAATCGACTGGGGCGGTTGCCGCTGCCAAGCCATGGCAATTGCCGGCGATGCCGCCGCCACCGATCCCGCCTGCCATTTGTCGCCGCTGCATGCCGACCTGTTGGCGCTGGCCGAAGCCGATGCCGACGGCTCCGAGATCTATGACTACCGACGCTATTTCCAGCCCGATCGTGCCGGCTGACGGAGGCCTTCCATGTTGCGTATTGCCCGGACCCTTGCCGCCGCAGCCTCGCTCGCGACCCTTGCCGCTACCGCCGCGTTTGCCGCGCCGACGGCTGCCGAACTGTTCTTCGAGCGTCCCTATCTCGCCCAGGTACAACCGGGAACGACACTGATCTATGCCTATAAGCACGTGACCTCCGAGGCCAAGCTTGGCGACGGCTTCGAGGAAACGCTGGACATGAAGGTCGAGGCGCCGGCCGACGATCCCACCAAGCGGATCGCGGATGTGGTCATCCATCGCGGCACGCAGGAGGGGGAGGCTGGTCCGTTTCCGACCATGAACGGCAACCCGATCGCGCTTATCCTTCTGGAACGCGACGTGAAGGAAATCGCGCAGCTGACCAAGGGCAGCCCGTTCTATTTGCGCAACCGCGTGCGTGAGCATCTCTCCACCGGCACCGTGACGCCGGCGCGCTTTTCCTTTGAGGGCCGTGAGGTCGAGGGCTGGAAGCTCACCATGCTTCCCTTCGCCGAGGACCCCAACAAGGACAAGCTGCTGGAACTGGTGGGGCGGCGCTACGAATTCCTGTTCGCCGACGCGGTGCCCGGCGGACTTTATTCCATCAATGTCGTCACGCCCAAGGCGGATGGCAGTGCAAACATGATCGAGACCAGCCTTACTCTGACCGGCGTGACCAACACGCCGGCGGTGAAATAGGCGGCCGCCCCAGAGAGGAAATGACCATGGCGAACACACGCTCCGCGCGGATTTCAAAGGCGGGCCGCCTCGCCGCCGTCCTGACCTTCACGCTGCTGGGGGCGGGCGGCGTGCTGGCACAGGAGATGCTGTCCCCTGGCCTCACCGCCGGCGCGCGCAAGCCGGCGCCCAAGGCGCCGAATTCCGGCCTTATCAACGATTACCCGACGGCGGCGCGGGCCGATTATGTGTTCGCCTGCATGATCGTGAACGGCCAGACCCGGCAGGCACTCGAGAAATGCTCCTGCTCGATCGACACCATCGCGACGATCATGCCCTATGAGCGCTATGAGGAAGCCGAGACCATCATGAGCGTGAGCCAGGTGGCGGGCCAGCAGGCGGAGCTGTTCCGCAATACCGGCCTTTTCCGCGACATCGTGGCCGATCTGCATCGGGCGCAGGCGGAAGCGGAAGTCACCTGTTTTTATTGATGGAAAGCGGAAGCCGCGAGGCGCGGCTCCCGCTTGTCGCCGCTCCGGCGGGTCAACTCGCCGGCTTCAGCTCGCCCTCGAACTTGCGCCCGTCCGTGTCGCCGGCGTCGACATGAACTTCCTTGCCGTCCGGGTCGTAGGAGACGCGGATCGCAGGATCCTCGCTGAGCGAGATGCCGCCGACCATCGAGAAGATCAGCTCGTCGCCCTGGGTCACGCGGATATTGTCGACGAACTTGGCGGGGATATAGGCCCGCGTCAGCGGGTCCATCTGCAGGCCGGAATAGTTCGGGTGACGGATCATCAGCTGCAGCTGCGACACGCGGCTCGCCTGGCTGGCGTCACCCATCCCGTCCGCCTTCACCGATTTCAGTTTGAGCTGGCCGAGATTTTTCAGCTGTGCTTCCTCGTCCTTCATCGCCGGGGCGGAGCAGCCGCCCGAGGCCTTCACATAGCGCTCGGCCATGTGGAGCCCGCCATCGCTGGTTTCCGCGATGGCGCGCACATAGGAATAGGAGTTCACCCGCAGCCGGGTGCCGAGCGCCACATCGCGGCGACTGCCACCGAAGGTGAAGGTAGCCGCAAGCGGAGCAGGGTTCTCGTCGACGATAAGCGTCAGCTTGGAAACGGTGCGCGGATCGCCCTCGGGCAGCACGATTTCCACATCGATCGGCACCATGGCCGCGTCCTCCGCCCGTTTCGGGGCGGTGAGACGAACAAGCGGGCTCGCCTCCTCAATGGGACGCTCGCCGAAGATATCCGGCCGCAGCGACTTCCAGGTGGCATCGGCTCCCGGCTCCTGCGCGGCGGCGGCGCTGACGGCGAGGGCGGAAAACAGCGTGACGGCGAGGAACAGACGTAGACGGCGTTGATAGCGGTGCATGGCGACCTCCCGGCCTGCCGGATCGTTGCCCGTCCGGCGGTTGGCGCCATCATACACCTTTTCGACGTTGAATCGCAGGCCACGATACCGCGAGGCCGCGACGATTGCGCTGGCAGCGCGCGGCGGTCATCATCCAGCTTCGCGACCCACGCCCTGCTCAGGGCTTGGCTGTTGCCGCACCTCTTTCAAGCTGGAGTGAGTTTGATGCTCTCGCGCCGATCCCTTCTCAAGGCCGCCGCCGCGCTTGTGTCCGTGCCTCTCGGCATCGCGGCGCATCAAACGGCACAGGCGCAGTCCGCGCCGACGAGCCCTCCGCCGGCTCCCCGACGCGAACCTCGCCCGGCGCCACGCCGGGGTTACACCTGGGTGCCGGGACATTGGGCCTGGTGGCCGGGGCGGGGATGGGTCTGGTCGGCCGGGCACTGGGAAGAAAGCCGCCGTGGGTTTGAATATGTCGGCCCGCGCTGGGTGCTGCGTCGAGGTCAATGGGTCTACGAACCCGGCCGGTGGGTGAGAAGCTGGCGCTGACGGTTTTCGCTTCTGGGTTGCTCTCCGTGCTTATGCTTAGTCGAGCGCGATTGTGAGGGTGGCGTGGGGGAGGTACTTTCAGCCATCGAATCCTGGGGAGAACGCCAATGTCCAAAGCTATCGCCACGAAGCTCACCGTCATCGCCGTCGCCGCGCTCCTCGTCGCCGGCTGCACCACCACACAGCGCCGGGCGGGCACGGGCGCTCTGATCGGCGCTGGCACGGGCGCCGTGATTGGTGGCATCGCCGGCGGCGGCACCGGCGCGGCCTGGGGCGCGGGCATTGGCGCGGTTGCCGGTGGCGCCATCGGTGCCGCGACCGCCAAGTAGACTGCGCCCTTCGGTCTTCAAACGCCGTGCCGTCCCCGCTATCACGGGGGCGGCCTTGCGGAGGAGGCGAGCGTGAGCGTCACGATCTACGGCATCAAGAACTGCGACACGATGAAGAAGGCGCGCGCCTGGCTTGACGGGCGGGGCGTCGCCTATGCGTTCCACGATTACAAAGCTGCCGGCATCGACGCGGCACGGCTTGAGAACTGGGCCGGCAAGGTCGGCTGGGAAGTCCTGCTCAACCGCGCCGGCACCACGTTCCGCAATCTGCCCGACGCGGAGAAGGCCGGTATCGATGAGGCGAAGGCGGTGGCGCTGATGCAGGCCCAGCCATCCCTCATCAAGCGGCCGGTGCTCGAAGCCGAAGGCACGCTGCTGGTGGGCTTCAAGCCCGAGATTTACGAGAAGCAGTTCGGCTGACGGCGGCTTTCTCGTTACCACGAAAGCCCGCCCACCCCTTGATCCGCTGCAGCTTCCCTGCCACATCGGCTCGCATGAACGCACTCTCCAATTCAGCAGCCTCACCCATCGCCACCGAGGTTGCGCGCCGCCGCACCTTCGCGATCATCTCGCATCCCGATGCGGGCAAGACCACGCTGACCGAAAAGCTGCTGCTGTTCGGTGGCGCGATCCAGCTTGCCGGGCAGGTGCGGGCGAAGAAGGACCGCCGCTCCACGCGCTCGGACTGGATGGCGATCGAGCGCGAGCGCGGTATTTCCGTCGCGACTTCGGTGATGACCTTCGAGTTCGACGGTCATGTGTTCAACCTGCTGGACACACCGGGCCATGAAGATTTCTCGGAAGACACCTACCGCACGCTGACGGCGGTTGACGCGGCGGTGATGGTGATCGACGCCGCCAAGGGCATCGAGGCGCGCACCCGCAAGCTGCTGGAAGTGTGCCGCCTGCGCGACATTCCCATCATCACCTTCATCAACAAGATGGACCGCGAGAGCCGCGATCCCTTCGAGATTCTCGACGAGATCGAGAAGACGCTGGCGCTCGACACCACGCCGATGACCTGGCCCGTGGGGCAGGGGCGTGATTTCGTCGGCACCATGGATGTCGCCACTGGCGGCATGCGCCTGCTCGATGGCGACGAGGGCAAGACCGGCCCGCTGCGGCAGATGAGCATGGCGCAGATCGCCGCGCTCAATGTCACGCTGGACGAGGAGAATCTGGCGGAGGAACTCGGCCTCGTGCGCGAGGTCGGCAATTCCTTCGACATCCAGGCCTTCCTCGAAGGGCATCTGACACCGGTCTATTTCGGCTCCGCGCTGCGCAATTTCGGCGTCGGCGACCTGTTGGAGGGGCTCGGCCGCTACGCCCCGCCGCCGCGCGCGCAGCAGGCCGACAAGCGCAAGGTGGAAGCCGAGGAAGCGCGGATGACCGCGTTCGTGTTCAAGATCCAGGCGAACATGGACCCGAACCATCGCGACCGCATCGCCTTTGCCCGCTTGTGCTCGGGCAAGCTTCAGCGCGGCATGAAGGCGAAGCTGGTGCGCACCGGCAAGCCGATGAGCCTCGCCACGCCGCAGTTCTTCTTCGCCCAGGACCGCCAGCTGGCCGAGGAGGCCTATGCCGGCGACGTTGTGGGCATCCCCAACCATGGCAATCTGCGCATCGGCGACACGCTGACCGAGGGCGAGGACATCAACTTCGTCGGTGTGCCCTCCTTCGCGCCGGAGATTCTTCGCAGGGTGAAGCTGCCCGACGCGATGAAGGCGAAGAAGCTGAAGCAGGCGCTGCAGGAAATGGCCGAGGAAGGTGTCGTTCAGGTGTTCCGGCCGACGGACGGCTCGCCTGCGCTGGTCGGCGTTGTCGGCCCGCTGCAGCTCGATGTGCTGAAGAACCGGCTGGAGGCCGAATACGGGCTGGAGGTCGGCTTCGACATGTCGGAATTTCAGCTCGCCCGCTGGGTGTCGTCGGAGGATCCCAAGAAGCTCGCGGATTTCGCCGCCGGTAATCGACTGTCGACGGCGGAAGACCTGGATGGCGATCTGGTCTTCCTCAGCCCCTCGGCCTTCATGATCGGTTACACCGGCGATCGCTGGCCGGGCATCGTCTTCACCGATGTGAAGGATGTGAAGAAGGCGGCGTGACTCTCTCCGCCTTCCGGCCTGCTCTCAGCGGCTGACGGTGATCTGCGTGTTGGCGCGGCCATGTTCGCTCACCAGGGCGAACAGCGCGCGCGCATTGCTCGGGTGCAGGCGAACGCAGCCATGCGAGGCGGGGCGCCCGAGACGGCCGACGGCGTCGGTGCCGTGGATCGCCCAGCCCCGGTGAAAGAAGATCGCGTAGGGCATCGGCGCATTGTCGTATTTGCGCGAGAAATAGCGCTTGTGCATCCGCTCGGGCCGATAGGTGCCGAGCGGGGTGCGGTAGCCCTTACGGGCGGTTGAGACCGGCCAAGCGTAACGCTCCTTGCCGGCGACCGACACCACCATGCGCTGCTTGGAAAGGCTGATCGTCACCTGCACCTCGGGCGGTGGCGGCGCTGCGGCTTCCAGCGGTGTGGGAAGGGGAGCGGCTGATGCCGCCTCGATCGGTGGCGTGACACCTGACGGCGCAGTCGCGGGAAGAGCGCCGTCCGGCGTGGTGGAGACGGCGGGCGCGGAGAGCGCGGCCGGGGTGGCCGTGGAGGGCGGGCTCATCTCCGGCGGCGCTGCGACCGTTGCCGGCGGCGCGTCGACGGCCGCCATCCGCGTGGACTGGGCGGATGCCGGCTGTACGAGAACCGACGCAAGACCCAGCGCAAGAAACGCCAGCACGGCTTTCATTCCGGCTCCTCCCACCAATGGTGTCATCATTGTGACATGCGGGCGTCGCCGGTGGGAGAGCAGATGCGCCCTATGGTTTACGCATCGCCACGGACCCCCAGCATCGGCGGGGCGGGACAAAAAGTCGGCCCTTGCCCGGATGGCGCGGCGGTTGGAAAGCCTCTAGCGTGCGCGCCGTCACACGGGGAGGACGATCATGATCCTGATGCTGGCGGGGCTCGCCCTGTTCGTTGCCATTCACATTATTGCCGCGCGCCGCAAGATGGCCGCAGCGGCCACGGCGCAGCTGGGGGCCACCACCTATCGGATCGTGCATGGCGTCCTCGCCATCGCCGGGGTGCTGATGATCGCCTATGGCTTCGGCCAGTGGCGGGCGGAAGGTCCGGCCCAGCTCTACGATCCGCCGGTGGGTCTGCGCCATCTCGCTCTGTTGCTCATGCTGTTCTCGTCCATCTTCGCCGTGGCGGCGCTGGTGCCGAGCCACATCAAGGCGTGGCTGAAGTTCCCCTTCCTCGTCGCCATCAAGACCTGGGCGCTGGCGCATCTTCTCGCCAATGGCGACGCCGCGACGGTAACGCTCGCGGTCGTCATCCTCGCCTGGGCGGTGGTGCTGCGGATCATGGCCAAGCGCCGGAACGCCCCGCTTCCCGTCGCGCCGACCAACTGGTGGGGTGATCTCATTGCGGTGGGCTTGGGTGTCGTGCTTTATGCCTTCCTCTCTTTCTGGTTCCACCCCCACATCGTCGGGGTGCCGGTCATGGGCTGAGTAAGCCCATGCAGGAAAACGAGGAAATCGCCTGACATGTCCGTTCAGTCCGCTGTCCGCCGCCTTACCGCTCCGGACATCCGCGCGAAGAAGGGCGGCGAGCCCATTGTCTCGCTGACCGCCTACCACGCCCATACCGCCCGCCTGATCGACCCGCATGTCGACTTCATGCTGGTGGGCGATTCGCTCGGCATGGTGATGCACGGCATGGAGACCACCGTGCCGGTGACAGTGGACATGATGATCCTGCAGGGCCAGGCGGTGATGCGCGGCTCGGCGCGGGCGCTGGTGGTGGTGGACCTGCCCTTCGGCTCCTATGAGGGTTCGCCGCAGCAGGCCTTCGCCACCGCCGCCCGGGTGCTGAAGGAGAGCGGGGCCGGTGCCGTGAAGCTCGAAGGTGGGCGCCGCATGGCAGAGACAGTGCGTTTTCTCGCCGATCGCGGTGTGCCGGTCATGGGCCATGTCGGACTAACGCCGCAGGCGATTAACACGCTCGGCTCGTTCAAGGCGCTCGGCCGCGATGAGGCGAGTGCGGCGCTGATTCTCGACGACGCCCGCTCTATCGCCGATGCCGGCGCTTTTTCCATCGTGCTGGAGGCGATTTCCGAACCGCTGGCCCGCCAGATCACCCAAGAGGTCGCGCCTCCCACGATCGGCATCGGCGGCTCGCCGGCCTGCGACGGCCAGATTCTCGTGCTGGAAGACATGCTCGGCCTGTCCGACCGCGTCCCCCGCTTCGTCAAGAAGTTCGCTGAAATCGGGCCCGCCATCGGCGCCGCCGTGGAAGCCTATGCCAGCGAGGTGCGCGCGCGCAGCTTCCCCGGGCCGGAGCATGTCTACGCCCCCAAGAAGGGATAGGCGGCCTCTTTCCGGGGCAAAGCGCGGCGCCGCCCGCTCCGCCGCTCGATTTGCCTTGTTCAAGCCGCATCGGTAGTTTACGCGGCCCTTTCCAGTACCGGCCCCGCCTTGCTGCGGCGGCCCGCGACGAGTTGCTCACGGACGTTTCATGGCTGACATCTTCAACGAGATCGACGAGGACCTGCGCCGCGAGCGTTTCGGCCGCCTGTGGACCCGCTATGGCGGCTTTGTCATCGGCCTGGCCGTGCTCATCGTCGTCGCCGTCGCCGGCTGGCGCGGCTACGAGTGGTGGAAGCTGAAACAGGATCAGGCGTCTGGCGCGCGTTTCGAGGCGGCCCAGAAGCTCGCCACCGAGGGTAAGACGGCGGAAGCCGAAGCCGCTTTCGTCGCACTGGAGAGGGACGGCACCAGCGGTTACCGGCTCCTCGCGCGTTTCCGGGCGGCCGACGAACTTGCCAAGAATGATGCCGCCGCCGCCGTCGCGGATTACGACGGGCTGGCGAAGGACCCTTCGGTCAGCACGTTGATGCAGAATGTCGCCCAGGTTCGCGCGGCAATGCTGCTGGTCGATACGGCGTCGCTCGCCGAGATCGAAGGCCGGATGAAGCCGCTCGACACGCCCGAGGGGGCGTTCCGCCACTCCGCCCGCGAGATCATCGGCCTCGCCCAGTACAAGGCAGGTGACTATAAAGCGGCGACGGAGACCTTTACCGCGATCCTCAACGATGGGCAGACGCCGCCCGGTCTGCGCCGCCGCGCCGAGTTGATGCGCACGCTTTCGGCCTCATCGATGCCGGTGCCCGCAACTGCCGTGCCAGCGGCGGCCGCTCCCGCTCCCGCTCCCACCGAAACGCCTACTGCCACGCCGGCCCCAGCCGAGCCCGTTCCGGCCACGCCGCCGGCTTCCGCTCCCCCCGCGCCGTGAGGAGGTGCTGATGCGCCGTGACACGTCCTCTTATCGTTCCCGCCTGCGCCGCGTCCTGTTTCTGCTGCCGGTTCTCGGTCTCACGCTGGCTGCCGCCGGCTGCGAGACGCTCGACGCGATCAACCCGTTCAATGAACGTGAAAAGCCGCTTCCGGGCGCGCGCCAGCCGGTTTTCCCCGAGGGTGTTCCGGGGGTCGACTATAATCAGGCCCCGCCGCAGCCGGCGAACTCGGCCTATAATCCCTACCAGAACGAGCCGCCGGCGGCCGGAGCGGCGGGCGCCACTGCGCCGGCCCGGTAGAGCTGACGGGCGCGGAGGCCCCTTTTTCCCATGACGATTACCGTCGCGATTGTCGGCAGGCCGAATGTCGGCAAGTCGACGCTGTTCAATCGTCTGGTCGGCAAGCGCCTGGCGCTGGTCGATGATCGCCCCGGCGTGACCCGTGACCGGCGCGAGGGCGATGCGCGCCTTGGCCATCTGTCCTTCCGCGTCATCGACACGGCGGGGCTGGAGGAGGCCAAGGCGGAATCGCTCGAAGGCCGCATGCGCGCCCAGACGGAAGCCGCCATCGCCGATGCCGATGTGCTGCTGTTCCTGATCGACGCCAAGGCCGGTGTGACACCGAGCGACCGGGCTTTCGGCGAATTGGCGCGGCGTTCCGGCAAGCACACCATTCTCGTGGCCAACAAGGCCGAGGCGAAAGGATCTGAAAGCGGCACGCTCGACGCCTATGCGCTCGGGCTCGGTGAGCCGGTGGAGCTTTCCGCCGAGCATGGCGATGGCATGGCTGACCTGCTTCGTGCGCTGGCGCTTTGCGTGCCGGACGAAGAGGATGAGGACGAAGGGACCGACCCGGAGGCCGGGCGACGCATTCGCGTCGCCGTTCTCGGGCGGCCGAATGCGGGCAAGTCGACCCTGATCAACGCCCTGTTGGGTGAGGATCGGCTGCTGACCGGGCCTGAAGCCGGCATCACACGCGATTCCATCGCCGTGGATGTGGAACGCCACGGCGTGGAACTGCGCGTCTTCGATACGGCCGGCATGCGCAAGCGCGCGCGCATCGATGACAAGCTGGAAAAGCTATCCGTCGCCGACGGGTTGCGCGCCGCGCGCTTCGCCGAAGTCGTCATTGTGCTGATGGACGCCACCCATCCCTTCGAGGAGCAGGATGTGCGCATCGCCGACCTCGTCGAGCGCGAGGGGCGGGCGGTGGTGCTGGCGATCTCGAAATCCGATCTGGTGAAGGACCAGCAGGGGTTCGTCACCCGCATGCGCCAGGAGGCCGACGACCGGCTGCCACAGGTGAAGGGCGCGCCGGTGGTGCTGGTCTCGGCCCTCACCGGAGAGGGGCTCGACCGCCTGGTGCGGGCGGTGCAGCAGACGCATGAGGTGTGGAACCGCCGCGTCTCCACCAATCCGCTGAACCGCTGGCTGATAGAGACCACCGACCAACATCCGCCACCGGCCGTGTCGGGCCGTCGCATCAAGCTGCGCTACATCACACAGCCCAAGGCGCGCCCGCCGAGCTTCGTGCTGTTCTGCTCGCGCGCCGATGCGCTGCCGGAGAGCTATGTGCGCTATCTCGTCAACAATCTGCGCACCACCTTCGACCTTCCCGGCGTTCCGATCCGCCTGACGCTGCGCGAGAAGGACAATCCCTACGCCGAGAAGGACTGAGGCAGTTTTCGCAGCTTGTGCAGCCCTTTGCGGGCGGTGTGCCGCGTCCAGCGGCGGCCGGCATCAAGCCAACGGCGCACGGAGTGTCTGAACCTTCGTCCCTGCCGCTGCTGGTTCTGCGCGTTGCGCCAGTGCTCGCGCAGATCAGCGGCCAGAAGTCGCTCCTGTGCGATCATAGGGTCGCGGGCCAGCTTTTCCGCACGTTCGGCGTTTTGGGAAGGCGGCACGGAGAGCATGGCGTCAAGATAGGGCTCCAGCCGGTAACGCTCGAGCACTGAGTCGCCCAGTGCCCGGGCGAACGCATCCGCAGCGGCGTAGCCTGCGGTGATCTCGCGGGCAAGTTCACCCGGGCCCAGCCGCCGCTCGCAGCAGCGGCCGGTAAAGTTGAATCGCGCTGTCAGGGCGAAGTTGTCGGCCGTGAGATAGCCCGGCCCGCCGAAATGGTCGTAGACATAGACGGGCACGCGCGCGGCGAGCGCGTAGGGGATCGTCTTGCCGATGCTGATGACGAGGTCGGAACGGCCGATCAGTTCGGGACTCACCAGCCTTTGGCGGAACTGGAGCCCAACGCGCTCAACCTCGATGTCGGGTGAGAGCTGGTCCAATGCAGTAGCCAGAGCCGGATCGAGGTGGTTGGTGATGACGGTGATCCTCCCCAGCTTTCGCGCGGTTTCGGGAGGTTGCCGGAAATAGGCCGACGGGGCAGCGTTGTAGAAAACGGAAACGGGCGCGGTAACCTCAAGCTCCTTGAGCCTTCGCGCGGTTTCTACGGAATTTGCGAAATAGGCGTCGGCCAGCAGGCGATCAAACCGCCAGCCACCGCTTTCCATGAACGTTCGGCGCCCCAGTTTGCCGAACACAAAGGCCGTGCGCTCCCGCGAAGCGGAGTCAAGACGGTAGTCGAACAGCCCGGCGACATGATGCTGGAGATAGACGACATCATAGGAAAAAGGCGCGATCGCCTGTGGGTCGGTGACGATTTCCAGCCCGAGCCGCGACTTGAACATGCCCGCCATCGGGTCCGACGCGACATTGGCGAACAGCGTGACGCGATGTCCCAAGCTGCGGAAATAATGGGCCAGTTCCAGACATATCAGCTCGGAACCGGCCATCAGCGCCAGATGGTTGGTGCCGATCAATATCTCCACATTCCAACCCTCAACCGTTCGCTTATTCAGGAAGGTATCGGGAAACCCTTAAAGCCGCGCGTCGGAAAATCATACAGCTGACCCGTTTCCACGACACTCGGAAGGCACAGCGCGAGGATGGCCTGCGCCAGCTCTTCCGGGCTCGGCAGCGTGTCCGGATCTTCGCTTGGGAAGGCCTTGGCGCGCATGCGGGTGCGGATCGGGCCGGGATTGATGAGGTTCACCCTGAGGCTGGAGATGTTCTCCACCTCCGCGGCCCAGGTGCGTGCGAGTACTTCAACGGCCGCCTTGGTGACCGCGTAGGCGCCCCAGAATGGCCGGGCCTTGTGAGCGGCACCGGAGGACACGAGGACAGCGCGCCCGGCCGTGGAGAGCCGCAGGAGTGGATCGAGCGAGCGGATGAGGCGCCAATTCGCCGTGAGATTCACCGCCAGCGTGTCGTTCCACTCCTTGGGCTCGATCTGTGCCAGCGGGGTCATCGGGCCCAGCACGCCGGCATTGCCCACGAAAATGTCGAGCCGACCGAAACGCTCATAAAGCGCGCCGCCAAGCCGGTCGATGCCTTCGCCGTCCTTGATGTCGAGCGGCACAAGCGTTGCCGTCGAGCCTGCTGCGATGATCGCGTCATCGAGCTCCTCCAGCGCGCCGCTGGTACGACCCACCGCCACGACATGCGCACCGGCGGCGGCAAGAGCGAGGGCCGTCGCCCGGCCGATGCCACGTGTGGCGCCGGTAACGAGGGCGATGCGGCCATCGAGCGGGCGCAGGGAAGCTTCGGCCGCAGGAAGGTCGGACATGGCGTTTCCTTGAAGGTTCAGTTGTCGTCGGTCATGACCACGGACGGCGCGGAGCGCCGGGCCGGGCCGTGGAAGACCGCTTCGATGTTGTTGCCTTCGGGATCGAGCACGAAGGCGGCGTAGTAGCCGGGGTGATAGTTGCGCAGCCCCGGCGATCCATTGTCCCGGCCGCCATGGGCGAGGGCGGTGGCGTGGAATCGGCGCACCGTCTCCTCGTCGCCCGCTTGGAAGGCGATATGCGCGCGCCCCGTGGTCGGCACGCCGGGCGAGACGAAGAGCTCGTCGGCGAAGAAGTAGCCATCGCCCTCCACAAGGGGCACATCAAGCACGGCAAGCACCGCCGCATAGAAGCGGCGGCAGGCCTCATAATCGGCCACGACCAGTGAGATATGGTCGATCAGCCGGCCGCGATGCCATTCGCGCAGCTCGACCATGCCGCTCAGCTCGCCTCGGCCAGGAGCGAGAGCTGGCGCGGCGCCACTTCGCCGTCGCGATCCGACAGCGGGGTGGGGTACTCGCCGGTGAAGCAATGGTCGGTAAATTGCGGCCGGAGCGGGTCGCGGCCCTCATAACCCATCGACTTGTAGATTCCGTCGATGGAAAGGAAGGCGAGGCTGTCGGCGCCGATATAGCGGCGCATGCCTTCGAGGTCGTGCGTCGCCGCCAGCAGCTTGTCGCGGTCGGGCGTGTCGATGCCGTAATAGTCGGGATGGGTGATGGGCGGCGAGGAGATGCGGAAATGCACCTCGCGCGCACCGGCTTCGCGCATCATACGGACGATCTTCACCGAGGTGGTACCACGCACGAGGCTGTCGTCGATCAGCACGATACGCTTGCCCTCGACGACGGCCCGATTGGCCGAGTGCTTCATCCGCACGCCCTGGTCGCGCACCGACTGGGTCGGCTGGATGAAGGTGCGCCCAACATAGTGGTTGCGGATGATGCCGAGCTCATAGGGCAGGCCCGACGCCTGGGAATAGCCGATCGCCGCCGGCACGCCGGAATCCGGCACCGGCACCACGAGATCCGCGTTGGCCGGCGCTTCCGCCGCGAGCTGCATGCCCATGGTCTTGCGCACCTGATAGACCGAGCGGCCGCCAACCACGGAGTCCGGACGGGCGAAATAGATGTACTCGAAGATGCAGGGGCGCGGCGGCACGCTGCCGAAGGGGCGCAGTGTTTCCACCTTGTCGGAGGAGAAGACGATCACCTCGCCGGGCTCGATGTCCCGCACGTGACGCGCACCAATTATGTCGAGGGCGCAGGTCTCGGAGGTCAGGATCGGGTGGCCGTCGAGCTCGCCGAGCACCAGCGGGCGGATGCCGAGCGGGTCGCGGGCCCCGACCAGCTTCTTGTTGGTGAGGCCGACAAAGGCATAGGCGCCTTCCAGCGAACGCAGCGCATCAATGAAACGCTCGGTGAAGCGCGCGCGCTTGGAGCGGGCGACGAGGTGGAGCATCACCTCGGTATCGGAGGTCGACTGGCAGATCGCGCCGTCGCGGATCAACTGGCGGCGCAGGGTGAGGCCGTTGGTCAGGTTGCCGTTATGGGCAATGGCGAAGCCGCCGCCATCGAGTTCGGCGAAGAGCGGCTGGACGTTGCGGAGGATGGTTTCGCCCGTGGTCGAATAGCGCACATGGCCGACCGCGATATGACCCGGCAGACGCTTGATCGCTTCGCCATCGGAGAAGGCGTCGCTCACCAGGCCAAGACGCCGCTCGGAGTGAAAACGCCTTCCGTCATAAGTGGTTATGCCAGCCGCTTCCTGGCCGCGATGCTGCAGGGCATGCAGGCCGAGGGCGGTGATCGCCGCCGCATCGGGGTGGTCGTAAATGCCGAACACGCCGCACTCTTCGCGCAGCGTGTCCCCGTAGTCGTCGTAGAAATCGTCCGGCTGCGCCGATTTCGACGCCACATGATCACCCATCAGATCGGCCATTGGGTCTTCGCTCCTCGGCGCAGGTCAAGGCTGCGCCCGCTCCACTCTGCTCAAAAGCAACTGTGCCCGGGACGCTTCGCGCACGGGCACGGTCGAATTAAGGCGCCGACGGCGTCACCGGGCTCGGCGTGGCCGGCGCGCTGCCCGGTGCGACGGGCTCGGGCGGCGGCTCGGTCGGCTCGGCGTCCTTCGAGCTGCGCATCTCGCGGATGAGGCTCTCAGGGTCTTCCGGCAGGATGGAGATGAGCCAGTCACCCGCACTTTGCAAGACCAGCTTGGTCCGCGCGTCGCGAATCCACTCAGGCTGGCCCTGCTCGTTCTGGACCAGCCAGTTGAAGAACAGGAAGGCCACAACCATGATCAGGAAGCCGCGGGCCAGGCCGAACAGGAATCCGAGGGTGCGGTCGAGCGCGCCGATGCGGCTGTCGAGCACGAGGTCGGAAATCCGCACCGTGATGATCGAGACGATCAAGAGGGTAACGATGAACAGCGAACCGACGGTCGCGGCCATCGCGAAGGTGTCGTTGCTGATGTACTGCTTGGCAAAGGGCAAAGCGTGCGGATACGCATAGAGCGTGACCAGCGCCGCCGCCACCCAGGAGACGATGGCGAAGACCTCGCGCACAAAGCCTCGCACCATGGCGAGCAGGCCGGACACGACCATCACGGCGATCAGGATGATGTCGAGGAGCGTCAAGACGATCTCACCGTGGTGGGGCTGGGCTTCACGCGAAAGCGCAGCGAATCTGGACTGTTCCGGCCCCGCAGCGGGCCGCGCGAGGTATAGCGCGGTGAGGCCCGCGCGTCATCCCTCTTGCGGCTTGCCGCTGCTGCGGCGCGATCCCTTGGCCGCGATGGTGGCGACGATATCCCCAAGAGAGGTGATGGCATCGACCGCCAGTGGCGCCTCGCCGGCGTCGCGTCCGTTGGGGGGCGATCCCTTGGCCACTGTTCCCTTGGCCGCCGGCGCCACGGCGCGGGTGAAGCCAAGCTTCGCCGCCTCCTTGAGCCGCGCCACCGCATGCGGCACGGCGCGCACCGCGCCGGTGAGGCTGACCTCGCCGAAATAGACGCTGTCGGGTGGCAGCACTGCGCCGGAGAGCGAGGATATGAGCGCCGCCGCCACGGCCACATCCGCCGCCGGCTCGCTGATGCGGAAGCCGCCGGCGACGTTGAGATGCACATCATGCGCACCGAGCTTGATGCCGCAGCGCGCTTCCAGCACGGCCAGCACCATGGAGAGGCGGCTGGGGTCCCAACCGACCACGGCCCGGCGCGGCGTGCCGAGGCTGGTCGGCACGACAAGCGCCTGGATTTCCACCAGCACCGGCCGCGTGCCCTCCATGCCGGCATAGACCGCCGTGCCGGGGGCGCCGCTGTCGCGGTTCGACAGGAACAGGGCGGACGGGTTGGCCACTTCCGCGAGGCCGAGGCCGGTCATCTCGAACACGCCGATCTCGTCGGTCGGCCCAAAGCGGTTCTTCTGCGCGCGCAGGATGCGGAAATGATGGGCGCCATCGCCCTCGAAGGAGAGCACGGCGTCGACCATATGTTCGACGACACGCGGGCCGGCGATCTGGCCGTCCTTGGTTACGTGGCCGACCAGAATGACAGCGGCGCCGGCGCGCTTGGCGTAGCGGATGAGGATCTGCGCCGAGGAGCGCACCTGCGTCACCGTGCCGGGCGCGGATTCCACCGTGTCGGTCCACATGGTCTGGATCGAATCGATCACCACCAGCGCGGGCCGGCGGCCTCCGGAGAGGGTGGTGACAATATCCTCGACATTAGTCTCAGCGGCCAGTTCCACCGGAGCGCCGGAGAGGCCGAGCCGTTCGGCGCGCAGGCGCACCTGGGCGACGGCTTCTTCGCCGGAGACATAGATGATGCGGTGCCCGGCGCCTGCCAGCTTCGCCGAGGCCTGGATCAGCAGGGTCGACTTGCCGATGCCGGGATCGCCGCCGATCAGCAGCACCGAGCCGGGCACGATGCCGCCGCCGGCGACGCGGTCGAGTTCAGAAATGCCGACCTGTACGCGGGGCGCGTCTTCCGAGGTGCCGGTGAGGCTTTCCAGCGCAATCAGTCGGCCGCGCCGTCCGCCGCGCAGCGTGGCGGGCATGGTATCGGCCGCCGTGGTTTCCTCGGCGATCGAGTTCCACGCGCCACAGGCATCGCAGCGGCCCTGCCAGCGCGCATGCACGGCGCCACAGATCTGGCAGAGAAAGCTGGTGCTGCGCTTGGCCATGGAGAAGGGGTCCCGCACTGAGAAGATCCCGCGCTTCTAGCGCGGGAACAAACCGGGATCAAATCTCTTGCGCCGCCGGGACGGCGCGCCGGTGATAGCGGCGGCCGAGCGAGGTGAGGATTTCGTAGTCGATGGTCTGGGAGTGGCGCGCCAGATTGTCGAGCGTCAGCCCGTCTCCAAGCAGGGTCGCGAAGTCGCCGAGCTGGACCGCATCCTCAGACAGCTCGGTGATGTCGACGGCGAGCAGGTCCATCGAGATGCGGCCGATCAAGGGGCAGCGATGGCCCGCCACCACGGCCTCCGCTCCGGGGCGCAAGTCGGATGCGCCGGCGAGACGCGGGATGCCGTCGGCATAGCCGGCGGAGAGTATGGCGACGCGCGAAGGTCGTATGGCAGTGTGGGCGCCGCCATAGCCGACCGTTTCACCCTCATGCACGTGGCGGATGCGGGCGATACGCAGTTCGAGCCGCACCACCGGCCGCAGCGGCGCGACATCCGCCCGCGGGCGCCCGCCATAGACGGCGATACCCGGTCGGACGAGATCGAAATGATAGGCAGGATCGCCCAGCGCCCCGGCGGAATTGGACAGCGAGGCACGCACGCCAGGGAACAGCGCGGCAATGGCGCGGAAATCCTCCAATTGGCGCGCATTGAGCGGGTGGTCCGGCTCGTCGGCACAGGCGAGGTGGCTCATCAGCAGGGCGAGCGGAAAGCCGAGTTCGTCCCGGCCCTCCGCCACATTCACCGCCTCGGCCGGGGTCAGCCCCAGCCGGTTCATGCCGGTGTCGACATGGATGGCGGCGGGCAGCGCCTGGCCGATACGATCACAGAAATCGCGCCAGCTCGCGATCTCGTCCGTGCTGCCGAGCACCGGCCGCAGCCCGTTCTCCTGATAGGCAGCCTCGGTGCCGGGGAATAGGCCGTTGAGAACGAAGATTTCAGCGTCGGGGAGAAGGGCCCGCAGGCGCCGGGCTTCGCTCAGCAGGGCGACGAAGAAGCTGCGCGCACCGGCCTGCCAGAGCGTGGTGGCTGCCGCCGCCAAGCCGATGCCGTAGCCGTCGCCCTTGACCACGGCGGCACAGCTAGCCGGCGCGACGCGCCGCGCCAGTTCCTGATAGTTCGCCGCCAGGGCCGAGAGATCCAGGGTGAGAAGACCGCCGGCCTCATCGAGCGGGAGGGAATCAGAACTCACGATGGTGCTCACGGCTCAGGCAGCCGGTCCGACTGCACCAGATTGGAGAAGCGGGTGAACTGCGGCTCGAACGAGACCTTCACCGTGCCGGTCGGGCCGTGGCGCTGCTTGCCGATGATGACTTCGGCGATGCCTTGCGCGGCCTTCATGTCCTGGTCCCACTTGAACCATTCCTCGGT
Organism: Ancylobacter sp.; assembly: GCF_965249975.1. GTDB lineage: Bacteria > Pseudomonadota > Alphaproteobacteria > Rhizobiales > Xanthobacteraceae > Ancylobacter. The sequence continues at coordinate 654,200 of NZ_CBDFNE010000003.1, read as the reverse complement.
GCCTTCCTTCGGTTCGCGGCCCTTGAGGTAGTATTCCTCACGGAAAACGAACATCACCACGTCGGCATCCTGCTCGATCGAGCCGGATTCGCGAAGATCGGACAATTGCGGACGCTTGTCGTCGCGGGCCTCGACCTGACGCGAGAGCTGCGACAGCGCCATGATCGGCACGCCGAGTTCCTTCGCCAGCGCCTTCAGGCCGGTGGTGATCTCGGTGATCTCCTGTACGCGGCCCTGCGAAGAGCTCTTGGACGAGCCGGTGAGCAGCTGGAGATAATCCACCACCATGAAATCGAGACCGCGCTGGCGCTTCAGCCTTCGGGCGCGGGCGCGCAGCTGGGCGATGGAGATGCCGCCGGTGTCGTCGATATAGAGCGGGATCGTCTGCATCATCTGGGCGCAGCTGGCGAGCTTGTCGAATTCGTGCTCGGAAATGTCGCCGCGTCGGATCTTGTAGGAGGCGATCTCGGCCTGCTCGGCGAGAATTCGGGTGGCGAGCTGCTCCGCCGACATTTCCAGCGAGAAGAAGCCGACCACGCCGCCATCCACCGCGCGGATCGAGCCGTCGGGCAGTGTTTCCGATGTGTAGGCCGCCGCGACGTTGAAGGCGATGTTGGTGGCGAGTGAGGTCTTACCCATCGCCGGGCGGCCGGCGAGGATGATGAGGTCCGAAGGCTGCAGCCCGCCCATCATCTGGTCGAGGTCGTCGAGGCCGGAGGCGGTGCCGGAGAGGTGGCCGTCGCGCTGGAAGGCGCGGCTCGCCATGTCGACGGCTTCCTTCAGCGCGTCGTTGAAGCGCATGAAACCGCCATCGTAGCGGCCGGTTTCGGCCAGCTCGTAGAGCCGCTTCTCCGCTTCCTCGATCTGCTCCTGCGGTGTGGCGTCGATCGGGGCTTCATAGGCCTCGTTGACGATCTCCTCGCCGATCTGGATGAGATCGCGCCGCACCGAGAGGTCGTAAATGGTGCGCCCGTAATCCTCGGCATTGATGATCGTGGTCGCTTCCGCCGCAAGGCGGGCGAGATATTGCGGCGCTGTCAGCCCCCCGGCGTCGAAATCGGCCGGCAGAAAGGTCTTCAGCGTCACCGGCGTCGCCACCTTGCCGGCACGGATCAGCGCGGCCGCCGTCTCGAAGATGGCGACATGGATCGGCTCGAAGAAGTGCCGCGGCTCCAGAAAGTCGGACACGCGGTAGAAGGCCTCGTTGTTGACGAGGATCGCCCCCAGCAGTGCCTGTTCGGCCTCGATATTGTGCGGGGCGGTGCGATAGGACGCATCGGTCTCCGCCGGTGGGCGGTTCGGAGAATCGAGCATGGCTGTTCCGGGTGCAGGTGGGTCGACGCCACAGCTAACGCCGCACCGGGCAGATGTCCGGGGCGAATCGCGCGCGGCCTATTTTGTCCTGTGGAGCGCCTGTGGAAAGCCGAATCTCGCTTGACGGGATTCCGCCGCCACCCGCCCGACGGCCAGAGGTTGTCGGCTACTCACCCGCCAATCGCAGACCGGGCCGGTTCTGGTTCTCCATGCCCCGCAGCGCCGCTTCGCCCTGCGCGATATAGCTGCGGGTCATCGGCACCACGCCCTCGCGTTTGGCCAGCTGCACCTGTAACACCATCATCCCCTGATGGCGGAAAGCCATCTCGGACGAGGCGAGGTAGAACTCGAACATCCGCACGAAGCGCGCATCGTAGAGCCGCTCCACCTCCTCGCGATGGGCGAGGAAACGCTCCCGCCACGCTTTGAGCGTCTCAGCATAATGCAGGCGCAGGATCTCGATATCCGTGACGAGTAGCCCCGCCTTCTCGATCGCCGGCAGCACTTCCGAAAGCGCGGGGATGTAGCCGCCGGGGAAGATGTATTTGGCGATCCAGGGATTGGTGATGCCGGGACCTTCCGAGCGGCCGATCGAATGGATGAGGGCGACGCCGTCCTCCTTCATGAGCTGCGCCACCTTGGCGAAATACTCCTCGTAATGGCCGACGCCGACATGCTCGAACATGCCGACCGAGACGACGCGATCGAACGGCCCTTCCACGTCGCGATAATCCTGCAGGCGGAAATCGGCCCGCCCGGCGAGGCCCCGCTCCTCGGCGCGGCACCTCGCCACGCCATGCTGTTCCTGCGACAGCGTCACTCCGGTGACCTTCGCTCCCGCATGGGCGGCGAGGTAAAGTCCCATTCCGCCCCAACCGCAGCCAATGTCGAGCACGGAAAGACCCGGCCGATCAAACAGCAGCTTGGCGGCGATATGGCGCTTCTTGGCCAGCTGGGCATCGTCCAGCGACTGGTCGGGCGTCTCGAAATAAGCGCAGGAATATTGCCGGTCGGCGTCGAGGAACAGCGAATAGAGCCGTCCATCGAGATCGTAATGATGGGCGACGTTCTTCTGCGAACGGTCCGGTGGGTTGAACTGGGCGAGGCGTCGGAACAGAAAGCGCAGCCGCAGGAAGAGATGCGCGCTGGCACTGGGCACCTCAAGGCCGACCTGCGCCATCAGCAGCGCAAGCACCTCGGCGATGTCGCCCTGCTCCACCACCATGCCGCCTTCCATATAGGCCTCGCCGAAGCTCAATTCGGGATCGAGGACGATCTGGCGTTGCCAGGCATGAGAGGTGAAGCGCACTGCGAGGGGTGGTCCGCTGCCATCCCCGAACACGGCGCGATCGCCGGAGGCGAAGACCACGGAGAGAGAGCCACGGCGCACAATGCGCGCGAGGACCTTGGCGAGCAACCGTTCCATCGGCCAATCCCAAAGTACGGGGCAGCCGGCGAAGACAACGCGAATAGGCCCGTCTCCGCACGAAGACTGCCTGCCCATGCGCTGGGCATGTCGTTTATCTGCCGATCATTGCATCACAAGCTTTCGAGCCTCGCAACCTCCTGAACAGCCCCATCTATGCAAAAAAGCCCGGCCATCGCTGGCCGGGCTTGGACTTTGCGCCGATAACGCAAGGTAAAGTGTCAGGCCTGCTCGCCTTCGGCGTCTTCGCCGTCTTCAGCAGCGGCCTCTTCCAGGAACTCTTCTTCGTCCTCGTCATCGCGCACGACGCTGAGATCCTCGCCGCGCGACTGGCGCTGCGCTTCCTCGGGGCTGCGGGCGACATTGGCGCGAACCGTAACCTCGACCTCCGGGTGGAGGGTGACCGGCACCTCGTGCACGCCGATGGTCTTGATCGGGTGGTTGAGGACGATCTGGCGGCGCTCCACGGAGAAGCCGGCAGCGGTCAGCGCGTCGGCGATGTCGCGGGTCGACACCGAGCCATAGAGATAGCCCGTCTCGCCAGCCTGGCGGACGAGAACGACCTCGGTGCCCTTGAGGCTCTCGCCAACCTTCGCCGCCTCGGACTTGAGTTCGAGGTTGCGGGCTTCGAGCTGGGCCTTCATCGACTCGAAGCGACCCTTGTTCTCCTTGGTGGCGCGCAGCGCCTTGCCCGAGGGCAGAAGGAAATTGCGGGCATAGCCGTCGCGGACGCGGACGACTTCGCCCATCTGGCCGAGCTTGGCGACACGCTCAAGCAGAATGACTTCCATTTTAGTTCTCCATTCGATGCGTCAATGCGGAAAGGTGGGAAATTCAGATGTCGTTGGCGGCCGGCGGGCGTCCGGGCGGCCCGCCCCGGCGGAACCGGTAGCGCACGCCTAACAGCGTTTCCGCGAGGCCGAGCAGGGCGAGGATGGCGAAGGGCCAGCCAAGGGCCAGCGCCGCGATCCAGACCGTGGCGATCACCAGGGCGCGGCCGGCGGCACCACGCGTAATCCAGTGGATGACGGCGAGCCCGATGAAGGCGAACACCATGACCAGGGTGGAGGCGAGCAGCTGCGCCAGCAGGCCGACGAAACCACCTGCCAGATTGGCGGCGATGAACGCGCCCACGAGCACGACGGCGACCGGACGCGGCACCGAGATAGCCGCGAGATCGGGCCAGGGGCGCATAAGCCGGCCGGAGAGACGAGCGGCATGGGCGGCCAGCCACAGATTGCCGATCTGCGTAACCATGGTCACGACAGCGGCGGCAGGCGGCATGATGAGGACCAGAAGGTCGATCATCCGCTCCACATCTGCTCCGCCGGCGCCCGGCGTCTCCTCGAACATCGCTTGGAACAGCGCGCGCAGAGCGGCCTGATAGCCTTCGACACTGCCGGCCACGAGCGGGATCAGTGCCGCCACGGCGAGGCAGCCGAGAATGCCGGAGGCAAGGACGATGCGCCCGACCGGGAACCATTCCAGCGGCGCGCCCGGCTGCGGCTCGCGGGCCATCAGCGCGAGATAGGCCAGCACATAGGCCGGCAGACCGACGCCCGCGACATAGGCGGTCAGCAGTTCGAGGCCGAAGAACACCCCGATGGCGACCGCCGCCGTCGAGGCAGCGACCAGCGCGGAAACATGCGTCCAGCCGAGGCCGACAATGAGGACGGGCAGGGGGGCGAGATAGAACAGCGGGAGCGCAAGCGGGCTGCCCGTGGAGACGGTCGCCACGAGAAGTGCGGACGCCGCGCCGGCGCCGAGCGCTATGAGCCAGTTCTGTATCATCGACGCGCTGTCCCGCCTTTAGCGGTTAGGGGCGGATCATCGTCCGTCCCAGCCAAGATCCCCGGAAGGCCGGCGACCTGTCGGAAATGGGGTTCAGAAAATGTCCCCGGCCGTGGCCGGGGACAGAAATTTCACGCGATCAGCGGATCACGAAGGGCAGCAGGCCGAGGAAGCGCGCGCGCTTGATCGCCTGGGCCAGTTCGCGCTGCTTCTTGGCCGACACGGCCGTGATGCGCGAGGGAACGATCTTGCCGCGCTCGGAAATGTAGCGCTGCAGCAGACGCACGTCCTTGTAGTCGATCTTCGGCGCATTGGCGCCGGAGAACGGGCAGGTCTTGCGACGGCGGAAGAAGGGGCGACGGGCGCCCGAGGAGTTCGCGGCTGCGCCGCCGGTGCCACCGAAAGCCATCACTCAGTCTCCACGTTGGCCGGAGCTTCTTCACGGTCACGGCGCGGGCCGCGGTCGCCACGATCGCCGCCGAAGCTGCGTCCGCCGCCACCAAAGCCGCGATCGCCGCCGAAGCCGCGGTCACCGAAACCGCGGTCGCCGCGGTCATCACGGTCGCGCTTCTGCAGCATGACCGACTGGCCTTCCTCAAGCTCCTCGACCCGGACGGTGAGGTAGCGCAGGATGTCCTCGTCGATGCGCATCTGGCGCTCCATCTCGGCCACAGCGGCCGGGGGAGCGTCGATGTTCAACAGCGAGAAATGCGCCTTGCGGTTCTTGCGGACGCGGTAGGTGAGCGTCTTCACGCCCCAGTACTCGGTCTTGGAGACCGTGCCGCCATTCGCCTCGATCACGCCCTTGAAGCGTGTCGTGAGTTCCTCGACCTGCTGCGCCGTCACATCCTGGCGCGCGAGGAACACGTGCTCGTAAAGAGCCATGTTCATGCCTTTCCATATGTTCCGCACTATTGCGGCCATCATCCCGACGCCGAGCCCTTCGAGCCCGGAAAGGCTCGAATATTCTCGAAGGCGGGGACACGGGACGACGCGAATCCGCAGATTCACTGCTGCGCGGAACCAAAAAGCCATGCGCAACCGTCCGTTCAGCCCCCGGCCGGGACTGACAGTGCGCGGGCTTATACGCGAAAAACGCGGGAAATCAAGGCGCGGGGAGAGGAGAGGCGGGCTTTGCTGCGCCGCGCTCCCCATCCCTGCGCCCCCGCCACACTCTATATACGCGAGGTGTGGCGGCATCGCGTCCCTCCGGACATCGGCGCCGCCGCCCGTACAGAATAGAGCGTCGTCGAGCCGCAGGAATCGCACGTCTGCCCACAGGGCCGGGCCGCTGCAACTTGACATGTCACGCAGGGCGTTGTTCCTGCGCCCGCCAATTCTCAGCGTATAGGTTCTTCCAACGTCATGAGCATCGCGTTCGTTTTCCCCGGTCAGGGCAGCCAGGCCGTCGGCATGGGCAAGGCCCTCGCCGACCAGTTCCCGGTTGCGCGCGCCGTGTTCGAGGAAGTGGACGCCGCGCTTGGCGAGAAGCTCTCCGCCGTGATGTGGGACGGTCCGATCGAGACGCTGACGCTGACCGCCAACACCCAGCCCGCCCTGATGGCCGCTTCGCTCGCCGCGCTCCGCGTCCTGGAAGTCGAGGCGGGGCTGGACCTCGCCCGCGACGCGGCCTTCGTCGCCGGCCACTCGCTGGGCGAATACTCGGCGCTTGCCGCTGCCGGTTCGCTTTCCATTGCCGATACAGCCCGCCTGCTGCGCCTGCGCGGCACCGCGATGCAGGCCGCGACCCCGGTGGGCACGGGTGCCATGGCGGCGATCCTGGGTCTCGACTTCGATAAGGTGGCCGCTGTTGCCGCCGAAGCGGCGCAGGGCGAGGTGTGCGACATCGCCAATGACAACGCGCCCGGTCAGGTGGTCGTCTCCGGCAACGCGGCCGCGGTCGAGCGCGCCTGCGAGATCGCCAAGCGCGAGGGTGCCTCACGCGCGATTCCGCTCACGGTTTCCGCTCCCTTCCACTGCCGTCTCATCGCTTCCGCCGCCGACGCCATGCGCGACGCGCTGGCAGGCGTCGAGGTTCGGGCGCCGAAGGTGCCTCTGGTCGCCAATGTCACCGCCGCGCCGGTCAACACGCCGGATGAGATTCGCGCTCTGCTGGTCCAGCAGGTGACGAGCACGGTGCGCTGGCGCGAATCCGTCGCGTTCATGGCGGAGCAGGGCGTGAACCGGCTGGTCGAGGTGGGGACTGGCAAGGTGCTTTCCGGCCTCACCAAGCGTATCGCCCGCCAGGTGGCCGCGACGAGCGTTGGCGCGCCCGAGGATGTCGCCGCCTACGTCGCTTCCGCAGCCCAGGCTTGAGACAGCAATTCAGGAGTTTCCCATGTTCGATCTGACCGGGAAGACGGCGCTCGTCACCGGCGCCACGGGCGGGATCGGTGGCGCCATCGCCAAGGCGCTGCACGCGCAGGGCGCGACGGTGGCGCTGTCGGGCACGCGGCGCGAGGTCCTGGAGGCGCTGGCCGCCGAGATGGGCGAGCGCACCCATGTGCTGCCCTGCGACCTCTCGAACATCGAGCAGGTGGAGCAGCTGGTGCCGCAGGCCGAGGAGGCCATGGGCGAGCTGGACATTCTCGTCAATAATGCCGGCATCACCCGCGATGGCCTGTTCGTGCGCCTCACCGACGAGATGTGGGACACGGTGATCGCGGTGAACCTCACCGCCGGCTTTCGCCTCACCCGCGCCGCCGCCCGCTCGATGATGCGCCGGCGCACCGGCCGCATCATCGGCATCACCTCGGTGGTCGGGGTGACCGGCAATGCCGGCCAGGGCAATTATGCCGCCGCCAAGGCCGGCATGATCGGCATGTCCAAGGCGCTCGCCAAGGAAGTTGCAGCGCGCGGCGTGACGGTGAACTGCATCGCGCCGGGTTTCATCGCCACGCCGATGACCGACGTGCTGAACGACAAGCAGAAGCAGGCGATTCTCTCCGCCGTCCCGGCCGCGCGGCTGGGTTCGCCCGAGGATATCGCCGCTGCCGCCGTCTATCTCGCATCCGCCGAGGCCGGCTATGTCACCGGCCAGACGCTGCATGTGAATGGCGGGATGGCCATGATCTGACGAGGCCCGCCCAAGCGCCTTTAACCGGACTTTAACGGTGCTGGTTTTGGCGTTTGAAGTGTGCTAACAGCCGCCTCGGCTCACAGGGTCGAACACCGCATATCCATTGCGGAATCGTTCGGGACATCCTGTAATCGGGGCAAAAAAGCAGGCCGCCAAAGCCGCGTTCGCGCGGGGGCCAAATGGTACAACGTAGCAACCTCCGGATACGGACGAGGGTGAACCGATGAGCGATATTGCCGAGCGCGTGAAGAAGATTGTAGCCGAGCATCTGGGCGTCGAGCCCGAGAAGGTTACCGAGAATGCGAGCTTCATCGACGACCTCGGCGCTGACAGCCTCGACACCGTCGAGCTGGTCATGGCCTTTGAAGAAGCCTTCAACTGCGAGATTCCCGACGACGCCGCCGAGACGATCCTGACCGTCGGCGACGCGATCACCTTCCTGGAAAAGAACGCGGCCTGAGGGCTGCTCTCGCGCGCTGCGGCGGCTTGTCCGTCGCGGCGCCCACTGGTGTGACGTTTCCGGAGATATCGGATGAGGCGCGTCGTCGTTACCGGCCTCGGCATGGTGACGCCGCTCGGATGCGGTGTCGAGATCACCTGGCAGCGTCTGCTTGCCGGACAGAGCGGGGCCCGTCGCGTCGAGAGCTTCGATGTCTCCGACCTTCCGGCCAAGATTGCCTGTCAGCTACCCCGCGGCGATGGCTCCGACGGCACGTTCAATGCCGATCAGTGGATGGAGCCGAAAGAGCAGCGCAAGGTCGATGATTTCATCGTCTATGCGATGGCGGCGGCACGTCAGGCTCTGGATGATGCCGACTGGCATCCCGCTTCCTATGAAGACCAGTGCGCCACGGGCGTGATGATCGGCTCCGGTATTGGCGGGCTTCAGGGCATCGCCGAGACCGCGCTGCTGATGCAGGAACGTGGCCCGCGCCGCGTCTCCCCCTTCTTCATTCCCGGCCGCCTCATCAATCTCGCAGGCGGCTATGTCTCTATCGAGCACGGCCTCAAGGGCCCGAATCACGCCGTCGTCACCGCCTGCTCCACCGGTGCGCATGCCATTGGCGATGCGTCCCGCTTGGTTGCCTTCGGCGATGCCGATGTAATGGTGGCGGGAGGCACCGAATCCTCGATCAATCGCCTCGGTCTGGCCGGCTTCGCCGCCTGTCGTGCGCTGTCCACCAGCTATAACGACACGCCCGAGAAGGCCTCGCGCCCCTATGACAAGGACCGCGACGGCTTCGTCATGGGTGAAGGCGCCGGCGTTGTCGTGGTCGAGGCGCTCGATCACGCGCTAGCGCGCGGCGCCAGGATTTACGGCGAAATCGTCGGCTACGGCCTGTCGGGCGACGCCTACCACATCACTGCGCCGTCCGAGGACGGCGACGGGGCGTTCCGCTGCATGACTGCGGCGCTGAAGCGTGCGGGGATCACCGCCGCCGAGATCGACTACATCAACGCTCATGGCACTTCGACCATGGCAGACGAGATCGAGCTCGGCGCGGTCCAGCGCCTGCTGGGTAATAACGCCGCCAAGGTGTCGATGTCGTCGACCAAGTCGGCCATCGGTCATCTGCTCGGCGCGGCGGGCGCAGTGGAGGCGATTTTCTCCCTGCTCGCCATCCGCGACCAGATCGCCCCGGCGACGATCAATCTCGACAATCCCTCGATCGACACACCGATCGACCTTGTGCCGCACACGCCGCGCAAGCGTGAGATCGAGTATGCGCTGTCGAACTCTTTCGGCTTCGGCGGCACCAACGCGTCCGTCGTGTTCAAGCGCTACGCGAACTGAGCGAGACCGGCAAACGGCGGGAGAGCGACGCCCTGGAGTGGTCGCTTTCCCGCTTTCGCCATTTTTCCGGGTAGTCTGCCAGTGCGTTGCGCTGCCCGCGAACGCGAGGCGAGGCATCCGATGACCGATCCGACTTCTCCGACGCCTAACGGCGCTGCCGCTCCCACGCCCCCCGGCAAGGAGCGCGACCGGCATCGGGCGTCGCGTCGTGCGAATCATCCGCTCGTCGTCGCCGGCAGCATGGTGTTCACCCTGCTCATTGTCGCCATCGTCCTTGGCGGCGGCGCGCTGTGGATCGGCAAGACGCGCTACTACGCGCCCGGTCCGCTGGCCCAAGAGAAGGCGGTCATCATCCCCAATGACTATGGCTTGATGGACATTGCCGATCTCCTGCTCAAGCAGGGGGTGATCGACGACAAATGGGTTTTCGTCGGTGCGGCTGCAGGCACGCGCGCCTCCAGTAAGCTCAAGGCTGGCGAATATGCCTTCGCCGCCGGCTCCTCCATCCAGCAGGTGCTGAACACCATCGTCTCGGGCAAGGTGATCGAATATGTCGTCACCATCCCCGAAGGCCTGACCAGCGACCAGATCGTGGAGCGGGTGCTGGCGGTGGAGGAACTGTCCGGCAGCGTGCGTCAGGTGCCGCGTGAGGGCAGCCTGATGCCGGATACCTACAAGATCACGCGCGGTACGTCGCGCGAGGACCTGCTGCGCCGTATGGCGCGCACGCAGGATGCCGCACTGAAGGAAATCTGGGACAAGCGCGACCCCGACCTTCCGCTGAAATCGCCGCAGGAACTGGTGATCCTCGCCTCCATCGTGGAGAAGGAAACCGGTGTCCCCGAGGAGCGGGCGGAGGTGGCGTCCGTCTTCATCAACCGGCTGAACAAGAAGATGCGGCTGCAGTCGGACCCGACAATCATCTATGGTCTGGTGCGCGGCAAAGGCCGGCTGGAGCGGCCGCTGACCCGTACCGACATCACCACGCCGACCCCGTTCAACACCTATACGATTCCCGCTCTGCCGCCGGGGCCGATTGGCAATCCCGGACGCGCCTCGCTGGAGGCCACCGCCCGTCCCGCCACGAGCGACAATCTCTATTTCGTCGCCGACGGTACCGGCGGACACGCCTTCGCCCCGACGCTCGACCAGCACAACAAGAACGTCGCGCGCTGGCGGCAGATCGAGCGCGAGCGCAAGGTCGACCCGGCGGCGCAGCCGGCCGGCACGTCGGGTACGACGGGCGCCACTCCCGTCGACTGAGCCCGCGAGGAGCCTTTGCCGGCTTGAGGCCGGGAGCGCCCGCCGTTATGGTCCGCCCGCCGTCTGGGGACGGGGCAGGGGGGGGGAAGGCATGACGCTGGCCAGCATGACGGGGTTCGCACGCGCGCAGGGCACCAGCGGTGCCTGGAGCTGGGCCTGGGAGCTCAAATCCGTCAACGGCAAGGGCCTCGACGTTCGGCTGCGGCTTCCTGGCGGCTGGGAGGGGCTGGAGAACGGCCTGCGGCAGAGCGCGGCGCGTGTCCTCGCGCGCGGGAATGTCAATGCCAATCTCTCGCTCACGCGCACCGACCCCGAGGTCAGCGTGCGCGTCAATGAGGCCGTGTTGCGCAGCATCGCACAGTCGGTGCGACGCGTGGCCGAGGATCTTGGCGCGCCCCCTGTTCAGCTGGAAAGCCTCATCAGTTTGAAAGGCGTGCTTGAAATCAGCGAGGCACAAGAAAGCGACGACGCGCGGGCGGCGCTGGAGACGGCCATCATTGCCGGCTTCGAGCAGGCGCTGGCGGATCTTGCTGCCATGCGGGTGCAGGAAGGCGCAGCGCTGGCGATCGTGCTGGGCGATCGTCTCGACGCGATTGCCAGGCTCACGGCCGCCGCCGAGGCCAATCCGGCTCGGCGGCCGGAGGCCATCCGTGCGAAGCTGGCCGACCAGATCCGCGTGCTGATGGATACGGGTGCCAATTTCGACCCTGACCGCCTGCACCAGGAGGCGCTGATGATCGCCTCCAAGGTGGACGTGCGCGAGGAGCTAGACCGGCTTGTGACCCATGTGGCGGCGGCGCGCGCCATGCTTGGAGAAGGTGGCGCGATCGGCCGCCGGCTCGATTTCCTCGCGCAGGAATTCAACCGCGAAACCAATACGCTCTGCTCCAAAGCCAATGACGTCTCGCTGACGGCTATCGGGCTGGAGTTGAAGGGCGTGGTCGAACAGTTCCGCGAACAGGTTCAGAACATCGAGTGAGGGACAGGGTGAGCGACACCAACGAGAATGCCGCGACCCCAGGCGCCGCGATTGGCGGGCGGCGGGGGCTGATGCTTATCCTTTCCTCCCCCTCCGGGGCTGGAAAGTCGACGCTGGCCCGCCTGCTTCTGGAACAGAATCCCGACATCTATCTCTCCGTGTCGGTGACGACGCGGGGGCGGCGGCCGAGCGAGGTCGAGGGTGTGCATTACCACTTCCTCACCCGCGAGCGCTTCGAGCGGCTGCGGGATGCCGGTGACCTCCTGGAATGGGCGGAGGTGCACGGAAATTTCTACGGCACGCCGCGTGAACCGGTGGAAGCCGCGCTGTCCGCCGGACGGGATGTGCTGTTCGATATCGACTATCAGGGCGCCGAGCAGCTCTATGAGAAGATGCGCCAGGATATTGTCGGCGTGTTCATCCTGCCCCCCTCGGCGGCCGAGCTAAAGACCCGGCTTGAGCGGCGCGCCGAGGATGCCTCCGGTGTGATCGAGAAGCGGCTGCGCAACGCGCGTACCGAGATCGCGCATTGGCGCGATTACAATTATGTGCTGGTGAATGCCGATTTGAATTCGACCTTCGCCAATCTGCGCAACATCCTGCTCGCCGAGCGTCTGCGGCGTGAACGCCAGCCGGGCCTTGAGCCCGTGATCGAGCGGCTGGACCGCGAACTCGCCGAACTGGTGGACTAGCAGCGGAAAAGCGCGGGTCGCCGCGCTCACTCCCTTCCGGCGTGCCGCATCGCTACCCAGGCGTTGGCAAGGGCGACAAAGCCCTCCACCGTCACCCGCTCGGCCCGTTCCGTCGGGGCGATGCCGGCAGCCTCCAGAAGAGCGCCAGTGTCCACGCCCAGGCCCTTGAGGCTCTGCCGCAGCATCTTCCGGCGCTGGCCGAAGCCGGCCTCGGTGACGCGCTCCAGCGCGTTCAGCGCACAGGGCAGGGGGGCCTTGCGCGGCACAATATGCACCACGGAGGACGTGACCTTCGGCGGTGGCACGAAGGCGGACGGCGGCACGTCGAAAGCGATATGCGCCTGTGCCCGCCAACCGGTCAGCACGGCGAGGCGGCCATAATGATCGTCACCCGGCGCCGCGACGATGCGCTCGGCGACCTCGCGCTGGAACATCAGCGTCAGGCTGTCATACCAGGGCGGCCAGGGATCGGCCGACAGCCAGCCGACAAGCAGCGGCGTTCCAACATTATAGGGCAGGTTGGCGATGATGACGGCGCGCTCCCCCGGGGAGAGGAGGGCGCGATAGTCGGCCTCCAGCGCGTCGCCCTCAATCACGTCCAGCCGGCCGGGATAGTGCGCCGCGACCGCGCCCAGTGCTGCCACGCAACGTGTATCGCGCTCGATGGCGATCACGCGCCGCGCGCCCAACGCCAGGATCGCCCGGGTCAGGCCGCCCGGACCGGGGCCGACCTCGATCACAGTCAAATCCTCGAGGCGGCCAGCGGTACGGGCGATCTTCGAGGTGAGATTGAGATCGAGCAGAAAGTTCTGCCCCAATGACTTCAGCGCCGAGAGCCCGTGCTCCCGGATGACGTCACGCAGCGGCGGCAGATTGTCGATGCTCATTGTCTCGCCTCAGCGCTCTGTCCGAGCCGCGTCGCGCGCGCTGAGCCGGTCCGCCAGACGCAGGGCCTCGATCAGGCTGGACGGGTCGGCCCGACCCGTCCCCGCAAGAGTGAAGGCCGTGCCATGGTCGGGCGAGGTGCGCACGAAGGGCAGGCCCAGGGTCACATTGACCGCGCGATCAAAGGCCAGCGCCTTGGCCGGCGCCAGCACCTGGTCGTGATAGGCGCCAATGGCGGCGTCATAGGTGGCGCGAGCGGCCGCATGAAACAGCGTGTCTGCCGGAAGCGGACCGCGGGCGTCGATTCCCTCCTGCCGCAACGCCTCGACCGCCGGACGGGTAACCTCCTCATCCTCGCGCCCCAGCGTGCCTTCTTCGCCGGCATGCGGATTGAGCCCGCAAATGGCGAGGCGAGGCGCCTCGATGCCGAAGCGGTGCCTGAGATCATGGGCGGTGATGCGGGCGGTCTCGATGATCAATTCGCGCGTCAGCAGGCGCGGCACATCGGCGAGCGGTACATGGATCGTGGCGGGAATGACGGCGAGTTCCGGCGACCAGATCATCATGACGGGGCGCGGGGCCGGTGTGCCGGCGAGATGAGCGAGATATTCGGTATGGCCGGGAAAGGCGAAGCCGTCGGCGTAAAGCACCGCCTTCGAGATTGGATTGGTCACCACCGCCGTTGCACGTCCCGCCTTCACCAGGGCCACGGCGTCATCGATCGCCGCGCGGGCAGACGGCGCACTGGTCTCATCCGGATGGCCCGGCGCGGCGGTGACGGCCGGCCCCGCGCTCACGAGCGGAAGCGCATTCGGAAAGAGGGCAGCGGCCTCTTCCGGGGCGCATTCGCGGACCGGCACGTCGAGGCCGAGAATTGCGGCCCGTCGGCGCAGCACCGCCGCATCGCCGATGGCGAAGAACGCCGGCAGGGCGCGTTCCTGGCGCGTCAGCCAGGCCACGAGGGTAATGTCGGGCCCAATGCCGGCCGGCTCGCCCAGAGTGAGCGCCAGAGCGGGCGGGGGTGTCATGCGCCGCTCAGCGGTACTGGATCATGGCGGATTTGCGCGCCTCGTCGAGGAGCTTGCGCGACACCGCTTCAAACTGCTTGTTCTCCAGGTCGGCGCGGACCTCGCGCTTCTGCGCGCTTTCACCGACCACTTCGCGTCGGTTGCAGATGGCGATCATCTCGATGCCGGCGCGGGTCACTTCCGGAGCGGTCAATTGGCCGACCGGCGTCTCGTCCATGATCTTGCGCACCGGCGCGCTCATATCGGCCGAGGTGCGGATGACGGGATCGCGGACGACGGTCTCGCGCATGCCGCGCGCGGTCTGGACGCCGGCCTCGCAATCGGTGAACTGCTTGCGCAGGGTGTTGGCTTCCGCCATGCGCTGCGAACGTTCGCCGGGGCTGGCCGTGCGTCCGACCACAAGCACGATCTGGCGCACGGTGTATTCCGTGGTGCGCTGGGCACGGGTCAGGTCCTCACCCTTCGATTGAAGCGCCGCGAACACGTCCGAATCCCGGATGGTTGCGACCGACGAGAAGCGACCGCGCACATAGTTGTTCCAGACATAGTCAGCGCGCATCTTGTTCTTGAGCATGCCGGCGTCGAGGCCGGACTGCGCCAAGGCCTGGGTCAGTTGCTCGGGCGTACGCCCGCTGCGGCTGCCCATGCGGGCGAACATCTTGTCGACTTCGTCCTGGTCCGCCGTGACGCCGAAGCGCTCGGCGGTGACGATCTTGAGGCGCTCGTCGATCAGGTCTTCAAGCGCCTGCTTCTGCGTCAGCGTCTGCCGCTCGGTGAGCTGGGCGAGCTTGATGCGCTGGGCGACATCGAAGCTGGTGATCGGCTGGCCTTGCACGAGCACCAGTATCTGCTGGGCCTGCGCGGGCGCCGGAACGAGCGGTGAGCAAACGACGAGCGCGCAGCCGAAAAGGAGCGCGCGAACGAACGGGCCCACGACCCGATGACGACTGGCATGCCAGCCATCCCGTATCAATGACCCTGCCCGCATTTTCTCTCCATCCTGACGATCACACCGGCGTTCGGCACATTCGGCCGAACGCTCACCCGCTGTTCTTGTCGGCGGATGTGGCGTCAATGCGACCCCGCCGCTCAATTGCTGCTGCTGTTCGAACCGACATTGGTAGAGATGCCCGCTTCACCCAGGGTTTTCAACGTGAAGGTGAGGAGCACCGTGTCCACGCGCTGCCGGTTTCCGCTCTCCGTGTAGTCGGAGCGATAGCTGAGCGCGATGCCGAAGCACTCATCGATATAGGAGATGCCGAACAGGGTGAAGTCGATCTCGTCGAGATTGAGATTGTAGCGGGCGGCCGCCTGCAGGCTCCAATTGTCGTTCAGCTTCAGGGTTCCCGTACCGAGGATGCCCTCGCGTTCCTCGTAATAGCCGAGCAGCGGCTGGGCGGTGTACAGGCCGTAAAGGGCGGAAACCGTCAGCTTCTTGTTGATGACGGCCCGACCTTCGACTTCGTAACGTTCGACCGACCAGTCGGTATTGTTGAAACGGAACCGATTGACGAGCGAGAAGCTATCCGTCGGCTGGTAATAAAGCCGCGCCACATAGTCGGAGGCATCGTCCTCAAGGCCGGATTCCGCACCCGTATTCGCCATATCGTAATTGGCGTAGGAGTTGGTGCCGAACAGCTGGTAGGACTGCCCGAACAGAGCATTGATCTGGCCGCCGTCGTTGAAGTTGGCGGTGTACTGGATGCCGACATTGGCCCGGCCACCGCCTTCGACGCGGTCATAGCCGGAATATTTGTTGATCTCGAACAGGTTGGTATCGTCGAAGATCAGGCTCTGGGCATCTTCGTTCGGCAGCTGGCCGATATGGGTTTCATCCGGGCGGACGATGACCTGAGCGATTGGCTCGATGGTCTGCGTGCCCCAGCTCTGCACAGCGATGAAGGGGTAGCGGTATTCGAGGCCGACGGCGGGCATGGCACGCACCAGCTGCGTGTCGCCACCGGTGCCGAGCCAGGGCTCGTCTTCGGTCTGGGCCTGCACCGAGGCGACATCGAGCTGCATGTTGAAGAACGGCGTCCAGGTCTGGCCGGCCTGATCGATGAAGGTGCGGCGCCAGTCGACCACGCCGGACAGGCGGCTGTAGCTGCCGACCATGCCGCGCATCAGGCACGCATCACGAACGTTTGCGCCTGCCGCCGCAACACGGGTGAGGTCGCACTGATTGGTCGGGCCGTCAAACAGCGTCGGGTTCAACGGCGCATAGGCGGCCGAGGTGGCGCGCAGGTCAATCTGATCGCGCGTCAGGCTGGTGAAGTTCACGTCATAGCTGAACTGCCCGCCGAAGATCGATTCGCCCAGTGTCTTGCTGTAGTCGAGCACCGGGTGGATGACCGGCTGCTGAGCCTCGACGTCATAAGAGGTCAGGCCCGTGAAATACATCGCCCGGAGGTCGAAATAGGACCGGTCGCCCTGGCCGACGAGGTAGATCTGCGAGGTGACCTCGCGCGTCTGCGCGCTGATGAGGTTGTAGTCCTGGAGGAAGGTCTGGTCTGACATCAGCCAGCCGTCCCAACCCCAGTACCAATTCTCATTGATGTTAAAGCGGCCGTGCGTCTCGAGCACGCCGCGCTGGTCGCGATCGCCGGGCTGACCGTTGAACGCGTCCTTGTCCAGCTGGTCGATGCCCGCAGCGCGGATGCTGTAGGTTCCGGTCTCCAGCCGGTGCCGGAACTCGGCGTCGAGCAGCACGCCCTGCTTGGAGACGAAGAGCGGCGAGAACGTCACGTCCATATTGGGCGCGATGTTCCAGAAATAGGGAACGGTCACGCCGTAACCGATCTCGGACGTGTTCACAAACTGCGGAATCAAGAAGCCGGACTTGCG
Organism: Ancylobacter sp.; assembly: GCF_965249975.1. Classification (GTDB taxonomy): domain Bacteria; phylum Pseudomonadota; class Alphaproteobacteria; order Rhizobiales; family Xanthobacteraceae; genus Ancylobacter. Next base: position 637,104 of record NZ_CBDFNE010000003.1, on the reverse strand, counting down.
CTTCACCGTCGGGTCGGGCGCCTCGAGATAGGGAGCCCACGCGATCGGGATGCCCAGGAATTCGAGCCGGGCGTCCTCGAAATAGATCGTCTGCTCTTTTTCCTTATGGATGATCTTCGCCGCCTTCACCTGCCACATGGGCGGCTTCTGCGGGTTCTCCTTACAGGGTTCGCACGGCGTGTAGGCGCCGCTCGTCAGGATCGTGGTGTCCCCATTCTCGCGGTCGGCGCGGGAGGCGACGAAATGCATGTCCTTCGGCGAATCGATCCGCAGAGAATTGACGAAGCCGTCGCTGAAATCCTGGGACAGATCGAGATTGTCGGCCGCAATGACCGTGCCGTCCTTGTCCTTCAGGCGGACGCCGCCTTCCGCACGCAGCCGGTTGGCGTTGCGGTCATAGACGACGCGTCGCGCTTCCAGCACGGCGCCGTCGTAATAAATCTGGACGTTGCCGTCAGCGATCACCTCGTTGCGGGTGTTGTCGTAGACGAGCTGGTCCGCCGTCACCAGCATCTTGGCGTTGGGGTCGGTCTGGCGCGTGACAAAGCCGCCCGCGAGGCCTACCGGCTGCGCGGCGGACGGCTGGGGTGATGTTTGGGCCGCCGTAGGCTGGGCAGCCGTCATCTGGGCAAGCGCAGGCGACGCTGGGCCGAGGGCGGCCAACGCAATGGAGCCGAACACAAACGCGCAGGCAGACTGACGCAGGCGACGTTTCAGTCGCGGGATCGCCGAATCTGCCTGGCCGGCTAGCACAGTGCCGACCTTCATCCGTCCTCCCGGTGAAGCAGGATGAGAATACCCATCAATGCCCCTACGACCGCTGGAAACCACGCTGCGATAATGGGATGCACAATCCCGGCCTCACCGAGATCCTCGGCGAGCTTGGTGAAAACATAAAGCAGAAAGCCGGCGGCGACGCCACCGAGAATCGTCTGGCCGATGCCGCCGAACCGGAACACGCGCAGGCTGACCGAAGCCGCAATCAGCACCATCGCTAGCAACAGCGCGGGTCTGGCGAGGAGGCTTTGATACTGCAGCCGGTAGCGTTCAGCCCCAAATCCCACCCGCGTTGCCGCATCGATGGCGGCCGGGAGATCCCAGAACGGGACGGTCTCGCTCTGCAGCGATTCCTGAACCTGGTTCGGGGTGAGATTGGTGGCCAGCATGTAGACGTCGTACTCCTGCAAACCTATTGCCGGAGTTAATACGTGCGCATTTTCCAGCCGCCACGCGCCGGTATCAAGGATAGCGCGGCGGGCTTCGATGCGCTCCAGGAGCTTGTCCTTGTCGTCAAACAGGAAAACGTTGACGCCGGTCAGTTCGCGCCCGCCATCGCTGGTCGCGGCCGCCTGGATGATAGCCTGCCCGTCGACGCTCTGCTGGCGCAGCCAGAAGCCGCTGCGACCGGCCGAGAAGAGACCGGTCTGGCGGTTGAAAATCTCCGCCTCCAAACGGCTCGCGCGCTCCTTGAAGACGGCGGACATCGGATTGTAGACCGTTGTGGAAAACGTGCCGAGCGCCACCGCGATGAGTGCCGCCGGGGCGATGAACTGCCAGGCGGAAATGCCGGCCGCGCGCGCCACGACCAGTTCCAGCCGACGTGACAATGTGAGGAAGGTGCCTATCGCGCCGAACAGAACGGCGAAGGGCAGCAGCTGCTCGGTGAAGAACGGCATGCGGTAGAACACCAGCAGCAGCAGCGTGCCGAAGTCGACATCGCGCTCGCCCACGCGGCGGGAGAGTTCGAGCAGGTCGATGAGCATGATCAGGCTGGCGCAGCCAAGGAAGATGCCCATCACCGCCGAGATGAACCGGCGCCCGAAATAGAATCCCAGCGTGGGGCCGATCATGCCGCCGCTCCGCTGCCGGTGGTGTTGTTGCGATGACGCATCGGCGGCTCAGTTCACGGTAGCGCGTGCGACACGCTGGGCAAGACGGTCGATCCGGATGCGAATCGCTTCCGGCATCCGCGGCTTGAAACGGCCGCTCAGCGAGGCCATCGCTCCAAGGATGAACAGGATGGGCACGAGATAGACGACCGGGATCAGGGCCGGCTCGCTGCGAACCTGGTTGATCAATCCGAAGCTCGTCACCTGCAGGAAGATGATGAACGGCGCGGTGCCCGCCAGTGCGAGACCGCGTCCCTCGCGCGTCGTGCGCGGTTCTGCAAGGGCGGCGCAGGCAATGGCGAAGAAGGCCAGCACGTAAAACGGCAGCGAGAGCCTGCGGTGCAATTCTTCGGTGAAGCGGCCCGTGCCCTCGAGCCGGACGACGATGTCCTTGGGGTCCGGGTTCCAGAGGTCGGCGAACGGTCTCTCCGGTGCCCGATAGATCGTGGTCTCTCCGCTCGTGGTGAAAGGCGAGAGATCGAAGGCATAGCGCTGGAATTCGACGACATTGCTGTCGGGTTTTCCGGGCGTGCGCCGGTGGATGGCACCGTCTTCAAGCACGAGGAACGTGCCTTCAGCCGAGTCGATCACCTGTCCGCGTTCGGCGAGATAGGTGTTCACCTGCTTGGGATCACGCGCGTCATTGATGAAGATGCCGCCCAGCACGCCATTGGCGTTGCGCTCGCGCACATGGAACACCATGCCTTGGGACAGGGTGGTGAAGCGGCCGGGCTGGGCGATGAAGGCGACCACATCCGCGCGCACGCGGGTGATCTCATAGCGGAACTGGCGCATTGCCGCCGGAACGAGTTCCATCGACAACGCCGCACATCCCGCCGCCACCAGCAGCGCCAGAATCACCAGCGGACGCAGGAATCGCCAGGTCGAGATGCCGGCCGCGCTCGCCACCACGATTTCGGAATCGCTGTTCATGCGGAAGAGCGTCTGCGCGACCGCCATGAACAGCGCCGCCGGCGCCAGGCCGAGAATAAGAGCGGGGAGCGCGAGGGCGGTGATGAGGATGAAGGCAAGGATCGTCTGGCCCTGCGTCGTCATGATGTCGAGTTCACGCAGGGCCTGCGTCACCCAGATCATGGCGGTCAGCACGAGCAGCGTCCCGAGAAACGCGGTCACGGCCGATCGGAACACATAGCGGTCCAGGCGGTTCATCCAGCGGCTATCCTGATCCCTGTCGACGACTGCCCGCTGCCCCGGCGTGGCCATGCTTGAACACGATGCATAATTGCCCGGGCCTTCCGGCGCAAATCGGGCGGAGCCGCGTCCCCCGCACGGCCCGTTTGAGGCTCGTGCCCTGTCGCTCATTCGGCTAAAGAGAAACGAACCGAGCCGCGACAAATCAAGGTGCCCCGATGCCCGACCATGTGAAGATCAGTTTTGCCAAGCTCCCGGCCCGTCTGGAGGGGCTTGTCGTCGTTCTCGCCGCCGAGCCCGTGGAAGGAGACGCGCCAGCCTTGGCGGGGTCAGTCGAAGCGCTGCTTGCTCCCGCTTCCGCCCAGCTGGCGAGCGCGATGCAGGCCGAGCGCTTCACCGGCAAGTCCGGCAAGCAGATTGATCTGCTGGCGCCGGCAGGTCTCGACGCTTCACGCCTTCTCGTCATGGGTGTCGGCAAGCCCGCCGACCTCAAGGCGTTCGACTGGCTGAAGCTGGGCGGGGCCATCATGGGCCGCCTGCCGGCTGGGGCGAAGGATGTGAGCGTCATCCTCGCGCTGCCGGGTGGCGAAGTGCCGGGCGATGCGGCGGCCGAACTCGCGCTTGGCCTGCGCCTGCGCGCCTATGCCTTCGACCGCTACAAGACGAAGAAGAAGCCGGACGAGGCGACCGCGAAGCCGAAAGTGACTCTTTATATAACGGACGATTCCGCCGCGAAGCGCGCCTGGAAGAAGCGCGAGGGCATCGGTGAGGGGGTGGTGATCGCCCGCGATCTGGTGAACGAGCCTGCCAATGTGCTCACCCCGACCGAATTCGCCAAGCGCGCGGGCGACCTCGCCAAGGTGGGCGTAGATGTCGAGGTGCTGGGCGAGAAGGATCTGAAGAAGCTCGGCATGGGCGCGTTGCTCGGCGTCGGCCAGGGGTCGGGCGAGGAAAGCCGCGTCGTGGTGATGCGGTGGAACGGCGGCAAGGCGGATGAGGCGCCGGTGGCCTTCGTCGGCAAGGGCGTGGTCTTTGACACCGGTGGCATTTCCATCAAGCAGGCCGCTGGCATGGAGGACATGAAGGGCGATATGGCGGGTGCCGCCTGTGTCGTCGGCCTGATGCATGCGCTGGCCAGCCGCAAGGCCAAGGCCAATGTGGTCGGCCTTATCGGCCTCGTTGAGAACATGCCCGACGGCAAGGCACAGCGGCCGGGCGATATCGTTACCTCCATGTCGGGCCAGACCATCGAAATCATCAACACCGATGCCGAAGGCCGGCTCGTTCTGGGTGATGTGCTCTGGTACGCCAAGGAGCGGTTCAAGCCTCAATTCATGGTGGACCTCGCCACGCTCACCGGTGCCATCATCGTCGCGCTCGGCACCGAACATGCGGGCCTGTTCTCCAACAACGACACGCTTGCCGAGCGACTCACGGATTCGGGGCTGACGACGGGCGAGAAGGTGTGGCGCCTGCCGCTTTCTGCCGACTACGACAAGCTGATCGATTCGAAGTTCGCCGATATGAAGAACACGGGCGGGCGGTTCGGCGGCTCGATCACCGCCGCTCAGTTCATCCAGCGCTTTGTCGGCGACGTGCCGTGGGCACATCTCGACATCGCCGGCACGGCCATGTCCTCGCCCGCCACCGAGTTCAACCGGAGCTGGGGCTCGGGCTGGGGCGTGCGCCTGCTCGACGATCTGGTGGCCCGTCACTACGAATCGTGATCCGCACTGAGAAAATGCGGCCGGGCAGGCGGGGGAGGGGACATTGAGCGACGTGTTCTTCTATCACCTGCAGAACCGGCCGCTCGACGCCGCCTTGCCCCAGCTTCTGGAGAAGTGCCTGGAGCGGGGGTGGCGCTGCGCGGTGCAGGCGACCTCCACCGAGCGTATCGAGGCGCTGGATGCGCTGCTGTGGACCTATGACGACGCCGCCTTCCTGCCGCATGGCACCGACCGCCAGGGCGAACCGGCCCGGCAGCCCATCCTGCTCACCACGGACGAATCGAATCTCAACTGCGCCGTGGTGCGCTTTCTCATTGATGGCGCGGTGATTCCCGACACGGGGCGCTATCAGCGGGTGATCCATCTCTTTGACGGCAACGATTCCGACGCCGTCGAACCTGTCCGCCAGGCGTGGCGCGCGGCGAAGGCCGAAGGTCACGAGGTTACCTACTGGCAGCAGGACGAGAACGGGCGTTGGCAGCGCCGCTGATTGCGGCCCACGGGTGGCGCCCGTCGCCACATTCTGCAGCGCCCAATGGCGACGAACTCTGTCGCGTGCCGGTTAACCCCTGATTTACCAAGGCTTTTGACGGGCTTTCGGGCGGTCTCGCGGCCGCTTGGTGGGGCGTGAGAATTGTGTCTCGACAGCAACACATCGTGGCGGAATAGGCGCCGAGGGCCCTTTGGTACCACTTTGGCTTTGCACCGCCCGGTGGTTTCGAACAGTATCGCTGTGGGTGCCGCGCCGTGCGGCGGGTCCTGACAATCGAAAACCCAACATTGGTCCAATTTGGGGGAGAATGAAATTGAAGACGGTCATTAAGAATGTGCTGCTCGGCTCGGTTGCCGGGCTTGCGATGGTCGGGACTGCTGCGGCGGCCGATCTGCCTGTGAAGGCGAAGGCTGCGGAATATGTGAAGATCTGCTCCACCTACGGCGCGGGCTTCTATTACATCCCCGGCACCGATACCTGCCTGAAGGTCGGCGGCTACGTGACGGCCGACACCTACTACACCAAGGTCGAGCGCACCATCACCGCCGGTCAGATCGGCGAAGGCGGCATTCGCTACAAGGGCGATCCGGACGGCCAGTTCGACTTCTACAGCCGCGCCGCTGTTCAGCTCGACGCCCGCACCCAGACCGAATACGGCACCCTCCGTTCCTACATCGAGGGTCGTTTCGAGCAGGGTCAGTCCTACGGCTACGGTCAGTCCTCGGACGGCACCACCGGTGTGTTCTCGGACGGCACGCGTAACCGCGCTGTTCTGAAGTACGCCTACATCCAGTTCGCGGGCTTCACCTTCGGTCAGGCCACCTCGGCCTTCGACTTCTGGGCTGGCGACGGCTGGTACGGCATCCGTCCGGGTAACTTCTACTCGGATCAGTCGCTCAACGTGGTCCAGTACACCGCTGACTTCGGCAACGGCTTCTCGGCGACCATCGCTATCGAAGACGGCAATGCCCGTGAAGACGACTACTCCTTCGGCGATCAGACCCCGTTTGGTGGTAGCTTCACGTCCGACGGCCAGCAGGTTCCGGATATCGTCGCGAACATCGCCTATGAAGGCACCTGGGGCGCGTTCAAGATCTCGGGCGCCTATCATGACCTGAGCGACACCTACTTCAACAATCAGCCTCTCGTGTTCGGGCAGGATAGCGCTGGTTGGGCCGCTCTCGCTGGCGTGCGCTTCGACTTCGCTGAGACCACCACTCTGTACGTCGAGGGCGCCTATGCCCAGGGCGCTCCGGGCTACCTCGGCCTCGCCGGCACCATCCCGGTTGTTGACTACTTCGGTGAAGGCGTCGCCGGCTGGTACGTTGGCGGTTCGCTGAGCCACTACTGGACCCCCACTGTGTTCACCACTGTGGTCGGCAGCTACACCGCGACCGACAACTACAAGGTTGACGCGGTCAACAGCGTCGACTTCACCGGCTACAACGTCGGCGTGAACATCGGCTGGAAGCCGGTCAAGGGTCTCACCCTCGTCCTGCAGTACGACTACCTGTCGGCTGAATACAACGGTGGTTCGGCTCTGGCCGGCACCTACGTCACCGACACCACCGAGCAGAACCGCGTCACCTTCTCGGCGAAGCGTTCTTTCTGATCCTTTCCAGGATCGGTTCTACGGAAAGCCCCGGCCTTGTGCCGGGGCTTTTTGCTTTTGGACATCGTGCGATGCGGTTGTCACGGCTATCGGTCGGCGGGCGATTCTGTAACGCGCATGCGGCATCTCGCCGTGCGAGGGGCCTCCCACGGCGTTTACTTGTGTCTCAGAAAATGAAAGTCCGCTTCAGCCCGGCATTCCGGCTTCGTGCGCGGCGTTGGAGCTAGGAGGCCATGGCCTCGTCGAGCGCGGCCGAGGCGTCGAGCCAGTCTTCTTCCGCCTTCGCCAGCGTTTCCGCCGCCGCGCTGCGCTCACGCGCCAGACGCTGCGCCTCCAGCGGCGCACGCGTATACAGCGTGTCGTCGGCGAGCTTGGCGTCGAGCGCGCTGAGGCTGCGCTCCAGCTTCACGATCGCAGCTTCGAGATCCTTGATCCGCTTGCGCAGAGGCGCCGTCTCGCTGCGCCGATCCGCCGCCTGCCGCCGTTCATCGGCGCGGCTGCCTGACGCCTCCTTGCGCGACGCGGAGGCGGTTCGGCCGACGACGAGCCGCTGATATTCGTCGAGATCGCCGTCATAGGGACGCACCGTCCCCTCCGCCACCAGCCACAAACGCTCGGCGGAGGCGTCGAGGAGGGTGCGGTCGTGACTGATGAGGATGACGGCGCCGGGAAAATCGTTGATCGCCTCGATCAGCGCCTGCCGCGCCGCGATGTCGAGATGGTTGGTCGGCTCGTCCAGAATCAGCAGATGCGGACCGTGAAAAGCGGCGAGGCCGAGCAGCAGCCGCGCCTTCTCACCGCCCGACAGCGCCGCGATGATCGTATTGGCCGTCGCGCCGGAAAAGCCCATTTCCGCCGCGCGCGAGCGCACCTTGGCTTCCGGCGCCTCCGGCATCAGCCGGCGCACATGGTCGTAGACCGTCTCATTGGCGACCAGCTCGTCGAGCTGGTGCTGGGCGAGATAGGCGATGTCGAGCCCAGCCGCGCGCACGATGCTGCCGCCCAGTGGGGCCAGCCGGCCGGAAATCAGCTTGGCGAAGGTGGACTTACCGTTTCCGTTCGGCCCGAGCAGGGCGATGCGGTCGTCATGGTCGATGCGCAGCGTGAGGTTGCGCAGCACCGGCTTGCCCGGCGTATAGCCGGCCGAGACGCCATCCAACGTGAGGATAGGCGGGGAGGGAATGCGCTCGGGATGGCGGATGGAAATCGCCGCTGCCTGTTCGCTCGCGGCCTCGGCGATTGGTGCCATGCGGGCCAGCGCCTTCAGCCGCGATTGCGCCTGCTTCGCCTTGGTCGCCTTGGCGCGGAAGCGCTCGACAAAGGCTTCCATATGCTTGCGCTTGGCTTCCTGCTTGGCCCGTGCCTTCTGGTCGACCACCTGTTTCTCGGCGCGCTGGCGCTCGAAGGAATCATACCCGCCGCGCCAGAGGGTTAGCTTGCCCTGGTCGAGATGCAGGATGAAGCCAACCGACTGGTTGAGCAGTTCGCGGTCATGGCTGACGATGAGCACGGTGCGGGGGTAGCGGGACAGGAAGTCCTGCAGCCACAGCGTGCCTTCAAGGTCGAGATAGTTGGTCGGCTCGTCCAGCAGCAGCAGGTCCGGCTCGGCGAAGAGCAGGGCGGCCAGCGCCACCCGCATGCGCCAGCCGCCGGAAAACTCCGAACAGGCGCGCTGCTGGGCGGCATCATCGAAGCCGAGGCCGGCGAGAATGCGGGCAGCGCGTGCCGGTGCGGCGTGCGCGTCGATGTCGACAAGGCGCAGCTCGATCTCGGCGATCCGGGTGGGGTCGCTGGTCTTCTCGCGCTCCGTCAACAGCTTGGCGCGTTCCGTGTCCGCCGCCAGCACCACGTCGATCAGCTTCTCCGGCCCGGCCGGGGCCTCCTGCGCCACCTGGCCGATGCGCGCAGCGGCGGGGATGCGGATGTCTCCGCTTTCCAGCTCCAATTCGCCGGTTATGGCGCGGAAAAGTGTGGTTTTGCCGGTGCCGTTGCGGCCGACGAGGCCGATCCGCGCGCCTTCCGGCAGCGCCACCGAGGCGTGGTCGATCAGGAGCCGGCCGGCGATGCGGAGCGAGATATCGTCGAGAATGATCATGCCCGTCTTGTGCCGCGCCGGCGGTCCGTCGGCAAGAGTAACGGCGCGCGCCGCCTAGCCCTGGCGGGCGGAGCCGCTCTCGCGCTGAAAGGCGACGAGGTCGAGCGAGGGCGCGGCGTCATTGCCGAGCAAGCCACTGATAAGACAGTGAACCTGGCCGCGGTGATGGGTCTGGTGATTGAACACATGGTCGAGAATCGTCGCCAGAACCTGGGTGAAGCGGGTGCCGTTGACGGTGACGTAGCTGTGCTCGGCTGCCAGGGTCGCCGCGTCGAGCCCGTCGACATAGGCGGCGATTCGAGCGTCCTCGGCCGTGCGGGCCGGCGCCAATTCCGCGAGCGTTTCGAACAGGATAGTGTCGAGGCCCGCCGGCTCCATGCCGGACCCGGTGAGCCGGCGCATCCACAGCCGGTCGCCCACGAGGAGATGGTTCAGCGTACCGTGCACCGAGCCGAAAAACGCCCCGCGCGCGGCCCGGTACTGCGCGTCGCTGAGCTGGGACGCGGCGGCCAAAAGCCGTTGATTGGCCCATGCATTATAGGCGGCGAAGATGCGGTAGCGGCGCGTGACGAGCTGTTCCAACGTCTCGGGCAGCGGCGAGGTCGGCATGAGAGCACTCCCGGGTCATGGCCGGCGCATGGGCGCGCCGAACAGGGCTGGCAGTGTGCAACAGCTTGGCGGTACTGACTAATTCGGAAGGATGATCGCTTCTATCAGCGTGGCTGAAGCTGGCATGGGGGAGGGGGAGAAACGCCCCGGCCTCGCGCAGCGCGGCCGGGGCGTTCAGCCTTCAGCCTCCGCCGGGTCGGCGGGAACGGCGGCTGCCATTGGCTGTTTCCGTTTCCGGAATGCGCCTATCCTGCGCGGGGGCGGCGCAACGCAGGCTGAACGCGCCGTTGGCTGTTGTTCATCCGGCCGCCGGAGTAACGCACAAAAAAGTGCCCCGGCTCCTTGGGGGAGAAGCCGGGGCTGATGGGCTCGCGTTGGGGCTTGGGGGAGTGGGGATGCCGCGAGCCTAACCTGTGAAACCAGTGGATGATGAGTGCGGTGAGGTGGAGTGTGTGTCCGATGAGACCGACGACACCGCCTCGGACCGCCGCCGCACGTCAGTAGCAGACGGGCCGCTCGACCTCGACCATGCGGCCGGCATCGGTGACCCAGCGCGACTGCATCACGCAATCGCCGGCCACCTGCTCGACGGGGATCTCAACCGTGGCGACCGGAAGCTGCCGCTTGAAATAGCCTGTCGCGTCGGCCGCGCCGACGAAGAGCGCGGTGAAACCCATGACGGCGGCTACAGCACTGATGGCAATGGCCTTGTACATCTCGGCACCTCATCCACCTGCCGGTGGAAAGGGCCACCGGGCTTCATTGCGTCCTTAACGCGCTCATCACGTCGGCACGAAACTCCAGGCACAGAACTTCTCTTTCTGCGCCGCCCGTTCTGGCGGCTGCAGCGGAACGATACGTTTCAGGTACGTTCATTCGTATGCGTCTCGTTTCGTCCGTTAACACCTACTTAACGTGCGTACTCCCGGAAGAGTTCCAAGAGGTAATCATGAAGTCGTGAACGGCGATTATTCCGCGAATACGCAGCGGGGCGCCTTCACCCAGCGCGGGGCACCGTCCGTGAACACGGCGCGGTGTTCGAGATAGCAGGTCTTGTAGCCTGCCGGCTCCCGCGCCGGGTCGGTCGTCGCGTCGGCGACCGGGAGAAAAGGCACGGCGAGAAATCCCACGAGCACGGCCACCATCCCCGCGATGGCCAGAACACATTTCTTCATCGGTAACATCCCTGCGCCACGGCACTCCGGCCGCTCTGTTGCCTAAACAGATGAGCGCGGCGGGGTTCCGCCGCAAGCGGGTTATTTCGTGTACGAACGATTCGGCGGGGGATGTTGCCAAGGCGTGTCGAAAACGCCGCCCGGCCTTCTCTTGTCCGCGGACGGAGGCGCCGCTATAAGCCGCTGCGAACCTTTCGCCCCCACATTTCCAGGGATACAGACCATGGCGCTCGAGCGCACTTTTTCCATCATCAAGCCCGACGCCACCCGTCGCAATCTCACCGGCGCCGTCAACGCGCTGATCGAGAAGTCGGGCCTGCGCATCGTCGCGCAGAAGCGCATCCAGCTTACCCGCGCCCAGGCCGAGACCTTCTACGGCGTCCACAAGGAGCGTCCCTTCTTCGGCGAGCTCGTGGATTTCATGATCTCCGAGCCGATCGTCGTGCAGGTGCTGGAAGGCGAGAACGCCGTCGCCAAGTACCGTGAAGTGATGGGCGCCACCAACCCGGCCAACGCGGCCGAGGGCACCATCCGCAAGGAATTCGCCCTGTCCGTCGGCGAGAACTCGGCCCATGGCTCCGACAGCCTGGAGAACGCGCAGATCGAAATCGCGCAGTTCTTCTCCGGCAACGAAATCGTCGGCTGATCGCACGATCCGCCGCCCGTAAGGGTGGCAAGGCGGTGAAATCGCACCCCGTCCGGACCACCGGACGGGGTGTTTCTTTTTGCGAAGCAGCGTAGACTAAGCTCTCGCAACATCATTTGCTGAGAAAAATGCGGTATTCGGGCTTGGCCACCGCATGGATTATTATGTATGTTCCCCAAATGGGCGCTGCGGGGGTCCGGCCATGGAGAAGTGGCCCGCAGCGGGGATGCCGTTAATGGCGCGCCAAGAGCGCCCGGGAGTGGGCCCGCCGGAGCCACCTCCTCTTGCCTCACCTCAAATCATGGCGCGCCAACGCCGACACAACTGACTTGGAGTCCCGTCCGCATCCGGACGGGAAGGTGAGGGAACGACCGCAATGAGCTACCTTGAGCCGCTATTCTGGCTGGCACTTCTCAAAATCATCTGGATCAACGTCCTGCTTTCGGGCGACAACGCCGTGGTCATCGCCATGGCCTGCCGCTCGCTGCCCGACAAGATGCGCCGCACTGGCATGATCCTGGGCGCCGGCGTCGCCGTCGGCATGCGCATCGTGTTCACCGCCATCATCGCCGTGCTGCTCGGCCTGCCCTGGCTGCGCATCGTAGGCTCGCTGGCGCTCATGTACATCGCCGTTGATCTCGTGCTGCCGGAAGAGGGCGAAGAGGGCGGCGTCGCCGCGCATGACAATCTGTGGCGCGCTGTCGGTACCATCGCCGTCGCCGACCTGGTGATGAGCCTCGACAATGTCGTCGCCATCGCCGCCGTGGCGGATGGCAACTGGACGCTGATCATCATCGGCCTCGTCATCTCCATCCCGATGATCATCGCCGGCGCGGCGCTGATCATGGGCCTGCTGGCCCGCTTCCCCTTCCTGGTGTGGGCCGGCGCGGCGCTGCTGGGCTGGGTGGCCGGCGAGATGTTCGTCTCCGATGTGAAGGTGATGGACTATTTCGGCGAGGCCGTCGTCCACCACTATGAATATGCCGCCGCCGCCGCTGGCGCGGTGATCGTGCTGGCCGCCGGCTGGGCGATCTCCCGCTTCAAGGGCGGGGCTCATGCGGCGGGCCCGCACGGCTCGTGATCTGACGGGGCTTCCCTCCCCCTCGACGCCCGCGACTCGAGAAGAGCGCGGGCGTCGGCAGTTTCAGGGGCGATTTCTGGCGTAAATTATAATGTATGCCAGAAATGGGGCGGGTGTACTGCCGTCATCTTGAACAAGACCTGACGACCAGAGAGGACATGATGGATTTCTCAAGCCCGATCTTCTGGGTGGCCTTGCTCCAGATCATCTGGATCGACCTGCTGCTCTCCGGCGACAACGCGGTGGTCATCGCGCTCGCCTGCCGTTCGCTGCCGGAAAAGCAGCGCAAATGGGGCATCCTGCTCGGCGCCGGTGCGGCGGTGGGCCTGCGCATCATCTTCGCCCTCGTGGTGTCGTATATGCTCGGCGTGCCGTTCCTGAAGGTGGTGGGCGGCCTGCTGCTGTTCTGGATCGCCATCAAGCTGGTGCTCGACGAGGGCGGCGAGGGGCACCATGTCGAAGGCGCCGACAGCCTGTGGAAGGCCGTGCGCACCATCGCCATCGCCGACGCGGTGATGAGCCTCGACAATGTGGTGGCGATCGCCGCCGCGGCGCGCGGCCATGCCGAACTGTTCATCTTCGGCCTGCTGCTCACCATCCCGCTGATCATCTTCGGCTCGCAGCTGATCCTGAAGCTGATCTCCCGCTTCCCCATCCTCATCTGGTTCGGCGCCGCGCTGCTCGGCTGGATCGCCGGCGAGATGCTGGTGGGCGACAAGGTGGTGCTGCAGGCGATGCAGGGCTGGGCGCCGTGGCTGGTCGAGGTGATCGCCGATCCCGAGGACCCGGTCGGCCTGAAGGCCTCGCCGCTGCCGCATTATCTCGCGGCCGTGGTCGGCGCGGTCTTCGTTGTCTCCTTCGGCTGGATCGTGAAGAGCCGCCGCCGCGAGGCGACCGCGCACTGAGCCTGATCGCAGCACCGATCGGACAGGTGTAAAAACCGAGGGCGCTCCGCTAGGATACTGGCGGAGCGCCTTTTTCATGAATCAGCACATCACGCCGACCCGCACCCTCTATTCCGCCTGTCCGCATGACTGCCCCTCCACCTGCGCGCTGGAGATCGAGGTGGAGGACGGGCGCATCGGCCGCGTGCGCGGCTCGCGCGCCAACAGCTTCACCGCCGGCGTCATCTGCGCCAAGGTCGCGCGCTATGCCGAGCGGGCCAACCACCCGGACCGGCTGACCCGGCCTCTGCGCCGCATGGGGGCCAAGGGGGAGGGGCGCTTCGCCCCGATTGCCTGGGACGAGGCGCTGGACGAGATCGCCCACCAGTTTGCCGAGGCGGAAAAGCGGCATGGGCCGGAGACGGTGTGGCCCTATTACTATGCCGGCACGATGGGGCTGGTGATGCGCGACGGCATCAACCGGCTGACCCGCGCCAAGGGCTATTCGCGCTTCTTCTCCTCGATCTGCGTCAACCCGGCCTGGAGCGGCTTCCTCGCCGGCACCGGCAAGCTCGCCGGGCCAGACCCGCGCGAAATGGCGAAGAGCGATTTCGTCGTGATCTGGGGCACCAACCCGGTGTCCACCCAGATCAATGTGATGACCCACGCCATCCGCGCCCGCAAGGAGCGCGGGGCGAAGATCGCGGTGGTGGATGTCTATCGCTCGCCCACCATGGAGCAGGCGGATATCCCGATCCTCATCCGCCCCGGCACGGATGGCGCGCTCGCCTGCGCGGTGATGCATGTGCTTTTTCGCGACGGGATGGCCGACCGCGCCTATCTCACCGCCTTCGCCGACGACCCGGCCGGGCTGGAAGCGCATCTCGCCACCCGCACGCCGGAATGGGCGGCGGACCTCACCGGCCTGCCGGCGGAGGAGATCGTCGCCTTCGCCCACGCCATCGGCCGCACCAAGAAGACCTTCATCCGCGCCGGCTATGGCTTCACCCGCTCGCGCAATGGCGCGGTGGCGATGCATGCGGTGAGCTGCATCCCCACTGTCACCGGCGCCTGGCAGCATGAGGGCGGCGGCGCCTTCCATTCCAACAGCGCGATCTATGGCTGGAACAAGCGCATGGTGGAGGGGCTCGACATTCCCACCACGGCGCGCGAGCTCGACCAGTCGCGCATCGGCGCCATCCTCACCGGCGAGGCCGAGGCGCTGCTCGGCGGGCCGCCCGTCACCGCCATGCTGATCCAGAACACCAACCCGGTCTCGGTGGCGCCGGACCAGGAGACGGTGCGGCGCGGTTTTGCCCGCGACGACCTGTTCGTCGCCGTGCATGAGCAGTTCATGACCGAGACGGCGGCCATGGCCGACATCGTGCTGCCGGCCACCATGTTCACCGAGCATGACGACCTCTATCAGGGCGGCGGCAATCAATATGTCATCCTCGGCCCCAAGCTGGTGGAGCCGCCGGGCGAGTGCCGGACCAACCACGAGGTGATCGTGGCGCTGGCGCAGCGGCTCGGCGCGTCGCATCCCGGCTTCGAGATGACGCCGCGCGCGCATGTCGACTGGCTGCTGCAGGCCAAGGGGCGCGGCACGGTGGAGGAACTGGAGGCGAACCGCTTCCTTGACGTGCAGCCGGATTTCGACACCGCGCATTATGTGAAGGGCTTCAACTGGCCGGACGGCAAGTTCCGGCTGAAGCCGGACTGGGCGCATTCGCGCTATGCCTCGCCGGGCAAGTTCGGCCCCTATCGCGACATGCCGGAATGGCCCGACCATTGGGCGGTGACCGAGGAGGCGACTGCGGAGTACCCGTTCCGCCTCGTCACCGCGCCGGCGCGCTCCTTCCTCAACTCCACCTTCACCGAGACCGAGGGGTCGCTCGCCCGCGAGAAGCGGCCGGAACTGCTGATCCACCCCGAGGACGCCGCCGGCCTCGGCATCGGGGAGGGCGACCTGCTCGATGTCGCCAGCGCGCGCGGCGCGGTGCTGCTGCACGCGCGGCTGTTCGACGGGCTGCGGCGCGGCGTGGTGGTGGCGGAATCGATCTGGCCCAACCGCGCGCATAAGGGCGGGCGCGGCATCAACAGCCTCACCGGCGCCGATCCCATCGCCCCCGTCGGCGGCGCGGCGCTGCACGACAACAGGGTGCGGATCGGGAAGGTGTGAGGTGTACTCGAGCGGCGTTCGGGGTCAGCGACCGTTGGACAATGCGTTGTTGACCCAAGACGTCAACCCGCGCTCTTCGGCGCGACGATGGAGTTCGCTGAGGACGCGGCTGAAATCGCCACCGGCGGCCGCTTCGGTTTTGATGGCGCAGGGAATGTTGTGCAGCAAGTCCGCCAGCCAGAAGGCGACGTTGTTGTTCTTCTCATAAGCATCGACGCGGATCTCGATGAAGGCCCGATACAGAATGGTGCAGATCTGATCCAGGTCTGTCACGTCGTTACCCTTCTCCTGTGGTGAATGGATATGAATCGGCGGCGCGGCGCTGCACGACAATAGGGTGAAGATCGCCAGGGCCTAACCCGGAAACGGCTCCACATCAGTCTCCGCCGTGCGGCCGAGATAGAGCGCGCCGCGGGTGCCAGAACTGCCGCGATGCGGCCGCCGCCGGCTGAGATCGTTTACCGGATCGTCTGGACGGTCCACGTGAAGTCCGCATTCAGCGTGACATCGATTGTGGAATGGCCGCCCGTGAAGTCGCACAGGGCCGCGTTGACGCTCGACTGGGTGAAGTTGATCACAGTGCCGGGCGTGTAGCTGCCTGTCTGCACGTAGTATTGCAGGATCGGCTGACAATCCGTGTTGTTGGTCGGGTTGGCGATGACGAAGTTCGAGAGCATGACGCTGCCGTTCGCCTGCGCCGCCGAGCCGATATTGTACATGTACGGTGGCTGGTAGGTCGGCGTGATGATACGAAACGCGCCCGTCTGCACATTCTGGCCTACCGTGGGTGGCGACAGGCCGAGGGGGCTCACCGACGCGGTGGTGCAGTCACTGGCGGTGCCGGATGCCGGTGCGAGATCGATCGCGCGGTAGGCGGAGGCGAAGCCCGAGGACTGGCCGACCTGCGGCTGCTGGTACGCCTCCTGAATGCAGGCGTAGGGCTGCGGGCTGACCTGGAACGTCAGCACGCTGCCGGTTGAGTCGTAATTGCCGAGGGGCTCACTGTAGAGTGAGTTGCTGTAGACCCTCGAGCCGCCTGTGTATAGGGAGGGTTGCTGGAATATATAGAAATTCAGCGTTGCTGATATTTGGTTGGTTACATTGATCGTCAGGAGCGTGGACATGATGATGACTCCAAAAGGAATGCCCTATGTAGTGACGATAAAGATCGTCTGGCTCGCCCGTGCGGCGAAGTCAGACTGCAACCTATAGTATTTAGTATTTCTGTATGGGCAACTGAAAGGAGCATATCGGCGCTCAGATGACGCCGATCCTGCGGCCTTCAGCGCAGAAGAGGGCAGAGGTCAGCCCGTCCCCGCGGCTGCCCAAAAAGGTTGAGGGTCTGGGTTTAGCCTGGGCGGCCACGCTCCCGGACAGGCCTGCGGTCTTTCCGGAATGACTGAGGCTTCAAGCAGGGCCCGCGCGAATCCTGCGGTATCCCGGGGAACCGAACCGCGCGGCGTGCGTCATAGGGGCACGTCCTCCCACCGGAACCGCCCCCATGAAATTCAACGTCGCCTCCCGGCTCGCCTATGAGGTGCGCGACACCACCGTCTTTCTCCTCAACATCGAGGCGGCGGCGCTGCGCAACCAGAAGATCCTCAGCGAGCGGCTGAACCTCACCCCCACGGTGGCCGTCGACCGGCACGAACTCGACGGCGGCACGCGGCTGGTGCGGGTGGTGGTCGAACCCGGCACGTTCGAGGTCGACTATGCCGCGACCATCGACCTGTCCATGTATGACGCCGACCCCGCCAGCCTCAGCGAAACGCCGGTGGCGGAGCTGCCGCTGGAGGTGACGCCCTTCCTCAACCCCAGCCGCTACTGCCAGTCCGACCGGCTGGCCCGTTTCGCGCTGCGGGAATTCGGCGCCCTGCCGCCGGGGCACCAGCGGGTCACGGCGATCTGCAACTGGATCTACGACCATGTCGATTATCTCAGCGGCAGCTCGACCTCCGAGACTTCGGCCTATGACACCATGGTGCAGCGCGCCGGTGTCTGCCGGGATTTCGCACATCTCGGCATCGCCTTCTGCCGCGCGCTCTCCATCCCGGCGCGCTTCGCCAGCTCCTATGCCTGGCAGCTCGACCCGCCGGATTTCCACGCCGTGTTCGAATGCTATCTCGACGGCGCCTGGTATCTGTTCGACCCCACCCGCAAGGCGGCGCTGCAGGGGCTGGTGCGCATCGGCGTCGGGCGCGACGCGGCGGATGCCGCCTTCGCCACGATCTTCGGCAATGCCGTCATGACCGACATGGCGGTGTCGATCAGCCCGGTGGAGGAGGTGGCGGACGAGGAACCCACTGTCCGCGCGGTGGGCATCGCGTGATGCACGGAGCGGGCGCCGGCGCCCGCTGGTGGAGGCGTCAGCGCCCGTCCGGCGGGGGAGGCGCGGCGCCTTCCAGCCGGTCGGCGATCTTCGCCAGCAGACGGAACTGGCTGCCATCGATCATCGGGTTGAGCCACTCATTGCTGAGGAAACGGCCGCCCTTCGGGTCCCAAAGCGTGGACGACACATGGTCGGCATGGCCGACCAGCGGCGGAAACACGGTCCAGCAGCGCAGTTCGAGTGTTTCGAGATAGCGGTCGATCGTGTCTTTCATCACGTCCTCGCCCTCCATCCGGTAGCCGGCGAGCGCGTTCAGCGCCTTGGGACCGTAGACGCCGAACACCATGCCGATGACGGTGTCGAGCTCGACGAGCAGATTCGCGCCATCGGCATGCACGTCCTTCACCTCTCCGTGCGGCGAGAGATCGGTGATCAGGCCGGAAAACACGTCCCAGGCGCCGGCCTGCGCCTCCAGCCGCGCCAGCAGAGCGGGAAGGCGGGTGTCGAAATCGGCGGGAAGCCGCGCATCGTCCTCCCAGATCACCAGCCGCTCGCGTCCCGCCGCCAGCGCGCGGCGCGCGAGATAGCGGTAGCTGAGCGCGGTGCCCTTCCAGCCCTCCACATGGCGCAGACCGGGAAACAGCAGCGCGCCGTGGCGCTGGCTCTCGCGGGCGAGGGCGAAGCGTTCCGGCGCCTCCGGCAGGCAGAGCACGAGCGCTGGCGCGTCGAGCCGGGTCTCGGCGGTGGCGGCCTCGAAGGTGGCGTCATCCACCACGCCGCAGCCATGCAGCGCCCGCGCCAGCATATGCGGCAGGCCGAGCGGCGAGCGGTCCGGCCGCACCGGGTTGGGGGCGGTGAACGGCGTCAGCGGCACATGGAAAATCTGGTGCTGCACCAGCCCGTGCGCCTGCAACTCGGCGATGCGCGGCAGCACCGCCTCGAACACGGCGAGCGAGCCGTCGAGCCGGGCGTGAAGCGTGGCGTTCCACTCCCCGGCGAGTTCGCCGGATTCCACCAGCCACAGAATGCGCCGGTCCGGCGGCGGCAGCTCCGCGAAAGCGCGCGGGCTGAGCACGAGATAGAGGTCGTCGGTGAAGGCGGTGGGCATGGCGGTGTGCACGGTGCAGCGCAGCCCCATCGCCTCGATCAGATGGGCTGCTGCCGTCGCCGCGCGGTGCAGGCTTTCCGGCGCGACCAGCGCCACACTGCGCGTGCCTGCCAGCTGGCCGGAGGCGCGCAGGGAGCGCAGGCGCACGCGATAGTCCGGCGCCCCCTCCGCCCCGGTGGCGAAGGGTATGCGGGCGAGCCTCTCGCGCCAGCGGCGCGGCAGCAGGCCGCGCAGCGCGCGGGCCAGGTGGCGCAGCGCCGGCGTATCGGACAGGCGCGACCGCGCACCCGGCTGGCGTTGCAGCGCCTCGCGGCACTCGGCCAGCTCGGCCGCCTGCTGCTTGATCTGCCGCTGAAGCCGGGCGAACTGCGCCTCCTGCGCCTGCAGCCGGTCCTGAAAATGGCGCAGCGCGGCCCGCAGCGCCTGCGGCTCCAGCGGGGGCGGCGTCTGGGGCGGGGGGACGTTCATTCGCGGGCCACGTCGGCGGCTTGAAGGAGCGCCCGCGGCAGAAGGTCCGCGGGCGCGGGAGCGTAGTGCACGGCTTTCGCGCGCAACTGCGCCAGATATGTGTCGTCGAGGCACAGGCGGCTGACCGCCGCGCGCCAGACCGGCAGATCGCCGGGATCGAGCGCCGGCATCAGCCCGGCCGAGGCTTCGATCAAGGCGGGGTGGGCGGCGATCAGCACCGGTGTGCCGAGGGCAAGGCTTTCCGCCACCGGCAGGCCGAACCCTTCGGTGAAGGAGGGGAAGACGGAAAAGCAGGCATGGCGGTAGAGCCAGCGCAATTGTTCGTCGCGCAGCGCCGGCACCACCCGCACATGCGGCGCCAGCCGCCAGTTGCGCTCCACCGCCAGCCGCACCGCGTCGACGCCCCAGCCCCAGCGCCCGGCCAGAACCAGCACCGGCAGGCGCTCCGGCGGCAGGGTCTCGCGCAGCTGTTCCCACAGATTCAGCAGCAGGATGTGATTCTTGCGGATCTCGATGGTCGAGCAATAGAGCACGAAGGGCCGGTCCTTTGGCAGCCCCGGCGGCGGCCCGCCGGCGAGGGCGCCCGCCGTGTCGAGGCCGCCGGGTGCGGCGACGCGCAGGGCGGGGACGGGGTGGCCCTGTTCCGCCAGCGCCCGCTCCACCTGCCGCGCCGTGTGCTGGGAGACGGCGACGAGCGCGTCCGCCTGCGCCAGCGTGCCGAGCATGTCGGCGCTGTAGCGGCGCGGGTCGCGGCCGGCGGTCCATTGCGGCGTTTCCCACACCATCAGATCGTGCACGGCGAGCACCAGCCGCACGCCCTGCGCCCGCAGCGCGGTGAAGACGGTGGGGGCCAGATAGTCCCACGGGTTGGAAACGCTCAGCAGCACATCGCCTGCCGCCGGTGTGAGGGGTGGGGCGGGCAGCGGCGCGCGGCGCAGCCGCGCCGTCAGGCGGCGTTCCAGCTTGCGGATCAGCCGGCGCGCAAGCCGGTGCGTTATCAGCCGGCGCAGGCGCGGGTCGGTGAGCTGAAGCGAGGCGAGCGCCCGCGTCACCGGACCCGGCGGCCGGGGGCGGGGCGGTGGCGGCAGCGCGCCCGCCGCCAGCTCGGCATCGGCCAGCTCGGCATCGGCGATCCGCCCTAGGCCGTCCGGCGTGCCGGCGAGAAATTCCAGTTCCTGCCCGGTGAGCCGGCGGTAGCCGCCGTGTTCCGGGCTGCGCCGCACCAGCTGCACCCGCACCGGCTGCGTCGCGATGTGGTCCGCCGTGTGCCGTTCCACCCGCGACATGCCGACGGGGGAGTGCCAGCCGATTTCCAGCGTCAGCGAGACATCCAGCAGCAGCGCCGGGCCGCTGCGGCCCGCTCCGGCGGGAGGGGCGAGGCGGCGCACGCACCAGCGCCCGTCGAGAACAGCCGTCCACTGCGCCAGAACCTGCGGCGTGGCGAAGTCGCGCGCGGCGCGTTCGCGTCCGTTGCGGCCGAGACGATCGGCGAGGGCGGGATCGCGGTGCAGTCGCTCGATGGCCTCCGCCAGCCCCGCGACATCGCCTTCGTCGACCAGCAGGCCGTCCACCTCGTGCCGGATCAGCTGCGCCGGCGCGCCGCAGGCAAAGGCGATGACCGGGCGCCCCTGCGCCCAGGCCTCGATGATGGCGCGGCTGAAGGTCTCCGGGCCGCCGTGCTCGGAAACGGAGGTGACGAGCACCGCGCGGGCCTGGCGCAGCAGCGCCGACGGGTCGGGCACATGGTCCTTCAGTTCCAGCGTGCCGGCAGTGTCGACCGCCGCCATCTGTTCCATGAGGTCGCGCTCCAGCGCGGGGATCGGCCGATGCCCGGCGGAGACGATGCGCAGGCCGGGACAGCGCGCTTTCAGCACAGCGGCGGCCTCGACCAGCGCCGCATGGCCCTTGAAGCCGTTCAGCGTCGCGAGGTGCAGGAAGGGGGCGTCGCTGGTCAGCGCCGCCGGCGGTGCCTCGGGCATGTCGACGGGATTGGGGATCACCACTGCCCGCATCGGCCCGTGCGGCCAGACATGGGCGGCGAGATAATCCGGCCTTTCCAGCACGGAGCGGTCCGGCACCACCAGCGTCGCGCGGGGCACGTGCGGCAGCAGCGCGGCATGGTCGAACCAGAGGAAATCATGCGCGGCGACGCAGGCGAGGGCGTCGAGCCCCGGCAGCCATTTCGTCGCCAGCGCGAGGATGCGCAGCGAATCGAGCGTGTTGGTCAGCAGGGCGCCCGGGCGCAGCGCCAGAACGCGCTTTACCAGCCGGCGGGCCGCGGCGGCGGCGAAGTCGCCCTGTGTCGCATCCACCGCATGGATGCCCAGCCCCGGATGCGAGAGACGCTGAAGCCGCTCCAGATGCAGCGGATTGCTGGCAAACACCTCGACGCGGCGCTGCGCGAGCAGCAACGGCAGCAGCGTCTCGATGGTGCGCTCGGCGCCGCCATAGCCTGTCGCGACCGATACGATGAGCAGGGGGGCGGATTCAGGCACGGGGCGTTCCGGCTCCAGGGGGGAGGCCGAAGGGCGGCGGCGTGAGGCTGTACTGCGCGCGCAGGAGTTTCTCGCCCTCGCCCACGAGGCGGGCGCCGAGCGCCGGATCGGTCAGCAGCGCCGCGCAATGGCGGGCGAAGGGCTCGGCAGTATCGGCCACCAGCGCGTGCCGCCCGGCCTCGCCCTGTAGCCCGCGCATCGCATGCGAGGTGGCGACCAGAGGACGCCGATAATGCCACGCCTCCAGCACTTTCACCTTGGTGCCGCCGCCGCCGCGCACCGGGGCGATGATGGCGCTGGCCTGCGCATAGAGCGGGCGCAGATCGGCGGGCGCATGTGCATAGGTGATGCCATGCGCCGCCAGCTTGCGGCGCAGCGAGGGCCCGGCCGTGCCGGCGACGACGATCTCGACCTCCGGCACGAGGCGGCGCAGGCGCGGCAGCACGGCGCGGGCGAACCACAGCACCGCGTCCTCATTGGGCGGGTAGAACAACGCACCGACGAACAACAGGGTGCGCCCGCCCGCGGGCGGCGGGGGCAGGGCCGGCAGCGCATCGACAACGACGCGGTTGGGCGTGGCGCGCACCTCGCCCATGCCCGGCCAGCGACTGACGCGGGCGGCGTCCTCGGCGGCGGCGAGATGAACCACGCGGTAGCTTGGCAGGAATCGCCGCTCCAGCCGGCGATAGCGCCAAGCCTGCCAGAGCCGCTTCACGGCGCGGCGCACCCGAGCCCGACGCAGCGCCAGCCCGGCGAGGCTGAGCCGTGTCGCCGATTCCCAGTCATCGCAATCCATCTCCGCCACCGCGCGCCAGGCGGGGGGCAGATGCGCGGCCATGTCGTGCAGGTAGAAGCGGAACACAATGACCCTCGCCGGCACCGGGCCGGGAAGGGCCGCCAGCGCGGCGGCGATTGTCGCGTCCGGTTCGAACCAGTCCGCCAGGTGGCGGCGGTGGAGCGCCGGGCCGGCGCCGCGTAGCACATGCAGCCGGCCCGGCAGTGGAACTGGCGGCAGCGGTGGATCGGCCTCGCGGGGAACCACCACAATGTCGAGTTCATGCACCGCCGCCAGCTCGCAGGCCCAGCGCCAAGCCCGCCGCACCAGCCCCACGCCCTGGGGCGAGGGCACCACATGGGTGAGCAGCACCGCCCGGCTCTTGGAGGGAGGCGCGGCGCTCATGATCGTTTCATCCGCAACAGCCGCCGCAGCCCATAAACGAGCGCCGGGGAGGCGAGGCCGGGCGGCAGGTGCCGGCGCGCCAGCCGGGCATAGGTGGTGCGGGCGTGGGCGACATAATCGGGCGTCAGCCGCGTATGGTTGAAGTCCGACATGTCGCGCCGCTCCACATCCCACCACAGATGCGCCCACAGATGCAGGCTGGTCGCTTCCGGCGGCAGGCGGCGACTCTCCCGAAACAGCCCGGCGAGGCCGTCACGGGTCCAGTCGAGCGCGAAGAACCGGCTTTCCGGCTCGACATGGATGGTGTCGGGAAATTCGCGGGCAAGCCGATAGGGCAGGAAGGTGGAGTGGTTGCTCCAGCTGCCATCGAAGGCGGCGGGCATGCGCTCGATCCAGTGCCGGATGAAGGGCGCGCCGGGCTCGGCCATGATGAGCGCGTTGCACAGCGAGCCTTCGGGCGCCGAGGGGGCGCCGCGATCCACCCGCTCATGCCCCATGACGCAGGACTGCGCGAACAGGGCGGCGGGCGGCGGCGCCAGAAACAGCGTGTCCATGTCGGCATAGACGCCGCCCTGTTCCTCCAGCACGCGCAGGCGGATGAAATCGGACTGGTGCGCATAGGCGAAGCGGGCCACGGCTTCGTCCGGCGAGTCGACGGCGAGGTGGCGTTCGTCGGCGCGGATCGGCTCCACCACAATGCGCGGGCGGATCAGCTCCCAGAGCGGGCCGAAGGGCTGGTTGAGCAGATGCACGACCACGCGTTCCGGCCGGTTCACCTCCAGACAAGAGGCGAGGCAGAGATAGTGCATGAGGTGAAACGGCTCCGTCTGCGGCAGCAGGCCGAAGACGAAGTGGTAGACATTGGGGATGCGCGTCGTGCCGGGTGAGGGCCGGGCGGGTGAGGGAAGATCGGTCACAGCGGCCGCGCCAGGGTTGAACATTCGTTGCCAGGCAGACGGTTAAACGTGCATTCAGGGTGGCGCTGTCCATCAAGCGACGCAAGGCTGATGTCGAATCGGGCGCAAGAACGAAATACCAGCGCTGCATTGTGGGCGAGCCGCCGACACGATACGCGCGTGATCTTTGCGTTCATTCCCATTAAATCTCGTTACCCGAAAGATTACATGATCTTACTCGCCCGCGCATGGCCGCTCATGCCGGGTCGGAGAGCGATATACAGAGGACGCGACGGTTTCAATTCGCAATTCCGAGGGGACGGCGACTTTTCACTTAACCTGCCGGCGTTGCGCGGAGCTGACAGGCACGGCCGGTGCGGAGATGGTATCATAAGGGGTCGGCAGCCGGCCTTGCCTTCGCCTTGCCGGGGTGCCACCTACGCGGCGCGTCGCGGGCGGGGCGACCCCCCACGCCACACCATCCGGAGGAGCCGATCAACCCATGCGTCGCCTTTTCTCACCCCGCGAAGGCGGGGGCTGCGCATGAGCGTGCCGTCCTCCGTGTCGCCGGCCTCGCTGCGCTATATCGGCCTCGGCGATGTGAGCGGCTATGCCGTGGCGGCGGCGGCTCTGGTGCGCGCGCTGGGCGCGGCCGGCGTCCGTATCGCCTGGGAACCGCTGCTGCCCGGCGGCGGGCTCGGCCTCGGCTATGCGCCGGCCCGCGCAAAGGAGGCCGGGCCGGAGGATCTGCGCGCCCTGCGCAATGAGGCGGCGGCGTGCGACGTGGCCATTGTCCATCTCGTGCCGGAATATTACCCGCATTTCATCGCCCGCGAGCGTGGCCGAGGCACGCGCGCCGTGGTGGGCCACACCGTGTGGGAGACGGATCGTTTGCCGGCTCATTGGCCGGCGCTGATCAACCTTCTCGACGCGGTGATCGTGCCCTCGGAGTGGAACCGGCAGGTCTTCCGCGACAGTGGCGTGGTGATCCCGATCCTTGTCGTCCCGCATCTGCCCCGGCCGGCGCGGGTCGTCACCGCGGTGGACCGCGACCATCTGCGCCAGCGCCTGCCGCCGCTCGTGGGACGGCGGGTGTTCTACACGATCTCGACCTGGCTGGAGCGCAAATCCATCGGCCCGCTGGTGGCGGCCTTCACGGAGGCCTTCGGCGCCGAGGACAAGGTGGCGCTGGTCATCAAGACCACGGCGCATGATCTCGAGCGCGTGCGGCGCGATCCCGGGCATGAGGGCGAGGCGGTGCCGGTGCGGCCGCAATTCGAGGCGATGATCGGCCGCGCCGTGCTGCGCCATCGCCGGCTGCCGCCGCCGATCTGCCTGGTGACCGACGATCTGCCGGACGGCGAGATCGAGGCGCTGCATGAGCTGGGCGATTGCTATGTCTCGCTCTGCCGGGCCGAGGGCTGGGGGCTCGGCGCCTTCGAGGCGGCGTGCGCCGGCCGTCCGGTGATCGTCACCGGCTGGGGCGGGCCGCTGGCCTTTCTCCGGCCGGAGGACGCCTATCTCGTCGACTGGGCGATGGTGCCGGTGCAGCCGGGCGAGGCCAATGCGAGCTATACGCCGGACCAGCACTGGGCCGAGCCGGACCATGCCGGCGCTGTCGCGGCACTGCGGGCGGTGGCGACCGACCCCGCCGAGGCGGCGCGGCGGGGCGCGCGGGCAGCGCGGCATATCGAGGAGAGCATCGTGCCCGCAGCCGTGGCGCGCGATCTGCTGGCGCAGCTCGCCGCCCTGCCGGGCGTGGCGGCGGCGTGGCCTCGCGCCGGCCTGATCCGCCGCGCGCTCAGCGCCGCCCGGCAGGTGCGCCGGAACCTATTTGCCGGCAAACGTCTCCGCTGAGGCCGGGCCGTCCGGAGGCCGGTCCGAGCTGGACGTGGCCGCGTCAGACGTGGCCGCATCAGACGTGGCCGAGGTCCTCATAGCTACCATGCAGCGCCCAATCGCCGTCGCTGAAGCGGTCGCGGGCGAAATTGTGCTGGTGCCAATAGGGGTAGAGATAGGGCGGGCGGCTGACGAGGTTCAGCCGTTCCAGCTCCTCGGCGGTGAGCGTGATGTTGACGGCGGCGATGTTGTCGCGGAAATGGGCTTCCTCGGTGCCGCCGACGACCAGCGAGGCGATGCCGGGGCGCGAGAGCGTCCAGGCGATGGAAATCTGCGCCGCCGTCACCCCGCGCGCGCTCGCGATGTCGTTCAGCACATCGACGATGCGCCACAGCCGCTCGCTGTCGCGGATCGGCGGCTCGCTCCAGCCGGCGGCCTGGCGCGAATCGGCCGGGAACTTGTCGCGGCCGAAGCGGCCGGAGAGCAGGCCGGCGGCCAGCGGGCTCCACACCATGACGCCGACGCCCTGATCTACGGCGATAGGCAGCAGCTCATATTCCGCCTCGCGCGCTTCCAGCGTGTAGTGAATCTGCTGGGTGACGAAGCGCGGCAGGCCCTTGGCCTCGGCGATGCCGAGCGCCTTCATGACGTGCCAGCCGGAATAGTTGGAGCAGCCGATATAGCGGATCTTGCCCTGGCGCATCAGCGCGTCGAGCGCCGAGAGCATCTCGTCGAGCGGGGTCAGCCCGTCCCATTCGTGCAGGAAATAGATGTCGATATGGTCGGTGCGCAGGCGCTTGAGGCTGCGTTCGCATTCGCGGATGAGGTGATAGCGCGACACGCCCTCGTCATTCGGCCCGTCGCCGATGCGCATGCGCGCCTTGGAGGAGATGAGCACGCGATCCCGGCGCCCTTCCAGCACTTCGCCGACGATCTCCTCGGAGCGGCCGAGCGAATACATGTTGGCGGTGTCGATGACGTTGATGCCGCCATCGAGGCAGGTATCGACCAGTCGGCGCGCCTCGGGGACACCGTGATTGGCGACCATGGCGAAGGCGCCGACCCCGCCAAAGGAGAAGGTGCCCATGCTGAGGGCGGAAACCTTGAGGCCGGAGCGGCCGAGCGTGCGGTATTTCATCAGGGCTCTCTCCCGGAAAGCGCGGTCGCTGGGCTGCGACCTGTCAATGTGGCCGCGACAGCGGCGATGCCGAGTTCGGGACTGGTGAGGACGGTGCCGCCCGCACGCGCGGCGGCCGGCAGCGCGTCCGCCATCGAGGCCTGCGCCAGCACGACCAGATCGACCTGCGGCGCGACTTCCTCGAAGGCCTCGCGCACCCGCCGGTCATGCGTCTCCCGGTCACCGGCGGCGAGATGGCCGAAGGCGCCCTCGCACAGCCGGGCGACCACCGTGACCTCGCGCCCCGTGGCGGCAGCGGTGGCCTCAATGAGGCGGCCGGTCGGTTCCAGCGTGGTGGACAGCGTCGCCAGCACGCCGATGCGGCGGGCGCGGCGCACCGCTTCTTCCACCATGCCGCGATCGATGCGGAACAGCGGCACCGGCGTGGACGGGCGCAGCGCGTCCACCGCCTCGCCCAGCGTCGAGCAGGTGACGAGCACGGCGTCGGCGCTGCCGGCCGCGTCGCGTACATGGGCGGCGAGGCGGTCCCGCGTCGCCTCGGTGAGGGCGCCGGCGCGGATGGTCTCGGAAAGCAGGCTCTCATCGACCGTGTGCGCGAAGCTCCATCCCGGCAGCGCTTGCGCCGCCAGCGGTTCCAGCCGCGCGGGCAGGGCGGGCACGGTGTGAATCATCGCCAGAATCGGCATGGGTTCTCTCCTCACGCGGTCTGGGCGACGCCGCGCCGGCGCACGGCGCGCGGGGCGGGGCGGGGATCGGCCGGCCCGCGATCGCTGGCGCGGGTGACGAGGCTGGCGCCGACGAGAATCTTCACCGGCCGCTGCGGTTCGGCGGCGTTGATGAGATCGTCGAGAATGGTCACGGCGAGATTGCCGATCTTGCGCTTCGACACATCGATGGTGGTGAGCGCCGGCTCCATGGTGGCGCTGAGCGGGAGATTGTCGAAGCCGATCACCCCGACATCCTCGGGGATGCGGATGCCGAATTCGCGCAGCGCCTTGATGAAGCCATAGGCGATCACGTCGTTGGTGCAGAAATAGGCGTCCGCCAGTTCCAACCCCTCGCTCAGCGCCTTCACCGTGTCGGTATGGGCGCCGTCGAAGGTGGATTCGACCGAGATTATATGGGCGGGATCGATGCTGAGCCCCAGCCGCGCGGCGTTGCGGTGGAACGCCTGATGGCGCAGCTGGAAATTCGTGGTCTCGACATGGCTCGCCACGAAGCCGATGCGCGAAAAGCCCTGCTGGCCCAGCCGGGCCATGACCTGATGGACCGCGTCCTCATTGTTCATATTGACGAAATTGGCTTCGACCACGTCGTAGAACGTGTCGATAAACACGATGGGCCGGCCGACGCCCTGCAGCACGCGAATGTCCGATTCCGACATTTCCGTGCCGAGCGCGATGATGCCGCTGACCGGGGCGACGGCGATCATGTCGGCCACCGCCGTCATGCCCTGGCCCTCATGGCTCACCACTTCCAGCGCATAGCCGCGCCTTGTCGCTTCCGCCGACATGCCGTCGATGTAGTCCGACACGAACACGCTGTGGTCGCGGTTCACGGTGTGGCCGTGCTTGGCGATCTTGAGGAAGCGGATGGTGCCGGTGGCGTCGGGGCGTGGCTTGGCGAGGCGCGGGACATAATTGAGCCGGGCGGCGGCTTCCAGCACCCGGGCGCGGGTGAGGCCGGAGATTTCCCCCTTGCCGTTCAGCACCAGCGAGACCGTGGCCGGCGAGACGCCCGCCGCCCCGGCAATGTCCCGAATGGTGAAAGACGTTTTGGCTTTCATGTCCGGCTGCACGTCCCGATGGAACCCGATGCGGTTCGCGGCAAAATTTGTTTAGTAAACATTCGGGTCTCTTTTTGAGCGTTAAGCCAAATATCCCGGCCTTGCAACTGTCTTGCAAGAACGGTGCGTCCGGCCCGGGTCTCGACCGCAGCCTCTGCCCGCGATTTGCGCAGTCGGTGTCCATCGTCCACCGACGGAGGTGGCTGCCGGGCGCGGCGGCAAGGGCGCGCAAATGCGTCAGACATACTGTCCCATAAGGCTTTGGCATACGAAATCCCACACGGCGGTTCGCCGGCCTCCGCAGCGGCGCCGTGCTGATTTTTTCATCTCGCTGCGGTTTGCGGCAGGGGCTGAACCGTCGCGCAAACGGTGTCGCAGGGGCGCCGCAGCCCGCTTGCGTCGCGCAAAAGCCTTTGCTACGAATTTAGTGAAGCCGGCCAGAGTTTACTAAATAGGTCGGTGCGACTCCGGGAGGAGACCATGCGAGCCACCGGCGGACAGCTGGTCATGCTCATCGCCATCAATGTGGCGGTGCTGGCGTTGGGAGCGGCCATATCCGGCGGCGCCTTCCTGTCGCCGTTCAATCTCCAGTCCATGGCCGGGCAGCTGCCCGAAATCGGCTTCCTCGCCATCGGCGTCATGCTGGCCATGTGCGCCGGCAATGGCGGCATCGACCTCTCCGGCATCGCGCTGGCCAATCTCTCCGGCGTGCTCTCGGCGGTGGTCGTCGGCTCCTTCCTGTCGAGTGCCGACCAGCCGGCGGCCTATTCGCTCGCCTTCATCGCCGGCGCGTTGGTGATCGGGCTCATCGGCGGCACCTTCAACGGGCTGCTGATCAGCCGGATGAACATCACCCCGATCCTGTGCACGCTCGGCACGCAGATGCTGTTCACCGGGCTGGCGGTGGTCGCCTCGGACGGGCGCGCGGTGGCGGTGGGCACGCCGGACCTGCTGTCCGAGATCGGCAACGGCCTGTTTCTCGGCGTGCCGATCAGCTTCCTGATCTTCATCGGCGTCGCCGCCTTCATCGCCGCCCTGTTGAAGTTCACGCCGTTCGGGCTGTGGCTGATGCTGATGGGGACCAACCCCAAGGCCGCGCTCTATGCCGGCTTCCCCAAGACGCGGGTGCTGATCGCCACCTATGCGACGAGCGGCCTGCTCTCCGGCCTGGCCGGCATCATCATCGCGGCGCGCAACGTCAACGTGAAGTGGGATTACGGCACCTCCTACCTGCTCATCGCCATCCTCATCGCGGTCATGGCCGGCGTGCGGCCCGAAGGCGGCTATGGCCGCGTGATCTGCGTGGTGCTGGCGACCATCGCCCTGCAGCTGATGTCCAGCATGCTGAATTTCGGCGGGCTGTCGAACTTCGTGCGCGACTTCGCCTGGGGCGCGCTGCTTCTGACCTTCCTGGCGGTCGGCCGCTACGACGTGGCCGGCTTCCTGATGCCCAACAAGAGCAAACGGCTCGTGTGATGCGCCCCCCTCACGCATCGAAACTCGACATGAGGGAAGCAACAACAATGGAGGAAACGATGGGAGCTCTTTCCAAGAAGCTGCTGCTGGGCTCGGCCATGGCCGTGGCGCTCGTGGCGGGTTCGGCCGGCGCGCTGATGGCGCAGAACAAGCCGGTGATCGCCACCGTGGTGAAGATCAGCGGCATTCCGTGGTTCGACCGTATGGAAACCGGCGTGAAGCTGTTCCAGAAGGAAAACCCGGACGTGGTCGCCACCCAGTACGGCCCGGCGACCGCCGATGCCGCCCAGCAGCTGCAGATCGTCACCGATCTCGTGGCCAAGGGTGTGAACGGCCTCGCCGTGGTGCCGATGGACCCGTCCGTGCTCGAAGGCACGCTGAAGCGCGCCATGGATCGCGGCATCATCGTCGTCACCCATGAGGCCGACAACCAGAAGAACACCCATGCCGATGTCGAGGCCTTCGACAATGCCGATTACGGCAAGGCGCTGAACGAGCGTCTGGCGCAGTGCATGGGCGGCAAGGGCAAGTGGACCACCTTTGTCGGTTCGCTCGGCAGCCGCACGCATATGCAGTGGGTCGGCGCCGGCGAGGCCAATGCCAAGAGCCACCCGGAGATGGTGCTGGTCGACGCGAACAATGAGTCGTTCGACGACGCCAACGCCACCTATGAGAAGGCCAAGGAAATCCTGCGCAAGCACCCGGATATCAAGGGCTTCCAGACCTCGGCCGGCAATGACGTGCTCGGCGTCGGCCGCGCCATCGACGAGGCCGGCCTCTCCGGCAAGGTGTGCCTGGTCGGCACCGGCCTGCCGAACCCCTCGGCGGACCTGCTGGAATCCGGCGCCATCACCGCCATCGGCTTCTGGGATCCGCAGAAGGCCGGCATGGCGATGAATTCTGTCGCCAAGAGCCTGATCGCCGGCAAGAAGATCGAGGACGGCGCCAATCTCGGCGTGCCGGGCTATGAGAAGGTGAAGGTCACCAAGGGGCCGGGCGAAGGCGTGCTGATCATCGGCAATGGCATGGTCCTGGCCGACAAGAAGAACTACAAGGAATACCTCTTCTGATCCCCTGACCAACCGGACTTCCGCAGGCGCCGCGCGCGCCTGCGGAGGGCTTTCCCACGCGCCTGCGGCCGCCTTTCACCGCGCCGTTCCGCCGCGCCGCCCATCGACGAAGGGGTCCCCCGTGTCCCACGGTTCCGTGTCCAACGCTCCGGTCTCCCGTGACACCGCTCCCCGCGCGTTCCTGGAACTGCGCGGCATCCACAAGCGCTTCGGCGGCGTGCATGCGCTGCGCGGCGTCGGCTTTTCCATCGTGCCGGGCGAGGCGTATCACCTCCTCGGCGAGAATGGCTGCGGCAAGAGCACCGTCATCAAGATCATGTCCGGCGCCCATGCGCCGGATGAGGGCGAGATCGTGCTGGAAGGGCGCAGCTTCCGCGCGCTCAACCCCATCCAGTCGCTCGCCGCCGGCATCGAGACCGTCTATCAGGACCTTTCCCTGCTGCCGAACCTGACCGTGGCGGAGAATGTGGCGCTCAACGAGCAGCTCGTCGCCCATGGCGGCCGGCTCGGGCGGCTGTTCGATCGCGACCGGCTGCGGCGCACCGCCGAGGCGGCGCTCGATGTGGTCGGGCTGCCGACGGCGCCGGCCTATCTCTCCACCATCGTGTCCGACCTGCCGCTGGCGCAGCGCCAGCTGGTCGCCATCGCCCGCGCCATCGCCACCCGGGCGAAGATGGTGATCATGGACGAGCCGACCACCTCGCTCACCCGCCGCGAGGTCGACAATCTCATCGCCGTGGTCGAGCGCCTGCGCTCGGAGAATGTCGCGGTGCTGTTCGTCACCCACAAGCTGGATGAGTGCTACCGCATCGGTGGCCACGCCATCGTGTTCCGCGACGGGCAATGCGTGGGGCAGGGGCCGCTCGCCGATTACAGCAAGCACCAGCTCACCGAGATGATGACCGGCCGCCACATCGACGGCGCCCGCTACCGCACCGGCGCGCCGCTGGCCGAGGAGCTGTTCGCGGCAGAAGGGCTGGCGCTGCCGCCGAGCCTCGGCCGCGTCAGCTTCACCCTGCGGCGGGGCGAAATCCTCGGCATTACCGGCCTCGCCGATTCCGGCCGTAACGAACTTGCCACCGCCATTGCCGGCGTCACCCCGGCGGCGGAAGGCGTCATCCGCATCGACGGCAAGGCGCAGCGCATCGGCCATCCCTCGCAGGCCATCCGTCTCGGCATCGGCTATGTGCCGGAGGACCGGCTGGGCGAGGGGCTGTTCCTCGACAAGTCGATCTTGGAGAACGAGATCGCCCTTGTCGTGCAGGACCTCGCCAATGCGGTGGGCGTCGTCGACCGGGCGAAGGGCCGGGCGCTGGCGGACAAGATCTCCAGGGACATGCGGCTCAACACCGGCAATATCGACCTGCCGGTGGGTGCGCTCTCCGGCGGCAACCAGCAGCGCGTGCTGATCGGCCGCTGGCTCTCCATCCTGCCGAAACTCCTCGTCCTGCACGGCCCGACGGTTGGCGTCGATGTCGGCTCCAAGGACACGATCTACAAGGTGATCCAGCAGCTGGCCGAGGCCGGCATGGGCCTCGTCATCGTCAGCGACGACCTGCCCGAACTGCTGCAGAACTGCGACCGCATCCTCGTGATGAGCAATGGCCGCATCGTCGCGGAGTGCGACGCCGCCAGCGCCACCGAGGAACAGCTCTATCAGGCCATGCTGGCGTCGCGGCCGCAGCCTTCCGCCTCGCCGGAGACGCTTTCATGAGCAGCACGACCCCCACCGATGTCGCGGCGCTGCCCGTCGCCCCGCGCCGCCCGCTGCTGGAACTGGTGCGCCGGCGACCGGAGGTCATCACCTTCGTGCTGCTGGTGGCGATCTGCGTGGCGGTGGCCATCGCCAACCCCGCCTTCCTTCAGCCCTCCTCGCTGATCGATATCGGCCGCGCCAGCGTGGTGATGGGCCTGTTCGCGCTGGGCGTGTTCATCATCCTGGCGGCGGGGGGCATCGACGTGTCCTTCACCGCCATCGCCGCCTTCACCATGTATTCGCTCACCCTGCTGGTGAAGAACCACTTTCCCGACGCGCCGATGGCGCTGATCGTGCTCGCGGCGATCCTTGGCGGGGCGGGGCTCGGCGTGGTCAACGGCCTGCTGGTGCATTATCTGCGCGTGCCGTCGCTGATCGTGACCATCGGAACGCAATATCTGTTTCGCGGCATCCTGCTCGCCTTCATCGGCACGGTGTGGATCATGTCGCTGCCGCCGCAGATGGGCGCGTTCGGCCGCATGCCGCTGCTGCAGTTCGACGCCGCCGACGGGCGCACCATCACCCTGCCGTTCTATTTCCTCGTGCTGCCCATCGCCGCGCTGATCACCTGGTGGATGCTCAACCGCACGCTGATGGGCCGCGCCATCTTCGCGGTCGGCGGCAATGCCAGCGTGGCGGAGCGGCTCGGCTACAATCTGCGGACCATCCACATCTTCCTGTTCGCCTATGCCGGTGGCCTCGCGGGCCTCGCCGGTATCATCCACACCTGCGCCAACCGGCAGGCCAACCCGTTCGACCTCGTCGGCAGCGAGATCAACGTCATCGCCGCCGTGGTGCTGGGCGGCGCGCGCATCACCGGCGGCACCGGCAGCGTGCTCGGCACGCTGCTGGGGGTGCTGCTGGTGGTGGTGGTGAACAGCGTGCTGGTCATGGTCGGCATTCCCTCCACCTGGCAGCGCGTGGTGGTGGGCGGCTTCATCCTGCTGGCCGCCGCCTTCTTCGTGTTCAGCCAGAAGAAGACCTGAAACAGACGCCAGATAATGAGCTCACGAGGACCGACATGAAGAAGTTTCTCAACGATCCCGCGCATTTCGTCGACGAGATGCTGGACGGCATCTACCGGGCTCATCCCCAGGTGACCTATGTGAACGAGGACAAGCGCTGCCTCGTCGTCGCCACGCGCAAGCCGGGCAAGGTGGGCATCGCCACCGGCGGCGGCTCCGGCCACCTGCCGCTGTTCCTCGGCTATGTCGGCGACAACATGCTCGACGGCTGCGCGGTGGGCGGCGTGTTCCAGTCGCCCAGCGCCGACCAGATGCACGAGGTGACCAAGTACATCGATCAGGGCGCCGGCGTGCTCTACATCTATGGCAACTACACCGGCGACATCATCAATTTCGACATGGCCGCCGAGCTGGCGGACATTGACGGCATCACGGTGAAGCAGGTGATCGGCAATGACGATGTCGCCTCCTCCGTGGTCGGCGAGGAGCACAAGAGGCGCGGCGTCGCCGGCATCTTCTTCGTCTACAAGGTGGCGGGCGCGGCGGCCGCCAACATGCTCTCGCTCGACGAGGTGACGCGGCTCGCCGACAAGGCGCGGGCGAATGTGCGCACCATCGGCGTCGCGCTGTCGAGCTGCGTGGTGCCGGAAGTCGGCCACGCCACGTTCGAAGTCGGCGAGGACGAGATGGAAATCGGCATGGGCATCCATGGCGAGCCGGGCATCGGCCGCACCAAGCTGGCTCCGGCCGATGCGGTGGTGGACGAGATGATGCAGCGCATCTTCGCCGAGCTGCCCGCCGGCAATGGCGACGAGTTCGCGGTGCTGGTGAACGGCCTCGGCGGCACGCCGAAGGAAGAACTCTACATCCTGTTCCGCCGGGTGTCGCAGCTGTTCGAGGCGCGCGGTTCCAAGGTCAAGCATGTGTGGATCGGCGAGTTCGCCACCGCGATGGAAATGGCCGGCGCCTCCATTTCGGTGCTGAAGCTCGACGCCGAGCTCGACCCGCTGGTCGCCGCCCCGGTCCACACGCCGTTCTTCTCCCACATCAAGGCCTGAGGTTTGCGCATGGACGCGCTCCGCGCCGACGATTTGATCGGCCTCTTCCAGCGCTGGCGCGACATGTTCGCCGCGCAGCGCGAATTCCTCATCGCGCTCGACGGCAAGGTCGGCGACAGCGATCTCGGCATCACCATGGCGAAATCCTTCGCCGCCGCCGCCGACACGGTGACGGCGGAAGGGGCGGCGGCGGGCATCACCCGGCTGCTGCGTTCCGCCGGCGCGATCATGGCCAAGACCGCGCCGTCCACCATGGGCACGCTCACCGCCACCGGCTTCCTGCGCGGCGCCAAGGCGCTGGAGGGGGCGGAGGCGATCGGCACTTCCGAGGCGGCCGCGTTCTGGCGCGCCTTCGCCACCGGCATCGCCGAGCGCGGCAAGGCCAAGCTGGGCGACAAGACCATTCTCGACGTGCTGGACCCGGTGGCCGGTGCGCTGGAACAGGCGGCGGCCTCCGGCCTCGCGCTGGCGCCGGCGCTGAAGCAAGCCAGCGACGCCGCCGAGGCGGCGCTGGAGCGCACCAAGACCATGGTGGCGCAGCACGGCAAGGCGGCGGCGTTTCAGGAAAAGACCGTTGGGCTGCAGGATGCCGGCGCCACGGTCGGTGTGCTGCTGGTCAGCACGATGAGCGCGTTCGTGGCCGGATAGGCAAAAGCTCCCGGCCGGTGCTGTCAGCCGACCGGGGGCACCACCAGAGCCGGCGGGGCGAGCACGTACTCGTCCAGCACCACCCGCCCGCCTTCCAGCCGGGCGCGGCCATCGGCGACCATGCGCAGCGCGGCAGGGTAGATCACATGCTCCT
The DNA here is from genome assembly GCF_965249975.1 of Ancylobacter sp. Lineage (GTDB taxonomy): Bacteria > Pseudomonadota > Alphaproteobacteria > Rhizobiales > Xanthobacteraceae > Ancylobacter. The sequence continues at coordinate 601,193 of NZ_CBDFNE010000003.1, read as the reverse complement.
GCGCCAGCACCCGGGCGCCAAGCGTCTCCGGCGTATCCGCGTCCAGCACCGGCACGGCGGCCTGCATGAGGATGGGGCCGACATCCATTTCCGGCGTGACGAAATGCACCGTGCAGCCATGGATGCGCACGCCCTCGGCCAGCGCCCGCTCATGGGTGTGCAGACCCTTGAAGCTCGGCAGCAGCGCGGGGTGGATGTTGATCATCCGCCCGGCCCATTTCTCCACGAAAGGCGCGGTGAGCAGCCGCATGAAGCCGGCGAGGCAGACGAGGTCCGCCTGTTCCTCCACCAGCACCGCGTCGAGCGCGGCGTCGAAGGCGGCGCGGTCGGCATGCGCCTTGTGATCGACGGTGCGGGTCGGGATGTTGCAGGCCTGCGCGCGGGCGAGGCCATGCGCGTCCGGGCGGTTGGAGATCACCACCGCGATCTCGGCCGGGAAGTCCGGCGCCGCCGCCGCCTCAATCAGCGACATCATGTTGGAGCCGCGCCCGGAGATGAGGACGGCCACGCGGGGTTTGGTCATCACGGGCGTCCTCTGCTTCAGCATCCTTCGAGGCTCGCTTTGCTCGCACCTCAGGATGACGGGGATTTCTAAAACAACGTCATCCTGAGGCGCCCGGCGTCGCCGGGCCTCGAAGGAGGGTTGTCAGAGCGGCGTATCGACGGCGAGCGTGCCGTCATAGACGGTGTGGGCCGCGCCGTCGCCCGGCTCGATGGCGCCGAGATGCACCACCTGCTCGCCGGCATTGGCAAAGGCGTCCGCCACCGTCTCCGCGTCTTCCGGCGCGCAGACCACCACCATGCCGATGCCGCAGTTGAAGGCGCGCAGCATTTCCTCCGGCGCCACCTTGCCGACCTGCGCCAGCCAGCGGAACACCGGCGGCACGGGCAGGCCGTCGAGGTCGATGCGCCCGACCGTGTGCTTCGGCAGCACGCGCGGCAGGTTCTCGGTGAGGCCGCCGCCGGTGATGTGGGCGAGCGCCTTGACCTTGCCGGTGGAGCGGATGGCGGCGAGCGCCGATTTCACATAGAGCCGCGTCGGGGTGAGCAGCGCTTCGCCCAGCGCCTGCGCGGGCGCGAAGGGGGCGGGCGCGTCCCAGGCGAGGCCCGAGACCTCGACGATGCGGCGCACCAGCGAATAGCCGTTGGAATGCACGCCCGAGGAGGCGAGGCCGAGCAGCACGTCGCCGGGGCGGACATTGGGCGAGGGCAGCAGCTCGCCGCGCTCCACCGCGCCGACGGAGAAGCCGGCGAGGTCGTAATCGCCTTCGGCGTACATGCCCGGCATTTCCGCCGTCTCGCCGCCGATCAGCGCGCAGCCCGATTCCTGGCAGCCCTTGGCGATGCCGGCGACGATGGTGGCGCCCACTTCGGGGGCCAGCTTGCCGGTGGCGAAATAGTCGAGGAAGAACAGCGGCTCGGCGCCCTGCACCACGAGATCGTTGACGCACATGGCGACAAGATCGATGCCGATGGTCTCGTGCCGGCCGGTCTCGATGGCGATCTTCAGCTTGGTGCCGACGCCGTCGGTGGTGGCGACGATGAGCGGGTCTTTGAAGCCGGCGGCCTTGGGATCGAACACGCCGCCGAAGCCGCCAATGTCCGCGTCCGCGCCCGGCCGGCGGGTCGCCTTGACCAGCGGCTTGATGAGATCGACCAGCCGGTTGCCGGCGTCGATGTCGACGCCCGCATCGCGATAGCTGAGTCCCTTGTCCGTACCGGTCATCGCATGCCCTCTAGGAATGGTGGCGGATTAGCCGCTTATGCCGCGGCGGGCAAGCTCGCGCGCGGTTTTCCCCCTCACGCCCGCCGCCCGGCATGGTCGATGCCGAGCGCTATGAGGCCGGCGGCCAGTCCCCAGAAGGCGGAGCCGAGCCCGAACAGCGACAGGCCGGAGGCGGTGACGGCCAGCGTCAGCACGGCGGGGAAGCGCTTGGCCGCGTCGCCCATGGAGGAGGACAGCGCATTGACCAGCGGGCCGAGCAAGGCGAGCCCGGCGAAGGTCGCCACCAGTTCGCGCGGGAGGGCCGCGATCAGCGCCACCGCCCCGGCGCCGCAGGCGGCGAGCACGAGATAGGTCAGCGCATAGAACGGCGTCGCCAGCCAGCGCTTGTTTGGGTCGGGATGGGTGTCCGGCCCGGTGCAGATGGAGGCGGTGATGGCGGCAAGGTTGCTGGTGAGCGAGCCGATGGGCGCTGTTATCAGCGAGGCGAGGGCGGTCGAGGCGAGGATGGACGGCGCCGGCGGCTTGTAGCCCGCCGCCTGCAGCACCGCGAAGCCCGGCAGGTTCTGCGACGCCATGGTGACGATGTAAAGCGGGATGCCGACGCCGATCAGCGCTTGCAGGTCGAATTGCGGCACGATCAGCTCGACGCTCGGCCACGGCACGCCATCGGGCAGCGGGCCGACGCGGCCGAGAATGAAGGCCAGCGCGATGCCCAGCACCAGCACCGCCAGCACCGCGCCGAAGGGCGAGATGCGCCGCGCCACCAAAAACAGCAGCACCAGCGGCAGCACCAGCAGCGGGTCGGCCTGCCCGGCGGTGAAAACGCCGGTGCAGAAGCGGAACAGCACGCCCGCCAGCATGGCGGCGGCGATCGCCACCGGCAGGCGCTGCACCAGTGCGCCCAGCGGCTTCACCGCGGCGGTGACGAGAATGAGCACTCCGGCGACCAGGAAGGCGCCCACCGCCGGCTCGATGGTCAGGCCATGCGAGGCGGCGATCAGCGCCGCGCCGGGCGTGGTCCAGGCGGTGATGATCGGCATGCGGTGGCGCCAGCCGAGCCAGGCGGAGGTGAACGCCATGGACAGGCACAGGCCGATGACACCGGACGTGATCTGGCCCGGCGTCGCCCCCAGCGCCTGCGCCGCCGCGACGATGAGGGTGAGGGTGCCGCCGAAGCCGACAAGCGCGGCGACGATGCCTGACGTGACGAGCGAGGAACGCATGGGACCATCCGAACGCGGCGCCGGGCCGGCGCGACGCTGCCTTTTGGCATGCGCGGCCGGCGCCGTCATCAGGGCGCGGACGCCGGCGAAAGCTGCCCCAACGGAATGAACTCCGGGGTGTGCGGGCCCGCAGCTGCGCCGTTCCAATCGCCGAGCCAGCGTTCCACCGACAGCCCGGCCTCAGCGATAAGCTGTTCCAGCGCGGCGCGCGGCGTGAAGCGGATGCGGCTCTGCGCGGAGAGGGTGCGGCCATCGGCGAGGCGGTACCAGGTGCCATAGGTGACGATGCCGGTTGCCTCGTCGCACATGGCGCTGTTCCACGCCTCGACCCTGCCATGGGCGGGGTGATCGACCCAGCGGCGCGAATTGTGCGGCTGCCATTCCTCCCATTCTCGGACGGCCGGGTTGCGGCTGTCGAAGATGAAGCGCCCGCCCGGCGCCAGATGGGCGGCGATGGTGGCGAGCGCGGCGCGCTGGTCGTCATCGGTGAGGAACACCTGAAAGGCGTGCCCGGTCAGCATCACCAGATCGAAGCGCCGGCCGAGGCGCAGCGTGCGGGCGTCCGCCTCGATCCATTCGGCGCCTTCCGCCCCGGGGCGGGACCGGGCCACCTCCAGCATCGCGCCCGCCGGATCGACGCCGACACGCACGGGGTTGGAGAACCCCGCCAGCAGCGCGCCGGTGCCGCAGCCGAGATCGAGCACGGAGTGCGCGCCGCGCGCAAGGGCGGCGCAGAAGGCGTGGTCGGCGCCGCCGTCATTCTCGGCATCGTAGAAGGCGACCAGCGACGGATCGGTATAGAGCGGGTCTTCCATCCTGCGCCTCCCCTAGCGAACCCCCGCCTTCTGCCATGGCGGAACGCACAGGGCCATGCCGGCGTTGGAACCGTGCTGTGAATGGCGGGGGCAGCGATGGCCCTCGCGCCGCTTGTGCATCGCACGCGCGTCGTTTTTCTGTATGTATATGGGCGAAGCACCGCCGCGAGGCGCGGGTCGGGCGAGAGGCGGTTTGACGTATGGCGTGGCACAAGCAGGTGACGTTCTGGCTGACCATGCTCGGCCTGTTCATCGCGGCCGCCTGGCTGCTGTCCAGCGTGCTCCTGCCCTTCGTCGCCGGCCTCGCTCTGGCCTATTTCCTCAACCCGGTAACGACCTGGCTGCAACGGCGCGGCGTGAACCGTCTGGTGGCCTCGCTTGCGACGATCACGCTTACCCTGCTGCTCGGCATCTTGCTCATGCTGCTGGTGCTGCCGATCTTCGGCTCGCAGCTGGCCGCCTTCATCCAGCGCCTGCCGGAATATATCGGCAAGCTGCAGAACCTGTTGACCGGCGAGGGTGAGAGCGCGGCGTGGCTGCGCGATTTCGTCGGCGACCGGCTGCCCAGCATCCAGTCCGGGGTGAACGAACTGGTGTCGCAGGGCGCCGCCTATATGCTGACGTTGATCCAGGGGCTGTGGACCGGCGGGCAGGCGCTGCTCTCGGTGTTCTCGCTGCTGGTCATCACCCCGGTCGTGGCGTTCTACATTCTCAATGACTGGTACAGCATGGTCCACAAGGTGGATTCTTGGCTGCCCGTGCGCCACCGCCACACCATTCGCGACATTGCCCGGCAGATGGACGGCGCCATTGCCGGCTTCGTGCGCGGCCAGTCGCTGGTGTGCCTGATCCTCGGCAGCTTCTACGCCATCAGCCTGACCATGACCGGGCTGAATTTCGGCTTCGTCATCGGCTTCGTCTCGGGGATCATCACCTTCATCCCCTATGTCGGCTCGCTGACCGGGCTGGTGCTCGCCGGCGGCGTCGCCATCGTGCAGTTCTTCCCGGACTATTCGATGATCGCCATCGTCATCGGCATCTTCGTGTTCGGCCAGTTCGTCGAGGGCTACATCCTGTCGCCCAAGCTGGTGGGCGACAGTGTCGGCCTGCACCCGGTGTGGCTGATGTTCGCCCTGCTGGCCTTCGGCTATCTGCTCGGCTTCCTCGGCCTGCTGCTCGCCGTGCCGCTGGCGGCGGCGGTGGGCGTGCTGGTGCGCTTCGCCATCAACCAGTATCTGGAAAGCCCGCTCTATACCGGGGAGGGCGAGAACGAGATGCTCAGCGCACCCGCGCCCGTGCCCTATCTCCCCGACAGCCGGGCGCGCTGAGCATGGGCAGCCGCCAGCTCGCGCTCGACCTGCCGCATGCCGACAGCCGGTCGCGCGACGATTTCCTGCCCGGCCTCGCCAATGAGGCGGCGCTGGCGCTGATCGATTCCTGGCCGGACTGGCCGGCCCGCTCGGTGGCGCTGGTCGGGCCGGCGGGGTCGGGCAAGTCGCATCTCGCCGCCATCTTCGCCGAAGCCTCCGGCGCGCCGATCCTGCCCGCCTCCGCGCTCGACATCGCCTCCGTGCCCGGCCTTCTCGCCGGCGGCGCGCTGGTGCTGGAGGACCTCGGCAGCGGGCCGGTGCCCGAGGCGGCGCTGTTCCATCTGCTCAATCTGGTGGGCGAGCAGAAGGCGAACCTGCTCATCACCTCCGCGCGGTTGCCCTCGGCGCTGTCGGAGGGCCTCGCCACCGCCGACCTCGCTTCGCGGCTGCGGGCGCTGCCGGTGGTGCGGCTCGGCCCGCCGGACCAGGAATTGCTGGCGGCGGTGGCGGTGAAGCTGTTCGCCGACCGGCAGATCCTGCCCGACGAGGCGCTGCTCGCCTATCTGCTGCCGCGCGTCGAGCGCTCCATCGCCGGGCTGCGCGACGTGGTGGCCGAACTCGACCGCGAGGCGCTGGCGCGCAAGCGCCCGCTGACCCGCGCGCTGGTGGCCACCTTGCTGCGCGAGCGGGCCGGTGCCTCGGGCGAGGCCGGGCCGGACGAGCGCGACATCCCCTCCACCGACTTGACCACGGGTTAATACCGACATGTCATCCAGCCGTCATGTTGCCCGGCGACCTTCGCGCCGGCCGAAGCGGGCCCCCCGCAAAGAGGATGGAGTGCCGACGGTGAGCGAGACGGAAACGCCGGTGGAACAGCTTGTCGAACTGACCGAAATGGCCATCCAGCCGACGGTCCCCCCGCGTCCTCTAGAGGACGAGCTGATGAAGTCGCCCGAGCGCTTCATCAACCGCGAACTGTCCTGGCTCGAATTCAACCGCCGCGTCCTGGAAGAAGCCGCCAACACCGAGCACCCGATGCTCGAACAGCTGCGCTTCCTCTCCATCTCGGCCAACAATCTCGACGAATTCTTCATGGTCCGCGTCGCCGGCCTGAAGGAGCAGGTGCGCGAGGGCTACACGGTGCGCAGCCCGGACGGGCTGAACCCGGTGGAGCAGCTCGCCCGCATCGGTACGGCGGCGGCGGAACTCGCCGAGGACCAGCAGGCCCGCTGGCGCGACCTGCGCCAATCGCTGGTCGGCTGCGGCATCGTGCTGGTGGACGGCGCCGATGTGGAGCGTGCCGACCGGGCGGTGCTGGACGATTTCTTCCTCGCCCATGTGTTCCCGGTGCTCACCCCGCTCGCCATCGACCCGGCGCATCCGTTCCCCTTCATTCCCAATCTCGGCTTCTCGCTGGCGCTGCAGCTCGCGCGCATCCATGACGGGCGGGCGATGAACGCGCTCATCCGCGTGCCGGCCAAAATCGACCGCTTCATCCGCCTGCCGGACGGCGAGGGCGGGGTGCAGCGCTTCATCACCCTCGAACAGATGATCGGCCTGTTCATCGGCCGCCTGTTCCCGGGCTATCAGGTGAAGGGCCAGGGCGGCTTCCGCGTCATCCGCGACAGCGATCTCGAAGTCGAGGAAGAGGCCGAGGACCTGATGCGCCAGTTCGAGACGGCGCTGAAGCGCCGCCGGCTGGGGCAGGTGATCCGGCTGGAGGTGGACGCTTCCATGCCCGAGGAACTGCGCGTCTTCGTCGCCCGCGAACTCGGCGTGGCCGGGGACGAGGTGTTTTTGGTCGACGGCGTGCTGGCGCTGAACGAGTTCAGCCAGCTGGTCGGCATCGACCGGCCGGACCTGAAGTTCAAGCCGTATAATCCGCGCTTCCCCGAGCGCATCCGCGACCATGCCGGCGACTGCTTCGCCGCCATCCGCGAGAAGGACCTGGTGGTCCATCACCCCTATGAGTCGTTTGACGTGGTGGTGCAGTTCCTGCGCCAGGCGGCGCGCGACCCGAACGTCGTCGCCATCAAGCAGACGCTGTACCGCACCTCTTCCGACAGCCCGATCATCAAGGCGCTGGCCGAGGCGGCGGAGGCCGGCAAGTCGGTGACCGCGCTGGTGGAGCTGAAGGCGCGCTTCGACGAGGAAGCCAATATCCGCTGGGCGCGCGATCTGGAGCGGGCCGGCGTGCAGGTGGTGTTCGGCTTCCTGGAGCTGAAGACCCACGCCAAGCTCTCGCTGGTGGTGCGCCGCGAGGGCGGCGCGCTGGCGAGCTACTGCCATGTCGGCACGGGCAATTATCACCCCATCACCGCCCGCATCTACACCGACCTGTCCTTCTTCACCGCCGACCCGGCGATCGGTCGCGACGTGGCGCGCATCTTCAACTTCATCACCGGCTATGCCGAGCCGGTGGAGCTGGAAGCGCTGGCCATCGCCCCGCTGACGCTGAAGAAGCGCATCCTCGACCACATCAATGGCGAGGTGGAATTCGCCAAGGCCGGCAAGCCGGCGGCGATCTGGCTGAAGATGAACTCGCTGGTCGACCCGATGATCATCGACGCGCTCTACCGCGCCAGCCAGGCCGGCGTGCCGATCGACATCGTGGTGCGCGGCATCTGCTGCCTGCGGCCGGGCGTGCCGGGCCTGTCGGAGAATATCCGCGTCAAGTCCATCGTCGGCCGCTTCCTGGAGCATGAGCGCGTCTATTGCTTCGGCAATGGCCACGGCCTGCCGCACGCCGATTCCGCCGTCTACATTTCCTCGGCCGACCTGATGCCGCGCAATCTCGACCGCCGGGTCGAATCGCTGTGCCCGATCACCAACCCGACGGTGCACATGCAGATCCTCGACCAGATCATGGTCGCCAACCTGCAGGACAACCAGCAGAGCTGGCGGGTGTTGCCCGATGGCTCGTCGCAGCGCATAGTTCCCGGCGAGGGCGAGGAAAAATTCAACGCCCAGCAATATTTCATGACCAATCCGAGCCTGTCGGGACGTGGTAAGTCGCTCAAGGAATCCTCGCCCCGAAACCTCCTGCGCCGACGCGAGCGGACGTGAGCGCATGACCGAAGCCTTGCGTGATGCCGGACACGGCCTGTTGTCCGGCATGTCGATCGCCGTCATCGATATCGGCTCCAACTCTGTCCGACTCGTCGTCTATGAGCGCCTGTCCCGCTCGCCGACGCCGATCTTCAACGAGAAGGCCTCGTGCGGGCTCGGCCGGGAGGTGCTGACCACCGGGCGGCTGAACCCGGACGCGGTGGAGAAGGCGCTCGCCGCCCTGCGCCGCTTCCGGGTGCTTTGTGACCGCATGGGGGTGGGCACGCTCTATGTGCTCGCCACCGCGGCGGCCCGCGATGCCGCCAACGGGCCGGACTTCGTCAATGCCTGCCGCGACATCTGCCGCACCGAGGTGGAGGTGCTCTCCGGCAAGCGCGAGGCGCAGCTTTCCGCGCTCGGCATTCTCTCCGGCGTGCATCACGCCAATGGCGTGGTCGGCGATCTCGGCGGCGGCTCGCTGGAACTGGCCGACCTGCACGGCCAGCGCATCGGGTCCGGCGTCACCTTCCCGCTCGGCGGCCTCGCCTTGCAGGACACGTCCGGCCGCTCGCTGAAGAAGGCCGACAAGATCGTCAAGGACCTGCTGGCCAAGGACCCGCATCTCGAACATCTCAAGGGGCGCACCTTCTACGCCGTTGGCGGCACCTGGCGCGCGCTGGCGCGGCTGCACATGTTCCAGCGCGGCTATCCCCTGCATGTGATGCACGGCTACATCATCCCCGCGCGCGAAGCGCTGGAATTCTGCCGGCTGGTGCGGCAGGTGCCGATCGACACGCTGTCGCGCATCGACACCGTGTCCGATGTGCGCCGGCCGCTGCTGCCCTATGGCGCGCTGGTGCTGGAACATGTGATCCGCATCGGCAAGCCGGCCAATGTCTTCATCTCGGCGCAGGGCGTGCGCGAGGGGCTGCTCTATGAGCTGCTCAGCGAGGAAGATCGCAGCCTCGACCCGCTGATCTCCGCCGCCGCCGAGCTGAACGAGGTTCGCGCCCGCTCCCCCGCCCATGGCTGGGAACTCATCGACTGGACCGACCAGTTCATGAAATCCAGCCATATCGACGAAAGCGTGGAGGAGAAGCGGCTGCGCCATGCCGCCTGTCTGCTCTCCGACATCAGCTGGCGGGCGCATCCCGATTATCGCGGCGAGCAGAGCCTGAACCTCATTGCCCACGCCTCCTTCATCGGCGTCGACCATCCCGGCCGCGCCTTCCTGGCGCTCGCCATCTATTATCGGCATGTCGGGCTTGTGGACGAAGACCTGTCGCCGCGCATCCGCGAACTGGTCTCCGCGCGGCTCTTGGACCGGGCGCGCATTCTCGGCGCGGCGATGCGGGTGGGCTATATTCTCTCCGCCGCCATGCCAGGCACGCTGCCGCTGACGCCGCTCACCGTGGAGCGCGGCAAGCTCTCGCTGCAGCTGCGCGGCGAACTCGCCCCGCTCAGCGGCGACCGCATCGCCAGCCGCCTGCGCACGCTCGGCCGGCTGATCGGACGCGATTCGGTGGTCGTCGCCGGCTAGAGCCTGATCCGATCAGGTTGAAACAAGCCGATCGGTGAATCAGTCTCTAAGTCATGGATAGAGAACGTTTTACCGATCTGATTGTGGTGCAATCGGATCGGAACGTGCTCTAGCCCCGACGACGGTGGCGGGGTCTGGATTTGTCGGCCCAGGACCGGTAGAAGCCCGCCGGATGCGCAGTTTGCGCCGGCGGGGGCCGTTCCGTGCTTTCTCCTGATGACCACGCCACGGTTCGGCCGGCCGGCGGGCGCCCGCCCGCGCGGGTGCTGCTGGTTGCCCTGGAGGCGCGGCACATTTCCAGCTGCCGGCTGCCGGCCGCCTTCGCGGCGGCGGGGGCCGAGCTGGCGGCGCTGGCGGCGCCGGACAGCCTGATGTTCCGCTCCCGCCATATCGCCGCGCGCTTTCCGCTTGAGGCGACGCTGAACGCCCGCCGCCTGCGGGCGCAGCTGGAGCGCGCCGTCGCCGGCTTCGCGCCTGATCTTCTCGTGCCGTGCGACGAGCGCACGCTGTGGCTGCTGGATCATCTCAGCACCCAGGCCGGCCGCACCGGGCGCGCCCCGCTTTCGCCGGCGCTGGCGGCCTGCCTTGTCCGTTCGCTCGGCCGGCTCGACACGCTGCCCGACCGCATCCACAAGCCGCTGACCCAGCGACTCGCGCGGGACATCGGCGTGCGGGCGCCGGTGGACATCCCGGCGGCGACGCTGGAGGGGGCGCGGGCGGCGGCGCAGCAACTCGGCTACCCCGTCGTCATCAAGCGGCCGCGCAGCTGCGGCGGCAGCGGCGTCGCGATCTGCCGCACGCCGGGAGAACTCGACGCCATCGGCGCGCGCTGGATGCGGCGGAAATCGCGCTGGCCCCGGCTCAAGGCGCGGCTGCTGGCGCGCGACTGGATCGCTCCGCCGACCGAGGTGAGCGTGCAGCCTTACATTGAGGGGCGGCTGGCGGTGAGCTGCGCGGCGGCGATCGCGGGGCGCACGCTCGGCGTGCTCACCGCCGTGGCGGAACGGCGGTCGCGCGACATCCTGCCGGCCGACGTGCTGCGCTATGTCGCCCGGCCCGATCTCGTCGCCGCCTCGGCGGCGCTGGTGGCGGCGTTCGGCGCCTCGGGCTTCGTCTCGTTCGATTTCCTCATCGATGCCGAGGACAAGGCGTGGCTGCTCGAATGCAACGCACGGCCGACGCCCGTGCTGCCTTTCGGTGCCCGCGCCGGGCTCGATCTGACGGCGCTGCTGCTCGCCCATCTCCACGCCCCGGCGGACGGGGAGGCGGCGTCGCCGCGCACCGTGGGCGAGGAGACGCGCGTGGCGCTGTTTCCGCAGGCGGTAATGCACGGCCCGCCCGATGCCGAGCTGCGGGCGGTCTGGCAGGCCGTGCCCTGGGACGAGCCGGAACTCTTGCGCGCGCTGCTGGTGGAGCTGCGGCTCGCCCGGCAAGGCGAGGCGTGAGGCGGGCTTAGTCCGCCGCGCCCGCCTTCTCCAGTGCCGTCCGCTCGATGGCGATGACACGCCCGCGCTGCATGGCGAGCGCCAGCCGGCCGGATTTCAGCGCCATGGCGCGGTCGCCGAACAATTCGCCCCGCCAGCCGCGCAGCGCCCCGACATCGGGCTCGTCCTCGGAGGCGATGCGCTCGAGATCGTCCACCGTGGCGATGACCTTGGCGGCGACGCCGTGCTGCTCGGAGGTCATGCGCAGCAGAACCTTCAGCAGTTCCACCGTCGCCGATGCGCCATTGGACAGCGGCCGGTCGCGCTCGATGCGCGGCAGGGTCTTGGGGTCGCGGGCAAGGCCGGCCTTCACCGCCTCGACGATCATCTCGCCGGCGCGGGAGCGCTCGAAGCCTTTGGGGATGGCGCGCAGCTGGCCCAGCTTCTCGACGGTGGTCGGGTGCTGGGAGGCGATCTCGCCGATCACGTCATCCTTCAGAATGCGCGAGCGCGGCGTGTCGCGCGACTGCGCCTCGCGCTCGCGCCAGGCCGCGACCTCCATCAGCACGGCGAGGTCCTTGGGCTTGCGGGCGCGCGAGCGCAGCCGCTCCCAGGCCCGTTCGGGTTCCTGCCGGTAGGTGTCGGGCGAGGTGAGCACCGCCATCTCTTCGCCCACCCAGTCGGCGCGGCCGCGCTTCTTCAGGTCGGCGTCGAGCTTGAGGAACACATCGCGCAGATGGGTGACATCGGCTTCGGCATAGGCGACCTGCGCTGCCGACAGCGGGCGGCGCGACCAGTCGGTGAAGCGCAGCGACTTGTCGAGCACTTCCCCGGTGAGGCGCTGCACCAGCTGGTCGTAGGAGATGGAATCGCCATGGCCGAGCACCATGGCCGCGACCTGGGTGTCGAAAACCGGGGTGGGGATGATGCCGGCGAGGTGCCAGACGATTTCGATGTCCTGCCGGCCGGCGTGGAACACCTTGAGCACGTCCGGATTCGACATCAGCGCGAAGAACGGCGCGAGGTCGAGCCCCTCGGCCAGCGCGTCGACCACCAGCGCCTCGTCCACGCTGGCCAGCTGCACGACGCAGAGCTTGGGCCAGAAGGTGGTTTCGCGCAGGAATTCCGTGTCGATGGTGATGAACGGATGGCGGGCGAGGCGTTCGCAGGCCGCGGCGAGGTCGTCGGTGGTTGTGATCATGTTCATGTCGATTTTTACATATCGGACTCGCGGCGCCGTTTCGACCCCGAAATCATGCCGTAATCTACGCCGACGATGATCGACGGCCGGCGACGAGTCGCCAAGCCTTTACGGCGGCATTGCCGCCATCTCCGGGGGATATCCATGAAGAAGACTGTCTTCGCTCTCGCCACCGCCGCTCTGGCGCTTTCCTTTGTGCCGGCCTCCGCCGCCGAGCGGGTGAATGCGGGCGTGCTGGTGTGCAATGCCGGCGCCAGCATCGGCATGCTGATCGAATCCAAGCAGGAACTGACCTGCACCTTCACGCCGGCCGACAACAGCCCCGAGCAGCGCTATGCCGGCACCATCAAGAATATCGGCCTCGAACTCGGCGTCACCGGCGGCGGCGTGCTGACCTGGGGCGTGCTGGCGCTGACCAAGTCGGTCGCCCCCGGCGCGCTGGCCGGCCCCTATGGCGGCGTGACCGGCGATGTGGCGCTGGGTGTCGGCGTCGGCGCCAACGTGCTGGTCGGTTCCGACCGGTCGATCGCGCTCAACCCGGTGTCGGTCGAGGGCAATGTCGGCGCCTCGCTGGCGCTGGGCGTCGGCGGGCTGAACCTGCGCTACGTGCCCTGAGAGCAGGCCGCCCTCCTTTGCGGGCGGCCGTCTCGTCTTGACAAATCCAAGCCTCGCAGGCACCCCTCCGCGCGCCCCGCGTGAGGGGTGTTCTGCTATGTTCCGCCTTCTTGCGGCGGCACCAACTCCGGGAAGACGCCATGCACCGCTATCGCTCGCACACCTGTGGCGCCCTTCGCGCCGGCGATGTCGGCACCACCGCGCGGCTGTCCGGCTGGTGCCACCGCATCCGCGACCATGGCGGCGTGCTGTTTATCGACCTGCGCGACCATTACGGCCTCACCCAGGTGGTGGTCGATCCCGACAGCCCGGCGTTCAAGCTGGCCGAGACGGTGCGGGCGGAATGGGTGATCCGGGTCGATGGCCGGGTGCGCCTGCGCCCCGCCGGCACCGAGAACCCGGAACTGCCGACCGGCCAGGTGGAGATGTACGCCACCGAGATCGAGGTGCTTGGCCCCGCCGCCGAGCTGCCGCTCCCCGTCTTCGGCGATGTCGAGTACCCCGAGGAGACGCGGCTGCGCTACCGCTTCCTCGACCTGCGCCGCGAGAAGCTGCACAAGAACATCATGACCCGCGGCGCCATCGTCGACGCGATGCGCGCGAAGATGAAGGCGCAGGGCTTCTTCGAATTCCAGACGCCGATCCTCACCGCCTCCTCGCCGGAAGGCGCGCGCGACTTCCTCGTGCCCTCGCGCCTGCACCCCGGCAAGTTCTACGCCCTGCCGCAGGCGCCGCAGCAGTACAAGCAGCTGATCATGATGAGCGGCTTCGATCGCTACTTCCAGATCGCCCCCTGCTTCCGCGACGAGGACCCGCGCGCCGACCGCCTGCCGGGCGAGTTCTACCAGCTCGATCTGGAGATGAGCTTCGTCGAGCAGGAAGACATCTTCGCCGCCGTCGAGCCGGTCATCACCGGCGTGTTCGAGCAGTTCGCCGACGGCAAGCCGGTGACCAAGAACTGGCCGCGCATTCCCTATGCGGTGTCGATGCAGAAATACGGCACCGACAAGCCGGATCTGCGCAACCCGATCGAGATGCAGGACGTGTCCGAGCATTTCCGCGGTTCCGGCTTCAAGGTCTTCGCGCGCATGCTGGAAGACCCGAAGAACCGCGTGTGGGCGATCCCCGGCACCGGCGGCGGCTCGCGCGCCTTCTGCGACCGCATGAACTCGTGGGCGCAGGGCGAGGGCCAGCCGGGCCTCGGCTACATCATGTGGCGCGAGGGCGGGGAGGGTGCCGGCCCGCTCGCCAACAATATCGGCCCGGAGCGCACGGAAGCCATCCGCGCCCAGCTTGGCCTCAAGGAGGGTGATGCCGCCTTCTTCGTCGCCGGCAACCCGGAGAAGTTCGTGAAGTTCGCCGGCGCCGCCCGCACCAAGGTGGGCGAGGAGCTGAAGCTGGTCGACCATGACCGTTTCGAGCTGGCCTGGATCGTCGACTTCCCGTTCTATGAGTGGAGCGAGGAGGACAAGAAGGTCGACTTCTCGCACAACCCCTTCTCCATGCCGCAGGGCGGGCTTGAGGCGCTGAACAGCCAGGACCCGCTGACCATCAAGGCGTTCCAGTACGACATCGCCTGCAATGGCTATGAGATCGCGTCGGGCGGCATCCGCAACCACCGCCCCGAGGCGATGGTGAAGGCGTTCGAGATCGCCGGCTATGACGAGGCGACGGTGCAGGAGCGCTTCGGCGGCCTCTACCGCGCCTTCCAGTATGGCGCGCCCCCGCATGGCGGCATGGCGGCGGGTGTCGACCGCATCGTCATGCTGCTGTGCGGCACCACCAACCTGCGTGAGATTTCCATCTTCCCGATGAACCAGCAGGCGCAGGACATCCTCATGGGCGCGCCCAATGAGGCGAGCCCGAAGCAGCTGCGCGAACTGCACATCCGCACCAACCTGCCGGAGAAGTGAGAGCGGCGCGGTCGGCGAGAAACGAAAAGGGCGGCCATCGGCCGCCCTTTCTGCTTTCGGGGGGCGCCGCGCTCAGGGCGCGGCGGGGGTGGTGACGTTGAGTTCGTCCACCAGCGACAGCGGGTCCTCGCTGTTCAGCGCCTCGACGATCAGCAGCATGGGCAGCGGCGGGTTGCGGGGGGTGACGCGCAGCGACAGCGTGCCCATCGGCTTCTGCACGAAGCGGATGAAGGCATCCACCGCCGGCCCGAGTTCCGGCCGGTCGGTCACCGCCTGGCCGAGCAGCAGATCGGCGAAGCCGGCGAAGAGCTGGCGGATTTCCTCCGGCTTCAGCCCCTGTTCCTTCGCCGCCTCTTCCAGCTTCTGATCGTAGAGGCCGGCATCGGTGAGCGTGAGGTCGAGCGAGTCGAGATTGACCTCCGCTGCCCCCGCCAGCGCCTCGTCCGGCTCGGTGGAGAACACGGAATCGTCGACGCCGCTGAGGCGGAGGCGGGCGTTCAGCGAGAAGGCGTCGGAGACTTCGACATAGGCCGGCTCCACCACCACCGTATTGGCGGCCTCGTTCCAGGCGGCGCCGAAATCGACGGCGAGGCTCGCCCGGTTCAGCTGCCCCGGCACCAGCGCGAAGGCAGACTTGCCGCTATTGACCAGCGCGGTCGGCCCGCTCATGCGCAGCGTGGCGGAGATGCGGGTCGGCAGCGCGTCCGGCTCGGCGGTCCAGGTGAGGGCGAAGCGGTCGATGTCGAGCGGCGAGCCTTGCTCGGTGGGGGCTTCCAGCTTGTCGATGGAAAGCGATTCGAGCGTGTTGAAGAACGGTGCCGGCCAGCGGCCGACCTGCGCCGGATGCTCGGCGGTGTCCGCCAGCAGCGTCATCAGCGTGCCGGCCCGCAGGCCGCCAAGGGCGAAGCGCCCCATCTTGAAGCTTTCGCCCGCCGGCCCGGTGCCGGCGAGCTTGTCGAGCGTCAGGCTGTCGATCCGCCCGCCTTCCACGGCGCCCAGCGTGAACGCGCCGAGGCTGAAGGCGATGCCGCCCGGGGCGGTGGCGTCCAGCGTGTCGAGGGACATGCCGCCAATGCGGATGCCCTCGTCGTAAATGCTGGCGAACAGCCGGAACAGCTCGGCGGCTTCCTCCGGCGGGGCTTCGCGGCCGGCGGCGGCGAGCTTTTCCAGCTGCCCGCGCATGGCGAGGATCTGCTCGACCGGAATGGCGGAGGGACGGATCGCCACCTCCTTCATCGTCATGTTCTTGATGCGCTGCGACACGCCGCCTTCGAGCGTCAGCTCATAGTCGGCCATGACAATGGAATCATGGACAGTGATGAACGCATCGCTGGCCTCGCGCAGTTCCGAATCCAAGAGGATCAGAACCGCCGCCACGTCGAACCCCGTGATCTCGACACGTCCGACCGAGCCCTTGCCGCTGCTGCCGGTGGGGCCGCTGAGGGTGAAGCGCGAGGGCTCGGCGGTCACGCGGGCGAAGCGGCCCTTGGCGAGCGCGTCGAGGCGGATCGCGCCATTGGTCTCCTCGCTGACGATCCGCGTGTCGCCCGTGCCGCTGCTGCCGGTGTTGGTGGAGACCGGGATATCGACTCGCTCGGCCGTGACCTGGCGCAGGAAGCTGAGCGCGATCTGCGGCGGGGTGCCGTCCACCGGCGCGCGCATCGGGAATTCCAGCCCGGTAATCTCGGCGCGCGGGGCGCGGTATTCCGAGGTGTCGGTGCCGCCAAGGCCGAGCGGCGGGCTCAGCGCGACATCGGTAAGGGCAACATCGCGCGCGAACACCCGCTCATTGCCGCGCCGCTCGACGCCGCTGGCGACCAGCGTGCCGATCTTCAGCGCGCCCTGTCCGGGACCGGCGAGGGAAAGGCCGCGCATCTCGAAGCGGCCGGCGAACAGGTCGTAGCGCACATCCTCGACGCTCGCGGTCGCGCCGCCGGCCCGGAGCGTGCCGAGGGCCGAATCGACCTCGCTGCGCGCCACGTGGTTGACGTAGAGCCCGATGCCGAAATAGCCGCCGATTCCGAGGATGAGGAGGGCGACGAGAGCGATGATAAACGGCTTGCGCATGCGAGGCTGACCTGGGGGCGGAGCGGGGACGGACGGGATTCGCCGCAGCGTGCCGGCGGCGGATTCACCTTAAACCAACCGTCCAAAGTACAGCACCAGAAAATCGGAAAGCCGTTGTGCGGCGGAACAGAATGCCTATGCTCCCCCGCCACGCTCCGGGGAAGGAAAAACGATGGCCTCTTACATCTCCGACGATCTGCGCTCTGGCGCGCTGTTCTATCACCGCAATCCGCGACCCGGTAAGCTTGAGATCCAGGCCACCAAGCCGCTGGCGAACCAGCGCGACCTCGCTTTGGCCTATACGCCCGGCGTCGCCGCCGTGTGCGAGGCGATCGCCGCCGACCGGGAGCTGGTGGCGGAACTGACGGCCCGGCAGAACCTCGTCGCCGTGGTTTCCAACGGCACCGCCGTGCTCGGCCTCGGCAATATCGGCCCGGAAGCCTCCAAGCCGGTCATGGAAGGCAAGGCGGTCCTGTTCAAGAAATTCGCCGGCATCGACGTGTTCGACATCGAGATCAACGCGCTGGAGCCGGACCATGTGGTGAGCGTGGTGGCGGCGCTGGAACCGACCTTCGGCGGCATCAACCTTGAGGACATCAAGGCGCCCGAGTGTTTCGAGATCGAGACCCGGCTGCGCGAGATCATGAAGATCCCGGTCTTCCATGACGACCAGCACGGTACCGCCATCATCGTCGTGGCGGCCATCGTCAATGCGCTGCACATCGGCGGCAAGAAGCTGGAAGACGTGAAGATCGTCACTTCGGGCGCCGGCGCCGCCGCCATCGCCACGCTGAACCTGCTGCGCTCCATGGGCGCCCGGCGCGAGAACATCTGGGTCACCGACATCGAGGGCGTGGTCTATGAGGGCCGCGAAAAGCTGATGGACCCCTATAAGGGGGTGTTCGCGCAGAAGACCGACAAGCGCACGCTGGCCGAGGTGATCGAGGGCGCCGACATCTTCATCGGCCTCTCCGCCGGCGGCGTGCTCAAGCCCGAAATGCTCAAGACCATGGCCGACCGCCCGCTGATCATGGCGTTGGCCAACCCGACGCCGGAGATCATGCCCGATCTCGCCCGCGACGCGCGCCCCGACGCGATGATCTGCACCGGCCGCTCGGACTTCCCCAACCAGGTCAACAACGTCCTGTGCTTCCCCTTCATCTTCCGCGGCGCGCTCGATGCGGGGGCGACGACGATCAATGAGGAGATGAAGGTGGCGGCGGTCAACGCCATCGCCGAACTGGCGCGCGAGACGCCCTCCGACGTGGTCGCCCGCGCCTATGGCGGCGAGACGCCGGTGTTCGGTCCGGCCTCGCTCATTCCCTCGCCCTTCGACCCGCGCCTCATTCTGCGCATCGCGCCGGCGGTGGCGCGGGCGGCGATGGAGAGCGGCGTCGCCAAGCGGCCGATCGCCGATTTCGACGCCTATCAGGAACAGCTCGATCGCTTCGTCTTCCGCTCCGGCCTGGTGATGAAGCCGATTTTCGCCCTCGCCAAGCAGGCGCCCAAGCGGGTGATCTACGCCGAGGGCGAGGATGAACGCATTCTGCGCGCGGCGCAGGTGGTGGTGGAAGAGGGCATCGCCCGTCCGATCCTGATCGGCCGCCCCTCGGTGGTGGAAACCCGCCTGCAGCGCTTCGGCCTGTCGATCCGCCCCGGGCGGGAATTCGACCTCATCAACCCCGAGGACGATCCGCGCTACCGCGACTATGTCACCACCTATGTCGAGCTGGCCGGCCGGCGCGGCGTGACGCCCGAACTCGCCCGCACGCTGGTGCGCACCACGCCCACCGTGATCGCCGCGCTCGCCGTGGTCCGCGGGGATGCCGACACCATGCTGTGCGGCGTGGAAGGCCGGTTCATCCGCCATCTGCGCCATATCCGCACCATTATCGGCCTGGCGCCGGGGGTGCGGGACGTGGCGGCGCTGTCCATGCTGCTGACGCAGAAGGGCGCGTTCTTCCTGTGCGACACCCAGGTGCAGACCGACCCCACGGCCGAAGACCTCGCCGAGATGGCGCAGCTCGCCGCCGCCCATGTGCGGCGCTTCGGCATCGAGCCGAAAGTGGCGCTGCTCTCGCATTCCGACTTCGGTAGCCGCGACGATGAGAGCGCGAAGAAGATGCGCCGCACGCTCGACCTCGTACTGCAGCGCGCCCCCGATCTCATGGTCGAGGGCGAGATGGAAGGCGACAGCGCGCTGGTGCCGGAAATGCGCGAGCGCGTGCTGCCGGGCTCGCGGCTGCAGGGCGTGGCCAATATCCTGGTCATGCCCAATCTCGACGCGGCCAATATCAGCTACCAGATGGTGAAGGTGTTCGGCGACGCGCTGCCTGTTGGCCCGATCCTGCTCGGCCCGGCCAAGCCCGCCCACATCCTCACCCCCTCGGTCACCGCGCGCGGCATCGTCAACATGACCGCCATCGCCGTGGTCGAGGCGCAGCACGGCTGAGCCGGAGGCGACGGGGCGCGCCGCGCGGCGCGCTTCGTTCCGCTGCGGCTTCATGATACCCTTACCCTGGGGCCGGTCGTGACAGGAAACTGCTGCGAGTCGCCGGCCCCGGTCTCAGCGGGGCCCGGCAGGCGCGCCCGCGCCAGCGGAGGGTTTCATCATGCGTCTTGGTTATTCCTGTGCGGTCGCGGCGCTGGCCGGCGGTCTTCTCGCCGTCGCCCCCGGCATGGCGCGGGCCAATGACACCGCCGCCGGGGCGCTGATCGGCGGCGCGGCCGGGGCCATCATCGGCGGTGCGGCCACCGGCAAGGCCGGCGGCGCCGTGGCCGGCGCGGTGATCGGCGGCGCCACCGGGGCGATCATCGGCAACCAGAGCGACAAGAACAAGAAGAAGTCCTATTACTACTGGTCGAACGGCAAGTGCCTGTACCACTACCCTAATGGGCAGGTGGTAAAGGTCAGCAAGAATTACTGTTACTGAGCGTCCTGTTGATCAGACGGAATCGCCGGTTCACCTGAAAACGGCGCGCCATCCAGCGGCCGCAGCCGTTTCCTGTCGCGACAGCCGGTCGGATTCACTGATGGCGGGTAACCGTCTCGCCCCCCGGCAGTGGGTGCGGGCGGAAGGAGCTTCGCAACCATGGTGGAGCGTTTTCGAGCGAAGTGGATACCGGTTCGCATGAAGAAAACGCGACAAAACAAAGAATTAGATCATTTCACTGTTTCCGTGAAACGGTGAAATGATCTAGCCAGGGCGACCGTGACGGCGCGGCGGGAGAAACTTGTGCGGTTGCGCTATCACACGGTCGATGTATTCACCCAGACCCGCTTCGGCGGCAATCCGCTCGCGGTCGTGCTGGATGCGGATGACCTGACGACCGCGCAGATGCAGGCGATCGCGCGGGAGTTCAATTATTCCGAGAGCAGCTTCGTGCTCCGCCCGTCCGATCCGGCCCATACCGCCCGGGTGCGGATATTCACCCCCACGGTGGAGGTGCCGTTTGCCGGGCATCCCAATGTCGGCACCGCGTTCGTCCTGGCGAGCGCCGGCGTCGCCGCCATGGGAGAGACGTTCACCTTCGAGGAAGCCGCCGGCCTGGTGCGGGGACACATCCGGCGCGACGGCGACCGCATCGCGCAGATACGGCTGAGCGCCCCGCAGCCGCTGCGCCTCGGCCGGGCCTTGCCGGCGGACGCCATCGCTCAATGCCTGTCGCTGAGCCCGGCGGACATCCGCTGCGACCGGCATCCGCCCCGTGTCGCCTCGGTGGGCCTGCCCTTCGTCGTGGTCGAGATCGCCAGCCGCGCCGCCCTGTCGCGCGCCAAGGCGAACCTGCCCGCCTTCGCCGCGCGCCTGCCCTGCGACGGCGCTGATGCCATCTACCTCTATTGCCGGGAACTGAGCGCGGCTGACGGCGCCGTCGACGTCACCGCACGCATGTTCGCCCCCTTCGACAATCTGCCGGAAGACCCCGCGACCGGCAGCGCGACGGCGGCGGCCTGCGCCTGGCTCGCCGCACTCGAAGGCGGGGCGCCGCGCGGTTTCGAGGTCGCGCAGGGCGTCGATATGGGCCGCCCGAGCCGGATCGCCATCGAGGTGACGCCGGATGCCGTGGTGATCGGCGGCGCCTGCGTGCCGGTCATGTCCGGCGACGTCTCGGTCTGACGGCGCGCGCCGTTCCGGCCTTGCCGGACGGGCGCCCGGCGGTACGGGTCTGACGTAACGGAATTTTCTCGCCCTCTGGTTGCTTTATGGCTCGAATATGGCGGCCTATGCCGTGGAAATGACATATTTTTGCCCAAGCTACCCACAGCCCGAATTCGCCGTACGCCGGTTGCCGCAAGGCGCCGCCGGGCGGCGGGGGTCGGCGCAGTTCGGCGGGTCCCGCGGGGATTCGCCGGTGTCTCACTGGTCTCGAAGGTTGTGTCTGATGGCGGATACCGGCACGGTTAAGTGGTTCAACGAGCAGAAGGGCTACGGCTTCATCCAGCCCGATAATGGCGGCAAGGACGTGTTCGTCCACATCAGCGCGGTGCAGCGCTCGGGCCTGCAGGGGCTGCGCGACGGGGAGAAGGTGTCCTTCGAGCTGCAGACCGACCAGCGCTCGGGCAAGACCTCGGCGGTCAATCTGCGTCCGGCCTGAGCCGACAGGGCCGATTTCGGTCGGTCGCATTCGATGAAAATCGAGGGAATGTCGTCGCTTTTCGGGGCGGCGACATTTCGCTGCGGAAGCCTTGCTTCTGCCACGCGCGCCTCTTGCAAACACAGCTATTCGCGCTAGTCTCTCGCGCAGACTTTGGCTGGACTCTGGGCCGTTTCACCTGCGGGTGCACGTTCAGCTTTTCTTCCAAATTCGACCCAGCGGCTTGGCCCCGGCCACGCCGGATGTGCAACCTCGATACGTGAGACTATCCTAATGTCTACCCAGACCGGCACCGTGAAGTGGTTCAACGATCAGAAGGGCTACGGCTTCATTCAGCCCGATGGCGCTGGCAAGGACGTGTTCGTCCACATCAGCGCGGTTCAGCGTTCGGGCCTCCAGGGCCTGCGTGACGGCGAGAAGGTCTCCTTCGAGCTGCAGACCGACCAGCGTTCGGGCAAGACCTCCGCGGTCAACCTGCGCGTCGGCTGAGCCAGCCCTCCGGGGCCGGCGGCCGCCGCCGGCTTCTGCGTAAACAAGGGAGAGCCGTCGGCCCCGCCGGGCCGGCGGCTCTTTCCTTTTGGCCGCCGCCGCCCGGCCGAAAGGTGGCCGGGGCCGAGGCATGGGTGTCGGAGCGTCAGCCCGAACCGACGCGGCGGGCGTTCGGGTGCCGGCCCGTCACGCCAACCCCGGCAGCGCGTGGCGCGGGGGCCTGATTCTCACGGCGCGGGGGCGAGCAGGCGGGCGAGCCGAAGCGCGGCCTCCGTGCCGCGGGTGCCGAGATCGGCGACCAGGCTCATATGGTCCGCCCCCGCGACAGTCGCGGCGTCCACATCGACACCCGCGTGGGCGAGATGCCGGGCGAAGGCGGCGGACTGCGCGTGGAACGGCGCCGTTTCGCGCTCCCCTACCAGCAGCGCCACCTGCCCGCCCGGGCCATAGGCGTGGCGCAGCGGGCTGTAGTGCGCGACCTCTTCATCGGTGAGGGCGATCAGCTCCTTGAGAAAGGAGCCTTGCAGCGGCGCGAGATCGTAGAGCCCGCTGAGCAGCAGGGTGCCGTTGATCGCGCCGGCAAGGGCGGGATCGGCGCGCATCAGCGCGCCGAGATGGCCCCCCGCCGAATGGCCGGAGAGGGTGAGGCGCGCGGGATCGCCGCCAAACTCGCCGATATGGCCGCGCAACCAGCCGCAGGCACGCCGCAGCTGGGCAATGAGGGTCTCCATCCGTACCGCCGGCATGAGCGCATAATCGACGATGACCGCGATCGCCCCCGCCTGGGTGACGGTTTCCGCGACGAAGGAGAAATCCTCCTTGGCGAACATCCGCCAATAGCCGCCATGGATGAACAGGTGCACCGCCCCCGTCGCCGTGTCGGGGGGCGGGAAGAACAGGTCGAGCCGTTCCGCCGGCGTCGGCCCATAGGCGATGTCGGCGCGCATCGGCAGACGGGCGCGGGTGGCGGCGCTGCGGGCGGCGTAATCGGCCACGTGCCGGTCGAAATCCGGCACGTGGTCGCGGGTGCGGAACGGATCGGGCGTGTGAACCATCAGCGCGGCCGGGTTCAGAGCCCGGTGGCGATGTATTTCGCCTCCAGGAACTCCATCACGCCGTGATGCCCGCCCTCGCGACCGAGGCCGGACTGCTTGGTGCCGCCGAACGGCGCGGCGGGATCGGAGACGAGGCCGCGATTGAGGCCGACCATGCCGGTTTCGATCCGCCGCGACACGCGCAGGCCGCGCGCGAGATCGCGGGTGAAGACATAGGCGGCGAGGCCGTATTCCGTCGCATTGGCGAGCGCCACCGCCTCGTCCTCGGTCTCGAAGCGGCTGAGCGCGGCGACGGGGCCGAAAATCTCCTCGCACCCCATGGCCGCGTCGGCCGGCACATCGACGAGCACGGTGGGCGGGTAGAAATGACCCGGCCCTTCCGGCCGCACGCCGCCGCACAGCAGCCGCGCCCCGCGGGCGAGCGCGTCTTCCACCAGCCGCTCGATCTTGTCCACCGCCTTGCCGGTGATCATCGGCCCGCATTCGGTGGCGGCATCCACGCCGGGGCCGACCTTGAGCGCGGCCATGCGGCGGGTGAGTTCTTCGGCGAACCGGTCATAAAGCCCGGCCTGCACATAGATGCGGTTGGCGGCGGTGCAGGCCTCGCCGGCATTGCGCATCTTGGCGAGCATCGCGCCTTCCAGCGCCACATCGAGATCGGCATCGTCGAACACAAGGAGCGGGGCGTTGCCGCCAAGCTCCATCGAGCAACTGATGACGTTCTTGGCCGCCTCGGCCAGCAGCGCGCGGCCCACCGGGGTGGAGCCGGTGAAGGAGAGCTTGCGCACACGCAGGTCGCCCAGCATCGCGGCGGTGACCGGGCCGGGCGTGGAGGTGGTGAGCACATTGACCACGCCGGGCGGGACGCCGGCTTCCTCATAGAGCGCGGCGAGGGCGTAGGCGGTGAGCGGCGTCTCGCTCGCCGGCTTCAGCACCACGGTGCAGCCCGCCGCCAGTGCCGGGCCGATCTTGCGGGTGGCCATGGCGGCGGGAAAGTTCCACGGGGTGATGAGCACGCCGATGCCGATCGGCTCATAATCGACGATGATGTGGTTGCCGCCGGCGGGGGAGAGCGCGAAATCGCCGCTGATGCGGACGGCTTCCTCGGCGTTCCAGCGGAAGAATTCGGCGGCATAGGCGACTTCGCCGCGCGCATCGCGCAGCGCCTTGCCGTTTTCCAGCGAAATCAGCCGGGCGAGATCGTCGGCCCGGGCGGTCATCAGCTCGAAGCAGCGGCGCAGGATTTCCGAGCGGCGGCGCGGCGGGGTCGCGCGCCAGGCGGGGGCGGCGCCTGCGGCGGCGTCCACCGCCGCCATCGCCTCAGCCACCCCGGCATCCGGCACCTCGGCGAGCACCGCACCGTTCGAGGGATCGATGACAGGGATGCGCGCCCCCGCCTCCGGCCAGCTCCACTGCCCGCCAATATAGAGCCCGCGCGCGCCATCGGCCGGCGCGATATGAGGGGCAGCGCCGGCGGCGAGCGGGGCGGTGGCGATGTTCATGGCAGGACTTCCTGTTCGAGGACGACGGCCGCCGCCGCGAGATCGCCGATGTACGCGGCCTCCAGCAGGCGGGCCATCTCCGGGGCGGCGATGGGACGGGGATTGTTGCGGATCAGCCGCTCGATGGCGAGCGCCTGCTCGCCGGTCCAGGCCAGCTGGTCGCGGGTGAGGCCGAGACCGGCGAGGGTCGGGCAGATGCCGATGGCGGCGAGGAGGCGCGCCACCTCGTCGATCGCTGCCTGCGCCAGCGCGGCGCGCGAGCGCACCTCGGCGGGCAGGCCCAGCGCGAGGGCGATCTCGGCCAGCTCGTCCTCGGCGGCGTCGCGGTTGAAGCGCATGACATAGGGCAGCAGCGTGGCGACGCCGAGCCCGTGCGCGGTGTGGGTGAGGGCGCCGACCGGGTACTGGATGGCATGGGCGGCGGCGGTGCCGGCCGTGCCGAAAGCGCAGCCGGCGGCGAGCGCGGCCAGCATCACATCGGCCCGCGCCTCCTCGTCCGCACCGTCGCGGCAGGCCCGCTCCAGGCTGCGGCCGAGCAGGCTTATGGCGAGCCGGGCGAAATGATCGGTCAGCGCGCTCTTGCCGATGAACACATGGCGCTGCGCGAGTTCCGGCGATGGCGCCCGGCGCCCGGCGGTGAACGCCTCGATGGCATGGGTGAGCGCGTCGGCCCCGGCAATGGCGGTGAGCGCGGGCGGGCAGGAGAGGGTGAGGTCGGGATCGCAGATCGCCGCGCGGGGCAGGAGATGCGGGCTGGAAATGCCCACCTTCAGCGTGCGGTCTGGATCGGAGATCACCGCCACCGGCGTTGCCTCCGAGCCGGTGCCGGCGGTGGTCGGCACCGCGATGATCGGCAGCACGGGGCCGGGGACCTTGAACTCCCCGTAATAGTCCGGCAGCCGCCCGCCATGGCTGAGGAGCAGCGCCGCGCATTTGGCCATGTCGAGGCAGCTGCCGCCGCCAATGCCGATCACCAGATCGGGGGCGAAGGCCCGCGCGGCCTCGGCGCATTCCGCCGCGCTGTCGCGCGGCACGTCGGGCAGCACGCGGTTATCGACCCGCACCGTGAGCCCGGCCTCCTGCAGCCCGGCGATCATCTGCGCCAAGTCGGCTGAGGCGGACAGGCGCTCATCGGTGCAGATCAGCGCCCGTGACCCGAGGCGGCGGGCGACGGCGGGCAAAGCGTGGCGCTGGCCCTTGCCGAACAGGATTTCGCTGGGGAGCCGAAGGGCGGCGAAGGAGGTCACGGCTTTATCCATCTGAAAAGGCACGGCATTTCAGCCTGCCGGTGCGCCCTACACGAAATCGTATAGGATATCGTATTGAATGCCGCAGAGGATCATGCTAGCTCTGGATCATTGTCAAGGGGCAAAACCGTGCGCAGTCCGAAAGCTCTCGCCACTTCCGCTCTCTCCGCCGCACCGCGTGACGGTTCGCAGGCCATTCAGCGCAATGCCGGCCTCGCCGAGGAGGTCTATGAGGCCATCCTCGCCCGGCTGATGGCGCTGAAGATCCCGCCGGGTTCGCGCATCACGGTCGACAATCTGGTGCGCGAGCTCGCCGTGTCGCAGACGCCGATCCGCGAGGCGCTCGGCCGGCTGGAGGGCGAGGGGCTGGTGGTCAAGACCCACCTCGTCGGCTACAGCGCCGCGCCGCAGATCACCCGCACCCGTTTCAACGAGCTGTACGAACTGCGCCTGCTGCTGGAGCCGGACGCTGCCAGCCGTGCGGCGGCGGTCATGACGGATGACGCGCTGGCCGACCTTGCCGAAGCGGCCGGGGTGATGTCGCGCGAGGGCGGCGCCGACGACCGGGCGCGCTATTCGCAATTCGCCCGCCAGGATGCGCTGTTCCATGACCGCATTCTGGAGGTCGCCGGCAACGCGCTGATCCGCGAGACGCTGGCCCACCAGCACACCCACTTCCACATTTTCCGCCTGATGTTCCACGCCCGCGTCACCGAGGAGGCGCTGGACGAGCACGCGGCGATCCTCGCGGCCTTCGCGGCGCGCGATCCCGAGGCCGCCCGGCAGGCGATGCGTCTGCATATCGAGCGCTCGCGCGACCGGCTGCTGCCGGCGTTCGACCTATGACCGCCGCGCCGCTCGCCCTCGCTCCGGCCGGTGTGGCGGCAGCGCCGGTGCTGCGCGCCGAACATCTCGCCAAGGAATTCAGCGGGGTGCGGGTGCTCTCCGATGTCTCGCTCGATCTGCGTGCCGGCGAGATTCACGCCGTCATCGGCGAGAACGGCGCCGGCAAGTCGACGCTGATGCGGCTGCTCTCGGGTTATCTCAAGCCCAGCGAGGGGACGCTGTTCCTCGATGGCGCGCCGGTCGCCTTCCACGCGCCGAAGGAGGCGCAGGCCGCGGGCATCGCGCTGGTGCATCAGGAAATCCTGCTCGCCGATGCGCTGACCGTCACCGAGAACATCTTCATCGGCCGCGAGATCGCCCGTTTCGGTCGGCTGGACGAGCGCGCCATGCGCGCGGCGGCGGCGGCGCGGCTGGCCGAGATCGGCTGCAAGGTGTCGCCGACCGCGCTGGTGCGCGACATCTCGCTCGCCAACCGGCAATTGGTGCAGATCGCCAAGGCGCTGCTCGGCACCCAGCGCGTCGTCATCTTCGACGAGCCGACCGCCGTGCTGACCCATGACGAGGTCGATCCGCTGCTCGACATCATTGCCGAGCTGCGGACCCGCGGCGTCGCCATTCTCTATATCAGCCACCGCCTGGACGAGGTGGAGCGACTCGCCGACCGGGTGACGGTGCTGCGCGACGGCCGCATGGTCGGCACCTATGACGCGCAGGGCCTGACGCCGCAGCGCATGGCGAGCCTGATGGTCGGGCGCGAGTTTTCCAGCCTCTATCCCGCGCGGCAGGACCCGGCACGGCTTGCCGGTGCGGACGCCGCTCCCGCGCTGGAGATCGAGAACGCCCATGTCCCCGGCTTCGTGCGCGATGTGTCGCTGAGCCTGCGCGAGGGGGAAATCCTCGGCCTTGCCGGCATGATCGGCGCCGGCCGCACCGAATTGTTCGAGGGGCTGCTGGGCCTGCGGCCGGCCAGCTTCGGCGCGGTGCGGCTGCATGGCGAGGCGGTGCATTTCCACTCCCCGGCGCAGGCGGCGGCGCGCGGCGTCGGCTATCTCACCGAGGACCGCAAGGGCAAGGGCCTGCTGCTGGACGAGAAGCTGGCGCCGAACCTCACCCTCGCTGCGCTCGACCGGGTTCACCCGGCCGCCGGGCTCGACCTCGCCGGCGAGGCCCGGCTGCTCGACCGCGCGGTGACGGGTTACGACATCCGCCTGCGCAGCCGCGAGGCGAAGGCCGGCCAGCTCTCCGGCGGCAACCAGCAGAAGCTCTTGCTCGCCAAGGTGATGCTCAACGAGCCGACGGTGCTGATCATCGACGAGCCGACGCGCGGCATCGACATCGCCAATAAGAGCCAGATCTACGCCTTCATCCAGTCGCTGGTGCGCGAGGGGCGCTCCTGCATCGTCATCTCCTCGGAAATGCAGGAGCTGATCGGCCTGTGCGACCGCATCCTCGTCATGCGGGCCGGCCGGATCAATGGCGAACTCGCCGGCGACGCCATGACCGAAAGCAATGTCGCGCTCTGCGCCACCAGCAGCGCGGCCAATGAACAATATCTGGGAGGAACATAGATGGCTGACCTGGCCGCCGCGCCCCCGCGCGCTTCGCATGGCTGGTCGATCGGCTGGGGCGATGCGGGCCCCTTCCTGGCGCTGGCCGCGCTGGTGCTGATCGGATTCCTCATCAATCCCGACTTCCTGTCGGCCAACAACATCGCCAATGTCGTCACCCGCAGTGCCTTCATCGCCATCATCGCCATCGGCGCCACCTTCGTCATCGCCTCGGGCGGGCTCGATCTTTCCGTCGGCTCGATGGCGGCCTTCATCACCGGCGTGATGATCCTGTTCATGAACTGGGCGGCGCCGAGCGTCGGCACGGCGGCCATCCCGCTCGGCATGGCGGTGGCGCTGGTGACGGGGCTGGCCTGCGGCCTGCTCAACGGCACCATCGTCACCCTCGGCCGCATCGAGCCCTTCATCGCCACGCTCGGCACGATGGGCATCTTCCGCGCGCTCATCACCTATATGACCGATGGCGGCACGGTGGCGATCGACCGCAGCCTGCGCGAGGCCTATCGGCCGGTCTATTTCGGCGATGTGCTGGGCGTGCCGATCCCGATCCTGGTCTCGCTCGCCGTCGCGCTGGTGGCCGCCTATGTGCTCTACCGCACCCGCTACGGCCGGCGCTGCGTCGCGGTCGGGGCGAATGAGGACGTGGCCCGCTACTCCGGCATCTCGGTGGCGCGGGTGCGCACCCTGGCCTTCGTAATCCAGGGCGCCTGCGTCGCCATCGCCGCCATCTGCTACGTGCCGCGCCTCGGGGCGGCGACGCCGACCACCGGCGTGCTGTGGGAATTGCAGGTCATCACCGCCGTGGTGATCGGCGGCACCGCGCTGCGGGGCGGGCGCGGGCGGGTGTGGGGCACGGTCGCCGGTGCGGTGATCCTCGAATTCATCGCCAATCTGATGGTCCTGTCCGACTTCGTCTCCGAGTACCTCGTCGCCGCCGTGCAGGGGGTGATCATCATCATCGCCATGCTGATCCAGCGCATGTCGAAGAGGTAGCGTGCCTGAGAAACCGCCCCGCGCGAGGCAGCCGCGACGGGCCGCGATCAATCAAGACTGCCGCACCATGGAGGAAACAATGCTCAAGCATACCCTGATCGCCGCCGGCGTGACGACGGCGCTGCTGGCCGCCGGCCCGGCCCTCGCCGCCGAGAAGAAGACCATCGCCGTCTCCATTCCCGCCGCCGACCATGGCTGGACCGCTGGCGTCGTCTATCACGCCAATGCCGCCGCCAAGGAGATCAACAAGGCGTTTCCCGGCATCGAGGTGATCGTGAAGACTTCGCCCTCGGCCAGCGCGCAGGTGAGCGCCATCGAGGACCTGTCGGCGACGCGCAAGCTCGACGCGCTGGTGATCCTGCCGCACACGTCGGAGGAACTGACCACGCCGGTGAAGGCGATCAAGGACAAGGGCAGCTTCATCACCGTGGTCGATCGCGGGCTGAACGATCCGAAGATCCAGGATCTCTATGTCGCCGGCGACAACATCGCGGTCGGCTACAACACCGCGAAGTTCCTGGTGGAGAAGATGGGCGGCAAGGGCAATCTCGTCGTGCTGCGCGGCATCCCCACCGTGATCGACGATGAGCGCATCAAGGGCTTCCAGGACGGCATCGCCGGCACGCAGATGAAGATCCTCGACATCCAGTACGCCAACTGGAACAGCGACGAGGCGTTCAAGCTGATGCAGGACTATCTGGCCAAATACCCGCAGATCGACGCGGTGTGGGCCAATGACGACGACATGCTGCTCGGCGTGCTGGAAGCGATCAAGCAGTCCGGCCGCAAGGAGATCAAATTCGCCCTCGGCGGCAACGGCATGAAGGAGATCATCGAGAAGGTGAAGGCGGGTGACGCGGTGACGCCGGTTGAGACGCCCTATCCGCCCTCCATGATCAAGACCGCGATCTACCTGACCGCCGCGCATTTCGCCGGCCATGCCCCGGTGCGCGGCACGCTGAAGCTCGACGCGCCGCTGATCACCAAGGAGAACGCGGACGAGTATTATTTCCCGGACTCGCCTTTCTGAGGCGCGGGGCTACGTCAGATTCATAAACCACGACAAAGCTGAGGAAACGACCATGGCGGGTAAGAAAATCCTGATGCTCACCGGCGAGTTCACCGAGGAATACGAGATTTTCGTGTTCCAGCAGGGAATGGAAGCTGTCGGCCACACCGTTCACGTCGTCTGCCCGGACAAGAAGGCCGGCGACAAGATCCAGACCTCGCTGCACGATTTCGAGGGCCACCAGACCTATATCGAGCGCTACGGCCACCTCGCCGACATCAACAAGACCTTCTCCGAGGTGAAGCTGGAGGAGTATGACGCCGTCTACTGCGCTGGCGGACGCGGGCCGGAATATATCCGCACCGACAAGCGCATCCAGGCCATGGTCCGCCACTTCCATGAGACCGGAAAGCCGATCTTCACCATCTGCCACGGCGTGCAGATCCTCATCGCCGTCGACGGGGTGGTGACGGGCAAGCGGGTTGGCGCGCTCGGCGCCTGCGAGCCGGAAGTGCGCCTCGCCGGCGGCACCTATGTCGACCTCTCCCCGACCGAGGCGCTGGTCGACGGCAATATGGTCTCGGCCAAGGGCTGGACGGCGCTCGCCGCCTTCATGCGCGAATGCCTGAAGGTGCTGGGCACCGAAATCCGCCACGCCGACACCGTGCCCGCCGCCAGCCGCGCGGCCTGACGCGCCTGTCGCGTGAAGCTCTCCCGGCCTGTCCGGCCGGGAGACGGCGCGCCGGGCCGCCTTGGGGGCGGGTGAGGGCGGCCCGGCGCGTTTGCCTAGCTCAGGTCGCCGCCGAGCACATCCGCCAGCGTCCGCGCAACGACCTTGGTGGCGCGCGTCAGATCGGCCAGCGGCAGGCGCTCATCGGCGCGGTGGGCGTTGGCCTCCTCGATGGAGCGCGGGCCGGCGCCATAGAGCACGGTCGGCACGCCGGCCGCCGCATAGAGCCGGGCGTCGGTGTAGAGCGGCACGCCGACGGCTTTGATCGGCTCGCCCATCACCGCGCTGGCATGGCGGCACAGCATCTCGCTCAGCCGCTCGGAAGCGGGGGTGGGGGTGAGCGGGGTGGCGAGCAGGATGCGGCGCACCTCGACCCGGGCCTCGGGGAAATCCTGCGCCGCCGCCGCGATCACCGCGCGCAGTTCCGCCTCCACTTCCACCGGGTTCTCTTCCGGGATCATCCGCCGGTCGAGGCGGAAGGTGATGCGGTCGGGCACGACATTGGTATTGATGCCGCCCCGGATCAGCCCCACTGTCATTTGCGGGCTGCCAATGCCGGCAATGGCCGAGACGCGCGCGGCCAGGCCCTTGCGCCAGGCATAGAGCGCGCTCAGCACATGATTGGCCGCCTCCAGCGCGTCGATGCCGGTGAACGGCTTGGCGGCATGGGCCGAGCGGCCGTTCACTTCGACTTCCAGATGCAGGCAGCCATTATGGGCGTTGACCACGCCATAGGAGAAGCCGGCGGAAAGCGCGTAGTCCGGCCGGCTCAGCCCTTCGCGCAGCAGCCAGCCCGGCCCGATCTCGCCGCCGGCCTCCTCGTCATAGGTGAAGTGCAGTTCCACCGTGCCGCCCAGCGCCGCGCCGCTCTGTTTCAGCGCGATCAGCGCCCAGAGATAGGTGGCGAAGTCCGACTTCGAGACAGCGACGCCGCGCCCATACATCCAGCCATCGACGATCTCGGCGCCATAGGGGTCATGGGTCCAGCCCTCGCCGGGCGGCACCACGTCGCCATGGGCGTTCAACGCCACCACCGGGCCGTCGCCGAAGCGGTGGCGCACAATCAGATTGGTCGCCGACACCATGCCATTGGCGCGCACAAGTTCGTCCGGCACCGCGTGGCGCTCGACGGAGAAGCCAAGCGCCTCGATCAGGCGCGCGGTGGCCTCGGCATGCGGGGTGCAGTCGCCGGCCGGATTGTCGGAGGGCATGCGGACGATCGCGGCGAGAAAGCCGATCTGACGGTCGCGCTCATGGTCGATGATGTCGTTCAGGCGGTGGGCAAGCGTGGACATGGGGTACCCGTCAGGAGGCTGGGCGCCGGGGCGGCGCGTAATCGCGGAGAAAATCGAGAAGCACGGCGACCGCCGTCCCGGCATCCTCGACGGTGATCGATTCAGCGGGGCTGTGGCTCACGCCGCCGGCGCAGCGCACGAACAACATGCCGACGGGGCAGAGCGCGGCCATGGCGAGCCCGTCATGGCCGGCGCCGCTCGGCAGGTGACGGGGCGGGATGTTCTGCCGCTCCACCGCCCGCTGCAGCCGGGCCTGCAGCGCGTCGTCGCAGGCCACCGCCGGCGCCTCATAGAAGCAGGCCATTGCGACCTTGACGCCGCGCCGGGTGCCGATGGCTTGGAAGCGGCTCGACAACTGCTCGATGGCGGCGCGACGCACCGCATCAAACGGGCTGCGGATATCGAGGGTGAGGCGCGCGCCGGCGGCGATCACATTCACCGCGCCGGGCAGGGCGGTGAAGCATCCCACCGTGGCGACGAGATCGGGCGTGCGCTGCGCCAGTTCCTCCACCGCGAGCACAATCTCCGCCGCCGCCGCCACCGCATCGTGGCGCAGATGCATCGGCACGGTTCCGGCATGGCCGGCCTCGCCGTCAATGTCGATGGTGAAGCGGCTGGCGCCGCTGATGGCGGTGACGACGCCGACGGCGAGGTCCTCGCTCTCCAGCACCGGACCCTGTTCGATATGGATTTCGACATAACCCGCCACGGCACTCGCCTCGTGCCGGGCACTGGCGAGCGCGTCGGGGCAGCCACCGAAGGCGAGGAGCGCGTCGCGCAGGCGGACACCGTCGGCGTCGACGGCGTCCAGCACCGAGGGGTCGAGCGTGCCGGCGACGGCGCGGGAGCCGGAGAGGGTGACGGGAAAGCGCACGCCTTCCTCGTCACCGAAGGCGAGGACCTCAAGGGCGACGGGCAGGCGCTCGCCGCGCGCGTTCAGCTCGCCGACCGCCTGGATCGCGGCGAGCACGCCGAGATTGCCGTCATATTTGCCAGCGTTGCGCACCGTGTCGATATGCGAGCCCAGCAGCAGCACGGGCGCGTCCGCGCTCTGGCCGGCATAGCGCCCGACGACATTGCCGACAGCGTCCATATGCACGCTCATGCCGGCCTCTTCCATCCAGCCGGCAACGAGCCGCGCCGCGCTGCGATGGGCGGGCGAGAGATAGAGGCGGGTCAGCCGTCCCGGCTCATCGGAATGGCGGGCGAGTTCGTCAAGGCGCGCCATCAGCGCCGCACCGCGCGGCAGGGTGGAGGGGGCGTGGTTCATGCCGCCACCGGCGCGTGTTCGCGGTGCCAGTGCTCGGCGATGTCGATGCGGCGTGGCACCCACACCCGGTCATGGCGGGCGAGATGGTCGAGAAACCGCACCAGCCCGCGGGCGCGGCCGGGGCGGCCGGCGAGGCGGCAATGCAGGCCAACCGTCATCATGCGCGGGGCGTCGGCGCCCTCCTCATAGAGCTGGTCGAAGCTGTCGCGCAGATAGACGAAGAAGTCCTCGCCATGGGCGAAGCCCTGCGCATTGGTGAAGCGCATGTCGTTGGCGTCGAGCGTGTAGGGAATGACGAGATGCGGCCCGCCGCGCCCGGTCAGCCAATAGGGCAGGTCGTCGGCGTAGGAATCCGAGGAATAGCGGAAGCCGCCTTCCTCCATCACCAGGCGCTGCGTGTTCTCCGAGGTGCGG
Source organism: Ancylobacter sp. (assembly GCF_965249975.1). Lineage (GTDB taxonomy): Bacteria > Pseudomonadota > Alphaproteobacteria > Rhizobiales > Xanthobacteraceae > Ancylobacter. The sequence continues at coordinate 567,297 of NZ_CBDFNE010000003.1, read as the reverse complement.
CCGAGATACATGCCGAGCGGCCGCTCGCCCGTGACCTCGCGGTGAAGGCGGATGGCCTCGCGCAAATGCGCGCGCTCCTCCGTCTCGGGGATGTTGCGGTAGTCGATCCATTTGAGGCCGTGGCTGGCGATTTCCCAGCCATCTTCCTTCATCGCCGCTACCTGCTCCGGCGAGCGCATCAGCGCGGTGGCGACGCCATAGACCGTTACCGGCAGGTCGCGCTCGCGGAAGATCCGTCGCAGCCGCCAGAACCCGGCGCGCGACCCATATTCATACATGCTCTCGACATTCATGTGCCGCTGGCCCGGCCAGGGCTGAGCGCCGAGCACATCCGAGAGGAAGGCCTCGGAGGCGGCGTCGCCATGCAGGAGGCAGTTTTCGCCGCCTTCCTCGTAATTGACGACGAACTGCACCGCGACCCGGGCCCCGCCCGGCCAGCGCGGATCGGGCGGCGCACTGCCATAGCCGAGAAGATCGCGAGGGTAGGGCGGGGGATGGGCCATGCTCTGTCACCGGCGCTGCAAGATCATGGAAAATCGCGGGAGTTGCGGGGGCTGGCAAGGGGTGCGCCGGCCATCCGTTTCGTCCTCGTTTTCTTCGCATACGGTATTGTATCCAAAAATCTCCGTCAATGTTGACAATCCTGTGGGCGTGCCCTCTCATGACAGCAGAACGCGGGAGAACAGAGCGCCGAGCAAGGTCGCCGCCCGCGTCAAGTTCACAGAGGAAACACCCCGATGACCACGCGCCGCTCCGTTCTGATGGGCACTGCCCTCGCCGCCGTTTCCGGCCTCGCCCTTTCGGCCGGCCTCGCCCCCGCCACCGCCGCCGAGAAGGAGCTGAAGATCGGCTTCGTCGGCGTCACCAGCGGCCCCGCCGCCGCCTGGGGCACCTCGAATGTGCGCTCCATGCAGGTGCGCGCCGACTGGCTCAACGAGCTGGGCGGGGTGAAGATCGGCGACGACACCTACAAGATCAATGTCGTCACCTTCGACGACCAGAAGGACCCCAAGCGCGCCATCGCCGGCATGGAGAAGATGGCGCAGGAGGGCATCCACTATGTCGTGGGGCCGAATGTCGATGACGGCGCCGCCGCCGTGCGGCCGGTCGCGGAATCCAAGGGGATCATCTATTTCCCCTATGCCTTCCCCAAGGAGCTGTACACCAAGCCGGCGTCCAACGCCGTGCTGGGCATGATCGCCAACTATCAGTCCGCGCCGGCGATCTACAAATACCTCAAGGAAAACAAGGGCGTGAAGAAGGTGGCGTTCATCGCTGCCAATGAGTCCGATCCGCTGAGCCAGCGCGATGGCGGCGTGGCGGCGGCCAAGGCGCTGGGCCTTGAGGTGGTGGCGCAGAACGACACCTATCCCAACGACACCCGCGACTTCACCCCGGTGCTGACGCCCATCATCCGGCTGAAGCCTGACCTGCTGGTGCTCTCCGGCGTCTCGCCCGGCAATGCGCCGCTGCTGATCCGCGCTGCGCGCGAGCTCGGCTATACCGGCCTCATCTCCACCGAGACCGCGCATGACGCGGCGGTGCTGAAGGAAGGCGCGGGCGAACTGGCCGACGGCTTCATTTCGGTCGGTGGCGCCTCGACGCCGGCGATCCGCTCCAAGACGATGGACGAGTTCATCGCCCGCTACACCAAGAAGTTCGGCGAGTATAACGACGAGTCCAACACCAAGGTCTATGCGCTCGACTACATCATCGAGACACTCAAGGCCAATCCGAAGGCGATCAACGATGTCGCCGAGTTCAAGAAGACCGTCGACACGTTCAGCGCGCCCAATCCCTATGTGAAGGAAGGCACGCTCAAATATGTCGGCACCACCTCCTTCGGCCAGAAGCGCCAGCTTTCCGTGCCGATGGTGGTGACGCAGTACAAGGACGGCGCGTTCGAGACCCTGTTCGTCGGCGAAGTCGACTGAGGCTCCTTCACCCCCGTTGAGGCCGGTGCGCGCCTGCGTGCCGGCCTCTCACCGATGGAGATCCTCGGATGGAACAGGTTATCGCCAACGGGCTGTATCTCGGCGCGCAATACGCGCTGATCGCGCTCGGACTGACCCTCATCTTCGCGCTGATGAACGTGCTCAACTTCGCCCATGGGCAGATGTACGTCCTCGGCGGCTTCGTCACCTACACGATCTATGGCCAGCTCGGCCTGCCCTTCGTGCTGGCGCTGGCCTGTTCGGCGCTGACCCTCGCCATTGTCGGCGCGCTGGTGGAGAAATTCCTCTTCCGCCCGGTGATCCGGCGAAGTTCGCGCGAGGAGAGCACCATGCTGCTCGCCGCGGCGATCGCCTTCCTGATGGACGCCATCATTCTCATCCTATTCGGCGAGAAGCAGCGCGGCGTCCCGAAGATCATCAACGGCGTGTTCGTCTCCGACAGCCTGGTCATGCCCTATGACCGCATCCTCGTCGGGGTGATCGCCATCGCCATGATCGCCTCCTTCATGGCCTATATGCAGTACAGCCGCACCGGCCGCGCCATGCGGGCGCTGGCGCAGGACCGCGTGGCGGCGCAGCTGATGGGCGTGAATGTCGACCGCTACTCGATGATCGGCTTCGCGCTCGGCGCGCTGCTCGCCGGTGTCGTCGGCGGCCTGCTCGTCACCATTACCGGCGTCAATTCCGGCATTGGCGGCCCGATCTCCATCAAGGCGTTTCTCATGGTGATGATCGGCGGCGCGGGTGTCGTCGGTGGCGCCATCGCCGGCGGGTTCATCCTCGGCATGATGGAATCGGTCGGCCTCAACGTGCTGCGCGAGTTCGGCGACGTGACCTATCTCGTCATCTTCGTGCTGCTGATGGTGTTCCTGAGCCTTCGCCCGAACGGGCTGATGGGCAAGCCGTGGGGCTGAACCGGTGAACAACGCAACCAAGCTTCTCCTTGCCGCAGCCTTCGTCCTGTTTCTGCTGGCCGGCGTGCCGGCCCTGATCGCCGCGACCGGGCGCAACGACCTCTATTACACCCTCACTTCCGTCGCCTTGCTCTCAATCATCAGCGGCGGCGTGTGGCTGACCTTCTATATCGGCCGGATCAATATCGGGCAGGGCGCCTTCGCGCTGCTCGGCGGCTATGTCTCGGCGGTGCTGGTCACGGCCTATGGCGTGTCCTTCTGGCTCACGCTGCCGGCGGCGGGGCTCGTCTGCGCGCTGGCCAGCGTGCTGATCGGCCTGCCGATCCTGCGGCTGCGCGGCGTCTATTTCGCCATGGTGACGCTGACGCTGACCGAAGTGATGCGGCTTCTCGCGCTCGCCGTGCCGATCACAAATGGTGCCAAGGGCATCGTCTCCATCCCGCTGCCGGGCGGGGTGAGCCTGTTCGGCCTGACGCTGATCCCGGATTTCGCCACGCTGGAGAATCCGCGCCTCGCCTTCTACCTCGCCTCCGTGCTGCTGCTGGTGCTGTGTTTCGGTGCGCTGTACCGGCTCGTGCATTCGCGCATCGGCCATATCTGCCTGTCGCTGCAGCAGAATGAGGAGCTGGCCTCCTCCATCGGGGTCAACATCGCCTCCATCCGCGTGCTCGCCTATGCCATCTCGTCCTTCCTCGGCGGGCTGGGCGGGGCGATGTTCGCGGCGATCTCGCAGTCGATCTATCCGTCGAGCTTCACGGTCGCGGATTCCGTCAACTTCATGCTGAACTGCTTCCTCGGCGGCCTGCATTATGTGCTGGGGCCGATCCTTGGCACCTTCGCGCTGTATTTCGGCTGGGACCTGCTGTTCCAGACCGGCGTCTACCAGCTTCTCATCTTCTCCAGCGCGCTGATCGTGCTGATGCTGGTGCTGCCCAACGGGCTGCTCAGCCTGCGGCTGCCCCGCAAGAAGGGAGCCTGAGCATGGACTACATTCTCGAAGTCTCCAATCTGACCAAGCGCTATGGCGGGCTGATCGCCAATAGCGGCATCTCCTTCGGGGTGAAGGAGCATGAAATCCTCTCGGTGATCGGGCCGAACGGGGCGGGCAAGTCGACGCTGTTCAAGCAGATCGCCTCCTTCGTCACCCCCACCGAGGGCGAGGTGCGCTTCCGGGGTGAACGCATTTCCGGCCTGTCGCCGCACAAGGTGGCGCGGCTCGGCGTGGTGCGGACCTTCCAGGAAACCACCATCTTCAAGACGATGAGCGTGCGCGACAACATCATCATCGCGCACCAGCTGCGCGCGCGCACCGGGCTCGCCGGCTTCTTCTTCGGCACGCGGACCGCGCGCGAGGACGAGGCGGCCTTCGCCCGCTCGGCCGACGAGATCATCGATTTCCTCGGCCTCGGCCACCAGCGCCACGAGATCGCCAGCAACCTGCCGCACGGCCATCTGCGTGCGCTCGGCATCGCCATCGGCCTCGCCACCAACCCGGCGGTGCTGCTGCTCGACGAGCCTTTCGCTGGCATGAACCATGACGAGACACGGCGCGCGGTGGAAATCGTGCGGGCGGTGCGGGCGCGCGGGGTCACCATCCTGCTCGTCGAGCACGACATGCCGGCGGTGATGAATATTTCCGATCGCATCGTGGTGCTGAATTTCGGCCAGAAGATCGCCGAGGGCACGCCGAAGGACATCCAGGAAAACCAGAACGTCATCGACGCCTATCTCGGGGTCGAGGACGAGTCGATCGGAATGTAGCGATGACAAGCCTTCTCTCATTCGACGACGTTCATCTCTATTACGACCACGTCTATGCGCTGAAGGGCGTTTCGCTCGCGGTGAACGAGGGCGAGACGGTGGCGCTGATCGGCGCCAACGGCGCCGGCAAGTCCTCGATCCTGCGGGCCATCACCGGCCTGCGCAAAATCCGCTCCGGCCAGATCACCTTCGATGGCCGTCGCCTCGACGGCATGGCCTCCGATGACATCGTGCGCGCCGGCATCTCCATGGTGCCGGAGGGAAGGCGGGTGTTCCCGCTGATGTCGGTGCGCGACAATCTGCTGATGGGTGCCTTCACCCGCTCCTCCAAGAGCGAGATCCAGCAATCGCTGGACATGGTGCTGACGCGCTTCCCCCGGCTGAAGGAGCGCTATTCCCAGGCGGCGGGCACGATGAGCGGGGGCGAGCAGCAGATGCTGGTGATCGGCCGCGCGCTGATGGCCCGTCCCCGCCTGCTGCTGCTGGACGAGCCCTCGCTCGGCGTGGCGCCGAAGCTGGTGCAGGACATTGCCCGCTCCATCGTCGCCATCAACCGCGACGACAAGGTGAGCGTGCTGCTGGTGGAGCAGAACTCGCGCATGGCGCTGCGTATTTCGCAGAGGGCCTATGCGTTGACCATTGGTTCCATTGCGCTGAGCGGCGATTCCGCCGACATGCTGAACGATGACCGCGTGAAGAAGCTCTATCTCGGCGGAGAGATCTAGGATCAATCGATGCGTATTCTTGTCGTTAATCCAAACACCACCGCGTCGATGACCGCGAAGATCGGCGCCGCCGCGCAGGGCGCCGCCGCGCCGGGCACGCAGGTGCTCGCCGTCAACCCGCCGGACGGGCCGGTGAGCATCGAGGGCTATTATGACGAGGTGTTCTCGATCCCCGGCCTGATCGCGGAGATCCGCAAGCAGCCGGATATGGACGCCTATATCATTGCCTGCTTCGACGATACCGGGCTCGACGCCGCCCGCTGCGCCACCTCGGCGCCGGTGATCGGCATTGGCGAGGCGGCGTTCCACATGGCGAGCCTTGTGGCGGGCCGGTTCGGTGTGGTGACGACGCTGGCGCGCTCCGTGCCGGCCATTGAGCACAATCTGAAGCGCTACGGGTTGATGGAGCGTTGCGCCCGGGTGCGCTCCTCCGAGGTGGCGGTGCTGGAGCTTGAGGAGCCCGGCTCGAACGCGTCTGCGCGCATCTTGGACGAAATCCGCCGTTCGCTGGCCGAGGACCGCGCCGAGGCCATCGTGCTCGGCTGCGCCGGCATGGCGGACCTTGCCGGGCGCCTCTCCCAGGAGGTGGGCGTTCCGGTGCTCGACGGCGTCGCCTGCGCGGTGAAGCTCGCCGAGTCGCTGGTGCAACTCGGGTTGCGCACCTCCAAGGTCGGCGGCTACGCGCCGCCGCGCCCCAAGACCTATTCGGGGATTTTTTCCCAGCTGGCCCCCGGCGCTTGACGACGTGACGGACGGCACTCGATATTACGACTGATCGGGGGACCCGGATTCACGTTACGTGCCAATGCCGGAACGGCAAGAGCGAAGAAGATGCTTGTGACCGTTCCCGAACCTGAAAAGCCCGCCGCCCGCTGGCAAGGCGTCTATGCCGCGCTGCGCGAGGCCATCATCGGCCGCAAGCTCGCACCGGGCACCAAGCTGCCGGAAGACGCGCTTGCCGCGATCTATGCGGTGAGCCGCACCGTGGTGCGCGCCGCCCTGCAGGCGCTGTCGCATGACCGGCTGGTGCGGCTGGAGCCGAATCGTGGCGCCTTCGTCGCCAGCCCCTCCACCAAGGAGGCGCGCGAGGTGTTCGAGGCGCGCGGGCTGATCGAGCCGCAACTGGCGGCGCTGGCGGCGCGGACGGCGACGCCCGCCGACATCGCCCATTTGCGGGCGCATCTCGCCCGGGAGCGCGAGGCGCTGGCGACCGACGCCAATGCCGCCGAGGCCATCGCCCTTTCCGCGCATTTCCATGTCGAGATCGCCGAGATCGCCGGCCATTCGATCTATACCGGGTTCGTGCGCGACCTCGTCTCGCATTCCTCGCTGATCATCGCGCTGTACTGGACGCAGCGCGAGACCACCTGCAAATGCGAGGCGCACAAGGAACTGGTGGACGCCATCGCCGAGGGCGAGCCGCTGAAGGCGGCCGCGATCATGCGCGAGCATATTACCGAGCTGCTGCTGGGGCTCGACCTCGCGCGCAAGGACAGCCCGCCGACCAGCCTGCAGGACCTGCTGAAGTAGCGTCCGCCTGACAAGGCTGGCGCCGGCGCGCGGGCGCGGCTGCCTGCCACCACCGGCCTTTGCTCGCCGCGAGCGGCCTTCCCCCACATAAAATCGGTATCGCGGCGGCTGACCCGTTGACGAACCCGCGTGGTCCGATCAAGACTGGATAAGTGGATACACTCATCCAAACGGGCGCGGAATGACTGGCTTCTCTTCCATGGCGACGACCAGCACCGCTGAAGGCGAAGCCTATCGCTTCATCCTCGCCGGCATCCGCACCGCCCGCTTCAAGGCGGGTGAGCGGCTGATTCCAGAGGAGATCGCCACCGAGATCGGCATGAGCCGCATGCCGGTGCGCGAGGCGTTCCGCCGGCTGGCGACGGAGGGGCTGGTGCTGATCCGCCCCAATCGCGGCTGCGTGGTCGCCGGGCTAACGGTGGAGGAGATCTTCGAGGTGTTCGAGATGCGCTCGGTGCTGGAAGGGCTGGCGGTGCGGCTCGCCGTACCGCGGCTCGATGCCGACGCCTTCGCCGAACTCGACCGGCTGCTCGACCGCATGGAGCGTTCCGGCGATGGCGGGCAGGATTGGGTTGCCCGCCACCGCGAGTTTCACGAATATATCTGCTCCTTCGCCAACCGGCCGAAGCTGCTGCGCCAGATCGCGTCGCTGCATGTGACCATCGAGCCCTATCTGCGCATCTGGTTTCATCACGCCGCCAAGCCGCTGACCGCGCGCGAGGAGCATCAGGCCATCATCGACAGCCTGCGCGCCGGCGATGCCGCCGCCGCCGAGGCGCTGATGAGCGAACACATTCTAACAACAGCCCCGACCCTGACCGGCTTCGCGCTTGAAACGCGCGGGGGCGGCTGAAACGGGGCGAGCCTTTCCAGCACATCGCAAAACCTGAAAGAGGGAAGATTATGCGACACATCTTCAAATGGCTGGCCGCTTCCGCGCTCAGCCTGGCGGCCGTCACCGGCGCGCAGGCGCAGACCGCGCCCAAGGCGATCACCATCGCCACCGAAGGCGCCTATGCGCCGTGGAACTTCACCGGTCCCGACGGCAAGGCGGCGGGCTTCGAGGTCGATCTCGCCAAGGATCTGTGCGCGCGGATGAAGATCGAGTGCACCATCGTCATCCAGGACTGGGACGGGCTCATTCCCGCGCTGACGGTGGGCAAGTTCGACGTGATCATGGCCTCCATGTTCATCACCGACAAGCGCCTGGAAGTGATCGACTTCTCCCGTCCCTACGCCATCGACCCCTCCAGCTTCGCCGTCGCAAAGACCAGCGCGCTGGCCAAGTCCGGCCTCGGCGGCAAGTTCGACCTGAACAAGGAAGGCGAGGCGCAGGCCACCATCGACAAGATCAAGCCGCTGGTGAAGGGGCAGACCATCGGCGTGCAGGCCGCCACCACCAACCAGCAGTTCCTGAAGAAGTATTTCGACGGCGTGGTCGACATCCGCGAGTACAAGACCACCGAGCAGCACGACCTCGACCTCGCCGCCGGCCGCGTCGATGGGCTGTTCGCCCAGCAGACCTCGCTGGCCGCCACCCTCGCCAAGCCGGAATATGCCGAGTTCGAGATCGCCGGCCCCGGCTTCCTCGGCGGCGTGTTCGGCCGTGGCACCGGCGCCGGCTTCCGCAAGACCGACACCGCGCTGCGCGACCAGTTCAACGCCGCCATCGGCGAGGCGATCGCCGACGGCACCATCAAGCGGCTGTCGGAGCAGTGGCTGAAGTCCGACGTCACCCCTCCCCAGTGACGAGGCGCGGCCCCCGTCGCTGAGGCGGGGGCCGTCCGGCTTTCGGAGCACCCGATGGACCTGCCCGCTTTCGTCTCCCTGCTCGGCTTCAGTGCCCAGGGATGGGGACCTGCGCTGCTGACCGCCGCCGGCATGACCGTGCTGCTCTCGGCCTCCGGCGTCCTGCTCGGCGCGCTGTTCGGCGGCATCGCCGCCTTTGCCCGCCTCAAGGGCGGCCGGCTCGCGCGCGGCACCGCCGATGCCTATTGCACGCTGTTTCGCGGCGTGCCGGATCTGTTGACGATCTACCTGCTGTATTTCGGCGGCAGTTCGCTGCTGACGGCGGTCGGGCGGTTCTTCGGCGCGCAGGGCTTTGTCGGCCTGCCGACCTTCGCCACCGGCGTGCTGGCGCTCGCCATCATCTCCGGCGCCTACCAGGCCGAGGTCTATCGCGGCGCCTTGCTCGCCATTCCCGCCGGGCAGATCGAGGCCGCGCGCGCCCTGGCCATGCCCGGGCCGCTGATGCTGCGCCGGATCATCCTGCCGCAGCTGCTGCGCTACGCCATTCCGGGGCTCGGCAATGTCTGGCAGCTGATCCTGAAGGATTCCGCGCTGCTCTCGGTGATCGGGCTGGTGGAGCTGATGCGCCAGTCGCAGATCGGCGCCGGCTCCACCCGCCAGCCCTTCGTGTTCTACATCGCCGCCGCCGTGCTCTATCTCGTCATCACCTTCATCAGCGGCGCCCTTATCCGCCGCGCCGAAAAGCGCAGCCTGCGCGGCGTGAGGAGGGCCTGATGGACATCGCCTTCTTTCAGGACGTCTTCCTCCGGCTGCTCGGCGGCGTGCCATTGACGCTGCAACTCGCCGGCATCTCGCTGTCGATCGGCTTCGTTCTCGCGGTGGTGCTGGCCATTGCGCTGCACGAGGCTTCCCCCCTCGTCGTGCTGCCGCTTCGCGGCTATGTCGCGCTGTTTCGCGGCACGCCGCTGCTGGTGCAGATCTTCCTCATCTATTACGGCCTCGGCCAGTTCCGGCCCTCGCTGCAGGCGATGGGTGTGTGGTGGCTGTTTCGCGAGCCCTATTGGTGCGTGATCCTGGCGCTTACCCTAAACACCGCGGCCTATGGCGCGGAAATCCTGCGCGGCGGGCTGCAATCCGTGCCGGCCGGGCAGATCGAGGCGGCGCTGGCCTGCGGCATGTCGCGCGGGCTGCTCTACCGGCGCATCGTGCTGCCGCTCGCCTTCCGGCAGGCGCTGCCGGCCTATGGCAACGAGATCATCCTGATGGTGAAGGGCACCTCGCTCGCCTCCATCGTCACACTGCTGGAAGTCACCGGCATCGCCCATCAGATCATCTCGCAGACCTACCGCGCCATCGAGGTCTTCATCTGCGCCGGGGCGATCTACCTCATCCTCAACTTCGCCATCACCCGCGCCCTGGCGTGGCTCGAACACCGCCTGTCGCCGCATCTGCGCCCGCCGCCGGCCGCGCGTTCCGCGACGCTGAAGGGAGAAGCGGCATGACCGCCCCGCAATCCTCCGCCCCGCAATCCTCCACGCCGTGCGCCGCCGTCGCGTCCGCCCGGCCGGACGCCATCGCCGTCCATGATCTGCACAAGAGCTTTGGCAGCCTGGAAGTGCTCAAGGGCATTTCGCTGACGGCGCGTGAGGGCGACGTGGTGTCGATCCTCGGTTCGTCCGGCTCCGGCAAGTCGACGCTGCTGCGCTGCCTCAACCTGCTGGAAACACCCGATGCCGGCACGCTCGCCGCCGCCGGCGAGACGCTGCGCTTCGGGCGCGACGCGGCCGGCCGCCCGGCGAAGATCGACCACCGCCGGGTGGAGCGGCTGCGGCGCTCGGTCGGCATGGTGTTCCAGAACTTCAATCTCTGGTCGCACATGACGGTGCTGGAGAACATCATCGAGGCGCCCGTCCATGTGCTGGGTCGCCCGCGCGCCGACTGCGTCGCCGAGGCGGAAGCGCTGCTCGCCAAGGTCGGCATCGCCGAGCGCCGGCACTACTACCCCGCCCATCTCTCCGGCGGGCAGCAGCAGCGGGCGGCGATCGCCCGGGCGCTGGCGATGAACCCGCAGGTCCTGCTGTTCGACGAGCCGACCTCCGCGCTCGATCCCGAACTGGTGGGCGAGGTGCTGCGGGTGATGCGGGCGCTGGCCGACGAGGGCCGCACCATGCTCGTCGTCACCCATGAGATGGGCTTTGCCCGCGATGTCTCCTCCCGCGTGCTGTTCCTGCATCAGGGCGCGGTGGAGGAGGACGGCGCGCCGGCCGAGGTCTTCGCCGCGCCGCGCTCCGAGCGCTTCCGCCAGTTCATTTCCGCCCAGCGTTAAGACCGGCTGCCCGCCGGCCCGTGCCCCAACCCAAGAGGTTGCCGTGACCATCCGTCCGAATTCGCTCGAAGCGCGTGATATCGCTTATCACCTCCACCCCTACACCAACGCCGCCAAGCACCAGACCGAGGGACCGCTGGTGCTGACCGGCGGGGAGGGCGTCTATGTCACCGATGCCAGCGGGCAGCGCTATATCGAGGGACTGGCGGGGCTGTTCAGCGCCTCGCTCGGCTTCAGCGAGCACCGGCTGGCGGAAGCGGCCTATCGCCAGATGAAGACGATGCCTTTCTACCATGCGTTCGGCCACAAGGCGACGGAGCCGGGCATCGCGCTCGCCGAGCGGCTGATCGCCATGGCGCCGGTGCCGATGTCGAAGGTGTTCTTCGCCAATTCCGGCTCGGAGGCCAACGACACCGCCGTCAAGCTGATCTGGTACTACAACAACGCGCTCGGCCGGCCGCAGAAGAAGAAGATCATCTCGCGGCTGCGCGGCTATCACGGCGTCACCGTCGCCTCCGGCAGCCTCACCGGGCTGCCCTATGCGCATCGCGATTTCGACCTGCCGCTGCCGGGCATCCTGCACACAATGTGCCCGCATTACCGCCGCCACGCCGAGCCGGGCGAGAGCGAGGAAGCCTTCGCCAGCCGCTGCGCGGACGAGCTGGAAGCGCTGATCCTGCGCGAGGGGCCGGAGACGGTCGCCGCCTTCTTCGCCGAGCCGGTGATGGTGTCGGGCGGCGTGGTCGTTCCGCCGAAGACCTATTTCGAGAAAATCCAGGCGGTGCTGAAGAAATATGACGTGCTGCTGGTGGCCGATGAGGTGATCTGCGGCTTCGCCCGCACCGGCAACATGTTCGGCACCGAGACCTATGGGCTCAAGCCCGACATGATCACGCTGGCCAAGCAGCTTTCCGCCTCCTACCTGCCGATCTCGGCGCTGATGATCAGCGAAAAGATCTACGCCGCGATCGTCGCCGAGAGCGAGAAGATCGGCACGTTCGGCCATGGCTACACCTATTCCGGCCACCCGGTCGCGGCCGCCGTGGCGCTGGAGGCGCTGCGCATCTACGAGGACGACCGCATTCTCGACCATGTGCGCGCGGTCGCGCCACGCTTCCAGGCGCATGTGGCGCGGCTCGGCAACCATCCGCTGGTCAGCGAGGCGCGCGGCGTCGGGCTGGTGGCGGGGCTGGAACTCTCGCCCGACAAGACCACCGCCTTCGACCCCAGCCTGCTGGTGGCAAGCCAGGCGGCGCGCTTCGCCCAGAACCACGGCGTCATCACCCGCGGCATGAACGACACGCTGAGCCTCTGCCCGCCGCTGATCATCACCGAGGGCGAGATCGACGAACTGATGCAGCGCATCGAGCGGGCGCTGGACGACACGCGCGACTGGGCGCGCAGCGCCGGCCTGATGGCGTGAGGGAGACGAGGACCATGCGTGATTTCCAGAAGCCCGGCCGCTCGACCGTCTATGCCCGCGAGGCGATGGCGGCGACCTCCCATCCCGCGGCGACGCTGGCGGCGACCGATATCCTCAAGGCCGGCGGCAACGCGTTGGACGCGGCCATCGCCGCCTGCGCCGTGCAATGCGTGGTCGAGCCAGGCTCCACTGGCATTGGCGGCGACTGCTTCGCCCTGCTCGCCGGCGAGGACGGCAAGGTCCACGCCTATAATGGCTCGGGCCGTGCGCCCGCCGCGCTCACCGCCGCCTTTCTGCGCGACAAGGGGCTGACCCAGATTCCCCGCCAGTCGCCGCACGCCGTCACCGTGCCGGGGGCGGTGGATGCCTGGACCCGGCTGCATGCCGACCATGGGCGGCTGCCCTTCGCGGAACTGATGGCCCCCGCCATTCACCTCGCCCGGCATGGCTACGCCGTGGCGCCGCGCGTGAGCTATGACTGGGGCCGTGAGGCGGCGCTGCTGGCGGGCGACGCCAATGCCGCGCGCGTGTTCCTGCCCGAGGGGCGCGCGCCGGTCGCCGGCGAGGTTCACCGCCAGCCGGAACTCGCCGATACGCTGGAAATCCTCGCCCGCGAGGGGCGGGACGGTTTCTACAAGGGCGCGGTGGCGGCGGACATCGTCGCCTATCTCAACGGTCTCGGCGGGCTGCACACGCGCGACGACTTCGCCACGGCGGCCGGCGCGTATGTGGAGCCGATCCACACCGGCTTCCGTGGCCACGACGTGTATGAGTGCCCGCCGAACGGGCAGGGCATCATTGCGCTGATGATCCTCAACATCCTCTCCCGCTTCCCCGCCGAGGGCGACCCGCTGGCGGCGGACCGGCTGCATGTGGAGATCGAGGCGACGCGCCTTGCCTATGCCGCGCGCGACCGCTTCCTTGCCGACCCGGCGCAGGCCGGCGTGCCGGTGGACTATCTGCTGTCCGACGCGCTGGCGGACGAACTCGCCGGGCTCATCCGGCTCGACCGTGCGCTCGCCGACATGCCCGCCTTCCCCGGCGGCGAGCACCGCGACACGGTCTATATCAGCGTGGTCGACAAGGACCGGAACTGCGCGAGCTTCATCAACTCAATCTTCCATCCTTATGGCGCCGGTTTGCTGGCGCCGCGCTCAGGCGTGCTGCTGCACAATCGCGGCCAGAGCTTCGTGCTGGAAGCCGGGCACCCCAATGAGCTGGCCCCGCGCAAGCGGCCGATGCACACCATCATCCCCGGCATGGTGCTGAAGGACGGCAAGCCGTTCATGCCCTTCGGCGTGATGGGCGGCCATTACCAGGCGATGGGCCACGCGCATTTCATCAGCAAGGTGCTGGATTTCGGGCTCGACCTGCAGGCCGCCATCGACCTGCCGCGCCTCTTCCCCATCCCCGGCACCAACGACATCGAGGTCGAAGACAGCTTCGCCCCCGAGACCCTCGCCGAACTGCGCCGGCGCGGCTTCAGCCTCGTGCCCTCGGGACGCCCGGTCGGCGGGGCGCAGGCGATCCGCATCGACCGCGCGAACGGCACGCTGGCCGGCGGCTCGGACCCACGCAAGGATGGCTGCGCGCTCGGCATCTGAGGGGAGGGACCGGACCATGACCATTCTCGATCTTGACGAGCTGCGCGCGCGTTACGCCTCCGCCTCGGGCGCCGACATCTTCGACCCGGCCTTCCGCGCCGTGGCGGAGGGCGTGTTCAAAGACGGCGACAAGCGGCCGGCGCCCTATTGCGGCGTGCCCACGCTGCTGAAGGCGCCGTATCGGCCCGAGGCGCTGGCGAACCTCGCCGATCTCGACGTGGCGCTGCTCGGCATCCCCATGGATCTCGGCGTCACCAACCGTTCCGGTGCGCGGCTCGGCCCGCGTGCGGTGCGCAATGTCGAACGCGTCGGCCCTTATGAGCATGTGCTGAAAGCGGTGCCGACGGCGCGGCTGCGCGTGGCCGATATCGGCGACGTGCCGTTCCGTAGCCGCTTCGACCTCGCGACCTGCCACGAGGACATTGAGCGCTTCGTCGCGCGTCTCGTCGCGGCGGGGGTGGTGCCGCTGTCGGTCGGCGGCGATCATTCCATCGGCCTGCCGCTGCTGCGTGCCGTCGGGCGGGAGCGGCCGGTGGGCATGATCCATATCGATGCCCATTGCGACACGGGCGGCTCGTTCGAGGGCTGCAAGTTCCACCATGGTGGGCCGTTCCGGCAGGCGGTGCTGGACGGGGTTCTCGATCCCCGCCGCACCATCCAGATCGGCATTCGCGGCAATTCCGAATATCTCTGGGAGTTCTCCTTCGCCTCGGGCATGACCGTCATCCATGCCGAGGAGGTGGACGATCTCGGCATAAGGGCGGTGATCGCCAAGGCGCTCGAGGTGGTGGGCGACGGCCCGACCTATATCAGCTTCGATGTCGATGCGCTGGACCCCGCCTTCGCGCCCGGCACCGGCACGCCGGAGGTCGGCGGGCTGACCTCGGCGCAGGCGCTGGGCATTCTGCGCGGCCTGTCCGGTGTTCAGGTGGTGGGCGGCGATGTCGTGGAGGTGGCGCCGCAATACGACCCCACCAGCAACACCGCGCAGATCGCCGCACAGGTTCTGTTCGAGATCCTGTGCCTGACGGCCGCCGCGCGGAAGTGAGGCCAGCGGACGGACGCCGCGCCGGCCCGGCGCGGTGTCAGATCACCACGTCTTCGTGCGGCACTACGATGCGGCAACGGACGCCGCCGGGCTCGAAATTCAGCTCGGCGCTGCCGGTGGCGGAATAACGCAGGCTGTGGCTGATGACCGTGCGGCCGAAGCCCCGGCGCGTCGGTGCGCCGACCGGAGGCCCACCACTCTCGCGCCATTCGATGACGAAGGGCGCATCCTCCGAGGCGCGCTCGGCGGCGAACACCGTCACCTTGCCCTGATCGTTCGACAAGGCGCCATATTTCACCGCATTGGTGGTGAGCTCGTGCAGGATGAGCCCCAGCGCCACGGCGGCGCGCGGCACCACGGAGAAGGTCAACCCTTCCGCCGCGATGCGATCGGCGCCGTGATCGAGATAGGGCGCGAGTTCGGCGGCCAAGAGATCGCCGATTTGCAGATTCGACCAGGACCGCACCGCCAGCAGATTATGCGTGGCGGCGAGCGCCTGCAGCCGGCCGGAAAAGGCGACCTGGTAACCTTCCAGCGTGTCCTCGGCCGAGAGGGTGCGGCTGCTGATCGACTGCACGAGGGCGAGCGTGTTCTTCACCCGATGGTCGAGCTCGGCCATCAGCAGCAATTGCTGCTGCTCGGCGGCCTTGCGCTGGGAGAGGTCGACCATGGTGATGACGCAGCCGCTGATCTGGTCGCCGACCACGCGCAGCGGCGCGATGCTGACCAGATAGTCCTTCACCTTCGGCGCGTTCGGCGCCACGGCCTCGATGCCCTGCACCGGGGTGCCGGAAAGCGCGAGGGCGATGAAGTCCTCGCTCTGCATCAGCCCGGTGGCGCCCGGAAACACCAGGGTGACGACATCGGCGAAGCGGTGACCGACCAGTTCCCCATCATGCACGCCCGCCGCCGCCGCATTGGCATGGGTGACGATGCCGGCGCGGTCGCACACCAGCACCGCCTCATTGGCCGAGGCGATGACCGCGCGGGCGATGCGCTCGTTCTGCTCCGCGACTTCGGTGCGCACCCGCTCGGTCACATCGGTGAAGGTCACCGCATAGCCGGAGACGGTGCCGATCCGCATCGCGCCGATGGAAATATCGAAATGGCTGTCGCTGCGCCCGGCGAAGCGCGCGCCGGCCACGGGCTGTCCGGCGGCGGCGGCGGCGAGCAGGGCTTCGAAGCGGGCGCTGTTCTCCGTGCTCAGCGTTTCGCTGAAATGGCGGCCCTGCAGCTGGTCGAACGGCACGCCGAGTAGCGTGGCGACACGCTGGGTGGCGTAGAGCACATGGCCATGGCTGTCGAGCGCGACCGCGCCGGGGTCCATCGCCTCCATGAAGTCGCGATAGCCGGCCTCGCCCTCAATCGTGAAGATTTCGTCCGCATGCGCCCCGCGCACCACCAGCGCGTCCACCTCGCCGAGGCGGATGGCGGCGAGGGTCTCTTCGGCTTCCGCCAGACGCCGTTCCAGTTCGGCGATGACGGCGCTGGCGTCGTCCGGGGACGTGGTCATTCGTCGCCGATCCTTAAGTGGACCAACACCTTCTGCTCGTCTGAGAGGTCGCCGATGATCTTGCGGATCGGTACGGGGAGTTCGCGCACGAGGGTGGGAATAGCGACGATGCTGTGCGCCTTGGCCAGTTCCGGGTTCTTCTTCAGGTCCACCACCTCGACCTCGTACCGGCCCGGTGCCTTCTCGGCACAGATGCGTTGCAGATTGGAGATCGCCGCCAGCGACTTGGGCGTCTGGCCGGCGACGTACAGAATAAGCTTGCGCGGGCGCGCCGGTTCCTCGGTCATGTCGATACATCTCCCCGCGCTTGGGCCTTGCGGCTTGCCATGAGTGCAGCCTGGGTTTCCGCGCGTGAGCGCAGATAGTCTTCTTCCGCCCGCAGCAGGGCGCTGAGGTCCGCCTCGTCGGCGTCGAGATCGGCCCGCAGCGCTTCCATCTGCGCCGCAGTGCGCCGGCGGCGCTGCTCGATCTGCTGGCGCAGCCGGTCGACTTCCGCCAGGCGCCGCATCTCGTCCTGCCGGGCGCGGGCTTCTTCCTGCTTGCGGGCCGAGCCGGTGAGGGCCCCGTCGGCGCCGAGATAGGGCGGCAGCAGCCGGATGCCGTTATCCGTCATGACGAATTCGCGCACCTGGTTGGAATGGGCCATGCCGCGCGCCTTGAGCAGGTAAAGCTCGCGGTTGAACTCGCCGCCGGCCTCCCGGTTGAGCAGCAGGATCCAGCCGTCCATCAGCGAGGACAGGCCGGCATCGGTGGCGGCGGTGCCGTCCTGGCCATGCATGAGATGGGTAAAGATGCCGGTGATGCCGCGATTCTTCAGGAAATCGACCATGCGCAGCAGCATGGCCTGCACCTCGAATTTGTCGCCGCTTTCCATGAAGGCGGAGATCGGGTCGAGCACCACCGTCGCCGGGCCGAAGCGGAGAATCTCGCGCAGCATCACCGCGAGGTGCATTTCGAGGCTGTAGAAGGTCGGCCGCGCGGCGACGAATTTCAGGCTGCCGGTGTTCAGCCAGTGGCCGACATCCGTGCCGACCGAGCGCATGTTGCGCACCGCCTGATCGGCGGATTCCTCGAAGGAGAAATAGATTGCCCGCTGCCCGGCCCGGCAGGTGGCATCGATGAAACTCGCCGCCACCGAGGACTTGCCGGAGCCGGCGACGCCGGAGAGCAGGATGGACGAGCCGCGGTGGAAGCCGCCGCCGGACATCATGGCGTCGAGATCGGGAATGCCGCTGGAGATGCGCTCCTCGAGCGCCTTGTGGTTCAGCCCCAGCGCGGAGACGGGCAGGACGCTGAAGCCTTCCTCATCGATCAGGAACGGGTATTCGTTCGTGCCATGCGCGGTGCCGCGATATTTGACGATGCGCATGCGCCGCGTCGAAATCTGGTTCTGCACCCGGTGATCGAGCAGGATCACGCAGTCCGAGACATATTCCTCCAGCCCCTGGCGCGTCAGCGTGCCATCGCCGCGCTCGGCGGTGATGACCGTGGTCATGCCCTTTTCCTTCAGCCAGTCGAACAGCCGCCGGATTTCGGCGCGCAGGATGGCCGGATTGGAAAAGGCCGAGAACAGGCTCTCGATGGTGTCGAGCACCACGCGGCGGGCGCCGATCTGGTCGATGGCGAATTCCAGCCGCAGGAAAATCCCTTCGAGATCGTACTCGCCCGCCTCGGCGAACTCCGAGGGGTCGATGGCGATATGCTCGAAGGCGATTTTCTGCGCGTCGACCAGTTCGCCCATGTCGAAGCCGAGCGAGGCGACATTGTCGACGATGTCGGCGGGACGCTCCTCGAACGTCACGAACAGCCCGGGCTCGCCGAAGCTGCGCGCGCCATTGAGCAGGAAGGTCGAGGCGAACAGCGTCTTGCCACAGCCGGCCGAGCCGCACACCAGCGCCGGCCGGCCGGTGGGAAGTCCGCCATGGGTGAGCTCATCGAAGCCCGTTATGCCGGTGAGCGATTTTGCAATTCCGAGGGACGAGGCCATGGGCTTATGATCGCAACCGGTGGGAGCCGCGCGAACCATCGCAAGTGCGGCGCCGCGTGCCAAGGGCCGAGCACCGCTGCGCACCAGTACTTTTGCCATTGCCCCCGAGCGCTATGCGTGGCTTTGACCTGGCGTCGGCGTCTGACGGCAGTGCGAACAGGAAGCCTTCCGAGCCTGGCATCACCCCGCCTGTGTTGAGCCTGCCCCGAGCGCGGAATCGGCGAATGTCACCCTTCACCAAGATCAGAAACGTCGGCGCGGCTCATTAACACAGGATAATCGGCGGCGAGACGGGGCGACGCGGCGGGATGCGAGCGGGAACGCCCGCCCCACCCCGGCGTTCGTCCCCAGATATCCCTAGGTTGAGAGCGGGTCCGCCGTGCCGACATTCGCCTTCCATTGGACGGGAGAAACCATTCCCGCGCTTGTCGACCTGCCCGATGAGGCCGCGGCATGGGGGCAGGCGGTGGCGACGACGGGCGAAATCCTGCGGGATCTGGACGGGTCTCTTCCTCTGCCGGGCGAGTTCGAGATGACGGTGCGCGACGCCACAGGCGCGGTTGTCCTCGCCATTACCATCCGCACCCGGCAGCGCCCGGGGGACGGCGAGGCCTAGGTAACGCGCCCGATTAGCCTATGTAATAGCTCACCCGACTTCTGCCGCGTAGAGGGCGAGCCGATGGCTGAAAGTGCGGAGCTTCCGCCCGGCATGGTGGAAGCTACAATGATCGCCAATTCCGACCACGTGCTGCGCAAGCTCGACTATGGGCGGCGCTTCACGCCGGAGGAGCAGGAGGTGCTGCGCCGGCTCCCGGTGCAGATCGCCTCCTTCCGCGCCGGCCATCATCTGGTGCGCGAGGGCGACCGGCCCAAGCGCTGCTTCGTGCTGCTCGACGGCTTCATCTGCGCGTCCAAGCATCTGGGCGAGGGGCGGCGGCAGATCGCCTCCTTCTATGTGCCGGGCGATATTCCCGACCTGCAGAGCCTGCATCTGAGGGTGATGGACATCGCCTTCGACACGGTGACGCCGTGCACGGTGGCGCTGGTGGCGCACGAAGCCCTGCAGCAATTGTGCAACGACCTTCCGCGCCTCGCCTCCGCGCTGTGGCGGGCGACCTTGGTGGACGCGGCGATCTACCGCGAATGGGTGGCGACCGTCGGGCAGCGCAGCGCCGATGCGCGGCTCGCGCATCTGTTCTGCGAACTGTTCCTCCGCCTCAACGCCGTCGGCCTGACCGAGCAGAATTCCTGCGAATGGCCGATGACCCAGGCCGAACTCGGCGACGCCGCCGGCATTTCCGTCGTTCATGTCAACCGGACACTGCAGAAGCTGCGGGCGGAGAAGCTGATCCAGCTTAGCAACAAGCGGCTGACCATCCTCGACTGGGACCGCCTGTGCGCCGTCGCCGATTTCGACGCCACCTATCTGCACCTCGACGACTGACGCCGCAGGCACCGCCGCGCCTGTTCACGGCAGGCTATCGAGAAAGGCTGTGGCGTCGGCGACGATCTCGGTGCGCTGCGTCGCCGGCATGCGCGCCAGCGTGCGGTAGGGCATGGCGAGGCGCGGATTGGGCGAAAGCACCGTCTCGTTGGTGATGAGGAAGTTCCAGTAGAGATAGTTGAACGGGCAGGCGCCCGGGCCGCGCTTGATCCTGGGGTCGAAGGTGCAGCCGCTGCAGTAATCCGACATGCGGTCGATATAGGCGCCGGAGGCGGCATAGGGTTTGGAGCCCAGCCGCCCGCCATCGGCATGCATCACCATGCCATGCACATTGGGCAGTTCCACCCATTCAAAGGCGTCGGCATAGACGGCGAGATACCATTCCTCGATCTGCGCCGGCGCCACCCCGGCGAGCAGCGCGAAATTGCCGGTCACCATCAGCCGCTGGATATGGTGGGCATAGGCATGGCGGCGGGTGGCGCCGATGCATTCGGCCATGCAGCGCATCGGCGTCTCGCCGGTCCAGTACAGCGCCGGCAGGTCGCGTGTGGCGCCCAGATGGTTGCTGCCGGCATAGGCCGGCATTTCCGCCCAATAGAGGCCGCGCACGAATTCGCGCCAGCCGAGGATCTGGCGGATGAAGCCTTCCACCGCGTTGATCGGCGCCGCGCCGCTGCGAAAGGCCGCCTCCGCGCGGGCGCAGACCTCGCGCGCGGTGAGCAGGCCGCAATTGAGATAGGGCGAGATCAGGCTGTGGAACAGGAAGTCCTCGCCCGCCTTCATCGCGTCCTGATAGTCGCCGAAGCCGGGCAGCGTGTCCTCGATGAAATGGTCGAGTGCTCGCAGCGCGTCCGTCCGCGTCACCGCCCAGCCGAAAGGTTCGAGATCGCCGAAATGCCCGCCGAAGCGCTGGGCAACGAGGTCCATCACCGCGCGCGTGAGCGCGTCCGGGGTAAAGCGCTGGCGCGGTGGGACACGGAGGCCGCGCGGCAGCGCCCGGCGGTTTTCCGGGTCGAAGTTCCACTGGCCGCCTTCCGGCGCGTCGCCCCGCATGAGACGGCCGGTGCGCCGGCGCATCTCGCGATAGAAGAACTCCATCCGCCCGGTCTTGCGCGCCCGGCCCAGCGCGGCGAATGCGGCGTGCGAGCAGAAGAAGCGGTCATCCTCGCGGATATGCACCGGCACCGGCAGGGTCTCGGCCCAGTCCGCCATCATCTCCCGCACCCGCCATTCGCCGGGCTCGGTGACGATCACCGAGGCGGGAGCGTGGCGTTCGACCGCGCGGGCGAGTTCCCCGGTGAAGCTCTGCGTGTTGTCCGCCTCATCGAGCCGGACATAGTCGACCCGTATGCCCTCCGCGCGCAGCGCCTGCGCGAAATGGCGCATGGCGGCCAGCAGGAAGGCGATCTTCTGCTTGTGATGCGGGACATAGCGGGCTTCGGCCTCGACCTCGACCATCAGCACGATGTCGCGGGCGGGGTCGAGATCGACGAGCGAGGAGACCTCTCGGGTCAGCTGGTCGCCGAGCACGAAGCGCAGATGCCCGCTCATGCGCGATCCTCCTTCGCGCCGCTAATGGTGCCGGCGGCGCGGCAGCGGTCGGAGCAGTAGAGCACCCGCTCCCAGTCACGCGCCCATTTGCGCCGCCAGGCGAAGGGCCGGCCGCAGGCGCGGCACGGCTTGGTCGGCAGGTCGGCCTTCTTGCGCATGCGCGCCATGGCGTCGTCGTCTCCTGCGGCCGCGCGGGCCGGGGGTGGGCTCAGAAGGGCAGGGGCGCGCCGTGGCGGTCGAAGAAGCCGCCGCTATCGGCAGGTGCCAGCCGTGCCAGCCCGGCGAGAAGCTCCCGCGCCGCCGTCTCAGGCGTCAGCGGCTGCAGCCCCACTTTGGCGAAGGGGCGCGACAGCGGCGTCTCCACCGTTCCCGGATGAAGGGCGACGCACACTGCCTGCCGATGGGTGCGCGCCAGCTCGATCGCGGCGGTGCGCACAAGCTGGTTCAGCGCCGCCTTGGAGGCGCGATAGCTGTACCAGCCGCCCAGCCGGTTATCGCCGATGCTGCCGACCTTGGCCGACAGCGTCGCGAACACGGCGGGCGCGTCGCGCGGCAGCAGCGGCAGGAAGTGCTTCATCAGCAGCGCCGGCCCGATGGCGTTGATGGCGAAGGCGCGCGCCATCGCCGCCGGGTCCAGCGCCTTCAGCGCCTTTTCCGGTTGCAGCGTCGCGTCAGACAGCAGGCCGGTGGCGTCGATGACAAGGGTCGGCGGCCCGAGCGCCGCCACTTGCGACGCCGCCTGCGCGATGGAGGCTTCCGCGCACAGGTCGAGCGCGGGCGTTGAGCGGCGCGACAGGCCGATGACGGCCTCGAACGCCACCTGTTCCCGCAACGCCTGCATCAGTGCCGCGCCGATGCCGCCGGAGGCGCCGATCACCACCGCGCGGCTCACCGGGGCGCGCCTTCCAGCCGCCGGGCGAGGCTTTGCAGCCGTGGGCGAAGCCGCAGGAAGCCGAGATAGGCGCGCTCCAGCATAGCGAGCACCCATGGATGCCGCGCCGCGAGGCCGAGCGGCCGCAGCAGCGGAATCTGCCGCCACATGGCAGCGAAGGCGGCGGCGCCAGAACGCAACTCGCCATCTTCGCGGGCGTGCAGCCGCGCCAGCATCGTCGCGCGATCGGTGGGGCAGGTAGCGGCGGTGTCGAGATCAATGAAGGCGATACGCCCGCGCCGGTCGAGCCGCCGCATCAGGGCGATCTCGCGCCGGCACAGCGGGCAGGCGGAATCGTACCAGACGGTGACGGTGGGGCTGGGTGTGGCGCGCGCGCTCATGCCACCGCCCCGATGACCAGACAGGCGCCGACCACCAGGGCGGTGATGACGCACCGCAGGCGCCAGAACCACAGCGGCCAGAGCCCCGCCCGCCACAGACGACGGTCGACGAGCAGGAGAGCGGTGAAGAGCACGGCGAGCAGCAGAAAGCCCGGCCCGGCCGGCAGCAGCGCCGCCGCCCAGCCGAGCAGGGCGGCGATGTTGCTGATGAGGAATAGCCGCAGCGCCAGCCCCTCGGCCGCGAACAGCGCCGCGCCCCAGTGAATGCCGCAGACGAAGGACGCGATGACGGCGCCATAGATCTGCACCGCGCCGAGCCATTCCCCATTGCGCAGGAGGAGATCGGCGGCGCCGGCGAGAAAGGGCAGGGTGCCGGCCCCGGCCAGCAGCCAGGCCACGAGGAGGGTGGGTCGTTGCGCGGGGGACAGGGTGCGTGCGTTGGACATCGCAGGCTTTACGCCGGGCGGTGGGGTCCGGATCAGCCAGAAGCCCCCGAGGCGGGGCGCGCTGGAGCCGAATCAGCGTCTGACGGGAAAGGCCGGCACCCGCCGCGTCGCCTCCAACCGTGAACCACCGCACGTTCGCCGGAGATCGCCCGTTTTGAGGCACGTGCACATCGACGGGCGGGCCGGCGCCGAGGAAACTCAACTTTTGAGAGCGCTGACCTGGCCGGTTAAACCGCAGGCAAACACTGCCCCAGCGGTATTCGTTGCAGGAAGATCGCACACGATACGGAAATATGGCGAGAATGAGCGCAAATGTTGACGTTCAAGCTCTACCATCATACCGGGTTCTTTACATCGATTTTTGAATCAGGCGGTCCGCATGCTTCTCCCCTTGCCCAAGGTTTCCTCGCGCGCGCTGCGGCGCCTGCTGCTGGCCTCAGCCGCCATGATGGTCGCCGGCTCTGCGCAGGCCCTGGACCTGACCTTGCCGGGCAGGGGCGGCACGGGCGGCGGCAACATCGCTGGCGGCGCTGCAAACTCGTCTAATGGCACGGGTACTGCGGGCACTAGCGGCAGCACGGGGTCAGAGGCCGGCGGCGGCGGCGGCGCGGGCGCAACGGGCGGCGCGGGCGGCAGTGGCGGCAATAGCGGCGGTGCGGGCGGGGCCGGCGGCAGCGGCCCCGGTGCCAATGGTGCAGCCGGAAGCAGCGGCAGCACGGCCGGCGGCGGCGGCGGCGGCGCCCATGGCTATGCCGGCGCCGTATCGGGCGTGACCGATTCGACCCTGACCTTTACCGGCGGCGCCGGCGGTGCTGGCGCCGCTGGCGGCGTGGGCGGCGGCGGTGGCGGCGGCGGCTATGGCGGATCGGTGACGTCGGGAGCCGGGTCCAGCACGATCGGCGCGGATTTCGTCGGCGGTGCCGGCGGCGCGGGTGGCTCGGGCCTCCCGGGCGGCAGCGGCGGCGGTGGCGGCGCCGGCCTTACTATTTTGACGACCGATGCGGGCGCCGATGTCACCTTTGGCTCCACCGCCTCCGCCACGGGCGGCGTCGGCGGCACCGGCGGCGGCAACGGTTCGGTCGGCGGCACGGGCGGAGCGGGCCTGGTGCTCAGCTCCGCGTCGGCCGGCCCCACGACTGTGACGATCGAGGGCACGGTGACGGCAGGCACCGGTGGCTCAGCCATCGGTGAGCCGTCGGTCGGTGGCCAGGGTGGCATGGGGATCTACATCCTCACATACCAGCAAGCGGCACCGCTGACCGTCAATGTGAATTCCGCCCTTGTCGGCGGCACGGGTGGCGCGGTGTCCAGCGGTTCGACAATCACCGGCGGCGAGGGCGGCATCGGCATCTTTGCCGGCAATGTGGATTCGACGCCCGGCGTCGCCATCATCAACGTCAATGCCGATGTCACCGGCGGCACCGGCGGGGTCGCCAACTCCTTCGGCACCAGCGGCGCGGGCGGGGCAGGCATTCTCGCGATGAATTCCCTCATCACCGTGGCGAGTGGGGTCACGGTTTCCGGCGGTGCCGGCGGTGTCGGTACAGGAAATGTGGCCGATGGCGCCGGCGGCGTCGGCATCACCGGCAGCAATATCTGGGTGGTGCTCGAAGGCACCGCCACGGTGCAGGGCGGCCTCGGCGGGGATGGCGTCACCCGTACCGCGGCGCTTAGCTTCGGCAATGGCGTCAATACGCTCGAGCTGCGCGCGGATGCTAACGGCAATCTGGCGACCCTTACCGGCGGCATCACGCATTCCGGCCAGACCGATACGCTCGCCCTCGGCGGCAGCGACAACGGCACCATCGACGCTGCGAAGCTTGGCCCCCTGGCGGACGGCTTCAGCGCCCTTTCCAAGACCGGCACCTCGACCTGGACGCTGACCGGCGACCTCTCCGCCAGCACCACCCCCTGGACCATCAGTGAGGGCACGCTCTCGATCAGCGCCGACAATAATCTCGGCTATGGGTTCGTTGGCGTGACGCTGAACGGCGGCACGTTGCTGGCGACCGAAACCTTAAGCGCCTTGCGCGTCATCACCGTCGGCTCGAATGGCGGTAGCCTTTCCGTTGCGAAAGATAAGACGTTGACTCTTGTTTTAGGCCTCGACGGCTCCGGGGCTCTGACCAAGGCCGGCGACGGCGTGCTGACGCTGACAACCGGTAATAAGGGCTATACCGGCGCCGTCACCGTCTCAGCGGGTGCGTTGGGGCTTGTCGGCGACGGCAGCCTTGCGAACGCCAGCAGCCTAACGCTCGGCAAGGCCGCGTTGCTCTCAATCTACGCCACCACCAATGGGGCCACACTCAAGAGCCTGAACAGCACCGAGGCCGACAGCCAGGTGATCCTCGGCCAAAAGAACCTCACGATCCAGGTGGAAGGAAGTTCGTCCAACTTCGCCGGCGTCATCAGCGGCGAGGGCGGCGGGCTGGTCATCACCGGCACCAACGGCACCGTCACCCTCAGCGGCGACAACACCTATACCGGCACCACCTCCATCTCCGGCTTCGCCATGATCGGCGCCGGCGGCACCACCGGCTCGGTGGCGGGCGAGATCGATATCACCGGGTCCGGCACCCTCACCTTCAACCGCTCCGACACCTACACCATCACCAACAACATCAAGGGCGCCGCAGGCACCGCCCTCAGCTTCATGGGCGGCGGCACCTACACCTATGCCGGCACCTCTGTTCCTGGGTCCGACGTCTTTCAGGGGTTTGTGTCGGTCAGCAACGCCACTCTGAAGCTGACGGGCAGTGAGCTCGCCCTCGCCTCCAGCGTCGAAGCCTTTGACGGCGGCATCATCGCCGGCAATGGCACGGTCAATGCCCTCATCATCCATGACGGCGGCACGGCGGCTCCCGGCAATTCCCCCGGGACGCTGAACGCGACGACCATTTCCTTCGAGAAGGGCTCCACCTACCGCGTGGATGTGACGCCGGCGGGCGCGCACGATCTCATCATCGCCAGCGGAGCGGCGACCATCGACAGCGGCGCGACGGTCGAGGTCGTGGCCGTGCCCGGCAAATATGAGGTGGACACCAAATACGCCATCCTGACCGCGACGGGTGGCGTCACCGGCAATTTCGGCAGCGTGACCGAGAACTACGCCTTCCTCGACGCCGCGCTCGAGTCCGACACCAACAACATCTACCTGCTGCTGCACTATAACGGCGTGTCCTTCGCCGACTACGCGCTGACGAAGAACCAGTTCAGCACCGCCACGGCGGCGCAGACGCTGGGGGGCGGCAATGCGATCTATGACGCGCTGCTGCTGCTGCCTGAGAACGCCGCGCCCGCCGCCTTCGACGCCCTCTCGGGCGAGGCCTATGCCTCGGTGAGCAGCGTGCTGCAGCAGCAGTCGATCTATGTCCGCGACGCGGTGAGCGGGCGGCTGCGCCAGGCGCTGACCGCGCCGGGCGTCTCCCCGCTCGCCTATGGTCCCGGCCCGGTGAAGGCGCAACTGGCCGAGGGCTACACGCCGAACCTGTGGGCGCAGGGCTATGGCGGCTGGGGCAACAGCTGGTCCAATGGCAACGCCGCCAGCATCTCCAACACCATTGGCGGCTTCCTCATGGGCGCGGATGTGTCGGTGGCGGAGAATGCCCGCGCCGGCCTGTTCGGCGGCTATAGCCGCTCGACCTTCGATGTCGACGGGCGTTCCTCGTCCGGCTCGGCGAATAATTACGATCTCGGCCTCTATGCCGGGGCGCAGTTCGGCGCGGTGGCGCTGCGCGGCGGCGCCGCCTACACCTGGCACGACCTCTCTATGTCGCGCTCGGTGGTGTTCCCGGGCTTTGCCGAGTCGCTGAAGGGCAGCGACACGACCGGCACGGCGCAGGTCTTCGGCGAGATCGGCTATGACCTGGACGTGGGCTCCATCGCCTTCGAGCCGTTCCTCGGCCTCGCCTATGTCAATGTGTCGGGGGCTTCGCTGGGCGAAGAGGGCGGGGCAGCGGCGCTGTCCGTCTCGACCGACGAGATGAGCACGTTCTACTCGACGCTCGGCGTGCGGCTGGCGACCACGGTGGAGGTGGGCGGGCGCACGCTGACCCCCTATGCGACGCTGGGCTGGCAGCATGCCTTTGGCGATGTGACGCCGAGCTCGACCATGCAGTTCGCCGGTGGGTTGACGCCGTTCACCGTGTCCGGCGTGCCGGTGGCGGAGGACGCGCTGCTGCTGGAGGCGGGGCTGAGCTACGCGCTCTCGGCCAATGCGCAGATCGGCGCCACCTATGCCGGCCAGCTCGCCGGCGACGCCTCGCAGAACGCCTTCACCGCCCAGTTCTCGCTGAAGTTCTGAGGGAAGCGGCGCCGGGCGCGGCGCGGCGTTCATCCTCCGCGCCGAACACGCTGCGCCCGCCATAGCGCGGCGAGGCGTGAAGTTCGTCCGCGACGATGGCGTCCCAGTCGCGCCCGCCGGCGACGCGCTCGATCTGGCGCGCCTGGTCGTCCAGCCGGCGGATCGCGGCAAGCTCTTCCGACTGGCCGA
The DNA here is from genome assembly GCF_965249975.1 of Ancylobacter sp. Classification (GTDB taxonomy): domain Bacteria; phylum Pseudomonadota; class Alphaproteobacteria; order Rhizobiales; family Xanthobacteraceae; genus Ancylobacter. The sequence goes on along the minus strand of NZ_CBDFNE010000003.1, from coordinate 539,557 downwards.
GCTTGGCCTTGCGCACCGCTGCCTTCATCACCGCGATGGTGTGGTCATAGACCTTCAGCGGCACCGGAAAGGGATGCCGGTCCTTGCCGCCATGGGCATAGGAAAAGCGCGCGGGATCGGAGAAGCGGCACGGCGCCCCGTGCACCACTTCCGCCACCAGAGCGAGCGCTTCCACCGTGCGGGCGCCGACGCCCGGCACCAGCAGCAGGTCGGTGAAATCCTCCGGCCCGCGATCCGCCGCCGCCGCGAGTGCCGCCTGCAGGCGCGGCAGCACCACGTCCTTGGCGCGCACCTCGTGATGGGCCGGAAGCACAAGGTGCGGCAGCTCCAGCTGGGCGCTGGCGGGCGCGGTTGGCGCTGCCGCCCCGTCGAGACCCGCGTAAGCGCGGGCGATGCCGTCGGGGCCGAGGCTCTCCAGCAGGTCCAGCTGGCCGCTGCGCGAGCGTGCGGCGCGGGCATCGGCGAGGTTGACGATGTCGCCCTGCGGTGGGCCGTCGACGGCGGCATGCGGGTCGTCGAGAAAACTCTGCAGCCCCTCCGAGAGCCAGTGATAGCGCCGTGCCTGCCGGGACGCGTCGTTCATCCCCTGTTGCACCACCACCCAATGCCCGTCATCGGTGACGATGAACCCGTGCAGATAGAGGTCGAAACCGTCCTGCACGGCGGCGCTGTCGATCTTGGCGACGAGGCGGCTCGCCTTTCCCAGTGCCTCGCCGTCGCAGCCTGTGCGTTCGCCCACAGTCATCAACTCCTGCGGCGTCTGGCGTGAATGCCGGCCGCGCCCGCCACAGACATGGATGCCCAGCTCGCCGGCGAGCGGCTGCAGGCCGCGCTTGAGCGCCCCGATGACGCTGGTGGTGATGCCGGAGGAGTGCCAGTCCATGCCCATGACGGCGCCGAAGGACTGGAACCAGAACGGGTGCGCGAGCCGCCGCAGCAGCTCGTCGCGGCCATAGTGATGGACGATCGCCTCGCTGATGACCGCGCCGAGAAGGGTCATCCGCTCCGCCAGCCAGGGCGGAACCCGGCCGGTATGAAGAGGAAGGTCGGCGCTTCCGGTGCGGCGGGACATGGCTCTCTCGATTCGATGTCCCAGCCTAGCCGGAAGCGATGGTCGGGGCAGTAACGACGGTTAGGCCGTGCCGAGGCCGCGCGCCAGCAGCCGGAACAGCCGTTCCGAGAAGGCGGCGGCATCGCCCGGCCGTTCGCCATCGAGCACGCGCGCAGTGTCGAGCAGCAGATGCGCGGCATCCGCCCGCGTGGCGGCGTCCGTGCTGCCGGCGAGACCGACAATCATGGCGTGGCGCGGGTTGATTTCCAGGATCGGCTTGGCCGCGCTGCCGAGGCGCCCGGACGCGGCAAGGAAGCGCTCATATTGCCGGTCCGGTCCGCTCTCCGAGGCGACGAGGCACACCGCACTGTCGGTCAGGCGGTCGGAGGGACGCACATCGGCGACCTCCTCGCCCAGCTCCGCCTTCAGCGCGGCGATGAGGGACGTCACCTCCTCGCTTGCCGTGTCGGCCGGCGCGGCCTGCGTGTCGAGGAGCGGGATCAGGCCGAGATCGGCGGCGCCCTGTGTGATCGACTTGAACGGCTTGCCCTCATAGTCGAGCCCATTGGCTACCCAGAAGGCGTCGACGGGATCGGCCAGCAGCAGCACCTCGATGCCGCGCGCGCGAAAGCCTTCGAGATGCGGCGAGTGGGCGATGCGCGCCGCGTCGTCGCCGGCGATGTAGTAGATCGCGGTCTGGTTCTCCTTCAGGCCGGCGGCATACTCCTTCAGGCTGCGCGTGCCCTCGCCGGAGGCGGTGGTCTTGAAGCGGGCGAGGTTCAGCAGCTGCTCGCGGCGCTCGAAATCCTCATAGAGCCCTTCCTTGATCACCGCGCCGAAATTCTCCCACACCTTGCCGAACGCCTCGGCATCGGTGTCGGCGAGCTTGGCAAGCTCCGAGATCACCCGGTTGGTCACGCCCTTCTTGATGGCGCCGAGCAACGGGCTGTCCTGAATCATCTCGCGCGAGACGTTGAGCGGCAGGTCGGCGCTGTCGACCACGCCGCGTACGAAGCGCAGATAGCGCGGCAGCAGCTCGGCATCGTCGGTGATGAAGACCCGCTTCACATAGAGTTTGATGCGGCCCTGGCGGTCGGCGTCGAACAGGTCGAAGGGCCGCGCGCCGGGCACGAAGGCGAGGGCGGTGTATTCATGCCGGCCCTCGGCGCGGAAATGCACGGTCAGCGCCGGCTCGTCATACTGGCCGGCGACGCTGCGGTAGAAATCGGTGTAGTCCTGCGTCGAAATCTCGGAGCGAGGGCGCGTCCATAGCGCCGCGCCGTCGGAGAGGGCGGCAGCTTCCGCGCCGGGCTTCTCGATGAAGCGGATCGGCACCGGCACATGGCCGGACTGCTCCTTGACGATGCGCTCCAGCGTCCAGCGCTCGGCATAGGTCTTGGCGTCGTCGGCGAGATGGAGCGTGACCGTCGTGCCGCGCGCCGGGGCTTCGTCCAGCGCCACGGGTGCGACGGTGAAAGCGCCCTTGCCGTCGGAGGACCACCGCCAGGCTTCCGCGCTGCCGGCGCGGCGACTGACCACATCCACCTTCGCCGCGACCATGAAGGCGGAATAGAAGCCGACGCCGAACTGGCCGATCAGCTGGGTGCCTTCCTTGGCGCCTTCCTTACCCTCCGCCTCGGCGATGCGGTCCATGAAGCTGCGCGTGCCGGAGCGGGCTATGGTGCCGAGCGCGTCGATCAGCTCGTCGCGGCTCATGCCGATGCCGTTATCGGCGACGGTGAGAACGCCGGCCTCCGGATCGGCCGAGAGGGTGATGGCGAGGACGGGATCGGTGCCGAGCAGCTCCGGCTGGGTGATCGCCTCGTAGCGCAGCTTCTCGCAGGCATCGGCGGCGTTGGAGATCAGCTCCCGCAGGAACACGTCGCGGTCGGAATAGACCGAATGCACCATCATGTGCAGCAGACGGGAAACATCGGCCTCGAAAGGGCGGCTCTCAAAGGTCTCGGTGGTCATGGCGAACCGTCACATGGATGAACGAGGCGCCTGAGATGGCAAGACCGGCGCCAGAGATCAAGACGGGCCGGCACGCCGGCAACGCTTCCTCACGATGCGGCTCCCGACAGGGCGATGCAGGAGCGTCCGCAACGAAAGCTCCAAAGCCGATTTTCTCGATCTCATGGGCCATCGCGAAGCCGAGATCATCGGCAGATTTCGGCGCAGATTTCGACCGTCCGCGACTCCACGCCGAGCGCCGTCGCGGCGGTCCCGAGGATCACGAGCACCATCTCCACCATCAACGACGTGCAGGAGACTCTGCAACGCCGCGGGTCAGGGGCGCGGCTCTTGGTGCCCTGCGCCGCCCGCGCTATCGTCTGTCCATGGACCCGATCCGCATTCTTCTGGTCGACGATCATCCGATTGTGCGCGAAGGCTATCGCCGCCTGCTCGGACGCCAGGCGGGGCTTTCCGTCGTCGCCGAGGCCGGCGATGGAGAGGCGGCGCGGGCGGCCTTCGCCGAGCACCGGCCCGACATCGTGCTGATGGACCTCTCCATGCCGGGCGGGGGAGGCTTCCCGGCGGTGGAGGCGATCCTCGCGGACGATCCCCGGGCGCGCATTCTCATCGTGTCGATGCATCAGGGGGCCGTGTTCGCTCAGAAGGCGATGGCGGCCGGGGCGCGCGGCTTCGTCTCGAAGTCCAGCCCGCCGGACGAGCTGGTCCGCGCCATCGCGACGGTGATGGGCGGGCGGCGCGCTCTCTCCACCGACGTGGCGCAGGACTTCGCCCGCAGCGTGGTCGAGGACGACCCGACCGCCGGCCTCACCCCGCGCGAGCGGGACATTCTCCTCATGCTGATGCGGGGCTTGAACGGGCGCGCCATCGCCCGCGATCTCCAGCTCTCGTCCAAGACCGTCCAGAACAACCTGTCGCAGATCCGGGCCAAGCTGGGCGCGTCGGGCGACGCCGACCTCGTGCTCAAGGCGCAGCGCGCCGGCCTCGTGCCTGTGCCCTGATGCGCGGCCTTGTTCCGCAACTCGTCGTGCGGGTGTTGGTCGCCGGGCTGCTCACTCTCGTCGTCGCGGCGGGATGGGTGCTGTGGGACACGGCGAATGCGGCGCGCCGCGACGCGCAGACGACGGCCACGCTCGTATCCGACGCCATCGCCGCCCGCCCCAGCTTCGAGGGGCTGGCCTTCGGCGGCGTGGCGCCGACGCCGGTGTTTCGTGACTGGCAGCAATTCCCGGCCTGGAGCCTCATTGCGCCGGGCATATGTGTCGAACTCGGGCCCCGCGACCAGCCGGTACAGCGCCGCTGCGGGCCCTATGTGGCGGCGCCCACGCCGCCGGACTGGTTCGTCTGGTTGGCCAACCGGCTCGGCCTGGTGCCGGCGCCGGTCGCCGTGCCGGTGCGCACACGCTACGTCACCGACGCCTATGTGACGGCGATCGCCGATCCCGGTGTCATTGTCACCCGCGCCTGGGCCCGCACGGGCGACCTGATGCGGGTGGCGGTGGGCATGGCCATTGGCGGCGCGCTGCTGACCGGCCTGCTCATGATCCGCCTGCTGGCGCCGTTCGCCAGCGTGGTGCGCGGCATCGAGCGGTTGCAGCATGGCGACTTCGCCGCCCGCCTGCCACGGCTGCGGGTGACGGAATTCGACCGGCTGAGCCGCGCGGTGAACGAGACGGCGGCGGCTCTGCAGGAGGCGCAGGCGGTGCGGGCCGAGCTGACGCGCCGGCTCTTCTCGGTGCAGGAGAATGAGCGGCGGGCGCTGGCGCGCGAGCTGCACGACGAGTTCGGCCAGTGCCTCACCGCCACCCGGGCCATGGCGGCGGCGATCGCGCAATCGGGCGAAAGCACGGCACAGGACGGGGCGCGCATCGCCGAAATCTCCGGCCAGATGATGGACAGCCTGCGGGCCGAGCTGTCCCGGCTGCGGCCGCCGGACCTCGATGATCTGGGCCTGCGCCCGGCCGTCGAGCGCATGATTGCCAACTGGCGAACGCGCGTGCCGGGGGTCCGTTTCGATCTGACGCTCGCCGGTCCGCTCGACGCAGTGCCCGACGCTCTGGCGCTCAGCCTCTACCGCATCGCCCAGGAATGCGTGACCAACGCCGTTCGGCACGGCACGCCGACGCATATTTCGCTGCACATCGCGGTTGGCGACGCCATCACCCTGACCACCGCCGATGACGGTTCGCCCCGCCATGACGGTGCCATCGACGATGGCTACGGCCTGCTCGGCATCCGCGAGCGGGTCGATGCGCTGGGCGGCAGCTTTGAGCTCTCCCCGGTCGAAAACGGCATGCGCGCGGTCGCCCGTCTGCCGCTCTGACCCGGGCGATCTTCCCGGATCGGGCGGGAGGCTGTCTCTGGCCGCTTCGGCCGGGTTCTCCATGCTGGCGCTGGTGTCTGCCAGGGGAAGCCGGTGCATGAACGAGATGAGCCATCCGGTCGCGCAGCTCGGCGCCGCTGTCGCCGCCGGTCTGATAGGTCACGAAGAGCTGGTGGAGCGGCTGCTGATCGCCCTTCTCGCCGGCGGCCATGTGCTGATCGAAGGGCCGCCGGGCATCGCCAAGACGCGCGCGGTCAAGCGGCTCGCCGCGCACCTTCCCGGCAGCCATGCGCGCATCCAGTGCACGCCGGACCTGTTGCCCTCCGACCTCACGGGGACACAGGTGTTCCTCCCCGAGAGCGGCGGCTTCGCTTTTGTGCCCGGTCCGCTGTTCCACGCGCTGGTGCTGGTGGACGAGATCAACCGCGCCCCGCCCAAGGTGCAGTCGGCGCTGCTGGAGGCCATGGCCGAGGGCCAGGTGACGACGGCCGGCGTCAGCCGTGCGCTGCCCGAGCCCTTCATGGTCGTGGCGACGCAGAACCCGATCGAGCACGAGGGCACCTTTCCGCTGCCGGAGGCGCAGATGGATCGGTTCCTGCTGCATCTCTCGCTCGACCTTCCGCAGGCCGAGCAGGAGCGCGCCATTCTCGATCTGGTCTCCGCCGAGCGCATCGACGCCCCCGCCTTCCTCGCCCTCCCACTCAACGCGGATGCGCTTAGGACCGCGAAGGACGAAGTGGCGCGGGTGCATCTGGCACCGGCGCTGAAGGATTTCATCGTCCGGCTGGTCATGGCGTCGCGGCCCGGCGGCGCGGTCGCGCAATGGGTGGAGCATCCGATCTCGCCGCGCGGCACGCTGGCGCTGGCGGTGTCAGCGCAGGCGCGCGCCTGGCTCCGGGCGCGTGACTATGTGCTGCCGGAAGATGTCATCGCCCTCGCGCCCGATGCGCTCGCGCACCGCCTGGTGCCGAGCTGGTCGGCCATCGGTGAGGGGCGTAGCGGGCGAACGCTCGTCGCCGACATTTTGCGTCGGGTCGAGCCATGGTGACCCCCGCTTTGGCGGCGCCCGGCCTTCGGCTTGAAGCGCGCGAATTGCTGGCGCTGCGCGAGGGGGCACCCAGGACCGGGCACGCCCAGCCGGCGTCCCGCCGGCCCGGCGCCGTTCCCGCCCGGGCGCCGGGCGCGGGGATGGATCTGCGCGAGATCCGCGTCTTTGCCGAAGGCGATGACGCCCGCCGCATCGATCCCTCCGCCACCGCCCGCACCGGCATTCCGCATATCCGCAGCTTTCATGAGGACCGGGACGATACGCTGCTGCTGATCGTCGATTTCCGCCGGCCTATGCTCTGGGGCACGGGCGCCGCGCTGCGCTCGGTGCGCGCGGCGCGGCTGGCGGCGCGGCGAGGGTGGCAGGCGGTGGCGCGGGGGGCCTCGCTGGCGGCGATCGGCGTCAGCGCCGAGGGTCTGGCTACCGTACCGCTGGCCGGCGGCGTCCCGCAGATGGTCCGCATCAGCCACATGCTCGCCAGTTGCCACGACCGCGCGCTCGGGGTGGGCGGCGGTTGGCCGTCGCTGGAGGAGGGGCTGACCCGCGCCGTGCGGCTGTGCCCGCCCGGCGGCGAGGTGCTTGTCGCCACGGGGCCGGACGGCCTGGCGCCGGAGGACGAGCCGGCCCTGGCACGGCTCGCCCGCCGCCGTCTCGTCCGTGTGCTGCTGCCACTCGACAGGATCGAGACCGCGCCTCCTGCCTTCGCGCTGCCGCTCAGGGCCGGCGGGGTTTCCCGCCTCGCGCGGCTGTGCCCGTTCGACCATGCCGCGCTGGCGCAGCGTCTCCGCGTCCTGAATGTCGGCCTCGAGGTGGTCGCCGATGACGCAGGCTGAACTCATTGCGGCCCTGCCGGAAGGGCGCCTGCCGCCGGCACTCATGCAGATGAGCGCCGCCGACCTGCTGCTGCTGTTCGGCGCCGGGCTGCTGGCCGCGGCGCTGCTCGCGCTGCTGGCGGCCCCCTTCTTCGCGCGGCGTCCGTCGCGGCGCGCGCTCATCCGCGCCACAAGGGGGATGCCGCCGCAGGAACGGGTGCTGGCGATCGGCCGTCTGCTCGGCCATCTGCCGCAGGAGCTGCGCGCCATGGCCTATGGCAGCGCGCCGCCGCTGTCGCCGGAATCGGTCGAGCGCATCGCTCTCAAGGCACGGCGGGCGCAGCGGTGATCGGCTCTGTCTCCCTCGCCTTTCCGCTCGCCCTGCTGCTGCTTCCGCTCCCGCTGCTTGTGCGCCTGCTTCCGACGGCGCGGGCGCCGGGGGAAGCCGGGCTTGCTGTGGCGCCCGCCACCTTCGCCGCAGCGCTGCCGGCGCGGCACGGCGAGGATCGGGCCGGGCAAGCGGTTCTCCTCGCGGCGTGGAGCGCGCTGGTTCTGGCGCTCGCCGGCCCTCAGGTTGCTGCGACGCGCGATCTGGTGACGGCGTCGGGCCGGGAAATCCTGCTGGCCCTCGACCTCTCCGGCAGCATGCTGAAGGAGGATTTCGTTCTCGATGGCGCCCCGCTCTCGCGACTGGAGGCGGTCAAGCGCGTCGCCGCGCGTTTCGTGGCGGCACGCCAGGGCGACCGCATCGGGTTGGTGATCTTCGGCGACCGGGCCTATGTCGCGCAGCCGCCGACCTTCGACGTCGCGTCCGTCGCCCGCGCCATCGAGGTGGCCCAGATCGGCATTTCGGGCCGCTCCACCGCCATTTCGGACGGGCTGGGGCTGGCGACGCGGCGGATCATGGGCAGCGAAGCCACCACCAAGGTCGTGGTCGTGCTCTCGGACGGGGTGGATACGGCGGGCAAGGTTCTGGCGTCGGATGTCGCGCGGCTGGCGGCGGGCCATGGGGTGCGGGTGCATACCATCGCGCTCGGCCCCGAGGATATCGAGCATCAGCCGGCGTCGCGCGATGCCGTGGACGCGGTCGCCTTGCGGGAGATCGCCGAGGCCGGCGGGGGCACCAGCTTCCGGGTGCGCAGCATGGCGGATCTCGAAGCGATGGCGGCGACGCTGGATGAACTTGAGCCGAACCCGATGAAGCGCCCGCCGCTGCGCTACTGGCGCCCGCTCTGGATGTGGCCCGGTGGCGCGGCGCTGGCGCTGGTGGTGCTGCTGGCGGCGTGGAGGCGCAGATGAGCGATCTCGTTCTCCTGCGTCCCTGGTGGCTCCTTGCCCTGCCGCTGCTCGTCGTCCTCGCGCTGTGGCTCTGGCGGCAAGGACCCGCCGCCGGCGGCTGGGAACGGGTGATGCCACCGGTGATGTTCGAGGCGATGCGGGCGCTGGGGCATTTGGGGGGAGGGGCCCGCCGCCGGGGCGTCGGCTTGCTCGCCTCAGCGCTCCTGCTGAGCCTCGGCCTGTGCGGTCCCGCCGTGCCGCGCGCGGATGCGCCGGTGTTGGCGGGCAGCGGAGCGGTTGTCATCGCCCTCGACATGTCGCCATCGGTCGCGGAAGGCCCGGCCCTTGCCGATGCGCAGGCCGCCGCCGCCGCTCTTCTGACGGCCGTGTCCGGACGGCCGGTCGGCATGCTGCTCTATTCCGGCGAGGCGTATGAAGTGGCGGCGCCCACGGCGGACCCCGCGACGCTGGAAAGCCATATCGCCGTGCTCGCCCGCGACACCATGCCGGACGGTGGAAGCCGCCCCGCGAGTGCGCTGGCGCTGGCGCGGCAGATGCTGCGGGCGAGCCCGGACGCCGATCTCGTGCTGATTTCCGATGGCGGCGGTGTCGATGGCGCCGCCCAGGGGGAGGCGCAGCGTCTCGCTGGCGATGGCGTGCGGCTCTCCGTGCTGACCTTGACCGGATCGGCCGGCGGTGTGAGCGATCCTGCGGCTCTTGAAGTGCTGGGAAGCCTCGCCGCGCCTGCCCGCGCCCCTTCCCCCGTTCTGGCCCGGCTGGCGCAGCGGGGCGGTCTGGAGCGCGATCCGGCGCTCTCGACGCTGGCCTATCTCGATCTCGGCCCCTGTCTCGCGGCGCTGGCGGGGTTGCCCTTGCTGGGCCTGTTCCGGAGGCGCGCATGAACGCGGGCCTGCGCCCACGTCTCGCTCTCGTCGCCGTGGTCGGGCTCGCCTGCGTGCTTGCCGCCGGTCCCGCTGCCTGGGGCCGCCTTCTGTTGAGGCTCGGCGCGCCGGGCACGGCCGCGCGCGTGCTGAACGATCCGGCAGCACGGGGGCTCGCTCTGTACCGGGCGGGCGACTACGCCGGCGCCGACGCCGCCTTCGCCGAGGCGGGGCGCAGCCAGACCTTCAATCGGGCGCTGACGCTCGCCGCCACCGGACAGCACGCGCTCTCTGTCGCCTATGTCGACGCGGTGCTGTTCGGCAACCCGTCCGACGACGAGGCGCGCCGGCTCCGTGATCTGGTCGACGCGATGGTGCCGAAGACGACGGGGGAGACCACCGTACCCGGCCGGCTGCCGGGCGCGGGCGGCCTCGTCCCCGGCGACCCGATGGAGGCGCCGATCATCGCCAGCACGCCTGATCCCACCTGGAAAAAGCCGATCGAGGCGCGCGGCTTCGCGGCCTCGGATGCGTGGCTTGAGACGCTGGCCGACGATCCCGGCGAATTTCTGCGCCTGCGTCTGCGCAAGGAATATGAGCGGCGGGCCGGGCTCGGCCTGCTGCGGCCCGAGGAGGCCGAAAAATGGTGAGGTGGGTCGGCCTGTTGCTGCTTCTGATCGCCGGTGATGCCTATGGCGACGGTCTGCGCCTGCTGCTGCCGGACGGCGCGCGCCCGGTCGTCGGCGAGATGATCCCGGTCACGCTGAGGGGCGAATACACCAGTCGCATCGCGCTGGAGACGCTGACATTTCCCAGTTCTGAGGATTATGACTGGCTGCAGCTGGCGCGCGACCAATGGCGCGACGAGGAGATTGAAGGGCGTACCGTCCGGGTGTTCGAACGGCGCCTCGCCGTCTTCCCCCGCCATGCCGGAACGCTGACGCTCGGCCCGGTGGAGCACCATCTCACCGTGGTCGATGAGAAGAACCTGCGAGCCCCGCTCGACGTCGTGGCGCCGCCAGTCAGCCTCGCCATCGCGCCGTATCCCGGCGAGGGCGCGCCGCTGTCGGCCCGCCAGCTGACGATCGAGGACGCCCTGTCGGCTGCGCCAGGCGCGCTGCGCGATGGCGAGACTCTGGTGCGCCGCGTCACGCTGACGGCAGAGGGCACGCTGCCGCACAGGCTGCCGCCGCGCCCCGTCCTGCGCGCGCCATGGCTGATAAGCTTCGCCGCGCCGGAACAGCGCGACATGCGGCCGACCCCCGCCGGCCCGGTGACGACGGTTGTGTGGGAATGGCATCTGCGGCCCACGACCGGGGAGCCCGGCGTGCTGCCACCCGTCCCCATCCCGTGGTTCGACACGGCAAGCCGGGAGATGCGGACAGCGGAAATCCCCGCGCTGCCCTTCGGCTATGCCAGCTTCCACGACAATCGGAGCGGCACCGGCCGGCTGCCGGCCGGACCTATGGCGGCCGGTGTGGCGGCTGGGATCGCGGGGGCGCTCACCGGGCTCGGTCTGTGCCTTGCCGGGCTCACGCCGCACCGGCGAGCGCCGCTGCTGCGCGCGCTTCGCCGGTTCTCGCCCTTCGATCCGACGCGGCAACAGCTGAAGCGCGCGGCCCGCTCCGGAGATCTCTTTGCCCTTCGCCGGGCGTGCGACGCCTATCTGCGCCGCCGCCGCGACCTCGGACTGTACGTGAGCGGCTGCGAGACCGCCGCCCTCGATGCCGCGCTCTATGGGGGCACTGCCGGGGACGGCGCATTCGACAGGCAGGCGGCCGTAAAAGCCGTCCTCGCGGGGAAAGCGGGGCAAGGGAGAACCCGCGCGCACCCTTGAAGGGCGTCACGGCCCTGTGCCCCGCTGTCGCTGTCCCGCGTCACGCCGCGTAGCGCGCCAGCGCCAGATCGTCCCCGTCGATGTCGGGCGTGCGGTCGCTGATGAGGTCGGCCAGCACACGCGATGAGCCGCAGGACATGGTCCAGCCCAACGTGCCGTGGCCGGCATTGAGGAACAGGTTCGGGTAGCGCGTCCGGCCGATGATCGGCGTGCCGTCCGGAGTCATCGGCCGTAGGCCCGACCAGAACGACGCCCGGCTCTGGTCGCCGGCGCCGCCGAACAGGCTCTCCACCGATTGCACCAGTGTCGCCTGGCGGGACGGCGGCAGGCTGGTGGAGAAGCCGGCGATTTCCGCCATGCCGCCGACGCGGATGCGGTCGCCGAGGCGGGTGATGGCGACCTTGTAGGTCTCGTCCATCACCGTCGAGACCGGCGCCAGCCTCTCTTCCACGATCGGCACGGTGATCGAATAGCCCTTCACCGGATAGATCGGCAGGTCGAGCCCGAGCGGGGCGAGAAGCTGCGGCGTGAAGCTGCCGAGCGCGGCGACGAAGCGGTCGGCATGAACCTCGCCGGCCGCTGTCTCCACGGCGACGACACGCCCGGCCGCGGTTTTGATCCCGCGAATGTCGACCCCGTAGCGGAAGCTCACGCCCAGCGTCTCGGCCCGGGCGGCCAGGGCGGTGGTGAATTTGAAGCAGTCGCCCGTTTCGTCGCCGGGCAGGCGCAGGCCGCCGACGATCTTCTCGGCCGCGCGCGCGAGGCCGGGCTCGGCGGCGACGCAGCCGGCACGGTCCAGCACCTCGAAGGGAACACCGTCGGCCCGCAGCACCTCGATATCCTTGCCGATGCCGTCGAGCTGCTTCTGGGTGCGGAACACCTGGAGCGTGCCCTGCATCCGCTCGTCATAGGCGATGCCGGTTTCCGCGCGCAGCTCGGCCAGACAGTCGCGGCTATATTCGGCGAGGCGGACCATGCGCCCCTTGTTCACGGCATAGCGTGCGGCGGTGCAATTGCTCAGCATCGCCAGCATCCAGCGCCAGGTCGCGACATCGAAACGCGGCTGGATGATCAAGGGCGCGTGCTTCATGAACAGCCATTTGAGCGCCTTCATCGGTATGCCCGGCGCGGCCCAGGGCGAGGCATAGCCCGGCGAGACTTCGCCGGCATTGGCATAGCTGGTTTCCAGCGCCGGGCCCGGCTGCCGGTCGAGCACCGTCACCTCATGGCCGGCCTTGGCGAGGTAATAGGCGGAAGTGACGCCGATCACACCGGCGCCGAGTATGACGATCTTCATCGGAAGGTGCCTCTGGTCTGTTCCTGCCCGCGCGCTCAGCGATAGACGCGATGATAGCGCCTGCCGAGCGCGGTGAGGATTTCGTAGGGAATGGTGCCGGCGTCGCGCGCCACGTCTTCCAGCGTCTGGTGCGGGCCGATGATCTCGACCAGCGTGCCGAGCGTGAGCGTGCCGGGGGCAAGCGCGGTGGCGTCCACGGTGAGGCTGTCCATGGACACGCGCCCGACGATCGGCAGCCGGACATCGCTCTGATAGACCGCGCCGCGATCGCTCAGCGCGCGTGGCAGTCCATCGGCATAGCCCACCGAGACGGTGGCGAGCCGGCGCTCGCCGGAGGTGACATGCACGCCGCCATAGCCGACCAGGGCGCCCGCCGGCACGAGCCGGGTCTGCACCACGCGCGCGTCGAGCCGCACCACCGGCTGCATCGGGTTCGGCACGCCGGCGGTCGGTGCGCCGCCATAGAGCGCGATGCCGGGGCGCACGAGCGCGCCGTGATAGTCCGCCCCGAGAAAGATGCCGCCGGAATTGGCGAAGCACGGCTCGATGCCGGGAAACGCCGCCGCGAAACGGCGCATCACCGCCAATTGCTCGGCGTTCTGCGGGCTGTCCGGCTCGTCGGCGCTGGCGAGGTGGCTCATCACATGCAGCAGGCGCACGCCTTCCAGCCGCGACGGTTGCTGAAGCAGGATGTCGACTTCCTCCGGCGGCAGGCCGAGGCGCGACATGCCGGTGTCGAACTGCAAGAGCGCCGGCAGGTCCGCTCCGCGGGCGCGGGCGCAGTGGGACCAGTTGGCGAGCTGTTCGAGGCTGTTGAGGACGGGAATGATACCCGCCTCCGCACAGGCGCGCTCAGCGCCGGGTTGCAGGCCGTTGAGCACATAGAGCCGCGCGTCGCGGCCGAGGGTGCGAACAATGGCCTGCGCCTCGCTGAACTGGGCGACGAAGAAGTCGCGGCATCCCGCAGCATGGAGCGCCGGGACGACGCGCGCCGCGCCAAGGCCATAGGCATCCGCCTTGACCACGCCGGCCACGCGCGCGGCCCCGACCCGCTGCTTGAGCTGCCGGTAATTGGCGGCAAGCGCCCCGAGATCGATGGTCAAGATACCCGGCGCGGTGTCGATCGCCGTCTGGTCATTGGAGATCTCGCCGAACATCGCCCGCCTCATCCTCGCTTGCCGAACGAGGATTGAGTATAGCGGAGCAATCATGCACATTTTCCGCGATCTGTGCATGATTGCTGCATCGATGCGCCATTTTGCACGTATCAGCGAATTTTTCGAAGGAATCGCCGTGAGCGCTTTGGATTCGATCGACCGCAACATATTGCGCCTGCTGCGCCTGGATGCGCGCATGCCGAGCGCGCAGATCGCCGCCGAGGTCGGGCTCTCCCCCTCCAGCTGCCAGCGGCGCATCAAGGCGATGGAGCACAGCGGCGTCATTCGCGGCTACACCGTGCTGGTCGACCATTCCGCGCGCGATGCCGCCATTGCCGTGATCATCAACATCACGCTGGAACGGCAGACGGAGGATTACCTCAACCGCTTCGAAGCGGCGGTACGCCGGCACCCGGAAATCCGCGAGTGCTTCCTCATGACCGGCGGTTCGGACTATCTGCTGCGCGTCGAAGTCGAGACACCGGCGGAGTTCGAACGCATCCACACCGAGATCCTGTCGACCCTTCCGGGCCTCTCGCGCATCCATTCGAGCTTCTCGATCCGCAACGTGCTCGCCAATGGACGCCGCGCGCGCTGATCCGGCTCACGCCTATGGCGCGGGCGCGTCCGCCGTCGCGCGCCGCTCCAGCAGCACCACCGGCTTCCCGCCATAGACCCCCTGGGCGTAACGGGTGAAGCCGAGCTTGCCGGCGACATGGAGCGACGCCGCGTGATCGGGCTCGATCATGCAGGTGAAGCGGGCGCCGTGGCGATGCTCCTCGCCCCAAGCGAGCACCGCGCGCATCGCTTCTTCCGCCAGCCCTTTGCCCTGCGCTTCCGTGCGCAGCGCCCAGCCGGCTTCCATCGTGCCCTCGATGGAGGGTTCGAGCGTGCGCTTCATGTCATGGAAGCCGGCTTCGCCGAGCAGGGCCCCGCTGACGCGATCCTCGATGACGAAGAAGCCGAAGCCGAGATGATGCCACAGCCCTGCCTGGCGCAGGAAGCGCACCCAGGCCGCCTCGCGGCTCAGCGGCTGCCCGCCGATGAAGCGCACCACCGCCGGCTCCGCCCACATGGCGGCATAGGCGTCGAAATCCTCCATCCGGTGTGGACGCAGGAACAGGCGAGGGGTGGTGAGGGTGGGGGGAAGATTCATCGGGGATCCAGATTGGCGTGTGTCGGCCCGCTCGGGCGGGGGGCGGGCTATCGTCCGAGAATCCATCCCTCCCAGACGGTTGCCTCTGGCCAAGGATAGCTCATTTCTTTCCGACGACCTTCGACCACCTCGATCATCTTGACCATGCCCGCAAAGGCATCAAAAGCATCCTCGCCTGTCTTTCTCGGCCCGAAGCCTGCGTCGATCTGAGCGATAAGTGATGGGGACAGTTGAATTGAGTTGGTGTTTGCCCAGCGATGAATGGCGGGAGCCTTGCCTAAGCGATCAGCCTGCTGGCTCTTGCTTTCTCGTCGAAGAAAGCGACCCTCAAAAATTGCATAGGCCTCGGCCGGATAGGTCTCAGCAAGAACAACTCCGGCACGCCGAGACAGGTCTGCCAACGTGCCGTCAAATGGCCAAAGTAGCGCACCGTCCAGCATGGCCGGGCGGATTACCCCGTGCCAGCCGTTCAGTGCGGCCTTGCCAACCTGGTTGCCGCCGAGTGTCCAGAACAGGGCACAACCTTCAGGGCCATGCTCGGTCCTTCGTTCGCATTTCCGTAACAGGTCGGCGAACGTCAGGACGCTTAGGCCGGTCGTGAGGTCAGTCCGTGTCGACCCTTTCCGGGAGACACGGGGATAGAACGGTCGCTGTAGGGAAATCTCTGAGGAAGTGTCGGCGACCCTGAAAAAGTCGGACCAGTCGCCCTCTCCAAAGCCTCTCAGTGCGGCCGGAAAATCAGCAAAGCCGGTTTGCACGCCATAGGCCGATGGAACGCCGATCGGAAAGTCGAAGCCGACCAGAACGCGTCCATTCCGACCAATCTCCGCGAGCTGTTGAACAAAGACAGAGGGAGAAGCTGCCTTAAAGGCGGAATCGATAAGCCACCCGTCTTTCTGACGGGTGGCCATCGTCATCCACCTCTTCCGTTCATCCATGCTCCAGTCCGCATGGATGAGGTGGTCGAACATGAGCCTGACCTTGCTCAGCTGCACCCGGTCGTGCTTCCGCAGGTCTCGCACTTCAGGCAGGTGCCGTTCCGCACCATGGTGAAGTTCTGGCACTCGGGGCAGGCTTCGCCCTCATAGCCCTTGGCGCGGGCGATGGCGCGGGCTTCCGCCTTGGTCGGGCCGCTCGCCGCCGGGGCCGGGGTGGGGGCGGACCAGGGCAGGGCGTCGGTGCTGCCCAGCTCCAGTTCCTCCTCGTCCATCGGCTCCGCCTTCAGCGCCGTGGCGCCCTGGATGCCGCCGCGCAGCGCGGTGACATTGGAGGCCGCGCCGGCGGGCGCCGTCGGGGTGCCGGCCGGCACCACCATCAGGCTCACATTCTTGCCGCGCATCAGGCCCTTGGAGACCATGCGCGAGGCGGCCGAGGTCGGGGAGGCCTTGCCCTCTTCCACGCCCTTGCCCAGCGCGTCGAAATGCGACTCGCTCGGCTCGACATGGCCGAGCTCGTGGCGGCCGAGATAGGACACGGCGAGCTCGCGGAAGATGTAGTCGAGGATCGAGGTGGCGTACTTGATCACCTCATTGCCCTGCACCGGGCCGGCGGGCTCGAAGCGGGTGAAGGTGAAGGCGTCGACATACTCCTCCAGCGGCACGCCATATTGCAGGCCCAGCGACACCGAAATGGCGAAGTTGTTGATGAAGGAGCGCAGCGCCGCGCCTTCCTTGTGCATGTCGATGAAGATCTCGCCGAGGCGGCCATCATCATATTCGCCGGTGCGCAGATAGACCTTGTGCCCGCCGACCACCGCCTTCTGGGTGTAGCCCTTGCGGCGGTCCGGCATCTTCTCGCGGTCGCGCAGGGCGACGACGCGCTCGACGATCTTCTCCACCACCTTCTCGGTGATCTGGGTGGCGCGGGCGGCGGCGGGCTTCTCCAGCAGCGCCTCGACCGCGTCCTCCTCGTCGTCCTCGTCGGCGATGAGCTGCGAGTTCAGCGGCTGGGACAGCTTGGAGCCGTCGCGGTAGAGCGCGTTGGCCTTCAGCGCGAGGCGCCAGGAGAGCAGATACGCCTCCTTGCAGTCCTCCACCGTCGCCTCGTTCGGCATGTTTATGGTCTTGGAGATGGCGCCGGAGAGGAAGGGCTGCGCCGCGGCCATCATCAGAATGTGGCTGGTGACGGAGAGGTAGCGCTTGCCGATGCGCCCGCACGGATTGGCGCAGTCGAACACCGGATAGTGCTCGGTCTTGAGGAAGGGCGCGCCTTCAAGCGTCATCGCGCCGCAGACATGGATGTTGGCCGCCTCGATGTCCTTCTTGGAGAAGCCGAGGAAGGGCAGCAGCTCGAAGGCCGGGTCGGCCAGCTTGTCGGCCGGCACGCCGAGCTTGGCCAGCGCCTCGTCGCCGAGCGTCCAGCGGTTGAACACGAACTTGATGTCGAAGGCCGCCTTCACGCTGGCGTCGATCTTCGCCAGCATGGCGTCGTCGAAGCCCTTGCTGCGCAGGGTGGAGTGGTTGATCGCCGGCGCCTGGGTGATGGAGCCGTGGCCGACCGCATAGGCCTCGATCTCGGCGAGCTGGCTCTCGGAATAGCCGAGCGTGCGCAGCGCCTCCGGCACGGCGCGGTTGATGATCTTGAAATAGCCGCCGCCGGCCAGCTTCTTGAACTTCACCAGCGCGAAATCGGGCTCGATGCCGGTGGTGTCGCAATCCATCACCAGGCCGATCGTGCCGGTGGGCGCGAGCAGCGTGGTCTGGGCGTTGCGGTAGCCATGCGCCTCGCCGAGCGAGAGGGCGAGGTCCCAGGTCGCCTTGGCGCGCTCGACCAGCAGCTTCTCGGGCACCTTGGCATGGTCCAGCGGCACCGGGTTGGTGCTCAGCCCCTCATAGCCGGCCTTCTCGCCATAGGCGGCGCGGCGGTGGTTGCGCATCACCCGCAGCATGTGGGGCGCGTTGGGGGTGTATTCCGGGAACGGGCCCAGCTCCTTGGCCATTTCGGCCGAGGTGGCGTAGGCGACGCCGGTCATGATCGCGGTGAGCGCGCCGCAATAGGCGCGGCCTTCCGCGGAATCATAGGGGATGCCGGAGGTCATCAGCAGGCCGCCAATATTGGCGTAGCCGAGGCCGAGCGTGCGGTAATCATAGGAAAGCTGCGCGATTTCCTTCGAGGGGAACTGCGCCATCAGGATCGAGATTTCGAGCACGACGGTCCACAGCCGGCAGGCATGCTCATAGCTCTCCACGTCGAACGTGCCGTCCGCCTTGCGGAACTGCAGCAGGTTCAGCGAAGCGAGGTTGCACGCCGTGTCGTCCAGGAACATGTATTCCGAGCACGGGTTGGAGGCGCGAATCGGGCCGCCGGCCGGGCTGGTGTGCCAGTCATTGATCGTGGTGTGGAACTGGATGCCGGGGTCGGCGCAGGCCCAGGCGGCATGGCCGATCTTCTCCCACAGCTCCTGCGCCTTCAGAGTCTTCACCACCTTGCCGGTGATGCGGGAGGTCAGGTTCCAGTCCGCATCCGCCTCGACCGCGTTCAGGAACGCGTCATCGACGCGCACCGAATTGTTCGAGTTCTGGCCGGAAACGGTGAGATAGGCCTCCGAATCCCAATCGGTGTCGTAGACCGGGAACTCGATTTCCGTGTAGCCCTGCTTGGCGAACTGCACGACGCGGCGGATATAGTTCTCCGGCACCTGCGCCTTCTTGGCAGCGCGGATCTCGCGCTTCAGGGCGGGGTTCTTTTCCGGGTCGTAGCAATCGTCACCCTCGCCCTCGCAATTCACGCAGGCCTTCATCACGGCCTTCATGTGCTTGGCGACGGTCTTGGAGCCGGTGACGAGAGCGGCGACCTTCTGCTCCTCCTTCACCTTCCAGTCGACATAGGTCTCGATATCGGGGTGGTCGACATCGACCACCACCATCTTGGCCGCGCGGCGGGTGGTGCCGCCGGACTTGATGGCGCCGGCCGCACGGTCGCCGATCTTGAGGAAGGACATGAGGCCGGAGGAGCGGCCGCCGCCGGAAAGCTTCTCGCCCTCGCCGCGCAGCGCGGAGAAGTTGGAGCCGGTGCCGGAGCCGTACTTGAACAGGCGCGCCTCGCGCACCCACAGGTCCATGATGCCGCCTTCGTTCACCAGATCGTCGCCGACGGACTGGATGAAGCAGGCATGCGGCTGCGGGTGCTCATAGGACGACTTGGAGCGGGTCAGCTCGCCGGTGACATAGTCGACATAGAAGTGGCCCTGGCTCGGGCCGTCGATTCCATAGGCCCAGTGCAGGCCCGTGTTGAACCATTGCGGCGAGTTGGGCGCGGCCATCTGCATGGCCAGCATGTAGCGGTGCTCATCGAAGAAGGCCTGTGCGTCCTCCTCCGAATCGAAATAGCCGCCCTTCCAGCCCCAATAGGTCCAGGTGCCGGCCAGCCGGTCGAACACCTGCCGGGAATCGGTCTCGCCGACATAGCGCTCTTTTTCGGGGAGGGCGCCGAGCGCCTTCTCATCGGCGACGCCGCGCCAGAGGAAGGAGGGGACAGTCTCCTCCTCGGCCTTCTTCAGCCGCGCCGGCACGCCCGCCTTGCGGAAGTACTTCTGCGCGATGATGTCGGTGGCGACCTGCGAGAAATGCTCCGGCACGTCGATGGCTTCGAGGCGGAACACCACCGATCCGTCAGGATTGCGAATCTCGCTCGTCGCCTTGCGGAACGCGATGTCCGCATAGGGTGAACGGCCGGCCTGCGTGTAACGGCGCTGGATGCGCATTCTGGTTCGTCCCCGGTTCGGGCGGACCTGTCCGCGGCCCGCGTATCGATCTTCAAAGCCTCGGACCTGCGTCCGCATACCCCGTCATCCGAAATCGAACGGCCAAGCGACCGCTGCGTTCCGGTGTGTTGTTGGTACGCACGTGGAACGCATAAACGCCCCGCCGGAAGGTGGTACCGGCGATGGAGCCCGCTTCAATCTGGATGAGCCGGTCCGCTAAAATCACGCTGCGACCGACGGCGCCAAACTGTCCGACTCCTTCGTGCCCGTCAACCTTGCGTCACAAACTCTAGTGTGGAGTGTGTGAAAAAATCGCTAAATCTAGATGGGGGCACCACACATCGCCCGCCAGGGGCGAACCCCAATCGAGAGGGGATTCGGCCGCTGAGTCCAGCGCCAATCCGCGTCCTTCGAAACAGCCGGTGAACAGTGGGGATGACGGGCATCACCGCACTTTGCGCTTTTGCCATTTTCCCTTCGCACGACGGCAAGGGCGCGCTGACCCATCGGCATCTGGACAGCGGCGGCCCCGGGTCCCCAAATGACCGGCAACACCGTTCTTCCAACCTGGCATGCCCCGATGACCTCGATCCCCGACGCGCCCCCCGCCGCCGGCGCCCCGACCTTTTTCCTGCTCGCGCTCGCGGCGGGGCTCGGCGCCGCCAATCTCTATTACGCCCAGCCGCTGATCGCGCTGATCGCCGACGACATCGGCCTCGACGAGACACTGGCCAGCCTCGTCGTCACCGTCGGGCAGCTCGGCTATATCGCCGGCCTGCTGCTTCTGGTGCCGCTGGGCGACATCGTCGAGAACCGGCGCCTCATCTCCGCGATCCTGCTGTGCGCCGCGGCCGGTCTCGGCTTGGCGTTCCTCGCGCACGCACCGGCCGTGTTCCTTCTGGCGGCGCTGGTGTTCGGCATCGGCTCGGTGGTGGCGCAGGTCGCCGTGCCCTTCGCAGCGCATCTGGCCCGGCCGGAAGAGCGCGGCCGCAAGGTCGGCAGCGTGGTGAGCGGGCTGATGACCGGCATCCTGCTGGCACGGCCGGTGTCCTCCCTGCTCGCCCACTGGTTCGGCTGGCGGTCGGTGTTCCTCATCGCCGCGCTGGCAATGCTGGCGCTGGCGGTCGGCCTGCGTCTCGCCTTGCCGCCCCGCCACCCCGGCGGGCGCACCAGCTACGCACGCCTCGTCGGCTCGCTCTGGCCCCTGCTGCGTTCGCAGCCGGTACTGCGCCGCCGGGCGCTCTATCAGGCGGCCATGTTCGCGGTCTTCACGCTGTTCTGGACGGCGGTGCCGCTGGAACTCGCCGGGCCGGAATTCCGGCTCGGCCAGCAGGGAATCGCGCTTTTCGCTCTGGCGGGGGCTGCCAGCGTCGTCATCTCGCCGCTCGCCGGCTGGCTGGCCGACCGGGGATGGTCGAGGATCGCGACGGGCGGGGCGCTGGCGCTGGCGCTGGCCGGCCTCTTGTTGACCGAACTCGGCAGCGGCACGTCCTCGTTGATCGTGCTGGCGCTCGGCGCCATCGTGCTCGACTGCGCGGTGACGGCCAATCTGGTCTTCGGCCAGCGCGCCATTTTCATGCTGGCACCGGAAATCCGGGCGCGGCTGAACGCGCTCTATATCGCGACCTTCTTCTTCGGCGGCGCTCTGGGCTCCGCCGTGGCGAGCCCGCTCTACGAACTCGGCGGCTGGGGAGCGGTGACGGTGGCGGGCGGCGCCGTACTGCTGCTGGCGCTGGCCTATTATGCCACGGAGTTCCGCAGCCGTGGTTAAGCGCCGCGCCGGGCCGCGCGCGGCTGGACTTCGCGCGGTGCGGGTGGCATGTTCCGCGCGAGATCGACGGCCGGCGCAGGGACGAATTCCGTGAAGATTTCCGACTTCATCACCGAGACCTTCACCTGGTGGAACGCCCAGACCATGGGCACGCGCTTCCACACTTGGCGGCATGGAGAGTTCGTCGGCACGGACGAGTTCGGCAACCGCTACTACCGCACCAAGGGCCGCAAGATCGACCCCTCGCTCGGCTTCGAGCGCCGCTGGGTGATCTATAATGGCTATGCCGAAGCCACCGCCATTCCGCCCGGCTGGCACGCCTGGATGCACCAGCGCTCCGACGTGCCGCCGAGCGAGGAAACCTATGTCGCCCGCGAGTGGGAGCAGCCGCACCGGCCGAACCCCACCGGCACCGTCAATGCCTACCACCCGCCCGGCTCGGCCATCGGCTTCGGTCATCGCCCCGCCGTGACGGGCGACTACAAGGCCTGGACGCCCGAGTGACGCCCGCCGCGCCGGCGGGGCAGGCGGGGCTGCGCGCGCCATTTTCGCGGCTGCCCCGACATCGCCGCATTGCCCGGCATCTTGGCCCCCTGCGCGCGCCGGAGGGGCAGTGCGCTTCGCGAGGCTTTCCGGTGCACGGCATTTCCGCTTTCCGACCGTTCCTGCGCTCCGCGCTTCTCGCCGGGGTGATGCTGGCGGGCTTTGCCGCCGCGCCTGTCGCTGCCCAGGGGTGGCAGGGCGGGGTGGAATCACAGCCGCTGGCACCACCGCCGCAGATGGAAGGGCCGGTCGAAGACCCCGATTCGCCACCGGGCGGGGCGGGTGTGCCCTCGATCATGGAGGACCCCGACGCCGGTGCGCCGCGCGCGCCCGCCCAGGCGCCGGCGGAAGTGCCGGGGCAGGCGACCGTCGGTCCGAGCGGCGACATCGAGGTGATTCAGCCGCCGGAGCAGAAGATCGAGAACCGCACCGCCGAGTTCTCCGGCCTCGACAAAATCACCGGCCGCATCACCAGCTTCGACGTGGCGATCAACGAGACGGTGCAGTTCGGTGCGCTGCGGATCACGCCCCGCGCCTGCTACACGCGGCCGGAGACCGAGCAGCAGAACACCACGGGCTTCGTCGAGATCCAGGAAATCGCGCTCGACGGCAAGGTGCAGCCGCTGTTCGGTGGCTGGATGTTCGCTTCCAGCCCCGGCCTGCACGGGGTCGAGCACCCGATCTATGATGTGTGGCTGACCGACTGCAAGCAGACCGCCCCGGTGATCGCCTCGCCGGGCGGCCAGCAGTAGAAATCCCCTTCGCCCGCTTCCGACGCCTGTGCCAGCAGCCGGCTATACTGGCGCTTGGGCACTTCGATCGCGCCGAAGCTGCGCAGGTGATCGGTGACGAACTGGGTGTCGAGCAGCACGAAGCCGCCCTTTTTCAGCCGCGCCACCAGATGCACGAGCGCCACCTTGGAGGCGTCGCGGGCGATGTGGAACATGCTCTCGCCGAAAAAGGCCCGCCCCAGCCGGACACCGTAGAGGCCGCCGACCAGCGCGCCATCCTGCCAGGCCTCGACGGAGTGGCAGTAGCCACGCGCGTGCAGGTCGCAATAGAGCTTGCGGATGCGCCGGTTGATCCAGGTCGAGCCGCGCCCGTCGGCGGGGGCGGCGCAGCCATCGATCACCGCCTCGAAGTCATGGTCGATGCGGATCTCGAAACGGTCGGCGCGCACCGTGCGGGCGAGGCGGCTCGTAAGGGTGAAGTCGTCCAGCGGAATGATGCCGCGCCGCTCCGGTTCGATCCAGTAGAGGCCGGGGTCGTCGGCGCTCTCGGCCATCGGGAAGATGCCGCAGGCATAGGCCTTCAGCAGCACGTCCGGGGTGATCTCGACCTGATGTTCGCGCGGGTGTGACATGACGCCAGCATGACCGAGATGCGCAGCGCTGTGAAGGCGCCGTGCCCTTTGGCACGGCGACGGCGGACATGAAAATGGCCGGGACATGCCCGGCCATGATGTCGTTCGAGAGTTGATCTGAAGGCGCCTCAGGCGCCCGGCTCGCCCTCGGCGAGGAAGTGCTCCAGCCAGTGGATGTCGTAGGCGCCGCGCTTGATGTCGTCATTCTCGACCAGCTCGCGGAACAGCGGCAGCGTGGTTTCGATGCCCTCCACCACGAACTCGTTCAGCGCCCGCTTGAGCCGGGCGAGGCACTCCTCGCGGGTGGCGGCGTGGACGATGAGCTTGCCGGCGAGGCTGTCGTAATAGGGCGGGATCGTATAGCCCTGATACACCGCCGAATCGATGCGCACGCCCGGCCCGCCCGGTACGTGCCAGTAGTCGATGCGTCCCGGCGAGGGCCGGAAGGTGCGCGGATGCTCCGCATTCACCCGGCATTCGATGGCGTGGCCGTTGAGCTTGATGTCGTCCTGCGTCACGCTCATCGGCAGGCCGGCAGCGACGCGGATCTGCTCATTGATGAGATCGACGCCGGTGATCGCCTCGGTCACCGGATGTTCCACCTGGATGCGGGTGTTCATCTCGATGAAGTAGAACTCGCCATTCTCGTAGAGGAACTCGATGGTGCCCGCGCCGAGATATTTAAGGTCGCGCATGGCCTGCGCCACCGTTCCGCCGATGCGGGCGCGCTGTTCCGGCGTGAGGATGGGCGAGGGGGCCTCTTCCAGCACCTTCTGGTGACGGCGCTGCAGCGAGCAGTCACGCTCGCCGAGATGGATGGCGTTGCCCTTGCCGTCGCCCAGCACCTGGATTTCGATGTGCCGGGGCGTGCCGAGATACTTCTCGATATAGACCGCGTCGTCGCCGAAGGCGGCGCGGGCTTCCGAGCGCGCGGTGGAGAGCGCGGCGGACAGTTCCTGCTCCGAGCGCGCCACCTTCATGCCGCGCCCGCCACCGCCGGCGGCGGCCTTGATGAGCACGGGATAGCCGATCTCGTTGGCGACCTTCATCGCCTCGTCGTCGGAGGTGACGCCACCATCCGAGCCGGGCACGCAGGGAATGCCGAGCCGCTTGGCGGTCTTCTTTGCCTCGATCTTGTCGCCCATGATGCGGATGTGCTCGGGCTTCGGCCCGATGAACTGCACGCCATGGTCGATGAGGATTTCCGCGAAGCGCGCATTCTCGGCGAGGAAGCCATAGCCGGGATGCACGGCTTCGGCACCGGTGATCTCGCAGGCGGCGAGCAGGGCCGGAATGTTGAGATAGCTGTCGCGGGCCTGCGGCGGGCCGATGCACACGCTCTCATCCGCCAGCTTCACATGCATGGCGTTGGCGTCGGCGGTGGAATGAACCGCCACGGTGGCGATGCCCATTTCCTTGCAGGCGCGCAGCACGCGCAGGGCGATCTCGCCCCGATTGGCAATCAGGATCTTGCCGAACATCAGGCGCGCCTCACTCGATGATCAGGAGTGGCTCGCCATATTCGACCGGCTGCGCATTCTCCACGATGATACGGGTCACGGTGCCGGCGCGGGGCGCGGGAATCGCGTTCATGGTCTTCATCGCCTCGACGATGAGCAGCGTCTGGCCTTCCTTCACCACCGAGCCGACCTCGACGAAGTACTTCGCGCCGGGCTCGGGGCCGAGATAGGCGGTGCCCACCATCGGCGAGGTGACGAGACCGGGATGCTTCGACAGGTCGGCCACGGGCGCGGCAGAAGCCGGCGCAGCGGCCGGTGCCGGAGCGGCGGCGGCTACGGGGGCCGGCGCGACCGCAACCGGGGCTGCATAGACGGTGGGCGCGGCGCGGACGACGCGGATGCGCAGATCCTCGTGCTGCACCTCGATCTCGGTGAGGTCGCTCTCGGACAGCAGGTTGGCGATCTCGCGCACGAGCGCGGGGTCGATGTTCGGCTTGTTGGTTTTCATCATGATCCCGTGACGGTCGCTCGCCCGTCTCCCTCAGCTGATCTTGCCACCGGCGGTGGCGAGCGCATCGATGGCGAGCCGGTAGCCGTCGATCCCCAGGCCGCAGATCACCCCACGGGCGACCGGCGAAATATAGGAATGATGGCGGAAGGCTTCGCGCGCGAAGACGTTGGACAGGTGGACTTCGACGACAATGAGGCCGGCCGCCTTGATGGCGTCGGCGATGGCGACGGATGTATGGGTATAGGCCGCCGCGTTCAGCACCACGCCACGCGAGCCGCGCGCTTCCTGCAGGAAGGTGACGAGCTCGCCTTCATGGTTGGTCTGGCGGAAGACGAGGTCGAGGCCATGGCGCTCGCAGGCGGCGCGGCAGGCGGCCTCCACATCGGCGATGGTCGCACGGCCGTAAATCTCCGGCTCGCGCGTGCCGAGCAGGTTCAAATTCGGTCCGTTGAGAACATGCACCGTGTCGGGCATCGCGCCTCGTTGAGCCAGCCGCCGGCGGCCCCATGCCGGGACGGCCGCGGGTTTATAGGCAATGGCTGGCCTCGCGCCAAGCCCTGCCGTGCTTTCCCTTGGATTATCCCCGGCCGGCGGACCTCGCGGCGGGGGCGCATCCGGCGCGGTCCGTGGGGGCGGTCCGCGCCGGAGCTTCAGCCACGGACGGTCAGCACTGGGTCTTGCCGCACTTGCGCACGGAGGCAATGGCGTCCTTCAGCTGGTCATGGCCGACCGCGCCGACCACCACCTGGTCGCCCAGCACATAGCTCGGCGTGCCATCGATGCCGAGCGCCTCGGCCAGTTGCAGGTCGTCCTGCAGCGTGGCGTTGACTTCCGGATTGTCGAGCGCCTTCTCCAGCGCGGCCTTGTCGACGCCGGCCGCGACGGCGGCCTCGATCGCCTTGTCCTTATTGGCCTGGCCCCGTTCGCCGAGCAGCTTCTTGTGGAAGTCGAAATACTTGTCCGGCGCGGTCAGGCGCACGGCGACCGCCACGCGTGCCGCTTCCACCGACCCCGGTCCGAGCACCGGGAATTCCTTGAGGATCACCTTGAGCTTGGGGTCGCCCTTGATGAGGTCGACCATGTCGCCCAGTGCGCGCTTGCAGTAGCCGCAATTGTAATCGAAGAACTCGACCAGGGTGACATCGCCCTGCGGGTTGCCGACCACGACGCCGCGCGTGGTGTCGTAGATGCGGGGCTTGAGCTCGGCCACCGCCGCCTCGCGCTGCTTGGCTGCAGCCGCGGCCTGGCGCTGCTGCAGCACCACGATGGCTTCCTGAATCACCTCGGGATTGTTCACGAGATAGTCGCGGATGACGCTCTCGAATTCCTTGCGCTGAGCATCGTCGAGCGCGGAGGCCGGTGTGTGCGCCGCGCCGAGCAGCAGGCCGGCGGCAAGGCCGAGCGCGAAGGTCGCGCGGCCGGCGCGGCGGAGGAGGCGAAGGGGCAGCATGGGAGTCTCCAGCGGGAAAGGGGCGGTGCCGGCCGTCACTGGCCGGCCTGCTTGCGGCGGGCGTTCGGGTCCACCGGCGGCTTGTAGTTGACGATGTCGTCTGCCTTCAGCCAGCCCGGCGAGCCGAGCTTGAAGCCGTTGCGGGCGCGGGAGGCAAGCTCGCGCGACAGGCGGAAATCGCCGCTCATATAGGCGGCCTGCGCCGAGGCGAGGTCGGCATTGGGAATGTCGCCCTTGCGGCCATAAGCCATGGCGAGATACCGCCAGCCGGCGGGCGAGGTCGGCTCGCGCTGCAGGCTGAAGGTGAGTTCGCGCACCGCTTCTTCCATCGACGCCTTGTCGTCGCTGGCGACCAGCGCCTGACCGAGCAGCATGCGGATCAGCGGGTTGCCATCGGACAGCGCGACGGCGCGGCGCAGCGGCGGCACGGCTTCGCGCGCCCGCCCGGCCTCCAGCAGCGCCTGGCCCTTCAGCTCATAGAAATAGGGGTTGTTCGGCTGCTCGGCGATGAGCGAATCGATCTGGTTCAGCGCGTCCGGGATGCTGCCGAAGCGGTAGCCGGAAATCGCCCGGGCATAACGCGCCGGCAGCGAGGTGTCGGAGCGCGAATAGGTACGGTTCACCGTGTCCGGCGGCTGGGTGAAGCCCACCAGCTTGGCCCGCATCATATCGTGCCGCGCCTGCAAGGCGGGCGGGTCCTTGGCGTCGAAATAGGGGCTCTTATGCGCCATCTCCGACAGAAGCGCGATGCGCTCCGTCGCCATCGGGTGGCTCAGCACATAGGGGTCGACGCGCTGGCTGAGGAAGATCTGGTCGTTCTGGAAGCGCTCGAAGGTCGTCAGCATGCCCTTGGCGGACTGCTTGGTGGCGGTGAGGTACTTCACCGCCGCCTGGTCGGCGGAGGCTTCCTGACCGCGCTGATAGGAGAGCAGCGTGCGGCGGACGACTTCCTGCGGCGCCATGATGGCGCCTGCCGCCGCCCCGCCCATATTGGCGCCGGTCGCCGCGCCAGCCGCGACACCGCCGGCGGCGAGCAGCATGCCGACAATCGCTGCGGTCTGCGCCGATTCCAGCTGCTGGCGCATATTGGCGAGGTGCCCGCCGGCGATATGGCCGGTCTCATGCGCGAGCACGCCGATGATTTCGTTCGGCGTCTTCGACTGCTGCAGCGCGCCGGTGTTGATGAAGATGCGCCGGCCGTCGGCGACGAAGGCGTTGAAGCTGTCGCTGCCGACCAGCACGACCTGGATGTTCTGCTGCTGCAAGCCCGCGACCTTGAAGATCGGGCGCGTGTAATCGCGCATCAGCGTTTCGATCTCGGCATCGCGGATGATGCCGGGCTGGCGGCTCTGCGCCTGTGCCGGGGCGGCGGGGACGAGCAGCGCGGCGGCGGCAAGAAAGGTGGCGCCGCGCGAAAGGCCGGCGCCAATGCGCGCGACAAGGCGACCGCTCGGGCGGCGGGTGGCGCAGGAGGGGTTGTCAAGCAGCAGCGAAGGCATCATCCATCGACACGTTATGTTTCCGGGGGAACTGACGCTGTCGTGACGGCGGGGTCAAGCCTGCCCGTTATCATCTTCTATTGAACATCCGCCGACACGCGCGAAACAATGCGGCACGGGTGCGGCGCCTGGGCAAGGTTCGGCATCATGGATACATCTTTCCCGTCAGATCGCCTCTCAGCCGCCGCGCGGCTTGCCGGCGCCTCCCGCCGCAGCGAGATCGCCCCCTTCATCGTCATGGACGTGATGGAGCGGGCCGCGCGCATCGAGTCGGCGGGCGGTCATGTCATCCATATGGAGGTTGGCCAGCCGGCGGCGCCGGCCCCGTCCACCGCGCGCGAGGCGGCGCGGCGCGCCCTCGACCATGGCCGCATCGGCTATACCACCGCGCTCGGTCTCCCCTCGCTGCGCGCCCGCATCGCCCTGCATTATGGCGAGACCTACGGGCTCGACCTCGATCCGGGACGTGTGGTGGTGACGACCGGCTCGTCCTCCGGCTTCCTGCTCACCTTCCTCGCCCAGTTCGAGCCCGGCGACCGGGTGGCGATCGCCAATCCCGGCTACCCGCCCTATCGCCACATCCTCACCGCCCTCGGCTGTGAGCCGGTGCTGATCGAGACCGATGCCGCCTCGCGCTGGGTCATCACGCCGGAGGCGCTGCTCGACGCCCACCGCCGCGCCCCGCTCAAGGGCGTGCTGGTGGCGAGCCCGGCCAACCCCACCGGCACGATGATGCGCCCGGAAGCGTTGGCCGAACTGATCCGCACGGCGGAAGAGGCGGGCATCCGCTTTATCTCTGACGAGATCTATCACGGGCTCGACTACGCCTTCCCCGCCTCGACGGCGGCGGCGGTGAGCTCCGAGGCCACCATCATCCATTCTTTCTCGAAGTATTTCTGCATGACCGGCTGGCGGGTCGGCTGGATGGTGATGCCGGCAGGCCTCGTGCGTGCCGTGGAGCGACTGCAGCAGAACCTGATGATTTCGGTGCCCACCCTCTCGCAGATCGCCGCCGAGGCGGCCTTTGATGGCGCGGGCGAGATGGAGGCGGTCAAGCACGGCTATGAGGAGAACCGGCTGATCCTGACGCAGGGCCTGCCCGCCGCTGGCCTGCCGGAGTTCCTGCCCGTGGACGGGGCGTTCTATCTCTATGCCGATGTGGCGCGCTTCACCGATGATTCCGCTGCCTTTGCCCGGCGGCTGCTCGACGAGGCGCATGTGGCGGCGACGCCGGGGGTCGATTTCGACCCGCATCGCGGCCACCATTATCTGCGCCTCTCCTATGCCGGCGCGCCGGACGAGATGCGCGAGGCGGTGCGGCGGATCGGCGATTTCCTGCGCAAGGGATGAGGGCAGGGCGGCACGGCCCTGCGTCCTTCGAGGCGCGCTTTGCTCGCACCTCAGGATGACGGGCCGCGCAGGGCTGCGTCTGTTCACAACGGCCGTCATGCTGAGGTGCCGGCCGTAAGGCCGGCCTCGAAGCATGCGGGCGGTGTCCGGTAGCCCTTACCGATCCGCCAGCGCCGCGTCATAGGCGGCCTGGGCGGCGAGGATGGCGTCCATATTGTGCTCGGCCCAATGGGTGAGGGCTGCCGCCGTCTCGCCCAGCGCGCGTCCCAGCGGGCTCAGCGCGTACTCCACCGTGACCGGCACGGTGGGAGTCACTGTGCGCGTCACCAGCCCGTCGCGCTCCAGCTTCTTCAGCGTCTGCGACAGCACCTTCTGCGAGATGCCCTTGATGTCGCGCCGCAGATGATTGAACCGCACCGGCCCGTTCTCCAGCCGGTCGAGGATCAGCAGCGCCCATTTGTCGGCGAGCCGGTCCAGCACCAGCCGCGTCGGGCAGCGGTCTTCATAGACATTATAGGCGTAGCGCATCGCGGTCTCCCTCGCGGCTGACACCGGCAGGCCGGTTTCCTCGACGCCACCATGTGAGCGCAAAGTGCTCTCTTGCGTACATGGGAGACGGGCGTAGGTTGTCATCCGAAACATGGTTTCCAGTAGATACTAAGGAGGCAGACGATGGCAGGCAAGATTCTGGTTCTCGGCGCGAGCGGTCATGTCGGGCGGCCGCTGGTGAAAGAGCTGCTGGCGCGCGGCGAGGCGGTGAAGGCGGCCTCGCGCGGCGGCCAGCCGGTCGAGGGCGCCGAGGGCGTCGCCTTTGACTTCGCCGCACCGGACTTCGCGGCGGCGTTTGACGGCGTCGACCGCGCCTTTGTGATGCTGCCGGGGGGCTATGTGAATTCCAGGGAGTTGCTCATCCCGGTGATCGAGGCAGCCGCGGCGCGCAAGGTGAAGGTGGTGCTGCAGACCGCGCTCGGCGTCGATGCCGACGATTCCATTCCCTACCGCCAGGTCGAACTGGCGCTGATCGCCTCGGGCACGCCCTATGTGATCCTGCGGCCGAACTGGTTCACCGACAATTTCCTGAACTTCTGGAAGCCGGGCATCGACCATGCCGGCGTCATCGCCGTGCCGGCGGGCGAGGGCAAGTCCGCCTTCATCGACGCCCGCGACATCGCCGCCAGCGCGGCCCGCGTGCTCACGAGCGATGCCTTTGACGGCAAGGCGTTCAACCTCTCCGGGCCGGAGGCGCTGAGCTATGCCGAGGCGGCGGCGGTGCTCGCCCCCGTCATGGGAAAGCCGGTCGCCTATACCCCGGTCGATGACGACACCTTTGTCGGCATTCTCACCGGGGTCGGCATCGGGGAGGATTATGCCCGCTTCCTCGCCAGCATCTTCTATCCCGTGCGCGAGGGCTGGACCGCCGGCGTCACCGATGCTGTGCAGACGCTGACCGGCCACGCGCCGCGCTCGGTCGCGCAATGGGCGCAGGACCACGCGGCGGCGCTGCGGGCGTGAAGGCGGGCGCCCTGTCTCTCGGAGGTTTCCGGGAGACGGGGCGCTGCTTATGCCGCCACCTGTTCGGTGATCACCTCGAAGCGCTGCAGGATATGCGGGCCGAAAGTGTGAAGCATCGGGATATCGGCGGCATCGCGCCCACGTGCCACCAGCACCCGGCCGATCCGCGGCACGTTGTGGCGGGCGTCGAATGTGTGCCAGTGCCCGCCAATATAGGCTTCGAACCACGCATTATAGTCCATCGGCGCCGGGTTGGGCGGCACGCCGACATCGCCGAGAAAGCCGTTGCAGTAGCGCGCCGGAATGTTCATCGCGCGGGTCAGCGCCACCGCCAGATGGGTGAAGTCGCGGCAGACGCCGACCCTCTCGTTGAATGCCTGCGCCGCCGTGCGGGTGCTGCGCGCGCACTGATAGTCGAAGCGGATCTGCGCGTGGACGAAATTGCAGATCTGCTGCACCCGGTTCCAGCCGGGGGCGTAGCTGCCAAACAGGCCCCACGCCGTGTTGGACAGTTCGTCCACCTCACAATACCGGCTCGGCAGCAGAAATTGCAGCACATCGGGCGGGAGCTCGGCCGGGTTGTGCTCGATGGCGTTGAGGTCGAACACATCAAGCGTGCCGGGATCGGCGACGTTGATGCGGCTCTCGAACCGCGCGCCGCCGGGTGGGATGACCAGGCGCCGGCAGATATTGCCGAAACCGTCTTCATAGGTCTCGCAAGGAACCGGGCTGCCATCGCCGAGCGCCACAACGCTCATGGTCACGACATCAAGGATGTCGACCTGCCGTTCCGGATGCGGGTCGAGCAAGGTGATGGCGGCGGTCGGGCGGTCGCACGCGACCTCGATCCGGTACCCGCATTGTAGGGTGATCATTCAAGGCCCCGCATCGCTGTCATACCCGAGCAGAACACCGCGCGTGCATGGAGGTTCCGGCCGGCAGGAGCGCAGGCGGGCAGGAAAAGAAAAACGGCGCCGCGAGGCGCCGTTCTCAGGGGTGGAGCGAGGTGGGCGCGCGTGCGCGCGCGCCCTGTCGCCGAATTGCGGGTCGAAGCTTCGCTCCGGCGATCACTCGCCGAAGATCTTGCGCTGCCACCAGCCGGTACGGCGCGGGCGGTCGGGCTCCGGTGCCGGAGCGGGCTCGGCAGGAGCAGGCTCGGCAGGAGCGGGTGTCTCCTCAGCCGGCGCGGCGGCCACCGGCGCCGACTCTGCGGCAACCGACGGCTCCGGCGCGCTTTCCGCGACCGTGGCTTCCGGCGCGGCCGCTTCCACGGGCGCCTCGCTCACGCTTTCGCTTACCGTATCGCCTTCCACTGCGGCCGGCGCCTTCTCGCGCACCGTCGAACGGCGGCGGCGGGGCTTGGGCTTCGCCTCGGCAGCTTCCGCCGCCTCAGCCGCCGGGGCTTCCGCGGTGGGCGCTTCCGCTGCAGGGGCTTCTGCGACGGGGGCTTCGGTGGCCGGCACGGCCTCCGTGCTGGCCTCGGCCGCCGCCGCCTTGGTGCGGCGTCCGCCGCCGCGACGGCCGCGACGCGGCTTCTCGTCCTCGACGGGCGCGGCTTCCGCAGCGGCCTCAGCCACGGCTTCAGGGGCCGGCTCTGCCGCAGCAATCTCCTGCGCCTCGGCCGGGGTGATCGCCGCGTCCTCGGGCAGAGCCTCGGCCGGCACGTCGGTTGCCGGCGCGTCGGTTGGCGGCACCTCGGCGACGGCTTCCGCCGTCACCTCGCCCGCGACCTCGGTGGTCTCGGCAGGCTCGTCGCCTTCGCCGTCCTCGCCGTCATCCTCGAACTCGACGCCGGACATGTCCGAACCGGTCTCGCCGTCGGCATGGCGCTCGCCATTCTCGCCATTGCCGCCACCGCCGCGCCGACGCCGGCGCCGGCGGCGCCGACGGCGTCCACCTTCGCCTGACGTGTCGCCGGAGGCAGTGGGTGCCGGGTCACGGCTCTCGCCGGCCTCGGGCTCGGCAGCGGCTTCCACCGGCGCCTCGGTCTCGACCTCGTCCTCGCTCTCCTCGCCGACGATCTCTTCCTCCGGCTCGAAGACCAGCTCGGGCGGACGCGGCAGCGGGATCGGGTTCGGCACCGCATCGCCCTTGTCGATGGCGAAGGGGGTGAGCCCGGTCAGCGACGGGTCGGCCGCAATGGTGATCAGCACGCCGAAGCGCTCTTCCAGCTCGTGCAGATGCGCGCGCTTGTGGTTGAGCACATAGAGCGCGTTCTCGGCGCGGGTGCGGATGATGAGGTTATGCGTGTTGGAGCGCTGGAGAATGTCCTCGGCGCCGCGCAGCATCTGCAGCGCGACCGACGCGGACGAGCGCACATGGCCGGTGCCGCCGCAATGCGGGCACACCTCGGTGGAGGATTCGAGCACGCCGGTGCGGATGCGCTGGCGGCTCATCTCCATCAGGCCGAAATGCGAGATGCGGCCGAGCTGGATGCGGGCGCGGTCGTTCTTCAGGCAGTCCTTGAGCTTGCGTTCCACCGCCCGGTTGTTGCGCTTCTCGTCCATGTCGATGAAGTCGATCACGACAAGGCCGGCAAGGTCGCGCAGGCGCAGCTGGCGGGCCACCTCCTCGGCGGCCTCCAGATTGGTCTTCAGCGCCGTGTCCTCGATATTGTGCTCGCGGGTCGAGCGCCCGGAGTTCACGTCGATGGAGACCAGCGCTTCGGTCGGGTTGATGACGAGATAGCCGCCGGAGCGCAGCTGCACCTGCGGCAGGAACATCGCATCGAGCTGGCTTTCCACGCCGAAGCGGGTGAACACCGGCTGCAGGTCCTTGTAGATCTTCACGTTCTTCGCATGGCTCGGCATGAGCATGCGCATGAAGTCCTTGGCCTCGCGGTAGCCATCCTCGCCGGCGACGAGAACCTCGTCGATGTCCTTGTTGTAGAGGTCGCGGATGGAGCGCTTGATCAGCGAGCCTTCCTCATAGACCAGCGACGGAGCGGTGGAGCCCAGAGTAAGCTCGCGCACATTCTCCCACAGGCGCAGGAGATATTCGAAGTCGCGCTTGATCTCCGGCTTAGTGCGGTTGGCGCCGGCGGTGCGCAGGATGACGCCCATGCCCTCCGGCACTTCGAGGTCGGAGGCGACCTCTTTGAGCCGCTTGCGGTCCTCGGCCGAGGTGATCTTGCGGGAGATGCCGCCGCCGCGCGCCGTGTTGGGCATCAGCACCGAATAGCGGCCGGCAAGCGAGAGATAGGTGGTGAGCGCCGCGCCCTTGTTGCCGCGCTCTTCCTTGACAACCTGCACCAGCATCACCTGCCGGCGCTTGATCACTTCCTGGATCTTGTAGGTGCGGGCCCGGCCGCGCGGCGGGGCGCGCTCCGGCATTTCTTCCATGGCGTCGTCGGAGCCGACCTCGTCGACGATCTCTTCCTCGTCGGCGATCTCCTCGACCTCGCCGCCCTCGCCACCGCCCTCTTCATCGGACGAGCGGCGACGGCGCGAACGCCGCGCCGGGGCGGCGTCGCCCTCGGTCTCGCCGGCGGTTTCGGTCGTGGCTTCCTCGGAAACGCTCTCGTCGCCCTCGGCGGACTTGGCGGCGCCGCGCGGCCGGCGGGGACGGCCCTTGGGCTTGTCCTCGTTCTCGGCTTCGGCGTCGCGCCGCTGCTGGCGCTCTTCCTCGGCCAGCAAGGCCTGCCGGTCGGCGACCGGGATCTGGTAATAATCGGGATGGATCTCGCTGAAGGCGAGGAAGCCATGCCGGTTGCCGCCATATTCGACGAAGGCGGCCTGGAGGGAAGGTTCTACCCGCGTGACCTTGGCGAGGTAGATGTTGCCGCGCAGCGGCTTGCGGTTGGCGGCCTCGAAGTCGAATTCCTCGACTCGGTTGCCGCGCACCACCACCACCCGAGTCTCCTCGGGATGGGTGGCGTCGATGAGCATCTTGTTGGCCATTGAACTCTCATATGGGGCAGCGGCCGCGTCGACGTCGCCAGCGACGCCGGACGGCTCGGACCGTGCCAGTAAGCGGAAACTGAAAGCGCGAAGGGGATGCGGCGGGCAGGACGGGGAGCCTCGCAGGCGGGGCGCCGACGCGGTGCGCAGGTCGCGGGCCTGCGGGCAGGTGCGCAGCGGTGAACCGCCTTGCGCACGAGACCCACACTTGCCGGCTGACGCATCATCGTTGGTTGCCGTCCTTACACGACCGAACAGGGCGAACCGCGACCGCGCGCGGTCCGGCTCACGTCAGATGGCCGCGAAGACCGTGGAACACGACACGGCGAAAAGCACCGCGCGGGAGCCCCACGTCCAATCGTCCGTGAATGACGAAACCGGGCCGCGTTCCCCGGGCGCGCAGTCATGACGACCGCCGAGGCACGGCTACGGGTCCTGAACGGAATTCGCGCCTTGTGCCGGGCCCACCATCGCTGGATAGCCCTTCGCCGCAGGGGCCGCGAAAGCCGGACGTCGACGAGCGACCGGAATGCGAACCATATGCATGCTCTTAATAGCGGCACGCATGGCGATTTGGCAAGGATCGCGTCCGACATGCCGCGCGCCGGGCGTTGCCCGCCGGCCACGCCCGCCGGGCGAAACGGGGCCGGGCGCAAGGGCTGGTTAACCCTTCCTGCGTAATTCGCTAGAAAGGCGGGGCACGCGCCCCACCTTCGTGCGGACGACCGGGACATGAGGAGACACGGGCAGCCATGGCGTGGCCAAGGGGTATGCGGACGATCTGGCTCGTGGTGGCGCTCGCGCTGCTGCCGGCGTGGTTCTCCACGTCCCATGCCGCCGGCGCCAGCGAGCCGGTGGTGGCGAGCGATGCGCGCCTTGCCGGTGACGACCAGCGCACAAGGCTGGTGATCGACCTCTCGCGCTCGGTCCCCCTCGGCGCCTTCACCCTGGCCGATCCCTATCGCGTCGTCATCGACATTCCCGATGTCATCTTCGCCCTGCCGGCCTCGGCGGGGCAGGAGGGGCGCGGCCTCGTCTCGGCCTATCGCTTCGGCCTCTTTGCGCCGGGCAAGGCGCGCATCGTGCTCGACGCGACGGCGCCGGTGAAGGTGGACAAGGCCTTCGTGCTCGACCCCATGGACGACCAGCCGGCGCGGCTCGTGATCGATCTCGTCAAGACCGACCGCGCCAGCTTCCTGCAGGCGGCCGCCGCCCCGCAGCGCGCCGCGGAGCAGCCGGACATGCCGCAGGCCGAGGCTGCCGTCGCAGGCGATACACGCCCGGTCATCGTGCTCGACCCCGGCCATGGCGGCATCGACGCCGGCGCTGTCAACGCCAAGTTCGGCGTCAATGAGAAGCAGCTGGTGCTGGTCATTGCCCGCCAGCTGGAGCGGCGGCTCGAGGAGACCGGCCGCTACCGCGTGCTGATGACGCGCACCAAGGACACCTATGTGTCGCTCGGCCAGCGCGTGCGCTTCGCCCGCGAAAACGGCGCCCGGCTGTTCATCTCGCTCCACGCCGATTCGCTCGGCTCGAAGGACGGCGATGTGCGCGGGGCGACGATCTACACCATCTCCGACCGCGCCTCCGACGCCGAATCGCAGCGCCTGGCGGATTCGGAAAACAAGGCGGATCTCATCGCCGGAATCGACCTTTCCGAGGAGCCGGCGGATGTCGCCGGCATCCTGTTCGACCTCGCCCAGCGCGAAACACGCAACTTCTCCTCGCTTTTCGCCCGCAGCCTGGCGGGGAGCGTCAGCGGCGTGGCGCGGATGCATAAATCGCCGCTGAAATCGGCCGGGTTCAAGGTGTTGAAGGCGCCGGACGTGCCTTCCGTTCTGTTCGAGCTCGGCTATCTCTCCAGCGCCAAGGACCTCGAACTCATGACATCGGCCGCGTGGCAGGCTAGTGTGACCGAGGCCATGGCTGCGGCGATCGATGCCTATTTCGCCGCTCAGGGACCCGTCGAGGGTACCCCCGTGGCGCTGCCGGCCAGCGCAGGCCGGACAGGCGGCGATCCCCTGGCCGCGACCGTGCCTTGAACGGTCGCGATTAGGCCATAGTTGCCGCGCACACGCTGCCCTTAGGGCGACGACGGACACTGGACTCGCATCGTGCTGGCGCGCGGTGGCGTCCTCAGCTTATGGGGGCCTGGCCGCATGCGGCTGCTTCTGCGGTTTCTGGGTTTCATGTTCGCGCTGGGCACGATCGTCTTCGTGGTCGGCGGCGCGGCGGCGGGCTATTTTGCGTGGAAATTCTCGCAGGACCTGCCGGACTACAGCCAGCTGCAGAATTACGAGCCGCCGGTGATGACCCGCGTTCACGCGGCGGACGGCTCGCTGCTGGCCGAATATGCCCGCGAGCGCCGGCTCTATCTGCCGATCCAGAACATCCCGCCGCTGGTTAAGGAAGCCTTCATCTCCGCCGAGGACAAGAACTTCTATTCCCATGGCGGCATCGATCTCACCGGCATCGGCCGTGCGGTCTATGCCTTCGTGCAGAATTACGGCTCCGGTCGCCGCCCGCAGGGCGCCTCCACCATCACCCAGCAGGTGGCGAAGAACTTCCTTCTCACCAACGAGGTCTCCATCGACCGCAAGGTGAAGGAGGCGCTGCTGGCGCTGCGCATGGAGCGCGCCTATTCCAAGGACAAGATCCTCGAACTCTATCTGAACGAGATCTATCTCGGCATCGGCTCCTATGGTGTCGCCGCCGCCTCGCTGCTCTATTTCGACAAGTCGGTTTCCGAGCTGACCATCGCCGAGGCCGCCTATCTCGCCGCCCTGCCCAAGGGGCCGAACAATTATCACCCGTTCCGCCGCCACGACGCCGCCGTCGAGCGCCGCAACTGGGTGATCGACCGCATGGCCGAGAACGGCTACATCACCGAGCAGCAGGCCGAGGAAGCCAAGAAGACCGACCTCGCCGTCACCGTGCGCCCGACCGGCGCGCACATCTTCTCCGCCGAATATTTCGCCGAGGAAGTGCGCCGCGAGATTTTCGAGCGCTATGGCGAGGACAAGCTCTATGGCGGCGGCCTGTCGGTGCGCACCACGCTTAACCCCAAGCTGCAGCAATATGCCAAGCAGGCGCTGCTCGACGGTCTGACCCGCTATGACGAACAGCGCGGCTTCCGTGGCCCGGTGACCCGCATCGAGACCACGGGCGACTGGGGCGCGCGCCTCGCGGATGTGCGCACCTTCACCGACATTCCCTGGCGCCTCGCCGTGGTGCTCGATTCCGACGCGAAGGGCGCGCGCATCGGTCTGCAGCCGCAGCGCGACCGTTCCGGCGTGCTGAGTTCGCAGCGCGATGTCGGTATGATCACCGCCGACGGCGCCAAATGGGCGATCCGCAACGCCAAGGGCGGCGTGGCGGGCGTGCTGAAGCCCGGCGATGTCGTCTATGTCGAGCCGGTCGACGGCAAGCCCGACCAGTGGCGCCTGCGCCAGCAGCCGCAGATCGAGGGCGCGCTGGTGGCGATGGATCCCTCCACCGGGCGCGTGCTGGCCATGGCCGGCGGCTTCTCCTTCGACGAAAGCCAGTTCAACCGCGCCACCCAGGCGATGCGCCAGCCCGGCTCGTCCTTCAAGCCCTATGTCTATGCGGCGGCCATCGACAATGGCTACACGCCGTCCAGCGTCATCATGGACGCGCCGTTCGAACTCGCTCAGCAGGGGCAGGCGACGTGGCGGCCGGAGAACTATTCCGGCAAGTTCTATGGGCCGCAGACCCTGCGCTTCGGCATCGAGCAGTCGCGCAACGTGATGACGGTTCGGCTCGCCAATGATCTCGGCATGCCGCTGATCGTGGAATACGCCAAGCGCTTCGGCGTCTCCGACAATCTGCTCCCCGTGCTCTCCATGTCGCTTGGCGCCGGCGAAACCACGGCGCTGCGCATGGCCGGCGGCTATTCCATGTTCGCCAATGGCGGCAAGCGCATCAAGCCGACGTTGATCGACCGCGTGCAGGACCGCTACGGCAAGACCATCTACCGCCACGACGAGCGCGAATGCCGCGGCTGCGACGCCGTCGGCTGGCAGGGCCAGAGCGAGCCGGTGCTGGTCGACCGCCGCGAGCAGGTGCTCGACCCGATGACCGCCTACCAGATCACCTCGATGCTGGAAGGCGTGGTGCAACGCGGCACCGGCACGGCGCTGAAGGTGCTGGGCAAGCCGATCGCCGGCAAGACCGGCACCACCAACGAGGAAAAGGACGCCTGGTTCGTCGGCTACACGCCGGAGCTCGTCGTTGCGGTCTATCTCGGCTTCGACACGCCCAAGCCCATGGGCAAGGGCTCGACCGGCGGCCTGATCGCCGCCCCGGTCGTGCGCGACTTCATGAAGCTGGCTCTGGCCGACCGTCCGGCCGTGCCGTTCCGCGTGCCGCCCGGCATCAAGCTGATCCGCATCAACCCGAAGACCGGCCTGCGCGCCGGGCCGGGCGAAGCGTCCATCCTTGAAGCCTTCAAGCCCGGCACCGCGCCGCCGGACAGCTATTCGATCATCGGCGCCACCGATGCGGCGGGCAACCCGATCGGCATCAACCCGGATGCCGATCGCGCGGTCGGCGCCAGCGGCACGGGCGGGCTCTACTGAGCCACGCCCGGCGGCGCCTCAGCCATCATAGGGCCAGGCCTTGAACGCGTCCTGCGCCTCGGCGCGGGCGGCGAGCCGGGCGACGGCCGGGAAGGCGTCGGCCGGCATCACCTCCGGGATCATCCGTGTGGTGAAGGTCCAGGCGATGGCGGCGGTGATGTCTGCCTGCAGCGGGCGAGCCCCGAACAGCCAGCCTTCCGTGGTGCCGACCTCGTCTTCCAGCAGGCGATAGGCAGCGAAGAGCTGTTCTTTTACCCGGTCGAGCCAAGGCTGGTGCAGCTTCTCCGCCGGGCGCAACTGATGCTCATAGACGATCTGCACGCTCTTCTCGCAGGCGGCCAGCGCGAGCCCGATGACGCGCTGCGCGCGGGCATGCTCGGCCAGATCGTTCGGCGTGAGCGAGCGCCCCGGCGCCGCCAGTCTCTCCGCATGCTCAAGGATGAGGGTCGAGTCCATCAGCACCACGCCGCCGTCCGTCACCAGGGACGGGGCTTTCACCACCGGGTTGATCTCCTGGAACCGGGGGTAATGGCGGAACACCGACACGGATTCGTGGGTGAAGGGCAGGCCGAGAGTGGTGAGCGACACCGCCACGCGGCGCACATAGGGCGAATCGAGCATGCCGACGAGGTGCATCGGAAGTTCCTTGTTGCAACGAGGGCCACATCCTAGAACCGCCGTTACCACCTGCAAGCCGCCCGCAATACACACGCATGGCAGCCCTAAGCCGCCAAGCCGGGGCCGGGGCGTTTACACCTAGGGGCAACGCCTCTATTTTCCGCCGCCTTCAACGTCCTTTCGAGAGTAGCCAATATGCGCGCCGAGCTCGCCGCGAGCGTCGACGAAATCCGGGAAGCCGCAAAGTTGCTGCGGCAGCACATCGATTTCGACCGTTCCAAGGCCCGCCTTGCCGAGCTGAACGCGCTCGCCGAGGACCCCAATCTGTGGAACGATCCTGAGCGCGCGCAGAAGCTTATGCAGGAGCGCGGCACGCTGGAGGACGGTCTCGGCGCGCTGGAGCGCATCGAGCGCGAACTGGCGGACAATGTCGAGCTGATCGAGATGGGGGAGGCCGAGGGCGACGATTCCGTCGTCGACGAGGCCGCCGCGGCTCTGGTCAAGCTGAAGGCCGAGGTGGCGCGCCGCCAGCTCGAAGCGCTGCTGTCGGGCGAGGCGGACGCCAATGACAGCTATCTCGAAGTCCATGCCGGTGCCGGCGGCACCGACAGCCAGGACTGGGCGCTGATGCTGCTGCGCATGTACACGCGCTGGGCGGAAGGGCGCGGCTTCAAGGTCGAGCTGGTGGACGAGCAGGCGGGCGAAACCGCTGGGCTCAAATCCGCGACCATTCTGGTGAAGGGCCACAATGCCTATGGCTGGATGAAGACCGAGGCCGGGGTGCACCGGCTGGTGCGCATCTCGCCCTTTGATTCCAACGCCCGCCGCCAGACCTCTTTCGCCAGTGTCGACGTGTATCCCGTCATCGACGACCGCATCGTCGTCGACATCAAGGAAAGCGACCTGCGCATCGATACAATGCGCTCCGGCGGCGCGGGCGGCCAGCACGTCAACAAGACCGAATCCGCTGTGCGCTTCACCCATATTCCCACCGGTATCGCCGTGGTGGCGCAGGGCGACCGCTCGCAGCACAAGAACCGCGCCACGGCGTGGGAGATGCTGCGTGCCAAGCTCTATGAGATGGAGCTGAAGAAGCGCGAGGCGCAGGCTGCTGCCGACCAGGCCGCCAAGACCGATATCGGCTGGGGCCACCAGATTCGCTCCTATGTGCTCCAGCCCT
This sequence comes from Ancylobacter sp., assembly GCF_965249975.1. Taxonomy (GTDB): domain Bacteria; phylum Pseudomonadota; class Alphaproteobacteria; order Rhizobiales; family Xanthobacteraceae; genus Ancylobacter. Next base: position 498,287 of record NZ_CBDFNE010000003.1, on the reverse strand, counting down.
ATCAGTTGGTGAAGGACCTGCGCACCGGTGTCACCTCGGGCACTCCGCAGGAGGTGCTCGACGGCGATCTCGATCCGTTTATGGAAGCGGCGCTGGCGCAGCGCGCCTATGGCGGCGGTCCGGCCAGCGTCGAGGATGTGGACTGAGCGCAAGGCGGGGCGCGCGCCGCGCCCCGCCGGGCCTCACAGTGCCTGCGCTGCGGCCAGCACTTCTTCGGCGTGGCCGGCGACCTTCACCTTTGGCCAGAGCCGGGCGATCTTGCCCTCGGCATCGATCAGCACGGTGGTGCGCTCCACGCCCATATACTTCTTGCCGTACATGGATTTCTCCGCCCACACGCCATAGGCTTCGAGCATGGCGTGGTCCTCATTGCCGGCGAGCGGGAAGGTCAGTCCCTCCTTGGCGCGAAACTTGGCGAGCGCCTTGTCCGGGTCGGGCGAGACGCCGACCACGAGCGTGCCGGCCGCGTCGAAATCCGCCTTAAGCCGGTTGAAATCATGCGCCTCCACCGTGCAGCCGGAGGTGCCGGCCTTGGGGTAGAAATAAAGCACCAGCTTTCGGCCCCGGCAGCCGGCGAGCGACAGCACCTCGCCCGAATCTGTGGTCAGAGTGAAGTCAGGTGCAGGGGCGCCTACGGCAATCTCGGTCATGTGCCTTCCTTTCGGCGTGTTTGGGGGTGATCGGCAGGGGGAAACGGTGCTGAGGGGGAGGCCCATGACGCGCCGGCCGCCAATTGTGCCGGGCGAACAGCACGATGTCAGCATGGGCGTGGATAAGCTGTCGCCGCCCGCCGCCCACACGGGCATTATGCCTCGAAGTCAAGGATTCGTGCCGTAGATGAGAGAGCAGACGACGCACAGGTCGCCAACGGCCGGCAAGCGCCAGGTGAAGCGCCTTCGCGTCAAGCGACCGCCCCGGGCCTGCGCGGCGCCGGCGCGCCGGCGGCGCTGGTTGCGGCTGTGCGCCTGGTCGGGCGGCTCGGTCTTCCTCATCGCTGCGGCGACCATCGCCGGCGTCTATCTGCTGTTCAGCGCCGGCATTCTCACCGTCGACATGGCGCGGCCCTATGTCGAGCGCACGCTTGAGGCGCGTCTCGGCGCTGGCCGCACGGTGCAGATCGGCGCCATTATCGCCGAGCGGGCGAAAAGCGGCGGCATCGTGCTTCATGCCAACGACATCACGGTGCGCGACGACGATGGCGACCTCATTGCCACCGCGCCGCAGGCCGAAGTCGCGCTGCAGGACAGCTGGCTGCCCTGGCTGATGCAGCCGGAGCGGGTCGATCTGGTCGGCGTGCGGCTGAACGTGTTCATCGACGCGGAGGGCCAACTCGCCATCTCCACCGAGGCCAACGCCCCGGATGGCGCCCGCGCGCAGCCCAAGCTTCTCGCCACCGTGCCGACGGCCGAACCCGCCACGGCGGCGCCCGCCGAGGCGACGGCCACGACCGAACCCGGCGCGCCGGATGTTGCGCCGCCAGCGCAACTCGACACCCCGTTCGGTCCGCTCCGCCTCGCCAGCCTCGCCGCGCTCGCCCGCCAGTTCGATCAGGGTGGGCTGGATGGCGGGACACTGAGCGAAATCGGCCTCAAGGAAGGCATCGTCGTCATCCGCAACGAGGTGAGCGGGCGCGAATGGACCTTCGACGACATCGACCTCTCGCTGTCGCGGCCGGCGGAGGGAGGCGTCACCTTCGACATCACGGCCGGCGGCATGGACGGGCCCTGGTCGGCGCGTGCCACGCTCGGCGCGCCGGTGGAGGGCCGGCGCGATCTCGAATTGCAGGTGCGGGACCTCGCGCCGCGCGATCTCTTGATCGCCGCCGGCAAGGCGGGGGGCGATATTCTCGCCACCTCGCCGCTGTCGGCGGACCTTTCCGCGACCATCGACGCGCGCGGTGTGGTGCTTGCCACCAGCGGCCGGCTGGCCGCCGGTGCCGGCGAATTGCAGCTCGGCTCCGACGCGGAAGGGCGGATGCTGATCGACGAGGCTGTGGTCGCCTTCACCCTCGATCCGGCGGCGCGGCGGATCAACCTCACCTCGGTGACAGCGCAGGCTGGCCCCTTCGCCATGGACCTTGCCGGAACGGTGGACATTCCCGCCGATCGTGCCGGCCTTTGGCGGCTGCACACCCAGTCCGCGCGCGCCAGCTTCCTTGGTGGCGGGCCGCATCAGAATGAGGTGCCGCCCTTCGTGCTGGACGATATCGCGATCGATCTCTCCTTCGATCCGGTGGCGCAGCGCGCCAGCATCGATCGCGGCGATCTCAAGGGACCGCAGGGCGGGATCACCCTCGGCGGGGCGCTGGAACTCGGCGGGCCGACCCCCTCGCTGTCCATGAACGTCAATGCGACGCCGATGACAGCCACCTCGCTGATCCGGCTCTGGCCGGCCGTGGCCGCGCCGGCGCCGCGCAAATGGGTCTATGATCATCTGATCTCCGGCGATGTCAGCCAGGCCAGCATCTTCTTCAACGCGCCGCTGGATTCGATCGGCAAGAAGGACAACCCGCTAGCCGATGACGGGCTGAACATTGCCATTACTGGCACCAAGGGACGCTTCGTCCCGGTGCCCGGCCTGCCGCCGGTTATCGATGCCGATGTGGTGGTCAAGATCACCGGCCGCACCGCGCATGTGTCGGTGGCGAAGGCGGCGATGGAGACGCCCGGCCAACGCCGGCTCGAGATCGCTGAGAGCATCTTCGACATCTCCGACACCGCTCCGCCCAAGCCGGAGGCGAAGGTTCAGGTCAAGGTGAGCGGTCCGGCGGCCGCGGCCATCGAACTGGCGGGCATCCCGCCGCTGCGCGGGCCGACCTATGTGCCGATCGATCCCCAGGCCGTCTCCGGTACGGTCGACGGTACGGCGCAGATCAGCGTGAAGCTGTCCGACAATATCCAGCCTTCCGATATCGACTATGCGTTCGACGCCACGCTGGAGGATTTCGCCGCCGCCAAGATGGTGTTCAACCAGAATCTCACCGACGCCACGGTGCGTGCCTTCGTGACCCAGGCGGCGACGGTGGCGCGCGGCGAGGGCAAGTTCGGCGGCGCTCCGGCCAGCTTCGAGTACAACCGCCCCGCCACTGGGGATGTCACGTTCGCCGTTGCCGCTTCGCTCGACGATTCCGCACGGCAGAAGCTCGGCTTCGAACTGCCGGGAATGGCCGGCCCGCTCGGCGTCAAGCTCGCCGGCGTGGTCGGCGCGAAGGCGAAGACGGTGGATGTCGAGCTGGACCTCACCAAAACCAAGCTGGTCGACCTCGTGCCCGGCTGGACCAAGCCCGCCGGCAAGGCGGCCAAGATGACCGCCAAGGCGCACATCACCGACCGCCTTACCCGGCTCGACGATCTCGTGGTGAGCGGGCAGGGGGTCGACATACGCGGCACGGTGGACCTCGATCCGAAGGGCGGGGTGCTGAGTGCCAATCTGCCGACCTTCAAGCTCGCCGATGGCGACAAGGCCAATCTGAAGCTTGAGAATGTGGACGGCACCTACAAGATCACCGTGCGCGGCGAGGTGATCGAGGCCCGCGCCTTCCTCAAGCAGCTGACCGACACGCCCCCCAGCGGCCCCGGCACGGTGCGGCCGCCCGATGTCGACCTCGACGTGAAGCTCGGCGTGGTCGCCGGCAATAATGGCGAGACCATGCGCGACCTCGTCCTGGTGCTCTCGCGCCGCAATGGCGAGTTGCGCAGCTTTTCGCTTGGCGCGCTTGTCGGCCGTTCCGGTGGCGTGACCGGCGAGTTGCGGACTCAGGGCAATGGCCGCCCGCAGCTGCGCGTGGCCACCAGCGATGCCGGGGCGCTGCTGCGCTTCATCGATCTCTACCCGAAGATCCAGGGTGGTGACCTCTGGGTCGATGTCGATGCGCCCGGTGGTGGCCGGCCGCAGAGCGGCGTGATCAATGTGCGCGATTTCGTCATCCGTGGCGAAGCCGGTCTCGACCGGCTGATCGCCGCCGCGCCGCAGACCGTGCGCGACGGGCGCCCGCAGCCGGGATCGGCCATCGCCTTCCGCAAATTGCAGGTCAATTTCCAGCGCTCGGCGCAGCAGATCACCCTGCGCGACGGTGCCATCTGGGGGCCGTCCATCGGCTCGACCTTCGACGGTACGCTCGATCTCGCCAATGACCGCGTGTCGGTGCGCGGCACCTATGTGCCGGCCTATGGGCTGAACAATCTGTTCAGCCGGCTGCCGGTCGTCGGTTTTTTCCTTGGCGGCGGGCCGAATGAGGGGCTGGTCGGCGTGACCTATGAGATCGTCGGCCCGGTGTCCGGCCCGACGCTCCGCGTCAATCCGATCTCGGCGGTGGCGCCGGGCTTCCTGCGCAAGATCTTCGAGTTCCGCCAGGCGCCAGACCCGACTCCGCCGGCGGTGGTGCCGACGCGGTAGGCTGTTCGGGGCGTCATCCCGGCCGCAGCGAAGAGCCGGGATCGCTACCCGCTATTGCCACGCGGCCCCGGGCCGGCCTCCGGCCGTCCGGGATGACGTGTGGAGGCGAAGCCCTCACACCGGCTTCAGCAGCACATGCTTCTTCTTGCCGAGCGAAAGCTTGATCACGCCTTCCGGGGTGAGGTCGCGCTCGCTCAGCACCGCCTTGTCGTCGGTCACGGTGGAGTCGTTCACCTTCAGCCCGCCGCCCTTCACCTGGCGCCGTGCCTCGCCATTGGAGGCGACGAGGCCGGTCTTTTCGGCAAAGGCGGCGAGCACGCCGATGCCAGCCGCCAGTTCCGCCGCCGGCACTTCAACGGTCGGCAGGTCGGCGGCAATGCCGCCTTCCTCGAAGGTCTTGCGCGCCGTCTCCGCCGCCGCCTCTGCCGCCGCGCGACCGTGGAGAAGGGCGGTAATTTCCGTGGCGAGCAGCTTCTTCACCTCGTTGATCGCCGAACCCTTCGCCTCCTGCGCCAGCCGGGCGATCTCGTCCATCGGCAGGGTGGTGTAGAGCTTGAGGAAGCGCTCCACATCCGCGTCTTCGGTGTTGCGCCAGTACTGCCAGAACTCATAGGGCCCGAGCATGTCGGCGTTGAGCCACACCGCGCCATTGACCGACTTGCCCATCTTGGCGCCGGAGGCGGTGGTGAGCAGCGGCGAGGTCAGCGCGTAGAGCTGCTTGGTGCCCATGCGGTGGCCGAGATCGATACCGTTGACGATATTGCCCCACTGATCCGAGCCGCCCATCTGCAGCCGCACATCGTAGCGCTTGGCCAGTTCGACGAAGTCGTAGGCCTGCAGGATCATGTAGTTGAATTCGAGGAAGGACAGCGACTGCTCGCGGTCGAGGCGCGTCTTCACGCTGTCGAAGGACAGCATGCGGTTGACCGAGAAATGCCGGCCGACATCGCGCAGGAATTCGAGATAGTTGAGATCGCGCAGCCAGTCGGCATTGTTGATCATCAGCGCGTCGGTCGGGCCCTCGCCATAGGTGAGGTAGTTGGAGAACACGCGCTTGATGGAGGCGATGTTGGCCTCGATCGTCTCCACCGTCATCAGCTGGCGGGCATCGTCCTTGAAGGACGGATCGCCCACCATGCCGGTGCCGCCGCCCATCAGCGAGACGGCGCGGTGGCCGGTCTTCTGCAGCCAGTGCAGCATCATGATCTGGATGAGCCCGCCCGCATGCAGGCTCGGCGCGGTGGGGTCGAAGCCGATATAGGCGGTCACCGTTTCCTTGGCGAAGAGAGCGTCGAGCCCCTGTTCATCGGAGATCTGATGAATGAAGCCGCGCTCGCTGAGGGTGCGGAGGAAATCGGATTTGAAGCTGCTCATCTCGGGCCTGCGGACATCAACGCCATGTTAGGATTGGCCGGTCATGTATCAGCTTCCCGCCGCGAACGCACCCCGGACGGTGGGCGGAGTAAGCGGGAGCGCGCGCGGTGAAGGCGATCGGGTTGATGAGCGGCACTTCGCTCGACGGGGTCGACGTGGCGCTGATCGACACCGATGGCGAAGCCGTCGCCGCCTTCGGGCCCGCGTCGACCTATCCCTATAGCGCGCAAGACCGCGCCCTGTTCGTTGCCGCGCTGGAGGAGGCGCGCACGCTGACCGACCGTGACGCCCGCCCGGGTGTGCTCGCCGAGGCGGAGGCGCTGCTCACCGCGCGGCACGCGCAGGCGCTGGACGCCTTCTTCGCGGCGCATAGGCAGCATCGGGACGTGGCGGCCATCGGCTTCCATGGCCAGACCGTGCTGCACCGCCCGGAGATCCGGCTCACCGTGCAGATCGGCGACGGGCCGGCGCTGGCGCGGGCGGTGCGCGCAATGACCGGCGCGCCGGGGCCGGCACTGGTTTACGATCTGCGCGCCGCCGACGTCGCGGCCGGCGGGCAGGGGGCGCCGCTGGTGCCGGTCTATCACCGCGCGCTGGCGCGGGGGCTGGCGGAAAAGGGCCCGCTGCTGGTGCTCAATCTGGGCGGCGTGGCCAACATCACCTATCTCGACGGCGACGCCGATCCGATCGCCTGCGACACCGGCCCGGCCAATGCGTTGATCGACGATTTCATGCAGGCGCGCACCGGCGCGCCGCTCGACCGCGACGGCGCCATGGCCGCCGCCGGCACGGTGGACGAGACCGCGTTGGCCCGGCTGCTCGATCACCCCTTCTTCGCGCAACGTCCGCCCAAATCACTCGACCGCAATGCGTTCCGTGCCTGGGTGGCCGAGCGGGGAGGGCTTTCGGCGATGAGCACCGCCGATGGCGCCGCGACGTTGACGGCGTTAACCGCCGCTTGTGTCGCTGCCGTACTGCCGCATCTGCCGCGCCGGCCGGGACTCCTGATCGCGGCGGGGGGAGGGGCGCATAACCCGACGCTGCTGCGCATGCTCGGCGAGCGCCTCGGGTTGCGCGTGCTGACCGCGGAGGCTGTGGGCTGGTCCAGCGACGCGCTGGAGGCACAGGCCTTCGGCTTCCTCGCGGTGCGGGCGTTGCGCGGCCTGCCGCTGAGCTTTCCCACCACGACCGGCGTTGTGGACCCGCTGAGTGGCGGACGAGTGATCGCGCCGGCGTGAAGAGAAGCTGAAGGCATCATTCAGAAAAATTGAATATACGACACAGAATGTCGCAGTATTCCTGAAATGCAATGGTGCGATGCGCAATCTGATGATGCGGTGCACAATATTCCATGTAGTTTGAGGGCTCCCGGAAGTCCGGCTCGCCAGGCAGGCAGCTTCCTCTTCAACACGCCTGGACAGAAACTTTGGAGCCTTCGACATGCGCAGCCTCAGCCGCGATATCCTGCCGCTTGCCGTTGCCGGCGGCCTCATCGCCGTCGCCGTCATCGCCCCCGTCCGTGCCGCCGACAAGGTTGCCGGCCTGAAGCCGGCCACCGCCCAGACGATCAATATCGGCTATGTGAATGGCGTTGCGTATTACACCCCGCAGAATGACGGCTATCACGTCGTTGCGACGCTGAGCGTCGCCGGTGGCGCCCCCGTGCGCGTTGCCGCCACGCTCAAGCCGGACCAGGCGGTCAGCGTTTCCGTACCCGGTGCCGTCGACACGGCGGCGAGCATCGTCGAGATCGCCCGCGAGGGTGACGAGGTCACCGTCACCAACCCGCCGCGTCTCGTGCTGAACTGACCCCCCACCGTCTCCCGCAAAAGCAAAAGCCCGGCGCGTGCAGCGCCGGGCTTTTTCGTGTCTGGGCCGAGAGTGACGCCTCAGGCGGCGCTGGTCTTCTTGGCGGTGTCAGGCAGGCGCTTGTCGAGATAGGCGCCGACGACTTCCATCAGTTCCTCGGTCCGGCCGTCGAAAAAGTGGTTCGCGCCGGGCACGGTCTGCTGGTCGATGACGATGCCCTTCTGCGTCTTCAGCTTCTCCACCAGGCCGGTGACGGCCGAGAACGGCACCACCGCGTCCTTGTCGCCATGCACGAACAGCCCGGAGGACGGGCAGGGGGCGAGGAAGGAGAAGTCGTAGAGATTCGCCGGCGCAGCGATGGAGATGAAGCCCTCCACCTCCGGACGACGCATCAGCAGCTGCATGCCGATCCACGCGCCGAAGGAAAAGCCGGCGATCCAGCAGGCGCGCGCATCCGGGTTGATCGACTGCGCCCAGTCCAGCGCGGCGGCGGCGTCCGCCAGCTCGCCCTGACCGTGGTCGAAGGACCCCTGCGAGCGGCCGACGCCACGGAAGTTGAAGCGCAGCGTCGAGAAGCCCCGGTTCACGAACTGGTAATAGAGATTGTAGACGACCGGGTTGTTCATCGTGCCGCCGAACTGGGGGTGCGGGTGCAGGATGATGGCGATGGGCGCGTGGCGCTGCTTGGCCGGCTGGTAGCGGCCTTCCAGCCGCCCCTTCTCGCCGGTGAAGATGACCTCAGGCATGAAGTTCGAGACCTTGACTGCGGCGGGGCAAGGCGAATGTGGTCCGGTGGGCCGCTGAACCCGTACCGGATTGCGTCCCGAAAGACCGCCTTACCGCATGCGCCTTGACGACCTGGGGCGGGAGCCCTAACTTATTAGAATAATTCTAAACATCTACGTCAAGTTGCGGTTGCGTCGCAGTCAACCAGCGCGCGACCGAAAGCCCAACGAAGAAGACGGGACGGTCAGCTATGACGGACGGCGCCTGAATTTGCAAGCATTAGCCGAAGGGAAGGGGCAGACGACGCCGCGCCTTCCTATATAGGAGACGTAAAAGGAACTGCGAGCCTCCGAACCCATGAACGCACGCACCTATCTCGATCATAACGCGACCTCGCATGTGCGCCCGGAAGCGCGGGAAGCCCTGCTGGCGGCACTCGATGCCATCGGCAACGGCTCTTCTGTGCACGCCGAGGGTCGCGCCGCGCGCGGCACGATGGACGCGGCACGGGGGCGGGTGGCGGCTCTGGTAGGTGCGAGTCCGGCGGGGGTGGTCTTCACCTCCAGCGGCACGGAGGCGGATGCGCTGGCACTGACGCCGGACTACCGGCGCGGTGAAACGCCTCTCGTCTTCGACGCGCTGCTGGTAAGCGCGGTGGAACATGCCGCCGTTCTGCGCGGTCATCGCTTCGCGCCGGAGCAGGTCGAGGTTCTTCCCGTGGATGCGCGCGGGCGGTTGCGGCTCGACGGGCTCGACGCGGCGCTGGCGCGCCACGCCGCCGCCGGGCGTCGGGTGCTGCTGTCGCTGATGGTGGCGAATAATGAGACGGGCGTGTTGCAGCCGGTGGCGGAAGCCGCCCGCCGCGCCCATGAGCAGGGCGCCCTGGTCCATACCGATGCCGTGCAGGCGGCCGGGCGCATTCCGCTCTCCCTTTCCGCGCTGGGCGTCGATCTGATGTCGGTGTCCGCGCACAAGCTCGGCGGGGCGCCGGGGGCGGGGGCCCTCATCCTCGCCGACCCGGATCTGCGCCCCGCCCCGCTGATCTGCGGCGGCGCGCAGGAGCGCGGCCGGCGGGCGGGCAGCGAGAACGTGCCCGCCATCGCTGCCTTCGGCGCGGCGGCCGAGAGCGCGCGCGCCTCTGTGGACGCCGACGGCGTGCGCATCAATGGCTTGCGCGAACGGCTTGAAGACGCTCTAAGGTGCGAGTTTCCCGAGCTTGTCCTGCTCGTGGGCGATGTCGACCGGCTGCCGAACACCTCGTGCTTCGCGCTGCCGGGCGTGCCGGCCGAGACCACCGTGATCGCCCTCGATCTCGCGGGCCTCGCTGTGAGCGCCGGCGCCGCCTGCTCGTCGGGCAAGGTCGCGGCCTCGCATGTGCTGGGGGCGATGGGCGTGCCCGAGCGTATTGCGCGCTCCGCGTTCCGCCTGTCCTTCGGCTGGTCGAGCGGGGAAGAGGATGTCGACCGGGCGCTCGGCGTGTTTCGCCGGGTGTTGCCCGGTCTTTTGCGTCGCCGCGCGGCGGCGTGAGGCAAGGCGCCGCCGGTGGGCGGCGAGACGGCGCGGGAGCGGCTTCGGCAGCTTCCGCGGAGTGGTTGACCTGACCCGCGGGCCTTGACCCCGCGTGGGAGAGGAGATGAGACGATGCCGGCCGTACAGGAGACAGTGGACCAGGTCCGCTCCCTTGATGTCGATCAGTACAAGTACGGGTTCTTTACCGAGATCGAGTCCGAAAAGGCCCCCAAGGGCCTGACCGAAGATACGGTCCGCTTCATCTCGGCGAAGAAGAACGAGCCCGAATGGATGCTGGAATGGCGGCTTGACGCCTTCCGCCGCTGGCAGACCATGCGCGAGCCGGACTGGGCGCGGGTGAGCTACCCGCCGATCGACTATCAGGACCTCTATTACTATTCCGCGCCCAAGGCGAAGGAAGCGCTGTCGATCGACGATATCGACCCGGAGATTCTCGCGACCTACGAGAAGCTCGGCATCCCGCTGCGCGAGCGCGATGCGCTGCTCGGCATCGAGAGCGGCGCCACCAAGGTGGCGGTCGACGCGGTGTTCGATTCGGTCTCGGTGGCGACCACCTTCAAGGAGGAACTGGCCCGGGCCGGCGTGATCTTCATGCCGATCTCGGAGGCGGTGCGTGAGCATCCCGAGCTGGTGAAGAAGTATCTCGGCTCCGTCGTCCCGGTGACCGACAACTACTTCGCCACGCTGAATTCGGCAGTGTTCTCGGACGGCTCCTTCGTCTACGTGCCCAAGGGCGTGCGCTGCCCGATGGAGCTGTCGACCTATTTCCGCATCAATGAGCGCAACACCGGCCAGTTCGAGCGCACGCTCATCATCGCCGATGAAGGCGCCTATGTGAGCTATCTCGAAGGCTGCACGGCGCCGATGCGCGACGAGAACCAGCTGCACGCCGCCGTGGTCGAGCTGGTGGCGCTGGATGACGCCGAGATCAAGTACTCGACGGTGCAGAACTGGTACCCCGGCGATAAGGACGGCAAGGGCGGCATCTTCAACTTCGTCACCAAGCGTGGCGACTGCCGCGGCGACCGCTCCAAGATCTCCTGGACGCAGGTGGAAACCGGCTCGGCCATCACCTGGAAGTACCCGAGCTGCATCCTGCGCGGCGACAATTCCCAGGGCGAGTTCTACTCGATCGCCATCTCCAACGGGCGCCAGCAGGTCGATAGCGGCACCAAGATGATCCATCTCGGCAAGAACACGTCGAGCCGCATCATCTCCAAGGGCATCGCGGCGGGCTATTCCGACAACACCTATCGCGGCCTCGTCACCGCCCACCGCAAGGCCACCGGCGCGCGCAACTTCACCAATTGCGACAGCCTGCTCATCGGCGACAAGTGCGGGGCGCACACCGTGCCCTATATCGAGTCGAAGAACTCTTCCGCCCAGTTCGAGCACGAGGCCACCACCTCGAAGATCTCCGACGACCAGCTGTTCTACTGCCGCCAGCGCGGGCTCGATCCCGAGGAAGCGACGGCGCTGATCGTCAACGGCTTCGTCAAGGACGTGCTGCAGCAGCTGCCGATGGAGTTCGCGGTCGAGGCGCAGAAGCTGATCGCGGTGAGCCTCGAAGGCTCGGTGGGCTGACGGCCCGTCCGTAATCGTTCTCCCGGACGCGGCCCTGCCGCGATCCGGGATCGCTCCCAGATTTCAGCGCGCTCCCGGCGCTCCGCTCCGGCCGGTCGACGCGCATCAGATACGGAACACTGACATGGCTATGCTCGACATCGACAATCTCCACGCCAAGATCGACGGCGAACACGGCAAGGAGATCCTCAAGGGCCTCTCGCTGAAGGTGAATCCCGGTGAGGTTCACGCCATCATGGGGCCGAACGGCTCCGGCAAGTCGACCCTTTCCTACATCCTCGCCGGCAAGGAGGATTACGAGGTCACGGACGGCTCCGTCACCCTCGACGGCGAGGACCTGCTGGCCATGGAAATCGACGAGCGCGCTGCCAAGGGCGTGTTCCTCGCCTTCCAGTACCCGGTGGAAGTGCCCGGCGTCGCCACCATGACCTTCCTGCGCGCCTCGCTGAACGCCCAGCGCAAGAAGCGCGGTGAGGCCGAAGTCTCCACGCCCGACTTCCTGCGGCTGGTCAAGGACAAGGCTGCCCATCTCGGCATCAACCAGGACATGCTGAAGCGCGGCGTCAATGTCGGCTTCTCCGGCGGCGAGAAGAAGCGCGCCGAGATCCTGCAGATGGCGATCCTGGAGCCGAAGATCTGCGTGCTGGACGAGACCGATTCCGGCCTCGACATCGACGCGCTCAAGGTCGTCTCGGAGGGTGTCAATGCCCTGCGCTCGCCCGACCGGGCGATGATCGTCATCACCCACTATCAGCGCCTGCTCAACCACATCGTGCCCGACTTCGTGCATGTGATGAACAAGGGCCGCATCGTGCGCTCCGGCGGCAAGGAACTGGCGCTGGAACTCGAAGCCAATGGCTATGCCGAGTACCAGCAGGACGCGGCGTGAGGTGGCTGACATGAACGCTGACATCCGTCCGATCCGCACGCCGGCCGAACAGGCGATCCTCGCCTCGCTCGGCGCCGTGGCGGAAGGCGGCGACCGGCTGGCCGATCTGCGCCGCGCCGCTGCCCGCGCCTTCGAGGAGAACGGCCTGCCGCACCGGCGGGTCGAGGAATGGAAATACACCGACCTGCGCAGCCTGATGCGCGAGGCGGTGCCGGTGGCCGGCACCGCCGCCGTGGCCGAAGCGGATGCGCGCGCGCGCCTGCTGCGCGACGTTGAGGCCCGCCGCATCGTCGTCGCCAATGGCGCCGTGGTGCCGGAACTGTCCGATCTCGCCGATCTGGAGGCGGGGCTCACCGTCACCACCCTGTCCGCCGCCATCGCGGCGGGCGACGAGGTGCTGAGCCGTCTCGGCGGCATGCAGCCCGGCCGCTATGACGCGGCGCTGGCGCTGAACACCGCGTTGGCCAAGGACGGCGTGGTCGTCACCGTGGCGCCGGGGGCGAAAATCGAACGGCCTCTGCATGTTGCGCATGTGTTCGCCGGCGCCACGGCGGCGGCGAGCTATGTCCGGTCGCTGGTCGTGGTCGGGGCGGGCGCCGCCTTCACCTATGCCGAGAGCTTCGAGGGGCCGGACGGCCTCGCCTATCAGGCGAACGCCGCCACCGAGTTCGTGGTCGGCGACGAGGCGCATCTCGATGTTGTGCGGCTGCAGGAGGATGGCGCGGGCGCCTTCCACCTCGCGACCATGCTGTTCGCGGTCGGCCGGGAATCGAAGGTTCACACCTTCAGCTTCTCGCTGGGCGCCGGCGTCGCGCGCACCTCGCTCTATGCCACGCTGTCCGGCGAGAACAGCCATGTCGGCTTCAACGGCGCCTCGCTGCTGAAGAACCGTCAGCACGCCGACACGACGCTCTATGTCGACCATCAGGTGCCGGGCTGCGAGAGCCGCGAACTGTTCAAGCACGTGCTCGACGATTCCTCCCGCGGCGTGTTCCAGGGCAAGATCGTCGTCCGCCAGGCGGCGCAGAAGACCGACGGGCGGATGATGAGCCGCGCGCTGGTGCTCGGCGACGAGGCGGAGATGGACAACAAGCCGGAGTTGGAGATCTTCGCCGACGACGTGCAGTGCGGCCACGGCGCCACCTGCGGGGCGATCGACGACGAACTGCTGTTCTATCTGCGCGCCCGCGGCATTCCGATGAAGGAGGCGCAGAGCCTTCTGGTGCAGGCTTTTGTCGGCGAGGCGGTGGAAACCGTCGAGCATGACGGCCTGCGCGAGGCGCTGGTCGAGCGTGCGGAAGCCTGGCTCGCGGCGCGGGCCTGAGGCGGATTGGACGGGGCGAGCATCCTTCGAGGCTCGCTTCGCTCGCACTTCAGGATGACGTTGCCCTTGTGCACCACGTCATCCTGAGGCGCCGGCCAAAGGCCGGCCTCGAAGGATGTTCGCCCGTGTGGCGCCAGAAAGGTCGACCGATGACCATCACCCTCCATCCCGCCGTCACCGACGGCACCTATGACGTTGCCCGCGTGCGGCAGGATTTTCCCATCCTGTCCAAGCAGGTCTACGGCAAGCCGCTGGTCTATCTCGACAATGCGGCCTCGGCGCAGAAGCCGGTGCAGGTGCTGGACCGGATGCGCTTCGCCTATGAGAACGAATATTCCAACGTCCATCGCGGCCTGCACTTCCTCGCCAATGCGATGACCGAGGCCTATGAGGAAGCCCGCGAGCGCTGCCGCGCCTTCCTCAACGCCCCGACGCTGGACGAGGTGATCTTCACCCGCTCCGCCACCGGCGCGCTCAACCTCGTGGCGTCCTCGCTCGGCCAGTCGATCGACGAGGGTGACGAGATCGTGCTCTCGATCATGGAACATCATTCCAACATCGTGCCGTGGAACTATCTGCGCGAGCGCAAGGGCGCGGTGATCAAATGGGCGCCGGTGACCGAGGACGGCGCCTTCGATCTCGACGCCTTCAAGGCGCTGCTCAACGAGCGGACCAAGATCGTCGCCATCACCCATATGTCCAACGTGCTCGGCACGGTGACGCCGATCAAGGAGATCGCGCGCCTCGCTCATGAGGCCGGCGCCGTGGTGGTGGTCGATGGCTCGCAGGCCGCCGTGCACATGCCGGTGGACGTGCGCGACCTCGATGTCGATTTCTATGCCGTCACCGGCCACAAGCTCTACGGGCCGACCGGCATCGGCCTGCTCTATGGCAAGCGGGCGCTGTTGGAGAAGATGCCGCCTTACGAGGGCGGCGGCGAGATGATCCGCACCGTCACCGAAGAGGGCGTCACCTATGGCGAGCCCCCGCATCGCTTCGAAGCCGGCACGCCGCCCATCGTGCAGGCGATCGGGCTCGGTGCGGCTCTCGCCTATATGGAAAGCCTCGGCCGCGAGCGCATCGCCGCGCATGAGGCGTCGCTCGGCGCCTATGCCCGCGAGCGACTGGCGCAGATCAATTCCGTGCAGGTCTATGGCGACGCGCCGGGCAAGGGCGCCATCTTCGCCTTCGACGTGAAGGGCGCGCATGCGCACGACATCGCCACCGTCATCGACCGCGCCGGCGTGGCGGTGCGTGCCGGCACCCATTGCGCGATGCCGCTTCTGGGGCGATATGGTGTGACGGCGACGTGCCGGGCGTCGTTCGCGCTCTATAACACGCATGAGGAAGTCGACATTCTCGCCGACGCCCTCATCAAGGCTCAGGATCTTTTCGCATGAGCGAAGCCCAGACCTCCGACACGCCGAACACCCCGGCCGTGAACGCCGCCATCCCGGAGGCGGAGCTTGAGCGCCTGACCGACGACATCGTCGCGGCGCTCAAGACCGTCTATGACCCGGAAATTCCCGTCGACATCTACGAGCTCGGCCTCATCTACAAGGTCGACATCGCCGATGATCGCCAGGTCGCGGTGGAAATGACGCTGACCACGCCCAACTGCCCCTCGGCGGCCGAACTGCCGGGCATGGTGGAAGGCGCGGTGGCGAGCGTCGGCGGCGTCGCCGGCGCCACCGTTAATCTCACCTTCGATCCGCCGTGGGATCAGGGCCGGATGTCTGAGGAAGCGCGGCTGGCGCTGAATCTGTGGTGAGCGAGACTCCCGTCGCGCCGCCGCTGTCCGGCGTGCTGGAAACCGGCCTCTATGTCGACGATATGCCCCGCGCCCGCGCCTTTTATGAGCGGGTGCTGGGGCTGGAGCCGATGGTCGCCGATGACCGCTTCTGCGCCTATCGCGCCGGGCCGGGCAGCGTGCTCCTGCTGTTCCTGCGCGGCGCCACGCTGGAGCCGGTGGTGATGGCGGAAGGCACCATCCCGCCGCATGATGGCAGCGGCGCGCTGCATTACGCGCTGGCGATCCCGGAAAGCGCTCTGGCGCATTGGGAGCAGCATCTCGCCACCCATCGGGTGCCGCTTGAAGGGCGGGTGAACTGGAAGGGTGGCGGGGTCAGCCTGTATTTCCGCGACCCGGACCATCACATGGTCGAACTGGCCACGCCGGGGCTGTGGCCGAATTATTGAAGCCGGTCGTTTGCGTTGTCCGCCGTCATCCTGAGGTGGCCTGCCATGGGCCGGGCCTCGAAGGATGATAGGTTGGGCGCGTCCGAGCGAGCATCCTTCGAGGCTCGCTTCGCTCGCACCTCAGGATGACGTCGCTTGAGGCGGCGAAGCACCGCCGCCTTCGCCCTTGCCGGAGCCCGGCGCATCCCCCACATTAGGCGGGACCGATCCGCCGGCCTTGAACCGGCGTCGATGTGGAGACAGTGAGCATGACCCAATCCCGCCCCCGCCCCAAGGTGATGACCTTGACCGACGCTGCTGCCGACCGCGTGCGGCAGGTGATCGCGCGTTCGGAAAAGCCGGTGGCCGGCCTTCGCATCGGCGTCAAGAATGGCGGCTGCGCCGGCATGGAATACACGATGGAATTCGCCGAAGAGGCGGGCAAGTTCGACGAGGTGGTCGAAGATAAGGGCGTGAGGGTGCTGATCGACCCCAAGGCGATCCTCTATCTTCTCGGCACCGAAATGGACTTCAAGGCGGACAAGTTCGCTGCCCAGTTCGTGTTCAACAATCCGAACCAGACCTCGGCCTGCGGCTGCGGCGAATCCGTCGCCATCACCCCCGTACGGCCCGAGACCGCCGGCGCCAGCGCCTGATCGCTCCCGGCGCGCGATGGATGAGGCCGACATCGCCGATCTCTTCGCTGCGTTCGGGCCGGTCCGCACCCGCCGCCTGTTCGGCGGGCGTGGCCTTTATGCCGACGGCGTGATGTTCGGTCTGGTGATCGACGGGCGCCTCTATCTCAAAACCGACGCGGACTTCGCCACCGATCTGGCCGCCGCCGGGGCGGAACCCTTCACCTATGCGCGCAAGGATGGAAGGCGGGTGAGCGTGGGCTACTGGTCGCTGCCCGAGCCGGCGCTCGACGATGGCGAATTCGCCGCCGCGCTCGCCCATCGCGCCCTTGCCGTCGCCCGCGCGGCCAGCGCTGTCGCCGCCCCGCGTCGATCCCGCCAGCGCTGAAACATGCCCGCAGTGGGAACCCGCCCGCTTCGCACGTGTTTGCCGAAGGTCCCGGCGGTGCCGGGCTCCTGGACGCGCACGGAGCGATAATTGATGGATCTCGACAGCTATGGTGGCCTGAACGGGCTCGGCGACCTCATCGTCCTTTACGGGCTGAACATTCTCTATGCCGTCGCGCTGCTGGTCATCGGCTGGTGGCTGGCGAGCGTGGTGGATCGGCTGGTGACCCGCGCGCTGAACGCCACGCATCGCGTCGACCCGACCATTGTCGGCTTCCTCTCAAGCCTCGCCCGTTACACCGTGCTGGTCTTCGTCGGGCTCGCCGTGCTGCAACGCTTCGGCATCCAGACCACCAGCCTGATCGCGGTGCTGGGCGCCACCTCGCTGGCGGTGGGGCTTGCCTTGCAGGGCACGCTGTCCAATGTCGCCGCCGGGGTGATGCTGCTGCTCTTCCGCCCGTTCAAGGTCGGCGATTCCGTCGAAGTCGGCGGGCAAAGCGGCACGGTGAAGGCCATTACCCTGTTCACCACCGAACTCGCCGCGGGCGACAATGTGCAGGTGCTGATGCCGAACGGCCGGGTGTGGGGTTCGCCGATCATCAACCGCTCGGTCTATGGCGCCCGCAGTTTCAGCTTCGCACTGGAACTGAAGCCGGACGGCGACATTGAGGGGGTGATGGAGAAGGGGCTGGCCTTCCTGAAGAACGACCCGCGCGTCTCCCGGGAACCCGGTCCGTCCGCGTCCATCGCCAAGATGGCGCTGGACCGGGTGGAGATCGGCTTCTCCGGCTGGGCCGCGTCGGGCGACGCTGGCGGCGTGCGGGGCGACCTGATCAAGCATCTACGCGCGGTTACCCGCGCGCCGGCCACGCCCATGGAGACGCCGGCCGCATCATCGCCGCGCCGAACGCGCACGGCAAAGACCGTGGCCGCTATGGATCAGGCGGAAGCCGCTTCCGCCCTTCCGCAGCCCAAGGCAGGCGAGCCGTTCAGCCGGCCTTGATCTTCACCGGCCGCAGCAGGAAGGCCGGCAGGTGCGAGGTGTCGGCCGGCTCGTCCATCGGTGCCCGGTCGGGGCGGCGATGGGTGAGCGGGGTAACCGGCGCGCGCGCCGGGGCGGGGGCTGCCTTCTCGCGGCCACGCCCGCGCGGGGCGTTCGCCGGAGCTGAGGCGGCCACGGGCGGGGCGGCGGGCGCGACGGCGGCCGGAGCGGCTTCCGCCTCGGCCGGCCGGGACCGACGACGCGCGGGCTTGGCCGGAGCCTCAGCCACGACCGTCGTCTCCACAGCCTCGACCGGCGCGCTGGCCGGCTCGGCTTCGCGGCGGCGGGCGGGACGGGCGCCACGGCTCTCGCCGCCATCTTCCCGCTCGCGGTTGCGACCGCCACGGCCCTTCTCGCGGGCAGGCTTCTCACGGCTCGTCTTTTCGCGGCCCGGCCGGGCGCGCGTCTCGACTGCCGGCACGGTGTCGAGACCGGCGCCGTCCTTCCAGTCGATCGGACGGCCGATCAGCTTCTCGATCGCTGCCAGCGACTTGACCTCGCCTGCGGTGACGATGGTGAAGGCAGCACCCGCACGCCCGGCGCGACCGGTGCGGCCGATGCGGTGTACATAGTCTTCCGCGTGATGCGGCGTGTCGTAGTTGAACACATGGCTCACAGCGGGAATGTCGAGCCCGCGCGCGGCAACGTCGGAGGCGACGAGCAGCGTGGCCTCGCCGGTGCGGAACTGGTCGAGCGCCTGCATGCGCGAGCGCTGGTCCATGTCGCCATGCAGGCACACCGCCTTGTAGCCATGGCGCAGCAGCGACTTGTGAACCACCGCGACTTCGCTCTTGCGGTTGCAGAAGATGATGCCGTTCTGCAGGTTCTCGGCGCTGTCGATCAGCCCGCGCAGCACTTCGCGCTTGGCGAAGTCCTCTTTGGGGGAAGCGACCAGCAGCTGGGTGATGGTCGAGGCGGTGGAGGAGGGGCGGGAGGCCTCGATCTGCACCGGGTTTGACAGGAACTGCGCGACGAGGCGCTGGATTTCCGGCGGCATGGTCGCGGAGAAGAACAGCGTCTGCCGGGTGAACGGCACCAGCTTGCACACGCGCTCAATGTCCGGGATGAAGCCCATGTCGAGCATGCGGTCGGCTTCGTCGATGACGAGGATCTCGATGCCCGAGAGCAGCAGGCGGCCGCGCTCCACATGGTCGAGCAGCCGGCCCGGCGTGGCGATGAGGATGTCGACGCCGCGCAGCAGCTTGGCATCCTGGTCGCCGAAGGAGACGCCGCCAATCAGCAGGGCGACGTTCAGCTTGTGGTTCTTGCCGTAGCGCGTGAAGTTCTCTTCGACCTGCGCCGCGAGTTCGCGCGTGGGTTCGAGGATCAGCGTGCGCGGCATGCGGGCCCGGGCGCGCCCCTGCTCCAGCAGGGTCAGCATCGGCAGGGTGAAGGCGGCGGTCTTGCCGGTGCCCGTCTGCGCGAGGCCCAGCACATCGCGGCGCGCGAGCACATGCGGAATGGCCTGCGCCTGGATCGGCGTCGGCTCGGTGTAGCCGGTATCGGCAACGGCCGCGAGCACCTTGTCGCTCAGGCCCAGTTCTTTAAAAGGCATCTGGATCAATTCTGCGGCTGCGCACCGCACACCGAACCCCCGAGCCGTAACCGGGGATGGTTGCATCGTCGTCGCGCGGAGCGCCTCAGTCGGATATGGTATGACGACGCGTTGCACCATAGGCATAACGCTCGGAAAGTCAACGTATTCGGCCGCTGTCAAGGGCTTTTCGGCATGTTCCGGCCCGACGCGGCCCCGCAGGGGAAGGCAGGTCGCGCGATGAGCCGCGCTTTCGTGAAAGAAGACAGCGGCGCGGATACGCTGCCCGAAAGGCCTGTCAGCCCGAATCGCAACCTCGTCACCCGCCGGGGCCTGGCACAGATCGACGCCGAAATCGCCCGCCAGCGCGAGGCGCTGTCCGCCGCCGGCGCCCGGGGCGAGCGCGACGCCGTGGCCGCCGCCTCGCGCGAGCTGCGCTACTGGTCGGCGCGCCGCGCCAATGCCGAGCCGGTGGACCCGCCGCAGGAGGGCGAGGCCATCACCTTCGGCATGGCGGTGACGCTGGAGGATGAGAAGGGCGGCCGCCGCACCTTCCGCATCGTCGGCGAGGACGAGGCCGATCCGGCGCTGGGCCGTATCGGCTGGGTGTCGCCGGTGGCCCGCGCGCTGACGGGCAAATGGATCGGCGACGAGGTGACGCTGCCGGGCGGGGTCATGGATATCGTCGCCGTCGATCCGCGTCCCGAGCCGGTGAAGGGGTGAACGCCATGCCGGTTTCGCTGGAAACGCTGCTGCTCTTCGTCCCGGCGGCGCTGGCGCTGAATCTCACGCCGGGCAACGACATGATGTTCTGCCTCGGCCAGGGGATGAAGTCCGGCCCCCGCGCGGGCATTGCCGCCAGCCTCGGCATCGCCGCCGGTGGCTTCATCCATGTGTTCGCTGCCGCGCTTGGCCTTGCGGCCCTGCTCGCCGCCCATCCCGGCGCGTTCGAGATGCTGCGCTGGGCCGGAGTGGCTTATCTCGTCTGGCTGGCGGTGCAGGCCCTGCGCAGCACGGGTCTGGCGCTGGAGCCGGGTCCGGGCCGCCGGCACACGCCCTGGCGCGCCTTCCGCGAGGCGGTGCTGGTGAATGTGCTGAACCCGAAGGTGGCGGTGTTCATCCTCGCCTTCCTTCCGCAATTCGTCGATCCTTCGCGCGGCTCGGGCTTTCTGCAGTTCCTGCTGCTCGGCACGGTGTTCAATGCCGGCGGCACGGTGGTGAATGCGCTGGTGGGCGGCTTCGCCGGCGGGATCGGCGGCTGGCTGCGGACGCGCGAGCGGATCGCCCGCGGCTTTCAGCGCCTCACCGGCCTGATTTTTCTCGGTCTCGCCGCGCGGCTCGCCTTTGAACGGCGCTAGAGCACGCTCCGCTCAGATATCCAGCAATTCCTCGCGCGCGAAGGCGGCGCGCTCGGAGATGAAAGTGAAGCGGCTTTCCGGCTTGTTGCCCATCAGCCGCTCGACAATATCGGCCGTGGCCGCGCGCTCGGCCTCCTCCACGGTGACGCGCAGCAAGGTGCGCGTCTTGCGGCTCATGGTGGTTTCCTTCAGCTGCGCCGGCATCATTTCGCCAAGGCCCTTGA
Source organism: Ancylobacter sp. (assembly GCF_965249975.1). GTDB lineage: Bacteria > Pseudomonadota > Alphaproteobacteria > Rhizobiales > Xanthobacteraceae > Ancylobacter. Next base: position 477,298 of record NZ_CBDFNE010000003.1, on the reverse strand, counting down.
AGCGGCCGATCTCGACCTTGCCGCGCCCGGAGAACTCCGTCCGCAGCAATTCGTCGCGATGCGCCTCGTCGCGGGCATAGAGCGTCTTGGCGCCCTGGCTGATGCGGTAGAGCGGCGGCACGGCGAGGAAGAGATGGCCGTTCTCGATCAGCTTCGGCATCTGCCGGTAGAAGAAGGTGACGAGCAGCGAGGCGATATGCGCGCCGTCGACATCGGCGTCGGTCATGATGATGACCCGCTCATAGCGCAGGTCTTCCTCACGGTAGCTCGCGCCCGTCCCCGCACCCAGCGCCTGCACGAGGTCGCCGAGCTGCTGGTTCGCCGCGAGCTTGTCGCGCCCGGCGCTGGCGACGTTGAGGATTTTACCGCGCAGCGGCAGCACCGCCTGGGTCTGGCGCTCGCGCGCTTGCTTCGCCGAGCCGCCGGCTGAATCGCCTTCGACGATGAAAAGCTCGGACCCCGCCGCCGAATTGTTGGAGCAGTCCGCCAGCTTGCCCGGCAGGCGCAGCTTGCGCACCGCGGTCTTGCGGGAGATTTCCTTTTCCTGCCGGCGGCGCAGCCGCTCCTCGGCCCGCTCCACCACCCAGTCGAGCAGGCGGTTGGCCTGCGCCGGGTTGCCGCCGAGCCAGTGGTCGAACGGGTCGCGCAGCGCTGCCTCGACGATGCGGGTGGCCTCGGCGGTGGCCAGCTTCTCCTTGGTCTGGCCCTGGAATTCCGGCTCGCGCACGAACACCGAGAGCATGGCGGCGCAGCCGGCCATCACGTCGTCGGCGGTGACGATGGCCGCGCGCTTGGCCGCGCCGGTGCGCTCGGCATGGTCGCGCAGGCCCTTCAGCAGCACGGCGCGCAGGCCGGTCTCATGCGTGCCGCCCTCGGCGGTCGGGATGGTGTTGCAATAGGAGGAGATGCTGCCATCGGCATCGCCCAGCCATGCCACCGCCCATTCCGCCGAGCCATGGCCGCCGGGGCGCTGGGTCTTGCCGGAGAAGATGTCGGGATGGACCAGAGTATGGCCCTCGATGTCGGCGGCGAGATAGTCGCGCAGGCCGCCGGGGAAGCGGAACACCGCTTTCTCCGGGATGTCGGTACCGGCGACGAGCGAGGCGTCGCAGCTCCAGCGGATCTCCACCCCGCCGAACAGATAGGCCTTGGAGCGGGCCATCTTGAACACGCGGGCCGGCTTGAAGCGGGCATTCTCGCCGAATATCTGCGCGTCGGGATGAAAGCTCACCCGCGTGCCGCGGCGGTTGAGGATGCGCCCAACTTCCTGGATCGCGCCCTGCGGCACACCGCGCGAATAGGTCTGGCGGTACAGCGTCTGTCCGCGCGCGACCTCGACCACCAGTACGTCCGACAGCGCGTTGACCACGGAGACGCCGACGCCGTGCAAGCCGCCGGAGGTCTCGTAGACCTTGCTGTCGAACTTGCCGCCCGCGTGCAGCGTGGTGAGGATGACCTCCAGCGCCGACTTGCCGGGATATTTCGGGTGTTCCTCGATCGGGATGCCGCGGCCATTGTCGGTGACGGTAAGGAAGCCGTCTTCGGTCAGTTCCACCTCGATGAAGCTGGCATGGCCGGCCACGGCCTCGTCCATCGAATTGTCGACCACTTCGGCGAAGAGGTGGTGCAGCGCCTTCTCGTCGGTGCCGCCAATATACATGCCCGGCCGGCGCCGCACCGGCTCCAGCCCCTCCAGCACCTCGATGTCGGCGGCGGTGTAGCCAGCCTCGCCGGGCGTGCCCTCGCGCAGCGCGGCGGGGCGCGCAGCGGCACGCGGACGCGGGGCGGGAACAGCGGCGAAGAGGTCGTCAGAATTCGACATGGGCGCGGGCGGTCTCGTCGTGGTCAGGAACCGATTCGGTTTCCTTAGCACTATGACAGGGCCAGCGCGAAACCGGAACGCTCCGTGAACATGGGCGCCATGCGCGCCGGCGGCTCAGCGCTTCAGCCGCTTGCGATTGGCGCGCACCTTGGCGCCGTACAACGCGACGATCTCCGGCCCGACCGTACCCAGCCGGCCGGCCGCAGCCGCCTTCATCAGCCGGGCATTGACCTCGCCCAGCGCCAGCGTCTTCTCCGTGACCATCCGCATCGCCTCGACGCCGGCAGCGGCGTCGCCCCGCGCGAGGCGGGTGAGCCGCTCGGTGATCACCACCTGCATGTCCATGCCGAGCCGGGTCATGGCGAGGCCGGTCTCAAACCAGGCGAGGGGATCGTTCATGGTGGGGCTCCGGCTGTCCGAGGAGAGGCCGGAGGAGAAGCGGCGGCGCTTCCATCCGGTTCCCGCCCGACGCGCGCAGCCGCCATGCGCCAGCCGGGGCCGCTCTTGTCTTTCGTCGGACATGCGAAAGGTGTAAGGGCGCAGCTCCATGCGCGTCCCCGGCTCGTCACGGCGGGCGCGCCAGCAGGAAGGGTCGCCACCATGACGGACAGCAAGGCGCGGATCGCCATCCTCGGGGCCTCGGGCTACACCGGCTCGGAACTGCTGCGCCTGCTGCTGCGCCATCCCCGCGTCGAGATCGTCGCGCTGACCGCCGACCGCAAGGCCGGTCAGGCGGTGGCGGATGTGTTCCCCCAGTTCGCGCCGTTCAAGCTGCCGGACCTCATCACCATCGAGCAGGTGGCGTGGAAGGACGTTGACCTTGTCTTCTGTGCCCTGCCGCACGGCACCACCCAGCTCGTGATCAAGAACGTGTTCGAGACCGCGCCGCATGTGAAGGTGGTCGATCTCTCCGCCGATTTCCGGCTGCGCGACGACGGCGCCTATGAGCGCTGGTACGGCCACCCGCACCAGGCGCTGGAGCTGCAGCAGGAAGCTGTCTACGGCGTGGTCGAGCTTTACCGTGACGACATCCGCAAGGCGCGGCTGGTCGCCAATCCCGGCTGCTACACCACCACGGCCATCCTGCCCGTGGTGCCGCTGATCGAGGCCGGCGCCATCGAGCCCGAGCACATCGTCATCGACGCCAAGAGCGGCGTCACCGGGGCGGGGCGTTCGGCGAAGGAGAACCTGCTGTTCACCGAAGTGACGGAAGGCATGCACGCCTATGGCGTCGGCAGCCACCGCCACATGGCCGAGCTGGACCAGGAATTCTCCAAGGCCGCCGGCCGCACGATCGCGCCGAGCTTCACGCCGCACCTGGTGCCGATGACGCGCGGCATCTATGCCACCATCTACCTCAAGACTGGCGCCGGCGTTGGGGCGGAGGGCGTGCACCGGGTGCTGGCGGATTTCTACAAGAACGAGCCTTTCGTGCATGTGCTGCCGCTCGGCCAGGTGCCGCAGTCGCGCTTCGTCAAGGGCTCGAACATGGCGTTCATCGGCGTGGTGAAGGACCGCGCGCCGGACCGGGTGATCGTGATCTCCACCACCGACAATCTGGTGAAGGGCGCCTCCGGCCAGGCGGTGCAGAACATGAACCTCGTGCTCGGCTATCCCGAGACGCTGGGCCTGGAGCAGATCGCGCTGTTCCCGTAAGCGGCCGGCGAGGGCCGGTCAGCCACGCCGCAGCAGGCTGTAAGCCTTGCCCAGCGTGCGGGCCGGCAGTCGCCGGAGCAGCGGCTTGAAGGCGATCTGATCGTAGGAGGCAATGGCCTCGTAGCGTTCGGGGTGAACGATATCGACCGGCAACTGGTTGACCCGCTGTTCGCGGATATAGGTTTGCACCCGGTCGATCAGTTCACCCCGTGAGCGCCGGACATAGAGCAGCATGTTCTGCTTGTACCAGAAGCTGACCTCCGGCAGGTCCCAGATCTGCCCGCGAAACGGGTCGAACAACTGGTAGCCTTGGGCGTCGAACAGCCCTGCCCAATAGGATTGCCAGCGTTCGTTGATGTGGCGGAAGCCGCCTTGATAGGGGATGGCGGCGCCGAAGAGAACGATGTCGGCGTGGCGTGTGAGATTGTCGACGAATTGCCGCGCGCACTCCGCGCCGACATGTTCCGCCACTTCCAGGCTGACCGCCAGATCGAAATGCCGGCCGAGGTCGAGGCGGGACTCAAGGTCGGCGACGCGGAAGCTCTCCGTGGGGATCAGCAGGCGGCTCTGGTCCGTCCACGGCCCATCGAGACCGACAATGTCCGTGCCCGCCGGAAAGCCCGCCAGCCATCGCCCGTCGCCGCAGCCGACATCGAGCACCGATGTCGGATCATGAAACGCGCGCAGCAGTGCGATGACGATTTCCGCCGAGCGGGATGTCTGCCGGCCATGCGACTTGTGCCACTCGAAATCATACATGGCGGCGCCTGAAGGAATGAGCTGGAAACGCGGGCAGGGCGCCATGGCACCTCATGACCGCACCTTCACATAGCTGCCCGGCGCGTCCTCGATCGCCTTGTACGGACCCTCGCCCGGGATGCGGGTGCTGGCGGGTACACGGGCGCTGCCGCGTTCCTCGATCCAGCCGCGCCAGTCCGGCCACCAGGAGCCGGGATGCATCTCCGCCTTGGCGATCCAGTCCTCCAGCGTCCCCGCCGCCGGTCCGCCGGTCCAGTACTGGTACTTGCCGCGCGCCGGCGGGTTGATGACGCCGGCAATATGACCGGAGCCGGCCAGCACGAAGCGGCCCGGGGTTCGGTATTTCTGCAGGCCGAGAAAGACCGAGGCCGCCGGGGCGATGTGGTCCTCGCGCGTCGCCACGCTGTACATCGGCACGTCGATCGCCGTGAGGTCGAGCGTCTTGCCAGCGAGCATCAGTCGACCCTGCGCCAGCTTGTTGTCGAGATAGCAGTTGCGCAGATAGAAAGAATGGTTGGCGGCCGGCAGCCGGGTCGAATCCGAATTCCAGTAAAGAATGTCGAACGGGAACGGCGCCTGACCCTTGAGATAATTGTTCACTACATAGGGCCAGATGAGATCATTGGCGCGCAGCATGTTGAAGGCGTTGGCCATCTTGCTGCCTTCCATCACTCCCGCTTCCAGCATCTTGCGTTCGAGGCTGGCGACCTGCTCCTCGTCGATGAACACTTTGAGGTCGCCGGCATAGGTGAAGTCGACCTGAGTGGTGAGGAAAGTCGCGCTGGCGAGGCCGGGCTTGGTGCCCGTAGCCGCCAGCCAGGCCAGCGTCATCGCCAACATGGTGCCGCCGACGCAATAGCCCACCGCGTGGAAGTCCTTGGAGCCTGCCGCCTTCTTCGCCACGTCGAAGGCGGTGAGCACACCGTCCTTCATGTAGTCCTCGAAGCCCTTGGCAGCGAGTTCCGGGCCGGGATTGACCCAGGACACCATGAACACGGTAAGCCCGCTTTCCACCGCCCAGCGCACGAAGGATTTTTCGGCCGTCAGGTCGAGCACGTAGAATTTGTTGATCCAGGGTGGGATGATCACCACCGGCGTCGCCAGCACGCTTTCCGTCTGCGGCGTGTACTGGATGAGCTGCATCAGCTCGTTCTGGAAAATCACCTTGCCGGGCGTGACCGCGAGATTCTCGCCGACGTGGAACTTGGAATCGTCGGTCTGGCGGATCTTCAGGTCGCCGCCGCCGGCCTCGATGTCCTCCGCCAGCATCTTCATGCCGCGCACGAGATTCTCCCCATTCGAGGCGAGCGTGGTGCGCAGCAGTTCCGGATTGGTCAGCACGAAATTGGAGGGCGAGACCGCGCCAGCGATCTGGCGCACATAGAATTCCGCCTTGTGCTTGGTGCGGGCGTCGATCTCGGCTTCCTCGACCATGTCCGCCGCCCAATTGGCGGTGAGGAGATAGGCCTGCTTGAGCGCATCGAAGAACGGGTTGGAGTTCCATTCCGGGTCGGCGAAGCGCGAGTCGCGGGTGGCGGGCTCCACCACCGGCTGGGTCTTCTCGCCGCCGAGGCGTTTCAGCGCCGTGGTCCAGAGGTCGAGATAGCCGCCGATCAGGCGTGACTGCGCCTCCACCGTGCGCTGCGGATCGGCAAGCCAATATTCCGCGACATTGCCGATGGTCTTGGCGACCTCGGTCAGTTCTTCCGCCATATCGTCGCGAATGCGCCCTTCCTCGCGCGGGCGCAGATAGGCGGCCATGGCGCGCCCGCCTTCCTCCATCATCCGCGCCAGATTGCCGGCGAAGGCTTCGAGGTCGATCGCGCCGGGGCGCGGCGTCTCCGGCGCGGCGGCTTCCGGGGCCGGTTTGGACGGCGAGGGCTTTGAAGGGGAGGGCTTTGAAGGCGAGGGCTCGGCCTGGGAGGGCGGGGCCGCCGCTTCCGGCGCCTTGGGTGCCGGGGCCGGCGTCGGCGCGGCGGGTGCAACTTTCACCGGGCGCGCGCGCGGCGCGGTGGCCGGCGCGGGCGGTTCGGCGGCGAGGGGGACGGGCGCCTTCTTGCTCGCGGACTTGCGCCCCGGTATGGAGGCCGCCGGGGATTCGACCGCCACCTCAGGCTGCGCCGGGCTCTTCGCCGCCGACTTCTTCAACGCTACGTCCGGGGCCGATGCCTTTGGCGCCGCCGCCGGTGCGGCAACGGTTGGCTGCGGGGCCGCGGCCGCCTTGGTCACCCGCGTGCGCGCCGCAGGCTTCGGCGGAGTTGCGGGCGCGTCGGTCGGCGCCGTGCGCTGCGCCTCACTCGTTTTCGCCGGCGCGGATTTTGCCGGGGCGGACGGTATCGATCTGCTGCGTCGGCTGCTCACCGCTTGTCCCCGCGGGTTGGTACGTTCATAGGTGGCCATAATAGACGCGCCATCCGGTGCTAGCGAGTGCGTAACGGCCGGTTCCGCGTAGCAGCGGAAGATGGCCGACGCCTGAGGGGAGGGCATGGTGGATCACGGGCAGGGCAGGCAGGGCGGCACGTCCGTCGCGCGCACAATTCTTCTCGCTGGCGCCGCGCTTGCCGCGCTGGCGCTTGCCGGCTGCGCTTCGCTGGAAAGGTCCACCAGTGGCTCCGGCGCCGCGACGACCTCCGGTTCGGGCGAATCGGCGGCAGCCTCGGCGGATTCGTCGCGGGCCGCGACGACTCCCGCCGGTCGGCAGAAGCTGCCGGAGCCGGCCTATCCGACCTTCGGCGCGCCGGCGCAGATTGGCGACCGGCCGGTGATGACACCGCAGCAGCAGCAGGCGATGCAGAAGAACCTCGAAAATCTCGCCAGCCAGCGCGAGAAGGAGATGCTTCGCCAGATCGAGGACGGACAGGACGGGCAGGCCGGCCAGTAAGCGCGACAGGCTGCGCGAATACCTTCCTTCTGCCCCTTTAGGCTGACATCCCTCGCTGTGCGGGCGCGCGAGAGGTGATATGAAGCGCGCGTGACGCCGTCTCCTAGGAACGGGGCGGCCTGGAGCTTGAGACCCATGACCGATTTCCATCGTATTCGCCGGCTGCCGCCTTACGTGTTCGAGCAGGTCAACCGCGTGAAGGCTACCGCCCGCAATGGCGGTGCCGACATCGTCGATCTCGGCATGGGCAATCCGGACCTCGATGCCCCGGACCATGTGGTTGAAAAGCTCAAGGAGACGATCGGCCGCCCGCGCACCGACCGCTATTCCGCCTCCAAGGGCATTCCCGGCCTGCGCCGCGCCCAGGCGGCCTATTACGAGCGCCGTTTCGGGGTGAAGCTGAACCCTGATACCCAGGTGGTGGCGACTCTCGGTTCCAAGGAAGGCTTCGCCAATATGGCGCAGGCCATCACCGCCCCGGGCGACGTGATCCTGGTGCCGAACCCCAGCTACCCCATCCACGCCTTCGGCTTCCTGATGGCCGGCGCGGCGATCCGTTCCGTGCCCTGCGAGCCGGGCCCGGAGTTCTTCCACGCGCTGGAGCGCGCGGTGGCGCATTCGATTCCCTCGCCGCTGGCGCTGGTGCTCTGCTATCCCTCGAACCCCACCGCACAGGTGGCGGACCTCGATTTCTACCGCGACGTCGTCGCCTTCGCGAAGAAGCACGATCTGATCGTGCTCTCCGACCTCGCCTATTCCGAGGTCTATTTCGACGACAACCCGCCGCCCTCGGTGCTGCAGGTGCCGGGCGCGATGGATGTGACGGTCGAATTCACCTCCATGTCCAAGACCTTCTCCATGGCCGGCTGGCGCATGGGCTTCGCGGTCGGCAATGACCGGCTGATCGCGGCGCTGGCGCGGGTGAAGTCCTATCTCGACTATGGCGCCTATACCCCGATCCAGGTGGCGGCCACGGCGGCGCTGAACGGCCCGCAGGAGTGCATCGCCGAGATGCGCAGCGTCTACAAGAAGCGCCGCGACGCGCTGGTGGACAGTTTCGGCAAGGCGGGCTGGGAAATCCCCGTGCCCACCGCCTCCATGTTCGCCTGGGCGCCGATTCCGCCGAAGTTCCGTCATCTCGGCAGCCTCGAATTCTCCAAGCTGCTGATCGAGAAGGCGGATGTCGCCGTCGCGCCCGGTGTCGGCTTCGGCGAGCATGGCGACGAGTATGTGCGCATCGCCCTTGTGGAGAATGAGCAGCGCATCCGCCAGGCCGCGCGCAACATCCGCCGCTTCCTTGAAACCGGCGCGGAAACATTGCACAACGTCGTCCCTCTCGCCGCGGCGCGCTAAAGGCCCGGCCCTTCCGGGCGGCGCCGCATTCGGAACGTTTGTTGAGTTCGGACACATAATGGCGCCGCCGCTGAAAATTGGCATCGCCGGCCTCGGTACGGTCGGCGCGGGTGTGGTGCGCATGCTGGCCCGCCGCGCGGAAGCGATTGCCGCGCGGGTGGGACGGCCGGTCGAAGTGGTGGCTGTCAGCGCCCGCGACCGTTCGCGCAACCGGGACTGCGACCTTACCGGCCTGCGCTGGTACGACGACGCGGTCGAACTGGCGCGCGACCCCGACATCGACGTGTTCGTCGAACTGATCGGCGGCCCGGACGGCATCGCCAAGACGGCGGTTGAGACGGCCATCGCCGCCGGCCACTCCATCGTCACCGCCAACAAGGCGCTGCTCGCCCATCACGGCGTGGAACTCGCGCGCGCGGCCGAAGCGGCGGGCGTCGCCATTCATTTCGAGGCAGCGGTCGCCGGCGGCATTCCCGTCATCAAGACCCTGCGCGAGGCGCTGCTCGGCAACGAGATCGCCCGCGTCTCCGGCATTCTCAACGGCACCTGCAACTACATCCTCACCCGGATGCAGGAAGAGGGGCTGTCCTTCGACACCTGCCTCGATCAGGCGCAGCAGCTCGGGTATGCCGAGGCCGACCCGACCTTCGATGTCGACGGCTTCGACACCGCCCACAAGCTCGCTCTGCTCGCCTCGCTGGCCTTCGGCGTGAAGCCGGACCCGGAGGCGATCCATATCGAGGGTATCCGCTCGATCACGCTGGCTGACATCGAGGCGGCGGACGAGCTCGGCTATCGCATCAAGCTCCTCGGCGTCGCGGCCCGCATCGGCACCCAGGTGGAACTGCGCGTGCACCCGACCATGGTGCCGAAGCACTGGCCGATCGCCCAGGTCTCCGGCGTCACCAATGCCGTGGCGATCGACGGCGATGCGGTGGCGCTCACCCTCGTCGGGCCGGGTGCTGGCGGCGACGCCACCGCCTCGGCGGTGGTGGCCGATCTCTGCGACGCCGCCGCCGGCAAGGCCGGCGCGCCCTTCGGCTGGACGGCCGAGAGTCTGCAGCCGGCGGAAAAGGCCGCCATCCGGCGCCATGAGGGCGGCTATTACATTCGCCTCGCCGCAGTCGACCGGCCGGGAACGGCGGCCGCCATTGCCCGCCATATGGCCGAGCAGAACATCTCGCTCGAGTCCATAATGCAGCACCGTCGCGGCCGTCCCCACGGGGGCGACCGGGCGGAGAGCGCGGAGGATCCGGCACCGGTGGTGCTGATCACCTACGCCACCAATGAGGACGCGGTGCGCCGCGCGATCGCCGCCATCGAGATCGATGGCGTCATCGCCTCGCCGCCGCAGGTGATACGGATCGAGAAGGACTAAGGGGGCAGGGACGATGTCGGGGATCACGGTCAAAGAAGACCAGGTGCTGGAGCGCATTCTGACGCTCGAACTGGTGCGGGTCACCGAGCGGGCGGCGGTGGCGTCGGCCAGCCTTCGCGGCCGGGGTGACGAAAAGGCGGCGGACAAGGCGGCGGTGGACGCCATGCGCCGCGAACTGAACCGCCTGCCCATCGCCGGCCGTATCGTGATCGGCGAAGGTGAGCGCGACGAGGCGCCGATGCTGTTCATCGGCGAGGAAGTCGGCACCGGCAAGGGCCCGGCGGTGGACATCGCCGTTGACCCGCTGGAAGGCACCACGCTCTGCGCCAAGAACATGCCCGGCTCCATCGCCGTGATGGCGATGGCGGAGGGCGGCACGATGCTCTACGCGCCCGACGTCTACATGGACAAGATCGCCATCGGCCCCGGCTACCCCAAGGGCACGATCGACATCGACGCCAGCCCCGAGGACAACATCCAGTCGCTGGCGAAGGCCAAGGGCGTAAAGCCTTCGGAGATCAGCGCGCTGATCCTCGACCGTCCGCGCCATGCCGCGATCATCGAGGCGGTGCGCCGCACCGGCGCCGCTGTGCAGCTGATCACCGATGGTGACGTGGCCGGCGTGATCCACACCACCAACCCGGACGAGACCGGCGTCGACATCTATCTCGGCACCGGCGGCGCGCCCGAGGGCGTGCTGGCGGCGGCGGCGCTGCGCTGCATCGGCGGCGAGATGTACACCCGCCTCATCCTCGACAGCGAGGCCAAGCGCGAGCGCGCCAAGAAGATGGGCGTCACCGACCCGAAGAAGATCTACACCATCACCGACATGGTGCGCGGCGACTGCCTGATCGCGGCCACGGGCGTGACCACCGGCAATCTGCTCAAGGGCGTGAAGTATGAGAAGGGCGTGGTGAAGACCCACACCGTCGTCATGCGCTCCGCCACCGGCACGGTGCGCTGGATCGAGGCCGAGCATCGCGACCTCTCCAAGTTCCATCTCGGCTGAGCTTTCGCGACGCGGATGACACACGGACGGGGCGCTCAGGCGCCCCGTTTTCGTTTCGCCCGGCGCGCGCGAGGCTGTGTCCGCAGGCGTCAACTGGGCGCTTTGGCGTCGGCCCGGTGTGTTGTATACCAGAGCCGTGCGCAGGCGCGCCCGTCAGGGGCGCCCCGCACCCGAACGCCAAGCCAATTGCCAAGGGAACGACCCATCATGACCGCTCCTCATTCGCTGCTTCCGCCCCTGCTGTCCCAGATCGACGCGCTGATCGCCGCCGAGAAGTACCAGGAGGTCGCCGAGGCCTATACGGCTTTCGTGAAGGAGCACCCGACCACTAACTATCTCGCTTCCGAGCCGATTCCGTTCAAGCTGAACGTGGCGTTCTCGAAGAAGTACGGCTCCTCGGCCACCAACACCTTCACCCTGCGCAACACCACCTGGGCGTCGGATGTGAAGGCCGCGCTGAAGGCGAGCCCGGCCGAGTTCGCCGCCAAGGTCGCGACCTATGAGGGCGAAGTCGCCGAGATCGCCAAGACCGCGAAGAAGGTGGCGTGAGCCACGAGAGCACGCGCCGACCCGCTTGCATCGCAAGCTGATCGGATCGCACTCTAAGGCTGCGCATATTCTGCGGAAAGGCCGGCATCTTGCCGGCCTTTTTCGTTATGGCAGTTCCGCTTCCGTCTTCGCGGCGGGCCGGCCCTCCGTGCCACGCGTTCGTCATCCCGGCCGAAGCGCAGCGGAGAGCCGGGATCGCCCCGGGGCCGGCTTGCGATCCTGGGTCAGCCTTCGGCGGTCCGGGATGACGCAGTAGTGGCGCCGCTCACACCGCCTTTGCCACGTCCTTCAGGAAATAGTCGACGCCGAGCTGCACCATGTCCGGCTGCGAGGCGTGCGGGCCGGGGTGCTCGATATAGGTCAGCTCATAGCCCGCCGGGCGAAGCTTGGCGGCGTGTGAGCGGCCGGCGGTCGCGATCGGCGTCTGGGTGTCGTTCTGGCCGTGGGCGATGAACACCTTGGGCGCGCCTTCCTGTGCCAGCACGGTCATGAAGCCGGCGGAGAAGGCGAGGATGTGGGTGACGATCCGCCCATTGCTCAGCCCGGTGGAGAGCGAATAGCTGCCGCCGTCGGAATGGCCGGCAAAGGCGAAATGGGTGGGATCGAGCGCAAAGCGCGCCGCCACGTCGGCCAGCGCCATGTCGAGCCGCTCCAGGTCCGGCCCGTTGCCGGCGATGACGATGTCCCAGGTCGGCAGCAGCGACTGCGGCACCAGCAGCAGGAAGCCGCGCGTCTCGGCGTGGTGGCGCAGCATGGGCAGAATCTTCTCGGCACTGCCACCGCCGCCGTGAAACAGCGTCACCAGCGGCGTCGGGCGGGCGGGGTCGACGCCCTCCGGCACGATCAGCACCGCGTCGCGAGTCTCGAACAGGCCGAGATCGTGCCGGCCGGGCGGCAGCGCGGGCTTCGACGGCGCGGCATGGGTGAAGGCGAGGCGACCGAGCAGGGACAGGTTCAGCATGGCGCGCACCATAATGGGCCGGCGCGCTGGTGCAAGCCGTGGCCGGCGGGCCTCATGAAAGCGGCGCAGGGCTGGCATGGCCGGCCGGGGCTTTGCAGCGCCGCGGCCGTGGCCTATCAGCGGACGAGCTGGCGACTCGCTGGCGCATGCTGCCCGTTTCCGGGTCGTCTTTCCGTTCCTGCCGTCCCGGTCCCATGCCATTCAAGCACAAGCTGCTCGCGCTCACCGTCATTTGCGTGTGGGCCCTCAACATGATCGTCATCAAGCAGGGCATCGCGGAGATTCCGCCGATGCTGATGAGCGCGCTGCGCTTCACGCTGGTGGCGGCGCTGCTGTGCCCGGTGCTGCATCTGCGCCGCGACCAGGTGCCGGGCGTGCTGCTGGTGTCCTTCACGTTCGGCACCGTGCATTTCGGCCTGCTCTTCGCCGCGCTGGCCGATTCGGAGGCCGGCACCAGCGCCGTGGTCATCCAACTCGGCGCGCCGATCGCGACGGTGCTTGCCTGCCTCGTGCTGAAGGAGCCGCTCGGCCGGGTGCGCCTCGCCGGGCTGGCGGTGTCGGTGGCGGGCATCTTCGTGCTCGCGCTCGGCCCCACCCTGCCGCCGCCGCTGGCGCTGTTTCTGCTCGTGGTGAGCGCCACCGGCTGGGCGGTGACCAATCTCATCATCAAGCAGCTCAAGGACATCAAGCCGATGACCATCATGGGCTGGTCGTCGCTGTTCGCGATTCCGCAGATCCTGCTGATGTCGTGGTTCTTCGAGGGCGATCGCTGGGGCATGGTGGCGAGCGCGGGCTGGCATGGCTGGTTCTGCGTCGCCTACAGCGCCATTGCCTCGTCGATCCTCGCCTATGGCATCTGGTACTGGCTGCTGCAGCGCCATTCCATCAACGCCGTCGTGCCCTATTCGATGCTGAACCCGCTGCTCACCGTCGCCTTCGGCATCCTGCTGATCGGCGACGATCCCTCGCCGCTGAAGGTGATCGGCGGCCTCGTCATGGTAGCGGGCGTTGCGCTCATCCTGCGCCGGCCGCGCAACCTGCCGGACCCGACCTTGCCCGACACGGCGTGAGCGGACGAAGGCCGGAGCGTCGCCGCCCCGGCCCATCTTCGTGCGTTCGGCTTACTTCGCCTTCAGGAACTCGCCCACTTCGAGCAGGATCAGCTCATTGTCGTCCGCCTTCGCGGGATCGCGCGAGGAGGAGAAGGGCAGGTTGTTGTCGTTGCCGACCACGATGTGGGTGGCGTCGACCATGTCGACATTCTCGATGGTGAAGAAGGGGAAGGTCAGCACGCCGTCATTGAGCGGCTTGCGCGCCTTCTTGTCCGGGTCGGCGATCTTCATCAGGTCGATGTGGCCGATTTTGCGCACGCTCTGGCCGGCATTGGCGTCGGTCAGCTCGATCTTGTAGATGCGCTTGAACTTGGCGAGGTCGTGGAAGCAGTCCGGCCCCTTGGTCCCGGCGGCGCAGGCCTTGTCGGCCGTGCCCTCGCCATTGTCGCGCTCGATGATCAGGCCGGTGGTGCCGTCGATCATGTTGAAGTCGCCGATGGCATTGCCGTTCTGCTCCAGAACGTACTGCCACATGCGGCCCGTCCACTTCTGGTTCGCCACGTCGAATTCGAGGATGGGGAGGAATTCCTTGCCGTCCGCCGTCTTCTGCCAGTCCTTCTTGTCGGCGTCCCACAGCGGGCCTTCGAGCAGGGCGTAGAGATATTTGCCGTCCTTGGAGGCCGCCATGCCCTCATAACCCTTGGAGCGGCGGGCGTTGAAGGCGGCCGGCGCGTTCGGCGCGGCGGGGGAGGCGACGGCGTAATGATCGGGCGAGCGCACCGGCGTCTCGCCGGCGACGGTCTCGAACACCGCCTGCACCCGGCCGGACTTGTCGGCCTTGATCAGGAAGGGGCCGAACTCCTCGCCGATCCACAGGTCGTCGCCGATGATCTGGAAGCTTTCGAGGTCGAAATCCGCGCCGGTCAGATAGCGCTTCTGCGTGCCTTCATGAACGATGCGGAACGGCACCTTCTTGTCGGGGTCGGTGAGGAACACGGTCTCGATCGGCTGGAACGTGCCGGTGGCCCAGTCCACCGTGTAGTGGCGCAGGAACAGCGCCGCGTCCGGGCTGTTGGCCTTGGAGCCGAAGCCATTGTCGGTGATGATCCAGAAGCTGCCATCCGGCATCACCTTGATGCCCGAATGGCCCTGCACCGGCTGGCCCTTGAAGGGTAGCTTCACGCCGGTGGGGCGGCCGGCGGACTTGCCTTCCACCGTGCCGACGGCATCGACGCGCGTGCCGGTCGTGAACTTGCCGGAGACCTTCAGGTCCTCCGGCGCGTCGTCCGGCATGGCGATGAAGGTTTCCGCAGGCAGCACGGCATGGCCAGCGAGGGTGGCGGGAAAGGTCTGGTCGGCGCGGGCGCCGGTGGCGAGCAGCGCGAGCGCGGCGCCGGCGAGCAGGGACAGGCGGAGGCGGCGATTCATGGGGGTCTCCTTGTCAGCAGCATGCGGCGCGAGGCCGGAGAACGCCTTCTGCCCGCCGCCCATGTCCCTCGCGTTACGGCAGCGTGACGGCGCGATGACGCCCCCGCGCCCGTCTTTGCGCGCGCAGCTCTCGACGCGGGCGCGTTGTTCGGGCTTATCCTGCGCGCCATGAGTCTCGTCCTTCCCACCGCCGCCCCGCCACCGCGTCCCTTTCTCGGCGTGACCCGTTCGGCCACCGGTCGCTTCTGGCGCGAGCGGCTGGACGTGCGCGGCGCCCAGACCACGCTTGCCATCGTCCAGCGCCACGGCGTGCCGGAAATTCTCGCCCGCGTTCTGGCCGGGCGCGGCGTCGCCATTGACGAGGTCGAGGCGTGGCTCGACCCGACCGTGAAGCGCCTGCTGCCCGATCCCGACACGCTGACCGACATGCCGGCCTGCGTCGCCCGCCTCGCCGATGCGGTGATGCGCGGGGAGAAGGTGGCGGTGTTCGGCGACTATGATGTCGACGGCGCCACCGCCACCGCCCTCTTGGTGGAAGTGCTGCGCGCCGGCGGGCTGGACCCCGCCTTCCACATTCCCGACCGCATCTTCGAGGGCTACGGGCCGAACATCCCCGCCATCGAGGCGCTGGCCGAGCGCGGCGCCACGCTGCTGGTGACGGTCGATTGCGGCACGATGAGCTTCGAGCCCTTCGCCCGTGCCCGCGCCATCGGGCTGGACGTGCTGGTCATCGACCATCACCAGGCTGGCGAGGCGCTGCCCGAGGTGGCGGCGCTGGTGAACCCAAACCGCGCCGACGATCTCTCCGGCCTCGGCCATCTCTGTGCCGTCGGGCTGGTCTTCGTCGTCGCTGTCGGACTGCTGCGCGAACTGCGCAACCGCGGCTGGTGGACCAAGGAGCGCCCGGCGCCGGACCTGCTCGCCAGCCTCGATCTCGTCGCGCTCGGCACGGTGGCGGATGTGGTGCCGCTGCTGGGACTCAACCGTGCCTATGTCACCAAGGGGCTGATCCAGCTGCGCAAGCGCGAGCGACCGGGGCTCACCGCGCTGATGGACGCGGCGCGCCTCTCCGGACCGCCCAAGGCGTGGCATCTCGGCTTTCTGCTCGGCCCACGCATCAATGCCGGCGGGCGCATCGGCAATGCGACGCTCGGCACCAAGCTGCTGCTGACCCGCGATCCCATCGAGGCGCAGGCGATTGCCGCCGAGCTCGACCGCCTCAACACCGAGCGCCAGCAGGTGGAGCGCGCCATCGTCGCCGAGGCCGAGGCGGAAGCCGACGCCGCGCTCGGCCATGCCGGGGCGGGGGCGGTGGTGCTCTCCAGCGGGCAGGGCTGGCACCCCGGCGTTGTCGGGCTGGTGGCGGCGCGGCTGAAGGAGAAGTTCGGCCGGCCCGCCTTCGCGATCGCCTTCACCGGCGAGACCGGCGCCGGCTCGGCCCGCTCCATCCCCGGCGTCGATGTCGGGCGGGCCGTGCGCGGGGCGGTGGAGACCGGCATTCTGGTGAAGGGCGGCGGCCATGCCATGGCGGCGGGCCTCACCGTGGCGCGGGAGCGGCTGGGCGAATTGCGCGCCTATCTCGAACAGGCTCTGGCGGCGACGGTGGAAGAGGCGCGGGCGGTGGATGAACTGCTGATCGACGGCGCGCTGTCCGCCGCCGGGGCGACGGCAGAGCTGGTTGAACTCGTCGAGCGCGCCGGGCCGTTCGGCGCCGGCAACCCGCAGCCCATCTTCGCTTTCCCCGCCCATCGCGTCGTCTATGCCGAACCCGGCAGCGCCGGGCAGATGCGGGTGCGGCTGCGCGGCAGCGATGGCGCTGTCATCTCCGCCGTCGCCTTCCGCGCGGTCGACACGCCCCTCGGCGCGACGCTGCTGGAGGCGAGGGGACAGCTGCTCCATGTCGCCGGCACGCTCGACCTCGATTCCTGGCAGGGCCGCACGCAGGTGAGCCTGCGCATCACCGATGCCTGCGCGCCGGAAATCGGGTGAAGGATCATGAGGTTGGCGAGCCTTTCGGAATCAGATCGCGAGTGGGACGGCCGAACGCCTCCCGCGCTGAATCGGACTGTCAGCCGGTGACTGCAGAGCCCTGCCGCGACTCGGCAATTCCCCATGTCGCGATCATCGGCGCCGGCCCTGCGGCGCTGATCGCCGCCGAGGGGCTGGCACAGGCCGGCTGTCGCGTTTCCCTGTTCGAGCGCATGGCCTCGCCGGCGCGCAAATTCCTCATCGCCGGGCGCGGCGGGCTGAACCTCACCCATTCGGAGGCGCGCGCACACTTCCTCGCCCGCTATGGCGACGCCGCCGACTGGCTGGCACCGATGCTCGACGCTTTTCCCCCTGGCCGGCTGCGGGACTGGGCGGAGAGGCTGGGCGAGGCGACCTTTGTCGGCTCCTCCGGCCGCGTCTTCCCCCGCAGCTTCAAGGCCTCTCCCCTGTTGCGCGCGTGGCTGGCACGGCTCGACGGGCTCGGCGTGACGCTGAACCGGAGTCATCTTTGGCGTGGTTGGAGCGAAGCTGGCGCGCTGCGCTTCACCACGCCGACGGGAGAGGTGGAGGTCGCGGCCGACGCCGTGCTACTCGCGCTCGGCGGGGCCAGCTGGCCGCGCCTCGGCAGCGATGGCGGCTGGGTGGAGGTTCTGCGCGGGCAGGGCGTGGAGATCGCCCCACTGCGCCCGGCCAATAGCGGCGCCCGCATCGGCTGGTCGGAACCGTTCCGGGCCCGCTTTGCCGGGGCGCCGCTCAAGCGCATCGCGCTGTCCCTCGGCACCCGCCGGGTTCGCGGCGAGGCGATGATCGATGGAGCGGGCCTTGAGGGCGGCGCGGTCTATGCGCTCTCCGCCGCTCTGCGCGAGGCGATCGCCGTTGAGGGCTACGCGACGCTCCTTGTCGACCTGCGGCCGGATATGAGCGAGGTCGCGCTGGCCGCGCGCCTGGCCGCGTCCCGCAAGGGAGAATCGCTGGCGAACCGTCTGCGCAAGGCGGCCGGCCTTTCGCCCGCCGCCGCCGGCCTGCTGCGCGAGGCGGGGCCGCTGCCGGCGGACCCGATCGCGCTGGCGGCGCGGATCAAGGCGGTGCCGCTCGACGTCACCGCCATGGCCGGGCTGGAGCGTGCCATTTCCACCGCCGGCGGGGTCACGCGCGCCATGGTCGACGACCGGCTGATGCTGCGCGCCCGCCCGGGCGTGTTCATCGCCGGCGAGATGCTGGACTGGGAGGCGCCGACCGGCGGTTATCTGCTGCAGGCCTCGTTCGCCACCGGCCATGCGGCGGCGTGCGGCGTGCTCGCCCATCTCGGAATGCCGCTACCCGCGCCCTGGGTGGGGAAATGGGAGGCGGGGGAGACGGCGGCGCCCGCCGCGGAGGAGACGCGGGACGACGGCTGAGGGAGCGCGTGCCGTCGTCCCGCGTGGTTCACGAGACCTGCCGGGAAGTGGCCTCGCGAAATCGTCACCGGCAAGATCGGCGGCGCTTGATGTATTCGCGCCTCATCTGCGGTGTTGTGAGTGTGGATACTCTCGTTTCTGAGTGCTCACAACAATTATCTTCCGGCATTGTTACAGTTCTAAACTAGAGTCGGTAACTTTTACTTGCGGCTTGTGCCGTGCCGCCTGTGCCGCTTGCGCGGCCTGGCAAGCGGGCTTACCTGCTGTGAGGCGGGCCTCCCGGGGGATGCAACGCGGCCGCAGGGAGTGACGATGGCACGTCTGTTTTTTCGCCGGGGCGCCAGCCCGGAAGCCGCGCCCGACGCCGCCCGCGAGCTGGCCGCGAAGGCGCGGCTCATTCTCGGGGTGGACGAGGAGACCACCATTTCCATCAGCGAGATCGCCTGTGGCGACCCCGCCTGCGGCGGTGCCGAGACGGTGGTGCTGGTGATGCGCCCCGGCCGCCGCACCGAAGCTGCCAAGCTGATGAAACCGCTCGCGACCGTCACGGACGACGAACTTGCCGAAGCCTTGCAACCGCTTCGTGACGTTGCGTCATCCTCGGCGGGGTGATTTATAGTATTTTCTCTGCCTGTTCGTGATGGCGCTTAGATGGTCGTTGTTGTTTTAAAGTGAAACAATTCTAATCTAAGGTCGAACACTTGCGACTGCTTCCGGCGGTGGCGTAGGAGTCTCCCGCTAAGGCGCCCGGGGGCGCGGAAGGAGACCATCCATGCGAGTCAGATCACTGTTCGCCACGCCGCTCGTCGCGGCCATCGCGTTGGGAGCGGCCTTTGCCGTCGGTCCCGCCGCTGCCGACACCCCGGCGCCGAAGGTGCGCGACATCGTCGCCATCTATGCCGATATCGCCGAGGCGATGTACACGGACAGCCTGACCACCGCCAAGGCGCTGCAGAGCGCGGTGAACACCCTCATCGCCACGCCCACCGAGGCCAATCTCGACGCCGCCAAGGCCGCCTGGAAGGCCGCCCGCGTGCCCTACCAGCAGACCGAGGGCTTCCGTTTCGGCAATCCCATCGTCGATGAATGGGAAGGCCGCGTGAATGCCTGGCCGCTGGACGAAGGCCTGATCGACTATGTCGACAAGAGCTATGGCGAGACCTCCGACGAGAACCCGCTCTACACCGCCAATGTGATCGCCAACACCAAGATCCGTGTCGGCAAGAAGACCATCGACGCCACCACCATCACGCCGAAGCTGCTCGACAGCTTGCAGGAGGCCGGCGGCGTCGAATCCAACGTCGCCATCGGCTACCACGCCATCGAATTCCTGCTCTGGGGCCAGGACCTCAACGGCACCGGCCCCGGTGCCGGCAAGCGCCCGGCAACCGATTACTCGACCGCGAACTGCAGCAACGGCCATTGCGAGCGCCGCGCCGCCTATCTCAAGGCAGCCACCGACCTCTTGGTGAGCGACCTTGAGGATATGGCGAAGTGGTGGGGCAAGCAGGGCAAGGCCCGCGCCGCCGTGGTGAAGCAGAAGGACAAGACCGCGCTCGCCACCATCCTCACCGGCCTCGGCTCGCTGTCCTATGGCGAACTCGCGGGCGAGCGGATGAAGCTCGGCCTCATCCTGCACGACCCCGAGGAGGAGCATGACTGCTTCTCCGACAACACCCACAATTCGCACTATTACGACGAGGTCGGCATCGCTTCGATCTATCGGGCCAAGTACACCCGCGTCGACGGATCCGTGGTCGAGGGCGCCTCGATCGCCGCCTATGCGAGCGCCAAGGCGCCGAAGGCCGCCGAGGAGGCCGAAGCCAAGATCGACGCTGCGCTCGCTGCGCTCAAGGCGATCAAGGACGAGGCCGACAGCGGCAAGCAGGCCTATGACCAGATGATCGGCGAGGGCAATGCCGAGGGCAACGCGCTGGTGCAGAAGGGCGTGGATTCGCTCGTCGCCCAGACCCGCGCCATCGAGGGCGTGGTCGGCGCGCTCAAGCTGAAGATCAAGGTCGAAGGTTCCGACAGCCTCGACGACCCGTCCAAGGTCGGCGAGTGAGACGGCCATGACCACCGGCGGCGCGGGTCTCTCGCGCCGCGCCTTTCTGGGCGCGGGCGTGGCGTTCGGTGGCTTGGCGCTTCTCGCGCCGAGCCGCACCGGCGCCGCGCGCGCGCCTTTTGACGTTTCCGCCTTCAAGCCGACGCAGGAAGTGACGCTCACCGCCGGCGAGATGGAGCTTAAGCTCCTCGGCCCGGAAGGCCCGGCGACGCGAATCCTCGCCTATGACGGCACGCCCTTCCGCACCCTGCGCCTGCCGCGCGGCACGCGGCTGAAGGCGACTTTCGTCAACGGCATCAATGAGGGCTCGACCCTGCATTTCCACGGCATCCGCATGCCGAACGAATTCGACGGCGTGCCCACCCTGACCCAGCCGCTGGTGCAGCCGGGCGGGCGCTTCGTGCATCTGCTGCCGCTGGACGATCCCGGCACCTTCTTCTTCCATCCGCATTGCGACGAGACCGGGCAGGCCGGCAAGGGCCTCGCCGGCGTGCTGATCGTCGAGGATTCGCGCGACCCGACTTTCGATGCCGAGCATGTGCTGTGCCTGAAGGACTGGCGGCTGAAGGAGGACGGAAGCTACCTGCCGCTCTCCGAGCCGGACGGCGCCTCCAAGGCCGGCACCTTCGGCGCCACCCGCACGGTGAACGGCGCGGCCTCGGTTGAGCTGAAAGCGCCCGCCGGCGGCCATGCGCGGTTGCGCATCCTCAACATCGATTCCACCCGCATCATGGATATCGGGGTGGAGGGCGGCGAAGCCTGGCTCATCGCCGTCGATGGCCATGCTTTGCCGCCGGTCCGGCTCGACGATCTGCCGGACGGCATCTGGCGCATGGGCCCGGCCCAGCGCATCGACCTCGACATCCGCATGCCGGCCGACGGTTCGCCCGTGACGCTGGGCGATTATCGCGCCGCCGACATCTACCCGTTCGCCACGCTCATCGCTGCCGGCAAGGTGGGCAAGTCGCGCAAGGGTCCGCTCGCTTTGCCCAAGGCGGAACTGCCGAAGCCGGCATTGAAGCAGGCGACGCGCCTGTCGTTCACGCTGCAGCAGGCCACGGATCAGGCGGTGAAGGACCTCGCTTTGCCGCCGGACGATCCGCTGGCCAAGGCGCTGATCGACAGCCTGTGCGTCGGCTCCACCACCTATTGGGGCATCCAGTCGGAATCCTGGCCCACCGGCACGCGCCGCAACCTGCCGCCGCCATTGGCGCGGATGGAGGAGGGCGCCTCCTATGTGGTGGAGATCAAGAACGAAACGCGCTTTCCCCACCCGGTCCATCTGCACGGCCATGCTTTCGAGGTGATGTCTTCCAGCCTCGGCCGCCTGCCGCGCCATTTCGCCGATACGGTGCTGGTGCAGCCGGGCGAGGCGGTGGAGACCGCCTTCGTGGCCGCACGCGGCGACTGGGTATTTCACTGCCACATCCTGGAGCATATGGAGACCGGGATGATGGGCTGGTTCCGGGTGGTGTGATGGAAGACCGGCGCCATCTCGTGCCAGGGACGCCCACGCCGGCCTGTAGGAAGGGGCCGGAAACGTCGGCGGGCCGTCATCCCTGCCGCAGGCGAAGCCGGAGAGCCCGGATCGTGTCCCGTATTGGGCTTGCGATCCCGGATCGCCCTCCGGGCGTCCGCGATGACGGATCGACCGTTTCCGGACACGCCGCGCGCGGTGCGACGCCGATCCGGGACCCAAGGGAGACTCCGCGCAGCCGTATCATCCGTTGCATCGGCCTCCTCTGCGCGCTGCTTGTCTCCGCCACGACCGCCGCACCCGCCATTGCCGAAGACGCCCGGCTCGATGCCGCCATCGGCAAGGCGCTGTTCGAGCGGCCCTGGGTGCCGGCGCCGAGTTCCACCCGCGCCAATGACGGGCTCGGTCCGCTGTTCGATGCGCGCTCCTGCTCGGCCTGTCACCCCGCCGGTGGCGGCGCCGGGGCGACGGCGCTGGACGCCGCCGGCCGCCCGCAGGGGCTGGGGCTGGTGCTTGCCCTGTTCCGCACGGATGGCGGCGCCGATCCCGTCTATGGCCATCGGCTGGAGACCATGACGCTGCCGGGCGTGCCTGCGGAGGGCACCTTCACGGTGACGGTCGAGCACGGCCGTCGGCTTCCGCATGTCGAATCGGCGGGCTATGGCCCACTCGACCCCGTCACGCATATGTCGCTGCGGGCGGCGCCGGATCTGCGTGGGCGCGGCAAGCTGGAGCTGGTGGACGACGCCGCGATCCTGGCGCTGGAAGACCCGGAGGACCGCGACGGCGACGGCGTGCGTGGCCGGGCCCGGCGGTTCGAGACCCCGGAGGGCGGCTCGTTCCTTGGCCGTTTCGGCTGGAAGGCCAGCCACCCGACATTGGCCGGGCAGGCGTCGGAAGCCTTTTCGCTCGATCTCGGCCTGTCGACACCGCTGCGCCCCGAGCCGTGGGGCGACTGCACGCAGGCGCAGACCGCCTGCCGCAACGCCCCGCATGGACGCGAGGGCGAAGGCGAGCCGGAAATTTCGCAGGCGATTGTCGGTCGCCTCGTCACCTATCTCAGGGCGTTGAAGGTGCCGGGGCATGCGCCGGATGTGGGCGGCGCGCGGCTGTTCGCCACCACCGGCTGCGCGGCCTGCCATCGCCCGTCGCTGCCCACCCGCGACGGCGGCTCGGTGGCGCTGTTCACCGATGTTCTGCTGCACGACATGGGCGAAGGGCTCGCCGACCCCGCCGGTGTGCCGGGCGCGGCGGCCGGCGAATGGCGCACCGCCCCACTCGCCGGCATTTCATCCATGCTCGGACGGGGCGTCGGCCTGCTGCATGACGGCCGCGCCGCCACGATCGCCGAGGCGGTGCGCTGGCATGGCGGCGAGGCGTCCGGCGCCCGCGCGCGTTTCGACGCGCTGGGGCCGGCCGAACGCGCCCGGCTGATCGACTATGTCTCTTCTCTCTAAAGCGAGACCCTGCCCATGAGCCGATCCCCCTTCGCCGTGGCCCTGGCGCTTGCGACACAGATCGCGCAGGCGGCGCAGGGCATGCCGGCGGTCGCCGCTGCCGGCTCCCTGCTCACCACCCTGTTCGTCGGCCGCGCGCATGCCGCGCCGGTTTCCGCCCCTGATGTGGTGGAGAGCTGGCTGCTGCCGCGCTACGATGCGCTGCTGGGCGCCGCCAAGGCGCAGCAGGTGGCATGGGACGGCTTCTGCGCCGCGCCATCGGCCGCCGGTGTGGCCGAACTGAAGGCGCGCTTCGTTGCCGCTTCCGAGGCCTGGTCGGCGGTGGAGTTCGTCACCTTCGGCCCGATCATCCTGTCGCTGCGGCCGGACCGCTTCAACCTATTCCCGGAGCGGCGCAACGCCGTCGGGCGCTCCGTCGCCGAACTGATTGCCGATCCCACGGATGAGCGGTTGCAGCCGCAGCGCTTTTTCCGCCTCAGCGCCGCTGCGCAGGGGCTGCCGGCGCTGGAGCGCATCCTTTACGACGAGGGAGCGGAGGCGGCGCTGGTGGCGGGGCCGGAAGCGGCGCGGCGCTGCGCGCTCGGCCGCGCCGTCGCGCTCAACCTCGCCACCATCGCCGGTGAACTCCGCAGCGGATGGGGCAGTCGCAGCGAGGGGCTGCTGGCGCAGCTCGTCGCCGGCAAGGCCGATCCGGTCTATTTCCCCGATCCCAAGGCGCTGCTCAGCCAGATCGTCACCGATCTCGCCGGGGCCTATCAGCGCGTGGTCGATCAGCGCCTGCTGGTGGTGCTCGGCAAGAGCGCCGACGAGGCCAAGCCGCTGCTCTCCGACCGCCGGCGTAGCGGGCTTTCCAAGGAGACCATCGTCGCCATCGTGACCAGTGCCAGCGCGCTCGGCGAAGCGCTCAGCGCCGGCCTCGATGCCAAGGACCGCGCCAGCTTCCATGCGACGCTTCAGGCGGCGCAGGCGACGGCGCAGGGCCTGCCGGAGGATATCGGCGCGGCGGCGACCACGCCCGAAGGCCGCAAGGCGCTGCAGGCGGCGGTGACGGTGTTCAAGGCGGCGCAGGCGGGCGTCGCCCGGCCGCTGGCCGCGGGCCTCGGCGTGCCGCTCGGCTTCAACGCCCTCGACGGCGATTGAGGGAGGGGCGGATGGGCCTCATCGATCTTACCCGGCGCTCGATGGTCGGGGCGCTGGGCGCCCTCGCGGCCGGCCCGCGCGTGCTGTTCGCCAGCGGTGCCGCGCATGCGCGCGATCATCTGCTGGAGGCGGAATGGCTCGCCACCGCCGGCGTGGAAGGCGGCTTCGCGCCCGTCGTGGTCGCCCCGGACTTCGGCGCCACGCCGGTCGGTTCCGGCGCGCAGCGCCTGCACTGGGTGGAGCCGAGCCCGGATGGGCGCACCGCCATCGCCGTGGCGCGCCGGCCCGGCACCACGGCCGTGCTGTTCGATCGCCGCGCCGGCGCGGTGCTGGCGACGTTCGAGCCGGGCGAGGGCCGGGTGTTCTCCGGCCATGGCCGCTTCATCGACGGCGGGCGGCGTTTCCTCGCCGTGGAGATTGCGCGGGCGGACGGGCAGGGCGTCGTCACCCGCCGCGTGGTGGAGACGGGCTTCGCGGTGGAGGCGGAATGGGCCTCTGCCGGCATCGGCCCGCACGACATGATGCCGGCCGGTGGCGCGCTCGTCGTCGCCAATGGCGGTATCGAGCCGCACACGCCGGAAGCGCTCGGCGCCGAGGTGGCGGGCGCGAGTATCGCCCTGCTCGACCCCGCCAGCGGCGCGGTGCGCTCGGTGGCGGAATTGAGCGAGGACCTCGCCTCGCTGTCGCTGCGCCACCTCACTTCGGGCGCGGACGGCTTCACCGTGGTGGCGGCGCAGGACCTGCTCGCCGACGGCGTCGCCCGGCCGCTGCTCTATGCGGTGGAGGGGGAGGGGCTGCGGGCCTTCGACGCGCCGGACGAGGCATGGCGCGGACTGCGCACCTATATCGGCTCGGTGGCGCTCGATGCGTCGGGCGCCTATGTCGCCGCCGCCAGCCCGCGCGGCAACCGGGTGGCGCTGTGGCGGCGTGACGGGCGCTATATCGGGTCGCTGCCGCTGGTCGATGGCTGCGGCCTCGCCCCGACGCGGGAGGCCGGGCAGTTCCTCGCCACCAGCGGCCTCGGCGAGACGGTGCTGATCGCCACAGATGGCGAGGGTGTCGGTGTCGTCGCCCGCCGCTCCGGTGGCCCGCGCTACGACAACCACGCCGTGCTGGTGGGCTGAGCGCGGGGCAGGAGGCGCTTTTCTTTTCGCCTGCGGCGGATAAAACAGGGCCGACGCGTTCGACTGCCCTCTATCCCGCTCCGGTTCCGTGAAATGAACTCGCTCTTCGCCACCCTGCCGACCACCGTGTTCGAAACCATGTCGGCGCTCGCCCGCCAGCATGAGGCGGTCAATCTCGGCCAGGGTTTCCCGGACGATCCCGGTCCGCGCGATGTGCGCGAGAAGGCGGCGGAGGCGGTGCTCGACGGCTGGAACCAGTACCCGCCGATGATGGGAACCCTTGACCTGCGCCGCGCTGTCGCGGCCCATTACCGCGACTGGCAGGGGCTCGACCTCGACCCCGAGCGCGAGGTGATGATCACGTCCGGCGCCACCGAGGCCATTGCCGGCGCGCTCTTCGCCCTGATCGAGCCGGGCGACGAGGTGGTGCTGTTCCAGCCGCTCTATGACGCCTATCTGCCGCTGGTGAAGCGTGCCGGCGGCGTGCCGCGCCTGGTGCGGCTGGTGCCGCCGCACTGGCG
This sequence comes from Ancylobacter sp., assembly GCF_965249975.1. Classification (GTDB taxonomy): domain Bacteria; phylum Pseudomonadota; class Alphaproteobacteria; order Rhizobiales; family Xanthobacteraceae; genus Ancylobacter. The sequence goes on along the minus strand of NZ_CBDFNE010000003.1, from coordinate 451,280 downwards.
GCTCACCGAGGACGCGCTGGCGGCCGCTTTTACGCCGCGCACCAAGCTTGTGCTGTTTAACAACCCGCACAACCCGACGGGGCGGGTGTTCGATGCGGAAGAACTCACCCTGCTTGCCCATTTCTGCACCCGCTCCGGGGCGGTGCTGGTGAGCGACGAGGTGTGGGAACATGTCATCTTCGACGGCCGCACGCACCAGTCGGTTCTCGCCCTGCCGGGGATGCGCGAGCGGGCGGTGAAGATCGGCTCGGCCGGCAAGATCTTCGGCATGACCGGCTGGAAGGTCGGCTTCGTCTGCGCCGCGCCGGAGCTGATGCGGGTGCTGTCCAAGGCGCACCAGTTCCTCACCTTCACCACGCCGCCGGCGCTGCAGCACGCCGTCGCCTATGGGCTGGGCAAGGAGCGCGAGTGGTTTCTCGCCATGCGCGCCGGCCTCGAGCGCTCGCGCGACCGGCTGGCGGAGGGGCTGACGCGAATCGGGCTGAGCGTGCTGCCCTCGGCCGGCACCTATTTCCTCAATGTCGATCTCGCGCCGCTGTCGCCGCAGCTGCGCGATGAGGCGTTCTGTCTGTCGCTGGTGGCCCGCGAGGGCGTGGCGGCGATCCCCGTCTCGGCCTTCTATGCGCAAGACCCGGTCGAGAGCGTGGTGCGGCTGTGCTTTGCCAAGACCGACGCCACGCTGGATCGTGCACTGGAGAGGCTGAGCGGGCTGAACGCCGGCTAACAGCTTGATGTTGTTGCTCAGCCCGTGACCTATGGTTAGCAGGATATGAACAAAATTCGACGTTGAGGGTGGTATCCGCGTCCCTATCTTCCGCCCCACTCTTCACGGGGGATTGAACCATGAACTACCGCATCTTTGGTTTTGCACTTTGCCTTGCGGGCCTGCCGCTGGCGGCGCAGGCGCAGGAAGCGTCCCAGCCGCTCATGCCGGCGAATGGCGTCTTCATCGGTGCCGGCGCGGCCTTGAACAAGGCGGATTTCGGCAATCAGGACCTGTTCGGCTTCGGCGTCAGCGATGTCTACGCTCTGGGACATTGGGTCGCCAACGGGCAGGCGGCGGGGTCGACCTATCCCGATCTCGGGAATGAAACGGGCGCCTCCTTCGTGCTGCAGGGCGGCTTCTACCGCACGATCAACGACACGCCCTGGGTATGGGGCGCCAAGTTCAGCTATAACAACCTTGGGCTCACCGGCTCGCGCGACAACATCCTCATCCCGCAGACCGGCAGCTATTCCGGCGAAATTTCCGGTACGTTCAACGGCAATTACCTGCTGCAGAACTACAAGGTTGAAATCGAACATCAGTTCGCGCTGGTGCCGCTGATTGGTTATTCCTTCGGCCGCGGGTTCGTCTATGCCGGCGCCGGCCCGACGCTCTCGCGCGTCAATTCCAACATGAACGGCCTGATCGGCTTCGCCGAGCTCGACCATCGCTACGATGTGTCCGGGACACCCGGCTATTTCTCGTCGTCCGACTGGGTCTGGGGCGGCACGGCTACCGTCGGCGTGACCTATTTCCTCACGCGAAACTGGTTCCTCGACCTGAATTATTCCTATACGGCCTCGTCCACGGTGACCAATAAGTTCCTCAACCAGTTCGATACGGTTTACCCGACGGTTGAATTCTCCGGCACCTCGGGCGGCAACTATTCCGCGACCGCGAACAATCAGGCGGTCGCGCTCACCATCAACTACGTGTTCTGACCACTGGCGCGGGCGCCGGTCAGGTGGCCGGCGCCTTCACCGTTCAGGCCGGGGCGCCGGGTCTGGTGCGCCGCCACCCGCGCGGTCGCCTCCAAGGGGCGGGCTCTTTCGCGGGTGAGCTGCCCTAGCGCCTTATGGGTGCCCCTTTAGCCGGGCGCCACTTCGCTGTTGCCAAAGCAGGCTGTCCGGCCTCTCCACAAATCTCGCTCGCTCGTAATGCTGCGCCTCCGGCACGGTGCCGTGCGGACGGGAAGTGTTGCGCAAAAATTAGGCTATCGCGGCATGGGTCGGCTGTGATGTGCAATTCGCAACAGTTTTGATTAAAAAATGGGCGAATTGGTGCGCCGTTCCGACGTTGGCTGGCAACTGGGCCGACGCATCGCCCGCCAATCGCCGCAATGCCGCCCTTGGCACGCGGGTTGCAAACAATTCCTTCGGCACGCGGACGGGGGTCCTGCGTGTGTACTCCAGAAGGGAATAAAGATGCTGAACATGTTCACGCATGCCCGGCGCATGGCCGGTCGCGCGCTTGTGGGTGCGGCTGCGCTGGCGCTGGCCGGAGGCGGCGTCGCGAGCGCCCAGGAGACGATCAAGGTCGGCGTGCTGCACTCTCTGTCCGGCACCATGGCGATCAGCGAGACGACGCTGAAGGACACCGTGCTGTTCATGGTGCAGGAGCAGAACGCGGCCGGCGGCGTGCTCGGCAAGAAGCTGGAAGCCGTGGTGGTCGATCCCGCCTCGAACTGGCCGCTCTTCGCCGAAAAGGCGCGCGAACTCATCGCCAAGGAGAAGGTCGCGGTCGTGTTCGGCTGCTGGACCTCGGTGTCGCGCAAGTCCGTGCTCCCGGTTTTCAAGGAGCTCAACAGCATTCTGTTCTACCCGGTCCAGTATGAGGGCGAGGAGAGCGAGCGCAACGTGTTCTACACCGGCGCCGCTCCGAACCAGCAGGCCATTCCGGCGGTCGACTACCTCATGGAGAATGAGGGCGTGCAGCGCTGGGTGCTCGCCGGCACCGACTATGTCTATCCGCGTACGACCAACAAGATCCTTGAAGCCTATCTGAAGTCCAAGGGCGTCAAGGCCGAAGACATCATGATCAACTACACGCCGTTCGGTCATTCCGACTGGCAGACCATCGTCGCCGACATCAAGAAGTTCGGTTCGGCGGGCAAGAAGACGGCGGTGGTCTCCACCATCAACGGCGATGCCAACGTGCCGTTCTACAAGGAGCTCGGCAACCAGGGCATCAAGGCGACCGACATTCCGGTCGTGGCCTTCTCGGTGGGTGAAGAAGAACTCGCCGGCATCGACACCAAGCCGCTGGTCGGCCACCTCGCGGCCTGGAACTACTTCCAGTCGGTCGACGTGCCGGAGAACGCCGCCTTCATCAAGAAGTGGCAGGCCTACACCAAGAACGACAAGCGCGTGACCAACGACCCGATGGAAGCCACCGTCATCGGCTTCAACATGTGGGTGAAGGCGGTCGAGAAGGCCGGCACCACCGATGCCGACAAGGTCATCGACGCGCTCATCGGCGTGACCGTGCCGAACCTCTCCGGCGGCTTCTCGGCCATGATGCCGAACCACCACATCACCAAGCCGGTGCTCATCGGCGAGATCAAGGAAGACGGCCAGTTCGACATCGTCGAGCAGACCCCCGGCCTGATCGTCGCCGAGGAATGGTCCCCCTATCTCGAAGGCTCCAAGGACCTGATTGCCGATTGGCGCAAGCCGCTCTCCTGCGGCAACTTCAACGTCAAGACCGGCAAGTGCGGCGGCGCCGGCCAGTGAGGCCGCGCCGCAGGCGGGGGGCATCCCCTCCCGCCTGTTTCGCCTGATATCTCCGGCCGCCCCTGCGGCGGCCGGAACCGGCCCGGGGCCCTCTAGGGCTCCGGGTTGCTCGGGAACCCCTCCCGCTTTCGCGTACCGCCGTCGCCGCCGGAGTCCGCTCCGGTCTTCCGCAGCGCCACATCGACGGACGATGATGACCTCACGCGCTCGCCTTTTCCGCTTCGCCCGCCTGCTTTGTGCGCTCGCCCTGCTGTGTGCCGCCGTCCCGTTCGGGCGCGCCGCCGCGCAGGGCGGCAGCGCCCCGGACATCAGCGCCCCGCTGGCCCAGCTCACCACCAACAAATATGACGACACCGAAGCCGCGCTCGGCGCGCTGGCGCTGAGCGGCAGCCCGGCCGCCGCCGGCATCGTCACGGCGCTGGCCGAGGGCAAGCTCGTCTTCGGCGGCACCCCGCCGCGCCTGTTCATCCAGGGCGACGGCGGGGCGCTGCTTGACCCGCTGACCCTGCAGTCGGTCGCCGAGGCGCCCGCCGTCAAGCCGGTGCGCGTCAATAACCGCGTCCGCCGCGCCATCGATGCCGCCAATGGCGCCCTCTCGCTGGTGAGCCCCGATGCCGGCAAGCGGCGCGAGGCGGCGCTGGCGGTGGGCCGCTCGCGTGACGAGGCCGCCCTGCCGGCACTTGAGGCCGCGCTCGCCAAGGAAAGCGACCCGAAGGTGAAGTCGGCGATGAACCTCGCCCGCGCGTCGATCCTGATCGGTAAGGAAGGCATCACCCCGGCTGAGCGCATTGCCGCTGTCCAGCTGGTGGGGGCCGAGGGCAATCAGGACGCGCTCGCCATCCTGCGCTCGGTGCCGGAGAGCGCGGCGCCGGAGGTGAAACAGGCCGCTGCCGACGCGATCGCCGGCATCGAGCGCAACCTCGCTCTGTGGGGCATGGCGCAGAATGTCTGGTACGGCCTCTCGCTCGGGTCGGTGCTGCTGCTGGCCGCCATCGGCCTCGCCATCACCTTCGGCGTGATGGGCGTCATCAACATGGCGCATGGCGAAATGGTCATGCTCGGCGCCTACACCACCTTCGTCGTGCAGGAGGTGATCCGCACCTCCTATCCCGGCCTGTTCGACGTGTCGCTGCTGATCGCGATCCCGCTCGCTTTCGTCTTCACCGGTCTCATCGGCGTCCTCATCGAACGCACCGTCATCCGCTTTCTCTATGGCCGGGCGCTCGAGACACTCCTTGCGACATGGGGCATTTCGCTGATCCTGCAGCAGGCGATCCGCACCATTTTCGGCCCCACCAACCGCGAAGTCGGCGCCCCAAGCTGGATGTCCGGCAGTTTCGAGATCGGTCAGCTGGCGATCACCTCGGGGCGGCTTTGGATTATCGTCTTCTCATTGCTGGTGTTTTTCGCGCTGCTCGCGACGCTTCGGCTAACCCGCATCGGCCTTGAAATGCGGGCCGTGACGCAGAACCGCCGGATGGCCGCCTCCATGGGCATCCGCACCAACTGGGTCGATGCGATGACCTTCGGCCTTGGTTCCGGCATCGCCGGCATGGCCGGCGTGGCGCTGAGCCAGATCGACAACGTGTCGCCAAACCTCGGACAGAGCTACATCATCGACAGCTTCCTGGTCGTCGTGTTCGGCGGTGTCGGCAATCTCTGGGGCACGCTCGTCGGTGCGATGACGCTCGGCGTCGCCAACAAATTGCTCGAACCCTATGCCGGCGCCGTGCTCGGCAAGATCGCGCTGCTGGTCATCGTCATCCTGTTCATCCAGAAGCGCCCCAGAGGCCTCTTCGCCCTCAAGGGAAGGTCGATTGAGGCATGAGTAGCAAGGGCTTAGCCATGACCCGTCCGCCCGCCCTGCTCGGCACCAGCGGCATCGTTTTTCTCATCGTCCTCGCCGTCGTCGCGGTGCTGGTGCCCGTCCTTAACCTTGCCGTATCGCCGAATTCGGCGGTGCATGTGCCGACCTATGTGGTCTCGCTGCTCGGCAAATATCTGACCTATGCGCTGCTGGCGCTCTCCGTCGACCTGATCTGGGGCTATGTTGGCATTCTCTCGCTTGGCCAGGGCGCGTTCTTCGCGCTCGGCGGCTATGCGATGGGCATGTACCTGATGCGCCAGATCGGCACGCGCGGCGTCTATGGTGATCCGGTGCTGCCGGATTTCATGGTGTTCCTCAACTGGAAGGAACTTCCCTGGTTCTGGTACGGCTTCGACATGTTCCCCTTCGCCGCGCTGATGGTGCTGCTCGCGCCGGGCCTTCTTGCGCTGGTGTTCGGCTGGTTCGCCTTCCGCTCGCGCGTCACTGGCGTGTACCTGTCCATCATCACCCAGGCGATGACCTTCGCGCTGCTGCTGGCCTTCTTCCGCAACGATATGGGCTTTGGCGGCAATAACGGCCTGACCGACTTCAAGGACATTCTCGGCTTCAACATCCAGGCGGACGGCACGCGGCTGGTGCTGTTCGTGCTATCGGCGGTGGCGCTGGGGCTCGGCTATGTTCTGTGCCGCTTCCTCGTCCGCTCGCATTTCGGCAAGGTGCTGGTCGCCATCCGTGATGCGGAGACGCGGGTGCGCTTCACCGGCTACCGGGCGGAGAACTACAAGCTGGTGGCCTTCGTCGTCTCCGCCATGCTCGCGGGCATCGCCGGCGCGCTCTATGTGCCGCAGGTCGGCATCATCAACCCCTCGGAATTCTCGCCGGCCAATTCCATCGAAATCATCGTTTGGGTGGCGGTCGGCGGGCGCGGCACGCTGGTCGGCGCGGCGCTGGGGGCGGTGCTGGTGAACTACGCCAAGACCTATTTCACGTCAGGCATTCTCGCCCCCTACTGGCTCTTCATGCTCGGCGGCCTGTTCGTCGCCGTTACCCTGTTCCTGCCCAAGGGCATTGTCGGCACCTATTACGACTGGCGCGAAAAGCGCCGGCCGCACGACGACATACCGGGCGCACCCATAGCCGCGCCCGGCCCGGCCGAGTGAGGGAGAGCGACATGACCGACACCGCGACGCTCGAAACCATTGCCGAGGCGGCACCTGCCGCGAAGAAGGAACTGACCGAGGCGCTGCTCTATCTCGACGCCGTCACCGTCACCTTCGATGGCTTCCGCGCGCTCAACGCGCTGTCCTTCACCGTCGATCCCGGCGAGATGCGGGCCGTCATCGGCCCAAATGGCGCGGGCAAAACGACGATGATGGATGTCATCACCGGCAAGACCCGTCCCGATCGGGGCGACGTGTTCTTCAATGGCGGCACCACCGATCTCACCAAGCTGGACGAGACGCAGATTGCCACGCTGGGCATCGGTCGCAAGTTCCAGAAGCCGACCGTGTTCGAGAGCCACACGGTGCTCGACAATCTCCGCCTCGCGCTGAAGGGCCAACGGCGCGCTCTGCCCAACATCTTCCGGCGCGAAAGCGCGGCCGAGCGCGAGCGCATCGACGAGATTTTCGAGACCATCCGTCTCACCGAGCATCGCGATCGCCTCGGCGGTGCGCTGTCGCACGGGCAGAAGCAGTGGCTGGAGATCGGCATGCTGCTGGCGCAGGATCCCAAGCTCCTGCTGGTCGACGAGCCGGTGGCCGGTATGACCGACGCGGAGACCGCCCAGACCGCCGAACTGCTGCGGGCGATCAACGCCAACGGCCATTCGGTCGTTGTGGTCGAGCACGACATGACCTTCGTGCGCGACCTCGGCGTGCGGGTCATGTGCCTGCATGAAGGCTCGGTCCTGGCCGAGGGTACGCTCGATCAGGTGAGCGCCAATGAACGCGTCATCGAAGTCTATCTGGGGCGCTAGGGCTCATGCTGGAAGTTCAGGACATCAACCTCTTCTACGGCGCGGCGCAGGCCTTGCGCGGCGTCTCGCTGACCGCCGAGCCCGGCAAGGTGACCTGCGTGCTCGGTCGCAACGGCGTCGGCAAGACCAGCCTGATGCGCGCCATTGTCGGCCAGGCGCCCATCGCCAAGGGCACGATCCGCTTCAATGGCGAGGACATCACCGCGATGGCGCCGTCCGAGCGGGCGCGGCGGGGCATTGCCTTCGTACCGCAGGGGCGCGAGATCTTCCCGCTGCTCACCGTGGCGGAAAATCTGCAGACCGGCTTCGCCCCCCTTAAGCGGTCGGAACGCTTCATCCCCGACGACGTGTTCTCGCTGTTCCCGGTGCTCGATTCGATGATGCGCCGGCGCGGCGGCGATCTCTCCGGCGGCCAGCAGCAGCAACTGGCCATCGGCCGGGCGCTGACCATGCGGCCCAAGGTGCTGGTGCTGGACGAGCCGACTGAGGGCATCCAGCCCTCGATCATCAAGGATATCGGCAACGCCATCCGCTATCTGCGTTCCAAGGGCGACATGGCCATTGTACTGGTCGAGCAGTATTTCGACTTCGCCAAGGAACTCGCCGACCATTTCATCGTCATGGAGCGTGGCGCTGTGGTGATGTCCGGCGATGGTGCCGCGCTTGAGGATCCCGATGTTCGCAACCGCATTGCCGTCTGACGCCGCCGCCACCATCCCGGTCGAGCGGCGAGGGCAGGGGCGGTTATTGGTCGAAGCGCGGGCGCTGGATGGGTGCACGGTGCGGGGGCGGATCGAGGAGGAGGGCTTCGCGCGCGTGCGTTTTCCGCGCTCCGGTCGCCGGGGGCGGGCACTGGAAGCGGTGATGATCAACACGGGGGGTGGACTTGCCGGAGGCGACGCCTCGCAAAGCTGCCTTGTTGCTGGGCGTGATGCCCAATTGGTGGTCACCACCCAGGCGGCGGAGAAGATCTATCGCTCGGACGGCGCCACCTCGCGCATCGAAGTCGAACTGGTCGCGGAAGCGTGCGCCAGCCTGCACTGGCTGCCGCAGTCGACCATCGTGTTCGATGGTGCGCGGGTCGAACGCTCCATCGTCGCCGAGGTAGCGCCGGATGCGCGGCTCCTGCTGGTCGAGCCGGTCATTCTCGGTCGCACCGCCCGCGGCGAACGGCTCTCCTATGGCAGCCTGCGGGACCGCTGGCGCGTTCGACGCGGCGGTCGGCTGATCTATGCCGACGGCCTGCAACTCGATGGCGACATCGCCGCCACGCTCGACCGCCGCGCCACCGCCGGTGGCTGGGCCGCCTTCGCCACATTGCTTCTGGTGGCACCAGATGCCGAGGCGCGGCTTGACGCCGTGCGCGGCGCCTTAGGCCTCGCCGCGGGGGATGACGGGTTCCTGCCCGCCGAACTGCCCGATGGCCTCGACGCCGGCGCCAGCGCGTGGGACGGCATGCTCTCCGTGCGACTGCTCGCCCGTGATGGCGCGCCGCTGGAAAGTGCCATCCGCCGTGTGCTCGGCGTGCTCGGTGTCGGCGAGGTGCCGCGCATTTGGCATTCCTGATGCAAGTAAGGCGGACTTTTGCCGCGACCATCGCCTTTGCAGAGCCGGAGACGCTTCAATGAACCTCAGCCCGCGCGAGAAGGACAAGCTGCTCGTCGCCATGGCGGCCCTGGTGGCCCGCCGTCGCCTGGAACGGGGCGTGAAGCTGAACTATCCCGAGGCGGTGGCGCTCATCACCGATGTGGTGGTTGAGGGTGCGCGCGACGGCAAGACAGTCGCCGAGCTGATGACCCTCGGCACCACGGTGCTGACGGCCGGCCAGGTGATGCCGGGCGTCGCGGAAATGATCGCCGAAATCCAGGTCGAGGCGACCTTTCCGGACGGGACCAAGCTCGTCACCGTGCATGAGCCGATCGCCTCCGCTCATTCTGCAGGGGCGCCTGGCGAAATGCTGCTGGAAGAGGGCGAGATCGAATTGCTCGCCGGGCGTGACTTCGTCTCTGTCACTGTCGCCAATACGGGCGACCGACCGATACAGGTCGGCAGCCACTACCACTTTTTCGAGACCAACCCGGCGCTCGCCTTCGAGCGGGAGAAGGCGCGGGGCATGCGGCTCGCCATCCCCTCCGGCACGGCGGTGCGCTTCGAGCCCGGGCAGAGCCGGGAGGTGACGCTGGTCGCTCTTGCCGGCAAGCGGGAGGTCTACGGCTTCCGCCAGGACGTGATGGGCAAGCTCTGAACCCCGCCCCACGAGATCGCCGCCGCTCGTCTTACCTGACCGCCTGAAACGGATTGCCGCCATGTCCCTGAAGATGTCCCGCGCCTCCTATGCCGAGATGTTCGGCCCGACCACGGGCGATCGGGTGCGCCTCGCCGACACCGCCCTCGTCATCGAGGTGGAGAAGGACCTTACCGTCTATGGCGAGGAGGTGAAGTTCGGCGGCGGCAAGACTATCCGCGACGGCATGGGCCAGTCGCAGGTGATGCGGGCGGAAGGGGCGGTGGACACCGTCATCACCAACGCGCTGATCCTCGACCACTGGGGCATCGTCAAGGCGGATATTGGCATCCGCGACGGCCGGATCTGCGGCATTGGCAAGGCCGGCAACCCGGATATCCAGCCGGGCGTCACCATCGTCATCGGCGCCTCCACCGAGATCATCGCCGGCGAAGGCAAGATCATCACCGCCGGCGGGTTTGATTGCCACATCCACTTCATCTGCCCGCAGCAGATCGAGCACGCGCTGATGAGCGGTGTCACCACCATGCTCGGCGGCGGGACCGGGCCGGCGGCGGGCACCAACGCCACCACCTGCACGCCCGGCCCGTGGCACATCGAAATGATGCTGCGGGCGTTCGACAGCTTCCCGGTCAACCTCGCCCTGTCGGGCAAGGGCAATGCCTCGCTGCCGGGCCCGCTGGTCGAGCAGATCGAGGCCGGTGCCTGTTCGCTGAAACTGCATGAGGACTGGGGCACGACGCCGGCGACGATCGACAATTGCCTGTCGGTGGCCGACGACTACGACATCCAGGTCATGATCCACACCGACACGCTCAATGAGAGCGGCTTCGTCGAGGACACCATCGCCGCCTTCAAAGGGCGCACCATCCACGCCTTCCACACCGAAGGTGCCGGCGGCGGCCATGCCCCTGACATCATGAAGGTGGCCGGCCTGCCGAACGTGCTGCCGTCTTCGACCAATCCGACGCGGCCCTTCACCATCAACACGCTCGACGAGCATCTCGACATGCTGATGGTGTGTCACCACCTCGACCCTCTGATCGCCGAAGACCTCGCCTTTGCCGAAAGCCGCATCCGCAAGGAGACCATCGCGGCAGAGGACATCCTGCACGATCTGGGCGCCATCTCGATGATCAGCTCCGATAGCCAGGCCATGGGCCGGCTGGGCGAGGTGATCACCCGCACCTGGCAGACCGCGCACAAGATGAAGCTGCAGCGCGGCCTCCTGCCGGGCGACAGCGAGCACAACGACAATGAACGCGCCAAGCGCTATATCGCCAAATACACGATCAACCCCGCCATCGCCCACGGCATTTCCCGCCATATCGGCTCGGTGGAGACCGGCAAGCTGGCCGATCTCGTGGTCTGGACGCCGGCCTTCTTCGGCACCAAGCCGGACATGGTGATCAAGGGCGGGACCATCGTGGCGGCGGTCATGGGCGACCCCAACGCCTCTATCCCCACTCCGCAGCCTGTGCATTACCGGCCGATGTGGGGCGCCTATGGCAAGGCGCGCACCGCGACCTCGCTCACCTTCGTCTCGCAGGCGGCGATGGATCTGAATGTCGCGCATAAGCTTGGCCTGGAGAAGCGGACGGTGGCGGTGGAGAATGTGCGCGGCGGTATTTCCAAGGCGTCGATGATTCACAATTCCGCGACACCGCATCTGGAGATCGACCCGGAAACCTATGAGGTGCGGGCGGATGGCGAATTGCTGACCTGCGCCCCTGCCACCGAGCTGCCCATGGCGCAGCGCTATTTCCTGTTCTAAGGGTTGGGGAAGGACGCCCAGACCGCGCGTCGCCCCACCGGAGTTGTCCCATGATCCGTGCCCGCACTGTGCTTCCCGCCGGCAGCTGGGATGCCGCCACCGCCGCCGACCGTGTGGTGCTGCCGCATGACGGACGCTACCGCCGCCGTATCGCCATGCGCGGCGAGGGCGACGTGGCGTTTCTGCTCGACCTCGTCGAGGCGACGCGGCTGAAGGATGGTGACGGCCTCTCGCTCGAAGATGGGCGCATCGTGGGGGTGGTGGCGGCCGAGGAGCCGGTGGCGGAGATCGTGGCGCAGGACCCGCATCATCTGGCGCGACTCGCCTGGCATCTCGGCAACCGCCATGTGCCGGCGGAGCTTCTCGCGGATCGCATCCGCATCGCCCGCGACAACGTGCTGGAAGAGATGGCGCGTGGCCTTGGCGCCACCGTCGAGGTGGTCGAAGCGGCCTTCGAGCCGGAGGGCGGTGCCTATGAAGCCGCCGAGGCGGACGGGCACCACGCCCACGGCCATGAGCACCATCATGACCACGCCCATGGCGAGGCCTGCGGCTGCGGCCATGACCATCATGATCACGACCATCACGCTCATGACCACCACGATCATGCGCACCATGATCACGAGCATCACGGCCACGCACATCACGACGATGCGCATCATGATCACCATGGCCATGAGCACCATGGCCATGAGCACGCCCATCACGCGCCTTCCCGCGAGCGCGATGTGCTGCACGTTCAGGACGGCAAGCCGGCCGCGCATGAGCACGGTTCTGACTGTGGCTGCGGCCATGACCATGCGCATGAGCATGGCCACGACCACAAGCATGGCCATGACCATGACCATCATGGCGATGATCACCATCATCATGGCCACAAGCACGGGCACTAGGGCGCAGCGATGAGCGAGGCACCTGTGGCGCCGCCTGGCGCCTCGCCCGATCTCCTGGCCTTGTTCGTCTGGCTGTCTCCGGCTTATCCCGTTGGGGCGTTCGCTTATTCGCACGGCCTCGAATGGGCGGTGGAGACGCAGGAAGTCTCCGATCTCGCCTCGCTTACCAGCTGGGTTGACGATCTGCTGCGCCATGGTGGGCCCTTTGCCGACGCCGTGCTGCTGGCTCACGCCTTCGAGGCGGCGCGAGATGGCGACGACCCACGGCTGCGCGAGGTGCTGGAACTCGCCGCCGCCTTTGCTCCCTCGCGCGAACGGCAGATGGAGACGCTGAACCAGGGCGACGCCTTCCTCGCGGCCACCCGCGCCGCATGGCCAGCGCCGCTGCTGGAGCGGTTGCCGGCACTGTGGGAGGGGCGTGTCGCCTATCCCGCAGCCGTGGGCCTCGCGGCGGCGGCGCATGGCCTGCCGCTGGCGGCCACGGTTTCCGCCTTCCTCAACGCCGTCGCGGCGAACCTCATCTCTGCCGCCGTAAGGCTCGTGCCGCTCGGGCAGACCGACGGCAACCGGGCGCTGGCTGCGACCCTGGCGACCGTCCGAGAGGTTGGCCTGCGCGTCGCCACTGTACCGTTGGACCAGCTCGGCGGGGCGGCGCTCAAATCCGATATCGCGTCGATGCGTCACGAGACGCAGTACACGCGGCTGTTCCGAAGCTGAAGGCGAGGAGAGTTTCATGGCAGGCGAGACGAGCGGCCCGCTCCGGGTCGGCATTGGCGGGCCGGTCGGTTCGGGCAAGACGGCGCTGATGGAGGCGCTGTGCCGGGTTTTCCGCGAGCGCTACGACCTCGCTGCCATCACCAACGACATCTACACCAAGGAGGATGCGGAAATCCTCACCCGCGCCGGCGCGCTGCCCGCCGAGCGCATCATGGGCGTGGAGACGGGTGGCTGTCCGCACACAGCCATCCGCGAGGATGCCTCGGCCAACCTTGCCGCTATCGCCGAGATGCGCGGCCGGTTCCCTCGGCTCGACCTGATCCTCATCGAATCCGGCGGCGACAACCTCGCCGCGACTTTTTCGCCGGAGCTGGCGGACCTGACGATCTATGTCATCGATGTTTCCGCTGGCGAGAAGATTCCGCGCAAGGGCGGGCCGGGCATCACCCGCTCCGATCTCCTCGTCATCAACAAGGTGGATCTCGCCCCTCTGGTGGGCGCCTCGCTTGACGTGATGGACCGGGATTCGCGCCGCATGCGGGGGCGCCGCCCCTTTGTGTTCGCCAATGTGCGGGCAGGCGACGGTGTTGCCGAGGTGGCGCGCTTTATCGAGGAAGCGGGCGGGCTCGCGGCGACGGCGGGTGCGGGCGGAGAGAAGGTACCGGCCTGACCTGACCGCGCTGCGGCGGATCGGCGGCACTCCTGGATGCGGGGTAGCGGCTCTGTCTGCTAAGGTTTCATCGATCCGGGAGGGATTCCATTCGATGAAGTCATTTGCTTCGGGCCGCAAGGCACGTTCCGCCCCGCTCTACTCCGCGCGGGGCCCGCGCCTTCCGGATCGCATCGTCGCGCTGTTCGAGGCGTGCTGCCGTACCGACCGCCGGGCCTGCCTGTTCCTCATCGGCCTGTGCCTGGTGGCGCTGCTGCCCGGCTTCTTCTCGATCCCGCCCGTGGACAGGGACGGTGCGCGTTATGCGCTGATCAGTCGCCACATGGTGGAAACGGGCGCGCTGACGGAGACGAGGCTCGGTTGGGAGCCCAAGCGGACACAGGCGCTGGGGCTGCACTGGATGCAGGCCGGCCTGGTCAAAGCAGCCGACGCCATCGGCATCCCAGATGCGCCGACCCGAGTCTGGCTTTATCGCCTGCCGTCTCTGGCGGGTGCGATCGCGGCCGTGCTGCTGACCTTCTGGGCGGCACTGGCCTTCACCCATCGCCGCGGAGCGCTATTGGCCGGCAGCTTGCTCGCCAGCAGCGTCGCCCTTGGTGTCGCCGGGCGGCTCGCCGTGCCGGAAGTGTTCCTGATTGCGGCGGTCGCGGCAATGCTCGGAGCGATGGGCCGGCTCTATCTTGCCGAGCGCCAGCGCGGAGCGGCAGGTGCCTGGCACCAGTCCGCTTATGAATCGCGCGTGGCGCTGGTGTTCTGGGCGGCTCTGGCTTTTGGGCTGTTCACCAAGGGGCTGATGACCCCCCTCTACGTTGTGCTGCCGCTGGTGACGCTGGTGGCGGTGGACCGGTCGGCACTCTTCCTGCGGCGTGCGCGTTCCTATGCCGGGCTGTGCCTCCTCCTGGTGGTCGTCATTGGCTGGGTCGTGTTGCGCCGCTATGGGCCGGTGGAGACCCAGCCGGAATTGCTCGCGCGCACGCTGCTGGGGCCCGTGGCGCGTGAGTACCAGGGATTTACCGGTCTGCCGGGCGTGTACCTGCTGTTGTTCTTCGCCCTGTTCTGGCCGGCGGCGCCGCTGGCTCCCCTCGCGGTGCCCATTCTCTGGAAAGCCCGACGCATCGGCACCGTGCGCTTTTTGCTGGCCTGGGTCGTGCCGGTCTGGGTTCTCTTCGAAATCCTGCCGACCAAGGTTCCGGCCTATGTGGCGCCCACGCTGCCGGCTATTGCCATTCTGATCGCTCTGGCGGTCGAGCGGGGAGCCTTGGCGATCGGCAATACGCGGCTCACGCGGGTGCTCTGGCTGTGGCCAGTGATTGGCGCGGTGATCGCGGTGGGAGCGCTGCTGGGCATGGCGGTGTTCGATCGCACGACCAGCGTGCTGGCGTGGCCGCTGCTGCTGATGGGCTTCTTCGCGCTGGTGATCGCCGCCGCCTCGGCCCGCGACTATGGCGTGGAGAAAGCGGCGCTGGTCGCCATTGCCGGCATGCTGGTATCCGGCTTAGGCGTGATGCAGCTGGTGCTGCCGAACATTGAGAGCTTCTGGATGGCGCCGCGCGTGGTGGCCGCGACCGCGCGCGAGTCCTGCGGGTCTGAAACGGGCCCGATCGAGGTGGCCATAGCCGGCTATAATGAGCCGAGCTTTGCGCTCCTGCTGCCGAATGCGCCGCGCTTTCTTGACGGTGCCGCGGCTGCGGACTTCCTCAAGGCCGGCGGCACCTGCCGGGTGGCATTTGTGGAGAAGCGGCAGGAGCCGCGCTTTGCCCGCCGGGCGGAGGCCATCGGCTTGCGCATCCAGCGGGGGGCGGATCTGCGCGGCTTCGACTATAACGGGCTGCGCGAGGTGCGGCTGGCGCCTTATCGTCCGGGCTGACGGCAAGCCGCCGCCCGGACGTGGCGAGGCGCTCAGAGCGCCGCCGCGAGGGCCGTGAAGCCGGAATCGAGGTCGGCGATGAGATCGGTGGGGTCCTCAAGGCCGATCTGCAGACGGATCGCCGGGCCGCCCGGGTTCCACGGCGTTGCCGTGCGATAGGCGCTGCAGTCGAACGGTATGGCAAGGCTCTCATAGCCGCCCCAGCTATAGCCGAGGCCAAAAAGGGCCAGGCTGTCGAGGAAGGCGTCGACGGCCCGCTTCGGCACCGGTTCGAGGATGATGCTGAACAGGCCCGACGCGCCCTTGAAGTCGCGCTTCCACAAGGCGTGCCCGGGGTGCTCAGGCAGACCCGGATGCAGAACGTGTCGCACTTCCCGCCGTGCCGAGAGCCAGCGTGCCACCGCGAGCGCCGATTTCTGGTGACGTTCAAGCCGCAACGCCATGGTGCGCAGGCCGCGCGAAGCGAGGAAGGCATCCTCTGGCGCGACGGTGATACCGAGATCGCCATGGGTGGTGAGGACACGTCGGAACGTGCGCTCGTTGGCGGAAATAGTGCCGATATTCAGGTCCGAATGGCCGCTGAGATATTTCGTGCCGGCCTGAATGGAGACATCCACGCCGAAATCATGCGGGCGGAAAAACAGCGGCGTTGCCCACGTATTGTCCATCAGCGTCGTGATAACGCGCGCGGAGGCGGCAGCGACGATGGCGGGTGCGTCCTGAATCTCGAAGGATTGGGAGCCTGGGGACTCAAGGAAGATGGCGCGCGTGTTGGGACGGATAAGGCCGCTGATGTCGCCGGCGATCAGCGGATCATAGTAGGTGGTTTCGATCCCGTAGCGCGTCAGCACCTCGTCGCAGATGCGGCGGGTCGGCTGATAGGCGCTGTCGACCATCAGAAGATGGTCACCCGTCTTCAGCACGGAGAGAAGCGCGATGCTGACGGCGGAAAGGCCGGACGGGGTCAGCACGACGCCGGCACCGCCTTCGAGGCGGGTCAGGGCGGATTCCAGGCTCTCGACCGTCGGGTTGCCGCGCCGGCCATAGGTGTAGCGGCCGGTATGGCCTTCAAGATCCGCGACGCTGGGCGAGAGAACGGTCGAGCCTCGGACGATGGGGGTGTTCACGAAGCCGTCATGGCGAAACGGATCGCGTCCGGCGAGGACGAGTTCGGTCTCCACGGAGAGATTTCCGGGGAGGGTCGTTTTTGCCTTGTTCGCCATGGTTGTAGCCTGTTGAAGCGAGAATATCGAAGGTCGCATAGGGAAGGGACGGACGTTGAGCCGTCAAGCGCTTGACCGGGCTTGATTGCGGCGCTCTGATGACGCTGCGTTCGCTGTAACGGTGCCCGAGGGGGTCTTCTGGGCACTATAAGACGAAGGACGCAGGCATTCACGTTGCCGGAAGTCCTCCGCGGCATGCGAATTGCCTTTTCTGTCGCCCGTTCCGTTCCGCACCTTTGCGGCGGAAACGTCAGCTCCAATCCGAATGAAGAAGGCTGCCATCATGAAACGCCTCCTCTCCACATTCGCCCTTGCGGGTGCCATGGGCCTTTGCGCCTTCGGCGCGCAGGCGGCCACCAAGCTTGAGCAGGTGAAGTCGAAGGGCTTTGTCCAGTGCGGCGTCAGCCAGGGCCTGCCCGGCTTCTCCAACCCTAATGACAAGGGTGAGTGGAGCGGCCTCGATGTGGAATTCTGCCGTGCGGTTGCGGCTGCCATCTTCGGCGACGCCACCAAGGTGAAGTTCACGCCGCTCTCGGCCAAGGACCGCTTCACAGCTCTACAGTCCGGCGACATCGACATCCTGTCGCGCAACACGACCTGGACCATCACCCGCGACACGTCGCTCGGCCTGAACTTCACCGGCGTCACCTATTATGACGGCCAGGGCTTCATGATCCGCAAGGACAAGAAGGTGAATTCGGCGCTTGAACTGTCCGGCGCCTCGGTCTGCACGCAGACCGGCACCACGACCGAGCAGAACCTCGCCGACTATTTCCGCGCCAACAACATGACCTATGAGGTCATCGCCTTCGCCACCAATGACGAAGTGGTCAAGGCCTATGACGCCGGGCGCTGCGACGTGCTCACCACCGACCGTTCCGGCCTCGCCGGTGAACGCCTCAAGCTGACGAATCCCGACGACCACGTGGTGCTGCCCGAGATCATCTCCAAGGAGCCGCTCGGTCCGGTGGTCGCCCATGGCGACGACCAGTGGTTCGACATCGTGAAGTGGGTTCTGTACGCTCAGCTCAACGCCGAAGAGCTCGGTGTTAACTCCAAGAACGTCGACGACCAGCTCAAGAACGCCACCAACCCCGAGATCAAGCGTCTGCTCGGCACCGAGGGCAAGTATGGCGAGGGCATGGGCATCGGCAATGACTGGGGCTACCTGATCATCAAGAATGTCGGCAACTACGCCGAGATGTATGATCGCACCGTCGGTCCCGACACGCCCCTGAAGCTCACCCGCGGCCTCAATGCGCTGTGGAACAAGGGTGGCATCCAGTACGCCCCGCCGATCCGCTGACACATCGACATAAGGAGGCTCCCGCGCGTCGGGAGCCTCCCCGCTCCGGAGAAGCTGGCAAAAGTCCGGCACCGGAACATTTCGGGCCTCGATCCGAGGCGAGGGGGACTATGACGGATTTGGCTGGGCCCGCCGGCGGGCACGAGAAGACTTCATTCATCAACGACCCGAAGGTCCGCAGCATCGGCCTTCAGCTTGTGGCCCTGATTGTGGTCATTTTTCTCGGCTGGAGCTTCGCCGAGAACGCGCGCGACAACCTCGCGGCGCAGAAGATCGCCACCGGATTTGGTTTTCTGGACAACACGGCCGGCTTCGGCATCAACCAGACGCTGATCCCCTATTCCGAAACCTCGACCTATGGCCGCGCCTTCATTGTCGGCCTGCTGAACACCATCCTGGTCGCGGTGGTCGGCATTTTTTTCGCTACGATTATCGGCTTCCTGGTGGGCATAGGCCGCCTGTCGAAGAACTTCATGGTGCGCACGATTTCGACCGTCTATGTCGAAGTGCTGCGTAACCTGCCGCCGCTGTTCCAGATTCTGTTCTGGTACCTTGCCGTTCTGAGCGCCATGCCCGGGCCGCGCAACAGTATCAGCGTCTTTGGCGAAGTCTTCATTTCAAATCGTGGCATC
Source organism: Ancylobacter sp. (assembly GCF_965249975.1). Classification (GTDB taxonomy): domain Bacteria; phylum Pseudomonadota; class Alphaproteobacteria; order Rhizobiales; family Xanthobacteraceae; genus Ancylobacter. Next base: position 432,649 of record NZ_CBDFNE010000003.1, on the reverse strand, counting down.
ATCATCCCGCGCCCGCTGTTCGGGGAGGGCGCCGGCATCGTCGTCTGGGCGATCGGCCTCGCCATCCTCGGCGTCATCCTGTTCCGCCACTGGGCGGCGAGCCGGCAGGAGGAGACGGGGCGCCGGCTGCCGGTGTTGTGGGTCTCGCTAGGCCTGCTCATTGGTCTGCCGCTGGTTGCGATGATCGCGACCGGCTTCCCGATCAGCTTCGAGGTGCCCGAACTCAAGGGCTTCAACTTTGTCGGCGGCTTGCGGGTCATTCCGGAATTCGTCGCCCTGACGTTAGCGCTGGCCACCTATACGGCGGCCTTCATCGCCGAGAACGTCCGCGCCGGTATCCAGTCGGTCAGCCACGGGCAGACGGAGGCGGCACATTCGCTCGGCTTGCGCCACGGCCAGACGCTGCGGCTGGTTGTCATTCCGCAGGCCATGCGGGTGATCATTCCCCCGCTTACCAGCCAGTATCTGAACCTCACCAAGAACTCGTCGCTTGCCGTCGGCATCGGCTATCCCGATCTTGTCGCGGTCTTCGCCGGCACGTCGCTCAATCAGACGGGTCAGGCGATCGAGATCATCGCCATCACTATGGGCGTCTATCTCCTGCTCTCGATCATCACTGCGGTCATCATGAACGCCTACAACAAGCGCGTCGCGCTGGTGGAACGGTGAGCCGGCCATGAGCATGACCTTCGACGACGGAACCTTCATCCGCAACGAGATGGCGCCGGTCCTTCCGCCGCCCAAGCTGCGCATCGGCCCGGTGGCCTGGATGCGGGAGAACCTGTTCTCCGGCATTTTCAATACCTTGCTGACCCTTCTCGGCATCCTGATGGTGATCGCGGTGGTGCCGCCCTTTGTCCGCTTCATGTTCATTGACGCGGTGTGGACCGGCGAGAACCGCGAAGCCTGCCTCGGCCCGGAAGTCGGGGCTTGCTGGCCGTTCATCCACGCCAAGTTCGGCCAGCTGATTTATGGCTTCTACCCGATCGCCGAGCGCTGGCGCGTGGATATCGTCTTCGCTCTTGGCGCGGTACTATTGGTGCCGCTTCTGGTGCCGAGCCTCCCGTTCAAGCGGACCGGATCGTTCCTCTTCTTCGTCGTCTATCCCGTGGTTGCCTTCGTGCTGTTGACCGGCGGCAACATCAACGCCTCGGCCTTCCTGCTGGAGCGCTTCGGCCTGATCCGGCCCTTCATTGGCGATGCGCGGGTGGCGGGCATCAATCTCGCCTTCTGGGTCGACTTCGCGCTGACGGTACTGCTGTTCATGGCTGCCATCGGCGGGTTTATCGCGCTGTTGGGGGGTAATGGCCGTTCCGCCGCGCGCACCACCCTGTTCGTGTTCCTGGCGTTGGGCGCCGTGATCTTCTGCTGGGACGTCGATGTCGGTCTCACCTATGTCGAGACGCGGCAGTGGGGTGGGCTGCTGGTGACGCTGGTGATCGCGGTGACCGGGATCGTTGCCTCCCTGCCGCTGGGCATTCTGCTCGCGCTTGGAAGGCGCTCGCAAATGCCGGTGGTTCGACTGCTCTCGGTGATCTTCATCGAGTTCTGGCGCGGCGTGCCGCTGATCACGGTGCTGTTCTTCGCCACCTACATGCTGCCGCTGTTCCTGCCGCAGGGCACGAATCCGGACGCCTTGCTGCGGGCGCTCGTGGGCGTCGCTCTGTTCTCCGCGGCTTATATGGCGGAGGTGGTGCGCGGCGGCCTGCAGGCCATCCCCAAGGGACAGTATGAGGGGGCGATGGCCGTCGGACTCACCTGGAGCCAGATGATGCGCCTCATCATCCTGCCGCAGGCCCTGACCCTCGTCATTCCCGGCATCGTCAACAGCTTCATCAGCCTGTTCAAGGATACGACGCTGGTGCTGATCGTCTCGATCTTCGACTTCCTCGGCCAGTTGCGCGCCGCCTTCACCGACCCCAACTGGGCGACGCCAGTGACGCTCTATACCGGCTTCGCCTTTGCCGGCGTGGTCTATTTCTTCTTCTGCTTCGGCATGTCACGCTACTCGCTCTTCGTGGAGCGGCGGCTCAACACCTCCCACCGGCATTGAGAAACGGAGAAACCATTATGAGTGAACTTCATTCGACCGTTTCCCCTGACGAACTCCCCGCCGTCCACACGCGCCCAGGACGGGAGGTCGCCGTCGATCTCGTCGGCGTGCACAAATGGTACGGTGAGTTCCATGTGCTGAAGGACATCAATCTCAGGGTGCATCGCGGCGAGCGCATCGTGATCTGCGGCCCCTCGGGCTCCGGTAAGTCCACCATGATCCGCTGCATCAACCGGCTGGAGGAGCACCAGCAGGGCTCGATCATCGTTGACGGCATCGAATTGACCAACGACCTCAAGCGGATCGACGAAATCCGCCGCGAGGTGGGGATGTGCTTCCAGCACTTCAATCTGTTCCCGCATCTCACCATTCTGGAAAACCTGACGCTGGCGCCGATCTGGGTCCGCAAGATGCCCAAGAAGGATGCCGACGAACTGGCGATGCACTTCCTGCGCAAGGTGAAGATCCCTGAGCAGGCGAACAAATATCCGGGCCAGCTCTCCGGTGGCCAGCAGCAGCGCGTCGCCATCGCCCGTGCGCTGTGCATGAAGCCAAAGATCATGCTGTTCGACGAGCCGACTTCGGCGCTCGACCCGGAGATGGTGAAGGAAGTGCTGGAAACCATGGTGAGCCTGGCGGAAGAAGGCATGACCATGCTGTGCGTGACCCACGAAATGGGCTTCGCGCGTCAGGTCGCCAACCGGGTGATCTTCATGGATGCCGGGCAGATCATCGAGATGAACGAGCCGGAGGCGTTCTTCTCCAACCCGCAGCATGAGCGCACCAAGCTGTTCCTCAGCCAGATCCTGCACTGAACGAGCGTGCCAAACAGAAACGGCCGGAGCGCTTGGGCGCTCCGGCCGTTTTTGGTTTGGGGCGAAGCGACAGCGGCCGGTGGTCCGTTGCACCGGCCGGTGCTTGCTCAGGCCGCTGGGCCCGTCGCCACGGGCTTGTCGGAGGAACCCCATTCGGTCCACGAACCATCATACAGCGCCACCGGTGGCGTCCCGATCGTATCCAGCGCTAGCCATAATATGGCGGCGGTGACGCCGGAGCCGCAGCTGGTGATGACGGGCTGGGACAGGTCGATACCTGCCTCCTTCACCGCCTGGCGGATGGTCGCGGCGTCCGCCAGGCGGCCATCCTTCACCACCTCGGACACCGGAAGGTTGCGGGCGCCGGGAATATGCCCCGGACGAACGCCGGCGCGCGGTTCCGGTGCCTCGCCGCGGAAGCGTTCCGCCGCGCGCGCGTCGAGCACCTGCGCGCTGCCATCGGCAAGTCGGGCGGCGACATCGTCGATGGAGGCCACCCAGTCCTTGTCCAGCTTCGCGTCGAAGCGGGCGGGAAGATAAGGGGCCTCCCCCGCCTCGGTCGGGCGGCCTTCGGCCAGCCATTTTGGAAAGCCGCCATCGAGAATGGCCACATCGACCGCGCCGAAGGCACGCAGCGTCCACCAGACGCGCGGCGCCGAGAACAGGCCCTGCGTGTCGTAAACGACGATCTTCATCTGCCGGCCGATGCCGAGCGATTCCATCGCCGCCCGGAACAACGTCTCGGAGGGCAGCATGTGCGGCAGCGGGCTCGTGATGTCGGAAATGCCGTCAATGTCGAAGAATACCGCGCCCGGAATATGCGCCTTGAGGTATTCCTCCCGTGCCTTCCGGCCGGCGGCTGGCATGTGCCAGGAACCGTCCACCACGACGAGGTTGGGCGCCCCGAGATGGGCAGCGAGCCATTCCGTGGAGACGAAGTGGCTGACGTCAGGCAGATCGGATTCGGGCATCGGGAACTCCGGAACCGCGCGCGGACATCAAGCCCAGGCCAGCCGCACGCGGCGGTTCTGCTGGCCCTTCTTTTCGATCTTGGTCACCTGCACCGCGCCGATCTCATCGAGGCTGCGAACATGGGTGCCGCCGCAAGGCTGCAGGTCGATCCCTTCGATATCGACCAGGCGAACCTTGCCGCTTCCCATGGGGGGCTTGACCGACATGGTCTTCACCAACCCGGGATTGGCGAGCAACTCGTCATCGGAAATCCAGCGTTCGGTCACTCTGGCGCCGGTGGCGATCAGCTCCGTCAGCTTGGCGGTGATGGCGTCCTTGTCGAGGCCGGCATCGGGAATGTCGAAGTCGAGGCGGCTCTCCTCCTCGCCGATCGACCCGCCGGTGACAGGAAAGGGCAGGGCGACGGAGAGAAGGTGCAGCGCGGTATGCATGCGCATCCGCTTGTGGCGGGTCGGCCAGTCCAGGCGCAGCGTCACGGCCTCGCCCAGTTCGGGCAACGCGGCTGCGGGTGCCGGGACATGGATCACATCGACCTTGGATGGGCCATAGACCGCCGTCTCAATGCCGATCTCGCAGCCATCGGCCCGGATCAGCGTGCCGCGATCACCCGGCTGGCCACCGGCGCTGGCGTAAAACACGGTGCGGTCGACGACGATACCTCCCTCCGGCGTCAGCGCGGTGATGACAGCGGAGGTTTCGGTCTGGTAGGCGTCGTCGCGAAAGAGCAGAAGCGTTGCCATCACACCAGCACGTTGGGCACGTCGACGCTGCGCTCAAGCCAGCCCGGCACGGGCAAGCCCTTCTCGCGCAGGAAGACGGGGTTGAAGAGCTTCGACTGATACCGGGTGCCGAAGTCGCAAAGAATGGTGACGATGGTGTGGCCCGGCCCGAGCTCTTTCGCAAGGCGGATGGCACCGGCGATGTTGATGCCGGAGGAGCCGCCAAGGCACAGGCCTTCATGCTCCAGCAGATCGAACACGATCTCAAGCGCCTCCGCGTCACCAATCTGATAAGCGCAGTCGATTGGCGCGCCCTCCAGATTGGCGGTGATGCGGCCCTGGCCGATGCCTTCAGTGATCGACGATCCCTCGGCCTTCAATTCGCCCGTGGTGTAATAGCTGTAGAGCGCCGCGCCGAACGGGTCGGCGAGGCCGATCCGGATCGCCGGGTTGCGCGCCTTGAGCGCGATGCCGGTGCCGGCCAGCGTGCCGCCTGTACCCACGGCGCAGACAAAGCCGTCCACCTTGCCATCGGTCTGCTGCCAGATTTCCGGTCCGGTGGTTTCGATATGGGCGAGGCGGTTCGCCACATTGTCGAACTGGTTGGCCCAGACGGCGCCGTTCGGCTCGGTCGCGGCCAGCGCTTCGGCGAGCCGGCCGGAGACCTTCACATAATTGTTCGGGTTGGCGTAGGCGACGGCGGGTACTTCCACCAGGGTGGCGCCCGCGAGGCGCAACATGTCCTTCTTTTCCTGGCTCTGCGTCTCAGGAATCACGATCACCGAGCGATAGCCGAGCGCATTGCCGACCAGCGCCAATCCGATGCCGGTATTGCCCGCCGTGCCTTCGACGATGACACCGCCGGGGCGGAGCTGCCCGCGCGCTACGGCGTCCTGAATGATGAACAGGGCCGCGCGGTCCTTCACCGACTGACCGGGATTGAGGAACTCGGCTTTCCCGAGAATGGTGCAGCCCGTAGCCTCGGAGGCGCGCTTGAGCTTGATGAGCGGCGTATTGCCGATCGCCTCGACGAGACCGTTGCGGATTTCCATGGACCTGTTTCTTTTGCCGAATTGATGGTCCACAAAGTTAGTCATGCATCCCCGTCTCGGCAACCGGGCGGCCGGCTAATCCCCGCGAATGGCCTGAAAGCGGTCGAGTGCGCGGTCGCGGGCGGCGGCATGGTCGACGATGGGGCGGGGATAGGTTTCCCCGAGCCGCACACCTGCCCGGCGCAGCACGTCGGGTGATGCTTCCCAAGGGCGGTGGACGGCATTCGACGGCAGAGCCGTCAGTTCCGGCACGTAGCGGCGGACATAGTCACCATCGGGATCGAACTTCTCCCCCTGGGCGACGGGATTGAAGATGCGGAAATAGGGGGCTGCGTCGGCCCCGGACCCGGCGACCCATTGCCAGCTCGCGGGATTGTTGGCGGGGTCGGCATCCACCAGTGTGTCCCAGAACCACGCCTCGCCTTGGCGCCAGTCTGTCAGGCAATGTTTGATCAGGAAGGAGGCGACGACCATGCGCACGCGATTATGCATCCAGCCCGTTTGCCAGAGCTGGCGCATGCCGGCATCGACGATGGGGTAGCCCGTCATGCCGCGCTGCCAGGCCCGCAGGAGTGCGGGCGCATTCTGCCACGCGAAGGCATCGAAACGGTCATTGAAATTGGCGGTGCCGATACTCGGATAATGGAACAGCAGGTGATAGCTGAACTCGCGCCAATAGAGCTCGCTGACAAACTTCTCCGCGTCGCGAGGGGCCGCCCTTCCATCGGCTTCCGCGTGCTGCACGGCGGCAAGGATGCGGTGTGGAGAGATCTCCCCGAAGCGGAGATGCGGGGAGAGCCGAGAGGTCGACGGCCGGTCCGGCCGGTCGCGCTCTTCCGCGTAGCCCGCGATCCCGCCATCGAGAAAGCGGGTCAGTGCGTCACGCGCGCCTGCCTCACCCGGAGTCCAGGTCGCCCGGAGGCCTCCCGCCCAGTCGGGCTGGGAGGGCTCTAGTGCCCAGCGCTCGAGTTGCTCGCCCTTCGGGCCGGGGGCGAAGCGCCAGGCCAAGCGTGCCTGAGACGGCGTACGCGGGGCTTGCATTCGCGCGCGGCGATAGAACGGGGTGAACACCCGGAAGGGACCGCCTGACTGCGTTGCCACCGTCCAGGGCTCGTGCAGGAGGTTGGCGCCGAAACTCTCCACCGCGACTCCAGCCGCGGCAAGGGCGGATTTCACCGCCGTATCGACCGCGATCTCGGCCGCGCCATAGCGCCGGTTCCAGTAGACGGCCTGCGCATTCACGTCTCGGGCGAGGCGGGTCAGCGCGGCGAGCGCCGCGCCGCGCCGCAGCAGCAATTGCCCGCCCTTCCCCTCGATGGCCGCCGTAAGGGCCTTGAGCGAGTGGTTCAGCCACCAGCGCGCGGCCCCACCGAGTGGGCGCAGGCCGGGGCTTTCTTCGTCGAGAAGGAAGACAAGCAATAGCGGGCGCCCGCTCGCCTGCGCTGCCTCGAGGGCGGGATTGTCGTCGAGACGGAGGTCGTCGCGAAGCCAGACAAGGGCGGGGCGTTCAGTGGAGGAGGGCATGGGCGTTCCGGACATTGCGCGGCTTTTACGGAACCGCACGCAGAACCGATCAGCCCCTCTGGCGCAAGCGTGACCGATTTAATAATGATGATCGTCATGAAAATTGTCCGATGCGGGCCGGGACAGATGGGAAACCTCCACGATGACCTCCTCCCTGAACACCGCACTGGTGACGGGTGCTTCCAGCGGCATTGGCCGGGTCTATGCCGAAAAGCTCGCCCGACGCGGTCATGACGTTGTGCTGGTTGCTCGCGATGGCGCCCGGCTCGAAGCGCTCGCGGCAACCATTGCCGGCGAGACCGGCCGACGGGCGGAAGTGCTCGCGGCCGATCTTTCGCGCAGCGAAGGCATTGAGACCGTCGCCGACCGGCTCGCCTCGGATCAGAGAATCACCGTGCTGGTCAACAATGCAGGCATGGGTACGGAGGGCCCGATCCTGGGCGCTGCGGCGGGAAAGACCGATGCCATGGTGCAGCTCAACGTCGCCGCGCTGACGCGGCTCTCGCTGGCTGCTGTCACCGCCTTTGCCCAGCGTGGCGAAGGAACGCTGGTCAACATCGCATCCGTCGTCGCCCTGGTGCCGGAGCATTTCCCTGGCGCCTATGCCGCCACCACGGCCTATGTGCTGGCCTTCACGCAATCGCTTCAGAGTGAACTGAGGCACGGGCCGGTGCGCGTGCAGGCGGTGCTGCCGGGCTATACGCGGACGGAGTTCTTCGACCGTGCGGGCATCGACGCTGCGGCACTCCGGCTGAAATGGTGATGTCCGCCGAGGATCTGGTCGAAGCCGCGCTGCGCGGGCTTGAGGCGGGGGAGGCGATCACCATTCCCTCCCTACCGGACATGGCAGCCTGGCAGGCGCTGGTCGACGCCCGGATGCGGATGATGCCCGGCCTGTCGCTCAGCCGGCCAGCCGCGCGCTACGGGCTAGGCGAGGCTGTGTCCGCCTGACCGCTCAATAATCCCACTGGGCGCCGATGCCGACTTCGGCGGCGCCATCGGCCCCGGTGGCGCCCTGCAGGCGAATGTTCCGGGTCACATCGACATCGACGGTGACCCGACTGGATCCCGCCGACGTGCCCTGACGCACGCCGAGATAGATGTTGTCGTTGAGCCGTCGTCCAAGGCCGACCTGTCCGCCGGTGCCAGCAGCATCGGTGCCCAATTCGAGACTGTCGACGCCAAGCGAACGCCGCACATTTTCCAGGACGCCGGCGCCGCCGGAGAACTGCGCGGCGGCCTGGGCCAGCTGCAGCGCCTGGCCGCCATTGAGCGAACCGGCGGAACGGCCGAACAGCAGCCGCGAGATCACCTCGTCCTGCGGCAGTGTGGGGGTCGACGAGAAGCTCACCACCGGGCGGGAGGCGGGCCCCGACACCAGCACCCGGGCGGTGATGTCGGTTGTGGTCGTCTCCGCGATGAAATCGAGCTCCGGATCGGTGTTGCCAGTAAAGGTGATGGTGCCCCGCGTGAAGGTGAGGCGACGCCCGCCGAAATCGAACGAGCCGCGCCGGAGCTGGAAGGCGCCGAGGGTTACCGGCGCGCGTGTCGTTCCTGTCAGCTTCAATTCGCCGCCGAGTTGCGCCTCGATGCCGAGGCCGCGGACAAACACGTTGTTGTTCGGCGCCGACAGCACAAGGTCGAGCGCTACGCCGTTGCGCGCGGGGGGCGCGGGGCCCTGTTGGCGTTGCACGGTCGGACTCTTGCGCTTGAATTCGGCGCTGGCATTGACGTGGCGGACATTGAGGTCTTGCACGCCGCCGGGGAAGCGGTCCGGCACGTTGATGTCGAGCGCGCGCAGCACCAGCCGACCGGTCAGGCGGGGTCCATTGAGGAACGCGCCTTCAATGCCGAGGCGGCCTTCCGCTACCAGCCGCATGAGGTCGCTGTTCACCAGCGCGGCGTTGACGAGATCAAGGTCGATGCGGCCGGGATAGCCGACGCCGGGGTCGAGCGCGACATTACCGCGGCCGGTGATGCTGCCGCCATTGGTGGTCGCGGCGCGGAAGCTGGTGATGGTGACCGAGCGATCGGTGCCGGTGAGTACGGCGTCGATGTTGCTGAGCGCTACGCCATTGACGGAATCGTCGAAGCGTCCGCCGCTTATCCGCACCGTGCCGCCCGCCCGGGGCGCGGCGGCCGTTCCGCGCAGCGTAGCGTCGACATTCGCGATGCCGGTGATGCGGGCGCCGGTGGCGGCGAGCATCGGATTGGCGATGGCGAGATTGATCGCGCCGCGCAAAGCGAGGTCCAGATCGCCGGCCCCGAGCGGAACCGAGCCGCTGACGGTGAAATTCTGCAGGTTGGCGCCGGAGATGGTCGCCCTGAGCTGCGCCCGGCCATTGCCGAGCGTGCCATTGGCCGCGATGTCGAACGGCCCGGCGCCGGAACTGGCGAGGTCGGGCCGGCTAAGGCGGGTGATGCGCAGGTCGAACGGTCCCGTCGGGGACGAGGCGGTGCCGCCGAGGCGCGCGGTGCCGGCCAGCGTGCCGGAGAGGTTCAAGTCCGACGCCACGATATTGAGCAGCGAGAGCGGCAGAGCGCGGAGGTCTACCGAGAGGTCGAGCCGCTCTCCCACGTTGCCCGAGACCGTGGCGGTACCACCACCGGCGGCAAGCGCAAAACGGTCGATCGCGACACTGTTGCCGATGAGCGTAAAGGTCGCCGGTGCGCTCAGGGCCGCATTCAGCCCGGGGCGATTGGCGATGAGCCGGTCGAGCCGCAGACGCGCGCCGTCCGGCCGTGGCTCCAGCCGGCCGCCGGCACGCAGATTGGTGCCTTGGGCGAGCGCTTCCACCGTCAGGTCGGTCCCACTGGCGTTACCGGTTGCCTGAAGGGTTGCGGTCTCGAGCACGACGCCCGCTACGGAGACGGCGCGCAAGGCGGCCGTGCCATCAAGCATCGGCACGCCGCGCAGATCGAGAACGCGGCCATTGATATCGGCCGCGCCGACGCTCTGGTCGAACGCCAGCAACTGCTGGGCGCTCGCGCGTATATCGGCGTTCTGGCGGCCCTGCGCGACGCTCAAGTTGATATCCGCGTTCAGCGCGCCGGCCATGTCGGTGAGGGTGAGTGCGGCGATATCCGCGAGGTCCCCGGCGACGATTGCGAGCCGCCCCGTGGCGAGCCCGGCGGTATCGAGCGCGAGGTCACCGCGCGCGGTCACCGAGCCGATGGCGAGGTCGAGGCTCGAAAGCTGGCGCGTGCCGTCTGTCTGCGTCCGGAGCGCGGCGGTTCCACGCGCCGGCTTGCCGCCGATCTCGCCGGCGAGGGCGGAATTGCCCGAGATTTCTCCAGTGATGTCGGCAGCGGTAATGTCGACGGTGATATCGCGCAGCGGCCGGCCTTCCGCCATGCCATTCGGCACGCGTAACGTCGCCGTCACGCCGAGCGCGTCGAGCGTCCCGGAGAAGGCGGCCTTAGCCTCGGCGCCGCCGGCGAGGCGCGGGTCGAGCCGCGCGAGATCGTCCAGGGTAAGCGCGGCGGTGAGGTTGGCGACATCCGTGGCGAGGCGGCCATTGACCGTTGCTGAGATGCCGTCGGCATCGATCTTCAGATTGTCCACGGCCAGTGCGTTGGCGCCGTCGCGGGCGAGGGCGCCGTCGATGCTGACGCTGCGGCCAATAAGGGCGTCGAGCCTCTCGATGCCTGTCTCAAGCTTTTCCGCGCGGCCCTTTACGACGGCGCTGGCGCGGTTGAAATCGGTTGAGGCGGAAAGCCGGGCGTCAACCGCGGCTGAACCCGCGAGCGGACGGCCGGCAAGAGGCGAGAAGGCGGCGAGGTTGAGCCGACTGACATTGAGGTCGCCGTCGATTGCGCGCAGGTCGGCGCGCCCGGCGAAGCGTGCGGTTATCGCCGCGAGATCGGCAGAGGCCGCCTCAAGCACGGCGTCCCCGGTGGCGGGGAGAGTTCCCGAGGCAGAAAAGCGTGCCTCGGTGCCCAGCGCCGCCGCCACTTCCGGGTCCGGCGCCGCCAGCCCATTCGCTGTTCCCTCAATGGCGAAGGTGAGGGTGCCTTCGGCATCAGGCAAGGTCCGGAGTGTGGCGGCGACGGTGGCGGCGCGGTAGTCTTTTCCCGCCAGTTGAGCGGCGCTGATTCGCGCCTCAATGGCTGGCCGGACCACCGCGCCTTTGAGCGTGCCAGACAGGGCGAGTTCCTGCCAGTTTATGCCAGGAGCAAACCCGGCATAGCGCGCGGCGTCGCCTAATTGGGCCTCGAAGGCGAGATCGGCGGACTGGTCGGCCATGAGCGAGCCGCTCAGGCGTCCTTGGAAGCCTGCAGTGCGGGCGGAAAAGCTCTCAATAGCCAGATTCAGCCCGGCATCCACCATTGCTGAGCCGGCTATTTCGCTTCGACCCTCAAAGAGTGCCGATATATTTGCCGGCAAAATACGCGCTATGTCGGCGTCAAGAGCGAGGTTGATCTTGTGCCCGTTGGCGACGGCGCGAATGCCGACGGCGCCGCTGGCCTCAGCCAGTTCGCCGGCACGCAGGCGCAAATGGCCATCCCAGGCATCGAGCGGACCGGCACCTTTCACGTCGGCTGAAATCTCGGGCAATCCGTCGAAACCGGCGGCGCGTGCCATCAGGCCACCAGCTGGTTCGCGCGCGGTGATGTCCAGATTGAGGAAGCCGGCGTCCGGTGCGTAGCCGACAGAACCCTTCAGCGAGCCCGACGCGTCGAGCCGCTCAAGTGCAAATGTCAGCGACAGGCCTTGTGTCAACGAGGCGAGGTCGGCAGCGCCATTGAAGGAAAGTCGCGCCGCATGGTCGAGCACCGGTTCGGCGAGGGTAATCTCGGGAATGGAAAGCGACTCAATCCGGACGGGAAGGGCGAAACCTGACCCTTCATCGTCACGCGCTGGAGTGGACGGCAGCACGGGCCGGCGCTCGAGGCTGACGCGCGCCGCGGACAGCGACGTGACCTCCACCCGCCGGGACAGAAGTGCCAGCGGGCGCCAGTCCAGCCGCGCGTCCTCAATACGGGCAAATGGGCCGTCGGCATCGGCGAGCTCGATCGCCTCGACGCTCATGTCGAACGGCACGAAGCCGCTGAGGCCGCGTATTGAGACGGTAAGGCCCGGAGACGATGCCAGCGACGAGGCGATGTTGGCGAGCAGCGCTTTGCCCGGGGGCGTCTGCAGCGCGCCGAACAGGCCCACCAGCGCCAGCAGCAGCGCAAGCAGGGCCATTCCGAGCAGTTTGAGCGCGCGCGTCATCAGAAGGCCTGTCCCAGGCTGACATAGACTCCGAAATCACCGTCCTCAGGGCCGGGATTGAGCGGGAAGGCGAGGTCCACCCGCAGAGGACCGATCGCTGTGTAGTAGCGCAGGCCGATGCCCGCCGAATATTTGATGCTATCAAAGTCCGGCCATTCGGAGGCGAAGGCCGAGCCCATGTCGAAGAACGGCACGATGCCGATGGTGTCGGTAACGCGTAGGCGGGCCTCGACCGACGCTTCGAAAAAGCTGCGCCCGCCGATGATGATGCCGTCCTCATTGCGCGGGCTGGCGGACTGATAGTCATAGCCACGTAGCGAGCCGCCGCCACCTACATAGAAGCGTCGCTGCGGCGGCACGTCATAGAGACCCGCGCCGACGATGCTGCCGGCGGCCATGCGTCCTGCGAGGATGAAGCGCTTGTTCTCGTCGAAGGCGTGATAGGTCGAAACGGCGCCGCGGAACAGCGTGGGGCCGGCGCCGGCATCGCCGAGATAGGCGAAAGGCTCGACCGTCGCCGTGGCCCGCCAGCCGCGCGACGGATCGAGCTTGCTGTCGGTGCTGTCATAGGTCAGCTCGATGGGCACGCCAACAATGCCGTAATCATTGGTGCCGGTACTGTCTTCCACCTGCGATTCTTCGAGATCGATGCTGACCTGGAGCGTGAGGTCGTCGCTGTAACGGTGACGAATGCCGGCGAGCAGCGTCACCGCCTCGCGCACATAGGCATTGGTCACTTCGCGCAGTACCGCGGCATTGGCGACCAGATCATCCTGCGCGGTGTAGATGCCCGGCTTCACGAAAGTGGCGGCGAGCTTGTAGCCGAACGGATCCGCGTTCGGCACCGCTTCGGATTTCTCACCGAACCACGATACCTGCGCGTCGAGCCGCAGAGTCTCACCGCCGCCGAACAGGTTGCGGTGCCCCCAATAGGCGTTGATGGCCGAGCCGTCGGTAGAGGAATAGGTGGCGCTGAAGCCGACATAGCGTGGCAGACGCGCCGAGACTTCGATGGTGATCGGCAAGCTGCCATCGGGTGCCAGCCTGTCCGCTTCGTTGATGCGCACGCTGGCGATGGCTTCATATTCCAGCAGGCGACGGCGGAGGCGGTCGAGCACCTCGGGTGAATAGGGCGTGCCCGGAGCGATCTCGATACGCTCTTCGATGAAGCCCGGGGTGAGGAAATCGGCGCCGACGACGGTGAAACGGCCGAACGTGGCCACGGGGCCGGGAGCGATGAGGAAGGTGACATCCACCTTGTTCGTCTTGTGATCAGCCACGACCTCCTTGTCCGCCACGCGCGCGAGGGGATGCGCCAGGCGTCGCCAGTGGTCGACGATCGCGCCTTCGGCGCGGAGGATGGAGGTGGCGAGGGCCGGTTCGCCGGGTTCCAGCCGTAGCCGCGTCAGCGACGGCGCGTCCGCCAGCGGGCGGCGGTTCGCGGCGTCGAGCAGCTCGACACGCCCGAACTGGAACAGCGGGCCGGCCTGCACGTCGATTTCCACCGGCACAGGACCGCGCGCCCGCGCCGCCTCGATGCGCTGGAAGATATCCGGCGCGTCCGGCGCGATGCCGGCGAGGCGGATGCGAATGACGCCGCCATAATAGCCGGCCGCGTACAGGGCGGCGTTGATGTCGCGCCGATCGGCCAGCGCCCGGCGCACAAGCCCCGCCGCGCCGGAGGGAGCGCGCTCGCTGAGCCGTTCAAGCGCGGAAGCCGCCTCAATGCGGTCCTTCAGCGCGCTGTCGCCCCCGGTCACGGTGAGCGACACTGTGTAGGGCGTGGCGTCCGGCGCCGGGGGGCCTGACGTCAGCGGCTTGGGGCTGAAGAGATTGACGATCGGCCCGAAGAAGCCGCCGGCGCCGCCGTTCTCGCTCGTGCCGTCCTGCGGGCCGCCGAACAGTTGGGCAAAGGCCGGAACGGGGAAGGCAGACAGAACCAGCGCCGCGCAAAAGGCGATCACAAGCCAGAGCCGCTTCGTCCGCCTTTCAAACGCCAAGCCGTTTCCTCCCCCTCAGTGTTTCCGAGCCCAAGCCGTTGGCACGGTCTTCTGCCGGCGTGACCCTAACGCAGCGACAATGAACGCCAGCTTTCCATAGGAGAGCCTCCTCCTGATTGCCGTGCCAGACCGGCCAGCGTCAACCTTGTCAGCCGAAGAATGCAAACTTCCGCGCGGAAGCCCGGCCGATTTCCAACATGAGGCAAGGGCTTGTCGACTCCCACCCCGCTTGACAACGCCCGCACAGATGGCTGCCCAGACGCGCGGGGCCTGCCTACCCGCCATGACAGCTGAGGCGACAAAAAGTTCCGTTTGCGCCTTAGTCAGGAGGGTATGTGATGGCTGGACCAAATGGACGTAGACGGGCCGCTTTGGGGAATGCCGGAAGCGTGGAAGCGACTCTGCGGTCTGTGCGGCCATAGAGGTATAGAGACGCTGCCACCCCGCGCTCCGGAGCCCGCCTTCAGCCTGTGAACTGATTTTCCGTCTCATTGCCCCGGTAACAATCGGCCGTTGCACGAGAGTGCACGCTCGCGATGCGAGGCGAGAAGCTGCACGGTGCCGAAAGGGGCGGAAGAGCCGTGCCGGCGCCTCGTCTGTCGTGCCGTTCGAACGATCGATGCCTGGGCCGTGTCAGGCCATTCATCCGGCCGAACCTGATTGGACGCATTCTTCCGTCGCGGTGGACATCCGGCGCGTGTCGCCAGCCTTCCACCAAGGTGTGCCTAGCCGAATCGGCGAAGCCTTCGGCCATCGGCGGAAGGTGTTGACCCGGCCTCTTTCGCTCGGGCCCTCTTACACTTGCGTCACCAAACGCTGGGCGGGTTCGCGTGCGATCCGCCCCGTTTGATGCCCGGTGTCGTCCGGATCAGCGGTGCGCCTCGGGCGCCCCTTCCTGCGTCCCCTCAAAAGTGGGGCGGCGGCGAGACAACGCACCCCTTGCCCCAGCGGCTCGGTGCGTGCTTGGGCGTGCGCGGCCGGTCGACCACGTCCGCAAGCCCAGGAACGGCCTTGCGACGGCTTTTGATGGGGGCGCCTCTGCCTTGTCCATTAATCCCTGTAAGGACGCTCTAAGTGACATCGCCTGGACGCGGCCGGCAGCCACCTCACCGGCGCCAAGCGCGCCGCGACCCAGGCGACGCCGATCGAAACGCTAAGGGGCGATGTCGCGACGGCCCGCGTGGCTTCCCATTAGGCTCGGCCGCCCCGCGGATGCCGCAGAGCCGGCGCGCCAAACGGCTGCCATCGAACGGGAAAGCGGGGAGCAGCTCCATAGCAGATCGGCGGTCGCGCGGCTGTTGCCGAATGTTTTGGCTAAGCGGGGCATTCCGGGAGTTCAGCCGTCAACCACCGCTGCCGCGCCTGTATGAATGGCCGACTGTACGAAGGGACGATCCAATCGACCGCATCTACAAAGGGGACGGGGACGGCGCCGAGCGGCAACTCTTATCTACCGTTCGGCGTGGCACCGGTACCGGCCGTCGCAGCCGGCCGTGAAATCACCGCCAGGACAGGCTTCCTCGCGAGTGCAGCTAACTGCGGAGCAGAGCCGTGAACTCTGCTGCCAGCGCCTCCACTTCCAGAGCGCCCTTGGAGCCTGGCTCCGTCTCAAGCAGCGTCAAGCCCTGCCCCATGCTGGCGGCGAAGCCAACACGATTGCCGAGCCGTGTGTGAGCAGCGGGATAGGCGAGAGCTTCGATGGCGGAGGCGATCTCCTTGGTCAAGGCCGCTCGGGGTTGAGCCCTATTGATGATCAGAAGGCAGGAGGCTCCTTCCTTGTTGATCATCTCCAGCGTCGGCCGGGTGGCCCACAGATCAACAGGAGTCGGCTGGACAGGCACTCCCACCAGATCGGCCACCTCGATAGCCGGACGCGACTCGACGTCCGACTTCGGGGGGGTGTCGATAATGATGAAATGGTGATCGCGGGCGAGGCTGCGCGCCTCACGTCGGGCCCCCCAGCCTGAAGCGGTACGGAATGAGAGCCCGGTCGCTTCGTCTCCCAGAGTTCTCTCCCGGACCTCGAACCACTCGCCCAGGCTCCCCTGAGGGTCACAGTCCAGCAGGGCCACGCGGCTTGGCTCTCCTTCGAGACGGCGTTGTGAAAGAGCCACAGCGAGATGGGCGGCCAGCGTTGTCTTGCCGGAGCCGCCCTTCTGCTGCGCGATAGTGATGATTCTGCCACTCATCTAACCGCCTCCAGAGCTGCCTGCGCCGCTAACGTGTCACTCAAATATCACGAATTGTGCCGCCTAAGGCTCGGGGAAGGTGTGCGTTGTCGATGCGCGCAGAGATTGTACGGAAGATGCCGGCCAAGCGGGCTCAACTGGCGCCCTTTGATCCGAGCACGACGACCTTCGTGCCCACCCCTACACGCCCATAGAGATCGATGGCGTCCTGATTGATCATGCGGATACAGCCCGAAGAGACATTTGTGCCGATGGTCTCGGGCTCCAACGTCCCATGGATGCGATAGAGTGTGTCTTTCCCGTCCTGCCAGAGGTACATCGCCCTGGCGCCTAGTGGGTTGGACAAGCCTCCCGGTACCCCGTCGCCACCCTGCAGCTTAGTGAGTTGCGCCTGAATGTCCGGGCGTCGCTGGATCATCTCCTTTGGGGGGTACCAATCTGGCCACTCCTGTTTGGAGTTTATCGTGGCCACTCCCGACCAGCCAAACCCCTCCTTGCCGACACCGACGCCATATCGCATGGCGGTGCCACCGGGCTGAATCAAATAGAGGAAGTGCGCGGCCGGATCTATGACAACCGTCCCCGCCGGATAGGCCGATTGATAGGCAACCTCGCGGCGGAGGAAAGTGGGGTTGATCTGGGAGGTGTCGACAGCTGTAATAGGAAATTTATCCGCAACGGCACCGTATCGATCCGAGAACGTCGCGGCCGAGTTTAGGCTGGCGGAGGGCAGGGTAGTACCGGTGGCGGAGGTCCGTTTGCAGCCTGCTAGGGCGACCGCCGCACTAGCCATGCACAGCGCAAGAACGGTACGACGATCAAGTGTAGGCATATCGCAACCCCTTCGATCTCATTTCCCGAATCTTAACGCAGTTTTGGTAAACAAGTCGTTGCCTTAAAGCGGACATTGGTTGCATTTGCTTCAGGATGCTCAGCGGCGCGAGGCTCGGGCTTCGAGTGTTCGTCGGTGCCTATTTCTAATTGCGGTTCCGCTCAAACAACGTGGTCAAGCATACACAGTTGAACTTTTGAACATGTACCAATTGAAGCGCAGGCAGAATCGACCAAAATGTGCCGCAAAACGGCGAGTGTCAGAAACTCAAAAATCTAGCCGTATCAATATTTTATAAGTTATATCGTAACCAAGTTATCGGGTGCCTTGTGCGCAAATGGAGGTAACTCCTCAGGAGTAACTGAAAGCCGATAACACGGGTCGAGTTTGCGGTCTAATCGCTCACGAGGTCCGGCTTGGATTCAGCGATACGCCGTTGGGTAGGCGCAGATTATATGCACTAAACCGGCGATGCCTCTATCTGGGGAGCTTGCGATACTCGCTCTCGGCTTATCCAGTTGCCCGGACCAGAGGTAAACTGCTCGTCCTTACTCTCGGCATAAACTTATGTATTTATGAAATAGTTATAATACTCTAATTAGGCAGTGAATCGAAGGAGGAGGCAGTCGATAAGGTGGCGTATAAAAAACGATAAAAAACAATAACTTGTGTAGTAAAGCTAATAAATTAAATAATCTATATCAATGTCTGATATGTGCTGGATACACATAGATGTGTTTTAAGTTAATGGTATTATTATCCGGAGTCCTCTGTGGCAAACTTGCGATCGTGACGTATCGGGCGGAGCCGAATCGAGGGCGATGTCCGCGCGCCCCCAGCCGACTTGGCGGCTCTTGAATGTGCAAGGGTACTTTAGTAACTTATGTATGTGTAGAATCTAGAGCGATCGGGAGGCTCTCGTCATGTCCAAATACAGTTCGCTGACGACATTCTTGGCAAGTCGTACGCAGCCAAAAATAGCAATGTCGTTCGAGGATATAGAGCGGATTGTTGGATCAAAACTTCCGCAATCGGCGTTCAATCACAGGGCTTGGTGGAGCAACAACCCAACCAACAGTGTGATGACCAAAGCATGGCTGGCAGCCGGGTTTCGTTCAGAAGACGTAGACATGACAGCGCGAAGGCTGGTGTTCTCTCGTAGCAATCCCCAGCTCTCGACGGGAGATGCGAGTCGGGTTGCGCCAGCGTCGACGGGGTCTCCCTTGGCCGGATTGTTCGGTGGGTTAAAAGGGACGGTTCATATCGAGCCTGGAACCGATTTGACGCTGCCCAGCACGTCTCCAATTTACCTGTACGATGGAGTGGGTGAAGGCACGCCCATTCATCAAATCGAGCCGTCAGACGATACCTGGCAGACGGAGCCCCTGCCATCGTCGGAAGGTTCGACAAAGGAATATAATCCGCAAGTTGGGCGCGAGTGGACCGAGGAGAACTAGTCATGGGCATGCCGCTTCTTCTCGATACCTGCGCCGCGCTTTGGGTGGCTCAAGGAGCGCCGATCTCGGACGAGGCCAGGGGTACGCTGATCGAAGCTCGGCTGCGCGGGGCGCCGATTTCGGTTTCGCCAATGTCCGCTTGGGAACTCGGCCGGTTGGTAGAGCAGGGCAGGGTGCGGCTGGCGATGGAACCGGCAAAGTGGTTTGCGGCGCTTACCGGCCTGCCTGGTATGAGCATCGCGCTCATGAACCCCGAGACGTTGATCGCGTCATCTTTCCTGCCGGGCCTGCCACCTCTCGACCCTGTCGACCGTGTGCTGATCGCGACAGCACGTGACCAGGGCTACCGGTTGATGACCCGCGATCGAGTGATGCTGGATTACGCCGCTACCGGATATGTGCAGGCGGTTGCCTGCTAGCTTCCGCTCGCAAACTTGCTGGACCGGCGAACGGGGGATGGCGTGCAGCGTTGGCTGCGCCCATCCCGGATTGGCCGTTAGCGGGGGCGCGGCACAGATGTAACAGTGTCGATCCACGAGTAGTCGAAGTAGCCGGCACGAGAGAGGGGCTGCAACTTTTCGGTGCAGACTCGGCCCTCCTCGATGAATCGATCATCGATATGGATGCCGACGATCTCGCCATAGGTGACGTGATAGCCGGCCCGATGGCCGCGGCGATCGGTCATTTCGACTGTGTCAATCCAGACACATTCGAGAGCGCAGGGAGAAGCCGCGACACGTGGTGGGCGGATAAGGCGGCAGGGCGCTTGGGCCAGTCCCGCTAATTCGAACTCGCTCTCGCCAGGGGGCAGCGGAGTCGAGGTGATGTTCACGCGATCAAGTAATTCGCGCGTGGCGAGATTGCAGACAAACTCCCCGGTCGCCATCGCGTTGCGCACAGTGTCCTTCAGCCCCGCACTGGAGAACATCACGATATCCGGGCTCTCGCTGACAATGTTGAAGAAGGAGTAGGGAGCGAGATTAGGCCTTCCCTGCGGAGACAATGTCGAAATCCAACCGATCGGTCGCGGCGCCACAATCGCCTTCAGCGGATTGTGCGGTAGGCCGTGATTGCCGAGAGCAGGTTCGTAGAACATGGATCAGTACCGCGTGACGAGATTGGCGAGGGCGGGCCGGGGGCGATCCTCCTGCGGACGGGCGAGCGTGCCGATATAGACAAAGCCGATGAAGCGCTCCTCGTCAGACAAGCCCAGGGTGGCGCGTATGCGAGGGTCGTAGCTGTACCATTCCGTCAGCCAGGTGGCGGCATAGCCATGAGCGTGTGCGGCGAGCAACAGCAGTGTGCAGGCCGCCGCGCCCGAAAGGGTCTGCTCCCATTCCGGTATCTTGACATGCGGCGCTGCTCGCGAAACGACGGCGATGACGAGCGGTGCGCGGCAGAGCCGGTTGCGTTCAAGAGTGATTCGTTCCGGCTCCGCTCCGGGGTTGTCGAGGCTGAAGACGGTCGCGATGGCATCGCCGGCGCGCACCCGTCCCTCGCCTTCGAATACGATGAAGCGCCACGGCGTGAGTTTGCCGTGATCCGGTACGCGCGTAGCTATCGCCAACATAGACTCGAGCTCGATCTCATTCGGGCCCGGCAAGGCGAGGTCGAACACCTTGGGACTCTTGCGTGTCCGGAGCAGGTCGAGGGTGGAGCTGTCGGCAGTCATGGGCAAAGTTCCACGGTGAGCGCGCTGGAAGAGCGGCGAGGCAGCGGGGTGAGCCACCTCGGGGAGGGACGGGCCGGCAGTTCACGGGCGCGGGAATGCGGCTCGGAGAATCACAACGTGATTATACTAGGGCTTGGTCGCTCTCCCGAAGGCGGGGCCATCTGCTGATCGAGACGCGCCCTGCCGGCGGATCGGAGGGACGACAGTGATGCCCTGCGCGCGAGCCGATTAATGAAGTCCCAAGATGTGCGTCTGATCAGGTCGTTCCTGCGAGGGCTGAACTGGCGGTCGTCGGGCGAGGCTCGGCAGTGCCCTCTCTGACTGACTCGCTTGGCAGGTCCGCGGCCCTTCGATGGAAAGACCGGAACGGTTATAATAGGCCACATCGCAGCTGGAATTGGATGAAGTGCTCGGCCTCGCCGTTGGTCTTCGGCGTGTAGTGCACGTTGCGATACGTTGGATGCCCAGCATGCGACGCACTTCGCGGAACAGTCTGGCGATAGCGCTGGTTCGTGGTCAGCGGCCACCCGCTGGCTTCGGGCGCCGCGTGGCCGGGGTCCGGGTGCTTTGATAAGGCGCTTCGTCGTGCCACGCGGTAATCGGGCGGGATCTCCACACAGGCGAGACCGGCGCAGTCGTCTGCGGCCAGTGCAAGAAGTGTTAATCGACGCCCTTGCCGGCTCCCCACCGGTTGTCGGTGATGCGATGGCCGACGCCTTCGGAAGGGGGGCGAGATACAGGGAGCATCCGGCCGTTCGCACTGATGGTGCCGCCCCGGTTCCCTCGCCGCGCGCCTTCGCATCTGGCATCCAGCCACTCTGGAGCGGCCCAAGTTCCGCCGGACGGCGGCCTCCTCGCCGCTCAGGGGATGGTCCCTCGGAGGGGAGGCGCGACTTCGCGCCGGAACTGGCGGTGACGGCGCGGGGGGCATACGGTGAATCGGATAGCGATCCTGACAATTTGCGAGGTCCCGTTGCGGAGGACTCTGTTCATGTCCGATCGGAGCGTCATTGCCTGCAAGTTCCAGGGAAACAGCGGAATGCCGGCAGCGCTCCCGCCTCAGACGGAAATTGCGGGCGCCTCTTCGTCGTGCCTTCGCGTCGTGGATCTGGGCAGCGCCAAGCGCGGCGCGGGCCGATGGAGGGCGTCGCTCAAGACTTAGGGCGGCTGAGGACACGACCCGGTTTTATCCCCGCGGGAAGCCGCGCTCGGTCGGTGTGCGACAGCGGGGGGCACTCGCTTTTCTCTTCGTTCTCGGATGGGCTCGAAGCAGCGGCTCCGGCGATCATCGGGCATTCCGATGACTTGAATTCGCCTCTGTTTGAAGGCACCTACAGCGCCTATGTCGCAACGTTTCCTTCCCCTCGTGCTACGGTTCCTTGGCCATACCCGGCGAGCGCTCAGGCTTAGGTCCAGCGCACCCGTTCGTCGATGTGCGGCGGTACTGAGCATGGCCGCCATTATCATTACCGGCGGCGATGCCCTGGCGCAGGTGACGCTTTCGTCGCCGACGGGGAACGTAGCGCAACTCGCCCCATTTCAGGCGCCATCCCCAGCGCGATCGCCCCAACCTTTCACGTCGGCGCCGGTTCAGCCATCTCGAGCCATGCCTTTTGTCGGTGCTCCGGCACCGTCTTCCCCGCCTTCAGGCGCGGCCGGGCCGGCGGCGCGTATACCCGCCACTGGACGCGCCGAGGGGGGCGACCCGCACACGATCCTGCCGCAGCCGCCGGCAGGAAAGGTCGCGATCGGCATGAGTGCCCGTTTCGGCGACAAGGACGGGCTGATTCCGCGTGGTCTCGTCTGGCGCGTCTTCGCCGACCGGCCGGAAGCGTCCGGTGCCTATCCGCTGGTGGCAGAAGCGGCCGATCCCGCGCCGGTGTTCTTCCTCTCGCCCGGTGGTTATGTGGTGCATGTGGCCTATGGCCTAGCCAGCGTCGCGCGGCGCATCGTGGTCGGTGAGGAATCGCGGCGCGAGCAACTCATCGTCCCGGCCGGTGCGGTGACGCTGCACAGTGATGTCGGCGACAAGCCGGTGCCGGCGGACAAGGTCACCTACGATTTGTTCGAGGGCAGCTTCCTGCAGGGACGGGCGTCGAGCCGCCCCTATTACCGTGGCGCAAATCCGGGAGATCTCATTATCCTGCCGGCCGGAGATTATTACGTCGTCTCGACCTATGGCGACGGCAATGCGGTGATCCAGGCGGATCTCGCGGTGGCGGCGGGCAAGGTGACGGATGCGACACTGCACCACCGCGCGGGCGAGGTGACGTTGCGGCTGGTGAAGGTGGCCGGCGGCGATCCCATGCCCGAGACGCAATGGTCGATCGGCACGCCGGGTGGCGACAGCGTCAAGGAATCGATCAATCCCGAGCCCACCTTTGTGCTGGCCGAAGGCGAGTACACGGCTGTCGCTCGTTACCAGGGGAAGACCTACTCGAAGGTGTTCACGGTCGAGACGGGCAAGAACGAGTCGGTCGAGGTACGCGTCGGTGATCAGGTGACGCCGGATGCGCTGGATGGGCAGGACGGCAGTGGCGACTGACAGTCGGCCGTCCCGTTTTCTATGGTCAACGCTTTCTTAAGTTGCTGCGGTGCACGATCGCTGTCGTGATGAACCGGGCCGGGAGTGCGCGATGATCGTGCGGCAGTTTCTGGATTGGGCGCGTACCGCTCCGGAGGATGCGCGGGTGAAGGCGGTTGCGGCTCTGGCCCGCGCCTATGTGCGCCCCGAACTGGGCGCGACCGAGCGTGCCGAGATCGATGAGGCCCTCCCGGCACTGGTGGCCGACCCCTCGCCGATGGTCCAGTTTCAGCTCGCTTCCGCCCTGTGCCGCCATCCTCTTGTGCCGGCCGATGTGGCGCTTCAGCTTGCGCGGCTTCCAGGGGCGGCGGGCGAGACCATGCTGAAACATTCTGCCGTCCTTAACGTGCGCGAACTCATTGCCCTTTGTGCGGATGGCGAGGCCGACAAACAGCAAGCGATTGCGCGACGGGCGAGCCTGCCGGCGCCCGTCTCCGCCTTGCTGGCAGAGGTCGGTAGTGTCGAGGTCGTGCTGGCGCTTGTGAGTAACCCGACGGCGGACGTGCCGGGCTTCGCCCTCGGTCATATCGTGTCGCGTTTCGGACGGGTGCCGGAAGTGCGCGAAGCACTGCTCGGCCGGCCGGACCTGCCGGCGGCGGCGCATCAGGCGCTGATCCGTGTTGTGGCCGGCGCGCTGTCGGCCTTTGTCGAAGAGCGCCAATGGCTGTCGCCGCAGCAGGCGGCGCGGCTGGCGCGCGAGGCCGCTGACCAGGCCACGGTGACGCAGATCGCGGCCACGGATTTCACCCAGACACGCGCTCTTGTGCAGGACCTGCAGGCCAGGGGCGAATTGACCTCCGCGCTGGTGCTGCGCTCGCTGCTGTCGGGCCAGATGCGGCTTTTCCTTGAGGCGGTCTCCGTCCTCTCCGGTATCGGCGTCAACCACGTCTCGGCTCTCGCTGCCGATCGTTCGGGCGAGGCCTTCCGTGTGCTCTATGACCGGCTGGGGATGCCGCGCGGGGCGTTCATTGCCTTTCGCACCGCGCTGCGCGTCGTTCAGTCCGAAGCTTATGTCGACGATCTCGACGAGGAGCCGGGGCTACGCCTGCGCATTCTCGACGAGGTGCTCGCGGCTTATGAAGAGGCCGGTGAGAGTGCGCAGGGCAATCGCATCGTCGGCATGCTGCACCGCTGGCAGAGCGAGGCGCGCGAGCGTTCGGAACGGCAAACCCTCGCGGCATGAGCGCTCGTCAGCCAAATTGTTCGGCCAGTATGCGTTCCTCAATCGAGTGATCGCGGTCGACCAGCATGGTCATCGAGGAATTTGCGTCGAGCCGTGCGCGCACCGCCACCACGTCGCGTACCTCGAAATGATCGGCGGTCGCATTCACCGGACGCTTCTCGAACTCCATCACCGCAATGTCGACGCGCGCGCGGTCGGGCACCAGCGCCCCGCGCCAGCGGCGCGGCCGGAAGGCGGAAATGGGGGTGACCGCCAGAAGCGGCGTGCCGATGGGAAGGATCGGGCCCTGAGCGGAGAGGTTATAGGCCGTTGATCCTGCCGGCGTCGCCACGAGAACGCCGTCGCATATCAACTCCTCCATCCGCACCTTGCCGTCGATGGCGATGCGCAGCTTCGCCGCCTGATAGGATTGGCGAATGAGTGACACTTCATTGATCGCCCAGGCCCGGTGCTGGCGACCCTTGATGTCGGTCGCTTCCATCATCAGCGGATGGATCACCACCCGCTGCGACGCGGCGATACGCGCGGGCAGGTCCTCCTCACGGAAACTGTTCATGAGGAAGCCGACCGAACCGCGATTCATACCGTAGATCGGCGTGCCGCTGTCGCGGAAGCGGTGCAGCGTTTGCAGCATGAAGCCGTCGCCGCCAAGCGCAACGACGACATCAGCGTCTTCCGCCGGCACGGTGCCATAGCGCGCCGCGAGCCGGCCCTGGGCCTGGAGCGCGTCCGGCGCCTCACTGGCCACGAAGGCGATACGGTTCGTGGGGGCTGATGCGTCAACCTCGGTAAGGCTCGGACCAGCGGGGCGGGCGACTTCGTTCATGCGGACAGCCCGATGCGATAGAATGGCAAGGCCGGAAGGCGGCGACGGCACGGTGCTGGTCTACACGTACGCACCGTGCGCCGTCGAGACGCTCACTCGTCCGGCGTGCGCAGATAGGGCTCTACCGGGCCCACCAGTTTGACCGTCATCGGATTGCCGGCACGGTCCTTGGCCTTGCCGACTGAGACCCGGATCCAGCCCTCACTGACGCAATATTCTTCTACGTTGGTCTTCTCCGCGCCCTTGAAACGGATGCCGACGCCGCGCTCCAGCAGCTCCGCATTGTGGAAGGGGCTGTTCGGGTCGCTCGAGAGGCGGTCGGGAAGAGTGTCGGACATGGCGGTCCTCCGTTCAGAAACAGGTGGGGCGAGACATAGCCCCGCCCCGCCGGTCTTGCCAAGTCACGACCGGCCAGCCGGCGTCAAAGCACCGGGCGCCACAGCGCCGGAACGACGGCGTAGCCCTTGCCCTCCTTCCGGATGAAGCCGGTGGCGGGGAAGGGGTAGTGGTAGCCCGTGAGCTGGAGCCGCTCCGCCGCCACCATGTCGTAGATGCGGCGACGGGTCTGCGCGGCCTTGGGCCCATCCATATCGAATTGCACCTGCCATTCCGGATGGGGAGCGAACAGAATCGGTGTGTTGGTTGTGTCGGACTGGATGAACAGGCGCTCATTGCCTGAGGCAAAGATGAAGGCGGTGTGGCCGGGCGTATGGCCGGAAGCGTCGACACTCGTCAGGCCGGGGACGATCTCCTTGTCCCAGCCATAGCGGTTGACCTTGCTGTCGATATCCTTGAACACCCGGCGTACGTTGGTGAAATTGCCCTTTAGCCCTTCCGGCGCGCGGCTCATCTCGCCTTCATCCATCCAGAACGCCCATTCCGCTTCCGGTACCAGGATCTCCGCGTTGGGGAAGGCGAGCCCGCCATCGGCGGTGCGCAGGCCATTAATGTGGTCGCCGTGGAAGTGGGAAATCACCACTGTCTCGATGTCCGACGGCTTGACGCCCGCCCAGGCCAAATTGGCTTGCAGACGCCCGACCGGCGCATTGCCGGACTGGGGACCATTGCCGGTGTCGATGAAAATGAGCTTGCCGCCATTATTGATGAGCAGCGGATTGAACGGGATCGACATTGTGTCCTTCGGCTGGAAGGCGGCTTCCAGCGCGGCATTGATCTCCTCGCGGGAGGCGTTTCGCACGAAGCCGTCGGTCAGCGGGAAGGTTCGCATGCCGTCATTCACGGCGGTCATCTCGGCCGTGCCAACACGGTAGCGATAGAGTCCCGGTACCTGCTGGCCTGTGGCGGTTTGCGCTGCGGCGGGGGAGACCGTTGCGAGCAGCGGCAGGGCGGCGGGCATCGCGGCGAGGCCTGCGGCACCGGCAAGCGCATGGCGGCGGGACATCTGGCTCATCGCTGGCTCCGTTATGTTGGCGTGGGGTCCTGAGGGGTGCCGCAGGCTAGTGCCGCAGCGTGAGGCCGTCACGACGAGCGTCATCACGTTCGGGTGATGATAGCCGGCTTAGTATCGGGCCCGGCGTGTCTGCCTGAGCTCATGTCTGGGTTGGCAGTGGATTCTAAGCCTTGGGCTTCTTCTGCAACACAACATAGGCGATGGCGGCGACAAGCGTCAGCGCCACGAAGATCACGCCGACCACATTGATGACCGGGGACAGGCCGAAGCGCAGGCGCGAGGCAATCTCGGTCACGAGCGTCCACTCACCGCCGATGGCGAATACCGTGGTGTTGTAGTTCTCGAAGGACTGCAGAAATGCGACCACGGCAGCGGTGAAGCAGGTCGGTGCCAGGAAGGGGAGGGTGATGCGCCGGAACACGAGCGTGTGGCTGGCGCCGAGATCGAGTGCGGCTTCCTCCAGCGTACGATCCTGTCGCTGCAGGCGGGCGAGGAAGAGCAGCATCGCGTAGGACGCGATGAAACTCGACTGCGCCATGACCGCAACGAACAGCCCGCCCGGTACCCCAAACTCCCGCCAAAAAATCAGGCTGGAAATGCCGAGGATGATGCCGGGGGTCAGCACTGGCGACACCAGCACGGAATAGAGCATCGTGCCGGAACGCTGTCCCAGCCGCGTGAGGATCAGTGCCCCCGACAGGCCGGCCGGGATCGAGACCACGATGACCCCGAGCGCCACCAGCACGGAGTTCACCAGGCCTTGCAGCAGCCGCTGGTCATGGGCGAGGGCGACGAACCATTTGAGGGTGAAGCCCTGCCATTGAGTGACAGAGGGATAATCGAAGGAGTTGAAGGCGGCCGCCGACATCACCGCCAGCGGCAGGAAGAGATAGAGCACGAATAGGCCGATATAGATGTTCAGCACCAGCCGCGCGCTGGCGCTCTCCGTGGCGGTGCTCATTTCGCGATGTCCCTCAACCCGACGCCGAACAGGCGCATCATCAGGAGGATGAAGGCGGTGCAGACCACGAGCAGCGACACGGCATAGGCCGAACCCATGTTCCAGTTGTTCGCCTCATAGAACTGCCGGTACACGAGCTGGCTGAACCAGTCGCCGCCTTGGCCGCGCGTCATGATCGCCGGCACGGAGTAGGAGCCGGCCGACAGCATGAAGGTCATAATGCAGCCCACCGCGATGCCTGGTTTGGCGTGCGGGATGATGACGCGGCGGTGGATGCGCAGCGTCGAGGCGCCGAGGTCGCGTGCGGCCTCAATCTGGTTGCGGTCCAGCGTTTCCAGCGTGTTCACCATCGGGAACACCATGAACAGCACATAGGTGTAGATCATCGCCAGGAAGACGGCGGAAGGATTTTCCAGGAACGGTATCCACTCGCGGGCATCGAGATTGATGAACCCCATCCATTGCAGCACGCCGTTGATGACGCCGCGATAGTCCAGGATCATCAGCCAGGCATAGACGCGCAGCAATTCGTTGATCGCATAGGGGACGATTAGCGCCACCATCAGGATGATCGCCTTGCGTGGGCCACTCGCCAGCGCCACGACATAGGCGACGGGGTAGCAGACGACGAGCGCCAGTGCCGTCACCAGCAGAGCGTAGAAGATGGTGCGCACGAAGATGTAGAAATGCAGGCCGCTCATGCGGGTGAAGTTGGCGATGCCGTAGCTCTTCGGCGGGTTCTTTTCCTGCGCTTCCAGCGTGGCAATCTCGGCCTGCTTCTCCGCCACGCTCTGGTCGAAAGCCGCCTTCTTCGCGGGGTCGGTTTCGGCCTGCCGGTCGAGTTCGATCAGCGAAATGTCGTTGTAGAGCCGGTCGATGGTGAGCGACACGTCGCCCTTTGATTCCCGCCACCACAGCGACTGCTCGACCATGGCTCCCAGCGGCACCAGAATCAGCACGAGTACCCAGGCAACAGCGATGCCGACAATGACAGCGGCGAGGGGCCGGCCATAAGCGCGGGCGAGGCTACCCATGGGCGAGTGCTCCCACGGGATAAATGAGTGCGTCATCGATGCCGAAGGACAAGGTCAGTTCGTCCGGCAATTCGCGCACCGAGGGGCCGTTCGGCACGGTAACGGTGAGAGTCTGGCCGGCGGCGGCGCATTGCAGATGCACGGACGCCCCTTCCAGGCTGCGGGCCGCGAGGCGGACGGCCACGGTGTTCGCGTCCGTGCCGCCAAGGACGATGCGTTCAGGGCGGACGAGGAGGAGTGCCTCCTCGCCGAGGCGAAGTGGGCCCTTCACCCGCCCCTCCAGGCGGCCGATGGATGTGTCGACCACCGCCCGTGTGTCGGCGACGCCAGCCACTGTGCCGCGGAGCACGTTTTGCTCGCCGACGAATGTGGCGACAAAGGGCGTCGCGGGATCGGCATAGAGCGTATCAGCGTCCGCGACCTGTTCGAGCTTGCCGCGGCTCATCACCGCCACGCGGTCGGACATGGCGAGCGCTTCGCCCTGATCATGGGTGATGTAAATGAAAGTGATTCCCACCCGCTTCTGAATGGCGCGCAGCTCGCTGCGCATATGTTGCCGAAGCTTGAGGTCAAGCGCGGAAAGCGGCTCGTCCAGCAGAAGCACAGCCGGTTCGACGGCGAGCGCCCGGGCGATGGCGACGCGCTGGCGCTGGCCGCCGGAGAGGTCGGCCGGCTTCTTGTCGCCATAGCCGCCAAGCGCCACGAGTTCGAGAAGTTCCTGCGCGCGCTTCAGCCGCTCGGCCTTGCGGATGCCGCGTGCCTCCAGCCCGAAGGCGACATTTTCGGCCACGCTCATCAGGGGGAAGAGGGCGAGATTTTGGAAGATCAGCGCGGTGGGGCGCTCATTCGGGCCCTTGCCCGCCATGTCCTCGCCGCCGATCAGCACCCGACCGGCGGTGGGCTCGATAAAGCCGGAAATGGTGCGCAGCAATGTGGTCTTGCCGCAGCCGGAGGGCCCGAGAATGGAGAAGAACTCGCCCGCGTGAATGGAAAGATCGGTTGGCTGCACGGCAGTGGAATCGCCGAAGCGGATCGACACTTTGTCGAGACGCACGTCTTTGCCGCGTAGCGGGGTCGCATCAGCCATGGTGGGGTCCGTCCTGGCCGTTCTGTCCGGCCGTCCACGTCATCGAGGCATTCCGCCGGGGCGGCGGGCACCCCCGGGCGAGGCCCGGAGATGCCGTGGTGTCGTGTGACAGCGCCGTATCAGCTGTTGGTCAGCTTCTCGACATACTCGCCGCGCAGCTTGGCGTAGAAGTCCGTCTGCATCGGCCACCAGAACAGATTGTCGATGGTGCCTGCCGGATAGGCCGCATCGAACGCCGCGCGGGCTTCCTCGGAGAGGAACTGCTGGGCGCCAGCGGCGCAGCTGTTGTAGCCGGTGGTGTTGGCGAAGCGGGCACCGACTTCCGGCTGGTAGATGAAGTTGGCAAAGGCATAAGCCTGCTCGACATTCGCGGCGCCCGAGGGGATGCCGAGCGTGTCGGTCCAGGCGAGGCCGCCTTCCTTCGGCATGCCGTAGCTCCACTTCTTGTCGGTGTTGCGGTGGAGCAGGATGCCGGTCGTATCCCAGGTCTGGCCAATGGTGCAGCCAGCGTCGGTGAAGGCGGCGGTCGCCTCGGTGGCGTTGTTCCAATAGGCGCCGATATTGCCCTTATGCGCGAGGATGTACTTCAGCACGCCCTCGAAGACGCGACGCGAATCGGCCTCGGACTTGTAGAGGTCCATGCCGCGGTCCGACTTCAGCTCGCCGGTGGCGTCGAGATAGAGCGCGACGCCGTTGAACACCGACTTCTGGCGGATGGCGGTCTGCTTCGGGTGGTCGGCGAGCCACATGTCGCCATAGGAGATCTCTCCGGACTTCTTGCCGGGGAACTTGGTGGAATCCCAGGTGATGCCCTCGGTGCCCCAGTCGAACGGCACGAGATAGCGTTTGCCGCGATAGGCCGCGCCGAGCTTGAGTGAGTTACGATAGATCGAGGGGATGATCAGCGAGGACTGGAACTTCGCCTCGTCGATCGGCTGGAGCAGGTTGTCCTTGTAGTAGTTGGGGCCGGTGTCGACGGACGGGAAGATGATGTCGAAGCCCTTGCCGCCAGCGGCGCGCAGCTTGTTCTCGCATTCTTCGTTGGAACCGTAGGTCGACAGATTCACCTTGACGCCGGTAGCATTGGTGAAGTCGGCCAGCAGGGTGTTCTTGTCGAAATAGTCGCCCCAGGCATAGACGTTGAGCGAGCCGGAGGTGGCGAGCGCGTCGTGGGCGCGGAGCACGGCGGGCGCGGCGATCGCGAAGGCGCCGGCCTTCATCAGGTCGCGACGAGAAAAGCGGGTCATCAGTACCTCCCTTTGCCCCCGGGGGGCGAAACGGCGTTCGCTCTAGTTCGGGGCGATGAACGGACGATGACACGGTAAATCCGCGCGTGGAAGCCACTGTCGCAAATAACCAATGTGAGGTAGTGGCCGCTCATCGGAAGCAACTAAAAGTCGTATATGGCTGCCCCATCAACTTGTCGAGGGTGCGACAATCTGTCATGCAATGGACGGCTGGCTTTGATGCGCGTCTGCCTTACTTTCTCACGACCCGTTGATCCGGGCCCCTCTGACGCGAGCCGCCGGCGTTCGCGTGATGTCGGATCGCTTTCCGACGTCGCGCCGGCAGGATTGTCTCGCAGATGATTATTTTACCCCCCTCTCGATCCGAACGGCCCGTTGGTGCGTTAATGCGCCGCGCGGCCATGGCTGTGCCGACCCGTCTCTTGGCGATCTCTGGGGAGTGATCCGGTGGAATATTTGATGGAACTTGCCGCCAGCCCGGCGGCCTGGGCGGCGCTTGTTACGCTTGTCGCCATGGAAGTCGTGCTCGGCATCGACAACCTCCTGTTCATTTCGATCCTGACCAACAAGCTGCCTGAAGATATCCGACCCCGCGCCCGGCGGATTGGCATCGGTCTGGCGCTGGTCATGCGTCTCGGCCTGCTCAGCACCATCGCCATCATCGTCACCCTTGTCGAGCCGGTGTTCTCCGTCTTCGGCCATCCCTTCTCCTGGCGCGACATCATCCTGATCGCCGGCGGCCTCTTCCTGGTGTGGAAGGCGACCAAGGAGATTCATCACAGCATGGCGCCGCATGACGAGCAGGAGGCGTCGCTCGGCGGCACCCTGCAGGTCAGCTTCAGCGCTGCGATCGTGCAGATCCTTATCCTCGACCTCGTCTTCTCGGTGGACAGCATCATCACGGCGGTCGGCATGACCGAGCACATTCCGATCATGGTCATCGCCGTCGTGTTTGCGGTGCTCACCATGCTTTTCGCTGCCGGCCCGCTGGCGAATTTCATCAACCGCAACCCGTCCATCGTGATGCTCGCTCTCGGCTTCCTGCTGCTCATCGGCACGACGCTGATCGCGGAAGGCTTCGGCGCCCATGTTTCGAAGGGCTACATCTATGCCGCCATGGCCTTCTCGGCCTTGGTGGAAGGCCTGAACATGCTGCAGCGCAAGCGCCGGCCGACGGCGGCGGGGCAGGCCGTTGCGGGGCATCATCACAGCCCCGCGCCGGACGCGTCGCCTGCCGAACACAGCCGCGTGAATGCCTGAATGTGAAGGGGCGGCGTGGGAAAGGAAAAGCCCGCGCCGCCGGACACTGATAGGATCGGGCGTCCCTCCAGAGAAGGAGCCCGGTCCATGGCGGACACACCCGCGCCGCATCTCCCCGCTGACGAGGGCGGGGACCTCCCGCCCGACAGCAAACTCACCCGTACCAAGCGTGCCTGGGCCCGAGCCGGCAAGTTCCTCACCGGTCGCGTCGCACGCCCGGAAGAGGACCGGCTGCCGCCCGGCCAGCATCTCGTGCGCGATTGGCCGGTGCTCGACCTCGGTATGCAGCCGCGTATCGCCCTTGATCGCTGGAGGCTCGACATAACCGGGGAGGTGGAAAATCCCATTTCCTGGGACTGGGCGGCCTTCCGCGCGCAGAAACAGACCCGAGAAATGACCGATATTCACTGCGTCACCACGTGGTCGCGCTACGATAATCACTGGGAAGGCCTCGCCACCCGTGACCTGCTCGACGTGGTGATGCCGCGTGAGAGCGCGCGCTTCGTGCTTGTCCACTCCTATGACGGCTACATCACTAATATGGCGCTGGAGGATTTCGCGGCCGAGGACGCGCTCATCGTCCACAGCTGGGAGGACAAGCCGCTCACCATCGAGCATGGAGGCCCGGCGCGACTGGTGGTGCCGCATCTCTACTTCTGGAAAAGCGCCAAATGGCTGAAGAAGATCGAGTTTGTCGTCGCCGACAAGCGCGGCTTCTGGGAGGAGAACGGCTACCACAACCACGCCGATCCTTGGAAGGAAGAGCGCTATTCCGACGAGGAATGAGAGGAAAAAGGAGCGTTCTGGCGCGCGCCTGCCGTTGGGTGGTGAATGGTGCCGGATGAGGGGATCGAACCCCCGACCTTCGGTTTACAAAACCGCTGCACTACCGCTGTGCTAATCCGGCCCTCGGACACCGAAATCCGGTGCCTATTCGGTACTTACTCGGACCGCGCGCGGCTTAAGCGCATGATCCGACTCGTCTTCTAGCCTCTCGGCCCTCCAATTACAAAACCGCTGCACTACCGCTGTGCTAAGCCGGCCCCGGCTCGGCCCCGACATGGCCCGCCCGAGCGACGGAAACACGGTCGATGCCCTTGGCCGCGCCGGCCATCGTGCCGGCAGCGACCGTTTCTCTTCGCCGATGGCCGCCGTCCGGTCAAGACGGACGCGTAGTCGACCTCGGGTCTGGCACTCACCTCGGCCCGCTGAAGCTCGTCATCTTGCCGCCGCGGAACCGGCATTCGACATTCCAGAAACCCAGTTTGCCAGGGGACTTGATGACGCTGAATGAGAGCGTCACCACCTTCTCGCGACCGGGACGCACAGACTTCGCGGCAAGCTTCACGATGGGGTAGGCGGGCGCCGTCCGTGCGGCCTTCTCGCAGTAATTGAGGGCGTCCCGGTCGGAAATCTCCACAGGACCTGGCCGGGGCCCCGGCCCGGGGCCCGGACCTGGCGGATAGGGATAGGGCGGCGGCGGGGGCGACCGATTCTGATCGAGCGTGATCCGGCAGTCGGAATAGGCGCGGGTGCCCGGCACAAGCCCCCAGGACCGGCATTTGGCATCGTCGGCCTGGTCCGGCGTAGGGTAGGGCGGTGGGTAAGGAGCCGGATAAGACGGCGCGTAGGGCGGCGGATAGGGCGCGGGCGGCGGATAATACTGGGCGAGGGCGGGAGCGCTGGTGACCAGCACCGCCGTCACGGCCGCAAGCAGCTGTTTCAAGATTCGTGGTCCCCCGTGAACTGACCTTTGCCTGCGGCGGCCCGGCGGAGCTGTCAAGGCGCGCGGCCCGGTGCTGCGACACCCTCAGTTCGCCCCAGCGCGCTCACTCGGTGCCGGTAGGATGGTCCATCGCCGCTGGTAAAAGGATGCGAAGTCGTATCCACCCCTGAAATACCGACTATCTGCCGAAAACCGACAAAATACGCCATTGCGCCAAGCGCGGCCTTCTGCGAGACGAATCCTTGGGAAATCGTTCGCACCGGCGCGTGCCGAATCCCCCCGGGGTGACGACCACCGCGGGCACGCCATTTGGGAGGCTGGACTATGAAGCGATTTTTGTTCGGACTGGCGGCGATGCTGCTGGCCGGCATGGCCGGCAGCGCGTCGGCCCAGACGATGAGCTATGCCGAGGCCGGGGCGCTGATCGCCAAGAACTGCGGCCCCTCGATCGAAAAGTTCTGTGCCAAGGCCAATCTCGGCACGGGTGAGGTTCGCAACTGTCTGATGGCGCATCAGGACCAGGTGCCGCAGCAGTGCTTCGACGACTATGCCGCCGCGCGGGCTTCTATCGCCAAGCGCATTGCGGCGCAGGGCGACGCCTGGAATGTGTGCAACGCGAACATCCGCCAGGCCTGCGCCGGCGTTCAGCCGGGCGATGCCAACATCCTGACCTGCCTGCAGTCGGCCAGCAAGGTGATCCGGCCGGCCTGCAAGGACATTCTGGTCGATGCCGGCTGGTGGCAGTGACGGAACGACGAAACGCTAGGGAAAGAGACAGATCATGACCCGTATCACCCGTTTCGTCGGCGGGCTCGCCCTCGCCGCCGCGCTCGCCGCGCCGCTGGCCGGCGCCGCGACCGCGCAGACCGCTGACTCCGACGCGCAGATCATGCAGGGCCTGTCGCAGGCCACCATGTTCGACCCGTCGCTCACCGCCCAGGTGCTGCGCCAGATGGCGCAGGACGCCGTCACCAAGAACCAGCCGCTGACGCTCGACAAGTCCGAGATCGCCAAGCGGCTCGACAAGCTCGCGCAGATCACCGTGCAGATCCAGTTCGCGCTTGGTTCGGACATCATCCGTCCGGAGTCCTACGCGACGCTCGGCTCCATCGCCGACGCCATGCACCACCCGATCCTGGCGAACTACAAGTTCATCGTGGTCGGCAACACCGATACGACCGGTACGCGCGCCTTCAACCTGAAGCTCAGCCAGGAGCGCGCCAACGCCATCGTGCAGGCGCTGGTCGTGGTGTTCGGCATCTCGCCGGATCGCCTGGAGGCTGTCGGCCTCGGCCAGGAGGCGCTGCAGGTGCCCTCCAAGCCGCAGGACCCGATCAATCGCCGCGTGCAGATTTTCACGATCGGCACGGTCGGCCCGATGGGCAATCCGGTGCCCACCAGCGCTCCCTGAACGGGACGCTCGCATCTTCCTGTGATAGGAAGCCGGCCGGTGCCCCACGCACCGGCCGGCTTTGTTTTGGCCGCCCCGTTTCCCGTTACATCCAGAGTTTCAGCAGATGAGCATCACCAGAATCGAAGTCGGCCCGCGCATGAGCGAGGCCGTGGTCCACGGGTCCGTTGTGTACCTCGCTGGCCAGGTTGCCAAGGGCGACAGCGTGACCGCGCAGACGCAGGCCGTTCTCGGCCAGATCGACGCGCTGCTTGCGAAGGCCGGCACCGACAAGACCAAGCTGCTGACCGCCACCATCTACCTCGCCGACATTTCTACCTTCGCGGAAATGAACGCGGTGTGGGACGCGTGGGTGTCGGCCGGCAACACGCCGGCTCGCGCCACGGTCGAGGCGGCGCTTGCGACGCCGGAGTACAAGGTGGAAATCGTCGTCGCGGCCGCGATCTGAGGGGCCGCCGGCAATCATCGCCGGCGATCTAAATACAAAAAAGGCCCCGTCGCAGGACGGGGCCTTTCGTTTCTGGGGCTCTCCGAGCGGAACCGGGAGCCTTGCTCTGGCTCAGTGCCAGTTTTCGAGGTCGCGCTTATTGGTCTCCGGCGCCAGCACCAGGCCGATGACGAAGGTCGCCAGGGCGACGATGATCGGGTACCAGAGGCCGTAATAGATGTCGCCGGTCGCCGCCACCATGGCGAACGCGGTGGTCGGCAGGAAGCCGCCGAACCAGCCATTGCCGATGTGATAGGGCAGCGACATGGCGGTGTAGCGGATGCGGGTCGGGAACAGTTCGACCAGCCATGCTGCGATCGGCCCGTACACCATGGTGACGAACAGCACCAGGATGGTCAGCAGCACCACCACCATGGGCGTATTGATCGCGGCCGGATCGGCCTTCGCCGGGTAACCGGCGGCGCGGATGGCCTCGGTCATGCTGGCGTTGAAGGCGTCGCTCTGGGTCTTCATCGCCGCCGCGTCGAGACCGACGCCGCTGAACGACGGGATGACCTTGTCGCCCACCTTGACGCTGGCCACGGTGCCGGCCGGTGCCGCCTCATTGGCGTAGTTCACCGAGTTGCGCGCCAGGAACGACTTGGCGATGTCGCAGGAGCTCACAAACTTCGCCGTGCCGACCGGGTTGAACTGGAACGAGCACTCGGCCGGATTGGCGACGACGGTGACCGGTGAGGAGGCCTGCGCCTTCTCAAGCGCCGGGTTGGCGTAGTGGGTGATGGCCGCGAAGATCGGGAAGTAGGTCAGCGCCGCGATAAGGCAGCCGCCGAGAATGATCGGCTTGCGGCCGATCTTGTCGGACAGCCAGCCGAACACGATGAAGAACGGCGTGCCGATCAGCAGCGAGATGGCGATCAGGACGTTGGCGGTCCAGCCATCGACCTTCAGCGTTTGGGTGAGGAAGAACAGGGCGTAGAACTGGCCCGTGTACCAGACAACGGCCTGGCCGGCGGTGCCGCCGAACAGCGCGATGAGGCCGACCTTGGCGTTCTCCCAACGGCCGAACGCTTCGGTGAGCGGCGCCTTCGAGGTCTTGCCCTCTTCCTTCATCTTCTTGAAGACCGGCGATTCGTTCAGGGTGAGACGAATCCAGACCGACACTGCGAGCAGAAGGATCGACACTAGGAACGGAATACGCCAGCCCCACTCCGCGAACGCCGCTTCGCCGAGATAGGTGCGGGTACCGAGAATGACGAGCAGGGAGAGAAACAGGCCCAGCGTCGCCGTGGTCTGAATCCACGACGTGTAGAACCCGCGCCGACCATTCGGCGCATGCTCGGCGACGTAGGTGGCGGCGCCGCCATATTCACCGCCCAGCGCGAGGCCCTGGAAGAGGCGCAAAATGATGAGGATCACCGGCGCGGCGATGCCCCAGCTGGCGTAGTTGGGCAGGATGCCGACGACGAAGGTCGAGGCGCCCATCAGCAGAATGGTGATGAGGAAGGTGTATTTGCGGCCGACGAGATCGCCGAGCCGGCCGAACACGATGGCGCCAAACGGGCGCACGGCAAAGCCGGCAGCGAAGGCCATGAGGGCGAAGATGAAGGCAGCGGTCGGATTGACGCCCGAGAAGAACTGCGCCGCGATGATCGCCGAGAGCGAGCCATAGAGATAGAAATCGTACCATTCGAAGACGGTGCCGAGCGAAGAAGCGAAGATGACCTTCTTTTCCTCGCGGGTCATGGGAGCCGCCTTCCCGGCGGGCCCCGCAGTGGTTACGCTCATGTGTTTCCCTTCCCCAAAGTAAAGTCGCGCCAATGCAGTGACGTGCGAGATCGATCGCACGCGCGATGAAGCCAGCTCGTGAGAGCCGCGTTTGTGATGGCCGAGTTTGGGAGTCCCTGCGGGGAACGCCTTAGGCTCGGGCTGTCTCCTCCCGGAGGCGGCCCGCCACGATGGGCATGATGCCTTTCCCCGGTGTCCTGGCGCGCGGAATTCTCCGATTCCGTCGCTTGCCTCAGGGGAGAGTGGCGAAAGCGGGGCGTTTTGACGATTGGCAATTGGTCGTAAACTGCCGCTTATGTTGCAATGCAGCAGAAGAGCCGGCGTTTCTCAAGTAAAGCCGGGGCGACACCATGCCTTGGTTCAGGCCGGGGCGCCGATCGCCCGGCGGGCGATATAGAGCGCGAGCACGGCGGCGTTTGACACGTTCAAGCTGACGATGGCGCCGGGAAGATCGATGCGCGCTAGCGTGTCGCAGGTTTGCCGCGTCAGCTGCCGCAGCCCTTTGCCCTCCGCGCCGAGCACCAGCGCGACGGGAGAGGAGAGGGGGGTGTCGACCAGATCAGCCGGCCCCTCGCTGTCGAGCCCGACGACCTGGACGCCGTTCTGCTTCAGTTCGTCGAGCGCACGCGCCAGATTGCCCACAAAACAAAAGGGCACATGTTCCAGCCCACCGCTCGCGCTCTTGGCGAGCACGCCTGTCGCGGCGGGGCTATGGCGAGCCGTGGTGACGATGGCGCCGACCTTCAGCGCCGCCGCCGAGCGCACGATGGCGCCGACATTATGCGGATCGGTGATCTGGTCGAGCACCAGCAGAAGATCGCATTCCGCCGCCTTGGCAAGGCTAAGCGAAGGCAGAGGGTCGCACTCGGCAAGCATGCCCTGGTGCACCGCATCGGGGTCGAGCAGCCGGTCGATCTCACCGGGGCGTACGATTTCGGGATCCAGCCGGTGCGGGATTCCTTCTTCCTGCAGACGCCGCGCGGCGTTCTCAGTCAGCATCAGCCGGCGCAGCTTGCGGCGCGGATTGCGCAGCGCTTCGACCACACTGTGCCAGCCATACAGAATCGCCACATCGTCCGGCCATGCGCCAAAAGGCCGGCCGGCGGGACGCGGGCGGGGCTGGCGAGTACGGGAGGCGGAAGGCTTGGGACGGCCGGGCGGACGGCTGGAGCGATCGTTCATGCGCGCGTTCTGTCACGGCGCGCGCCGCTTGGCAATTTGCCTTGTCGCGGCCGCTCTTCCTGTCCGGCGCGCGCGACTTTCATTCCCCCAGCCTCGCGCGAAATCGCCACGTGATCCACAGCCTTGAAAGCCGACGAACGGAGCGGGGTTGACAGGGAAGGGGCACCTCACCATAAAGCCGGCCGCACGGGAGCCGCATCGCGTAGGTTTCCGGTCAGGTCGACAAGCCGATGCATTTCGACGCATCGCAGATCGGCCGACGTGCGAGGGGGAGTGTCCCGAGCGGCAAAGGGGGCGGACTGTAAATCCGCTGGCTATGCCTTCGTAGGTTCGAGTCCTACCTCCCCCACCACGTCGCCTTCCGCTAATCTATGCCGACCTCGCGGGTGTAGCTCAATGGTAGAGCAACAGCCTTCCAAGCTGATGACGAGGGTTCGATTCCCTTCACCCGCTCCACTTTTCTCCCAAGCCCCTATATGAGGCGACGGCGCGGTCCTGCGCCGAACCAGCCCGAGGGCGATGCGTTTGTCCCTACCGCAGCTGCGGCGCAACGCGCCACTTGCGGAAAGCCGGGAAACCGCCTATCCCACGGCCCGATTTTTCGCGGCCCGTATGCCGCTGAAGGAAACGAGTTATGGCCAAAGAGAAGTTCAACCGTTCGAAGCCTCACTGCAACATCGGGACGATTGGCCATGTTGACCATGGCAAGACGTCTCTGACGGCAGCGATCACGAAGGTTCTTGCGGAGACGGGCGGCGCGACGTTCACGGCGTACGACCAGATCGACAAGGCGCCGGAAGAGAAGGCGCGCGGCATCACGATCTCGACCGCTCACGTTGAGTACGAGACGACGAACCGCCACTACGCGCATGTCGACTGCCCCGGCCACGCCGACTATGTGAAGAACATGATCACGGGCGCGGCGCAGATGGACGGCGCGATCCTGGTTGTGTCGGCGGCGGACGGCCCGATGCCGCAGACCCGCGAGCACATCCTGCTGGCGCGTCAGGTCGGCGTTCCGGCTCTGGTGGTGTTCCTCAACAAGTGCGACATGGTCGACGACGAGGAACTGCTTGAGCTGGTGGAGCTCGAGGTTCGCGAGCTTCTGTCGAAGTACGACTTCCCGGGCGACGACATTCCGATCATCCGTGGCTCGGCGCTTGTGGCTCTCGAGAACGGCGATGCCAAGCTCGGCCGCGACGCCATCCTGAAGCTGATGGAGTCGGTGGACGCCTACATCCCGCAGCCGGAGCGTCCGGTTGACCTGCCGTTCCTGATGCCGATCGAAGACGTGTTCTCGATCTCGGGCCGCGGCACCGTGGTGACCGGTCGCGTCGAGCGCGGCGTGATCAAGGTCGGCGAGGAAGTCGAGATCGTCGGCATCCGTCCGACGGTGAAGACGACGGTGACGGGCGTGGAAATGTTCCGCAAGCTGCTCGACCAGGGCCAGGCCGGCGACAACGTCGGTATCCTTGTCCGCGGCACGAAGCGCGAGGACGTCGAGCGCGGCCAGGTCGTGTGCAAGCCGGGTTCGGTGAAGCCGCACACGAAGTTCAAGGCCGAAGCCTACATCCTGACGAAGGAAGAGGGCGGCCGCCACACGCCGTTCTTCACCAACTACCGTCCGCAGTTCTATTTCCGCACGACGGACGTGACGGGCATCGTGACCCTGCCGGAAGGCACGGAAATGGTGATGCCGGGCGACAACATCACGGTTGACGTGGCGCTGATCGTTCCGATCGCGATGGAAGAGAAGCTGCGCTTCGCCATCCGCGAAGGCGGCCGCACCGTCGGCGCCGGCGTCGTCGCCTCCATCATCGAGTGACGCCACGAGCAGGGGGTGCGCGGGTCGCATCCCTTTCCGGCAACAAAGTTTTTCACGCTTTGCTGCCGAACTGTTGAAACCGGGCCTCGCGCCCCTCGACGTAGGCGCGCGGCCGGTTATAGTGCCTCGCGATTCGAGAGTCGGACGACCCGGGCGTCGCCCCGTCCGACTCTTCTAGGAGTGTAGCTCAACTGGTTAGAGCACCGGTCTCCAAAACCGGGGGTTGGGGGTTCGAGTCCCTCCACTCCTGCCACTTTCCCTGGAAGTGGCAGGCAAGAGCGCCAAAGGTTCTTTGACGCGAGGCGGCTTTGCGGGCTATACGCCCGCTTCGTGCATTTTTAGAGGGTCGTGTTGCCGGGACGCCGAAAGGCGTGCAGGGCGGGACCCGCAGGCGGCGCGCCGCGATCAGCCGATATCGGCGCGGGCCGCATCAGAGGCGTTTCGAGACGAGCATGGCGAAGACGAACCCGGTCGAGTTCTTTCAGCAGGTCCGCGCGGAAGCCCGCAAGGTCACCTGGCCGACCCGTCGCGAGACGCTCATCACTACCGCGATGGTGTTCGTCATGGTGGTGCTGGCCTCGCTGTTCTTCCTGGTCGCCGACCAGATTCTGAGCTTCGCGGTTGCTCAGATCCTGCAGATCGGCCGTTGAGGAGAGACGCGATGCCGATGCGCTGGTACATCGTCCACGCCTATTCCAATTTCGAGAAGAAGGTCGCGGACTCCATCAAGGAGCAGGCCGCGCAGCGCGGCCTTACCGACCTGTTCGAGCAGGTGCTTGTGCCGACCGAGAAGGTCGTCGAAGTGCGCCGCGGTCGTAAGGTCGACGCCGAGCGCAAGTTCTTCCCCGGCTACGTGCTGGTGAAGATGGACCTGACCGACGAGGCCTTCCATCTCATCAAGAACACGCCGAAGGTCACCGGTTTCCTCGGCGCTGACAATAAGCCGATGCCGATCGCCGAGAAGGAGGCCATGCGCATCCTTCAGCAGGTGCAGGAGGGCATTGAGCGTCCCAAGCCTTCGATCACCTTCGAGGTCGGTGAGACGGTCAAGGTGTCGGACGGCCCGTTCGCGTCGTTCAACGGCGTGGTCGAAGAGGTCGACGAGGGCCGCTCGCGCCTCAAGGTGGCGGTGTCCATCTTCGGCCGCGCCACGCCCGTCGAACTGGAATTTGGGCAGGTAGAAAAGGTCTGATGGTCAGTTCGCTTTCGACCGAGATTTTGCAAGGGCGCGGCTTCGGCGGCGCCCTTTTTCGTTGGCCTGCGCGTTAACGGGTTAACACCTCTCTGCGCGCCGGCTGTTCTAATCTCTCTCCAAGACCTGCCGCCGCCCGACTGCGGACGGCGGCGTAACCTGGGAGGAGAGAATGGCTGGCAAACGCATTCTGATGATCGTCGGCGATTTTGTCGAAGACTACGAGACCATGGTGCCGTTCCAGGCGCTGCTGGCCGTCGGGCACACGGTGCATGCGGTCTGCCCGGACAAGCGGGCCGGTGACAGTGTCGCGACCGCGATCCACGATTTCGAGGGTCAGCAGACCTATTCGGAAAAGCGCGGCCACAATTTCGCGCTCAACGCGACCTTCGCCGAGGTCGATCCCGCTCGCTATGACGCGCTGGTGATTCCCGGTGGCCGGGCGCCGGAATATCTGCGGATGAACGACCGCGCCTTGGAGATCGTTCGCCACTTCTTCGCGGCCGACAAGCCGGTCGCCGCTATCTGCCACGGCGCCCAACTGCTCGCCGGCGCCCGCGTTCTCGAAGGACGGACCTGTTCGGCCTACCCCGCGTGTCGCGCCGAAGTGGAGCTTGCGGGCGGTACCTATGCCGATATCGCCATCGACGCGGCGGTGACGGACGGCAATCTGGTATCCGCGCCAGCCTGGCCGGCGCACCCGGCGTGGATTGCCCAGTTCCTTGCCGTACTCGGCACGACCATCGCCCATGGCGAGGTAACGACCGGGGCGCGCGAGGCGGCCTGAGTTACGCTGCCTGCCCCGATCTTCGCCTCTCCGGGGTTCGGGGCTATGATGCGTGTGGCGGGGAGGGGACCCCGCCGCCGAGGAGGCGCTCCATGTGCAAGCTCTTCATCGAGGCCGATCCGAGCCTGTGGCAGACGCGGCTCAAATCGCTGAGGCTCAACGGCTTCTCCACCAGCGTGCGGCTGGAGAACCTGTATTGGCAGGTGCTGGAGGAGATCGCCCTGCGCGACGGCATGAGTCTCTCGCAGCTGCTCGCCAAGCTGCATGAGGAACTGACCTTCGCCCATGGGGGCGTCGAGAACTTCGCGTCTTTTCTACGCGTGTGCTGCGGGCGCTATCTCGCTCTCCAAATGGAAGGCGATGTGCCGCGCGATCTCAGCCAGCCGATTCGCAGCCTTGATGCGGACGCGATCCTCGCCCGCGAAGCGCATCGCCGCCGCCGGGCGCTGCCGTCGGC
This sequence comes from Ancylobacter sp., assembly GCF_965249975.1. Classification (GTDB taxonomy): domain Bacteria; phylum Pseudomonadota; class Alphaproteobacteria; order Rhizobiales; family Xanthobacteraceae; genus Ancylobacter. Next base: position 389,740 of record NZ_CBDFNE010000003.1, on the reverse strand, counting down.
GGCGTGAGCCGGCCGTAGTGCAGGCCAGCGGAAATGTCGGCCCGGTTGCATTAGGCCGGTTGATCCTGTATGCGAGGCCCTGCAAGCAGGAGGCGTCGGTCTCCGGCATGCACTCATACGCGGGAGGCACGGCCGGTTCGCCAGCCAGCGTTGTAAACGTGCCGCTACCGCGATCCTCCATTTACGCCGCACGCGATGAAGCCGTCGCGACGGCGTGCTTTGGCGTTTGCGACTGGCTGTCGCGCCGCCGAGGAGTTCACTATGGCGAAGAAGATCACCGGCTACATCAAGTTGCAGGTGCCCGCCGGCTCGGCCAATCCGGCCCCGCCGATCGGCCCGGCGCTCGGTCAGCGCGGCCTCAACATCATGGAATTCTGCAAGGCGTTCAACGCCCAGACCGGCCAGCTCGAAAAGGGCATGCCGATCCCGGTCGTTATCACCGCCTATCAGGATCGTTCCTTCACCTTCGAGCTGAAGACCCCGCCGGTTTCCTACTTCCTGAAGAAGGCCGCTGGCCTTGAGACCAAGAAGAAGCCCGGCTCCGGTTCCAAGACCCCGGGCAAGGGCGGCTTCGTCGGCAAGATCTCGCAGAACCAGATGCGCGAGATCGCCGAGAAGAAGATGAAGGACCTCAACTGCGATACCGTCGACGCGGCGGTGCGCATGATCGAGGGCTCCGCCCGTTCCATGGGCCTCGAAGTGGTGGGTTGAGCTGATGGCCAAGATTTCCAAGCGTGTTCGCGCCGTCCGCGAGGGCATTGATCCCGCCAAGCTGTATGGTCTCGACGAGGCGATTCAGCTGCTGAAGGATCGCGCCAACGCCAAGTTCGATGAGACCATCGAAGTGGCTTTGAACCTCGGCGTCGATCCCCGTCACGCCGACCAGATGGTCCGTGGCGTGTGCAACCTGCCGAACGGCTCGGGCCGCACCGTGCGCGTCGCCGTGTTCGCGCGCGGCGCCAAGGCTGATGAGGCCAAGGCCGCCGGTGCCGATATTGTCGGTGCCGAGGACCTGCTCGAAACCATCCAGGGCGGCACGATCGATTTCGATCGCTGCATCGCCACCCCTGATCTGATGCCGCTCGTCGGCCGTCTCGGTAAGGTGCTGGGCCCGCGCGGTCTGATGCCGAACCCGAAGGTTGGCACCGTCACCATGGACGTGAAGGGTGCGGTCGAGGCCGCCAAGGGTGGTGCCGTCGAGTTCCGTGTCGAGAAGGCTGGCATCATCCACGCCGGCATCGGCAAGGCCTCGTTCCCGGTCGACAAGCTCGCCGAGAACATCCGGGCCTTCGCTGACGCGGTGGTCAAGGCCAAGCCGACCGGCGCGAAGGGCACTTATGTCCAGCGCGTCGCCGTCTCCTCGACCATGGGCCCCGGCCTGAAGGTCGAGCCGGCTTCTGTGCTGGTTGCGGGCTGATTGTTACTGCGCGCGCATCACGGGGCCGGTCGCGGTCCCGTGATTGCGACGGTGTGGATTTGTCAAGCCCTCGGTGCTATCAGGGGTGACAAATCCCACGCGACTCACTATATGGGCGGTTTCGTTGCCGATATTGTCGGCCGCGTGCCGATGAATTTTCAGCTTTCGCCCGCTTAAAACCGGGCGGAGAGGCCGGCAGGGTTCGCCTTGCCGGCTTTATGTCCTGTCCGAGACTGCCGGTGCCCCTCTTCGAGGCGGCTTAATCCCATTCCGGGGCCAGCATAGACGGGGTTACGACCGATGCACGGTTCCGGTTCGCCGGTCCTGGCTTTCGGCTCGAACCAGCGCCTTGGCCGGTTTTCCGGTCCCAGGGGACAGGATACCACCGCTGCCGCTCCGCAAGGAGGGGCAGCAAGGCGCAAACCCGGCGGGGAAGTCACCCTTCCTCGCCACCGGAGAGCAAGTGAAGTGGATCGAGCACAAAAAGAAGAGCTCGTCACGTCGCTCACCGAGGTGTTCAACAACACGTCGGTCGTCGTCGTGGCCCACTATTCCGGCCTCACCGTCGCTCAGCTGCAGACCCTGCGTCGGCAGATGAAGGCGAATGGTGCGACCGTGAAGGTGGCGAAGAACCGCCTCGCCAAGATCGCTCTCGAAGGTTCGGACGTCGCACATGTCGGTTCCCTGCTGAAGGGTCCGACCATCATCGCTTATTCGAGCGATCCTGTTGCGGCTCCGAAGGTCGCCGTCGACTTCGCCAAGGCGAATGACAAGTTCGTCATTCTCGGCGGAGCGTTCGGCACCACGGCCCTGAATGTGGATGGTGTGAAGGCTCTGGCCACCATGCCGTCCCTTGATGAACTGCGTGCGAAGCTGGTCGGCCTCATCCAGGCCCCGGCGACCAAGATCGCGCAGCTCAGCACCGCGCCGGCGGCCAAGCTCGCCCGCGTGTTTGCGGCCTATGCCAAAGAGAACGAAGCCGCGTGAGGCTTCCCGGTAATACTGGTTCGAACCGAAATCCAAGGACTTAAGTAAAATGGCTGATCTGTCGAAGCTCGTTGACGAGCTGTCCGCCCTGACCGTTCTCGAGGCCGCCGAGCTCGCGAAGCTCCTCGAAGAGAAGTGGGGCGTTTCCGCCGCCGCCGCCGTGGCTGTTGCCGCTGCTCCGGCCGCTGCCGCTGCCCCGGTCGAAGAGCAGACCGAGTTCACCGTTGTCCTGGCCGCGGCCGGCGACAAGAAGATCGAGGTCATCAAGGAAGTCCGCGCCATCACCGGCCTGGGCCTCAAGGAAGCCAAGGACCTCGTCGAAGGCGCGCCCAAGCCGATCAAGGAAGGCGTGACCAAGGACGAGGCCGAGAAGATCAAGGCTCAGGTCGAGAAGGCCGGCGCCAAGGTCGAGCTCAAGTGATCATCTGATCATGCGAGGCCGCCGGTTCGCCGGCGGCCTCTGCCTTCACATCGAAGGCGAACTTCAGGAAGCCCGACGGCTTCCCCGACGATCCGGAGCGGGTCGTCTGGCGAGCCGTCGGTTGCGGAACGGCCGGAGGCAGGCACGGAGAGTGCCTCAACCTTGTCGGATTGTTTTGTGATCTTAAGCCTCCACGCAAGGCCACCGGCCCTCCCGCCGGGTTCGTGGATGGCGCTGACGGATACTCGGACGGAGCGAGGAGCGACATGGCGCAGACGTTCACCGGTCGTAAGCGGGTCCGCAAGTTTTTCGGCAAGATCCAGGAAGTGGCTGAGATGCCGAACCTCATCGAGGTTCAGAAGGCGTCCTATGACCAGTTCCTGCAGATCGTTGAGCCGAAGGGCGGTCGCGCCGACGACGGCATTCAGGCGGTTTTCAAGTCGGTTTTCCCGATTTCGGACTTTTCGGGCGCTGCCATGCTCGAATTCGTCCGCTACGAATTCGAGCCGCCGAAGTACGACGTTGACGAGTGCCGCCAGCGCGGCATGACCTTCGCTGCGCCGCTGAAGGTGACGCTCCGTCTGATCGTGTTTGATGTCGATCCCGACACCGGCTCCAAGTCCGTCAAGGACATCAAGGAGCAGGACGTCTATATGGGCGACATCCCGCTGATGACGATGAACGGCACGTTCATTGTCAACGGGACCGAGCGCGTCATCGTCTCGCAGATGCACCGTTCGCCGGGCGTGTTCTTCGACCACGACAAGGGCAAGACGCACTCCAGCGGCAAGCTGCTGTTCGCTGCGCGTATCATCCCCTATCGCGGTTCCTGGCTCGACATCGAGTTCGACGCCAAGGACATCGTCTATGCGCGTATCGACCGCCGCCGCAAGATTCCGGTGACGAGCCTGCTGTTCGCCCTCGGTCTCGACGGCGAAGAGATCCTCAACACCTTCTATGAGACCATCACCTTCGCCCGCACGAAGGATGGCTGGCGCATGCCTTTCGATCCCAAGCGGATGAAGGGCTACAAGGCCGTCGCCGATCTCGTCGACGCCGACACCGGCGAAGTCGTGATCGAGGCCGGCAAGAAGGTGACGGTACGTCAGGCCCGCCAGCTCGCCGAGAAGGGCCTCAAGGCGCTCAAGATCTCCGACGAAGAGATGGTCGGCCAGTATGTGGCCGAGGACATCGTCAACCCGACGTCGGGTGAGATCTATGTCGAAGCCGGTGAGGAAGTCACCGAGAAGATGCTGAAGCAGCTTGTCGAGCTTGGCTACGACGAGGTGCCGATCCTCGACATCGACCACGTCAATGTGGGCGCGTATATCCGCAACACGCTGGCTGTCGACAAGAACGTCACCCGCGAGGACGCGCTGTTCGACATCTACCGCGTGATGCGTCCCGGCGAGCCGCCGACGCTCGATTCCGCGCAGGCGATGTTCCACTCGTTGTTCTTCGACGCCGAGCGCTACGATCTTTCCGCGGTCGGCCGCGTGAAGATGAACATGCGTCTCGACCTCGACGCCGAGGACACGGTGCGCGTGCTGCGCCGCGAGGACATTCTCGCGGTCATCAAGACGCTGGTCGAACTGCGCGACGGTAAGGGCGAGATCGACGACATCGATCACCTCGGCAACCGCCGCGTCCGCTCGGTCGGCGAGCTGATGGAGAACCAGTACCGCGTCGGCCTGCTGCGCATGGAACGCGCCATCAAGGAGCGCATGTCGTCCGTCGACATCGACACCGTGATGCCGCAGGACCTGATCAACGCCAAGCCAGTGGCGGCGGCGGTGCGCGAGTTCTTCGGCTCGTCGCAGCTCTCGCAGTTCATGGACCAGACCAACCCGCTGTCCGAGATCACTCACAAGCGCCGTCTCTCGGCGCTTGGCCCGGGCGGTCTGACGCGCGAACGCGCCGGCTTCGAGGTGCGCGACGTGCACCCGACGCATTACGGCCGCATCTGCCCGATTGAGACGCCGGAAGGCCCGAACATCGGTCTGATCAACTCGCTGGCTACTTTTGCCCGCGTGAACAAGTACGGCTTCATCGAGGCGCCCTATCGCCGCGTGAAGGACAGCCAGGTTCAGGACGAGGTGGTCTATCTCTCCGCCATGGAGGAGGGGAAGTACTACGTCGCGCAGGCGAACATCCCGCTCGACGCTGAGGGGCGCTTCACCGAAGACCTGATCGTCTGCCGTCATGCCGGCGACGTTCTTCTGGTCACGCCCGACCGCGTCGACTTCATGGACGTGTCGCCCAAGCAGCTCGTCTCGGTCGCCGCCGCGCTCATCCCGTTCCTTGAGAACGACGACGCCAACCGCGCGCTCATGGGCTCGAACATGCAGCGCCAGGCTGTGCCGCTCGTTCGCGCCGACGCCCCCTTCGTCGGCACGGGCATGGAGTCCGTGGTCGCCCGCGATTCCGGCGCCGCCATCGGCGCGCGCCGCACCGGCATCGTCGACCAGGTGGACGCGACCCGTATCGTCATCCGCGCGACGGAAGAGAACGATCCGTCGAAGTCAGGCGTCGACATCTACCGGCTGCAGAAGTTCCAGCGTTCGAACCAGTCGACCTGCATCAACCAGCGTCCGCTGGTGCGGGTGGGCGACCGCGTGCGCAAGGGTGACATCATCGCTGACGGTCCCTCGACCGATCTCGGTGATCTCGCCCTCGGCCGGAACATCCTCGTCGCCTTCATGCCGTGGAACGGCTACAACTTCGAAGACTCGATCCTGCTGTCGGAGAACATCTCCAAGGGCGACATCTTCTCCTCGATCCACATCGAGGAATTCGAAGTGATGGCCCGCGACACCAAGCTCGGCCCGGAAGAAATCACGCGCGACATTCCGAACGTGTCGGAAGAGGCGCTGAAGAATCTGGACGAAGCCGGCATCGTTTATATCGGCGCCGAAGTGCAGGCGGGCGACATCCTCTGCGGCAAGATCACGCCGAAGGGTGAGAGCCCGATGACCCCGGAAGAGAAGCTGCTTCGCGCCATCTTCGGCGAGAAGGCAGCGGACGTGCGCGACACGTCGCTGCGCGTTCCCCCGGGCGTCACCGGTACGGTTGTCGAAGTGCGCGTGTTCAATCGTCACGGCGTCGACAAGGACGAGCGTGCTCAGGCGATCGAGCGCGAGGAAATCGAACGCCTCGCCAAGGACCGCGACGACGAGCAGGCGATCCTTGACCGTAACGTCTTCGGCCGCTTGGCCGAGATGCTGGACGGGAAGACCGGCATTGCCGGCCCCAAGAGCTTCAAGAAGGACACGGTGCTCACCCGTTCGGTGCTGACCGAGTTCCCGCGCAGCCAGTGGTGGCAGTTCGCCGTCGCCGACGATCAGCTGATGAGCGAGCTGGAAGCAATCCGCAACCAGTACGACGAGTCCAAGAAGCGTCTGGAGCAGCGGTTCCTCGACAAGGTCGAGAAGCTGCAGCGCGGTGACGAGCTTCCGCCCGGCGTGATGAAGATGGTCAAGGTCTTCATCGCGGTGAAGCGCAAGATCCAGCCGGGCGACAAGATGGCCGGCCGGCACGGCAATAAGGGCGTGGTCTCGCGCATCGTCCCGGTCGAGGACATGCCGTTCCTTGAGGACGGCACCCCGGTCGACATGGTGCTCAACCCGCTCGGCGTGCCCTCGCGCATGAATGTCGGGCAGATCCTCGAGACTCATCTGGGGTGGGCTTGCGCCGGCCTCGGCCGCGTGATCGACCGCGCCATCGAAGGCTACCGGCAGACGCAGGACATCGCGCCGCTTAAGGATGCGTTCGGCAAGATCTACGGCAAGGACGAGACCATCGCTTCGCTCGATGAGGAAGGTCTGGTCGAGCTGGGGTCGAACCTGCGTCGCGGTGTGCCGATTGCCACGCCGGTGTTCGACGGTGCCCGCGAGGCGGATATCGAGCACATGCTGGAGTTGGCCGGTCTCGATAAGTCGGCGCAGTCGACGCTGTTCGACGGCCGCACTGGCGAGCAGTTCGACCGTAAGGTGACGGTTGGCTACATCTACATGCTGAAGCTGCATCATCTTGTCGACGACAAGATCCATGCGCGTTCGATCGGTCCGTACTCACTCGTCACCCAGCAGCCGCTGGGCGGCAAGGCGCAGTTCGGTGGTCAGCGCTTCGGCGAAATGGAGGTGTGGGCGCTCGAGGCCTATGGCGCCGCCTACACGCTGCAGGAGATGCTCACCGTGAAGTCGGACGACGTCGCGGGCCGCACCAAGGTCTACGAGGCCATCGTGCGCGGTGACGACACCTTCGAGGCGGGCATTCCCGAGAGCTTCAACGTTCTCGTGAAGGAGATGCGTTCGCTCGGCCTCAATGTCGAGCTGATGAACTCCAAGACGCTCTCGGCGGTGCCGACTCCGGGCGAGAGCCTGCCAGCGGCCGAATGACCGACTGAGACCAAGGGCGGGCGCGCAGGTCGCGTCCGCCTTTTCGATCGCGCGACAGACCAGACTTTTCCGTGACCCCAGCAAGCCGCGGCGGCGGAGGCGGGGTCCAGCCGAAGGAGACGGCGATGAATCAAGAGGTCATGAATCTCTTCAACCCGGCGGCGCCGGCGCCGACTTTCGATCAGATCAAGATCTCGATCGCGAGTCCGGAGAAGATCCTGTCGTGGTCCTTCGGCGAGATCAAGAAGCCCGAAACGATCAACTACCGCACGTTCAAGCCTGAGCGTGACGGCTTGTTCTGCGCGCGCATTTTCGGTCCTATCAAGGACTATGAGTGCCTGTGCGGCAAGTACAAGCGCATGAAGTACAAGGGCATCATCTGCGAGAAGTGCGGCGTGGAAGTCACGCTGTCGCGCGTGCGCCGTGAGCGCATGGGCCACATCGAGCTTGCCGCCCCCGTCGCGCATATCTGGTTCCTGAAGTCGCTGCCGAGCCGCATCGGCCTGCTGCTCGACATGACCCTCAAGGACCTCGAGCGGATCCTGTATTTCGAATACTACTGCGTCATCGAGCCCGGCCTCACCCCGCTGAAGGAGCGTCAGCTCCTCTCGGAAGAGGACTATCTGCGCGCGCAGGAAGAGTATGGCGACGACTCGTTCACGGCCCTGATCGGCGCCGAGGCGATCCGCGAGATTCTGCGTGGCATGGATCTGGAGAAGATCGCCGGCAATCTGCGCAAGGAGATCGCCGAGGCTACCACCGAGCTGAAGCCGAAGAAGCTGGCCAAGCGTCTGAAGATCGTCGAGGCCTTCCAGGAATCCGGCAACAAGCCGGAGTGGATGATCCTGACGCATGTGCCGGTGATCCCGCCGGACCTGCGCCCGCTCGTCCCGCTGGACGGCGGCCGCTTCGCCACGTCCGACCTCAACGACCTCTACCGCCGCGTCATCAACCGCAACAATCGTCTCAAGCGGCTGATCGAGCTGAAGGCGCCGGACATCATCATCCGCAACGAGAAGCGCATGCTTCAGGAAGCGGTCGATGCGCTGTTCGATAACGGCCGCCGCGGCCGCGTCATCACCGGTGCCAATAAGCGCCCGCTGAAGTCGCTCGCCGATATGCTGAAGGGCAAGCAGGGACGGTTCCGCCAGAACCTGCTCGGCAAGCGCGTCGACTATTCCGGCCGTTCGGTGATCGTCGTCGGTCCCGAGCTGAAGCTGCACCAGTGCGGCCTGCCGAAGAAGATGGCGCTGGAGCTGTTCAAGCCCTTCATCTATTCGCGTCTCGACGCGAAGGGCCTGTCCGCGACCGTGAAGCAGGCGAAGAAGCTGGTCGAGAAGGAGCGTCCCGAGGTGTGGGACATCCTCGACGAGGTGATCCGCGAGCACCCGGTAATGCTGAACCGTGCGCCGACCCTGCATCGCCTGGGCATCCAGGCGTTCGAGCCGGTGCTGATCGAAGGCAAGGCGATCCAGCTGCACCCGCTGGTCTGCTCGGCCTTCAACGCGGACTTCGACGGCGACCAGATGGCGGTGCACGTGCCCCTGTCCATCGAGGCGCAGTTGGAAGCGCGCGTGCTGATGATGTCGACCAACAACATCCTGCACCCCGCGAACGGCGCGCCGATCATCGTGCCGTCGCAGGACATCGTTCTCGGCCTCTACTATCTCACCATGATGCGCGAGGGTGAGCCCGGTGAGGGCATGGCTTTCGCCAATATGGGCGAGATCGACCACGCGCTGGCGGCCAAGGCCATTACCCTGCACACCAAGGTGCGCGGACGGTATATCGGCGTCGACGAGGACGGCAATCCGGCCCCGAAGATCTACGAGACCACCCCGGGCCGCATGAAGCTCGGCGAACTCCTGCCGAAGAACCCGAAGACCCCCTTCGACGTCGTCAACAAGCTGATGACCAAGAAGGAAATCTCGAACATGATCGACACCGTCTACCGCCACTGCGGTCAGAAGGAGACGGTCATCTTCTGCGACCGCATCATGACGCTCGGCTTCTCTAACGCCTTCCGCGCCGGCATTTCGTTCGGCAAGGACGACATGGTGGTGCCGTCCAAGAAGTGGGACATGGTCGAAGAGACCCGTGCGCTCACCAAGGAATATGAGCAGCAGTACAATGACGGCCTGATCACCCAGGGCGAAAAGTACAACAAGGTCGTCGATGCGTGGGGCAAGTGCTCCGCCCGCCTCGCCGATGAGATGATGGCCGAAATTTCGGCGGTGAAGAAGGACCCGGTGACGGGTCGCGAGAAGCAGATCAACTCGATCTACATGATGGCGCATTCCGGCGCGCGTGGTTCGCGCGAGCAGATGCGTCAGCTGGCCGCCATGCGCGGCCTGATGGCGAAGCCGTCGGGTGAGATCATCGAGACGCCGATCATCTCGAACTTCAAGGAAGGCCTCTCCGTGCTCGAGTACTTCAACTCGACCCACGGTGCCCGTAAGGGTCTGGCTGACACCGCGCTGAAGACCGCCAACTCGGGCTACCTGACCCGTCGTCTTGTTGACGTGGCTCAGGACAGCATCATCACCCTGCGTGATTGCGGCACCACCAACGGTATCGCGATGCGCGCCATCATCGACGCGGGCAACATCGTCGCCACGCTCGGCTCGCGTGTTCTGGGCCGCACCGCGGCCGAAGACGTGATCGAGGGCGCGACCGGCAATGTGATCGTGCCGGCTGGCCACATGATGGACGAGGCGGATGTCGAGCGCATCTCGAAGGCCGGCGTGCAGGAGATCAAGATCCGCTCCGTGCTGACCTGCGAGGCCAAGAATGGCGTCTGCGGGACCTGCTACGGGCGTGACCTGGCGCGCGGCACGCCTGTCAACATGGGCGAGGCGGTCGGCGTCATCGCGGCCCAGTCGATCGGCGAGCCGGGTACGCAGCTCACCATGCGTACCTTCCACATCGGTGGCGCGGCGCAGCTGTCCGAACAGTCCTTCATCGAGGCCTCCTTCGAGGGCACGGTGAAGATTCGCAACCGCAACGTTGTGCGGAACTCCGATGGCGAACTGATCGCGATGAGCCGCAACCTTTCGGTCCTGATCGTCGATCACGACGGTTCGGAAAAGGCGGCGCACCGCATCCAGTTCGGCGCCAAGCTGAAGGTGGATGATGGTGACGCCATCAAGCGCGGCCAGCGCATCGCCGAGTGGGACCCGTACACCCGCCCGATCCTCACCGAGGTCGAGGGTATCGTGGGTTACGAGGATCTGGTCGAAGGCGCCTCGCTCAGCGAGACGGTCGACGAATCGACTGGTATCGCCAAGCGTGTCGTTACCGACTGGCGCACCGGGCGTGGTTCGGAACTGCGTCCGTCGCTGGTGGTGAAGGGTGCGGATGGCAAGGTGCTGAAGCTGCAGCGCGGCGGCGATGCCCGCTACACGCTGCCGGTGGACGCGATCCTTTCCGCCGATCCCGGCTCGACCATCAAGGCGGGTGACGTGCTGGCGCGTGTGCCGATGGAGTCGGCCAAGACCCGCGACATCACGGGCGGCCTGCCGCGCGTGGCGGAGCTGTTCGAGGCCCGTCGTCCGAAGGATGCGGCGATCATCGCCGAAATCTCGGGCACGATCCGCTTCGGCAAGGACTACAAGAACAAGCGCCGCGTGAGCATCGAGCCGCAGGATTCGAACGACGATACCGCCGAGTACCTGATCCCGAAGGGCAAGCACATCCACCTGCAGGATGGCGACCTCGTCGAGAAGGGGGACTTCATCGTCGACGGCAACCCGGCGCCGCACGACATTCTGGCGATCAAGGGCGTCGAGGAACTCGCGGCCTATCTCGTGAACGAGATCCAGGAGGTCTACCGGCTGCAGGGCGTGCTCATCAACGACAAGCACATCGAGGTGATCGTTCGCCAGATGCTGCAGAAGGTTGAGATCGACGACGCCGGGGAGAGCGACCTGCTGACCAATGAGCAGATCGACGCCTCGGAGTTGAACGAGATCAATGAGCGGCTGATCGCCGAGGGCAAGAAGCCCGCGTCCGGTCACCCGGTCCTGCTCGGCATCACCAAGGCGAGCCTGCAGACGCGCTCCTTCATCTCGGCCGCCTCCTTCCAGGAGACGACCCGCGTGCTCACCGAGGCGGCGGTCAACGGCAAGTCCGATGACCTCGCCGGTCTCAAGGAGAACGTCATCGTCGGCCGCCTCATCCCGGCGGGCACCGGCGCACAGATGGCGAAGCTCCGTGTGACGGCTACCACCCGCGACGACTTGATCGCCGCGCAGAACGAGCAGGACGGCGTTGCCTCAAACGCGCCGCGCCTCGAAGGTCCCGCTGCCGCCGAGTGATCGCTCCGGCAAAACCTGCCAGAATCGAAAGGCCGCCCCTCGCAGGGCGGCCTTTTTCGTGGAATCGGGAATCGCGAGTGCGGTGCACGAGCCGGCCGCATGGTGTCGCGATTCTCCTAACGGGGATCACTGTCAGCGACGTAAATGCGAGCATCTTTGTTGCGTGGCGGCCGTCATGGATGAAATCTAACGACGCCAACGCCTCGCACGGGGCTGTGAGCGGCCAAACTCGCGGTTAAGGGTTGACGAACGGCGAGTCGCCGCGTAGAAGGCGCGTACTTTCACGGCAGGCGGTTGATGTTGCCGCGTTCGGACACCCTGTCTGGACACAGAACGTCAAGACGCTGCCGGAACGCACGCACGACCAAATCCGGCGCATGACCGCGCAACTGGCAGCTTTAAACGCTGTCGCGTGGTCCTCTGAACGTACAGCGCCCTCGGCCAGATCCTGGCCGGCGGCGCTTCTTTCGTTCGCAGATAGCTCGGTATGTGCTGACTGTTCCGATCCGTCGAGAGAAGAATGCGGTTGTGGCCGCGGAAATTGGGTTAGCGCGGGACATTCCTGTTCCAGCGCAGCGAGACGAAGGCGAGACACGTGCCGACGATCAACCAGCTGATCCGCAAGCCGCGGGAAGCCCAGAAGGCCCGGAACAAGGTTCCGGCGCTGCAGGCCAGCCCGCAGAAGCGCGGCGTTTGCACCCGCGTCTATACGACGACCCCGAAGAAGCCGAACTCGGCGCTTCGTAAGGTCGCGAAGGTTCGTTTGACCAATGGCTACGAAGTCATCGGTTACATCCCCGGCGAGGGGCATAACCTGCAGGAACACTCCGTGGTGATGATCCGCGGCGGCCGCGTCAAGGATCTTCCTGGCGTGCGCTATCACATCCTGCGCGGCGTGCTCGATACGCAGGGCGTCAAGAACCGCAAGCAGCGCCGGTCGAAGTACGGCGCCAAGCGGCCGAAGTGAGGATTTGAGCGATGTCCCGTCGTCATCGTGCAGAGCGCCGTGAAGTCACTCCCGATCCGAAGTTCGGGTCGGAAGTGCTGAGCCGCTTCATGAACGCCGTCATGTATGACGGCAAGAAGTCGGTCGCCGAGGCGATCGTGTACGGCGCGCTCGACCTCGTCGAGACCCGTGCCAAGTCGGAGCCGCTGGGTGTGTTCACCCAGGCGCTCGACAATGTGAGCCCGGCCATCGAGGTGCGCTCCCGCCGTGTCGGCGGCGCGACCTACCAGGTGCCGGTCGAGGTGCGCCCCGAGCGTCGTCAGGCTCTTGCGATTCGCTGGCTGATCATTGCTGCCCGCGCCCGCAACGAGAAGACGATGGTGGAGCGCCTGTCGGGCGAACTGCTCGACGCCTCGAACAATCGCGGCACCGCCGTGAAGAAACGTGAAGACACGCACCGCATGGCGGAGGCCAACCGGGCCTTCTCTCACTATCGCTGGTGATGACGAGAGCCGGTACGAGGATCTGATATGTCGCGCACGCACGCTATCGAAGACTACCGCAACTTCGGCATCATGGCCCACATTGATGCCGGCAAGACCACCACGACCGAACGGATCCTCTATTACACCGGCAAGAGCCACAAGATCGGCGAAGTCCATGATGGCGCCGCCACGATGGACTGGATGACCCAGGAGCAGGAGCGCGGCATCACGATTACGTCGGCCGCGACGACTGCTTTCTGGCATGGCAAGCGCCTGAACATCATCGACACCCCCGGCCACGTCGACTTCACCATTGAAGTCGAGCGTTCGCTGCGTGTGCTCGATGGCGCCGTGTGCGTTCTCGACGGCAACCAGGGCGTGGAGCCCCAGACCGAGACGGTCTGGCGCCAGGCCGACAAGTACAACGTCCCGCGCATCGTGTTCGTCAACAAGATGGACAAGACCGGCGCCGACTTCTTCCGCTGCGTCGAGATGATTATCGACCGCGTGGACGGCAAGCCGGTCTGCTGCCAGCTGCCGATCGGTTCCGAGAACAACTTCAAGGGCATCATTGACCTCGTCCGCATGAAGGCGGTCGTGTGGGACAATGAGGAGCTCGGCGCGAAGTATCACGACGAAGAGATCCCGGCCGAGCTGCTCGATCAGGCCGTCGAATATCGCGGCAAGCTGCTCGAAGCGGCTGTCGAGCTCGATGACGACGTCCTGTCCGCCTATCTCGAAGGCGTCGAGCCCGATGAAGCCACCCTGAAGGGTCTGATCCGGAAGGCCGTCATTGGGCGCGTGTTCAACCCGGTGTTCTGCGGCTCGGCGTTCAAGAACAAGGGCGTGCAGCCCCTGCTCGACGCGGTGTGCGACTTCCTGCCGTCGCCGATCGACCGTGGCGCCATCAAGGGCATCGATTTCGATACCGAGGAAGAGACCGTCCGCAACCCGAGCGATTCCGACCCGCTGTCGGTCCTCGCGTTCAAGATCATGGACGACCCCTTCGTCGGCACCATCACCTTCTGCCGCGTTTATTCGGGCAAGCTCGAGACCGGTATGGGCCTCCTGAACTCGACCCGCGACAAGAAGGAGCGTGTCGGTCGCATGCTGCTCATGCATGCGAACAACCGCGAGGACATCAAGGAGGCCTATGCGGGCGACATCGTCGCTCTTGCCGGCCTCAAGGAAGTCCGCACCGGCGACACGCTGTGCGACCCGGCCAAGCCTGTCATCCTTGAGAAGATGGAGTTCCCCGAGCCGGTCATCGAGATCGCGATCGAGCCGAAGTCCAAGGCCGACCAGGAAAAGCTGGGCCTCGCTCTCGCGAAGCTCGCCGCTGAGGATCCGTCCTTCCGCGTGTCGACCGACTTCGAGAGCGGCCAGACCATCCTCAAGGGGATGGGCGAACTGCACCTCGACATCAAGGTCGATATCCTGAAGCGTACCTATAAGGTCGACGCCAATATCGGCGCGCCGCAGGTCGCTTATCGCGAGACGATCACCCGCAAGACCGAAGTCGACTACACCCACAAGAAGCAGACCGGCGGTACCGGTCAGTTTGCCCGGGTGAAGTTCGTGGTCGAGCCGAACGAAGTCGGCAAGGGCTTCGCATTCGAGAGCAAGATCATCGGCGGCGCGGTGCCGAAGGAGTACATCCCCGGCGTCACCAAGGGTCTGGAAAGCGTGCTCGGTTCGGGCGTGCTGGCCGGCTTCCCGGTGGTGGACGTCAAGGTCGACCTGATCGACGGCGCCTATCACGAAGTCGACTCGTCGGCCCTTGCCTTCGAAATCGCCTCGCGTGCCGCTTTCCGTGAAGCCCTGCAGAAGGGCGGTGCGGTGCTGCTGGAGCCGATCATGAAGGTCGAGGTCGTGACCCCGGAAGACTACACCGGTTCGGTCATCGGCGACCTCAACTCCCGTCGTGGCCAGATCCAGGGCCAGGACATGCGTGGCAATGCGAACGTCGTCAACGCGATGGTGCCGCTCGCCAACATGTTCGGCTACGTCAACACGCTCCGGTCCTTCTCGCAGGGCCGCGCTACCTTCACCATGCAGTTCGACCACTACGAGCAGGTGCCGTCGAACGTCGCTCAGGAAGTTCAGGCCAAGTACGCGTGAGCGTCGGCCTGAGTTTCTGAAGCGATTTCGTATCAACATCGATAAGACCGACGGAGAGCCCCGTGGCCAAAGAGAAGTTCAACCGTTCGAAGCCTCACTGCAACATCGGGACGATTGGCCATGTTGACCATGGCAAGACGTCTCTGACGGCAGCGATCACGAAGGTTCTTGCGGAGACGGGCGGCGCGACGTTCACGGCGTACGACCAGATCGACAAGGCGCCGGAAGAGAAGGCGCGCGGCATCACGATCTCGACCGCTCACGTTGAGTACGAGACGACGAACCGCCACTACGCGCATGTCGACTGCCCCGGCCACGCCGACTATGTGAAGAACATGATCACGGGCGCGGCGCAGATGGACGGCGCTATCCTGGTTGTTTCGGCGGCGGACGGCCCGATGCCGCAGACCCGCGAGCACATCCTTCTGGCGCGTCAGGTCGGCGTTCCGGCTCTGGTGGTGTTCCTCAACAAGTGCGACATGGTCGACGACGAGGAGCTGCTTGAGCTGGTGGAGCTCGAGGTTCGCGAGCTTCTGTCGAAGTACGACTTCCCGGGCGACGACATTCCGATCATCCGTGGCTCGGCGCTTGTGGCGCTCGAGAACGGCGATGCCAAGCTCGGCCGCGACGCCATCCTGAAGCTGATGGAGTCGGTGGACGCCTACATCCCGCAGCCGGAGCGTCCGGTTGACCTGCCGTTCCTGATGCCGATCGAAGACGTGTTCTCGATCTCGGGCCGCGGCACGGTGGTGACCGGTCGCGTCGAGCGCGGCGTGATCAAGGTCGGCGAGGAAGTCGAGATCGTCGGCATCCGCCCGACGGTGAAGACGACGGTGACGGGCGTGGAAATGTTCCGCAAGCTGCTCGACCAGGGCCAGGCCGGCGACAACGTCGGTATCCTTGTCCGCGGCACGAAGCGTGAGGACGTCGAGCGCGGCCAGGTCGTGTGCAAGCCGGGTTCGGTGAAGCCGCACACGAAGTTCAAGGCCGAGGCCTACATCCTGACGAAGGAAGAGGGCGGCCGCCACACGCCGTTCTTCACCAACTACCGTCCGCAGTTCTATTTCCGCACGACGGACGTGACGGGCATCGTGACCCTGCCGGAAGGCACGGAAATGGTGATGCCGGGCGACAACATCACGGTTGACGTGGCGCTGATCGTTCCGATCGCGATGGAAGAGAAGCTGCGCTTCGCCATCCGCGAAGGCGGCCGCACCGTCGGCGCCGGCGTCGTCGCCTCCATCATCGAGTGACATCGACAATCCCGAGGGGCGCGGGAACGCCTGCGCCCCTTTTTCGTGGAGCTCGTTACTGAGCCCGACTGACGAGCCCTCTGGGAGCCTGAAGTCAATGAACGGCCAAAATATTCGGATCCGCCTCAAGGCGTTCGATCACCGCATCCTGGATGCCTCGACGCGCGAAATCGTTTCGACGGCCAAGCGCACGGGCGCCCAGGTTCGCGGGCCTATTCCGCTTCCGACGCGGATCGAAAAGTTCACGGTCAATCGTTCTCCCCACGTGGACAAGAAGTCCCGTGAGCAGTTCGAGATGCGGACACACAAGCGTCTGCTGGACATAGTCGACCCGACCCCCCAGACGGTGGACGCGCTGATGAAGCTCGACCTCGCCGCGGGTGTCGACGTCGAGATCAAGCTCTGAGAGAAGGCGAAGGGACACGGCCATGCGGTCAGGCGTCATCGCCCAGAAGGTCGGCATGACCCGCATCTTTAACGATGCAGGTGAACATGTTCCGGTCACTGTGCTGAAAGTCGATAATTGCCAGGTGGTTGCCCACCGTACGCTCGAGAAGAACGGCTACACGGCCGTGCAGCTCGGCGTCGGCCAGGCGAAGCCGCAGAACACCACCCGCGCTCTGCGCGGCCACTTCGCCGTGGCGAAGGTTGAGCCGAAGCGCAAGATGGCGGAATTCCGCGTCGAGGAAACCGACCTCATTCCGGTCGGCGCCGAACTGACCGTCGATCACTTCGTGGTCGGCCAGTTCGTCGACGTGACGGGCACCTCCATCGGCAAGGGCTTTGCCGGTGGTATGAAGCGCCACAATTTCGGTGGTCTTCGCGCCACCCACGGCGTGTCGGTTTCGCATCGTTCGATCGGTTCGACCGGTGGTCGTCAGGACCCCGGCAAGACCTTTAAGAACAAGAAGATGCCGGGCCACATGGGTCACGAGACGGTGACGACCCAGAACCTCAAGGTTGTGCTCACCGATGTGGAGCGCGGCCTGATCGCGGTCGAGGGTGCGGTTCCCGGCAACAAGGGTGGCTGGATCATCGTCGCTGACGCGGTGAAGAAGAAGCTGCCCGACGCCGCGCCGAAGCCGGGCAAGTTCCGTCTCCCTGGTGCGGAAGCATCGAGCGAGCCGGCGGCTGACGTTGCGCCCGCGACCGAGGCTGCGGCCGAGGAGAACGTGTGATGGAACTCGCCGTCAAGACTCTCGAAGGGGCCGAAGCCGGTTCCGTCACCCTGTCGGACGAGATTTTCGGTCTCGAGCCGCGCCAGGACATCCTGCACCGCTGCGTGGTGTGGCAGCTGTCGCGCCGTCAGGCCGGCACCCACCAGACCCTCTCGCGCGCTGACGTCAACCGCACCAAGCGGAAGATGTACAAGCAGAAGGGCACCGGCGGCGCTCGCCACGGTGCGGCTTCCGCGCCGCAGTTCCGCGGCGGCGCCAAGGCGTTCGGTCCGGTCTCTCGCAGCCATGCGAGCGACCTGCCGAAGAAGGTGCGTGCGCTCGCTCTGCGGCATGCTCTGTCGTCGAAGGCCAAGGACCAGCAGATCCTCGTCCTCGATGACGCCGTGCTGTCCGAGCCCAAGACCAAGCTGCTCAAGGAGCGGCTGGCGGGCCTCGGCCTGTCGAGCGCCCTGGTCGTGTCCGGCGCCGAGGTGGATGCCAATTTCGGCCTCGCCTCGCGCAATGTCACCCATCTCGACGTGCTGCCCGTTCAGGGCATCAACGTCTACGACATCCTGCGCCGTCAGACCCTGGTGCTGACGAAGGCGGCTGTCGACGCTCTGGAGGCGCGCTTCAAATGAGTCTCGATCCGCGCCACTACGACGTGATCGTGTCCCCGGTGATCACCGAGAAGGCCACGATGGCGTCCGAGCACAACAAGGTCGTCTTCAAGGTTGCTCTGACGGCTACCAAGCCGCAGATCAAGGAAGCGGTCGAGAAGCTCTTCGACGTGAAGGTCGAGAGCGTCAACACGCTGGTCCGCAAGGGGAAGACGAAGTTCTTCAAGGGCCGCAAGGGCGTGCAGAGCGACGTGAAGAAGGCGGTCGTGACCCTCGCCGAGGGGCACTCCATCGACATCACGACGGGTCTGTGAGCCGGAATTAAGGGACCAGAGACATGGCGCTCAAAACCTTCAAGCCGGTAACGCCGAGCCTCCGCCAGCTGGTGATCGTCGACCGCTCCGCCCTGTACAAGGGCAAGCCGGTCAAGACGCTGACCGAGGGCAAGTCGGAGGCGGGCGGCCGCAACAACACCGGCCGGGTGACCGTGCGCTTCCGTGGCGGCGGGCACAAGCAGGCCTATCGCCTCGTCGACTTCAAGCGCACCAAGCGCGATGTGGCGGCGACGGTGGAGCGGATCGAGTACGATCCCAACCGCACGGCCTTTATCGCCCTCATCAAGTATGAGGACGGTGAGCTCAACTACATCCTGGCGCCGCAGCGCCTCGCGGTTGGCGATCAGGTGATCGCCTCCAAGAGCGTGGACGTGAAGCCGGGCAACGCGGCTCCGCTCGGCAACCTGCCGGTGGGCACGATCGTGCACAACATCGAGCTGAAGATCGGCAAGGGCGGCCAGATTGCCCGTTCCGCCGGCTCCTATGCGCAGATCGTCGGTCGCGATCAGGGCTACGTCATCGTTCGCCTCAATTCGGGTGAGCAGCGGCTGGTCCATGGCGAGTGCATGGGTACGGTCGGCGCCGTGTCGAACCCGGACCACATGAACACCAATCTCGGCAAGGCTGGCCGCAAGCGCTGGCTGGGCCGTCGTCCGCACAACCGTGGTGTCACCATGAACCCGGTCGATCACCCGCATGGTGGCGGCGAAGGCCGTACCTCGGGTGGACGTCATCCGGTCACGCCCTGGGGTTTCCCCACCAAGGGCAAGAAGACCCGGAAGAACAAGTCGACCACCAAGTTCATCGTGTCCAGCCGGCACGCCCGCAAGAAGTGAGCGAGGGAAACTGAACTATGTCTCGATCGGTCTGGAAAGGTCCGTTCGTCGACGGCTACCTCCTCAAGAAGGCGGATGCCGCGCGCACCTCGGGTCGTCACGACGTCATCAAGATTTGGAGCCGCCGTTCCACCATCCTCCCGCAGTTCGTGGGGATCACGTTCGGCGTCTATAACGGCAACAAGCACGTCCCGGTTTCGGTTTCCGAGGACATGGTGGGCCACAAGTTCGGCGAGTTCGCCCCGACCCGTACCTATTACGGGCATGCGGCGGACAAGAAAGCCAAGCGGAAGTAGAGGCAGGGTCATGGGAAAGGCAGCTCGTCCGCGCACGCTCGCGGATACGGAAGCCAAGGCGGTTGCGCGTAACCTTCGCGTCAGCCCCCAGAAGCTCAACCTCGTCGCCGGTCTCATCCGGGGCAAGAAGGTCGCGACCGCTCTGGCCGATCTTCAGTTCTCGCGCAAGCGGATCGCCGGCGACGTGAAGAAGTGCCTGGAGTCGGCCATCGCCAATGCCGAGAACAATCATGAGCTCGATGTCGACGATCTGATCGTCGCCGAGGCGCATGTCGGCAAGGGTCTGGTCATGAAGCGCTTCGCGGCCCGCGCCCGTGGCCGTGCGAGCCGGATCGAAAAGCCGTTCTCGCATATCACCATCGTGGTGCGTGAAGTCGAGGAGAAGGCCTGATGGGTCAGAAGGTCAACCCGGTCGGGCTCCGGCTCGGCATCAACCGCACCTGGGACTCGCGCTGGTTCGCGGGCAAGGGCGAGTACGGCCAGCTGCTTCACGAGGACATCAAGATCCGTGAAGCGCTGCAGAAGCTTCTCAAGCAGGCCGCGGTCTCCAAGATCGTGATCGAGCGTCCGCACAAGAAGTGCCGCGTCACCATCCACTCGGCTCGTCCGGGCGTGGTGATCGGCAAGAAGGGCGCGGACATCGACAAGCTGCGCAAGAAGGTCGCCGAGATGACGAACTCGGAGGTGTTCATCAACATCGTCGAGATTCGGAAGCCGGAAATCGATGCGCGCCTCGTCGCTGAGTCGATTGCCCAGCAGCTTGAGCGCCGTGTGGCATTCCGCCGCGCCATGAAGCGCGCCGTCCAGTCGGCGATGCGTTTGGGCGCGGAAGGTATTCGTATCAACTGCTCCGGCCGCCTCGGCGGCGCGGAAATCGCGCGCCTCGAATGGTATCGTGAAGGGCGCGTGCCGCTTCACACCTTGCGCGCGGACGTGGATTACGGTACGGCCACCGCCTTCACGACCTACGGCACCTGCGGTGTCAAGGTCTGGATCTTCAAGGGCGAGATCCTGGAGCACGATCCGATGGCGCAGGACAAGCGCCAGGCGGAAGGTGATTCCTCGGGTGGTCGCCCGTCGCGTCGCGACGCGGCGTGAGCAGATTGATAAAGGAATAAGAGGCGCGACATGCTGCAACCAAAGCGCACGAAGTTCCGCAAGCAGTTCAAAGGCCGTATTCACGGCGTTGCGAAGGGCGGGACTGACCTCAATTTCGGCCAGTTCGGGCTGAAGGCCATGGAGCCGGAACGCGTTACCGCGCGTCAGATCGAAGCCGCGCGTCGCGCGCTCACCCGTCACATGAAGCGTGCGGGCCGGGTGTGGATTCGCGTTTTCCCCGACGTGCCGGTGTCTTCGAAGCCGACCGAAGTCCGCATGGGTAAGGGTAAGGGCGCGCCCGACTATTGGGCCGCCAAGATCAAGCCCGGCCGCATCATGTTCGAGATCGATGGCGTGAGCCAGGATATCGCCCGTGAGGCGCTTCGGCTGGCCGCTGCGAAGCTGCCGATCAAGACGCGTTTCGTCGAGCGCATCGCTGAGTGACGGAGGAACAGATGACGAAGGCTTCCGACATTCGGACGAAGACCGCCGACGAGCTGCAGGACCAGCTGCTGGGCCTTAAGAAGGAGCAGTTCAACCTGCGCTTCCAGAAGGCAACCGGCCAGCTCGAAAACACGGCGCGGGTGCGTCAGATCCGTCGCGACATCGCGCGGGTCAAGACGATCCAGGCGCAGAAGGCCGCATCCGCGGCCAAGGCTAAGTGAGGAGAGGGCGATGCCGAAGCGTTTGCTGCAGGGCGTCGTGGTGAGCGACAAGCAGGACAAGACCGTCGTGGTCCGGGTCGAGCGCCGTTTCACCCATCCGCTGCTGAAGAAGACCGTCCGCCGTTCCAAGAAGTACCACGCCCATGACGAGGCGAACGCTTGGAAGGAAGGCGACACCGTCTGGATCGAGGAGCACCGCCCCTTGTCCAAGCTCAAGAACTGGATCGTGGTCCAGGGCGAGAAGCGGGCTGAAGTCTGAGCGCCCGGAAACGGGATTGAGGGGCGCGCGCCGGTGACGGCTGCGCGCGGTTTTTGCGAGAAATAGGTGCGTCATGATCCAGATGCAGACCAATCTCGACGTGGCGGACAATTCCGGTGCGCGTCGCGTCATGTGCATCAAGGTGCTTGGCGGTTCGAAGCGCAAGTATGCCCATGTCGGTGACATCATCGTGGTGTCGGTGAAGGAAGCTATCCCGCGCGGCCGCGTGAAAAAGGGCGACGTGATGAAGGCGGTTGTGGTTCGCACCGCCAAGGACATCCGTCGCGTCGATGGTTCGGTGATCCGCTTCGACCGCAATGCGGCCGTGCTGATCAACAACAACAAGGAGCCGGTCGGCACCCGCATCTTCGGGCCGGTCCCGCGCGAGCTCCGCGCCAAGAACCACATGAAGATCATCTCGCTGGCGCCGGAGGTGCTTTGATGGCCGCTAAGATCAAGAAGGGCGACAAGGTCGTCGTTCTCACCGGCCGCGACAAGGGTCGCACGGGCGAGGTTTTCGAGGTGCTGCCGAAGGAAGGCACCGCGCGCGTGCGCGGCGTCAACCTCGTGAAGCGGCACCAGCGGCAGAGCGCGAACCAGGAAGGCGGGATCATCTCCAAGGAGGCCCCGCTCAACCTGTCGAACATCGCGCTCGCCGATCCGAAGGATGGCAAGCCGACTCGCGTCGGTTTCCTTGTGCAGGCGGACGGCACCAAGGTGCGCGTCGCCAAGCGCTCGGGGGAGAAGATCGATGGCTGAGACCAGCTACAGCCCGCGGATGAAGGCCTTCTATGAGGCTGTCGTCCGTCAGAAGATGATCGAGCAGTTCGGCTACAAGAACCCCATGGAAGTACCGACGATCGAGAAGATCGTCATCAACATGGGTGTTGGTGAGGCCACTGCCGACACCAAGAAGGTGCAGACCGCTGCCGGGGACCTCGCGCTGATCGCCGGCCAGAAGCCGGTCGTCACCCGTGCCCGCAAGGCGATCTCGAACTTCAAGCTGCGTGAGAACCAGCCGGTCGGCGCGAAGGTTACGCTTCGCAAGACCCGCATGTTCGAATTCGTCGACCGCCTGGTGAATATCGCCCTGCCGCGCGTCCGCGACTTCCGTGGCCTGAACCCGAAGAGCTTCGACGGTCGTGGCAACTACGCCATGGGCATCAAGGAGCATATCGTGTTCCCCGAGATCAACTACGACAAGGTTGATCAGATGTGGGGCATGGACATCATCGTCTGCACGACGGCGAAGACGGACGAAGAGGCGCGCGCGCTTCTGAAGGCCTTCAACTTTCCGTTCCGTCAGTAAGCATCCCCTTCCGGCTGTGGGGCGGAGCCCCAAACGCGGAGACTAGGAGCAAGATCATATGGCCAAGAAGAGCTCGGTCGAAAAGAACGAACACCGCCGCAAGCTCGTGAAGAGCTATGCCGGCCGGCGTTCGCGTCTGAAGGCCCTGGTGAGCAACAAGGAACTGCCGATCGAGGAGCGCTTCGCCGCGGTTCTCAAGCTGGCGGAACTGCCGCGCAATTCGGCGAAGGTGCGCATTCGCAATCGTTGCGAAGTCACCGGCCGCCCCCGCGCCTATTATCGCAAGCTGAAGATGAGCCGTATCGCCCTGCGCGAGCTCGGTTCCCAGGGCCAGATTCCTGGCCTCGTCAAGTCGAGCTGGTGAGGAGGGTCGATCCATGTCCACGACTGATCCGATCGGCGATCTGATTACCCGCATCCGCAACGCGCAGATGCGCCGCAAGGAGAAGATCTCCACGCCGGGTTCGCGTCTGCGCGCCAGCGTGCTTGAGGTTCTTGCGGCCGAAGGCTACATCCGCGGCTATTCGGCTTCCGAGCCGGTCAATGGCCGTACCGAGTTCGAGATCGAACTCAAGTACTTCGATGGCGAGCCGGTGATTCGCGAGATTTCGCGTGTCTCCAAGCCGGGTCGGCGGGTTTATTCGTCCGTTAAGACCCTTCCCCGCGTCGCCAACGGCCTTGGCGTCGCTGTCGTCTCCACGCCGCAGGGCGTGATGGCGGACCACGAAGCCCGCGAGAAGAACGTGGGCGGCGAGGTCCTCTTCACGGTCTTCTGATCGGGGAGGAGAGAGAGCACATGTCCAAGATCGGTAAAGCCCCCATCACCATTCCGGCCGGCGTCACGGCGTCGATCGATGGCCAGACGGTGAAGGTCAAGGGTCCCAAGGGGACGCTGGAGACCACCGTCGTCGACGAGATCTCGGTCAAGATGGAGGACGGGGCCATCCTGTTCGCCCTCAACGGCGAGACCAACCGCCACAAGGCGATGTGGGGTCTGTCCCGCACGCTCGTGGCCAATCTGGTCGAAGGCGTGACCAAGGGCTTCGAGAAGAAGCTCGAGATCAGCGGCGTCGGCTATCGCGCGGCCGTGCAGGGCAAGAGCCTGAGCCTGGCGCTCGGCTTCAGCCATGACGTCAACTATCCGATCCCGGAAGGGATTCAGATCGTGACGCCGAAGCCGACCGAGATCGTCATCAGCGGCATCGACCGTCAGCAGGTCGGCCAGGTCGCTGCCGAGATTCGCGACTATCGCGGTCCCGAGCCCTACAAGGGCAAGGGCGTGAAGTACGCGGGTGAGTTCATCTTCCGCAAGGAAGGCAAGAAGAAGTAACGGACCCGAACCATGGCACAGTACAAGGACGCTACCGAGCGCCGTAAGGCGCGTGTCCGTCGTGCTCTCCGCACGACGGCGAACGGGCGGCCGCGCCTCTCGGTGCATCGCTCGTCGAAGCACATCTATGCGCAGATCATTGACGATGCGCGTGGCGTGACGCTTGCGTCCGCCTCCACGCTCGAGAAGACCCTGCGGGAAAGCCTCAAGACCGGCGCGGATATCGCGGCGGCCCAGGCGATCGGCAAGCTCGTGGCGGAACGCGCCGTCGCAGCCGGTGTGAAGGACGTGGTCTTCGACCGCGGCGCCTTCATCTATCACGGCCGCGTCAAGGCGCTCGCCGAGTCCGCCCGCGAGGGCGGTCTCAACTTCTGAGATCACGAGCGGGATCCCCCGCAGAACGAAGGATATGATCATGGCTCGTGAACGTGAGCGTGAACGCGAGGATCGCGACAACACGTTCGTGGACAAGCTGGTCCACATCAACCGTGTCGCGAAGGTTGTGAAGGGTGGCCGTCGCTTCGGCTTTGCCGCTCTTGTGGTTGTCGGCGACCAGAAGGGTCGCGTCGGTTTCGGTCACGGTAAGGCCCGTGAAGTGCCGGAAGCGATCCGCAAGGCGACGGAAGCCGCCAAGCGTGCGCTGATCCGCGTGCCGCTGCGCGAAGGCCGTACGCTGCATCATGACGTGCATGGCCATCACGGCGCCGGCAAGGTGATCCTGCGCGCGGCTCCGGCTGGTACCGGCATCATCGCCGGCGGCCCGATGCGCGCGGTGTTCGAGACGCTTGGCATGCAGGACGTGGTGGCGAAGTCGTTCGGCTCGTCCAACCCGTACAACATGGTCCGTGCGACCTTCGAGGCCCTGAAGAACCAGGACAGCCCGCGTCTCGTCGCGGCGCGTCGTAGCCTCAAGGTGTCGCAGCTTCAGTCGCGCCGTCGTGTTGACGACGCTGAAGCGACCGACTGACGCCTGAGAGGTAGGGAAGCTAATCATGGCGAACAGCACCAATACGGTCACGGTCGAACAGACCGGCAGCCCGATCCGCCGCCCCGAGGCTCAGCGCGCGACGCTGATCGGTCTCGGCCTCAACAAGCTCGGGCGTCGCTCGACGCTTGAAGACACCCCGGCCGTGCGTGGCATGATCTACAAGGTCCGCCACCTCGTCCGCGTCGTCGAAGCGTGACGGCGCTGTAGGAGACTGGCGATGAGCAGCCTTAACGAGATCAAGGACAATTCCGGCGCGCGCAAGAAGCGTATGCGCGTCGGCCGCGGCATCGGTTCGGGCAAGGGCAAGACCGCGGGTCGCGGCGTGAAGGGTCAGACCTCGCGCACCGGCGTCGCGATCAAGGGCTTCGAGGGCGGCCAGATGCCGATCCATCGTCGTCTGCCCAAGCGCGGCTTCACGAACATCTTCGCGCTGGACTGGAACGAGGTGTCTCTCGGCCGCATCCAGACCGCGATTGACGCCGGCAAGCTGGATGGCAAGGCGACCATCACTCAGGCGTCGCTCGTCGAAGCCGGCGTTCTGCGCCGCGCCAAGGACGGCGTGCGCGTGCTGGGTTCCGGCGAACTGACCGCCAAGGTCACGCTGGAAGTTGCCCACGCCACCAAGTCTGCGGTGGAAGCGATCGAGAAGGCCGGCGGCCAGGTGACGCTGCTTGCGTCCAAGGCCGAGGCTGGCGAGACGGCGGCCTGACGCTTAAGTCAGGCCGTACTAAACTTACAGGGCACAGACGAGGAGCGGAGCCACCATGGCCTCGGCAGCAGAACAGCTCGCGGCAAACCTCAACTTCGGTGCTCTGGCAAAAGCCGACGAACTGAAGAAGCGCATCTGGTTCACCCTGGGTGCGCTTCTCGTTTATCGGCTGGGCACCTACATTCCGATGCCGGGGATCAATCCCGACGCGCTCGCCGACGTGTTTCGTACGGCGCAGCAGGGCATCATCGGCCTCTTCAACATGTTCTCGGGCGGCGCCGTCTCGCGCATGGCGATTTTTGCCCTGAACATCATGCCGTACATCTCCGCCTCCATCATCATTCAGCTGCTGACCACCGTCTCGCCGACGCTGGAAGCGCTGAAGAAGGAGGGCGAGTCCGGCCGCAAGATGATCAATCAGTACACCCGTTACCTGACGGTGGTGCTCGCGGTCTTCCAGTCCTATGGCATCGCCGTCGGCCTTGAAGGATCCGGAGCCGTCGTCTCGGATCCGGGCTGGTTCTTCCGCATTTCGACTGTCGTCACGCTGACCGGCGGCACGATGTTCCTGATGTGGCTCGGCGAGCAGATCACCTCGCGCGGCATTGGCAACGGCATCTCGCTCATCATCTTCGCCGGCATCGTGGCGGAACTGCCCTCGGCGATCGCCAACACGCTCGAGCTGGGTCGGCAGGGGGCGCTGTCCACCGGCATCATCCTCGCTGTGATCCTGATGGCCGCTGGGATCATCATGTTCATCGTGTTCATGGAGCGGGCCCAGCGCCGGTTGCTGATCCAGTACCCCAAGCGCCAGGTCGGCAATAAGGTGTATGAGGGTCAGTCCTCGCACCTGCCGCTGAAGCTGAACACGTCGGGCGTGATTCCTCCGATTTTCGCCTCTTCACTGCTGCTGATCCCGACCACGGTTGCGAGCTTCATGCAGAACTCGGGCCCGGCGTGGCTGACGACGGTGACCACGTTGATCGGACACGGGCAGCCGCTTTTCATGCTGCTCTATGTGCTACTGATCGTGTTCTTCTGCTTCTTCTACACCGCGATCGTGTTCAACCCGACCGAGACGGCGGACAATCTGAAGAAGCATGGCGGCTTCATTCCGGGCATCCGCCCGGGCGAGCGGACTGCCGAGTACATCGACTATGTGCTGACTCGCATCACGGTCATCGGTGCGGCTTACCTTGCGATTGTGTGCCTCTTCCCGGAGATTCTCATCTCCTACGCCGCGGTCCCTTTCTACTTCGGCGGAACCTCGCTGCTGATCGTGGTCAGCGTGACGATGGATACGGTGGCCCAGGTTCAGGGTCATTTGCTGGCGCATCAATATGAGGGGCTGGTCAAGAAGGCCAAGCTCAGGGGGAAGCGCCGATGAGGCTTATACTGCTCGGACCTCCGGGCGCGGGGAAGGGCACCCAAGCGCAGCGACTGGTGGCGCGGCACGGTATCGTGCAGCTTTCGACCGGCGACATGCTGCGCGAGGCGGTTCGTAATGAGACGCCGATCGGCCTGAAGGCCAAGGCGGTGATGGACGCCGGGAACTTGGTCTCGGACGAGATCGTGATCGGCATCATCTCTGATCGGATCGATCAGGCGGATTGCGCCAAGGGGTTCATCCTCGACGGCTTTCCGCGCACTGTCGCACAGGCTGAGGCTCTCGACCGCATTCTGGCGGAGAAGGGCCTGAAGCTCGACGCGGTGATCGAACTGAAGGTTGACCAGACCAAGCTGGTCGACCGGATCGTCCAGCGCGCCAAGGAGACGGCGGCGCGCGGCGAGCCGGTTCGTAAGGACGACGATCCGGAAGTCTTCAAGACCCGGCTCGAGGCCTTCAATCGCGATACCGCGGTCGTCGCTCCCTACTATGCCGAGCGCGGCATGCTAGCGACCATCGACGGGATGAAGCCGATTGACGAGGTCACCAAGGCGATTGCCGACGTCCTCGAATTGGCGTGAGGTTTTTGCGCGGCTTGACATCAGAGCGGAATCGCTCTATGTGCCGCGCTTCACTCAAGCGGGTGCCGCCGATCGACATCACGTCGCGGATGTCGGGCGGCCTCGTGCGTATCTCCGCAAGGGCCGGCCTCCACCGGCGCGGAGCATTGTCATCACCGGTTCGCCGGTCCACATGGAGAGAGCGACGTGGCTCGTATTGCAGGCGTTAACATCCCGACCAACAAGCGCGTCATCATTGCGCTTCAGTACATTCACGGCATCGGCGCCAAGAACGCAGCCGATATCGTTGAGAAGGTCGGCATTCCCCTCGACCGTCGCGTGAACCAGCTCACCGACCAGGAAGTGCTGCAGATCCGCGAGACCATCGATCGCGATTATCTCGTCGAGGGCGATCTGCGCCGCGAAGTGTCGATGAACATCAAGCGTCTGATGGACCTTGGCTGCTATCGTGGCCTGCGCCATCGGCGCGGCCTGCCTGTGCGCGGTCAGCGGACCCACACCAATGCCCGCACCCGCAAGGGTCCGGCCAAGGCGATCGCCGGCAAGAAGAAGTGAGGGGAGCGGGCGCGAGCCCGCTTTTCCGCGCCGGCGCCGCGTGCGGCCGGCGCATTC
Source organism: Ancylobacter sp. (assembly GCF_965249975.1). Lineage (GTDB taxonomy): Bacteria > Pseudomonadota > Alphaproteobacteria > Rhizobiales > Xanthobacteraceae > Ancylobacter. The sequence goes on along the minus strand of NZ_CBDFNE010000003.1, from coordinate 361,215 downwards.
GTTTCCACTGATGTCCCGAGCGCCTGGAATGACGGGCGCGCCCGAAGGATCCAAAGTCTATGGCTAAAGAAGCTGCCCGCATTAAGCGCCGTGAGCGCAAGAACATTGCTTCCGGCGTTGCGCATGTGAATGCGTCGTTCAACAACACCATGATCACCATCACCGACGCGCAAGGCAACACCATTGCCTGGTCGTCGGCGGGCGCCATGGGCTTCAAGGGGTCGCGTAAGTCCACGCCGTATGCGGCGCAGGTTGCGGCCGAGGATTGCGCCCGCAAGGCGGCCGATCACGGCATGCGCACCATCGAGGTCGAAGTTTCCGGTCCCGGTTCGGGGCGCGAGTCGGCGCTGCGGGCTTTCCAGGCGGCGGGTTTCACCGTGACGTCGATCCGCGACGTGACGCCGATCCCGCACAATGGCTGCCGTCCGCGCAAGCGTCGGCGCGTCTGACGCCTAATCATCCAGCGGCGCCTCGGGCGCCGCAGGGGCCGCTGCTTCGGGCCTTCCCTTCGCCGCTGAGGGGATGTTGCCGGGCAGGGAGTCCGGGGCACCGTCGAAACCAAGGGTGACGTCGTGATTCAAAAGAACTGGCAAGAGCTGATCAAGCCCGAGAAGCTTGAAGTCTCGCTCGGCAGCGACCCGAAGCGCCTGGCGACTGTCGTCGCCGAGCCGCTCGAGCGCGGCTTCGGGCAGACGCTCGGCAATGCGCTGCGCCGCATCCTGCTGTCGTCGCTCCAGGGCGCTGCGGTGACGTCCGTGCATATTGATGGGGTGCTGCACGAGTTCTCGTCGATCCCGGGCGTGCGTGAGGACGTGACGGACATCGTCCTGAACATCAAGGACATTGCCATCAAGATGGCTGGCGATGGCCCCAAGCGCATGGTCGTGAAGAAGCAGGGTCCGGGCGTCGTCACCGCTGGCGACATCCAGACCGTGGGCGATGTGCAGGTGCTGAACCCCGAGCTCGTGCTGTGCACGCTCGACGACGGCGCCGAAATCCGCATGGAATTCACCGTCGATACCGGCAAGGGCTATGTGGCGGCCGACCGCAACCGTCCCGAGGACGCGCCGATCGGCCTCATCCCCGTCGATAGCCTCTATTCGCCGGTCAAGAAGGTCTCCTACAAGGTCGAGAACACCCGCGAGGGCCAGATTCTCGACTATGACAAGCTGACCCTGACCATCGAGACCAACGGCTCGGTCGGTCCGGAGGATGCGCTCGCCTATGCCGCGCGCATTCTGCAGGACCAGCTGGAAATCTTCGTCAACTTCGAAGAGCCGAAGCGCGAAACGGAAAGCCCTGTTATGCAGGAGCTGCCTTTCAACCCGGCGCTGCTCAAGAAGGTGGACGAGCTGGAGCTCTCGGTGCGTTCGGCGAACTGCCTGAAGAACGACAACATCGTCTATATCGGCGACCTGATCCAGAAGACCGAGGCGGAGATGCTCCGTACCCCGAACTTCGGCCGCAAGTCGCTGAACGAGATCAAGGAAGTGCTCGCCAGCATGGGCCTGCATCTCGGCATGGAAGTGCCGGGCTGGCCGCCGGAGAACATCGAGGATCTCGCCAAGCGGTTCGAAGATCATTATTGAGCATTGAGCGCGGCGTTCGAGCCGTCATCCGTATCTCCCGGCTCGAAAGCCGCCGCATTTAGGAATTTTGCCATGAACCACGGCAAGACGTATCGTAAGTTCAACCGCACCGCCGAGCACCGCAAGGCGATGTTTGCCAATATGGCGCAGGCGCTCATCACCCATGAGCAGATCGTCACCACTCTGCCGAAGGCGAAGGATCTTCGCCCGGTGGTGGAGAAGCTGATCACCCTCGGCAAGCGGGGCGGCCTGCACGCCCGCCGTCAGGCGATCGCCGAAGTCCGCGACGTCGCGGTCGTCCGCAAGCTGTTCGACGTGATTGGGCCGCGCTACAAGGAGCGCAATGGCGGTTACACCCGCATCATCAAGGCGGGCTTCCGCCATGGCGATTCGGCGGCCATTGCTGTGATCGAGCTGGTCGATCGCGACGAGTCGGCCAAGGGCGCTGCCGATCTGGCCCGCCACGAGGCGGCCAAGGCGGCGGAAGCCGCTGCTGCCTGAGCGGCAAGCTTCGACATTGAATGCGGAAAGGGGCGGCTTGACCGCCCCTTTTCCTTTTTGGTGATGCGTGGGGATGGCGAAGGGGCCGCTGCCCTTTCTCCGCCGCAGGGCGAGGGTTATATCTGGCGCCATGAAACGGATCGCTCTTCTCGTCGCTTCCACTCTCCTCGTCACCCCCGCTTTGGCGCAGGCACCGGCTGCCGGCGGTCCGCGCGTGCCGGCGTCTCGGGCGGAGATCGGCCTGAGCTTTGCGCCGGTGGTGGCGCGCACCGCGCCAGCCATCGTCAATGTCTATGCGCAGAAGACGGCGCCGCGGAACAACCCACTGCTCGACGACCCCTTCTTCCGCCGCTTCTTCGGCGATCGGGGCTCGCCGGATGTGCCCGGCTTCGACCGGCGCCGTGAGCGTGTCGAGCAGTCGCTCGGCTCCGGGGTGTTGGTGGATCGGTCGGGAATCGTCGTCACCAACAACCATGTCATCGACGGCGCCGACGAAATTCGCATCGCGCTGTCGGACAAGCGCGAGTTCGATGCCGAAGTGGTGCTGCGTGATGCCCGCACCGATATCGCCATTCTTCAGATCAAGGGTGGCAAGGGCGACTTCCCGTCGGCGACTCTCGGCTCGTCTGATGACCTTCAGGTGGGCGACATCGTCCTTGCGATCGGCAATCCGTTCGGGGTGGGGCAGACGGTGACCCAGGGCATTGTCTCTGCGCTGTCCCGCACCCAACGCGGGATCACCGATTATGGCTTCTTCATCCAAACCGACGCGGCGATCAATCCGGGTAACTCCGGCGGCGCGCTGGTGGACGGCGCGGGCCGTGTAGTCGGCATCAATACGGCGATCTTCTCGCGATCGGGCGGGTCGCAGGGCATCGGTTTCGCCATTCCCGCCGATATGGTGCGGGTTGTGCTGCAATCGGCGCTTTCAGGTAGCAAGGTGGTGCGCCGGCCGTGGCTGGGAGCGGACCTACAGCAGGTTACGCCCGACATCGCCGAGGGGCTCGACGTGACACGGCCAACCGGCGCGTTGGTGCAGAGCGTTTTCCCCGGCAGTCCGGCCGAGAAGGCCGGGCTGCGGGCGGGCGATCTCATCGTTGCCGTCGCAGGTCAGGAGGTGGACGATCCCGACGCCTTCGGCTTCCGCTTCGCCACCCGTCCGCTTGGCGGTTCGGTCGACCTTGGCATCGTCCGCCAAGGCAAGCCGGCGGCACTGAAGGTGGCGCTGGAAACTGCGCCGGAGACGGTTCCGCGCGATGAAATCACGCTCACCGGGCGCTCGCCGCTCGCAGGGGCGAAGGTCGTCAACGTCTCGCCGGCGGTGATGGAGGAAATGCGCACGCTGGATGTCACCAAGGGCGTCGTCATTGTGGCGGTTGAAGAAGGCTCGCCGGCCGAGCGGACCAGTTTCCGCGTCGGCGATGTCATCATGGACATCAATGGTACCGCCATCACGACCACGGCCGATTTGCAGCGGATCACCCGCACACCGGTCCGCGCGTGGCGCGTGACCCTGCAGCGCGGCGGGCGGGTCATCTCCGCCCTGCTGCCGGGCTGAGGCGACCTTGGCTGACCTCTTTGCCTCCGCTGGGCTCGATAGCGCCGCCCCCCGGCCGCTGGCGGATCGGTTGCGGCCGGGGAAACTCGGCGAGGTCGTCGGGCAGGAGCACCTGACCGGGGAGGGCGGGGCTCTCACGCGGATGATAGCGAACCGCTCGCTCGGTTCCCTGATCTTCTGGGGCCCGCCGGGAACCGGCAAGACGACGGTGGCGCGGTTGCTGGCGCGGGAAACCGACCTGCATTTCGAGCAGGTCTCGGCCATCTTCACCGGCGTCGCCGAGCTCAAGAAAGTGTTCGAGGCGGCTCGGGGACGACGGGCGATCGGGCAGGGCACGCTGCTATTCGTCGACGAAATTCACCGCTTCAATCGCGCCCAGCAGGACGGCTTCCTCCCCGTGATGGAAGACGGCACGATCACGCTGATCGGCGCCACGACGGAGAACCCGTCCTTCGAGTTGAACGCGGCGCTGCTCTCTCGCGCGCGCGTTCTGGTGTTCAAGGCGCTCGACGCCGCGGCGATCGAGCGGCTGCTGCAGCGGGCGGAGACTCTCGAGGGCCGCCGTCTGCCGCTCGATGCGGAGGCCCGCGCGGCGCTTGCCGGCATGGCCGATGGCGACGGGCGCTATCTGCTCGGCCTAGCCGAGGAATTGCTTTCCCTCCCGGAGGGGCCAGACCTCGACGTCAAGGCTCTCGCCGCGACGATGCAGAAGCGCGCCCCGATCTATGACAAGGGGCAAGACGAGCATTACAACCTGCTCAGCTGCTTTCATAAGAGCCTGCGCGGTTCGGATGTAAATGGCGCCATGTACTGGGCTGCGCGCATGCTGACAGGGGGCGAGGACCCCGGCACCGTGTTCCGCCGGCTGTGCTGCGCGGCGTCGGAGGATGTGGGCATGGCGGACCCGCAGGCCATGCCGCAGGTGGTGGCGGCGTGGACGGCGTTCGAGCGCGTGGGCTGGCCGGAAGGGCGACTGTTCCTCGCCCAGGCCATCGCCTATGTCGCGACCGCGCCAAAATCCAACGCCGCCTATTCCGCCTTCAACGCCGCCCTCGCGCTGGCGCAGAAGACCGGTTCGCTGGCGCCGCCGAAACACATCCTCAACGCCCCGACCAAGCTGATGAAGGAGCTCGGCTACCACGCCGGCTACCAGTACGATCACGATTATCCCGATGCGTTCGCCGGGCAGTCGTTCTTTCCCGAAGAGCTGGCCGGCGATGCACGAGTAGATTTCTACGCACCGAACGAGCGCGGCTTCGAGCGCGAGGTGAAGAAGCGCCTGGAGTACTGGGCGCGGCTGCGCCAGGAGCGGCAGGGCGGCGGCTAGAGGGAAACAAGCGGGGCAAGCGGCGTGCAGGGCATTCTTCTTATCTTCATCGGCGCAGGGATCGGGGGTGTGCTGCGCAATGCCGTCGGCATGACGGCGATGCGCCTGTTCGGCATGGGCTTTCCCTATGGCACCCTGGCGATCAATGTCGCGGGCAGCTTTGCCATCGGCCTGGTAGCGGGCTGGCTGACTTTCCTGGCAAGCGGCGGCTGGACCATGCACGCCCGCGCCTTCATCATCACCGGCATTCTCGGTGGCTTCACCACCTTCTCCACCTTTTCCCTCGACACCGCGTTGCTGGTGCAGCGAGGCGAGATCGGGCTGGCAGCCCTCTATGTGGCGGGGTCTGTCGCCCTTGCCCTGGTTGGCGTGTTCGTGGGCCTGGCGATCATGCGCGCTCTCGCGTGACGTGGCGCCTCGTCTCGGCTATGTGCAGGGGTAAGGAGTACCCACATCATGGCCGTTGAGACACGCCGCGTCGACGCGGATGAAGAGGGCATGCGGCTCGACCGCTGGTTCAAGACCCACTATCCCGACCTTTCCTTCGGCCACCTGCAGAAGCTGCTACGCAGCGGGCAGGTGCGGGTCGAAGGCGGGCGGGTGAAAACCAATACCCGGCTCTCCGCCGGGCAGGCCATCCGCATCCCGCCGCTCGAGGAGAAGCCGCAGCTTTCCGCCGCGGACCATCTGGAAGCGGAGGAGGCCATCGCACGCGGCGAGGTGGCGCCCGCCCGCGCTCCCCGCGCCGCTCGTCCGGCCGAGGGCGAGGAACTTGCCGCCCCAGCGGTGCGGCGCGCCAGCTCGGACGACAAGGATGCCCGCGCGCTCAAGGACATGACGTTGTTCGAAGATCGCGACGTGCTGGTGCTGAACAAACCGTTTGGTCTCGCCGTTCAGGGCGGGTCCGGCACCTATCGCCATGTCGACGGCATGCTGGAAGCGCTGCGTGGCACGGATGGGCAGAAGCCGCGTCTGGTCCACCGTATCGACAAGGACACGTCCGGCATCCTGCTGGTGGCGAAGACCCGCCTTGCGGCGTCGACGCTCGCCAAGACCTTCCGCTCGCGCTCGGCCCGCAAGGTGTACTGGGCGCTAGTCCCTGGCGTGCCGCGGCCGGCGCAGGGGCGCATCTCCACCTATCTAGCCAAGGATGAGGCGGCGGAGAGGATGCGTGTTGCCCGCCACGGCGACGACGAGGCGAGCCACGCCATCTCCTATTACGCCGTTGTCGACCATGCGGCGCAGAAACTGGCGTGGCTGTCGATGAAGCCGGTGACCGGGCGCACCCATCAGCTGCGCGCCCATGCCGCCCATATCGGTCACCCCATCGTCGGCGACCCGAAATACTTCAACGTCGAGAACTGGCCTCTGCCCGGCGGCTTGCAGAACCGGCTTCATCTCTTGGCGCGGCGGCTGGTGATTCCGCACCCGCGCGGCGACCGTCTGATCGACGTTTCCGCCCCGCTGCCGCCGCACATGCAGCAGAGCTGGAACGTACTCGGCTTCGACGCGTCGCAGTACGATCCCATCGTTGATGCGCCGGAAAGCTGAACGGCGCGCGGGCCGCTGCGTCATTTATGCGGCAGGCGGAGAGCTGGGGAGCGCGGCACGCGCGCCTCGCCGGATGGCGCCACCGCGCGCGATCCGCTAGGCAGGGGCCGCTTTCTCTCTCGGGGTTTTCGTCATGCTCAGTGTCGTGCGGCTCGCGCTTGTTCTGACGGTGTTGACGGGGGCGACAGCCGCGCAGGCCGGTGAGTGCGACGGCAAGCTCGGAACGTCGCGAGTGCTCGTGGTGGATCCCGTGGGGCTGCAGGTGGGCACCAAGCATTTTCCGCAGACGCTCGACCTCGCCGACCGCGAAGTGGTGCTCACCTTCGACGACGGCCCGCTGCCAGCCACCACCCCGTCGGTGCTGAAGACGCTGGCGCGTGAATGCGTGCGCGCCACTTTCTTCGTCATCGGCCGCAATGCGGCCGCGCATCCCGATCTTGTGCGTCGTGAGATCGCTGAGGGGCACACTGTGGCCCATCACAGTATGACGCATCCGATGACGCTGGCCGATATCCCCTATGACAAGGCTGTGGCCGACATCGAGAAGGGCTTCAAGGCCGATGACGGGGCAGCCTACGGCGCCAGCAGCGCCAATCCCCGCGTGCCCTTCTTCCGCTTTCCGGGCTTCGGTTCGTCGCCCGAACTGCTGGACTATCTCAAGCAGCGCGGTGTCGGCGTGTTCGGTGCGGATCTGTGGGCGTCCGACTGGAATCCGATGACACCGGAGGAGCAGTTGACCTTGGTCATGACCCGGCTAGACCACGCGGGCCGGGGGATCATCCTCTTTCACGACACACGCGGGCAGACCGCGAAGATGCTGCCGGCCTTCCTCGCTGCGCTGAAGGAAAAGGGATACCGCGTGGTGCACATCGTGCCGGCGCCGCCGCGCACGGCGGGTGTCCATTAGCGCTGGCGGGGCCGGCGGATCGGCGACCTTGACGGGCAGCCTGCTGAAACGACGGCACCCTGAAACAACAACGGCGACCCGAAGGTCGCCGTGTGCTCCGAAACCGGAAAATCTGGTGCGGTCGAGAGGACTCGAACCTCCACGGTGTTACCCACTGCCACCTCAAGGCAGCGCGTCTACCAATTCCGCCACGACCGCATCGCTGGCGCCAACTGCTTCGTGAGAGGCAAGCGCGAGCGGGGCATCGTCTAGCAGATGGAATAGGGGTCTACAAGTGCCGGTGCGGATCGGGCCGGGCCTGTGGACAGTTCCGCCGTAGGGCGGAGGCGACAGGAAGGGTGGCAGCTATTATGTATCGACCATGAACGAGATGCGCCCCTCTTCGACGGTTCCCATAGCCCGTGATGCGCTGAGCCCGCTCCTGCCGCCGCAGCCGGGTGCGGCACCTGTGCGCTGGCGCGTGTCCTCATCGCCCGTCGCCTATCCCGAAGCGTTGGCGGAGATGGACCGGGTGGCGGGGGCCATTGCTTGCGGGGAGGCGGCCGAGTTGGTGTGGCTGCTGGAGCATCCGCCACTTTATACGGCGGGCACCAGCGCCCGGCCGGAAGACCTCGTCGATGCCGGGCGGTTCCCGATCTTCCAGACCGGCCGGGGAGGGCAGTTCACCTATCATGGCCCCGGCCAGCGCGTCGCTTATGTGATGCTGGACCTCAAGCGGCGTGAGCCGGATGTTCGCCGCTATGTCGCTGCCCTGGAGGAATGGCTGATTCGCGCGCTCGATTCGTTCAATGTGCGCGGCGAGCGGCGCGAGGACCGCGTGGGCGTGTGGGTCCGTCGCCCTGAGAAGGCGGGGTCCGGCGAAGACAAGATCGCCGCGATCGGCATAAGAGTGCGCCGCTGGGTGACGTTGCACGGCATCTCGCTGAATGTGGAGCCCGATCTCTCGCATTTCGGCGGCATCATTCCCTGCGGCGTGCGGGAGCATGGCGTGACCAGCCTGGTCGACCTTGGCCTCCCCGTGACGATGGAAGATGCCGATCTGGCCTTACGGCGGACGTTCGAGACCGTCTTCGGGCCGACGGCCACGGAAGATGGTCCCCCTTAGACGGTGGGGCGCACGCTGAAGCCGCTTTCGGCGTCGCTGGCCGATATGGTCTCTTCTTGTATGGCCAGGTCGGCAACATGCGCGGCGGCCGGGCCGATCCGGCAGAGGGTGAGAAAAGCCGCCAGCGTGTCCGATGGGGCGAGGATCAGCGCTTCGACGGAGCCGTCCTGCCGATTGCGGACCCAGCCGGAAAGGTCTCGCTTCCCGGCTTCCCGGGCGAGCCAAGCCCGGTAGCCGACGCCCTGGACGCGTCCGCGAACGAAAAGCCGGGTGGCGGTCACGGTCGACATGGTGAAATCCTGCAACAAAGTTCCGGTAGTGCGAAACCGCACGGCTCTTAAGGAATTGTCCCCCGGCCGACTCTTCATTAACACCGGCCCGTCAGCGAACGTGCATCGTTTCCGCTAAGGTCGAGCCGTTTCCCCTCACCACCCCGTCCGGAGCAGGGCATGCGCGAAGAGGCCGAGTTCGCCACCCCCTCGCGTGGGTCCGAGCATGACAGCGACCCGACCGAGGCCCCTGGCTTCGTCGAGGCGGTGGTCGGCGCTATCGACGCCGGCGATGTCGAAGCGCTTCGAACCATTCTCCGTGACCTGCACGAGACGGATGTCGCGCGGCTGTTGGAAGCGCTGCCCGCGCCGGACCGGCCGAAGCTAATCGAACTTCTGGGCAGCGACTTCGACTTCACGGCCCTGACGGAACTGGACGAGACCGCGCGCGTCCAGATTCTGGAGGCGTTGCCGACACAGACCGTCGTCGAGGGCATGCGGGACCTCGATTCCGACGATGCGGTTTACATCCTCGAAGACCTCGACGATGCCGACAAGCAGGAGATTCTCTCCAACTTCTCCATCCCGGAACGCGCGGCGCTGCAGCGCAGCCTCGATTATCCCGAGGAGAGCGCCGGCCGGCGCATGCAAACCGAGTTCATCGCGCTGCCGCCCTTTTGGACGGTCGGCCAGACGCTGGACTATATCGGCGAGACCGAGGGGCTGCCGGAAACCTTCTTCGAGGTCTTCGTCGTCGATGCCACCTATCGCCTCGACGGCTCGGTGCCGCTCGACCGGCTGCTGCGCACCAGGCGTGGCGCCAAGCTCGGCGATGTGGTCACGCCGGATCGCCATGTCGTCAATGCCACCGATGACCAGGAGGACGTGGCGCGGGTTTTCGAGCGCTACAACCTCATCTCCGCTCCCGTCGTCGACGAGGCCGGCCGGCTCGTTGGCGTGCTCACTGTCGATGACATCGTTGACGTGATCCAGGAGGAGGCGGATGAGGACCTGAAGGCACTTGGCGGCGTGGCCGGCGACGAGGAGCTTTCCGACAGCTTCTGGTATATTGCCCGCAGCCGCTTCTCCTGGCTGCTCCTGAACCTTATCGCCGCCAACATCGCCTCCTTCGTTATCGCGTTGTTCGAGGGAGAGTTGCAGCGCATGGTGGCGCTGGCGGTCCTGATGCCCATCGTTGCCAGCCAGGGCGGCAATGCCGCGACGCAGACTATGACGGTCGCGGTGCGTGCGCTTGCGACCCGGGAACTTCGCCCGAGCAATGCGCGTCGTGTCATCGCGCGCGAATTGCTGGTGGGTCTGTTCAACGGCGTGGTGTTCGCGGTCATCATGGCCGCGGTGGTGTTCGCCCGGTTTGGCCTTGCCGATCTCGGCTTCGTCATCGCGCTGGCCATGATCATCAATCTGGCGGCAGCGGCCCTTGGGGGAATCCTCGTTCCATTGGCGTTGGACCGCCTGAAGGTGGATCCCGCCGTGGCGTCGGGACCCTTTGTGACCACCATCACCGATGTGGTCGGCTTCTTCGCCTTCCTCTCGATCGCGTCGTTCTGGTTCTGAAGGGAGCGCACGCGAGGTGTTCTTCACTCTGTCCAAAATCTTCTGGATGGTGGCGGCACCTTCCACCCTGCTCAGCTTGCTCGCCGTCGGGGGACTGATCCTCAGCCTGCGCTGGCGTAAGTTCGGGTTGACGCTGGCCACTATCGGCGCCGGGGGGCTGCTGCTGATCGGCCTTGGCCCGTTCGGACGGATGATGCTGGTGCCGCTGGAGAATCGCTTTCCCGTCTTTGTCGATGATGGCCGGCGCGTCGACGGCATTGTGGTGGTTGGCGGTGCCGAACTGCCTGGCATCACGGCCGCCCGCGGGCAGCCCGCGTTCCAGGAATCGGCGGAGCGGATTCTGGCTCTTGGTGAGCTCGCCCGCCGCTATCCCGAGGCGCGGATCATCTTCTCGGGCGGCAGTGGCCGGCTCCAGAAGCCGGCGATGCAGGAGGCGGATGTGGTGCGTCTGGCGCTGCCGCAAATCGGGCTGCCAGAGGGGCGGGTGATGTTCGAGCGGACCTCACGCAACACCGCCGAGAACGCCCGGCTAACAAGGGAACTGGTGAATCCGGCGCCGGGCGAGACCTGGTTGTTGGTCACCTCGGCGTTTCACATGCCGAGAGCCGTGGGCTGCTTCCGCGCGGCGGGCTTCCCAGTCACCGCTTATCCCGTCGACTTCCGTACGACCGGCCATCCCGGCTATCTTCGCCTGTTCAGTTCGGTGGCGGAAGGGGCGGGCTTCTTTGAGCTGGCGCTGCGTGAGTGGACCGGGCTCATGGTGTACTACCTAACAGGCCGCATCGATAGCCCACTACCGGCGCCGTCGCCAAGCTAGATTATATTCGAACAAATCGGGCCTGTTCGCGAAAGAAGATGCGCCGGCAGTGATCTCCCCGGATCTTCGGGCTGAATCGGCTGGAAGGAGATTGGTCAGTGCCGGGCGAGACTGAGACGACCATTCCCAAGATCATTCACACCTGTTGGTTCGGAGGTGCCAAGAAGCCCAGGAAATTGGCGCATTTCGAGCGGGTGCGTCGGCAAATTCTTTCAGATTATCAGCATTTTGAATGGACCGAGAATAATATAGATATTCATCAGTTTTCATTCCTTGAAAAATGCTTTCGTTCGGGAAACTATGCGCACGTCTCTGATATGGTTCGATTGTTGAAGATTTACGAATTTGGCGGTGTTTACATGGACACCGACGTAGAGGTGTTGCAAGAGTTTGCGCCGCTTCTTTCCAATGAAATGTTTCTCGGGTACATGTGGGACTGTAATATGGGTACAGCGGTTATCGGTGCCCGACCGCAGCATCCTATTATAATGGATCTAATGAAAATCTACATTGACCGTCCTGATGACATATCAACCGATATTCCGAACAATGACTTGATGACGGAAATTCTTATCGCCAAGGTCGAAGGGTTTGTGCTTGATGGGCGCGCTTGGCGAGGAAAAAATATCACAATTTACGAAAAGACGATCTTTGAACATCCTTCCTTTCTTCGGCGCCAAAACTACACAATTCATCATTTCAACGCGAGCTGGAAAGCGGAGTGGCGTGCCAAGGCCGCCGTCAAGGACCTGATCGCGCGGGTGCCGCTGGGGCTCTATCTTTACAGGAAGTATATCTGTGCGAAGGCAATCGGCCTCTCGCCCTTCAAGCGCGTTTATGACGAGGCAAGGACCCGGGCCGCACCATTGGCGCCGCGCTCTCACGAGGAGGGCGGAAGCCCAAGGCGATAGACGCCGCGCAGGTCTGCGGGGGCTACAGGCTTGCCCTTGCGATAAAGCACCAGTCGGCCGGCTTCGGCGAGACGCAGCGCGCCGCGCCGCACGGACGGGAGCAGGCTGTGCCAGTCGGCTCCGGTGGCAACGCTGCGCGCGATCTCTTCCGGTGTCACCGTCCTGGCGGCGCCGGGCCGACTGGCAACGGCGAGAATCGCAGCTTCGACGGCTTCCTCGGAGGGGCGGGAGATATCATCCGTCATTGTCGAGTACCCACTGCGAGTCCCGGCCCAACTGCCGGTTAATCATCACGAGGAAGATGGCAAAGGTTGCCGCCATCAGAGCCCAGCCATTGATATACCAGCCGAGATAGGCAATCGCGAAGAAGAAGGCGCGTTGCCCGCGGTTGAAGTGTCGGCCGGCAATGGTGGCCATGCGCGCAAGCTTGACCACATGGGCCTGCGCCTGCGGCGTTCCGGCTTCGGACGGAGGGGGCGTGGATCCCAGCAGGATGGTTGAGTAATTGAACAGCCGGTAGGCCCAGGCGAATTTGAAGAAGGCATTGGCGAAGATGAGCGTCAGGCCCAGCGTCTTCAATTCCCAACTGGTGCGGTTCTGGACGCCGAAGGGCAGGTCGCGGAAAAGCGCCATCACCGCTTCGGTCGATTGCAGAATCGCCAGCGAGGCGCCGATCGCTAGCAGCGATGTGGAAGCGAAAAACGCGGTGCCGTTCTGCAGGGCCGCGACGATCTGGGCATCGACGATGCGGTTTTCTCGCTCCAGCATGCGCAGCATCCACTGATAGCGATACGCGTCCATGCGGCGGTTCAGCGTGCGCTTTTCCGCCCACCGGCCTTCCATCACCATATGATAGGCGACCCAAGACAGGCAGAAGGCGGCGAAGGCCATCCCATCGATGAAGGTGAACCCCAGCATGGCGCTCTCGATTGCTCCGGCGGTCAACGCCCTGTTGGTCCGCGCTGCCGTCAGGGTGCGCGCGGTGGAGAGTGCTTTCAACCGATCTCAATGCGACTTGTCGAGGGTAGGGGCATGCGCTTAGGGCAGGGCAGCACTGCGCGGGGCGTCCGGGATTGTGGCAATTTCGCGGTTGCGAACGTCGTAACGATTTATTAAATAGTGTTTCAGATCGCGCCCCTATGCCGACGGTCGGCGGGCGCATCGCGGTGAACGTATCGTTCCGAGGTCATCATGAATTCCATTCCCGAGCGCTCCTGTTGGGGAGTCGCCCGTTGGGCTGTGGCCGCGTTCCTGACGGCGATTGCCCTTATCTATCTGTTCGGGGGCTTCCAGGCGGCGCAGATCGCCGCTGGTTGATCTTGACGGCGTTGGTCTCCAAGGTCTCACTTCTATGACACGGCTCGGCCCGCAAGGCCGGGCCGTTGTCATGTCGGGTCATGCCTCGCCACGATCAACGGCATTGATGGGCGACATCACGGCCCTTCGTTTGCACGTCTGCCCGAGATGACCGAACCTGTCAGCGGAACGGACCAGGGAGCGTCGACGTGGTGCTGAGGCTGATCATCGGAAACAAGAACTACTCGTCGTGGTCGCTGCGGCCTTGGCTGGCAATGACGGCGCTGGGCATTGCTTTCGAGGAAGAGTTGGTGCCGCTCGATGCGCCGGATTTCAAGGAGCGCATCTGGGCCCGCTCACCTGCCGGCAAGGTGCCAGTGCTGATCGATGGCGAGGCCGTGGTGTGGGAGTCGAGCGCCATTCTTGAGCATCTGGCCGAGCGCTTTCCCGAAAAGGGCGTCTGGCCGAGCGATCCTGTCGCCCGCGCCCATGCCCGCTCGCTCGCGACGGAAATGCACAATGGGTTTGGCGCGCTGCGCAGCGTGGCGCCGATGAATCTCTGGCGCCCTGTCGAGGCCCGCTCCTTTCCGGAGGAAGCGCTGCAAGACGTGCGCCGCATCACCCGGCGCTGGGGTGAGGCCCGTGCGCGTTTCGGCAGCGGCGGTGACTTCCTGTTCGGGGCGTTCTGCGCCGCTGACGCCATGTATGCGCCGGTGGCGACGCGACTGCGGACCTACGCCATCGAGATCGATCCCGTCGCCGCCGCCTATGTCGAGGCGATTCATGCCCATCCCGCTTTTGTCGCCTGGAAGGAGGCGGCCCTGAAGGAAACGGGGGCGCTCGCCGAGGATGAGGTCGACTGGCCGCTGGTTAAGCGAGTATAGAGCGCAACTCGCGTCTCGGACCCTGCCATGCCGCTCCACCTGCTGAAATTGTGCGTCGGTGCCGTGTCGGTCGAGGACCTGGAAGAATGGATCGCCGAATCGCTGGCCGGAAAGGCGGCGCGCGGGGAGGCGGTCGAACAGGTGCACACCACGCGCATGGTGCCGACCCGGACGGCTGAGCTTCTGTCCGGTGGATCGCTCTACTGGGTGATCAAGGGTGAGGTCGCCTGTCGGCAGAGTTTGACCGGCATCCGTCCTTTCGTCGATGGCGACGGCATCCGCCGGTGCCATCTCGTGCTTGATCCGACGGTGCATCGCGTCGCGCCGCGGCCGAACCGGCCGTTTCAGGGATGGCGCTACCTCCCGGCTGCCGAAGCGCCTCCAGACCTTGGAGCGGCCAGCGCGACTCCTGCCCTGCCGGACGAACTCCGCCGCGAACTCCGCTCGCTGGGACTTCTCTGAGGCGAGGCAGGGACCCGAAGCGCCTTTCGCACGTTATTCCCATACGGAATGAGCGAAAGGAAGATCGGCATGAGCCAGACGAACCCTGAAGGTATGACCCACGTCGATTCCGATGATCGACGCGTTGTCGATAATGGCGAGGTGGTGGTGAAGGCCAAGACCGAGGAACGTCAAGCCGTCGAGGTCAAGCCTATGCGCTATGTGCTTGGCATCAGCCTTGGCTTGGTCATCGTCGGGATGGCGGTAGCCTATGTGACCATGGGCTGACGCCGTTATGTCAATGTCGGCACTGACACATTGTCGATGAGGCGCGTCGTCCCGATACGGGCCGCCACCAGCAAGCGGATGGGACCATCATCCGCACCGTTGATGGGAGCGAGAGTTTCGGCGTGGCGCGCCTCAAGATAATCCAGCTGGAAGCCGGCGGCGCAAACCGCGGCGCGTGCTTCTTCGACCGCAGCCGCGACCTTGCCCTCACGCGCGATCCGCTCTGCGGCCTCGTTAAGAGCACGGTGGAGAATGGCTGCTGTCGCACGATCTGCCGTCGAGAGGTAGACGTTACGCGATGACATGGCGAGGCCGTCGGGCTCTCGTACCGTCGGCACGCCGACGATCTGCACGGGCAGATCGAGGTCGCGGGCGAGGCGCGTTACGACCTGTAGCTGCTGGTAGTCCTTCTCACCAAACAACGCGACGTCCGGGAGCGCCTGGAGAAGTAGCTTCGCCACAACCGTCGCGACGCCGGCGAAGTGAGTCGGGCGAAAAGCGGTTTCAAGGTCCAGGGCCGGGCCGGTTAGCGAGATCGTGGTGCAAAATCCCTCTGGATACATCTCGCCGACATCGGGTACGAACGCCATGTCCACCCCAGCCGCCTGAGCCTTGGCGAGGTCCGCCTCCAGGGTCCGCGGGTAGCGCGACAGGTCCTCAGTCGGTGCAAATTGAGTGGGGTTGACGAAAATCGTCACGATCGCCCGCTCCGCTCTCTCCCTGGCAGCGTTCATCAGGGCCACATGTCCCGCGTGAAGCGCTCCCATCGTCGGAACGAGTGCGATCTTGTCGCCCGCGGCACGCCATTGCTGTATCTGCGCCCGCAGGGCGGCAACGGTATGGACGGTGCGGATCGCGCGGTCGCGTGTCATGGCGAAATCTCGTTCTGTCGGGGCGCGGAAGCTAACAGAGCCGGGCCGAGGGTCAACGCCGGGCCAGATCTTCAACCCTTGGCGAGCGGGCTGTTGTCGAGGGCCGCTCCCCCGATACACTTGCGCCGAATCCGCAGCAGGGACCCGCATGGCCGCCGACAAGACACCACCCGTCAGGACCGCGCCGAACGTTGCGGCGGTTCACTCCGCCGATACCGCATCCTTTCTCGCCGAGTTGGAGCGCCGCGCGCCTCTGACTGCGGAGAAGCGCGGGCGATTGATCTTCGGTCTCGACGCAACGATGAGCCGGGGAGCGACCTGGGACCTTGCCTGCGCCCTGCAGGCGGAAATGTTCGAGGAGGCTGCCCGTATCGGCGGGCTCGATATGCAACTCGTCTATTATCGTGGCTCCGGCGAGTGCCGGGCCTCGCCTTGGTTGAATGAGGGGGCAAAGCTGGGCGCGCTGATGGCCCGCATCCAATGCCAGGGTGGGCGAACCCAGATCGGCCGCGTCCTCAGTCACGCGGCGTCGCAGGCGGCAAAGGGGCCAGTCGGCGCGCTGGTCTTCGTCGGCGACGCCATGGAAGAGAACATCGACACGCTCTGCGCCGAAGCCGGCCCGCTCGCGCTGCGCGGGGTGCCAGCCTTCATGTTCCAGGAGGGGACCGATCCCCAGGCCGAGCGCGCTTTTCGCGAGATAGCACGGCTGACGAAGGGCGCGTTTTGCCGTTTCGACGCGGGCGCTTCAGCCGAACTGCGGGCGCTGCTGCGGGCCGCCGCATCTTATGCCGCCGGCGGCACCAAAGCGCTTACCGCGTTGGCCGGTGCCTCGCCCGGAGCGCGCCGGCTCATTTCCGCCATGCAGGATACGCGATGATCAATCTGCTGATCGGGGCGGCGATCGTCGCGCTGCTCTATTACGGCCTCAAGGCGTTTGGCCGTGCCAATCCGGCGGTACTCGCTCAGTTCGGACGCAGAGTGGGGGGCGGTGCGCTGATCCTCGTCGCCGGCTTTCTCGGCATGCGAGGACATATCGAGACGGCGCTGCCGCTGGGCATCTTCGGACTGTCGCTGGTCGGCTGGGATATCCGCAAGGCGTTCACGTCCGGCCGGAGTGCGCCGACCGAAGGGCGGACTTCCACTGTGCGCACCGCCTTCCTCGACATGGAGCTCGACCATGACAGCGGGCGGCTCGCCGGGACGGTGATCAATGGCCCCTTCGCCGGCGTTGCGCTCGACACGCTCGATGTCCAGAGTCTTGCCCGTCTCGCCCTCGACGTCGATGTCGAGAGCCGCCAGCTACTCGAAGCTTATCTTGACCGCCGGTCGCCCGGCTGGCGTGAGAACGTGGAGGGACAAGCGGGCGGGCGGCGCGCTGACCCGCCGCGCCGCGGCGCGATGACGGAAGAGGAGGCCTACCAGATCCTGGGGCTTGAGCCGGGGACGGGGGCGGACCAAATCCGCCAGGCTCACCGTTCCCTTATGAAGAAACTCCATCCCGACCAGGGCGGGTCGAACTATCTCGCTGCCCGGGTAAACGAAGCGAAGGATGTCCTGCTCGACCGCCATTGACGCCTCCCCCTGGATCAGTTGCGGAACACCATGCAGCCGAAGTCGCTGCGCTTCAGGGCATCGCAGGCCTTGCGCGCGGTGGACTCGGCATCGAAGCCGGCGAACCGGGCGCGGACGATCCGGGTCGAACCCTTCACCGCCTGCTCCGTGTAGGCATCGGCCTTCGCAAGGGCCCGGCCGGCCTTCTGCTGCGCCTTGGCGAGTTGTGCGCGCGCATCGGCCTCGCTGCCGAAAGCGCCGATCTGGATCGCCCAGCCCGAGCGGGGAGCCGTGGACTGCTCGGCCGTCTCAGCTTCCTGGCGCGGAATCTCGATCGGGCCCGCGCTCGCCACCTGCACCTGCTGGCGGATGGCGTGCTGCGCCGGAGCGGCAGCTGCGGTCTCCGAGGATTCCGCGATGAAGCCGTTATTGGTGAAGGAGAGCGTACCCAGAATGCCCGGCTGATTGCTGAAGGTGGCAACCGGCTGACTCGGACGAGCCACCGCGACGGTCTTGACCGCGACCGGCACGATCGGGGCGGCGGATCCAACGGGGGGCGTGTTGGCGGCCGGGGCATTCGTGGCAGCCCGGGCCGGGCGCGCCGGAGAGGGGGCGGGTGTCGGGACGGAAGCGGTCGGCTCCATATCGGGAACAGCCGAGGCCATGGCGACACGCGGGCTGGTGGTCGGCACCGGGATGGTCTTGGGCGTGGCCGGAGCCTCTTCCGCAATGGCGACAGGAGCGGAGGCGTCGTCGGCCGAAGCGCCCGGAGGCGGGCTGCTCATGCGGGCCACCATCTGCCGGCCGGCCTGAGCCTTGCCGAGGTTTTCGCCGATCAGGGCCACCATGCGGTCATCGCGCGAGGCGGCGCTGGCGCCGCCCATCACGACGGCGATGACGTAACGACCGTTCTTCTTCACGCTGGTGAGCAGGTTGAAGCCGGACGCGTTGGTGTACCCGGTCTTGATCCCGTCGACGCCATCGACCCGCCCGAGCAGGCGGTTGTGGTTGCGAATGGCGACGCCGCGATACTGGAAGCTGCGGATCTCGAAATAGGTGTAGTACTTCGGGAAGCGTTCCTGAATGGCACGGCCGAGGGTGGCGAGATCGCGGGCGGTCGTCACCTGCTCGGGGTTAGGCAGGCCGTTGGGGTTCTTGAACACCGAGCGTGACATGCCGAGCTGGCGGGCCCGCCGCGTCATCAGATTGGCGAAGGAGGAAGAACTGCCGGAGATGTTCTCGGCGACCACCACGGCAACGTCATTTGCCGAGCGGGTGATCAGCGCCTGGATGGCGTCCTCGACCGAAATCGTTGACCCGGCCTTCACGCCCAGCTTGGAGGGCTGCTGTGCCGCGGCGTAGGCGGAAACACGAAGCGGGGTGTTCAGCTTCATCCGGCCGCTCTCAAGCTGCTCGAACAGCAGGTAGAGCGTCATCACTTTGGTGACAGAGGCAGGATGGCGCAGCGCATCGGCATTGTCGGCGTCGAGAACGCGACCGGTATTGGCATCGACGACGATGTGCGAATAGCCCCGTTGCCAGTTGCCGGTGCTGGATACGGTCCGGGTGGCCGCAGGCTTGGCCCGAACCGTCTTTTTCTTCGGCGCGGCCTCTGCAAAGCCGGCTCCGAGGATGGAGACCGCCAAAACCGCCACGGCGGCACGCATGAAAGTGGTGCCGACCATCTCCGGAACCCGCATCTGTTCGTCCCGCTACTCGCTGCCGGCATGTGATGCCGGAACTCAACCCATTCGTCAGGAAAAAGGCCGCTGCGGCGAGGCGTTGCTGCCGCTGCGAAGGCCTAGACCGTTAAGGATCCCTGCCGAACCATCACTTCCCAAAGCTTAAAAAGGGCAGGGTTACAGAGTCGTAAAGAAGGCTCATCAACGCTGTTGATATGGCATGAAGATGGTGCGGAGCCTGCGTGTCGTAGCGGCATGGTGCGCCGCACAAATTTCTTGACCCTCTTGGTGCGGTGCATTACAAAAATTCGAGGGAGAATTCCCGGGCGGGCGCGAGTGGCCAAGTGAGCGACGCGCGTTTTGGAACACCAAGGAGCGGGCTCATGCTGCAGAATTTTGACGACATCCAGAAGGTCGGTAAGGACAACCTCGAACTCGCGGTCAAGAGCTTCGGCACCGTGTCCAAGGGCGTCCAGTCCATCGCGGTGGAAGTGGCCGATTACTCGAAGAAGTCCTTCGAGGAAGGTACCGCTGCCGCTGAGAAGCTGTTCGGCGCCAAGACGCTCGACAAGGCGGTTGAGATCCAGTCCGACTATTTCAAGAGCGCCTATGAGAGCTTTGTCGCTCAGGCGACCAAGATGGGCGAGCTGTACGCCGATCTGGCCAAGGAGACGTACAAGCCCTACGAGAGCGTTCTCGCCAAGGTCGCCGTCACCAAGTGATATGCGCTCATTGAGCGATCGCAGGCGAGGCGGGGTTCCGGCAATCGCCTGATGCGATGGACGTTGCGAAACGGGAGTTTGTATCGTCCCGATGTTTTTAAAAGGCCCGGCCGCAGCGCCGGGCCTTTTTCATTGCGGCGAGGCATTCTTCGGCTCGCTTTCACCGGCCGCGCGCGGAGCCCGGCGGCGGCCTCATCGAATTGTCACCGTAATGCGACAGTCGGTTCCGTCCGCCCCTCTGGCGTGAGCGGGGGTGCATACATATTATAGCTACCGAAGGCCGGTTCGCCGGTTAGGGAATGCATGAATGTCCGACCACGCTGAAAGTCAGCTGCGTGCAATGATGATGGCCGACGATGAGCGTCGACGCCGTGGGGACAACGCCCCCGGCACGGCGGTGATCACGCGCACCAAGCCGCAGGTCAAGCGGCCGAATCTCTACAGGGTGCTCCTTGTCAACGACGACTACACGCCAATGGAGTTCGTTGTGCATGTGCTGGAGCACTTCTTCAGCAAAAACCGGGAGGAAGCCACCCAGATCATGCTGCATGTGCATCAGCATGGCGTGGGGGAGTGCGGTATCTTCACCTATGAAGTGGCCGAGACAAAGGTCACGCAGGTGATGGACTTCGCGCGCAAGCACCAGCATCCTTTGCAGTGCGTCATGGAGAAGAAGTGACGCCCCGCGACGGCTAAACGAAGAGGTCCCGATGCCCACCTTCTCCCGAAGCCTCGAGCAGTCGCTGCACAGGGCCCTCGCGCTCGCTAACGAACGCCACCACGAATATGCGACGCTGGAGCACCTGCTGCTGTCCTTGGTCGACGACCAGGACTCGGCGGCGGTGATGCGAGCCTGCAATGTCGACATCGACAAACTGCGGCGCAATCTGGTCGAGTATATCGACACCGAGCTCGACAATCTGGTCCAGGACGCCGGTGAGGATTCAAAGCCGACGGCCGGTTTTCAGCGTGTCATTCAGCGCGCCGTCATTCATGTTCAATCCTCCGGCCGCGAGGAGGTGACCGGCGCCAATGTGCTGGTCGCCATCTTCGCCGAGCGCGAGAGCCATGCGGCCTATTTCCTGCAAGAGCAGGACATGACGCGCTATGATGCCGTCAACTACATCAGCCACGGCATCGCCAAGCGCGCCGGCATGTCGGAAAGTCGCCCTGTTCGCGGCGCCGAGGAGGAGACGGAGACGAAGACCGGGGAGGACACCAAGAAGAAGGCCGATGCGCTCGACGCTTATTGCGTGAACCTCAACAAGAAGGCACGTGAGGGCAAGATCGACCCGCTGATCGGCCGCGACAGCGAGATCCAGCGCACCATCCAGGTGCTGTGCCGCCGCTCCAAGAACAACCCGCTTTTCGTGGGCGACCCCGGCGTCGGCAAGACCGCCATCGCGGAAGGTCTGGCGCGCCGCATCGTTGCTGGCGAGGTGCCGGATGTTCTCGCCAAGGCGACAGTCTTCTCGCTCGACATGGGCGCGCTGCTGGCCGGCACCCGCTATCGCGGTGACTTCGAAGAGCGCCTCAAGCAGGTGGTCAAGGAGATCGAGGCCTATCCTGACGCCATCATGTTCATCGACGAGATCCACACGGTGATCGGCGCCGGTGCGACCTCGGGCGGCGCAATGGATGCCTCCAATCTGCTCAAGCCTGCTCTCGCCGCAGGCACGCTGCGCTGCATCGGCTCGACGACCTACAAGGAATACCGTCAGTATTTCGAGAAGGACCGCGCCCTCGTCCGTCGCTTCCAGAAGATCGATGTGCCGGAGCCGACCGTCCCGGACGCCATCGAGATCCTCAAGGGCCTGAAGCCCTATTTCGAGGATTATCACCGGCTGCGCTACACCAATGACGCCATCAAGGCGGCGGTGGAACTGTCCGCCCGCTACATCCATGACCGGAAGCTGCCGGACAAGGCGATCGACATCATCGACGAGTCCGGTGCAGCGCAGATGCTGCTGCCGGAGGGGCGCCGCAAGAAAACGATCGGCGTGAAGGAGATCGAGGCCACCATCGCCACCATCGCCCGCATCCCGCCAAAGTCCGTTTCCAAGTCGGACACCGAGATTCTATCGGCGCTGGAAACGACGCTGAAGCGCGTGGTCTACGGCCAGGATAAGGCGATCGAAGCGCTCGCGTCGGCAATCAAGCTGGCCCGGGCAGGTCTGCGCGAGCCGGAAAAGCCGATCGGCTCCTATCTGTTCTCCGGGCCGACCGGCGTCGGCAAGACCGAAGTGGCGAAGCAGCTCGCTTCCAGCCTCGGCGTGGAACTCCTGCGCTTCGATATGTCGGAGTACATGGAGCGGCACACCATCTCGCGGCTGATCGGCGCGCCCCCCGGCTATGTCGGTTTCGACCAGGGCGGCCTTTTGACCGACGGTATCGACCAGCACCCGCATTGCGTGCTGCTGCTCGACGAGATCGAGAAGGCGCATCCCGACCTGTTCAACATCCTGCTGCAGGTGATGGACCACGGGAAGCTGACCGACCACAACGGCAAGCAGGTGGATTTCCGCAACGTCATTCTCATCATGACGACCAATGCGGGCGCCGCCGACCTGTCGAAGTCCGCCTTCGGCTTCACGCGCTCAAAGCGCGAGGGGGACGATGTGGAGGCCATCAACCGTCTCTTCGCGCCGGAGTTCCGCAACCGGCTCGACGCCATCATCCCCTTCGCCCACCTCACCAATGAGATCATCGCGCTGGTGGTGGAGAAGTTCGTGCTCCAGCTGGAGGCGCAGCTGGCGGATCGCAACGTCACTATCGAGCTGTCTGACGAAGCCACGGCCTGGCTGGTGGAGCGTGGCTACGACCAGCAGATGGGCGCGCGTCCCATGGGCCGTGTGATCCAGGAGCACATCAAGAAGCCGCTTGCCGACGAAGTGCTGTTCGGCAAGCTGCGTAATGGTGGCCATGTGCGCGTCGTCCTGCAGACCGACGATGAGGGCGAGAGTGCTCTGGCTTTCGAGTTCCCGGAGGGGCCGATCACCCCCAAGCCGGAAAAGATCGAGGCGCCCGAGACCAAGCGCGCGCCGCGTCGCAAGACGCCGGCGGCAAAGGCCAAGAAGCCCGTAGCCGCTGCCGCCAAGCGGGCAAAGCCCGGCACCTCGAAAGTGCCGAAGGTGCCGCTGGTCAAGGCGTGAGCCGGACGTTTCCAGCCTTGCCAAATGAATGAGGCGCCGCCCGCGACAGTGTCGCGGGCGGCTTTTTTGGGCCCGGCTTTTGGGGGCGACCGTCTCTCATGGCAGCTATGCAGCGGAGCGTCGCCCGTTTCGCTTGACGCCAGGGGGAGGGCGCCGCAAAAGGCCCAGGCGAGTTGACATGCAATCCCCCCAGGTTTCGCCTCCTCCCGACCCTGCTCCACCCGCGCGCTGGTTTTTGCGCGGGATGCGCGGCGCCGTCTCCACGCCCGGTCTGGTGCTGGTGGCCACCTTTATCGGCTTCGGCGGTTTGCTGCATGACCTTGCCTTTCCCATCGGCGCGGGTCTGTTGTCGACGCTTCTGGTCTGGGCCTTGCCGGCGCAGGTGATCCTGGTCGGGGGACTCGCCACTGGGGCATCGCCGCCCGCCCTCGCCGTGGCGGTCTGCCTTTCCGGCGTGAGGCTGCTGCCGATGGTCGTCTCACTGATGCCGCTGATGCGGGGGCCTCGCCCGCGCCTCGGATGGGAACTGCTCTGCGCCCATTTTGTCGCCATGACGGTGTGGGTTGAGGGATTCCGGTTGCTGCCGAAGGTGCCTGAGGAAGGGCGCCCTGGCTATGCAGCAGGGCTGGGGCTCGGCCTCACTGTGCTGAGCATGGCCGGCACCGCGATCGGCTTCTATCTAACGGGAGCGTTGCCGGGACCGCTGGCGGTGGCGCTGCTGCTTCTTACGCCGATTTCCTTCGCCATTCTGTTGGTGCGCAACGCAAGGCAAAGTGTCGACTGGTTGGCCATTGGGCTTGGCGCGGCGATCTCGCCGCTCGTCGCCAATTCGCCCGGCGGGCTGGACCTGTTCTGGGCCGGTGTGGGCGGCGGCACGCTGGCCTTCTTCATCGCCCGTCACCTGCCGGAACGGCGCATATGAGCCTCTACTCGACCGAACTTGGGGCCATGCTGGTGGTGATCTTCTTCGGCTTCCTGCCGAACGAAGTCTGGCGGGTACTCGGCGTGCTTTTCGGTCGGCGCATCGACCCCGGCAGCCTTTGGATGCAATGGGTGCAGGCGGTGGCGACGGCGCTGCTGGCGGCCGTGGTGGCGCGGCTGCTGCTGGTGCCCAGCGGCGCGCTGGTCGCCCTGCCGCTCGGCCTGCGCATCGGCGCGGTGGCGAGCGGCATTGCCGGATTCCTCGCCCTGCGCCGCTCCGTGCTCGCCGGCGTGCTGACCGCCGAAGCGGTGCTCGTGGCTGGCGCCTGGTGGTTGGGTATCAGCCCTTAAGCGCTGCTTTCAGCTGCGCCGCCTGCTGCGCCAGCACTTCCGGTGTTTCCTTGTAGGAGAGCGGCGGGCGCAGATCGATACCGGCATGGCGCGGGATGACATGCACATGCAGGTGGAACACTTCCTGTCCGCCGGCCTTCTCATTGTGCTGGGTGACGGTGATGCCCTCGGCGTCGAATACCTGCATCTGGGCCTGGGCGACGCGCTGCGCCATGGCCATCACGGCGGCCAGGTCACCCGGTTCGACATCCAGCAGATTGCGCGCCGGCGCCTTCGGAATCACCAGCGCATGGCCTGCGGCCCGCGGCATGATGTCGAGGAAGGCAAGCACGCGCTCGTCCTCATAGATCTTGTGGGCGGGAATGTCGCCGCGCAGGATCATCGCGAAGATATTGCCGGGATCATAGGCCATGGGTTCCTCCCTGTCGGCCTGATCTGATCGCAAGCC
Organism: Ancylobacter sp.; assembly: GCF_965249975.1. Lineage (GTDB taxonomy): Bacteria > Pseudomonadota > Alphaproteobacteria > Rhizobiales > Xanthobacteraceae > Ancylobacter. Next base: position 336,497 of record NZ_CBDFNE010000003.1, on the reverse strand, counting down.
GGCTTTCTCCGGTCAAGGCTCCCCGTTCGTGTCTGCGACCACTTGCTGACGGAAAGGCCCCAACTCGCTGAGTTCGGCGCCGGCCTCAGCGACATAGCGGCGTTCGCGGTCGAGATAGTGGGCGACGGCGGCGCGGAACTGCGCATCGGCGATGTAGTGGGCCGAGCGGGTGATGACCGGCATGTAGCCGCGCGCCAGCTTGTGCTCGCCCTGTGCGCCGGCCTCCACCGTCCGCAGCCCGTGCGCGATCGCGTAGTCGATGGCCTGATGATAGCAGATCTCGAAATGCAAGAAGGGGTGATGCTCGATGGCGCCCCAGTGCCGGCCATAGAGCGTGTCGGCGCCGATGAAGTTGATCGCGCCGGCGATCCAGCGCCCGGCGCGCTTGGCCATCACAAGCAGGATGCGGTCCGGCATCCGTTCGCCGATCATCGAATAGAAGGCGCGGTTGAGGTAAGGCCGCCCCCATTTGCGCGCGCCGGTTTCCATGTAGAAGCCGAAGAAGGCATCCCAGACATCCTCGGTCAGGTCCGAGCCGGTGAGCCAGTGAACAGTGATGCCGTTCTCCAGCGCTTCCCGGCGCTCGCGACGGATCTGCTTGCGCTTGCGCGAGGCGAGGGCGTCGAGGAACGCCTCGAAATCCCCATAGCCCTCATTGCGCCAGTGAAACTGCTGGTCCGCGCGCGGCAGGAAACCTTCCCCTTCCAGTGCTGCCGCATCCGCTTCAGTGAGGAAGGTGGCATGCACCGAGGACACCTTCCTCAGTTTCGCGAGCGCCACCAGTCCGGCCGCCAATGCCTGCCGCACCGATTCTGCCTGCGGGCCGGTGCCCGCGAGCAGGCGCGGCCCGGTCGCGGGGGTGAAAGGCACGCTTACCTGCAGCTTGGGGTAATAACGGCCCCCCGCGCGCTCATAAGCCTCGGCCCAGCCATGGTCGAAGACATATTCGCCCTGCGAGTGCGACTTGAGATAGGCCGGACAGACACCCAGCACCTCGCCGTCGTCTCCCTCCAGCACCAGATGCTGCGGCAGCCAGCCGGTCGATGCGGCGACGGAGCCGGATTCCTCAAGCGCCGAGAGAAACGCGTGGTTGATGAATGGGTTAAGAGAGGGATTTGACTCAGCGTAGGAGGTTAAAACGGGTGCGCAGGCATCCCAGGTGTCGGCGCTGAGCGCGCGGATGTCGCTTTCGACGCGCAGGCGGAACGTTTCGTCGGACATTCGGCAGGGGCTCGCGGAAGGGCGGCGCTGGGATGGCCCAAGGGGGCGCCATTGTGTGTCGCACCCGGTGAGAACAGCAAGAGCGCTCACGCGATCGGGAAGCGGTGCTTCCGGCTCAGGGCAGAAAGCCCTCGAAGATCATCTGGTCGGCATGGCGGGCGGCGGTCTCCCGATCCTCGGCCGTTCGGACGGTCCAGGTCAGTAGCGGCATGGGGCGCTGCTGGCGGGCGGCGTCGACGGCTGCCGACGGCAGTTCCTTCACATAATGGGCGATGAAGTCGGGCTGCGTGCGCGGCAGATGCAGCAGGCTGCCCCATTCATGCTTGGTCTCATGGCTGATCATGTCCCATTCCGGGTCGTCGTAGCGGTGCTCCATCGTGATGCCGCGCGGAATATCCGGCGCGAGCGCCCGCACCGCGGCGACGAGGTCCGGATCGAAAGACATGAGCGCTGCCGGACCATCATAGCTGGCGAGGATCGCAACGGCGCGGGCGGCGATGGCGGTGTCGCCGTCGAAATGGCTTTTCAGTTCGATGATGAGCGGCACGCGGCCGCCGACGCGGGTGAGCAGCTCCGTCAGCCTCATCATCCGGTCGCCCGTGCCGCGCATCTCCACCGCCTTCAGCTCCTCAGCGGTAAGGGCGTTGGCTGCCCCTTCCGCCAAGGTCAGACGCTCCAGCGTGTCGTCATGGAACACCATGGCCTCGCCATCGGCGGAGAGCTGGATGTCCACTTCGATGGCATAGTCGCGCGCCAGTGCGGCATCGACCGCCGAGGGCGTGTTCTCGATCACACCGCGCACCGCATCGTGCAGCGCGCGGTGGGCGATCGGCCGGGCGGTGAGCCAGGCCGGCGCATTGGCGGCGGGGATGTTCGGAGCCATGGCCGGCCTCAGGTGAATTCGATCACGGCCTCGACTTCGACACTGACATTGAAGGGCAACTGCGCTACGCCCACGGCCGAGCGCGCATGGCGGCCAGCATCGCCGAAGACCTCCACAAACAGGTCGGAGCAGCCATTCACCACCTTCGGCTGATCCGTGAAGTCGGGTGAGGAATTGACGAAGCCGACCAGCTTTACCACCCGCTTCACCCGGTCGAGATCGCCGAGCGCGGCCTTGATCTGTGCGATGAGGTTGATGGCGCACTGGCGGGCGGCGGCGCGGCCGGCCTCGATGTCGCCCTCGCCGGCGAGCTTGCCGGTCATGAAGCTGCCATTGGCCATGGAGATTTGGCCGGAAATCCAGAGCTGGTTGCCGCTGATGACGAAGGGCACATAGTTCGCCGCCGGGGCGCTGGCCGCGGGGATGGTAATGCCGAGGGCCGCGAGCTTGGCCTCAACCGTTCCGGTCATGGAAATCTCCTGCTATCGTGGATGCGCTGCCCGTCTCGGCATGCGACGGCCAATGAGCGGCAACCGACCTGCAATTGCCATCTTCGATGGGTCATGTTTGGCGGATCGGTTCGCCATTCGCAAGCTGCGACTGACGTCTGCGAGGAGCCCATTACCTATGCCGTCCGCCTGTTTTGTCCGCTCTTCCCTCGCCGCGCTCTTGCTGGGAGCCTCCGCCCTGCCAGCAATGGCGATCCAGCTGTCGCCGCACCGCGCCACCTACGCGGTCTCGCTCGACGCTTCCAAGTCCGGCACCCGTATCAATGGGGCCGAGGGTCGGATCGTTTATGAGATGCGGGGCAGCGCCTGCGCCGGCTATTCGGTCCAACTGCGGCAGGATACCCAGTTGGCGACGGAAGGTGGACGGGTCAACAGCGCGGTTTCGACGGCGACGTGGGAAGATGGCGACGGCAAGTCCTATCGCTTTCGCGTCTCCAACCGCATCAATGGTGAGACCACCGAAGAGGCGGACGGCGTCGCCGAGCGCAAGGACGGCGCATTGACGGTGAAGGCGACCAAGCCGGAACCGCAGACGGTGACGCTCGGCGAGAACGTGCTGCTGCCGACACAGCATGTTCTGCGCCTTATCGGCAGTGCGGAGAGCGGCGAGGCGATCGTCGAAGCGCCGGTATTCGACGGCTCGCCCGATGCGAAGAAGGTCTATGACACGCTGGCCGTGATCGGTCGTGAGACGCGCGACGCCAAGGGCCTCGAAGAAGCCGCGACGGCAGGCGATCTCGCCGGGCGGGCGCGTTTCCCCGTGACGATCAGCTATTATGAGCGAGGCGGTAGCAACGAGACGCCAGATTACGTCATCAGCTTCGACATGTTCGACAACGGCGTGAGCCGCAAGCTGAAGCTCGACTATGGCGAGTTCGCGCTGAACGGCACCCTCATTTCCTACGAGTCGCTCCCGAAGGAAGAGTGCGCGAAATAGGCTCATCCTGCGTGCCCCCGTCATCCGGCCGGTTGCGGTGGGGCTGTTCGGGCTCGCGCCGCGTCGGCGCGTCGAGGGTGATGCCACGGTCGATGATCGTTTTGCCGAAGCGGGCGCGCAGCGAGTCCGTCGCCAGTTCCGCAAGGCCCCGCTTAGTGGCCGAAGTGTCCACGAGGTCGGCCGGGTCGGCCAATGCCGGGTCGGCGAGTTCCGAGACGCCGACGCCGATAAGCCTGAAACGTCGCCCATCGGTTTCGCGGGCCAGCAATTCGCGGGCATGGTCGAAGATGCGGTGGGCGAGGCGGGTTGGGTCTTCCAGCGAGCGGGCGCGGGTGATCAGCCGGAAATCGGCGGTCTTCAGCTTCAGAGTGACCGTGCGGCCGGCGAGGTCCGCGGCCTTCAGCCGGTCGGAGAGCTTGCGGGTGAGCCGGTAGAGTTCCTGTTCCAGCGTGCGATAGTCGGCAATGTCGCTGTCGAATGTCGTTTCCGTCGACACGCTCTTGGTCTCGCGCTCTGGGTTCACGGAGCGCGTATCGATGCCGCGTGCCAGGCGCCACAGTCGCAGCCCCTCATTGCCGAAGCGGCGGGCGAGGGCGGTTTCGTCGGCCGCCTGCAGGTCGGCGATGGTGCGGAAGCCCTCGCGCGCAAGCCGCTCCTGCGTCGCCTTGCCGACCCCCCAGATCGCGCCGACGCTCCGCTCCGCCAGGAAGGCCATGGCCTCCTGTGTCCCAATAACCGCGAAGCCGCGCGGCTTGTCGAGTTCGGAGGCCATCTTTGCGAGGAACTTGTTTGGCGCGAGGCCGACGGAGATGGTGACGCCGATTTCCGTCTCGACCGAACGGGCCAGCCGGGCGAGCGCCCGTGCCGGGTTCTCCCCATGCAGAAGTTCGGTGCCGGCGAGGTCTAAAAAGGCCTCGTCGATCGAAAGCGGCTCCACCAGGGGGGTGAGGCGCAGGAACCGCTCGCGAATCTGCCGCCCGACCGCGACATATTTCGCCATGTTGGGCTTGATGACGGTGGCTTCCGGGCACAAAGCGAGCGCCTTGAACATCGGCATGGCCGAGCGTACGCCCTTGACGCGCGCGAGATAGCAAGCGGTCGAGACCACGCCCCGCTTGCCGCCGCCGATGATGACGGGAACGTCGCGCAGCGCCGGGTCATCGCGCTTCTCCACCGAGGCATAGAAGGCGTCGCAGTCGATATGGGCCACGTGCAGCGTGTCGAGTTCGGCATGGCGCAGCAGCCGCGGGCTGCCGCACTGCGTGCAGCGTCTCTCCTCAGCAGCGACGGTGAGGCAGTCACGGCAGAAGGCCGGCAGACGCGCCATCGCTCTTGCTCCGTGTGCCCCGGCTCAGTCCTCGCCCATTTCGGCGTGGAACAGAATTTCGCGCGCCGCCACCACATGGCCGGGATCGATTTCCGCCTCGCTCGCATGCGCGATGAGAAGATCCTGGCGGTTGATGAGGTAGTCGAGCAGGGCGACATGAAAGGCCGCCGAGCCGGCGACGCCACGCAGATCACCCGGCGATAGCCCGCTCTCCGCCAGAAATGGGCCAATGCGCTCAGGATCGCCAGCGAGAAAGGCGAGGGCGCCCAGCGCCACCTGCCGGGCCGCGTCGATCTGGGAAGGGGGACGGGAGTTGCGGCGTTTCATTTCCGGTTCCGTAAGGAATGGGTGGGTAAAGCTAGCGCATCGACCAGCGGAAGGGTGAGTGATTCCAGCTTGCCCGGTGTGCCGTCGTTGCAGGGACAGTCGACCGATGCCCAAGACCGTTCTGATCGTTGAGGACAATGAGCTCAACATGAAGCTCTTCAACGATCTGCTCGAAGCCCACGGTTATATCACGGTCGGGACGCGCAATGGCGTGGAAGCCCTCGATCTCGCGCGCCGTCATCGGCCGGACCTGATCCTGATGGACATCCAACTCCCTGAGGTTTCAGGCCTTGATGTCACCCGCGCACTGAAGGCCGATCCAGAACTCAAGGCCATTCCCGTTATCGCCGTCACCGCCTTCGCCATGAAGGGCGATGAGGAGCGCATTCGCGAAGGCGGCTGCGAGGCCTATCTTTCCAAGCCGATTTCCGTCGCCAAATTCCTTGAAACCGTGCGCCAGTTCGTGCCGGTGTCCTGAACGGTATCACCGGAGCGCGGAGCTTCGCGCTCCGGTGCGAATCTGCGGCGAAACCCCGTTGCATTTAGCTGCATTTGGGTTAGCTTTTCCTCGGTATCCGTTTGCCCTACGGAGTGCTCGGGTCCGCCGCATCTCCTGGGTCCGTGGGGTCTGGTCGGCGGGCGGTGTCTACGGATGGCCTCTCCGTTCACCGCTCGCCGATTCCCGCCCGCCAGCCGGTACCTCTTCCTCAATCAAAAACGTCCCTCATCGCTGCAGCGTCGCTTAAGATGAGCGGCGGACGTATCTCGATGTTCCGCCAAAGAAAAAGGCGCCAAACGGCGCCTTTTCGCGTCAGAATCCGATAGGCCTCAGATCACTTGATCTTGCCTTCGCGGAATTCGACATGCTTGCGCGCCACCGGGTCGTACTTCTTCACGACCAGCTTGTCGGTCATGGTGCGCGAGTTCTTCTTGGTCACGTAAAAGAAGCCGGTGTCGGCGCTCGACACGAGCTTGATCTTGATGGTCGTTGCCTTGGCCATGACCGGGTCTCCTGGAGCGTGGCTCTCGAACGTGGGGCCGCCACGCCGAAGAAATTGGGTTCGCGCGGCAGAACCGCCGCTCGTTGCGCGTCCGTATCCGTGATCGGCGCGCGAATGTCAAGGAAGCGTGGTCAGCGATCGCGCCAAATCTGTCCTGCCACCACCAGCACATAGAGCACCAGGAAGGCGGCGATCACCCACGCGAAGCCGTGCGGATCAAGCAGTTGCATGCCACCCCCTACAGCTGTGGGGCCGACCGTGAGGCCAATCGAGTACAGCATCACGAAAGCCGCATTCGCGGTGGCGAGTGCCGCACCGTCGAAACGAGCGCCAAGCAAAGCCAGGCCCACCGTATAGAGGCCGGCAACGATTCCCGTGGTGAGAAAGGCCACGGTCCACAGCGCCCAGCTGTCTATGGCGAGATAGGGGATCAGCAGCGCCCCGCCTAGGCTGACAATGCCGCAGCCCAGCAGCAGGCGCCGGCGGTCGACCTTGTCGCTGAGCAGGCCGAGCGGCAACTGCAGCGCGACATTGCCGAGTTCGGCTATGGTGAGCAGCAGAGCGGCGTCGCCGGCATCGAGCCCACGGCGCAGGCCGTAGAGCGGCAGGAAATTGATGATACCGGTTTCCACGGCGCCAAAGATGAAGGCGGCGAGGGTGGCGGCGGGGGCGATCCGCATCAGTGCCCACACGCCGCCCGAGGTGCTCTCCTTCTCGATGGCGGGTGCGCTCGAGGCGCCGATCAGCACGGGAATTCCGGCGAGGCCGAAGAAGGCGGCGCCGCACAGATAGGGCGCCCATCCCTGCGTGCCGACGAGGCTGAGAATGGCCGGGCCGCCGGCGAAGCCGATCGACAGCACCGTGCCGTAAATGCCGATGACCAGTCCGCGCCGGTCGCTCGGCGCGGCGGCGTTGATCCAGAATTCGCTGACCACGAACAGCACGCACAGGGCCGCGCCATAGATGAAGCGCAGCGGAAACCACAGCACGAAGGACGCGGTGACCTTGAAGGCGACAAGGCTGACCGCGGCGCTGAGGATGGCCGCCAGCAGCAGCGGGCCGGCGCCGAGACGACGCACCAGATTCGGCAGAAACGGCGCCAATGCTATGGTTGCGAGCCCACCGACCGCCGTGTTCAGGCCGATCCAGGTCGAGGAAACGCCGCGGTCGTGCAACTCGAAGGCGAGGAGCGGAATCGACAAAGCGAGGCCGAGGCCGACGGCGGAGATGGCGGCAATCGCGGCGGCGATGGAAGCGATATTGATGGGGCGGGCGGCGGCGGGGGCATGCATGGGGTCACCTGAGGCCGGGAAGCGCCTCCCGGGTCGCCCGCTCTAGCCCATGGATGACAAAAGTCGAATGACTTTTGGGAATGACCTCATGCGGCGCGTTTCTGGCCCGCGCCCCCGTTCAGGCCAGTGCCTCGCGATAGACCTTGGCGCCGCGGGAGAAGAAGAACGGCACCGGCTGCCACGGGCGATGGCCGCCGGACAGGCGCGGGGCGACCTCGCCGAGGATCGCGCGTGTGATTTCCGGCACGTCCGCCCGCAACGCCTCGTCGAGCGTAAACCATTGAGCTTCAACGAATTCCGCCTCCGGCCCCACCGTGTCGTCAAGGCGATGGGCGACCTGCGACAGCTCCGCCATGAAGAAGCGCGTGTCGAAGCGGCGGGCGAGGCGGGGCGGGGTGACGGCGCGGGCGACGAAGGTCAACGCCTCCAGATTGGGAAACAGTCCTGCCGCGCCGAAGGGCGCCCAGGCGCCGGGCAGCGGGCCCGGATCGCCGGCCTCCTGCGTGCCGATGAGCAGGCCGACTTCCTCCGCCGTCTCGCGGATGGCGGCGAGCGCCAGCGCGCGGGCACGGCCGGCGCTGGGGCGGCTGACGCGGGCTAACAGCCTGCGTTCGCTCTCGGAATCCAGCATTCCGTAAACCGGTACACGCCGGTCCACCGCGTCCACGCGCCCGCCGGGAAAGACGAATTTGCCCGGCATGAAGCGCAGTGCCGGGTTGCGGCGGCCCAGCAGAAGGCGCGGCGTCTTCTTCGAGCGGTCCACCAGAATCAGCGCCGCCGCGTCCACCGGGCGGATGACCGGGTGCGTCGCGTCGAGCCTTTCGCGGGGAAAGTGGGGGGAAACGTCGGTCAGGCTCATGAGGGCGATACGGTGCGGTGAGGCCGGCCGAAGCGACTGACCGATGAGGACGATGAGGTGGAGTGTGAGACCGACGAGACCGACAAGACCGATCAGGAGCTAAGACCGATCAGGATCCCTTGGCCGCCGGCAGCGCGTCCGTCCGGTGGCTGGGGGGCAGCGCCTCGCGCTCGGAATCGTTCGGATCGAATCCGTGCATGCGCACCGCCCACTGGAATCCGATCAGCGCCCCCTTCACCGGGGGCAGCAGCACCAGCGAGAGGATGAGGGTGAGCGGCAGCCACAGCACGAGGTGGATCCACACCGCCGGGTGCAGCGCCATTTCCACCGCCAGCAGCAGCGGCACGACGATATGCCCGACAATGGTGATGACCATATAGGGCGGCGCGTCGTCGGCGCGATGATGCCACAGCTCCTCGCCGCATTCCGGGCAGTGCTCGTTCACCTTGAGATAGGAGCCGAACATCGCGCCCTTGCCGCAGGCGGGGCAGCGCATGCGGAAGCCGTTCATGATCGCGGGGCCGATCGGGCGGTCGGGCTGGGACTTCTGTGTCTGCATCGCGCTGCGCCTCCGGCGCTGTCTCTGACGCGCCTCTCGGCGCTATCTCCGCTTGCCGAAGCGCTTGGGTCCGTGCGGACGCTCCGTGCTGCGGGCCTGACGCCCGCGGCCGCCGGGGCGGCGCCGGTCGGGCGCTACGTAATTCCCGTCAGATAGTAGTTCGAAGCGCAGCGCGCCAGCCACGGGGGCGGCTTCGACAAGCTTCACTTCGACGCGGTCGCCGAGCCGGTGCATCTCGCCGCTGCGCTCGCCCACCAGCGCGTGGCGGGCCTCGTCATAGCGGTAATAGTCCTGTCCCAGCGTCACGGCGGGAATGAAGCCGTCCGCGCCGGTCTCGTCGAGCGCGACGAAAAGCCCGGCCTTGGTGACGCCGGAAATGCGGGCGCGGAAGGTGGCGCCGATCTGCACCGCCATGTGATGGGCGATCAGCCGGTCGATGGTCTCGCGCTCCGCCGCCATGGCCCGGCGCTCGCTGGCGGAAATGCGGGCGGCGATCTCCGCCAGCTGCTCGGGCGTCGTCGTCTCCGGCAGCCCGTCGGAGCCGAAACCCAGCCCCCGCACCAGTGCCCGGTGCACGATCAGATCGGCATAGCGGCGGATTGGCGAGGTGAAATGCGCGTAGCGGCGCAGATGCAGGCCGAAATGGCCGTAATTCTCATTGGCATATTCCGCCTGCGCCTGGCTGCGCAGGATCACCTGATTGACCAGCGGCGCCATCTCCGTGCCCTCGACCCGGGCGAGGATGTCGTTGAACTGCGCCGGGCGCACGCTCTCGGTCTTCGGCAGCTTGATGTCGAGCGTCTGCAGGAATTCGCGCAGCGCCGACATCTTCTCCAGCGAGGGCTGGTCATGCACGCGGTAGATGAGCGGGATGCGCTTCTCCTCCAGCGTCTCGGCGGCGGCGACATTGGCGAGGATCATGAATTCCTCGATCAGCCGGTGCGCGTCCAGCCGCTCCGGCACCACCACCTTGTCGACCGTGCCGTCGGCTTTCAGCAGGATCTTGCGCTCGGGTAGATCGAGGTCGAGCGGGGCGCGGGCATCGCGCGCCTTCTTCACCGCGCCATAGGCGGCCCAGAGCGGGCGCAGGACGCCTTCCAGCAAGGGATCGGTGACATCGTCCACCCGGCCGTCGATCGCCGCCTGCGCCTGCGCGTAAGCGAGCTTGGCGGCGGAGCGCATCATGATGCGGTGGAAGCTGTGGCGCTTCTTGCGGCCATTGGCGCCCACCACCATGCGCACGGCGAGTGCCGGCCGGTCTTCCAGCGGGCGCAGCGAGCACAGATCGTTGGAGATGCGCTCGGGCAGCATCGGCACCACCCGGTCGGGGAAATACACCGAATTGCCGCGCGCCAGCGCCTCGCGGTCCAGCGCCGAGTTCGGGCGGACATAGGCGGCGACATCGGCGATGGCGACGGTGAGGATGAAGCCGCCCTCATTGTCGGGGTCGAGGTCCGGCGTCGCGTGCACCGCGTCGTCATGGTCCTTGGCGTCCGGCGGGTCGATGGTGACCAGCGGCAGGTCGCGCCAGTCCTCGCGGCCGCGCAGTGAGGCGGGCTGGGCCTCTTCCGCTTCCGCCAGCGCCTCGCGCCGGAAGACGCTGGGAATGCCGTGGGCGTGGATGGCGATGAGGCTGATCGCCTTTTCCGTCGCCACCGAACCCAGGCGCTCCTTCACCTTGGCGGTGGGCAGGCCATAGGCGTGGTGACGGATGATCTCGACCGAGACCAGATCGCCCTCCTGCGCCTCGCCGGTGAAATCCGGCGGGATGGCGAGTTCGCGCCCCATATTGCGCTTGTCGATGGGGGTGAGCCGCCCGCCGCCAGTCTGTATGTCGCGGCGGAAAATGCCGAGCGTGAGCGCGCGGGCCTTCTCGATCACCTTGAGCACGGTGCCGTTATGGCGGATGCGCCCGTCGGCTTCCGGGATTTCCTCGGTCTTCAACAGCACCCGGTCGCCGACCGTCGGCGCCGGGCCGGCGAGACGGCCGCGCCGGGCGAGACGCACGAGAATGCGCGGCGCTTCCCCGCTCTCCTCCTCGTCCCAGTCCACCGGCGTGGCGATGAGTTCGCCATCTTCGTCGCGCTCCACCACTTCCGACAGCACGACGGCGGGGAGCGCGCCCGGCAGATGCAGCTTGCGCCGCTTGCTCCCGATCAGGCCCTCATCCGCCAGCTCGCGCAGCAGCTCCTTCAGCGCGATGCGGTCGCTGCCGTCGAGCCCAAACGCGCGCGAAATCTCCCGCTTGCCGACATCACCGCCCTGCGAGGCGATGAAGGCGATCAATTCCTCGCGACCGGGCAGACCCTTGGTCAGGCCGGCGGGAAGGGCAGGGCGGGCGGGCTTGCGGCCCTTCGGCTTGATAGGTTTACGCACGATTCACCGCGTTTGGAGGGCTGACCTGACGCTATCGCCTCCGGCGCGCCGCGTCGACCGGGCGCGGGGGCTGACGTTGCGGCACGGGCGGCCGTTCGCTTGCAATTGACCGCCAACAGGCGGAATTTGCCGCGCTTTCGCGGCGCGCCGTTGGCGCCGAGCTGGATTCGTATCATGGATGCCCGCACGCCGGAGGCGACCGACGCGTCGCTGTCCCATAGCGAGATTCGCGTCATCGTCACCGGCGTGATGGTGGCGATGTTCCTCAGCGCACTCGACCAGACCATCATCGCCACCGCCCTGCCGACCATTGGCGGCAGTTTCGGCGATCTGGAAAACCTGACCTGGGTGGTGACCGCCTATCTGCTCACCGGCACGGCCATCACGCCGCTGGTGGGCAAGTTCGCCGATATTCACGGGCCGCGCCCGGTGCTGCTGGCTTCCATCGGCACCTTCCTCATCGGCTCGGTGCTGTGCGCCACCGCGCAGAACATGCCGTGGCTGATCGCGGCGCGCGCGGTGCAGGGGTTGGGCGGCGGCGGGCTGATCGCGCTGGCGCAGACGATTATCGGCCTGCTCATCGCCCCGCGCGAACGCGGGCGCTACCAGGGCTATTTCGCCATCGTTTTCATCACCTCGAGCATCGCCGGGCCGATCCTCGGCGGTTTCTTCGCCGAACATCTGCACTGGTCGCTGATTTTCTGGATCAATGTCCCGCTCGGCCTGGTGGCGGCACTGATGAGCGACCGCTCGCTGCGGCGGCTGCCGGCGCATCATCACCCGCACCGGCTCGATATTCTCGGCGCCTTCCTCATGTGCGCCGGGACGGTGGCGCTGCTGATGGCGCTGAGCTGGGGCGGCACCGAGTTCCGCTGGTTCTCGCTGCCCATTCTCGGCCTGCTGGCGCTGGCGGTGCTGCTCTGGGTCGGCTTCGCCTTCAGGGTCGCCACCGCGACCGAGCCGCTGGTGCCGCTCGCCGTGCTGTCCAACAAGGTGGTGCGCACGGGCGTGCCCGCCGCCGCCTTTGCCATGGGCACGCTGGTGGGCCTATCGATCCAGATGCCGCTCTATCTCGAGGGGGTGATGGGCCTCTCCGCCTCGCAATCCGGGCTGGCGCTGATACCGCTCATGGCGGGCGTGGTGGTGGGGGCGACCGGCGCGGGGCGGGTGATGGGCCATATCGCCCATTACAAGCGCCTGCCGATCCTCGGCCTGCTCGCCAGCATCGCCGCGCTCGGCGCGCTGGCGCTGTGGCCGCTCGGCCTGCCGATCGCGGTGGTCGGGGTGGCCATGGGCATTGCCGGCATGGGGCTCGGCACCGTGCTGCCGGTGACAACGGTGGCGGTGCAGAACGCCGTGCCGCTGCCGCAGATGGGCACCGCGACCGGGGTGGTGAACCTGTTCCGCTCGCTCGGCGCGGCGGTGCTCACCGCCGGCTTCGGCGCCATCGTCATCGGCCTGTCGGGCATCGAGAGCAGCGCGCTGCTGGAGCGGCTGCTGGAAGGGCGGGCACAGGTGGCGCCGCTCGCCGGCGCCTTCCGCTGGGTGTTCGTGGCAGCGGCGGGGGCGCTCGCCGTGTCGCTGCTCGCCATGCTGGCGATGGAGGAGCGCCCGCTGCGCTCCGGCCATCCCCCCGCGCCGCTGCCGGAATAGGCGCCGGCGCTCAGCCGGCCGCCGTCTTCTTCGCCGCCGCCTTCTTGGCGGGAGCCTTTTTCGCCGCCGGCTTCTTGGCGGTGGCGGCCTTCTTCGCCGGCGCCTTCTCAGTGGCCGGCTTCGCCGCGGCGCGGCGCGCGGGCTTGGCCGGCGCGGAGCCGGCCTTGGCGGTGATGAGTTCCACCGCCTGTTGCAGCGTTACCGCTTCCGGGTCCATGTCCTTGGGCAGTGTGGCGTTCACCTTGCCATGGTTGACATATGCGCCGAAGCGGCCCGGCCGCACGGTGATCGCCCCGCCGAGCGTGGGATGCTCGCCGAGCTCGCGCCCGCCGACCGCGCCGCGCCGGCCGGGGCCCTTGCTCTGCTTGTCGGCGATCAGCGCCACCGCCCGGTTGAGGCCGATGGCGAGAATGTCGTCGCCCGGCTCGATATTGGCGTAGGTCTTGCCGGTCTGGACATAGGGGCCAAAGCGGCCGATGCCGGCGAGGATCGGCTCGCCGGTCTCGGGATGAAGGCCGATCTCGCGCGGCAGGGAGAGCAGCGCCAGCGCGGTGTCGAGATCGACATCGGCGGGCGCGAGGCCCTTGGGCAGGCTGGAACGCTTGGGCTTCTCGCCGTCCTTGCCCTCGCCAAGCTGGAGATAGGTGCCGAAGCGCCCGGCGCGGATGGTCACTTCCAGCCCCGTCACCGGATCGGTGCCGAGCACGCGGGTGCCGTTGGCGTCACCGCCATTGGCCTCGTCCGCCCCCTGCGCCGCCAGCGGGCGGGTGTATTTGCATTCGGGATAGTTCGAGCAGCCGATGAAGGCGCCGAACTTGCCGACCTTCAGCGACAGCCGGCCGGTGCCGCAGGTCGGGCAGATGCGCGGGTCCGAACCGTCTTCCTTGGGCGGGAAGATGTGCGCGGTGAGCATGCCGTCGAGCGCGGAGATGACATCGGAGACACGCAGCTCCTTGGTCTCGCCGACGGCGGCCATGAAGTCGCGCCAGAAGTCGCGCAGCACGTCCTTCCACTGCAGCTCGCCATTGGAGATGCGGTCGAGCTTCTCCTCAAGGTCGGCGGTGAAGTCGTATTCGACATAGCGGTCGAAGAAGCTCTCGAGGAAGGCCGTGACGAGACGGCCCTTGTCCTCGGGCACCAGACGGCGCTTGTCGAGCTTCACATATTCGCGGTCGCGCAGCACGGCGAGCACGGAGGCATAGGTAGAGGGCCGGCCGATGCCGAGCTCTTCCATGCGCTTGACCAGCGACGCCTCGGAATAGCGCGGCGGCGGCTCGGTGAAGTGCTGGTCGGCCTTGATGCCCTTGCTTGCGAGCGCTTCGCCCGCCGCCATGGAGGGCAGGCGACGGCTCTCCTCATCCTCCTCGTCGTCGTCGCTCCCCTCGCGGTAGAGGGTGAGGAAGCCGTCGAACTTGATGACCGTGCCGGTGGCGCGCAGCTCCAGCGCCCGGCCGCCCGCTTTCGCGTCGATATCGACCGTGGTGCGTTCCAGCTCGGCCGATTCCATCTGGCTGGCGATGGTGCGCAGCCAGATCAGCTCATAGAGCTTGGCCTGGTCGGGCTCCACCTGGCGGATGACATCCTTCGGCCGGCGGGACAGCTCGGTCGGGCGGATCGCCTCATGCGCTTCCTGCGCGTTCTTCGCCTTGGCGGTGTATTTGCGCGGGGCGGACGGCACATAGCGCTCGCCATAGTCGCGGGCGATGACGGAGCGGGCGCCGGCGACCGCTTCCGGCGCCATGTCGACGCCGTCGGTACGCATATAGGTGATGAGGCCGACGGTCTCGCCGCCGACATCGACGCCCTCATAGAGCCGCTGCGCGATGCGCATGGTGATGGCCGGGGCGAAGCCGAGCTTGCGGCTCGCCTCCTGCTGCAGCGTGGAGGTGGTGAAGGGCGGGGACGGGTTGCGGCGGGCCGGCTTGGCCTCGACCGAGCGCACCTTGAAATCCGCCTTTTCCAGCGCGGCGCGGAAATCGGCCGCCTCGGCCTCGGTGCCGACATCCAGCCGGGTGATCTTCTTGCCGTCGGCGCCGACGAGGCGGGCCTCGAAAGTCTCCTGCCGGGGCGTCGCCAGCTGGGCGGCGATGGACCAGTATTCGCGCTTGACGAAGGTCTCGATCTCGCGCTCGCGGTCGCAGACGAGGCGCAGCGCCACCGACTGCACGCGCCCGGCCGAGCGGGCGCCGGGCAGCTTGCGCCACAGCACGGGCGAGAGGGTGAAGCCGACGAGATAATCGAGCGCGCGGCGGGCGAGATAGGCATCGACCAGCGCGGCGTCGATGACGCGCGGATGCTGCATCGCCTCCAGCACCGCCTGCTTGGTGATGGCGTTGAAGACGACGCGCGAGACCGGCTGCGCCTTCAGCGCGCGCTTTTCCTTCAGCACTTCCAGCACGTGCCAGGAAATCGCCTCGCCTTCGCGATCCGGGTCGGTGGCGAGAATGAGGCCGTCCGCCTCCTTCACCGCGCGGGCGATATCGGACAATCGCTTCTGCGCCTTGGGATCGACGTCCCACAGCATGCGGAAATCGTCGTCGGGATTGACCGAGCCATCCTTCGCCGGAAGGTCGCGTACGTGCCCATACGAGGCGAAAACCTCGTAGCCCGAGCCGAGATATTTGTTGATCGTCTTCGCCTTGGCAGGCGATTCGACGATGACGACCTGCATGTGCGCGCCACGTCCTTTGAGGGGTCCAGCCCCGAGAGGCCGGGAAAATGGGGTAGAGGCCCCGGTGTGTCAAATGCCAAGCACGCGCCGTGCCGGGGACGGACGCCCGGGGCAGGGTTTCGCAGGTAATTAAGCCCGCCGGTCGCAGCCGCAGCGGGGTGGTCGCGCGCTACGCGGTAAGGTTGTGTAATATTCAGGAATGCACGCATTTGGCGTGACATGTCCCCGCGCTGTGGTACGCTGTTCCGTGCCGCTATCAGCAACGGGCGCCTGACGTGACCGAAAATGATCCTGCGCATAGGACGGTGAAGGAAGCGGCGGAGTATATCGCCGCCCTCACACAGGAACTGGCGACGCTCGCCGCCCGTAACAACCTGGACATGCTGGGCTATCTGCTTGAGATGGCCTGCGTGGAGGCTCGCGAAACGGCCCACCGGGAGACCGCGCCGCGCCGGGTCGGACGGCGAGGGGCACCCTCCGTCGAGGCGCCTTAGAGCACGTTCCGATCGGATTGCACCGCCATCAGATCGGTAAAACGTCCTCTAGGCATAATTCAGAGACTGATTAACCGATCCGGTTGTTTCAACCTGATCGGATCAGGCTTTAGGCGCGCGAGGCGCAGGCCGCGGCTGTATTTAAAGCAGCAGCGAGACGCTGCCGTCGCGGTGGCGTTCCAGCCGGCCCGCCAGTTCCAGTTCCAGCAGCAGGATCTGCACCTCGCTGACCCGGGCGCCCGACAGCGCCACGAGATCGTCCACCGCCAGCGGCGAGGGGCCGAGCAGGCTGAGAATCCGCGAGCGCATGTCGTCGCTCGGCTCGGCCGCCTCCATGCCCGGCGTGTCTTCTTCCATATCCAGCGCGGGCGGCCGGTCGCGCAGCGTGGCGAGCGCTTCCAGCACGTCTTCCGCCCCGGTGACCAGCGCGGCGCCCTGCCGGATCAGCGCATTGGTGCCGCCGGCGCGCGGATCGAGCGGCGAACCCGGCACGGCCAGCACCTCGCGCCCCTGCTCGGCGGCGAGGCGGGCGGTAATCAGCGAGCCGGAGCGCTCCGCCGCTTCCACCACCACGACGCCGAGCGAGAGGCCGGACACCAGCCGGTTGCGGCGGGGAAAATCGCGGGCACGCGGCTCCCAGCCCATCGGCATTTCCGTGAGGATCGCGCCCTCTTCGGCGATGCGGGCCATCAGCGGCTCGTTCTCGCGCGGGTAGGGGCGGTCATGCCCGCCGGCGATGACGGCGATGGTGCCGGTGGCAAGGCTCGCCTCATGGGCGGCGGCGTCGATGCCCCGCGCCAGCCCCGAGGCGACGGCCCAGCCCGCGAGGCCGAGGCCGCGCGCCATGCGTGCCGTGATCATCCGGCCGGCGCCGGAGGCGTTGCGCGCCCCGACAATGGCGACGGTGGGCTGCGCCAGCACCTCCGCCCGGCCGCGCAAGGCAAGGAGCGGCGGCGCGTCGTCGATGGTGCGCAGCAGGGCCGGGTATTCCGGCTCGCCCAACGCGATGAAGCGCCCGCCCATCCGCGCCAGCGCCGCCATCTCGGCCTCGGCCTCGGCAATGGACGGCACGCGCGGGGGCAGCAGCCCGCCGCCGCGCCGCGCCAGAGCGGGCAGGGCGTCGAGCGCGGCGGCGGCCCCGCCGAAACGGTTGATCAGGCTGCGGAAGGCGCGGGGGCCGACATGCTCGGCGCGGATGAGGCGGAGCCAGTCGCGGCGCTGTTCGGGATCGAGATGAACGCCGCGCCCGCTCACGCGCTACCCCTTTTTGCCGATGCGCCCTTCGGTGCCGTCGAGGAGGCGGCTTATGTTGGCCCGGTGCATGAACCACAGCAGGGCGGCGAGAAGGCTCAGCAGCACGCCGACGGGGGTCGAGGCGAGAAAATACGCTGACAGCGCGGTGGCGACGCTCGCCACCAGCGCGGCGAGTGACGAATAGCGGGTGAGAAACGCCACGCCGAGCCAGGCGGCGGCGAAGACCAGCGCCGCCGGCCAGGCCAGCGCCAGCGTCACGCCGAGAAAGGTGGCGACGCCCTTGCCGCCCTTGAACCCCAGCCAGACCGGGAAGAGATGGCCGAGAAAGGCGCCCAGCGCCGCCGCCAGCGCGGCCTCGGGGCCGAGCCACGCCAGCGCCAGCAGCACGGCCACGGTGCCCTTCAGCGCATCGCCCAGCAGCGTTGCCGCCGCCAGCCCCTTGCGGCCGGTGCGCAGCACATTGGTGGCGCCGATATTGCCGGAGCCGATGCTGCGGATATCCTGCGTCCCGGCCATCCGGGTGAGCAGGAGGCCGAACGGGATCGAGCCGAGGGCGTAACCCAGCAGCAACGCGGCGATGCTCGACAGAGCGGGCAGGGACGGGTTCATGCCTGCGACCTTACAGACTTCCGGGCGGTTGCACAGAGGGGCGCGGGCGCGCTGTGGCGCCCGTCACACATATTCATAGACGGTGCGGCCGGCGACCAGCGTGCGCACCACCCGGCCCTCGAAACGCGCCTCGTCGAAGGGCGTGTTGCGGCAGCGCGATTTGAGGGTGAGCGGATCGAGAATCCAGGCGTCGTCCAGCGCGAGCAGGGCGATATCCGCCCGCGCGCCGGGGCGCAGCGTGCCGGCGGGCAGGCCGAGACGTTCCGCCGGCTTGGTCGACATGGCGCGGATCAGCGTCATCAGATCGAGCGCGCCTGAGGTGACGAGGCGCAGGCCGGCGGCGAGCATGGTCTCCAGCCCCACCGCGCCGAAGGCGGCCTCGGAGAAGGGCAGGCGCTTCACCTCGACATCCTGCGGGTTATGGTCGGAGACGATGATGTCGACCAGCCCTTCCGCCACCGCCTGCACCAGCGCGAGGCGGTCGTCCTCGGCCCGCAGCGGCGGGGTGAGCTTGAAGAAGGTGCGGTAGCCGACCACGTCGCGCTCGTTCAGCGTCAGGTGGTTGATGGAGGCCGAGGCGGTCACGTCGATGCCCGCGTCCTTGGCCCGGCGCAGCACCTCCAGCGAATCGGCGCAGGTGAGCGAGGCGGCGTGGTAGCGCCCGCCGGTGATGGCGGCGAGCCGCACATCGCGCTCGAACACGATGGTCTCCGCCGCTTTCGACAGACCGGCGAGGCCGAGGCGCGAGGCGAGTTCGCCTTCATTCATAACGCCTTCGCCGGCGAGGCTCGCATCCTGGGTGTGGTGGACGATGAGCGCGCCGAAATCGCGGCCATAGGTCAGCGCGCGGCGCAGCACCTGCGCCGAACCGATGGAGCCTGTGCCGTCGGTGAAGGCGACCGCGCCGGCGGCGCCGAGCAGGCCGATCTCCGTCATCTCCCGCCCTTCCAGACCCTTGGTGAGGGCGGCCATGGGGTGGACATGGACGATGGCGGTGTCGCGCGCCCGGCGCAGGATGAAGTCGACGATGGCGGGATCGTCGATGACAGGATCGGTGTCGGGCTGGCAGATGATGGTGGTGACGCCGCCCGCCGCCGCCGCCTGGCTGGCCGAGGCCAGCGTCTCGCGGTGCTCGGCGCCGGGCTCGCCGATGAAGGCGCGCATGTCGACAAGGCCCGGCACGGCGACCAGCCGGCGGCAGTCGACGATCTCCGTCTCCGGCGGCAGGCCGTCGGCAAGGTTCGGGGCGATGTCCTTGATCACCCCGTCGGCGATGAGAATGTCGCCGCGCGTGTCGAGGTCGCGCGAGGGGTCGATCAGGCGCGCCTTGGCGAGCAGGATGGGGCGGGGCTCATGCATTGGGCAAATTCCGCGACAGCGCGTCCAGCACGGCCATGCGGACGGCGACGCCCATCTCGACCTGCTCACGGATGAGGGACTGGGCGCCATCGGCCACCGCCGAATCGATCTCGACGCCGCGATTCATCGGGCCGGGATGCATCACCAGCGCGTCGGGCTTGGCATAGCGCAGCTTGGCCTCGTCCAGCCCCCAGAAGTGGAAATATTCTTTCACCGAGGGCACATAGGAGCCGTTCATGCGTTCGCGCTGGAGGCGCAGCATCATGACGATATCGACATCCGCCAGCCCGGTCCGCATGTCGCCGTAGACGGTGACGCCGAAGCGCTCGATGTCCTTGGGCAGGAGGGTCGGCGGGGCGATGACCCGCACCTGCGCGCCGAGCGCCTGCAGCAGCAGGATGTTGGAGCGGGCGACGCGCGAATGGGTGATGTCGCCGCAAATGGCGACGGTGAGGCCCTGGATGCGGCCCTTGTTGCGGCGGATGGTGAGCGCGTCGAGCAGCGCCTGGGTCGGGTGCTCATGGGCGCCGTCGCCGGCATTGACCACGGCGCAGTCGACCTTGCGGGCGAGCAGCTCCACCGCGCCGGAGGCGCTGTGGCGGACGATCAGCACATCCGGGTGCATGGCGTTGAGCGTCGCGGCGGTGTCGATGAGCGTCTCGCCCTTCTTCACCGAGGAGGTGGAGACCGACATGTTCATCACATCGGCGCCGAGGCGCTTGCCGGCGATCTCGAACGAGGCCTGGGTGCGGGTCGAGGCCTCGAAGAACAGGTTGATCTGGGTGCGCCCGCGCAGGGTCGCCCGTTTCTTCTCCACCTGGCGGTTGAGAAGCACGAACTCTTCGGCAAGATCGAGCAGGCCGACGATCTCCTCGGGAGACAGGCCCTCGATGCCGAGAAGGTGGCGGCGCGGAAGGGTGAAGCTGGCAGTCGGGTTCGATGTCATATCGAAGTCGGCTGGATAGAGGCGGCGGGGGACGACGGCAAGCAGTTTAGCGCCGCAGGGCGTATTTCTCCGCGCCTTTCCCTCACAGATGGGCGACGGCGGCGATCACCAGCGGCATGGTGACGGCGGCGAGCAGCGTCTGCACGGTGAGGATTTCCGCCAGCAGCGGCGCGTCGCCGCCCATCTGCCGCGCCAGCACATAGCCGTTCGGCGCCGAGGGAACGGCGGTGGCGACCGCGACGACGAGCAGGTCGATTTCGCGCAGGCCGAGCATGAGGCCGATGGCCACGCCGAGGGCGGGCAGCACCGCCAGCTTGACGAGGCAGGTGAAGCCGGTGGCAAGGCGCGGGCGGCGCAGATTCTCCAGCCGCAGCCCGGCACCCACGACCAGCAGGCCGAGCGCCAGCGAGGAGCGGCCGAGAATGTCGCCGAAGGTCATCAGCACCGCCGGCACCGGCAGGTGCAGCGCGTTGATCAGCGCGCCGATGCCGCACGACCAGATGAAGGGGTTGCGCAGGATCTGCAGAATCAGCGCGCGGTTGCTGGCGGCGCCGTTCTCGCCATGGCGCGCCAGCACGATGACGCTGAGCGTGTTGAGCACGGGAATCATCACCGCCAGCCCCACGGCGGCCACCGCCAGCCCGCGCGGGCCGGCGAGCGAGCCGGAAATGGCAAGGACGATATAGGTGTTCCAGCGCAGCGCCCCCTGGAACACCGAGGTGTAGCTCGGCCCGGCAAGGCCGAGCGCCCGGCACAGGGTGGGGCGGGCCAGCGACAGCACCACCCCGACGATGGCGATGGCGCCGAGCAAGGCGGTGGACACTTCCAGCACCGCCACCTCGCCAAGGTCCGCCCGGGCGATGCTGACCACCAGCAGAGCCGGGAACAGGATGAAATAGGTCAGCCGTTCCAGCGCGATCCAGTGCGAATCCTCGGGCAGCAGCCCGCGCTTGAGCACCGCGCCGAGCGCGATGATGAGGAACACCGGCACCAGCGCGCCGAGCACAGCGGACATGTCGGCCGGCTCCCCTGAACAGTTCAGCCCGGCCCGGCGAGGAAGCGCAGCCGGTCCAGCGCCCCCTGCAGGATGAAGGCGGCAGCCTGCTGGTCCACCACTTCGGCGCGACGGGCACGGCTCATATCCATGGCGATCATGTCACGCTCGACGGCGGCGGTGGACAGCCGCTCGTCCCACAGGATGATCGGCAGCTCGGTCAGCCGGGCGAGGTTGCGGGCGAAGGCGCGAGAGGATTGCGCGCGCGGGCCTTCGCTGCCGTCCATGTTCACCGGCAGGCCGAGCACGATGCCCACCGCGCCCCGCGCGGCGCCAAGCGAGAGAATGCGCGCGGCATCGGGGGTGAACTGCTTGCGGGCGATGGTTTCCACCGGGGCGGCAAGCCGCCGGTCGGGATCGGACGAGGCGACGCCGATGGTCTTGGTGCCGAGGTCGAGCCCGATCAGCCCGCCGCGGGGCGGCAGGAGCGGGGCGGCATCGGTGATGGTGAGGATCGGGGCGGCCATGGCGGCATCGCCTAGCATGGCCGCGCGCGCCGCGCCATCGCGGCGGGCGGCCCGGGCTTGTGCGGGCGGGTTCCTGCCCTATCTTCCCCGCGCTCCCTGCAATGAAAGAGGCACGTCGATGAAGATCACCTGGTTCGGCCACGCGGCGTTTCGGCTCGATTTCGCCGGCACCTCGGTTCTGATCGACCCTTTCCTGACCGGCAATCCCGCCTTTACAGGCGATTTCGGCGCCGCCATCGCCGGTGTGTCGCATGTGCTGCTGACCCATGGCCATGGCGACCATGTCGGCGACACGGTGGCCATCGCCCGCATCAATGAGGCGACCGTGGTGGCGAATGCCGATCTCGCGAGCTGGCTCGGCCATCAGGGCGTCGCCAAGCTGGAGCCGATGAACACCGGCGGCACCATCCATCAGGACGGCTTCACCGTCTCCATGGTGCGGGCGGACCATTCCTCGGGAATGATGGAAGAGGGGCGCACGATCTATCTCGGCAATGCCAATGGCCTCATCGTCAAGGCGCCGGGCGAGCCCACCGTCTGGCACATGGGCGATACCGACATCTTCTCCGACATGGGCCTCATCGCCGAGCTGCACAAGCCGGATGTGGTGATCGTGCCGATCGGCGACCGCTTCACCATGGGGCCGGAACTCGCCGCCGTGGCGGTGTCGCGCTATCTCGGCGGGCTGACCATCATCCCCGCCCATTACGCCACCTTCGGCCTGCTGGAGCCGGGCGCCGAGCGCTTCGTGTCGCTGGTGGGCGAGGAAGCGACGGTGGTGGTGCCGGACAAGGGCGTGCCGGTGTCTCTGTCGCGGGGCTGAGCCGGCGTCAGGCGGCTTCGCGGGCGTCGAGGGCGGCGATGCCGGCGCGCACCGCCACCATCTGGCGGACCAACGCGACGGCGATGAAATGCTCCATCGCGTCCATCAGCTTGGGTTCGGGCAGCACGCCCGGACCGCGCGCGCCCTCATCCTCCACGCGCCGCACCAGCCCCAGCGCGGTGGCTTCCTGCACGATGCCGACGACATGCGAGCGGGAGATGCGGAAGGAGCGCGCCAGTTGCGAGATCGACAGCGGCGGGCCGTTGAGCCCGGTGCCGAACAGCGCCAGCGCGATCAGCAGCCCGCCATCCCGCTCGGCAAAATGGCCGATGGCGGGAATGTCGAGCGCCGGGCGCCAGCCCGCGCGCAGCGGTTTCAGGAGAGTGCGCACGAACGGCACGAGGAAGACCGGGTCGTCGATGTGCTGCAGCCCGCGCTCGCCTTCCTCGGGCATGACGAGGGCGAGCGTGTGGAGCATCGTGCGCCAGCGCTCACGGTGGATCGCCATCAGCTTCTCGGTGACGACGAGCCGGCGCCGGCGCCCGTCCGCATCCGGGGCGGGGGCGATCATGCCGAACACCCGGAAGGCGGCGAGGATGGCGCTGACGCGGCCGGGGCTGCACAGTTCGAGCGCCACCGCCTCGTTCTTCAGCCGGCCGGTGGTGAGGCCGGGGGCGCCGGGCTCCTCGAAATGCATGTCGAGAATCAGCAGCGCCAGCACGAATCGGCCGCGATCATTCAGCAGCCGGGTCAGCAGCACATTGCCGCGATAGGCATCGCTGAGCGAGACCGCGGCCTGTCGCGCGATCCAGGGAAAATCCGGGCGGGCCCTTAGCCGGGCGCGTTCCTGTATCTCGCCGGGCATCAGCGTCGCCCAGCGGCAAACGGGGGAATCGACGGAGCGGGTCGTGGCCGAACTGCGCGCAACCATTCTTCTCCTCGTGGGCATTCGGTTCGACCAATAATCGACATTGCGGGAGGGCTCAAATGGACCAATGTACCGTTCGGGTCTCTGGGCGAGATCCTGAACAGGATGTGATCATATGAGCCTCCCCTCTCGCTTCGTTCCGCTCGCGCGGCGCCTTGTGCCGGCTGCCTTCTGCGGCGGGTTGCTGGTCGCTCTCGCCGTGGGTGGCGCCGCCCCGGCCGAGGCTGCCGTCGTCTATTGCACTGGACCGGGCATTCCGGTCGGGTGCGTGGTTCGTCCGACTCCCTATGCCGCGCCCGCGGCCCGCGCCGCCGTCGCCTGCACGCGCCCGGGCTATCCCGTCGGGTGCACCGCCGGGGCGAATGTCAATGCGCGCGCTGTCGCCCGGCCGGGTCCGGGCGTCAACGTGAACGGCGGTGTCAACCGCGCGGGCGTGCGCTGATCATTAGTGTACCATGGAGACTGTCATGAAGCTTGCGACCTTTGCCCGCGTGGGCGGGCTTTCCACGGCTGCCTGTACCGCACTCGTGCTGCTGGCCGGCGGCGTGGCCCAGGCCGACCAGGCCGCCGGCAATGCCTGCGCCGCCTCGCTGACCGCCGATGGCAAGGCGATCTATTCCGCCGTGATGGCGGCCGGCGACAGCGGTGACCTGCGCACCATCGTCACCGACACCACCAAGTCGCTCGCCATGTCCGGCCAGATCGACCGCGGCAATGCGCGCTCCAACGCGCAGGCGGCGGCGCAGTGCCTGGAGCAGGCGCGCTCCTGACGCCCGGCGTCACAGGCGAGGGCCGGTCGCCGCGCGCGGCCGGCCCTTTGCTTTGGCGGGCGGGCTCGCCCGGCCTCCGAATCCCCGGCCGCTTGAGCGCGAGCGCAGTGCCGCGCGTTGCGGGGCGCGGTGCGTGCCTGCTATACGGCGCGCATCGGTTTTAGCGGATTGGGAATTCGGATGTCGGTCGATCAGGCGACGGTCCGGCGGGTGGCGCATCTGGCGCGCATCGCCGTGACAGAGGACGAGGTGGCCCACCTCCAGGGCGAGCTCAACGCCATCCTCGCCTTCGTGGAACAACTCGGCGAAGTCGATACGGACGGCGTCGAGCCGATGACCAGCGTCATTCCCATGACCCTGCCGCTGCGGGCCGACGTGGTGAGCGACGGTTTCTACGCCGAGCGCGTGCTCGCCAACGCCCCGGCGGCCGAGGATGGATTCTTCGCCGTCCCGAAAGTGGTGGAGTGAGCCTTATGACCGATCTCACCCGCCTTTCCCTCACCGCCGCCCGCGAAGGGCTTGCCGAGGGCCATTTCACCGCCACCGAGCTGACGCAGGCCTATATCGGCGCCATCGAGGCCGCCGGGGCGCTCAACGCCTATGTGCTGGCGACGCCGGAGAAGGCGCTCGCCATGGCCAAGGCCAGCGATGCCCGTTACGCCAAGGGCGAGGCCGGGCCGCTGGACGGCCTGCCGCTCGGCGTGAAGGACAATTACGCGGTGGAGGGCGTGCGCACCACGGCCGGCTCAAACATCCTCAAGCACTTCGTGCCGCCCTATGAATCCACCGTCACCTCGCGCCTGTGGGGCGATGGCGCGGTGCTGCTGGGCAAGCTGAACCAGGACGAGTTCGCCATGGGCTCCTCCACCGAGACGAGCGCCTTCGGCCCGACGGTGAACCCGTGGCGGCGCAGCGGCTCGACCCAGCCTCTGGTGCCCGGCGGTTCTTCCGGCGGCTCGGCGGCGGCGGTGGCGGCGCATCTGTGCGCCGGCGCGGCGGGCACCGATACCGGCGGCTCGATCCGCCAGCCGGCGGCCTTCACCGGCACGGTGGGCATCAAGCCGACCTATGGCCGTTGCTCGCGCTGGGGCATCGTCGCCTATGCCTCCTCGCTCGATCAGGCCGGGCCGATCGCGCGCTCGGTGAACGACGCGGCGTTGCTGCTGCGCTCCATGGCCGGCCACGACCCGAAGGATTCGACCAGCGTCGACCGGGCGGTGCCGGACTATGAGGCGGCGGTGGGCGCCTCGGTGAAGGGCAAGCGCATCGGCATTCCCCGCGAATACCGCGTCGACGGCATGTCGCCGGAAATCGTCGCGCTGTGGGACAAGGGCGCCGACATGCTGCGCGCCGCCGGCGCCGAGATCGTCGACATCAGCCTGCCGCACACCAAATACGCGCTGCCCTCCTACTATATCGTCGCGCTGGCGGAGGCCTCCTCCAACCTCGCGCGCTATGACGGCGTGCGCTATGGCGAGCGCGTGCCCGGCCGCGACATCGTCGAGATGTATGAGAAGACCCGCGCCAGCGGCTTCGGCGCGGAAGTGCGCCGCCGCATCATGATCGGCACCTATGTGCTCTCGGCCGGCTATTACGATGCCTATTACCTCAAGGCGCAGAAGGTCCGCACGCTGATCAAGCGCGATTTCGAGACCGTCTTCGCGGACGGCATCGACGCCGTGCTGGCGCCGGCCACCCCGTCGCCGGCCTTCGGCATCGGCGAGAAATCCGGCGCCGACCCGGTGGCGATGTATCTGGAAGACGTGTTCACGGTGACGCTGAACATGGCCGGCCTGCCCGGCATCGCCGTGCCGGCGGGGCGCTCGGCCGAAGGGCTGCCGCTCGGCCTGCAGCTGATCGGCCGGCCGTTCGGCGAGGAGACGCTGTTCTCGCTCGGCCAGGTGATCGAGGAGGCCGCCGGCCGCTTCGAGGTCTCCGACCGCTGGTGGGAGTGAGCCATGCCGCGCCTGCCCGCCAATGAGCGTTCGCTGGCGCCGTTCCGCGCCGAGATCGACGCAATCGACGCCGAGATCGTCGAGCTGCTGGCCCGGCGTCTGGAGGTGGTCAAGCACGTCATCGCGGTGAAGAAGGTGGAAGGCCTCGCCGCCTTCCTGCCGGAGCGGGTGGAGGACGTGATCGACAAGGTCAGCGCCCATGCCGAGACCAAGGGCGTGCCGCCCGAGCTGGTGGAAAAGCTCTGGCGGCAGCTGATCGAATGGGTGATCGCCTATGAGAATGAGCGGCTGGGCTGAGAGCCCCGCCGCTCAGGCCTTCCGGGCGTGCCGCGCTCGCGATGGCTTTAACGGGCGAAGAAGCGGCGCAGCAGCGCCTCGCCGCTCATCAGGCGCTTGCGCCAGGACACGGTGAGCCGCCGGCGCAGCAGCGTGACATAGGCTTGGGAAAGGTCGGCGGTCGAGTTGCGCAGCCGCGCCAGCTCGGATTCCAGCGCGTTGCGCTCGTCCACCAGCGCGCGCAGCGTCGCCACCGACATTTCCCCGCCGGCCGCCGTGGCGGCGTTGACCACCTGGTCGCTCAGCGCCGCGCGGTCGATGAGGTTGTCCAAGAGGCCGGCAAGCTCGGCATAGGGCTGGGGCACGGCGAGTTCCGGCCAGGCGAGCACGCCGCGTCGCTCGGTGAACGGGCGGTGGTGGCTCTTCGCCGCCATGGCCGGCGGCAGATAGGCGTCCAGCACCGGCGCATTGGCGCTGACATGAAAGCCCGGCTCCTGCTTCAGCGCGTTGACCGCGGCCACCGCCTGGCTGGCCATATGGGCCTTGTAGTCGCTCCGGCTGCGCCAGCCGACATAATGCTTGAGGCATTTGCTGACGATCTGGTCGGGCGAGCGCACGGCGAAATGGGCGAGTTCGACCCCCGCGAGCCGCTGCACCGGCACGCTCGACCCGCCGAGCAGCAGGGCGTGGTTGCCCTCGACATAGGTGAGGGAAGGATCGGCGAACAGCGACGCCGGGGCGATGGCCTTGAAGATGTGGCCGGCCGGCGGTTCCAGCGCGGTGGTCAGGCGCACCAGCGGATCGCGGATCGACATGTCGTCGCCGGGCGTCCAGCAATAGAACAGCGCGCCGACTCCGGCCGCGACCCCGTGCGGAACGGCAGCGAGGCTGGCCTCGAAGGCGGCCCGGTCGGGCGCGCAGATCAACTCGTCGGCGTCGAGGGGGACGATGAAGTCCCACCCGCCCTGCGCGGCCACCTGGTGCAGCAGGGCCGTGGTGCGGCGGCTCTGGTGAAAGCCGCCGGTCCAGCCGTCATCGACCAGAGTGAAGGCGGAGGATTCCGCCGCGAGGCGGCGCAGGATCTCGCTGGTATTGTCGTTGGATCGGTCGTCGACGACGAACATATGGTCGACGAAGTGAAGATTGTGCCGCACGAAGCCTTCGATGATGTCGGCTTCGTCCTTCACCAGCGAAATGGACGCAATACGCATTCGGGTCACCTCGGCCAACGGTATGCGGCCGGACGTGACTGAATAGCAAAGCCGCCGGGCGGGGTCGACCAGCGGCGCCGTCTTGGGGAGCTATTCGGCTTTCCAGAGATTGAACTGCCCGGCGTTGCGGCAGAAGCTGGGAACCGGCGCGGTTTCCTCCTGCGTCTCGAACCAGCGGTGGCATTCTTCCGAATCGCGGCAGCCGAGGCAGCGCTGGGCGGCGGCCCGCACCTCCTGCGGGACGGCGGCGGACAGGGCCGCGAGGTCCACGCCGGCATGGTCCGCCATGGCGCGGAACAGCGCGAGGCGCTCGTCAATCGTATCGACATCCATGGCGTCTCTCCTTGTTGGCGGAGAGAGGGTGCCGGCGCGCGGGCGCGCCGGCCTTGATTTCGCGCAAGGCACGGGGCCGGAGCCGCAAGGCGGCCCCGGCGCGGCGGCTTAGCGCCCGACCAGAGGATCGGTGAGGCCGACGCCGTAGAAGCCGACCAGCAGCAGCGTGCCGGCGACCACGAGATAGTACAGCGTCGGCAGGATGGTGATGCGCAGCGTCGCCCCTTCACGCCCCAGCAGGCCGACGGTGGCCGAGGCGGCGACGACATTGTGGATGGCGATCATGTTGCCGGCGGCAGCGCCGACCGACTGGCCCGCCACCATCAGCGCCGAAGAGATGCCGAGCCCCTGCGCCACCGAGAACTGGAACTGGCTCAGCATCAGATTGCTGACCGTGTTCGAGCCGGCAAGGAAGGCGCCGAGCGCGCCGATGGTGGGCGCGAAGAACGGATAGACCGCGCCGACCTGTTCCGACACCCATTCGGCCACCAGCACCGGCATGCTGTCGAGATCATTGGCGTTGACGCCCGAATTGATCATCACCCGCACCATGGGCACGGTGAAGATCAGCACGAAGCCGGCGCCGATCAGCGTGCCGCTGCTCTCACGCACCGCCGCGCCGAAGCCGGACAGCGACATGCGGTGCAGGACCACGGTGATGAGGCAGATGATGACGAGAAGCCCGCCGGGGGAGAACAGCAGCGGGAAATCGCCATTGATGCCCTGCTCGCCGAACAGGTTGGTGAAGCTCAGCGTCGCGGATTTCAGCGCGTTGCCGACCGCCGGCACCATGCGGCTCACCACCAGCACCAGCGCCAGCAGCACATAGGGCGCCCAGGCCAGAGCGAGCGGGATGGTGCGCTTGGCGAGGCTGTCGAGGGTGATGTCGAGCTGGCCGAACCATTCCTTCGGCCATTCCGAGGCGGGGGCGAAGTCCCAGGAGGTCTTCGGCACCAGGAAGCCGGCGCGCGCCGCCAGCGTCATGATGCCGAGGCCGATGAGCCCGCCGAGCAGCGAGGGGAATTCCGCGCCGAGGAAGGTCGCCGCCAGCACATAGGGCACCGTCATGGCGAAGGCGCCGAGCAGGGCGAAGGGCAGGGCGGAGAGGCCCTCGGTCCAGGATTTGTTGCGGCCGAAGAAGCGCGTCATCACCATGATGAGGAACAGCGGCATCAGCGTGCCGCAAATGGCGTGGATGACCGCGACTTCCGTGGTGATGAGGTGGAAGAAGGTCGCCCAGGTCGAGCCCGCCTGCGTCAGCTGCGCGGTGATCGCCGCCTGGTCGAGCCCGGTCTGCACGCCGACGATGAGCGGGGTGCCGACGGCGCCGAAGGACACGGGCGTCGACTGGATCATCATGCCGAACACCACCGCCGCCATGGCGGGGAAGCCGACCGCCACCATCAGCGGCGCCGCGACCGCCGCCGGGGTGCCGAAGCCCGAGGCACCCTCGATGAAGGAGCCGAACAACCAGGCGATGAGGATGACCTGCACGCGCCGGTCCGGGCTGATGGAGGTGAAGCCGGCGCGGATGGTGGAGATGGCGCCGGAGTGCTTCAGCGTGTTGAGCAGCAGGATGGCGCCGAAGATGATCCAGAGCAGCCCGGCGGTCTGCAGCAATCCCTGCAGCGTGGAAGCCATGACACGGTTGGCGCTGACGCCCCAGAACAGCAGCGCGATGACCACGGCCATCGCATAGGTGATCGGCATGACGATGCGGGCGGCGATGCGGAACCCGATGAGCAGGACGCCTGCCGAGAGAATCGGCAGAAAGGCAAGGAAAGCGAGTAGACCTGTCGACATCCCGGTGTTTCCTCCTGTGTCTCCCGCCTTTGCCGCCGGGAGTACGGACGGAACGGGGACGTTGTTTGCTGGCGTTGCTCCTCCCGAGAGCGTTGGAACTGGTAAAATGTTCTTACCAGTGTCGCATTGTGGCCATGAATAAGCGAGACACATCGACGTGTCCTCTTGGTCATTGGTCTAGGAGGGGCGCACGAACTCTCCGTAAGCTCGCGGGCGGCAGGCCGGTTCCCGCCCCGGATGGAAGCGGCGAGGGGAGGCTGCCAGGGGCGCGCGTGGCGCCGGCGGGGACCGGTGGCAGGCTTCGTTGACCGTGCCTCGCCGGGCGCTGTGCGCGAAACGGTTGTCAGGACCGGCAGGGGCGGGGTAGGGAACGCACACTCCCGCGCTTTCGTGCCCGCGCACGCCAGAACAGGTCCGTCCGATGAACATGCATTCCCGCCCCGCCGACCCGAAGAAGCTGATCAAGGGTGCCACCGGCGACTGGGAGGTGGTGATCGGCATGGAGATCCATGCGCAGGTCACGTCGAACTCCAAGCTGTTCTCCGGCTCTTCCACCGAGTTCGGCGGCGAGCCCAACAGCCATGTGTCGCTGGTCGACGCGGCGATGCCGGGCATGCTGCCGGTGATCAACGCCGAATGCGTGAAGCAGGCGGTGCGCACCGGGCTCGGCCTGAAGGCGCAGATCAACAACCGCTCGGTGTTCGACCGCAAGAACTACTTCTACCCGGACCTGCCGCAGGGCTACCAGATCAGCCAGTACAAGAGCCCCATCGTCGGTGAGGGCGTGGTGCTGGTCGACACCGCCGACGGGCCGATCGAGGTCGGGATCGAGCGCCTGCATCTGGAACAGGACGCGGGCAAGTCGATCCACGACCAGCACCCGACGCTGTCCCTGGTCGACCTCAACCGTTCCGGCGTCGCGCTGATGGAGATCGTCTCCAAGCCGGACCTGCGCTCCTCGGAAGAGGCGAAGGCCTATGTGACCAAGCTGCGCACCATTCTGCGTTATCTCGGCACCTGCGACGGCGACATGGAAAAGGGCTCGCTGCGCGCCGACGTGAACGTTTCCGTGCGCAAGCCGGGCGATGATTTCGGCACGCGCTGCGAGATCAAGAACGTCAACTCCATCCGCTTCATCGGCCAGGCGATCGAGACCGAGGCGCGCCGGCAGATCGGCATTCTGGAGGATGGCGGCCGCATCGACCAGGAAACCCGCCTGTTCGACCCGAACCGGGGTGAGACGCGCTCCATGCGCTCCAAGGAGGAAGCGCATGACTACCGCTACTTCCCCGACCCGGACCTGCTGCCGCTGGAATTCGACGACGCCTTCGTCGCCGAGCTGAAGGCGCATCTGCCCGAACTCCCTGACGAGAAGAAGGCCCGCTTCGTCGCCGTCTATGGCCTCTCCGCCTATGACGCCGACGTGCTCGTCGCCGAGAAGGAGACGGCGGCCTATTATGAAGCGGCGGTGGCCCATGGCGGCACGACGCGCGACGCCAAGGCGGTGGCCAACTGGGTGATGGGCGACGTTTCCGCCTTCGCCAACGCCTCCGGCCTCTCGGTGCACGAGACCCACATTACCCCGGCGCAGATCGCCGGGCTGGTCGACCTCATTGCCGACGGCACCATTTCCGGCAAGATCGCCAAGGATGTGCTTGCGATCATCATCGGTGAGGAGAAGGATGGCGACCCCCGCGCCATCGTCGAGGCACGCGGCATGAAGCAGGTCACCGACACCGGCGCCATCGAGGCGGCGGTGGACGCGATCATCGCCGCCAACCCGGACAAGGTGGCGCAGGTGCAGGCCAAGCCGACCATGCTCGGCTGGTTCGTCGGCCAGGTGATGAAGCAGACCGGCGGCAAGGCCAACCCGCAGGCGGTCAACGACCTCCTGAAGGGCAAGCTCGGCATATGAGCGGCGCAGCGCCCGACGCACCCGAGGCGGGCGCCGTCCGCATCGAAGAGGCGACCCGCGCCGACCTGCCGTCCATCGTCGGCATTCTCGCCCGCGAGACGATGTTCGGCGTGCGCGATAGCGCCGACCCGGCGGACCTGCCGGATTATGAGCGCGCCTTTGACGCCATCGCCGCCGACCCGCGCGCCACGCTTTATGTGGCGCGGCTCGATGGGCGGGTCGTCGGCACCTTCCAGCTGGTGTTTTTCCGCGCGCTGCTGCGCCATGGCATGCTGCTCGCCCATGCCGAGGCGGTGCAGGTGGACCCGGAGGTGCGCGGCCGGGGCGTCGGCCGGGCGATGATGGACTTCGCCATCGCCGAGGCCCGGCGCCGGGGCGCGGGCTCGCTGCAGCTCGCCTCCAACAAGCAGCGCCTCGACGCGCACCGCTTCTATGAGCGCGCCGGCTTCGAGAAGCGGCTCGACGGCTTCAAGATCGACCTCTCCGGCCACTGACCACGCTCCGCCTCACGGCAGGCAGCGGGCCATGAACACGTGCCAGGCCTTGGCGCCGGTGAGGTTGTGCCGGGTCTTATAGGCCTGCCACTCGGCATTGCAGCGGTTCAGCGCCTCGCGGTCGCTCTCCTGCGGCGGGCGGGTGAGGGCGGGGGCGGGATCGGGCGCCGGTGTCGCCGCCGGCCGCGGCACGGACGGCACCGAGGTTTTCGGCGGCGGATTCTGCGGCGCGGGGGACGCGGCCTCCTTCGGCGCGGGTGGCGGCTCTGCTGGCTTGCCGTCCAGCACGCCGGTGCCGGCGAGGCATTCCTGCGCGAATTCGCGATAGGTCTGCTTGCCGGTCTGGTTCTTCGCCTTCATCTCGTTCCACAGATCCGCGCACTGCTTGATCGAGGGCTGGGCGGCGGCGGCGGAGGCGCCGGTGGGCGTGGTGTTGCGCCGGGGCGCCGGCGGGGCCGCGGGCTCATCCGCCGGCTTTGTCTCCGTGACCGCCGGCTTGGCCTCTGGCTTGGCCTCGGGCGCGGCCGGCGCCGGACTCGCGGCCGGCGCACCGCTCGCGGCGTCCTTCAGGCACTGGGTGGAGAACTCGCGAAAACTCTGCGCGCCGGTCTGGCCGGCTTGCTTCAGCGCGTTCCAGCGATCCGCGCAGACTTTCGCCGGAGAAGGCGATTCCGGGGCCTGCGCACGCGCGGGGCCGGCGAGCGAGGCTGCCAGCGGCGCGGCCAGAATCAGCGTGCCGAGCAGGCGGAACAGGACGGCTGGTTTCACGCGCACGGTCTCGCTTGGGGGAAGGCGCTCGGCGCCGGGCGCGGCAAATCTAGCCGCATCCGCCGGATGAGGCGAGCGCCCGCCGCCGAGACCCGCCGTGCGCAGTGGAAAGGGCCGCCTTGCCGCGCTTGCCAGCGGTTCGGGGCGGCACTAGTTCTGGTGTCCTGCGCCCCATGGAGGGCGAAGGGGGAGCGCCTCATGTCCCAGCTGCAGACCCGCCCGATCCAGCTCTATTACTGGCCGACGCCGAATGGCTGGAAAATCTCCATCATGTTGGAGGAGTGCGGGCTTCCCTATGAGGTCAACCCGGTCAATATCGGCCGTGGCGACCAGTTCAAGCCCGCCTTCCTGGCGCTGTCGCCCAACAACAAGATACCGGCGATCCTCGATCCCGAAGGGCCGGACGGGGCGCCGCTCTCGGTGTTCGAATCGGGCGCCATTCTGCAATATCTCGGCCGCAAGACCGGGATGTTCTACCCTGCGGACGAACGCGGGCGGGTGGAAGTGGACCAATGGCTGTTCTGGCAGATGGCCGGGCTGGGGCCGATGGCGGGTCAAGCGCACCATTTCCGCATCTACGCGCCGGAGAAGATTCCCTACGCCATTGAGCGCTACACCAAAGAAGTGCATCGGCTCTACGGGGTGCTGAACGCGCGCCTCGCCGACCGGCCCTTCCTCGCCGGCGACTATTCCATCGCCGACATCGCCTGCATCGGCTGGGCCAAGCTGTGGGAGCGGCAGGGTCAGGACATCAAGGAATTCCCGCATTTCGCAGGGTGGCTGGAGCGCGTGTTGGCACGGCCGGCGGTGAAGCGGGGCCTCGCGCTGAACGCCGAAGACCGCACCAAGATCGACTTCGCCACCGACAAGCAGGCGCAGAGCGTGCTGTTCGGCCAGCGCCCGCCCGGCTGAGCGACGCCGCCCGCGGGTGCGCGCGGGCCATCGCCGCTTGCCAAGTCGGTGGATCGGATGCGTATTCGGCCTTGACCGAGGGGCGGTGGAAACCTAGACAGGTCGCCGGCTCGCAACGCGCCGCCGCAAGGCGACCGACGCAGCCGGCTGGAGACGTGGCCGAGAGGCTGAAGGCACTCGTTTGCTAAATGAGCAGGCCCCCAAAAGGGCCTCGAGGGTTCGAATCCCTCCGTCTCCGCCATTTGGCGTCGCTTCGGCGCCGTTCGTCAGCTGTGGCGCTCCTGTCCTTCCCCCCGCCGCCATACGCCGAGGGCTATGAGCCGTCCGTTTCCGGCCTGCTTGGCGCCGCCGTGATGTCGTCATCGGCTTCATAGTGGAGGATATCGCCCGGCTGGCAGTCCAGAGCGCGGCAGATCGCTTGCAGCGTGTCGAAGCGTATGCCTTTGACCTTGCCCTGCCTCAGCAGGCTGAGATTGGCTTCGGTGATGCCGATGGATGCGGCGAGGTCCTTGGACTTCACATTGCGCCGGGCCAGCACCGCCGCGAGGCTCACTTTAATGGGCATGGCGGCTCAGACGAACTGGCTGTTTTCTTCGGCGACCAGGGCGGCTTTCTGCATCGCCCAGGCCAGCGCGGCGATGACGCCGGCGAACAGCGCCAGGATCATCACGTCGGAGCTGATGTCGAGGACGATCTGCTTGCGGCCGCCGTGCCACCCCAGCGCCAGAGTGAACAACAGGCCCGCGACCGGCTTGGCCACAGCGCTCGCCCCGGCGCCCAGCGCGAAATCGCGCAACCCGGCAATGCCCTCGGGCGCAAAGGGGTGGCCGGCCGCGAACTGCGCGAGGCAGGCGCGCAGCCGGATCAGGCCCCAGCTCAGCGGGAGGAGATGCAGCAGCGCGGTGGCGATGCCCACCAGCCGCATGGTCGGGCCGAAAGCCGCTTGAGGTGAGCCGGTCAGCCAGTAGAAAACCGCCAGCGCCGGCAGCAGCGCCGCCAGCGCCAAGGCCCCGATGTTCAAGGCGCGGAAGGCGCGACGCGCGGCCGGCGACAGGCCGATGATGGCCGCCGAACTCATGTCGCCCGCTTCGGCGGGGCTGGGCTGGCTTCTCATGCTTTCCCCCTGGGTCGGGTTCATTATGTCCCAAAATTATCGTTTGACAATAATTTTCGAAGACGTCTAGGCTTCAGTTATTGTCATACGATAATGGAGCCTACCCATGAATGCCACATCCGTTGCGCTGCTGACGCTCTCCGTCGGCCTCGCTTTTCCCGCTCATGCCACCCCCTCCACGCCCAGCGGGACGATCTCGGTCGCCCAGGTGGTCGAGCTTCTCCAGCGCGCGCCGAAGGACAATGCCGCGCGCAACGCGGCGATGGCCTATCTCGCGGGTGTCGGGGAGGCCACCGGCCTGCTGGTGGCCGAGGCGGGGCGGCGGGGCGGCGTCACGCTCACCTGTGCGCGGCCGCTCGGCATTTCCAGTGCGGCGGCGCTCGCCGCGCTTTCCAGCGTTGACCAGGCGAGCCGGGACAAAACCGCCGCGACGCCAATCCTCGTCGACGACATGCTGAGCCGCGCGGGCTGCCGATGACGGGCGCACGGCGGGCGGCCGGCGCGCCCCGCGCTCTCACCCTTCCCGCAGCCGGTAGCCGACGCCCGGTTCGGTGAGGATGAAGCGCGGATTGGCGGCGTCGTCGCCCAGTTTGTCGCGGATATGGCCGATGGCGATGCGCAGATAATGGGTGTCGTCGGCATGCGCCGGACCCCACACCGTGGTGAGGAACTGGCCATGGGCGATGAGGCGGCCGGGATGGCGGGCGAGAAGGGCGAGCACGTCGAATTCCTTGCGGGTCAGCTTCACCTCGCGCCCGTCCACCCGCACCGTGCGGCTGGCGAGATTGACGGAGAGCGAGCCCAGCACCTGCTCGGCCGGCTCCGCGCCCCGGTCGCGGCGGGCGCGCAGCAGCGCCCGCAGCCGCGCCAGCACTTCGCCGACGGAGAACGGCTTGGTGACATAATCGTCCGCTCCGGCGTCGAGCGCGGCGATCTTCTCGGTCTCCTGATCGCGCACCGACAGCACCAGAATCGGCACGCGCGACCATTCGCGTATGGCGGCGATCACCGCCTTGCCGTCCATGTCCGGCAGGCCGAGATCGAGCACCACGCAGTCCGGCGCCGAGGTGGCGGCGAGTTCGATGCCCTGCCGCCCGCGCTCCGCCTCGGTGATGTCATAGCCGCCGCTGCCGAGCGCGATGCGCAGGAAACGGCGGATCGGCGCGTCGTCTTCCACCACGAGGATGCGGGCAGGGGGCGTGTCGGGCTCGGTCATGTGCCGTCGTCGGTGGGCGCCGTGGCGAGAGGCAGGCGCAGCGCGATGGTGGTGCCGCGTCCGTTCGGCCCGGGCAGCGCGCGGGCCGTGCCGCCGTGAGCCTCCACCAGACCGCGCACAATGGCAAGGCCGAGCCCGGTGCCGGCGGGGCGCCCGTCGCCCTGGGTGACGCGGTGGAACAGGTCGAACACCTTCTCCTGCTCGCTGTCGGGAATGCCGGGGCCCTCATCGCTGATCGCGACCAGTGCCTCCGACCCTTCGGCGTGGGCCGACACGGTGATGGCGGTGCCGGGCGGGGCGTATTTGGCGGCGTTCTCGATCACATTGGTCAGCGCCTGACCGATCAGCACCGGGTCGACATCCAGCATCGGCAGGTCGCGCGGCAGGGCGATGTCGAGCTGATGGCCGGCCAGCGAGCGCGCGAGGTCGGCGCGCACCCGGCCGACGATCTCCGCCAGTTCCACCGGCGCGCGGCGGGGCGTGAGCGCGCCATGGCCGAGGCGGGTCATGTCGAGCAGGTTCTGCACATAGCGGTCGAGCCGGCGCGCCTCGTCGAGTGCGGTGCCCGCGAGTTCCCGCCGGTCGGCGCGGGCAAGCCCGTCCGGGTCCTCGGCCAGCGCCGAGACCGTGCCGATGACGGTGGCGAGCGGGGTGCGCAGATCATGGCTCACCGAGTTGAGCAGCGCCCCGCGCAACCTTTCGCTCTCGCCGGAGACGCGGGCATCCGCGAGTTCCTCGGCGAGGCGCACCCGCTCCACCGCCACCGCGACCTGATCCTCCACGGCCAGCAGCAGACGGCGGGTCTCGGGATCGAGGCTGCGGCTGCGATCCTTGAAGCGCACGCCGATGACGCCGAGCGTCTTCTCGCCCGCCGCCAGCGGCACGAACAGCCATTCGCTCATCGGCAGGGTGGCGGTGCCGGAACCGGCGGGCTCGTTGCGCTCGAACGCCCAGCGCGCCGCGCCTTCCGCGCGCGGGTCCAGCTCCTCGATGGAGGGATGGCCCTGCACCTGTTCCAGCGCGCCGGATGGGTCGGGCATGAGGATGAGCGAGCGGCAGTCCAGCGTCGCGGCGATGTGGTAGGCGCCGGCCCACAGCACATCGTCGGCATTGCCGGCGGAGGCGATCTTGCGGGCGAAATCGTACAGCGTCTCGGTGCGGCGCTGCGCCACTCGCAGCCCCTCCACCTGCGCCTTCAGCCGGCCCGCCAGCGAGCCGGTGAAAACGGCGCCGACCAGGAAGACGAGGATGGAGACGATGTCCTCGGGGTTGTTCACCGCCAGCGTGTAATAGGGCTCGGTGTAGAGCAGATTATAGGCGAGCGAGCCGAGCAGCGTCGCCACCATGGAAGGGCCAAGGCCGAAATTGGCGCCCACCACCAGCACGGCGGTGAGATAGATCGCGGAAATGGCGCCGCCGGGAATCGCGTCCCAGGCGCCAACCGGCCAGGCGACGAGGCTCGCCACGGCGGTCGCCGCCACCGCCGCCACATAGCCGCGCCAGTCGGGGTCGAGCTTCGGCCAGACGAAGCCGCCGCGCCGGGCAGGCGGCTTCGGGTCGCTGACGATCGTCACCTCGAAATCCGTCGCCGCGTCGAGCAGCCGCTCCGCCACCGGCTCGCGCAGCAGCCGCGCCAGCCGTCGCCAGCCCGCGCCATGGGTGCGCGGCCGACCGATGACGACGCGCGAGACGTTGCGGCTGCGGGCGAAGCGCAGAAGCTCGGCCACCGCGTCGGATTCGGCGTGGAGGGTGACGGTCTCCGCCCCCAGCGTCTCGGCGAGGCGCAGCGCGTCCAGCGTGGCGGCGCGCGCGTCCGCCGGCAGCGTCTCGTGCCGCGGCGTCAGCACGGTGGCCACGATCCAGGGCAGGCGGGCGCGGTCGGCCATGCGCCGTCCCGCCCGCACCAGCGCCTTGGCCACCGGCGCCTCATTGACGCAGACCAGCAGCCGCTCCTGCGTCGGCCACGGGCCCTTGACGGCGTTCGCCCGCATATAGGCGAGCATTTCCGCGTCCACCCGGCTCGCGGCGGTGCGCAGCGCCAGTTCGCGCAGGGCGGTGAGGTTGCCGCGCGAGAAGAAATTCTCCAGCGCCCGCCCCACCTGCTGCGGGACATAGACCTTGCCGTCCTTCAGCCGCTTGATCAGCTCGTCCGGCGGCAGGTCGATGAGTTCGATGCCGTCGGCACGCTGCAGCACATGGTCGGGCACGGTCTCCGCGACGCGCACCCCGGTGATGCGGGAGACGATGTCGTTGAGGCTCTCCATGTGCTGGATGTTGAGCGTCGTCGTCACGTCGATGCCGGCGTCGAGCACTTCCAGCACATCCTGCCAGCGCTTAGGATGGCGCGAGCCGGGGGCGTTGCTGTGGGCGAGCTCGTCGATAAGGGCAAGGCCCGGACGGCGGGCGAGCAGCGCGTCGAGGTCGAGCTCGCTGAGGCTCTGGCCACGATACTCGACGACGCGGCGCGGCAGCTGCTCCAGCGTGCGCAGCAGGGCGGCGGTTTCCGCCCTTCCATGGGTCTCCACCAGCGCGACAACCACATCGACGCCCGCCAACTGGCGGGCGCGCGCTTCCTCCAGCATGGCGAAGGTCTTGCCGACGCCGGGGGAGGCGCCGAGGAAGATTTTCAAGCGTCCCGGCGCGCCCCGCCCGCGCGCCTCTATCCGGGCTTCGTCGAGAAAGGCTTCGGGGGCGGGGCGTTCCTCGGCGGGGGTGGGCATGGCAGCACGCAGATCCGTTAGCGCTTCAGATCGTCGAGGGCGAGGTTCAGCGCCAGCACATTGACGCGCGGTTCGCCGAGAACGCCGAAGCTGCGGCCGAGGATAGAGCGGTTGACCAGCGCGCGCACCTCGTCTTCCGGCAGGCCGCGCGCCTTGGCGACGCGGGCGACCTGCAGCGCCGCCGCGGCCGGGGAGATGTCGGGATCGAGGCCCGAGGCCGAGGCGGTGACGAGATCGGCCGGGACCGGCCCGCCGCCGAGCGCGGCGACGCGCGCCTTCACCGCCTCGGCCAGGACGGCCGAGCTCGGCCCGAGGTTTGAGCCGGTGGAATTCGCCGCATTATAGGGGTCCTCCACGCTTTTCGCCGGATCCGCCGGATCGGCGCCTGTCGTGGCGGAGGGGCGGCCGTGGAAATAGCGCTCCCCGGTGAAGGACTGGCCGATGAGCGCCGAGCCGACCACGCGGTCGCCGACAATCACCGGCGAGCCATTGGCCGCAGCGGGGAAGGCGAGCTGGGCGATGCCGGTGACGGCGAGCGGGTAGGCGAGGCCGGTGAGCGCGGTGAACAGGGCCAGCAGCACCAGCGCCGGGCGAAGAGCTTGGGTCATGGAACGGCCTCCTCTCAGGCCAGATGCAGCAGGTCGACGACAAGGTCGATGGCCTTGATGCCGAGGAAGGGAACGATGAGCCCGCCGAGCCCATAGATGAGCAGGTTGCGGCCGAGCAGGGCGGAAGCCGAGGCGGGCGTGTAGGCGACGCCCTTCAGCGCGATCGGGATCAGCGCGACGATGACCAGCGCGTTGAAGATGACGGCGGACAGGATCGCCGATTGCGGGGTGCCGAGCCCCATCACGTCGAGCACGCCGAGGCCGGGATAGGCGGCCACGAACAGGGCCGGCAGGATGGCGAAATATTTCGCCACGTCATTGGCGACCGAGAAGGTGGTGAGCGCCCCGCGCGAGATGAGCAACTGCTTGCCCACCAGCACGATCTCGATGAGCTTGGTGGGGTCGCTGTCGAGGTCGATGAGGTTGCCCGCCTCCTTCGCCGCCGGGGTGCCGGTGTTCATGGCGACGCCGACATCGGCCTGCGCCAGCGCCGGCGCGTCATTCGAGCCGTCGCCGCACATGGCGACCAACCGGCCTTCCGCCTGCTCGCGGCGGATCAGTTCCAGCTTCTTCTCCGGCGTCGCTTCGGCGAGGAAATCGTCCACCCCCGCCTCGGCGGCAATGGCGGCGGCGGTGAGCGGGTTGTCGCCGGTGATCATCACGGTACGGATGCCCATGCGGCGCAGCTCGGCGAAGCGTTCGCGAATGGCGGGCTTCACCACGTCCTTGAGATGGATGACGCCGAGCACGCGCCGGTCCTGAGCCACCACCAGCGGCGTGCCGCCGGAGGCGCCGATGCGCTTGACGATCTGGTCCACCGCCGGGCTGAGCGGCGCGCCGGAAAGCACGGCCATGGCGTCGGACGCACCCTTGCGCAGCGCGCCGCCGCCGGGCAGGTCCACCCCTGACATGCGGGTATGGGCGCTGAACGGCACATAGGTGGCGCGCGCATCCAGCGTCGCGGCGAGGCCGAAGCGGCGCCGCGCGAGGTCGACGATGGACTTGCCCTCCGGGGTGTCGTCGGCGAGCGAGGCGAGCAGGGCGGCTTCCGCCAGTTCCTGTTCGGTGACGCCCGGCGCCGGCTCGAACGCATCCGCCATGCGGTTGCCGAAGGTGATGGTACCGGTCTTGTCCAGCAGCAGCACGTCGATATCGCCGGCCGCCTCCACCGCGCGGCCGGATTTGGCCACGACATTCGCCTTCACCAGCCGTTCCATGCCGGCAATGCCGATGGCCGAGAGCAGGCCGCCAATGGTGGTGGGGATGAGGGTGACGAACAGCGCCACGAGATAGATGACCGGCAGGGTGGTACCCGACCAGGAGGCGAAGACCGGGAGCGTGACCACGACCAGCAGGAAGACGAGGGTGAGTCCGGCCAGGAGGATGTCGAGGGCGATCTCGTTCGGCGTCTTCTGCCGCTTGGCGCCTTCCACCAGCGCGATCATGCGGTCGAGAAAGGTTTCGCCGGGCTTGGCGGTGACGCGCACCACCAGCCAGTCCGACACCAGCCGCGTGCCGCCGGTGACGGAGGAGCGGTCGCCGCCGGATTCGCGGATGACCGGCGCACTCTCGCCGGTGATGGCGCTTTCATCCACCGAGGCGGCGCCTTCCACCACCTCGCCATCGGTGGGCAGCGTG
Organism: Ancylobacter sp.; assembly: GCF_965249975.1. Lineage (GTDB taxonomy): Bacteria > Pseudomonadota > Alphaproteobacteria > Rhizobiales > Xanthobacteraceae > Ancylobacter. The sequence continues at coordinate 295,215 of NZ_CBDFNE010000003.1, read as the reverse complement.
TCGCCGGCCTCGACGAGGATGAGCTCGCCCACCTCCACCCGCTCCACGTCGCGGGCGCGGAAGGCGGTGCGGTCGCGCGCATCCGCCAGCACCTTGGCCTGAGCGGAGGATTTGGTGGCGCGGAACGCATCCGCCCGCGCCTTGCCGCGCCCTTCGGCGACGGCTTCGGCGAAATTGGCGAACAGCACGGTGAACCAGAGCCAGATGGCGATCTGGATACCGATGGCGGCGTTGGGACCGCCGGTGAGCGCCTCGCGCAGCGCCAGCACCGTGGCGACAAGGCTCACCAGCGCGGTGGAGAAGATCACCGGGTTGCGGGCGAGGCTGCGCGGGTCGAGCTTGCGGAAGGCATGGAGGACGGCCGGGCCGAGAATGGCCGGGGCGAAGAGGCCGAAAGCGGGGGAAGAGTGCTTGCTCATGGCAATTCTCAGAAGGTCCGGCCGGCCAGCAGGGAGACATGCTCCGCCAGCGGACCGAGGGCGAGGACGGGGAGGAAGGTCAGCGCGCCGACGATGAGGATGGTGGCGACCAGCAGCGCGACGAACAGCGCGCCATGGGTGGGGAAGGTGCCGGCGGTGGGCGGCGCGGTCTTCTTGGCCGCCAGGCTGCCGGCGATGGCGAGGATGGGGATGATGTAGCCGAAGCGGCCGAGCATCATCGCGATGCCGAGAAACGTGTTGTGCCAGACCGTGTTGGCGGAGAAGCCGGCAAAGGCCGAGCCGTTGTTTCCCGTGGCGGAGGAGTAGGCGTAGAGCAATTCCGAGAGGCCATGCGGGCCGGCATCCTGCACCGAGCTCTGCGCCGTGCCGGCGGCGATGGCGAGGGCAGGCAGGATCAGTGCGCCGAGCGGCATCACCAGCAGGGTGAGCGCCGCCAGCTTGACCTCCCGCGCCTCGATCTTCTTGCCGAGATATTCCGGCGTACGGCCGACCATCAGCCCGGCGAGGAAGACGGCGAGGATCACGAAGAGCAGCATGCCGGTGAGCCCGACGCCGACGCCGCCGAACACGACTTCGCCGAGCTGGATGTTGAGCATGGCGACCAGCCCGCCGAGCGGCGTGAAGCTGTCATGCATGGCGTTGACCGAGCCGTTGGAGGCGGCGGTGGTCGCGGCGGCCCACAAGGTGGAGCCGAGAATGCCGAAGCGGACCTCCTTGCCTTCCATGTTGCCGGCGGTGGCGTCCACCAGCCCCGCCTGCAGCGGGTTGCCGGCCTGCTCGCTGGCATAGAGCGCGGCGAAGCCAGCGAGGAACAGCAGCGCCATGGCGGCGAACAGCGCGCGGCCCTGCCGGCGGTCGCCGACCATGCGGCCATAGGTGAAGCAGAACGCCGCCGGCAGAGCCAGGATGGCCAGTGTCGACAGCAGGTTGGTGATCGCCGTCGGATTCTCGAACGGGTGGGCGGAATTCACATTGAAGAAGCCGCCGCCATTGGTGCCGAGCTGCTTGATGGCGATCTGGCTCGCCACCGGGCCGAGCGAGAGCGTCTGGTGCGCGCCTTCCAGCGTGGTGGCGTCAAAGGCACCCGCCAGGGTCTGCGGCAGGCCGCAATAGGCGAAGACCAGCGCCAGCACGAGCGAGGCCGGCAGCAGGATGTAGAGCGTGGCGCGGGTGAGATCGACCCAGAAATTGCCGAGCGTCTTGCCCTGCCGTGTGGCGAAGCCGCGCGCCACGGCGGCGGCGACCGCCATGCCGGAGGCGGCGGAAACGAAATTCTGCGTGGTCAGCCCCACCATCTGGCTGAAATTGGAGAGCGTGGTCTCGCCGCCATAGGACTGCCAGTTGGTGTTGGTGACGAAGGACAGCGCCGTGTTGAAGGCGAGATGCGGCGACAGGCCGGCAAAGCCCTGCGGGTTCAGCGGCAGGCGGTCCTGGAACAGCAGGATGAGGTAGAGCAGCGCGAAGCCGGCGGCGTTGAAGGCGAGCAGCGCCAGCGCGTAGCCGGTCCAGCGCTGCGGCTTCTCCGCCGCCGGGCCGGCGGCCGTGAGCAGCGCCCGTTCCACCGGGGCGAGGAAGCGAACATCGCCGGCGAAGGTCGCCGCCATATAGGCGCCGAGCGGGACGGCGAGGGCGATCAGCAGGCCGGCGAACAGGACGAATTGCAGGAGATCGGCGTCCATGCCGTCCTCCCCTAGAACAGCTCGGGGCGCAGCAGCGCCACGAGCAGATAAGCGAAGAGGATGACGGCCGTCGCGAGGCCGAGGGTGAGTTCAAGCGTCATGGCGCGCCTCCTCACACCCGGTCGGCGGCGAGGACGGCGAGGGAGGCGAGCGCGAACAGCGCGAGGCCACCGGCCAGGAAGGACATGTCGGCGATCATGATGAGCTCCGGTTCAGACTGACCCGGAGCTACGCCTCACCCGCATAAAGCCGATAGGTGGAACAGGCCGCCACGCATAAAGCCGGCGTAAAGTCCGCCCGCGCCCCGACCTTCGCCGGGGCGCGCGCGGTTGTCAGGCGAGGTCGATGAGGATCTTCAGCTCGGTGCCGGCGGGGCTCAGCAGCTGCTCGAAGCCTTCGGCCACCACATCGTCCAGCTTGATGCGCCTTGTGACGACCTTCTCCGCCGGCAGCAGGCCGGAGCCGATGAGCGCGGCGACGCGCGGCCACATCAACGTCGAGTAGCACCAGGAGCCGCGCAGATCGATGTCCTTGAAGGTGATGGTGAACCCGTCCACCGCCGGCTTGCCGACATGCAGGCCCACCTGCACCACCACGCCCTGCCGGCGCACCGCCTCGATGCAGGTGGCGGTGGCGGCTTCCGCGCCGACGCATTCCAGCGCCACATCCACCCCGACATGGCCCTCGGTCTGGTCACGGATCGCCTCGACCACCTTGTCGGTCCTAGGGTTGAGGGTGATCACGTCGGGCAGCACGGCGCGGGCCATTTTGAGCCGGTTGTCATTGGTGTCGGACAGGAAGATCGTCGTCGCGCCCGCCGCCCGCGCCGCGAGAATCTGCAGCTGGCCGATGGGCCCGGCCCCGGTGACGAGGACGGACGTGCCGGGCCGTACCCCGCCGCGTTCGGCCGCATAGACGACGACGGCGGTGGGCTCGATCAGCGCCGCCTGTTCGTCCGTTACATGATCCGGCATGGCGAAGACGTTGTAATCATTGACAACGGAATATTCCGCCATGCCGCCCCAGGGCCACATGAGGCCGACAATGCCGAGCTTGTCGGAGAGCTGGTAGAGGCCGCGCTTGCCGTAATGATCGTCGCGCGGCGAGATCAGTGGCTGGATGGAGACGCGGTCGCCGGGCTTCACATGCGTCACCTCGGCGCCGATGGCGACGACGGTGCCGCCATATTCATGGCCCAGCGTCTGCGGCAGCTGGGCGCCGGTGTAGGGATGCGGCGCGGTGGGGATGAAGATCGGGCCGGCGGCATATTCGTGCAGGTCCGTGCCGCAGATGCCGCAGAAGCGGTTCTTGACCAGCACGTCGCGCGGGCCGAGCCGGGCGCGGTCCGGCTCCGGCACGTCCTCGATGCGCACATCGCGTTTGCCGTGGAAGCGGGCGGCTTTCATGGGAATGTCCTTGTAACAGGGGAATGGGCGTCAGCTTTTGGCGGCGAGGGCGTCGAAGGCTTCCAGCGCCCGGCTGGCATAGACGGCGGAAGGACCGCCGCCCATTTCCAGCGCGACGGCGAGCACCTCGATGAGTTCCTCGCGGCGGGCGCCGTGGCTGGCGGCATTGGCGACGTGGAACAGGATGCAGTCGGCGCAACCCTGATGCACGGCGAGGGCGACGGCGATCAGCTCCTTGGTCGCCGCGCTCAGCGCGCCGGGGCGGGAGGCCTCGCCCATCAGCGTGCGGAAGGCGCCCATCGGGCCGGGCGCTGCCTTGGCCAGCGCGCCGAAGCGCCGGTTCATGTCCTTGAGCTGGTCGTGGATGTTTTCACTGCCGGCCATGGCCGTTCCTCAGATGAAGACCATGCCGCCGTCCACCATCAGGGACTGGCCGGTCATGAAGTCGGAGTCGGACGAGGCGAGGTAGCGGGCGACACCGACGAGATCGTTCGGCTGCGAGGCGCGCCCGAGCACGGCGGTGGCGGCGAAGGTGTCGAAGGCCTCGTTCTCCTTGGTGGTGAGCTTGTTGTCGCGAAAGCCCTTGTCGATCACGTCCCACATCGGGGTCGCGACGACGCCGGGGCAGAAGCAGTTCGCGGTGATGCCCTCCTTGCCAAAGGCGCGCGCCGCCGCCTGCGTCATCGCCACCACGGCGAATTTCGAGGCGCAGTAATGGGCGAGCGGCTCATAGCCCTGCTTGGCGGCGATGGAGGCGGTGTTGATGATCTTGCCGCCGCCCCCTTGGCTCCGGAACGTCTTCACCGCCTCCTGCATGCCGAGGAGCACGCCGAGCGCGTTCACATCGGTCACGAAGCGCCAGTCCTCCTCGGTGATGTCGAGGAAGGGTCGGGTCTGGGCGACGCCGGCATTGTTGAACAGCACGTCGACGCGGCCGAAGGCGTCCGCCGCCTTGTCCAGCATGGCGCGAACCTGCGCGCGCTCGCGCACATCCACCGCCACGCCGATGGCCTTGCCGCCAGCGGCCGTGATCTCGCTCGCCAGCCGGTCGGCGGCGTCCTGCGCGAGATCGGCGACGGTGATGGCGGCGCCGTCGGCGGCGAGCGCCCGGGCGATGGCGGCGCCGATGCCGCCGGTGGCGCCGGTGATGACGATGCTCTTATCCCTGAGTTTGGGCATGATTCCTCCTTCGCCGTCCGCGACCGCGCGGCGGCGTTGTGGTGTCTGGGGGGGATGGGTCAGGCGATGTGGGCGAGGATCAGTTCATTGACCCGTGCGGCCTTCTCCATCTGCACCATGTGGCCGGCGTCTTCGATCACCTCCACCGTCGCGCCGGTGCCGAGCGCTTGCGCATGGGCGGGCGGGATCACCTTGTCGCTGGCGCCGAAGATCACCAGCGCCGGCACCTCGGCGGCGGCGAGGGCATCGGCCAGCTGATCGGCCTGCCGGCCGCCGGCGAACAGCGCGGCGGAAAGGGCGGTGAGCGCTTCCGCCACCCCGTCCAGCCGCTTGTATTTCAACAGGTCATCCACCAGCTGGCGGGTGACGGTGTCGGGATCGTGGAACAGCTGTTCCAGCACTGGCTTGAGGTCGCGCCGCGAGGTTGCCTGCACGAAGCCGTCGGTGTAGCCGGCATTGATCGCGTCCCCGAGCCCGGCCGAGCCTATCAGCGTCACCGAGGCGACGCGGTCGGGCGCGTCGAGCGCGGTGCGGCCGGCGATGGCGCCGCCCATGGAATGGCCGACGAGATGGGCGCGCGGAATGTCGAGCGCGTCCATGAAGCCGAGAAGCGCGGCGGACAGCCCCTTGAGCGAGGGATCGGCGAGCTTCTTGTCGGACTGGCCATGGCCGGGCAGGTCCAGCGCGTAGACAGTGGCGGATTCCGCCAGCGCGTCGATGTTGAACAGCCAATTGTCGAGATCGCCGCCGAAGCCGTGGATGAGGATGACGTTCTCCGCTCCCTCGCCGCGTTGGGCGTAGCGCAGGCGTCCGGCCGGCGTGTCGATGAAGTGGTATCGCGGCGCTTCTTCCTCCGCCGCCGCGGCCGCCGCCTGCGTCGCATATTCCGCGACATAGGCGTCGATCTCGGCATCCGGCACCTCGTCATCGGCGATGACGCCGATCAGCGCCTTGACGGGGTAGACCGTGTCCGGCTCGCCGATCACCCGGCGCAACGTGCCGGTTTCATGCGCCTCGACCACGCCGGCGATCTTGTCGGTTTCCACCTCGACAATCTCGTCGCCCGGCGCGACCGGCGAACCGGCGGGCTTGAGCCAGCCGGTCACCTTGCCTTCCGACATCGACAGGCCCCATTTGGGCATGACGATCGGCTTGATGCGTTCATTCATCGAGAAGGCTCCTTACGCCGCCGACTTCACGGGGCCGGTGGTCTTGTGGACCGCCGCGACGATGGCGTCGGCCGAGGGGATGTAGAGGTCTTCCAGCACGGGCGAGAACGGCACCGGCGTGTGCGGCGCGGTGACCATCTGCGGCGCCGCTTTCAGCGCACCGAAGGCGTTCTGCGCGACATAGGCGGCGACATCGGTGGCGATGGAGCAGCGCGGATTGGCTTCGTCGATGACAACCAGCCGGCCGGTGTTCTCCACGCTCTCGATCACCGTGTCCCAGTCGATGGGCGAGAGGGTGCGCAGGTCGATCACCTCCGCCGAGACGCCGGAGCGGGCGAGTGTGTCGGCAGCGGCCAGCGCGCGCGGTACGGTGAGGCCGTAGCCGACCAGGGTCACGTCCTTGCCATCGCGCACGATGTTGGCTTCACCGAAGGGGATGGCGTAGCTCTCCTCCGGCACGTCGGCCTCCGAGCCGTACAGCGCCTTGTGCTCGCAGAAGATCACCGGGTCGTCGTCGCGGATCGCCTGGATCAGCAGGCCTTTGGCGTCATAGGCGTTGGAGGGGCACACCACCTTCAGGCCCGGAATATGGGTAAAGAGCGGGGTGAGCATCTGCGAGTGCTGGGCGGCGGCGCGGAAGCCGGCGCCGACCATGGCGCGGATGACCACGGGCGTCTTCGCCTTGCCGCCGAACATGTATTTGAACTTGGCGGCCTGGTTGAAGATCTGGTCGAAGCACACGCCCATGAAGTCGAGGAACATGAGTTCCGCCACCGGGCGCATGCCGCAGGCCGCCGCGCCAATGGCGGCGCCGATATAGGCGCTCTCCGACAGCGGGGTGTCCATCAGCCGGTTGCCGTGCTTGGCATGCAGCCCCTTGGTGACGCCGAGCACGCCGCCCCAGGCGTCCATCTCGCCGGGCGCGCCGGCGCCGCCGACAATGTCCTCGCCGAGCAGGATGACGGTGGGGTCGCGGCGCATTTCGAGGTCGAGCGCCTCGTTGATCGCCTGCTTGTAGCTGATCATGCGGGCCATGGGTTTTCCTCCGGTTCTTGGTTGTTGTGCTCAGTAGGCGACATAGACATCGGTGGTGAGGTCGCGGGCGCCGGGCAGCGGCGCGCCCTTGGCGGTCTCCACCGCATCGTCGATCAGCGCCGCCACCTCGCGGTCGATCAAGGCGAGGTCGGCCTCGCTCACCACACCGGCGGCGGTGACGCGGGCGCCGAACAGCTTCAGGCAGTCGCGGTGAGCGCGGTTGTGGTCGTTCTCGCCCTTGGCCTTGTAGGTCTGGGCGTCGCCCTCGAAATGGCCGAAGAAGCGCACGGTCTTGCATTCGAGCAGCGCCGGGCCGCCACCCTCGCGGGCGCGCTTGATGATCTCGCCCGCCGCCTCGTAGACCGCGAAGAAATCGGTGCCGTCCACCGTCACGCCGGGCAGGCCGAAGCCGGCGGCGCGGTCGACATAGGAATCGACGGCGGTGGCGTATTCGACTGAGGTCGATTCCGCGTAGCCATTGTTCTCGACCACGAAGACGACCGGCAGGTTCCAGATGGCGGCGAGATTCATGCTCTCCAGCACGGTGCCCTGATTGGCCGCGCCGTCGCCGAAGAAGGTGAGGCCCACCCCGCCATCGCCGCGGAACTTGGCGGCGAGGCCAGCGCCGCAGATCAGCGGCGCGCCGGCGCCAAGAATGCCGTTCGCCCCCATCATGCCCTTGGACAGGTCGGCGATGTGCATGGAGCCGCCCTTGCCCCGGCAGCAGCCCGTCACCTTGCCGTAGATCTCGCCCATCATCTCGTGGACATCGACGCCCTTGGCGATGCAGTGGCCATGGCCGCGATGGGTGGAGGCGATGCGGTCGATATCGGTGAGGTGCATCATGATGCCGGTCGCGCAGGCTTCCTCGCCGGCATACAGGTGGACAAAGCCGGGAATGTCGCCCTTGGCGAATTCCACATGCAGCCGCTCCTCGAAATCGCGGATGGTGCGCATGGTGCGGTAGGCGGTCAGCAATTCGTCCCGGGAGAGGGGAAAGGGATTGTTGGTCATGGCGTTGTCGTTCCTCCTTGGGATGCCGGGCGTTGCCGGCGGTTATTGTCGGGGCGTGCGGGCGTCAGGCGCCCGCCAGCAGAGGGGCGTGGTGCGGGGCAGGGTGCGTGGTGGGGGCGGCGTGGCGCAGCAGCAGCTTCTCGCGGGCGGCGAAGCCCATGACGGCGGCCACATCCACGGTGCGGAAGGCGGCGTCGCGCAGGCGGATCGTCACCTCCTGATGCCCGTCGAAGAACAGCTCGCGCTCGCCGTCGAGCGCCACCGAGCCGGCGGCGATATCGGGTGAGACCACGGTCCCTGAGGGCATGCGGCGCCAGCTCTCCACGCCGACGGGCGTGACGAGGCCGGGCGCGATGGGCGCGTGCACCACCATCGGGGCGGTCGCCGCCGGGGCGAGGCTGAGGGCGAGCCCGCCCGGCTCGCGCCGGCTCACCGGCTCGATCAGCCCGGCAATGGCGGCCATGCCGATGACTTCCGGATCGGCGAAGGCGACATAGAGCTCGCGAAACGTCTCCGCCCGCCACAGAGCGCGGGCACCGACGAAGCGGTCGGTGACGAGGGCGACATCGACCAGGGCGATGTCCGGGGCGCCGCCATCGATGCGCACCTCGATCAGCTTGTTGGCGGCGAAGGCGAGGGCGGCCGGCACCTGGCCCATGGCGGCGAGGCCGGTGGCGAGGCCGGTAATGGTGGGCTCGCGATGTTCAGGAAAGGCGTTGTTGGTGCCGGTCGAGATGCCGGCGATCGGCACCTGCCCGCACTCCGCCACCACGGCCCGATGGGTGCCGTCGCCGCCCAGCACGATGATGGCGGCAATGTCGCCGGCCTCGCGCATCATCCGCGCGGCGCGGCGTGTGTCGTCCACCGTGCCGGTGACCGGCATGGCCAGATGGGTCAGCCGGGGAAAGCGGGCCTCGCCCTGCGCATTCGAGCGCTCCATGCCGCGCAGCACATGGGTGGCGATGCCGCCGCGCTCGGGCATCATCACCACCTCTTCGATACCGCAGGCGGCGAGCGCGGCCAGCGCGCGCAGCACGATGTTGGCGCGGTCCGCCACCTGTACGCTGTTGGCGCTGGCGACGACGCGGCGAATGTCCCGCGCCGAGATCGGATTGGCGATGATGCCGACCTTCGGCGGCGTCGATGACGTCATCCGGCGTCCTTCCCGTGGCGTTCGTCCCTGCGGGCCGCTCCTTTGCCGGGCGGCCTCGTTTGTACCGCCTCTCTCCGCAAGCGCCGGGCCAAGTGGCGGGATGGCTCCAAGCCATTGAAATCGTTTATGCGGGGATGGGTGGGCGCGGACACGCGGTGAGGCGCCGCCGCCGCACCTGTGGCGCCGGACGCCACAGCTGTGGCGCACGCCGCACTTCGTGACGGGCAGGGGCGGGCGGGCGCTTGCACCGGCCCGCCAAGGGGACGACACTGCCGGCAAACGGGAGGTCACATCCCGATGCCGGCACTGTCCGGCGCCAACATTCCGGGAGGACGCCGATGAGACGGGAACAGGCCGCTCATATCGACGAGCTCGTGCGTGCCGCCAGCGGGGCGACGACCCGACGCGACGCGGTGATCCAGGATTCCTGGCGGCGCTGCGTCAGCGAGCACCGCCTCGACCCCGAGGTGCTGCGCGAACCCTGCATCCTCACGCCGTCGCGGCTGCGCGAGCACCAGGACGCGATGGAGGAGTTCACCCACACCGCCCGCTTCGGCGTGGAAACGCTGTACCGGCAGGTGGCCGGGCTCGGCTATGTGCTGCTGCTCACCGACGCCAAGGGCATCACGGTCGATTTCATCGGCGATCCCACCTTCGACAATAATCTGATGCGGGCGGGGCTCTATCTCGGCGCCGACTGGAACGAGCAGCATGCCGGCACCTGCGCGGTCGGCACCTGCATCCACACCGGCGAGGCGCTGGTGGTGCACCAGACCGACCATTTCGACGCCACCCATATTCCGCTCACCTGCACGGCGGCACCGGTCTACGACCCCTCCGGCGCGCTGGCGGCGGTGCTCGACATTTCCGCCCTGCGCTCGCCGGAGCCGAAGGAGAGCCAGTTCCTCGCGCTGCAATTCGTGCGCGGGTTCGCCAACAAGATCGAGACGGCCAATCTGGTGAACCGCTTCCGCAGGGAGTGGATCATCAAGCTCGCCGCCTCGCCGGAATTCGTCGATGTCGAGCCGAGCTATGTGCTGGCGGTGGACGGTTCCGGGAGGGTGCTCGGCTTCAACAACGCGGCCCGCCAGCTGCTGCTGCGCGAGGCCGGGGCGGAGGGGGCGGGCGCCCCGCCTGGGCTGGTGGGGCGGCGGCTGGGTGACTTCTTCGAGCTCGACGTGAACGATCTGCCGCGCTTCTCCCACGCCCTGCCGGCGGGGCAGCGGCTGGTGCGGCTCGCCCGTTCCGGCACGCCGCTCTTTGCCGCGACCCTGGCCCCGCCGAGCCGGCCGGGGCGGCCGGTGGTGGAGCCGCCGGCGCCCGCTTTGCCGGCGCCGCTCGCCGGGCTGTTCCGCGACGATGCCGCCATGCGGCAGGTGGCGACGCGCGCGGCCAAGCTGGTCAACACCCAGATGAGCCTGCTCATCAGCGGCGAGACCGGTACCGGCAAGGAATATCTCGCCAAGGCGATCCACGCCGCCAGCGCCCGCGCCGCCCGTCCCTTCGTGCCTGTCAATTGCGCCGCGCTGCCGGAATCGCTGGTGGAGGGTGAACTGTTCGGCTACGAGGCCGGCGCCTTCACCGGCGCGGCGGCGCGCGGCAAGAAGGGGCTGGTGCTGGAAGCGGATGGCGGCACGCTGTTCCTCGACGAGATCGGCGACATGCCGCTGCCGCTGCAAACCCGCCTGCTGCGCGTGCTGGCGGAGCGCGAGGTGACGCCGCTCGGCCGCTCAAAGCCGGTGCCGGTGAATATCCGCGTGATCGCCGCCAGCCATCGCGACCTCGTGGCCGAGGTGAAGGCCGGGCGCTTCCGCGAGGACCTTTATTTCCGGCTGTCGGGCGCGGTGCTGGTGCTGCCGCCCCTGCGCGAACGGCGCGACCTCGACTGGCTGGTGGGGCGGCTTATCGCCGGAAGGAGCCATGCCGGCGGGGCGCGCGTCAGCCTCGCCGAGGAGGCGATGGCGGCGCTGAAGGCGCATGACTGGCCGGGCAATATCCGCGAACTCGCCAATGCTCTGGATTATGCCTGCGCGGTGGCGGAGAGCGGGATGATCGGCGTCGAGGATCTGCCGGACCGGCTCCAACCGCGGGCGCCGGCCCGGATGGGTGGCGAGGCGGCGCTCACGCGGGTCTGGGCCACGCCGCCGGGCCAGGCGCGGACCTGGCCGTCGGATCGCCCCTGCGCGGTGAATGGCACCGGCGGGCGCGAGGAACTGATCGCCACGCTGGCCGCCCATGGCTGGAACGTCTCGGCGGCGGCGCGCGATCTCGGCCTCGACCGCACCACGGTGCACCGGCGCATGCGCCGCTTCGGACTGGTGACACTGCGGCAGGGGGCGAGCCAGTTTTCCTGATCGCGGGCCGCTCAGCGCCCGCCTTCTTCCGCGCGCTTGCGGGCATAGAGGGCGCCGCCGATCCCGCCCATCAGTGCGCTGTTGGCGTAGATCACCAGGAGCGGGGTGAACGAGTCGAACAGGCCGAACCGCACCGCCGCCAGGGCCGCGAGCACGGCGAGGAGGACGATGGCCAGCGCCGCCGGCACCAGCTGGCGCACGCGGAAGGCGATGAGGGCGGAGGCGCCCAACAGGGCGAAGCCGGAGATCAGGGCGAAAGGGTCGATCATCAAGGGTTCCTGCGCGGGTGCCCTTGGGGAAGGGCGCGGTCTCCCTATAGAGGAGGCGGGACCCCACTTCCAGAACCTGCTCTTGATCGCTGTCTCAGGCGCCGGTTTCGGCATGCGCCCCGGCCGGCGCTTCCGGCCCCGGCGCCCGGATCATGTGCCAGCGCGGCCCGCTTTCGCCGACCCGGATGAAACCCTTGCGAGCGTAAAGCCGCTGGGCGGGATTGCTCTTGTCGACATGGAGGGAGGCAACGCGCCCGAGCCGGTCGGCCTCGGCGCAGGCGATGTCCAGCAGCGCGCCGCCAAGCCCCTGATTGCGCGCCTCCGGCAGCAGGCTGATATCGACGATGCGATGATCCGTCAGCCCCCGGTGGAGGTAGAAGCGGCCGACAGGCGCGCCGTGCCGCTCGACGATACTGAAATCGGCATCGGCATAGTGGTGGGCGTAATGGGCGGACTGGAAGCGGAACTGCTGGGCCAGAAAGGCGTCGCGGACCTCCTCCGGCCAGCCATTGCCCTCGAATTCCGGACCGCGCACGCTGGCGAACAGCGCGGCGAGGAACGGGGCGTCGTCCGGGGTTTCGGGGCGGAGGGAGAGGTGGGGGCATCCGGAAGACGCCGGGCCAGCGACGCTGGGGTCGTCGTCTGGCCCAGGGGGCGGATCGAAGGGTTTCATTGCGGCACAGGATATATCCCTTCATTGGCGATGCAGTAGCGCAGGGTAAGGTAGGGCTGCATGTTTTCATGCGGCTGGCTGCCGCCGAAGGGGGAGATGGTCCTCGCCGACAGTTTGACGTTCGAGATGTGCTTACCCGCCGGGGGCTTCAGGAAGTACTTCGCCAATTTGGTGCTGCCCTTCACTTTGTAACGGGACAGAAAGTGAATACCGGTGGCTTTATCGGAAAGCTCGTCGTCTTCGCCGTTTGAGTAGGTCGTCACTTCGTGCGTGTGGGGTGGAAGGTGCAGCGTTGTGAGGACCTCGGTCTCCAATCCCACGACGCTTCCGATAGGGCGGGGTTCAAGGCCAGCTCCGGCCCCAGCTCCGAGGACGGCGCGGCCTTGAAGATCGGGCAAGGCGAAATTCTTTTCTCCGTCGCCGCCATAAACGGAGCCGATAATGGAAAAAAGCGTCGTGTGGCTGGCTACATCAAGCAGTGTGCCGTTGCAGTCCAGCCAGCCGAGGGGGGCGTAGGGCAGGGCAAAGAGACGGATTTCACCGATATAGGGTTCCATGAGGCGTCCTCAGATGACCGAAGGAAAGAGCCCTGTCAGCGCGATGATGTGATTGATCGCGAAGCAGGGCATCATGTTGTCATGGGGGGCGCCAGTGCCGCTGACGCCGATGGTGTCCGTATTGAGTTGACGGAGAGTTTTGCCTGCCACCGCATAGGGGAGGCCCTCGCTCCCGGCTGGCGCCGTTGGTGAGGCGGCTGCCGCAAAGAGACGTGTGGGGTCGGGTACGCTGGAGGTCGCCTTATTGTTCGAGGCGATCAAGCCATGTGTATGCGGGGGGATCTGGCCGAGAGACAGTCTCACCGTCTCGCTGCCGCCCTTCTCGCCAATCGAACGGGAGGTGAGTGCCGGACCCTGTCCACTGCCGATCATCAGCCGACCCCGCAGATCCGGCAGCTGAAAGGTCAATCTGCCGTCCCCGCCCCAACTCGTGCCGATGAGTTGGTACAGGGCTTGGTATTGCGCGATCGCCAAGGTCTGGCCGTTACAGAGAGCCCAGCCGCTCGGAGCGTAATTGCCGGCGAAGAGCCTGATTTCACCCAGATAATATTCCATGGTTGCTTCTCAATCCCGGCTTGGCCAGTTGCCCTGCAGACAGATGCAGTAGCTGACGACCGCAAATGGCTGCATGTTCTCATGTACCGCGCCCCCGCCCGCAAGTGACAGCGAGGCGGGGTGCAGGCTCACCTTGTCAGCCGTCGCGCCGGTATCGGGCCCGTAAAGCAGACGCTCGTTCTGGGGGGTCATATTATCCTTCGCCACCGCGCCAACGTTGGCGCCTGTCGCGTCATTGATGTCGCCCACTTCTTTGCAGGCATTGAAGTCGTGGGCGTGGACGGGAAGGTTCATTTGACCAAGGCTGACGTTTTCGACGCCGCCGATATTCCCCAGCCGAAACGGGTTCTCGATGTGCTGCCGCTCAGCGCGGACGCCAAGGGGAACACGCCCACGCAGGTCCGGCAGACAGAAGGTCTTGCCTTTGGTGCCGCCAAAGCTGTTTCCCAACAAAGCGAACAGCGCTTGATTCTGATTTATAGGGATTTCCTGCCCCTCCGCCCGCGCCCAGTCCTTCGGCACCCTGTCGTAGGGAAAAAGGCGAATCTCACCGAAATATGCCTCAGCCATCTTTCAACGCCCCCGCTGGATAACGACGTGCATTCAAGGAGAATGCATGCCTAAGTTGTGCAGAATCTAGCGATGCAACCAGAGCCTGTAAAGAGGCCGTCTGACGGCAAAATTACTTTCGGTTTCGCAACTTTGAGGCGCACCGGCATTTGACGCGCGCGTGTCGGCGCGACAAGATTCACATCACCAAGGGTCAACGATGAAACGGATAGGGTAGCCGGGATGGCAAGCGGATCGGACGAGGCCGTCAACGCGGATGTCGTAAAGGAAGCGCCGGTCGACAAGCCGCGATGGGAGGTGCCGATACTTGAGGTTGCGCCCATGGCCAGCGCGCAGGTCGGCGGTAGCAATGAGGCTGACGGCGATGGCACATCCTAGGGCGCGGACCGGGGGGCGATTCTGATGCGCCCTGGCGCGGCGCTTGGCTTGTTAACCGTGTCGCGTACGGCGTGGAGATAAACGCCTTCAATTGCAGCTCGGAATGGCGGCGCAGGCGGCCACAAGGCATCCTCCATGGGATTTTGCGGCGGGCTGAATCTGGCGCCCGGAACAGCGGAGCGGTGCCTGGCCGCTCTCAGGCGCTCGGCACGCGCTCCTTCCTCGACGGTCGCCGCTGAGTGCGTTCTCGCCGCCTGCGAGGACGCGATTACCGCCCAGGACAGCCGGGCGATCCTCGGCTTCGACGGCCGCCTGGACAATCGCGACGACCTCTTGAACCGTCTCGGCCTCGCCGCGGCCACCGATACGGGCGCGCTGCTGCTGGCGGCCTATCACCGCTGGGGTAGGGACTGCTTCACCCATCTGATCGGCGACTATGCCTGCGCGATCTGGGACAGGGACGCGCGCGCCTTTTGCCTCGCCACTGATCCCGGCGCCCTGCGCACCTTGTTCTTTTGGACCGATCGTGGCCGCTTGCTGTTCGCCACCGAGCAGCGCGGGCTTTTCGCCTGCCCCGACGTGCCGCGCGAGATCGACCGCGACCAGATGGCGGCCTGGCTGTGCATGCTGCCGCGCGAGCCGCTGCGCACCTTCTTTCGCGGCATCAACCGCGTGCCGCCCGGCCATTGCGTGCGCTGGGCACGCGGCGAATACGCGCTGGAGCGCTGGTGGCGGCCGGAGGACGTGCCTGTACTGCACCTGCCGCGCGACGAAGACTATGAAGAGGTTCTCCGCGAAACGTTGGATGAGGCCGTGCGTGCCCGCATCCGACCGGGCGAGCGTATCGGCAGCGATCTCTCCGGCGGGCTTGACAGTGCGAGTGTCACGGCGCTCGCGGCACGGCGGTTGGCGGCCGAGGGGCGGGAACTCACGGCCTTCACCGCCGCGCCGCGCCATCCGCAGCCGGCGAGGCCCAACCGCTTCACCGATGAGTGGCCCCACTCCGCCGCGGTGGCGTCGCTCTACCCCAGGATCGAGCATGTGCGAATTGACAATGATGCCGAACCGCTGCTCGACGCGCTCTACCGGCGTGAGGCGGCTATCGACTGGCCCGTCCTTAACACCAGCAACACGGTCTGGATCGACGCCATCCATCGGGAGGCGAGACGGCGGCGGCTGGACGTCCTTCTGGTTGGCGCGATGGGCAATATGACCATCAGCTATGACGGCGGTCTGAGGCTCGCAGGCCGGCTCCGCGACGCCGATATCGCCGGCACATGGCGCGCCATCGTCGATCTACGGCGGGGCGCGGGGCGCTCCTGGCTCGGCATTGCCGGCGAGGCCGCCGACTCGCTGCTGCCGCAGGGCCTGAGCCGCCGCCTCCGCTCTCTGCTGGGACGGGCGCCGACGGGCGTGTTCGACTACTCCGCCATCCACCCGGATTTCCTGAAGCAGTCGGGTCTCACCGACCGTGCGAGCACCTTGGGTGGTCGCCTGCGCAATCTGACGCCGGGCGACAGCCGCGCCCTGCGTCTCGCGGTTCTCGACCGCACGGATCATCGCGGCCACCACGCCATGGCGACTCGGCGGCTGTTCGGCATTGACGTGCGCGATCCGACCAGCGACCGGCGCGTGGTCGAACTGTGCCTGTCCATTCCCGAGGAGCAGTTCGCGCGTGGCGGCGTGCCGCGCTCGCTCATTCGCCGGGCGATGCGGGGGCTGGTGCCGGATGTCGTGCTGAACGAGCGGCGCAAGGGGTTGCAGGCGGCCGACTGGCGGGTCGGCTTTCAGGAGGCGCTGCCCGGCCTGCGGGCGGAAATGGCGCGGCTGCGCAACAGCCCCTTCGCCAGCGAGTGCCTCGATCTCGACCGCATGGACGCGCTGCTCGACGCTTGGCCAGGCAGCGATGACCGCAGCGAGGAGGCGAATGCCGATTATCTCTGCGCTTTCAGCCGGGCGCTCACCGCCGGCCGGTTCATCCGCCGCGTCGAGGGCGGCAACGGCTAGCGCTGCTGAGGCTGCGGATGCCGGGGGGCGCCTACCGATAGCCCAGGCGCGCCATGACCCGGCCGTGGTCGGCGGCGAGGCGCTCCGCCGGTTCCGGCGCCAGCGCCGAGCGCCAGCCGCCGGCGCCCCCTTCGCGGAAAAAGGGTGCGGTGGAGGTATGGTAACGCTCGCGGAATCCCGCGCGGGCTTCCTGGCCGGCGAGCACGCTGAATCGGCTGGCCTCCAGGCTCCGGCTGACCGCCGGGCGCGTATCGTCGAGATCCAGGAAACGGCAGAGCTCGGTGAAACGCTGCTGCGGGTCGGCCAGCAGGTCCTCATAGCGCAGCAGCAGCAGGCGCAGACCCGCTGCGTCGAGCCAACTCTCCACATGGGCGCTCCAGGACGACACCCATTGCTCGACATTCGCGTTGAGGCGGGGTGAAGAGCAGCCTATGCGGAAGGTCGTATCCGCCATCTGGTCGACACTGGCGGCGATCGACCAGCCGAAATGATGCGCCAGCGAGATCGCCACGTCGCGCGGATCCCGAACGATGTAGACGACACGGTTTATCGCATCGGCCGGGGTCGCCGGCTCGTGCGCGCCGGGCGGCGCGAGATGGCAGTCATGCACCTTATAGAAGCCCGGCTGCTGGTGCGCGATGCGACGGCTGGTCAGTGGGCGAAGCAGGGCAACCTCGTGCGGCGTCAGGTCGGCATGCTCCAGCCCCGCATGACGATCCTGCAGCGCCCGCGCGCTCAGATTTCCAATCCGTGCCAGATCGACATTGAGATCGACCGGCTCGCCGCCGCGCAGGTGGCTGGCCAGGAAGGCCCGCAACCAGGTGTTGCCGGACTTCGGATAGGAGGCGAGGAGAGTGAGGCCGCTCATCCGCGCACGGTGGCGGCGATGGCGTCGAGCCAGCGCTCGGGCGGCGCATCCGGCTGGCGCCGGAGCGTATAGACGGGCACCGTGCCGGCAATCAGGGTGCGCGCCTGGAACAACGCCTTCTCCGCCCCCAGCGCCCGGCCGATCGGCATCCGAAATGTGTCTGTCTCCAGCGCCGCGAGGATATTGAGCGGCGTGGAAAGGCGCTCGATGCCTTCCTGTTCGCCACGCGTGGTCCGGCGCAGCAGGAAGAGGGCGCGCAGGGGCACGGGCTCCCGCACCCCCGCCTGCGGTTCGATGAAGTGGAACTTGTCCTGCCCGCGCCGGTTGCGCTCCAAGCCTTCCGTCGAGAGCGCTGCGTCTTCCAGCGCATCGCGCCAGAGTTTCAGCCGCGGAAAGGAGGGCCGCACCCGGGCGGGGCTGCCCGTGTCGAGAACACAGACATCGTCAGACACGACCGCGTGCCCGCGCCGTGCGAAGCGCAGCGCCAGTGTGGACTTGCCCATGCCGGAGGGACCGCAGAAGGCGACCGCGCCACCCTCGATAATCACGCTAGACGCGTGCAGCGGCAGCAGGGCACGCTGATGGCAGACCAGACCGAGCACCGAGCCGAGCAGGAACAACCGGATCTCGGCGTCGCTCGCCTCCGGATCCGGCGCGATGGTGATGTCGCCCGACGGCTGCACAAGGAACCGCCCCACCATCGGCACCTGCAACAGGCCGGTGCCGGTGCCGTCGATCTGCAGCCATGGGCTGATCGTCCGCCCGCCGGGCAGGCTGTCGTCAACCTCGCCAAGGCGAACCGTGAGGTCTGGCGACCGGTCGTCGCCCTGCCACTCAAGAAGCTCGGGCAAGGCGACCGTGGAACGGACGCGCCAGCCGCAGAGAAGGCGATCGGTCATGAGCGGCGCCGTCACCCACTGACATCGATGAGGTTCTGGGCTTCGAGCTGCGCCAGAAAGGCCAGCACTTCGGCGTCGATGCGGGCTTCCTCGCCGTCGTACTCTGCCTTGAGCAACACGCAGAGGTCGCTGACCCGCACGGGGTGTTCGAGCCGCTGCCAGATGCGCGAGGCAACCGAGTTGAGCCCGAAATAGAACCCCTGCTCGACATCCAGCAGAACCTGGGTGTCACCGATGGCGGCCTCGAACGGATGAGATCGTCGAACGATCTCCGAGTGGGGCGACAGAGGCATGGATCGCGCTCAGGTTGCTTCGGGTGCACCTACACCTATCGCCACGGAACGCAACCGTCCAGTGCATGCCCCTACGCAATTGCACCATCTAATACAGGGCGCCCCGGCGAGCGAAGGCGGACCAATGCGGGCCGACAACCGGCCTCGCCTTTCACCGGATGTGTGAAGGCGACGGACTCTATCGCTGGTCCGGCCCTCCCATCGCCGCAACCATGCGGCAATGGGTGGGCTGGAGACATGGCTCGGCGGGAAAGTCTCGCCTATCAGGCGTTTCTCACCTCCGGCCGCTTGTTGCGGCGCCGGTCAGCGCGGCGCCGCGCCCGTCTGGGGCAGGCGCGCGATGGCCTTGATCTCGAAATCGAAACCGGCGAGCCAGTTCACCCCGACGGCGGTCCATGCGGGATAAGGCGCTGCGGGAAAGGCCTTCGCCTTCGCCGCCAGGACCGTGTCGAACTGGCGCTCGGGGTCGGTGTGAAAAGTGGTCACGTCGATGACGTCGTCGAGGCTGCCCCCGGCGGCGGCGAGAACCGCCTGCAGATTGGCGAAGGCCTGGTCGACCTGGCGGGCGAAATCCGGCTCGGCGCTGCCATCCGACCTACTGCCGACCTGGCCGGAGACGAACAGCAGATCGCCGGAACGGACGGCGCCGGAATAGCCGTGCTTTTCATAGAGAACTTGCCGGCCGGCGGGGAAAATGGCGTCGCGCATGGGTCTGTCCTGTCGTTCCGCCCGCGCGGGGACTTCCCGGCGCGGGACGATGTGATATACGGATCGTATGTGAAATTATCGCATACGCGACGTATGTCAACCGCAGGGCGACGGATAAGGGGGAGGGCGCGGCATGGCCTTAGGACGGCGGGCGGAGAAGATGGAAGCGACGCGCGCCAAGCTGATCGCCGCGGCGCGCAAGGCCTTCGCCGAACAAGGCTATGCCGAGGCCTCGATGGACGAACTCACCGCCGCCGCCGGGCTGACGCGCGGCGCGCTCTATCACAATTTCGGCGACAAGCGCGGCCTGCTGGCGGCGGTGGTGCAGCAGATCGACAGCGAAATGGCCGCGCGGGCCCAGGCCTTGGCCGCCCGCGAGTCTTCGCCTTGGGAGGCCCTGCTGGCGGAGGGGGTGGCCTATATCGAAATGGCGCTGGAGCCGGAGGTGCAGCGCATCGTGCTGCTCGATGGCCCCGCCGTGCTCGGCGATCCCTCGCAATGGCCGAGCCAGAATGCCTGCCTCGCCACGACGCGGCGGACGGTCGAGACGCTGGTGGCCGAAGGTGTGCTGAAGCCGGTGGACCCGGAGGCGGCGGCGTGCCTGCTCAACGGGGCGGCGCTGAATGCGGCGCTGTGGACGGCGGCAAGCCCCGCACCGGCGCAGGCTCTGCCGAAGGCGATTGCGGCGTTTCGCTGCCTCGCCGAGGGCCTGCGGGCGGCGGGCTGAGCCGCGCGCCGCCTATTTGGCGGCGGGAGTCCCGGCCTGCTCGTCCAGCAGCGATTCGACGGCGCCGATGGCGACCTCAAGGGTGGCGATCTTCTGCAGCGTCTTGTCGGAGGGCAGGGCGTCGATTTCGGCGGCGCGGGTGATGAGGTCGCGCTGCTCGGTCAGCAGGCGGTTGCGCAGGGTCTTGAGCTTGGTGGCAAGGGAATCGGGCATGGCGGCTTTCGGGCAGGCTAGCGCTTGACGGTGCGGCGGGCGGGCTTGGTGGGGGCGGGGGCGGCGGCGCTGTCCGCGGCTTCGCGGGCGAGGCGCGCCTCGCGCAGGCGGGCGATCTTGGCGTCCCGGCTCACCGTGTCGCTTTCGATCATCGACATGGCAATGCGCGACACCGTCTCGGCCTTGCTCTCGGATTGCGAGAGCTTGGGCACGAAGGGGGTTTCCGGTGCTTTTCTCGCCATGCGCGACATCCCTTTGTAAACGCGAAAAAGGCCGGGTCTCCCCGGCCTTCCCACTTCTGCCTCAACGGTCCGCGCCAGTACATCCGTGGTCACTGACCGGAAGCAGTCTCGTCACGCAGCCTTGAGGCTGCCGGCCGAGCTCTTGCCGCTGCGGCGGTCGGTCTCGAGCTCGTAGGAGATCTTCTGGCCCTCATTGAGGCCCATCAGACCGGCGCGCTCAACCGCCGAGATGTGAACGAACACGTCCGGGCCGCCGTTGTCCGGCTGAATGAAACCAAAGCCCTTCTGGCCGTTGAACCACTTCACAGTACCTGTCGCCATGACTAAATCCTTTCAGTCGACATAGATATTTGATGGCGCGTCGGAACGCGCGCATCAGGTTGACATCGATTTGAGAGGAAGTTCGCTACGGCGCAAAGCTGCGCAAAACAAAGTTCAACGTCCAAGATCGATATCTTATCGTACCGGGGTTGCGGAAATCTCACAACCCCCGGCAAATTTATTTTTATTCGGCCACCGGGGCGGCGGGGCGGGGCGCGCCACGGCCAACCATCGGCTTCTTCTTCGGGGCGGCGATGAGCCCTTCGCGGATGGCCTGCTTGCGCGCGGCCTTCTTGCTGCGGCGAACCGCTTCGGCGTCTTCGCGCACGCGGCGCTCGGAGGGCTTCTCATAGGCGCGGCGCGCCTTCATCTCGCGGAAGATGCCTTCGCGCTGCATCTTCTTCTTGAGAACGCGCATAGCTTGTTCGACATTGTTGTCGCGAACGAGGACCTGCAATTCGTGTCCGATCACATGCAGCGAAGCTGCTGGTTGGGCGGTTCGTGAGAACCGGCGCGGTCGCCTGTCGTGGGGTGACGGGGCGAAGGGAGACGCGACCCCACGGGGCGCGGCATTGAAGGCGACTTCATAGACCCTTCCCGGCCTTCGCGACAAGCGGCAAGAACGCGACGTGAATCAGGTCTTTGCCGATCCGCCGTCGTGCGTCACGAAAATGTGGCACGGCAAGAACGGGATCATTCTTCGACATGCCGCGTTGCCGCTCGCCATGGCATTGTGCCTTGTGCCATGCCGGGGGTTTTCGACGATGCCAATTGCAGTGCTGGTGGTGGAAGACGAGCCGCTGGTGCGCTTCGACATTGCGGACTATCTCGCCGAGCAGGGGTTCGAAGTGCATGAGGCCGCCAGCGCCGACCAGGCTCTGGCGATTCTGGAGGCCATCCCCGCCATCCGGCTGGTGTTCACCGATATCGACATGCCCGGCAGCATGGACGGTCTGAAGCTCTCCGCCGCCGTGCGTAAGCGCTGGCCGCCGGTGCAGATCATCGTCACCTCCGGCAACCGAATCGCCGGTACGGCCGAAATGCCGGAGGGAAGCCTGTTCTTCGCCAAGCCCTATCGCCCCGCCGACATCGCCCGCTCGATGCAGGGCCTGCTGGCGGGGCGCGCCTGAGCCACGGCGGGCGCCGCGTGCGGCTCAGGCCGGCACGCGCTCCCAGGTGGGGAATGGATCGGGCAGATGCTTCAGCGGCTCGGGGTCGAACAGCGTCGGCCGCAGCGGGCCGACCAGGCAGTCGTCGAGCGCCGCGCGGATGCCGGCCTCGTCGAGATTGACGCCGATGAACACCAGTTCCTGCCGGCGGTCGCCATAGCCGGGCGTCCAGTGCTGGCGCAGCCAGGAGCGCCAGTCGGGCTGAGTCGGCCAATGCTCGGTCGGAATCGCCGCCCACCACTGGCCGATCGAGCCGGTGCGGCAGATGGCGCCGGCAAGCGACATCTCGCCGACCCGGCGCGGCCGCGTCGCCAGCCAGAACAGCCCCTTGGCCCGGACCAGCCCCGGCCAGGTGCGGGCGAGGAAGGCGTTGAACTTCTCGGGGTGGAACGGCCGGCGCGCGCGGTAGACGAAGCTGGAAATGCCGTATTCCTCGGTTTCCGGCACATGGTCGCGAAAGCCGTTCAGCTCCTTGAACCAGGTGGGGTGCTCATGGGCGCGCTCGAAATCGAAGCGGCCGGTGCCGAGAATGTCCTTGAGCGGCACATGCGCCTGATCGGTCTCGATGATCAGCGCGTCCGGGTTCAGCGCCTTGACCACGGCGCGGACCTCCTTGCGGCGCGCGGGCGCGACATCGGACACCTTGTTGAGCACGATCACGTCGGCGAATTCGATCTGGTCGGTGAGCAGGTCGACCAGCGTGCGGCTGTCCTCGTCGCCGGCGATCTCGCCGCGATCCCGCAGGAAATCGCGCGAGCCGAAATCCCTCAGGAGGTTGGCCGCGTCCACCACCGTCACCATGGTGTCGAGCCGGGCGACATCCGAGAGTGAGAAGCCATCCTCGTCGCGGAACTCGAAGGTGGCGGCGACCGGCAGCGGCTCGGCGATGCCGGTGGATTCGATGAGGAGATAGTCGAAGCGTCCCTCATCGGCGAGGCGTTTCACCTCGGCGAGTAGATCGTCGCGCAGGGTGCAGCAGATGCAGCCATTGGTCATTTCGACCAGCTTTTCCTGCGTGTGCGAGAGATTGGCGTCACCGGCCCGCACCAGCTCGGCGTCGATGTTCACCTCCGACATGTCGTTGACGATCACCGCGACGCGCAGCCCCTCGCGGTTCGCCAGCACATGGTTGAGCAGGGTGGTCTTGCCGGCGCCGAGAAAGCCGGAAAGGACCGTGACCGGAAGACGTGTGTCAGGCATGGCGACGCTCCACATGCGAAGTGATACAATGTATCATTTGCATGTGGAGGGTGCCGATGCAAGCCGGTCGGTGGGGCCTGCTAGGCCTCGATATCCACGTCGCGTGTCTCCTTGCCGAGCAGCAGCGCCAGCAAAGTGAGGCTCGCCATGGCGGTGAGATAGACGCCGACCCAGAACGGGCTGCCACCGCCCCACGCCCACAGCGCGACGGCGATGAAGGGCGCCACCGCCGCGCCCAGGATGGAGGAGACGTTGTAGGCGATGCCCGAGCCGGTGTAGCGCACATTGGCCGGGAACAGCTCCGGCAGCAGTGCGCCCATCGGGCCGAAGGTCATGCCCATCAGGCTGAAGCCGAGGATGAGCCAGGCCATCACCCCGAACGTGCCGCCGGCGAGCATCGGCACCCAGAGAAGGCCGAATGCCATGATGGCCAGCGTCACCCCGATCAGCGTGCGGCGGCGGCCCCAGCGGTCGGCCCACGGGCCGGAGACCATGGTGAAGACGCCGAAGAACACCACGCCGATGATCATCATCAGCACGAAGGTGGTGTAGTCATAGCCGAGGCCGGGCAGGGCGGCCGCGGTGCCGGCGCGGCCATAGCTCAGCGAGAAGGTGGTCATCAGGTAGAACAGCACATAGGTCGCCAGCATGTAGAAGGTGCCGAGCACCAGCTGGCGGAAATGCGTGCGGAACACCGAGGCGAGCGGCAGCTTGTGCACCTTGCCGTCCGACACCGTCTTCTTGAACGCCGTGCTTTCCACGAGGTGCAGGCGCACCCACAGGCCGACCGCCACCATGACGATGGAGAACAGGAAGGGGATACGCCAGCCCCATTCGAGGAAGGCATCGGACGGGCGCGTCGGGTCTTCCGAGGGCAGCAGCGCGGCGATGAGGAGGAACAGGCCGTTGGCCAGGATGAACCCCAGCGGCGCGCCGAGCTGCGGGAAGGTGCCATAGACCGCGCGCTTGCCGGGCGGGGCGTTCTCGGTCGCTACCAGCGCCGCGCCGCTCCATTCGCCGCCGATGGCGAAGCCCTGGGCGAGGCGCATCACCACAAGCAGCGCCGGGGCGAACCAGCCGGCCTGGTGGAAGGTGGGCAGCAGGCCGATGAGAAAGGTGGCGATGCCCATGGTGAGCAGCGCGCCGACCAGCGTCACCTTGCGCCCGCGCTTGTCGCCGAGATGGCCGAAGAAGATCGCCCCCAGCGGCCGTGCCACCATGGCGGCGCCGAAAATGGCGAAGGAGGCGAGCAGCGCCGTGGTCTCATTGCCGGGCGGAAAGAACAGGTGCGGAAACACCAGCACCGCCGCCGTGGCGTAGACGTAGAAATCATAGAATTCGATGGTGGTGCCGATCAGGCTCGCCAGAATGACGCGCGAGCGGGGATTGGCGACCGCGCCGGCGGACCCGGCGGCAAGGGTGGACGACATGACGGCACTCCGAACGGCAGCGTGAAGCGCAAGAGGCAGCGCGGCTGGGGGATATCGGAGGCGCTTTTAGAGCGTTTTCGAGCGAAGTGGATACCGGTTCGCGTGAAGAAAACGCGACCAAAGCTGAAATGATCCAGAGCATCGGGCCGGGAAAAACAGCCGGGGCGCCGGCAGGACTGCCAGGCGCCCCGCAGGCGGAGGAGCGCGATCAGCCCGGCGGGTCGACCTTTACACCCTGCGGGCCCACTTCGATCTGCAGCGAATTCTGGTCGCGCTCATAGGCGCGGTAGGCGAAGAAGCCGGCCACACAGGCAAGCACGACGACGGCGACGGTCAGGACAGTTCGGTTCATGATTTTCCCCGTTGGCCTCCGCCTGCTGACGATGAGCCGGCAGGCGAGCGGTAACAGAACGCGGCGACCGGCCTCCCGGTTCCGTGAGATGAAGGTGGCGCTTGCCCGACGACGGCGCCCCTGGCCCGCTTCCTCTGCGGCGTCCGTAGCGGATCGCCGGCTTGCGAGCGGCGTGTCGCCCGCCGGCTAAAGAGCTTTGACCGAACAGAGAGCCGCGTGGTGCGTCGGGACGCTAGGGCAGGGGGCTCGTCACGTCCTTGCCGCGAGCTGCCTTAACGGCTGTCATCGTGACAAGAAGAGGCAAAATCTTCGTTTATCTTATCCGAATAAAGATGTGTTTGCTATGGGGTGTGAAATAAAAGCAATTGGCGTTACGTCACTATACGTTGGTATATTTCATGTTGAATCCGCTGACATTAATGATATCTATCGTATCAATCTTATGACGACCTGCCGTATGGCATCGAGTGTTTACGCTGGGTCATGGGATCGCGCTCGGTAGTCTAGTTCCGATCATTTTTCTTGGGACGGCGCGTCGACTCTTTCCGGAGGGAATGGGGCGATTATCGCTTTTCGACGGGACCGGCGGGGCATGAAGCAGCCACGAAGAGCTGTGCGGCATTCATCAGGTTGAGGAGACGTCAATGGACACCAAGACGACGGCGGTCCGCCCCTGGGAACCCTGGTTCCAGCTCGGCTGCGGCATTCTCTGCATGGCGATGATCGCCAATCTTCAATATGGCTGGACGCTGTTCGTCGACCCGATCGACCAGGCGCATGGCTGGGGCCGCGCGGCGATCCAGACCGCGTTCACGCTGTTCGTGCTGACCGAAACCTGGCTGGTGCCGGTCGAGGCCTGGTTCGTCGATCGCTACGGCCCGCGCGTCGTGCTGAGCTTCGGCGCGGTCATGATCGCGCTGGCCTGGGTCATCAATTCCTATGCCGGCTCGCTCACCATGCTCTATGTCGGCGCCGTGTGCGGCGGCATTGGTGCCGGCTCGGTCTATGGCACCTGCGTCGGCAATGCGCTGAAATGGTTCCCCTATCGGCGCGGCCTCGCGGCCGGTGCCACCGCCGCCGGCTTCGGCGCCGGCGCGGCGCTCACCGTGGTGCCGATCGCCAACACCATCGCCGCGCATGGCTACCAGACCGCGTTCTTCTGGTTTGGCCTCGGCCAGGGGTTGATCGTGCTGATCGCGGCGCAGTTCCTCTATCCGCCGTCGTTCAAGATTGCCGCGCCGAAGAAGGCGCTGCGCATCCCGCAGAGCAAGGTGGACTATCCGCCGTCGCAGACGCTCGGCAAGCCGGTGTTCTGGCTGCTCTATCTTATGTTCGTCATGGTCGCGTCCGGCGGCCTGATGGCGGCGGCGCAGATCGGGCCGATCGCGCATGATCTCGGCGTTGCCGACACGCCGGTCAGCATCTTCGGTATCTCGGCCGCGGCGCTGACACTCGCCATCTCGCTCGACCGCATCTTCGACGGCTTCGGCCGCCCGGTCTTCGGCTATGTCTCCGACCGGATCGGCCGTGAGAACACGATGTTCATCGCCTTCGGCACGGCGGCGGTGATGCTGCTCGTGATGGTGTTCCACGGCTCGAACCCGCTGGTGTTCGTGCTGGCCACCGCCTGCTTCTTCGGCGTGTTCGGTGAAATCTACTCGCTGTTCCCGGCGACCTGCGGCGACACGTTCGGCTCGAAGTTCGCCGCCACCAATGCCGGCATGCTCTACACCGCCAAGGGCACGGCAGCGTTGCTGGTGCCGCTCGCCAGCGTCGTGGCCTCGATCTATGGCTGGTACGCGGTGTTCGCCATCGCGGTCGGGCTCAACGCCGTCGCCGCTCTGCTCGCCCTGTTCGTGCTGAAGCCGATGCGTGCGCGGCTGATCGCCCGCAGCGCGGTGGAGGCGGAAGCGGCGCCGGTCACGGTCGGCCGCGAGCAGCCGGCGCACTGAGCGCAGCTCTACGCAGTAAGGGACTCCCGGACGGTCGAAAGGCCGTTCCGGGAGTCGTCGTTTTGAGGCGGTGACTAGAGCCGCCCGTAGACTTCCGGCCGTCGGTCGCCGAGATGGGTGCTGAGACGGCGGGCTTCGCGCAGCCGGGCCGGATCGAGATCGGCGAAGATGAGTTCTTCGCCGTCGCCCGCCAGCACCAGATTGCCCCCCATGGGATCGCCGACGCAGCTCAGCCCCATATAGTCGAGATCACCCTCGACGCCGCAGCGATTGGCATAGGCGACATAAAGCTCGTTCTCGAAGGCGCGGGCCGGCACGACATAGAGCGACACCGCGTCATAGGGCTTCATGTTGGCGGTCGGCACCAGAACGAGGTCGGCGCCCGCCAGCGCCAGCGCCCGCACCGCTTCGGGGAATTCCACGTCGTAGCAGATGAGCATGCCGACGCCGTAGCCCTCGAAGCGGGCCAGTTCCGCCGTGCCCTCGCCGGGCGCGAACATCGCCCGGTCGAGATCGCCGAACAGATGCGTCTTGCGGAAATTAAGCAGGCGCGTGCCGTCCTTGTCGAGCAGCAGGCAGGAATTGTAGATCGCCCCGCCATCGCCGCGCTCGGGATAGCCGTAGCAAAGCCCGATTCCGTGCGCGCGGGCGATGTCGGCGGCGCGGCGGGCGCTGGGGCCTTCCTCCGGTTCCGCCTTCGCCAACGCCGCCTCGCGGCCGATATTGTAGCCGGTGAGGAACATTTCCGGCGCCAGCAGCAAGTCGGCACCGCCTTCCGCAGCCTTTGCGGCCGCCGCTTCCAGACGGTCGAGATTAGCGGCGGGCTCGTTGCCGGGATCGCCCGCCGTCTGCCACAGAGCGAGGCGCATCAGGAACCCTTCCGCGCCTTGTGCGCCGTCACCGCCAGGCAGAAGATCTCGAACAGCACCTGCGCCGCCGCATGGGCGGTGTTGGAGGTGGCGTCATATTGCGGGGCGACTTCCACCACATCGCCGCCGATCACGTCGAGCCCGTTGAGCCCGCGCAGCAGTTCCAGCACCTCGCGCGAGGTCAGGCCGCCGATTTCCGGCGTGCCGGTGCCGGGGGCGAAGGCGGGGTCGAGGCTGTCGACATCGAAGGAGACATAGACCGGCCCGTCGCCCAGCACCTGTTTCGCCTTGGCGATGATGGCGGGCACGCCGAGGCCAGTGACCTCCTCGGCATGGATCACGGTCATGCCGCTCTCATAGGAGAACTCCCACAGGAATTCCGCGCCGCCGCGAATGCCGATCTGGATGGTGCGCGCCGGGTCGAGCACGCCGTCGAGCACCGCGTTGCGAAACGGGCCGCCATGGTGGAACTTCGCGCCCTCATAGGTGCCGGACGTGTCGCAATGGGCGTCGATGTGCAGCATGCCCACCGGTCGCTTCTCGCCCACCGCCTTGAGGATGGAGCCGGTGATGGAATGATCGCCGCCGCA
The DNA here is from genome assembly GCF_965249975.1 of Ancylobacter sp. GTDB lineage: Bacteria > Pseudomonadota > Alphaproteobacteria > Rhizobiales > Xanthobacteraceae > Ancylobacter. Next base: position 266,944 of record NZ_CBDFNE010000003.1, on the reverse strand, counting down.
GGAAAGCGGAATCACCCCGGCCGCGACGATCTTCTTGTAGAAGGCCTCGATATCCTCATGGCAGGAATCGAGGCTGAAGCGCGAGCGGAACGGCACGTCGCCAATGTCCGCCACCTTGGCCTCGGCGGCGGGGACCATGCCGAGCACATGCTCATAAGGCCCGACGCGCTCGATGGCGCGCACCGCGCGCGGGCCGAGGCGGGCGCCGGCGCGGTTGGTGACGCCGAGATCCATCGGCACCCCGATCAGCGCCATGTCGAGCCCGGCGAAATCGGCCAGTTCCTGCGCGTCCGGGCGATAGGGCGCGTCGAGCAGCGTGGCGGCGCCGGCCCAGGGCCAGACGCGCTTTTCGCCGTCCTTGAACTGCATTTCGGCGACGCGCTTGAAGGTTTCGTCATAGACGACGCCACCGCCGACGCCGGCATATTTTGCGCGCAGCGCGGCGAGCTTTTCCTGATCGGACATACGAGCCTCTTGTGAGCCTTCGGGCTTCTGGAAGTCTCGTCAGGCTAGCGGGTGCCGGGGCCGGCGGGAAAGGGGGCGCGGACCTTTCCCCGCCGGATGAGGGCCGGGTGTGGCCCGGCGGGCTCAGCGGATGTTCAATAACAGCTCCGCCACGGCCTCCGGCGCGCTGAAGAACGGCGAATGGCCGGTGTCGAGCGCGTGGACCTGCGCGCCCGGCACCGCCGCCTGCATCTCCCGCTGCACGGCCAGCGGCAGGCCGCGATCCCTGAGGCACTCGATATAGTGCCGGCGCAGCCGGCCGAAGCGGTGCGGGGTAATGGCCGAAACCGCCGCGAAGGGCGCGTGCGGGGTGAGGCGCACGAGATTGGGCAGCGCGCGGTCGATGTCATGCGCGCTGCAGTCGGAATAGAGCGAACGGGCGATGAGGTCGCGGCGGGAGAGATCGAGGCCGAGCCCCTCCTTGCCGAGCCGCAGCATGCCCTGCGTCTCCACGATGGCCGAGTCCTTGAGATAGGTCGGGGTCATGACGAAGTCGCGCGCGCTCTTGCCATTGGGCGCCATGAAGCCGGTGAGGTAGACCAGCGCCTCGATGCGCTCTGGCATTTCCTCACCCAGCCAGGTGCAGGTGGCGCCGCCGACGGAATGGCCGACGAGGATCGCCTTGCCCTCGATCGATTCCAGCGCCGCGCGCACCGGAGCGGCGTAGATGGAAATGTCGGTAACGGCGGCGGTCGGGGTGGGATCGAATCCGTGGCTGGCGAGGTCCGGCGCGATCACGGCATGGCCGGCGGCGCCGAGCAGGTTCGCCACCTTCTGGAAGCAGCCGCCCCAATGCCAGGAGCCGTGAATGAGAATGAAGGTAGCCATGGCGTTTCCTCCGAGGATTTCCGGCGCGTGGTAACGGCCGGCTCGGGCGGCGTCCAGCGTGGTATGCCAGCCTTGCGGCGTCGAGAGGGGACGAGCGAAGTTGCGCCTTGCCGTCAGGCGGCAGCAGGGTACATTTTGCCCATGGCGCCATGTTGAGCACGGGCGCCGAGGGAACCTGCCCATGGCCTACCGCACCGTCGCCGGATCGCATGTTTACGCCTTCGCCGATCTGAAGGACCTGATGGCGAAGGCGACGCCGCTACGCTCCGGCGACATGCTGGCCGGCATCGCGGCCGCGACGGCGGAAGAGAATGTCGCCGCCCGCATGTGCCTCGCCGACGTGCCGCTGACCACCTTCCTCAACGAGGCGCTGGTGCCCTATGAGGATGACGAGGTCACCCGGCTCATCATCGACACGCATGACGCCGCCGCCTTCCGCCCGATCTCGCACATGACGGTGGGCGATTTTCGCGACTTCCTGCTCTCAACCGGCGCCACCAGCGAGGCTCTCGCTGCCCTCGCTCCGGCGATCACGCCGGAAATGGCGGCGGCGGTGTCCAAGCTGATGCGCAACCAGGACCTTATCGCGGTCGCCAAGAAGTGCCGGGTGGTGACGCGGTTCCGCAACACGATCGGCCTGCCGGGCACCATGGCGGTGCGGCTTCAGCCCAACCATCCGACCGACGATCCCGCCGGCGTCACCGCCTCCATCCTCGACGGGCTGCTCTATGGCTGCGGCGATGCCGTGATCGGCATCAACCCGGCCTCCGACAGCGTGCCGGTGCTGAGCGAACTGCTGAAGCTCATCGACGGCATCATCCAGCGCTTCGAGATCCCGACGCAGGCTTGCGTGCTCACCCATGTCACCACCTCCACCGAGGTGATCAATCGCGGGGTGCCTGTGGACCTCGTCTTCCAGTCGGTGGCGGGCACGCAGAAGGCGAACGCCTCCTTCGGCATCGACCTCGCCACGCTGAAGGAAGGGCGCGAGGCGGCGCTGTCGCTCAAGCGCGGCACCCTTGGCGACAATGTGATGTATTTCGAGACCGGCCAGGGGTCGGCGCTTTCCGCCAACGCCCATTACGGCGTCGACCAGCAGACGCTGGAAGCGCGCGCCTATGCGGTCTGCCGTCCCTACAAGCCGCTGCTGGTGAACACCGTGGTCGGCTTCATCGGGCCGGAATATCTCTATGACGGCAAGCAGATCATCCGCGCCGGGCTGGAGGACCATTTCTGCGGCAAGCTGATGGGCGTGCCGCTCGGCTGCGACGTCTGCTACACCAACCATGCCGAGGCCGACCAGGACGACATGGATACGCTGATGACGCTGCTCGGCGCGGCGGGCGTGACCTACATCATGGGCATTCCCGGCTCGGACGACGTGATGCTGAACTACCAGTCCACCTCATTCCACGACCAGCTTTACCTGCGCGAGGTGCTGGGGCTGAAGCGGGCGCCGGAATTCGAGGCATGGCTGCAGCGCATGGGCATCACCGATCCCGGCGGGCGGTTGAAGACGCAGCGCGGCAGCCACCCGCTGCTCGCCGCCGCGCCGGAGCTGGCGGCATGAGCGAGGTGCGGGAAGACGCAGCCGCCGCCGAGCCGATCGATGCGGCGGTGATCGAGGACAGCTGGCGCCGGCTGGCCGGGATCACCCCGGCCCGCATCGCGCTGGGGCGCGCCGGCACCGGTCTGCCGACGCGCGAGGTGCTGCGCTTCGCGCTCGCCCATGCCCAGGCGCGCGACGCGGTGCATCTGCCGTTCGATTCCGCCCGCATGGCGAGCGAAGTCGCGGCGCTCGGATTCGAAACTCTGGAAGTGACCTCCGCCGCCCCGGCCCGCGACGCCTATCTGCGCCGCCCCGATCTCGGGCGCCGGCTCTCCGACGAAAGCCGGGCGCTGCTGGAGGCGCGGGCGAGGGCGCCGGTCGATCTCGCGCTCGTCGTCGCGGACGGGCTCTCCTCCACCGCGATCCACGCGCAGGCGGTGCCGTTCCTTTCCGCCTTCAAGGCGCGGATCGCCGAGGCCGGCTGGAGCGTCGGGCCGGTCTGTGTCGCGTCGCAGGCGCGCGTGGCTCTGGGGGACGAGGTGGGCGAGCGGCTGAACGCCAGCGCCTGCGTGGTGCTGATCGGCGAACGGCCGGGCCTGTCCTCGCCGGACAGTCTCGGGCTCTACCTCACCTTCGCGCCGCGCGCCGGGCGTTCCGATGCGGAGCGCAACTGCATTTCCAACGTGCGCGGCGAGGGGCTCTCACACGAGCATGCCGCCTTCAAGCTCGCCTGGCTGCTGAAAGAGGCGCTGGCGCGCCGCGTCACCGGGGTGACGCTCAAGGATGAGAGCGACCTGCTGCTGGTCGGCGGCCGCCCGCCGCCGGTGCGGATCGGCTGAGCCGGCCGCTACTTCTTGCGCCCATATTCGCTGTCGAGCCAGCTATCGGCCGCCGCCATGCGCTGGAAGATGTAGGGCACGGCACGCAGGCGCTTCACCGTCGGCCCGATTTCCCATGTCTCGCCATGCTCGAAGCCCATGAGGATGACGTAGCGCGGCAGGGTGAGGAAGGGCAGGCGCAGCCGCACCTCCTTCACCACGACGAACTCCATATGGAGCGAGGGCGCGGCGAGGTAATAGAACCCCTCGGAGGGCTCATATTTCGCCGACAGCTTCGGCGCCACCGCCGGCGTGCCGGAGCGGATCATGGCGAGATCGGCTTCCGTGAAGGGCAGGCGCTTGAGATGGCGGGCCGTGGCCAGCATCTCGCTCGGGGTCATTCGGGTGGCCATCTCGCCTCTTGCCTCAGCGTGAAGGGCCTATCTGCCGCAAAGCGCCGGCCGGGGGAAGATGGCAAGGCGCCGGTAGTTATTTGCTTTGTCGCGTTTTCTTCACGCGAACCGGTATCCACTTCGCTCGAAAACGCTCTAATTGGCGCTGTCGCCTTCCTCATAGCTCTGCTCGGCGCCCTTATAGGGGTCGGCGAGAGCGGCGGTCGGCTCGCTCACCGGGACCTTGCCGCCCGAGGTCATCGCCGCGAGCTTCTGCGGGCCGGAGCGGCGCAGAATGTCGCGGAAGCTCTGGTGCATGCCGCCATCGACATAGGAGGCATTGGCCGGCGGGTGGCTGGCGGCGAGGGCGGCGATGGTCTGCTCGTCCTGCGCCTGCTTGCTCGCCGCCGCCACGAGGGCGGCGTCGGGGGCGATCGCCGGGCAGGGCGCGAGCGGATCGGTCAGAGCCGGCGCGGGCTGAGTGCCCGGCGTGAAACGGTAGCGCCCGCCGCAGGCCGAGACATTGGGCGGCACGCGGGTGACGGCGAACAGGTCGGTGCCTTCCTTCAGATTGCGCCAATAGGGCATGTTCGGGTTGGCGCGGTGCTCGGCCAGATTGGCCGGCGTCATGCGGAAGGGCAGGGACTGCACCTGGAAGCCCGGCTGGCCGGCGGCGAGCGCGTCGCGCGCCAGCGCATAGACCTCGCCCACGCCGTCATTGGTCATGGCGTAGCAGCCGGCGGAGGTGCAGGCGCCATGCACCATCAGCGCGCTGCCGCTGTAGCCGAGCGCCTGTTCCAGCGCGTTGGGATAGCCGAGATTGAACGAGAGGTAATATTGCGAGCGCGGGTTCAGCTGGCTGCGCGTGACGGTGTAGAAGCCTTCCGGCGCCTGCCGGTCGCCCTCGCGGGTCTTCGGCCCGAGTTTGCCCGACCAGCGGCAGAGCGGATAGGTCTTGAGCAGGGCATAGCGGCCGGAACGGGTGCGCTTCCACACCTCCAGCTCGCTCTCCTGCTTGTAGATGCGCACCATGATCGGGTCGTCGGGCGTCATGCCCTTGGCCGCCATCTCCTGCATCAGCTTCTGCGGAATGGGAATCGAGCCGCGATCGTCGCCGTCCATGCTCGCGCAGCCGGCGAGGAGCAGGGCGAAGCCGAGCAGGAAGAAGGTGCGCAACAGGTTCATGGCAGCTCGGCTAGCGTCGCATCAAGGCGGATCGACGGCAGGTGGGCGGAGAGAGTGCTCACGCGCGCCGATTGTTTCCGATTAACGCCCGTATGGTTTCCAGAAGGTTAGCCCGCCCACCCTTCGCGAAGCTGTGACCGCCTCTCTCACGCTGCGTGCCGGCACTCGACCGTGACGTGTTTCAGTTCATGCACCGGCGTCAGCCGGGCGCGGATGGCGTCGCAGGTGATGCCCAACGGCGCGACGACGCTGATGATGGCGGCATGCGCCTCCGGCCCGATGCGCCAGACATGCAGATCGGCAATGCGGACATCGCCGGGACCCTCAACGGCCTCCGTCACCTCGCCCGCCACCTCCGCATCGGTGGCGTCGAGCAGCACGGCGGCGGTGTCGCGCATCAGGCTCCACGCCCAGCGGGCGATGACGAGGCCGCCGACCACGCCCATGGCCGGGTCGAGCCACACCCAGCCCAGGCTGCCGCCGGCGATGAGCGCGAAAATGGCGAGCACCGAGGTCAGCGCGTCGGCCAGCACATGCAAATAGGCGCCGCGCAGATTATTGTCGCCGCCGCCGACCGCGTGGTGATGCGGGTGCTGGTGTCCGTGATCGTGATCGTGGCTATGGCCATGCGAATGACCGTGCGCATGCGCGTGGCCGCCGCCGAGCAGGAAGGCGCTGACCAGATTGACGATCAGCCCCAGCACCGCCACCAGCGCGGCCTCGCCGAACGCCACCTCCACTGGGTGGTACAGCCGCAGCAGCGATTCGAACGCCATCGCGGCGGCGACGATGGCAAGGATCGCCGCCGAAGCGAAGCCGGCGAGATCGCCGACCTTGCCGGTGCCGAAACTGTAGCGGGCATCCGCCGCATGCCGGCGGGCATAGCCATAGGCGAGGGCGGCGATGCCGAGCGCGCCGGCATGGGTCGCCATGTGGAACCCGTCGGCCAGCAGGGCCATGGAGCCGGTGGTGAACCCGGCGGCGATTTCCCCGACCATCATCACCGCCGTCAACAGCACGACGAGCCGGGTGCGCCGCGAACTCTCGTCATGCGTGGCGCTGAGAAACTGGTGCGGGTGGGCGAAGGCCTGCGGATCCGGCAGCGGGGCCATGGCGGGACCTATTTGCTGTAGCGGCGGATGGCGTCCATCAGCTCGCGCGCGCCCTCGACCCGGGCGGCGGGGGTGAGGTCGGGATCGGCGACATGGGCGTGGAGATGCTCTTCGATGATCTTCTCCATCAGGCCGCCGATGGCGCCACGCGTGGCGGCGACGAGGTGCAGGAGATCGGCGCAATCAGCACCGCCGGCTAGGCTACGCTCGATCGCCGCCACCTGCCCGGCGATGCGCTGGACACGGGCAAGCAGAGCCGGATTGGGCGTCATGAGGTGCGACATAGGATAGGGGGGTACCCTATATGCCCCGAAGCGGCAAGTGGCGGGTCGCCGCACGCAGCGACAGGCAATGCGTGCGATCGGCAGGCGGCGCTGCGGCGTGGAGACGGCGACTAAAGCTCGCTCAAAGGCAGGTGCAGCTTGAGATCGAGGTCCGCGTCGTCCAGCCCGAAATGCTGGCGCAGCTCAGCCATCTTCTCTTCAAGCCGCAGCAGGGCGAGCCCGAGCCGCTCGGTCTCCTCCTCGGAAAGCGTGCCGCCCTCCACCCGGCGGATCGCCTGCCGCTCGACCACCTGGCGCACCGTTTCCACCAGCATCAGCACCAGCTTGACCAGCCCCTGCTCCACCTTTTCCGGATCGATGTCGATTCGCCCGCGCAGAGCGTTCTCCAGGGTTTCGGCCGTGCAGGGCGCGGTCATTCGGGGCCTCCGGAAAGGTCGGGATCAGAAAAGGAATAGGGCGGCCAGGGCCCGGTGACCGTGATGCCGAGGTCGGGCCGCAGGCGTTGCAGCGCGGCGACATCGGCGAGAAAGGCGGCGGCGCTACGCCGCTGGACGAGGAAGGAGGCGCGCAGGTCCGGCTGCGAGGGCGAGCGGGCCCAGAGCAACCGGGATTGTGCGTGGGTATTGAGCGTGCCATGCGGGAAAGCGTCGCTGGAGGCGGGCCAGCCACGCTCCCGCCGGACGAGAGTGCGCAGATGCGACGCGCCCGGTCCCGCCCCGGCCAGTGGCCCGGTATCAAGGCTCGGATCGGCGTGGTCGGCGAAACCGGCGACGCGCAGCGCGAATTCGACGCAATGGCGCACCCGGTCGAGCTGGGCGCTCAGCTCGGCATGATGGCGCGCCAGCAGACGCAGCCCGGCGGCGGCGTCGGCCACGACGGTTCCAAAGCGTAGCGGAAGCACCGGCCGCCCTTCCATCAACGCCGCCACGACCTCCTGATGGCGCCAGATTTGCGACGGTTCCGGCGCGATGGTCGCATCCGCTGCCTCGCTCGCGGCGCAGGCAAGGCCGTGCGATTCGACAAAGAGCGGCACCGCCCCGCCAATGCCGGTGGGAAGCGTTTTCTGCGGCGGCGGCGTTTCCAATATGGCGTAGAGATACAGCATGGGCGTCGCCCTAATCGGCCTGGAGATGCCACTCGTCCGGCGGGGCGTTGGCCGTCGCGCGCATCCGGTTCATGGTGTCGGTCGAGGTCAGAAGAAGCTTGAGGCCGAGATAGACGAGATCGACCCCCGCCACCGAGATCGTTGCCTCGCCCCAGATGACGAGACCCTTGTGCAGGGCGCGGTCGAGCAGATCGGCGACTGCGATCTCGCCGGAATGGCGCGATGGCATGGGGGGAAGCTCAGACAAGCCCGTCTCCTGTGAAATGATACGGGGCCCAGGGGCCGGTGAGCACATAGCGGGCGCCGCTGGCGGCATGGGCCTGTTCCAGTTCGGCGAGCGCGTCCCGCCACGCCGGCTCGTCCTCCGCCGCGACGAGATAGGCGCCGTTGAGCGCCATCACCGCCGCCTGCCCGTGGAGTTCCGGTGGCTGCAACGGATTGGCGACCGCCGCCCGTGCCAGCCTGGCGAGGCGGCGATGGCTGGCGGCGACGCAGTGGTCGAGCGCGGCCTCGGCAGCGGCACGGGCCTCCTGCTCTTGCTTTTTGCGGCGGAAGAACGCCAGCCCGGCCCCGGCGCCGACCGGCTCAAGGGGGAGGGTGGAGCGGGGCGGGGCGGCGAAGAACAGCTTCACGCCCCATTCCCGCGCCCCGCGCAGACGGGCGACGGTGGCCTCCAGCGCCGGGCGCTGAGTGGCAAGGGCCGCGGCGAGCGAGGCGTCCTGCGCGAACAGGGTGCAGAATTTCAGCGGCAGAACGGTCGCCACCGGAAGCAGGGCCGAGACCACACGCTGATGGGCGAGAATGCGGGCGCGGGTCCAGTCGGCATCGCCGAGATGCGCGCGCAGCGTCTCCTCGCCGAAGACGGTGTCCGGCACCTCGCTGACCAGCACGCTGAGGCTGCTGGCCTCCGGCGCCGGCCGGTGGAACGCACCCGCCGGCACGAGCCGCACCGCGACGCCGGGCAGGATGCCCTCCGCCGGCAGAAGCGCCTCCACTCCCGCGGCGTGATCGGCCACGATGGCGTAGACATACAGCATGCGTGCCTCCCTCGCGGCCGCTTGCCGCGGCTCCGTTTGTGTCGCGGCCGATGCCGCCGGCCGGTCGGTCACTCCCGCAAAAGCGTGTCGGGCCGGCGCAGCGACACCGGCGACGCTTCGCCCTCCAAGACCCGGAAGGCGTCGGACAGCACAAGGAAGCGTGCCGCGTCGCCGGCCGGGCCGACATCCGCCATGCGGTCGTCTCCGTCCTCTGTGCCGGTCGGCACCAGATCAGGGTGCGTCTCGCGCGCCAGCCGGCGGTAGGCGGCCTTGACCGCTTCGGGCGCCGCGCCCGGCGCCACGCCGAGTACCTGCCGGGCGGCGGCGAGCTCGGCGGATGTGGCCAGATGAGCCTGCACCGTGGCGAAGCTGTAGGGAGGGAGCGGGCTGACGAGACGGAAGGTGAGGGTGCCGTCGAATTCGGCGTCGAGCGCGTCCAGCACCGCGCCCAGCGCCGGCTCCGCTGCCCGGTCGACCAGAAGCGCCAGGTCGACGACGCCTCCCCTCTCGGTCGGCTCGCTGACGGTGAAGTCCCGGACGATCTCCGCCAGCCGCTCGACCAGCCGCGCCCTCACCCGACGCCGCTCCGCCGCGACAAGGCCGGCGAGCAGCGTGCCGAGCGCCTGCCGTTCGATCTCGCCGCCGCTGGCGGCCGCGCTCACCAGTTCGGCGGAGACGCCGGGCAGCAGGCGCGCAACCACCGTGTCGAGCGGCCAGGCGACGGAAAGGCTCATCTCGATGCTGTCGCCGATGGTCCGAAAGCCTTCATCAAGCACGCGCGCCCCGGCATCGAGCATACGCCGCACGCGCTCTTCATCGTCAGCCACCGTGCCGAGCGCGACCGGCAGAACCGGGCCGCGCGCCAGCAGCCGTTCCATCACCTTCTGGCTCGCCAGCAGCCAGGGCAGCAGCGCGTTCCGCTCCCGCCCTTTCAGCCCGCCTTCCGGCGCGTCGCCGACCACGGCGGCAAGGGGGCCGGCGACGACGACGCGCAGCCCCGGCGGAAGCCCCTCGGCGGCGGCGAGCAGGCCGGGTGTGTGCCGGTCGGCCGGCACCACCGCGAAGACGAGAAGACCGTTCATGAAGCACGCTCCTTCTTCATGGCTGACAGGGCCTCGTCGAAATGAGGCGAGGTCACTGTGAGCGCGGCCGCGTCCGCCGGCGCGTTGCCCATAACCCGTTCGCGGATGGCGGCGACGCCGGCCTGCCGGCACAGGGCCTCGATCTCGGCGCCGACCATGCCCTCGGTCGCGGCGGCGAGCGCGTCGAGGTCGACGCCCGGCGCCAGCGGCATGCGCCCGGCGTGCACATCGAGAATGGCGCGGCGGCCTGCGTGGTCGGGGGCGTGGAACTCGACGAGAAAATCGAAGCGGCCAGGGCGCAGCAGGGCGGCGTCGATCTGGTCGAGCCGGTTGGTGGCCGCCAGCACGGTGACGCCGCGCAGATCCTCGACACCGTCGATCTCGGTCAACAACTGCGCCACCACACGGTCGGTCAGCGCCCCGCCCGTCGCGCCGCGATTGGGGGTGAGCGTATCGATCTCGTCGAAGAAGATGATGCAGGGCGCGGTCTGGCGGGCCTTGCGGAACACTTCGCGCACGCCGCGCTCGGATTCGCCGGCCCACATGGACAGCAGCTGCGGGCCCTTCACGGCGATGAAATTGGCGCCGCTTTCGCCCGCCAGCGCCTTGGCGAGCAGGGTCTTTCCGGTGCCCGGCCCGCCATAGAACAGGATGCCCTTTGGCGGCTGGATGCCGGCGGCGGCATAGAGCGCGCCATGGCGGGTCGGCCATTGCACCGCTTCCACCAGAAGCTGCTTGATGGCGTCGAGCCCGCCCACATCCGACCAGCGCTTGTGCGAGGGCTGGGTGACGATCTCGCGCAGGGCGCTGGGCTGCGTGCCGGCCTGAGCGATGACGAAATCCTCCGCCGTGACCACCAGAGCCGCCAGCTTCTCGTCCGGCACGCGGCCATCGGCGAAATTGATGTCGGGGATCAGCCGCCGCAGCGCGCTCATCGCCGCCTCCCGGCACAGCGCGGCGAGGTCGGCGCCGACAAAGCCGGGCGTGCGGAAGGCGAGGCGCGCGAGATCGACATCGCCGGCCAACGGCATGCCGCGCGTATGGATTTCCAGGATCTCGCGGCGCCCGTTCTCGTCCGGCACGCCGACGATGATCTCGCGGTCGAACCGGCCCGGCCGGCGCAGCGCCGGGTCGATGGCGTTGGGAATGTTGGTGGCGGCGATGACGATGACCTGGCCGCGCGACTGCAGCCCGTCCATCAATCCCAGAAGCTGGGCGACCACCCGCCGCTCGACCTGCCGGTCGCCGCTCATCTCCTCGCGCTTGGGGGCGATGGCGTCGAGTTCGTCGACGAAGATGATGGACGGCGCGTTCTTTTCCGCCTCGTCGAACATGCGGCGCAGCTGCGCCTCGCTCGCCCCATACATCTTGTCGATGATTTCGGGGCCGTTGACGTGGATGAAATGCACATTGGCCTCGCGCGCCACGGCGCGGGCGATCAGCGTCTTGCCAGTGCCGGGCGGGCCGCAGAGCAGCACACCCTTGGGCGGATCGATGCCGAGATGCTGGAACACTTCGGGGTGTTTCAGCGGCAGCTCGATCATCTCGCGGATGCGCCGGACCTCCTGCGCGAGGCCCCCGACATCCTCATAGGTGACGGCATTGCCCTCATTGGTGCCGTCGAGGCAGCGCAGCTGGGTCTCCGGCCCGATCATGACAGGGCCGGGCGGGTCGGAACTCTCGACGGTGAATTCGCGCGTCTGGGCGCCGACCAGCGCAGCGCGGACGCGGTCGCCGGCCAGCATGGGGATGCCCTCCAGCAGGCGCCGCAGGGTCCGCGTGTCGGGCGAACGGGCACTGGCGCCGACCTGCGCCAACGTCACGGCGCGCGCCTTCGCCACCGTGGCCGGGTGGAGCGTGACCTGCTCGTCGAGGCTGGCGCCGGCATTGACGCGGGCGAGCCCGTCCATCTGCACCAGGTTCTGGCGCCGCATGCCGGCATGAGCCGGCATCACCCGCGCCACCGTGGTGCGGCGGCCGAGGATGGAGACCACATCGCCCACTTCCACACCGAGCCGCACCATGTCGTCGGGGTCGAGCCGGATCAGGCCGCGGCCGACATCGCGCGTCGGCGCCTCGCACACCCGGAAGCTGGCCGGGGCGGGATCATCCGCCATGGGACGCCTCCTGCCCGGCCGACGCCGGCTCCAGCGGCGGCGCGACCGCGGCCTCCAGCCGATCCAGACGCGCGCGCAGCAGCCGGTTTTCTTCCGCCAGTTCACGCGCCTGGGCGTTGAGATGCGGGTCGCTCTGCCACCAGTTGATGCCCATCGACATCGCCCGGTCGACCGACGCAACCACCAGCCGCAGGCGTATGTTCAGCAGTTCCACCTCGACCAGCGAAATGGTGATGTCGCCGGCGATGACGATGCCCTTGTCGAGCACGCGTTCGAGAATATCCGCCAGCCCCACCGCCTGAAGGGAATGCTCTATCCGCTGTTCGTTCATTCCGGTTCACTCCCCTTCCATGCGCCGAAGCGGCTCATGGTCTTGTCACGACGCCTGCCGCGTGGCGGCGCCGCTCGGCTCGGCATTCGCTCACGGCGCATCCTCCATCACCTGGTCGCGCAGATAGCGGCGCAGGCGGTGATAGCTGGTGACATTGCCCTCGCCGTCGAGCGTGATCCGGTAGGCCGCCAGCAGATCGGTGGAGGAGGGAATGCGTTTCAGCTCCAGCAGGTTGACCGTCATCTCCCACCCGCCGTCGCTGGCGTTGAACTCGGACACGCTGTCGGCGGAGAAGCCCGTGAGTTCCTGAACCTGCGTCTTCACCTTGCGGATCAGTTCCAATGTCGTCGCCATGCCTGGTCTCCTGCTCCGCGGGCCTATCCGCGCGGCCGCGCCTGTGCCGTGATGTGCCGCGCCGGGCGGAGCGGGGCTCCGTCCGGCCGTTCGTGTCGCTAGAGGCCGCTGCGCATGCGTTCGCGGGCGATCTTCAGCCGCGCCAGCAGGACGGTCTCCTGCGTCTCGTAGGCCGCTTCGTCGATGGTGCCGGCGTCCAGCTGCTGTTCCAGATCCAGCAGCGCGGCACGGATGACGCCTTCGTCATAGAGCGTGCGCTCGGCCTGATCGGCGATGAGGCGGGCGAGCCAGAGGACACCCTTGAGGGGTCCCACGGCCGGGGCGAAAACGACATCCGTCAGCATGCCCATGGTGCTCGCCCTACCAGTGAATGGTGATGGTCACGAAATTGTAGGGCGGCACCGGACCCACATATTTGAAGCTCAGCCGGTCGCCCCATTCCTCGTCCATCGCCCGGATGGCCGCGTCGAGTCCGGGCTCCAGCGCCTCGTCGACCAGGAAGGCCGCATTGACGATCATCCGGTCGCCGATCACCTTGTTGAGGCGCGTCTTGTGAACGAAGGGGCGCACACGTTCGAGCACGCGCTCCTCATCCTCCTGCCGCTTGCGTTGCAGGGCCTGGCCGATCAATTCGCCCAGCTGGATGCGCTCATAATGGCTCTGGTCCGGCGAGCGGCCGACCAGCGAGTCGCGCAGCTTGCGGATGGCGGGGTTTTCCGCCAGCACCTCGTCGAACAGCGTTTCCTCGCGCCAAGACGCCTTGAGCCCGAGTTCCATCCGCCCGTGCATCTGGCCGAGCAGGCCGACGAGTTCGTCCCGCCGCGCCCGCAGAATTTTCTCGATGATCGTCTCCGCGTCCGAACCAACGGTGCCGAAACACACGGGCAGCAGCGTGTGGCGGGCCATCACCGCTTCCAGCACCTTGGTGTGGGCCAGCATGTTGCGGCGGCTATTGTCGTAGTCGATGCGCGGCGAATTGCTCACCACGGCCGCGAGCCGTCCGAGCTGGAGCGTGTGAACCTCGTCGCCCCGCCCGCCGATGGCCGGAACATCGAACCGCGCCGGCGCCGGGGCCTCGATGATGCCGTAGAGATATTTGCCATCGCCGGCGGCGGCGGTTGCGGCGGTGTCGGGCAGGGTGAGGGTGGCGCTCATGACGGGCTCTCGGCGGTGGGAGGTGTCGCGGCCAGACGCAGGGAAAGCGGCGCGCCGCCGGCCGAGAGGAAATCCGACAGGCGGTCCAGGATGCGCGTGCACCAGGCGGCGACGGCGGGCGCGGTCCATTCCGGCCGCAGATGCAGGAAGCAGGCGCGCAGATCGTGGTAGGTGCTGGCGACCTCTGCGGCCATCCGCGCCATCAGCCCGTCGAGTAGCAGGGCGTCGAGTTCGGCGGCGGCGGCGGAGCGCCCCGCCTGGGCGAAGGGAACGACCTCCAGCGCGAAGGGCAGGCCGATCTGCGCGTCGGCGAGCCGCAGCAGCGGGCGCAGCTGGTTCTCCGCCAGCGTGCCGGCGGCCACGGCCGCGCCCGCGCGCCGTTCCAGTTCCGCGCGTTGTGGCAGATTGTTCACCGCCCGTGCGAGGCTTAGCCGGTCGAGATGGTGCAGGGCGTCGGCAAAACCGTGGGCGATGCAATAGGCGTTGGCGAGAAGTTCCGTCACCGCGCCGGTGGAAAGGGTGTGGCCGAGTTCCGCCGCGAGAGGGGCGAGCGCGGCCGGGCCATCGGCCTCCACCTTGAGGCCGCGCGCCGCCATGGTGGCCGGTGCTTCCGACAGCGGATGGGCATGCTCATGGGCGAGCAGCGCCTCGGCGGCAAGGTCGTCGCCCCAGAAGCCTTCCGCGATCATGATCGGACGGTTGACGAAGACAAAGCACTCACCGGCGTGGCGCGGATCGTAGAGATTGACCATGGGGCGCTGGGGCAGGCGGACCAGATCGTCGGCGAGCAGCCGGTGCGTGCGCGCCAGCTGGCCGACCAGCGGCGCGAGATCGTCGAGCACGAACAGCGTGACCGTCTCGTGCGGCCACGCGCCCTGATCCGCGAGCTTACGCACCACGCGCTCTTCCGCCTGCACGATGGCCGAGATGTCGACCGCGCAGTCCGTGACGACCCGGACCCGGGCCGCACCGACCATGAACGTGCCGACCCCCTCGACGATGCCGGTCATCGGGTCAGACCTTCCGCAGCTTGACCTGAAGGATACCGTTGCGATGGCTCCGCTCCAGCGATGCCGGGTCGACCGGGCCGGGCAGGCTCACCGTCTTGGCGTAGAGGTGCCGGCCGGTTGTGGACAGCGAGAGCTGGTCGCCCTCCAGCGACAGAGAGATCTCGCTTTCCGCCACGCCGGGAATCTCGGCGGTGACGATGACCTCCTCGTCCTCGTCGAACACGTCCACCAGCGGCTCGCGCACATCCTCAACCACCGGGCCCTTGGCCGTGGGGTTGAGGTTGCCGAAGCGGCGGACCTGCGGAACGCCGCTGATGCCGGTGCGCAGGCTGAACCCGTAGACGCCCCGGGCCTGGTCGCCCAGGCCCTTGACCTTGAATTCCCCTTCCCGCTGGACCTCTTCGGCCTTTTCCACCAGCGAGCCGAGCATTTCGACCAGCCCGCCAAGGCCGCGAAACGCGGCGCCGAGATCGGCCATGGCTTCGGCCTTGGAAGCGTTCTCCGGCCGGGAACCCGCCTTTTTCCGCGGGGCCTCGTCCTTGTCCTTGCTGTCGTCCTGACCGGTCATGGCGCGTTTCCCCTTAGCGGAACGGGAGGCCTAATATTCGATGAGCGCGTGCGGCGAAGCCGGCGGTGCGGCCTGGGCTTCCTCACGCCGACGCCGGCGGGGAGCGGGCGCGGCACGAGCCGGGGAGGGTGGGGCGTCGAGGAGCAGCGTGCGCATGGTCGCCAGTTCCTCATCCACCTTGGCCAGCATCCGCTCCGCCTCCGCCCTGCGGGCGCTCCAGGCCTCCAGCTCGCGCAGGAGGCGGGTGCGCTCATTCTCCAGCCGGGCGAAACGGCTAACGGCCTGGGTACGGTTGGCCGGGGCGGAGCGGGTCAGCCGGGTCTGGACGGTGGCAACGTCCCGCAGTCCCCTTGTGCGCGGCGTCTTCGGCTCGGCGGTCATGGCAGCACCCCTTCGATGCCGGCCTTCGGGCCAGCGCGGCGGGGGCGGGTCAGCGGCGGACAGTGTGTGGCGATCAGCGCGTGCAGCGCGGCGCGGCGCTGCTCGCGGGCGAGGTTCTCGGCGCGCTGACCGGAGAAGATGCGCGATTCCAGCGCGTCGGAGCAGAGCTGCACGAAGCGGGGATCGTCGACGGAGATCGCGAAGCCCTCCTGCGCCGCCACCCGGGCGATCATCAGGCTGGCGCGCAGGGTCGGTGTCTGCTGGTAGTCGCCGGAGGCGCGGAAGGCCCGGACAAGGTCGATGATCCGCCCGGCGCTGGCTTCGGGAAGCCCGGTGCGGGCGGCGGCCACCGCCAGTTCCATCGCCCGGTCGGGATAATCGACGTCAATGGTCGCAAGCCGGTCGGCAAGGGCGTCCTGGCTGGCATGGACGCCGGCATATTCCTGCGGGTTGCTGGTGAAGATCGCCCTGAATTCCGGGTGGACCTTGATGTAGCATTCCTCGCGCGCCTGCGCCGGCAGGAACAGCATCCGCTCCTCGAACACGCCGAGAAGGACGTTGTGGGTCTCCGGTCGCGAGCGGGTGAACTCGTCATAGACCAAAGTGAACCCTTCGCGGCAGGCGGTGGTGAGCCGATGGTCGGTCCAGTGCTGGTTGGCGGTTTCTTCCAGCTTGGTGACGTTGTGAATGAACTGGTCCACCACCTTGCGGTAATGATAGCCGCGCTGCGAGCCGACGAGATCGGAGGTGCCGAGTTCGTTGTCGCCGGTGATGATGATGACCGGCCGGCCCAGCTGCGCCGCCACATGCAGTGCCAGCGTCGTCTTGCCGGTTCCTGCCGGACCCCGGAAGTGCAGGGGATAGCCGGCATTGAGGAAGGCAAGCCCGCGCCGGGTCAGGTCGCGCACCTGATCGGTCTCGACGAAGCCTGTACGTGGCCGAGGGGTCAGCGTGGAGCGGGCGGCACGCCCGGCCTCTTTCGGCGCGGCCTGCGCTCCGCTGCCAAAACCGGAAAGAGCCGATACCGGCTCCTGAGATGCGGCCTCACGCGTCATGCCGAAAATCCTCGTCTTGCCCGAATGGGCGGGGTCGCACTGCTGCCCTGCACCGGCGCGGTCAACACGCCGGCGCTCCTGTCGATCAACCCGGCCGTGCCGGTCAGGCGGACTTGCCGGAGGTCGTCTTGTCGCCCGAAGGCTTGTCGGTCGAAGTCTTGTCCGTCGACGGCTTGGCGTTGCCGGGCTTGCTGTCGGCGGTGGCGGGCGCCGCCTTCACGGCGTCTGTCTTGGCCGGTTCCGCCTTGATCGGCTCGACCTTGGCGGGTTCCGCCTTCGCCACTTCGGCCGGCGCGGTCTCCACCGGCGCGGGCTCGGTCTTCACTGGCTCGGCGACGGCGGCGAACGCCTCCACCTTGGGCGGCTCGGCCTTGGTGGGAGCCGGTTCAACCTTGGCGGTCGAGGCGGCGGGGCTGCCGGAGGAGGCGCGCCCGTGCCAAAGGCTGGAAGCCTTCTGTCGGTCCGACGTCAGCGCCGCCAGAAAGGCGATGTTGCCCGCCGTCAGCTCCTGCACGGCGTTGCCAAGGGCCTTCCGGTCCTGCTGGCGCTGGCCAAGTGCCTTGGCGGCTTCCGCGCTCCGCTGAGTTGCCTGCGCGCCGAGCCATTTGCGGGTATTGCCGCGCAACGCCTTGAAGCCATCGGCGAGGGCGCGGTCGAGGCGGGCGGCCTGCTGCGCGCGTTCCTTGCGGTAGCGGTCAATCCGCTCATCGGCTTCGCCGAGGAGAATGGCGGTGCCCAGCTTGATGCTGCGCAGGGCCTCGTCGAGGCGCTTCTGCTGCTCCGAAGCCGATCGCCGCCGGGCGGCCTGGGCCTCGCCGAGGTGGCGGGCGCTGTCCTGGCGAATGCGACCGAGCGCCTCGCGACGCGCCTCGCGCGTGGAGGCAAGGGTCGCGATGGTTTGTGAAATCTGGCTGGTCAAAGACATGCTCGGATGCTCCTTGCCCTCGTTGACGGTGGAGGTGTCGTCGTCGCCGGTAGCCGGAAAGGGCACGGGGGCCGTCCTGGCTGGCGCATGTCGCCGAAGTCACCGACCAGCCTGGAAGCAGACTGATCGGTGCCGGCTTCAGGACCCTGCGCGAAACGATGCACGTCGCGCGGCCGGGTCCCTTCCGGGAGGCGGCGCCGGGCGGGGCCTCACGGCTCGCCCGGCCGCGCCTCACGCCGCCTGGGCGCTCGCGGTGAGCCCGACGGCTTCGGCATACTTCAGATAGGTGTCGACGCCGGCGACGACGACGCGGGCCTCGACGGCCAGCAGCTCGATGCCGACCAGCGAAACGCGCACCCAAGCATCGACCACCACGCCCTTGTCGAGGATACGATCCACGACTTCGGCCAGGCTGCTCGAGGCGTTGATCTTCTCTACGGCCATTTGAACCTCCTCAGAATGAAAGCTGGATAATTCCCGAATGTCACCGAACGAGCTCCGCAGAGCCTCCAACGGAGCCTTCGAGCGACGCCACACTGCGATGGACGCGCCCCGGAGCGAAAGGCGCCTTATCCCGCCGTCGCGGCAGGCAAATCCGGCTTTGCCGGGGCACACTGGGGTTCCGTAGGGGGCTAGCCCTTGTGGCAGCAGGGCAAACCCTTGGTTGAGTGCGGGGAGCGCCTTGTGCAGCTGCCCAAGAACCGCTTCCACCTACATTCCGAGGTGGTATCATTCGGGGGTCAGCCTGCATTTTTCGACTTGGGCGCGACATTTGCGGGTGGAAACGCAGCCGCTCGCTTCTGCAATGCGACGATTGCACTTGGGTCAAAAACGCCCATAGGCGAGTTTCAGATCGCAAAAATAAAATATTCATTTGCATAATTTTGAGAGCAGCTGTACCGAAACAGCTGATCGATCATCTTAATTACCCAAACGTCTAACGATAAACGGTCTCGGGGGCGAGAGTTTATTGGGAAAATTGAAATGAAATCATCTGTAATATTTGGCTGCGATCCACAATCCTTTAGTCGCCCACCGAAAAGTCTCAATGGTGCGCGCAGGAGGACAATTTGGCAGGGCGATCCGGTGGACGCGGTCCTGGCGAATTTCCCCGAAGGGGTGATCAGCTTCCGTCGTGGAGCGATACGAACCGCCAACATCGCCTTCTGTCGCCTCTTCGGGCGAACGCGCAGCCAGCTCATCGGGCGCTCCGCTGAGGCTGTTCTTTCCGATCTTGCCTTCGCTCCCGCCGACATTGCCGCACTGCTTTCGGACACTCAGGGGCAGGCGGACGATATCGATCTGGTGCGCATGGCGGCCGGCCGCCCGCCGCAGGACCTGCGGATCCGGCGCTTCACCATTGATGGTGAAGGCGGGGGAACGCTGCGTGCGCTCGCCTTCATCGACGAAACCTCCTGGCGGGCGACGCAGCGCGCCACCGAGGTTCTCGTAGAGGAACTGCTGCGTGCCGACCGCCAGGCGGCGCTCGGCGAAATGGCGATGGCGCTCGCACACGAGATCAACCAGCCGCTCGGGGCCATCGTCAATTTCGCCGGTGCCGCCCGTCGCTCGCTGACCGGTCGGGCGGTGCGGGCCGGGGAACTGGATGAGGTTCTGATCAATATAGGTTCAGAGGCGGCCCGCGCGGGCGACGTGGTCAAGAGCCTGCGCTCCTTTCTGAAGGGAGCTCCGCAACCGTCCACCGATGCGTGCGTCAATGCGGCGGTGAAAGTGGTGCTGGGGTTTGCCGAGCCGGCGATGCGCGAGCAGTGCATCGACTTCCGGCTGAATCTGGCGCCGGACCTGCCGACCGTGCAGGGTGACCAGATCATTCTGCAGCAGATCATTCTCAACCTGGTGACAAACGCCATCCAGGCGATGGGCACCCAGCCCCTCGGCCATCGTCATCTCGACATCCGCACGACGCGGGAGGGGAGGTCGAAAGTCCGGGTCGATGTGCGTGATACCGGTATTGGCCTGCCGGCGGAGCTGGGCGAACGCATCTTCGAGCCCTTCATCACCACCAAGGTGAATGGTTCGGGGCTGGGGCTGTCCATCGCCCGCACCCTGGCCCAGCGGCTCGGCGGCAGCATCGAGGCCGCAGCGGAGGGCGCTGAGGGCAGCCGCTTCACCATCCGCCTGCCGTGCCGTGGCGGCGACGAGGTGGCCGATGCGTGAGCCGGCGGTCTACATCGTCGACGACGACCCCGGTCTCAATGCCTCACTCGCCGCTCTCTTCCGGTCGGTCGGCCTGCGGACCGAGATGTTCCAGCACCCGCAGCCCTTCCTCGAACTCGCCCATATCAGTCGTCCTTCCTGCCTGCTGCTGGATGTGCGGTTGCCCGGCATCAACGGGATCGATGTGCTTGAGCAGGTCGGGCGGATCGGCTGGACCATGCCGGTGGTGATGATCAGCGGCCATGCCGATGTGGTGATGGCGGTGAGGGCCCTGCATGCGGGCGCGCGCGACTTTCTGGAGAAGCCGGTGAACGACACCGTGCTGCTTCAGCTGGTGCAGCACTGGATCCGCTGGGATTCGCAGAACTATGCCTGCGAGGTCATCTGCGACAGCATCCGCGCCAAGCTCGCCACTCTCACCGAGCGCGAGCAATCGGTGCTGCAATGCATGCTGCGCGGCCAGCCCAACAAGGTGGCGGCGCACGCGCTCAATCTCAGCGTCAAGGCGGTCGAAGGCCATCGCATCAACCTTCTGCACAAGATGGGCGTGCAATCGCCGGTCGAACTGGTGCGCATGGTCAGTTCGTGTCCCAAGGCGACGCACAATCCGATGCGGTGTTCGCGCGAGCATGGAGGGCGCGGCGGGGCGGAATATGGCTGCCCGCTGTCGCGCAAACCACGCTAGGCGCATCCTGCGACGAGGACCACGCCGTCCGTCTCGGTTTGGCGGCGGCGTGGTCTTGCGCCTGACACCAAAGGGCGGGATAGCGTAGCCGCGCACCTAGGGTCCGGGCCGTCGGCATCGGAGCCTCCAACCGGATTAACGTCATGTCACTGTCTCACCTGAAGGCCGTCGTTTTCGACTGGGCCGGTACCGTCGTCGATTTCGGCTCGCTGGCCCCGATGGGCGCGTTCGTCGACGCCTTTGCCGCCTTCAATGTCGCGATCAGCATCGATGAAGCGCGGGTGCCGATGGGCATGGCCAAGCGACCGCATGTGGCGGCGCTGCTCGCCATGCCGCGCATCGCCGCCGAGTGGCAGCGCGTGCACGGCCACGCGCCGGGCGAAGCGGATATCGACGCGGTCTATGAGGTGTTCGTGCCGAAGAACATCGCCGTGGCGGCCGATTACGCCGACCTGATCCCCGGCGCGGCGGACATGGCGGCGTTTGTGCGGGCGCAGGGGCTGAAGATCGGCAGCACCACCGGCTACACGCGCGAGATCATGGCGAAGATCACGCCCATCGCGGCCGGGCAGGGCTTCGTCGCCGACGCCATGGCCTGCACCGGCGACGTGCCCGATGGCCGCCCCACGCCGTTCCTGATGTGGAAGGTGCTGACCGACCTTCAGGTCTACCCGCCCTCCACCGTGGTCAAGATCGACGACACCGAGGTCGGCATCGCCGAAGGACTGAACGCCAGCGCCTGGACGGTGGGCGTCGCCGTCTCCGGCAATGTGTTCGGCCTCTCGCGCGCCGATACCGAGGCGCTGCCGCCCGCCGCATTCGCCGCCCGCCGGGCCCTCGCCGTGGCCAAGCTCGCCGCGGCCGGGGCGCATTATGTCATCGACAGCGTCGCCGATCTGCCGGCGGTGCTGGCCGTCATCAATGGCCGTCTGGCGCGGGGCGAACGGCCCTGAGCGGGCCGGCGCGGCGGCGGGCCGTCAGCCCCGTGCGTCGTGCTCCTTGAGGAAGTCTGAGACGGTGGCGAGGCACGCTTCCGTCTCTTCCACATGCGGCATGTGGCTGGAGTTGGCGAACAGCGCCCAGCGAATGTCCGGCACCTTCTCGCGATAGGGGCGCACCACTTCCGGCGTCGCTTCGTCATGCGCGCCCGAGATCAGCAGTGTCGGCGCGGCGATCTGCGGCAGCCGGTCCTCGATGGTCCAGTCCTTCATCGTGCCGATGACGTGGAACTCGGTCGGCCCGTTCATGTGGCGATAGACCGTGTTGTCAGCCTCCATCGCCGCGAAGGTGCGCGCGACCTCCGCCGGCCAGGGCGTGACCCGGCAGACATGGCGGTCATAGAAGGCCATCGAGGCCTTGATGTAATCGGGATGGGTGAGGGTGCCGGCGGCCTCGTGCGCGAGCAGCGTCGCCTGCACCTCTTCGGGCAGGTCGCGGCGCAGCCGGTTCGCCTCGGCGACCCAGGTGTGCATGTTGGCGGGTGAATTGGCGATGATGAGCGCCTTCAGCCCTTCCGGCCGCCGCACCGCGTGCTCGGCGCCGAGCATGCCGCCCCAGGACTGGCCGAGAAAGGCATAGCGCCCGGCAATGCCGAGATGGGCGAGCAGGGCGTCGAGTTCCGCCAGGAACAGGTCGACGGTCCAGAACTCCGCGCCCTTTTCCGGCAGATGGGTCGACTTGCCATTGCCGAGCTGGTCGTAATGAATGACGGCCCGACCATCGAGCGCGGCAATGCCCTTGAAGGCGTCGACGTAATCATGGGTGCAGCCCGGCCCGCCATGCGCCACCACCAGCGGCAGGCGCGGCCCGGCGAGATCGCCGGTCACGCGGTACCAGGTTTCATAGCCCCGAAAGGGCATGAACCCTTCCACACTGGCGGCTGCGCTCATGCCGATTCTCCTGCGGCTGTCCTTCGATGGCCGAGGAAAATAGAAAGCGGTGTCCCGGCGCGGCAGCTATCACAAGTGATAGGCGGCGCGGCCCGCTCTCAGTCGAGCAGTCGCAGCCGGGCCGCGCGCACCGCCGCCTGGGTGCGGTTCTTCGCCTCCAGCTTCCGCATGGCGGCGTTGAGATGCATCACCACGGTGGGCACCGAGCGGCCGAGCGTGCGGGAAATCTCCTTGGCGGAAAGCCCGTCAGCGGCGTGGCGCAGGCATTCGCGCTCGCGGGCGGTGAGGCGGGGCAGTCCGTCGAGCCGGCGGTCGCCGCGCAGCCCGTCCGCCGCCGCGTGCTGGAACATATGCGCCAGCAGGCCGAAATCGCCGAGGCAGCCGGGCGCCTCGTGCTCGGCGAAACGATGGTCGCCGCAGCGTATGCCGGTGACAGTCGCGTAGTCCCCGCCGGGCAGATGCACCGGCACGGTGACGCCGGCACTCATGCCGCGCTCCGCAAGGAAGGCGGCCACGGGGGCGCTGTCCTCGTTCATGAAGGTGCGGATCACCGTCTGCGCATGGGAATCATAGTTCCAGACGAACGGCCTTGTGGTGCCGAGCGCGACTTTCTGCACCGGGTCGAGCCGGAAATAACCGTGGCCAAACCAGTAGTCGCGCATGGTCTCGTCGACATTGCGCAGTTCCAGCACGGACGGAAGCATCTGCTCGCCGCGCAGATCGTAGCGCGCCGGTGTGTAGTCGTAGATGAGCGCGTCGAAGCCGAAGCCAGCCATCGCCTCGAACAGCAGGTCGATTTGTGCGCCGAGCGTTGCCGCCGCGCCGAAACGTTCCTCCATCGCCGCAATCTGGGCGCCCATGGCTGCGTCCTTCTCCGCTCCGCGGCGCCAACCCTATCA
Source organism: Ancylobacter sp. (assembly GCF_965249975.1). Classification (GTDB taxonomy): domain Bacteria; phylum Pseudomonadota; class Alphaproteobacteria; order Rhizobiales; family Xanthobacteraceae; genus Ancylobacter. Next base: position 243,501 of record NZ_CBDFNE010000003.1, on the reverse strand, counting down.
CTTCTGATAGCTGGATTGGACTCCCGATTTCTCTAGGAATTGAGCATGCCTTAATGTTGAGCAGGGACGGCCGGGGCGATGTGGCGGGAAATCGAGCCGCAGGAGCGGCGGGAAGTGAGCATCGGCGAGCACCGCGTGGTCGCCTACAGCTTCGGCGCCGGTGAGGAAACGGTGCTGCTGCTGAATGGCGGGCCGGGCCTGCCCTGCGACTATCTGCGCGAGGCGCATTCCTGCCTGATCGACCAGGGCTACCGCGTCGTCGCCTTCGACCAGCTCGGTACCGGCGCCGCCGACCGTCCGACCGATCCGTCGCTGTGGACGATCGAGCGCTATGTCGAGGAGACGGAGACGGTGCGCACCGCGCTGGGGCTCGGCAAGGTGCATCTGCTCGGGCATAGCTGGGGCGGCTGGCTCGCCATAGACTATGCCCTGACCTACCCGGACGCGCTCAAAAGCCTGATCCTCGCCGACACGGTGGCGGACATGCCGCATCTGGTGAGCGAGCTGGAGAAGCTGCGCGCCGCGCTCGGTCCCGAGACGGTGGCGATGATGCAGAAGCATGAGGCCGCCGGCACGTTCGATCACCCCGAATATCAGGCGGCGATCACTATCCTGAACTACCGCCATGTCTGCCGCCTGCCGGAATGGCCGGCGCCGGTGCTGCGCTCGCTCTCCGATTGGAACATGGGGCCCTACATGACCATGCAGGGGCCGAACGAGTTCCTCTACATCGGCAATCTCAAGGACTGGAACCGCATTCCCGATCTGCCTCGGATCACCGTGCCGACCTTCATCGTGGTGGGCGAGCGCGACGAACTCACGCCAGCCTGCGCCATGAAGATGAAACACGCTTTGCCGGATGTGCGGCTCAACGTCGTCGCCAATGCCAGCCACATGCCGTTCTACGAGAACCCGGCCGGCTATTACCCGCCGCTGCTCGATTTTCTCGCCAGCGTGTCGCGCTAGAGATGCGTCGCTACTCCTTCATCCTGACGCGGCCGCTACAGTTCGTGCCTGTGGTGTTCGGCGTCAGCCTCGTCACCTTCGTGCTGGTGCGGATGATCCCGGGCGACCCGGCCCGGGTGCTGCTGGGCGCGCGCGCCACCCCGACCGCCATCGCCAATATCCGCGCGCAATACGGGCTCGATGAGCCTATCTGGCTGCAATATCTCTATTTCCTGCGCAATCTCGCCCATGGCGAGATGGGCATGTCGATCGTCTACAAAATCGACGTGCTGCGCCTCATCGGCACCCGCATTGAGCCGACCTTCGCGCTGGTGCTGTGCAGCGTGCTGCTTTCCATTTTCATCGCCGTGCCACTCGCCGCGCTCGCCGCCCGCAACCAGGGGCGGCCGATCGATCACGCGATCCGCTTCGTCTCCACCTTCGGCATCGGCTTTCCCCCCTTCTGGCTGGGGCTGATGCTGATCATGCTGCTGGCGGTGAAATTCCCGCTGCTGCCGGTTTCCGGCTATGGCGACACGCTGGGTGAGAAGCTCGCCCATCTCGCGCTGCCCTCGCTCACCATCGCGCTGTCGCTGTCCACCGTGCTGCTGCGCTCGCTGCGGGCGGCGATGGTGGACTGGCTGAAATCCGATGTTGCCACCGCCGCCCGTGCGCGCGGCATGCCCGAATCCATCGTGTTCTGGCGCCACGTGCTGCCCAATTCCATCGTGCCCACCATCAATCTGCTGGCGGTGAACATCGGCTGGCTGATCGGCGGCACGGTGGTGATCGAGAGCATTTTCGCGCTGCCCGGCATGGGGCAATTGCTGGTGCGCGCCATTTTCTCGCGCGATTATATGGTGGTGCAGGGCGTCGCGATGGTGTTCGCCTGCGCCACCGTGCTGGTGAATTTCCTGGCCGACATCGCCACCGTCGCTGCCGATCCGAGGGTGAAGCTGTGAGCGCCGCAGTTTCCCCCAAGCGGATGAACCGCACGCTGGTCGCCGGCCTCGTGCTGCTCGGCGGCTTCGTGCTCGCCGCGCTCGCCGCGCCGCTGATCGCGCCCTATGACCCGATCTTCCAGGATGCGGCGGCGCGGCTGCAGCCGCCCTCCTGGGCGCACCCGTTCGGCACCGACAATTTCGGCCGCGACATCCTCTCGCGGCTCATTTTCGGCGCCCGTGTCGACCTGCAGATGGCGCTGATCGGCGTGTTCTTCCCGCTCGTCATCGGCACGGTGATCGGCGCCATCGCCGGTTATCTCGGCGGGGTCGTCGACGCGGTGCTGATGCGTCTGATCGACATCATCCTCGCCTTTCCCTTCCTCGTGTTGATGCTGTCCATCATCGCCATTCTCGGGCCGGGGCTTTCCAGCTTCTACATCGCCATGGCGCTGGTTGGCTGGGTGTCCTATGCGCGTCTCATCCGGGCGCAGATTCTCGTGCTGAAGAATGCCGATTACGCCGTGGCGGCGGTGAGCCTCGGCTTTTCGCGCACGCGGGTGCTGTTCCGCCATCTGCTGCCGAATTCCGTCGCGGGGTCGCTGGTGTTCTGCATGTCCGACGCGGTGCTGGTGCTGCTCTCCGGCGCGGCCATCTCCTATCTCGGGCTCGGCGTGCAGCCGCCCACCGCCGAGTGGGGCATCATGGTCGCGGAGGGGCAGGCGTTCCTGTCGCAGGCATGGTGGATCACCCTGTTTCCCGGACTCGCTATCGTTTTGCTGGCGTTCGGTTTTTCCATGATCGGCGACGCGCTCGGCGAAGCGATGGGAGTTCACGAATGAGCGCCGCGCTGCTGTCCGTCCGCGATCTCTCCGTCGCCGTGAACGGCGACGATGGCCGGCGCACCCTGCTTGACCGCGTCTCGCTCGATCTTCAGCCCGGCGAAATTCTCGGGCTCGTGGGCGAAAGCGGCTCCGGCAAGAGCCTGCTCTGCCGCACGCTGCTGCAACTGCTGCCCTCACGCGCGCTGTCCGTCACCGGCGGGGCGGCAATCATGGGCGGGCGCGACCTGCTGGCGCTGAGTGAGCCGCAGATGCAGCAGGTGCGCGGCGCCGAAATAGGCATGATTTTTCAAAATCCTAGCAGCCATCTCGATCCTGTCATGCGGGTCGGCGACCAGATCGTGGAGGGGCTGCGTTTTCACCGGCGGCTCGACCGGGCGGCGGCGAAGGCGGAGGCGATTGCGCTGATGGGGCAGGTCGGCTTCACCGATCCGCTGCGCCAGTTCGGCGCCTACCCGCACGAATTCTCCGGCGGCATGCGCCAGCGCGCCATGATCGCCGTGGCGCTGACATGCGATCCGAAAATCCTCATCGCCGATGAGCCCACTACCGCGCTCGACGTGACCATCCAGGCGCAAATCCTGCGTCTTCTCATGGAGTTGCGCCAGAGTCGGGGCTTGTCGATCATCCTCATCACCCACGATCTCGGCGTCGTCGCCCAGACCTGCGACCGGGTGGCTGTCATGCGGCAGGGGCAGGTGGTGGAGGTCGGCGAGAAACGCGCCCTCCTTGCCCGCCCCCAGCATCCCTATACCCGCGCGCTGATCGCCAGCCACCCCTCACTGCCGGTGGACGATGAGTCCGATGAGGTGGACGATGTGACCGATCCGGCCGCTTCGGCCGAGCCCGTGCGCGCGTTCGCCCCGCCGCCGCGGCCGCTGGTCGAGATCGACGATCTGGAGGTGCGCTTCCCCGTCGCCGGCGGGCTGTTCGGCCGGCGCCGCAGCTTCAGCGCGGTCGCCGGCGTGTCGCTGCAGATCCGTCCCGGCGAGACGGTGGGCATTGTCGGTGAGAGCGGCTCGGGCAAGTCGACGCTGGCGCGCGCCATGCTCGGGCTGACGCCGATTTCCGACGGCCATGTCACCTTTGACGGGCTGAGCCTGCGTGGGCAGCCGGGGGCGGCGCTGGCGCGTATCCGCCAGCAGGCGGCGATGGTGTTTCAGGACCCGTTCAACTCGCTCAACCCACGCCTCACCATCGGCGAGACGCTGATGGAGGTGCTGCACGTGCAGGGCAAGGTGCCGGCCGCCGCCATTCCCGCCCGCGTCGAGGAACTCCTGCGGCTGGTCGAACTCGATCCCGCCCTTGCCGTCCGCCGCCCGCGCCAGCTTTCCGGCGGCCAGTGCCAGCGCGCGGGAATCGCGCGGGCGCTGGCGGTCGATCCCCGGCTGATCGTCGCCGACGAATGTGTCGCCGCGCTCGATGTCACCATCCAGGCGCAGATCGTGGCGCTGTTCCAGCGGCTGGTGGCGACCATGGACCTGACGCTGGTGTTCATCGCCCACGACCTCGCCATCGTGCGCCATCTCTGCACGCGGGTGGTGGTGATGCATCACGGGCGCATCGTGGAGGAGGGGCCCTGCGCGGAGGTCTTCGAGCGCCCGCGCGAGGCCTACACCGCCGCCCTGATCGCCGCCATTCCCGACATCGACCCGGACCGGCGCCTCATCGCGCCGCCGCCTTCCCTTGCCGTCTAACCACCAGAGGAAAAAACCGTGAAGACCGCACTCCGGACGTCCCGCCTCGCGGCTTTGGCCGCACTCCTCTCGCTCTCCACCAGCCTCGCCCATGCCGCCGGCGTGTTGACCATCGCCCGCAACGAGGATTCCACCACCTTCGACCCCATCAAGTCGGCGCAGAATGTCGATAACTGGGTGTTCTCCAACGTGTTCGACGTGCTCGTGCGCGTCGATGCCAGCGGCACCCAGCTGGTGCCCGGCCTCGCCGAGAGCTGGACCATCTCCGAGGACGGGCTCACCTATACCTTCAAGCTGCGCGACGCGAAGTTCTCCGACGGCGCGCCCGTCACCGCTGAGGACGCTGCCTACTCGCTGATCCGCATCCGCGACGACAAGGGCTCGCTCTGGTCCGACAGCTTCAAGATCATCGACACCGCGACCGCCACCGACCCGAAGACGCTGGTGGTGAAGCTGAAGGGCAAGTCGGTGCCGTTCCTCTCCATGATGGCGCTGCCCAATGCCTCGGTGCTGCCGAAGAAGCTGGTGGAAGGCGCGGCCGCCGATACCTTCGCCGAGAAGCCGGTTGGTTCGGGCGCCTTCAGCGTGGTGGAGTGGCGCCGGGGCGACCGCATCATCCTGAAGAAGAACCCCAATTACTGGGACGCCGGCAAGGTGAGCCTCGACGGCGTGGAATGGCTGGTCATTCCCGACGACAACACCCGCATGCTGAAGATCCAGGCCGGCGAGGTGGATGCCGCCATCACCGTGCCGTTCTCGCGCGTCGCCGAGCTGAAGACCAATCCCGCGCTCAAGGTCATCAGCGACCCCTCCACCCGCGAGGACCACATGCTCATCAACCACGAGCATGGCGCGCTGGCGAAGAAGGAGGTGCGCGAGGCGCTGGACCTCGCCATCGACAAGAAGGCCATCGTCGAGGCGGCGACCTTCAATCTCGGCGAGGTCGCCTATTCCTATGTGCCCAAGGGCTCGCTCTACCACTATGCCGACAATCTCCAGCGCCCCTATGACCCGGAAAAGGCCAAGAAGCTGCTGGCCGATGCCGGCGCCTCGGGCCTGACGCTCAACTACATCGTCAATGCCGGCAAGGAGACGGACGAGCAGATCGCGGTTCTGGTGCAGCAGCAGCTGGCCAAGGCCGGCGTGAGCGTGAACCTGCAGAAGGTGGACCCCAGCCAGAGCTGGGACATGCTGGTGAGCGGGGATTACGACATCTCGGTCATGTACTGGACCAACGACATTCTCGACCCGGACCAGAAGACCACCTTCGTGCTCGGCCACGACACCAATCTGAACTACATGACCCGCTACAAGAACGACGAGGTGAAGGCGCTGGTGGAAGCCGCCCGGCTGGAGACCGACCCGGTCAAGCGCGAGGCGATGTATGTGACGCTGCAGAAGACCGCCAAGGGCGACGTCAACTGGATCGACCTCTATTACAGCCCCTATATCAACGTCACCCGCAGCAATATCGAGAAGTTCCACCAGAACCCGCTCGGCCGCTTCTTCCTGGAAGAGACGGTGAAGAACTGAGGCGCCTTCTTGAAGGTTCTTCCGTTGGCGTCATCCCGGAAGGACCGCAGGTCCTTTCCGGGATCGCTCCGGAAATACTCCATTCGCTCAATCAACGCGTTGTCTTGACGCGAACTGGAACCACTCCGTCCCGGTGGACGATCCCGGCTCTCCGCCTTCGGCTGCGGCCGGGATGACGCGCTAGAGCCGGGTCGTGCAGACCGTTTCCAAGTGAGCGGGGGGCTGCCGCCCCCTCCCTCGCGGCATAAAAAAGGGAGGGCCGGCGGCCCTCCCTCGGTCGTTGTCAGATGGTACCGATCACTTGTTGATGTCGGTCCAGATGCGGGCATAGAGCTGGGAGACTTCCGGTGCGCAGGTCTCCAGGAACTCGCCGGCCTTCTCGAACTGCGGCGGCACGTTCAGCTCCGGCGCGCCCTTCATGTTTTCAGGAAAGAAGGCTTCCGAGCCCTTGATGCCGTTGGAGTACTTGGCGAAGATCGAAATCATCGCGGCGTTTTCCGGCTCCATGATGAAGTTCATGAAGGCCTTGGCGTTTTCCGGGTTCTTGGCGTCCTTCAGCACGGCGACGCTGTCCATGAAGATCGGATAGCCTTCCTTGGGATAGCCGAAGGCGATGTCCGGGTTCTTCAGGCGCGAGCGCAGGATGGCGCCGTTCCAGTAATACACGCCGGCATAGTCGCCCGACGGCAGCTTCTCGGTGACGGAATAGTCCATGGCCAGCCATTTCGGCTTGGCTTCCAGCAGCTTGTCACGCACCTGCTTCAGCAGCGCCTTGTCGGTGGTGCACCAGTTGCCGCCCAGATATTTGATCGTGGCGTAGAGCACGTCGTTCATTTCCGGCTCGACATTGATCTTGCCGACCAGCTCCTTCGGCGGATCGAGGAAGATCGCCGAGGTGTTGATGTCGCCGCCATAGACCTTCTTGTTCACGCCGATGCCGCTGACGCCCCACTGCCACGGCACGGAATAGTGCCGGCCGGGATCCCACGGCACGTTCACCCAGCGCGCGTCGACATTCTTGAAGTTCGGCATCTGGTCCGGGCGGGCCTCCAGCAGCAGGCCTTCCTTGATCCAGATCGGCATGTAGTTGGCCGAGGGGACGACGATGTCGAAGCCATGGCCGCCGGCGCGGATCTTGGCCAGCGCCGTGTCGTTGGAATCGTAGTCGGTGACGGTCACCTTGACCTTGTGGGTCTCCTCGAACTTCTTGATCAGTTCGGGGCTGGTGTAGTCACCCCAGTTATAGATGTTCAGCTGCCCCTCGGCGCAGGCCGCGCCCGCGCTGACGAGAAGGGCGAGCGCCGCCACCATCGTCGATTTCAGTGTCATCGTTCCACTCCGTCCGGTCCGTTGTTTCTGGCGTGTCGGATTAGGTTTGTCGGTCAGGCTTTCTTGCGGTTGATGAAGAAGAACACCGTCACCAGCGCCACCGACAGCACCAGGAAGGCCGCCGCAATCGCATTGATCTCCGGCGTCACCGCCCGGCGCAGCTGACCCAGCATGTAGGTCGGCAGCGTGTCCTGCCCGCCCGATTTGACGAATTCGGAAATCACCACGTCGTCCAGCGAGATGACGAAGGCCAGCATGAAGCCGGCGATGATGCCGGGCCGCAGCAGCGGCAGCGTCACCCGCCGGAACACCTGCCAGGGCGGGGCGTAAAGGTCCGCCGCCGCACGCTCCAGCGACTGGTCCATGCCCTCCAGCCGCGCCCGGATGGGCAGATAGGCGAAGGGGATGCAGAAGGCGGTGTGCGCCAGGATGAGATAGCCGAGGCCGGAATAGCCGGTCCACACCTTCACCTTGGCGAACACGATCAGCAGCGCCACGGCGGTGACGATCTCCGGCACCATCAGCGGCAGGTTGATGAAGGCGTATTTGAACGAGAGCCCGCGATAGGGCCCGGTGCGGGTGGTGGCCAGCGCCGCCATGGTGGCGGCGATGGTCGCCATCGTCGCCGCGCTCACCGCGATGACGAGCGAACGCCACGCCGCATCCTGCACCGACTGGTTTTCCGCCGCCTCATAGAACCAGTGCAGCGAGAACCCGCCCCAGCTGGACAGGGAGTCGCTGGCGTTGAAGGCGTAGACCACCAGCGTCGCGATCGGCAGGTAGAGCATCGCGAAGGTGAACAGCGCGACCGTGCCGAAGCCCGGCTGCGCGCGTATGTCGAAGCGCGGCTTAGCCATGCCCGCCTCCCGAGCGCGTGGCGTTGCGCACATAAACCAGCATGGCGACCATGACGAGAAGCATCAGCGAGATCGACAGCGCCGCGCCGAGCGGCCAGTTGCGGCCGGCGCCGAACTGCAGCTCGATGAGATTGGCGAGCATCAAATTCTTGCCGCCGCCGAGCACACGCGGAATGACATAGGCGCCGAGCGAGGGGACGAAGACCAGGATGGAGCCGGCGACGATGCCGGGCTTCACCAGCGGCAGGATGATGCGCCGCAGCACGGCGAGCCGGCCGGCATAGAGATCGTACCCCGCCTCGACGAGACGGAAATCCAGCTTCTCCATGCTGGCATAGAGCGGCAGCACCATCAGCGGCAGGTAGACATAGACCATGCCGAACAGGATCGCCCAGTCCGTGTACATGATCGGGATCGGCTCTTTGATGACGCCGAGCCACATCAGCAGCGTGTTCAGCACGCCCTCGTTCCGGATCACCTGCTGCATGGCGAAGGTGCGGATGAGCAGATTGGTCCAGAACGGGATGGTGATGAGGAACACCCACACCTCGCGCGTGCTGCGCGGCCGTGTGGCGATGAAATAGGCCGTGGGGAAGCCCAGCGCCAGCGTCGCCAGCGTGGTGATGACCGACAGCCGCACCGAGCGCCAGAGGATCGACAGATGCGCGTCGGCCAGCGTCACCGTGTCGTCGAAGATGTCGCGCTGGAACAGCACGGAGAACCAGCCGTCGAGCGAGAACTCGCCGGGCTTCACGTCGCCATAATCGCCCTTGGCCATGAAGGAATAGGCCAGCATGACGAAGAGCGGGCCGATGGCGGCGATGAAGACGATGAACAGCGCCGGCAGCGACAGCAGCCAGCGCGTGCGGGTTTTCGACTGTTCGTCGCGTCGGGCGATCTCGGCCGCGCTCGCCATCGCTCAGTCCCGCAGCACTTGCGCCGCATCGGACGCGATGTCGATGCCGACGCGGTCGCCGACACTGGCGCCGCAGGATTTGCTGCGCGAGTTCTGCTGTCGCACCATGAAGGTGGACCCCTGATCCAGCTTCACATGGATATGGGTGTCGGTGCCGAAATAGACGATGTTCTCCACCACGCCGGACAGCTGGCCGCCGGTCGTGACCATGCGCGCATGCTCCGGCCGCACCACCACCGTCGCCTCGCCGGCCGGGCGGTAGCCTTCCGCCAGGCTGGCGGAAATCTCGATGCCGGAGGGCAGGCGCACCCGCGCCACACCGGCCTCGATGCCGACCATGGCGGCGGAGAGGAAATTGGTCTCGCCGATGAAGTCGGCGACGAAGCGCTCGGCCGGCTTGTCGTAAATGTCCCAGGGCGTGCCGATCTGCAGCACCCGGCCCTTGGACATGACCGCGATGCGGTCGGACATGGTGAGCGCTTCTTCCTGGTCATGGGTGACAAAGATGAAGGTGATGCCGGTCTCGCTCTGCATGCGCTTGAGCTCGATCTGCATCTCCTTGCGCAGCTTGTAGTCGAGCGCGGAGAGCGGCTCGTCGAGCAGCAGCACTTTCGGCGCCGGGGCCAGCGCACGGGCGAGGGCGACGCGCTGGGCCTGGCCGCCGGAGATCTGGTCGGTGCGGCGCTGCGCCAACTCCTCCATATGGACGAGCTTGAGCATCTCGGCCACGCGCGCCTCGATCTTCGCCTTGGCCCAGCCGAGCATCTGCAGGCCGAAGGCGACGTTCTCCCACACCGTCAGATGCGGGAAGAGGGCGTAGCTCTGGAACACCGTATTGATGGGCCGCTTGAACGGCGGCAGGCCGGCGATGTCCTCGCCATGCAGCCGGATCGTCCCTTCGGTGGGGTATTCAAACCCCGCGATCATGCGAAGCAACGTCGTCTTGCCGCAGCCCGATGGCCCTAGCAACGTGAAGAATTCATTCTCGCGAATGGCCACGGAGACATTGTCGAGCGCCCGAAGGGCGCGTGGGCCATCGCCGAATTGCTTGACGATGCCCTGGCAATCGACGGCGATGCGGGCGTCCGGTACAGGGGAAGGCTCCGGCATTATTCACCCGTTGCTAGAAAAGGGGCCCCAAAAGGGGTGTCGAACACACCGCAGGCGGTGTCATCGAACAGCAGCCTAAGTGAGCCCTCCTCATCCGGCAAGCGGAGAGGAGGGCAATGTGATCATATTTTTGGCCGGTCCTGTTTAAAGGCAATCGGCGGGCGGCGCGCGGCCCAGAGGGCGGCTTCCTCGATGCGCGCGCACAGGCCGAGCAGCGCTTCGTCATGGCCGAAGGGCGCGGCGAGGTGGATGCCGACCGGCAGGCCTTCGGGCGTCCAGTGCAGCGGCAGCGAAGCGGCGGGCTGGCCGGAAGCATTGAACGCGGCGGTGAAGGGGGAATAGGCGAACACCCCGTCCGGCCCCATGCGGTAGGCGAGGTAGTCGCGGCCGACATGGTCGAATCGCCCGAGCTTGGCCGGCGGTTCGGCGAGGGTCGCGGTCAGCAGGAAATCGGCGTGCTGGAAGAAGCCGGCCATTTCGCGCCCATAGGCATGCACCTTGTTGACGGCTTCGAGATAGTCGGCGCCGCTGATCCCGCGCGCATAGTCCACCGCCGAGCGGGCGACGCTCTCGATCTCGCCATCCTCCAGCGGCCGGCCACGCCGGCGCACCGCGCTTTCCACCGTGAGCGCGGTGCCGCAGCCGACAATCTTGGTCCAGGCCGCCATCATCCCAGCCGTGTCGGCCTGCGGACGGGCCTCGACCAGCCGGTGGCCGAGGCTCTCCAGCAGCTTCGCGGCGGATTCCACCGCCGCCCGGCATTCCGGCGCGATGGGCTCGCCGGTCAGCGTCGTGGTGGTGAAGGCGATGGTGAACGGCCCGTCGCGCCGCGCCAGCGCGGCGGCGAAGGAGGCTTCCAGCGGCGGCGCGACATAGGGGGCGCCGAGATCGGGGCCCTGCGTCACGTCGAGCAGCACCGCCGTGTCGCGCACGGAGCGGGTGAGAAAGCCGTCAATCGCCATGCCGGCCCAGCCTTCGCCGACATAGGGGCCATCCGGCGTGCGGGCACGGGTGGCCTTGAAGCCGAACAGGCCACAGGAAGAGGCGGGAATGCGCACCGAGCCGCCGCCATCCGAGCCATGCGCCGCCGGCAGGATGCCGGCCGCCACCGCCGCCGCCGCGCCGCCGGAGGAGCCGCCGGGCGTGTGGTCGAGATTCCACGGGTTGCGGGTCGGCCCGCCATAGACGGCCGCCTCGGTGGTGGGGCCGACGCCGCCTTCCGGCGAGGTGGTGCGGCCGAAAGTGACGAGCCCGGCCGCCCGCAGCCGGGCGTAAATGGCCGAATCCTGGCCGTAGCGCGTGTTGGCGAACAGGCGCGAGCCATTATTGGAGGGGAACTCCATCGCCTCGGCGCCGAGATCCTTGAGCAGGAACGGCACGCCCTTCAGCGGCCCTTCCGGCAGCCCTTCCTCGATCATCCGGCGCGCCACGTCCTCGCGCAGCAGCGTCACCGCGTTGAGCTGCGGGTTGAGCGCGGCGACGCGGGCGAGCGCCTCGTCGAGCAGTTCGCCGGGGGTTACATCGCCCTTGGCGACGTGGTCTGCGAGAGCGACGGCGTCGCTCGCGTCGTAAAGTTCGCTGATGTCCATGAGGCGGTGTCCGCTACCACAGGGGGGTGGAGATGTATCGCCCCCCGGCCCGCGGGCGCGCAAGAGCCGCCCGGTTGCGGAGCGCCGGGCGAGAGCCTTTCCGGTTCATCCACCTTCACCGCAAGCGCTTTAACTCGCGGATGAGGCGCCCTTTTTTCCGTAAAGGCGCCATGCACTCTTTCGGGAATGGCTCTAGCGGCCCGGCGCCGGCGCCGCACGTTCGCGCGCGACAGCGTGAGTCTCCGGCAGGGGCGGGGTCTGCTTCGCCAGCTTTTCGCGAAAGGCCGGTACAACCTGGAGTGCGAAGGCGACGAGGCGCTCCTCGTCCCGCTCGCCGAGGCTGATCGCCTCCATCAGCGCGGAGGCGAGGCGCACCCGCATGACCTCGTCGACGCCCTCGCGATGAAGCTGGGCGGCGGCGTGCTGGGCCTGGGCGATGCAGCTGTCGAGGAGGCGGACGGTTTCCGGATCAAGACGAAGGTAACGCGACGACATACTCATTCCCCATGCGACCATTCGCGGCCTGCGCGCCAGATGTAGGAGGCAGGGACTCGCCGGCAAGGGGTGGGCGGCGCATCTGTCGCGCGGCTTGCGAGGGGGAAGCTCGAAGCGGTCTTGTGAGCCGGCTATATTATTGTCGCAGGCATGCTAGGGGTCTGAGCAATCACGTGCTACGGCAAGCGGATATAGCCGGCTATCTATCCTGCCACAGTCGGCCATACGGATTTATGCGCGTCACTGGGCCGGAGCGGCGGGAATGCGGCGGAGCACGTCGTCATAGGCGGCGAGATCGAGGAAGGCGTTGACTTCGACCGCCTTCCCCTCCTGCATGCGCAGGATCCAGGCATAGCGATTGACGTAAGGCTGGCCATCCGCCGCTGTCGCCTCGCCCTGCCAGGCGACGATCACATGCTCGCCATCGGCGCACACCGTTTTCGCCACCGGGCGGATCGGGGTGGCGAGGCGGCTGGTCAACGGACGCACCCCGCGCGCGATCAGCACGTCGCGGCCCTCGTGGCGGCCGGCGGTGGGGCCGGAGCCCTCGATCGTCCAGACGACATCCGGCGACAGGACCTCGCTGAAGAAGCCGGTGCCGCCGGCCTGCCAGCGCTCGAACGCCTCGGTGACGATCTGCCGGTTGCGGGCCTCGGTGCCGGGCCCGGATTCCGCGCTGGCGACCGGCGGCAGAATGACGGTGCCGGCGACGGCGAGCGCCAGTAGCGCGGCGGGGAGGGGGCGTGCGGGCATGGGGGTGCTCCTTGATCGGGTGGAAGGTCTGGCGGCGGGCGTCGTAAACGAGAAAACAAGCCGGCTATGTAAATAGTGCGTTCGGAGGCCAGCTAAGGTCCGGCTTGCTGCTGTCACGCTCTGAGCATGACGTTAGGGGAGGTCCGGCCCGCTCACAATCCGGCCAATCGTGACCGGTGAGGTAAGTTCATCTAACCAATCGGCATCGTGCGTGCCGGGGCGGATGCGTTGCGTCGCTGTCGTCGCTTGAAGCGCGTACCCCGGGGCGCGCCGGGCCGGCGGCCACCCTGCGGCGCGATCTGATCCGCCGCGGCTCTGCCCGCGTAATCCGGGCACTGCTGCGGAGGATTCGATGAAACGCCTGCTCCTTCTTGCCGGAATTTTCGCCTTTGCCGGCCTTGGCACGTCGGCCGTGCAGGCCAGGGATCTGGTGCTCGAACAGTATTTCGCTGGCCGCACCGTCGCGGAGGGCTCGTTCTCGGCCATTAACGGCGTGCGGCGCAGCTTCACGGTGGACCTCACCGGCCGCTGGAACGGCAATGTGCTCACGCTGGTGGAGGATTTCCACTTCGCGGACGGCGAGAAGGACCGCAAGACCTGGCGGTTCGAGAAGCTGGGGCCGGGGCGCTATCGCGGCACGCGCGAGGATGTGCGCGGCGCCACCGACGTGACGGTGAAGGGCGATACCGCCACCTTCAGCTATCTGCTCGACCTCGATCCCGGTGCCGGGGAAAACCTCGTCCGCTTCCACGACAAGATGGTGCTGCGCGGGGACGGCACGGTGCTGAACACCGCCTGGGTGACGAAATACGGGCTCCCGGTCGCGCTTACCCGCGTCACCTTCCGTCGCCCCTAGGCGCCCGCGACCTTCTCTCCCGATGTCACAGGAGGATTCCATGCGCTCCCGCGAGAAGACACTCTGCCTCGCCCTGCTCCTGGCCGCCACCGCCGGACCGGCGCTGGCCGAGCCGCTGAGTGGCCCGGAGATCAAGGACAAGATCGGCGGCGAACTGGTGCGGCTGAGCACGCCCTATGGCATCACCCTGCCGCTGGTCTATCGCGACGACGGCGTGGTGGCCGGCGACATTTCCGGCTTCTCCATCGGCGCCATGCTGGCGCCGAGCGAGGAGGGGCGCTGGTGGGTGAAGGACGACCGGCTGTGCCAGAAATGGCCGACCTGGTATGACGGCCGCACCCATTGCTTCACCATCACCTCGCTCGGTCCGAAGAAGATCGCCTGGACGCGCGACGACGGGCTTTCCGGCACCGCCACCATGGGCCGCTGAGATGGGCGGGGCGCCGGCGGGTCCGGCCGTCACCGGCCGGCGCCTCGCGCTCTATGCCCTGCCGGCCCTGCCGCTGGCGGCGCTGGCGCTGCCCTTTTATGTGATCGTGCCGAGCTTCTATGCCGAGGCGCTGGGCCTGTCGCTCACCGCCGTCGGCGCCGCTCTGCTGGCGATCCGTCTGATCGATGCCCTGGCCGACCCGCTGCTCGGCTGGGCGGCGGACCGGATCGCGCCCGGCTTCGGCCGGCGGCGGGCGCTGATGGCGCTGGCGGCGCCGGTCACCGCGCTCTGCGCCCTCATGGTGTTCTGGCCCGGCGCGGGAGCGGGCATCGCCCATCTCTTTCTCTGGGGGCTCGGCCTTTCGCTCGGCTATACCGCACTGAGCCTCGCCTACACCGCCTGGGGCGCAGAGATTACCGCGGATTATCGTGGCCGCGCCCGGGTGGCGGCGGCGCGCGAGGGGGTGACGCTGCTCGGCACGCTGGTCGCCATCGCGCTGCCTTTCGCCATCGGGCTGGGCACGGAGGCGAAGGGCTTTCACGGCCTGGCGGCGATGGGGGTATTCGTGCTCGTCACCCTGCCGCTGTTCTGCGCCGCCTGCGTGTTCGGCGTGCCGGAGCCGGCGAATCTCTCGCGGGAGAAACTGTCCCTCGCGGCGGGGCTGCGGCATTTGCGGTCCAACGGCCCGTTTCTGCGGCTGATCGCGGCGTTTCTCCTCAACGGCATCGCCAACGCCATACCGGCGACGCTGTTCCTGTATTTCGTCGCCGACCGTATCGGCGCGGCGCAGCTGCAGGGGCCGCTGCTGTTTCTCTATTTTCTCTGCGGCGTCGCCGGCCTGCCGCTGGCGCTGCGCTGCGCCAGCCGCTTCGGCAAGCACAGAGCGTGGTGCGGGGCGATGCTGGCGGCGTGCGTCGTCTTCGCCGGGGCCGGTTTTCTCGGTCCGGGCGATGTGGTGGCGTTCGGTTTGATCTGTGCGGCGACGGGCGTGCTGCTGGCCTTCGACGTGGCGCTGCCGCCGGCGATCCAGGCGGATGTGGTCGATATCGACACCGCGGCGTCGGGGGAACAGCGCTCGGGGCTGTATTTCGCGCTCTGGGCGCTCGCCACCAAGCTGGCGCTCGCGATCGCCGTCGGCGTCACGTTTCCGCTGCTGGATTGGGCGGGTTACCGGCCCGGCACCGGGGCGCCGACCGAACAGGCGGGGCTTGCCCTCGCCCTGCTCTATGCCTGGCTGCCGATCCCGGCCAAGCTCGCCGCCATTGCGCTGATGTGGCGCTTCCCTCTGGACGAGGCGGCGCAGCGTCGGCTGCGGACGGTGATCGAGGCCGCATCGGCCGAAAGGGCAGGAGCGCGCTGAGCGCTCCTGCGGGCTGGCGGTTCAGCCGATCTGTTCGATGATGATGGCGCGGATCTGCTCGCGCGTGAGACCGCAGGGCTCCGGCTTCCACTCCGGGCTGGAGCGGACGATGGCGGGCGTGGGCGGGGTGAAAGTGTAGTTGCGCATAAATCCTCTTGGCCGCTGCGGCCTGTGGCCGGCGGCTGACGCTGGTGCGTCCATGTCAGGTGAAAAAGCCCGGCATCGCGGTGATGGGGCTGGCCGCACAGGCGGCACCTGATGACGTAACGTCGCATTGCGTCACCAATAAGGCGGGGTGCCGCCGCCTTTTGCCTTGCCCGCTGTTCGCAGATCGCCGGCCGCGCACCTTCCCAAACGGAAGGATCGCGACCGGCGCAATGCTGAAACGACTAGAATGCCGTCATGATCGCCGCGCCCGCCGTCGCGACTGTTGCGGCAAGAAGACCCCACTTCACAGCCTGGCTTTCCATCTCGAACGTCCTCCGTTGTTGTTTCTGATCCCATGAGCGGGCACACGGATGATAAGAGGAGGAATCGGCGTTTGGGTATTATGTATTAATAACACCTTCGTGAGCAGCCCGCCGGCTGGCGCAGGGACCTGCGGCCGGGCCTTGGCCGATGTTCTTCGCCGGGTCCGGCCGCGTGTTGGGCGCTCGCGGGGCTCTATTCGGCGGCGGCGGGGAGCGGCGTGTGGGGGAAGGCGGGGTGCGGCGCGCGCAGGTCTTCTTCCTCTTCGTCGTCGGGAAGTTCCATCGGCCGCCCGGCCAGCGCCGCGTCGAGCCGCTCACGGTCGAGTTCACCCTCCCAGCGCGCCACCACCACGGTGGCCGTGGCGTTGCCGATGAAATTGGTCAGTGCCCGGCATTCCGACATGAAGCGGTCGATGCCGAGGATCAGCGCCATGCCGGCGACGGGAACGGCGGGAACCACGGAGAGGGTTGCCGCCAGGGTGATGAAGCCGGCCCCGGTAATGCCCGCCGCGCCCTTGGAGGAGAGCATGGCCACCAGCAGCAGCACGATCTGGTCGGTGAGGCTCAGTTCGATGCCGGTGGCCTGGGCGATGAACAGCGCCGCCAGCGTCATATAGATGTTGGTGCCGTCGAGATTGAAGGAATAGCCGGTGGGGATGACGAGACCGACCACCGATTTGCGGCAGCCCGCCTGTTCCATCTTCTCCATCAGGCTGGGCAGCGCCGCCTCCGAGGAGGAGGTGCCGAGCACCAGCAGCAGTTCTTCCTTGAGATAGCGGATGAGCGCCAGGATGGAGAAGCCGTTATAGCGCGCCACCGCGCCCAGCACGACGAACACGAACAGCAGGCTGGTGAGATAGAAGGTGCCGACCAGCATGGCGAGATGGGCGACCGAGCCGATGCCGTATTTCCCGATGGTGAAGGCCATCGCGCCGAACGCACCGACCGGCGCCGCCTTCATCAGGATTTCCACCAGGCGGAAGAAAATCTGCGAGGCGGAATTCAGCACATGCATCAGCGGCTCGGCGCGCGGGCCGACGCCGGCCATAGCGATGCCGAACAGCACGGCGAAGAACAGCACCTGCAGGATGTCGCCCGAAGCGAAGGCGTTCACCGGCGTGGAGGGGATGATGTTGCTGAGAAAGCCCACCAGCGTCTGCTCATGCGCCTTGGCGGCGTAGTCGGCGACCGCCTTGGCATCGAGCGAGGCCGGGTCGATGTTCAGTCCGGCGCCGGGCCGCACCACATTGGCGACAACGAGGCCGATGACGAGGGCGAGCGTGGAGAAGGTGAGGAAGTAGAGCATCGCCTTGCCGGCGACGCGCCCGACCTTGCCGAGATCGCGCATATTGGCGATGCCGGTGGCGACGGTGAGGAAGATCACCGGGGCGATCACCATCTTCACCAGCTTGATGAAGGCATCGCCCAGCGGCTTCATGTCGGCGCCGAGGCTGGGGTAGAAATGACCGAGCGCGATGCCGGCGGCGATGGCGACCAGCACCTGGACATAAAGCTGGCGGTAGAGGGGACGCGGCGCGGCTTTCACCGAGGCCGGGGCGAGGGCGTGTTTCATGGCGCTTCCTGCGGTTGGCCCCTTCGACGCCTCGTAATGCGGGCGGCGTGTGAAGCCGGGGTTGGTTGGGACGCGGCAGACGTGCCGCAGGCCCCGTTCCGCAAGCGCCGTGCCAGCGGGCGCTCGTCCCCGGCATGTCTGCTAAGTCGTTGACAAATAAGAGGTCGCGAGGACTGCTTCGGCAGGCTCTCGACAGAATGTGCGAAATATCGCACAAATTGGTGGGCAGTTCGTGCGACTTTCCGCACAGGAGGCGCTGCGTGCGGTCCATCCCCGGCCTGATCCGTCTCCGCCTCTGGCTCCGGCGCCGGGGACGCGCGCGCACACTCGTGCCGCTGCTTGCCGCGCTGGTCCTGCTGGCGGCGCTCGACCAGATGGCGCGGCGCGGCGCCGAGGCCTGGGTGATGGCGCAGCTGAGCCGCGAGGCCGAGGCGTCCGCCGGGCTGCGGGCGGCGATGCTGCGCAGCGAGATCGAGAAGCAGCGCTCCCTGCCGGTGGTGCTGGCGCAGGATCCCGATGTGCGCACGGCGCTGACGCGGCGCGACCCGCCCGTGCTGCGCGGGCTCGACGCCAAGTTCGAGGCGCTCGCCGCCGGCACGCGCGCCAGCGTGATCTATCTGCTCGACCGGCAGGGCGTCGCGCTCGCCGCCAGCAATTACCGCGACCCGACCTCCTTCGTCGGCAATGACTATGCGTTCCGGCCCTATTTCCGCCAGGCGCTGACGGAAGGGGAGGCCGAGCACTTCGCCTTCGGCACAGTGAGCCGGCAGCCGGGCCTTTATCTGGCGTGGCGCATCGACAGCCCGGCGGGGCTGATCGGCGTCATCGTGGTGAAGGCGGTGTTCGCCGAGGTGGAAGCGGAATGGCGCCGGCTCGACAGCCCGATCTTCGTCACCGATACGCGCCAGATCGTGCTGGTGACCAGCGTGCCCGGCTGGCAGTTTCGCGCCACTGCGCTCATCCCCGAGGCCGAGCGGGCGCGAATTCGCGCCAGCCTGCAATTTGGCGACGCCGCGCTCAGCCCGCTGCCGATCACCGCCGAGGGCGACGACCGCGTCCGCGTGACGATGCCGGACGGCGGCGCGGCGCGGACCTTTGTGGAGGC
Source organism: Ancylobacter sp. (assembly GCF_965249975.1). Classification (GTDB taxonomy): domain Bacteria; phylum Pseudomonadota; class Alphaproteobacteria; order Rhizobiales; family Xanthobacteraceae; genus Ancylobacter. The sequence continues at coordinate 224,700 of NZ_CBDFNE010000003.1, read as the reverse complement.
GGCGGCGCCCGTGCCCACCACCGGCTGGACGCTGCATGTGCTCAGCCCGATCACTGCCGCCGCCCAGGTGAGCATCGCCGCGGCGCGGGTGCTCGCCGTGCTCGCCGGCGCCCTGCTGATGGGCGGTCTGGCGCTCATCTGGTCGCGCCGCCGGCAGGCGCTGCGTAAGCGCCGGCAGGAGACGCGGGCGCGGCGGGAACTGGAGCGGCGGGTGGAGGCGCGCACGCTGGAACTGAGCGCGGCCAATGACCGGCTGCGCGAGGAAATGGACCAGCGCCAGCACGCGCAATCGGCGTTGCAGGGGCTACAGGACGAACTGGTGCAGGCCAGCAAGCTGGCGGTGCTCGGCCAGATCGCCGCCAGCGTCGCGCATGAGGTGAACCAGCCGGTGGCGGCGATCCGCACCTTCGCCGAAAGCGGGGCGATGCTGCTGGCGCGCGGCGACACGGGCAGCGCCTCCGGCAACCTAGCCACCATTGTAGGCCTTACCGAGCGCATCGGCGCCATTACCGGCGAACTCCGGGCCTTTGCCCGCAAGGCGCCGGGTCCGCTCGGCCCGGTGTCGCTGCGCGCGGCGGTGGAGGGCGCACTGCTGCTCGTCGGCTACCGGCTGAAGGAGCAGGAGGTGGCGCTGGAGCTCGACATGGGGCCGGAGGACTTCTTCGTCCGCGCCGAGCGGGTGCGGCTGGAACAGGTGCTGGTCAACCTGCTGCAGAACGCGCTGGAGGCGCTGGCCAACCGTCCCGGCGGCCGGGTGCGGCTTGCGGCGCGGGCGGAGGGCGAGCGGGTGCTGCTCACCCTCGCCGATAATGGCCCCGGCCTGCCGTCGGCGGTGCTGGACGCGCTGTTCATTCCCTTCACCACCACCAAGCCGGCGGGGCTCGGCCTCGGGCTGGTGATTTCGCACGACATCGTCGCCGAGTTCGGCGGCGCGCTTACCGCCGCCAATCAGGACGGGGCGGTGTTCACTCTCAGCCTGCCGCGGGTGCCGTGATGGATGTGGCCTTCATCGACGACGACGCGACGCTGCGCGCCGCCAATATGCAGGCGCTGATGCTCGCCGGCCATGAGGTCGTGGCCTATGCCTCCGCCGCCGCCGCGCTTGACGGGCTGGACGCCTCCTTCACCGGCGTGGTGGTGAGCGACGTGCGCATGCCCGGCATGGACGGGCTCGAACTGTTCCGGCGGCTCAAGCGCATGGACCCGGACCTGCCGGTGATCCTCATCACCGGCCATGGCGACATCACCATGGCGGTCGAGGCGATGCGCGAGGGGGCGTATGATTTCATCGCCAAGCCCTATCCGCTCGACCGGCTGCTCGGCACGGTGCGCCATGCCCTGGAGAAGCGCCGCCTCGTGCTCGACAACCGCGCCTTGCGGCAGGCGGCGGAGGAGGCGAGCGCGGACATGCCGCTGCTCGGCACCACGCCCGCCATGGAAAGGCTGCGCCAGACGCTGCGCCAACTCGCCGATGCCGATGTCGATGTGCTGGTGGAAGGCGAGACCGGCACCGGCAAGGAAGTGGTGGCGCAGGCGCTGCACCGCTGGAGCCGGCGCGCCGCCCGCCCGCTGGTGGCGGTCAATTGCGGCGCGGTGCCGGAAACGGTGATCGAGAGCGAATTGTTCGGGCACGAGCCCGGTTCCTTCACCGGCGCGGTCAAAAAGCGTATCGGCCGCATGGAACATGCCCATGGCGGCACGCTGTTTCTCGACGAGATCGAGGCGATGTCGCCGGCGCTGCAGGTGAAGCTGCTGCGCGTGCTGGAAGCGCGCGAGATCGCCCCGCTCGGCACCAATGAGGTGCGCAAGGTCGATATCCGCGTGGTGGCGGCGTCGAAGATCGACCTGCTCGAACTGGTGCGGCGGGGCGGTTTCCGCGAGGACCTGTATTACCGCCTGCACGTCGCTACCGTGCGCATTCCCCCGCTGCGCGAGCGCCGGGCCGACATCGCACTGCTGTTCGGGCATTTTCTCGCCCGCTCGGCCAAGCGCTTCCGCCGCCCGGTGCCGATGGTGACGCCGGCGATCCGCGCGCATCTGGCCAGCCATGACTGGCCCGGCAATGTGCGCGAGCTGGTGCATTACGTCGAACGGGTGGCGCTCGGCCTGGTCGAGCCGGCGCCGGCGGCCGTGGTGGCGGACGAGGAGGCCGGCGCCAGCCTGCCCGAGCGGGTGGAGGCCTTTGAGGCGGCGCAGATTCGCGACGCCTTGGCCGCCACGCGCGGCGATATCCAGGCGACGCTGAAGCGCCTCGGCATCCCGCGCAAGACGCTCTACGACAAGCTGCGCCGCCACGGCATCGACCAGTCCGCCTATCGGCACGAGGCGGAGCCGGGCGCGGGCAGGGGATAGGCGAGGGGGGCGGCCCGGCCTTCGACCGGCGTCTTCTCAGTCTGCGGTCAAAGTGGAACAGTTGTGACGAAGTTTCCGAGCCCAACCTTCTGGAGAGACGCGTGGCGCTCTATGTTCCGATACCTCTTGAGGTGCCGATTAAGTGCAGCCTCAGTGACATCATCCGTCTTTCTTCTGACGGGCGGCGCGTCGTCGCATACTTTGTCGTTCCGCATGATGAAAAAAAGCGCTTAAGGTCGTATTCGATCATATCTATGTAATGCGGATGTGCGATGAGCATGTATTGAATCTTGAGGACTACCCCAATTCCGATGGACTCGTTGGTGAACATTTCCTCTATCGGATGGAGGGGGCTGATTTTCTTCTCAATCAGCCTGCGGTCAAAGAGAGCTATGAGGAAGCCCATCACTTCCGCTGTGTGACAGGCTCAACCTGCCTGGACGTTATCGCGATCGTGCCGCCAACGGTGACGTTGGTGCCCCGCGAAAACGCGGCGTAGTTCTGCCCCGGATCGGGTCGACTTTGAGAAGACGAACAAGGCCCTCCGGGCGGCCTCCATGGGGCCGTTGAAGGGCGCGTATCCATTCCAAGCCCCCACTCGGCGCTGCGGGCGCATGCAGAAAGTCTGGGCGATCGAAGTTGGTGGGCACACACCATCGCCCCATCGCCCCATCGCCCCCTTGCGCGCTTTGTCATGAGGAGCGTCGGGACGAATCCGTTGCAACGGGCCTCTGAAACCGGATAGACTTTGAAAGTGGAATTTAGTTCCATAAAAAGTGGTGGGGTGCCCGCGGGCGCCGCCGGTCGGAAGGAGACGACCCCCTAGAGATCGCACTCTTCTTGGCTTGCTCGGCAACGCCCGAGAGCGGCGGGCGTCAAGCGCTGCATGCGCGGCTTCCAACGCTCCTCGCGTGCTGAGCCGGGTAGGGCGGCGCGGCCGCCTCCCGGGCGGGTGCGCAGCAGGCGAGCCCAGGGCAAGTATCTCCATCAGCAGAGGAATCTTGGATGGCTGAGGCCTATATCTGCGACTACATCCGCACCCCGATCGGCCGCTTCGGTGGTTCGCTGTCGTCGGTCCGGGCCGACGATCTTGGAGCGGTGCCGCTGCGTGCCCTGGTCGAGCGTAACCCGTCCATCGACTGGTCGGCGGTCGACGATGTGCTGTTCGGCTGTGCCAATCAGGCCGGTGAGGACAATCGCAATGTCGCGCGCATGTCGCTGCTTCTGGCCGGACTGCCCCAAGGCACGCCGGGATCGACCATCAACCGCCTCTGCGGTTCGGGCATGGACGCGTTGATGTCGGCCGCTCGCGCCATCAAGGCTGGCGAAGCCGATCTGATGATCGCCGGCGGCGTCGAGAGCATGAGCCGTGCGCCCTTCGTCATGCCCAAGGCCGAAACGGCCTTTTCGCGCCATGCTGAAATCCATGACACCACCATCGGCTGGCGCTTCGTCAATCCGCTGATGAAAGAGCAGTACGGCGTCGATTCGATGCCCGAGACCGGCGAGAACGTGGCTGAGGCGTTTTCGGTCTCGCGGGCCGATCAGGATGCCTTTGCCGTGCGTAGCCAGGACAAGGCCGTTGCCGCGCAAGCGAGCGGACGCCTGGCGAAGGAAATCGTGCCGGTATCGATCCCGCAGCGCCGGGGCGATGCCATTATCGTGGCCAAGGACGAACATCCGCGCGCCGGCACCACCATCGAGGCGCTGTCGAAATTGGCGACGCCGTTTCGTCAGGGCGGCACGGTCACAGCCGGCAATGCCTCCGGCGTCAATGATGGCGCTGCCGCACTCATCGTCGCCTCGGAGGCGGCGGTGACGAAATATGGCCTGACGCCGATGGCGCGCGTGCTTGGCGGCGCCACTGCCGGTGTCGCCCCCCGCCTCATGGGCATCGGTCCGGCCCCGGCGACGCTGAAGCTGTGCGGCCGGCTGGCCATCACGCCGGCGGACTTCGACATCGTCGAACTCAACGAAGCCTTTGCCTCACAGGGCATCGCCGTGCTTCGCCAGCTCGGCATCGCGGAGGATGCGGCGCATGTGAACCCCAATGGCGGCGCCATTGCCCTGGGCCATCCGCTGGGCATGTCGGGTGCGCGCATCGCAGGCACCGCGGCTCTCGAACTCGGCCTGCGCGGCGGCAAGCTTGCGCTGGCCACCATGTGCATCGGCGTCGGCCAGGGGATCGCGATCGCTCTCGCGCGGGCCTGATCCCGCTTATGTCTGGAGCACGTTCCGATCGGATTGCCTCGCAATCCGATCGGCAGCTCCCGACCACTGGCCGAGCCACGTCACGCGCGGTCATTTATCCCGATAGGTGGTCGACCGGAGGGGTCCTCCGTGCCTGTCACGAAGGCTGCCGCCGGGAGAGGAACATCGGCCCGCCATGCTTGCGCGGGAAGCCGTATCCATGGACTTCCACCAGGTCGATATCGGCCGGCGAGCCCGCAATGCCCTCGTCCAGGATCGCTTGCCCCTCCGCCGCCATGGCGTCGATGAGGCGCGAGACGATCGCGTCGGCGCCCAGCTCACGCGGTGCACCGACAAGAGGCGCGATCAGCCGGGCCGCTTCCGCCGAAGGAAGGGGCGTGCGGCTGCCCGGGGCGTAGTCATACCAGCCCGCCCCGCTCTTCTGGCCTTTTCGGCCCGCGCGCACCAGAAGGTCGCCGGGTGTCTCCGGTATCGCCTCGCCACGGGCGCGGGCGGCCTCGCGGTGCAGGAAGGAGATGTCGAGACCTGCCATGTCCTGCATCTCGAACGGCCCCATCGCATAGCCGAAGCCGCGCATGGCGGCGTCGATGGCGGCAGGGGTGACGCCGTCGCGCAGCATGGCCTCGGCCTCGGCGCGATAGCGGCGCAGGATGCGGTTGCCGATGAACCCGTCGCAAATGCCGGAGCGTACGGGCACCTTGCCCAGCGTGCGGGCGAGGTCGAAGCAGGTGGCGAGCACCTCGGGCCGGGTTTGGGGGATCGGCACAATTTCGAGAAGCCGCATCACCTGAGCAGGGCTAAAGAAATGCAGGCCGATGAAGCGGTCGGGATGAGGTAGGCCCTCAGCGATCTGCCTCGGGTCGATATAGGAGGTGTTGGTGGCCAGAACAGCCTCCGGCCGGCACACGCGCCCGAGGTTGGCAAAGACGTCACGCTTGACCGCAAGATCTTCGAACACGGCCTCGATGACCAGCTCGCAGCCGGCGAGCGCCTCGTAGCCGACCGCGCCGGTGACGCCCCGCATGCGAGCCTCGGCTTCCTCGTCGCTGAGGCTCGCTTTCTTTCGGGCGGCCTCGAAGATGGCCTTCAGCGCGGTCAGGCCGCGCTCCAGGCTTTGTTCGTCGCGCTCGATCAGCACGACCGGGATGCCGGCGTTGCGCAGCGCCGCCGCGATGCCGACGCCCATCGTGCCGCCACCGATGACGCCGGCGCTTGCCAGCGGCAGCGCGGCGATGCCGCGCAAATCGTGGGGGCGCGGCGCGGCGCGCTCGGCGAAGAAGAGGTGGCGAAGCGCGGCCGCTTCCTCGCTGGCGCGCAATTCCAGGAAGATCGCGCGCTCCCGGGCCAAGCCGGCTTCAAAGCCGTTCTCGACGCCGAAACGCAGCGCGTCGAGCGCCCGTGGTGGGGCGGATGCGCCACGGGCGGCGCGGCGGACCCGCTGGGCGGCCTCTTCCCACAGCGCGGGCTCGGGAGCGGCAACAGGGCGGCGCGAAACGGGCGCCGGCAGCGGGCGGCCGAGGGCTTCCAGAGCGAATTCTACGGCCTTGTCGACGAGCGGCTCCGGCACGAGACGATCGACGAGGCCGAGTTCAGCGGCGCGTGCTCCATCCAGAGTCAGGTTTTCGGCGGCCACCCGGATCGCGGTTTCGACACCGATCAACCGAGGCAGGCGCTGCGTGCCGCCGGATCCGGGGATGATGCCGAGATTGATCTCGGGGAGCGCGAACCTAGCGTCGGCCGTGGCGACCCGCAGGCGGCAGCCGAGCGCCACTTCGAGCCCGCCACCCAAGGCGGCGCCATGCACCGCCGCGATCCACGGCTTGGTGGCGTTCTCGATCCGCTCGATCACCGCGGGCAGGGCGGGCATCTCCACCGGACGGCCGAACTCCGTGATGTCGGCCCCGCCGACGAAGAGCTTGCCGGCCCCCGTCAGGACCACGGCCCGGATGTGATCATCGGCGTCCAGCTCGTCGACTAGGGCCAGCAGCCGCGTGCGCACGGCCATGTTGATGGCGTTGACCGGGGGATTGTCGATGGTAACGACCGCTATCGCGCTGCGGCGTGTGACATGGACGCTCATACCGTTTCTCCGGCGGGCGCGAGCGGTGCAACGGAAGCGGCATTGCGGCAGCCAATGATCCCGGAGGCGGCAAGGCTGTCGATGCGGTGATCGTCGAGGCCGAGAACGTCGCGCAGCACGATGCGCGTGTCCTCGCCGAGCAGCGGCGGCGCCTTGGGCGTGTGCGCGCGCTGGGCGGCCATGCCGTGCGCGGCGCGGATGAGCGAAATCGGGCCGAGTGCGGGATGATCCAGCTGCTGGACCACGCCGCGTTCCACCACGCTCGGGCTCCTGAGGGCTTCGGCGACCGTCTTCACCTGTCCGGCCGGCACGCTCGCCCTGTGGCAGGTGTCGATCCAGTGATCGCAGGTGTTCCCCCGCAGGATTTCCGCCAGCAGCGGAAGGAGCTCCTCCCGGTGCAGCGCCCGCTCGTGCGAGGAGACGAAGCGCGGATCGCGGGCAAGCTCGGGCCGGCCGATCACCTGCTCGCAGAAATCAACGAACATCCGGTCATTGCCCACGGCCAGCGCAAAGACGCCGTCGGCGGTTTCGAAGACCTGATAGGGCACGACGGTGGGGTGGGCGTTGCCGTAGCGCTGCGGCTCGACGCCGGCGTTCAGATAGCCGGTGCCGACATTGATCAGCATGTTGAGGGTCGAATCGAGCAGGGCGACGTCGATATATTGTCCGCGCTCGGTCTCGCGTCGCTGGTAGAGCGCGGCGAGCACCGATTGCGTGGCGACCATGCCGGCAACGATGTCGGTAAAGGCGACGCCCAGGCGGCTCGGTGGGCCATCCTCCTGGCCGGTGATCGACATCAGGCCGCTTTCCGCCTGCATGATGAAATCATAGCCGGGCCGCTCCCGCTCGGGCCCGGACTGTCCGTAGCCGGAAATCGAGCAATAGATGACACGCGGGTTGATCTTGCGGATGTCCTCATAGCCGATGCCGAGCCGGTCCACGGTACCGGCGCGGAAATTCTCGACGATCACATCCGCTTTCGACGCGAGGTCGAGCACGAGCTGGCGTCCTTCGGGCGCCTTCAGGTCGAGCGCGATGCTGTGCTTGCCGCGATTGGCGCAGAGATAGTAGGTGCTGACGCCCTTGTAGTTCGGCACCGACCAGGCGCGGGTGTCGTCGCCACCCTTGATGTTCTCGATCTTCCACACCTCGGCACCGAGATCGGCGAGGCTCATGGTGGTCCATGGCCCGGCCAGCACGCGGGTCAGGTCGAGCACGCGAATGCCCTTGAGCGGCAGTTCTTGTTCAGTCATGTCGTCCTCCCTGCTCCGCGTCAGGCGCGGGCCGACAAACCCGGGTCGATTGCGGTTGGGAAATGGCAGGCGACCGAATGGCCTTCGCCAAACTCCGCGAGAGGCGGCTCCTGTTGCGCGCAGATCGGCTGCGCGATGGGGCAACGCGTGCGGAAGCGGCAGCCTGACGGTGGGTTGAGCGGGCTTGGAAGATCACCCTTCAGCACGATGCGCGAGCGCGACCTCTCCAGCTTCGGATTGGCGAGCGGAACGGCAGACATCAAAGCCTGCGTGTACGGGTGCATGGGGGCGCCGTAGAGCCGCGACTTGGATGCGATCTCGACGATCTTGCCGAGATACATCACCGCCACACGGTGCGAGATGTGCTGCACGACGGACAGGTCATGGGCGATGAAGACGAAGGCGGTGCCCATGTCGCGCTGGATGTCCTTGAGCAGATTGAGCACGCCGGCCTGCACGGAGACATCGAGCGCGGACACCGGTTCATCGAGCACCAGCAGTTCCGGCTTGAGCGCAAGCGCACGGGCGATGACCACGCGCTGGCGCTGGCCGCCCGAGAGTTCGTGCGGGTAGCGCTGCCCGTGCTCGGGATTCAGGCGGACGAGTTCCAGCATTTCCGCCACGCGATCCTTTCGCTGCGCGGCGTTCAGATCGCTGATGCGCAGCGGTTCGGCGATGTTCTCGGACACCCGCATCCGTGGGTGGAGCGATGCGTAGGGATCCTGGAAGACGAGCTGGATCTTGCGCCGCAGACGCCGCATTTCGGCTGGCGTGGCCAGGTTGATGTTCCGGCCGTGGAAGAGGGTTTCGCCGCTCGTGGGTTCGATCAGCCTCAGGATGCACCTGCCGAGCGTGGACTTGCCGCAGCCCGACTCGCCGACGAGGCCGAGTGCCTCGCCGGCATTGACGTCGAACGACACGCCGGCAACCGCATTAACCTGAGCGACCTCGCGCTCGATCAGGAGGCCGCCCTTGATCGGGAAGCGCTTCGTCAGGTCGCGTACAGAGAGAAGGACTGGGGGCATAAGGACTTGGGGCATAAGGACTTGGGGCATCAGGCTGCGCCCTCGGCTGGAGCGCCAGCGAAGTGGCAGGCCGCACTATGGCCTTCGACGTTCCGCAGCACGGGGGCCGTCGTCCGGCAGATGGGCTGCACCTGCGGGCAGCGCGGATGGAAAGCGCAGCCGCCCGGAAGACGGCCCAGGGCGGGCGGCGCTCCCTCAATCGAGAACAGCCGCTCCTTTTCCTCAGCCATGTCGGGGATGGAGGCGATGAGCCCGCGCGTATAGGGATGACTCGGGCGCTCGAACAGATCGTCGATGCCTGCCTGTTCCACCACCTCGCCGGAATAGACCACGGCGACCCGGTCCGCATGGCCGGCGAGAACCCCGAGATCGTGGGTTATAAGGATCAGCCCGAGGTTCAGCCGCCTCTTGAGATCGTTCAGAACCTCCATGATCTGGGCCTGCACGGTCACGTCGAGCGCCGTGGTGGGCTCGTCGGCGATCAGCAGATCCGGGTCGTTCGCAACGGCCATGGCGATCATCACGCGCTGGCGCATGCCGCCGGAAAACTCGTGGGGGAACTGGTGGATGCGCCGGTCGGGCTGCGAGATGGCGACAAGGGCCAGCAGCTCGACCGCGCGATCGAGCGCGGCCTTCTTCGATGCCGCCGGGTTATGAAGGAGAATGGTCTCGGCAATCTGGGCGCCGACGGTCATGACCGGGTTCAGTGACGAAAGCGGGTCCTGAAAGATCATGCCGATGCGCGAGCCGCGGAGCGTGCGCAATTCGCGCCGGGACATTCCGACCAACTCGCGTCCCTTGAACTTCGCCGACCCGCGAACCTGGGCCGTCTTTGCCTGCAGACCGAGCGCGGCCAACATGCCAACCGACTTGCCCGAACCGGATTCGCCGACGATGCCCAGCACCTCGCCGTGATCGACGTGGAGGTTAATGCCGCGTACCGCCTCGAAATGGTGGCCGAGACGGCCGAAGGAGACACGCAGGTCTTGCACGGAGAACAGCGGTTCGTGCCGCATGTCGCGCCTCATCTGGACTTCGGATCGAAATAGTCGTGCAGGCCGTCGCCGACGAAATTGAAGCCGAGCACAATCGTCAGGATGGCGAGGCCCGGTCCGAGGGCGACCCACCACGAATAGAACTGGGACGCGCCGTCGGAGATCATTGACCCCCATTCCGGGGTTGGCGGCGCGGCGCCGAGACCGATGAAGCTCAGCGAGGCGGCAAGCAGGATCACCTGGCCGAGATCCATGGTGGCGCTGATGAGAACCGGGGTCCAGCAGAGCGGCAGAATATGCTTCAGCAGCACGCGCGGCTTGCTCGCACCGGCGGCGATGGCCGCCTCGACATGCTCGCGCTCCCGGACCTCCAGCACCTGGGCGCGCATCAGGCGGGCATAGATCGGCCACCAGACGATCACCATGGCGATGGCCGCATTCTCAAGGCCGGGACCGAGCGAGGCGGCGACCGCCATGGCGAGCAGCATCGGGGGGAAGGAGAGGGTGACGTCTACCAGCCGCATGATGGCGGCGCCGCCCAAGCCGCCGATGAAGCCGGAAATGGCGCCGAGAAGCGCGCCGATGGCGACGGACAGCGCCACCACGATCACGGCGATGGGCAGCGAATGGCGTGCGCCATGCAGCGTGCGGCTCAGCACATCACGCCCCAGCGCATCGGTTCCCAGCCAGTGGTCCCAACTCGGCGCCTGCAGACGGCGTCCAACCATGTCGACCGGGTCGTAAGACGACATGAAGGGGGCCAGAAACGTCACGGCCAGCCAGAACAGGACGATGGCCAGGCCGATGGCCAATGGCAGCGATATCCAGCCGACCCGTCTGAGCGAGGAAAAGGAGAGTGCGCTCATGGGCCTACCCGAGACGGACGCGGGGGTTGGCGATGACATAGGCGACGTCGGTGAGCAGATTGGTCACCAGGAAGACAATGCCGCCGACAATCGTCACGCCAATGATGGCCGGAAAATCGAGACCGCGGGCGGCATCCACCGCATAGGATCCCATGCCGGGCCACGAGAAGATCGTTTCGGTGAGCACCGCGCCGGTCAGCAGATAGGCGAAGGAGTAGCCGATCACGGTCAGGGTCGGCACGAGCGTGTTGCGAAGCGCGTGACGGGTGACGACCCGGAATTCGCCTGCGCCCTTGGAACGGGCGGTGAGGATGAATTCGCGATCGAGGACTTCGAGCATGTTGGCCCGCACCAGGCGGGAGATCGTGCCGGCGACGGCCCAGCCGAGCACGAAGGCCGGCAGGATCAGATGCCATACCGCGTCGGCGAAGAGCTTGAAATTTCCGGCTAGCAGCGTGTCGATGGTCATGAAGCCGGTAATGCGCGGCGGCAATGCCGCGCGCGGATCCAGCCGGCCGGGTCCGGGCAGGATGCCGAACTTGACCGAAAACACATAGAGCAGGGCAAGGCCAAGCCAGAAGACCGGTACCGACGAGCCGATGAGCGCGAAGAAGCGCGCCAGGTGATCGGTCGGTGTATTGCGGAAATAGGCCGCCAGCACCCCGAGCGTGATGCCGATGGTGGACCCCACCAGCATGGCCGCCATCACCAGTTCCATCGTCGCGGGGAGCCGAAAGAGAACATCCTGCGCCACCGGGCGACGGGTGATGAAGGACGTTCCCATGTCGCCGCTCAGGAGATTGCGGACATAGATCACGTATCGTTCGGGCAGGCTGCGATCGAGGCCCCAGCGTGCCTTCGCGGCCGCGACGGCCTCCGGGTCGTTCATCTGGCGGTCGGAAACGATCGAGGCCAGCGGGTCTCCCTTGGTCACCGTCGTCAGGAGAAAGGCGAGGGTGACGATGCCGAGCACCAGAAACGGCATCGCGATGAGGCGGCGCAGTATATAGCGTGTCAAGAAGACGTCCCCTCTGCCTGATGCCGGTTCTGCGGGCGCGGATATGCGGGCGGTCGCTGCAACGTCATTATTGACAACAGCCACGGCGGCCGTCAACGTAAATGAAATTATATTCCATTTGTGCTGCAGCGAAGGGGCCGCTAAGTGCTTCGACCGGTATGATGTGGTGGGAGAGACGGACAGATGCGCAAACGTACCAAGCCGGCTGAAGGGGGTGAGGTCGGGGAGGGCAGCAACCCGGCGGCCTCGTTGACGCGCGGGCTGGAAATTCTGCGCGCGTTCACGGCCGATGACGGGACACTGGGAAACCAGGACCTGCTCGAACGCACCGGGCTGCCCAAGGCGACCGTGTCGCGCCTGACCGCCACGCTCGTCAATCTCGGCTATCTGACCTATGACGAGACGCTCGGCCGCTACAGCATCGGCTCGGCGACCGTGTCGCTGGGCTATTCGGCGCTGAGCTCCAATCCCGTGATCTATATGGCGCGGCCGCTGATGCAGGAGCTGGCCGACAAGACAGGCGCGGCGGTGGCTCTTGGCACGCGTGACGGGTTGGAGATGGTCTATCTCGCCAATTGCCGCTCGATGTCGCCCGTCACCCTCCGGCTGAACATCGGCTCCAAGGTGCCGATCTGCCGCACGGCGATGGGCCTCGCCTATCTCGCCGAGATGAAACCGCCGATCCGTGCCTCGGTGCTGGCGCAGGTGTCCGCGGTCGAAAAGGACCGAGCCGCGCTGTCGGCGCTCGTCGATAAATCGGTCAGGGACTATGAGCGCGACGGCTTCGTCAGCGTCTTCGGCACATGGCACAGTTACATAAATGCGGTCGGCGTCGCGTTTCGGCCGACGGATGGTTCGCCGCTCGTGGCCCTGACCTGCGGCGGCATCGTCGACCTCCTGCCGCAGCAACTGTGCCGTGACGTGGTCGGGCCCGAACTGGTGCGGCTGACGCAGCGCCTGCGCGCCCGTCTCGCCGGGGATCCCGACACGGCGCCTGTCCCGCCCTCCACGCCCGACTGGACCACGTCAGCAGAATAGGCCTCGCTCCCCAAGGACCCGCCATGCCCGTCAATGTGATTTTCCCGAAAGTCAGCCTGGAAATGGCAAGCGGCAGCGTCTCGCGCTGGCATGTCCGGGAAGGCGACATGGTCGCGAAGGGGCAGGTGTTGTTCGAGATCGACAACGACAAGGCAGCCGTGGAAGTGGAATCGCCGGCCGCCGGTATCATTCGCGATCTGGTCGGGAGCGATGTCGAAGTCGATGTGGGCGCGGATGTCGCCCGTATCCTCGCCCCTGACGAGGTTGCTGCCGACGCGCCGCCGCTGCCGGTGCAAATGGCGCCTGCGCAGGCCGCCGTGCTGCCTGTGGCAGAGCCGAATGCGCGGCCGGCGGTTGCGACCTCGCGGCGGCACATTCCCAACCCGACCCCGCTCGCGCGGCGCCTCGCCCGTGAACACGGGATTTCGATCGACGGGTGGAAGGGAACCGGTCCGCGCAATCGCGTGCAGAAGAAGGATGTTCTGGCCGGGCTTGCCCAGACGGCGACGGCGGGCGCGCCGGACTCTCGGCTCGCCTATAGCCAATTCGTGCCGGCAGCGCCGTCGCTCACGCCCGGTCTGGGGGGCAGCCAACGGCTCAACGCGGTCTGGCTTCGCCGGGGGGAAGGCCTTCCCGTCGTCATGCTGCATGGTTTCAGTGGCGACCTGAACAACTGGCGCGGCCTGTTTGCTGGCGGTCGCGTCGACTTTCCGGCGCTGGCGCTGGATCTTCCCGCGCACGGCCAGTCGCCGCGCGGGGTGCCTGCTGACCTCGACGAAATGGCCGAACTGGTCGAAGCGACGCTGGCCGCCGAGACGATCGGACCGATGATTCTTGCCGGCCACTCCTTCGGCGGCGCGCTGGCGGCGCGACTGGCACGGCGGGCGCAGGCGGATATTCGTGGCCTTTGCCTCTTCGCGCCCGCGGGGCTGGGGCCGCAGATCAACGCGCCGTTCACCGAAGGTATCTTGAGGGCCCGCAGCGCCGAGAGCCTGCGGCCTTGGCTGGAGCTGCTGGTTCACGATCCGGCGACGATTTCCGACGCGTTCGTGCGGGCCGTTGTGCAGCAGCGCAAGGACGAGGATCTGACAAGGGCGATGGCAGCTTTCGCCAATCGCTTCTTTCCCGATGGCACGCAGAGCTTTTCGGTCGCCGCGGATCTAGCGCGATTGCCGCAGCTCGTGCGGGTCGTCTTCGGCCGGCAGGATCGTGTGCTGCCTTTCGGCTCCACGCGCGGTCTACCCGATAATGCGGCGCTGCATGCCTTCGACGCCTGCGGGCATATGCCTCATCTGGAGAAGCCGGAGCTGGCGCTGCGCATCCTCGGCGAGGTCTGGCGCAGTGCCTGATGGCCGTGAGCCAACCTATTGCTGGCCGTAGCTGCTGTAGCGGCTGTGCACCTCGGTCAGTTCGTCCGGCGTCAACAGCACCGGCTCGCCCCCCATGCGCGCCAGAAGATACTGGCGGGCGAGCATTTCGAGCTTTTCGGCGCGCATAAGGGCGGTGGCGAGGTCGGGACCGGTGGTGACGATGCCATGGTTCGACATCAGGCAGGCCGAATAGGTCGTGCCCATGGCCTCGATGACGGTCTCCGCGAGAGCCGGCGTGCCGAAGCAGGCATAAGGCGCGCACGGAACGATGTCGCCGCCGAAGCTGGCGATCATATAATGGAAGGGCGGCAGGGGACGCCGGAGCGTGGCCAGGGCCACGCTGTGGTCGGGATGGGCATGGACGACAGCCCCGGCAGATGTCGTCTGGTAAAGACGCGCATGGATGGCCCATTCGGAGGATGGCTTCCAGCGGCCCTGCCAGTTGCCGCGAAGGTCCATCTCGACGATCTGCTCGGGCGCGAGTTCGTGAGGGGGAATGCCGGTGGGCGTGATCAGCATGCCCTCGCCATGCCGCAGGCTCAGATTGCCCGCCGTGCCGCTGTTCAGCTTCAGCGCGAGGCTCTTCAACGTGGCGTCCACCAGCGCGACGCGCGGGGCGGATGGGCTGGACATGGGCCGATCTCCTTGGTTTACGCCTGCATGAGATCCAACGCGCGCAGAAGCACGTCGTCGGCCCCGAGCTTGCCCGGCTTGAGATAGAGCGAGATGGGGCGCGGGCCTTCCGCGACGCAGAAGCCGGTGCCGAGCGGCCCTTCGGGAAAGGCCCGCACGGCGCCGATGCCCAGCGCCGAGACGACGGCGCCCGAGGTCTCGCCGCCGGCGACGACGAAGCGGTTGACGCCCCTTTCGTGCAGGCCCCTCGCGATGGACCCCAGCAGATTTTCGGCACGCCGCGCCGCACCGAGCGGGCCAAGCACATGTTGCACGCGCTCCACGCCCTCCCCATCCGTTGCGGTGGAAATGGCAAAGGGCTGCGCACCGATGAAGGGGGAGGCCCATTCCAGCGCGGCCGCGATCGTCCCCGCGTCGCCCCGTGGGTCGAGTAGGTCCAGTGTGAGGACAGGATGGGCCTCGCCAAACACATCGAGCTGCCGGAGGATCACCGGGCCGACCGTGCCGGCAATCACCGCCGCCGGGCCTTCGGCGTGGCGCGGCGCGGGCCTCGGATTTGCCGGCTCGGCGCGGGCAAGCCGGCAGGCATAGGCGATGATCAGAGGATCGCTCGCCACGACGACGCTCGGCTGCGAACAGGCGATGTCGGCGGCGACCTCGGTGTCGTTGTCGTCACTCAGGTCGAACAGGACATGGCCCGCCCCTTCCGCCGCCCGCGCCTCGACGGCCGCGCGTGCCGCGCCGGCCCCCTTCAACAAGGTCGCGTGGTTGACCAGTGCGACGGGATGCGGCGTCTGCCGCGACAGGAAGCGCACGAGATCGGGGTCGGGCATCGGGGTTAGGGGATCGAAGCGCTTGATCGAGTCGGAGACCAGCCGGCCGCGATAGAAGAGATAGCCCTGATGCACCGTCGTGCCATAGCGGGGAAAGCCGGCGCACATCAGCACGGGTCGCAAGCCTTGCCGCTCTGCCAGAAAATCCGCCGCCGGCCCGATATTGCCTTCCTCGGTCGAATCGAACGAGGCGCAGGCCTTGTAGGCGAGCCGCGCATAGCCGGCCTGCACGAAGGCGTCCGTCATGCGGGCCAGCTCGCCAAGGGCCTCCGAAACAGGAATGGTGCGGGTGCGGGTGCCCGCAACGACGATCGGCGCGTCCGCCACGATGGCGGCCGGATCGAAGATGACGGGACAGTAGATGCCGGCGGCCTCGATATAGCCGGCGACCATGAGCGCGCCCGTGAAGTCGTCCGCTACGACACCGAGGAACCGGCCCATGTCTGACCTCAGGCGTTCATCATCTCGCGTGCGATGATGATCTGCTGGAGCTGTGAGGTGCCTTCATAGAGCCTGAACAGACGGACGTCGCGGTAGAAGTGCTCCACCGGATACTCCTTCATGTAGCCGGCGCCGCCATGGATCTGTACTGCGCGGTCGGCGACACGGCCGACCATTTCCGAGCAGAACAGCTTGGCGCTGGCGGACTGCTGGACGATGCGTTCCCCCGCATCGAAAAGGCGGGCGGCTTCCAGCACCATGGAGCGGCCGGCAAAGGTCTCGGTCGCGCTGTCGGCCAGCATGGCCTGGATGAGCTGATGTTCGGCGATCGGCTTGCCGAACTGGACGCGGGTCCGCGCATAGTTCACGGACTCCTCGCAAAGCCGCTGTGCGACGCCGACGCATACCGCCGAGATGTGCAGGCGCCCGCGATTGAGCACCTTCATCGCCGTCTTGAACCCCCGGCCTTCGACGCCGCCGATGATCGCGTCGGCCGCGACCCGGCAATTCTCGAAGATCACGTCGCTGGTATAGGTGCCCCTTTGGCCCATCTTCTTGTCGATGGCGCCAAAGCTGATGCCCGGTGACGCGCGTGGCACGAGGAAGGCGGTAACCCCCGCCGATCCCGGGCCGCCTGTGCGCGCCATGACCGTGAAGACATCCGCTACCGGGGCGTTGGTGATGAAGCGCTTGGTGCCGTTGAGGACATAGTGGTCGCCCTCGCGGACGGCGGTGGTCTTGACCGAGCCGGCATCCGAACCGACGTCCGGCTCGGTCAAGGCGAAGGCGCCGATGACCTCCCCGGTCGCCATGCGCGGCAGCCAATACGCCTTCTGCGCAGCCGTGCCGTCAACGATGATGCCCTGGGAGCCGATGCCGTTATTGGTGCCGATGACCGACCGGAAGGCCGGCGAGGTGTAGCCCAGCTCGAAGGCCACAATCACCTCTTCTTCCATCGTCAGGCCGAGCCCGCCGAATTCTTCCGGGATGGACATGCCGAAGAGGCCGAGGTCGCGCATTTCATCGACGAGCTCCGGCGGGATCGCATTTTCCTCTTCGACACGCGCCTCTGCCGGGACCAGCCGCTCGCGCACGAAACGCTGCACCGTCTGTGCCAGCGCCTCCAGCAGATGGGCGTCCCTGATCATGCCGGATAACCTTTCAAATGCTGTGAAAATTCCTGTTGCATCCAAAGGCTGGCACAGCTTAGTGTGCCGTTCAACAGAAAATCGGAATTTATTTCCATAAACAAGAATGGCGTTCGGCTGAGCGCTGACCGTCTCCGAGGGCTATTCCGGGAGCAACCATGGTTCGTCAGGTTCCGCTATCTCCTTCAGCCGCATGGTTTCGCCTTGAGCTCGAAGAGTCTGACTGGCGTGAGGAAGAGGCCCAAGACCTGATTCACTGGTATGGCCAGATGCTGCTGATCCGCCGTTTCGAGGAAAAGCTGCTCGATCTGGAGAAGGCGGGGCTCATCCACGGTCCGGCGCATGCCAGTATCGGCCAGGAGGCGGGCGCGGTCGGCGCGATGTCCGTGCTCGGCGCCGGCGACAAGATCAACGGCACACACCGCGCCCATCATCAGGTGCTGATGAAGCTCATCAACACCGAGGTGCCGCACGATTTCGATATCCGCCGGGATGCGTTCACGCCGGGCATGGATGACGCCGTCTATCGCTTCATGGCCGAGATCATGGGCTTGGCGCCGGGGTATTGTGGGGGGCGCGGTGGCTCCATGCATATGCGCTTCGCGGATGCGGGCGTGGTCGGCACCTCCGCCATTGTGGGTGGCAACCCGCCCCATGCGGTCGGCTATGCGCTCGCCGACAAGATGCTGGAGCGCGACCAGATTTCCGTCGCCTTCTTCGGCGACGGCGCCACCCAGAATGGTGCCAGCTACGAGTCGATGAACATCGCGGCAGCCCAAAGCCTGCCGGTGATTTTCTTCATTGAGAACAATCTCTACGGCGTTGCGACCCGCATTTCCGATGTCACGCGCGAAACCCGCCTTTCCTCGCGCGGCGCCATGCTGGGCATCACCTCGATCGAATGCGACGGCATGGATGTGGTGGCCGTCCACCGTGCCATGGCCGAGGCGCGCCGGCGCATCCGCGAGCAGGGCGGTCCCGTTGTGGTCGAGGCGCTCTGCTACCGCCACTTCCATCAATCCGGCAGCCGCAGCGGCAGCGACTTCGGCTATCGCACCACGGAGGAAGAGGCCGCATGGCGGGAGCGCGATCCGGTGGCACTGGCCAGGGAGCGGCTGATGGCGCTCGGCCATCTGTCGGCCGACGAATGCACGCGCATCGACCAGATGGTAACAGAGCGCGTCGCGGCGGCGGCCGCGCGGTTGACCGAACCGGTGCCGGGCGGCAATGCGCTGCGCATCCCGGACGCTCTGTGGCCGGATGCCGGAAACCCGGACCGGGGCATTCTGGGCGATCTGTCCGAACTGGCCGGCAGGCGGACGCTCGATCATGACCGGCTGAACGGCCTGCCGCTCGAAAAGGTGAAGTTCGTCACGGCGGCGTCGGAGACGATCGCGGCAGCGATGGATCGCGATCCGACCATCATCGTCATGGGCGAAGATGTCCACCAGATGCGGGGCGGCGTCAGCGGCTTCACCAAGGGTGCGCTGGAGCGCTGGCCCGGCCGGGTGCTGCCGATGCCGATCGCCGAAAACGGCTTTACCGGCGTGGCGCTCGGGGCGGCGCTCAACGGGCTTCGCCCCATTGTCGAGATCATGTTCGGCGATTTCTGCTTCACCGCCGCCGACCAGATCGCGCATGGGGTGGGCAAGGTCCGCCACATGTTCGGCGACGGTTTTCCGGTTCCGCTGGTCATGCGCGTGCGCGTCTCGCCGCACACGGGTTACGGCTCCCAGCACTCAAGCGATCCGTCCGCGCTCTTCGGCCTTTTCCCGGGCTGGCGCATCATCACGCCGTCGACCGCCTTCGACTATATAGGGCTGATGAATTCGGCGCTCGCCTGCAACGATCCCGTCGCCGTCATCGAACATACCGAGCTTTACCAGCGCGAATTCGAGGTTCCCCAGGGCGACCGCGACTACTGCATCCCCTTCGGTTCGGCACGGATCGTCCGGCCGGGAACCGCCTGCACCGTGCTGGCGACCTCGGTCATGGTCCAGAATGCGGTCAGGGCGGCGCATGAAACCGGCGTCGATGCGGAGATCATCGATCTGCGCAATATCGACCATCACGGGCTGGATTGGGAACTGATCGGTGCGTCCATCGACAAGACCGGCCGCGTGGTCATCGCCGAACAGACCGCCCGCAGCCTTTCCATGGGCGCGACCTGGGCGGCCGAGATTCAGGACCGCTTCTTCGACAGTCTTGACCACGAGATAGTGCGCGTCGCCGGCGGCCTTGCTGCGCCCACGGTGTCGGCGGTTCTCAATCGCGCGGCGCTCGCGGGCGTCGGCGATGTGAAGAGCGCCCTGCTGAGAATTGCGGAAAACCAATGAAACACGAGCAGCCGCAGCTCGACCTTCAGAGAGGTGAACCACGATGAAACAACTTGACCTGAAACAGTCCAAAATGGTCCTGCTGTCGATGGCGCTTGCCGCGACCGTACTCTGTGGCCCGGCCCGGGCGGAAGAACGCACGCTCGTGATCGCGCGCGACATGGACGTCAATTCGCTCGATCCCGCACGGGCCTGGTGCGACACCTGCCAGATCTACAATACCTCCGTCTACGAGCAGCTGGTCACGCTCGACAAGAACAACAAGGTGGTGCCTCTCCTGGCCAAGAGCTGGGAAGCGAACAAGGACCAGACTCAGTTCACCTTCAAGCTCGATCCGGCCGCCAAGTTCTCCGATGGCACGCCCGTCGAGGCCAAGGATGTGAAGTGGTCCTTCGAGCGCCTCAAGAACATCAAGGGCAACGGCGCCTTCCTCGCCGATCCGATCACGTCGATCGACACGCCCGATGCCCAGACGGTCATTGTCCACCTGTCTGCCCCCAATTCCGAATTCCTCAATCAGGTCGCGGCTGGCTTCCTTGCCGTCATCAACAGCGATGTCGCTTCGGCCGCTGGCGCGCTGTCGGACGAGACTGCGGCAAACAAGGACACCTCGGAAAACTGGTTCCTGACGCATTCGGCGGGCAGCGGCCCGTTCGTGCTGGAGTCGTATGAGCCGAACGCCGAGCTCCGCCTCAAGCGCAACGAAAACTACTGGCGCAAGGCGCCAGCCGTGCCTGAAGTTGTTTTCCGCCAGGTGAAGGACGCGGTGGCGCAGGCGCAGATGCTCCAGTCGGGTTCCGCCGACATCGCCATGCAGATCGACCCCGAGACCGCCAAGACACTTGCCGGCTCGCAGATCGTCGTCGAGCAGGTGCCGTCCTACAACTTCGTCTACGTCGCCCTGTCGCCCGGCGCGAAGGCCAACACCTTCAAGCTGACGCCGGAGGTGCGTGAGGCCATCTCCCTCGCCATCGACCGTACCTCGCTGATCGACTTTACGCTGGCCGGCGCAGGCCGGCCGATGGCGACGCCGATCCCGCTCGGTTTCCCCGGTGGCGATGGCCACAAGATTCTGGCCTATGATCCCGCACGCGCGAAGGAACTTCTGGCCAAGGCCGGGGTAAAGAGCGGCTCCACCTTGAAGTCGATCTATCCCGACATGAACGTGTACGGGGTCGACCTGTCGCTGATGATGCAGAAGATCCAGCAGGATCTGTCGAAGGTCGGCCTCAAGGTCGAACTGTCGCCGATGCCGTTCGCGAACTGGCGTGAAGCCGCCAATGGCGACCACATTCCGCTGACCGCGGTGTTCTTTGCGCCCGACTTCTACGGCACCTCGCAATATGTCGACGTGTTCGGCCTGTCCGAAGGCTCGGTCTGGGCCAAGCGCGCCGGCGCCGCGACCGATCCGAGCATCATCAACAAGGAAACCAGCACGCTGATGAAGCAGGCCCTTGCCGCCCCGACCACCGCAGAGGCGGACAAGCTGTGGTTCGAAGCGGGCGAGCAGATGGCCAAGGATCGCATCATCATTCCGATGGTCAGCCCTAATCTGATCCTGGCGCACAGCCCGAATGTGAAGGGCATGCGCTACAGCGCCTGCTGCAACCTGCCGCTTGCGGAAATCTCGAACTGAGGGCTGCGGGAAGGGAGGCGCGCAGCCTCCCTTTTTGCCCATGGAGGACATCATGACACGCAGCCTGCCCAACAGCCGCGACGCCGAACTTCTTGCGCGTGCGCAGCGCGTGGTGCCGAACGGCATGTGGGGCCACATGGCGACCCGCGCGATCGGCCCGGGCTACCCCCAGTTCTTCGCGAAGTCCGAGGGATGCCGGGTGTGGGATGTCGATGGCAATGGCTATATCGACTTCATGTGCGCCTGGGGCCCCAACGTCCTTGGATACCACCATCCGGACGTGGACGCGGCGGCACTGGCACAAATGAAGAATGCCGACATCAGCAACGGGCCGACAGAGGCCATGGTCGAGCTCGCGGAGCTGGTGGTCGAGACGCTCGACTACGCCGACTGGGCGATTTTCCAGAAGAACGGCACGGACGCCACGACCGCCTGCGTGACGATTGCGCGCGCGGCGACCGGCAAGCGAAAAATCCTGGTGGCGCGCGGCGCCTATCATGGCGCGGTGCCGTGGTGCTCGCCCTCGCTGGTGGGCGTGACCGCGGAGGACCGTGCGCACCTCATCACCTTCGATTTCAACGACACGGCGAGCCTCGACCAGGCCGTGGCCGCGGCGGGCGATGATCTGGCCGGCATCCTGCTGGCCGCCTTTCGTCACGATGTCGGCCGCGATCAGGAACTGCCCGAGACGGCCTTCCTCCAGCATGCGCGCGCGGTTTGCGACCGGACCGGTGCGGCGCTCATCGTCGACGAGGTCCGCGCCGGGTTCCGGCTCGATGTGCGCGGCAGCTGGGCGAAATATGGGGTGAAGCCCGACCTTGGCGCCTACTCCAAGGCCATCGCCAATGGCTGGCCGCTTGCCGCCGTGGCGGGAAGCGAGCGCATGCGCGAGGGGGCCGGCAAGATCTTCGTGACCGGCTCGTTCTGGTATGGCGCGGCGGCCATGGCCGCAGGCCTGAAGACCATCGAGATCCTGCGCGACAGCGACGCGCTGGCCCACACTGAAGCGATGGGCCAGCGGTTCCGCGACGGCCTCGATGCTGCCGCCGCGCAACACGGCTTCCGCCTGCGCCAGACCGGGCCGGTCCAGATGCCGATGGTGCTGTTCGATGGCGACAAGGACCTCCAGATCGCGAATGCCTTCTGTTCAGCGGCGCTCCGCCAGGGGGTCTACATGCACCCCAAGCACAATTTGTTCCTTTGCGCGGCGCACCAGCCGGCCGATATCGACCGCGCCATCGAAGGCGTCGCGGCGGCGATGAAGGAAATCGCCGCTCTCGGGTTTCAGCCCGGCTGACCGCACGCTCGCGCTCCTGACCGAGGATTCCCCATGTCCTACACCGACCACATCTTCACGGAATATCGTAAGCGGGTGGAGGCGCTGGAAGCGAGCGACAACCCGTTCGCCCAAGGCGTTGCCTATGTCGAGGGTGAGTATGTGCCTCTCGGGCAGGCGCGCATTCCGATCCTGGACCAAGGCTTCCTGCATTCGGACCTGACCTATGACGTTCCGGCCATCTGGGACGGCCGCTTCTTTCGTCTGGACGATCATCTGGACCGCTTCGAACGCAGCTGCGAACGCCTGCGCCTGAAGAGCCCGCTGTCGCGTCAGGAAATCCGCGACCACTTGGTCGAGATGACCGCGAAAAGCGGCATCCGAGATGCCTTTGTCATGATGATCGTGACGCGCGGTCTGCGCTTCATTCGCCAGTACGCGCCCGAGGAGTGCGATAATGTCTGCTATCTCATGGTCATGCCCTATCTCTGGGTGATGAACGAGGAGACGCAGAAGACCGGGGGCAGCGCGGTGATCGCGCGCACCGTGCGTCGCGTGCCGCCCGGCGCCATCGATCCGACGGTGAAGAACCTGCAGTGGGGCGATTTCACGCGCGGCCTGCTGGAAGCGCGCGACCGCGGCTCAATGTATCCGATCCTGACCGACGGTGACGCCAATCTGACCGAAGGCTCGGGCTTCAACATCATCCTGATCAAGGATGGGAAGCTCTTTACGCCCAAGAAGGGCGTGCTCGAAGGCGTCACCCGCAAGACCGTGCTCGCGGCCGCCGAGAAGCTTGGCTACCCCTACACGATCGACGACGTGCCGGTGGAGCTTGCCTATCATTGCGACGAACTGCTCTTCGTGACGACGGCGGGCGGCGTCATGCCCATCACCACGCTCGACGGCAAGCCGGTCGGCAATGGCGAGGTGGGGCCGATCAGCAAGGCGTTGTGGAAGGCTTATTGGGACGCCCATTACGATCCCGAGATCAGCTTCGCGATCCCCTATCGCGATTGACGCGGGGCGGGGCTCCGGCCCCGTCACGCGCGCGCCGGAAGAAATGCAGGGGGAGGGGGCTGGATTTGTCTTCCGCTCCTCCAGCCCAAGAGACAGCAATGGCTGGGGCCGCTCGATCGGGCTCGCACGACGATATTTTATTACAAAGGCCCGTGGACAAGTTCCTGCCGGCCGCAGAAACTCGGCGCCGGACCATGGCCGTGACGCCCCGCTGGCGGGTGCTGCCAGGATCTGCGTTCGGGAGCCTGCATGACCGCCGTGACGAGCCAGCAACGATGGTGCGCCGTGTTTGCCGGCAGCGGCGCGCTGGGCATGATCATGATCGACGCGACCGGCACGGCGGTAGCGCTTCCCTCTATTCAGCGCGACCTGATGCTGAGCCACGGCGCCCAGCAATGGGTCATCACCGTCTATGCGTTGACCGTGGCGGCCGCGATCGCCACCGGGGGGCGGCTCGCGGATGTCTTTGGCGGCGAGCGGGTCTTCCGCGCCGGCGTGGCGCTGTTCGCGGTCGGCTCACTGCTGAGCGGCCTCTCGCTGAACCTGCCCATGCTGCTCACCGGCCGCGTGCTTGAGGGGCTGGGCAACATCCTGATGGCCCCCGCCGCCGCGCTGCTGGCCACCGAGGCGTTCGGCCCGGCGCAGCGCGGCCGGGCCATGGGCATCTATAGCGGACTTGGCGGCCTTGCCCTGGTGTTCGGGCCCATCATCTGCGGCGCGCTGGTTCAGCTTGGCGGCTGGCGGTGGCCCTTCTTCGTCAACCTGCCGCTGGCCGCCGCCACGCTCCTGATGCTGCGCGCTGCGGGACCCGCCGCAACCGGCCCGCGCGGGGGCACCTTCCGGCCGGCCCACAGCCTGCTGCTGGCGGCGGCGCTGGGGCCGATCGTCCTGGGCCTCCAGCAAAGCCATGTGTGGGGCTGGACATCGCCGCTGACGCTCGCCCTCGTTGGTCTGGGCGCTGGTCTTCTGGTGCTTTTCGTCCTGGCACAGCGACGTGCCGCCGAACCGTTGGTCGATGTGCGTCTGTTTGCCGACCGGCAGTTTGCCGCTGACAGCATCGTCCTGTTCTGTGCCCAATGCGCGCTTGTGGGGCAATCGGCTTTCGGGGCCATCTATCTGCAGCGGGTCCTGCACTTCACGCCGCTGCAAACCGGCCTCGCCATGCTGCTGTTCCTCGTGCCGCTGATGGTCTGCGCGCCCCTGGGCGGCCTGCTCTATGACCGCCATGGCGCGAAGCTGCCCGTCGTCACCGGCCTGACCCTGGGGACGCTGGGCCTTTTGTGGGAAACGCAGGCCCTGCCGCGCGCCGACTTTGTGTTGATGATGCCCGCCCTCGTCGCAACGGGCGCGGGCATGGGGCTCGCCTTGTCGCAAACCTATACGGACGGCTCCGCGCGCGCCCCCGAGGGTCAGCGCGGGCGTGCCTTCGGCGCTCTCGACACGGTGCGGCAGATGGGAGGGGCCATTGGCATGGCGGCGATCGGCACGGTGGTCGCCGGTATGGAGCGCGGCCGGTTCCTCGACATCGCGGCGGGCGCGGCGCCGGAGGGCGCGGCGCGCCGGGCGCTCGAAGGCCTCATGGAGCAGGCCGTCTATGGTCGGCCGGAGGCTGTGGAGGCGCTGGTGGCGCAATGGCCGGCGGTCGCGTCCGCGCTGCGTCTTAGCGCCGCCCGAAGCATTGGTGACGGCTATTATGTCGGAACCGGCATGATGGCGCTGGGCCTGCTGGCCGCCGTGGCGCTGATGCGCCGCAAACCCGCCGCGCCGGCCATCGTCGAGGGGGCTTCGTGATGCGCGTTGTTCTTGCCACGCTGGGATCGTTCGGCGATCTCTATCCCATGCTCGCCATCGGGCAGGCGCTGCGCGCGCACGGCCATGACCCGATGATCGCGGCGCCGGCTGTCTATGGTGCCCACGTGGCGGCGCTGGGCCTGCCCTTCCATCCCCTGCGGCCGGACTTTCCCCCCGACGTACTGAAGGGGATTTTCGGCGACCCTGTGCATGGCGGGCGTCGCCTGCTGCTTGACCTTGTGTTTCCCCATGTTCGGGAGACCTATGCCGATCTCATGGACGCCACCCAGGGTGCTGATGCGCTGGTGGTGGGCGAACTCATCCATGTGGCCCGCCTCGTCGCCGCGCGGCGCGCCCTTCCATGGGCCAATGCCATGCTGGCCCCCGCCACCATGATGTCGGCGCTCGATCCCAGCGTGCTGCCCTGGTTTCCCGCGGCCTATCACCTGCGCCATCTCGGGGCCTGGCCGCAGCGTATGCTGTTCCGCCTCATGCGCCGTCAGACGACCCGGTGGGCCGAACCCCTGCTCGCCCTTCAGCGTGAGGTCGGCGTCGGCACCGGGGACATCTTGTTCGCCGACAAGTTCTCGCCCGATCTCGTGCTGGCGCTGTTCCCCTGCGCCTTCGGAGCCCCCCAGAGCGACTGGCCGGCCGCTTCCGTGCAGACGGGCTTTCCCTTCTTCGCGCAGGAGGCAAGCCCGGGGACCGCCGCCCGTATCGACGCCTTTCTGGCGGCGGGAACACCGCCGGTGGTGTTCACCCTTGGGACCACAGTGGTCCATCTCGCCCATGATTTCTACCAGATCGCGGCCGATACGGCGCGCGCGCTCGGGCGCCGCGCCATCCTCCTGATGGGCAACAACCCGCCGCCGGACGCGCCGGCCGGAGAGGTGCTGGCGCTCGATTACGCGCCGCATTCCCTCCTGTTTCCCCGTGCGGCCGCCATCGTGCAGCATGGCGGGGTGGGCGGCTGCGCCGAAGCCTTGCGGGCCGGCGTCCCGGTGCTCACCATCCCCTTCGCCTTCGACCAGCCCGACAATGCGGTGCGGATGAGCCGCATGGGTGTAGGCGTCGTGCTGCCGCACAAGAAGGTGACGCGCGAGAGCCTCGCCCGATCCCTCCGCGCGGTGCTGGACGATACGGCGCTTGCCGCGCGCGCCAGGGCGATGGCCCGAGAGATCGATCCCCAACGGGATATGGCGGCAACCGTGGCGGCCATCGAGGCGCTTCAGGTCAGCCCGGCGCAGCGCACGCGGCCCATGGTGCCGCCCTCCAATTGATAATGCAGCCGGCCGAAGGAGGCCCCATGCCCGTCAACGAGATCCCTCCTGCGCTGAAGACCGTCGAGCTGGAAACGTCGAACGGCCCGGCCCGCGCCGGCTGGTTTCCCGGCGCCGGTCCGGAGGCGGTGCGGGAGGCCGTCCGTAGCGCCGCGCGCCTGCCGGCCGGCGCCGCCTTCCATGTGGAGACGGCGGACGGGATCGTGGTCGCGCTGGATGACAGTGTGCCCGACGGGACGCGGCTCACGCTGGTGGTGGATGCCGCCGAAGGGGAGGGGAGGCACGAGGCCGTCCCCGGCCCCAAACCCTACCCCATCGTCGGAAACCTGCCTGAGTTGCACCATGCGGATGGTCTGGTGGGCGCCATGGCCGATCTGCATGCCCGATATGGCGACTTCTTCGCCTTCAAGGCCCCGGGCGGCCGGGCCTATTTCTGCGCCGATGCCGATATCGTCTCGGAAATGAACGCGGCGCCCGACATATTCGCCAAGGTGGTGGAGGGCCGTGGCGGCCTCGGCAATCTCGCGGCAAAGAGCGTTGGCAGCGCGCTGTTCACCGCCAGTGACGATGATCCGCTGTGGCATCGCGCGCACCGCATTCTTGCCCCTGCCTTCGGCACCACGGCGCTGAAGAACTACTATGGCCGCATCGTCGAGGTGGCGGACGACCTGCTGGCCCATCTCGACCGGCTAGGGCCTGATGAGAGCTTCCTCGTCACCGATCTGATGACGCGGATGACCTTTGAGGCCATCTCCTACGCCGCCTTCAACAAGCGGTACGATGCCATCGACTCCCCGGCGCTGCCGCCGTTCGTGGAGGCCATGAATCGGGTTCTGGTGGATGCCATGCAGGAGCCTAAGCGCCTCCTGCCGGAAGTCTTCTACCACGAGGTTCGCCGCCAGCGCGCCGCCGCCGACAAGATCATGCTGGACGATGTGAACGCCATCATCCGCGAGCGGCGTGCCCTGATGGAAGCGGGTGCCGCCGTGCCGACGGACCTGCTGCAGGTGATGCTCACGACGCCGGACCGCGTGACCGGGCTGAAGCTGCCCGACGACAATATTCGCGGCCAGCTGATCGTCCTGCTGATCGCGGGGCATGAAACCACCAGCGGCATGCTCTCCTACGCGCTCTATTATCTCTGGAAGAACCCGGAGGCGCTCGAGAAGCTGATCGCCGAGGTGGATCAGGTGCTTGGCCGCGACTTCTCCTATGTCCCGACCTATGAGGATTGCGGCCGGCTGGAGTACACCCAGCGCGTGCTGAAGGAGGCCCTGCGGCTGTGCCCGCCAGTGCCGATGTTCCCGCGTTACGTGACGCGCGACACCACCGTCGGCAACGGACGCTACGAGGTGAAGGCGGGTGAGCGCATGTTCGTGTCGCTGACGGCCTTGCACACCAATCCGCGCTTCTGGGGGCCGGATGCGCACGGCTTCCGGCCCGACCGATTCCTCCCGGGCGAGGAGAGCAAGCACCATCGCGATGCCTATCATCCCTTCGGCATGGGAATCCGCTCCTGCATCGGCTTCCAGTTCGCCTTGCTCGAAGCGCGCATGGTGCTCGCCCGCTTCGTGCAGCGCTACACGGCCCGGCCGCGCGACCCGCACTACGTGCTGCACAACAAGCAGGCGCTGACCGTGAAGCCGGACCATCTGGAGATGCTGCTGGAACGGCGGCCAGAGGTGAAAGGCCGGTTCCCGGCGAAAGCGGACGCGCCGAAGGACCAGCCGGTTCCCGCCGCGACAACAGCGGCGGGTCGGCCCATGAGCGTGCTCTACGGCTCCAACATGGGCGGCTGCCGCGACATCGCCCTTGCGCTGGCGCGGGATGCCGCCAGCCGGGGCTTTGCCGCGCGCGTGGCGGAGCTGGATGCGCAGGTGGGCCAACCCTGGCTGACAGACGGGCCGGTGATCGTCGTCACCTCCACCTATAATGGCGCGCCGCCGGACAATGCCGCCCGCTTCGCCCGCTGGCTGGAATCGGCCCCGCCGGACGCCTGCGCGGCCGTGCGCTTTGCGGTGCTGGGCTGCGGCAACGCCCAGTGGCGCCAGACCTTCCAGAAGTTTCCCCGCGCCATCGCCGAGGGTCTCGGGGCGCGCGGCGGCACGCCGCTTCTGGAGCCCGGCGCGGCCGACGCCGACGGCGACTTCGAGGCGGCCGTGGAAAGCTGGACGGCGGGTCTGTGGCATGTGCTCGACGTCAGCTTCGCCGGATCTCCTGGGGATGAGGAGGCGGCGGCAACGCCGGCGATCAAGGTGGAGGTGGTGAATTTCGCCGGCCCGGCGACGGGGGCCACGCCCCGCCGCCGCACACCGCTCGACCAGAACGCCGTGCCAAGCACGGTGCGCGTTAACCGGGAACTGCAGGCGCCCGGCGCGCTGGGCTCGACCCGCCATCTCGAAGTGTCCCTGCCGGGCGGCACCACCTATGCCGCCGGCGATCACCTCGGCGTCTTCCCCTGCAATCCGCCGGCCCTCGTCGCCGCAGCCGCCGCGCGGTGCGGTCTCGCGGCGGAGACGACGGTGCTTCTCACCGCATTGACGCCGGAGGCGGAGCAGGAGAGCGGCTTGCCCTTCGGCGTGCCGATGCGGCTGGGCGAGTTGCTCTCGGACCACGTTGACCTTGCCGGCCCGGTGACGCGGCGCGACCTGCGCGCCTGGGCAAAAGCCGCCCGATGCCCGCCCGACCAGGCGCGGATCGCCCAGTGGCTGGACGATTTTCCCAACCTTGCCGCGCGCAAGCCACGCGTGATGGATCTCCTCGCGCAACTTCCCTCTGTCGCCCTCGATCTTGCCACGCTGCTCAGCGTGCGGCCGGCGCTGAAACCCCGCTACTATTCCATCTCGTCCTCGCCGTTGCTGTCGCCGGACACCTGCACCCTCACCGTCGGCGGACACCGTTTCGACGGCGCGGACGGATCCGTGCATGACGGCTTGTGCAGCGCCTATCTGGCGAACTGCGCCGAGGGCACGACGCTGCGCGTGGTTGTGAAGGACATGGGCAGCGCCTTTCGTCTCCCGAAGGATCCGTTGGCGCCGCTCATCCTTGTGGGTCCCGGCACCGGCCTCGCGCCTCTGCGCGGCTTCATCCAGGAACGGCACGCGCTGAAGGCGAGCAGCGCTGAGGTGGGGCCGATCCTGCTGTTCTTCGGTTGCCGGAACGAGGACGACTACCTTTACCGCGAGGAACTGGAGGCGTACCGGGACGAAGGCACGCTGACCCTGCTCGCGGTCGCCTTCTCGCGGCGCGAGGACACACCCAAGACCTATGTCCAGGATCTGCTGCGGGCCCATTCCGCCACGGTCAAGGACTTGGTCGCGCGCGGGGCCACCATCTTGATGTGCGGCAATGCCCGCACCATGGCTCCCGCGGTCCGCGCGACCCTGACCGACATCCTCGGCGCCTCAGCCATCTCCGAGCTGGAAGCCGCGCACCGCTACCTCCAGGACGTTTGGGCGGCCGACTGACGACGATCGCACCCGTCCGATTGGACGGGGTAAGCCTTTCACGGTCCGCGGCGAGCGGCTCCAATGCCTCACGCTCACCGGCGAGGCAGCCAGGGCATGGATGGCAGACAGGCTTTCTCCCGCCGGGGTGGCGAAAGGCGCTCCGGCCGCTGCGGGAACGCGCGCGGCTCATGACATGTTAAGGACACCCACGCCGGCCGACACACAGGCGCGCACCGGGCCAGAGTTCCTGTCGCTGCATGGACACGGATGGACGCTGTTTGCGTTCTCTAGCTGCGCCAGGAAGGCATGCACGTCCTGTGACGTGCGGTTACGGGATGACCGCCCTGCGCGCCGCCGCCGGTATCGTTCGCTTCGACCAAGCAGATGAGCTTAACGCGGCGCGCGCCATTGCGATCCGGGCCGCGTAATGCCGGCGGGAAACAGCGATTTCCGGCCCGGCCACATTCAAGGATCGACGATGCTGGCGCGCCCTAGGGGAGTCGAACCCCTCTCTCCACCGTGAAAGGGTGGCGTCCTAACCGATAGACGAAGGGCGCGCAGGCGGGTGCCTTATAGGGTGACGCGCGGCGGCGCGCAAGATGGCCCCGCCGGCGTCATCCACAGGCATCGCTTCCGACCGACAAAATGCCCTATGCCCCTCCTGGGCAGCCAACGAGCGCTGGCAGCCCGCCGCCCGCGCCAAGCGCCGGGGTCGGATCGGGCCACGGTCGACCGGCCCCGTGCTGCCGACGGCCGGGCAGGGCGGTGCCGGCCCGCCGGCTCAGCCTGTTGTCACCACTTGCCGGTGTTGGGCATCGAGGTCCACGGCTCCAGCGGCGGCAGCGCCTCGCCCTTCTGCAGCAGCTCGATCGAGATATTGTCGGGCGAGCGGACAAAGGCCATGCGCCCGTCACGCGGCGGGCGGTTGATGGTCACGCCGCCCTCCTGCAGCTTCTGGCAGGCGGCGTAGATATCGTCGACCTCAAAGGCGAGATGGCCGAAATTGCGCCCTTCGCCATAGGTCTCCGGGTCCCAATTATAGGTCAGCTCGATTTCGGCGACGCCTTCCTGGCCGGGCGCGGCGAGGAAAATGAGCGTGAAGCGCCCCTGCGGCGATTCCTTGCGCCGGACCTCGGTGAGCCCCAGCTTGTTGCAGTAGAAATCCAGCGAGGCGTCGATGTCGGTGACGCGCACCATGGTGTGAAGGTACTTCATGAGTCCTCTCGGGGGCTGGAGCCGCGATGTCCACGGATCGGGTGAAGGCAACATATGATGGCGGGCGATGACATCAAGGCGGCGGGCGAGGCGCTGCGTGCCGTGCTGGCGCAGATGCGGGCCGGCGTCGCCTTTACCGGGGCGGGCATTTCCACGGAATGCGGCATTCCCGACTTCCGCTCGCCCGGCGGGCTGTGGACCCGCAACCGGCCGATCGACTACCAGGATTTTCGCGCCAGCGCGGCGATGCGGGCCGAAGCCTGGCGGCGGCGATTCGCCATGGAGCCCGCCTTTGCCGGCGCCCGGCCGGGGCGCGGCCACCGGGCGCTGGCGCACTGGCTCGGCGAAGGGCGGCTGAGCGGCATCATCACCCAGAATATTGACGGGCTGCACCAGGCGTCCGGCGTGCCGGAGACGCATCTGGTGGAACTGCACGGCAACAGCACCTACGCCACCTGCCTCGACTGCGGTACGCGCTATGAGCTCGGCTGGGTGCGCGCGCGCTTCGAGGCCGAACAGGAGGCGGCACCCGATTGCCCCGCCTGCGCCGGGCCGATCAAGAGCGCCACCATCTCCTTCGGCCAGCCCATGCCCGCCGAGGCCATGGCGCGGGCGAAGCGGCTGAGCGGGGCCTGCGACGTGTTCCTCGTCCTCGGCTCATCGCTGGTGGTATGGCCTGCTGCCGGGTTTCCGGTACAGGCCAAGCGCGCCGGCGCCCGGCTGGTGATCGTCAATCGCGAGCCGACCGAGCTCGACGATCTCGCCGATCTGGTGATCCACGCCGATATCGGCGCGGTGTGCGATGCCGCGTTGCATCGGTGAGACGGGAATCGCGCCGCGAATCGATTTCGGTGTTTTCGTGGCAGCGCCGGATGCTATGCTTCGGCCTCGGAATCATGGTTTTCGCCCGATGGGGCGAGCGGGCTTTCCTGGAGGTTGGCAGCCGATGGTATCGGACGGGTCTCTGCCGCGCACGGGAACGGATTCGCGCGCCCAACCGGACGACAACGCCGGGGCGGGCGAGGGTCAGGAGGGCAAGGTCCTTCTCATCGCCGGCGCCATCAAATGGTTCGACCTGTCCAAGGGCTATGGCTTCGTCGTGCCGGACGATGGCAGCGGCGACGTGATGCTGCACGTCACCTGCCTGCGCCGCGGCGGCTTCAACACCGCGCAGGAAGGCGCGCGCGTGGTGTGCGAGGTGGTGGCGCGTGAACGCGGCTTCCAGGCGCTGCGCGTGCTCTCCATGGACGAGACCACCGCCGTGCATCACTCGCAGCTGCCGCAGGCGCGCACCCATGTGACGGTGCAGCCGGTCGGCGGATTCGAGCGGGCCTGGGTGAAGTGGTTCAATCGTCTGCGCGGCTTCGGTTTCCTGTCGCGCGGGGAGGGCACCGAGGACATTTTCGTGCATATGGAGACGCTGCGCCGGCACGGCCTCGCCGAGCTGCGGCCCGGGCAGATGGTGCTGGTGCGCTTCGGGCCGGGGCCGAAAGGCCTTATGGCCGCCGAAGTGCGGCCCGATGGTGCCGCCACCCCGTCGTCTCACTAGGGAAGGCGCCGCCCGGCGTCGTTTACGCATGACAAGCGCGCGCATCAGCTACGCCTTTGCCCTCGCGGGCCGGTACTTCCGTGGGCTGGCGCCCGTTCTTGCCCTCGCCGCCCTGCTTTTGGCGAACCTGCTGCCGGCCGGCGCGGCGGCAGAAAAGCTCAACATCCTCACCAAAACCGGGCCGTTCGCGGTGAATATCGAACTGGCGGTGACGCCGGCCGAGCGTTCCAAAGGACTGATGTACCGGACCGAGCTGGCGCCCGATGCGGGGATGCTGTTCGATTTCGGCGTCGAGCAGCCGATCTATATGTGGATGAAGAACACCTATATCCCGCTCGACATGCTGTTCATCCGCTCCGACGGGCGGATCGCCAGCATCGCCACCGACACGGTGCCGCTGTCCACCGAGACCATCTCCTCCGGCCCACCGGTGCGGGCGGTGCTGGAACTTCCCGCCGGCACCGTGCGCGCCAAGGGAATCGCCGTCGGCGACCGCGTCGAGTACCGGCTGTTCCGCGAGCGCTAACAGGACGGCCGGAAACGCCTCGGAGCGCATTTCCGCGCCTATCGCAATACCGTTCCCGCCTGACGCCTCATGTGGTAGCAACCGTTGCGGGTAGGGGTTGCAGAGATGGGGCTGGCCAGAAACCTCCGAAGATACGTGCGGTCGCGGTTTCCGGGTGTTGCCCGGCTCCGCGGTGCGGCGCGCCAATATGTCAATGACCTGCGACTGCCCTCGCTCGCGGCCGACCGGCGCGCCTTCGCGCGCGGCATCGCCCAGCAGAATGAAAGTCTCGCCGCCCTCACCGTCGGAGGGCAAGCCTCGGCGCCGACCTATAAGGTGACGCAGCGGCAGGAGCTTCCGCCGCTCGCCTGGCTGTGCCGCCGCGAGGGCGCGCACTTCGCCTTCAGCGGCGGGCAGGGGGTCGAACTGTTCGACGGCGGCCTTTTCGAGGGCGTGTGGACCGGTGCGTTCGGCGATAGCGGCGGGCTGGAGCAGGCCAGCCATTTCGGCTCCGGTGCCCTGTTCGGCGCCGTTCCGCTGTTCCTGCCGCCCAAGCACCTTCTGGAAGCGATCTATCTGCTGCGGGACCGTCGCAGAGGGGTGGACCACATCTCCAACTCGTTGTGCTTCTGCCTGGCCGCTGCCGGCATCGCGCCGGGCCATCCCTTCTTCGCGGTCGTGGAGGCAGAGGCGGTCGACAACACCCATGCGGCCACCCGGCTGGGCGCGGCCTGGGGCAACCCGGTGATCGCCTCCAGCAGCGATTTCGTGCTGCTGCGGTTGGGGCACAATAATTTCACCGTCTCAGCCGCCGGACAGATCGTCATCACCCAGCGCTACACCGGGCGGCGGTACCGCGACTTCGACGCCTATCGCCGGATGCTAGGCGATGCCGTCACCGCGCTGCGGCAGAACGCGGAATCGCCCTTGCGGCGCGTGCCGCTGGCGCCGGTCGTCACGGTTTCGCGCGGCTATGATTCGCCCACCGTGGCGGCGCTCGCGGCGGAGCGCGGCTGCCGGGAGGCCCTGACCATGCGGGTGGAGGTGGGCGGCGGCGACGATTGCGGCACCGACATCGCGCAGGCGCTGGGAATGCATGTCCGGGAAGTCGGCCACGCCGCCGGGAGCCATATCCCCACCTTGCGCTTCGCCTATGAGGGCGAACTGCGGGCGAAGGCTCTGGAGTTCCTCGCCACCGCCGGCCATGGCGACGACATCGCCTTCGTGAACTTCGAGCCGCACCTCGGAAACACCATGCTTTTCACCGGCGCGTGGGGGGACAGTATCTGGGAGAGGCAGTCGAACGTTCCCTCCGGCCTCCCGGTGCGGACCCTCTTCGGCAAAAGCCTGGGTGAGTTCCGTCTGCGGGTCGGCTTCGCCCATGTTCCTCTGCCATGTATCGGGGCTTTTTATCCGCATTCGATCGCGCGGCTGTCGCGCAGCCGGGCCATGGCTCCCTATGCGACCGGGATGGAGGGCTATGACCGCCCGATCTGCCGCCGCATCGTCGAAGGCGCGGGCGTCGAGGGATCGGCTTTCGGCCAGAAGAAGGTCGCCACGGCGCCGAATCCGCTCAACCGCGCCGCGCTGTGGGCGGAGGCAGTGACGAGCGTGATGGCGCGCTATAGCGCGACGGTGGAGGATGACGCGGGTGCAAATGGCGGCGAGGCGGCCACCACCGGGGACTCGTCACGTCGCTGACAGGGTGGTCTGGTCGGGGCAGCAGGATTCGAACCTGCGACCTGAAGTACCCAAAACTTCCGCGCTACCGGGCTGCGCTATGCCCCGACAAGGTGTGTTCCCGCCGGACGGGACCCTTCTTTCCAGCCCGGAAGGCCGGGCCGCTGTCAGATGGCACAGAAGGGTCCCGCTCGGCAAGATGGCGCAGCGCGGTTAGCTGCCGGCCCCGCCTCAGCGCGCCGACGCTGCTTTACGTTTGACAGGCGCCGGCTTAGCGGCGAGCGCCGCGCGCTCGCTGGCTTCCTTCGCCAGACGTGCCGCCCGGAGCTGGGCGGTCTTGGCCTCACGCCGGGCGACTTCCTGCTGGATCGTTTCCATCGCCGCGCGCGAAATCGCCTCGGCCTTGCTTTCCATCCGGGTCATGGCCGGGCGGGCCACCGTCTCATCGGCGGCGGCGGGGTGGGCGGAGGCGGGGAGCGGATGGCTCATGGTCGTTTCCTTTCAACGTCGAGAGGCGAAAGACGGCACGCGCCGCTAATCGGCAGCCGGCGCCGGTGCGGCGGGTGCGCGGGCGGGAGCCAGCCGGGTCGAGGGTTTCTTCTTCGGCGCGGCGATCAGCCCCTCGCGCACCGCCTGCTTGCGCGCCACCTTGCGGGCCCGGCGAACGGCTTCGCCGGCCTCGCGGTTGCGGCGCTCGGAGGGCTTCTCATAAGCACGGCGCGCGCGCATCTCGCGGAAAATACCCTCGCGCTGCATCTTGCGCTTCAGAACCTTCAAAGCCTGGTCGACATTGTTATCGCGTACGAGAACCTGCAAATCCTGTCCAATCCTATGGTGTGCTCGAATGGTAAAAATCGTCGCCGCAAACGACGACGCTCTCCCTATATAGGACGACGGACAGCAAAAGTCAGGGTTGGTTACGTTTTTGACGCGACGCAACGCCCGCGCAGCACCGCAGATGACGACGTAGGCAGAAGGTGGATTGCTGTAGCGATGATCGGGAAGTGCTGTCCGCGAGCTGGCGAATGCTATGCGACGGCGCGGTATCGACATCCTGCCGGGCGCGGGCCCTCCGCGTGCCGGACCCGAAGACCGGCGGCGGATGGGGGAAGCCGGCGGGCGG
The DNA here is from genome assembly GCF_965249975.1 of Ancylobacter sp. Lineage (GTDB taxonomy): Bacteria > Pseudomonadota > Alphaproteobacteria > Rhizobiales > Xanthobacteraceae > Ancylobacter. The sequence goes on along the minus strand of NZ_CBDFNE010000003.1, from coordinate 188,577 downwards.
CCATTGCCAGAACGTTTGGAGCGCCTTAATCAGGGCGGGCAAGGCGCGGGCCCGCCACGAGCCGGAACGGCGGAGCGGCGGTCGCGGCAAGGGAGCGAGGGAAATGGTCGCACGCATCTACAAGCCGACCCGGACCGCCATGCAGTCCGGCAACGCCCGGACCAAGCTCTGGGTGCTCGACTATGAGCCGGAGCAGCCCCGTCTGGTGGAGCCGCTGATGGGCTATACCAGCTCCGGCGACATGAAGAGCCAGGTGCGCCTGCGCTTCGACACCAAGGAAGAGGCGGTGGCCTATGCCGAGCGCCACGGCATCGCCTATCAGCTCCACGAGCCGCAGGAGCCGGCCCGCCGCCGTATGGCCTATTCCGACAATTTCAGCTTCCGCCGCGTCGGCCAGTGGACCCACTGACCACGAGCCCGGCGGGAGCGAGTGGGCCGCGTAGCTCAGCTGGATAGAGCAGCCGCCTTCTAAGCGGCAGGTCGCTGGTTCGAGCCCAGCCGCGGTCGCCATCCTCGCAGCGCGCTGTCCCGGCGGCGCGCCTCTCCCGAGTTGCCCATGCCCCGGCTTCTTCGTCTTTATCTCGCCGGACCGGAGGTTTTTCGGCCCGACGCCGCCCAAGAGGGGGAGCGGTTGCGGGAGCTCTGCGCCGCATCGGGTGCCGAAGGGCTTTTTCCCCTGCACGCCGAAGGTGTGGATATTCGCCGCGCCTGCCTGGAGATGCTCGACGCGGCGGATGCCGTGATCGCCAACATTACCCCGTTTCGCGGCACGCATATGGACCCGGGTACGGCGTTCGAGATCGGCTATGCCGAGGCGCGCGGCACGCCGGTGTTCCTCTGGTCCGCCGATTCCCGCCCGCTGAAGCAACGCCACCCGTCCGGTGCCGATGGGCGGGACGGGGAGGGGTATCTGGTCGAGGACTGGGGCAAGACGGAAAACCTGATGATCGTGGCTGATGGCCGCGTCGTCGGCGCCAGTGCCGAGGAAGCCATCGCCCAAGCCGTCGCAGCGCTCAGCTTCACCGTGCGCAACCGCGATCTGCAGCGGCGCACGCGGCGCGCCGTGGCGGTCGCTCTCGCCGTCAGCCTGGCTGCCGCCCTGCTGGCCGGCACCGTCGCCAACCGTTTGATTGGGTGGTAGCGAGAGCCGGGCGGCATGCATTCGCCTTCTGTTGTCTTGAGCGTTCTGCCGCGCGCAAAGTCGTGAACGGAACCTTTTTCGCTGCGTCGCCGTTGTCAGCCCGAACGGATCGGAATTCACGTTCCGGTCTAGAAGCAAAAGCCTGAAGACGACGGAGATGACATCATGCGTAAGCTTCTTCTTGCCTCTGCTACTCTGGGCATTCTCGCCGCCGGTGCGGCCGGCACCGCTTTCGCCGACCCGAGCTATCGCGGCCAGGTCTATGAAGGGCGCAACGCCTATGTGGGTGAGCGCTATTATGGTGGGCCCGTCTACAACGCTCCGGTGCGCGCGCCGCTTGGCCCGTCCTATGGCTACGAGCCCTCTTATGCTGACCCGTGGTACATGCGCGGCGATCAGGCCATCATCAATCAGGAGCGGGTGAACGATCGCAGCGAGCGCTGATCCCCCTGCAAATAGTCACGGAACGGGCGAGCCTTGGGCTCGCCCGTTTTCGTTTGTAAGCCGATGCGGCTTGACGGGCGGTGTCGCGGCTTTCTTCAATGGCGCCGGGCCACCCGCGCCTTTCGGAGACCAGCATGACCAAACACACCGCCACCCCAACGGAACTCCTCTCGCATGAGGAACGGCTCGACCGGCTGGGCGCCGTCGCCGTCCATGTCGGGCTTGGCCTGCAGCCGGGGCAGGAACTGGTGATGACGGCCTCGCTGGACGCGCTGCCGCTGGTCCGCCGAATCACCGAGCACGCCTACAAGGCCGGTGCCAGCCTCGTCACCACGCTGTTCAGCGACGAGGAGGCGACGCTGATGCGCTTCCGCAACGCGCCCGACGACAGTTTCGACACCGCCTCGGCCTGGCTCTATGAGGGCATGGCGAAGGCCTTCGGCGCAGGCGCGGCGCGGCTCGCCATTTCCGGCGAGAACCCCTCGCTGCTGGCCCATGAAGACCCGGACAAGGTGTCGCGCGCCAACCGCGCGCGGTCGAAGGCCTATATGCCGGCGCTCTCCCATATTGCCAATTTCGACATCAACTGGACCATCGTCTCCTTTGCCTCTCCCGCCTGGGCCAAGGCGATGTTCCCCGACGACCCCGAAGACATCGCCGTGGCCAAGCTCTGGCACGCCATTTTCGCCGCCTCGCGCGTCGATGCCCCCGACCCGGTGGCGGCGTGGGCGGCGCATAACGCGGAACTGCAGGCGCGCACCGCGCGGCTCAACGGCCAGCGCTACGCCGCCCTGCGCTTCCGGGGGCCCGGCACGGACCTCACCGTCGGCCTGGCCGATGAGCATGAATGGGCAGGCGGCGCCTCGCAGGCGAAGAATGGCATCGTCTGCAACGCCAACATTCCGACCGAGGAAGTCTTCACCACGCCGCACAAGGGCCGGGTAGACGGCTATGTCGCCAGCACCAAGCCGCTGTCCTACCAGGGCACGCTGATCCAGGACATTGCCGTGCGCTTCGAGGGCGGGCGGATCGTCGAGGCTCGCGCCCGCACCGGCGCCGACGTGCTGAACAAGGTGCTGGACACCGACGAGGGTTCCCGCCGGCTGGGCGAGGTGGCGCTGGTGCCACATTCCTCGCCGATCTCCAAGAGCGGGCTGCTGTTCTACAACACGCTCTATGACGAGAACGCCGCCAGCCACATCGCGCTTGGCCAGTCCTATTCCAAGTGCTTCATCAACGGCGCCAACCTGACGCCCGACGAGCTTGCGGCGCGCGGCGCCAATGCGAGCCTCATCCATATCGACTGGATGATCGGTTCCGGCGAGGTCGATGTCGACGGCATCACCGCCTCCGGTGCCGCCGAGCCGGTGATGCGCGCGGGCGAGTGGGTGTAACAAGACGCCGGCAGGAGGGGCCGCTTCCTGATGTCGTGGAACTATGGTCAAGTCCCCCGGCCTGGTGGCCGGCCGATTCCGGCTGCCGGACGGGGGAGACTATGATGTGTCGTTGGCGTGCCTGGTGGAAAGGGCTTCCCGCCCTTGCCGTGCTGGTGGCGCTCGCCGTTACGTTCGCGCGGGCGCCGGTGGAGGAGGACCTGACGGAGCGGGCGGAGACGCTGCTGTCGGTCATCGGCGAATCCTGGGCCCATGCGCGGTTCGAGGGCCGCAACGCGCTGCTTGAAGGCGAGGCTCTCTCCGAGGAAGCACGGATCAAGGTCCGCTATGAGCTCGCCCGCTTGTCGGGCGTGCGCGTGGTGGAGGATCGCACGACGCTGCTGCCGGAGCGCCGCCCCTTCACCTTCAGCGCCATACGCGACGGCAGCAAGCTGCATCTCGAAGGCTATGTACCATCCTCCTACGCCCGCCGGCGCATTGCCGAGGCGGCCGCCGCCATGGCGCCGGGGGTGGTGGTGACGGGCGAGAAGGAGCTGGTGCGGGCGCGCGGCGTGCCGGCCGGCGACTTTATCGGCGTCGTCGCCTTCGGCATCGAGCAACTCGCCAAGATGCCGGCGGGCCGCATCACCCTTTCCGACAATGCGTTTTCGATCGAGGGCCGCGCACCGGACTTCGCCAGCTATGACGCGCTGGAAGTCACCGTGCGTAGCGAGCTGCCGAAGGATTTCGAGCTGGCGCGCTTCGCTGTGCTGCCGCCCATCGTGTCGCCCTTCATCTGGTCGGCGGCGCGCGAGCGCGACGGTGACGTGACCCTCTCCGGCTACATTCCGCTCGGCGATGCGCGGCGCGCGTTGCTTGATCTCGTGCGCGGGGCCATGCCGGGCGCGGCGATTTCCGACCGGCTACGCCTCGCCGACGGCGCGCCGCCGACCGAAGGCTGGCTCAAGGCCGCCGCCTTCGCCCTCGCCCAACTGGGGCGCCTGCCCAATGGCACGGTGACGCTCTCCGGCACCACCATCGCCATCGAGGGCACAGCGCCCGACTTCGCCGCTTATGACGCCATGTCGGCGGCGCGGCGCAACCTGCCCGAGGGCTATACGCTGACCCGCTTTGCCGTCGAGCCGCCGCGCGTCGATCCCTTCGTGTGGGGCGTGCAGCGCACCGCCAACGGCCTGCGCCTGACCGGCTTCGCGCCGTCCGAGGAAGCCAAACGGCTGGTGTTCGACGCGGTGCGCGGCGATTTCCCCGGCGTGCCCGTAAGCGACGAGATGCGCATCGCCATGGGCGGCCCGCCCGGCGAGGCCTGGGTGGCGGCGACCAGCTTCGGCATCGACCAATTGTCGCGATTGCGGCAGGGCTCGGTGCGCGGCAATGGCACGACGCTCGCCATTTCCGGCGAGGCGCTCGACGCCGCGGCGTTCCTCACCGTGCGGGCGGCGCTGGAACAGTCGCCCCCGCGCGGCTTCACCCTGCGCAGCGATGTCCGTCCGCCGGTCGTCTCGCCCTATGTGTTCAGCCTGCGCAAGGACGCGGACGGGCTGACCCTGTCGGGCTTCTTCCCGTCACCCACCGAGCATGAGCGCCTCGTCGAGGCGGCCAAGAGCCAGTTCCTCGGCGACCGGCTTAACGACGTGTCGGCGATCGCCCAGGGCGCGCCGCAGGGCTTCACGGCGGCGGTGATGACGGCCATGCGCCAGCTCTCGCGGCTCGACAGCGGCGAGGTGCGCTTTGACGACGCCCAGTTGAAGGTGACGGGCACGGTGCTCTACCCCGAGGCGGTCGCCTCGGTCCGTGCCAATCTGGCGGCGGGGCTGCCCTCCGGCTTCACGCTGGATGTCGCGCTCAGTGTTGCGCCGCCGTCGCCGCCGCTGGATGCGGCCGCGTGCCAGAGCCTGATCAGCCATCTCATGGATAAGGGCAGCATCACCTTCTCCGCCAGCGACGCCGCCATCGAGCCGGCGAGCTTCGGCCTGCTCGACAGGCTGGCGGCGGCGGCGGCGCGCTGCCCGGAGGCGCTGATCGAGATTTCCATCCGCCAGCCCGATACGGATGCGGCGACGGCGAGCGCGCGGGCGCAGTCTCTGGTGCAGTATCTCGCCGCCGCTGGTATCGCCCCGGACCGGCTGATCACCGGCGAGCGGCCCTCGCTCGCCGCGCAGAGCCCGGATGCGGCGGTCCCAACCGTTGCGGCCGGCGTGCAGCTGATCGTGAGGTGAGCCATGCTGTTTCTGGCGTTTGAACTCTGGCCCTATCTGGCCGTGTCCCTCGCCCTCGGTCTTGTCACCGGCTGGTGGAGCGGCTGCACCCCCGCGCGCCGGCGCGCGGACGCGGCCAAAGCCGGAAAGGACGCGGCATGACGCCCTTCGCCATCGACGTGACGGTGCTGATGGTCGCGACCTATCTGGTCGGCTGTGTCGGCGGTTGCTGGCTGCGCCGCCTGCTGCGCGGGCGCGGGCCGGCTTAAGGCCGGCACCGCCTCCCGATCAGAGCCGCGAGCCGCGCAGATCCGCCTCGATCTGCAACGGGGCACGCGAGCCGAAGCGCGACTTGTAGACCTGCGCGTTCTCCATCACCCGCTGCACATAGTTGCGGGTCTCGGAGAACGGGATGCGCTCCACCCAGTCGATGGGGTCGACCGAGGGGTCGCGCGGGTCGCCATAGGCGGCGATCCACTTCGCCACATTGCCGCGCCCGGCATTATAGGCGGCGAAGGTCAGCACATAGTTGTTCTGGTAATTGTCGAGCAGGCTGCGCAGTTCGGCCGCGCCGAACTGCACGTTCACCGCCGGCACGGCGAGCCGCTTGGGGTCGAGCGTGGTGCCGGTGCGCCGGGCGATGGTGGCGCCGGTGGCCGGCATCACCTGCATCAGGCCCGTGGCGCCGGCGCTCGACCGCGCGGAGGGGTTGAACATGCTCTCCTGCCGGGCGATGGCGTAGACCAGCGAGCGGTCGACATCCTCGGTGATCGGCCGGTAATCGGGAATGCCGAAGGTGGGATAGGCTTCCGCCTCCAACGGAATGCCGCGATTGAGCGCCACCTTGCCGATCATCGTCACGGCGCGGGCGTCGCCCTGCTGCTTGGCGAGTTCCGCCAGCAGGCCGAGCTGCGCCGCATCCGGCAGACGTTCGGCGAGGTCATAGCCGAGGGCGATGGAGAGGTTCGATTTGTCGAGCTTCTCCAGCAGGCGGAAGATCATCACGCCTTCGTCGCGGTTGAAGGCGTTGCGCTGTGCGGCATTGGCGGCGGGCGCCGATTCCACCTTCACCTTGCTGTTGCCCAGACGTGCGGCCGCCAGCTGGCCGTAATAGGCGGTGCCGTATTGCGCGGCTGTGGCATATTGTGAGCGGGCATTGGCGGTGGAGCCCAGCGCCTCATAGGCGCGGCCCTGCCAGTAATAGCCGCGCGACACCGTCGCCGGGTGGGTCTGGTTCTCCGGCACCTTGGCAAAATGCGCCAGCGCCGCCTTGGGGTCGTTGAGGTAGCGCAGCGCCAGCCAGCCGGCGGTGAAATGCGCGTCGGCCCGCATATGCTCGTCTTCGGGCACGGCGGCCTCGCGCGCCACCTTATAGGCGGTGCGGGCATCGCCCTTGTCGAGCAGGCCGCGCGCCACCAGCCGGCGCTCTACCCACCATTCGTCCGGGTCGACCAGCAGGCCGGCGTCCTTCGGCGCGCTGGAAAGGGTGCGGGCGGCGGCGGCATGGTCGCCATTGCGCCGCTGCATCTTGGCGAGAGTGTAGAGATAGGCCGGGTCGGAGCGCAGCGAGGCGGGCACCGCGGCGAGCAGCTTCGCTACATCGCCCTTGCCGGTGGAGAGCGCGATGCGCGCGCGCGCCAGCGCCGTCACATCGTCGCCGGCCCGCTGCGCGGCACGCAGGCCGCGCTCGGCGTCCTCGTTATAGAGCAGCTTGTCGGCGCGGTATTTGTGATCGGTGCGGGTCAGCAGTCCGCCGAACTCCACCATGACCGTCGATTCGGTGTCGGAGGCGAGCGGGTCTTCCTGCCAGGCGTTGCGCAGCCAGGCCGCGCCGGCCTTCTGGTCGCCGGCGGCGAACAGAGCGCGGGCGAGCGCGACCTTGCCTTCGCCGGAATAGGGTGCCTGCTCGGCGAAGAAATTGAGGATCGTCTGCGGATCCTTGTTCTCGACATAGAGCAGATATTCGAGCCGGCGGCGCAGCACGATCGGCGTCGGGAGCGTCGGATGGGCGCGCAGAATGGCGACGGCGCGGTCATAGCCGACATCGCGCGCGGTGACGCGCAGCGCCAGCCAGCGCACCAGCGCCTGTGCGCCGGGATCGCGCATCTGGTCGGCGATCGCGAGCGCCTGTGCGCTCTGGCCCTTGTCGATGAGATCGGTTGCGGTCTTGAGGTCGCCGGTGGCACCGGCAAGGGATGAACTCGCAGCCCCCGCCGCCATTGCCATGCCGCCAGCGGCGGAGGCGGTCGTCACCTTCGGCGAGACGTTGATCTTCGGCTTGGCGGCCGGCTTCGGCCCGGGCTTCGTCGCCGCCGTCTTCTGGTCCTTGGCGCTGGAGGGCTTCGGCGCCGGGGTCGGCGTCGTCGCCTCGGCGAGTGTCGGCAGGAAGGCGGCCGAGCCGAGCAGCAGCGCAGTGGCAAGAGTCAGGGCGCCGCGCGGCCGGCGGCGCGCCCCGTTCGCGGAACGCGGCGAAAGCGGATGATCGTTCGCGCACTCGTTCATGACGGCGGACTCTCCTGACAGACGAAACAGACCCCGCGCGGGCCGTTTCCGGTCGGCTGGGCAGCTTCAGTTGTCGCGCGATCTTATTGACGAAACGCTAACCACAACCGGCGCGCCATGTCGCCCGCTCCGCAGCCCATGCGGCAATCTAGCCGCGCAACCCGGCAAAACGGGGGCAGCATGCCCCAGCGACACCGGCTTTGCCACGGGAAGCGCCAAGAATGCCCTTCCTTCGGCCGCGCCGACGCGATATCTGATGCCCCCTCGCCGCATCGTGCCAAGGGCATGTTGCGCGACAAGAAAGATCGAGCTTCAGGAGCGCTCCATGTCCCACCCGCTGCCCTTCCGTGGATCCTTTACGGCGCTTGTCACGCCGTTCCGCGACGGCGCCGTGGACGAGAAAGCGTTCCGCGACCTCGTCGACTGGCAGATCGAGGAAGGCATCCACGGCCTCGTGCCTGTCGGCACGACCGGCGAGAGCCCGACCGTCTCCCATGACGAACACAAGTCCGTGGTCGAATGGACCGTCGCCCAGGCGGCGGGCAGGGTGCCGGTGATTGCCGGTGCCGGCTCCAACAATACGATCGAGGCCATTGATCTCGCCCGCCACGCCGAAAAGGCGGGGGCGGACGCGGTGCTGGTGGTGACGCCCTATTACAACAAGCCCGGTCAGGAAGGCCTGTATCAGCACTACAAGGCCATCAACGACGCCATCGGACTGCCGATCTACATCTACAACATTCCCGGCCGGTCGGTGGTCGACATGTCGGTGGAGACGATGGCGCGGCTGGCCGAGCTGAAGAACATTGTCGGGGTGAAGGACGCGACCGCCAATCTCGCCCGTGTCAGCCAGCAGCGCCAGGCGATCGGCCCCGGCTTCAACCAGCTCTCGGGCGAAGACGCCACGGCGCTTGCCTTCATGGCGCATGGCGGCGATGGCTGCATCTCGGTGGCGTCTAACGTCGCCCCCAAGCTCTGCGCCCAGCTGATCGAGGCCTGCATCGCCGGCGACTACACCAAGGCGCTGGAGCTGCAGGACCGGCTGTTCCCGCTGTTCCAAGCGCTGTTCGTTGAAACCAACCCGAGCCCCACCAAATATGCGTTGAGCGTTCTCGGCAAGATCGTCGACGAGGCACGCCTGCCCATGGTGCCGGTCACCGAGAAGACCAAGGAAACCGTACTCGCGGCCATGCGCCACGCCGGAATCCTCAACTGACGTCAGATCGGGGCGCGCGCTCCGGTTCGGAGCAAAGCGATGGCTGAAAAGAAGACAGAACAACGCAAGGTCGTCGCCGACAATCGGCGGGCGCGTTTCGACTATGAGATCGGCGAGGTGTTCGAGGCGGGCATCGCGCTGTCCGGCACGGAGGTGAAGAGCCTGCGCGGCGGTCGCGCCACGGTGGCGGAGAGCTATGTCTCCGCCAAGACTGGCGAGGCGATCATCTACAACACCTTCATCCCGGAATATCTGCAGGCGAACCGCTTCAACCACGAACCGCGCCGGCCGCGCAAATTGCTGCTGCACAAGCGTCAGATCGCCAAGATCTGGCAGGCGGTGGAGCGCGAGGGCATGACCGTGGTGCCGCTGCGCATCTATTTCAACGAGCAGGGCCGCGCCAAGGTGGAGATCGCCATCGCCCGCGGACGCAAGGCGCACGACAAGCGCGAGGCGCTAAAGGCGAAGGACTGGGCCCGCGACAAGCAGCGCCTTCTGCGCGACCGGGGCTGACACCCACTCCCGCTCATAAACAAAAGAAAAGCCCGGCACTTGGCCGGGCTTTTTGATTCGCTCTGTCGGGCCGCTCAGTCCTTGGCGCGCTCGACATAGGAGCCGTCGGCGGTCATGACGACAATGCGGGTGCCGACCGCGATGTGCGGGGGCACCGCCGAGCGCACGCCGTTGGAAAGAATGGCGGGCTTGTAGGAGGAGGACGCCGTCTGGCCCTTCATCGCCGGCTCGGTTTCCACGACTTCGAGCACCATGCGCTGGGGCAGTTCAATGGCGATGGCGACGCCTTCGTGCACCGAGAGATGCACCTGCATGCCGTCGCTTAGATAGGCGGCCTGCTCGCCGATCACATCCGGCGACACCGCGATCTGGTCGTAATTCTCCGGGTTCATGAAGTGGAAGCCTTCACCGTCCGAATAAAGGAAGGTGTAGGGCCGGTCCTCGACGAGCGCACGTTCCACCTGCTCGGTGGTGCGATAGCGCTCGGAGACCTTGGTGCCGTCGGAGATGCGGCGCATGTCGAGCTGGGTCACCGGGGTGCCCTTGCCGGGATGGATGTTTTCGGCGGTAAGCACGACATAGAGCTTGCCGTCGATGTCGACCACGTTGCCCTTGCGCAGCGTGCTGGCGATGACCTTGACCATTGCGGTCCTCTGGCTGTTGGGTGCGCCGCCTCGCGCGGGGCACCGCTGGGATTCCGTTGGCGCCTCCTATACAAGCGCGCCCGTCTTCCGCCAACCCCGCCGCAGGCGCATCCGCGCGCCGGAGAGTCGTCATGTCCGTTGCCGCTTCCCCCTGGTGGTCTCCCGCGCGCCATGCCGACCGACGCCCCCTCCTTCTCGTTCGCCAGCGGCTGAAGGGGGCGCTGCGCGGCTTCTTCGCGGCGCGAGACTTCATCGAGGTGGAAACGCCGATCCTGCAGGTGTCGCCGGGAAACGAGACGCATCTCAAGGCCTTCGCTACCGAGTTGGAGCGCCCAGATGGGGAGCGCGCGCCGCGCTATCTCCACACCTCGCCGGAATTCACCGCCAAGAAGCTGCTGGCGGCGGGCGAGGCGCGGCTGTTCACCTTCGCCCGCGTCTTCCGCAATGGCGAGCGCACGGCGCTGCACCATCCCGAGTTCACGATGCTGGAATGGTACCGCGCCCGGGAGACCTATGAGGCGCTTATGGCCGATTGCGCCGCGCTGCTGGCACTGGCGGCGGAGACCGCCGGGACCGACGCTTTCCAGTACGGCGGCAAAGCCTGCGACGTTACCCACGAGCCGGAACGGCTGACCGTGGCGGAGGCGTTCGACCGTTTCGCCGGTATCGACCTCATGGCGACGGTGGACGTGGAGGCGAATGACCGCGACGCGCTGTGGCACGCGGTGCGGGATTCGGGCATCCGCGTCGCGGCGGATGACACATGGGCGGATGTCTTCACCCGCGTCATGGTTGAGAAGATCGAACCGCATCTCGGCGTCGGCCGGCCGACCATCCTGTGCGAGTACCCGATTTCGGAAGCCGCGCTGGCGCAGCCGAAGCCGAGCGACCCGCGCGTCGCGGAGCGCTTCGAGCTTTATGTCTCTGCGGTCGAACTCGCCAACGCCTTCGGCGAGCTTACGGATGCCGGCGAACAGCGGCGCCGTTTCGTCCAGTGGATGGATGAGAAGGAGCGGCTTTACGGCGAGCGCTACCCGATCGACGAGGATTTCCTCGCCGCTCTGGCGCAGATGCCGGAAGCCTCGGGCATCGCGCTCGGCTTCGACCGACTGGCAATGCTGGCGTCCGGCGCGCGGCGGGTCGAGGATGTGCTGTGGGCGCCGGTCGCTCCCTGACCGGTCAGCCCAGCGTGTCGATATGCGCCCGCACCTTGGCGAAGACGGCGTGGAACATCTCCGTCGTCAGCACGCCGGTGTTCGTGTTGTAGCGAGAGCAGTGATAGCTGTCGAAGAGCACAAGATCGCCCAGCCGGTGGACGGCGCCATGGGCGAATTTGTGGTGCGACAAGCGCTCGCCATGCGCCGCCAGCACCTGGTCATGGGCGATCTTGCCCAGCGCGACGATGGCGCTGAGGCTCGGCAGCGGCCCGATGGTGGCGGAGAAGAACGGGCGGCAGGTGCGGATCTCGTCGGTGGTCGGCTTGTTCTCCGGCGGCACGCAACGCACGGCATTGGTGAGGCGCGCATCCACCAATCTCAGCGAATCGTCCGGCCGGGCCTCGAAAGTGCCGATGGCGAAGCCGAACTTGATCAGCGTCGAATACAGCAACTCGCCGGCATAATCGCCGGTGAACGGGCGGCCCGTGCGATTTGCCCCACGCAGCCCCGGCGCCAGTCCGACAATGAGCAGGCGCCCATCCTCCGGCCCGAAGGAGGGCACCGGCGCGTTGTGCCAACCGGGCTCCTGCGCGCGCCAATGGTCGCGAAAGGCGACGAGGCGCGGGCAGAGCGGGCAGTCGCGCGGCGGCTCCGGCACCGCCATTGCCGGCGAAGCGTCGAGAACGGCGCCCATCGGCGTCAGGAATCCGCTGCGTCGTCATCCGGGGCGGGCGCGGGCGCGCGGCGTTCCAGAAAGCGCGGCGTCTCCTGCATGCGGCCGGAGCGGTCCGCCGGGTCGCGGCCAACCTTGGCCTGCAGGTCCACGAGATCGAGGAACACGTCGGCCTGACGGCGCAACTCGTCGGCGATCATCGGCGGCTGGGTATGGATGCTGGACACCACCGTCACCCGCACCCCCTTGCGCTGAACCGCCTCCACCAGCGAGCGGAAATCGCCGTCGCCGGAGAACAGGACGATATGGTCGACATGATCCGCGAGCTCCATGGCGGCGACCGCCAGCTCGATATCCATATTGCCGCGCACCCGGCGCCGACCCTGGCTGTCAGTGAACTCCCGCGCCGGCTTGGTGACGACCGAGTAGCCATTATAGTCGAGCCAGTCGAGCAGCGGACGGATCGAGGAATATTCCGTGTCTTCGACGAGCGTGGTGTAATAGAAGGCGCGCAGAACATAGCCGCGCCCCTGAAACTCCTTCAAAAGCCGCTTATAGTCGATATCGAAACCGAGAGACTTGGTGGCGGAGTACAGATTTGCCCCGTCAATGAAGAGGGCGATCTTTTCCATGCCGTTGACCATAATGAGAAAATACCCGGACTGATAAATGTGCGATGACCCCCGCCGGCACGCGCCGATGCCGGGAACCGTCCACTCCATAGACATAACCGATTTATGGCGGCGGCGAGACGACGGCGGCGCTTGTCCGCCAATTTTGATCGAGGGAAGGTGAGGGCAGGGCGGTGCGTGCGGGCCGCGAGCGCTTGCCCCTTCGGCCGGATTGGTTTAAGGACGCCGCTTCCTTTTCCCGTCAGGAGTGCCGAAGCATGGCTCGCGTCACCGTCGAGGACTGCATCGACAAGGTCGACAATCGCTTCGAGCTGGTCCTTCTTGCCGGCCATCGGGCGCGCGCCATCGCGTCCGGCGCGCCGATCACGGTTGACCGTGACAATGACAAGAACCCGGTCGTTGCCCTGCGCGAGATCGCCGACGAAACCGTCTCGCCGGAGGATCTGCGCGAGGAACTGATCCACTCGCTCCAGAAGTTCACCGAGGTGGACGAGCCGGAGCCCGAGACCGTTCCGATGATCGCGTCCCATTCGTCGAGCGGCGACGATTCCGATGTCATGCTCGATCGCATGACCGAGGAAGAGCTGCTCGCCGGCCTGCAGGGTCTGGTGCCGCCGGAGCCGAGCGACGACGACGAAGGCTGATACGGCGTTCGGGCGATCGCCCTTTTTCCATGGTGACGGCCCGGCCCTCCGCCGGGCCGTTTCCGTTTTGCCTGCCATTTCCGCGACATGCGGCTTGCGCTGGCCGGCCTTGCGGATGATATCTAGCAGAGCGGCCGCCCCGGCCGATCCTTCTCGCGAGTCCCTGTCATGATGCGGCAGTACGAGCTCGTCGAGCGCGTACGCCGGTACAATCCCAATACCGACGAAGCGCTGCTTGACCGCGCTTACGTCTATGCGATGCGCGCCCACGGCACGCAGAAGCGCGCCTCCGGCGATCCCTATTTTTCGCACCCGCTCGAAGTCGCCGCCATCCTGACCGACCTCAAGCTCGACGACGCCACCATCGTGGCGGCGCTGCTGCACGACACGATCGAGGATACCGACGCCACCCGCGACGAGATCGACAAGATCTTCGGCCAGCAGATCGGCGCCTTGGTCGAGGGCCTGACCAAGATCAAGAAGCTGGACCTTGTGTCCAAGCAGGCGAAGCAGGCGGAGAATCTGCGCAAGCTGCTGCTCGCCATCGCCGACGATGTGCGGGTGCTGCTGGTCAAGCTCGCCGACCGCCTGCACAATATGCGCACGCTCAAATGGGTGCCGGAGGAAAAACGCTCCCGCGTCGCGCAGGAGACGCTGGACATCTATGCGCCGCTCGCAGGGCGGATGGGCATGCACGACATGCGCGAGGAGCTGGAGGACCTCTCCTTCCGCCAGCTCTCGCCGGAGGCCTATGATTCGATCCTCGGCCGACTGCAGGCGCTGAAGGAGAGCAATGGCGAACTGGTGGCCTCCATTGAGCGGGAGCTTTCCGACGCCATCGCCCAGAAGGGCATCGGCGCGCTCGTCACCGGCCGGCAGAAGCGCCCGCACTCCATCTGGCGGAAGATGGAGCGCAAGTCGGTGGCCTTCGAGCAGCTGTCCGACATTTACGGCTTTCGCATCATCGTCGAGACGGTGGAGGAGTGCTACGCCGCGCTCGGCGTGGTTCACACCAAGTGGCCGCTCGTGCCGGGGCGGTTCAAGGACTATGTCTCGACCCCGAAGCAGAACGATTACCGCTCCATTCACACCACCGTCGTCGGGCCCGGCCGCCAGCGCGTCGAGCTGCAGATCCGCACCCGGCAAATGCACGAGATCGCCGAATACGGCATCGCCGCGCACGCGCTCTACAAGGATACGGGCGGCTCGGACCCGCTGACGCGCGAATCCAACGCCTATGCCTGGCTGCGCCGCACCATCGAGCTGCTGGCGGAGGGCTCGAGCCCCGAAGAGTTCCTGGAGCACACCAAGCTCGAACTGTTCCACGACCAGGTGTTCTGCTTCACCCCCAAGGGGCGGCTGATCACCCTGCCGCGCCGCGCCACCCCGATCGACTTCGCCTATGCCGTGCATACCGGCGTCGGCGACCGGGCGGTGGGGGCGAAGATCAACGGCAAGATTTCGCCGCTGGTCTCCGAACTGCAGAATGGCGACGAGGTGGAGATCATCACCGCCGCCGGGCAGACGCCGCCGGCGGCCTGGGAATCCATCGTCGTCACCGGCAAGGCGCGCGCCGCGATCCGCCGCGCCACCCGCGCCGCCGTGCGGGCGCAATATGCCGGGCTCGGCAAGAAGATCGTCGAGCGCGCCATTGTGCGGGCCGGCAAGGTGTTCTCCGAGGAGAAGCTCGCCGCCTCGGTCGGCCGTCTCGCCCGCGCCTCACTGGAGGATGTCTATGCCGCCGTCGGGCGCGGCGAGATGCGTTCCGACGACGTGGTCAAGGCGGTGCACCCGGAATGGACCGGCCCGCGTCCCGAAGAACGCGCGGCGCTGAAGGGCGAGGGCTGGTTCGAGCTGGAGAAGGGGCAGAGCCTCAAATTCAAGATCCCCGGCATCGAGAGCGATCCCGACCCGCAGACCGCCATTCCCATTCGTGGCATCAACCGCGAATTGCCGGTGCGTTTCGCGCCCAATGGTGGCGCCGTTCCGGGCGACCGCATCGTCGGCATCCTCTCGCCGGGCGAGGGGATCACCATCTACCCCATCCAGTCGCCCGCGTTGCAGGATTTCGAGGAGGAGCCGGAGCGTTGGCTCGATGTGCGCTGGGATGTGGAGGAAGACGACCCGCAGCGCTTTCCGGTGCAGATTGTCGTCGTCGCCACCAATGAGCCGGGCTCGCTGGCGCAGATCGCCCAGGTGATCGGCGAGCGCGACGGCAATATCGAGAATCTGCGCATGTCCTCGCGCTCGGCCGATTTCACCCGGATGGTGATCGACATCGGCGTCTACGACCTGCGTCATCTCAACGGCATTCTCAGCGATCTGCGCGCCCGCCCTGTCGTGTCGAGCGTCGAACGAGTGAACGGCTGATAAGGAACCGTTAACCCTGATCGGCGTTTCCTCGGCAGTCCCACGACGCCATTGCAGGAGACACCGATGACCGAACAGATTCAGGCCAATGTCCGTATCGTTTCGGGTGCCGCCAAGGCGTTCTGGGGGCGGCTGGCCGGCGATGCGCACCGCGTCGCCAGCGCCCGTGTCGAACAGCTTGCCGGCGAGGCGGCGCTGGCCTGTGCAAAAGCCCGCAGCCGCGCGCTGCGCGAGGGATCGGTCGCCAGGGCCTGAGACGTGACGGACGGGTGACGCGGCCGGCCTTATGGGCTATCACGCCACCCATTCCGTAACCTGCTCCGGGCTTTCGCGATGACACAAGACGAGGTGGTGGCCGAGTTCCGTGCGGCGGGGGCGCTGCTGGAAGGGCATTTCATTCTCTCCTCCGGCCTGCGCAGCCCGGTCTTCCTGCAGAAGATGTTCATCTTCCAGGACCCCGTCCGGACGGCGCGCCTGTGCAAGGCGCTGGCAGAGAAGTCCGAAGCCGCGTTCGGCAAGATCGATTATGTGGTCTCGCCCGCCGTCGGCGGCATCGTTCCCGGTTATGAGACGGCCCGACAGCTCGGCGCCATGGCCGTCTTCGTGGAGCGCGAAGGCGGCACCTTCCAGCTGCGCCGCGGCTTCACCATTCCGCCCGAGGCCAAGGTGCTGATGGTGGAAGACATCATCACGACCGGCCTGTCCTCCCGCGAATGCCTCGCGGCCATCGCTGAGCACACGTCCAATGTCGTCGGCGCCGCCTGCCTCATCGACCGTTCCAACGGCAAGGCGGATCTCGGCGTGCCGCTGGTGGCGCTGGCGAAACTCGATATTCCCGCCTATCCCGCCGATGCGCTCCCGCCCGAGCTGGCGGCGCTGCCGGCGGTGAAGCCGGGTTCGCGCGGCATTCAGGGGGTGAAGGCGTGACCCCCCTCGTTCCCCCCATCCGCCTCGGCGTGAATGTCGACCACGTCGCCACCATCCGCAATGCGCGCGGCGGCGACCTGCCGGACCCCGTGCGCGCCGCCCAGCTGGCCTGCGCCGCCGGGGCCGACGGCATCACCGCGCATCTGCGCGAGGACCGCCGCCATATCCGCGACAGCGATATGCGGCGTCTGCGCGACCAGCTCACAGTGCCGCTGAACTTCGAGATGGCGGCGACCGACGAGATGGTCGCGATAGCGCTGGAACAGCGCCCGCATGCCGCCTGCCTTGTGCCGGAGCGGCGCGAGGAGCGCACCACCGAAGGCGGCCTCGACGTCATTGGCGGCGGCATCGATCTCGCCCACAAGGTGGAAAAGCTCGGCGCGGCCGGCATTCGCGTCTCGCTGTTCGTGGCGCCGGACGCCGAGCAGATCGCGCGCGCCGCCGATATCGGCGCGGCGGTGATTGAGCTTCACACCGGCGCCTGGTGCGAATTCCTTGCCGCCGGCGAGACCGACAAGGCCGAGGCCGAACTGGCGCGGCTGATCGCTGCGGCGGGGCAGGGCAGCGCGCTGGGGCTGGAAATTCACGCCGGCCACGGGCTCGACTTCGCCACGGCGGAAGTGATGGCGGCTGTCGAGCCAATCCGCGAACTCAATATCGGCCATTTCCTCATCGGCGAATCCATCTTCATCGGGTTGGAGGGGGCCGTGCGCCAGATGCGCACAGCCATGGCGCGCGGGCGGGCCCGTATCGGGGCGCCGCAGGCGGCGTGAGGGAGAGCAGGGCGTGATCCTCGGCATCGGCTCGGATATCACCGACGTGCGGCGCGTGGCCGAAGTGCTGGAGCGGCACGGCGAGCGCTTCCTCGACCGGGTGTTTACCCCGGTGGAGCGCGCCAAGTCGGATCGCCGCGCCCGTCGGGCCGAGAGCTACGCCAAGCGCTTCGCCGCCAAGGAGGCCTGCGCCAAGGCGCTCGGCACCGGATTGGCGCAGGGTGTGTTCTGGCGCGACATGGGCGTGGTCAACCTGCCCTCCGGCCGGCCGACCATGAACCTCACCGGCGGCGCCAAGGCGCGCCTCGACGCCATGACGCCCGCCGGCCATGAGGCGCGCATCGACCTGACCATCACCGATGACGGCCCGCTGGCGCAGGCCTTCGTCATCATCAGCGCGGTGCCGATCTCCAGCGGCGGATAAGCCGCCCTGCCGGCGCGTCACCTCGTGCGATCGTGAGCGGGGCGCGTTGCCGCCGCTGGTTTGAGCGGCTATAGGAGCCGCACGGCCGCCTTGCGCGGCGCATGCCGTGCCGCTGAGCGCACCGGAAGGCAACATGACGTCCACCACCGAACCGAAGAAGCAGGAAGGCGGCCTCGGCGAAACCGTGAAGGTCATCCTTCAGGCGTTTCTGATCGCCCTGCTGATCCGCACCTTTCTGTTTCAGCCCTTCAACATCCCCTCCGGGTCCATGAAGGAGACGCTGCTGGTCGGCGATTATCTCTTCGTCTCCAAATACAGCTATGGCTATAGCCGCTTCTCCCTGCCGCTGTCGCCGCCGCTGTTCGACGGGCGCATTCTCGGTTCCACGCCCAATCGCGGCGATGTGGTGGTGTTCAAGCTGCCGCGCGATGAGAGCACCGATTACATCAAGCGGGTGATCGGCCTGCCCGGCGACGAAATCCAGATGATCGGCGGGCTGCTGCACATCAACGGCGTGCCGGTGAAGCGCGAGGATGCCGGCTACTGGATGGACGACGAGGGCAATGGCCGGGTGGAGCGCGTGAAGCGCTGGACCGAAACGCTGCCCAATGGCGTGAGCTACTACACGCTCGATCTCGTCGAAAACGGCTTCTACGACAATACCGATGTCTACAAGGTACCGCCCGGCCATTATTTCATGATGGGCGACAACCGCGACAATTCCACCGACAGCCGGGTGCTGAGCCAGGTCGGCTATGTGCCCTATGAGAACCTGATCGGCCGCGCGCAGATCATCTTCTTCTCGGTGAAGGAAGGCGACGCGGCCTGGCAGTTCTGGAAGTGGCCGTGGACGGTGCGTTGGGACCGTCTGTTCTCCTTCGTGCGATGACGCGCGGCAAGAACCGCGTCGCCGACGACGCCGGCCTGGAGGCGCTGGAAGCGGCGCTCGGCCATGTCTTCGCCGACCGCGCGCATCTGCGGCTCGCGCTCACCCATATCAGCGCCGTCACCGGCGTGCAGGGTTCGAAGGCGCGGGTGCGCTCCTATCAGCGGCTTGAATTCCTCGGCGACCACGTGCTGGGGCTGATCGTCTCCGACATGCTCTACCGCGCTTTCCCGCAGGCGGAGGAGGGCGAGCTGTCGCGCCGCCTGGCCGATCTCGTCTGTGAGGACGCCTGTGCCGAGGTGGCGCTCGCCATGGAGCTCGGTCCGCATCTGCGGCTCGGCGCCGGCGAGGATCGCTCCGGTGGGCGCGAACGCCCCGCCATCCTTGCCGATGTGGTGGAGGCGGTGCTGGCGGCGGTGTATCTCGACGCCGGCTTCGCCGCGGCGGAAGCGATGGTGGAGCGCTTCTGGCGCATCCGGCTTTCCACGCCCGGCAGTTCCGCCCGCGACCCCAAGACCGCCTTGCAGGAATGGGCGCAGGGGCGGGGCCTGCCACCGCCGCATTATCGGCTGGTCGAGCGTTCCGGGCCCGACCATAATCCCGAATTCCGCATTGCCGTCGACGTGCCGGGCTTCGAGCCGGTCGAGGCGACCGGCTCCTCCAAGCAGAACGCTCAGAAGACCGCCGCTGCGGCGTTTCTCCAACGGGTCACACCATGAACGACACCATCGAAGAAACACCCGACGCGATGGCCGAGACCACACGCTGTGGCTTCGTCGCGCTTATCGGCACGCCCAACGCCGGCAAATCGACGCTGACCAACGCGCTGGTGGGCACCAAAGTGTCCATCGTCTCGCACAAGGTGCAGACCACCCGCGCGCTGGTGCGCGGCATCGCGATCGAAGGCGCGACGCAGATCGTGCTGGTGGACACGCCCGGCATCTTCGCGCCGAAGCGTCGGCTGGAAAAGGCGATGGTGCGCTCCGCCTGGAGCGGGGCGGGCGATGCCGACGCCGTGGTGCTGCTGATCGACGCTCGCGCCGGGTTGACCGAGGACGTGCAGGCGATCATTCGCGGGCTGGCCGATGTGAAGCGTCCGCGCGCGATCCTGCTCAACAAGATCGACCTGGTGAAGCGCGAGAGCCTGCTCGAACTCGCCGCCAAGGTCGCCGAACTCATCAGCTTCGACCGGCTGTTCATGGTCTCGGCGCTGGCCGGCGACGGGCTGAAGGAACTGCGCCAATGGCTGGCGCAGCTGCTTCCGCTCGGCCCCTGGCTCTATCCGGAAGACCAGATTTCCGACGCGCCGATGCGTTCGCTCGCGGCCGAGATCACCCGCGAGAAGCTTTTTCACCGGCTGCATGAGGAACTGCCTTACCGCTCCACGGTCGAGACGGACTCCTGGCAGGAGCGAAAGGACGGCTCGGTACGCATCGAGCAGACCATTTTCGTTGAGCGCGAAAGCCAGCGGAAGATCGTGCTCGGAAAGTCGGGCGAGACCATCAAGGCCATCTCCATGGCGGCGCGCAAGGAACTGACCGAGATCGTCGAGGCCCCGGTTCACCTGTTCCTGTTCGTCAAGGTGCGCGAGAACTGGGCGGACGACCCCGCCCGCTACCGCGAGATGGGGCTGGAATTCCCGCAGGAGTGAGGCCGCCCGATGGAGTGGTCCGACGAGGGCATCATTCTCGGCGTGCGGCGGCACGGCGAGGCCAATGCCATCGTCGAATTGATGACCGCCGCGCATGGCCGCCATCTCGGCCTGGTGCGCGGCGGCGGCTCGCGCCGTCAGGCGGCGGCGCTGCAGCCGGGCAATGAGGTGCGCGCGAACTGGCACGCGCGGCTCGACGAACATCTCGGCACCTTCGCGCTGGAAGTGACCGCCGCCCATGCCGGACGGCTTATGGCCAGCGCTCATTCCGCCTTCGCGCTCAGCCACATTGGCAGTCTTGTTCGCCTGCTGCCCGAGCGCGATCCGCACCCGGCGCTGCACGCCATGCTTGCCACCATGGTCGCCCATCTCGACCATGAACGGCTGACCGGCATGATGATCGCGCGCTTCGAGCTGACCATGCTGGCCGAACTCGGCTTCGGCCTCGATCTTGAGCGCTGCGCCGCCACGGGCGGACGCAACGACCTGCTCTATGTCTCGCCGAAATCCGGCCGCGCGGTGAGCCGGGACGCCGGCGCGCCCTGGCAGGCGCAGCTGTTCACCTTGCCCTATTTCCTCATCGCCGAGGTCGCCGAGCCGCCGCTGGCGGAGGACGTCGAGGCAGCTTTCGCGCTGACGGGTCATTTCCTCGCCCGCCGTGTGTTCGATCCGCGCGGCCTGCCCCTGCCCGATGCCCGCGCCTCGCTGCTCGCGGCGCTGAAACGGCCCGGTGGATAGCTTTGCGGCCGCGCGTTCGCGTCTTGTTCCGCCGTGCGCTTCGCTGTAGCAAGGGGCATGGGTGAGCCACCGATTCCGACCGATGATGGCACGATCGAGCCGATCGGGCTGAAGGCGGCGCTTGAAGAGCGCTACCTCGCCTATGCGCTGTCCACTATCATGCACCGCGCCCTGCCGGATGCGCGCGACGGGCTGAAGCCCGTGCATCGCCGCATTCTCTACGGCATGCGCCTGTTGCGGCTCGACCCCGGCGGCGGCTTCCGCAAGAGCGCGAAGATCGTCGGTGACGTGATGGGTTCGTTCCACCCGCACGGCAACGCGGCGATCTATGACGCCATGGTGCGCCTCGCCCAGGATTTCTCCCAGCGTTACCCGCTGGTCGACGGGCAGGGCAATTTCGGCAATATTGACGGCGATAACGCCGCCGCCGAGCGCTACACCGAGGCTCGCCTCACCGAGGTGGCGCGGCTGATCCTCGACGGCATCGATGAGGACGCGGTCGATTTCCGCCCGAACTATGACGGCACGACGGAAGAACCCGTCGTCATGCCGGGCGCCTTCCCCAATCTGCTGGCCAACGGCTCCACCGGCATCGCTGTGGGCATGGCGACCTCGATCCCGCCGCACAATGCGGCCGAATTGATCGACGCCAGCCTGCACCTGATCGAGAACCCGAACGCCACCACGGACGACCTGCTGAAATTCGTCCAGGGGCCGGATTTTCCCACCGGCGGCGTCATCATCGAATCGCCGTCCTCCATGGCCGACGCCTACGCCACCGGGCGCGGCGGCTTCCGGCTGCGGGCGCGCTGGGAGAAGGAGGAGACCGGGCGCGGCACCTATGTCGTCGTCGTCACCGAGATTCCCTATGGCGTGCCGAAATCGCGCCTCGTGGAGAAGATCGCCGACCTGCTGAACGAGAAGAAGCTGCCGCTTCTCGCCGATGTGCGCGACGAGAGCGCCGAGGATGTGCGCCTCGTGCTGGAGCCGCGCGCGCGACATGTCGACGCCGAACTGCTGATGGAAAGCCTGTTCCGCGTCACCGAGCTGGAGACGCGCTTTCCGCTCAACATGAACGTGCTGGTCGGCGGGCAAGTGCCGAAGGTGGTGAGTCTCCTGGAGGCGCTGCGCGAATGGGTCGACCATCGCCGCGAGGTGCTGCTGCGCCGCTCCCGCCACCGCCTCGCGGAGATCGAGCACCGGCTGGAAGTGCTGGGCGGCTACCTCATCGCCTATCTCAATCTCGACGAGGTGATCCGCATCATCCGCGAGGAGGATGAGCCCAAGCCCGCGCTGATGGCCCGGTTCGGGCTGACCGATGTGCAGGCCGAAGCCATCCTCAACATGCGCCTGCGCTCCTTGCGCAAGCTCGAAGAATTCGAGATCCGCAAGGAACATGACGCCCTCTCCAAGGAGAAGGACGGGCTGGAGAAATTGCTCGGCTCGGAGACGCGCCAGTGGAAGGCCGTCGCCGGCCAGCTGGCGGAGACGCGCAAGCGCTTCGCGCCCGACACCCCGCTCGGACGCCGCCGCACCACCTTCGGCGAGGCGTCCGCCCACAAGGCGGACGCGGTGATCGAGGCGTTGGTGGAGCGCGAGCCGATCACCGTCGTGGTGTCGCAAAAGGGATGGATCCGCGCGCTGAAGGGGCACGTCGCCGATCTCTCCTCGCTTGTGTTCAAAGGCGACGACCGGCTGAAGATCAGCTTCTTCACCGAGACGACGGCGAAGCTCTTGGTGTTCGCCACCAATGGCCGCTTCTACACGCTGGACGCTTCGAAACTGCCAGGCGGGCGCGGCCATGGCGAACCGCTGCGGCTGTCCATCGAACTGGAGCAGGAGGCGGATATCCTCCACGTGCTGCCTTATGTCGGCGGGCGGCGCCTGCTGGTGGCGGCGAAGGAGGGGCGGGGCTTCCTCGTGTCCGAGGATGACTGCCTCGCCAATACCCGCAAGGGCAAGCAGGTGTTGGGCGTCGACGCGCAGGAGGCGGCCAAGGTCGTGGTGGCGACGGGCGACAGCGTCGCGGTCATCGGAGAGAACCGCAAGCTGCTGGTGTTCCCGCTGACCCAGATCCCGGAAATGACCCGCGGGCGCGGCGTGCGGCTGCAGCGCTACAAGGACGGCGCGATGAGCGACGTGAAGGTCTTCGCCGCCGCCGAGGGTCTCACCTGGACCGACACGTCCGGCCGCACCTGGACCGTGACCGATCTCACGGAATGGCGCGGCGAGCGCGCCGGCGCCGGCCGCCTGCCGCCCAAGGGTTTTCCGCGCAACAACAGGTTCGGCTGACGCGCGCGGGGAGCGGCACCCGCTCGTCAAACCCTGAAGAAGATGTGCGGAAAATGCCCTCTCCCTGTGGGGAGAGGGCTTGAGGCCTGCGGTAGGGCTCGGTTCACGAGCCGATGACGCCGCCATCCTTCTTGGTGATCACCACCACGGCCGGTCGCACCGGCATGTCGTCCTTGAAGTCCGGCCAGCGGGTGGAGAGGTCCTCATAATAGGACGGCCGGCCGAACGGCGCCCAGTCGGTACCGCCATCACCGGGGTGCTGCACGGCGACGAAGGCGGTGCGGTCGTCCGGGGTGAACAGCGGGCCGCACAGCTCGGCGCCCACGGGCACGCGGAAGAACAGCTTGGAGGTCGCGCGCGCACCGCCTTCCGTGTCCACCGCCCACAGACCATCCGTGCGGCCGGTGTCCTTGGGGCTATTGCCGTCGGTCGACACCCAGAGCCGGCCGGCGGAATCGACCGCGCAATTGTCCGGCATGCCGAACCAGCCATTGCGGGTGGTGTCGGTGGAGAAGGACGCGCCGACCGAGGCGACGGATGGGTCGCCGCATTTCAGCAGCACTTCCCAGCGGCCCTTGGTGGCGGCGAAATCGCCATCCGCCTCGGCGATCTCGATGATATGGCCGAAGGCGTTCTTGGCACGGGGATTGGCCGCGTCGACCTGCTCGTCCTTGCGACGGGTATTGTTGGTCAGCATCACATAGACCTTGCCGTTGACGCCGTTCGGCTGAACGTCTTCGGGGCGGTCCATCTTGGTGGCGCCGAGCAGATCGGCCGCGCGGCGTGTCTCGATCAGCACGTCCGCCTGGCGGGCGAAGCCGTTGGCGGCGGTCAGCGGGCCCTGGCCGAACACCAGCGGCATCCATTCCAGCGCGCCGTCGGCGTCGAACTTGGCAACATAGAGCGTGCCGGAATCCAGCAGGTCCATATTGGCGGCGCGATCATTCGGGTTGAACGTGCCTGCGGTGACGAATTTGTAGACATAGTCGAAGCGCTCATCGTCGCCGAGATAGAACACGACGCGGCCATCCCTGGCCACGATCGACTCGGCGCCTTCATGCTTGAAGCGGCCGAGGGCGGTGCGCTTCTTAGGAACGGAAGTGGGATCGTTCACATCGACTTCGACAATCCAGCCGAAGCGGTTCGGCTCATTCGGCTCCTTGGCGAGGTCGAAGCGGGGGTAGATGTTGCCCCACGCATAGGCGCCCTCCGGGACGCCATAGCGCTTGTAATTGGCGGCCTCCTTGTGGCCCTCGGGCAGCTTGCCGAGGAAGTAGCCGTGGAAGTTCTCCTCGGCCATCACATAGGTGCCCCAGGGCGTGACGCCGCCGGCGCAATTGTTCAGCGTGCCCAGCACTTTGGTGCCGGTCGGGTCTTCCGTCGTCTTCAACCGGTCGCTGCCAGCGGCCGGGCCGGTGACCTGCATCGGCGTCGTGGCGGTGATGCGGCGGTTGAGCGCGCCGTCGCGCCACCTGCCATTTGCCGTCGACCTTGCGGATTTCGACGACGGTGCCGCCATGCGCGGCCATTTCGATGTCGACGCGCGCCTTGTCCGCCGGCGCCACCTTCAGCTTGCCCTCCGTGACGCTGACGATGCCGGGGAACATGAGGTGCTCATTGGTGTATTCGTGATTCACCACCAGCAGGCCATGCGCGGACGAGCCGCCGAGCGGGATGAACCCGACATAGTCGTTATTGTAGCCGAACTGCCGGCGCTGGGCCTCGGCGGTCTGGTTCTTCGGGTCGAAGGCGGGGGAGCCCGGGAAAAGCGGGTCGCCCCAGCGCAGCAGCACCTCGGCGTCATAGCCTTCGGCGACATGATGGGTCTCGTCGACGCCGGCCTCGACCTCCACGAAGCGGAAGGCCGAGCCATTGGCGGCGGCGCCATCCGTGGCGGCCTGCGCCTTCTCGGCGGTCAGCAGCGCCGCCGGGCCGACGGTGGCGGCGATGGCGGAAACGGCCAGCGAACCTTTCAGGAGCCCGCGACGGGAGAAGCGGATCGAGATCAGCTCACCCATGGTCGGGTTGAGCGTCGGGTTACTGCCCGCGCCGTCAGCCTCTTCGAGAAGGCTGGTGCGGAAGGGGGATTCGTGTACGGGGTCGAGGGAGTTGTCGGTCATGGGGGGCTCCGGCAATCTGTCCCGCTCCGGGTTGGAAGCGTTCCAGACAGCTAGTTCCGCAACGTCACATTCCGATGACGCCGGCGCCGCGCCGGCATCGTTCTGTCATATGACAGCCGGGCGACCTACTCCTCCACCCGCAGCCAGCCGGAGGGGGCGAGGCGTTCCTGCGGCAGGAAGCGCCGCTTGTAGCTCATCTTGTCCGACCCCTCGACCCAATAGCCGAGATAGACGAA
Source organism: Ancylobacter sp. (assembly GCF_965249975.1). Classification (GTDB taxonomy): domain Bacteria; phylum Pseudomonadota; class Alphaproteobacteria; order Rhizobiales; family Xanthobacteraceae; genus Ancylobacter. The sequence continues at coordinate 163,005 of NZ_CBDFNE010000003.1, read as the reverse complement.
AGGCAACCCCATCGCCTTCGCCTTGGCGATGTGATCGAGGATCATATAGGTGCCGAGCGAGCGGCTGATTTCTTCGGGGTCGTAGAAGGAATAGACCATGGACAGGCCGTCCGCGAGCACGTCGGTCAGCGCCACCCCGTAGAGCGCGCCCTGGCCGCGCCCGCTGACCGCTGTTCCCGCCCCGTGGCGGCGATATTCGATCAGCCGGGTGCGGACATGGCTGTCCTCCACCATCATGGCGTAGTCCAGCACGGTCATATCGGCCATGCCGCCATCGGAGTGGCGGCTGTCGAGATAGCCGCGGAACAGCGAATATTGCTCGGCCGTGGGGATGGCGGCGCGGATGTCGCCGATGAGATCGGCATTGGCCTGGCGCACGCGGCGGAAACTGCGCGTCTCGCGGAAATCATCGACGCAGACGCGCACCGAGACGCAGGCGCGGCACTGCTCGCAGGCGGGACGATAGGCGATGGACTGGCTGCGCCGGAAGCCGCCATGGGTCAGCACGTCATTGAGCTGCGTGGCGCGCTCACCGACCAGATGCGTGAAGACCTTCCGCTCCAGCCGGCCCGGCAGATAGGGGCAGGGCGAGGGAGCGGTCAGGTAGAACTGCGGTGTGTTGCGCGAATGTTCGGTCACGGCGGGTTCACATTGCGAAGGCAGCAAGGATCGCGCGACGCGGGCGCGACGTCAAAGTCTGGCTGCGCCCTTCAACGCGAATGTCAGCGATAGCCGCGCAATTCGCCGGCCCGTTCGTCATTATTGGTGACGACGGTGCCGATGATGAAGTCGTGCGCCAGCCGCTTGCGGCGGTTGAGCAGGCCGATGACGGTGACGAAGGGCGTGAACACGCTCACCGACACCCAGAACAGCACCAGGCTCACCACCGCCAGCATCGGGGTCATCGGCGCGCCGTGCCACAGCCGCATCTCAAGGCCCATGGCCCGCATGCCGATGGTGGCGGAGCGGGGCCCGCCGAGCGTAATCCCGACATAGACCAGCGCCCACACCACATAGCCGGGCCCCAGCAGGCTGAACAGGAACCAGCCGAGGCCGAAAGTGAGGAAGCCGAAGACGAAAATCAGCAGCGCCGCCATGCCGACCGGCACGCAGATCAGCACCGTGTCGATGATGAAGGCAACGAAGCGGCGGAACAGCACGCCGCGGAAATATTCCGGCTCGACGAGCGGATCGAAGGCATAGGGCCGCACCGCCCCGTCATCACTGGTGTCGAACATGCCGGTTTCCTCCCGGAGCGTCAGGTGGGGCCCGTTCGCGGCGCCGGCAAGGGCACCGCGCCGCTCGCGGTCAGCTGGCGGACTGCCAGTCCACCCGCACCACATCCATGCCGTTCTCGATGAGCGCGCGGTACACCTCGTCGGCATGGGCGCGATCCCGCGTTTCCACGGTCACGTCGAGCCGCGCGCCCTTGGCGTGCACGTCGAGGAAATGGCGCTTGTGCTCCACTTCGAGAATGTTCGCCCCGAGGCCACCGAGCAGGCTGGCAATGATGCCGAGTTCGCCCGGCCGGTCCAGCATGGAGAAGCGGAACGAGACAATGCGCTCCTCGCGCTCCAGCTCGCGCATCATGATGGACGCGACGATGCGCGGGTCGATATTGCCACCCGACACCACCAGCCCGACCTTGCGGCCGCGATAGCGGTCGGGATCGGCGAGCAGGGCGGCGAGGCCCGCCGCGCCGGCGCCCTCGGCCAGCGTCTTCTGCTGGGTCAGGAACAGGTTCACCGCCCGCTCGATGGTCGGCTCGCCCACCAGCACGACATCCGAGACCAGCGCCGAAACCAGTTCGCGCGTCAGCGTGCCCGCCTGCTTCACCGCGATACCTTCCGCCAGCGTCGCTCCTTCGCAGGGCAGCGACTGCTGGTGCAGCGCGTTCCACATGGAGGGGTAAAGCCGCGTCTCGACGCCGACGATCTCGATGTCCGGCCGCATGTCGCGGGCGGCGACCGCCATGCCGGAAATCATGCCGCCGCCGCCAACAGGCACGAGCAGCGAATCGAGATCGGGCGCGTCCTCCAGCATCTCGGCGGCGATCGAGCCCTGGCCGGCGATCACATGTCGGTCATCATAGGGGTGGACCCAGACCAGATGTTCGGACTGGGCGATGCGGTCCGCTTCTTCCGAGGCGTCGCCGACCGATTCGCCATGCAGTACCACCCGCGCGCCATGCGCTTCGGTGGCGGCCACTTTCACGATCGGCGTGTGCTTGGGCATCACGATGGTGGCGCGGATGCCGAGCCGGGCGGCGTGATAGGCCACCGCCTGCGCATGGTTGCCGGCCGACATGGCAACGACGCCGGCGGCGCGCTCCTGCGGCGACAGGCTGGAGAGCTTGGTGAGCGCGCCGCGCTCCTTGAAGCTCGCCGTCACCTGGAGGTTCTCGTATTTCACATAGACATGCGCGCCCGTAATCGCCGAAAGGCGCGGCGCCGGCAGGGTAGGCGTGCGCAGCACCGCGCCATCCAGCAACTTGCGTGCGGCGGCGACATCGGCGGGGGTTACGGGCAAAGTCATCGAACCACTCAGAATTCTCGCGGCGAAGGTGCCGCACGCTGGAGAAGGCCTCCCGGCCGCAGAATGAGAACGGCCACCAGAAGGGAATAGATCACCACATCGCGATACGCGATATCGAAGGCGGACGACCACACGATTTCGACGCCGGCGACGAGAACGGCGCCCAGCAGCGCGCCCGGCACGGAGCCAATGCCGCCAATAATTGCCGAAATCAAGGCTTTGAGCGTCATTGACAGCCCGTCACCGGGTGTAATCGTTCCATAGGCCACGACCATGGCCACTCCCGCAAGCCCGGCGCAGCCTCCCGCCAGCGCAAAAGTCGCCGCCACGAGACGGGGAACGTGAACGCCGACCATTGCCGCCATCAGCGGATCGTCGGCATGGGCGCGCCACGCCCGGCCGTAGGCGGTGAAGCGGATGAGGCCGAGCAGCAGCGAAATGCCGCTGAGCGTCAGCCCGGCGGCGAGCAGCTGCGCCGGCGTCACGGTGGCGATGAAGCCGGCTTCGCCAGCCAGATAGATCGGCCGGTTGAACAGGGCCGGCAGCCAGTTCTCGCGCGCGGTGGAGGTGAGGCGGAACAGCTCGGTCAGCACGATGGCCACGGCCAGTGTCGCGATCAGCACCGGCTGCGGCGACCGGGCGCGGGCGATGATCGGCACGATCACGACGCGCCCGGTCACCCAGCTCAGCAGCGCCGCCCCGGCGACCCCGGTGAGCAGCGCCGCCGTCAGTCCTGCCGGATCGATCCGGCCGAGGGCGCCCGCAAGGCCGAACGCGACCAGCATATAGACCCCGCCTGCCACGGCGATCTCGCCAAAGGCCAGGTTGATCCGCCCGAACAACCCATGCACCAGCGCGAAGCCCGACGCGATGAGCCCATACACGCCCATCATCACGATGCCGCCCAGCGCCTGCTGCAGCCAGTACGCGCCCCCCGGGCCGACGCGGAGAAGCGGCCGTCCACCGACCTCGCCCCGATTGTCCTCCAGCCACCAGCGCTTGAGGATGTAGAGCTTCACCTCGCCCAACGGTCGGCCATCGGCGACCAGCGCGACGAGATCGAAGCGGCCGGCGCCGGTTTGGGCGGCGAAGTGGCAGAGAAGTTCATGCGGGGCGCTGCCGAGGGCGGAGCGGGTACGGTAGCTGTAGCGCAGCGCCGCCGGATCGCTGCGCAGCGGCGCCAGCTGCGTCTCGGTGATCTCGGTGTCGTCGTCGTGCAGCGCGACGGCTGCCGCCCGGCAGAGCCGGGCCTGATCCGCGTCGATCACGGAACCGCAGCCCGCAAGCAGCAGGGCGAGGCCGAACATCAACAGTGACAGCCGCAAGCAACCCTGCGGGTAGCCGGTCATGGTGGCGGCGCCCGCCGCCGTCAGGCTTCGCGGGCGAGCTTTTCCGCCACGCGCGGGGCGAAATAGGTGAGGATGCCATCGGCGCCGGCGCGCTTGAACGCCATCAGGCTTTCCATCATCGCCTTCTCGCCGTCGAGCCAGCCATTGCGAGCCGCGGCCTCGATCATCGCGTACTCGCCCGACACCTGATAGGCGAAGGTTGGCAGGCCGAAGGTCTCCTTCAGCCGGTAGACGATGTCGAGATAGGGCAGGCCGGGCTTGACCATCAGCATGTCCGCGCCCTCCTCGATGTCGAGTGCCGCCTCGCGCAGCGCCTCCATGCCGTTGGCGGGGTCCATCTGATAGGTACGCTTGTCGCCCTTGAGGCAGCCGGTGGAACCGACCGCGTCGCGGAACGGGCCGTAGAAGGCGGAGGCGTATTTGGCGCTGTAGGCGAGGATCTGCGCGTCGTGATGGCCTTCGCCGTCGAGCGCCCGGCGGATGGCGCCGACGCGCCCGTCCATCATGTCCGAGGGGGCGATGACATCGGCGCCGGCTTCCGCCTGCACCAGCGCCTGCTCCACCAGCACGGCCACGGTCTCGTCGTTGAGGATACGCCCCTGCGTGTCCAGCAGGCCGTCATGACCATGGCTGGTGTAGGGATCGAGCGCGACATCGGTGATGAGGCCGATTTCCGGCACCGCATCCTTGATCGCCCGCAGGGTGCGGCAGACGAGATTGCCGGAGTTGAGCGCCTCCCGCCCGTCCGCCGTGCGCAGCGCCGGGTCGGTATAGGGAAACAGCGCCAGCGCCGGAATGCCAAGCCGCGCCGCCCGCTCCGCCTCGCGCACCGCTTCATCGACGCTGAGACGCTCGACGCCCGGCATGGAGCCGATGGCGGTACGCTCGCCATGCCCGTCCTTGACGAAGATCGGCCAGATGAGATCGGCGACGGTGAGCGTGTTTTCGCGCAGCAGCTGGCGCGCCCATTCGGATTTGCGGTTGCGCCGGGGGCGCTGCAGCAGATCGAGCTTCGACGAGGAATCCGGCCGGCCGGAGGGCTCGGGGTGGACGGGGCGCGGACGGGCGAAGGGAATGGTCATGGACATGCTCGCGAAGACGCTCGGCGGTGAACCGGATCCCGCCGCGTCGCCTCCGGCGCGGCACTTTCGAATGGTTATAGCTCCATACGACGCCGCGCGCGACCTCTTCACCCGTGTGATTGCGTATAAGCCCGCCCTCGCATCGCGGGGCATGTTGACGCGGCGGGGGCGGCGAGGGACGTGCGGCTTTGCGGACGGCGCGGAAAAGCCTAAGTGGCAGGGAACGGAAAGCGGCGAGGCAGGATCGACGTGACAACGGATATCGGCATCAGCTTTGAGCAGCGCGGCGCCCTCGGCCTCGTGACGCTCGACCGTCCCCGGGCGCTGAACGCGCTCGACCATCCCATGGTGCGCGCCATGGACGCGACGCTGCGCCGCTGGATCGACGACCCGACGATCGCCCATGTCGTGCTGCGCTCGGCGCATGAGCGGGCCTTCTGCGTCGGTGGCGATGTGCGCGCCATGGCCGAGCTCGGCCGCACCGGTCGCAAGGAAGAGGCGCGGCAATACTGGCGCGACGAATACGCGCTCGACTATCTCATCGCGCGCTATCCCAAGCCCTTCGCCTCGCTGGTGGATGGGCTGTGCTTCGGTGGCGGATTCGGCCTTTCCGGCCATGGGCGCTACCGCGTGGCGGGCGAACGGCTCGGCTTCGCCATGCCGGAAGTTGCAATTGGCCTGTTCCCCGATGTCGGCGGCACCTTCGTGCTGCCGCGCCTGCCGGGCTGGAGCGGCACCTGGCTCGCCATGACCGGGGCGCGCATCGGCATGGCGGATGCGGTGGCGCTGGGACTTTACACCCATCACATTCCCACGGCCCGCTGGCCCGCGCTTATCGATGCGCTGGGGGCCGGAGACGTGATGGAGGCGGTCCTCGCCCGCGAGGCCGTGCGCCCGCCAGCGCCGGACCTCGCCAGCCTTTACCCGCATATAGATCGCATCTTCGCCGGCGGTTCGGTGGCGGCGATCGTCGTTGCTCTGGAGAAGGTGGGCGAAGGCAATGGCGAGGCGGCGGACTTCGCCCGGCTGCAACTCGAAACCATCCGCCGCGCCTCGCCGACCAGCGTGCACATCGCCTTCCAGCAGATGCAGGGCGGGCTCGGCTTCGATCTCGCCGGCTGCCTCGGCCTCGAATTCCGGTTGGTAACGCGGCTCCTCGACCGGCCGGACTTCTTTGAGGGTGTGCGTGCGCTGCTGGTGGACAAGGACCAGAAGCCGCACTGGCAGCCGGCCCGGCTGGAGGAGGTCGACCCGGCCGCCATCGCCGCGCTGTTCGATACGCCGCTTGACGACGAATTGCTGCTTGCCTGAGCGCGATTTGGAGTATGCAAGCGGAATGAGTTCGCCCTACGACCCCATCGACGCCACGCTCGGCCCGGCCGGCGCCCGCATGCCGCTGTGGCAATCGCGTGTGATCCTTTATCTGCGCTGCCTCGCCGGCTTCCTCATGGTGAAGACCGTTTACAGCTGGACGCTGATCTGTGGCGTCTGGGACGGCGACATGAGCCGGTTCGAGATGATTTCCCTCGCCGCCAAGTCGGCGGTGATCTGGGCGGCGATCATGAACCCGGTCGCTGCCGTCGGCCTCTGGCTCGGCGCCTCCTGGGGGGTGGTGCTCTGGCTGGTGACGGCGATGGTGCAGATTCTCATCAACGCCTCCGCGCCCGAAGGCGTCGGCCGGCTGATGATCGTGGCCGCGCTGGAGACGATCCTCGTCGCCGGCTACGCCTTCCTCACCTACAAGGCCGCGCGCGAGAGTGAGCGCTGACGCTCGCTCTTCATCTTTCGTTAACCTGTTGCGGTGACGAAGGATTCAGCCTTTCGCTTAAACCGATCTTAGCTCCGCCGCCGCGAGACTTGCCGCCTCACGAGAGGGAACCAATCCCCACATCTGAGACCGGGGTACGAAACATGCGCGCAGGTCAGGCGGCCAATGTCGTCAGCATCAACGAGGCCGGGGAGGAGCGTCGGGAATCGATCCGTCCGCTCTACCGGGAAGCCGTCACGCTGGTGGAACGCCTCCACCGCCGGCTGCTGGATGTCGTGAAGGACGAACTCGACCGACGCGGCCGCGAGGACATCAACGCCGTGCAGGCGCTGCTGCTGTTCAACATCGGCGATTCCGAGCTGACCGCCGCCGAGCTGCGCACCCGCGGCTATTATCTCGGCGCCAATGTCTCCTACAATCTGAAGAAGCTGGTGGAGACCGGCTTTCTCGACCACCGCCGCTCGCGGGTGGACCGGCGCGCGGTGCGCATCCGCCTCACCGAGAAGGGGGTGGAGGTTCGCGACATCGTCGAAGGCCTCCACGCCAAGCATCTCGTCACCATCGAGCAGATCGGCGGCATCGGCCCGCAGGAGTTCCAGCAGCTGAACAAGGCGCTCAACCGGCTGGAGCGGTTCTGGACCGACCAGATCCTCTATCGCCTCTGATCGGCCCGTCACCGGCTAACGCTGAAGGAAGCCTTCCAGCGTGTTGGCGACATTGACGCCGATGGCCTCGACCGCATAGCCGCCCTCCATCACGAACAGGGTCGGCCGGCCGAGGGCGGCGATGCGTGCGCCGATCTTCAGGTAATCCGGGCTGTCGAGCAGGAACTGCGAGATCGGGTCTTCCTTGTAGGTGTCGACGCCCAGCGAGACGACCACCACATCCGCGCCGAAGGCCTCGATCCGCGCGCAGGCCGCCTCCAGCGCCGCGCTCCAGCCGGTATAGTCCGTGCCCCAGGGCAGGGGGAAGTTGGCGTTGAAGCCCTCGCCGGCACCGGCGCCGGTCTCGTCGGCAAAGCCGAGGAAATAGGGGAATTCCTGCAGCGGATCGGCGTGGATGTTGCAGACCAGCACGTCCGGACGATCGTAGAAGATCGCCTGCGTGCCGTTGCCGTGATGGTAGTCGACATCGAGGATGGCGACCCGCGCCGCGCCACGGTCGCGGAAGCTCTGCGCCGCGACGGCGGCATTGTTGATGAAGCAATAGCCTCCCATCGTGCCGGCATGGGCGTGGTGGCCGGGCGGGCGGCACAGGGCGAACGCCGCCCTCTCGCCACCGGCGACGAGGTCGGCGCCGGTCAGGGCGATGTCGGCGGCGGCCTGCACCGCATCCCAGGTGCCCGCGACCATGCAGCAGCCGGCATCGAAGGAGAAATGGCCGAGCTTGCCGTCGATCGTTTCCGGCTCGATGTCCGTGCGCATGCCGGGCGCCCGCCAGAAGCTCGGCAGGGCCGGGAAGTCGCGCCCGTCCGCCGTCCACATCGCCCAGGCATTGGTGAGAAAGCGGACATAGGCGGCATCATGGACCTTCAGCAGCGGATCGAGGCCATGGGCGGCGGGCTCGATCAGCGTGCCGAACGGCCGCTCACCGATGGCGTTGAGGATCATCGCGACCCGTTCCGGCTTCTCGAAGGCCGGGACGACCTGTCCGTTCATCAGTTCGACATGGCCGGAATGGCCGAGATGGCGCGGCGAGTGGATGATCTTCATGACGTGGCCCGGATTCGCGAGAAGGTGAGGGCGCGACGATACGCGCCGCCCCCGCGCGCTGTCATCACCTCAGAGCGCCGGTGTCGCACCCTTCCGTTGCGGCTGCCGCCTCGATGCAAGGCACCCCTGCGGCCGGCATGCTTTGAAAGCCCCGGGTGCTGTGCTAAGCGACCCGCCTCGATTTCGCGGTCGGCACGCCGCCGGCCGGGAGGCATCGCCACCGCCCAGGGAGGCCGGTCTATGTCGTCCGAAGCTCATGCTTCTAGCCACAACTTCATCAACCGTTTCTTCTCGGCGCCGCTGGCCGAGACCGATCCGGAGCTCGCCGGCGCCATCTCTGCCGAGCTCGGTCGCCAGCGCGACGAGATCGAGCTGATCGCCTCGGAGAACATCGTCTCGCGCGCCGTGCTTGAGGCGCAGGGCTCGGTACTCACCAACAAATATGCCGAGGGTTATCCGGGGCGCCGCTATTATGGCGGCTGCCAGTATGTCGACGTCGCCGAGCAGCTCGCCATCGACCGCGCCAAGAAGCTCTTTGGCGCCGGCTTCGCCAATGTGCAGCCCCATTCCGGCGCGCAGGCCAACACCGCCGTGTTCTTCGCCCTCATGCAGCCGGGCGACACCTTCCTGGGCCTCAACCTCGCGGCCGGTGGCCATCTGACCCACGGCGCCCCGGTCAGCCTGTCGGGCAAGTGGTTCAAGCCGGTGCCCTATAATGTGCGCCGGGACGACCAGCGCATCGACTATGAAGAGGTGGCCAAGCTCGCCGACGAGCACAAGCCGAAGGTCATCATCGCCGGCGGCTCGGCCTATCCGCGCCATATCGACTTCGCGAAGATGCGCGCCATTGCCGATTCGGTCGGCGCCTATCTCATGGTCGACATGGCCCATTTCGCCGGCCTGGTGGCGGGCGGCGTGCATCCGAACCCGGTGCCGCACGCCCATGTGACCACCACCACCACGCACAAGACCCTGCGCGGCCCGCGCGGCGGCATGATCCTGACCAATGACGAGGACCTGGCAAAGAAGTTCAATTCCGCCATCTTCCCCGGCACCCAGGGCGGCCCGCTGATGCACGTGATCGCGGCGAAGGCGGTTGCCTTCGGCGAGGCGCTGCAGCCCGAGTTCAAGCTCTACGCGAAGAACGTGGTCGAGAACGCCAAGGCGCTGGCCGAAAACCTCAAGGGTCACGGCTTCGAAATCGTCTCCGGCGGCACCGACACGCATCTGGTGCTGGTCGATTTGCGCCCGAAGAAGCTTACCGGCAAAGTGTCGGAAGCGGCCCTGGGCCGCGCCCACATCACCTGCAACAAGAACGGCATTCCCTTCGACCCGGAAAAGCCGATGGTGACGTCGGGCGTGCGCCTCGGCACTCCGGCCGGCACATCGCGCGGCTTCGGCGTGGCCGAATTCCAGCAGGTCGGCGACATGATCGCCGAAGTGCTCGACGTGCTCTCGCAGAAGGGCGTCGACGAGGATAGCCTCGTGGAGGCGGCGGTGCGCGGCAAGGTGGCCGATCTGCTCGCCCGCTATCCGCTCTACAGCTGAGGCCCAACGATGCGCTGTCCTTACTGCGGAAGCCTCGACACCCAGGTCAAGGATTCCCGTCCCACCGAGGACAGCGCCGCCATCCGCCGCCGCCGCATCTGCCCGGATTGCGGCGGCCGGTTCACCACCTTCGAGCGGGTGCAGCTGCGCGAGCTGACCGTGCTGAAGCGCTCCGGCCGCCGCGTGCCGTTCGACCGCGACAAGCTCGCCCGCTCCATCGAGGTGGCGCTGAGAAAGCGCCCGGTCGAGCCGGAGCGGGTGGAGCGTCTGGTCTCCGGGCTGGTCCGCCGGCTGGAAAGCATGGGTGAGAGCGAGATCACCTCGGAGATGATCGGCGAACGGGTGATGGAGAGCCTCAAGCAGCTCGACGATGTCGCCTATGTCCGCTTCGCGTCGGTCTACCGCAATTTCCGCGAGGCCAAGGATTTCGAGACCCTGCTGGGCGAGCTGGAGCCGCGTCTGGTGGAAGGCGGGGCGAGCGACGATCTGGCCGCCCGCCGCCCGCGCGACCCCGGGCTCGACGACTAATGCCCGATCTTCGAGTTCCCTGCGCTGCGCCATGACTGCATCCGCCACAGACGACTCCCTGATGGCGGCCGCGCTGAGCATCGGCCGGCGCGAGCGGGGGCACACCTGGCCCAATCCCGCCGTCGGTGCGCTCGTCGTGCGCGAGGGCACGCGCGGCCCGCTTGTGCTGGGCCGGGGCTGGACTTCGCTCGGCGGACGCCCCCATGCCGAGCCGCAGGCGCTGGCGCAGGCAGGGGAGGGCGCGCGCGGCGCGACGCTCTATGTCACGCTGGAGCCCTGCTCACATCATGGCGGCACGCCGCCCTGCGTCGATGCGGTGCGGGCGGCGGGTATCGCCCGCGTGGTCGCAGCGGTGCAGGATCCCGATTTCCGCGTCGCCGGCCGGGGCTTCTCCATCCTGCGCGAGGCGGGAATCAGGGTCGATGTCGGCACCGGGGCGGCGCAGGCGCTGATCGACCATGCCGGTCATATCCGCCGCGTCACCGAAGGGCGCCCGCACATCATGCTGAAAATGGCGGTGTCCGCCGATGGCAAGGTGGGTCTCGCCGGGCGTCGGCCGGTCGCGATCACCGGCCCTGTTGTGCGTGACCGCGTCCACATGCTGCGCGCCACCCATGACGCGGTGCTTACCGGCATCGGCACGGTGCTGGCGGACGATCCCAAACTCACCTGTCGCCTGCCGGGCATGGCGCACCGGTCGCCGCTGCGCATCGTGCTCGACGCCGACCTGCGCCTCTCCCCGACCAGCGCGCTGGCCCGCAGCCTCGCCGTCGCGCCGCTGTGGATCGTCGCCGCCGAGGACGCTCCGGCCGCGCCCGAGGCGATGCTCGGCGCGATGGGCATCGAGGTGATGCGGGTGCGGCGTCGACCCGAGGGCGGATTGGCGCTCGATGAAGTTGTGAAGCTGCTGGCTCTGCGCGGCCTGACGCGGATCATGGTCGAGGCAGGCCCACGTATAGCCGCCTCCTTCCTTGCCGCCGGGCTGGTCGACGAGTTGAACCTGTTCGAGGCGCCGACGCTTCTGGGGCCGGACGCGCTGGACGCGCTGGAGGGACTGCCGCTTTCCGCGCTCGATGACTATCTCTGCACGGTGGATGAGGAACAGCAGGGCGGTGACCGCCTGCGCATCATGAGGCGTCGCTAGAATGTTCACCGGGATCGTCACCGACATCGGAACCCTGCGGGCGGTCGAGCCGCGCAACGACGTGCGCCGGCTGACTATCGCCACGCGCTACGATACGTCCGGCATCGACCTCGGCGCCTCCATCGCCTGTTCCGGCGTCTGCCTCACTGTCGTGGCGCTGCAGCCCGACGCGTTCGAGGTCGAGGCGGCGCCAGAGACGCTCGCGGTCACCACGGCAAGCGACTGGTGCGTCAGCGCGCGGCTCAATCTCGAACGGGCGCTCAAGATCGGCGACGAGTTGGGCGGCCATATCGTGCAGGGCCATGTCGACGGGGTGGCCGATGTCGTGGCGCGCGAGGACCTCGGCGAGACCACGCGCTTCACCTTCGAGGCCCCGGTCGCTCTGGCGCCCTTCATCGCCATCAAGGGCTCGGTGACGCTCGACGGCACCTCGCTGACGGTGAACACGGTGGATGGCACCCGCTTCTCGTGCCTGCTCATCCCGCACACGCTGGCGCACACCACATGGGATGCGGTGCAGGCGGGAAGCCGTGTCAATATCGAAGTCGACATGATGGCCCGTTACGCCGCGCGGCTTGCGGAGTTCCGTTGACGCCTGTACGTCGTCGGCTCTGTCAGTTCATGAGGTAACACCATGGCGAGCCCCCGCCCGCCGCGCGCATCCGATGCCGCCGAAACCGTTCCGCTGTTCGGTGAACGCATTCTCATCGTCGAAGCGCGCTTCTATGACGATATCGCCGACGAGCTTCTGGCCGGCGCGCAAGCCGCCATCAAGGCCGCCGGCGCGCATGCCGATGTGATCTCCATGCCCGGCGCGCTGGAAATTCCGGTCGCGGCCGCTATCGCGCTTGATGCGGCTGCGGCCTCCGGCAAGCCTTATGACGCCGTCGTAGCCCTCGGCTGCGTGGTGCGCGGTGAGACCTACCATTTCGAGATCGTCGCCGGTGAATCCTCGCGGGCGCTGATGGACCTCGCCGTTGCCCGCAAGCTGCCGCTCGGTAACGGCATTCTCACTGTCGAGAATGACGAGCAGGCCTGGGTTCGGGCTCGCGTTTCCGACGGCAACAAGGGTGGCGGCGCGGCCGAGGCGGCGCTGGCGCTGCTCCGACTCAAACGCCGGGTCGGGTGAGCCGCATGACCACCGACGACAAGCCGAGCACCAAGGGCGCCGGGCACAAGCCGGTGCGCAAAAGCGCCGCCCGCCTCAACGCCGTGCAGGCGCTTTACCAGATGGACCTGGCAGCGACCCCGCTGTCGGAAATCCTCGCCCAGTTCGAGAGCCATTGGATCGGACAGGAGATCGAGGGCGACGAAATCGCCAGCGCCGACCTCAACCTGTTCCGCGACATCGTCAGCGGCGTTGTGCGCGAGCAGAGGAGTGTCGACACGCTGCTCGACGCGGCTCTGGTGCATGGCTGGCCGCTCAAGCGCATCGAGGCGGTGCTCCGCGCCACGCTGCGGGCCGGCACCTATGAACTTTCCGAGCGGCCGGACGTTCCTGCCCGTGTGGTCATCGCCGAATATGTGAATGTTGCCGGCGCCTTCCTCGACCGCGAGGAGACCGGCATGGTCAACGCGGTGCTCGACGGCATCGCGCGGGAGAAGCGGCCGGCCGATTTCACCGGCTAGAGGGGTGAGGCGATGGGCGATGGATCACGCGCGGCGAAGCCGTCCGGCGAAGAGGCGCTGATCGCTCGTCTGTTCACCCCCATCGCCACCCATCCCGGCGCGCTGGGGCTCAAGGACGACGCCGCTCTCCTCGCGGTGCCGCCCGGCCATGAATTGGTGCTGACCAAGGACGCGCTGGTTGCAGGCATCCACTTCTTTGCCGATGATCCGCCGGAAGCCGTTGCCCGCAAGGCGATGCGGGTGAACCTGTCTGACCTCGCCGCCAAGGGCGCCCGCCCGTTGGGCGTGATGCTGGCTTTCGCCATCCCGCCCGATATGGATGCCGCCGCGCTCGACGCCTTCGCCGCTGGCATCGGCGCCGATGCCGCGCATTACGAGGCGCCGCTGCTCGGCGGCGACACGGTGCGCACGCCGGGCCCGTTCACGGTGTCGATCACCGCCATCGGCGCCGTGCCGAGCGGCACGATGGTTCGCCGCACCGGCGCCCGGCCAGGGCAGGCCATCGTGGTCAGCGGCACCATTGGCGACGCCGCGCTCGGCCTCGCCCTGCGGCTGGCGCCCGGACGGCCCGGATTTGCGGCACTGACCGAAGCCGAAGCGGACTTCCTGCGCGAGCGCTATTTGCTGCCGCGTCCGCGCCTGTCGCTCAGCCGCGCGTTGCGCGAACATGCCAGCGCGGCCATGGATGTGTCCGACGGGCTGGTCGGGGACCTCGCCAAGATGCTGGAGGCCTCCGGCGTGGGGGGTGAGATCGAGACGGCGCGCGTGCCCCTCAGCCCCGCCGCGCGGCGTGCGGTGGAGGCGGAGCCGGCGCTGCTGGAGATCGCACTGACGGGTGGCGACGACTACGAAATTCTCGCCGTCGTGCCGCATGAGGCGCTGAGCCGGTTCCAGACAGTGGCCACCACGGCGGGAATCGGAGTCGCGGTGATCGGGCAGACAAGGGAAGGGCAGGGCCTCACCGTCCACAATCGGGAAGGCCAACTGGTCTCCTTCGCCCAAGGCAGCTTCAGCCATTTCTGACAAGCCCTGCCAAAGAGTGGGGATTTCTCCGATTGCCTGCGACCCGGCATCGACCTAGCCTCGCAGCCAGACGCCGGAATACCCGGCGCTGGTTACGGGAACAGCCACATGAAAATCGCCAGGATTCTGCTCGCGGCCGCCGCTCTTGCCATTGGCGCCGGCGCCGCGCAGGCCGAAATGAAGAAGGTACGCATCGGCACGGAGGGCGCCTACCCGCCCTTCAATTCGGTGGATACGGCCGGCAAGCTCGTCGGCTTCGACATTGAGATCGGCGAGGCGCTGTGCGCCAAGATGAAGGTCGAGTGCACCTTCGTGGCGCAGGATTGGGACGGCATCATCCCCGCGCTGCTCGCCAAGAAGTACGACCTCATCCTCGCCTCCATGTCGATCACCGACGAGCGCAAGGAGAAGGTGTCCTTCACCATTCCCTACTATCTGACCCCCGGCAACTTCATCGCCCCGAAGGACACCAAGATCACCGAGATCACCCCGGCGGCGCTCAAGGGCAAGACCATCGGCGCGCAGTCCTCGACCACGGGCGCCACCTATCTCGAAGACAAGTACAAGGATTCCGAGATCAAGCTCTACCCGACGCAGGACGAGGCCAATGCCGATCTCGCCGCCGGGCGCCTCGACGCCGTGCTGGCCGACAAGTTCGTGCTCTACGAATGGCTGGAGAAGTCCACCGACGGCAAGTGCTGCAAGTTTGTCGGCCCCGACCTGAAGGACGTGAATCCGCAAGGCACCGGCATTGCCGTGCGCAAGGAAGACAACGAGCTGCGCGAGGCGCTTAACAAGGCGATCCAGGAGATCAACGCCGACGGCACCTTCGCCAAGATCAACGCCAAGTACTTCCCGTTCCCGATCAACTGACCGACGCCCGGGCGGCGTTCCGCGCCGCCCGGGCCCCCTGTTCGACGCCCCCCATCCTCCCGCAGGTTCACCATGAAGACCGACACCATCGTGCTCGGCGCCGGCATTGTCGGCACCAGCGTCGCTCATCACCTGGCGCAGCGGGGACGCTCCGTCGTGCTGGTCGACCGACGCGGCCCCGGCGAGGAGACGTCCTATGGCAATGCCGGGCTCGTGGAGCGGGCGTCGATCTATCCCGTCGCCTTTCCGCGCAAGATCTCGGCGCTTCTCGATGTGGCGCTGGGACGCAATCCGGCGGCGAACTACCATTGGGACGCGCTGCCGCGCCTCGCGCCCTGGATGTTCGCCTATTGGCGCGCCTCTTCGCCCGCGCGCCTGCTCGACTATGCCCGCCACATGGAGACGCTGCTCGCCTTCACGGTGGACGAACATGACCGCCTGGCGCGAGCCGCCGAAGCGACCCATTTCTTCCGCGACGGCGGCTGGCTGAAGCTCTACCGCACCGCGGCGGGCCTCGATGTGGAACGCAGCGAGTTTCCGCTCGCCCGCTCCTATGGCTTGAGCGCCCGCGAGGTCAGCGTCGACGAAGCGCTGAAAATGGAGCCCTCGCTGCGACCGGTGTTCACCGGCGCGGTCATCTGGTCGGACCCGCACTCGGTGTCGAGCCCCGGCGGGGTCACCCAGGCCTATGCCGCGCATTTCGCCGAATTGGGTGGCGAGGTGCGCCGGGGTGACGCGCGCACGCTGGCGCGTCTCGGCTCGGGCTGGATGGTGACCACGGAGGAGGGGCCGGTCGAGGCGCCGGAAGTGGTGGTAGCCCTCGGCCCCTGGGCCATGGACGTGTTGCGCCCCTTCGGCCTGCGCCTGCCGCTGGAGGTCAAGCGCGGCTACCACATGCACTATCACGCCGAGGGCAATGCGGCGCTGTCGCGGCCCGTATTGGACGAGGAGGCAGGCTACGTCATCACCCCGATGGTTGGCGGCATCCGCCTGACCACGGGCGTGGAATTCGCCCGTCGTGACGCGCCAAAGAGCCCGGTGCAGTTGGATAAGACCGAGGCGCTGGCGCGCGACCTGTTTCCGCTCGGCGCGCGGGCCGAGCCTGAGCCCTGGATGGGCAGCCGCCCGGCCTTCCCGGACATGCTTCCCGTCATCGGGCCGGCGCCGGGGCAGAATGGCATGTGGCTCGCCATCGGCCACCAGCATCTCGGCTTCACGCTGGGGCCGATCACCGGCCGCCTGCTCGCGGAAATGATGAGCGGGGACGTGCCGTGCACCGACCCCGCGCCGTTTTCCGCCGAACGTTTCCGCTGATCCGGAAACGCGCCCGGATCAGATGCCCGGGCGGAAGTTCGTGGCGTTGAAAATCTGGCCGACAAGCGAGACTTCAGACCCGCCTGTCGGCGTGGTGCGGCTGATGAAGTCGAACACCTTGCCGTCCTTCAGGCCATAATCGGCGATCCGGGTGACGCGCTTGTCCTTCGGATCGAAATAGACCGCGATGACCCGCTGGTCGACGATCTCGGGCCGAAGGAACATGACCTTCTTGGCCTTTTGCGAGATATAATAGAACACCTCGCCGTCGACGGTGGCGATGGTGGAGGGCGTGCCGAGCACCAGCAGCACCTGCTCCTGGCTGGACCCGATCGGAACCTGCTGCAGTGCCTCCGGGGCAATGACATACCCGCGCTGCCGTTCCTGCACGAAGCTGGTGGGCGTGCGCGCCAGGCCCATATTGGCGGTCGCCATGGGCATGTCGCCGGAACAGCCGGTGAGCCCGACCACTCCCACGCCGGCCATCGCTATCGACGCCCAGGTCGCCATCCGGGTGCCGGGAGCCTTGTTCCGCGTCGCGTAGGTCGATGCCATCCACTCAACTCCGAAGCTCGTGCCGCCCTCGCCGGAAAGCGTTGCGGCAGGGGCAGAAAGCACAGGGCGGGTCCCTGATGCAACCATCGAGGCCACCGCCGGTCATGGCGTCGTCGCAACCGGCCGCCGGGGTTGCCAGCGCCGGCCGCCCGCGCTACCTCGCCAGCCGGGCCATGCCGGCCATGGCAATGAGGGCAGGAGCCGTCGATGATTCTGCGTTTCTTCCGCCGGAATGACGGAAGCGAGACCATTCAGCGGCTCTATGGCGCGATCGTGGCGCATTCGCGCCAGCCCGTATTTTACACCGATTACGCCGTGCCCGACACCATTGAGGGCCGGTTTGAGATGATCCTCGTCCATGCCTTCCTGCTGTTTCATCGTCTCAAGAGCGAGGATGAGGAGCGCCGCGGCCTGGGGCAGGGCGTGTTCGATGCCTTCTGCACCGACATGGACGCCAATCTCCGGGAAATGGGAGTTGGGGACCTCACCGTGCCGAAAAAGATGAAAAAGGTGGCTGAGGCGTTCTATGGCCGCATCGCCGCCTATGAGCCGCCGGTTGAGGCGAGCGACGTTGGCGCGCTCGCCGAGGCGGTGCTGCGCAACGTCCATGGCTCCCGCACGGCGGATGCACATGAGGCGCGCGCCTTCGCGCAGTATATGATAGAGGCGGCGGCCTCGTTGCGGGCGGTGCCTTTCGCCCGCTTCGCCGCCGGCGACTTCCCGCTGGCCCCGCCGGCCGCTCTCGGCTCCACGGAGACAGAACCGTCATGACCGACGCTTCACCGCTTTCCAAACCGGTCCTCGTCGCCAGCCTGCCGGAAGACGGGCTGACGCTGAAGCTCACGCCCGACGCCGCCGCGCGCGCGGCGCTGGCCAAGGATTTTGGCATCCCCGGCATTCCCGCGCTGACGGCCGAAGTGACGCTGACCCCCGGCCGGGGCGGCACGGTTCATGTCACCGGCCGCGTGGATTCGGTCGTCACCCAGACCTGCGTGGTGACGCTGGAGGATTTCGACAGCAAGGTGTCGGAGCCGATCGACCTGCGTTTCGCCCCGCCGGAGAAGCTGCCGGAAATCCGGCCCGGTGCCGAAATAGATGTGTCGGAACTCGACCTGCCCGACCCTCTGGTCGATGGCACCATCGACGCCGGCGCGGTTGCGGCGGAGTTTCTGTCCCTCGGGCTCGATCCCTATCCGCGCAAGCCGGACGCCGAGTTTGAAGTCCCCGCCGATCCCGGACCGGCGGAGGCGTCTCCCTT
Source organism: Ancylobacter sp. (assembly GCF_965249975.1). Taxonomy (GTDB): domain Bacteria; phylum Pseudomonadota; class Alphaproteobacteria; order Rhizobiales; family Xanthobacteraceae; genus Ancylobacter. Next base: position 144,687 of record NZ_CBDFNE010000003.1, on the reverse strand, counting down.
TGCGGCGCTGGCCAAGTTGCGCGGGGGCGGTGGGGGCGATGCCGATTAAACCGGGGCAGGGCGGGGAAATGCAACGTCGCTATTGTCAGGACGGCTCAACTCGGGCATGCCGTCAGCGCGGCGCTGGCGTCGCACCGCCTTCCACCCGACCAATGAGACCCCGCCGCTAGATGTCTTCGCCCGTTCGAATAGCGCTCGACGTCATGGGCGGCGACCATGGACCGGAAGTGGTCCTCCCCGGCGCCGAGATCGCGCTTACCCGCCATCCCGACATCGCCTTCCTGCTCTATGGCGACGCCTCCCGCATCAACGAGTTGCTCAGGACGCGCCCGAAGCTGGCGGCGGCCAGCACGGTGGTGCACACCGATGTCGTCGTGCGGATGGACGACAAGCCGAGCCAGGCGCTGCGCCAGGGCCGACGGGTGTCCTCCATGTGGCGCGCCATTGATGCGGTGCGGGTGAAGGAAGCCGATTGCGCCGTCTCTGCCGGTAATACCGGCGCACTGATGGCGATGGCCAAGGTCAACCTCAAGATGATGGCCGGCATCAGCCGCCCGGCCATTGCCTGCCTGTGGCCGACCATGCGCGGGGAGAGCGTGGTGCTGGATGTCGGCGCTTCCATCGGAGCGACGGCGCAACACCTTGTCGACATGGCCGTCATGGGCGCGGCCATGGCACGAATCGTCTTCGACATTGAGCGCCCGACCGTCGGCCTGCTCAACGTCGGCGTCGAGGAGATCAAGGGCGTCGAAGAGGTCAAGGACGCGGCCGGCGCGCTGCGCGCGGCCGACCATCCGGGCCTCGCCTATCACGGCTTCATCGAGGGCGACGATATCGGTCGCGGCAGTGTCGATGTGGTCGTCACCGAGGGCTTCTCCGGCAATATCGCGCTCAAGACCGCCGAGGGCACCGCCAAGCAGGTGTCAGAGTTCCTGCGCGGCGCGATCAGCCGCAGCTTCATGGCCAAGATCGGTTATCTGCTGGCGCGCGGGGCCTTCCGGGCGCTCCGCGAAAAGCTCGATCCGCGCAAGTCGAATGGCGGCGTGTTCCTCGGCCTGAACGGCGTCGTGATCAAGAGCCATGGTGGCACCGATGCCGAAGGCTTCGCCTCGGCCGTCGATATCGGCTACGACATGGTCCGCTACCAACTTCTCTCCCGTATTGAGGCGGGAATGAATGATCGTCCGCAGGTCAGCCATGCCGGCGCTGCGGATGCCTCCGTCTCTGACGAGCTACAGGTTCCATCGTGAGTGCAATCCGTTCCGTCGTGCGTGGTGTCGGCTCCTATCTGCCGGCCCGCTGTCTGACCAATGCCGACCTCGCGCAGATGGTCGACACATCCGATGAATGGATCGTCCAGCGCACGGGCATCCGCACGCGGCACATCGCGGCGGAAGGCGAGGTGACCTCCGATCTCGCCATCCACGCCGCGCGTGCCGCGCTGGCCGATGCCGGGCTGACGCCGGACGACATCGACCTCATCGTCCTCGCCACCTCGACACCCGACAACACCTTCCCGGCCACCGCCGTCAGCGTGCAGGCGGGCCTCGGCATCACCCATGGCGCGGCCTTCGACCTCCAGGCCGTGTGCTCGGGGTTTGTGTTCGCCCTAGCGACGGCCGACAACTTCCTCAAATCCGGCGCCTATCGCCGCTGCCTGGTCATCGGCGCGGAGACCTTCTCGCGCATCCTCGATTGGTCGGACCGCACGACCTGTGTGCTGTTCGGCGACGGCGCCGGCGCGCTGGTACTCGAGGCGGTGCGGGACGAGGAGGAGGGCCGCGGCGTCCTTACCTCGCATCTGCGCTCGGACGGCCGTCACAAGAACAAGCTCTATGTCGATGGCGGCGTGTCCTCCACCCGCAGCGTCGGCTTCCTGCGCATGGAAGGCCGCGAAGTGTTTCGCCACGCCGTCGGCATGATCACCGACGTGATTGTCGATGCGTTCGAGGCGACCGGTGAATCGGCGGACACGATCGACTGGTTCGTTCCGCATCAGGCGAACCGCCGCATCATCGACGCCAGCGCCGTCAAGCTCGGCATCGCCCCGGGAAAGGTGGTGATCACCGTCGACCAGCATGGCAACACCTCGGCCGCTTCGATCCCGCTGGCGCTGGCTGCCGCACATGCCGATGGGCGCATCAAGCGCGGTGATCTGGTGCTGCTGGAAGCCATGGGCGGCGGCTTCACCTGGGCGTCGGCGCTCGTGCGCTGGTAATCCGCCCCACAGGCGCGAAGCGCCGTTGACCGGCACGGGCGACGGCGCCTAGTTTGGCGTTTAGTAACATCGGCATCGACGGGACAGGGAATACGGCAATGGCAGGTCGCACCATCACGCGCGCCGATCTGTGCGAGGCGGTTTATCAGCGGGTCGGGCTTTCGCGCACGGAGTCGGCGGCGCTCGTCGAAACCGTGCTGTCCGAAATCGCTGATTGCGTGGCGCGCGGCGAGACGGTGAAGCTCTCTTCCTTCGGCTCCTTCGTGGTACGCCAGAAGGGCGAGCGTATCGGCCGCAACCCCAAGACCGGCGAGGAAGTGCCGATCGCCCCGCGCCGCGTCATGGTGTTCAAGCCCTCCAACATCCTCAAGCAGCAGATCAATCGGGCCTCGCCGGAGTCGTGAGCGCGCGACAGGACCAGCCGGGGGCGGAAAAGGGGCCTGACGCCTTCCGCACGATCAGCGAGGTCGCCGAAGACCTCGATCTCCCCCAGCATGTCCTGCGTTTCTGGGAAACCCGCTTCCCGCAAATCCGCCCGCTCAAGCGCGGCGGCGGCCGGCGCTATTATCGCCCGGACGATGTGGAGCTGCTGCGCGGCATCCGCCACCTGCTCTATGGGGAAGGCTACACGATCCGCGGCGTCCAGCGCATCCTGAAGGAAGAGGGCCCGCGCTACGTGCAGGCTCTCGCGCGCGAGGTCGACGGGGAGGAACGGGCGCCCCCCGAGCCGGAACGGCGCGAAGAGCGGGAGGTGCCGCCGGCATCGAACGCGTTATTCGCCCATGATGAGCCGTCGACGTACCCGGTGCCTCCCGACGCTGATGCGGGCGGCGGCACGGATGGTGGCTTGCTCGATCTTCTGCCCGGGCGCCCATACGGGCCGGCCGAGGATGTCTCGTCGCGCCGCACGCGTCGTCGGCCGGACAGCGAACCCACCCCGTTCGACTTGCCGCTGCTTGCGGATATCGAACCGCCATCGCGTACCGTGCGGACGGATCCGTTCTTGAACGGGGATCCCTCGCTTTTCAGCCCCCGTCGGGGCAACCGCACGGACGAAACGCCGAACCCTGACCCGCACCTGCCTCAGGAACGTGCGGCGCGAGAGCCGATGCCGGACGAGGCGCGGCCGTCTTTCCCATTCCGCCCCATGGGAGCCGGTCCGGCGACGCTGGCGGAGGACGAGGTGAGTTTTGTGCCCGAGCGGGTGCGTCCTGTCACGCCCCTTGCCCAGAACGAGCCCTTAGGCAGCGTCCACGTGGGTGCAATAGCCTCGACGCCCCTGCGTGGCGAGGACCTAAGGCGGCTCGAAGCCGTGCTGCATGAATTGCAGGATTGTCAACGGCTGCTGGACGCCGCGCGGGACCGGGACAACTGAACGCACGTCCCGGTCCGCGATCGGCCTCTCTTTTCAGTCAACCACGGCGATATCGACCTTGGCCACGCCACGGCTGCGGAAGCCGAGCTGATCGGCGACGGCGGTCGACACGTCGATGATGCGTCCCCTTACGAAGGGGCCGCGGTCGTTGATCCGCACCACGACCGACCGGCCATTGGCCTTGTTGGTGACGCGAACCCGGGTGTTGAAGGGCAAGCTGCGATGCGCCGCCGTCATGGCCTTGGCGCTGTGCCGCTCCCCATTGGCGGTGCGGCCGCCATAGCCGTAATAGGACGCCATGCCGGACGTCGCGGTGATGTTCGTCTTCTTTGAACTTGCAAGGGCAGCATTGCCGCCGGCGAGAAAGATGATCCCCGTCGCGAACGCCGCGCCGGCGACCCGTCCCATTCCCCAAGCCGTCAATACCTTCGTCCTTCTCCTGTTAGCGAGGAGGCGATGCATGAAAAGGAATTGTGGCGGGGGCATCACGACAATGTGGCTATAACGCGCAGCGGCGAAGCATGTCGTTGTTTGCATCATAATAAAGCGCGCCAGAAGAGCAACGCTCCATTTGCTCTTATCCCAGATTAGATAGTGGTCCGGCCGAGCCGCCGGGCACTCTTTAGCCTGGTTGCCAACATGTTGAATTCAGGTGGCAATCGCTATTTGTGAGACGGCCTCGGGCTCATCTGAGGCTGGCGTCAGACGGCGCTGTCATCCGAAAGCCATGATGGATTTCGGGGGCTGCGCGGTGCTATTGAGCGGGCGGGCTGCGGCCATTTGTCGAGGAGCGTGAGAATGGCGACGAACGAAGCTGGCGCGATGAAGCCGGTCGCGGAAGAGGTGGTCGGTCTTCTGCAGGGTCTGGGTGTTTCTGAAGCGCATTGGCGCGCTGGCACACGAGCCGTCCACTCGCCGATCACGGGCGAGACCGTCGCTCACGTCGCCGAAGCGACCCCTGCCGAGGCTGGCGCGGCGGTGGAGCGTTCGGTCGCCGCGTTCGAAGCGTGGCGGACCGTACCGGCGCCGCGACGGGGCGAACTCGTGCGTCTGCTGGGCGAGGAGCTGCGCGCCCACAAGATCGAGCTCGGCCGCCTCGTGACACTGGAAGCCGGTAAGATCCTCTCCGAGGGCCTCGGCGAGGTGCAGGAGATGATCGACATCTGCGACTTCGCCGTCGGCCTGTCGCGCCAGCTCTACGGTCTCACCATCGCCTCCGAGCGTCCCGGCCATCGCATGATGGAAACCTGGCATCCCGTGGGGCCGGTGGCGATCATCACCGCCTTCAATTTCCCGGTCGCCGTTTGGTCGTGGAACGCGGCCCTGGCGCTGGTCTGCGGCAACAGCGTGCTGTGGAAGCCCTCCGAGAAGACGCCGCTCACCGCGCTCGCCGTGCAAGCGCTGTTCGAGCGGGCCGTGCGCGCCTTCGGCGCGGCGCCGGAAGGCCTTTCGCAGTTGCTGATCGGCGGCGCCGAGATCGGCGCGGCACTGACCGACGACGCCCGCATTCCCGTCGTCTCCGCCACCGGCTCGACCCGTATGGGCCGCATCGTCGGCGAACGGGTGGCGCGCCGCTTCGGGCGCTCAATCCTGGAACTCGGCGGCAACAATGCCGCCATCGTCTGCCCGTCGGCGGATCTCGACCTCGCTCTGCGGGGCATTGCCTTCGCCGCCATGGGTACGGCGGGCCAGCGCTGCACCACGCTGCGCCGTCTCATCGTGCATGAGAGCGTGTACGACACACTGGTGCCGCGCCTCGCCAAGGCCTATGGCTCCGTCAGCATCGGCGACCCGCGCGAGGCCGGCACGCTGATCGGCCCGCTGATCGACAAGGCCGCGTTCGAGGCCATGCAGGGCGCACTCGACGCCGCCCGCGCGGCCGGTGGGCGCGTTCATGGCGGCGAGCGCGTGACGGTCGGCGGGCATGCGGACGCCTATTATGTCCGGCCCGCTCTGGTCGAGCTCGACGAGCAGATCGACATCGTCAAGCACGAGACCTTCGCGCCGATCCTGTATGTGCTGCGCTGCACCGGCCTTCCGGAAGCGATCAAGCTGCACAATGGGGTGCCGCAGGGCCTGTCCTCGTCGATCTTCACCAATGACCTGCGCGAGGCCGAGACCTTCCTCTCGGCGGAGGGTTCGGATTGCGGCATCGCCAACGTCAATATCGGCCCTTCGGGCGCCGAGATTGGCGGCGCCTTCGGCGGCGAGAAGGAAACCGGCGGCGGCCGCGAATCCGGTTCGGATGCGTGGAAGGCCTATATGCGGCGGGCGACCAACACCATCAACTATTCCCGCGCGTTGCCGCTCGCTCAGGGCGTGTCGTTCGACATCGACTGATCCGGCGTCCAGTAGGACACCACGTCGTCGAGGGCCGGCCTTGGCCGGTCCTCGGTGATGCGCGCCGGCCGGCCGATATGGATGAAGCCGGCGATCCGTTCACCTGACCCCACGCCGAGCAGAGCGGCGGCTTCAGGGTCGCGCCCGGGCCATTTCAAGAGCCACTGGGTAGCAAAACCCATTGCCGCCGCCCCTACGGTGAGCGCCATCCCCGCCGCGCCGGCGGAGAGCACCTGGTTCCATTCCGGCACCTTCGCGGCCGGATCGGGTCGGCTGACCAGCACCACCGTCACCGGTGCGCGCAGCAGATATTGCGTCCACATATCGGCCTTAGCGGGCGGCAATTGCGGATTGTGCCGCGCATAGAGCGCGTCGAGCCGTTCGCCAAGGGCTTGCCGCGCCACGTCGGCCACGATGATGAAACGCCAGGGGCTGAGCCTGCCGTGGTCGGGCACACGCGCTCCAAGCGCAAGCAGACGCCGCAGTTCGTCTTGCGTCGGCCCCGGCTCCAACAGCCCGCGAAGCGGCGACGAACGACGGCTCTCGAGCCGCTCCAGCATCTCCGGGCTGGCGGGCACGTCCAGTGGCGCGGCAGGTACCGCGTCGGCGTGCAGAGCGTGCGCATGGGCAGGGTGATTCATCCGTCCGCATCCTTGAGGGGGGAGGCGCTATCCTAGCCCGCGGCACGGCCGGCGTCGTCTCTCTCGTCCACAGGGCACGGGCCGGCTTGCATAAGGGGCGGCAAATGGCTAGACAGACGGCGCCTCACGGCGTCGGAGCGTAGCGCAGCCTGGTTAGCGCACTAGTCTGGGGGACTAGGGGTCGGAGGTTCAAATCCTCTCGCTCCGACCATTTTCACCGGCACCCCCAATAGCCGGTGACACTTCCCGACAAGTCTAGACGCTTTAACACGGTGGAAACCATGGCGGTGCCTAATAGGCCCCATGATCGACCCCCGCGAAAGCACTCCGCCGATGGATGCCGGCACCGTCTCCGAGGCGGACGTCGCGGATTCCGGGAATCGGTCCGCACCGGCGCGCCGCTTCCTGCGCGGGCTGATCCTGCCGACCCTTGCCGCTCTCGTCATGGCCGGGGTCGCCGGCGAAATCACCGCCCCCCGCTACGAGTCCCGTGCGCGGCTGTGGATCGACGGGCGCGACGCAGCGGCGGGACGGGACAGCCTGAAGGTCCTCACCTCGCGGGACTTTGCCCGGCAGGCAATTGAAACTCATCGTCTGACCGCGCGCCTCGCCGCTCCCACCGCCAGCGGCGCCGGAGTGCTGTCCGGCACAGCTCTGCAACTGGCCGGCTTCGCACTGCCAAGCGACGCGGCGCCGCTCTCGCGCGAGACCCTCGCCTTGCGCAGTCTGGAGCGCGGGCTGGAGGTGCGGCAGATCGGTGGGGGCCAGGTGGCGATCGATGTCGTCTCTCCCGACCCGCGGCTCTCTGCCGATGTGGCCAATGCCCTTGCCGCGACCTATGTTGAACTGCGCCAGACACGTGGCGTGCATCCGGCGGAGCCGGAGGGCCCTGCGCCCGTGCCCGCCCGAATCATCGCCAATGCCGCGCCGGCGACAGTTGCGCGCTGGCCGACACCGCTCCTCTCCAGCCTTTTCGCCGGTATCGGCACTTTTGCGCTGGTGTTTGGCTTGCAGAGCTGGTTGCGGCGGCGTCAGGGCGCCCCGGGCCACGAATATGGCGCCGTGCCGCTGCCGGAAACGACGCCGCGCCCGCGCCAGCACCTACCCTGGATCGGCGCGCAATCCAGCGAATCCGCGAGTTCCGCCGAACTGACCAGCCCGCTGCGGCTGCTGTCGCGCGAGCGCGAGCAGGCCGACCTCGCCCGGCTGATCGAACTGCGCGGAAGCGCGGCGCGCCTTGTCACGGTCACCGGCAGCCGTGCCGACGAATCCATCGCCCGCTGCGCGCTTGCGCTTGGCCGTTCGCTGGCCGGGACGGAGCAGCGCGTGGTGGTGGTCTGCCTCGACGTCGCCTCGCCGACACTCGACGGCCTGACCGCCGATCCCCGTGCGCCGGGGCTGACCGACCTGCTGTCGGGTGTCTGCGGCTTCTCGGACGCCATTCACCGTGAAAGCGCCTCGCGCTGCCACGTTATCCCGCCGGGGCGCGGTGCGCGCGAGGCGGACGGCTTGGTCACCGCCGACCGGCTGCCGCTGATCCTGACCGCGCTGAAACAGACCTATGATCACGTGATTGTGGCTGCGCCGCCGCTGAGCGGCATGGCGGGCGCTGAGCGTCTCGCGGGCCTCAGCCCGACCACCATTCTCGTCACCCAACCGGGCGGAATGGCGACCGACGCGGTTCAGGCCTTCGATGCGCTCGCGTCCCTCGGCTTCGGTGACATCGCGATGGTGACCTTTACGCCGGAGGCAGAACCCCGCGCCTTGTCCCGCGCCGCCTGACCCAACTGTTCAAAGCGTTTCTGACCGTCGGTCGCGCCGCTGCATCCAGCGGATCAGCAGGCCCGCGGGAACGATCCAACCAATGCCCAGCACCACATAAGCGACGAATTGCCCGAGGGCGGGCAGGGTGGTGACGCGCCCCTGCGCCAGCGCCATCGCCGCCAGCGCCCAGCCGAGCACCAGAAAGACCAAGAGCACGGTGCCGACGAATTTGCGCGAGCGAGCGGAAAGGCCGGGACGAGGGGCGGACATGGGCGGCTCCGGTCTGGACGGTCGGGCGCGAGACAATGAGTCCCGTTGCGCGCGGGCAGCGGCCTCTATATCGCTCGCGACGCCCGGGCGGAAGCGGCCCGGCGCGGGGTGGCCGATGGGGCAGGCGGCCGCCAATGCAGGGAGCGCCCGCTTATGGTTCAGGATCACGTCGCCAGCGACGTCCCCCGTCACCTCGCCGTGCCACGCGCCAGCGAACCTTCAGCCGGCGACCGTCTGCGGCCGGTGCGGCTCTGGCTCTATTTCGTGGCGGCGCTGGTGGTGCTGATGGTCGTCGTCGGCGGCGCCACGCGGTTAACCGAGTCGGGCCTTTCCATCACCGAGTGGAAGCCGGTGACCGGCACGCTGCCGCCGCTGAGTGACGCGGCATGGCAGGCGGAGTTCGATAAGTACCGGCAGATCCCGCAGTACCAGCAGATCAACCGGGGCATGAGCCTCGCCGAGTTCAAGTACATTTTCTGGTGGGAATGGGGCCATCGGCTGCTCGGCCGCGTCATCGGCTTCGCCTTCCTGCTGCCCTTTCTCTTCTTCCTCTGGCGCGGCATCCTCGATAGGCCGCTGCGCTGGAAGCTCGCCGGCCTGTTCGTGCTTGGCGGCCTTCAGGGCGCGGTCGGCTGGTGGATGGTGGCGTCCGGGCTGGTCAACCGCGTCGATGTCAGCCAGTACCGGCTGGCGACCCATCTCACCCTCGCCTGCATCATTCTCGCCGCTATCGTCGCGGTCGCGACCCAGCTAAAGCCGCCCAAGGAGAGGCGCGCGTCGCCGGACTGGCTGCGCGGCTATGCGCGGATTCTGCTCGCCGTGGTGCTGCTGCAGATCTTCCTCGGCGGCCTCGTCGCCGGCCTCGACGCCGGGCTGACCTACACCACCTGGCCGCTGATGGACGGGCATCTCGTGCCGCCGCTCGACAATCTGTTCGTGCAGCAGCCGGCCTGGCGGAACCTGTTCGAGAATGTTCTCACCGTGCAGTTCAACCACCGCCTCGTCGCTTATGTGCTGCTCGCGCTGGCACTCGGTCACTGGCTGAGCGCGCGGCGGATCGGCGGCGCGGTGCGCCAGCGGGCGACCCTGATCCTGCTGCTGGTCTGCGCCCAGGCCGCCCTCGGCATCCTGACCCTGATCCACCAGGTGCCGATCGACATCGCGCTGACGCACCAGTTCGGCGCCACGCTTGTGCTGATCGCAGTGACGGTGAATCTGGTGCGTCTGCGGGAAGGCGCCTGAGGCACCAGCGGCGCGACCCGAAAGGGCCGCGCCCCTACTCCGCCGCGCTGCGCGGCTTCAGCGGTCGGCGGGCGAGCACTTCGGCGAGGAAGCGGCCGGTATGGCTGCGCTCGGCTTTGGCGATCACTTCCGGCGGCCCGGCGGCGACGATCTCGCCACCGCCATCGCCGCCTTCCGGGCCGAGGTCGATCACCCAGTCGGCGGTTTTGATGACTTCGAGATTGTGCTCGATCACGACAACCGTGTTGCCCTGCTCGACCAGCTCGTGCAGCACCTCCAGCAGCTTCGCCACATCGTGGAAATGCAGGCCGGTGGTCGGCTCGTCGAGGATGTACAGCGTGCGCCCGGTGGCGCGCTTCGACAGCTCCTTGGAGAGCTTCACCCGCTGCGCTTCGCCGCCCGACAGGGTATTGGCCTGCTGGCCGACATGGATATAGCCGAGGCCGACGCGGGCGAGCGTTTCCAGCTTGTCGCGCACCGCCGGTACCGCCTTGAAGAACTCCGCGCCCTCGTCGACGGTCATGTCGAGCACATCGGCGATGGATTTGTTCTTGAAGGTGACTTCCAGCGTCTCGCGGTTGTAGCGCTTGCCCTTGCAGACATCGCAGGTGACGTAGACATCGGGCAGGAAGTGCATCTCGATCTTGATGACACCGTCGCCCTGGCACGCTTCGCAGCGCCCGCCCTTGACGTTGAACGAGAACCGGCCCGGCCCATAGCCGCGCGCTTTCGCTTCCGGCAGGCCGGAGAACCATTCGCGGATCGGGGTGAAGGCGCCGGTATAGGTCGCCGGGTTCGAGCGCGGGGTGCGGCCGATCGGCGACTGGTCGATGTCGATGACCTTGTCGAGGTGCTCCAGCCCTTCCAGCCCGTCATGCGGGGCCGGCGGCTCGGAGGCGCCGTTCAGCCGCCGCGCGACCGCCTTGTAGAGCGTGTCGATCAACAGGGTTGATTTGCCGCCACCCGACACGCCGGTGACCGCCGTGAACAGGCCGAGCGGGATCGAGGCGGTGACGTTCTTCAGATTGTTGCCGCGCGCATTCACCACCCGCAGCATCCGCTTGGGGTTCGGCTTGCGGCGCTTGGGCACCGGCACGTTCAACTCGCCGGTGAGGTATTTGCCGGTGAGCGAATTCGGGTTGGCGAGGAGTTCCTTCGGCGTCCCTTGCGCGACGATGCGCCCACCATGCACCCCAGCGCCGGGGCCGACATCGACCACATAATCGGCGGCGAGGATGGCGTCCTCGTCATGCTCGACCACGATCACCGTGTTGCCGAGATCGCGCAGCCGGCGCAGCGTGCCGAGCAGGCGCTCATTGTCGCGTTGATGCAGGCCGATGGACGGCTCGTCCAGCACATAGAGCACGCCCGTGAGACCCGAGCCGATCTGCGAGGCGAGACGGATGCGCTGACTCTCGCCGCCCGACAACGTGCCGGAGGCGCGGGCGAGGGTGAGATAATCCAGCCCGACATCCAGCAGGAAGGCGAGGCGCTCGCGGATCTCCTTGAGAATACGCGCGGCGATCTCGTTCTGCTTGTCGGTGAGCTGGCCGGGGAGGGTGGCGAACCATTCCAGCGCGTGGCGCACGGAAAGCTCCGCCGCCTCGCCGATATGCCGGCCGGCGATCTTCACCGCCAGCGCCTCAGGCTTCAGCCGGTAGCCATGGCAGGAGGCGCAGGGCACGGCGGAAAAATACTTGCCGATCTCCTCGCGCGCCCAGTCGCTTTCCGTCTCGCGCCAGCGCCGCTCCAGATTGGTGACGATGCCCTCGAAGGTCTTCACCGTCTCATAGGCGCGCATGCCGTCATTATAGACGAAGCGGATCGTCTCGGCCTTCGAGCCGTGCAGAATGACGCTGCGCACATTCTCCGGCAGTTCCGCCCAGGGGGTCGTGAGCTTGACGCCGTAATGGCGGGCGATCGCTTCCAGCGTCTGGCCGTAATAGGGCGAGGTCGATTTCGCCCAAGGCGCGATGGCGCCCTGCTTGAGCGAGCGGGCCGCATCGGGGACGATGAGGTTCGGGTCGATCTTGCTCTCATGGCCCAGCCCATCGCAGGTGGGGCAGGCGCCGAACGGATTGTTGAAGGAGAACAGCCGCGGTTCGATTTCGGCGATGGTGAAGCCGGAAACCGGGCAGGCGAATTTCTCCGAGAACACGATGCGGCGGGCGTCGCCGCTCTCTTCCTTCTCGTCGGCGAACTCGATCACCGCGATGCCGTCGGCAAGGCCGAGCGCCGTCTCGAACGAGTCCGCCAGCCGGCTGGCGATATCCGGCCGCACGACGAGGCGGTCCACCACCACGTCGATATCGTGCTTGAACTTCTTGTCGAGCGACGGCGCGTCGGCGATCTCATGGAATTCGCCGTCGATCTTGACGCGTTGGAATCCCTTTTTCTGGAATTCGGCCAGCTCCTTGCGGTACTCGCCCTTGCGACCGCGCACCACGGGCGCGAGCAGATAAAGGCGGGTTTTCTCCGGCAGGGCGAGCACCCGGTCGACCATCTGACTGACGGTCTGGCTTTCGATCGGCAAGCCGGTGGCCGGCGAATAGGGCACGCCCACGCGCGCCCAGAGCAGGCGCATATAGTCATAAATCTCGGTGACGGTGCCGACCGTCGAGCGCGGATTCTTCGAGGTCGTCTTCTGCTCGATGGAAATAGCCGGCGAGAGGCCGTCGATCTGGTCGACATCCGGCTTCTGCATCATCTCCAGAAACTGGCGCGCATAGGCCGAGAGGCTCTCGACATAGCGGCGCTGGCCCTCGGCATAGATGGTGTCGAAGGCCAGAGACGACTTGCCCGATCCGGACAGGCCGGTGAACACCACCAGGCTGTCCCGCGGGATTTCGAGATCGACATTCTTGAGGTTGTGCTCGCGCGCGCCCCGGATCGCAATCGTGCGGGCATCGCGGCGCGGGAGATCCACGCGGTCCTTCATTCCGAACTCTTCTCGCCGGTTTCTACGGGCAGCTACGCCGAACAACAGATTTTGCAGGGCGGCGCATTACGGCGACGAGGCCCGCCCGGCGAAGGGATCAGCCCCCGACGCCGTGCAGCGCTGCCAGTCCCGCCGCGACAGCAAGTGCGCCGGCTACGGCCAGAAAGGCCCGGCGGATCAACGCCTGGCGCGCCTCTTCTGCACGGATGGCGATGGCACGGGCGCGCGGGGGGTGGCGCATCTGGGTCATGATGGGGACAGGCTCCCTTTTAGAACACAGGGTAAACATAGTCCGGCGCGCGCGCTTCGCAATGTCGACTCAGCACTCTTGCAGCAGCTTAGACACAATGCTAGGAACAGAACAAGAACACTGTGCCTGGCCGGTGTTCCACTGCGCGGTGTGGCGCAAAGCGGTGGACAAGCACAGGCCCGAGGCGCGCGGCCGGGCGCGGGCTGGTCTACTATGCGTTCCCTTTCACGAGCGCGCGCCAGAGCGGGCGTCCGGCAGTTTCGGAGGACAAGATGGCGGGCAGCGTCAACAAGGTGATCCTGATCGGCAATCTCGGCCGCGACCCTGAAGTGCGGACGTTCCAGAATGGCGGGCGGGTCTGCAATCTGCGCATCGCGACCTCGGAAACCTGGCGCGACAAGGCCTCGGGCGAGCGAAAGGAACGCACCGAGTGGCATAGCGTGGTGATTTTCAACGAGAATCTGCTGCGGGTCGCGGAGCAGTATCTGCGCAAGGGCTCCAAGGTCTATATTGAAGGCCAGATCGAGACCCGCAAGGCCACCGACCAGAATGGCGGCGAGCGTTATTTCACCGAAATCGTGCTGCGGCCCTTCCGGGGCGAGCTCACCATTCTCGACAGCCGCGGCGGCGGGGCCGAAGGCGGCGGCGGTGCCGACGACTACAGCGCCGGGGGCAGCGATTTCGGTTCGGGCGGCGGCTATGGCGGTGCTTCGGGTGGCGGGCGTTCCTTCGGTGGCGAGCGTCGTCCGGCGCCCGCGAGTGGATCGGGCGGCGGCAAGTTCGGCGGCGGGCCCGCTGGCGGCTCCGGCGGCGACCTCGACGACGAAATTCCGTTCTGAGGCAGGGCTACCGCTCTGACCCTGGGCAAAGCGGCTCACCCGTCAGCGCTTACGTCTATTGGCGCGGGCCGCCTTGCTGTCGCGCGGCTTGCGGAAGCGGGCAGGGGATCGACGCTACGGTGTGATGCGATGCCCGAGGCCCGGCGGGCTTCAGGTGAGGAACGACGCCCGGATACCGTCAATCACGAACTGTACCGCCAGCGCGGTCAGCACTACGCCCAGCAAGCGCGAGAGAATGGCGTTGCCGGTGACGCCGAGCAGCCTGTCCATCCGACGGGCTGCGAGGAAGACGGCGAGGCAGCTTGCGATGACCAGCGCGGTGATAGCAAACAGCGCCGCGAGCCGTGCCGGGTCTCCATGCGCCTCGCCCGCCAGCAGCAGCATGGCCGTGATGGCACCGGGGCCCGCCATCAACGGGATCGCGAGAGGGAACACGGCCAGGGTGCGCAGCAGTTTTTCGCGCTGCGCCACTTCCGAGGCATCGAATTTCCGCTCGGTCCGTCGTCCGAACACCATCTCGAAAGAGATCGCGAACAGCAACAGCCCGCCGGCGATGCGGAAGGCGGGCAGGGTGATGCCCAGCGCAGCCAGAAGCGGCGCGCCGACAAGGCCGAACGTGACCAATATCGCCAGCGCAATAGCGGCCGAACGGAGCGCCACCAACCGACGTTCCATAGCCGTGAGGTCCGATGTCACCGCCAGGAACAGCGGCGCGAGGCCGATCGGGTCGATCACAACCGCCATGGTTACGATTGCCGAGAACATATAGTCGAGCACGTCGCCACCTTCCGCCTTCCGTCATGGCGCCCCGCCAACGGTAGTATTCTATAAGATCGCCCCCGCGCGGGCCTGCCAAGGCCCCTCAGACGACGCCGCTTGGCCACACGCGGCGCCACGCTTTCGCCACCTTCGCGCGGGGCTGTGGAATTGGGGCTGTAAGCCTTTGGAACGTCAGGCGTTTTGGCGTCGGAGAAAAAGCCGTAGCGCTGGCGTTTCCGGGCGGAATGGTCTAAACAGGCACACACGTTCCGCAACCACGGAAAGACGATTCCTTGTCCGATTCCGACACGTTCAACCCGGAGGGCGGCGGCCCTTCGGATATCCGGCCCGTCTCGATCACCGAGGAGCTGTCCCGCAGCTATCTCGACTATGCGATGAGCGTCATCGTCTCCCGCGCGCTCCCCGACGTGCGCGACGGTCTGAAGCCGGTGCATCGCCGCATCCTGTTCTCGATGCGCGAGAACAACTACACGCCCGAACGTCCCTACAATAAATCGGCGCGTGTGACCGGCGATACGATGGGTAAGTACCATCCGCACGGCAACCAGGCGATCTATGATGCGCTGGTGCGTCTGGCGCAGGACTTCTCGATGCGCCTGCCGCTGATCGACGGTCAGGGCAATTTCGGTTCCGTCGACGGCGACCCGCCGGCGGCCGAGCGCTACACTGAGGTCCGGCTCGCCAAGCCGGCGATGAACCTGCTGGACGATCTCGACAAGGACACGGTCGATTTCCAGGACAATTACGACGGCCGCGAGCAGGAGCCGACGGTCCTGCCGGCCCGCTTCCCTAATCTGCTCGTCAACGGTGCCGGCGGCATCGCGGTCGGCATGGCGACCAACATCCCCCCGCACAATCTCGGTGAGGTGGTGGATGCGTGCGTTGCGCTGATCGATGATCCCTCGCTCGATGTGGAGCGGCTGCTCGACTATATTCAGGGCCCGGACTTCCCCACTGGCGCGCTCATTCTCGGACGCAGCGGCATAAGGCAAGCCTATCTCACCGGCCGTGGCTCCATCGTCATGCGTTCTCGCGCGACGATCGAGGAAATCCGCAAGGACCGCGACGCCATCATCGTCACCGAAATTCCCTATCAGGTGAACAAGGCGACGATGATCGAGCGCATCGCCGAGCTGGTGCGCGAGAAGCGGCTGGAGGGCATCGCCGAGATTCGCGACGAATCCTCCCGCGAAGGCATGCGGGTGGTGTTCGAGATCAAGCGCGACGCCCAGGCGGATGTCGTGCTCAACAACCTCTACCGCATGACCGCGCTGCAGACGTCCTTCGGCGCCAATATGGTGGCGCTGAACGGCGGCAAGCCGGCGTTGATGAACCTGCTGGACCTGCTGACCGCCTTCGTCGCCTTCCGCGAGGACGTGGTCAGCCGGCGGACGAAGTTCCTGCTGCGCAAGGCGCGTGACCGTGCGCATGTGCTGGTCGGCCTCGCCATCGCTGTCGCCAATATCGACGAGATCATTCACACGATCCGCACCTCTCCGGATCCCGCTTCGGCGCGCGAAGCGCTGATGACGCGGCATTGGCCGGCGATGGATGTTGCTCCGCTGATCGCGCTGATTGACGATCCCCGTCACCGTCTCGCCGAGGACGGCACCTATCGCCTCTCCGCCGAGCAGGCGCGCGCGATTCTCGATCTGCGCCTGCAGCGCCTCACCGCGCTGGGCCGGGACGAGGTGGCGGACGAACTCGACAAGATCGCGGTGGAGATTCGGGAGTATCTCGACATCCTCGCCAGCCGCGAGCGCATCCGCGGCATCGTCAAGGACGAGTTGCTGGCGGTGAAGGCGGAATTCGGCACGCCGCGCAAGACCGAGATCACCGAAGCCGAGGGCGACTTCGAGGACGAGGACCTGATCGCCCGCGAGGACATGGTCGTCACGGTTTCCCATGCCGGCTATGTGAAGCGTGTGCCGCTGTCGACCTATCGCGCGCAGCGGCGTGGCGGCAAGGGTCGCTCGGCGATGCAGACCAAGGACGAGGATTTCGTCACCCGTCTGTTCGTCGCCTCGACCCATGCCCCCGTGCTGTTCTTCTCGTCCAAGGGGCAGGTCTACAAGCTGAAGGTCTGGCGCCTGCCCATGTCGGCGCCGCAGTCGCGCGGCAAGGCGCTGGTGAACATTCTGCCACTCACCGAAGGCGAGCGTATCACCTCGATCATGGCGCTGCCGGACGAGGACGCGTGGAGCCGGCTTCAGATCATGTTCGCCACCAATTCCGGCACGGTGCGGCGGAACGAGCTGTCCGATTTCACCAATGTGAACCGCAACGGCAAGATCGCGATGAAGCTGGAGGTCGGCGAGGCCATCGCCGGCGTGCAGCTCTGCACCGAGGCCGACGACGTGCTGCTGACGAGTGCCAATGGCCAGTGCATCCGCTTTCCGGTCACCGAGGTGCGCGTCTTCAAGGGGCGCGATTCCATGGGCGTGCGCGGTATCCAGCTGGAAGAAGGCGATCGGCTCATTTCCATGGCCATCATTCGCCATGTCGAGGCGACGGCGGAAGAGCGTGCCGCCTATATCAAGCTCGCCAACGCCATCCGCCGCAGCCAGAACGGCGTGGAAGCCAATGGCGAGGAGGGCGAGATCGTTGAGGCCGAGATCGTCGAGCCGGACGCGGAAGAAGCCGTGGTCGCACCGGCGGATATCGACCAGGCGCGCTATGTCACCATGGGCGCGGCAGAGCAGTTCATTCTGACGCTCTCGGAGAATGGCTACGGCAAGCGCACCTCTTCCTACGAGTACCGGACCACGCGGCGCGGCGGTAAGGGCATCGTCGCCATGGCGGTCAATGACCGCAACGGCCCGTTGGTTGCCTCCTTCCCCGTGGAGGACGCCGATCAGATCATGCTCGTCACTGACGGTGGTCAGCTCATACGCTGTCCGGTGAACGGCATCCGCACCGTGGGGCGTGGCAGCCAAGGCGTGATCGTGTTCGACACGGCAGAGGACGAGAAGGTCGTCTCCGTCGAGCGCGTCACTGAGGAAGAAGGCGACGAGGCGCTGGGCGGCGAGGCGGCGGGTGAAGACGCCGCAAGCTGAGCCAAGGCCATCATGAGAACACGGAACGGCGCCAGAAGGCGCCGTTCTTGTTTCCACGCCTCGTATCGTGCCCCGCCCGAGTGTCATCGCCCATGCGCCCCCTTTTCCTCCTTCTCGCGCTTGCCTTCATGGCGATCAGCGTTGGAGTCTCGCGCGCCGACGGTGTCGGCTTTCGCCGACTGAGCCTCGTTGAGATGCCGGAGCGCCCGCTGGAAGCGGCGGTTTGGTATCCGACATCGGCGTCGGGCCCGCAGACATTGATCGGCGACAACGCTGCATTGGTGGGCGAATCCGTCATCGTCGACGCCGCCCCGACACCTGGCCGCCACCGTCTCGTCGTGCTCTCTCACGGCTTTGGCGGCAATCTGGGCAATCAGGCCTGGCTGGCGGTCACGCTTGCGCGGCATGGCTATGTCGTCGCGGCGGTGAATCATCCCGGGACCACCAGCCGCAACCTCAAGCCCGATACCGGCGCACGACTCTGGGAACGGCCGCGCGATCTGTCCCGGCTGATCGACCGGATCACCCGCGACCCCGCCTTCGGTGCGGCTGCCGACAAGGTCGGCGTCATCGGCCATTCTCTCGGCGGCTGGACGGCGATGGCCCTTGCCGGAGCGCGTTTCGATCCGGCCCGTTTCGCGGCGGACTGCGAGCTTCATGCCCAACTCGCGGCCTGCGAGATAGCTGGTCGGCTTGAGGTGGGAGGCACGGCCGAGGCGCGCACGCTGTTGGCCGGTGATCTTGCCGACCGACGCGTGGGTACGGCCGAGGCGCGCGCGCTGTTGGCCGGTGATCTCGCCGACCAACGGGTCGGTGCGGCGGTAGCGCTCGATCTCGGGCTGGCGCGCGGCTTCACGCCGGAGAGCCTCGCTGCCCTGAAGGTGCCTGTGCTGGTGATGTCGGCAGGCGAGGGCGACGCGCAGGTGCCCGCCGCCCTGGAGTCGCGTTATCTGGCCGCGCATCTCCCTTTCGCATTGGGACGCTATACCGCCTTGGACGGCGCCACGCATTTCAGCTTCCTGCCGCTGTGCAAGCCGGGGGCGGTCGCGTTGCTGGAGGCGGAGAAGCACGGCGATGGACCGGTCTGCCATAAAGGCACCGCCGCGGAGGGGCGCGCGGCCCTCCACGCGCAGGTGGCCGACGCCGTACTGCATTTTCTGGATACCGAACTCGGTGCGCCCTGAGCGGAGGCGACACAGTGACCAGCGGGCAGGTGAAACCTCCGCAGCTTGCGTCCGGGCCGCGAGACCGCTAACCCTTGCCGCGCACCGAGAGGCCCGAGATGAGCGCCATGCGCACCGCCTTCTACCCCGGCTCCTTCGACCCGCCGACCAACGGCCATGTCGAGGTCGCGCGCGCCGCCGCTCGGCTGGTGGACCGGCTGGTGGTGGGCGTCGGCATCCATCCCGGCAAGGCGCCGCTCTTCGCGCCGGCCGAGAGGCTGGAGATGTTGAGCGAGGTGTTTGCGCCCATCGCCCGCGAGGAGGGCGCCCGGCTCGACTGCGTCACCTTCGATACGCTCGTCGTCGATGCCGCCGAGGCCCATGGCGCCAGCCTGCTCATCCGTGGCCTGCGCGACGGCACCGATCTCGACTATGAAATGCAGATGGCCGGAATGAACGCGACGCTGAAACCCGGCGTGCAGACCGTTTTCCTGCCGGCCTCTCCCATTGCCCGCCCCATCACCGCCACGCTGGTGCGGCAGATCGCAGCCATGGGTGGGGATGTTTCCGCCTTCGTGCCCGGTCCCGTTCTCGTCCGCCTGCGCGGTCGGTTCGGGCGCGGGGCCTAGCGGCGGGCGGTCCCCGCCATCGCTCAACGGAGTTCATGCCCATGATCCGACGCCTTCTCGCTGCCTTCTCCGTCGCCTGCGCGCTGGCCATGGTCGCCGCCGCTCCGGCCTCGGCGCAGGCGCCCAAGCTGCCGCCGAATGTCGACCCGCAGAACGCCATCATCATGCAGACCACCAAGGGCCCGGTGGTGTTCGTGCTGCGCCCGGATATCGCCCCCCAGCACGCCGAGCGCATCAAGACGCTGGCGCGCGAGGGCTACTATGACAACGTGCCGTTCCATCGTGTCATCGAAGGCTTCATGGCGCAGACGGGCGATGGCCAATATGGCAACGGCACCGGTGGCTCGCGCTATCCGAACCTT
This sequence comes from Ancylobacter sp., assembly GCF_965249975.1. Classification (GTDB taxonomy): domain Bacteria; phylum Pseudomonadota; class Alphaproteobacteria; order Rhizobiales; family Xanthobacteraceae; genus Ancylobacter. The sequence goes on along the minus strand of NZ_CBDFNE010000003.1, from coordinate 124,820 downwards.
CCGGCCGAGTTCTCCAACGTGCCGTTCAAGCGCGGCACCGTCGGCATGGCACGCGCCTCCAGCCCGAACAGCGCCAACTCGCAGTTCTTCATCACCTTCGGCGATGCGTCCTTCCTCAACGGCCAGTACACCGTGATCGGCCAGGTCGTGTCCGGCATGGAGAACGTTGACAAGCTCAAGCGCGGCGAGCCGGTGCAGAACCCCGACAAGATCATCTCGATGAAGGTGGCTGCGGACGTCAAGTGACGCCGCCAACCTTCCAATAAAGGAGAGACACATGACCGACACCGCTGAAACCACGCTGCTGCTCGAAACGACGCAGGGGCCGGTCAAGATCCGCTTCCGCCCGGACCTGGCGCCCGGCCATGTCGCGCGCATCAGCGAGCTCGCCAAGCAGGGCTTCTATGACGGCGTGGTCTTCCACCGCGTCATCGACGGCTTCATGGCCCAGACCGGCGATCCCACCGGCACCGGCCGCGGCGGCTCGGGCAAGAATCTGAAGGCTGAATTCAACAAGGGACGTCATGTGCGCGGCACCGCCTCCATGGCCCGCGCCCAGCACCCGGATTCCGCCGACAGCCAGTTCTTCATCTGCTTCGCCGATGCCGGCTTCCTTGATGGCCAGTACACCGTGTGGGGCGAGGTGATCGAAGGCATGGAGAATGTCGACAAGATCAAGCGCGGCGAGCCGGTGCAGAACCCGGACAAGATCGTCAAGGCGACCGTTTCCGCCTGATCACCGCGACGTTGAGGCATGATGCTGTCCCGGATGCGCGTGAGCGCATCCGGGATCGCCTTTTGTAAGAGCCGGGCCTTCCATGCGTGTCGACCTGTTCGATTTCGTTCTGCCGCCCGAGTGCATCGCGCTGCGGCCCGTCTCGCCGCGCGATGCGGCGCGGCTGCTCGTTGTGCGCGCCGGCGCGGACCCGGATCTGACCGACGCGCAAGTGCGCGATCTGCCGGAACTGCTGGCACCCGGCGACGCGCTGGTGGTCAACGATACGCGCGTGCTGCCGGCACGGCTCGACGGCATCCGCCGCCGTGCTACCTCGCAGGGCGAAGGGGTGCAGGTCGAAGCCATGTTGCATAAGCGGCTCGGCCCGGACAGCTGGCTGGCGCTCGCCCGCCCCGGCAAGCGGCTGGCGCCCGGCGACACCATCGAATTCGCCGCTGCCGACGGTAGCGCCACTCTCGCCGCGCGCATTGAGGCGAAAGGCGAGGGGGGTGAGGTCACGCTGCGCTTCGCGGCCGCCGGTCCAGCGCTCGATGCCGCCATCGCCGCCATCGGACATATTCCGCTGCCGCCCTATATCGCCGCGAAACGCGCCGACGACGCGCAGGACCGGGCCGATTACCAGACCATGTTCGCCGCCCATGAGGGTTCTGTCGCAGCGCCGACAGCGGGGCTGCACTTTACCCCCGAACTGATCGAGCGGCTGGGCGCGCGCGGCGTTGAGACCCATCGCGTCACCCTTCATGTCGGCGCCGGCACCTTTCTCCCTGTCAAGGCCGACGACACGGCCGACCATCGGATGCATGCCGAATGGGGCGAGGTCTCCCCCGAAACCGCAGCCGCGTTGAACGCGGTGCGGACGCGAGGCGGCAAGGTCGTCACCGTCGGGACCACGGCCACCCGGCTGATCGAGAGCGCCGCCTCGCAAGAGGGACTGCTCAGCGCCTGGCGCGGCGAAACCGATATTTTCATCACTCCCGGCACGCGCTTCCGCTTCATCGACGGCATGCTGACCAATTTCCACCTGCCGCGTTCGACGCTGGTGATGCTGGTCGCGGCGTTCATAGGTCATGAAACGCAGAAACGCGCCTATGCTCACGCTATCGCCAGCGGTTACCGCTTCTACTCCTATGGCGATGCCTGCCTTTTGCTGCCACAAGCCCGGCCATGACCCATCTCGACACGCCTGATCAGACAGATTTCCACTATCGCCTGCACGCCACCGACGGTGCCGCCCGGCTCGGCGAGGTCGTGACACCACGCGGTGTGGTGCGCACGCCCGCCTTCATGCCGGTGGGGACCGCCGGTACCGTGAAAGGTATGTATCCCGGGCAGGTCCGCGAGCTCGGTGCCGACATCCTGCTCGGTAACACCTATCACCTGATGCTGCGCCCCAGCGCCGAGCGCGTCGCCCGGCTGGGCGGGCTGCATGAGATGATGCGTTGGCCGCATCCCATTCTCACCGATTCCGGTGGCTTCCAGGTCATGTCGCTGGCAGGGCTGCGGAAGATGAGCGAGAAGGGCGTCACCTTCCGCTCGCATATCGACGGCGCCTATCACGAGCTGACGCCAGAGCGCTCCATCGAAATCCAGGGTCTGCTGGGTGCGGACATCCAGATGCAGCTGGACGAGTGCGTCCGCCTTCCGGCCCCGAAGGACGAGATTGCCCGCGCCCTGCGCCTGTCGCTGCGCTGGGCGGAGCGCTCGAAGAAGGCGTTTGAGGCACAGCCGAAAGGCCGGGCGCTGTTCGGCATCGTGCAGGGCGGTGACGACACGGAGTTGCGGATCGAATCGGCGCGGTGTCTGATCGACATCGACTTCCCCGGCTACTCCATCGGTGGTCTCGCGGTCGGCGAACCACAGGATGTGATGCTTGCGATGCTGGAGGTGGTGACGCCCATCCTGCCGGCGGAAAAACCGCGTTATCTCATGGGCGTCGGCACGCCGGACGACATTATCGAAAGCGTGGCGCGCGGCGTCGACATGTTCGATTGCGTGATGCCGACCCGCGCCGGGCGGCATGCGCAGGCCTTCACCCGCTTCGGCAAGATCAACCTGAAGAATGCGCGCCACGCCGAGGACCCTCGCCCGCTGGACGAAGAGAGCGACTGCCCGGCGGCGCGGGACTATTCGCGCGCCTATTTGCATCACCTCGTGCGCTGCGACGAGATGCTGGGCTCCATGCTGCTCACATGGGTGAACCTCGCCTATTACCAGAGCCTGATGGCCGGCATCCGCGCCGCCATCGCCGAAGGCCGGTTCGAGGCGTTCAAGGCCGAGGTGAAGGAGGGTTGGGCACGCGGGGATGTTCCGGCGCGGTGATCGCCCTCGCCGGTCCTCGCGCCAACCCGAACACGCTCAGGAAGCGCGCCGGGGCTTGAAGTGAACCCACTGGTCACCCCGGCGCGAAGCGTTCTTCGGCCGGGATGACCTGACTGCAACGGCTCAGTATCGCTCCGATCAGGCCAGCTTGGCCGCGATGGTGGCGACGTGCTTGCCCTGGAAGCGGGCTCCGGCCAGCTCGACCTCGGAAGGCTGACGCGAACCGTCGCCATTGGCGATCGTCGACGCACCATACGGCGAGCCGCCCTTGATCTCGTCGACACCCATCTGGCCCTGGAAGGCGTAAGGCAGGCCAACCACCACCATGCCATGGTGCAGCAGGGTCGGTACGAAGCCGAGAATGGTGGATTCCTGTCCGCCGTGCTGGGTGGCGGAGGAGGTGAATACCGAACCAACCTTGCCCACCAGCGCGCCGGCGAACCAAAGTCCGCCGGTCTGGTCTATGAAGCTGCGCATCTGCGAGGCGACCGTTCCGAAGCGGGTAGGGGCGCCGAAAATGATGGCGTCGTAATCTTTCAGTTCGTCCACCGTGGCGACCGGCGCCTTCTGGTCGAGCTTGAAATGGTTCTGTCGGGCGATCTCCTCCGGCACCGTTTCCGGCACCCGCTTCACCACGGCTTCGGCGCCCGCCTCGCGTGCCCCTTCGGCGACGGCCTCCGCCATCTTCTCGATGTGACCGTAGGTGGAATAATACAGCACCAGAACTTTGGCCATGTGTCTTCTCCTTGCCCCAGGGAGTGCCAGCGGCGCTCCCGAATGTCATGGCTGCAGGCTAATCGTGCCAAAGCCGCACCGGAAGCGGCATGATCGACGTGGCGCTCTTGCGCGCGTGCAATATGAAACATTTGGCGCGGCTATCAGGCTCTTGATAGGTGCCGCCGCGACGCGCCGTCCGCTTGCCATCGCGGTGCGAAACGCTTAAGCCCCCTTTTCGTGGGGGCCCGTAGCTCAGCTGGTTAGAGCGCGTGACTTTTAATCATGAGGTCCTGGGTTCGAGTCCCAGCGGGCTCACCACGCGCAAAGGCATATTCTAGAAGCCGTTTCCGTAGCAGGAGTTGAGATGTCCTACGCACCGTTTCTCCCGGCCTCGGTCTTCGCTCTCGCCCTCGTGGCGGCGCAGCCGGCTCTTGCGGCCGGCGCTTTCGAGTGCCCGAAGAGCACGCTCGAGGCCGCGCAGGCGGCGACGATCAAGTCCGTGCTGCCCACGGGCGATGGGCTCGACAAGCCGGAGGCGCTGGATGCGGCGGTGGATGGTCTGCGCGCCGCGGGCTTCAGCTCCGGCCTGATCATCGACGGCGTCATTTCCGCCTACTGCCCTGCAGTTGCTGCGAAATCCGGCCTTTCCGACGCCCAGAAGACCCAAGCTGTGACGAGCTTCGCCTCGCGTGTCGTCCGCACCGTCTATTCGCTCGACAGCGCCGACGCGGTGATTCTCGACGTGCCCTTCCCGCCGGAAATCCTCAACGCCATCAACACCAAGGCGGCGGCGGCGAAGATCTCACCGGAAGCCTTCGTGCGCCAGGCGGTCGACGCCGCTCTCAAGTAAGCCCTTGCGCCGGCTCTCTTTTCGGGAGCCGGCGTTCTAGTTTCCCGTCAGGCCTTCCAGCCGCGCGATGACGGTCTGGTGGAACTGGTCCATCGAGTCTATGCTCGTATGGTCGATCCCCGGCTGGCCGGAAAGATCAATGTTTTCAAGGTCGCCGGTGTAGCCGGGCGACGCCTCGACCGGCTCGCCGAAGCCGTCGGCGGCCCAGAAATTGATCAGAATTGCGACATTCTCCGGCACCGGATCGGGGTCAGTGGCGTCGAACGTCACCGCGAGATCGACTGCAATCCCCTGATTCTGCAACGTGTTAGCGACATTTATCACCGCGTTGGCGCCGAGAGAATGGCCGATCAGAATCGTCGGTCCCTCATGGCCGTCGCGCTCGCGTCGCTCGATCAGCGTGATCACCTGCTGCGCCTCGTCCCAGCCATAGAGCTCGGCATGGTAGCCCTGCGCCACCAATTCCTGCGCCAGCGCGTCAAGCCCTTGCGAGAACACGCCAAACAGCCCGCGCAGCAGATAGACATGGGTGTCGGCGCGCGACGGCAGCGGCGCGGCGGCGCTCTGGCCGTGATGCGGCGCCTGCGCCGACTTGGCGTGACCGGTGAGTGCGGTGAGGTGGACAGTGAGGCCGACAAGGCCGGTGAGAGTGAACAGACGGCGCGTCAGCTTCATTGGCAAACCCCGGGGCTGGACCAGCGCCGCTAGATAGCCGTACCTCCGGCGGGATGACCATCCCCCTCGCGCGCCGCTGGCGTCTCCCGCTTGCGAATTTGAAAGCTCAGGAGCTCGCCCTGCCGCTGCTCCGCCACCAGCTCATGGCCGTCCTGGCGCACGAGATGGGGAATGTCGATCGCGGCCATCGGGTCGGTACACTCGACGACGATCACGGCGCCCGCTCGCGCGCGAGCCAGCGCCCGGCGCGTGTGCAGCGCCGGCAGCGGGCATTTCAGCCCTTTGAGGTCGAGATGCAGCGGGGTCTCGTCGGCAATGGGGGCAACCATGGCGCGCGGGTTACGCCGGGACGGCACGGGAGGCAAGCGCTTCCGCCCCGACCCGGCGCAAGCGTGATCGGCGCACCCGCCCGGGCGACTTGACGCCGGGGCTGCGAGGGCCGAAGTGCTGGGAAAAGGCGCGGGGAGGCGAGCATGCGGCTGATCGGATTCGCGGGGTGGAGCGGCGCGGGCAAGACGACGCTGCTGGCGCGGCTCATTCCCGTTCTGGTCGGGCGCGGGCACCGCGTCTCCACGGTGAAGCACGCGCACCATAATTTCGATGTCGACAAGCCGGGCAAGGACTCGCACACCCATCGCACGGTCGGCGCGAGCGAGGTGCTGATTTCCTCCGCCAATCGCTGGGCGCTGATGCATGAGCTGCGCGGCGCGCCGGAGCCCGACCTGCCGGAACTCGTCGCGCGCCTGTCGCCGGTGGATTTGGTGCTGGTGGAAGGCTTCAAGCAGGACCACCATCCCAAGATCGAGGTTCACCGCGCCGAACTCGGCAAGCCGTTTCTCTATCCCGACGATCCGTTCATCCTCGGCCTCGCCAGCGACCGGGCGGTGCCGGGCTGCCCGCGCCCGGTGATCGACCTCGACGATATCGAGGCCATCGCCGATTTCGCCGATCAGCACGCCGCGCCGGTCGATTCCATCGCCTGGCGCCCGGCGGCTCACAGCGCGGGATAGACGGCGATCAGGCGCTCGGCGGTGAGAAGGTCGTCGGGCGTATTGAGGTTGAGAAACGGGTCGAGCGGCGTCGCCGGCCATTCCACCGGCACGGCGCCGATGTGGCGCACCCAGCGCATCATCCGCCGCTCGTCGTCGTCCACCAGCAGGCGGCGCAGCATAACGCGCGTCGCCACCGGCCACAGCCCGACCACGGGATGCTCGCGCCCGCCGGAAACGGCGTAGGCCGCCCCCGTTTCCCCGGCTGCGGCCGCCAGACGGGCGGCGAGATCGCGCGGCAGGAACGGGCAGTCGCTCGGCACGGTGAGCAGGTGGCGCGCGCCCGGCATCTCGCGCGCGACATGGTCGAGCCCGGCGAGCAGGCCGGCCAGTGGGCCGGGGTGGCCGGGCAGGGTGTCGGCCACCACAGGCAGATCGAGCCCGAAGCGCGCCGCCGGACCATTGGCATTGAGCAGCAGCGGCGAGACCTGCGGCGCCAGCCGGGCGGCGATGCACGCCAGCACCGTCTCGCCGCCGAGCCGCTTCAGCCCCTTGTCGCCACCACCCATGCGGCGCGACAGGCCGCCGGCGAGGATCAGCCCAGCGGGTCGCGCCGCCTCGCTCATGCGGTCGGCCGGGTGAGCAGATAGGCGCTGGTGCCGACGAAGATCGCGCCGATGATCGCCAGAACCGGCACGGAAAGCCCGATGACGACCAGCAGCACGAAGCTGCCGGCCATGCTGGCGGTCGCGGTGAGCTGCGCCCAGCGCGGCACCACGCCATTCGCTCGCCACGCCACGACGGACGGGCCGAGGCGGGGATGGGTGAGCAGCCAGCGCTCAAAACGCGGCGAGGAACGGGTGAACAGCCACGCCGCGAGAATGAGGAACACCGTGCCGGGCATGACAGGCGTGACGAGCCCGACAATGCCCAGACCAACACAGACCCAGGCGAGAACAAACATCGCCCAGCGCAGGGGCGCCGTGAGGGAAGAACTCTTTCGTTCCGGGCCGGTCATCGCGCCGTGCATCACCGCATCGCCTTGTTCGCCGCGCCCCCGCGGGTCGAGAACGTGCCGATCCGATTGCAGCGCAATCCGATCGGAAAACGTTCTCTATCAATCGTTTAGAGACTGATTCACCGATCAGGTTGAGATAACCTGATCGGATCAGGCTCTAGCCCGCGCTCAACAGCTTCACCGCCACGTCGCGCTCGAACACATGTAGCAACAGCCGCAGGGCCGCGCCACGCGGGCCCCGAAGATCAGAATCGTTCTTGACGATCTCCAGCGCCTCGGCCCGCGCCGCGACGAGAAGATCGCCATGCACATCGAGCCGCGCCAGCTTGAAGCCGGGAAAGCCGCTCTGCCGCGTGCCGAGCACGTCGCCCTCGCCGCGCAGCTTCAAATCCTGCTCGGCGAGGAAGAACCCGTCCTCGGAGGAGCGCAGTGCCTCCAGCCGCTGGCGGGCGATCTCCCCCAGCGGGCGGCGGTAGAGCAGCACGCAGGTGGAGGCCTCCGAACCACGCCCGACCCGGCCGCGCAGCTGATGAAGCTGCGCAAGGCCGAAACGTTCCGCATGTTCGATCACGATGATGCTGGCCTCGGGCACATCGACGCCGACCTCGACCACGGTGGTGGCGACCAGAAGCTGCGTTTCCCCGGCGGCGAAGGCGGCCATGGCGGCGTCTTTCTCCGCCCCCTTCATCTTGCCGTGGACGAGGCCGACACGGGCGCCAAAATGCGCCGCGAGATCGGCAAAGCGCGCCTCGGCGGCGGCGAGGTCGGAGGTTTCCGATTCCTCGACCAGCGGGCAGATCCAGTAGGCGCGCCGGCCGTCCGCCAGCGCGCGGCCGAGCCGGGCGACGATCTCGTCGATGCGGTCGGAAGGAATGGCACGGGTGTCGATGGGCTGGCGCCCGGCCGGCTTCTCCCGCAATTCGCTGGAATCCATGTCGCCGAAATAGGTCAGCACCAGCGTGCGGGGGATCGGCGTCGCGGTCATGACCAGCACATCCACCGCCTCGCCCTTGGCGGCCAGCGCCAAGCGCTGATGCACGCCGAAGCGGTGCTGCTCATCGACGATGGCGAGCGCGAGGTCGTGGAACTCCACTCCTTCCTGAAACAGCGCATGGGTGCCGATGACGAGGTCGATCTCACCGGCCGCGAGCCGGGCCAGAAGCTCCGCTCGCCCGCGCCCCTTCTCCCGCCCGGTGAGCAGGGCGACGCGAAGCCCCGCCGCTTCCGCCAGTGGCGCGATGGTCTTCATGTGCTGGCGGGCGAGGATTTCCGTCGGCGCCATCAATGCCGCCTGTCGGCCGGCCTCGATGACGGTCGCCGCCGCGAGCAGCGCCACCACGGTTTTCCCTGAGCCGACATCGCCCTGCAGCAGGCGCAGCATGCGGTCCTGCGAGCCGAGATCGGCGCGGATGGCCTTCAGCGCCTCGGTCTGCGATCCCGTGAGGGAAAAGGGCAGGGCACTCAGAATGCGCGCCGAAAACCGTCCATCGCCGAGGCTCGGCCGCCCGGCCTGCTTCACCGTGCTGGCCCGCAGCAGAGCGAGGGCGAGCTGGCCGGCGAGCAGCTCGTCATAGGCGAGGCGCTGCCAGGCGGGCCCCTGCGGGCTCGCATCCAGCGTCTCGCGCGGCTGGTGAACCTCGCGCAGCGCGTCGAGAAAGCCGATGCCGGGCGGGGCGGCGCGCCATTCCGGCAGGTCCTGCACCTGGGTGAACGCGGCCTCGATGGCGCGGCGCAGATGACCCTGACCCAGGCCCTCGACCAGCGGGTAGAGCGGCTCGATCGGCGGCAGCTTGGCGAGGCCGGCAGCGTCGACCACCCGGTCGGGGTGAACCATCTGCGCCATGCCGTCGTAGAGCGTGACGGTACCCGACACCCAGCGCGTCTCGCCGACGGGGAGCAGCCGTTCCATCCAGCTGCGCTCGGCCTTGAAGAAGGCGAGCGTCAGGTCGCCGGTGGCGTCATGGCCATAGACACGGTAGGGGGCGCGGGAGCCGCGCGGGGTGGGGACATGGCGGTCGACATGGATTTCCACCGTCACCACCGTGTCGGGCACGATTTCCGCCAGCGTCGGGCGGGCGCGGCGGTCGATGGTGGAGGCGGGCAGATGCAGCAGGAGATCGAGCACGCGCGCGCCCTCCTCCCGCCCGAGCAGGCGGTTGAAGGGCCGGGCCAGCTTCGGGCCGATGCCGGGAAGGCCGGTGATTTCGGCGAAATAGGGATTGAGAAGATCGGGCCGCATGATCGGCGGAAGGTGGACGATAGGCGCGCGGCGCGCAATCGCTTCCCGGGCGTTCTATCAGCCATGCCGACAAGCCACCTGACAGCGGGCGCCGCCCGCGCTAGAACCGGCGCCTCTTGCGCGCCGCCGCGCCCGCGTGGCCGCGAAACCGAGACCTGGACATGACCGGAACCACGCGCTCCAGCGCGGGCCTCGATGCCCGCCGCCGCCGCATCCTCTACCGCTCCTGGCATCGCGGCACCCGCGAGATGGATCTGCTGATGGGCCGCTTCGCCGATGCCTGCATCGGCGAATTGAGCGAGGACGAGGTGGAAGATTTCGAGAAGCTGATCGAGGTCGAGGATCCCGACCTGTTCGGCTGGCTCGGCAGCGGTGTGCCGTCGCCGGAGTTCGACACCCCCGTCTTTCACCGTTTCCGCCAGTTCCATCTGTCGGGCGAGGGCCTGCCGCCGATATGAAGACCGCGTTCGCCACCCTGACCTCGAAGCTCGCGCCCGGCCGCACGGTCACGCTCGCCAATGTGCCGGGCGGGATGGAGGGTCTCGTCGTCGCCGACCTCGCCCGCGCTCTGGCGGCGCAGGACAAGGCGCCCTGGCCGACGCTGATGGTGATCTGCCGCGACAGCGAGCGGATGGCGGAGCTCGAGCGGGCGCTCGGCTTCTTCGCGCCGGGCGTGGAGGTGCTGCCCTTCCCAGCCTGGGACTGCCTGCCCTATGACCGCGCCTCGCCCAACAGCGCCATCATCGCCCGACGCATGACCACGCTGGCCCGGCTCGCGCGGGTGAAGGGCCGCGAGGCCGGCACCATCCTGCTCACCACGGTGAACGCCGCGCTGCAGCGCGTGCCGAGCCGTGCGCTGATCGCCACCCAGTCCTTCTCCGCCGCGCCGGGCAACGCGCTCTCGCTGGACGAGGTGGTGAGCTGGGCGGAGATCAACGGCTTCCAGCGCACCTCCACCGTGCGCGACACCGGCGAATACGCGGTGCGCGGCGGCATTGTCGATCTGTTCCCGCCCGGCCTGCCGGCGCCGGTGCGGCTGGATTTCTTCGGCGACACGCTGGAATCGATCCGCTCCTTCGACCCCGAGACCCAGCGCACCGCCATGCAGATGCGGGCGCTCGATCTGGTGCCGATGAGCGAGGTGCAGCTCACCAGCGAGACCATGAAACGCTTCCGCATGGCCTATGTTGCCGCCTTCGGCGCGGCGCAGCGCGGCGACATGCTCTATGAAGCGGTGAGCGAGGGCCGGCGCTATCCCGGCATGGAGCACTGGCTGCCGCTGTTCCATGAGGGGCTGGACACGCTGTTCGACTACGCCCCCGACGCGCCCATCGTCATGGAAGCGCAGGACGACGAGGCCGCCGCCTCACGGCTCGACCAGATCGCCGATTATTACGACGCCCGCCGCCACGGCATGGAGCATGGCGGCGGCGCGCCCTACAAGCCGCTGCCGCCGGAGGCGCTCTATCTCACCGCCGAGGAATGGAAGGCGCGGCGCGAGGCGGCGAAGAACGTCGCGCTGTCGGCCTATGCGCTGCCCGAATCGAAGGACGTGATCGACCTCGACGGCCGCCCCGCGCGCTCCTTCGCGCCGGAGCGGGCGGACCCGGAAGCCTCGCTGTTCGAGGTGGCGGCCGCCTATCTGCGCGACCTCGCGAGAAATAAGCGCACCATCCTCGCCGCCTGGTCGGACGGCTCGCGCGACCGGCTTTCCACCGTGCTCGCCGATCACGGCCTCAAGGGCACGCAGACCGTCGGCTCGCGCGATGCGGCGGAGGCCCTGCCCAAGGGCACCATCGCGCTGGCCGTGTTCGGCATCGAAAGCGGCTTCGAGACCGACAGCCTCGCCGTCATCGGCGAGCAGGACATTCTCGGCGACCGGCTGGTGCGCCCGAAGCGCAAGGCGCGCCGGCCGCAGGACGTGATCGCGGAGCTCGGCGCGCTCACCGCCGGCGATCTCGTCGTGCATGTCGACCACGGCATCGGCCGCTTCATCGGGCTGAAGACCATCGAGGCGATGGGCGCGCCGCACGACTGCCTCGAAATCCACTATGCGGAAGGCTCCAAGCTGTTCCTGCCGGTGGAAAATCTCGAACTGCTGTCGCGCTACGGCTCGGAGGACACCGAGGCGCAGCTCGACCGGCTGGGCGGCGGCGGCTGGCAGGCGCGCAAGGCGCGGATGAAGAGCCGCATCCGCGAGATGGCGGCTGAGCTGATCAAGGTGGCGGCGCAGCGCCAGACCCAGGAGGCGCCGCGCCTCGTGCCGGCGGCAGGCCTCTATGACGAGTTCCGCGCCCGCTTCCCCTATGAGGAGACCGAGGACCAGGAAGCCGCCATCGAGGCGGTGTTCGACGATCTCGGCTCCGGCCATCCCATGGACCGGCTGGTGTGTGGCGATGTCGGCTTCGGCAAGACCGAGGTGGCTCTGCGCGCCGCCTTCGCCGTGGCGCTGAACGGCAAGCAGGTGGCGGTGGTGGTGCCGACCACGCTGCTGGCCCGCCAGCATTTCAAGACGTTTTCCGAGCGCTTCAAGGGCCTGCCCGTCGTGGTGCGGCAGGCCTCGCGGCTGGTGACCGGCAAGGAGCTTTCCGACACCAAGAAGGGGCTGGCCGACGGCACGGTGGACATCGTGGTCGGCACCCATGCGCTGCTGGGCAAGACGATTTCGTTCCGCGATCTGGGCCTCGTCATCGTCGATGAGGAGCAGCATTTCGGCGTCGGCCACAAGGAGCGGCTGAAGCAGATGCGCGCCGAGGTGCATGTGCTGACCCTGACCGCTACGCCGATTCCGCGCACGTTGCAGCTCGCCATGACCGGGGTGCGCGAACTCTCCATCATCGCCTCGCCGCCGGTGGACCGGCTGGCGGTGCGCAGCTTCATAACCCCGTTCGATGCCTTGATCGTGCGCGAGGCGCTGCTGCGCGAGCGCTATCGCGGCGGGCAGAGCTTCTATGTCTGCCCGCGCATCGAGGACCTCGCCGAGGTAAAGGACTTCCTCGACAAGAGCGTGCCGGAGGTGAAGGTCGCGGTGGCGCATGGCCAGATGGCGGCGACGCAGCTCGAAGAGATCATGTCCGCCTTCTATGACGGGCAGTTCGACGTGCTGCTCTCCACAACCATCGTCGAATCCGGCCTCGACATCCCGACCGCCAACACGCTGATCATCCACCGCGCCGACATGTTCGGCCTCGCCCAACTCTACCAGCTGCGCGGGCGCGTCGGCCGCTCCAAGACGCGCGCCTATGCCATCTTCACCCTGCCGGCGGAAAAGCAGGTGACGACGCAGGCGGACCGGCGGCTCAAGGTGTTGCAGTCGCTCGACACGCTGGGGGCGGGCTTCCAGCTCGCCAGCCACGACCTCGACATTCGCGGCGCCGGCAATCTCCTGGGCGACGAACAGTCCGGCCATATCAAGGAGGTCGGCTACGAGCTGTATCAGGAGATGCTGGAGGAGGCGATCGCCAACCTCAAGGCCGGCATCACCGCGCCGGCGGCGGATAAGTGGTCGCCCACCATCTCCATCGGTACGCCGGTCCTGATCCCCGAAGACTATGTGACCGACCTGCATGTCCGCCTCAGCCTCTATCGCCGGCTGGCCGACATGGAGACCGACGCCGAGATCGAATCCATGGGCGCGGAAATGGTCGACCGCTTCGGCACGCTGCCGGAAGAAGTGGAGCAGCTGCTCAAGCTGGTGGCGATCAAGGCGCTGTGCCGCCGCGCCAATGTGGAGAAGGTGGATGCCGGCCCGCGCGGCATGGTGCTGACCTTCCGCGACGGGCGCTTCCCCAACCCGGCCGGCTTCATCACCTATGTCGGCAAGCCGCATGTGGTGGCGAAGATGCGCCCGGACGGCAAGGTGGTGTTCTCGGAGGACTGGCCGAGCGCCAATGCGCGGCTGAAGGGCAGCGCCGGCATTCTGAAAGAACTGGCGAAGATCGCGGAGCAGGGGGCGAAGGCGGCGTGAGCCGCTTCTGGGAGGACCGTCATCCCGGCCGCAGCCGAAGGCGGAGAGCCGGGATCGTCAGAAAACTCCGTTGCGATCCCGGATAGGACCTGCGGTCCTTCCGGGATGACGGGCGATGAGTAGCCGGGCCAATGGTTCGGGAGGGCTGTCTCAGTCTCCCCTTTCACTACGTCATCCCGGCAAGGCTGCGGCTGCGGCCGGGATGACGGTGCTCTCAGCGGCAGAGGACCTTACGCACGACCGCCGCTCTCAGTCGGCTCTCACTCCAGCGGGCTTTGATAGGCGCCGTCGGTGTCGGGCATCACATCGGCATCGACATCCGAGCCCGGGCCACTGAGATTGTCATAATTGCCGCCGGCCTGGTCCATATAGTCCTGGCTCTTGTCGGAACCCGGCTTGTCCGGCAGCGGGCCGTAATCGAGATAATTCGGGTCGTTGATCGGGGGAATGGTGATCTCCAGCCCACCCTGCGCCGGCTGGTTCGGGTGCACCTCGATCGGCTGCTGCGCCCCGGCGGACAGGGTGCCCGCCACGAGCAGGGCGGCGGAGAGGACGGCGTAACGCATGGACATGGCTCCAGCACTTCATTCCTTCACGGGTCAACCGGCTCAAGCCGGCTCCCCGCGCGCATTCCGCCCCTAAGGAACAGGTGACGGCCCGGCTGTCCAGCGCTTCATGCGCCGGGCGACATGGAATTGACCGCGCGAGAGCGGCCGTCTGCCCGGTTTCCGCTGCCCGATTCCGCTAGCCCTTGGCCTGCCACCAGCTTTCCGCCAGCGTGCCCTGCAAGGCCAGCGTCTGCGGCCGTTCCACCTTGCGCCAGCGCGCCACCCACTGGCCCGGCGTGTAGAACAGCGGCACGGAGAACTGCGCGGAAATCAGTACCCGGTCCAGCGCGCGCACGGCGGAGACGAAATCCTCCTTGCCCTGCGCCGCCAGCAGCGCCTCGATCATCGCGTCCGCCGCCGGGCTCTTCAGACCCATGAAATTGCGCGTGCCGGGCGTGTCGGCGGCGGCGGAGCCGAAATAGAACGCCTGCTCATTGCCGGGGGAAAGCGACTGGTCCCAGATATAGGGCACCATGTCGTAGTCGTAATTCTGCTTGCGGGCCTCGAACTGCACATTGTCGACGAGACGGATGTCGAGCCGCACCCCGGCACGGCGCAGCATGTTCTGATAGGCGAGCGCCAGCCGTTCCTGGTCCTTGGAGCCGACGAGCAGCTCGGGCGCGAAGGGCTGGCCGGTGCTGCGGTTGCTGAGCGTGCCGGCCTTCAGGTCCCAGCCGGCGGCGGCGAAGAGATCGAGTGCCTCGCGCAGCCTTGTGCGGTCGCGCCCCGTGCCGTCGGAGCGCGGCGCCTGCCAGGTGCCGTCCAGGACCGCGGGGAGCACCGCGTCGCCATAGGGGGCGAGCAGCGCCCGCTCCCGCGCATCGGCGGGACGGCCCAGCGAGGAGAGCTCGGAATCGTCATAGAAGCTGCCATTGCGGCGGTAGAGGCCGAAATAGAGGTTCTGATTCGCCCATTCGAAATCGAACAGCGCCACCATCGCCTGCCGCACCCGCACATCCGCGAAGAGCGGGCGACGCATGTTGAAGATCAGCGCCGAATAGGGCTTGGGCGTGCCGGTGCTGATTTCCTCGGTGACGATCCGCCCGTCGCGCACGGCGGGGAAATCATAGCCGGTCTTCCAGCGGCCGGGATCGGTCTCGAAGCGTATGTCGTAGAGGCCACGCTTGAAGGCTTCAAACTGCGCATTCACATCGCGGTAGAAGTCATAGCGCAGACTGTCAAAATTGAAGTTGCCGCGATTGACCGGCAGTTCCGCGCCCCAATAGGCGGGGGAGCGGGTGAGCAGCACGCTCTCACCCGGCTTCACCTCGGTGGCGATGTAGGGCCCGCTGCCGAGCGGGGCCTTGAAGCTGGTCTGCTCGAAGGTCGCGGGATCGGTGGCGTGGCGGCCCAGCACCGGCATCAGCGCCAGGATCAGCGGCAATTCGCGGTCGACCACGGCGAAGGTGAAGCGGATGGCGAGCGGGCCGGTGACCTCCGCCCTCGCCACCTTGCCGTAATAGGTGCGGTGGTTCGGCCGTCCCTTGGCGCGCAGCAGTTCGTAGGAGAACAGCACGTCGTCGGCCGTCACCGGCGTGCCGTCGGAGAAGCGGGCGCGCGGGTCGATCTCGAAGGCGACATAGGAGCGCGCCGCGTCGGTTTCCACGCTGCGGGCGAGCAGGGCGTAGCAGGTGAAGGCCTCGTCCGGGCTGCGCGCCATCAGGCTTTCGACGATGTTCCAGCGCACGAAGGGCGGCGCGGTGCCGCGCACGATGAACGGGTTCAGGCTGTCAAACGCGCCGACCGCGCCCTGCACCAGCCGCCCGCCCTTGGGGGCGTCGGGATTGACGCAGCGGTAATGGGCGAAGCCGGGCGGGTAGAGCGGGTCGCCATGCATGGCGAGGCCGTGCCGGGGGCGGGGCGGCGGGGCGCTCTCCTGCGCGCGGGCCGGCACCGCATAGGGGTAGCCCAAGGCCGCGCCGCCGGCGATTAAGACGTTGCGCGCAAAGGCCCGCCGGGTGATACCGCTCACGCATCGGCTCCTGTTCGAGATTCGGGGCGTAGTCGCCCCCCACATCTAGCATGAACGGGACACCGATATGTCCCGGGGTCACTCTGTCGCCTCAATTGCGCTTGAGACAGCCCCACGATCGCGTTATGGCGGCGAGGCGTCCGCTGTTGTCTCTACCCGGTTCGCTCGACAGGAACTCGACATGATCCACCGCTCCACTCTCGCGCGCAGCCTGGCTGGCGCCGCCCTGGCGCTGGCCTTCGCCAGCGGCGCCGCGCTCGCCCAGACGGCGCCGGCCAAGCCGGCCGCCAAGCAACCGGCCGCTCCCGCCGCCCAGCCCGCCGCGCCGGCCAATGGCCAGCAGGCTGGCGCGCAGCAGATCCCGGCGATTCCGATTCCGTGGATGAAGCGCTGCCGGCAGGAGCCGTCGATCAACAAGGAGGTCTGCGAAATGGAGCAGACCATCATCACCGACACCGGGCAGTTCCTCGTCCGCTTCGGCGTGTTCGAGGTGCAGGACGACCCGAAGAAGGCGTTCACCGTCGCCTTCCCGACCGGCCTGCTGCTGCGCAACGGCTTCCGCGTCGCCCTCGCCAACGAACAGCCGATCCTCGGCACCTTCGTGATGTGCGACGAGCGCTTCTGCCGCGGCGACATCCAGGTCGACCAGGGCTTCATCGACCGCATGAAGAAGGCCCCCGGCCTGACGCTGCAGGTCGCCAATGCCGTCGGCCGGCTGATCTCCTACCCGATCGGGCTCGGCGATTTCGCCAAGGTCTATGACGGCCCGCAGACCGACCCGAAGGTGTTCGAGGCGCAGATCAACAAGATCCAGGAGCAGGTGAAGGCCCGCCAGGATCAGCTCAAGGCCGAGGCCGACCAGCGCGAGCAGCAGACCAAGGCCGGCCTTGAAAAGCTTGGCGCCGAAAAGCTGAAGACCGCGCCGGCCCAGTAAGGCCCGCGTTCCTCCCGATACAGAAACGCCCGGCGATGAGCCGGGCGTTTTCGTTCGGGGGGCGTTTTCGTTCGGGGCGGATGCGCAAGAGGCGCGAGCTATTGCAGCCTCTCGCTGCGCACGCGCCAGCCGCCATCGCCATCGGCCGCCAGCATTTCCGGCAGCTGCGGGTGGCGCAGCGGTTCGCCCGTGGTGTCGAGTTCCAGATTCTGCTCCGAGACATAAGCGACGTATTCCGTCTCCGCATTCTCGGCCAGCAGATGGTAAAAGGGCTGATCCTTGGTCGGGCGGATATGTTCGGGGATCGATTCCCACCACTCGTCGGTGTTGGAGAATTCCGGGTCCACGTCGAACACAACGCCCCGGAACGGGTAGTGCCGGTGCCGCACGACCTCGCCGATCCGGTATTTGGCGTTGCGCTCTTTCATCCTGGACCCGTCCGCCATACTGAAATGTCCGCCATAGGGGTGGCGCCCCCGTAGCGGGCGAGGCCGGCGCCTGTCAACGCCGCTCATGCAACCGCCATGCCTGAACCCGCCCGGCACGGGCACGCCACGTCGCCATTGACCGGGGCGCGGCGAGCCGGTAGCGAGCGCTTATGGACGAGGTCCTCGCGCTCGCGCTTCCCTTCTTCGGCGTCATTTTCCTGGGGCTGGGATGCGGCCGGCTGGCGCGCATCCCGGAAAGCGGCCTCGCCTGGCTGAGCTTCTTCATCATCTATGTCGCCCTGCCGGCGCTGTTTTACTCGCTTGTGGCGCGCACGCCGTTCCACGAACTGACCAATGGCCGATTCATCCTCGCCACCACGGCGACGACGGCGGTGTGCTTCACCCTGTCGCTTCTCGTCGGGCTCTGGCTGCGGCGCGGCAACCTGCCGGAAGCCTCCATCGCCGCCATCGTCGGCTCCTATTCCAATGTCGGCTATATGGGGCCGGGGCTGACGCTGGGCGCGCTCGGCGCCGCCGCCTCGGTGCCGACGGCGCTGATCTTCGTCTTCGACAGCCTGTTCTTCTTCACCATCGTGCCGGTGCTGATGGCGGTCGGCGGGCGCGACCGACGCGGGCTCGGCCACACGCTGCTGCTCGTGGTGCGCCGCGTGGTCACGCACCCCTTCAATGTCGCCACCTTCCTCGGCGTGCTCTCGGCCTATGCCGAATTCCATCCGCCCGCGGCGATGGAAAAGACCATGGAGTTCCTGCGCAACGCCGCCGCGCCCTGCGCGCTGTTCACGCTCGGCGTCTCGGTGGCGCTGCGGCCGATGGGCAAGATGCAGAGCGAGGTGCCATGGCTGCTGGCCATCAAGCTGGTCATCCACCCGGCGCTGGTGTGGCTGGTGCTGAGCCTCGTCGGCGGGTTCGATCCGGTGTGGATCGCCACCGCCGTGCTGATGGCGAGCCTGCCGCCGGCGCTGAACGCCTTCATCATGGCCAAGCAGTACGACACCTATGTCGCCGGCGCGTCGGGCGGCGTGCTGGTCGGCACCGTGGTCTCGGTGGCGACCGTCACCGCCATGCTCTACGCCCTGCAGCACGACATGCTGCCGCACGGCCTGCTGCAATAGCTTGGAGGGCGATTTACCGATCAGCGCATGCCCTAAAGCGGCGCCCCGGCCAGCAGGCGCGGCACGTCGCTGGTCGGCCCCACCCCCTCGCGCATCACCAGCCGCCGCAGGCCCGGCGAGCGGCCGAGCATATACAGGCCCAGCCCGCGCAGTCCGGCGACGGGGAGAAGATCGGTGAGCAGCGAGCGGTTGAACAGATCGATGGCGAAGCCGCGCGCGGCGACATCGCGGCGGCGGCGGCGCTCATAGGCCTCCGTCACCTCGGCGCCGCCAATGTCGCGCCCGGCACGCACCGCGTCGCTGGCGATCTCGGCGAGGGTGGCGGCGTCGCGGACGCCGAGATTGAGCCCCTGAGCGCCGATGGGGGGAATGATGTGGGCGGCCTCGCCAATCAGCGCGATGCGGCCGCGGGCGAAGTGCGTCGCGGTGCGCTGGCTGAGCGGGAAGCTGCCGCGCGGCGAATCGAGCCGCATCGTCCCGAGCAGCGAATGCGCCTTGCGCTCCATCTCGCGCGCGAAGGCGGCGTCATCGAGCGCCGCCAGCGCTTCCGCTTCCGCCGCCGAGACGACGCAGACGAC
This sequence comes from Ancylobacter sp., assembly GCF_965249975.1. GTDB lineage: Bacteria > Pseudomonadota > Alphaproteobacteria > Rhizobiales > Xanthobacteraceae > Ancylobacter. The sequence goes on along the minus strand of NZ_CBDFNE010000003.1, from coordinate 105,657 downwards.
GCTGGAGCGATTCCCGGGGAGGGGCACGAGGGTGAACGGGCCGGTGCGGGTGTGAAATTCGGTGGAAATGTCGCGATGCGGGCGGCTATGGGCGAGGGTGGCGGTGACCGCGACCTGGGGATAGGCGCGCGCGGTCACCTCGATGCCGGCCGCCTGCCGGCAAGGCGAGTTGCGCCCATCCGCGGCCGCCACCAGCGCGGCGTCCACCGGTTCGCCGATGTCGAGTTCCAGCTTCGCATGGGTGGCGCTCTCAAGGACGCTGGCGACGCCGGCCTCACGCCGTGTGATGCCGGGCGTCGCCGCCACGGCGGCGTCGAGCGCGGCGAGCAGCGCCTCGTTCTCCACATTCCAGGCGAAGCCGTCGAGCCCCAGCTCACCGGCGCGGAACTCGACCTCGGGGGCGCGGATCAGCCGGCCGGTATCGTCCACCAGCCGCATGACCCGCAGCGGCGAGGCGTTCGGGCGCAAGCGCGGCCACACGCCGAGCGCTTCCAGCGCCTTCACCGAGCCGTCCATCAGCGCCGTGGCGCGCGGATCGACCGCGCGGGGCGGGGCGATGAGCGTGACGGGCAGGCCACCCGCCGCCAGCGCCAGCGCGGCGATGAGGCCGCTGGCGCCGCCGCCGACCACCGCCGCCCGCTGTCCTGTGTGCAGTTCGGATGACATGTGAACCTCCATGTGCATCACCGGGACTATAAGCCGGACCTGGAGTGTGGGATAAGCAGCCCGGCGTGGTCTGGCAATGCGGATCGCGGCGGGCGCATGTTATATGTCAGATGTTGAAGAGGCAGGCGGCGATCCTACGGGTCGCACGGTCGGGGGAGGAGAGCCGGTGGCGATGACAACCAAGTCGCTCAGTGCGGGGCCGGCCGGACGACGCACGCTTGCTTTCGCCGTCCACATCTTCACCGCCTCCGGGGCGGTGTGCGGCCTTATGGCGCTGATGGCGGCGGTGGAAGGCCATTGGGCGATCATGTTCGCCTGGCTCGGCATCGCGCTGTTCGTCGACGGCATTGACGGCACCATGGCGCGGCGGGCGAAGGTGGGCGAGGTGCTGCCGCGCTGGTCGGGCGACACGCTGGATCTCGTGGTCGACTACCTCACCTATTGCCTCGTGCCGGCCTTCGCGGTGGCGAGCGGCGGGCTGATGCCGTTCTGGCTGGCGGTGGCGGCGAGCGCCACCATCCTGCTCACCAGCGCGCTCTATTTCGCCGACACCTCGATGAAGACCGACGACCTGTATTTCCAGGGCTTTCCGGCGGTGTGGAACGTGGTGGTGTTCTATTTCTTCCTGGTGCCGCTGAACCCGTTCGTGATCGCCGGCATCATCGCGCTGCTCGCCGTGCTGACCTTCCTGCCGATCAAGTTCGTGCATCCTTTCCGCGTCGTGCGGCTGCGGCTGGTCACCCTCGCGCTGCTGGCGCTGTGGGCGGTGCTGGCGGTGATCGCGGTGCTTGAGGACATGCGGCCGGATGTGTGGGTGACGGTGGGGCTTTGCGCTTGCGCGGTCTATTTCGCCCTGTTCGGGGTGATTCCGGTGCGCAAGCGCGCAGCCGGCCCGCAGAGCTGAGCTCCGGCGGCCTTCCCCTTTCCCTTTTCGTCAGGAGAGCACGATGGTCGTGGCGATTCGCATCCATGAAACCGGTGGACCCGAGGTCCTGCGGCTGGAAGAGGTGACGCTCGGCACGCCGGGCCCGGGCGAGGTGCGCCTGCGCCACACCGCCATCGGGCTCAACTTCATCGACACCTATTTCCGCAGCGGGCTCTACCCGGCGCCGGGCGGTTTGCCCTTCACGCCCGGCAATGAGGCGGCCGGCATCGTGCTGCAGGTCGGCGAGGGGGTGAGCGGGCTCAAGCCGGGCGACCGCGTCGCCTATGGCTCGTCGCTCGGCGCCTATTGCAGCGAGCGCATCATCTCCGCCGCGCCGCTGGTGAAGCTCCCCGATTCGATCGCCGACGAGACCGCCGCCGCGATGATGCTCAAGGGCATGACGGCGCGCTATCTGCTGCGGCAGACGCACAAGGTGAAGGCGGGCGACACGCTGCTGGTGCACGCGGCCGCGGGCGGCGTCGGGCAGATCCTGTGCCAGTGGGCAACGCATCTCGGCGCCACCGTCATCGCCACGGTGGGATCGGCGGCGAAGGCGGAGATCGCCCGCGACTGCGGCGCCGCCTATGTCATCAACTATTCCGAGGAGGACTTCGTCGCGCGGGTGAAGGACATCACCGAAGGCGCGCTGTGCGATGTCGTCTATGACGGGGTGGGGCAGGCGACCTACCCGGCCTCGCTCGACTGCATCAAGCCGCGCGGCCTGTTCGCCAGCTTCGGCAATGCCTCCGGTGCGATCAGCAATTTCAGCCTGCTGGCCCTGTCGCAGAAGGGCTCGCTCTACGCGACGCGGCCGACGCTTGCCACCCATGTCGCCACGCGCGAAGACCTGCTCGCCAATGTGGCCGACCTGTTCGAGGTGGTGTCGTCCGGCGCGGTGAAGATCCCGGTCAATCAGCGCTACCCGCTCGCCGATGCCGCCGATGCGCATCGGGACCTGGAGGCGCGGCGCACCACCGGGTCGACCGTGCTGCTGCCGTGACGGTATCTAGATCCGGCAGACTGACGCAAAACGCGCCAGTTTTCGAAATTTTCGGACCAGACTTTAGGCTTGCCCCGCGTGCCCGCCATGCCATGCTGCCGGCTCGTAACCCCTACAGCGTGCTGCGCATGACACTTTCACGCCGCCTCGTTTCCCCGACTTCACGCCCGCGCGGTGCCGGGCACCGCGGCTGTGGCCACTAGAGCGGGGCGCGGGGATGGGGGAGGCGCCGCACCGGCCGGAATCACTGCTCGAAGCGGTGGAACTCACCAAGCGCTTCGGCGCGCTGGTGGCCAATGACCATGTGAGCCTCGCCATCCGCGCCGGCGAGACGCATGCGCTGCTCGGCGAAAACGGCGCCGGCAAGTCCACGCTGGTGAAGATGATGTGCGGCCTGCTGCAGGCCGATTCGGGCGAGCTGCTCTATGAGGGCGCGCCGATCGTCTTCCCCGACCCGGCGAGTTCCCGCGCCAAGGGCGTCGGCGTCGTGTTCCAGCATTTCGCGCTGTTCGACGCGATGACCGTGGTGGAGAACGTCGCGCTCGGGCTGCCCGGCCACCAGCCGCTTTCCGTGCTCGCCGACCGCATCCACGATTGCGTGCGCCGCTATGGCCTTGCCGTCGAGCCCTATCGCCGCGTCGGCGAACTCTCCGTGGGCGAGCGCCAGCGGGTGGAAATCGTCCGCTGCCTGCTCGGCAACCCGCGCGTGCTGATCCTCGACGAGCCGACCTCGGTGCTCACCCCGGACGAATCGGAAAACCTGTTCCGCACCGTCGACGTGCTCACCGGCGAGGGCCGGGCGGTGCTGTTCATCAGCCACAAGCTGGACGAGGTGCGCCGGCTCTGCCACCGCGCCACCGTGCTGCGCGGCGGCAAGTTCATCGCCGAGGTGGATCCCAAGCGGGAATCCTCCGCCAGCCTCGCCCGGCTGATGGTGGGGGCGGAAGTGCCGCGCACGCCGCGCGTGACGACGCACGCGCTGGGCGAGCCGCGCCTGTTGGTGCGCCACCTCAACCTTCCCGGCGACGGGTCGCGCGGTTCGGCCCTGCACGACATCAATATCGAAGTGCGCGCGGGCGAGATCGTCGGCATCGCCGGCGTGGCGGGCAATGGCCAGACGGCGCTGTTCAACGTGCTGTCCGGCGAAACCCTGGTCGAGGACCAGGAGAGCATCGTCATCGACAAGGTGGCTGCCGGCGGGCTCGGCCCCACGGAGCGCCGCGCGCTCGGCGCCGGCTTCGTGCCGGAGGAGCGGCTGGGCCATGCCGCCGCCCCCGATATGCGCCTGTCCGACAATGTGCTGCTGACCACCCATGGCGACGGCGAGATCGTCACGGCGGATGTCATTCGCCGCACCACCCTGTTCGGCCGCTTCCAGAAAATCGTGAAGGGCTTCGACGTGCGCTTCGGCGGCAAGGACCCGAAGGCGCGGCGGCTTTCCGGCGGCAATCTGCAGAAATTCGTCATCGGGCGCGAAGTGCTGCGCAACCCGGTCCTCATCGTCGTCGACCAGCCGACCTGGGGCGTGGATGCCGCTGCCGCCGGCTTCATCCGCACCACGCTGCGCGAGCGCGCGGCGCAGGGCTGCGCCGTGCTGGTGGTGAGTCAGGATCTCGACGAATTGCTGGAATTCACTGACCGCATCGCGGTGATGAGCGAAGGGCGCCTCACCGCGCCGGTGCCGGTGGAAGAAACCTCGCGCGAGGCGATCGGCCTCGCCATGGGCGGCGCTCATGGCGCGCATGATGCCGACGCGGAGGGGGAGGGCCACCATGCCGCTTAGGCTCGAACGGCAGGAAAACATCTCTCCCCTGCGCCACGCGCTGGCGCCGCTGGTGGCGCTCCTCGTCACGCTGGTGGTCGGGGCTTTCATGTTCGTCGTGCTCGGCCACGATCCGGTGCGCGCCTTCGCCATCTATTTCATCGATCCTCTGGGCGATCCCTACACGCTGCAGGAACTGGTGGTGAAGGCGGCACCGCTGCTGCTGATCGGCGTCGGCCTCGCCTTCTGCTACCGCGCCAATCGCTGGAACATCGGCGCCGAGGGCCAGTATGTCGCCGGCGCCGTGCTCGGCTCCTGGCTGGCGCTGGCGACCCATGGCACCGAGGCCGGGCCGTGGGTGCTGCCGGCCATGCTGGTGCTGGGCGCCATTGGCGGGGCGCTGTGGGGGCTGATACCCGCCTTTCTGCGCGTGCGCTTCGGCTCCAGCGAAATCCTCACCAGCCTGATGCTGGTCTATGTCGCGCAACTCGGGCTGGATTATCTCGTGCGCGGCCCCTGGCGCGATCCGCAGGGCTTCAATTTCCCGCAGAGCGTGACCTTCGACGATGTGGCGCTGATGCCGCTGCTGATGGGCGAAGGGCGGCTGCATGCCGGCATCGTCATCGCGCTGCTGGCGGTGATCGCCGCCACCTTCGTGCTCGGGCGCACGCTGGTGGGCTTTTCCATCGAACTGGCCGGCTCGGCGCCGCGTGCCGCCGCCTTTGCCGGCTTCGACGAGAAGCGCGTGACCTATGGCGTGTTCGCGGTGTCCGGCGCGCTGGCGGGGCTGGCCGGCATCATCGAGGTGGCCGGGCCGATCGGCCAGCTGCAACCGACCATCTCGCCCGGCTACGGCTTCACCGCCATCATCGCTGCCATGCTCGGCCGGCTGCACCCGGTGGGCATCCTCATCGCCAGCCTCGTGCTCGCCTTGACCTATATTGGCGGCGAAGCAGCGCAGATCAGCATGCGCCTGCCCTTCGACGTGACCCGCGTGTTTCAGGGCACGCTGCTGATCGCCATTCTCGCGGCCGATGTGCTGGTGCGCTACCGCATCCGCCGGGTGGAGGGAGCGACCCATGCTTGACGTGGCCATCCTCGGCGCGGTGCTCGCCAGCATCGTGGCGGCGGCGACGACGCTGCTCATCGCCTCGCTCGGCGAACTGGTGGCGGAGCGCGCCGGCACGCTCAATCTCGGCGTCGAGGGCATGATGATCGTCGGCGCCGCCGTCGGCTATGCCACCGCCTATGGATCGGGCAGCCTGCTGCTCGGCACGCTGGCGGCGGTGCTGGCGGGGGTGCTGCTCTCGCTCGTCTTCGCCGGCCTCGCCATCTGGCTGGCGACCAACCAGGTCGCCTCCGGCCTTGCCACCACCATTCTCGGCCTCGGCGTCGCCGGGCTGATCGGCTCCAATTTCGTCGGCACCCGGCTCGACGGCGCGCCGGAACTGGTGATCCCCGGACTTACCAACCTGCCGATCATCGGCGAGGCGGTGTTCGGGCAGAATGCCTATGTCTACGCCTCGCTGGTGCTGCTCGCGGCCGTCACCTACACGCTGGCGCGCACCCGCATCGGCCTCGTGCTGCGGGCGGTGGGTGAGAACCACACGGCGGCGCATGCGCTCGGCCACCCCGTGCGCGGCATCCGCACGCTGGCGGTGATGTTCGGCGGGGCCTGCGCCGGGCTCGCCGGGGCGCATCTCTCTCTCGCCTATACGCCGTTCTGGGCCAGCGACATGACCGCCGGGCGCGGCTGGATCGCGCTGGCGCTGGTGGTATTCTCCGCCTGGCGGCCGCTCTGGCTGCTCGGCGGCGCCTATCTGTTCGGCGCGGTCTCGATCTTGCAGCTGCATGCGCAGGGGTTCGGGCTGGGCATTCCCTCGCAGCTGCTGTCGTCGCTGCCTTATCTCGCGACGATCGCGGCGCTGGTGGTGATCTCGGCGCTGAAGCACGGGCAGGGGGCGCCGGCCTCGCTGGGCGTGCCCTTCGTGCCGGACCGCTGACGACGACCACAGACCCGGCCGCGCCACGCGGCCTCCCGGTGCGCGAAGCGGTCGCGCGTGCCGGTGATCCCTCCGGCCGCGACTGACGGAGCGGAGACGTTCATGCGCAAGATTCTCTCCATGGCGGTGGCCATCGCCTCGGGCCTCGCCCTCGCCGGGGCGGCGGCACCCGCCAAGGCGGCGGAGAAGCTGAAGGCGGCCTGGGTCTATGTCGGGCCGGTCGGCGATTTCGGCTGGTCCTACCAGCACGATCAGGGCCGGCTCGCGGTCGAGAAAAAGTTCGGCGACAAGGTGGAGACCACCTTTGTCGAGAACGTCTCCGAAGGGCCGGACGCCGAGCGCGTGATCGAGCAGCTGGCGCGCGCCGGCAACAAGATCATCTTCACCACCTCCTTCGGCTTCATGGAGCCGACGCTGAAGGTGGCCAAGCGCCACCCCAACGTCTATTTCGAGCACGCCACCGGCTTCAAGCGGGCCAAGAACGTCTCGACCTATGCGGCCAAGTTCCATGAAGGCCGCTATGTCCTCGGCCAGATCGCGGCCAAGATGTCGAAGACCGGCACGGTGGGCTACATCGCCTCCTTCCCGATCCCGGAAGTGATTTCCGGCATCAATTCGCTGATGCTGGGCGCGCAGTCGGTCAATCCCGACATGAAGATCAAGATCGTCTGGGTGAATTCCTGGTTCGACCCGGCCAAGGAAGCCGACGCCGCCAAGGCGCTGATCGACCAGGGCGCGGACATCATTTCCCAGCACACCGACAGCCCGGCCGCCATGCAGGCCGCCGAGTCGCGCGGCGCCAAGGCGTTCGGCCAGGCCTCGGACATGATCAAGTTCGGCCCGAACGCGCAGCTCACCGCCATCGTCGACGACTGGGCGCCCTATTATATCGAGCGCGTGCAGGCGGCCCTCGACGGCACCTGGACCTCCACGGACACCTGGGGCGGCATGAAGGATGGCGAGGTGGTGATGGCCCCCTACACCAACATGCCCGACGACGTGAAGAAGATGGCCGAGGCCACCCAGGCCGCCATCACCTCCGGCGCGCTGCACCCCTTCAAGGGCCCGATTCTCAACCAGAAGGGCGAGGTCGTGGTGAAGGAGGGCGAGGTGCTGGCCGACAAGGACATCCTCTCCATGAACTGGTACGTGAAGGGCATCGACGACACCGTGCCGGGCAAGTAGCCCCGCGCCGCCCCTTGGGCGGAGCCTTTGGCGGCGCGGCTCCTACCGTGCCGCCGCAATGGCCGAAGCCGGCGGCACCGGCGATGGCGTTTCCCGTGGACAGCGCCGACGCCGGTGCCCGGCAATGACAGCGCCGCGCGGCCCACCCGCGCCGGCGCATTGCCTTTCCCCCGCTTTTTACCGATCTTCGCGCCGCCGCGCCCGGACGCTATGCTGTGGCACCGGCGCTCTCTTGGCGCGCGGTTTCAAAGGCCCCCGACGGTGGCGGCCCAGACGGAGCGGTGAGGTGAGCATGTCCGGCGACGATGACGGGCTGGCGCGCGAGGTCGAATTCCTCAAGGCGCTGGTGCGGGTTCCCAGCGACAACCCGCCGGGCGACTGCGCCCCGCATGCGGAAGTGGCGGCGCGGCTGCTGGAAGAACTCGGCTTCACCGTCGAGCGCCACGCGGTGCCGGAGCCCTTCGTCCGCGCGCACGGCATGAAATCCGTCGTCAACCTCATCGTCCGCGAGCGCTTCGGCAGCGGCAGCGGCCCGGTGATCGCCCTCAACGCCCATGGCGACGTGGTGCCACCGGGCGAGGGCTGGACCTATGACCCCTATGGTGCCGTCGAAAAGGGCGGGGCGATCTATGGGCGCGGCGCGGCGGTGTCGAAATCCGACTTCGCCACCTATGCCTTCGCGCTGCTGGCGCTGAAGCAGCGGCCGGAAGGGCTCGACGGCACGGTCGAGCTGCATTTCACCTATGACGAGGAGGCCGGCGGCTTTGTCGGCCCGCAATGGCTGCTGGGGCAGGGCATCAGCGCGCCCGACCTCGCCATCTCCGCCGGCTTCTCCTATGCCGTTGTCGTGGCGCATAATGGCTGCCTGCACATGGAAATCGTGGTGCGCGGCCGGCAGGCGCATGCGGCGATGCCGGAAACCGGCGCCGACGCGCTGGAAGCCGCCACCGCCATCCTCAGTGCGATCTATGCCGAGCGCCGGCGGCTCAGCAGCCGCGTCAGCGCCACGCCGGGCATCGGCTCGCCGAAGATCACCGTCGGCCTCATCTCCGGCGGCATCAACACCAATGTGGTGCCCGACCGCATCGTGCTGCGGGTCGACCGGCGGCTGACGCCGGAAGAGAATGGCGAGAGCGTCGAGGCGGAGTTGCATGCGCTGGTGGAGGGCGCGGTGGCGGGGCAGGCGGGCATCGAGATCGAATGCCGCCGCCTCATCCTCGCCGAGCCGCTGCGCACCCTGCCGGGCACGGAGCGGCTGGTGGAGACGATCCAGCGCCATGCGACTGAGGTGCTGGGCGAAACCCCGCCCGCCACCGCCGTCCCCCTCTACACCGATGCCCGCCACTACACGGCGGCGGGCGTGCCCACCGTGCTCTACGGCGCCGGGCCGCGCTCCATTCTGGAAGCCAACGCCCATGCCGCCGACGAGCATGTGCGCATCCGCGACCTGAAGGCCGCCACGCAGGTGATCGAAGCCGCGCTGCGCGACCTCTTGAAACCCTGAGGCGGAGACGCGAACGTGACGTGGACACGCCTGTTCGTCAGCGACTATTTCCCGCTGTTCGTCGCCTTCGTCGCTACCGTGCCGCTGCTGGCGGCGTGGGCCTGCTACCGCGTGGCGATGCACCCGCGTCTCGTCGCGGTGTTCGTGCCGCGCGACCTGCAGACCTCCTATCTCGGCGCGCTCACCCTGCCTTTCGCGCTGTTCCTCGCCTTCATGGTCAGCGACATCTGGAACCGCGAGACGCTCTACGCCAAGACCGTGTTGCAGGAGGTGCAGAAGCTCGACGCCATGCTCGACGTGGCCCGCGTGTGCGGTCCCGTCTGCGCACCGATCGACGAGGCGGTCGGCGTCTATGCCCGCGCGCTGTCGCGCTATGAATGGGACGAGGGGTGGGTGCGTCCGCAGGCCGAGGTGTCAGCCACCTTCGAGGCGCTGGTCGACGCCATCGGCCGGGCGGAGGCGGATTCCGCCATTCCGACCTATATCCGTTCGGTGCTGCTGGCCGGGCAGATCGAGCTGCGCCGGCTGCGCACGGATCGCTACTTCATTCTGCATGCGGATCTGGCGCCGCATCGCTGGATCGTGGTGATGGTGCTGGGCTTGCTGTCGCTGGTCGGGCTGGCGGCGCTGCATGTGGGCAAGCCCTACCAGCTCATTCTCGGCCTTTCGACCTTCGCCATCGCCTTCTCGATGACGCTGGCCTACACGGTGGTTCTGGCGTGGCCGACCGTGGACGAGAGCATCATCCCTTCCGAACAGCTGCGCCGGGTGCTGGAATAGCGCCACCCGGCGCCGCGCGGGCGGGGCTCAGTACCCGACCGCCGTGCCGTGCAGGTCATAGGCGTCGGCGCGCTCGATCTTGACGGTGACGATCTCGCCGACGCGCAGCGGACGGCGGGCGGCGACATGCACCACGCCGTCGATTTCCGGCGCGTCCGCCTTGGAGCGGCCGATGGCGACGGTGGGGCCGACGCTGTCGATGATCACCTGCTGGCGGGTGCCGACCTTGCGCTTGAGGCGGCGGGCGCTGACGCGCTGCTGCACCTCCATGAAGCGCTTCCAGCGCTCCTCCTTCACCTCATCCGGCACCATGTCGGCGCCGAGCGCATTGGCGGGGGCGCCGTCCACCGGCTCATATTTGAAGCAGCCGACCCGGTCGAGTTCCGCCTCTTCGAGGAAGGCGATGAGTTCCTCGAACTCCGCCTCGGTCTCGCCGGGGAAGCCGACGATGAAGGTGGAGCGCAGGGTGAGGTCCGGGCAGGCGGCGCGCCAGGCCTGCACGCGGGCGAGCGTCTTCTCGTTCGACGCCGGGCGCTTCATGCGCTTGAGCACGGTGGGGGAGGCGTGCTGGAAGGGGATGTCGAGATAGGGAAGGATCACGCCCTCCGCCATCAGGCCGATCACCTCGTCGACATGGGGGTAGGGGTAGACATAGTGCATGCGCACCCAGGCGCCGAGGCTGCCGAGTTCGCGCGCGAGATCGAAGAAGCGGGCGCGGACCTCGCGGTCCTTCCACTGGCTCGGCGCGTAGCGCAGATCGACGCCATAGGCCGAGGTGTCCTGCGAGATGACGAGGAGTTCCTTCACCCCCGCATTCACCAGCCGTTCCGCCTCGCGCAGCACATCCGCCGCCGGCCGGCTGACGAGATCGCCGCGCAGCTTGGGGATGATGCAGAAGGTGCAGCGGTTGCTGCAGCCCTCGGAAATCTTGAGATAGGCGTAATGGCGCGGGGTGAGCTTGATGCCCTGCGGCGGCACCAGATCGACGAAGGGATCGTGCTGCGGCGGCACCGCCTGATGCACGGCGGCCAGCACGCTTTCATATTGCTGCGGGCCGGTGACGGCGAGCACGCCGGGATGCACGTCGCGAATCTGCTCGGGCTCGGCGCCCATGCAGCCGGTGACGATGACCTTGCCATTCTCCTTCAGCGCATCGCCGATGGCGGCAAGGCTTTCGGCCTTGGCGCTGTCGAGAAAGCCGCAGGTGTTGACGATGACGAGGTCGGCGCCCTCGTGATGGCGCGACAGCTCATAGCCTTCCGAGCGCAGGCTGGTGATGATCCGTTCGCTGTCGACCAGCGCCTTGGGGCAGCCGAGCGAAACGAAGGAGATGCGCGGCGCCTCACCGCGCGCGGGGGAGAAGGCGTCGGAGGACGCGATGTCGGCCATGATCGTGGGGGTACCCGGCATTTCAGGATCGCGAGGCGTTACGGCACGCCGCCCGATCCGTCAACTGCGCCGGGCGCGGCCCCGCCATGCCGAGCTCCCTCTCATCGGCGTCCCCGACGCGGCTGTCAGGCCGCCTGGTCTTCCACCGACTGGGCGAGCACGCTCTCGAACAGCTCGACCTCGGGATGGCCGAGATAAAGCGGCTTGTTGGCGCCGGCGCTGCCATGCGCCTTGCGGAAGGCTTCCGAGCGCGTCCACGCCTCGAAATCCGCCCGCGACGCCCATTCCGAATGCGAGGCGTAGAGGGTGTGGTCGTCCTTGGTGGGGCCGCGCAGCAGATGGAACGACTTGAAGCCCGGGACTGTGCGCAGATGGCTGTCGCGCTCGCGCCAGACAGTCTCGAAATCGGCTTCCGAGCCGAGTTTCACCTTGAATCGGTTCATTGCGAGGAACATGGCGCTCTCCTGTGTTTGACCCGGCAGGGCACACTTAACCCATGGTCGCGCCAAGGTCGATGCGGCGCGCGGCCCCGGAGACCGCGCAAAAAAGAAGGGCGGCTCGCGCCGCCCGCCAATATCCGGGAGAGACACATCCGGAACTGGACTTACTTCAGCTTGTCGACATCGATGCCGAAGGTGACGGCGCCGATGGCCACGTCCTTGTCGGAAATGGTCACGCTGACCTGGGCGATCTTCTTGCCGTCCTCTTCCTCGACCTTGTCGACGAAGATGGTGCCGGGGCCGACCGCATAGGTCTTCTGCCACTTTGCCTCATCGGCCTGCCAGAGGTCCGAGGTGCCGTCGGTCTGGCCGACATTGAGGCCGCGATTATCCATGACGAAGGCCTCGGTGATCACGCCGCCGGAGGCATCCTTCTTCTGGATCAGGAATTCGGACAGCTTGTTCTTGCGAACCGGGTCGACCACCGCCGGGTCCTTGGCGACCCACGCCTTGTCGAGGGCATTGATGTCTTCCTGCATGAGGCGCTTATGCGCCTTGTTCGAGTCGATCACGGCGGTGATCACCACCGGATCGCTGAGCCAGGGGACGATCTTCTCCTGCACATAGACCGTCGCCGGCTTCACATGCGCCGCCTGTTCCTGGGCGAAGGCGGGGGCGACGGCGAAAAGGCTCGTCGCCGCGGCGACGGCGGCGAAGGTGCTGCGGATCTTCATTGGCGTTTCCTCCTCAGGACGGTCTTCTGCCGTCCGTCCGCAGCGTAGCATGATGTATCGGCCGGCGCGCAAGAGGTATTCGACGCTGCACGGCAGCATTAATAATGCCGTATATTCGCATAAGCGAAATATTTCAGGTGCGAATAGTATAGTTTTTACTTATCGAGCCGAGATGGCAACAGTTCGGCCCCGTGCGGCGCCGGAAAAACGCCGAGCGCCCTCAACAGAAGGTCGCGACAGCTGACCAAGGGGAACAAGCACGCTCGTGACGCTTTTCTATTGGCTCGCGCACCGCGGTGCCGGCGCACTAATCATGAGCCATCGTCTGGAATGCCGCATTACATGTACGATGTTCGGTATTCTTCATGGGGGACATCACCGTTTCACGCAAAAGTGTGAACGCCCTCCCGCCCTAATTGGCGCGATCCGCCATGGTCGTGCCCGGATACTTCTTGACTGCGTCATTTGGGTGCCAAGATCCTGAGCCTAGGATGTGCCTGCCCGTCGAGGGTTACGGCCCCACCTCCGACGGGTTTCACAAAAGGCCGAAAACGGGAGGTTCACATGACCAACATTGTTGAAGGCCCCGCCTTTCGCCCCGACCCTCTGCACCTGCTCATCGGTCAGGAGGACCTGACCGTCGCCTCGCTGGACGAGGCCATCGGATTCATCCGTTCGCTGCGTCACGACCGTCTCGGCCGTTTTGCGGAAATGCTGCTCACCCAGTTGGAAGCGGCCCGCCTGCCGCAGCAGAAGAGCGACGCCTGGGTCGCCTTCGCCACCTGGACGCAGGCCTGCCAGCTGCGCAACGACGCGCATCACTGGAGCCGGGCGGCGTAGGCCCCGGCGGTAACCGGATCGCGCGACGGGGAGACCCATGCACTTCCCGCGCGCGGGCATCCCGCCAAAGCGATGGCGGCGGCCGCGCGGTTGAGGTAAGCGTGACGGCGGGGGAAGAGCGATCCGTTAGTCGAGCAACCGATTTGAAGCCTGTCACTGCCACCGTCGCCGCGCTCGCCGTCGGCGCTGCCCTGATCGCCCCACCGGCCGCGCTGGCCCAATCCAGCCGGCGGGCCCAGGAACTGGAACCGGCCTCGCCTGCGGCGGCCTCTCCGCCTGTCGTCCTGCTTCTGGACGGTCTCGGGGTCTATGTCGAAAACGACTATATCGGCGTCTCCGCTCTGACCCGGCCGCTGGCGCGGCAGGGTTTCCAGACCCGCACCGATTCGCATCTGATGATGAAGTCGAAGGGGCTGGTGCCCGATGTCATCATCGGCCATTCCATGGGCGGGGAGAGCGCCCTGCGCTACGCCAGCGAGTTGGCGCGCGCCGGCTACAAGCCGCCTCTGGTCATCACCATCGACGCCGCGCCGGCCCCGCCGGCCTGCACCGTGCCGCGCTGCATCAACATTGCCGGCCCCGGCTTCGCCAATGTGCGTGGCGCCCGCAACATCAGCGCCTGGGATGCCGGCGCGCGCTTCGTCAACCACGCGCAGCTGCCGACCCACGCCGCCGTACAGGAACTGATCCTGCGGGAGACCGGCGCCTTCATGGCCGCGTGGAAGGCCGGCCAGCCCAAGGTCGCGCGCAGCGCCAAGCCGGCCGCGCGGCCCAGCGGGGCGGAAGCCGCCGCGTCGGCCGAGCCCGCTCCGCCGCCGTCAGCGCCGAAAATGTGGACCATGCCGGGCTGGGCCGTGCCCGACTGGGCAACGCCGAGCGGAACCGGCACCCGCCAGGGCGGCTGAACGGCGCAGAGGCCGGGCAGGGCGTGCGTCAGCCCTTGCTGTAGCGCAGAAGGTCGATCAGCGCCCGCAGCTTGGGCGCGAGATTGCGCCGGCTCGGATAGTACAGATAGAACCCCGCAAAGGGCGGGCAATACGCCTCCAGCAACGGCACCAGCTCGCCGCGGGCGATGTACGGCCGGAAGGTCTCCTCCATGCCGAAGGTCAGGCCGCCCCCGGCCAAGGCGAGCTTGATCATCAGCGCCATGTCGTTGGTGGTGATCTCCGGCGCCACCGCGACGGTGAAATCCCGGCCCTCTTCCGTGAACTCCCAGCGATACGGCGCCTTCTGCGGCGCCGCCCGCCAGCCGATGCAGCGGAAGCCGGCCAGTTCGCGCGGATGCGCCGGCGCACCGGCGCGCGCGAGATAGGCCGGCGCGGCAACCACGATCTGGCGCTGTTCGGCCGAGACCGGCACGGCGATCATGTCCTGCTCGATCACCTCGCCGAGCCGCACGCCGGCGTCGAAACCTTCGGCGACGATGTCGAACTCCTCATCCGTCACCGTCACATCGAGCTGCACCGCAGGATGGGCATCGGCGAACCCCGCCAGCAGCGGGCCGGCGAGAAAGCGCTCGGCGATGGAGGAGACGGCGAGGCGGAGCTGGCCGCGCGGCCCGGCGGCGTGATCGCCCGTGCTCTCGACCGCCGCCTCGATTTCCGCCAGCGCCGGGGCCAGCGCCGCATGCAGCCGCTCGCCGGCCTCGGTGAGGCTGACGCTGCGGGTGGTGCGGCGCACCAGGGCGAGCCCCATCGTCGCCTCCAGCCGGCCGATGGTCTGGCTCACCGCCGAGCGGGTAACGCCAAGACGGTCGGCGGCGGCACGGAAGCTGCGCTGCTGCGCCACCAGCGTGAACACGGCGAGAGCGTTGAGATCCGTCGGCATTGGTAAGCCAAGCTTTCCTCTGTGTCGTCAACTCAGCGTCTACCGGCGACAATGCCCTCTCTCTACCTTCCTGCCAACGCCAAACGCACGGAAGGACTTGTGAAATGGCTCTGGAAAAAACGACGCTCGACAAAGTGGTTCTCATCACCGGCGCCTCCAGTGGCATCGGTGCCGGCATTGCCCGCGAACTCGGCCGCGCCGGCGCCCGACTCGCGCTGGGCGCGCGCCGCACCGACCGGCTGGACGCGCTGGCGGCTGAGATCGCCGAGGCGACCGGCGCCGAGGTGATGACCCGCCGGCTCGACGTGACCGACCGCGCCGATCTCGCCGCCTTCGCAGAGGCCGCGCGGGCGCGCTTCGGCAAGATCGATGTGCTGATCAACAATGCCGGCATCATGCCGCTCTCGCTCATGGCCTCGCTGAAGGTGGACGAGTGGGACCGCATGGTCGATGTGAACATCAAGGGCGTGCTGCACGGTATCGCCGCCGTGCTGCCTGAGATGACCGCGCGCGGCGCCGGCCATATCGTCAACATCGCCTCCATCGGCGCACTGTCGGTGGTGCCGACGGCGGCGGTCTATTGCGCCACCAAATTCGCCGTCCGCGCGATTTCGGAGGGGCTGCGGCAGGAGAACCGGCAGCTGCGCGTCACCTGCATCCATCCCGGCGTGGTGGAGAGCGAACTCGCCGACACCATCACCGATCCCGCCGCCGCCGAGGCGATGAAGAGCTACCGCGCCATCGCCCTGACGCCGGATGCCATCGGCCGCGCGGTGCGCTTCGCCCTCGAACAGCCCGCCGATGTCGATGTGAGCGAGATCGTCGTCCGCCCCACCGCCAGCGCGTGAGGGAACAGGCATGACCGCCCCCCTCCTTCTCCTGACACGCCGCGCCGCCGCGAGTGCGGCGCTCCTCCTCACCCTCGCCGGAGCCGTTCCCGCCATGACCCAGCCCGCGCTCACACCGCCCGCCAGCAGCCCAACCGCACCCGACCAAGATCACCCCTATGTCGGGCTGTGGGTCACCGCTGATCGCTATGTCAGGCACGAATTGCTGCCCAATGGCCGCTATGACGAAGCGCGTGGCCAACGCGAGAGCGCCTATCGCGGCCGCTACGAGGTGCGGGGGACGCAGATCGACTATTGGGACGACACCGGCTTCACCGCCGACGGTGTCTTTGTCGATGAGGACACGCTGCACCATGGCGGCATGGTGTTCCGCCGGGTGAGGTAAGCCGGCGGAGCGCGGCGGAGCGGGACAGCGGCAAGGGGAGGGCCCGATGCCGCGACGCTCCCGCCGCGCCGATCTGCCGGGGGAACAGCTTGACGAGCAGGCACCTGCTGGGGCATGGCTCGCCGGCGATCCCGCCCGGCCCGCCGGGCACCCGAACCCGACGCATGACGAGCGTCTTGCCTGGCGGGCTGTCTCCTAGGGCGGCTGTCTCCTGGCGGGGCTGCTTCAGCGGGACGGATGGAGCCCGGCGCCGATCCGGTGCCAGGTTCGGAAACGGATCGCCGATGATGTCTGCCGCAACGGCCGATGTCGTCACGGGGAAGGGTGGCCGAGTGGTTTAAGGCAGCGGTCTTGAAAACCGCCGTGGGTGCAAGCCCACCGTGGGTTCGAATCCCACCCCTTCCGCCATTTCAGGCCGCCCGCATTTCGACGCTGGCACAATGCTGGGCCACGCCTGACGGGTCCGTCCTTCCACTTTCGCAAAGACAAAGCCCGGAACCGTCTCCGGTACCGGGCTTCGCTTCGCGGGCTTTGACTGTCTTGGCGGGCAGGAGGTCGCTGACGGGCGCTCCCGCCCCCCCCCGGCCGCGTCAGGCGGCGCGGCTGATGGCGAGATTGAGCTCGCCGCGCACCTCGACCTCGATTTCGAGGATCGACATCGGCGTCCCGCGCTCGAGGCGGACCTTCACATTGTCCTGCTCGCAGGGCACATGCCGGGCCACGACGGCGAGGATGTCCTCGCGCAGGCGGGACAGCAGGTCGTCCCCGCCCACCACCTGGCGCTCATGGGACAGCAGAATCTGCAGCCGTTCCCGCGCCTGCGGGGCGGTACCCTGCGAGAAAAGGCGCTTCCACAAGGTCATGCCGCCCTCCGCAGGAGCTTGCTGAACAGGCCGCCACGCGCACGCGGCGTTTCCATGGCGATGTTCTCGCCCTTCAGACGCAGCGCCGCGTCGTGATAGGCGCGGGCCGGGGCGCTGTTGGGATCATGGATCGAGACCGGAACGCCCATATTCGACGCCTTCAGCACGTCCGGGCTCTCCGGCACGATGCCGAGCAGCGGCAGCGACAGGATTTCCAGCACGTCCTCGGTCTTCAGCATGTCGCCACGCGCCGCGCGGACGGGGTCGTAGCGGGTGAGCAGCAGGCGCTTGTCCACCGTCTCGCCGCGCTCGGCCCGCAGCGTCTTGGCGTCGAGAATGCCGACGATGCGGTCGCTGTCGCGCACCGAGGAGACTTCCGGGTTGGTGACGACGATGGCGATCTCGGCGTGACGCATGGCCAGCGTCGCGCCGCGCTCGATACCGGCGGGGCTGTCGCAGATTACCCAGTCGAAATGCTGCGAGAGCATGCCGATGACGCGGTCCACGCCTTCCTCGGTCAGCGCGTCCTTGTCGCGGGTCTGCGAGGCCGGCAGCAGGAACAGCGATTCCAGCCGCTTGTCCTTGATCAGCGCCTGCGGCAGGCGGGCATCGCCCTGGATGACGTTGACGAAATCGTACACGACCCGCCGCTCCGCCCCCATGATGAGGTCGAGATTGCGCAGCCCGACGTCGAAATCGACGACGACGACCTTATCGCCGGTGCGGGCCAGGGCCGCGCCGATGGCGGCGGTCGTCGTCGTCTTGCCGACCCCGCCCTTTCCCGACGTGACAGTGATGATCTTGGCCATGACTTGTTTCGCTCCTAAAGCGCGGTAATTCGCAGGGTCTCGTCTTCGGTCGACACGCGCACCGCCGTGCCGCGAAAGGCGTCGTCAATGTCCTCGGCCGTGCGGTAGATGCCGTCCACGGCGAGCAGTTCGGCTTCCAGTTTGCTGCAGAAGATCTGCGCCGAAGCGCCGAAGGTCGCGCCCGCGATCGCCCGGCCGGCCAGCGTGCCATAGACATGGATCGAGCCGCCGGCGATGATCTCCGCCCCGGCCCCGACCGAGCCGATAATGGTCACGTCGCCTTCGAGGCAGACGATGGACTGGCCGGAGCGCACGCGCCGCTCGACGATCATGTTCACCGGCTCGACCGGCTTGCGCGGCTCGGGCGCCGGCTCCGGCGCGGCCACGTCGTTGATGGCGAGCGTGGCGTCGCGCCCGCCGCGCAGGATGGGCGGCATGGCGGCGTCGACGAGGCTGGGGCGCACGCCCTCCAGCCCGACCAGCCGGACGCCGCGCGTCGCGAGTTCGCGGATCCAGCCCTCGACCTCGGCCTTGCTCTGCGCCGTGCCGGCGAGATCGAGCACGACGGTGCGCCCGGTGAAGAAACCGGGAGAACGCTGCAGCCAGACATCGAAATCGGCAAGCCAGGCCGACAGCGGCACGTCGGCCACCAGCGTCATCGCCATGAACGAGCGTCCACGGAAACGGATGGAGGGGCCTGTCTGACTGACTGCGTTCACGGGTCGAATCTCCCTAAGTGATGGATAGATTCAGTTAATTTTGGTTAACGAGTGGTTAATTCCGGGACGTTTGGCGCCGCGTGCGGGGGCCTTGTCCCCGGCGATGCCCGCGCACCTGCGACGCGCGCCGGAGGGGCGCGCCGGCCTCGCTGCGGGCTTCGGACCGTTGCGGTATCAGAGGCTAGTGAGGAAGGCCGGCAGCAGCTCGCGCTCGCTGGTGATGTCCAGCTTGTCGTAGATGCGCAGCTTGTGATTCTTCACCCCGCCGACGGTGATATCGAGCTGGCGGGCGATGGAGGCGTTGTGGTGTCCATCAAGAGAGAGCCGCACGATCTGCTTCTGACGCTCGGTCAGCCCGTAGAGCCGGGCCAGCCGGTCGAGGCGGCTGGCGAAGTCCTGTGCCTCTTTTCGCAGCACGAACACCTGCGCGTCGCGCAGAAGCGGGTCCGTGCCTTCGCTTGCCGGCCGCAGCAGGCACCAGCCGCCATTGCCGAGAATGACCCGACGGTCGCCCCGCAGCACATGGTCGGGCACGCCCGGCCGGTCGAAGGCCTGACGCGCCGCCTCTCCCCAGCCTTCGGACTGGAACAGGCGGGCGCCATCGGCGCTGAGGATCAGGATCTCCGCCGGCGCGTCGCCCGCCAGGCTCGAGGTGCGCGTGACCTGCCGCTCCACCGTGAGGGTCACGTGCTGGCGGTGCATTTCCAAGAGGATGTCGAGCATTTCCGAGGCGAGGCGCAGCTCCCCGTCGTCGAACGCCTCCCGGTGCCGGTCGAGGCACAGGGCGAGGAAGCTGCGCTCGTTCAGCGGCAGGAGCAGCGCCAGTTCGTCGGCGATGCCGAGATCGACATCGAGATAGCGGGCATAGCTGCGGTCGAGCGGGCCATGCGCGCACAGGTTCCGCAGGCTGACCGCCCGATGGCCGTCATTGGCGAGTGGGGTGGAGGCCAGCGGGTCGAACCGCCACAGCCGGTCCGCATAGGCGGATTTGGCGCGGGCGGCCATGCCGGATTCGGAGATGATGCAGGGCTTCGCCGCCTCCTCGTAGCGGGCCATGATCCAGAAATCGCACGGGATCAGCGGGGCGATGGCGTCGATGACGGTCTCATAGAAATCGTCGCGGCCCATGCGTGACAGCACGCGCGCCATGGTCTTGCCGAAGCCGGCCGGCAGATCGTGAACCCGTTCGTGGCGACCCATGCCGGCCATGCTTTCCTGCTGTTCAAGACGCACTTACAGGCAAGATTCATGCCCTGGGCGCCCAGCGCAGGGGCGGAGCGGTGACTGCAGTCACTATCGGAGGACCGTCCCGCGCGGGGATATACATTCTGGCATAAACAGCGGTGGTCGTCCTCCGCGCCAAGAGGGAATGGTCGCATATCCGGATCGCGTTTTCTTACCCCGCCCCGCCCCAGCCGCCGCGATGTGCTGCGCTTCGGCGCGCAGGCGGCGATGTTCGCGACCATTGCCAGCCAGGTCGATTTCACCCGCCCGGCCTATGCGGGCGAGGCCAAGCTCACGGGGCCGCTCAATGTGCTGGCCTGGGCCGGCTATAACGATCCGGAGCTGATGCGCGGCTTCACCGAGCTGACCGGCGTCGAGCTCAACATCAAGGAAGCCGAGAGCAATGGCGCGCAGCTGAGCCTCGTTCAGGCCGGCACCACCAAATTCGACGTGATCAACCCCGACGCGGTGTGGACCTCGAAATTCGCCGCCGCCGGCCTCACTTTGCCGATCGACACCGCCAAGCTGCCCTCGCTCGAAGACACGCTGCCGGCGTTCCGCAACCGGCCGGAGACGATGTTCGACGGCAAGGTTTACGCCATCCCGACCCGGTTCGGCGTCAACGGCTTCGTCTACTGGCCGGACAAGATTTCCGCCGCCGCCGCCGCCGATGCGGAACTCGCCTGGGACCCGGCGCTGAAGAACCGGGTCGAGATTATCGACTGGCCGGAGCTCTACCTCTGGATGACCGGCAAGTGGATCGGCCAGGCCAAGCCGGAGGAGGCGTCCGGCGAGGCGCTGCAGAAGATCCTCGACAAGATGATGGCCTTCCGTCCCAACATGCGGGCGCTGCAGGCCGACATGGGCACCGTGAAATCCGACCTCACCAACCGCGAGGCGTGGATGGTGTGGGGCTCGTCCAGCGACAATGTCCGCACCACGGCCCGTCTTGCCGGCGCCGATGTCGAGCTGTCCATTCCCAAGCAGGGCGGCGCCATGTGGATGGAAACGCTGCAGATCGTGCGCGGCACCGAGCATCTCGCCTCCGCCATGGCCTATATCGACTACATGACCAGCGCCAAGGCGATGAAGCAGATGGCCTGGGGCGCGGACAAGTTCGCCGTGACCAATGCCAAGGTGAAGGACCTCCTCACGCCTGAACAGGTCAAGGCGCTCGGCCTCGACAAGATGGAAGAATGGGTCGCCAACTGCCAGATGAGCCTGGCCCCGGTCGATGAGAACGCCTGGGCCGACGCCTGGCAGACCTTCAAGATGGGCTGAGGCGCGGGTCGATGCATATACGCGTGATCGTGCCGGTGCTGGATTCCAAGGAGCTGGTGGGCAAGGCCGAGGCCGAGTACCGCTCCTTCGCCGGCGACGGCGTCGAGATCTCCGCCGTGCCGCTGGGGCGCGGCACCAACTCCATCGAGGCGGAATTCGATTCGGCGCTCGCCGCGCCGGAAGTGATGCGCCTCGCCCGTGAGGCCGAGGCGGACGGGGTCGATGCCTGCACCATCGCCTGTTTCACCGATCCGGGGCTGGCGGGCGCGCGCGAGCTCGTCTCCATCCCCATCGTCGGGGAAGGCGAGGCGGCGCTGCACATGGCGGCGATGCTGTCGAACCGCTTCACCGTGTTCATCACCGAGAAGCCGCTGTTCCCGCTCATCCGGCGCGTCGTGGCCCGCTACGGGCTGGAGCGCCAGCTCGCCTCGGTGCGGGCGGCGGGCGCGAGCGTGCTGGCACTGGACGAGACGTGCCTCGCCCATATCATCGCCGAAAGCATCGACGCGGTGGAGCGCGACGGGGCGGAAGCCTTCGTCATGGGCTGCACCGGCACCGGCTTCGACATGGCGCAGGCGGTGGAGGAAGCGCTGCACAGCCATTTCGGCGTCTCCATTCCGGTGATCGACCCTGGCAAGGTGGCGCTGCATTTCGCCCGCGCCATGGTGGCGACGGGGCTGCGGCCATCCAAGCTCGCCTATCCCCGTCCGGCCTTCGCCCGCGACGAATACGCCTTCGCTTCATGAGCGCGGCGCGTGACATCGCACGACGCCGGTCGCTTCTAAGGGCGGCGCTGCCGGCGGCCGGGCTGCTGCCGCTGGTGCTGTGGCAGATCGTGTTCTTCGTCGTGCCAGTGGCGCTGATCCTCGGGGTGAGCGTATGGCGCACCCAGAGCTACCGCCTGATCCCCGCCTTCACCTTCGACAACTACATCGCCATCTTCGCCCGCCCGGCGATCTGGCGCGCGCTGCTGCTGTCGGTGGAGACGGCGGCCTTCGTCACGGTGGCCTGCGCGGTGCTCGCCTTTCCCGTCGCCTATTTCATCGCCAAGAAGGCGGGCCGCTGGCGCGGGCTGCTGCTGGTGGCGGTGATCGCGCCGTTCTGGATCAGCATCGTGATGCGGGTGGCGGCATGGCGGCTGCTGCTCGGCGAACGCGGTGTCATCAACCAGCTGGCGATGACGCTCGGCCTGACCGATGCGCCGATGAGCTTCCTGCTCTATTCGCCGGTCTCGACCGCGATCGGGCTGATCTACGCCTATCTGCCGCTCTATGTGCTGCCGCTCTACGCCGCCATCAGCAACATCCACGACAACTGGATCGAGGCGGCGATGGACCTCAACGCCAGCCCCACGCGGACCTTCTTCGAGGTGATCCTGCCGCTGTCGGCGCCCGGGCTGGTGGTGGGCGCGGTGTTCTGCTTCGTGTTCGGGCTCGGCGAATTCGTCACGCCGGCGCTGCTCGGCGGCGGCAAGCAGCTGATGTTCTCGCAGGTGATCCAGGACGAGTTCCAGCGCCGGCTGGACTGGCCGAGCGGGGCGGCGATGGCCGTGGTGCTGCTTGTCCTCGTCTTCGCCGCGCTGGCGCTGTCGATGAAATGGATCCGCCGCGCCAGCGGGGAGAGCGGCCTATGAACCGCCTCTCCTTCGGCTGGACGCTGCCGGCCTATTCGGTGCTGCTCTACGCCTTTCTCTATCTGCCCATCGTGGTGATCGTGCTCTTCGCCTTCGACGCCAAGGCGATTCCGGGTCTGCCGATCGACGCCTTCACCACCGACTGGTTTGGCGCGAGCCTTTCCGATACGCGCCTCGTCGGCTCGCTCTTCACCAGCATCCGCCTCGCTTTGATGGCGGCGGTGCTCTCCACGGCGCTCGCCATGCCGGCGGCGATGGTGCTGGCGTGGCGGCCGGTGCGGATGAAGTCGCTGCTGCTGTGCCTGGTGCTCGGTCCCGTCGTGCTGCCGCAACTCGTGCTGGGGCTGGGGCTCATCGTGCTGTTCCGCGCCGCGCCGGATCTGATCGGACCACCCGCCATTGTGCTGGCGCACACCACGATGACATCGAGCTACGCGACGCTGATGCTCTATTCGCGCTTTCTCGGTTTCCGGCGCAGCTATATCGAGGCGGCGATGAATCTCGGGGCGGACGAGTTCACCACCTTCCGCGAGGTGGTGCTGCCGCTGGTCGCGCCGTCGCTGATCGCGGTGCTGCTGCTGGCCTTCACCGATGCGTTCGGCGAGTTCGTCGTGGCGTGGTTCCTCGCCGGATTTACCGAGACCCTGCCCATCGCCATCTGGACCTCGCTGCGGCAGGTCATCTCGCCCAAAATCTACGCGCTCTCCGCCCTGGTGATCCTGGTCACGCTGTTTGTCAGCGTTTCGGCGCAGGTCTGGATCCTCGGCCAGAGCCGCCGCGAACGTGAGTCCTGAGTGATGACCGAGCTTTCCCCCAACGCCGTCGAACTGCGGGCCGTCAGCAAGGTCTATGGCGCGTCGGCGGCTGTGCGCGATGTGTCGATGGACATTCCGCGCGGAGCCTTCGTCACCATTCTCGGGCCGTCCGGCTGTGGCAAGTCCACCCTGCTGCGGATGATCTCGGGCTTCGTCACGCCCTCCTCGGGCGATGTGCGCATCGACGGCGTCTCGGTCCTCGGCGCCGCCCCCTATGAGCGCGACACCGCCATGGTGTTCCAGGATTATGCGCTGTTCCCGCACCGCACCGTGGCGCAGAACCTCGCTTTCGGGCTGCGCATGCGCAAGGTGGCGAAGGACGAGATCGCCCGCCGCGTCGAGGCGATGCTGGAGCTGGTGAACCTCAAGGGCTTCGGTGACCGCCGGGTGAGCCAGATGTCGGGCGGGCAGGCGCAGCGTGTGGCGCTCGGCCGGGCGCTGATCGTGCGGCCGGCGGTGCTGCTACTGGACGAACCGCTGGGCGCGCTCGACCTCAAGCTGCGCAAGCAGATGCAGGCGGAACTGAAGACCATTCACCGCGACCTCGGCCTCACCTTCGTGGCGGTCACGCATGACCAGGAAGAGGCGCTGACGCTCTCCGACCGTATCGCCGTGATGAATGGCGGCGCGCTGGAGCAGTTCGACACGCCGGAAAACCTCTACCGCCGGCCGGCGACGCGCTTCGTCGCCGATTTCGTCGGCAACGCCAATCTCGTCGACGGACGCCTCGGCGCGGGGGGCCGCGTCGTGGCGGCTTCGCTGCCGCTGTCGCTGGACCTCAGCGCCGCGCAGTGCGGCGGGCGGGGCGAGGGGGCCCGGGTGGCGCTGGTCGTCCGCCCGGAAACCATCGCCGTGGGCGCGGTCGCGCCCGCGCACCATGACTGCCGCGTCGAGGCGCGGGTGGATGAAATCATGTTCTCCGGCGCCGTGCAGCAGATCACCGGCCACCTGCCGGACGGCACGCGCCTCACGGCGCATCAGAGCGCGGCGCTGCCGGCGCCGGAGCGCGGTGCCACCGCCATTTTCTCCTGGCCGGGCCAGTCGGTCTGGCTGGTCGACGGCTGAGGCCGTTCAAGGGCATTTCCATGCGTGAACTCGACTATGACGAACTGGAGGCGCTCGCCATCGGTGCGGGCGTGCTCGGCACCGGCGGGGGCAACCATCCCCATCTCGAACTGATGTGCGCGCAGGCGGACTACCGGCGCGGCCGGCGCATCCGCCTGATCGACCCGGATGAACTCGCGGACGATGCCCGCGTCGCCGTGGTGTGCATCATGGGTGCGCCGCTGGTGACCAAGGAGCGACTGCCGGAGCCGCAATCCATCTGCCGGGCCGTGCGCCGCATGGAGGCGCATACCGGCCAGCCTTTCAACGCCATCATGTCGATCGAGATCGGCGGCGAGAACGCCTTTTTCGCCATGCTGGTCGGCATGGAACTGGGCCTGCCGGTGGTGGATGCCGACACGATGGGCCGCGCCTTCCCGGAAGCGCAGATGGGGAGCTTCGCCATTCGCGGGCTGGAAGTCGCCCCCTTCGCCATCGCCGACATACGCGACAATGAAATCCTCATCGCCCGCGCCGAAAGCCCGACACGGGTGGAGCGGATCGGCCGCCGCATCGTGGTCGAGCTTGGCTCCATTGCCGGCACTTGCACGGCGCCGCGCTCGGGCGCCGAGGTGAAGGCGCACGCGATCCTGCGCTCGGTCTCGCGCGCCATCGCCATCGGCCGCTCGATCCAGGCCGCCAAGGCGGCCGGCCGCGATCCCGTCGCCGCCGTGGTCGAGGGCGCGCTGGCGCGGCTGGTGTTCACCGGCAAGGTGGACGACGTGTCGCGCCGCACCGAAGGTGGCTTCGTGCGCGGCACCGTCCGTCTCACCGGCACGGGCGCCTGGCAGGGGCGGGAACTCGCAATCGCGTTCCAGAACGAGTTCGCGGTCGCCCACCGGGACGGAGCCCTTGTGGCCAGCGTGCCGGACCTCATCACCGTGCTCGACGAGGAGAGCGCCGAGGCCATCGGCGCCGAGGTCATCCGCTACGGGCAGCGCGTGGCGGTGATCGTGCTCGGCGCCGACCCGATCATGCGCAGCGCGGAGGGGCTCGCCGTCGTGGGGCCGCGGGCCTTTGGCTACGATTTCGACTACCGCCCCTTCGAGGAGCTGAACCCATGAAGCGCATCGGCATCGATGTCGGCGGCACCAACACGGACGCGGTTCTGCTCGACGGCAGCCGCATCCTGCGCGCGATCAAGAGCCCGACCACGGCGGATGTGACGAGCGGGGTGCGGGCGGCGCTCGCCCATGTGCTGGCCGACCCCGATGGCACGACGCCCGATGTGCGCGCGGTGATGATCGGCACGACGCATTTCACCAATGCGGTGATCGAACGGCGCGGGCTGTCCAAGGTGGCGGTGATCCGCATCGGGCTTCCCGCCGCGTCCTCCATCGAACCCATGGCCGACTGGCCACAGGACCTGCACCGCGCGGTGGCGGGGCCCGTGTTCCTGCTGCAGGGCGGGCATGAATTCGACGGAAGGCCCATCGTCGCCTTCGACCGCGACGGCATGCGCCGGGCGGCAGAGGCGATCCGCGACAGCGGCATCACGGCGGCCGCCATCACGGCCGTGTTCTCGCCGCTCATCGCCGATTGCGAGCGGGAAGCCGCCGCCATTCTCGCCGAGGTGGCGCCCGACGTGTCCGTCACCCTCTCCAGCGATCTCGGCCGCATCGGGCTGATCGAGCGCGAGAACGCCACCATCCTCAACAGCGCCCTGCACGGGCTGGCGCGGCGCACGGTCGCCGCCTTCCGTCAGGCGATCACGGAGACGGGCCTCACGGGTCCGCTCTACCTCACCCAGAATGACGGCACGGTGATGCGGGCCGAGGAGGCCGAGCGCTTTCCGGTGCTGTGCTTCGCCTCCGGCCCGACCAACAGCATGCGCGGGGCGCATCTTCTGTCCGGTCTCAGCGACGCCGTCGTGCTCGATGTCGGCGGCACCACGACGGATGCCGGCATGCTGCAGGCCGGCTTCCCCCGGCAGGCCAACACGCAGGTGGATATTGGCGGGGTGCGCACCTTCTTCCGCATGCCGGACGTGGTGGCGATCGCGCTCGGCGGCGGCACCGTGGTGCGGGAGGCGCCGTTCACCGTCGGGCCGGACAGCGTCGGCTTCCGGCTGCTGGAGAAGGCGCGCATCGCCGGTGGCGACACGCTGACCCTCACCGATGTCGGCGTGCGGCTGGGCCTGCTGGAAGTGGGGGATGCGGAGCGGCGGAACGACATCCCGCTCGACCTCTCCGAGGCGGCGCACATCTGGATCGCGCGCCGGCTCGCCGAACTCGTCGACCGGATGAAGACCAGCGGTGCCGATCTGCCCGTTATCGCCGTCGGCGGCGGGGCGTTTCTGGTGCCGGACCATCTCCCCGGCGTCTCCCAGGTCATCAAGGTGGAGAATGCCGGTGTCGCCAATGCGGTGGGCGCCGCCATGTCGCAGGTCAGCGGCGAGAGCGACCGCATCTTCTATGGCGTGCCCCGCGACGAGGCGATCGCGGAGACACTACGCGCGGCCCGCGCGCAGGCTGTTGCCGCCGGTGCGGCACCGGATACGCTTGCCGTGCTGGATGTCGACGACACGCCCATGTCCTACATTCCCGGCGATCCGCTGCGGGTGAGGGTGCGCGTGATCGGCGATCTCGCGGGCTAGCCAGCGCGGCTCGCATTGAACGGACGGAAGAGGGGAAGGCGCATGGCCATCTCGGCGCAGCAATTCGCAAGCGACAATTATGCCGGCATCTGCCCGGAAGCCTGGGCGGCGATGGCACGCGCCAATGACGGGTCGTGCGTCGCCTATGGCGACGACGAATGGACCGCCCGCGCCGCCAACGCGTTTCGCGACCTGTTCGAGAGCGACTGCGAGGTGTTCTTCGTCTTCAACGGCACGGCGGCGAACTCGCTGGCGCTGGCCTCGCTCTGCCAGTCCTATCACAGCGTGATCTGCGCGGCCTCCGCCCATGTCGAGACGGATGAATGCGGGGCACCGGAATTCTTCTCCAACGGCTCGAAGCTGCTGGTGGCGCCGTCGAGTTCGACCAAGCTGACGCCGCAGACCATCCGCGCGCTGGCGACCAGCCGCTCCGACATCCACTTTCCCAAGGCGCGGGTGGTCACGCTTACCCAGCCGACCGAGACCGGGCTCGTCTATAGCCTGGAGGAGATCGCCGCGATCTCGGCGCTGTGCCGCGAACTCGGGCTCAAGCTGCACATGGACGGTGCCCGCTTCGCCCATGCCTGCGCGAGTCTGGGCTGCACGCCGGCCGAAATGACGTGGATGAGCGGCGTCGACGTTCTGTGCTTCGGCGGCACCAAGAACGGCATGGCGGTGGGGGAGGCGGTGATCTTCTTCGACCACGCCCTGGCGGCGGATTTCGACTATCGCTGCAAGCAGGCCGGCCAGCTCGCCTCCAAGATGCGCTTTCTCTCCGCCCCCTGGGTGGGGCTGCTGGAAAGCGGCGCCTGGCTCGCCAATGCGCGCCATGGCAATGGCTGCGCGGTGCGGCTTGCCAATGCCCTGAGCGGCTGCCCGGGCGTGGAGCTGCTGTTCCCAGTGGAGGCCAATTCCGTGTTCCTGAAGGCGCCGGAGCCGGTGCTGGAGGCGTTGCGGCAGCGCGGCTGGCGCTTCTACACCTTCATCGGCGGCGGCGCCCGGTTCATGTTCGCCTGGGACGCGAGGCCCGACCGGGTGGACGAACTCGCCGCCGACATCCGCGCGGCGGCGACGCTTCACGCCGGGACGAACGAGGCCCGCTAAAGCAGCGGCTCCAACTGGTGGGCAAGCGCGAGGAGCGCCGTGTCCGCGCCGGGTTTACCCGTGAGCTGAAGCCCCACCGGCAGCCCGCTCTCGCGGCGGCAGGGCAGGGAGAGGCTCGGCGCGCCGGTGAGATTGGCGTGGGTGAGGGTGAGGATTTCATCGTCGCCCTCGGCGCTGAGGGCGGGATCGGTGTCCGGCGCGACGAAGGGCACGGTCGGGCTGATGATGGCATCGACCGCGTCGAACAGCACCCCCAGCTCGGCAGTCCACTGCTCTTGCTGCCGCTTCGCGTCGAGATAGCGCACGGCCGGCAGGACGAGCCCCGCCTCGATCTGCGCGGCGGTGCCGGGTGCATAGCCGGAGGCGGCATTCCGATAGGTCTGCGCATGCACCAGGGCGGCCTCCGGCAGCAGAATATCGAGCAGTGCGGCGGCCATTCGCTCCGGCGAGGGCAGGGCGATATCCACCATCGTCACGCCGGCATTCTTGAGCCGGCCAAGGGCGGCATTGCCGGCCAGCCGCACCTGCGGACGCAGCGCCGGCGAATCCCATTGGCTGCGGCAGACGCCGAGACGGATCGGCGCCACGGCGTCGCCGCCGGCGGCTGGCGAGGGCGCCAGCGCGGCAAGGCCGAGCGCGATATCGGCGACGCTGCGGCCGAGCAGGCCGAGATGATCGAGGCTCCGCGACAGCGGATAGACGCCCTCCAGCGACAGCAGGCCAAAGCTCGGCTTCAACCCCACGATGCCGCAATAGGCCGCCGGCGCGCGCACCGAACCGCCCGTATCGGTTCCCAGCGCCAGAGGCACGATGCCGGCCGCGACCGCCGCCGCCGAGCCGCCGCTGGAGCCGCCGGCGGTGCGGGAGGGGTCGCACGGATTGTTGGTCTGGCCGAACGCCGGGTGAGCGATGCCATAGGCAAATTCCAGCAGATTGGTCTTGCCGAAGAGGATCGCCCCCGCCTCCCGCAGGCGCCGCACGCAGTCCGCATCGCGGGCCGCGCGGCGCGGGGGCAGCGCCCGCGTGGCGCAGCTCGTCTCCACCCCGGCCACGTCGATGATGTCCTTGATGGCGATGGGGATGCCGTGCAGCGGGCCCTTGTCGTCACCCCGCGCCAGCGCGCGGCTGGCCGCGTCGGCCTGCCGCATCACCTCGTCCGTCATCGGGTCGATGAAGGCGTTCAGCCTCGGCTCCCACTCGCTCAGCCGCGCCAATGCCTGTGTGCAGACATCGCGCGGGGTGAAGCGGCCGGCGCGGTAGCCTTCCGCCAGAGCGGGGACAGACAGCGGGGATAAAGGGTCGGCCATGTCGGGCACTCCGGCTGAATGCCGCCACAGCTAGGACCGACCCAACGGGCGCGCAATGAGGACCGCAGTCACCAGGGACGGGGGCCGGTCCGGGGCAGGGGGGCCGCCCAGATCACGGCCGGACGACGTTGCAGCAACCTTGCTTCATGTCGCCATGTCCATCAACCTCAACGTATGGATCAACATCAGGCCCTGCTGGCTTTGCCGCCATGGATGTCATCGTCTATCACAACCCGGAATGCGGCACGTCGCGCAATACGCTGGCGCTGATCCGCCATGCCGGCATCGAGCCGCATGTGATCGACTACCTGAAATCGCCGCCGGCCTCCGCCCTGCTGGTGCAGTTGGCGGAGCGCATGGGCTGGAACCTGCAGGCCCTGCTCCGCGAGCGGGGGACGCCCTTCCGCGACCTCGGGCTGGACGCGCCTGACGTGGACGACGCCCGACGGCTCGCGGCCATCGCCGCCCATCCGATCCTGCTGAACCGGCCGCTTGTGGTGACGCCGCTCGGCGTGAAGCTGTGCCGCCCGTCGGAGACGGTGCTGGACCTGCTCCCCATCGTCCCGCGCGCCGATCTCGACAAGGACGATGGCAGCCCCTTCCTGCGCGACGAGCAGGTCGCCGCCGCCGAGCCGCGCCTCGCCAAGGCGTTGCGGGAGGCGGGCCTGCCGACCCAAGACCTGAGGGCCTCCCCCGGCCGCTTCTTCAGCTACCGGACCCTCGGCGGCTCGCTGGTCGGCTATGGCGGCTTCGAGTTGTACGGGGACGACGTGCTGCTGCGCTCGCTGCTGGTCACGCCCGCCGCGCGCGGCAGGGGTGTGGGGCTCACCATCGCCCTGCTGCTGATGAGCCGGGCTTTCGACATGGGCGCACGGCAGGCGTGGCTGCTGACCGAGGGCGCCTCCGCCTTTTTCGAACGCCTCGGCTTCGCCGCCACGCCGCGCGAACGGGCGCCGGACGCCATCCGTCAGTCGCCACAGGCGACGGCGCTGTGTCCGGCCACAGCGCCGCTTCTCACCCGTCGCATCCAGCTCTGAGGCACCCTGACGACGTTCGAACGAGCCCGCAGCGCGTTAGGCGTTCTCTATCAATAATCAAGAGACTGATTCACCGATCAGCTTGATTCAAGCTGATCGGATCAGGCTCTGGCGCGGAAAGCGGGTGCGGAAATCGGCGGCGGTGGCGTAGGAGCGCTGCGTGCCGCGCCGGGTGATCGAATCCGCCGCATAGGTCGCCGCCTCGCCCAGCGCCTCGAACACCGGCAGACCTTGGGTGTGGAAATGGGCGAAGGCGCCGATGAAGGCGTCGCCCGCGCCGGTCGTGTCGACCGGCTCCACCTTGACCGGCGCGACGCGGCGCACCTCGTCGCCCGACACCAGCAGCGCGCCGCGCCCGCCCATGGTCACCACCACCGTGCCGATGCCGCGCGCGGTGAGAGACTTCGCCGCCGCCTCCACCTGCGCCTCGGTCTCGACCGGCAGGCCGGTGAGGGTCGCGAGTTCGGTCTCGTTCGGGGTGAGGAAGGCGAGATCCGCCAGCCGGGCGACATCGAGATCCGGCAGCGCCGGCGCCGGGACCAGCAGGGTCGGCACGCCCCATTCCTTCGCCCGCTTCACTGTGTGGTAGACGGTCTCGACCGGGATTTCGAGCTGCATCAGGATCAGCGCGCAGCCCTTGAGCAGAGCGGCGGCGGCGTCGACATCCGCCGGGGCGAGATGGGCATTGGCGCCTTTGACGATGAGGATCGAGTTCTCGCCCGAGGGTTCGACGAAGATCGGCGCCACGCCGGAGGGCGCGCCGGGCGTGCGCAGCACATGGGTGGTGTCGATGCCGTTGCGGGCGAAATTGGCGAGGGTGGCGTCGGCGAAGGCATCCTCGCCCACCCTCGTGACCATGACGACGGGGGAACCGAGCCGCGCGGCGGCGATGGCCTGGTTCGCGCCCTTGCCGCCATGGCCCATTTCGAAGCTCGGCGCCTCGACCGTCTCGCCGCGCAGCGGCATGTGGTCGACATAGGTGACGAGGTCCATCATGTTGGACCCGACGACGGCGATCTTCGACATTTCAACCTCTCCCGCCGTCCGCTGCCGGGACGGTCATTTCCGTTTCAACCGCCGAGGCTCGGCGCGAGCGCGGCGCATTCGGCCGCGTCGAGATGGCCAAGCTCGACGCTGTAGCGCGCCGTGGCCCCGGCCGGCAGGCGGATGACATTGCCTTTGGCCGCCTCCGCGGCGTAGCCCTCGGGCTCGCAGGTGGCGGGGAGGGCGAAGGCGCAGACCGACTGGTCGTGCCCGGCCAGAATCCAGCGCACGGTCTTGGGAAATGCGTCCGGCTGGTAGCGGGCAAGGAAGGCGTCGCCCTCCGGGCGGCGCAGCAGCACCGTCGTCGCGCCCTGCGCATCGGTGGCGAGACCGTTGAGATAGAACACCTGCTCCGGGTCGAAGCCATCCGCCTGGCGGATCACGCGGCTGGCGGAAGGATCGGCCGCCAGCTCTTCGATACGGGCGCGATAGGCGGGGTTCGGCGTGACATGGGCCGGAACCGCCCGCCGGACGACGGTGTGAGCGGCGTCGAAGGGCGCCTGCTGCAGGATCTCGCCGCCCTCGACGAAGGCGTAGTTCACATGCGCCATATACATGAGGTCCATCGCGTCGCCGGCGGAGAGGTTGGTCACCTCCATCGCCATGTCGAAGCGGGCGTCAGCGGCGTGCAGCGTCACGCTCGGCCGGGCCATGTAATGGGCGCCGAAGCCCATCGCGTATTCATAGGCACCGAACAGCCGCATCCACGGCCCGCGCGCGCCCGTCCCCACCTCGATGCCGGCGCTGTCCATCGGCGCGCAGGGCATCTCGCCATGGGCGGGATGGGTATCGGAGGGGCCGGGCACGCCGTTGCGCAGCAGGCCGGAATGGAAGGCGAAGCAGCCGTAGGTTTCGGCGATGGTGCGCACCGGACGCGGCGCCTTGAAGATGCTGCGCATGGTCAGGTCGACGCCGTCAAAAGCGGCGGACCAGATCATCTGCCCGAGATAGGGCAGCACCACCAGCGCGCCGCGTGCATTGGCGAGCCGGACCGCCTCCACCCCGGTGGAGTAGCGGAACAGGCTGGCAGTCAGGCCCTCATGCTCGACAGCGAGCCGTTCCGTGTCGCCGAAGCTGCGGCGGTCGAGATGGATGCGGGTCATGCGCGGTTCCTGAAAGCGTTCAGCACCATGACGAGCAGCAGGAAGCCGCCCCAGATGAAGTCGATCAGATGGTTGGAGAAGCGCATCATCTGGAAGCCCGAGGCCAGCAGCATCAGCGCGATGACCGCGATGGAAATGCCGAGCACCGTGCCCTTGCCGCCGGCGGGATTGGTCCCACCGAGCACACAGATCAGCACCGCCTGCAGCAGGTAGGACGTGCCGTAATCCGACTTCGCCGCATTGGTGCGGCCCGACAGCATGATGCCCGCCAGCGCCGCCAGCGTGCCGCTCAGCATGTAGGAGGCCAGCACCATGCGGTCGCTCTTCAGCCCCGCGAACACCGCCGCGCGCGGATTGGTGCCGATGAGAAACAGGTTGAGGCCGAAAGAGGTGCGCGTCAGCATCACCGCGATCACCATGGCGACGGCGACGAAGATCAGCAGCGGCACGGCGATGCCGAACAGCTTGCCATTGCCGATCAGCCCCCAATAGGCGGGGAAGCCGACAATGGCCGGCCCGCCGGTCAGCACCATGCACAGGCCGGTGAACACCTGGCCGGTGCCGAGCGTGGCGAGGATGGGGGTGATCTTTGCCCGGGTGATCAGCAGCCCGTTCAGCGCACCGGCGATCAGCCCGACGCCGAGCGCCAGCATCACCCCGGCGGCGACACGGGCAATCTCGCCCGCCGCGCCGGCCGTGGGATCGCCGGGGAACAGCTTGGTGAAGAACACGCCGGCGAGGATGCCGGCGAGATTGGCGATGCCGATCACCGACAGGTCGATGCCGCCGGTGAGCATCGCCAGCATCATGGCGATGGCGACGATGCCGAGCTCGGGGAAGATGAAGCTGATCGACTCGAAATTGTAGTAGCGCAGGAACTTGGTGGGTTCGAGCCAGCTCATCACCGCGAAGATGACGATGGTGATGAGGACCAGCTGGAGGATGTTGTTGTCGCGGTTGATGAAGCGCGAAAGGTCGAGACGCTTTTCCATGGTGCCCATTCCCCTCACGCCAGCGTCTTGCGGTCGCGCCAGGCGGTGAGCGCGGTGGCGACGACGATGACGCCGCCGACGACCACACCCTGCCAGGTATTGTCCACGCGCATGATGATGAGGCTGTTCTTGATCAGGACCAGCAGGAACACGCCGAGCAGCGTGCCCACGACCGAGCCGCGCCCGCCGAAGATCGACGCCCCGCCCAGCACGACGGCGGCGATCACGTCGAGCTCATAGCCGACGAAGTCACGCGGATTGGCCAGCCAGATCATCGAGGCGTGCAGCAGGCCGGCGAAACCCGCCAGCGCGCCGGCAAGCCCATAGGCGACATAGACCGTGCGCCGGGTGTTGAAGCCGACGCGCTTGGCCGATTCCGCATCGTCGCCATAGGCGAAGATGGAGCGGCCGGTCATGG
The DNA here is from genome assembly GCF_965249975.1 of Ancylobacter sp. Classification (GTDB taxonomy): domain Bacteria; phylum Pseudomonadota; class Alphaproteobacteria; order Rhizobiales; family Xanthobacteraceae; genus Ancylobacter. The sequence continues at coordinate 71,320 of NZ_CBDFNE010000003.1, read as the reverse complement.
TGCGGCTGAGGAACCACCAGACTGCGCCGGCGATGGCGAGATAGACGAACACCATCACCGAGAGCTTGGCGCCGCCAATATCGAGGCTGGACCGGCCGAAGGCGATCAGCGCCGGCGGCATGCGGTCGATATTGACGATCGAGGTGCCGACCAGCCCCAGCAGCAGGCCGCGCACCACCGAGGCCGATCCCAGCGTGACGATCAGCGGGATCATGCGGAAGGTGTGGATGAAGAAGGCGTTGGCGAGGCCACAGATGAGCCCGATCAGCGTCGCGGCGATGAAGGGCAGCAGCACGCCCTCATGGCCATAAGCGTTCATCGCCAGCACGGTGAGATACATGGCGGCGGCGGCGAAGGCCGGGAACGACACGTCGATGCCGCCGGAGATCATCACCACCAGCACGCTGAGCGCCATGATGCCGATGATGACATTGGCGCGCAGCAGGTTGAACAGATTGTCCGCCTGCCAGAAGGCGGGATTGATCAGCCCGATCACGACCATGATCGCGGCGACGATGAGAAAAACCGCCGTCTCGGAGCGGCGCATCAGCTTGGCGAGGGTCATCATCAGCGCAGCGTCTTCAAGCGGGAATGGATGTCGTCCTCTTCCAGGCCGCGCGGGTCGAGATCGTCGAGGATCGCGCCGCGGTGCATGAGGAGGATGCGGTTGCAATTGTGCAGAAGCTCCGGCACGTCGTCCGAGATCATCAGCACCGCCAGCCCGTCCTTGACCGCGAGTTCGCGGATGCGCCGGTGGATTTCGGCCTTGGAGCCGACATCGACGCCGACGGTGGGGCCGTTCAGGATCAGCACGCGCGGCCCGGTGAGCAGCCAGCGCCCGATGATGACGCGCTGCTGATTGCCGCCGGAGAGCTTGCCGACCTCCTTCTCCACATCGGTAGTGGCGATCTTCATGTCGGCGACGGTGCGCTCGGCCAGCGCGGTCATGGCGTCGTTGGAGAGGAACGGCCCGCGCGTCGCCCGCTCGATGGCGCTCGCCACCACATTGCGGGCGATGGACTGGCTCATGAACAGACCTTCGGACAGCCGGTCCTCCGGCACATAGGCAATGCCGGCCTCCACCGCCGCCGGCACGCTGGCGAGGCGGAGCGGCGTGCCGTCGAGCAGCACCGTGCCGCGATGCTCCGGCTCCATGCCGAACAGAGCGAGGGCAAGTTCCGTGCGGCCGGAGCCGAGCAGACCGGAGAGGCCGACAATCTCGCCGGCGCGCAGATCGAACGACACGTCGCGCACCGCCTCGCCGACGCTGAGGTCGCGCACCCGCAGGCGCGGCTCGGCCGCCGCATCGCCCGCCCAGCCATAGCGCTCATGGCCGAGATCCTGCCCGGTCATGGCGCGGGTGATGCGGGCCTCGGTGAAATCGGCCGTCGGGCCTTCCTCGACCTTGCGGCCATTGCGGAACACGCAGATGCGGTCGGAAATCTCCAGCATCTCCCGCATCTTGTGGCTGACGAACAGCACCGCGATGCCCTTGGCGCGGATTTCACGGACGAGAGTGAAGAGCCGCTCCACCTCGCGCCCGGTGAGCGCGGTGGTCGGCTCGTCCATGATCAGCAGGCGCGTTTCGCTCATCAGCGCCCGGGCGATGGCGACGATCTGCCGGTCGGCGGTGGAGAGATCGCCCACCCGCGCGTCGAGGTCGATGGCGACATCCAGCCGGGCAAGCGCCTGCGCGCCGAGGCGGCGACACTCGGCGGGGCTGACGAGCCGGCGCCCTTCGCTGAGCAGGCGGCCCATGGCAAGGTTCTCCGCCACGGTCAGGCTCGGGAACAGCGAGAAGTCCTGATAGATGACCTGGACACCGGCCGCGATGGCCGCGCGCGGCGAGAAGCCGGACACCGGCGCGCCGTCGATCAGCAGCGCGCCTTCGTCAAAGTCATAGACGCCGGAGACGATCTTGATCAGCGTCGACTTGCCCGAGCCGTTCTCGCCGGCGAGGCAGAGGATTTCCGCCGGGGCAATGGCGAAATCGACGCCGTCCAGCGCCTTCATGCCGGGAAAGCGCTTGGTCACGCCGCGCAGTTCGATCAGGGGTACGGCCATGGGATGCGCCCGTCGGGGAAGGAAAGCCGGCACGCCGTGCTGCCCGCCCACGCCTTTGTCAGCGAAATGAGGGGACCTTCGCAAGCCGGGGAGGGGCGCCGGCGCCCCGCCACTGCTCGCCCTGCGGGAGCGGCGCGGGACCTCTAGGACCCCGCGCCGCACGCCGTCAGAACTTGTACTGGTCCATGTTTTCCTTGGTCACGCCGACCCAGCCCTGCCCGTAGAGCAGGTTCGGCGCGGCGCCGGCCGGGGTGGTGAGGTTCTCATAGCCCTTGAGGCCGAGATTGAGGCCAGCCTTGATCTGGTCCTTCTTGCCCGAGAGCGCCATCACGGCGAGCTCGTTCATGGCGTAGCCGGCGACTGCCGGGTCCCAGAACTGGATGTACTGAATGTCGCCATCCGCGAGATACTTGCCGGCGACGGAGGGCAGGCCGGTGCCGGAGAAGAACACCTTGCCCTTCAGCCCGCGCTCGGCGATCAGACGGCCGGCGCCAGCCGAGGTCGGCATCGGGCCGCCGATGATGCCGTTCACGTCCGGATAGGTGGTGAGAGCTTCCGACAGCCGGTTATAGTCGGTGTTGGCGTCGTCATAGGTCTCAAGGCGCTGGGTGGCGAGCGCCATGTCCGGGAAGTGCTTCTTCTGGTACTCGATCGCGCCGTCGATCCACTCGTTCTGCGACTGCGAGGTGAGGCTGCCCACGGTGGCGAGGTACTTGCCCTTGCCACCCGTGTACTTGCCGAGCACCTCCATCAGCTGCGCGCCATAGGCCTTGTTGTCGAAGGCTTCGAGAATGTAGTCAGCGTTCTTGAGGTTCGAGGCCTCATGGGCGATGACCACGATGCCGCGGTCGCGCGCCTTCTTCAGCACCGGCTCGACCGCCTCGACCGAGAAGGGAACGATGCAGATCGCATCGACACCCTGGGCGATGAGGTTCTCGATGAGCTGCACCTGGGCGGCGGCGTCCGCCTGGCTCGGGCCGACCTGCCACACATCCATGCCGGTGTCGGTGCCGAACTGCTTGACCCCGTCGCGCATGCGATCGAACCAGGCGATGCCGTCGACCTTCACCACGGTGGCAATGGAGAACTTCTTGCCGGTGGCGGCGGCGGTGATGTCCTTCGGCACCTGGCTGGTGTCGACCACGCCATCGGCGAAGGCCGGGGCGGCCAGCAGCGACAGGCTCGCCGCGAGGGTGATCAGAGTCTTTCTCATGGATGTCCTCCCAGACATTCGTTGATTTTGATGGCGTCGGCGAAGGGCAGAGGGTGCCGCCCCCGGTTGCAAGCCGGCCGGAACGGCTCAGTAGCCGGCGTTCGCGACAGGCGCGGCGCCCGCGACAATGGCGATGCTGGCGCTGGCGCCGATGCGGGTGGCGCCGGCGTCGACCATCGCCCAGGCGGTGGCGGCGTCCCGCACCCCGCCCGACGCCTTCACGCCCATGACCGGCCCGACGACCCGGCGCATCAGCGCGATGTCGGCGACGGTCGCGCCGCCGGTAGAAAAGCCGGTCGAGGTCTTGACGAAATCGGCGCCGACCTCCTGCGCGAGGCGGCAGGCCTCTTCCTTCTGGGTATCGGTGAGCAGGCAGGTCTCCAGGATCACCTTGAGCACCGTGCCGCGCGTGGCGTCGCGCACGGCCGCCAGATCAGCGCGGCAGCGCGCGAGGTCGCCTTCCACCAGCGCACCGATGTCGATCACCATGTCGATTTCCTGCGCCCCGGCGGCAATGGCCAGCCGCGCCTCGGCCGCCTTGGCCTCGGCTCCGCCGGCGCCGAGCGGGAAGCCGATGACGACGCAGGTCTTCACCGGCGTGCCGGCGAGTTCATCGGCGACGAAGCCGGCGTGCACCGCGTTCACGCACACCGAGGCGAAGCCATGGTCGCGCGCTTCCGCGCAATAGCGCGCCACTTCGGCGCGCGAGGCTTCCGCCTTGAGAATGGTGTGGTCGATTAGGCCGGCCAGGGCGCGGGACTCGCGCAGGGCTGGTGCATTCGCTGCCATGTGACGTCTTCACCCGGTCAATTTTGTTATGATTATCACAAGATTTGTTGCGAACATTTCACGGCACTCTTGACGAGTCAAGGCGGACCGCCAATGAAGGTGGGGGATGGGGAGCGACGTGAAGAAACCCGAGCGAATCCGGCGGCTGGACGAGCGGCTGCGCGCCGTGGGCGTGCTGCATCTGCGCGACGCCGCCCAGCATCTCGACGTGTCGGAGATGACGGTGCGCCGCGATCTCGCGAGCGCGCCGGAACTGTTCAGCTATCTCGGCGGCTATATCCTGCCCGCAGGGAGCGAGCGCGCCTCAACCTACCGGCTTGATGCGGAATTCGACGCCCATGCCGAGGCCAAGGAGGCCGCCGGCCGCGCGGCGGCGCGCCTTGTCGAGCCGGACGACACCATCTTCATCGATTGCGGCACGACCACGCCGCGCATGATCGACCATTTACCGGTGACGGGCCGGCTCACCGTCATCACCTATGCGATGAACATCGCCACCCGGCTCGCGGGGCGGCCGAACACGAGCCTGATCCTGTTGGGCGGGCTGTTTCACGCCTCGTCGCAGAGCTTTTCCGGCGAGGAGGCACTGCGCAGCCTGGAGCGGCTCGGCATCAGCAAGGCGTTCATTTCCGCCGGCGGCGTCCATGCCCAGTATGGCATCACCTGTTCCAACTTCCATGAGGTACCCGTGAAGCAGGCCGCGCTGGCGCGGGCGGCGGTGGCCTATCTCGTCGTCGACTCCAGCAAGATCGACAAGATCAAGCCCGCCTATTTCGCCCGACGTGAGCAGTTCGCCCGCCTCATCACCGAGGCGGACGCGTAGACCTGACGTGGCCGCTAGAAGCGGTAGGTCACACCCATAATGGGACCCTGCATCAGCACGTCATAGAGAAACGCGCCGTTCTGGTAGTCGACCGACAGCGCGCGATAGCCGGCGCGCAGGGCGAGATTCTCGTTCCACCGATAGTTCACGGTGGCGATGGCCTGCCAGGTGAGCTTGGAGCCAACATCGAAGCCGCCGATATCGCCCACCAGCGTCAGGCTCCACGGCCCGCCAAGCTGGGCGAGCACGCGGGCGGCGATGACCGGATCGACCCAGCTCTCGGCCTGGGTGTATTCGAGCCCCGCCGGCAAAAGGCCGGGATCGACGGTGAGCCGGTTGTTGAGGTGCCAGTAGCGCAGGCCCGCGCCAGCATCGACATCAAATGTGTCCGATTCGTAGAGGCGATAGAGCACGTCACCCTGCAGTGTCAGGCTGCGCGAGCGCACCTCGAAGCCGGCGTTATAGGGACCGGGCAGGGTGCCGGAGGGCGTCACCTGCGTGAACATCAGATCGGCGAGGAAGCCCCAGCGCCCCACCCGCATTTCGCCCGAGCCCATGACCGCGCCGTTGAGGTCCTGCAGCACGTCGCGGAAGCTGAGGTCGATATTGGCGGCGGGCAAAGGCGGCAGGGTGGAGCTGGTGCCGTGCAGCGCGCTGGCCCAGAGATACATCGTGGCGGAGAAGGTCGGTGCATCCGCATCGACGACCGGCCCGGGCAAGCTCACCGCCGGCGGCGACGGTTCGAGATCGGCGGCACCGGCCGGCCCACTGCCGACAAGGGCCAGCAGTGCCGCGCCAAGAATGGGTGCGGCAGCGGAAGGGCCAGGGGCCCGCAAGCGGGGCTCGCGCATCAATCGTTCTCCAGACCCATCTCGTAGAGCGCCTCGCCTGGCTGCGCCAGCGGCGCGGAAAGCGTAGCCTTCAGCGCCGCGCTGTAGAAGAGCGGCGGTGCCATGGTGCGGGCGAAATCCACCACACACTGCTGCAGCTGCGCCACCTTCTCGGGGTGAGCGGTGGAAAGGTCCGTCGTTTCCGACGGGTCCTTCGACAGGTCGAACAATTCGACCTTGGGCGGCAGCGCGACATGCCACACCAGCTTCCAATCGCCCTCGCGCACCGCACCCTGGGTCGGGTCGACATTGTAGAGCAGTTCCGCCCGTCCGGGCTGGCCGGCGGCCAGTACCTGCCAGACATCGCCGCCATCGAGCGGTTTCGCCTTGCCGAGACTGGCGCCGGCGAGCTTGGCGAGGGTGGGGAGCATGTCCACCACATGCATCACCCCTTCCGCCGCGCCCGGTGCGATCCGGCCGGGCCAGTTGGCGAGGGCGACGACACGGGTACCGCCCTCATAGAGCGTGCCCTTGCCCGCGCGCAGCGGCGCGTTGCTGGGCGGAAGGTCGCCCGCAACCGCGCCCTCGCCGGCGAACATCTTGTCGCGCGTGCCGCCATTGTCGCTGTGGAACACGATCAACGTGTTTTCGCGCATTCCCTGCGCGTCGAGTGCCGCCACCACCTTGCCGATCTGCTCGTCCATGGCGGTGATCATCGCCGCATAGGCCCGGCGCTGGGGATCGGCGATGCCCGCATAGGCATCGAGATAGCGCTGCGGCGCCTGATAGGGCGTGTGCGGGGCGGTGAAGGCGAGATAGAGGAACAGCGGCGTCTTCGCATCATGCCCGGCGATCTGGCGGATCGCGTCGGCGCCGAACAGCTCGGTGTCGTAGCCCTCTTCCTTCAGCAGCGTGTTGTCGCGGTACCAGTCGGTAACGCCGTGCGCCTCATGCTTGAAGTGGTCGATTTCGCCGACCAGCGGCCCGTAGAAATAATCGAAACCGCGCTGGCGCGGCCAGTATTTGCGGTCGGCATGGCCGAGATGCCACTTGCCGACCAAGGCGGTGCGATAGCCGACCTCCTTCAGCGCCTGCGGCAGCAGGAACTCGTCGGTGGCGAGGCCGTAGCTGGCTCCGGAGGGAATGACGCCCACCTGCAGCCCGTAGCGCAAGGGATAGCGCCCGGTCAGCAACGCCGCACGGGTCGGGGTGCACATTGGCTGGGTGTAGAACTGGCTCAGCGTCGCCCCCGTCGCCGCCAGCGCGTCGAGATTCGGGGTGCGGATGTCGGAGCCCCGGAAGCCGACATCGGCGAAGCCGAGATCGTCGGCGACGATGTAGAGAATATGCGGGCGCGGCGCAGCCTCCGCCCGAGCCCCGGAGGAGAGCAGCGACAGGCCGGAAACGGCGGCCAGGAAGCCGGCGCTGCCGGCCAGCACGTCGCGGCGGCTGGGCGCACGGGCCGGCGCGGCGGGGGGGAGATCACGATCAGTCACGGCAGTTCCTCGGCTTCAGCGCGTCACAGAGGGCGGGCATCAGGGGCGACACGGCGGATGCAGCGGAAACCGATATGCACCGAGGCCGTGTCGAGGGTCTGGGGTTGGCGGGCGGCCGGGCGGTAGCGCCGGCAATAGCTGGGCGCGCACAGATGCGAACCACCCTTCAGCACCTTGCGCGGCGCCAATGCGCCCGGTTCGAACGGATCGGCGCTGTCCTCGCGCCGCGCGCCGCGCGGGTTGCGCGAGACGCAGCAGGCCTTGGCGGAGGGGAGGGACGCGGCATGGCTGGAGGCGTACCAGTCGTCGGTCCACTCCCAGACATTGCCGATCATGTCGAAGACGCCATAGCCATTGGCGGGATAGGCGCGGACCGGCGAGGTGCCGGCATAGCCGTCCTCGGCGCTGTTTTCCTGCGGGAACGCGCCCTGCCAGGTATTGGCGCGGTGGACGCCGCCCGGCACCAATGTGTCGCCCCAGGCGAATTCCGCTCCGTCGAGCCCGCCGCGCGCGGCGAACTCCCATTCCGCCTCGCTCGGCAATTGCTTGCCGCACCAATGCGCATAGGCGAGGGCGTCTTCATGGGCGACATGGACGACGGGATGATCTTCAAAGCCTTCAAGCGTACTACCGGGCCCCTGCGGATGCCGCCAGTCCGCGCCGGGCATGAAGCGCCACCACTGCGTCCAGTCCTCATGTCCCACCGCATGGTCAGGCGCGGTGAAGACGAGCGAGCCGGCCACGAGGAGGCGCGGATCGGCATCGGGATAATCCGCCCGGCAAGGGTCTCTTTCCGCCAGCGTCCGGTAGCCGGTGGCGGCGACGAAGGCGGCGAAGGCACGGTTGGTGACCGGGGTCGTGTCGATGAAGAAGCCGTCGACGCCGACGCGGTGGGCCGGCGCTTCCTCGGGATAATGCCGATCCGAGCCCATGGTGAACGTACCGGCGGGGATCCACACCATGCCGGGTGCCGTCAGCGCCCCGGCATCGGCATGCCCCTCGGCCAGAACTGTCAGCTGCATCGCGGCTCCGCTGCCTTCCCGCCGGCGCCGCCCTCGCGGGGCCAAGTTGGCGTCGCGATCCGGAGAGACCGCAGGTCAGGACCCTAGCACCGCCCCCTCGTCTCTCTCAATTGCCATTTCGCGCCAGATCGACCGACGCCAATGGAGCGGCGCCACGCCTTCCCAGCGGTGGAACGCGCGGATGAAATGGGCGGGATCGCTGTAGCCCAGCTGGCGGGCGATGGACGCGACGGGGTGCCGGCTCCCGGCGAGGCACTGCCGTGCCTGCCCCTGCCGCCACTCATCGACCAGAACCTCGAAACGCAGGCCCAGCGAGGCGAGACGCCGCTGCAGCGTGCGCGGCGATAGACCGAGGCTACGCGCGGCATCAATCAGCGACAGGGTTCCGGCGAGCGCCGAGGCAGTGATGATACGTTCAAGCGCGGCGACCAGCGCGGCATCGTCGTGCCGCTCATACAGCATGACCGGCGTCGGGACGCCTTCGAACTGCGTCCATGCGGCGCCGAACATTGGGTTGGGACGGTCGAGCCACGCCGCGTCGAAACCGATGACGAGCCCCACGCCGTTGCCGAAGACGACATCCGCAGCCAAAGCGTCCTCATAGGCACGAACCGGTGCCCGCGCCTGGTGGGGAAGGTTCACGCGCAGCGGGCCGGCCTCGCCGCCGGCGAGGGCGCGCAGCGCCCCGACCATGAAACCCGCCACCCCGTCATTGAGCACCGCGCTGTGGGCGGGATCGCTGTCCTCGAAACTGTGACGCCAGAACGCTCGCCCGCCGTCTTCATCGAGTTGGAGGCGCACGCCGCCCTGAAGTGTCGGCATATGCCGGGCATGGGCGGCGAGGCTTTCGCGCAGCGTACGGCCGGAGAACAGCGCTCGCCCGGAAAGGCCCAGCTGCGCCGGCTGGGCGCTGGCGGCCAGGGCAAGACCCAGCGTCGGCTCGCCCGCCCGCCGCGCGGCCTCGCGCAGCACGGTCGCGATCTGCCCGCGCGCGACGATATCCTCGCCATCAAGGGCGCCTGTTATGCCGGCCCGGTCGAGCAGCGGCGCAAGCTCCAGACCTTGCGCCTGCGCGACCTGCGGCAGCATGTGCAGCAGAGACAGACGGATCGGATGCCGGTCCCACATCAGCTCGGTTCCAAGGCCCGTCCTTTACCGGAGATGGGCTTCAGCTCCGCCCCCGTAGCGGTCGAAACTACCATTCTCCTTAGCCGCTTGCCTAGCGCGGGGCGAGGGAGGGGGGGCTGCGTTGCCGGACCCGACGACCGCGCGAACGAGAGCTTGTAATTACGCGTCAACCGCCGCGCTGATCCATGGCCATTTCAGTCCGGGATGCCACACGGCGCGGCGTCGCGTACGCCAAGTCCCATGGTCTGCGGGACCTGCCGGTCGCTATTTCGGCGCGCCCGCCCGGCGCCCGTGACGGTTGAAGGCATTTCCTTCCGCCCACTCGCCATCGTCCAGATACGGAAACTGGTCGTGGATCGGCCGCCCCATCTCAACCTTTGGCTCAATCGGCGTGCGCGGGTCGAGGATGATGTCGAGCAGCCGGAGCCCTTTGGGGGCCAGCATCTCCGGGATGATGTCGCCGGGCTGTTCGATGCGGTGGTAGTCAATGCCATACGCCGCAGCGATACGCCCGAAATCCGGCTGGCTGTAACCCGTGGCCGTCGCGTGATGGCGACCGGCGAGATAGGCATCCTGAAACTGCTTGATGATGCCGTAGCCACCATTGTTTATGACGATGATGGTCATGTCGATGCCGTAATGAACGGCGGTCTGCAGTTCCTGCAAATTGACCTGAAAGCCTCCGTCGCCGGTCATGCAGACCACCTGCCGCTCAGGCGCCGTCAACTTGGCGCCAATCGCGGCGGGGAGCGCGTAACCCATGGGCGAGTTGCCGCCCGCGGTGAACAGCGCCTGTCCGGTGCGATGGAACGCCTGGAACGCCCAGCAGACGGCCGCGCCGGTATCGTTCACCACCACCGCGTCGCGCGCGACCAGCGCATTGATCCGGCGGATCGCCTCATAGGGCGACTGGCTGCCATTCGCCTCGGCGAATGTGCTGTGGCATTTGCCGACATAGCGCTCCTGCATCAGCCCCACATGGTCGAGCCATGCATTATTGGCCTCGGGCAAGGCGACCTGCTGCAGCACGGCTGGCAGGTGCTTGAAATCGAGGCGCTCGCAGACATAGCCATCCGCAGCGTATTTCGCGAGTTCCTCGGCGTCCACGTCCAGCACGATCACCCGCGCTTCGGGGGCGAAGGTCGCCGGATTGCCCGTGCGCTGGCGGTTGTCGAGCCGGCTTCCGAGCACGAGCAGGGCGTCGCAATTCTGGATCAGGAAATTCCCGCCCCGGTTGCCGTAGACCCCGACAGTTCCGCAGAAGCCGGGGAGATCGTGGTCGATAAAGGTGGCGCCTGCCCAGCTGGAGACCACGGGCAGGCCGCTCGCGCGCACCCACGCTTCCACCTCCCGCTCAACCCCGGCCAAGCCGACGCCGGCGCCCCAATAGAGAAGAGGGCGCCTGGCGCCTTCCAGCGCCCGCGTCACCGTCGCGGCGATGCGGGCCAGTTCCTCCTCATGTGGCGGAGGCGAAGGAGGTGGTGGCAGGGGAGAAAACGCACCCATCTCGGCCTGCTGCAGGTCCATCGGCACATCGACCAGAACCGGCCCCATGCGCCCCGTGGTCGCCTCGCGATACGCGACCTCCAGCTCCCGCCTCAGGTCCTCGGGCGTATGAACCTGCGCCGCGTATTTGGTGACCGGCCGCGCCATCTCGACGATCTTCGTCTCCTGAAAGCCGACCTGGCGGGGAGCGGCACTGCCCAGCCTTCGACTCTCGCGGAGATTCACCTGTCCGGTGATGTGCAGCGACGGGATGGAATCGAAATAGGAGCAGGCGATGCCCGTCAGCAGATTGGTGGCGCCCGGGCCCGATGTGGCCATCGTCGCCCCCACCGTGCCGTTCACCCGCCACACCGCGTCCGCCGCCATGGCCGCCGCCTGCTCATGCTGCACGCAGACATAGTCGATGTCGTCGCGTCGGCCGATGGCGTCGATCATGAAGGTGGCGGCGCCGCCGGTCATCAGAAAGACATGCCGTATGCCCTTGCTGGCGAGGAAGGCGGCGATGTACTCGGCTCCGGTCATGGCTCGCTCCCCGGACTGGCCGGCTGATCTGTCTTTGGCCCGCCCGCTGCGGCGGCAGCCTCACCGAAATTGAGGCGTTCCCGCTCGAAAACCACGGGCTTCTGGCGCACGCGGGCATAGATCGCCAGCACATACTCGCCGATGAGCCCCATGAAGAACAGCTGCACCCCACCGAAGAAGAACAGCGCCACGATCAGCGTGAAGATGCCGGGCTCGGCGAGCCGCTGGTAGAACAGGAGGCCTACAAGGAGATTGATGATGGAATAGAGGACGCTGAGCCCGGCGAGAACGAAGCCGGCGAAAAGCCCGATCCGCAACGGCGCGGTGGTGAATGAGGTGATACCGTTCATGCCCTGGTCGAACAGGGCGGACAGGCGGTTCTTCGACAGGCCGCGCTTGCGTGCCCGCCAGCGATAGGGAACGCCCACCGCCCGGCCGCCGCATTCAAACGTCATCATGCGCATGAACGGATAGGTGTCGTCGATGCGCCGCATGGAGTCCACCACACGTCGGTCGACCAGCTGAAAATCGCCAACGCCCGGCGGTATGTCGAACTCCGAGAAGCGTGTCAGCGCGCGGTAATAGACCTGACGAAGAGTGCGCATCGACCAGCTCTCGTCGCGGGTCGCCCGGATGCCATAGACGATCTCGTAGCCCTGCTCCCACAGACGCACGAACTCGGGCAAGAGCTCTGGCGGATCCTGGAGATCGGCCGGCAGGAAAATGAGCACCGCATCGCCGGAGGTCGCCATCACGCCGTTATAGGTATTACGGAGCGGGCCAAAATTGCGGGCGTTGACGATGACCTTGACGCTCGGATCCTCAGCGGCCAACCGGCGCAGAATCTCCCCCGTCGCGTCGGTCGATGCATTGTCGCAGAAAATGTGCTCCCGCTCATAGCCGGGCAGATGCTCGTCGAAGATCGCGCGCACGATCGCATAGCATTCAGCGACGTTGTCTTCCTCGTTGTAACACGGGGTGACGACGGAGATTTTCATGGGCCCCCCCGGAAGACGACAAGACGGTTCCCTAGGAACGAGAGAACGACGACGGCAGGCAGAACAAGCAATTGCCCCAACAGCGGCGCCACGCCCGCCGCGGCCAGCAGTTCGAGCGCACCGAGATTGAGCGCGAAGCTCAGAGCGTAGATTCCGACGAAGAGCGGCAGGCGGCCCCACCGGCGGTTTCCGAAGACCAATCGGCCGGTCGTAACGAAATTGAACAGCACGCCCAGAATGGTCGCGACCAGCAGGGCAAGCCTGTGGTCGCCCGACATCAGGTAAAGCCCAGCGAAGAGCGAATAGCCAACCAGCGTATTGAGTCCGCCGACGAGCACGAAGCGAACGAACTGCGCCAGCCGCGCCTGACGCGTCGGGTCGGAGGTCAAGGGAAAGCCGAGGTGCCGGAACATCCTCACCGTCCGCCTCGTCCGTTCCGCGCGTCGACATTGGAAGGGTCCCGCCCCTGCGAGCTGTACCACCGCAGGGTGGCGGACAGCCCCTCCGCGAGCGTCAGGCGCGGCCGCCAGCCGGTGACGCGGTGCAGGCGGCCAATGTCCGCCTGCAGATGCATGAGCTGCTCGGGCCGAAAGGGCAGCGCGCCAAAGCCAAGAGGCAGGGCGGGATCGATGAGGTCCCGCAATAGCGACACCGTGTCTGCAAGTGGCGGCGCCTCGCCCGAGCCGAGATTGAACAGTCCGGCCGCCGCCGGCGCCGTGGCCACGGCGACGATGGCAGCGGCGGCATCGTCCACGTGGAGAAAATCCCATTTCTGGGTGCAGGCGGTGAGGGGAGGGCACTCTCCCGCCAGAAGGCTCCTCATCAGGGTTGGGATGAGAAAGGAGGGGTTGTCGCGCGGGCCATAGGCAGAGAACAGCCGTATCCACGACCAGCGCAAACCGGCGCGGAGGCAAATCTGCTCCGTGGCGAGCGCAGCGGCCAGCTTCGCCACACCATAGAGCGAGGTCGGACTGGTGGGATGGGTCTCGTCGGCTGCACCGGTCATCGGGCCATATTCGGCCTGAGAGCCGATGCCGATGAAGGCACCCGCGCCGCTCTCCGACGCCAGCGTGGCGAGATCGGCGGCGACCACGGCATTGCGCAGTTGCGCCGGTGCATTCCGTCCGGCCCCGCTCACCGCCGACCAGCCGGCGTGAATGAAGAGGTCCGGCGCAAAGGCGGCAAGCGGCGCGCTCAGGCTATCCATATCCTCAAGCGATCCTGAGATCAGGGTGAGGGCGTTCGCGACATCGCCCAAGCGCGCGCGATCCGTGTCCGGCCGCACCAGCGCTGCGACCTCATGGCCGGCAGCGACGAGCTGGCGCGCCGTGGGGCGCCCGAGGAAGCCGCTAGTACCGGTCATGAAGACGCGCATGGCCGATGCTGTCCTAACCGCGCACGAAGCTGCGGATGGTATCGACCATGTAGTCGATGGCGGGATCGCCGAGCCCCGGATAGACGCCGACCCAGAACGTCCGGTTCATCACAGTATCGCTGTTGGTAAGGGACCCGACCGCGCGATGCGGGCGCCCTGCCATATAGGGCTGACGCAGCAGGTTGCCCCCGAAAAGCTGGCGCGTGCCGATGCGGTGCGCATCCAGGTGCATCACCAGCGCCCGTCTGTCGAAAGGCGCGCCTTCCCGAACCGTGAGCGGGAAGCCGAACCAGGAAGGGTCGGAGTGGGGCGTGGCCTCGGGCAGAATGAACACGTCCTCAAGCTCGGCGAGGCCAGTCTTGAGGCTGTTGAAATTGTGCCGGCGGCTGGCAATGAAGCCGTCCAGACGATCGAGCTGCGAGAGGCCCACGGCAGCCTGCATGTCGGTGATCTTCAAATTATAACCGACATGCGAGTAGATGTACTTGTGATCATAGCCATGCGGCAGGTCGCCGAGCTGCCAGTCGAAGCGCTTGTGGCAGGTATTGTCCGCCCCCGGGGCGCAGTAGCAGTCACGCCCCCAGTCCCGGATCGACTCCATCGCCCGACGCAGCCGGGCATTCGCGGTGAAGACCGCGCCGCCTTCGCCCATCGTGATATGGTGAGCGGGATAGAAGCTCAATGTGCCGACATCACCGAAGGTCCCGACCGGCTGGCCGCGATAGGTCGCGCCAAGAGCATCGCAGCAATCCTCGACAACCCACAGATTGCGCCGCCGGGCGATCTCCATGACCGCATCAAGGTCGAAGGGATTGCCCAGCGTGTGGGCCACCACGATGGCGCGCGTGCGCTCGCTGAGCGCCGCCTCGATCTGATCGGGATCGATATTGTAGGTCGGCAGGTGGATATCCACGAAGACCGGCACCAGGCCGTTCTGAAGCACCGGGTTGATCGTCGTGGGAAAGCCGGTGGCGCAGGTGATCACCTCATCACCCGGCTTCAGCGCCCGCTCCCCCAACAGAGGCGAGGTCAGCGCCGAAACCGCCACGAGATTGGCCGACGAACCGGAGTTCACCGTAAGCACATGTTTCCGCTGGACCACCTTGGCCAGCCGCGCCTCAAAGGCCGCATTGAAACGCCCGGTGGTCAGCCAGAAATCCAGCGCGCTGTCGACCAGGCTCTGCATGTCGCGGGCGTCGAACACGCGCCCCGAAACCGGCACCGGCGATCGGCCGGCGGCGAAGGGCGACGGGGCGTGCCGTGCGTCATAATAGGCCTCGACCAGCGCCATGATCTGCGCGCGCAATTCCTCGGCGGTCGCAGCCGGCGTTTCGCTCACCATCACCCAATCCTCATTCCGGTCCGCCGTTGCGACACGTCACGCGGCCCTTCGCGCGGCGCAGTACGCGTCGATCTGCGCAAGCGTGAACGCCCGCATGTCCGCTCCCGCCTGGCAGGCCTTGAACCAGTGCACGGTCAGCGCCACCGCCTCGCCCAGATCGAGGGCCGGCTGCCAACGCAACTGCGTCCGCGCCTTGGTACAGTCGAGCGCCAGCGTTCGGGCCTCATGCAAGCCGGTCGTGTCGCCCACAACCTGCCATGCCGCCCCTTCACCCCAACGCCGCACCAGTTCGTCGGCCAACCTCGATACCGGCACGTCACTGTCGGTCGCAGGACCGAAATTCCATGCCTGCGCGAAGTCCGCAGCGCGCGGCCCCAGCAGAGCTTCCGCCAGCATGAGATAACCGAACAGCGGTTCGAGCACATGCTGCCAGGGCCGCAGCGCCCCAGGATTGCGCACCGCCAACGCGCGGCCATGGCTGAAGGCGCGAACCGCATCCGGGACCAGACGATCAACCGCCCAATCCCCGCCGCCGATCACATTGCCTGCCCGAGCCGTCGCCACCGCCGTACCGCCCGCCTTGAAATAGGAGGCGCGAAAAGCCTGCGTGACCAGTTCCGCACAGCCTTTGCTGTTGCTGTAGGGGTCGTGGCCGCCCATGGGATCGCTCTCGCGATACGCCCATATTTGCTCACGGTTCTCGTAGCATTTGTCGCTGGTCACAATGACCGCAGCCCGCACGCCCCCTCGCCGGCGGATGACATCGAGCACATTCGCCGTTCCCATCACATTGGTTGAGTACGTCCGGAGAGGATCGTCATAGGAAGGGCGAACCAGCGATTGCGCCGCCATATGGATGACGACCTCCGGCGCCGCCCGGTCAAACGCCGCTTCAACGGCGGCGAGATCACGAATATCGCCGATTATGCTGTCGAGCGTCCGGGCGTGGGAGAGGTGGGCAAACAGACTGGGCTCAGTCGGCGGCTCAAGGGCGAAACCGGTCACGATGGCCCCCAGCTGCTCCAGCCACAGGCCGAGCCATGCGCCCTTGAAGCCCGTATGCCCGGTGAGGAGCACCCGGCGTCCCCGCCATGAAGGATCGAGGCTCATGCCCACACCTTCCAGGGAGCCGTGCCGGACACCCAATGTTCCTGCAAAAGCCGGCGGTCGCGCGGCGTGTCCATGGGCTGCCAGAAGCCGTCGTGAAGGAAGGCCTTCAACTCGCCCTGAGAGGCGAGAGTTTCGAGGGGCTCCTGTTCCCATGCCGTGGAATCGTCGGCAATGAGGTCGAGAACCTCGGGCGACAGCAGGAAAAAGCCGCCATTGATCCGACCGACCTCGTTCGGCGGCTTCTCGCGGAACGAGGCGACACGCCCATCGGCCTCGATCTCAAGCACCCCGAAGCGGCTGGGCGGCGTCACCGCCGCGATCGTCGCCAGCCGGCCATGGGCTCGATGAAAGGCCAGTTCCGCCTTGAGGTCGATGTCGGCGACGCCGTCGCCATAGGTCATGGCGAAGCAAGGCTCATTACGCAGATAGGAGGCGACACGCTTGAGTCGGCCGCCCGTATTCGTGCCATCGCCGGTATCGACCAGCGTCACGCGCCACGGTTCCGCGGTTTCCCTGTGCACCTCCATTGAATTGCCGGCCATGTTGAAGGTTACATCGGACATGTGCAGGAAATAATTGGAGAAATACTCTTTGATGACATAGCCGCGATGGCCTAGGCAAATGATGAACTCATTGAAGCCGTGAGCGGAGTAGATCTTCATGATGTGCCAAAGGATCGGGCGCCCGCCGATTTCGATCATCGGCTTCGGCACGACCGTGGATTCGTCGCTGATGCGGGTGCCAAATCCTCCCGCGAGTATGACGACCTTCATCAGGCACACATCCCTTCGATGGCCTGCACGAGTTGCCTACGCATCGTGTCACGGGAGAAGTGCTCCTGGGCATAGGCCTGCTGCGCACTCGCCTGCCTTGCCCACAGATCCCCATCCGTCGTGAGCTGGCGTACCGCCTCAGCGAGTTCCGCAGGGTTGGCGCTGACCGGACAGATGGTTTCCAGCCCCGGCATGCCTTGCGCCCCGACCGGTGTCGTAACCAGGGGCAACCCATACTGCAGCGCTTCCACCACTTTGGATTTAACCCCCGCTCCGATGCGCAACGGTACAATGGCGACGCGAGAGGTCCGGTAGTAGCGCGTCAGATCTTCGGCGCTCACCCAGCCGCGAACGGTCACGCGCTCGGAGACGAGGGCCTGAACCTCTGCGGTCGGATACGAGCCGACGAGCGACAGGTGCAAATCCGGCATGGCTTGCCAGATCAGCGGCATGACCTCTTTCACGAGCCACACGGCAGCATCGACGTTCGGCGAATGCGCAAAGCCGGCCACGAAGAGCAGACCTTCCCGGGTCTCGAAGTCGGGCGTCTGTGTCGGCAATTCGGCGATGTAGGGCGAAACAAGCTGAACGGGTGTGGAAGGTTCCATCGCCTTCACCGCCGCCACTTCGTCAACGGAGGGATAGAGCACGCAGTCCATTTGCGACCAGATCCACCGCTCCTCCCGTTCCTGCGCCTGTGCCGCCGCAAGGTCCCCCGGCACTCCCGTCGCCTGATGGGCGAGCCGGAGCCTTTGATGATGCAGGTCGTGCCCGTAATAGACCGAGCGGGCTCGGGTGTTGATCCGGACGATGTCCAGGTATTTCGCGGTGATGTGGGGCCGGCTGAACAGCACGGCATGCAACTGCCCGCCGAACTCCTTCATCCACTCATTGAAGCCCGACAGCGTGGAGAGCGGCCCGTAGAGAATCTCGATGCCCATGTCCTGAATGAGCGGCGCGTAGTCAGGATGCAGATAGCCGTTCTCAGTCAGGAACTTCACCACATAGCCGGCGCTGAGAAGCTCGGAGAGGAACGCCACCATGGTTCGCGAACCGGCATCCCGGTCCGGCTCGGGCAGATAGTGATCGATGACCAGCACGACCCTGCCGGTGAAGTTGCGCTCGCGGGCGCGGAACACATTCACAGCGTTGGGATAGTGGCGGGCTTCCAGATCCGCGCGCCACCGCTCGACCAGCCGTTGCTGGTTCCGGACCTGATAGGACTTGATCCCTTCAGACGTGTCGGTGCCATGGGACACCCCCTCATGGTGGATGACGACGGAGCGCGGCTGGTACAACACCTTCCGAGAAGCCGCGCGCGCCTTGAACGCCAGATCGGAGTCCTCGCAATAAGCCGGTGCGTAGGCGAGGTCGAAGCCGCCCTGATCGCGGAAGAACGCCGCGTCGACGAGGATCGAGGCGCCGGAACAATAATCGACTTCGCGGGTGTAATTGTACTTGGGCAGCGCCGGATCGTCATTGCGCCCGAAATTCCAGGCCGAACCATCCCGCCAGACGATGCCACCGGCTTCCTGCAGACGCCCATCGGGATAGACCAGCTTGGAGCCGACAATGGCCGCCGAGGGGTGCAGAGCGAAGGCGCGAAGCAGCGTGTCGAGCCAGCCTTCGGTCACCTCGGTGTCGTTGTTGAGGAAGTGAAGGTAGCGCCCGCGCGCCTGCCCGGCGGCCTTGTTGCAATTGCTGATGAAGCCCAGATTGGTTTCGTTTTCCAGGAAGATCAGACCAGGAATGCGGCGCAGTATCGCCAGCGCCGGATCATGAGAGGCGTCGTCGATGACGATCACCTCATAGGTCGCCGCGGGCCGGAAACGGTGCATCGACGCCAGGCACCGCAAGGTGTAGTCGACCTTGCCATAGGTCGGGATAATAACCGAGACGACAGGCGTGTCCTCGCCAATGCCGAAGTCGAGTCCTTCTGCCATCGGCAGCAACTCGATCCCCGGTCCTGCCGCCATCGTCGGCAGCCCGACCTGCGACCTGCGGGGGCCGAAAGCCGACTTCGCCTGCCCACGCAGTGCCCGAATCCGGGGCTTCAACGCGCGGTACAAGGCGGTCTTGCGAAGCCGGTCTCTCACCCAGCGCCTCAACGTTCGCAAGGGCCGCCGACGCATCTCCTCGATCTGCCGCGCATGTGAGGCGTGGAGTTCGTGCAGTGAACCCAGATGCGCGGCCTCGAATTGCTCGCGCTCATATCTGCGGTCGCCGTCAATACGCACAAGCTCCGCCCTGAGCGCCGACGCTTCCGCCTCCAAGCGGGTGACATCGGCTGCGGCGGTCTCCCGCGCTTGGACGAGTTGGGCTTCAAGCCGCACGGCGACGGCGGCACCGACCGCTCGCGCATGGGTGAGCTCAGCCCCGAGGCGGGCAACCTCCGCCTGCGCCGCCGCCTGCGCATGGGCCAGATCGGCGCGAAGTCGCTCGATCTCGGTCCGCTCAGGAGACGGCACGCTGCTTTCGCCCGCCAACGGTGCCGCCGCACGCTGCCCCGCGAATTCGGCGTTAAGGCGGTCAATCTCCGCCTGCCCCGTGCGCCGCGCATCGGTCAGTTCGGCGTTGAGCCGGTCGATTTCCGCCTGCCCAGCGCCACGGACGGCCGCGAGCTCGGCGTTGAGCCGGTCGATCTCTGCCTGTGCCCTGCGTCGAACATCGCTGAGTTCGTCGTTCAGCCGACCGATTTCGGACACGCCGGCTCGTGCGCTCTCCTCGGCACTGAGGCGGGCACCTTCGAGGGCGCGAAAGTGGTTCGGCGAATGGAGCACGCTGTGGCTCAGGGCCGGCAATTTTTCGTTTGACGCGAGCGCGATCAGATAGGGCGCCTCGGGCACGCCCGCGCAGGAGGCGAAGCTTGTGCCATCATCGCTGATGAAGCCGGCGACGCCCCGCGCCCCCGTCGGCTCGTCGCCCAGGATCACGGAGCCCCACAGGGCACGCTGTTCGAACAGCGCAATATGCGCAAAACGCGTCGCCAACAGGTCGCGCAGTTCCTGGCGGTCCAGTTCGCGCACGTGGAAGGCGTTTTTGAAATCCCGCCTCTCCGAATAGGTGACGCGGTCCGGGGAAGAGATCACCAGCATGCCGCCGGGGCGCAGGACACGCAGAACCTCGCGGACAAAGGCCGGCTGGTCTTCAAAATGCTCAAGCGTCTCGAAGCTGACGACAACATCGACCGACTGCGCCTCAAGCGGCAGCGCCTCGGCCTTGCCCTCGCGGAACGAGACGGTCGCCGTCGCATGGTTGCGCGCCGCGAAAGCGACGGAAGCAGCGTCGATGTCGACACCCACCACGGAACGCGCGACCTGGCCAAGGAGATGGCTTCCATAGCCCTCTCCGCTCGCCACATCGAGAACGTCTTTGCCGTCGCAGAACTGAAGGGCGAAGAGATAGCGGTGATAGTGCTCATGCTGAATCTCACCCACCAGACCGGAAACATAGCGCTCCCCGGTGAAAGCCATGCTCTCGTCGGGAGACGGGAACCGGAACGTCGGAGGTCGGTGGGAAGAATCGGTCATGGATGCAATTCTAGATAGTGAATACGGGGTATTCTGATACAGGACTCGCCTGCTGGCGAGCAACTATGGATCGTCATCGGACATGGGCCTAGCATCGCCGCCACGCCGCTCTATAGCGAGAAGCGACATGGATTTCGACGTGTTGGTGTCCACGACACCATAGTGACGCAACGACGCCAACACATCAGTGTTCAGATCGAGGGCAGTGTCACCACCTTCGCCAACAAAGACACATCCGAATCTTCCCGACGCCAGTTGCCGGAGCATCGCGTCGCGATCTTCGACCGTCAGCATCTCCACATAGCCTGGCCCCTTCAGCGGCGACCGCAACCGGGCCGACGCGTAATACAGTCCCTGCCGCTGCGCAAGGATGACGCATTCGTCCCCCGGCCGCGTGTGGCGGCGAATAAAGTCTAACTCGTCGGCCACGAGAGGCGAGGCGAGGCGGCCCTGACCGTCGAGCGCCCGCTCCGCATCGCGCCAGAGCGGGCCGACGTTCTGGATGAACGGAAGGGCGCAGAACATCAGAACAGTGAGCGCCAGCGCGGGCATGGCGAGATGGACAGGGCCCAGCCCGCCGGCGCGTACCATTCGGACGGTTCGATCCGCCAGGATGGTCGCGATCGCCAGTGCCGGCCAACACACCGTAACAAGATTGAGGATGTGCGAACGGCCCTGATAATAGACGAACAGCCCCCATCCGAGCGCACTGAGGTAGAACACGACATCCACACAGGGGGCGTGCGCCCCCCGGCGCCATTCCGTCAGCGCAAACAGCAAGCCCAGGAGATAGACCCCGAGTACGCTCATCCAAGGTGTGGCAAGACCAAGGGGCAGGGGAAGCATGTTCAAGCCCAGCCGGTAGAAGAGGTTGGGATAGGTCATCAACCACTCCCAGTGAGGCGCCTCCGGTGCAACGGTCGTGAAGTAGACAAACGTCCCAGCGAGCGTCACCGACAGGATGATCAGGTGCAGGAGCAGCGCCTGTATTTCATTGAAGGCGCGTTCTCCCGCCGCCCCTGGCGCCGCCGGCCGCAGAATCGCTTTCGCCGCGAGCAGAGCCGCGAAGGCACCGATCACCATGACGCCGGTGTCGGCGTTCCAAACCGTGCCGACGGCCGCGCAAAAGGAGACCACCGCCGCCCGCCTCAGATCCGGACGATGGGCATAGGCATAGACCGCCAGTACCGAAAGTGCCGGCCAAAAGAACCGGATCGGCCAATACTGGAAATAGAACTCGGCCATGCCGTTGATCTTCAGCACGGTCTCGAAGGTGACGAGAACGAAGGCGAGGCCAAAGGTGACGCGAAACACGACGCTGCGCGTCAGCTGCAGCACCACCCAATAGACGGCAAACATCGAAATCACCTGCATCGCCGCAAAAAGCAGCGACAGCTTCAGGACAGAGAAGTTGGTCACCCGGAAAATCCGGCCGAGGAATTCCGGATAGAGGCCGTACTGAGAGGGAAGGTCGACCAGCAAATTCTGCCCGGCAGCAACCTGGGCGATTGCATACACCATAGCATCCCAATGAATCGACCACGCGACATTGGGCTCCACCGCCTCTTCACCGACAAGGCGCCACGCGACGATCTGCAAGACCAACGCGCCGGCGAAGAGCCCGCTTGCCAGCCATGCCCCTGCGAAAGGCGGCACAACCAACTTGCGCGGCACATGAGGTGCGAGCGCAAGAACGGCAACAGCCGAAAGCCAGATCACAGCCAGACGCCCGGCTCCCCCCTCCTGCAATGCAGCTTCGCCATAAAGCAGTGACGGCCCGAAATCGAAGCGCGACAGCCCCAGGAGGACCAGAGCCGACAGGCAGAAATAGATCGCGAGACTGGCCAGCGCCGCGCGGGTGGGGTGCACCGAAGAAAGAAAGCGGGGCGTGACTGCCGCGACGAGGAGCGCCAGCACCCCGGTGGCCAAAGAGACCGACAGGAACACAAATCGTTCCGCCGGTTCCGGCCTAACCTCGCCGCTCAATTTCGGCAGGATAGTGACGTTGGCAACGTCGCCAGCCGAAAATCCGCCAAAGGCCACATAAAATTGGTAACTGAGAACCGACAGAACAAGCGCAGCGATGATTAGAATACCGACTCCGGTAACAAGATACATAGCACGACCCTCGGACTCAGAAGGCCGCCTGTCGCGCGTATTACCGTTTATTACACCACCGACGGAACGCATCACGCGCAGACTTTGACTCTATTTGATTTTCAATAAGGTTCTACATAATTGGGATCAGCGCCGTAAGCACCTGATTCTGCCCCCGGCCCACAACGCACTTCTCTCGTATCCCGTGTGGCGGTTGGACTATGGCTTCCAAGACAGGCTCTTCGTCCGACACGGCTGTGTCCGCGACCCAATCCAAAAAGTTCATGTTCTTTGAGGGGATTCGCGGCCTAGGCGCACTACAGGTTGTGCTTGCCCATATTTTCTCGCTGTTTTTCCCCGTCGTGGCCCGCTTTCAGCCCGGGGCTGAGGACTCGCTGGGCCATATCCTCGCCCATTCGCCGTTTTTCTTCCTGCAGGACGGCGGTATCGCCGTCTATGCCTTCTTCCTGGTGAGCGGCTTCGTGCTCAGCTACTCCTTCCTCAGGAATGACCTGCCCGCAGGACGGCAGGTGGCAAAGCGGTTCGTCCGACTGTACTTGCCGGTCCTTGCGGCCCTCGCGCTGGCGATCGTGCTGCTGACGATCTGGCCGGGAATGCGGGAGCGCATGGAAATGTTCAACGCCTCGCGCTGGATCCGACTGCTCTATCTCTTCACGGTCGAGCCAGGATGGCCACTGCTTCAGGACATTCTGCTCAACTCAATGCTGCTGGGCTATGTCGGCGCTTCCATCTTTCAACCGCTCGGATCTTCCTTCTTCGGCATCAATCTGGTTGGGCTTTCCCAGTCGCTGGATCCGCCTTTATGGACGCTGCATATCGAGTTCTGGGGCTCGCTGCTCACCCTTGCCGTGGTCAAGGCCTATATTCATTTGCCGCGCATCGCCTTTTGGCCCTTCCTGGTGATCGTCTCTCTCCTGGTCGCGCCCGGACCGCTGAGCCTCTTTATCATTGGCTTCCTAGCCTATATCTGGCGTAGCCCGCTTCTCGGCGACGTGGATACCCGGCTCCGCTCATATCTCTCGGGGGTCCTTCTCATTTCGGTGGTGATCGTGTCGACCTATAACGTTCTGCAACTCGGCCTCGGCGTCCAACTGGAGAAGCAGATCGCCGCGTTGCTCATCGTCACGGCCGTGTTCATCAGCCCCCGTTTGCGCAACCTGCTTTCCTTCCCATGGGCGGGCTGGCTCGGCCGACTGTCCTTCAGTCTCTACCTCACGCATTTTCCGATCATGTTCACGATCGGCATCGCCCTCTTCCTTCCGCTGGAGGCCTGGTTCGGCTATATGCCAGCGGCGCTGATTGCGAGCGGGGCAAGCATCGGGATCAGCCTTCTGGTTGCGATACCCTTTGAGCGCTACATCGACCGCCCCTCGCTTCGCCTGTCCCACAAAGTGGGTGGACACATGACCATGCCGGCAGACCTTCCCGCTCAGCAGGCGACCTAACTTGATTGATCAGGCCGTCATCCTCTGCGGGGGCATGGGCACCCGTCTCGGCGCGCTGACCGAAGCGACGCCCAAACCCATGCTGGAAGTCGCCGGGCGCCCCTTCCTCTTTCACCTCATTCAGGAAGTGGCCCGCTATGGCGTGAAGCACATCGTGCTGCTCGCCGGCCGTTTCGGTGAGCAGATCGTGACGGCGTTCCATGGACGCCGGCTCTTCGGCGCGCAGATCGATGTGCTTGTGGAGCCAGGGCCGCTCGGAACGGGCGGCGCCTTGCGTTTCGCGGCCGATCATCTTGCGCCGCATTTCCTGCTGTTGAACGGCGACTCCTGGATCGACGCCGACCTCGCACGCTTTGGATTTGGCTGGGAGAAGGCAAGGGAACGGGATCCCAAGCTCAAGGCGCAGATGCTGCTTCACCGCGTCCCCGATACGGCACGTTTCGGTCGGGTCACGTTGAAGGGCGAGCGCGTCGTCGGGTTCGAGGAGAAGGGCGCTCCTCTCGCGGATTCCTCAGGCCTCATTAGCGCCGGCGTCTATGCCATCGACCGCGCGATTCTCGATATGGTCCCGCCCCACGCCGCCTGCTCCCTGGAGCGGGACGTCCTGCCGCGCCTCGTGGCGGACGGGCGCGTCGTCGCCGTGCAGGCACGCGAGGGAGTGTATTTCGTCGACATCGGGATTCCCGAAACCTTCGCGCAGGTGCAAGTGGATCTCGTCGCCGCCCGTACGCGTCCGGCGGTGTTCTTCGACCGGGATGGGACGCTCAATCGCGATGGCGGTTACACGCATCGGGTCGAGGATCTCGTCTGGATGCCGCAGGCGCGGGAAGCCATCGCTCACATCAATGAGCGCGGCTATTTCGTCTTCGTGGTCACCAACCAGGCTGGAATCGCCCGCGGCTATTACGACGAGGACGCGGTTATGGCCTTTCACAACGCCATGCAGGCCTCCCTGGCCTCTATGGGCGGCCATGTGGATGCGTTCGAGTGGTGTCCCCACCACCCCGAGGCGGCCATTGCCGCCTACCGCCGCGACTGCCCGCGCCGTAAGCCCGGCCCGGGGATGCTCCTCGACCTGATGGCGGCATGGCCTGTGGATACAGAGCGCAGCTTTCTCATCGGCAACAGTTCCGCCGACATGGAAGCCGCGCACGCTGCGGGCCTGCGCTCATTACGTTACGAAGGCGGCTCCGTCATCGACATCGTCGCCCGATTGCTTTAAGTGGTATCAGAATGTGGATTAGCAAAACCCCTCTGCGCGCCAGCTTTTTCGGCGGCGGCACCGATTACCCCTCCTATTTTCGGTCCAGCCCGGGTGCCGTTCTTGGCGGCACCATAGATAAATACATCTATATCCAGGCGCTTCCCCTCTCGCCGATCGCAGAGCAGAGGTTTCGCGTGACCTATCGCACGACGGAGAGTGTGCAGCGGATCGAAGACATTCAGCACCCGGTGATCCGCGAAAGCCTGAAGCTCTACGGCTGGGAGTGCCCGCTCAACATCGCAACCATGTCGGATTTGCCAGGAAATACCGGCCTCGGCAGTTCGTCCGCCTTTACCGTTGGCTTCATCAACCTGCTTCACCGCATGCGCGGCATCCAGCTGACGCGCTATGAACTGGCACGGCAGGCCATTCGCATGGAGCAGGACATTCTCCAGGAGAATGTGGGCGTTCAGGATCAGATCCACGCGGCCTTCGGCGGCCTCTCGCGCTACGAGTTTTCCGGTGAGACCATTGCCATCGAGCCGCTGACGCTCACCACGAGCCGCCTGGCGACCCTTAATGCCTCGCTGCTGCTCGTCTATACCGGCGCCCAGCGTCGCGCGGTGGACGCGCTTGAAAGCCAGCACCGGCGCACCGTCAGCGGCGACAACGCCGCCTATCTCGCTGAAATGTACGAGATGACGCGCACAGGGACCCGTTTATTGGAAGAAGCTGGCGATGACCGGGCGAGTATCGCTCGCTTCGGCCATCTCCTGGACGAAGGCTGGCGCCTGAAACGCAATCTGGGAGAGGGAGTGACCAGCCCGACCATTGACGGCCTCTATCGGCGCGGGAAGGAACTCGGCGCGCATGGCGGCAAGCTTCTGGGCGCCGGCGGCGCGGGCTTTATCCTCTTTATCGTCGAACCCGACCGCCACCCTCTCTTCGTGGAGCATTTCGGCGCCGGCAATGTCATTCCGATTTCGCTCACCGATGGTGGATCGACGGTCTCAAATTTCGACTGACCGCTCGCGTCCCACCAAGCACGTGCGCGCAAGCCACGCACGTGGCTTCGAGCGTAAAGTCTGCCGGCGCGCGACTAACGAGCGGGCGGGCAGAGCGCCGCTTCGGCAATGCCGCACATCACGTGCCCGATCGCGATATGGGCCTCCTGAATGTGGCTGGTCTGTTGGTGCGGCACAGCCAGCAGCACATCCGCGAGCGCGCCCAGCGCGCCGCCGCTCGCCCCGGTAAAGGCGACGCAGGTGATGCCCATCTGCCGGGCGGCCTCGAAAGCCTTCACCACATTCGCGCTGTTGCCACTGGTGGACAATCCGACCAGCACATCACCCTTGCGGCCGATGCCACGGACTTGGCGCGCGAAGACATGCTCAAAGCCGTAGTCGTTGCCAATCGCCGTCAATGCCGACGTATCCACGGTCAGCGCCAATGCCGGCAGCGGAGCGCGATCCGAGAGAAATCGCCCCATCAGTTCGGCCGCAAGGTGCTGTGAGTCGGCGGCCGAGCCCCCATTGCCGCAGAACATCACCTTGCCGCCGCTCGCCAACGCATCGATCCAGGTGTCGGCCGCCCTGCGGACATCCGCCGCGATTGAGTCGAGACGGCCTAAAAGGCGAGCGGATTCAGCGAAATAGGCGGAAATGCTGTCAGTCGAATTAATCATGGCATTGGCTCGGAAATGCAGCGACGGTGTCCGCCCGCTACCGTCCCGATCGGGGACATATCGACGGCTGGCTCAGAACGCGGGCAGACTTAGGAGGTCAGCTCGCGACTGTCCACACGAACAACGGTCACTGGCCGAACAGGCTGGCGTCCGACGCCTCCCAGTGCAACCGCAGGCGGGTGCCGATGGTCGCATCGTCGGCACGTGCCAGGCGCGCGGGCATGCGCATGTTGACGCTCGCGCCCCACCCCGTTGTCAGCACGAAGTGATAGGTTTCGCCAATGAAAGTGGCATCGGACAGAACCACGTCGATGCCGGGCCCGCTTTCGGCTCCGAGCGGCGACAGACGGAGCCGATCCGGCCGGATCATCAGGCCGCCGCGCCCGCCGGCTGTTGCGGCGCCGTGCACCGCGACGCGTTCCAGCGCGCTGCCATCGGGAAGCGTGATGTCCGCGAACGCGCCCTGGCTGCGGGAGATGGTACAGTCGAGAAAATTGGAATGACCAATGAAATCAGCGACGAAGCGGGTTCGCGGCGCTTCATAAAGTTCGCGACCCTTGCCGAGTTGCTCGATTTTTCCGTGGTTGAACAGGGCGATGCGGTCGGAGAGGCTCAGCGCCTCCTCCTGGTCATGGGTGACATAGAGGATGGTTACCCCCGTCTGCCGGTGGATGCGGCGGATCTCGTCCTGGATTTCCTCGCGCAGCTTCTTGTCCAGCGCGGACAGCGGCTCGTCCATCAGCAGCAACGGTGGGTTGTAGGCGAGCGCGCGGGCGAGAGCGACGCGCTGCTGCTGGCCGCCCGAGAGCTGGGCGGGCATGCGGCCGGCGAAGCTCTCCAGCCGCACCAGTGCCAGCATCTCCTCGACCTTGCGGGCGATCTCCGCCGCCGGGCGGCGGCGCACGCGCAGCGGAAAGGCGACGTTCTCGGCGACGGAGAGATGCGGGAACAGCGTGTAGCGCTGGAACACCATGCCGATATTGCGCTTGTTCGACGGCTCGGAAAGGATGCTGCGCCCCTCGAGCCGCACATCGCCGCCCGTCGGCTCGAAGAAGCCGGCGATCATGTAGAGCGTCGTGCTCTTGCCCGAGCCAGAGGGGCCGAGAAAGGTGACGAACTCGCCGCGCGCGATGTCCAGCGACACGTCGCTGACAGCGGTGACGTTACCGAACGTCTTGGAAATATTGGCTATTTCCAGAAAGCTCATGAGCGGTCGTCCTTGCGAAGGAGGGCGGCGGCCGCCATGAGGGCGGCGGTCAGGGCGATCAGCAGCGTCGAGACGGCGGCGATGACCGGGGAGAGGTCCTGCCGCAGCGTACCGTAAATGCGCACCGGCAATGTCTGCAGATCGGGGCTCGCCATGAAGATGGCGATCACCACCTCGTCCCAGGAGGCGAGGAAGGAGAAGATCGCCGCGCTGATCAGGCCGAGGCGGATGCCGGGCAGGGTGACGCGGATCTTGGCTTCCAGCGGGCTGGCGCCGCAGACGATGGCGGCGGTTTCGATATCGCGGTCAAACCGTTCCAGCGCATTGGAAATCGCGATGATGGAAAAGGGCACGGCGATGACCAGATGCGCGAGAACGAAGCCCAGAAACGTGCCGTTGAGGTGCAGCCGCAGGAAGAAGGCGTAGAGCGCCACCGCCAGCACCACCACGGGCAGGATCATCGGGGTGAGAAACAGCGCCCGCAGCGCCTGCCGGCCGCGAAACGTGCCGCGTGTCAGCCCGAAGGAGGCCATCAGGCCGATGCCGACCGACAGCACCGTCACCACGGCGGCGATCTTGAAGCTGGTGAGGAAGGACGCGATCCATTCGGGATCGTCGAACAGTTCCTCATACCAGCGCAGCGTCCAGCCGGGGGGCGGGAATTGCAGCCATTGCGAGGAGCCGAAGGACAGCGCGACGATGAGCAGGATCGGCAGCAGCAGATAGGCGCCGACCAGCAGGGCAATGAGGCTGAGGGCGACCCGCCAGGGGCCGAGACGGGCGAAATCGAGCAGCATGGCGCCTAGCCCCTCGCCTGACCGAAGCCGAAAAAGCGCAGCTGCACCATATAGATGGCGAGCGTGATCACAAGCAGCACCAGCGCCGCCGCACCCGCCAGCCCCCAGTCGAGCAGCGATTGCACCAGCTGCGCGATCAGTTCCGCCAGCATCATGTTGGCGGTGCCGCCAAGCAGGGCCGGGGTGATGAAGTAGCCAAGCGACATGACGAACACCATCAGCGCGCCGGCGGCGATGCCGGAGGCGGTGAGGGGGAGCATGACGCGGGTGAAAGCCTGAAAACGGCTGGCGCCGCAAAGGGATGCGGCCTGGAAGATGGCGGGGTCGATGGAGCGGATTGTGGCGTGCAGCGGCAGGATCATGAAGGGCAGCATGATGTAGGTCATGCCGATGGTAACGCCGACAAGGTTGTTGATGAGCGGCAGCGGCTCGGAGATCAGGCCGAGATCCATCAGCGTGCGGTTGATGATGCCGGTGCGCTGGAGCAGCACCATCCAGGCATAGGTGCGGGCGAGCAGGTTGGTCCACATCGACAGGATGACGATGGCGAACAGCAGGCGCGACCAGAAGGACGGCGCGATCGCCAGGAACCAAGCCACTGGAAAACCGAGGAGAACCGTCACCACCGTGACGGTGAAGGCCACAAGGAAGGTGTTCCCCAGCACCTTGAGATAGGTCGTCGAACCGAAGAAGGCGGCGTAGTTCTGCAGCCCCGGCGCGGGTTCCAGCACGCTGCGCAGCAGCAACGCCAGCACCGGAATCACGAAGACGAACACAACCAGAGCGAGCGCCGGCAATACGGGCGCGATCCCGCCGGCGCGCGGGCGCGCGGCGGCGGGAGGGCGGGCGATCGGCGCGTCGGTCACGGTCATGAGGGTTCGATCACGGCGGTTCGATGAGTGCAGTGAGGTGGACGATGAGGCCGACGAGGACGGAACGATACGCCCGTCCTTGCCCGGCGCCTTCCGCGCTCCCTTGTGACGGGGAGCGCGGCTCTCATCCGGCAAGGGGCCGCCGGCTCACTCCGCCTGCCAGGCGTACCAGCGCTTGCCGATCTCGTCGCGATGGGCGGCCCAATAGCCCATATCGAGATTGATCTGCGAGGCGGTGTGCTTGTCGGGCAGGTTGGCGGCCACGTCCTTCGGCATCAGCGCGGCGGACTTCACATTCACCGGGGCATAGCCGCTCTCGGTGGCGAAGCTCGCCTGTCCCTCGGGGCTGGTCGCCTCGGCAATGAACTTCATCGCCGCTTCCTTGTTCTTCGAGCCCTTGGGCACGACCAGCATGTCGGCGGCGGTCAGGTTCTGCTCCCAGGACAGCTCGACCTTCTCGCCGCTCTGCTGCAGGGCGAAGATGCGCCCGTTCCAGAACTGGCCGATCGGCGCCTCGCCGGAGGCGAGCAGCTGCTGCGACTGCGCGCCGGTGCCCCACCAGACGATGTCCTTCTTGATGCTGTCGAGCTTCTTGAAAGCGCGGTCGAGATCGAGCGGGTAAAGCTTGTCGGCCGGCACGCCATCCGCCAGCAGGGCGATTTCCAGCACGCCCGGCGCCGACCATTTGTAGAAGGTGCGCTTGCCGGGGAAGGTCTTGGTGTCGAACACATCCGCCCAGCTCTTCGGCGCCTTGCCCTTCAGGCTCGCCGGGTTGAAGCCGAGCACGAAGGAATAATAGAAGCTGCCCACCGCATGGTCGGTGACGAAGCGCGGGTCGATCTCGCCGCGCTTGACGATGGAGAAGTCGATCGGCTCGATCAGCCCGTCCTTGGCGGCGGCGGCGGCGAAATCGGCCTCCACATCCACCACGTCCCAGGAAACGTTGCCGCTCTCGACCATGGCTTTCAGCTTGCCATAGTCGGTCGGGCCGTCCTGTTTGACGGTGATGCCGGTTTCCTTGGTGAAGGGCACGGCCCAGCTCTTCTTCTGGGCGTCCTGGGTGGTGCCGCCCCAGCTGGTGAAGACGATGGAACCCGACTGCGCCACCGCCGCACCGGCAAGGCCGGCGGCGAGGGCGAGGGCGGCAATTCCGAGGGCACGGGATGTGCGCGACATGGTGGTCCCCTTTGGTTGGCGTTCGTATGGAAGGCGGCGCGTTGGCGCTCGTGTCGTCTTGCGTCGGGCGGCGGCGAAGCGCCGTCAGTCCAGCGGCGAGAAGGCGGTGGGCAGGAGAATCTTGTTCTCCATGGTCTCGATCAGCGCCTGGATCTTCGGCAGGAAAGTGAGCCAGGCAGGATCGGCGTTCAGCCGCGCGCGGCGGGCGGAGCGGTCATCGAGGCTGGCATAGGCCCAGATGTGGACGATCTCGTTCAGCGGGCCGATCTCGCTGGTGAAATAGCCGACCAGCTGGCCGAGATGGCTCTTCTGCAAGGCGATGCCTTCTTCCGCCACCAGCTTCACATAGGCGGGGACGGCGCCGGTCTTCAGCCGGTAGGTACGCATCTCGTAGAGCATGGCGGGGCCTCAGCGCATGACGAAGGGATCGTCGATCGGCGCGTCGGAGGTGCGCAGCCAGACCGATTTGGTGCGGGTGTAGTCGCGGATCGATTCCGCCCCGCCCTCGCGCCCGAGGCCGGACAGGCCATAGCCGCCGAAGGGCACGATGGGGGAGACGGCGCGGTAGGTGTTGACCCAGACGATGCCGGCGCGCAGCCGCCGGATCAGCCGGTGGGCGCGGGTGAGATCGCGGGTGAACACACCGGCGGCGAGGCCGAACGGGCTGTCATTGGCCTTGGCGATGGCGTCCGCCTCGCCAGTGAAGCTGATGACGCTCAGCACCGGGCCGAACAGTTCCTCCGCCGCGCAGGGCACCTCATTGCCGGCGCAGGCGAGGATGGTCGGGGCGTAATAATTGCCGGCCGTGAACCCCTCCGCCCGCGTGCCGCCGGTCACCAGCGCGGCACCGGCTTCGAGGCTGGCGGCGACGACCTGCTCGATATGGGCGAGCTGGCGCGCAGTGGCGAGCGGGCCCATCTCGGTCGCCGGGTCCTGCGGGTCGCCAATGCGAATGCGGCGGGCCTTCTGCGTGAGGATGGCGAGCAGCTTGTCGCGCACGCTCTCTTCGACGAACAGGCGCGAGCCGGCGACGCAGCTCTGGCCGGAGGCGGCGAAGATGCCGGCCACCACCGCATTGGCGGCGCTCTCCAGATCGGCATCGGCGAACACCAGCACCGGCGATTTGCCGCCGAGTTCCAGCGTCGTATAGGCGAGGTTCTCCGCCGTGTTGCGCACCACATGCCGTGCGGTCGCCGGCCCGCCGGTGAAGGCGACGCGGGAGACAAGCCGGTGCGCGGTGAGCGTCTTCCCGCACTCCTCGCCGAAGCCGGTGAGGATGTTGACGACGCCGGGGGGAAAGCCGGCCTCATGCACCAGCCGGGCGAAGGCGAGCAGCGGGGCGGGGCCTTCCTCCGACGCTTTCAGCACGACGGTGCAGCCCGCCGCCAGCGCCGGGCCGAGCTTCACCGCCGAGAGGAAAAGCTGCGAATTCCACGGCACCACGGCCGCGACGACGCCGATGGGCTCGCGGCGCAGCCAGGCTTCCATATCCGGCTTGTCGACCGGCAGATGCGCGCCCTCGACCTTGTCGGCGAGACCGCCGAAATAACGATAATATTCCGCGACATAGCCGATCTGCGCCCGCGTCTCGCGGATGATCTTGCCGGTGTCGCGGGTCTCCAGCTCGGCGAGTTCCTGCGCATGGGCGGCGACGAGATCGCCGAGCTTGGTCAGCAGCTTGCCGCGCGCCGTGGCGGTGAGGTTGGCCCATTCCGGCGCGTCGAAAGCGCGTTGGGCGGCCTCCACGGCGCGGTTCACGTCGGCGCTGGTGGCAGCCGGCATCACCGCCCAGGGCTGACCGGTGGCGGGGTCATAGCTTTCGAAGCTGCCCCCGCCGGTGACGAAGGCGCCGTCAATATAGAGCCGGAAATCATCGCGCAGCGCGGTCATCGCTTCATCCTCACGCAAAGGCCGGCATCACGTGGCGGATGAAGCGGTCCAGCGACTTCGCCTTGCGCGCGTGGCTGATGCCGGCGTCAATCCAGAGCGAGAACTGGTCGAAGCCAAGCGCCTCATAACCCTTCAGCCGGGCGATCACCTCGTCTGGCTGGCCGATGACGAGATTTTTGCGCACCACGTCAGGGGCGAAGTGCGGGGCGGCGGCGCGCTCCTCCGGGGTGAGCGGCGCCATGATCGCCTGATGGATCGGCCGCTTATTGGCGAACCAGGCGCCGAACAGCCCGTACCAGGCGGAGAGATCGTCGGCGAGTTGGTCGGCCTCCGCTGGGGAATCGGCCACGAAGCAGTGCTGCAGCAGCATGATCTTCGGGCGCGGCACCTGCGGGTGATCCGCCACCGCCGTGTTGAAGCGCTCCATCAGGCTCGCCACCTCGCCATCGCCCGAGGCGAGCGGAGTCACCTGCACATTGCAGCCATTGGCCACCGCGAAGGCATGGCTGTTGGGGTCGCGCGCGGCGATCCAGATCGGCGGGCCGCCTTCCTGCACCGGCTTGGGCGAGGCGGTGGAGGTGGGAAAGCTCCAGAACTGGCCCTCATGGGCATAATCGCCCGCCCAGAGCTGCTTCACCGCCGGCACCAGCTCGCGCATGCGCAGCCCGGCTCCCATGGCGTCGAGGCCGGGCATCAGGCGCTCATATTCGAAAACATAGGCGCCGCGCGCCACGCCGAGATCGAGCCGGCCGTCGCAGGCGAGGTCCATCATCGCCGCCTCGCCGGCGAGCCGGATCGGGTGCCAGAACGGGGCGATGACATTGCCGGTGCCGAGGCGGATGGTCTTCGTCTTGGCCGCGAGATGGGCGAGCTGGATGAAGGGGTTGGGGGCGATGGTGAAATCCATCGCGTGGTGTTCGCCGATCCACACCGTCTCGAAGCCCGCCCCCTCGGCGGTGAGCGCCAGCTCCTCCAGCTCGGCGAACAGCCTTGCATGGGGAATGGCGGGATCGGTGCGCTCCATATGGACGAAGAGGGAGAACTTCATGGCGATGATCCCGGTGACTCAGTGCGGCGCGGGGGTGGCGAGGGGATGGACGACGCCCTGCGCGGCGTCGCCGACATAGATGCCGAACGCATCCTCGCGGCGCTCGCGCAGATAGCGCGCGAGCATGGAGCGGGTCGCCTCGTCCGGCAGGCGGGCGAGATCGACCGCGTCCAGCGGCACAAGCACCGCCCCCGCCGACGCGGCGGGTGTGCCTTCAAAGCTGCCGCGGTAATAGAGCGACACGGTGGGCGGGCCGTCACCGGCGGCTGGCGTCTCGAACACCGCGAACAGGAAGCCGAGCCGTCCCTCGACGCCGAGCTTGCTGAGCGCGCCGCGCAGGCTGCGCGGGTTGGCGGCGGGCTCCAGGCAGGAGCCGGTGGGCAGGCTCAGGCCGCCCTTGCCGTCTTCCACCATCAGCAGCGCGCCGTCCGCTTCCAGAATGGCGCCGACGCGGGCGGGTTCGTCGCGCTTGGCCAGCGCCTGCAGGCCGAGCGAGACATCGACATAGGCGCCACGGCAATAGCCGAGCGGGGCGACATCGCGCGCGCCGAAGCCGCGCACATGGCCGATCAGGATCACATGGTCGCCCGCCTCCACCACCTCGTGGCGCGTGCAGTCGAACCACGCCGCCGCGCCAGACATGACCGGGCTGCCGGCGGGACCTAGTTGCCAGGGCGCGCCGGCGAACTTGTCCGGCGACTTGGAGGCAAACAGGGCCGACACGTCCTTCTGCTCCGCCGCCAGCACGGAGACGGCGAAGTGATCGGCGGCGGAGAACACCGGGAAGCTCGACGCAGTTTTCGCCAGGCTGACGAGGATCAGCGGCGGATCGAGCGAGACGGAGGAGAAGGAATTGGCGGTGAAGCCGCGCATCTCGCCCTCTTCCGTTCGCGTCGTCACCACGGTGACGCCGGTGAGGAAGGCGCCGAGCGCGCGGCGGAAGGCTTTCGCGTCGAAGGGCGCGGCCGGCGCGTCGAAAAAGGCGAGGAGCCGCGCGTTCACCTCGGCGGGATGGGTCAGCGTCATCATATGGCGCGCGCCGGCCAGCACCTCGGCGGCGCCGTGCGGGGCTAGCGCCGCCATCGCCCGCGACATGGCGGCGGTCGAATTAGGATCGCCCTCGGCGGTCATGAACAGAGCCGGCATGGCGAGGCTCGCGAGCCGGTCGCGATGCGCCTCGTCCGAGGCGGCGAACAGCGCATAGGTGCGGGCATAGCCGACGGGGTCGCCAGACGCGAGCAGGGCCGACACCTGCGCCGCGCTCGCCTCAAGCTCCACCGGCACCGGGGCGCCGAACCAGCGCGCCACGGCGGCTTCGTGCGAGGCGGCGCGGCCTTCCGCCTCCAGCGAGCCGGCGCGGGCGGTGACCACCGCGCGCTGTTCCGGCGTGCGGCAGAACACGGCGTTGAGCGCGGCGACCGCGCGCACCCGGGCGGGATGCGCCAGTGCCACCTCCAGCGCCACCAGCGCGCCCATGGAATGGCCGACCAGAGCGGCGGAGGGCAGGCCCAGCCCGTCCAACAGCGCGACGACCTGATCGGCATAGTCGGACAGGCGCGCATCCTCCGGCGGCAAGCTGGAGCCGCCATGGCCGGGCATGTCGAGCGCGATCACGTCATGGCCGGCGGCGAGCGCGTCGATCTGCGGTGCCCACACCTCGCTCGCCATGCCGACGCCATGGATCAGCACGACGGCCGGGGCACCGGCCACGCCCGCACGGCGATAGGCGACCTGCGCGGGGGCGCCGTCGCGGCCGGCATAGGCGAGGAGGCGCCGGTCAGCCATGGGAGCTGTCCGCCGGGGCGGCGTCGAGGCCCTGGGTGGAGCCGAGCTCCTTGAGATCCTGATAGCGGTCGCCGATGCGGTGATGCGGCCGCCCGCCAATGGAGGCGCCGAGCGCGACGACGATCTCGTCCGGCGCCGGGGCATCGTTGATGGCGAACTGGATGGTGAGGTAATGCGAGCGGCGCCCCTCATCCAGCTTGTCCATCAGCGGAATGGCGATGGAAGCGTTCGGCCCGCCGCGCGTATTGGTGAAGGCCAGATAGCTCTTGGCGCCGACCGCCTTGCGGTAATGATTGCCGAAGCGCAGCGTGTGGATCAGCGCCGAGGCGTGCTCCACCTCGCCCGAGGTGCCGACGATCGCCGCCTTGCCATAGCCTTCCACCGCCTCGCCCGAGCCGGCCATGCGCAGGATTTCCTCGGTCAGCAGCGCGCCGAGCTGGGGAGCGACGTCGTGAATCTCCGGCTTCAGGTCTTCGACGAAGCCGCGCCCCGCCCACGGATTGGTGAGCACCGCCGCCGCCGCATAGAGCCGCAGCGGCGTGGGGGGCCGCGCGGCCGCCCTCGATGAAGGTGGTCTCGGCATAGGTGACGAGCTTGCGCAGCTGCAACGGCATGATCTGTCTCACGAAAGACGGGCTGAGCGGCGCCGTGCGGGCAGTCGTTCAGCGACGATGGCCTCAAGTTCCGTATGATGGTATACCATAAGACAATCGAGTCAATTGTCATCCCGCGCCGCTCGGGCGACAAGAGGCGGGAACGGAGACAGCCATGGTCGCGACTACCGAATCCAACGCTGCCGGCGAAGAGATGAAGGTCGAGCGCAGCGTGCCGACGCTGCGCAGCCTGACGCTGGAGAAAATGCGCGACGCCATTCTCGATTTCCGCTTCAAGCCCGGCGAGCGGCTGGTGGAGCGCCAGCTGTGCGAAAGGCTGGGGGTGAGCCGCAGCGTGGTGCGCGAGGTGCTGCGCCATCTCGAAGCCGAGGGGCTGGTGGAGACGATTCCCCATCAAGGCCCGGCCGTGACCAAGCCCGACCCGGCGCAGGCGGCGCAGATCTATGAAATCCGCGCGTTGCTGGAGAGCGAGGCGGCGCGGGCCTGCGCGCTCAACGCTCCCGAGGCGGCGATTGCCGAGCTTGGCGGGGTGATCGACGAGATCGACGCCGCCTTTCGCACCGGCAGCCCGCGCGAGGTGCTGCGGCGGACCACGGAATTCTACGAGAAGCTGTTCGTCGCCGCCGGCAAGGAGGTGGCGTGGGAGGTGGTGCGCTCGCTCAATGCCCGCATCAACCATCTGCGCTCCATGACCATCGCCCAGCAGGGCCGCCATGCCGACGCGATTGCCGAGATGCGGCGCCTCCATGCCGCGCTGATGCAGCGGGACGGGGAGGGCGCCTATGAGGCGAGCCGCGCCCATGTCGCCACCGTCGCCCGCCTCGCCGGCGCCATCCTCGCCCGCATCTGAGCGCGCCTCCCCCAACGCGACGGCTTGCCAGCCGTGCCGCGCGCCGGCTATCTCCCCCGGCCCGCGCGAGGGCAGGGGAAGAAGGGCGGCACGCATGGACCCGATCAACCGCGTACTCGGCAGCCTGCCGGCGGAGCTCACCGTCGCCGACCCGGACGTGGTGGCGCGCTATCTCACCGATTTCCGCCGCTTCCGCACCGGCGCCGCCCGCGCCGTGCTGCGCCCGCGCTCCACCGCGGAGGTGCAGGCCATCGTCGCTCTCTGCGCCGAACACCGCGTGCCGCTGGTGCCGCAGGGCGGCAACACCTCCTATTGCGCCGCCGCCACGCCCTCGTCCGACGGCCGGGAACTGGTGCTGAGCCTGGAGCGGCTGAACGCCGTGCGCACGCTCGACGCCGCCAATCTCTCGCTCACCGCCGAGGCCGGCTGCGTGCTGAGCGTGGTGCAGGACGCCGCCGCCGACGCCGGGCTGATGCTGCCGCTCGATCTCGGCTCGCGCCAGTCCTGCCAGCTGGGCGGCACGCTCTCGACCAATGCCGGCGGCATTTCCGTGCTGAAATACGGCATGGCCCGCGACCTCGTTCTGGGGCTGGAGGCGGTGTTGCCGGACGGGCAGATTCTCGACGTGCTGCAACCGCTGCGCAAGAACAACACCGGCTATGACGTGAAGCAGCTGCTGCTCGGCGCCGAGGGCACGCTCGGCATCATCACCGCCGCCTCGCGGAAGCTGGCGCGCAAGCCGGCGCAGACCAGTGACCGCCTTCCTCGCCGTCGAGGAGATCGGCGCGCTGACCACGCTGCTCGCCCGCGCGCAGACGCTCACCGGCGAGAACATCACCTCGTTCGAATATGTCTCCCACCATTCGCTCAGCCTTCTGCTCGCCGCGCAGCCGGGGCTGCGGCATCCGCTGGAGACGGCGGCGCCGCATTATGTGCTGATGGAGGCGCAGAGCTGTTCGCCGCTGCTGGGACTTGAGGAGGCGATGGCCGCCTTTCTCGAAGAGGCCATGGGCGAGGGCTGGGTGAGCGACGGCACGCTGGCCAATGGCGGGCAGCAGCGCGACCAGCTGTGGTATCTGCGCGAGCATATTCCCGAGGCGGAAGTCGCCAATGGCGGCTCGCTCAAGCACGACATCTCCGTGCCGACCTCGGCGCTGCCGGACCTCATTACACAGGCGAGCGCGCTGGTTGAGGAACAGGGCGCCGGCGGGCGGCTCTCCATCTATGGCCATGTCGGCGACGGCAATGTGCATTTCAACGTCGTCGCGCCGGTGGGGGCGGCGCCGGCCGTCTACAAGCCATGGTTCGAGCGCGAGGTGTCGCCGCGCCTCTACGACCTCGCCGTGGCGATGGGCGGGTCCTTCGGGGCGGAATACGGCATCGGCACGGTCAAGCTCGACCTGCTCGACCGCTATGGCGACAAGGCCAAGCTCAGCCTGATGCGGGCGCTGAAAGCCGCGCTCGACCCGACCAACCTGATGAACCCCGGCAAGGTGGTGCGGAACTAGCCCGGCGTCCCCACCCCGGGCTGCCAGTCGGTCATAGCAAGCACATGGCCGCCCAGCTTCTGGAAGGCGCGCTGGCGGCAGGAGAAGACGATGATCTGCTGGTCGCGCGACTGGCGGTGCAGCGCGTCGAACATGCGCTCGATGCGGTCGTCGTCGGAATAGACCAGCGCGTCGTCGAGAATGACCGGCGCCGGCCGGCCGTCGCGGGCAAGCAGACGGGCGAAGGCGAGGCGGGTGAGCACGGAGAGCTGCTCGCGCATGCCCCCGCTCAGCCGCTCCACCTCTTCCTCATGGCCGTTGCGGCGCAGGGTCTGCGGCAGCAGCGTCTTGTCGTCGAAGGTGATGGCGGCATCGTCGAACAACAGGCCGAGCAGCGGCGAGAGTTCGGCCATGACCGGCTTGAGATAGAGATCGCGCGCCTGCGCCCGCGCCGCTTCCAGCGCGGTGGCCAGGCGCTGCAGCACCCGCACCTCGGCCTTGAAGCCCTCCGCGCGGGCGGTGGCGGCGGCGAGCGCCTCTTTCGCCTCGCCCCACATTTCCTCCACCGCCTCATCCGCGCGGGTGCCGATCTGCGCATTGAGCCCGGCGAGGGTCTCGCGCAGCGTCGCTGCCTCCCGGGTCGCGGCTTCCTCCACCGAGCGGGCACGGCGCAGCGCCGCCTCGGCGGCCTCAAGATCGACCGCGCCGGCGCGGTGGCGCAGCATCTGCGCCTCGGTATCACTGAAGAGGCGTTGCAGATCGTCGCGCTGGCGCGCCAGCGCCTCCGCACGGGCGGGGCGGGCGTCCTCCGGGCCGAGCAGGGCCGCGATCTGCGCGTGTTCGGCCTTCAGCCCGGCCAGCGCGGTCTCCGCCTCGACGAAC
This sequence comes from Ancylobacter sp., assembly GCF_965249975.1. Taxonomy (GTDB): domain Bacteria; phylum Pseudomonadota; class Alphaproteobacteria; order Rhizobiales; family Xanthobacteraceae; genus Ancylobacter. Next base: position 31,740 of record NZ_CBDFNE010000003.1, on the reverse strand, counting down.
GCCTCGTCGGCGCGGGCGCGCAGCGGCTCGGCCGCCCGCAGCGCCTGCCGGGCGAGGGCGCGCCGCTCCTCTGCGGCCGCGAGGGCGGCGGCGCGCAGTGCGGCGGGGTCGTCCGCGGGCTCGGGCAGCTCCGCGCCGAGCCCGGCGCCGGCGGCCACCTCCTCGCGCAGCCGCGCCAGCCCTTCCGGGGCGAGCAGAGCCAGGCGGGCCTGCCCCTCACGCCGCTCGGTCTCGATCTGCTGCGCCCGCATCTGCCGGGCGCGGGCGGCGGCGAGGTCCTCGACCCCCAGCGCGGCGAGCAGGTCGCGGTGGCGCGCCTGCGCCTCGGCGAGCTTGCTGTCGGCGGGCGCGGCGCGATTGGAGCGAAGGGTCAGCGTGCCGAGGCCGGGCAGGGTGAGCCGCGCCTGCCCGTCATAGCCGCGCTCCTCGCCCGCGCCCAGCGGCGCGCCGTCCATAAGGATGGGGGCGGCGCCGGGCGCGTATTCGATGGTCACCGACGGCCGCGCCGCCTCCTCCACCGCGCGGCGCTTGGCAATGTCGATCTCCAGCGCCTGCAATTCATCGAGACGGCCGGGCGGGACCTTGGCAAGGGCCAGCGCCGCGTCGGCGGCTTCCAGCGCCTGCCGGGCCGTTTCGGCAGCGGCGAGCCGTTCGGCCAGCGCCGCCTGCCGTGTGCGCGCCTCCTGTGCCTTCGACGCGGCCTCGGCGCGGGCGAGACGCTGGCGCGCCGCGTCTTCTGCCGCTTCGGCTGCGACAAGCTCGGCCTGCACCCGTTGCAGTTCCGCCCCGGCGGACTGGCGCCGCAGCACCGCCGCCGCGCGCCGCTGTTCGGCCTCGGCCATCGCCGCGGCATGCGCCTGCGCGGTGGCGAGCACGTTGCGATAGGCGGTGAGCTCGCGCTCGGCGGCGTCGCGGCGCTCGCGCGCCAGCCCGGCCTCCGCCTCGGCGGCGCGCAGCGCCTCGCCTTGCGCCTTGGCGGCGTCGAAGGCGGCCTGCGCGCTCGCCACCGCGCGATCCCGCGCCTCCCGCTCCGCCGGCTGTTCCAGCTCGGCAAGCCGCTTGAGCGCCTGCGCGCGCCGGTCCAGCGCCTCGCGCAGCGCGCGCACATCGGCTCCCAGCCGCTGCTCCTGCTCGATCAGCGCGTCGCGGGCGTCGAGCGCGGCGGCGTAGCGCCCGCCCGCCTTGGGCCGGCCGGTGGCGGTGACGAGATCGGCCAGCGCCGCCTGCGTCGCTGCCATGATCTCCGCCATGCGGCGCCCGCCGGTGACGGCCTCGACCTCGCCCTGCACCGATTCCAGCAGGCTGGCGCGCACCTGCTTCTCGCTGTCCTCTTCCGATTTGCTGCGCTTCTCGATGCCGGTGAGGCCCTGCCGCACCCAGAGCAGCCCGGCCGGGCCGGCGGTGCCGCCACGGATGAGCCCGGCGATGAAGGCTTCCGCCTCGTCCGCCTGCGCCAGCAGCCGGCCGGTGGCGAGATCGGTGACGCGGGCGAAGCGGCCGCCATAATATTGCTTGGTGAGACGGAAGCGGCCTGCCCCGGTGGAAATGTCCGCCTCCACCAGCGGGCTGCCGCCGCTATAGGGCCGCAGCCGCTGCACATCGCCCGGCGTGCCGGAATGCGGCTGGAAGAACAGCGCGTGCAGCGCCTCGAAGCTGGTGGACTTGCCGAACTCGTTCACCGCGCACAGCACGTTGACGCCGTCGCCAATGTTCTCGATGGCGACGCCGCGCTGGGCGAAGCGCTTCACATTGAACAGCCGCAGCGCGGAAATCTTCATGGGGCGCTCGCCTGTGCCAGGGAATAGAGCCGACTGAGAGCGGCGCGGGCGATCTCGCGCTCCTCGGCCGAGCGGGAGCCATCGCCCGATTCCGCCAGCAGCGCATCGGCCGCCGCGCGCAGTGCGCCGCCCCGGTCGATGCGGTCGAGATCGTCCGGCGCGCAGGCGGTGGCAAGGCCGGCGGCGTCGAGCTCGAGAAAGGCGAAATCCGGCGCGGCGGCGGCGACCGCGCGCTGCAGCGCCGCCTGCCCTTCCAGCCCGGTGCGGCCGGTGGCGACGAGCCGCGCGAGCGTCTGTCGGCGCGCCCGCTCTTCCGGCAGCAGCGCCGCCAGCGCGGCTATCGGGTCGTCGCCCTCCAGCAGATGCAGGTCGAGTTCGCGCCAGGCGAAGCTCGCGGTCGGCAGGGCCTGCACCTCGGGGTGCGCCTCTGCGCCCGCAAGGCTCACCGCCAAGGCGGTGCCGGGCGCTGCGTGCTTGAAGCGGTCCGGCTCCGGCGTGCCGCTGTAGCGGGTGCGTGGGTCCACCTCCACCGCCCCGTGCCAGTCGCCGAGCGCGAGATAGGCGAGGCCCGCCCGCCGGGCGCGATCAGGCGCGATCACCTCGCCGGCCACCGCGTCCTCGGAAAAGCTGCGAATGGCGCCATGGGCGAGGCCGAGGCGCAGCGTGCCTTCCGGGGTCGGGTGGGCGTCCATCCACTCCGTGAGGTCGCGGCCCGGCCGGCGCGTGGTGCAGGGGGCGGGCAGCAGCACCACGCCCGGGGCGAGATCGAGCGGCCGGGGCTCGCTGGCGAGGATCACATTATCCGGCGCTTCCGCCTTCAGCGCCGCCCAGAGCGGCGCGGCCTGGAGCGAATCATGATTGCCCGGCAGCAGCACCCATGTGAGCGGCGCGTGGTGGCGCATTTCCGCCAGCGCCTGCCGCCGCACCTCCGGCGCGGGAGTCTCGGTGTCGAAGCTGTCGCCGGCGAGCAGGATGGTGCCGGCGCCCTGTTCGCGCGCGTGCTGCGCCAGCCGGGCGATGACGCCATGGCGCGCCTCGCGCAGCCGGCCGGGCAGGTCGCCGGCGAAATTGCCGAAGCGCTTGCCCAGATGCAGGTCGCTGGAATGCAGGAAGCGGAACATGGCGCGCCGGGTGTGACGAGGGATGCGGACAACCGGGGTCCCCCAGCGCGCCGCCCTTGTCAAGCGGCGGGCCGGCGGCCCGGCCGCCCCTGCGGGCGACCGGGCGGTGCGCGCTCAGGCGCGGCGCTGGTTGTACACGTCGAGGCAGACGGCGCCGAGCAGCACCAGCCCCTTGATCACCTGCTGGTAGTCGATGCCGATGCCCAGAATCGACATGCCATTGTTCATCACGCCCATGATCAGCGCGCCGATGACCGCGCCGCCGACGCGGCCGACGCCGCCATAGGCCGAGGCGCCACCGATGAAGCAGGCGGCGATCACGTCGAGCTCGAAGCCGAGGCCCGCTTTCGGCGTCGCCGTGTTGAGCCGGGCGGCGAAGACGAGGCCCGCCAGCGCCGCCAGCACGCCCATATTGACGAAGGTGAGGAAGGTCAGCCGCTCGGTCTTGATGCCTGAGAGCTTCGCCGCCTTCTCATTGCCGCCGACGGCATAGATCTGCCGGCCAATGGTGGTGCGGGTGGTCACAAAGGCATAGAGCGCGATCAGCGCCGTCATGATGACCAGCACATTGGGCAGGCCGCGATGCGAGGCGATGAGATAGGCGAAATAGAGAATGACCGCGAACAGCAGCGCGTTCTTGGCGAAGAAGAATCCATAGGGCTCGGTGTGGATGTGGTGCGCTTCCTGCCGGGCGCGGCCACGGAAGTTCAGCCACACCATCGCCAGCCCCAGCGCCGCGCCGATCGCGAGCGAGGTGGGGTAGAGGTTTCCGGCATCGGGGATGAGTTCCGGGATGAAGCCGGAGGACAGCTTCTGGAAGGTGGGCGGGAAGGGGCCGACCGACTGCCCCGCCAGGATCGCCAGCGCCAGCCCCTTGAACACCAGCATGCCGGCCAGGGTGACGATGAAGGACGGGATCTTGAAATAGGCCACCCAATAGCCCTGGGCCGCGCCGATCAGCCCGCCCAGCGCCAGGCAGATCAGCGTCGCCGGGATGAAATGCAGGTCGAACTTCACCATCAGCACCGCCGCCACCGCGCCGATGAAGCCGGCCACCGAACCGACCGACAGGTCGATATGGCCGGTGACGATGACCAGCAGCATGCCCAGCGCCATGATGACGATGTAGCTGTTCTGCAGCACGAGATTGGTGAGGTTGAGCGGGCGCAGCAGCGTGCCGTTCGTCACCACCTCGAAAAAGATCATGATGGCGAAGAGCGAGATCAGCATCCCGTATTCGCGCAGATTGTTTTTCAGGAAGCCGGCGTGGCTCGCCTTGTCCTTGAGAGCGGTGTCGCTCATGCCAATGCCTCCATGGGGCGTTGCTCTCCCTTGCGCATGATGGCGCGCATGATCTTTTCCTGCGAGGCCTCCGCGCCGGGGAATTCGCCGACAAAGGCGCCCTCGTTCATCACGCAGATGCGGTCGCAGATGCCGAGCAGTTCCGGCATCTCGGAGGAGATCACCACCACGCCCTTGCCGGCATCCGCCAGCTCGTTGATGATGCAATAGATTTCATATTTGGCGCCGACATCGATGCCGCGCGTCGGCTCGTCGAGGATCAGCACCTTGGGGTCGGTGAACAGCCATTTCGACAGCACCACCTTCTGCTGGTTGCCGCCGGAGAGCTTGCCGGTTTCCTGATAGACGCTGTGGCAGCGTATGCGCATGCGGGCGCGGTAGTCGGAGGCGACGCGCAGCTCCTTCAGATCGTCGATCACCCGGCCCGGCGCGACGGCGGGCAGATTGGCGAGAGTGACGTTCTTGCGGATGTCCTCGGCCAGCAGGAGGCCGAGTTGCTTGCGGTCCTCGGTGACATAGGCGAGGCCGGCATCGATGGCGCGGCGCACGGTGGAGAGGTCGACCGGCTGGCCTTCCATCTCCGCCCTTCCGCTGATCTTCTGGCCCCAGGAGCGGCCGAAAATGCTCATGGCGAATTCGGTGCGGCCCGCGCCCATCAGCCCGGCAATGCCGACGATCTCGCCGCGCCGGACCTCGAAATCGACATTCTTGATCACCTGCCGCTCGGAATGCAGGGGGTGATAGGCCGACCAGTTCGTCACCTTGAAGATCGGCCCGCCAATGTTCGGCTCGCGCTTGGGATAGCGGTGTTCGAGATCGCGATCGACCATCTTGGAGATGATGCGGTCTTCCTCCACCGCGCCGTCATGGCAGTCGAGCGTGTCGACGGTGCGCCCGTCGCGCAGCACGGTGATGCGGTCGGCGACCTTGGAGACCTCGTTGAGCTTGTGCGAGATAAGGATGGAGGCGATGCCCTGCGCCTTGAATTCCAACAGCAGGTCGAGCAGCGCGGCGCTGTCCTTCTCCGACAGGCTGGCGGTGGGCTCGTCGAGGATCAGCAGGCGCACCTTCTTCGACAGCGCCTTGGCGATCTCCACCAGCTGCTGCTTGCCCACCCCGATATTGGTCACCAGCGTGTCCGGGGATTCGTCGAGCCCGACCTTGGCCAGCAGTTCCTTGGTCCGCCGGTGGACCGCGCCGCGGTCGATGATGCCGAAGCGGCCGGGCGGGTTGGCGATGAAGATGTTCTCGGCGATGGAGAGCAGCGGAACCAGCGCCAGTTCCTGGTGGATGATGATGATGCCCAGCGCTTCCGAGTCGGTGATGTCGCTGAAGCGGCGCTCCTCGCCGTCGAAGACGATGGCCCCTTCATAGGAACCGTGCGGGTAGACCCCGCTCAGCACCTTCATCAGCGTCGACTTGCCCGCGCCGTTCTCGCCGACAAGGGCATGGATCTCGCCGGGCCGGACGGCGAAGGTGACATCGCTCAGCGCCCGCACACCCGCGAAGTGCTTGCTGATGCCCTGCATTTCCAGAAGAGCGTTCATGGATCGGTCCAAAGGCCGGGGCCGCGCCGGCGGGGTGCCGGCGCGGCGTTCGGCGGGTAGGGGGATCAGTTGATCTGGCCGGGCTTGTAGTAGCCGGAGCCGATCAGCACGGCTTCCCAGTTGCTCTTGTCGACGACGACGGGCTTGAGCAGGTAGGAGGGCACGACCTTGACGCCGTTATTATAGGTCTTGGTGTCGTTGACCGTCGGCTCCTTGCCGGACAGGGTGGCGTCGACCATGTCGGCCGTCACCTTGGCGAGTTCGCGCGTGTCCTTGAAGATGGTGGAGTACTGCTCGCCGGCGAGGATCGACTTCATCGACGGGACTTCCGCGTCCTGGCCGGTGACGACGGGCATCTTCATCTTGCCGGAGCCATAGCCCACGCCCTTGAGCGAGGACAGGATGCCGATGGACAGGCCGTCATAGGGCGAGAGCACGCCGTTGAGCGTCTTGTCGGAGTAGTAGGCGCTGAGCAGGTTGTCCATGCGGGCCTGGGCGGTGGCGCCGTCCCAGCGCAGGGTCGAGACCTTGTCCATGCCCATCTGGCCGGAAGCGACCTTGAGCGTGCCGTTCTCGATCAGCGGCTTCAGCACCGACATGGCGCCGTCATAGAAGAAATAGGCGTTGTTGTCGTCCGGCGAGCCGCCGAACAGCTCGATGTTGAACGGGCCCTTGTTCTCGGGATAGCCGAGGCCCTTGAGCAGCGACTGCGCCTGCAGCACGCCGACCTGGAAATTGTCGAAGGTCGCGTAATAGTCGACATTCGGCGTCTCGCGGATCAGGCGGTCATAGGCGATGACCTTGATGCCCTTGTCATGCGCCTGCTTCAGCACGTCCGACAGGGTGGTGCCGTCGATGGAGGCGATCACCAGCACCTTGGCGCCCTTGGTCACCATGTTCTCGATCTGCGAGAGCTGGTTGGGGATGTCGTCCTCGGCATATTGCAGGTCGGTGTTGTAGCCGCGCTCCTTGAGCACCTTCACCATGTTGTCGCCGTCGGCGATCCAGCGGGCGGAGGATTTGGTGGGCATGGCGATGCCGACCGTGCCCTTGTCCGCCGCCGAGGCGGGGAGGGCGAGGGCCAGCGCGCCCAGCGCGAAGGCGGTTGCGGAGAAAAGCGTCGTCAGGCGTTTCATCGTCAGCTCCTTGAGCGTTTCAGCTTGGGTGTTTTCAACGGCCGCCTTGGGCGGTCCGGATTATTGGCGGGGAAGCCCGCAGGAAGGCGCGCGGGTCATCCGCCGCCTCGTGTCTCGATCGGAAAGGCCGCGTCATAGGCCGCGACCATGGCCCGCGCCTTCGCCCGCACCTCATCGGCGGTGGCGCCGGGCCGGTAGAGGCTGGAGCCAAGGCCGAAGGTGCGGATGCCGGCACGCGCATAGGCGGCGAACTCCTCTTCGCCGACCCCGCCCACCGCGCCGACCACCGTGCCCGGCGGCAGCACCACGGAAATCGCCTGGATGATCGAGGGCCCAAGCAGATTGGCGGGGAAGAATTTGAGCCCCGAGGCCCCGGCCTTCAGCGCGGCGAACGCCTCCGTCGGGGTCAGCACGCCGGGCATCGTCACCATGCCGTGGCGGGCGGCGCGGGCGATCACCGCTGCGTCTACATTCGGGCTCACCATCAGCCGGCCGCCGGCATAGTTGAGCAGGTCGACCTCCTCGACGGTGAGCACCGTGCCGGCGCCGATGAGCACGCCCTTCGGGGCGAGGCGGGCGGCGGTCTCGATGGAGGCGAAGGGGTCCGGCGAGTTGAGCGGGATCTCGATCGCCTCCAGCCCTTCCTCGATCAGCGCGCCGACAATGGCTTCCGCCTCCTCCGGCCGCAGGCCGCGCAGAATGGCCACCAGCCCGCGCCGCAGCTGCGGCCAGGGCACGCGAGGAGCGAAGGGGGCGTTCATGCGGTGATCCTTTCCAGGCGGAACGCCTTGAGCGCGGCGGCGTGCAGCCCGGCGCGCACGCAGTCCTCGGCGTCGTGGAGGGTGACGGCGGCGAAACCGGCGCGCGTCAGCGCCGTGCGGTAGAGCGCCGCCGTCGCGCCGGAGGCGATGAGCGCGACCGGACCCGTTCCGGCGACGCGGGCCGCGCCGGCAAGCTCCGCGCCGATCAGCAGGCCGGACAGCCGCGCCAGCGTCGCGTCCGGCGACGTGCCCGCCAGCAGCCAGCCGGCGCGCAGGCGAAACAGGTCGCGGCCGAGCAGCTCCGGCGCGGCGAGGCCGTCCTCGACGCCCTGCGCGAAAGCGTCGGAGTCCGGGTCCACCGCCGCCGCCCCCTCCACCGCCGGCGCGACGACGGAGGCGCTGCGCAGCAGATGGAACAGTTCGCCGGTGAGGAAGGTGGCGAAGCCGGCGACCGTGCCGCCTTCCACCCGCACCCATTTGGAATGGGTGCCGGGCAGGCAGGCGACGCCTTCGAAGCCGTCGCGGATCAGCGGCAGCAGCTGGGTTTCCTCGCCGCGCATGACGTCGGCCCCCGCCGCGCCGCGCTGGGCAATGCCGGGCAGGATGCGGATGAGACGCCGCGGGGAGGGCACATGCGCCGCCTTCTCGGTCAGCCCGTCGAGCCCGGCGGGGGTGGCGACATAGGCCGCCTCCACCCAGCCGGCGCGCGAGCCGACCATGCCGCACATCATGACCGGCACGCCCTCGGCGATGCCGAGCGCGTCGAGATGGGCTTCCAGCACGCGCTCGAAGCCCTCAGTGCCCGACGCCGCCAGCCCCTGCGCGCTGCGCCGCTCGGCCAGCACCGCGCCGTCGCGGTCCAGCGCCCAGAGGCGGAAGCTCGACGTGCCCCAGTCCACCACAATGTGCGAGACGCCGCCCATCACAGCGCCCCCAGCCGGACGCGCGGCTCGGCGCGGCCGGTGGCGCCGATGTCGAGCAGGAAGGTGCGGCCATGCTCCGGGTCCGCCGCGCGGGCGTCCTCGTTCATGTCCTGCCAGGCGGAGGTGACGAGCACGCGGTCGAACGCCGGCCCGACAAAGACCGGGCAGCTGGTCTGGTGCGCCGGGGTGGGCACGCTGCGAACGAGATCGCCCGCCGGGGAATAGGCGTTGAGCCGCCCCCCGCCCCAGATGGCGCACCAGATCAGCCCCTCGGCATCGGTGACGGCACCGTCCAGCCCGCCGTCGCCGGCATGGCGGTGCAGCAGGGTGGGCGCCTCCAGCGGCAGGCCGGAGCCGGGATCGAGCCGCACCCGATAGAGTTCGCCAATCGCCGTGTCGGCGAAATAGCCGATGGTCCCATCGGGCGAAAAGCAGATGGCGTTGGGAATGGTGACGGCGGGAAACAGCGGGATCACCGCGCCGGCATGGAAGGCATAGACGCTGCCGGCGCCGGTCTCCGCGTTGCGGCCCATGGTGCTGAACCAGAAGGTGCCGGAGGGGTGGACGCGGGCGTCGTTGGAGCGGGTGCCGGCCTTGTCGGCCTCGACGGCGGCGAGCGTTTCCAGCCGGCCCGAGGCGACATCGCGCAGCATCAGCCCGGCCTCGGTGACGAGCAGCTGGCGCTCGGCATCGACAAGAGCCAGCGCGCTCGCCATGACCGGCAGCGCGTGCACGGTGGTCGCGCCCGTGGCGAGCCGCGCCTCATAGAGCCGCTTCTCCACGATGTCGAACCACCAGGCGGTGTCGCGCGCGGCGTCATAGGCCGGCCCCTCGCCGAGATGGCAGCGCTCGGCGCAGATGAGGGTGAGGGCGGCCGTCTCGGGGGCGGGCGCGCTAATGGTTGTCACGCGGCATCCCCTTGGTCTGGGCGATGCGCTGATAGCGCACGGCGTTTTCCAGCACGGCGCCGGTTTCCAGCTGGCCGACCAGCCCGCGCTGGATCTCCTGCCACGGCGTCTGGCTGGCGGGGTAGGCATAGCCGCCGGCCGCTTCCAGCTCGGCGCGGCGGCGGGCAAGCTCCTCCTCCGGCACCAGCATATTGGCGCTGTTACGCTTCAGATCGATGCGCACGCGGTCGCCGGTGCGCAGCAGCGCGAGGCCGCCGCCGACCGCCGCCTCGGGCGACGCATTGAGGATGGAGGGCGAGCCCGACGTGCCGGACTGGCGCCCGTCGCCGATGCAGGGCAGGGCATGCACGCCGGCCTTGATGAGGTAGTCCGGCGCCCGCATGTTCACCACTTCCGCCGCGCCGGGATAGCCGATGGGGCCGGCGCCGCGCATGAACAGGATGCAGCCATCGTCGATGGCGAGCGCCGGATCGTCGATGCGGGCGTGGTAGTCCTCCGGCCCGTCGAACACGATGGCCCGTCCCTCGAACGCGTCCGGGTCGTCCGGGTTGGAGAGGTAGCGCACGCGGAATTCCGCGCTGATGACGCTGGTCTTCATGATGGCGGAGGAGAACAGGTTGCCGCGCAGCACGCGGAAGCCGGCCTTTTCCTTCAGCGGCTGGTCATAAGGGCGGATCACCGCCTCATCCTGAATGCCGGCGCCGGCGCAGTTGGCGCCGAGGCTGCGCCCGTTCACGGTGAGCGCGTCCTCGGCGATGAGGCCCTGGCCCATCAGCTGGTTGACCACCGCCGGCACGCCGCCGGCATGGTAATAGTCCTCGCCGAGATATTCGCCGGCGGGCTGGAGATTGACCAGCAGCGGCACCTCCTCGCCATAGGTCTGCCAGTCGTCGATGGAGAGTTCCACCCCGACATGGCGGGCGAGCGCGTTGAGATGGATCGGCGCGTTGGTCGAGCCGCCAATGGCCGAGTTCACCCGAATGGCGTTGAGGAAGGCGTCGCGGGTGAGGATGTCGGAGGGCTTCAGATCCTCATGCACCATCTCGACGATGCGCAGGCCGGTGCGGTAGGCGATTTCCTGCCGGTCGCGATAGGGCGCGGGGATGGCGGCGGAGCCGGGCAGCTGCATGCCCAGCGCCTCGGCGAGCGAGTTCATCGTCGTCGCCGTGCCCATGGTGTTGCAATAGCCCGTGGACGGCGCGGAGGACGCCACCAGCTTGACGAAGCCGGCATGATCGATCTCGCCCGCCGCCAGCAATTCGCGCGCCTTCCACACAATGGTGCCGGAGCCGGTGCGCGCGCCCTTGTACCAGCCGTTCAGCATCGGCCCGACGGACAGCGCGATGGCGGGAATGTTCACCGTCGCCGCCGCCATCAGCAGCGCCGGGGTGGTCTTGTCGCAGCCGATGGTCAGCACCACGCCATCGAGCGGGTAGCCATAGAGCACCTCGACCAGGCCGAGATAGGCGAGGTTGCGGTCGAGCCCGGCGGTGGGGCGCTTGCCGGTTTCCTGAATCGGGTGGACCGGGAATTCGATCGCGATGCCGCCGGCCTCGCGAATGCCGTCGCGCACCCGCTTGGCGAGTTCGAGATGATGGCGGTTGCAGGGGGACAGGTCGGAGCCGGTCTGGGCAATGCCGATGATCGGCCGTCCGCTCTGCAACTCCTCCTGGCTGAGCCCGAAATTCAGGTAGCGCTCCAGATAGAGCGCGGTCATGTCGATATTGTCGGGGTTGTCGAACCAGGCGCGGGAGCGCAGGGGCCGGTTGCTGTTGCTGGCTTTGTCCATGCGTCTCTCCTCAGGCTCAGTCATGGAACGGCGCGACTTCCAGGCGCCGGCCCAGCAGGAAGGCGTCGGCGACCAGTTGCAGCGGGGCGAGGTCGACATCCGATCCCCCCGTCTCAACCAGCTCGACGAAGCGTTTGTAGATGTTGCGATATTCCGCCTCGGGCTGTGCGCTCAGCACCTGCCCGTCCAGCGAGAGTTCGGCCCCGCCCTTGGCGAGCAGCAGCGTGCCCCGGTCGGTGTCGACCTCGATGTCCCAGCTCTGCGGCCCGGTCTGCAGGAAATCGAGATCCGCCTCTACCTTCAGCCCGTCCGCATCCGCGAAAGCGACCGTGGCAGCGATGGGGGCGGCGCAGTTGGAGGGAAAGGCCAGTTCCGCCCCGGTCACGAAGACCGGGCGCGGCAGGATGGCGGTGAGGATCGACAGCGCGTTGATGGCCGGATCGAACACGCCGAGCCCGCCGGGCTCCCAGATCCAGCGCTGGCCGGGATGCCAGACGCGGACATCCTCCTTCCAGGTGATCGTCACCGCGCGGGCCGGCACTTCGCTGAGGAAGGCGCGGGCCGGCTCCACCGCCGGGGCGAAGCGCGAATGCCAGGTGGCGAACAGGGTACGGCTGGAGGCCTGCGCCGCCGCCACCAGCGGGCCGAGTTCGCTCACCGTCGCGCCGGGCGGCTTCTCCAGCAGCACATGTTTGCCCGCGTTCAAGGCCAGCGCCGCGAGGTCGTGACGGCCCTGCGGCGGGGTGCACAGCGCCACCGCGTCGATCGCCTCGCCGCTCGCCAGCAGTTCGGCCAGCGTGGCGAAATGGGCGACGCCGTCGAGGCTGGCATTGCGGCTGGCCACCGCCACAAGTTCGATGCCCTCTGTCGCGGCGATGGCGGGCAGATGCTGGTCGCGGGCGATCTTGCCGAGGCCGACAAGGGCGAGACGGATCGCGCTCATCACTGCGCCTCCCCGGTGCGGGCGGGCGTGCCGTCGACGAGGCGGGGCAGGCCGAGCGGGTTTTTCGTCCGCACCACGGCGGGCAGCAGCGCCTCCGGCAGATCCTGGTAGCAGACCGGGCGCAGGAAGCGGCGGATGGCGAGCGTGCCGACCGAGGTCGAGCGCGGGTCCGACGTCGCAGGGAACGGGCCGCCATGCACCATGGCGTGGCAGACTTCCACGCCGGTCGGCCAGCCATTGGCGAGGATGCGGCCGGCCTTGTCCTCCAGCACCGGCAGCAGGGCGGCGGCGAGGAGGTGGTCGGCGGGATCGAGATGCAGCGTCGCGGTGAGCTGGCCCTCCAGCGCGCCGGCCACCGCCCGCATCTCGTCCGCATGGGCGCAGCGGATCACCACAGACGAGGCGCCGAACACCTCATGCGACAGCAACGGCTCGCGCAGGAAGGCGGCCGCCTCCGTGACGAACAGCGCCGGCCGGCAGGCATTGGCGCCGCCCTCCGCGCCATGGGCGACCTCGGTGACGTCGGCGCTGCCCTCCAGCGCGGCGACGCCCTTGGCATAGGCGCCGGCAATGCCCGGGGTGAGCATGGTCGCGGCCGGGGCGGCGGCGACCGCCGTGGCGGCGGTGGCGATGAAGCGGTCCAGCGACGCGCCGCTGAGGGCGATGACCAGGCCGGGATTGGTGCAGAACTGGCCGGCGCCCATGGTCAGCGAACCGACAAAGCCGGTGGCCAGCGCCTCGGCGCGCGCCTCCAGCGCGGCGGGCAGCAGGAACACCGGATTGATGCTGCTCATTTCGGCAAAGACCGGGATCGGCTCGGGCCGGTCGGCGGCGATGCGGCACAAAGCCAGCCCCCCGGCGCGCGAGCCGGTGAAGCCCACCGCCTTGACGCGCGGATCGGCCACCAGCGCGCCGCCAAGCTCATGCGAGGTGCCGGTGAGCAGCGAGAACACGCCCTCCGGCAGCCCGGCCTCGCGGACCGCCGCGCGGATGGCGCGGCCGACCAGTTCCGACGTGCCGGGATGGGCGGGATGACCCTTGACGATGACCGGGCAGCCGGCGGCCAGCGCCGAGGCGGTGTCGCCGCCGGCGACCGAGAAGGCGAGGGGGAAGTTCGAGGCGCCGAACACTGCCACCGGGCCGATGCCGATATGGCGCAGGCGCAGATCGGCGCGCGGCAGCGGCGTGCGGGCGGGCAGCGGGCTGTCGAGGCGCGGCTCGTCCGCCCCGCCGGCGCGCGCCCAGCTGGCGAACAGGCGCAGCTGGCCCATTGTGCGGGCCCGCTCGCCGGTGAGCCGGGCGACGGGCAGGCCGGTCTCGCGCGCGGCACGGGCGATCAGCGCGTCGCCCAGCGCCTCGATATTGGCGGCGATGGCGTCGAGAAAGGCCGCGCGCGCCTCCGGCGTGGTGGCGCGGTAAAGCGGGAAGGCGGCAGCGGCGAGCGCCGCCGCTTCCGCCACCTCGGCCGGTCCGGCCTCGGTGAAGGCGGGCTCCAGCTCGATGCCGGTGGCGGGATCGACGGCACGAAAGGTCGCGGCGCCGGCGAGGTCGCGGGAGCCGAGAAGGGTAGCGCCGGTGAGTTCGGTCATGGCCATAGCGCTCACTTACCCCACCTCAGTACCATAGGGTCAAGCCGACGCGCGAGCTCGATCAGCCCGGCGCGGGTGGCGGGGTGGACCGGCGGCAGCGGGGCGCGCAGCGTGTCGTGCTTGATGACGCCGCCTTCCTGCATCAGGATCTTCGCGGTGGCGAAGCCCGCCTGCCGGTTCTCGTAATTGATCAGCGGCAGCCAGCGCTGATAGGCATCGAGCGCCGCCTCGCGGTCCCCGGCAAAATACGGGTCGATGATCTGGCGGATGCCGTCGGGAAAGCCGCCGCCGGTCATGGCGCCGGTGGCCCCCGCATCGAGATCGGCCATCAGGGTGATCGCCTCCTCGCCGTCCCACGGCCCGACGATGGCATCGCCGCCGGCCTCGATCAGCGCCCGCAGCTTGTTCGCCGCCTGCGGCACCTCGATCTTGAAATAGGCGAGGTTTTCAATTTCCTGCGCCATCTTGGCCAGGAACGGCACGGAGAGCGGCGTGCCGGCGACGGGCGCGTCCTGCACCATGATCGGAATGTCGATGGCGTCGGACACCGCCTTGTAGAAGGCATAGATGGAGGCTTCCGGCACCCGGAAGGTGGCGCCGTGATAGGGCGGCATCACCATCACCATCGCCGCGCCCGCCTCCTGCGCGCGCTTCGAGCGCTCGGCGCAGATATGGGTGGCGAAATGGGTGGTGGTGACGATAACAGGCACCCGGCCCGCCACATGCTCCAGCACCGTGGTCATCACGAGATCGCGCTCGTCATCGGCCAGCACGAACTGCTCAGAGAAATTGGCGAGGATGCACAGGCCGTGCGAGCCGGCATCGATCATGAAATCGATGCAGCGCTTCTGGCCGTCGAGATCGAGCCGGCCCTCGGCGTCGAACACGGTCGGCGCGACCGGGAAAACGCCCTTATAGGGACCGGCGGCGGAAAGGCTCGTCATCCTGCACCTCAGTGATTGTCGCGGGGAACGGGCGAACCCGAACGCCCGACCAGAAAGTCGAAATCCGCGCCGCGGTCGGCCTGCAGCACGTGGTCGATGTAAAGCCGCTGATAGCCACGCGCGGCGTGCGGCTCCGGCGGCACCCAGGCGGCGCGGCGGGCGGCCATTTCCTCCTCGCTCACATGCAGGTGCAGCGAGCGGGCGGGCACGTCGAGCGTGATCAGGTCGCCATTGCGGACCAGCGCCAGCGGCCCGCCGGCGGTGGCCTCCGGCGCCACATGCAGCACCACGGTGCCATAGGCGGTGCCGGACATGCGGGCATCGGAAATGCGGATCATGTCGCGCACGCCCTCGCGCAGCAGCTTGGCGGGAAGGGGCATGTTGCCGACCTCGGCCATGCCGGGATAGCCCTTCGGGCCGCAATGCTTCAGCACCATGATGCAGGAGGCGTCGATATCCAGCGCCTCGTCATTCACCGCGTGGTGCATCTCCTCGACGCTCTCGAACACCACGGCGCGGCCGGTGTGCTGCATCAGCTCCGGCGAGGCGGCGGAGGGCTTGATGACCGCGCCGTCCGGGGCAAGGTTGCCGGTGAGGATGGCGATGCCGGCTTCCGGCTTGAACGGCGCCTCGAAGGGGGTGATGACCTCGGGGTTCCAGTTCGGCGCCTTTTCGACATTCTCCCACAGCGTGCGGCCATTCACCGTGCGGGCGTCCTTGTTCAGCAGGCCGCGCTCGCCCAGCGCCCGCAGCACCGCCGGCAGGCCGCCGGCATAGTAGAAATCCTCCATCAGGAAGCGGCCCGACGGCATCAGGTCGACGAGGCAATGGATGTCGCGCCCCAGCCGGTCGAAATCCGCCAGCGTGAGGTTGACGCCGACGCGCCCGGCGAGGGCGAGCAGATGCACCACCGCATTGGTCGAGCCGCCAATGGCGGCCAGCGTGCGGATGGCATTTTCGAACGCTTCCCGCGTCAGGATGTCGGAGGGCTTCAGGTCCTCCTGCACCATGTCGACGATGCGCCGTCCGGCCATGCGCGCCAGCAAATTGCGGCGGGCGTCGACGGCGGGAATGGCGGCGTTCTCCGGCAGGCCGATGCCAAGCGCTTCCACCATCGAGGCCATGGTGGAGGCGGTGCCCATGGTCATGCAGGAGCCCGACGAGCGGTTCATGCCCGCTTCCGCCTCGTGGAACTCGGCCATGGTGATCTCGCCGGCGCGCAGCTGCTCGCTCATCGAGATGATGTTGGTGCCCGAGCCGATGATCTGGCCACGGTAATTGCCGCGCAGCTGCGGCCCGCCGGAGACGCCGATGGCCGGCAGATCGGCGGAGGCCGCGCCCATCAGCAGCGCCGGCGTGGTCTTGTCGCAGCCCATCAGCAGCACCACGCCGTCGAGCGGATGGGCGCGGATCGCCTCTTCCACATCCATCGAGGCGAGGTTGCGGAACAGCATGGCGGTGGGGCGCATCGTCACCTCGCCGAGCGAGGAGACGGGGAATTCCAGGGGATAGCCGCCCGCATCCAGCACGCCGCGCCGCACATGCTCGGCGAGATCGCGGAAATGGATGTTGCAGGGGGTGAGTTCCGACCAGGTGTTGCAGATGCCGATCACCGGCCGGCCGTCGAAACGGTCCTGCGGCTGGCCGGAATTCTTCAGGAAGGAGCGGTAATAGAACCCCATCTTGTCCTGCCGGCCGAACCAGGCCTGGCTGCGCAAAGGCTTCTTGTTGTCGTTGGTCGATCCGTCATCGCTCATTTCGGCACCCGGTCAGCCGGCCGCGCCGTGGCGGCGCAGGCCGTTGAAAATCACATTGGTCATGGCAGCGGCGGCGGCTTCCGCATCGGCATCGGCGATCGCCTCGACGATGCGCTCATGCGCGGCCACGGCGATGTCGTGCTCGCGCGCGTCGGCCGGGGCGGAGAGCACGAAGGAGGCGCGCAGCGCCGCCTCGATCACCGCGCCGACCGAGCGCATGAACGGGTTGCCCGAGGCGGTGGCCACTTCCACATGCAGCGTCAGGTCGGCCTCGGCGAAGCCTTCGGAGGCGCCGGGCTCGTCCTTCATCTGCGCGACGGCGCGGCGCATCACCGCGAGCTGTTCCGCGCTGCGGCGCTCGGCGGCCAGCGCGGCGGCGCGCGGCTCCACCGCGAGGCGGATCTCCGAGAGATCGCGCAGGAAGCGCTTGTCGATGCCGGCGTCGAGATGCCAGGCCAGCACATCGGCGTCGAACATGTTCCAGGCCGCGCGCTCGCGCACCACCGTGCCGACCCGCGCCTTGGTGGAGAGCAGGCCCTTGGCCACCAGCGTCTTCACGCTTTCCCGCAGCACCGGCCGCGACACGCCGAAGAGCAGCGTCAGCTCGGCATCGCCCGGCAGCTTGGCGCCCTCTCCATAGCGGCCGGCGATGATGTCGATGCCGATGGTGCGCGCCACTTCCGCATGGTTGGAATGCGAGCGGCGGGTGGGGATGACGATGATCTGCGAGGTCGTGGGCGCGCTCATGAATGGGCTCCGGCCGGGGCGCGCCGCGAGCGGCGGGCCAGGTGCAAAGTGAGCTGCTGGAAGGCGATGAAGGCGAACAGCAGGAGCCCGGTGGCGATCTTCGCCCACCAGCTCGACAGCATGCCGTCGAAGCTGATGTAGGTCTGGATCAGGCCCTGGATCATCACGCCCAGGAACGAGCCGAAGATGAAGCCGTACCCACCCGAGAGCAGCGTGCCGCCGATCACCACCGCCGCGATGGCGTCGAGTTCGACACCGACGGCGGAGAGCGAATAGCCCGAGGAGGTGTAGAGCGAGAACACGATTCCCGCGAGCCCGGCCAGCACGCTGGAGAGGGTGTAGATCAGCACCGTGGTGCGCGCGACATTGATGCCCATCAGCCCCGTCGCGGTGCGCGAGCCGCCCAGCGCATAGACATTGGCGCCGAAGCGGGTGAGGTGCAGCAGCACCATGCCGGCGAGCACCACCACGAGCATGATCATCGCCGGCACGGTGAGCCGGGCGCCGCCCTCGAAGCGGAAAGCGTGGTCGGAGAGGTGAGCGTAGAGATCGGCGGTGATGGGGAGCGATTCCGTCGACAGAAGGAAGCTCGCCCCTCGCGCCAGAAACATGCCGGCCAGGGTGACGATGAAGGCCGGCAGCTCGAAATACTGGATGATCGCCCCCATACAGGCGCCGAACAGCGCGCAGAGCGCGAGGATCAGCACGAAGGCCGCGAGCGGCGGCACGCCCCAGCGCTCGATGGCCAGCGCCAGGAACACGGTGGTGAAGCCGATGACCGAGCCGACCGAGAGGTCGATGCCGCCGGAAATGATGACGAAGGTCATGCCCACGGCGACGATGACCAGGAAGGCGTTGTCGGTGAGCAGGTTCATCACCACCCGCAGCGAGGCGAAGTTGGGGTAGATGAGCGAGCAGACGACGAATCCGGCAAGGAATACCGCAGCGGTGGCGAGCACCGGCGTCAGCCGGCCCAGAGAGCGGATCATCGGCGCGGACCTCCGGATTTCGCACGGCTGAACAGCACGCCGAGCCCGGCCAGCGCGCCGCCGAGCCGGGGCGACTGGGCGAGCAGCACGGCGAGCACCACCACCGCCTTCACCACCAGATTGGTCTCCGGCGGAAAGCCCGAGAGCAGGATGCCGGTGTTCATCGCCTGGATGATGAGCGCCCCGACCACGGCGAGCAGGATGGAGAAGCGCCCGCCGAACAGCGAGGTGCCGCCGATCACCACGGCGAGGATGGCGTCGAGTTCCAGCCACAGCCCGGCATTGTTGGCGTCGGCGCCGAGAATGTCGGCGCTGGCGACGATGCCGGCCAGCGCGGCGCACAGGCCGCTCCACACATAGACCGCGACGGTGATGAGGCGGGTGCCGATGCCGGCCAGCGCGCTGGCGCGGGGATTGCCGCCGGTGGCCTCGATCATCAGGCCGAGCGCGGTGCCACGCACCACCAGCAACGTCAGCGCCATCATGCCGAGCGTCAGCACGACCGGCGTCGGCAGGCCGAGCACCGAACCGCCGCCGAGAAAGGCGAGCTGCGACGAGGTGAAGGTGACGATGCGTCCCTCGGTGATCAGCTGAGCGATGCCGCGCCCCGCCACCATGAGGATCAGCGTCGCGACAATGGGCTGGATGCCGAGCACGGCGACGAGAAAGCCGTTCCACAGCCCGCAGAGCAGCCCGGCGCCGAGCGCGGCGGCGAGCACGACGGGGAGGGCGTGACTGTCGGCGAGGCTGGCGGCGATGGCGCCGCAGATCGCCATGACCGCGCCGACCGAAAGGTCGATGCCGCGCATGGCGATGACCAGCACCATGCCGATGGACAGCAGCG
The DNA here is from genome assembly GCF_965249975.1 of Ancylobacter sp. Taxonomy (GTDB): domain Bacteria; phylum Pseudomonadota; class Alphaproteobacteria; order Rhizobiales; family Xanthobacteraceae; genus Ancylobacter. Next base: position 12,662 of record NZ_CBDFNE010000003.1, on the reverse strand, counting down.
CCACCGGCGCGCCGCGATTGAGCACGTCGATCAGGCTGCCGAACAGCCGCCCGTCCTGCACGCGGATGTCGAAGAACTGCGGCGAGACCATCCAGTTGGCGAGGAGGATCACGCCGAGCGCGAGCAGCTGCGAGGTGCCGATGCGGGGGAGACGCAGAGCCATGAGCCGCCTCCTCACGCCGCGACCGACGCGGCGGCGGGCGCTTCGGCGATGGCGGCGAGGATGGACGCCACGTCGATCTGCTCCCCGCCGAGCCGGGCGACATGGGCGCGGTCGCGCAGCACGATCACCTCGTCGGCATAGGTGACGAGTTCCTCCAACTCGGAGGAGACGACGAGCAGCGCCATCCCCTCCGCGCACAATTCGCGGATCAGCCGGATGATCTCGGCATGGGCGCCGACATCGATGCCGCGCGTCGGCTCGTCGAGGATGAGGAGGCGCGGGGCGGTGGCGAGCCAGCGGGCAAGCAGCGCCTTTTGCTGGTTGCCGCCCGAGAGCAGGCCGATGGGCCGTTCCGGGTCGGGCGGGCGGATGTCGAGCAGGCGGATGAACTTCGCCGCGATGGCGTCCTGTTCGCGCCGTGACAGCGGGGCGAGCGCACCGCGCCGGGCCTGCAGCGCCAGCACGATGTTCTCGCGCACGGTGAGATCGGCGACGATGCCCTCGGTCTTGCGCTCCTCAGGGCAATAGCCGAAGCCGAGCGCCATGGCCTCGCGCGGCGAGCCGATGGAGGCGGCGTGGCCGGCAACCTCTGCCGTGCCGCAATCGGCACGGTCGGCGCCGAAGACCAGCCGCACCGTCTCCGTCCGCCCCGAGCCCAGAAGCCCGGCGAGGCCGACGACATGGCCGGCGCGCAAGGTGAGGTCGAACGGGGCGACGGTGCCCTCCTTGCCGAAGCCGCGAAAGGCCGCGACCACGTCGGCGGGCGCGCCCTCAAGGCGCGGCGGGCGCTGGGTGGTCGCCTCGCTCAGCTCGCGCCCGAGCATCAGCCGCACGAGATCGAGCCGCGGCATCTCCGCAATCGGCGCACTGCCGGCGAGCCGGCCGTTGCGCAGCACGGTGATGCGGTCGCAGATGGCGTAGACCTGATCGAGGAAATGAGTGACGAAGACGATGCCGATGCCGCGCGCTTTGAGCTGGCGCATCACCGCGAACAGCACCTCCACCTCATGCGCGTCGAGGCTGGCGGTCGGCTCGTCGAGAATGAGGACGCGCGCCGACTGGTCGACCGCGCGGGCAATGGCGACGATGTGCTGCACGGCGACAGAGTAGCTCTCCAACGGCGCGGCGACATCGATGGACAGGCCAAACTCGGCCAGCAGAGTGCGGGCGCGCCGGCGCATCTCGCCTTCGCGCACCAGACCGAAGCGGGTCGGCTGGCGGCCGAGGAACAGGTTCTGCGCTACGGAAAGGTTAGGCGCGAGATTGACCTCCTGATAGACGGTGGCGAGCCCCATGTGCACCGCCTCTTCCGCCGAGCGCGGCGCGATCTCGACGCCGTCGAGCGCCATGGTCCCGGCATCGCGCGCCACCACGCCGGTCATGGTCTTGATCAGGGTGGACTTGCCGGCGCCGTTCTCGCCGAGCAGCGCGTGAATCTCGCCCGGGCGCAGGGTGAAGTCGACGCGGTCGAGCGCCACGAAGCCGGCAAAGGACTTTGAGAAGCCGGTCACTGCCAGCAGCGGGCGCGGGAGCGTTTCGGTGGCGTGCATGACGGCCTCGGAAGCGGCGGGAAAGCGGCGCGAGCCGGCCGGAGGAAGAGCCGGCCCGCGCAGGGCAGGGGCTGCGGGCGAGGACCGCAGCGGCACCTGCTGGAGGATCGGGCAGAGCCTATCTTTGCCGCGAAAGTCTGCCCACTTTCGCGCACAAAGCTCAGTAGCCGAGGTCCTTCTTGGATTCGTAGACCGCCATCGGGTTGTCGGCCTGGGTGTAGAGCTTGGATTCCGTCTGGATCCACTTGGGCGGCACGGTGCCCTTTTCCTTATAGGCGATCACCGCGTCGAAGGCGGGGCCGGCCATGTTGGGGGTGAGTTCCACCGTGGCATTGGCTTCACCTGCCGCCATGGCCTTGAAAATGTCCGGCACGGCGTCGATGGAGACGGTGAGGATCTCCGTGCCCGGCTTCAGCCCGGCTTCCTTCATCGCCTGGATGGCGCCGACCATCATGTCGTCATTATGGGCGTAGACGGCGCAGATGTTCTTGCCGCCGCCTTCCGCCTTGATGAAGCTCTCCATCACTTCCTTGCCCTTGGCACGGGTGAAGTCGCCGGTCTGGCTGCGGACGATCTTGACGTTGGAGGCGCCGGCGATGCCTTCCTCGAAGCCCTTTTTGCGGTTGGTGGCGACGGAGGCGCCGACCGTGCCCTGAAGCTCCACCACGTTGCACGGCTTGCCAGCGGCGGTCTTCACCAGCCACTCGCCGGCGACCTTGCCTTCATGCACGCTGTCGGAGGTGACGGCGGTGAGGTAGAGCTCCTTGCCGGAAGGGTCGATGTCGCGGTCGAGCAGCACGACCGGGATCTTCGCCTCCTTGGCCTCCTTCAGCACCGAATCCCAGCCGGTGGCGACCACGGGCGCGAGGAAGATGGCGTCCACGCCCTGGGCGACGAAGGCGCGGATCGCCTTGATCTGGTTTTCCTGCTTCTGCTGGGCGTCGGCGATCTTGAAATTGATGTTCCGCTTCTTGGCCTCGGCCTTGGAAACGGTGGTCTCGGCCGCGCGCCAGCCCGATTCCGAGCCGATCTGCGAGAAGCCGATGGTCAGGTCGGCGGCCTGCGCGCCGACCGAGAACAGCGCGCCGGACACGGCGGACGCGAGCAGCAAGGCCCTGAAATTCATTGGCGTTTCTCCCGTGAGGTATCACCGTCGCGCCACTTGCGGGCGCTTGCCGGCCGGGAATCTATGCCACAGTCTTTCGAAGCTGAATAGTCATACTGTTTGACTTTTTAACATGCGCACGGACCGCCCGGGGGCCGTTGACAGCGTCCCGCTGAACCAGCGGAGGCAGCACGTAGAACTACGTAAACGACGGTAAAACCAGCCTGACGCAAGCCCCAACCCGAACCTTGCGCGCTTCCTGGACGCAAAGGGGCCTGGTGCCGGTGAACATTCATTCCGTGAAATTCAAGATCATTTCGCTTTCCGCCGTCTGTGTGCTGGCAGCGACCGGCGCGCTTGTCGGCTATGGCATCTATTCCGCCGCGCAGACCTCGAATTACGTTTCGGGCAGCGTCGAAAATCTCTTGGAGCGCCTGAGCCAGGAATCGCTGCAGCGGCTCGCCTCCACCCAGGCCGGAATCGTCCAGACCGAGGTCGATTCCGCCTTCAACGCCGCCCGCAACATGGCGCGCGCGCTGGAAGTGGTGGCAAGCAAACCGGATGTCGCGGGCTCACCCCTGGAGCAGCGCCGCGCGCAGCTGAACGCCGTGCTGCTCGGCGTGCTCAAGGACAATCCGCGCTTCAACGGCACCTACAGCGCCTGGATGCCAGGCGCGCTCGACGGGGACGACAGCCGCTTCATCGACCGCAAGGATATCGGCTCCGACGCCACCGGCCGGGCGCTGCCCTATTGGACCCGCGATGCCGACGGGCGGATCGCGCTGCAGCCGCTGGTGGAATATGACAGCCGCGACCTGCACCCCAACGGGGTGATGAAGGGCGGCTGGTTCATCGGCCCGCAGACCGACGGCAAGGAAAGCATCCTCGCGCCGCTGCCCTATATCGTTCAGGGCAAGCCGGTCTTCCTCGCCACCATGTCGGTGCCGATCACGCTGAATGGCGTTTTCGCCGGGGTCGCCGGCGCCGATTTCGACCTCTCCTTCGTCCAGACCCTCGCGGAAAAGGTCGATGCCTCGATCTATGACGGCAAGGGAACGGTCTCCATCGTCACCAATGCCGGGCTGGTGGTGGCCTCCAGCGCCAAGCCGCAGGCGATCGGCGGCGCGTTCGAGGCCATCGAGCCGGACGCGGCCAAGGACATGACCATTCTGCGCGAGGGTCAATCGGCGGTGAAGGTCGATGCGGAGCAGGCCCTGTTGAAGGTCTATGCGCCGATCGCGCTCGGGCGCACCGGAGCCAGTTGGTCGCTCATCATCACCGTGCCGCAGGCGCTGGTGATGGCGGAGGCGATAAGGCTGCGCGAGGCGCTGGACGAGCGCGCCGGCATCGACCTGTTCTGGCAGATCGTCTCGGCCATCGGCGTCACCGTGCTGGCGCTCATCGCCATGGCCTTTGTCGCCAGCGGCGTCTCCGGGCCGATTTCCCGCCTCACCGCCGCGCTGCGCCGCATGGCCTCGGGCGAGCATGTCGCCGAGATCGCCGGCGCCAACCGCAAGGACGAGATCGGCGACATTTCCCGCGCCGTCGACCAGATCCGCCTCGGCATTGAGGAGAAAGCCCGCCAGCAGGCCTTGGATGTCGAGGCCAACCGGCTGCGGCAGGATGAGGAACGGCGGGCGACCATGCTTCGCCTCGCCGAAGGTTTCGAGAACGCCATGGGCGAAGTGGTGAATGGCGTCGGCTCGGCGTCCACCCAGCTTTCCGGCGCGGCGCAGACCATGACATCCGCCACCGCGCGCGTCGCCGGCGAAACCGGCACGGCGGCGGCGGCCTCCGAGGAAGCCGCCTCCAATGTGCAGACCGTCGCGTCGGCGGCGGAGGAGCTGGCCTCCTCCATCGCCGAGATCAAGCGGCAGACCGACGATTCCGCGCGCGTCGCGGCGATGGCGGCGAGCGAGGCGGACTCCACCGCCGCCAAGGTGCGGGCGCTGTCGGTGGCAGCCGGCAAGATCGGCCAGATCATCGACCTGATCCGCAACATCGCCGGCCAGACCAATCTGCTCGCGCTCAACGCCACCATCGAAGCCGCACGCGCCGGGGATGCCGGCAAGGGCTTTGCGGTGGTGGCCTCCGAGGTGAAGCAGCTGGCCGAACAGACCGCGCAGGCGACGGCGGAGATCGAAACCCAGATCACCGAGATCCAGGCGGCCACCGCCAGCTCCTCCACCGCCATCGTGGTCATCACCGATGTGATCGGGCAGATCAACAACATCGCTGGCACCATCGCCGTCTCGGTCGAACAGCAGGGCGCCGCCACGCGCGAGATCGCCCAGAATGTGAGCCGCGCCTCGCAAGGCACGGAACAGGTGGCGAGCAATATTCTCGGCATCAACAACGCCGCTTCCGACTCCACCCGCGCCGCGACGCAGGTGCAGGACGCCGCCGCCACACTCGCCCAGCAGTCCCGCACCTTGCGGTCGGTGATGGACGAGTTCCTGGAGACGGTCCGCGCCGCCTGAGCCCGCGCCGACCCGCCCGGTGTCTCCACGGACCGGGCGGGAACGGGCGGGGGACCGGGAAGTTGTTCCCTCAGCCAAGGTGCTTTGGCAGGAGGAACGCCATGAAACTGTTCGCAAATACCGCCATTCTCAGCCTTGCCGGGGTGCTGACCCTCGGTGCCGGCGCTGCCGTCGCCGGACCCTGCACGGACCGCCTCACCCAGCTGGATAAGAAGGTCTCCGCCAGCGATGCCGGCTCCGGCCCGACCAATCTGCCGGCGGCCGGCACCACCGCCCCCGCTGCGGCCACGCCGCGCGCCGGCGAGGCGCCGGGGACCGGCGGCACGACGGGCATGAACGACACGCTGGCCGGGAAGGCCGCTTCGCCCGCCGATGTCCGCGCCCAGACCTCGGGCCAGAAGACGGCGGCGGAAGGCGGTGCCTCCACCGCCGACCAGCTCGACGGCGCCATGGCGCGAGCGCGCACGGCCGACGCCGCCGGTGACGCGGCCGCCTGCGGCAAGGCGCTCGACGAGGCGGAAAAACTTATTCCGGGCTAAAAAGGAAACGGCCGCCTCGACGGGAGGCGGCCGAACTGTTTGCGCGCGATGCGACGGAAGGCGTCAGAGCGCCGGCCCGTCGATCACGTCCCCGGCGCCAAGGGTGAGCGGGCGCGGGCTGCCGGCCTCGCCCATCTTGCGCAGCGCCGCCGCCTCGATGCGCGGGCGGTGCTGCTCGAACCGGGCGAGACGATCGGCGCGGCCGACGAGCGGACTGTTCTCCAGCCGCTCCAGCGCGTCCCAGCCGACGAGGCATTCGACGATGTCGTCGTCGCCCCGAAAGAAAAAGCGGATCACCTTCTGATCGGTAACATCTTCCGCCGGCTTGGCTGAATGATGAAGTGTCATGGCTACCTCCTTGCTGACAAGGACAACCCGGCCCGGCGGTAGAAGTTCGCGGGAATTTCGGCACACGCATGGCTTTAGATCACGCGGGCTGACCTTGGCCATCATGCATCCACAATGGCATTTGATATTCAGGAGCCTCGGGCACGGAATGAGAACAATGCGATGATTTCGACAAGCGACATGACGCCAAGCGATGTGAAGCCAAGTGACGTGACGCCAAGTGACGTGACGCGACGCATCGCCGAGACGGTGGAGGCCCGCCTCGGCCGCATCGACAACAGCGATGTCGGCATCTATCCCGTCGAAGCGCTGGGCGACGCCCCCAATTGGGCCGCCCACATCGCCCGCTCCGCTGGCGGCGGCCCGGCTTACCGTCAGTGGCGACACGACCAGCTGCGCGCCGCCGTCCATGCGGTGCAGCGCGAGATGCCACGCATCAACTGGGCAGGGTGAGCGGGGCGGCTCAGCGCCCGCCGGGCACCGCGATCAGATTGCGCGGGCTGGTGCCGACCTTGATGCGGCCGAGCAGGGCGCTTGTGCCGGTATCGATCACCACCACCTCGTCGTCCGCCCAGTCCACCGCCGCCGCGCGGGTGGGGGAGGCCACCGCGATGCCCTCGGGAAAGCTGCCGAGCCGGGGCTGCTCCGGCGCCACGTTGCGCGTGCCGGCATCGAGCACGGCCAGCCGGCCGCTCTGCTGGTTGCTCACCAGCACGCGGCTTCCATCCGGCGTCACCGCCACGCCATAGGGCATGAGCCCGATCTTCACCCGAGCGATCTCGCGCGGCGCGGCGCCGGTGTCGAGGATGGAGAGATCGCCGCTCTGCACATTGGCGACATAGAGCCGGTCCCCGGACGGGGAAAGCGCCAGAGCGAAGGGCGCGCGTCCCACCGGCACGGTCGCGACACGGCTCATATCGGCGACCCGCACCACGCTGACCTGATTGCTTTCGCGATCCGCGACATAGGCGAGGGCGCCGGCCGCATCCAGCACCAGCCCCGCCGGGGCCTTGCCGATCGCCACGCGGCCGGTCTCCGCGCCGGTGGCGGCATCGAGCCGGATCAGGGCGTTGCCACTCCAGTCGCTGACCAGCAGGGCACGCCCGTCCGGGGTGACGGCGATACCGAACGGCTCCAGCCCGACCTTGAATGTCGCCGTGACCCGCCGCGCGGCGAGGTCGATGCGGCTGACGAGGCTGATATCGGGATGGGTGACGTAGAGCGCCGCCCCGTCGGGGCTCGCGGCCAGCCCGGCCGGCACGGCGGCGACGCTGATCATCGCCCGCACCGCGCGCGCGTCGATATCGACCAGCGCCACCTCCGCCGCCTTCTGCGACACCACCGCCATGAGCGGGGAAGGCGGCGGGGAGGGCGGCTCGGCCCGCGATGGGCCCGCCGCGAAGGGCAGAACGAGCGTGGAAATGGCGAGCGCGGAAATGGCGAGCGCGAGCACGGCGCGCCGGGACGCCGCCCCCGGCCTCACCGCGCGCGTCGCGCCGCTCACTTGCCGGTCACCTTGGCCTGCAGCCCCTTCAGGCCCTGCTGGATGAAATCGGTCATCGCCGCCACGGCGGCCTCGTCATTGCGGTCCTCCGGCGGCTCGTTGGTGGTGTCGGCGCGGTAGAAGCGGGCATCCCACGACACAAGACTGCCGGCGCCGTCCGGCTTCACCTCGATGGTCTGGGTGTAGAAGCTGACCGGGATCGCCTCGGCATTCTCGGTGAGCAGGCGGTAGGAAATGCGGTGGGCGGCGGGGTCGATCTCGTCCAACCCCTCCTTGATCTCGCCCTTCTCCAGCGTCACCACCCGCTCGGCGCCGGCGGCGTCGCCGCCGGTGGCCTCCAGCTTCTTCACCAGCGGGTGCCACTCGCCGAGGCTGCCGAAGCGGGAGAGCACGGCCCACACCGCCTCCGGCGGGGCGGCGATCACCAGCGTCTCGTCGGCCCGCTGGGGCGTCGGCCCATGGGCGAAGGCCAGAGCCGGGGCGAGGAGCAGCAGGCAAAGCGCAAACGCACGTCGTTGAAGCATGGTCGTGTCCTTTAGCGGGTGGGAAGGCGCTCGGGGCGCCGCGAGGTGGTGGCGCCGAGGCCGAACAGCAGCGCGAGGCAGAACAGCGCCAGCGCGGCGGGGATGGCGGCGGTGTCGACGCGCATTTCCACCGGGCGGGGCCGCGTGTCGGCCTCGACGGCGGCGATGAGCCCGCCGCCGGCGCCCAGCGCGAGGAAGCCGAGCCCGGTCTGGGCGGCGAGCGCGCGCAGATGCTCCTCGCGCATCGCGCTCAGATGCTCCGTCCCGGTGGCGGCCTCGCTGCCCCAGGGGGCGTTGCGCGGATTCCAGCCGGCGCGCGACGCGGCATCCTCCGGCGGTGGGCCCATGCGGTTTTCCTGCGGCACGTCCTGCTCCTCATAGAAGCCGACCTCGCGCCCGTCCTGGTCGAATTTCGGAATGGGGGCAGGGTCCGCGCCGCCAATGCCGATGAGGAGACCCGCCACCTCGCCCGCCTTGCCGTCGAAGCTGGGCAGCGCGCCGCCGGGCAGAGGCGGGGCCTCGTGCCCATCGGTCATGAAGATGAGGTCGGCCTTGAGGCCGGCGGCCAGGTCGATGCCCGAATGCACGCCGCGCGCGACATAGCTGTCGCCCTCCCAGGCCATGCGCCAGTCGAGATCGTCGATGGAGCCGGCGATGGCGGCGAAATTGCCGCACACTTCCGCCGGCTCGAACAGCAGGAAGCTGCGCCGCTCGGTGAAGATGGCGAGGCCGAGACGCGAGCCGCAGGGCAGGCCGGCGAGGATGTCGCGCGCCGCGCCCTTGGCGGCGGCGAGGCGGGTGGCGGGACGCCCCTCGCTCAGCGCGTCGCGCACATTCATGCTGCCGGTCACGTCGACCACCACCAGCACGTCGCGCACTGTGCCGATCCGAGCGATGCGCGGGGCGAACAGCGCCGCGAGGATGGCGAGCAGCGCCACCAGCAGCAGCCAGAACCGCCAGTCACGGCGGTGGCCGAGGCCATGGCCACCCGCCGCGCCCGCGCTCGTTGCAGCCTTCATGGCAGCCCTCATGGCAACCCCTGCGGCAGGCCGGGAAGGTCGGTCCACAGCTTCTTCACCGCCTCGGGCGGGAGCTCCTCGCCCTCCAGCTCGATCTGCGGAAAGTCGCGCACCAGCCGCATGGCGACGTCGAGATTGTATTTCGCGTCCCAGAAGCCGGGATCGAGGGTGAGGGCGCGGCGGTAATTGTCCTTGGCGAGCCGCACCAGCGGAATGGCGGGGTCGATGCGGTTGGATTCGAGATGGTTGAAGGCCACGCGCAGTCGGGCATTCGCCATGTCGTACAGCGCGGCGACGGCGAGGCGCCGGTCCGCCCCGCCGGCCAGCTGGTTGAGCAGAGGCTGCGCCTCGTCCAGCCGGTCGCGGGTGGCGAGGAAATGCAGCCGGGCGAAGACGAGTTCCGGCGGATCTTCCGCGCTGATGGCGAGGTCATGGCCGGCATTGAGCGACGCGATGAGGCCATTGTCGCGCTCGACGACAAGGAGCCGCGCGCCGAGCCAGGAGGCGGCCGCGAGGCTAGCAAACAGCACGGTCCCGGTGGCGAACAGCGCCAGGCGCCTGATCCTCATGCGGCCCTCCTCATATCGGCGGCGGGAAGCGGCGTCGCCCCCGCCTGCCGGCGGCCCGCCGGGCGCAGCTGCCGCTCGGCCAGCTTGGCGGCCAGCAGCAGCGCCACGGCGAAAGCGGCCACGAGAAAGGCCGGGCGGGCGAGATCGCGGCGCGGAATGCGCTCGGCATAGCGGATCGGCCGGGTTTCCTGCCGGTCGATCTCGGTGATCGCCTGCGCCACCGCTTCCGGGCTGGTGGCCTCGAAGGCGCGGTAGGGCAGGCCGAGGCTCTGCAGGAACAGGTGCAGATGCCGCTCGGGATTGGCCTGCGCGGAATCGTCGCCCGAGGCCGGCACATCGTAAATGCCCTGCGCCCCGCGCGTGCGCAGGAACAGCCAGTAGAGATGCAGCGGCGTGCGTGCCGCCGCGTCGCGCAGTGCCTCCTGCACCCGGCGGTCGATCAGCGCCGCGCCGTCCGACACCAGCAGCACGGCGCGTGAGGCCTCGTCCGTATCCTCGGCGAAACTGGAGAAGGCGAGCGCCAGCCCGCGCCCGACATCGGTGAAGGCGAGGCCCGGCCGGTCGATGGCGTCGATCGCCGCGTCCACCACCTCGTGATGGTCGGTCAGCGGCAGCACCGGCATGGGCGAGGTGGAGAAGGCGGCCACCGCGATGCGGTCATGCGGGCGGCGGGCGACGAATTCCGCCAGCAGGCGCTTGGCGGCGGCGGATTTCGATTCCTGGTCGCCGGTGGGCGCGCGGCCGGCGAAGCTGTTGTCCATGCTGGAGGAACGGTCGAGCAGCAGCACGAGATGCGCGCCGGTGCCCTCGCGCTCGACGCTCTGTTCGCGCCGGTGGAGGCCGGCAAGGCCGAGCACCAGCGCCACCATGGCCACAACGCCGGCCAGCCGCAGGCCCACACCCACGATCCGCGACAGAGGATCGTCCGGGATCAGGCTCGTGGCGGCGATGCCGCGCCGGCGGAAGGGGGTGGCGAGCAGCGGCAGCACGGCGAGCAGCAGCAGCGCCAGCATGGCGGGGTGATCGACGCCCCAGCCGCGCGTCAGCCCGTCCCAGACGGCGCCGGCGGCGTTCATGCCGTGCCCCGCTCGACCGCGCGCAGCCGGTGCGCCAGCGCCACCAGCTCGGCCGGCGGCAGTTCGCGCTGGGCCCCGGCGGGGTCGGCGCCGAAAAAGGCGCGGCGCGAGGCGGCGAACAGGCGGCGCACCTCGGCCTCCGCCGCCCGGAAGGCGGCGTGGCGCTCGAAGAAGCCGGGCAGGTCCTCGGCGAACACGCCCTTGCCGTCGGTGGCATCAAAGGCCCGGTGCAGCGCCTGCAGCGCGCGGGTGTAGCGCGGGTCGGCCAGCGCGGGATCGCCCGCCGGCGCGGCCAGCCCCGACGGTATCGCCCGCGCTGCCCGCGCGAAGGGGCGCGACCGGCGCCGGCCGAACGGTCCCCAACCCATCTGCCAGGCGAGGAGCAGCAGCGCCAGAAGCGCCGCGCCGAGCGCCAGCAGCAGCCCGCGCCGCAGCGGCGCCGTGGGCAGCGGGCGCGGAGCGATATCCGGCCGCAGCGCCATGGCCGGGCCCGGCCCGGTGGCGACGATCTCGCGCAGCGGCGACATCAGGAACGACCAGCTGGGCACGTCCACCGCCACCCGCCGCTCGCCATCGACGGCGAACAGGGCGACAGCGGGGATGGTGAGCCGGCGCGGCTCCAGCGGCGCATAGAAGGTCTGGTAGACGAGATCGAGGGTGTAGCGGTGGACGCCATCGCGCACGCCCTGGTCCTTCACCCGCACATCCCTCAGGTCGAGCCAGTAATTGAGCGCGCGCGGAGTGGGCAGCGAGGCGGAATCGAGCACGAAAGGCGTGTCGAGCGCGATGTCGGCGGTGAGGGTGAGCGTGTCGCCGATGACATGGCCGAAGCCGCGCGGGGCGTAGAGCTCCACGCCGCGCAGCTGGGCCATGGCCGGCGAGGCGGAAAGGGCCAGCAGAACCAGCGTGGCCAGGATGCGCGCGCGCCACCCCATTCAGCCCTCCATCAGCCGCTGGGCCAGCGCGTCGGTGTCGAGCGCGTCCTTCAGCGTGACCGGGCGCAGCCCGCGCCGGGCGAACAGCGCCGCCAGCGCCGCCTGCCGCTCGCGCGCCGCGCGCAACCAGCGGGCGCGCAAGGCGGGACGCATGAAGACGAGCCGCGCCGCGCCGGTTTCGAGATCGCCGAGTTCGATCAGCCCCCAGCGCGGCAGGTCCTCTTCCAGCGCGCCGTCGCGCAGCACGACGGGGACCACATCGTGCCGCCACAGCGCGTCGAGCAGGCGCTCGGTCTCGCCCGCCGGCATGAGGAAATCCGACAGCAGAAACACCAGGGAACGCCGCCCCGGCAGGCGGCCGGCGGCCTCGAACAGGCCGGCCGCACCGGCGCCGCGCGGTTGGGCCGCCATCAGCCGCTCGCGCACCTCCGCCTCCAGCCCGCGCCGGCGCGACAGCGGCAGGCTGGCGGCCTCGTTCACGCCGTCGTCGCAGCCGAACAGCGCGAAATTGTCGCCGGAGCGCACGGCGGATAGCGCGAGGAGCGCGCCGAGTTCCGCCACAGGACCGGCCACCGCCGCGCCGAAGCGCATCGAGCCGGAGAGATCGACCAGCATCGCCACCGGTCCCGGCGCGCCGCGTGTCGCCACGCCGCGCGGCCCGATGGATGCGGAAGAGGACGATCGCCGTCCGGCGCGTCGTGGCCCCGGTGGCGCCCCCGCGCGTCCCGCCGTTCCGGCCAAGCCGACCCGCACCGCCGGCCCGGAAAAGAGCCGCGGCCGCCTGACCGTCGTCAACGCCCAGTCGGCCGATGACGAGCGCCAGCGTTCCGTTGCCTCGTTCCGCCGCCGC
>NZ_CBDFNE010000002.1:0-9315 GCF_965249975.1 Ancylobacter sp. | reverse complement strand
CTGGTATCGCTCCAGGAGGACGGCGGCAGCGTCGAGACCGGCGCGGTCGGCTGCGAGGGCATCGTATCGATCGACTGCGTGCTCGGCGACCGCATCAGCTACAACCGCGCCGTCGTCCAGCTGCCAGGCGGCTCGCGCTACCTTCCGACCTCGGCGTTCATCGACCTGTGGGAAGAAAGCCCCAGCTTCCGTCGCACGATCATGGCCTACAACCACGCCTTCTCGGCGCTGGTCTTCCAGTCGGTCGCCTGCAACATCAGCCATTCGGCCGAGGTTCGTCTCGCGCGCTGGATCCTGATGTGCCTCGACCGCTGCGGCGACGGCGAGACGGTGGCGCTGACGCATGAATATCTCGCCGACATTCTGGGCGTCGGCCGCCCGACGATCACCGTCGTGGCGCGGACGCTGCAGGCGGCGGGTCTGATCCGCTACAGCCGCGGCGTCATCACCGTCCTCGACCGCGCCGGGCTCGAGGCGGCGAGCTGCGAATGCTACTGGAAGGTCCGCGAGACCTTTGAGCGCGTGCTGCCGGGCAGCTTCAGCTAGGCCGGCGCGACGTCATTCTCGGGAGCGCCCGCAGCCGCTCCGCAGCACGACCTATCTGCCACACTCCCAGCGCTCACCCTGAGCCTGTCGAAGGGTCTCCAGCCAGCACGAGCGTCGCGCGACGCTCGCCCTTCGACAGGCTCAGGGTGAGCGCGGAGACGTCGGCGTCATCTTTCCGGCACGCGCCAGCTCACGCCGCCAGCGGGAAGCGCAGCAGCCGCTCGGGCGTCGGCACCAAGGCCTGCGCCGGGCGCCCCACCGCGCGCCCGATCGCCGGGTCGGCGGCGTCGAGCCCGCCGGTCAGCGCGCCGAACGCCGGCAGGATGATCTTGCGGTCGCTGTGGATGAAGCAGCGCCGCGCGATGCGGCGGCCGCGCACGGTGATGCGCAGCTTGGGATGGAAATGGCCCGAGATCTCGGGCCGCGTCTCGCCGGGTTGCGCTTCGTGGCGCAGCAACACGCCCTCGACCTCGATCGCGTCGATCACCCGCCCGCCGATGCTGTCGTCGAGGTGCGGGTCGTGGTTGCCGACCACCCAGGTCCAGTCGAGCGTCGCGGTCAGCCGGTCGAGCACCGCCCGCGCCCGCGCCGGCATGCGCTCGACGCCGCGGCCGTCGTGGAAGCTGTCGCCGAGGCACCAGAGTTCGCGCGCGCCCGTCGCCGCGACCAGCGCGTCGAGCCGCGCCAGCGTATCGACGCTGTCGTAGGGCGGCAGCAGCTGACCGAACGACGCGAACCAGCTCGCCTTTTCGAAATGCAGGTCGGCGACGAGCAGCGCGCCACGCGCCGGCCAGAAGAGCGCGGCGTCGGCCATCGGGATGAAGTCGTGGCCGCCGAACAGAACGGAAACACCCATCGCCGGTCTATAGGGTCGCGCGCGGCCGACGGGAAGCGGCGCGTCGCCTCAGCTCATCGCTTCGGCGATGATCGCGTCCGCCTCGGCGAGCAGCGCGTCGTCGGTCGCCTCGCCCTCGACGCGCTGGCGGCCGAGATCGAGCAGGATCGGCACGGCGAGCGGCGACACACGGTCGAGCGCGCGGTGCACCATCGCATGCTGCGAGCGTTCGAGCAGGGCGTTGAGGCGGGCGATGTCCGACAGCTTGGTGCGCGCGTCGGCCCAGGCGGCCTGCAGCAGCAGATGGTCGGGCTCGTACTTCTTCAGCACGTCGTAGATCAGATCCGAGGAAAAGCTCACCTGTTGCCCGGTCTTCTTCTTGCCGGGATGCTGGCGCTCGATCAGCCCAGCGATGATCGCCACCTCGCGGAACGACTTCTTGAGGAAGGGCGACGCCGCCATCCATTCGGCGAGCTCGTCCTCGAGCACCTCGGGCGACAGTAGCGGCCTGGGATCGGTGACCGGCTCCAACGACCACACCGACAGCACATAGTCCGAGCCGACGAAGCCGAGCGGCTTCAGCCCGGCGCGCTCCATGCGCTGCGTCATCAGCATGCCGAGCGTCTGGTGCGCGTTGCGGCCTTCGAAGCCGTAGATGACGATATAGTGGCGCTTGTCGCGCTCGAAGGTCTCGACGAGCAGCATGCCCGGCGCCGGCAGCTCGGACTTCTCGCTCTGCAGATGCAGCCATTCGTGCACGTCGGGCGGCATGCGGTCCCACTGCGACGGCGTCGCCATCAGCGCCTGCACGCGGTCGGCGAGGTTGGTGGTGAGCGGCAGCCGCGCGCCCTGGTAGGACGGCACGCTGGGGTCGCCGCGGCCGGTCGTCACCTGGATGTCGGCGCCGTCGAACCCCGTCACCTCGAGCGTCAACCCGGCGAACATGAAGCTGTCGCCGATGCGCAGCTGCGAACCGAACCATTCCTCGATCTGTCCGAGCCGGCGGCCGCGCCGGCGGCCCATCACCACGTTCATCATCGCCGCCTCGACGATGACCCCGGCGTTCAGCCGGTGCTGCTGCACCATGCGCGGATGGCTGACGCGGTAGCTGCCGTCGCCCTGCAGGGTCAGCCGCTTGAAGCGATCATAGGCGCGCAGCGCATAGCCGCCGTTCTCGACGAACCCCAGCGTCTTGTCGAACAGCTCGCGCGACAGCCCGGCGTACGACGCGCTCGCGCGGATTTCGCGATACATCGTGTCGGGCTCGAACGGCGCGGCGCAGGCCATGCCCATCAGATGCTGCGCCAGCACGTCGAGGCTGCCCGGGCGGAACACGTCCTCGTCGAGCTCATGCTCGGCGACCGCATCGACCGCCGCGACGGCCTCGAGATATTCGAAGCGGTTGCCCGGAACGATCACCGCCTGCGACGGCTCGTCCATGCGGTGGTTGGCGCGGCCGATGCGCTGCAGCAGCCGCGACGAGCCCTTCGGCGCGCCCATCTGCACGACGAGATCGACGTCGCCCCAGTCGATGCCGAGGTCGAGGCTGGCGGTCGCGACGATGGCGCGCAGCTTGCCGGCCGCCATCGCCGCCTCGGTCTTGCGCCGCGCCTCGGGCGCCAGGCTGCCGTGGTGGATGCCGATCGGCAACGCGTCGTCGTTGACGTTCCACAGGTCGCGAAAGGTCAGTTCGGCGACGGCGCGGGTGTTGACGAAGACGATGGTCAGCTTGTGCGCGGCGATCAGCTTGTAGACCTCGCGCGCCGCATGCAGCCCCGTGTGCCCGGTCCACGGGATCCGCCCCTCGGGCACCAGCACGCCGACGTTCGGCTCGGCGCCGGGGTCGCCGCGCACCAGCGTCACGCTCTCGGCGTCGGCGTCGGGCGCCAGCCAGCCCTGATAGGCTTCGGGATCGCCGATCGTCGCCGACAGGCCGACGCGGCGGAGCGCAGGGTTGATCGCCTGCAGCCGCGCCATCGCCAGGCTGAGCAGGTCGCCGCGCTTGGTGTTGGCGAAGGCGTGCACCTCGTCGATGACGATCGTCTGCACGTGGCGCAGTAGCTCGAAACTGTCGGGATAGGTGATCAGCAGCGACAGCGATTCGGGGGTCGTCAGCAGGATGTGCGGCGGCCGCTCGCGCTGCCGCGCCTTGCGGTCGGAGGGGGTGTCGCCGGTGCGCGTCTCGACGGTGATCGGCAGCCCCATCTCGGCGATCGGCGCGAGCAGGTTGCGCTGGACGTCGACCGCCAGCGCCTTCAGCGGCGACACGTAGAGCGTGTGCAGCCGCTCCTCGCCCCTTCCGTCCGCGCTAGCGGCGATCAGCTCGGCCAGCGTCGGCAGGAAGCCCGCCAGCGTCTTGCCCGCGCCGGTCGGCGCGACCAGCAGCGCATGCGCGCCCGCCGCGCCAGCCGCCAGCATTTCGGCCTGATGACGCCGCAGCGACCAACCGCGCGCGGCGAGCCAGCCGGCGATTACGGGCGGGAGTGTCATCGAGTCGACCATCGACTGACGCTAACGCTCGACTCTCGAACGCGGCGACATATAATGGTACAAATAGGGAACGACGGGAGGATTCGCATGGCTGAGATCGTCTTCTACACCAACCCGATGTCGCGCGGGCGCATCATCCGCTGGATGCTCGAGGAGATCGGCCAGCCCTACCGCACCGAGCTGCTCGACTATGGCACGACGATGAAGGCGCCCGCCTATCTGGCGGTCAATCCGATGGGCAAGGTGCCGGCGATCACCCATGGCGACGCCATCGTCACCGAGGGCGCGGCGATCTGCGCCTATCTCGCCGACGCTTTCCCCGACGCCGGCCTCGCGCCGGCGCCCGGCACGGCCGAAGCCGGCGCCTATTATCGCTGGATGTTCTTCGCCGCCGGACCTGTCGAGGCGGCGATCACCAACAAGTCGATGGGCTGGGACGTGCCCGACGACAAGAAGATGATGGCGGGCTACGGCAACTTCGACGACGTGATGGTGGCGCTCGAACAGGCGCTGTCGAAGAGCGACTATGTGGCGGGCGACCGCTTCACCGCGGCCGACGTCTATTTCGGCTCGCAGATCGGCTGGGGCATGATGTTCGGCTCGATCGACAAGCGCCCGGTGTTCGAAGCCTATTGGCAGCGGCTTCAGGAGCGCCCGGCGCTCGCTCGGGCAGCCGCGATCGACGATGCGCTGATTCCGCCGCAGCCGGCGGGCTGAGTGGAACTTCGGCCGCGCCGGACCCATTAGTCAGCGATGAGGAAATCGCTCGGTTCCTGGGTCCAGCCCTTCCCCGAAGGCATCTACGTCAAGCCGGGCGATTTCTGGATCGATCCGTCGCAACCCAAACCGAGCGCGCTGATCACCCACGGCCATGCCGATCATGCGCGCGGCGGCCATGGCAAGGTGATGGCGACGCCCGAGACGCTCGCCATCATGAACGTCTGCGCTACGGCGACCAGCCGGGCGCGCAGGCCGCAGCCTATGGCGAGCTGCTGCGTATCGGCGACGTCGAGGTGAGCTTCGTGCCCGCCGGCCACGTGCTCGGATCGGCGCAGATCGTGATGGAGCACAAGGGAGAGCGCGTCGTGGTGTCGGGCGACTACAAGCGCCGCCCCGACCCGACCTGCGCGCCGTTCGAGCCGGTGCCGTGCGACGTGTTCGTCACCGAGGCGACCTTCGGCCTGCCCGTCTTCCGCCACCCCGACACCTCCGACGAGATCGCCAAGCTGCTCGACGCGCTGCGCGACAATCCCGAGCGTTGCGTGCTCGTCGGCGCCTATGCACTCGGCAAGGCGCAGCGGGTGATCGCGAGCCTGCGCGGCATGGACTATCGCGAGCCGATCTACATCCACGGCGCGATGCAGCGGCTGTGCGACCTCTATGTCGAACATGGCGTCGATCTCGGCGAGCTGCGCCCCGCCACGGGGCTCAAGTCCGCCGAATTGAAGGGCAGCATCATCGTCGCGCCGCCGTCGGCGCTCAACGACCGCTGGTCGCGCCGCCTGCCCGATCCGATCACCGCGATGGCGTCGGGCTGGATGCGCGTGCGGCAGCGCGCGCGGCAGAAGAATGTCGAGCTGCCGCTGATCATCTCCGACCACGCCGACTGGGACGAGCTGACGAGCACCTGCCTCGAACTCGGCCCGCGCGAAGTGTGGGTGACGCACGGCCGCGAGGACGCGCTGATCCACTGGTGCGCGACCCGGCAGATCAAGGCGCGCGAGCTGCATCTGATCGGGCGCGAGGACGACGACGATTAGGCGCGGCGGCGCGAGAAGCGTCGCAAGCCGCAGTCGCGACCCTCCCTCCTTTCACGTCATTCCGGCGAAAGCCGGAACCCAGAAGGACCGCTGGACTGGGTTCCGGCTTTCGCCGGAATGACGGACCGAGGGTAGGTAAAGCGCGCCGCCGCGGGGTCGGCTTCGTTCACCCCTCTAGCGGTACATGCCCTCGCGCAGGTTGATGCCATGCTCGACCCACGCCTTCAGCGCGGCGAGCATCTGCGACCAGCCCATGCAATTGCCGTAGGAAGCGGCGAGCCCGGTCTCGGTCTCGTGCCAGCCCCCCTCGCTGATCGTCACCAGCGTGCGCGTATCGCCGTCGAGCGGCTCGAGCTCGATCGTGACGATGGTGAAATAGCCGGCATCGACCACCGGTGCATCGCCTTCGGGAACGCCCTCATTGGCTTCCCAGCGCAGCACGATGCGGCGGCCGGGCTGCACCTCGATCACCTCGACCGGGAAGGCGCCGGGAAAGTCGGCGAAATCCCAGCTGACGGTCGCGCCGGTCTCCAGCCGCCCCTGCGCGCCGCCGGTGGTGAAATAGCGCGACAGCTGCGCCGGATCGGCGATCGCCTCGAACACCTCGGCGACGGGCCGGGCGATGCGCGCCGAGACTTTGAACGTCAATTCCATGTCGCAATTCCTTTGCCTTGCGACTCAATCATGTTATATTCTTATAACATGTCAAGCGACGCGGCAGATGACAGGATTTTCAAGGCGTTAGCGGCACCTACGCGCCGCGCCATTCTCGATGAGCTGAAGAATCGACCACAGACGACAGGCACGCTGTGCGAGAAATTCCCGGCGCTCGACCGCTGCACGGTGATGCAGCATCTGAAGGTGCTGGAGGCGGCCGACCTGGTGATCGCGCGGCGCGAGGGGCGCGAACGCTGGAACCACCTCAACCCGCTGCCGATCCGCGGCATCCATGAGCGCTGGATCGGCGCCTATGCGGCGCAGGCGGTCGACCTGCTGGGCCGGCTGAAGAAGGATCTGGAAGGCTAGACGAGCGACAGGGCGAGGCCGGCGAGAAACACCAGGCTGAAGGTCAGGCTCGAGATGTCGTGGCGGGGCTGAACCATGCTCCGGACTCCTTTGCGCATGGGAGACCAACTATCGCGGCCTCCGAGCGTTCCGAGAAAGTCAGAGCACGCAGTGCCGCAGCAGCACTTCGACCAGCCGCTCGCAGCCGGCGGCGTCGTCCGCGTCGAATCGCGCCGGCGTCGGGCTGTCGAGATCGAGCACGGCCTTCACCTCGCCGTCGACGATCAGCGGCACCACCAGCTCGGAGGCCGAGGCGGAGTCGCAGGCGATATGGCCGGGAAAGGCGTGGACGTCGGCGACCAGCTGCGTCCGCTTCTCGGCCGCCGCGGTGCCGCAAACGCCTTGCCCGACCGCGATGCGCACGCAGGCCGTGCGGCCCTGGAAGGGCCCGAGCACCAGCCCGCCGTCCTTCATCAGGTAGAAGCCCGCCCAGTTGAGGTCGGGCAGCGACTGGAAGATCAGCGCCGCGGCGTTGGCGAGGTTGGCGACGAGGTCGCGTTCGCCGTGCAGCAGCCCGTCGAGCTGGCGCGGCAGCTCCTCGTAGAGCTCGGATTTCGGAAGATGGCGGAGATCGGCGGCGTCGAACATGGCGCTCCTCCTAGAGCAAGCGCCGCGCGACGCACAGAGGCGATCGGCGCGTCGCGGCGGCGTGCGCTTGCGAACGCCGAAATGCCCACCCGCGTGCGCGGGGGCGACGGGGTGGGCATCCTCGACAGGGCGGCAGCAGCGGCCGGGCGGGCGTCGGCATTCCCCCCGGGAATACGTGGCCTCGCGGCGCGGCACGCCGGTGCCGGCGATCGATTACGCAACGCGACTTACAAAGCGCTGGAGCGCGGGCGTGGCCGCTAGAGCGCCCAGGCCGCCTTGGTCCGGGCATCTTCCCGGCCGCGAAGCCAGCTCTCGCGGCGGGCCGTGGGCCAGTGGCGCACATGCTCGGTCGGCACCTGGGCGAAATAGGCTGCGCCGCCTTCTTGATAAGCAGTCATGTGATCCAGCTTTCAAACGGGGCCGGCCAGGCAGGCCGGGAGCAGCGACATCCGCGCCGCGGGGGCAGCCAACGCAGATGACGCCTGCAGAATAGATCACCTCTGATCGATTTATTCGCGATTTTCGCTTCGCGGATCATCTTCAGCATCGAGATCTAATTATATAACAGTCGCGATGGATTTACGTTCCACTTACTTAACGATTATTTGTTATCTATTTGTATATCGAAATATTTAAACCTTCTTTGACTATTTCTGCCAGCTGCCATTGGCGACGCTTCCCCGCCATGGCCGGCCCGGCTCCGCTGGCGGAACCCCATGGCCTCCCCTATTCGTTGCAGCCGCGATGCACGCCTTCTCCACGCTTCTCGACCGGCTGGTCTACACACGCTCGCGCAACGCGAAGCTGCAGCTGATCGCCGACTATCTGAAGCGCACCCCCGACCCCGATCGCGGCTATGCGATGGCGGCGCTGACCGGCGATCTCGACCTGCCGGGCGTCAAGCCGGCGCTGATCCGCACCCTCGTCGAGGCGCGCGTCGACCCGGTGCTGTTCGCGATGAGCCGCGACTATGTCGGCGACTTCGCCGAGACCGCGTCGCTGCTCTGGGAAAAGCCGCTCGGCCTTGAGGACACCGACTTCGAGGACATCCGCCTCAAGGACGTCATCGAGCGGCTGGCGACGCTGGGCCGCGCCGAGGCGCCGGCGGCGATGACCGACCTGCTCGACCGGCTCGACAGCGCCGGCCGCTACGCGCTGCTGAAGCTCGCCACCGGCGGCCTCAGGATCGGCGTGTCGGCGCGGCTCGCCAAGACCGGTCTCGCGCAGGCGTTCGGGCTCGACGTCGATGCGGTCGAGGAGGTGTGGCACGGTCTCAAGCCGCCCTACACCGAGCTGTTCGACTGGGCCGAGGGGCGCGGCGAGCAACCGACCCAGGCCAATGTCCCGGTCTTCCGCCCCTTCATGCTGGCGCATCCGCTCGAAGAAGAATCGATCGACCTCGCCGCCTATGCCGCCGAATGGAAATGGGACGGCATCCGCGTCCAGCTCGTCCATGTCGCCGGCGAGACGCGGCTCTACAGCCGCGCCGGCGACGACATCACTCGCAGCTTCCCCGACGTCGCCGCCGACTTTCGCGTCCATGGCACGCTCGACGGCGAGCTGCTGGTGCGCGGCAGCGCACAGGGCGGCGACGACCAGGGCGGCGGCGCCGCCTCGTTCAACGCGCTGCAGCAGCGGCTGGGGCGCAAGCTGGTCTCGGCCAAGGCGCTCGAGGACTATCCGGCGTTCGTGCGCCTCTACGACATCCTGTTCGACGGGACGGAGGATCTGCGCGCGCTGAGCTGGGAGGAGCGCCGCGCCCGGCTCGAGGCCTTCGTCCCGCGCCTGCCTGCCGGCCGCTTCGACGTGTCGACCTTGATCGAGGGCAAGAGCTTCGACGACCTGATGGAACTGCGCATGCAGGCGCGCGACGCAGCAATCGAGGGGCTGATGCTCAAGCGCCGCGACAGCCCCTATGTCGCCGGGCGCCGCGCCGGGTTCTGGTACAAATGGAAGCGCGATCCGCTCATCGCCGACTGCGTGATGATGTACGCCCAGCGCGGCCACGGAAAACGCTCGTCCTACTACAGC
>NZ_CBDFNE010000001.1:0-7730 GCF_965249975.1 Ancylobacter sp. | reverse complement strand
ATCTCGTGATCGCCACCAAGGTTCGCTTCCGCATGGGCGACGGCCCGAATGGCGAAGGCCTCTCGCGCCGCCACATCGTCAGCCAGGCCGAGGCGAGCCTGAAGCGACTGCAGGTCGAGACGATCGATCTCTACCAGCTGCATGAATGGGACGGCCAGACGCCGCTCGAGGAGACCATGGAAGCGCTCGACACGCTCGTGCGCTCGGGCAAGGTGCGCTATGTCGGCGCGTCCAATTTCTCCGGCTGGCAGCTGATGAAGGCGATGGAGATCGCCCGCGCCAACCGCTTCGTGCCGCTCGTCAGCCAGCAGATCTACTATTCGCTCGAATCGCGCGATGCCGAATACGAGCTGATCCCGGTGACGCTCGACCAGGGTCTCGGCGTCCTCGTCTGGAGCCCCCTCGCGGGCGGCCTGCTCTCCGGCAAATATCGGCGCGGCAAGACGCCGGAGGAAGGCGGCCGTCACCTCAACGACTGGCACGAGCCGCCGCTCGCCGACGAGAACCGCCTCTACGACACGATCGAGGTGCTGGTCGAAATCGCCGAAGGCCGCGGGTCCTCCCCCGCCGAAGTCGCCCTCGCCTGGCTGCTCGGCCGGCCGGGCGTCACCTCGGTGATCATCGGCGCCCGCCACGAGCATCAGCTGACGCGCAATCTCGGCGCCGCCGAGCTGAAGCTGACCGACGAGGAGCGGGCAAAGCTCGACGCCGTCAGCCTTCAGCGGCTGATCTATCCCTATTGGCATCAGCTGGCGAGCGCGGCCGACCGGCTGGGTCCGCCGGAGCTCAGCCTGATCAGCTCCTACATGAAACGCTGAGGCGCATGATGATGGGTGACGACGACGCGGCGCTTCGGCATGCGAAATATGACCGCTTGATCGCGGCGGCGCAGGCGCTGCCGCGGCTCCGCGTCGCCGTCGCGCATCCCTGCGACGCCGTCGCGCTCGGCGCGGCGATCGAGGCCGCCGAGCTCGGCCTCATGGATCCGATCCTGGTTGCGCCGCCCGGCAAGCTCGCGGCGACGGCGGCAGCGATCGACGCCGACCTCTCCCGCTTCCGCTGCGTCGAGGCGGCGCACAGCCATGACGCCGCCGAAAAGGCCGTTGCGCTGGTGCGGAGCGGCGAGGCCGACGCGCTGATGAAGGGCAGCCTGCATACCGACGAGCTGATGGGCGCCGTCGTTGCCCGCGAGACGGGGCTGCGCACCGGCCGGCGCATCAGCCATTGCTTCGTCATGGACGTTCCAAATCATGACGATCCGCTGATCATCACCGATGCGGCCGTCAACATCGCGCCCAGCCTCGAGGAGAAGCGTCACATCGTCCAGAACGCCATCGACCTCGCCGCGGCGCTCCGGTTTGGCGAGGCGCGGGTGGCGGTGCTCTCGGCGATGGAGACCGTCAATCCGGACGTTCCCTCGACGATCGAGGCGGCGGCGCTCTGCAAGATGGCCGATCGCGGCCAGATCACCGGCGGGGTCGTCGACGGGCCGCTCGCTCTCGACAATGCGATCGATCTGGGATCAGCGGCGATCAAGCAGATCCGCTCGCCCGTTGCCGGCCGCGCCAATATCCTGGTGGTGCCGGATCTCGAAGCCGGCAACATGTTGGCTAAAAGCCTCACCTTTCTCGCCGGCGCCGACGCGGCCGGCATCGTGCTCGGCGCGCGCGTGCCGATCATCCTGACGAGCCGTGCCGACAGTGCCGAAGCGCGCCTCGCCTCCGCGGCCGTCGCCGCGCTGCTCGCGGATTACCAGCGCTCCTCGCTCGCAGCGGCTCTGAAGGCCTGAGGACGACCTGCGCCGTCGTCAGATCTCGGACGTCACCGTGATCGCCAGCCCATAGTCGCGGCTGCCGCGCGCCTCGATGGTCTCGGTGACGAGCTCGCCATTCTCGATGCGCGGCAGCGCGGTGCCGGGCTCGATACCGAGCGCGAAGACGCCGGACTGGTAGGAGCGCCAGACGACCAGCGAGGGAAGCTGGGCCTGCCGGTAGGCGAGCTCGACGCCGATGCCGATCGCCGGATTGCGGAGGCCGACGGCGAGGTCGCCCCGCCCGTCCGGCGGCAGCGTCAAATGATCGACGATCTCTCGGGTCTCCGGCCGCGGGCGGGGCGGCAGCGCGGCGAAGCGTCCGGCGAAATCACCGAAAGCGCCGGTCAGCTCGGTCGTCGCGTCGAGGAGCGGATAGCCGAAATTGCAGTGATAGAGCAGCGCATGCGGCGCCGGGTTGAAGCCGCAATTCGCCACGCGATCGGCGATTGTGATGGTCCGGCCATAGAGACCGAGCTCGACCCGCCGATGCAGTTCGAGCACGTCGCCGAAGACGCCCGATTGACGGACGACGCCCTCGGCGAAGATTACGCCCGCATCGGCATCGAGACCGTAGCCGACGAGGCGGGCCGGCAGGGACGCGATCTCGCCATGCTGCGGATAATCGCGCTGGGGACGGTGCGGGCTGACGGCGGTGTCGCCCGCAGCACGGCGGGGCGGGCCATAGTAGGAGAGGCCGCAGGTGACGAGGAAACCGTCGAAATTGCGCAGGAAGCCGTAGCCGTCCTCGCTCGACGGCAGTTGCGCGGGAAAGCGCATCTGGTTCTGCGAGTGCCAGCCGAGCTGCACCTGGCCGAGGCTCAGTGCCGAAAGATCGAAGCCGCGGTCAACGGCGATCTCGAAGCCGATCCCCGCTGCATTCCGGGCGACGAGCAGCCGCTGCCCGCGGCCGGGCCCGTCCTCGAGCCGCATCAGGCGGATTTCGCCGAGCGCGCGGAGATCGGGAGACTTCGCGGCGAGGTCGGCGTCGGCGGACGCGATCTCAGGCAGGCGGTGCGAGAGCGGCTCGGGCATGGCGGGCGACCTTCTGGCGGGCGGTTCCGACGACTCGTAGCCTGTTCGCGGCGGAGGCGCCATCGCCCGTCAGTGGCCGGCCGCCGGCTCTTCGCGCGGTATGGCGAACCGAACCACGACGACCGAGGCGAAGGCGATCAGCCCGAACAGGATCATCGGCAGTTCGGGCGTGATGCCGGTCAGCGCCGAGCCGCCCATGACGCCGATGCCTTCGCCGAGAAAACCGAGCGCGGTGTTATTGCCCATCACCGCGCCCTGCCGCTCGGGACCCACCCTTGCCGAGAGGAGCCCGCTCAAGGCGCTGAAGCCGACGGCGAAGGCGATGCTGGCAAGGCCGCCGAAGCCGACCGCCACGGCGACGCCACCCGGCAGCAGAGATAGGAACACGCCGAAGCCGCCGATAAGCGTCGCAAGGATGCCGAGCCGCCGCATGTCGATGCGACCGACGAGGATCGGCAGCAGCACGAGATTGCCGAGACCGGCGGTGACGGCGAGGAGAGCATAGTCGATCGTCACCTGCCCGACCGTCAGGTCGAACATGTCGACGAGATATTCCGTGACGACCCGCCAGAAGCCCATCGACGCGACGAAAAGCAGGAAATTGGCGAGGTAATAGGCGCGGAGCGGCCAGTCGGTGAAGAGCGTCCCGAGATTGCCGAGGCTGGCGCCGATCGGCACCTGCCGCGCCGAGGAATCGGGTGTCCGCGTCTCGCGGAAGAAGAGCAGCACCAGCAGGAAGGTCGCGGCGAGCACGCCGACCATCGCGGCGAAGGGTACGAGATAGCCGAAATGTGCCGCGGCGAACCCGCCGAGCACCGGGCCGAGCACATAGGAGACGCTGGTGACCGACCACAGATAGCCGAGATATTTCGGCCTTTCCTCCTTGGTGGTCGCATCGGCGATGGCGCTGGTGCCGATCGCGGCATTGGCCTCGCCGAGCCCGCAGAGGATGAGCGCCGCCCCGAGCAGCCAGAGCATATGCATGGCAAGCGCCGAGGCGATCAGCGCATAGGCGATCGTCGTCACCGCCAGAGATGCCACGAGCACGGGCCGGCGACCATAACGATCGGACAGGGCGCCGAGCACGGGCGAACCGATGACCTGCGCCATCGGATAGAGCATCAGCAGGAGGCCGACCAGCATCGCCCGCTGACCTGCCGTCGAGCCCTCCGGCGCATAGGTCGAGCCGGGCGAGAGGATCATCGGCACGAACAGCGTCGCCATCATGGCGTAGCCGAGATAGGAGATGCCGACGACGCCATAGACCGGTGCCACCCGGGCGAGCACCGGCGACGGCGGTGTTGCATCCGATGTGATGGCACTCACGCGAGCCTCCGTCGCTTCGTTGGGTGGTTTCCGGGCGCGCCTGCCGTCAGGCCATCAGAAGAGTAGCAGCCAGCCGGGGCCGGGACACTCGAACAACGGCTCGGCCGCGCCGGCGAAACCCTCTCCGGTGAGGCCGAGCGCGGTAACGAGGTTCGAATCCCAATTCGCGACGAGGCAACGGTCTCCGAGAACGAGGAGATGCTGCGGCCAGGCGCCGCCCGATTCGACCTCGGCCACGAGACGCGGCGCAGCGGAGGTCACGTCGAAGGCAGCGATGGTATCGTGCCCGCGATTGGCGAGATAGACGAAGTGGCCGTCTTCGGAGCGCTGCACGTCGCCCGGATAGTTGCGCGGCGTGCGGCTGCGGGCCGCGCCGCGGCGCAGGGTGCTGGCGGTGCTCTCCCAGACAGCCGGCCGTGCCATGGACCCGACGACCAGGCTGGAGCCGAGTTCGCCGGACAGCACGAGCCGGCCATCGGGCAGGAAAACGCCGTGGCGCGGCCCGCTTCCCGCTGGCGCCGCCAGCGGTTCGATCGGCGTGAGCATCCGGTCGACGGACGACCCCAGGTCAAACGCGAAGCGCCGGACGAGGTCGGCGCCGAGATCGACGACGAGCATCAGCCCGTCATGGAAGAGGACCTGATGCGGATGGGCCGCCTCCTGCCGCTCGGCGTCCGGCCCCTGCCCTTCGAGCACCAGCGAGGCCGTGTCGCCGAAGCTGCCATCGCTCGAAAGCGCGATCAGCGTCAGCGTACTGGAGCCATAGTTCGCGGCAACCAGCAGGCGACCGCTCGGATCGACGGCGAGATGGCAGGGATCCTCGCCGCTCGGAATCTCGCCGAGCGGGACCGCTGCCCCGTCTGCGACGCGCCACGCCATGACGGCGCCGCGCGCGCTCACCGTGCCATAGACGATGGGCAGCACCGGATGGCGGCAGAGCGAAGAGAGCTGGCCGACGGTCGCGAGCTGTCGGCCGCGCCATTCGCCGCCCTCGGAGCCGAACTGCCAGAGACCATGCTCCGGCGCTGTCCCGCGCGCCGCGACCAGCACGCTCCGTCCCTGTTCCAAAGTGACCATCGCCATGGACAGGTGCTCCGTTCTTGTGCTCCGCCGGACGCGGACCGAAACCGGCGCTTCGCTCAGTCGCGCAGCAGTTCGTTGACCGAGGTCTTGGCGCGGGTGCGCTCGTCGACGCGCTTCACGATGACGGCGCAATAGAGCGACGGGCCGGGCGTGCCGTCCGGCAGCGGCCGGCCGGGAAGCGAGCCCGACACCACGACCGAATAAGGCGGCACGCGGCCCATATGGATCTCACCGGTCTCGCGGTCGACGATCTTGGTCGAGGCACCGATGAAGACGCCCATGGAAAGCACGGAGCCCTCGCCGACCACCACACCCTCGACGACCTCCGAACGCGCGCCGATGAAGCAGTTGTCCTCGATGATCGTCGGCCCGGCCTGCAGCGGCTCGAGCACGCCGCCGATGCCGACGCCGCCGGAAAGATGAACGTTCTTGCCGATCTGCGCGCAGGAGCCGACCGTGACCCAGGTATCGACCATGGTGCCGCTGTCGACATAGGCGCCGAGATTGACGAAGGACGGCATCAGGATGGCGCCGGGCGCGATATAGGCAGAGCGGCGGACGATGCAGTTCGGCACCGCGCGGAAGCCGGCCTTGGCGAAATCCTCGCCCGACCAGCCGTCGAACTTGGACGGCACCTTGTCCCACCAGGTGGAACCGTTCGGGCCGCCGGAGATCGCCGTCATCGGATTGAGGCGGAAGGAGAGCAGCACCGCCTTCTTCAGCCACTGGTTCACCACCCAGCCGCCGTCCCGCTTCTCCGCGACGCGGACGGTGCCCGCATCGAGCAGCGACAGTGCGGCGTCAACCGCGTCGCGCACTTCACCCTTGGTGGTGGTCGTGATCGCGGCGGGATCCTCGAACGCGGCCTCGATGGTCGCTTGCAGGGCGGCGGTATCGGCGATCGACATGGAGCATCCCGAAATTGGTGTGACGGCGCGCGACACTATCGGCGCCGATCGCGAAGTCAACGCCGCAGCAGCCCCGCGCGGCGCCTCAGCCGGTGGTGCGCGCCGCGAGACCGTCGACGATCGCGGTCAGGAAATCGCCGAGATGGTCGGTGATGAAGTCGATATGGGCGCCCTCGCGCCCTTCCGTCTCCCACGCCTCGGCGAGGATCGGCTCGGTGCCGCGCGGCACGACCAGTACCGTCGCCATCCCGAGCGCCTTGGGCACTTCGAGATTGCGCGCGAGATCCTCGAACATCGCCGCCTCGCCGGGCGCGATGCCGTTCTCGGCGAGGAAGCGGTCATAGGTGTCGGCATGCGGCTTCGGCACGAGGTCGGCCCGGACGATGTCGAAGATGTCCTCGAAATCAGGCTGGAGGCCGAGCCGCGCCATCACCTTCTCGGCATGGCTGCGCGAACCGTTGGTCAGGATGTAGCGCTTGCCCGGCAGGCGCGTGATCGCCGCCGCGAGCTGCGGATCGGGGGCGACCGCGGAATGGTCGATGTCGTGGACATATTCGAGGAAGTCGTCAGGCGCGATTTTGTGTTCGAGCATCAGCCCGCGCAGCGTCGTGCCATAGCGGCGGTAATAGTCGCGCTGCAGGAGCTGCGCCTCGTCCGCGGGGAGCGAGAGGAGGCGCTGGACATAGTCGCGGATGCGCACGTCCACCTGCGCGAAAAGGTTGGTGTGGCGCGGATAGAGCGTGTTGTCGAGGTCGAACACCCAGGCCTTCACCGTGGCGAAGCGAGCGAGATCAGGCGTTTGGGACAGGGTGTGGTCGCTCATCAGCGCTTCAGCAGCGTGCCGGCGCCATGCTCGGTGAAGAGTTCGAGCAGCACCGCATGCGGGGTCTTGCCATCGAGAATGACGACGCCCTCGACGCCGCGATCAAGCGCCTCGATGCAGGTCTCGACCTTCGGGATCATGCCGCCGGAAATGGTGCCGTCGGCGATCATCGCCCGCGCCTCGGCGACCGTCAGCTCCTTGATAAGCTGCTTGTGCTTGTCGAGCACACCCGGCACGTCGGTGAGGAAGAGAAGGCGCGAGGCATGCAGCGCGCCGGCGATGGCGCCGGCGAAGGTGTCGGCATTGACATTGTAGGTCTCGCCGTCCTCGCCCGCGCAGACCGGAGCGAGCACGGGGATGATCTCGGACTTCGCCAGCACTTCGAGCACTTCGGTGCGCACGGTCTTCGGTTCGCCCACGAAACCGAGATCGACGATCCGCTCGGTATGCGAATCCGGGTCCACGACCTTGCGCGTCAGCCGCGTTACCGTGACCATGTTGCCGTCCTTGCCGGTGAGGCCGATCGCGCGCCCGCCGGCTTCGGTGATCGTCTGCACGATCTCCTTGTTGATCGAGCCGGCAAGAACCATCTCGACGACCTCGACGGTCGGCTTGTCGGTGATGCGCATGCCCGCCGCCCATTCCGACTTGATGCCGAGCCGGGTGAGCATCGCGTTGATCTGCGGCCCGCCGCCATGCACGACGACCGGATTGATGCCAGCGAGCTTCAGGAGCGTGATGTCCT